>CAWENC010000001.1:0-3758812 GCA_963810395.1 uncultured beta proteobacterium | reverse complement strand
ACACAATGAAGTATACAATCTACGTTATGTAAACCGTTGATTTTAAAGGACTTTTGTTTCTACCAATAATGGCGGTTTACATCAATTGGCTTATATATCAATGAGTTACTTTAACGACAGGCGATTGTCGAAAGTGCATTTTCGACAACTCCCTGCCGCTTGGAATCGACTGGTTCGCAAGCTATTGAAAACATGAGGCATTCTCCTTCGGCGCCAATGTCATTTGCAGCCAAAGTCGAAAATCGACATGGCTAACACCTCTTAGGATTAGTGGCGCACCTGGAATAGAATGGCATTTCTTGTGGTTTTGTCGAAGGCGTGCGATCTTTAGGTGCTGCAAAAGATGTTTCGATGGTCGTGTGCTTCATGCTTTGCAGTTTGCTATGAATAATGTGAAATGCTAAACTGTACACTGTGTTTTCGTTTTATGTGATGTAGAAAGATAAGGTACAAGCATGTTTAACAACGACACTCGGTTACGTGAACTGAGCCTCAAGGCCATTGAAGGCACCATGAGCGATGAAGAGTTTGTTGAATTGTCACAACTCTCCAAGGCCAAGCAGAAAGTTCGCGAAGATCGTGCGGCAATGATCGCCGGTTTGCGTGAAACTTTGGGGAGTCATGGCATCCCGATACAAGAGCTTTACACTGCTGATGAAATAGCGGCTGCGGTAGCCAATGGCAGTTCCCTTGGACGCAGGGTTGCACGTGCGAAGCCGGCGCGGGCCCAGGGCAGTGCTGGCACATGGGTACGGCAAAAATCAGGGGTGGTGCTTGTGGAAGTGAGCCTGGGCAGCAGCAACGGATTGCCCAGTCGATATTGCATGGGGCAAAGACTGCCTCACTATCTGCCAAAGGGCTTGAAGATGCTTGACGACGGTCAGCTCGAAGCCAACCTGGCACGTCACTTTACCGAGACCGGCAAGCAATACTTTGCTACGGATGCCGGCAAGGTGGAACTCGACCGACTTGTCCGGCACATCCGCAGCCACGATATAAAGCCGCATTTGAGGCCAAGCGCCACTACATAGGCAAAGAAGGGGCGTCCCATGATTGATAACGAAACAAGGTTGCGCGAGCTTGCCGTCAAGGCGGTCGATGGTGTCATGAGCGAGGAGGAGTTTGCCGAGCTGGTACAGCTCTCCAATGCCAAGCGCATGCTCAGAGAAAGTCGTGCATTGATGATCGCGAATATACGGGAAACCCTGCGCAGCCAAGGTATCACGATCCAGGAGCTTTTCTCGGCTGAAGAGATTTCCTTGGCTGGGACACGAAGCAGGCCGCGTGTGGGCAGAGTGAGGCGCACACAACCGGATCGTTTGGCTATGGCCGCCGTCGCGGGCACCGCCGGTAAGACGCCAAAAGGACCCAGGCGGAGTGGAGCCTTGTTTTCAGAGGGCGAATGCCGCACGCTGATGCAGCAGGTCCTACGCGAGAGCGCCACTCCGTTGACGCCATCCGAGATTGTGCGTGCAGTGCTGGCGAAGAAGTCCCTGTCTGCCACTGAGGAGGCCAGTGTTCGCTTGGCGATTTACTATGTCTTACGCAAGAAGAATACAGCTGACTTTGTCTTGGTTGACCCCAAGGCGAAAAGAGCGCGCTGGAAGGTTGCAGGGTAAGACCGACGCCGACACCAGCAGCTGATTTATCCCTGTTCAGAAATCTCGTTTGGATATACAATTTTCTTATGATATCCAACTCGGAGCCAATGATGCAGATCGGAAAATGGGGAAACAGTCTGGCAGTGCGCCTGCCCGGCACGCTGGTGCAGGAGTTGGGCATTGCCGAGGGTGACGAGGTTGAGTTGGTGCCGGTGGCAGCTCAAGTCACGATGCCCATGACTTTCACAGTCAAAGTTGCCCCCAGCAAACTTGATCGCTTGCAAGCCATGCGTCGCTACCGCTCGCCTTTTCCGCTGGAATTCAAGTTTGATCGCGACGAGGCTAATGCCAGATGAAGTGCTTCATCGACACCAATGTCCTGCTCTACTGGGTCGATGCTGGCGGGCGCGCTGATACGGTGGAAAAATTGCTTGCTGACGACTCGGTCATCAGTGTCCAGGTGCTCAATGAGTTTGCCAACGTGCTGATCAAGAAGCGGTCAATGCCGCTGGTCGATGTTGTGGAACTCACAGAGACCTTGATTGACGTTTGCCAGGTCTTCGACCTCAGCGTACGCACGCATCAGGTGGCATTGATGCTCATGGCGAAGTACAAACTTTCACTGTATGACGCCAACATTGTTGCGGCGGCTGGGCTCAGCGGCTGCGAGATCCTGTACACCGAGGACATGCAAGATGGCTTGAATGTCAAGATGCCGAGCGTGGCCGGCGGTGCCACGTTTTCCATCAAGAACCCGTTTCGCGCGTCCGGAACAATTCCTGCTTGAGCGATCACGCCGTCTATTCGTCCCACCCGAGGCGCTGACTCGCGCTGACTGCGCGATGGCGCTGGTCTTCTTCGACATGAAGATAGATGCTGGTGGTGCTGATCGACGCATGACCGAGCGTGTCGCGCACATGGCGCAGGTCGATGTCGTCGGCCAGATGCGATCCTCTGGTGTGGCGCAGCCAATGCGCAGAGGCCGCTCCCACCCGTTCGGCTCGCGCTTCGAACGCCTGGCCTTTTGCAAGCAGTGCGTGGGCAGTGGCATCGAACACGCTTTTGACGATTGTGTGCACGGCGGCGCGAGTCATTGCTTGGGGCCAGTCGATCAGCTGTGCATTGTCCGGCGGTGCGCGCCACCACACTGGGAACAACAGCGGTGCGGCCTCGTGCTCTCGCGGCAGCGCTGCCAAGCTGAGCGCACGACGGTAACGGGCCAATTCGACCATCAATTCGTTGGTCGCCGGTACCAGCCGTATCTTGGTGCCTTTACCCGTGACTTCGAGCCACCAGCGCGGCTCGCCGCCCTTGTCGCTGCGGCAGAAGAAGCAGCCCATGGTGTTGCCCACCACCTCCGAGATGCGCAAGCCGCAAAGGTAGAGCAGACTGAACAGCCAGCGCACCCGGGCCTGAGTCGCCAGTTCGCGTGAGGTCGTCACCGGCATCGCATTGATGGTCGCCTTCACCTGCGCCCACAGGTCGTCTTCCAGTAAGCGCACGACACGCGGCTGTGCGTTGGATCGGCGCTGTCGACTCAGCGCCAGGGGATTGCCAGCGAGGTAGCCCGCTTGCACCAGCCAGGACAGCATTGAGTTGAGCGTCACCATGGCCTGGCGTTGGCTCGCTGGTGACAGCGGCCCCGCGAAAGGCCGCCAGCCCGGGTGGCTTCGTGGCAGTTTGCGGCCCGCAGCCATCACCCAGCGATCGGTGGGCTGGGGGTCGCCCAGGAAGTGCTGGTACAGCAGCAGATCCTCGTGCGTCACTGAGGACAGCGGCTTGCCCAGCTCGACCAGGCACCACAAGAACAGGCGCTCGGCCTCCTTGCGACAGTTGGCAAAGGTGTTGGCGCTGTCACTGTAGCGCGCCAGCCAGGCGAGCAAGGCGTCATGATCGGTGTCGGCGGCGATCTGGCGGTGACCAGCGCGCGAGCGGTTAGAGCCATCGCGCCCGCACAGGGCATCGACCACGACCAGCCGCTCGATGGGCACCGGCGCAACCAGGCAAATCGACGAGGATGGCGGTGTTTCAGAGGGTCGTAGGACCTGATTCATCTGGAAACGGTGGGTTTGCGGATATTTTGACACTATACCAATAATGTCAAAAGCAAAATAAATAACTCGTGCTTTATAACGTATTACGTTGTAATATTAGCCAAAGAAAGGGAGGAATGTATGGCTGAAGACACTATGACCACCGAAGATCGTCGCCTCCAAGGGGAGATCGAGGCCCTTCGCGAGCGCTACAGCGACACCCAGGATCTGTACCGCGAAGTGTGTGTACTGCTGTTCTTCCGTCACGGCATCACCCCCACGGCCAACAAGCTGTACCAGTTGGTGCGAAAAGGCAGCATGAGCGCGCCTGGCGAAGCGCTCTCCAACTTCTGGTCCACGCTTCGCGAAAAGAGCCGCGTGCGCATCGAGCACCCCGATCTACCCGAGGAATTGCGCGACGCCGCCGGCGAGGTGATCGGTGCGCTGTGGCAGCGTGCTCAAGCACTCGCCGACGCAAACCTTGCTGCTGCACGCGGCGAGGCCCAGGCGTCGGTAATCCAAGTGACCGCCGCCATGGAGGCGGCACAAGAGAGAGCTGCCGCCGCCGAGCAGGCGTTGTCCGGAGTGAGAGATGAGCTGACTTCAAGCCAGACCCACGTGCACCAACTCGAACATGATCTGGCGCGCGAGCAAGGTGCGCGAGCGGCGCTGGACTCCCAGATTGCGCAGGCAGAGCAGCAGCGGCGTGAACTTCAGCATTCGCTGGAGGAGGCGCGACTGGGCTTTGAGAAGCAGCTTGCCCAGCAACGGGAGGCCGTCAAGTCAGCCGAAGAACGGCACCAGGGAGACCTTCGCCGGGTTTTGTTGGATGTCGATCGGGAGCGTACAGCGTTGGCCAAGCTGCAAAAAGAGTTGGAGCAGCACAGGCGGTCGGCCGCTGAAGAGGCCGAACGGCACAGCGCGCGCGTCCAGAAGCTGGAGAGCGAGTTGATGCAAGTTCGCCAAAAGCTGAGCGGTGCGGAAGCGGCCTTGACCGAGGCCCGTGCCGCCGGCGACCAATTGCGTGCCCATCTTGACAAGGCGTTGACCAAGCCGACGCGCAAGGTGGCCGCCAAGAAGGTGAAGTCCTGAGGAACGAGGCAATCCGACAGCGATGTAAAAGGGCCAAGATCAGGCGGGTAATACGGGCAAGTTGAACGGCGTCAAAAACCGTAACCGTGTCAATTTGCACCAAAACCATGACTCTTGAAAAAATGACTGTCTTCTAAATTGTTGATTTGTATAGAGATTGTTTCGCAAAGCGTGTCAATCTGCACCGAAAGTACGATTACCCCTTGTACAAAACCAGCACGATGAGCATGATTCCGCCGAAGTATCGTGCCCAGCTTCGGTAAAGCCTGAATTTCGCCTTGAAGGCCCTTTTTGCGGCGCGCGCCGGAGCTGCGGTCATTCCCTGCGAAAATACGCCCATGTTTACTGGAATCATCTCTGGCATGGGGCGCATCGCCGCCGTTCATGCCCTCGGCAGCTCTTCGGCCCATGGCAAGCGCCTGACGATTGAGTGCCCGCCCGGCTACCTGGATGACGTCGGCCTGGGCGACAGCATTTCGCTCAACGGTGCCTGCATGACCGTCACCGCGCTCGATGCGCCGCAATGCCGGTTTACGGTCGACATTTCTGCCGAGTCGCTGGACAAGACCGCAGGCCTGGCACAGGTCGGCGCCATCAACCTGGAAAAGGCCCTGCGCGCCAATGACCGCCTGGGTGGCCACCTGGTGTCGGGCCATGTGGACGGCATTGGCATAGTGACGCATTTTGCCCAGGCCGGTGAAAGTTGGGCCCTGCGCGTGCTGGCCCCAAAAGTGCTGGCCAGATACATGGCCTACAAGGGCTCAGTCACACTGAACGGCGTCAGCCTGACGGTGAATACGATCCAGGACCTGGATGCGGGTTGCGAGATCAGCATCAACCTGATTCCGCACACTGTTCAAAACACGGCGCTGGGCTCGCTCCAGGCGGGTTCACAAGTCAATCTGGAGATCGATTTGATCGCCCGCTATGTGGAGCGCATGCTCAAGGCCGACCCTCAGGGCGTCCATCTCTAGTTTCTAGTCCAATAATTTGCGAAAGATTTTTTTATGACAGCCCCCTCCCCCGTCGCCATTTCCTCAGTCGAAGACGTCGTGGCCGAAATGCGCGCCGGGCGCATGGTGATCCTGGTGGATGAAGAAGACCGCGAGAACGAAGGTGATCTGGTAATGGCGGCGGAACACGTCAGTGCCGACGCGATCAATTTCATGGCGCGCTTCGGCCGCGGCCTGATTTGTTTGACGCTCGACCGCGAGCGTTGCGAACGCTTGAGATTGCACCCGATGACGACCCGCAATGGCGACAAAAAGGGCACTGCCTTCACGGTATCGATCGAAGCCGCCGAGGGTGTCACGACCGGCATCTCGGCGGCTGACCGCGCCCGCACTGTGCAAGCCGCTGTCGCCAAAGACGCCAAACCTGATGACCTGGTGCAACCCGGTCATATTTTCCCCTTGCAGGCAGTTGAAGGCGGCGTGCTGATACGCGCCGGTCATACCGAAGCCGGTTGCGACCTGGCCGCCATGGCCGGGTGCACGCCAGCGGCCGTGATCTGCGAGATCATGAAGGACGATGGCACGATGGCGCGCCTGCCCGATCTGCAACTGTTTGCCGCCGTCCACGGGCTCAAGATCGGCACCATTGCCGACCTGATTGCACACCGCAGCCGGGTCGAGTCTCTGGTCGAAAAATGGGGCACGCGCCCGCTCAACACCGCGTTCGGCGAATTCACACTGCACGCCTTCAAGGACAAGACCGCGCATGGCGTGCATCTGGCGCTGGTCAAGGGCCAGTGGGAGCCGGGCGACACCGTCGCCGTCCGTGTGCATGAGCCGCTGTCGGTACTGGACGCGCTGGAAGTCAGCCGCACCATGCACTCCTGGAGCCTGGACGTCAGCCTGGCGCGCATTGCCGCGGAAGGCAAAGGGGTCGTGGTGCTGCTCAATTGCGGCGAAAGCGCCAGCCAACTGCTGGCACAGTTTGACGGCACGGCCAAAGCCAGCCACGGCCCCGAACGCGGCCGCATGGACCTGCGAAGCTACGGCATTGGCGCGCAGATTCTGCGTGAATGCGGCGTGCACAAGATGAAGCTCATGGGCAACCCGCGGCGCATGCCCAGCATGACCGGCTATGGCCTCGAAATTGTCGGATATATCACCAAGTAAACAGCCATGCTCAACGCAAACCAGGGAACGCTGGACTCCACAAACAGCCGCATGAACGGAAAAAAATTGGCCATTGGCATCGTTCAGGCGCGCTTTAATGAAACCATTACCAACGCACTGGTGCAGGCTTGCAAAGCTGAATTGCTGTTGCTCGGCGTAGCAGAGAAACACATCGATCTGGTGCAGGTGCCGGGGGCACTTGAAATCCCGGTGGCCTTGCTGGCGCTGGCGGAAAAATTGAAGTACAACGCCCTGATTGCCGTGGGCTGCATTATTCGGGGTGAAACCTACCACTTTGAACTGGTCGCCAATGAATCCGGCGCAGGTGTCAGCCGTGTTGCACTTGATTACCAATTGCCGGTCGCCAACGCCATCCTGACCACCGAGAATCTGCAACAGGCCATCGCCCGTCAAACCGAAAAAGGACGCGACGCCGCCCGCGTTGCCGTTGAAATGGCCAACCTGCTGGAAGAAATTTAATGACTGATCTCCATCCCAAACCGGCTGCCGGTCGGCCACCCCGACAGCCCCGTACCGGCTTGACCAACACCGGTGCACGCAAGGCGGGCAGCAAATCGGGTCGTTCGCGGGCCCGCGAATTCGCGCTGCAAGCCTTGTATCAAAAGCTGGTAGGCAAGAACGAGGTGTCCGAGATTGACGCCTTCACGCGTGATCTGGCCGGGTTTTCCAAATCCGACGCAGCGCACTTCGAGCTGCTGCTGCACGGCTGCGCGGAGCAGGCGACCGAAATGGACGCGCTCATCGTGCCGCTGCTGGATCGCAAGCTGGCGGAGATTTCACCGATTGAACACGCGGTCATGTGGATTGGCGCCTACGAGCTGAAACACTGCCTGGATGTGCCCTGGCGCGTGGTTCTGAATGAATGCATTGAGCTCGCAAAAGAGTTCGGCGGCACCGACGGCCACAAGTATGTCAACGCGGTACTCAACGGTCTTGCCCCGCGCCTGCGCGCAGTTGAAGTCGATGCCGACCGGAGAACATCGGGCTCATGAAGATTTCCGCTCGGGCCCGGCGCATCGAACCCTTTTACGTGATGGAGGTCGCCAAGGCTGCCGCTACATTGGCCCGGGAGGTCGCCCACAGCGAGTCGCCGATGATCTTTCTGAACATCGGTGAGCCCGACTTTACCGCGCCGGCGCTGGTGCAGGAGGCCGCCGTTAAAGCCGTGCGCGACGGTCTCAGCCACTACACGCAGGCCACCGGCATGCCGCAGTTGCGCGAGCGCATCAGCGACTGGTATCTGACACGCTTCCAGGTGACGGTGCCAGCCAGCCGCATCGTGGTCACGGCCGGCGCCTCTGCTGCATTGCAGCTGGCTTGCCTGGCGCTGATCGAGTCGGGCGACGAAATCCTGATGCCCGACCCCAGTTACCCCTGCAACCGGCACTTTGTCACTGCCGCGGACGGCACTGCAGTCCTGATTCCGACATCGGCCACCGAGCGTTTTCAACTCAGCGCCGACAAAGTCCAAGCCGCCTGGTGCGGCAAGACACGTGGTGTTTTATTGGCTTCACCCTCGAACCCGACCGGGACCTCCATCGACCCGAACGAAATGCGCCGCATTCATCAGGTAGTCAGTCGCCAGGGTGGCATTTCGCTGGTCGATGAAATCTACCTTGGTTTGAGTTTTGACGCTCAATATGGTCAGACCGCGCTGGCCATCGACGACCAGATCATCAGCATCAACAGTTTCAGCAAGTACTTCAACATGACCGGATGGCGACTCGGCTGGATGGTGGTTCCAGAGCCGCTGGTGCCGGTTATCGAGCGCCTGGCACAGAACCTGTTTATTTGCCCCAGCACGATCTCGCAATATGCCGCGCTGGCCTGCTTTGAAGCCGAAAGCCTGGCCGAATACGAGCGCAGACGGGCCCAGTTCAAAGCCCGGCGTGACTACTTTATTCCGGCACTCAATGCCCTGGGCATGATCGTTCCGGTGATGCCCGATGGCGCTTTTTATGCCTGGGCCGACTGCTCGGCAATTTGCCAGGCGCTCAAGATCAAGGACAGCTGGGATCTGGCCTATGAGATCATGCACAAGGCCCATGTGGCGGTCACGCCGGGGCGCGACTTCGGCGTCGCCAATGCGCACAACTTCATCCGCTTTTCCACTGCCAGTTCAATGCCGCAATTGCAGGAAGCGGTCAAGCGACTGCAAGCCTTTCTGGAACCCATGAAATGAACCAAGACCTGTCGATCCTCCATCTGGTGCTCAATGCCAGTCTGGTTGTGCAATTGGTGATGTTGCTGCTGATGTTCATCTCCGTGGCGAGCTGGGCGGCTATTTTTCGCAAGCTGTTTTCTCTCGGACGGGTCAAGTCGCTGAACGATACTTTTGAGCGCGAGTTCTGGTCCGGCACCAACCTCAATGAATTGTTTGCAGCCGCCTCTCAAAACGCGCGCAATTCCGGGCCGATGGAGCGCATTTTTGCCAGCGGCATGCGCGAATATCAAAAGCTGCGTGAGAGACGCATCACCGATGTGAGCACACTGATGGACGGCGCCCGCCGTGCCATGCGCGCGAGCTTCCAGCGTGAAATGGATGTGGTCGAAACGCATTTGTCGTTTTTGGCGTCTGTCGGCTCGGTGTCGCCGTATGTGGGCCTGTTTGGCACGGTCTGGGGCATCATGCATGCCTTCACCGGGCTGGCATCCCTGCAGCAGGTCACACTCGCCACCGTCGCCCCAGGCATTGCCGAAGCGCTGGTGGCGACAGCCATTGGTCTGTTTGCCGCCATTCCCGCCGTCATCGCCTACAACCGGTTCGCGCGCGACATTGACCGTATCGCGATCCGGCTGGAAACCTTCATTGAAGAGTTTTCCAATATCCTGCAGCGCAATGTCGGCGCGCAGTCGGCCTCTGGCAAGTGAAAGGAGTGCGAACGTGGCACACGTAGTCAGCCGGGGGCGCGGTCGGCGCACCATCAACGAGATCAACATGGTGCCGTTCATCGACGTCATGCTGGTGCTGTTGATCATCTTCATGGTCACCGCGCCTCTGATTTCGCCGAGCGTGATCGATCTGCCCAGCGTCGGCAAGGCCGCCAGGCAGCCCGACCAGGTGATTCAAATTGTGATCGGCAAAGACGAAGCCATCGAGATGAAGATCAAGGAGAAATCCACTTCCCTGAGCCTCAAGGATGTCGCCGCTGCGGTCAAGAATGCCCAATCCGGCGTGCCCAATTCCGCCGTCGTCATCAGCGCCGACAAAAACGTCAAATATGAGGCCGTGGTCAAGGTCATGGACAGCCTGCAGCGCTCTGGCGTACAGCGCGTCGGCCTGTCAGTGCAATTGGCGAACTAGGGGCTGCGCATGGACGCCGCGACCAATCGCCTGGAATTCGCCCCGCCGCCAACGCCAGGCGTGCTGCGCTCGCTCGGGCTGGCGATGCTGGCGCACGCCTTTTTGCTCGCAGCCCTGACCTGGGGCGTGCAGTGGAAGCGCGATACGGTACAGATCGCTGTCGAGGCCGAGTTGTGGTCGGCCGTGCCGCAACAGGCCGCGCCCCAATTGATTGAGGTGCCACCCGAGCCACCGGCACCGACGCGGCCTGTGCCACCGCAAGTCCAGCCCCTGCCGCCAGATGCCAGCATCGTCCTGGAGCGCGAAAAGCAGCGTCTGGAACAACAAAAGCAGGAAAAATTGCAGCAGGAAAAGTTGTTGCTGGAGAAAAAGCGTCTTCAAGCCCAGCGCGAACAGGAAAAAAAGGCGGCTGAAGAAAAGAAGAAAGCCGAACAGGAGGCCCAACGCAAGGAGGCCGCCAAACAAACCGAAGCGCAGCGTCAGGCCAATCTGAAGCGCATCGCCGGGCTGGCTGGTGCCACTGGTGCGCCCACATCCTCCGGCAGCGCACTGCGTTCTTCCGGCCCTTCTGACAGCTACGCAGGCAGGATTCGCGCCCGCATCAAACCCAACATCGTTTTCGCTGACGACGTGGCGGGCAATCCGAAAGCCGAGGTGGAAGTCGTCACCGCCCCCGACGGCACGATTGTCGGCCGCAAGCTGACTCACCCCAGCGGTGTCAAATCCTGGGATGACGCGGTGTTGCGCGCCATCGACAAGACCGAAACGCTTCCGCGCGACATCGACGGACGCGTCATCAGCCCGCTGGTCATCAGTTTCACGCCCAAAGACTAGAACATCGCGTCAAGTACACTTGACGATCAAAAAAATACGCAAGCAAAAGGCCCGTGCGTGTCCATCGATCAATCTTCCGCCAACAAACCCGTTCCACAGCATATTGCCATCATCATGGATGGCAATCGCCGTTGGGCCAAGCAATGCGGCGTGCCCGTGGCGCTTGGTCACGCCAGCGGCGCGCGGCAGGTGCGCAGCATTGTGCAAGCCTGCGCCGACCGGGGCGTGCCATTTCTCACCCTGTTCGCTTTCAGCACCGAAAACTGGCAGCGCCCGCAGGACGAAGTCTCCAGTCTCATGGGTCTCATGGCGTTGTACCTGCAAAAAGAAGTCAAGGACATGAGCGCCAAAGACGTGCGCCTGAAAGTGGTGGGCGACATCACTGGTTTCAGCGCGCGCATTCAGGCCCTGATCCGCGAGGCACAGGAAAAGACCGAGAACAACAAGACCATCACGCTCACGGTCGCAGCCAATTACGGTGGCCGCTGGGATGTCGTCCAGGCGGTCAAGTCATGGCAGGCGGCCCACCCAGGCGAGTCAGTCGAAACGCTCGATGAAACCACCTTGAGCGCGCATCTCGGACTGTCCTACGCACCCGACCCCGACTTGTTGATCCGCACCGGCGGCGAGTCACGCATCAGCAACTTCATGCTCTGGCAGATGGCCTACACCGAGCTCTTTTTCACCGATGTGCTGTGGCCCAGTTTTACGCCCGACGAACTGGACCGGGCCATCAACTGGTACCTGTTGCGCGAACGCCGCTTTGGCGGCAGCACCTTGTAGGCGCCAGCATTGTAATTTTTCAGGTATTCGCGCTCGCCGTTCCGCTTGCCGGCGCCGCAACCGTATGCACCACGCGCTGCGGAAACGGTATCTCGACGTGGTGCTCGCGCAGCAAAGCCAGAATGTCCAGGTTGATCAGTGATTTCAGATTCAGGCTTCCGTTCTCCGGATCGGCGATCCAGTAGCCAACCGTGAATTCCAGCCCGTCGGTACCAAAGGAAGACAGCGCGACCGAGGGCGCGGGTTCGCGCAGCACGCGCTGCTGGTTCAGCATGGCCTGTGTCAGTAGGCGCATCACCAGCGCCACATCGCTGTCGTAAGCCACCGAAATCACTGACGACTGCCAGACCCGGGTGTCCGCCAGGGACAGGTTTTCGACCCGGCTGGTGATCAGCATTTCGTTGGGCACGATCGATTCGCGCCCGGTCAAGGATCGGATCACGGTGTAGCGGGCATTGATCTGCGTGATGCTGCCCTCGAACCCGTCGACCCGCACGCTGTCACCGATTCGCATGCTGCGCTCGGCCAGAATGACGAAACCGCTGACGTAGTTGGCGGCCAGCTTCTGCAGACCAAAACCGATGCCGACACCGACGGCACCACCAAGGACCGACAGCGCCGACAGATTGATGCCGACCGCCGACAGCGCGACCAGAAGACCGACAAACATCAGCAATGCACGCGTGGCATTGCTCACCGCCTTGCGCAGGGACAACTCGCCACCGGTCGCCGAGCGCAGCAGGCGTGCCTCGATCGCGGCTGAAATCCACAAGGTGAAGATCAGCACCGCACCCGCCGTCAGTACACCCTCGATGACATTGCGCACCGATAACGATGCACCGCCGACTTTCCAGGATATCTGATCAAGTTCTTCAAGAATCAGCGGCAGCAGGCCGCTCACCCACAAGGCCATCGCGAGCCAGGCCAGCCACGAAATGCTGCGCTCCAGCAAGCGCACCAGGGGCGTCTCGCTGAACGCCGCCTGCAGCACCTTGACCCCCAGGCGGATCACCAGCAGGGAGATCAAGACCGGCAGCGCGATTTTGAAAACCGCCAGCGGCAGCGAGCGTGCCAGCAATGCCTTGGCCACGTAAGCCAGGCACAGCAGCAGCAGCGGGAACAGGACACCGTCCAGAATGCGCCGTCCGAACAGGATTGAGGCCTTGTCGCTCGAACCCAAAGCCCGGCGAATCAGCGCGGCCAGCGCCCAGGCTAGCCCGCCGCAGGCCAGCAAGGCCGCCAATTCCATCAGGGCGGAAGGCCGGGCCAGGGCCGCCAGCCAGGCATCGAGATCAGTGAAGCGCTCGTCAAACATCAGCCAGCACCCGGATATGCCCCTCGACACTGCGCGCCAGCGCACTCAAGGAATAGCCGCCTTCGAGGCAGGACACGATGCGGCCCCTGGCATGGCGGCGGGCCACATCCTTGATCCGGTGTGTGATCCAGATGAAATCCTGCTCCACCAGACCCAACTGCCCCATGTCGTCCTCGCGGTGCGAGTCAAAGCCGGCGCTGATGAAAATCATCTCGGGTGCAAAGGCTTCCAGCCGCGGGATCCAGGCGCTCTCGATCATTTCCCTGATGTCCATGCCCTTGGTATAAGCCGGCACCGGCAGATTGACCAGGTTGCCGGCATTCGAGTGAATGTGATCCAGGGGATAGAACGGATGCTGGTAAAAGCTCACCATCAAAACGCGCGGGTCGCCGCCCACGATGTCCTCGGTGCCATTGCCGTGGTGCACGTCAAAGTCCACGATCGCCACCCGCTGCAAACCGTGGCGTTCCAGCGCGTACATGGCGGCAATCGCCACGTTGTTGAAAAAACAGAAACCCATGGCCTTGTCCCGGCAGGCATGGTGGCCCGGTGGTCGAATGGCGCAAAACGCGTTTTCCATCTCGCCGGCCATCACCGCGTCGGTGGCGGCCAGCGCGGCGCCGGCAGCGCGCAGCGCCGCGTCCCAGGTGCTGACGTTCATGCTGGTATCCGGGTCGACCTGGGCATAAGGCGGTCCGCCAGCCTCGATATCCTCTTTCAGTACATCGCTCAAGCCGCGCAGCGCCGCCACATGCATGCGGCTGTGGGCGAGCTCGATGTCCGCCAGGGACGCCACCGGCGCCTCGCGCCGGTCCAGTGCCAGCCCCAGGCCGGTGATCAATAGCCGGTCTTCAATCGCGTCCAGCCGCTGCGGGCATTCCGGGTGGCCGGGTCCCATTTCATGTCTATGACAATCGGGGTGGGTAAAGTAGCCGGTCATTGTCACGCTGAGCTCCTGTCTCTCAAATTATTTTGGTAAGGTCGCGCTATGGATGTACAACAAACACTTAAATCGTTACTCGATCAGCTTAACACGGTCATTGTGGGCAAGCCAGCGCAAACGCAGGATTGCGTCGCCTGCCTGCTCGCTGGTGGCCATCTGTTGATCGAGGACATACCCGGCGTTGGTAAAACGACACTGGCCCATGCGCTGGCCCGCACCTTTGGGCTGCAGTTCTCGCGCGTGCAGTTCACCGCCGACCTGATGCCCAGCGACCTGTCGGGCGTCTCGATCTACGAGAGAGGCAAGGAAGCCTTTGTGTTTCATCCCGGTCCGCTGTTTGCGCAGGTGCTGCTGGCCGATGAGATCAACCGCGCCAGCCCCAAGACCCAGAGCGCGCTGCTCGAAGCGATGGAGGAAAAACAGGTCACCGTGGAAGGCGAAACCCGCCCCCTGCCCTCGCCCTTTTTTGTCATCGCGACGCAGAACCCGCACGATCAGCTCGGCACCTATGCGCTGCCAGAGTCGCAACTGGACCGGTTCTTGATGCGCATCTCGCTCGGCTACCCGGATCGGGCAGCCGAGCGCGAGCTGCTGGCGGGGCGCGACCGCCGCGGCATACTGGATGCACTGCCCAGTCTGCTGAGCGCTGCCGAACTGGCATTGCTGCAGCAAAAAGTGCAGGCCATCCATGCCGCGCCGCCTCTGCTGGACTATGTGCAGGATCTGATGGCCGCCACCCGGTCCGGCCAGTGGTTCCTGATGGGACTGAGTCCGCGCGCCGGAATCGCCGTGCTGCGCGCCGCCAGGGCGCAGGCCCTGCTGTGTGGCCGCGACTACGTGGCACCCGACGATGTGCAGGCCATATTTGCGCAAACCGTGGCGCATCGCCTGATTCCCGTCAGCGATGCGGGACGCGGCTCGCTGGAACAAGTGCGCGCCATGCTCGACGCGGTGCCGCTGCCCTGAATGTCGCCAACCCTCCCTCACCCGCTGTGGCATCCACTGGCCCACGTTCGCGCCCGCTTGCGGCGCTGGTTCGAGGCGCGCCAGCTGCCGAGCGACAGCATCACACTGACCCAACGCAACGTCTACATCCTGCCGACCCGCCCCGGCTTCATGCTGGGTGCGACGATCATGGTGCTGCTGGTGGCCTCGATCAACTATCAACTCAACCTGGGCTACCTGCTGACCTTCCTGCTCGCCGGCAGCGCCCTCGTGGGGATGCATGTCTGCCACGGAACCCTGCGTGGTATTACTATGAATTTGGTAGCTCCTGACGCAATATACGCGGGCGCTGTAGCCGTTATTGGCGTAAATATTCAAAGTCGCCGCCGGACCGTCCGTTACGGCATTGGCCTGGCGGTGCTGGGTTCGGACCAGTGGGCCTGGGCCGACGTACCGGCCCAGGGCAGCGCGACGGTGCATGTCGCCTTCAAGCCCGCGCGGCGCGGCCTGCACCACCTGCCCACGCTGACCGCGGAAACGCGTTTTCCGATGGGCACTTTTCGCGTCTGGACGGTCTGGCGACTGGCCGCCCAGGTGCTGGTCTATCCGGCGCCGGAGCCCTCTGCCCCGCGTTTGCCGCCGGGTGAACCGCGTGCTGGCGGTGCCACCGCAGCCCACCGCCATGACAGCGGCGAATTTGACGGCGTACGCGCCTACCGGCGCGGAGATCCACAGAAATTGATCGTCTGGAAAAAAGTCGCCAAGAACGATGAGCTGGTGAGCCGCGACAACGAGCAGGCGCAGCGCTTTGAATTGTGGCTTGACCAGCGCTACACCGGCAACGCGCATCCCGAGCAGCAACTATCTCGCCTGTGCGCCTGGGTGCTGCAGGCCGACAAATATGGCGTGGACTATGGCTTGCGCCTGGCGGGCCTGGAGATCAGGCCGGCCAGCGGTGAGGCGCACAAGAAGCGCTGCCTGCGGGCATTGGCCCTGTATTGAGCGTTGGGCATCAACATGCGCAATCCCCTGCTTGATCGTTTATCCCGGCTGCCGCGCGACAGCCGCGACACGCTGTTCCTGCTGGCGGTGATTGCCTGGGTGGTGCTGCCGCAAGTCAGCCAGCTGCCGCTGTGGTGCAGCCTGCTGAGCGCCGCCGTGTTGCTGCTGCGCGGCTGGCTGGCAGTGACGCTGCGGCCCCTGCCCTCGCGCTGGTGGCTGCTGGCCCTGTTGTTGCTGACGGTGGCGGCCACGCTGTTCACGCACCGAACGCTGCTCGGGCGTGATGCCGGCATCACCATGATCGTGATGTTGCTGGCCTTGAAGACGCTGGAACTGCGCGCCAAGCGCGACGCGTTCGTGGTGTTCTTCCTCGGCTTCTTCACGATGTTGACCAATTTCTTCTTCTCGCAGTCGCTGCTCACCGCCGCCGCCATGCTGATCGCGCTGCTGGGCTTGCTCACGGCACTGGTCAACGCCCACATGCCGGTGGGCAAGCCGCCTCTGCTGCAAGCCGCCAAGACGGCGGCCTGGATGGCGCTGCTGGGCGCCCCCATCATGCTGCTGCTGTTTCTGCTGTTCCCCCGCCTGGCGCCGTTGTGGGGCGTTCCCAGTGACGCCATGAGCGGGCGCAGCGGCCTGTCGGCCAGCATGCAGATCGGCAACATCGCCCGCCTGGCACTCGACGACAGCATTGCCATGCGCGTGCGCTTCGACAGCGCCGCGCCGCGCCAGTCGGAGCTGTACTTTCGCGGGCCGGTGCTCTCCACCTTCGATGGCCGCAACTGGCAGGCCTTGCGTTCGATCTTTCCGCGCCGCATGCGCCCGGATGCCAATTTGCAGGTCGCCGGTGCGCCCGTCAACTACCAGGTGACGCTGGAGCCCAATCAGCGCCCCTGGTTATTGGTGCTGGATGCGACGCCGGCAAAACCCGCACTGGCCGGCTTCGAGCTCAGCATGACCTCCGAGCTGCAATGGCTGACAGACCAACCGATTACCGAGCTGGTGCGCTACGCGGTGCAGAGCTACCCTGACTTCCGGCACGGCCCGCCACGCCGCGTGGCGGGTCTGCAGGACTATCTGGACCTGCCGACGGGTTTTAACCCGCGCACGCTGCAACTGGCGGCTGAAATGCGGCGCGATCCAGCTTATGCCAGAGCGGACGGCGCACAGCTGGTGGCGGCGGTGCTGGCGCGTCTGCGCAGCGGCGGCTACAGCTACACACTGGACCCCGGTGTGTACGGGCGCGACAGCGCCGACGAATTCTGGTTTGATCGCAAGCAGGGTTTTTGCGAGCACATCGCGTCGAGCTTTGTCATCCTGATGCGCGCACTCGACGTGCCGGCCCGCATCGTGACCGGTTACCAGGGCGGCGAAAAAAACGCACTGGACGGTTTCCTGGTCGTGCGTCAGAGCGACGCCCACGCCTGGGCTGAGGTCTGGCTGGCTGACCGTGGCTGGGTGCGTGTCGACCCGACCGCTGCAGTGTCGCCGGGGCGTGTCGGCAGCCTGCAACGCCTGCAGGCACCGCGTGGTGTGCTGGCCCAGGCCCTGCTGGGCAATGTCAGCCCGGAATTCGCGCTGGGTCTGCGTGCCGCGTGGGACGCCATCAACAACCGCTGGAACCAGTCGGTGCTGAACTACACACAGGGCAAGCAGCTCAACCTGCTGAGGAACATCGGCTTCAAGTCACCCACCTGGGAAGACCTGATCTACCTGCTGGTCGGCATCGTGGTGCTGGCCAGCCTGACTGGCGCCGCCTGGACGCTTTGGGAGCGCAGCCGGCAGGACCCGTGGTTGAAGATGCTCGGGATCGCCTCGAAGCGGCTGCAAAAAGCCGGAATCAAAATTGCACCCAACAGCCCACCGCGGCGCATCGAGCAGCAGCTGATCGCGCAACTCGGCGCGGATGACCCGTCGGTAGCCGCCATTGGCGCCTGGCTGCTGCGTCTGGAGGCCCTGCGCTACGCCCCTTCCGACGAGGCAGAGACGGTCCGCCATGCACTTCGCTACAAGGCGCGCCTCGTTACACTGCAACGCGAACTCAAACAACTGCAGTGGCCCACGTGACTTTCAAATCTCTCCTGATTGCTATTCTTTTTATAGCTGCTTGCGCATTATCCACGGTAGCCAGAGCCATAAATGACTCTGAAAACAAGGCGCAGCCGGTAGCCACGACGCCAGTTGCAAAAGCAGCCGAAGCTGGCAAAAAGAAGCAGCTGCCCGCCAGTCACCGGCACAAAGCCGGCGCCCACCGGATCAAGAGGCAAGGCGCCCTGCCCGGTCCGGCCTATGCCCGGCGCGAAGACGCGATGCAGCTGGCCGACGACATTGCCGCACGGCGCGACCTCGACCGTCACTGGGTGCGGCGGGCCATCGGGCAAGCGCATTACATTCCGCAGATTGCCCGGTTGATTCAGCCACCGCCCCCGGGAACGCCGAAGAACTGGCAGCTGTACCGAAGCCGCTTCATCGAGCCGGTGCGCATCAATGCCGGGGTCAAGTTCTGGCAGGACAACCGCGAGACGCTGGCACGTGCCGAAAAAGAGACCGGTGTCCCGGCCGAGATCATTGTCGGCATCATCGGCGTGGAAACCCTTTACGGCCAGCAAACAGGCAGCTACCGGGTCATCGACGCCCTGGCGACGCTGGCCTTTGATTTTCCGGCGACCCACCCCCGTGCCAAAGAGCGCAGCGAGTTTTTCAAGTCCGAGCTGGAGCAGTTTTTGAGCCTGACGAGTCGCACCGGCATGGACCCGATAACACCGCTGGGCAGCTTCGCCGGGGCCATGGGGCTGGCGCAGTTCATGCCGTCGAGCTGGGTCAAGTTTGCGATTGATTTCGACGGCGACGGCAAGGTCGACCTGTTCAGCAGCCCGGCTGACGTGATTGGTTCGGTGGCGAATTATTTCAAGGCCTTCAACTGGCAGCCTGGCATGCCGACCCATTATCCGGTGACGTTCGACGCCGCCAAGCTCGACCTGGACGCGCTGCTGCTGCCCGACATATTGCCCACCTTCAGTGTCGCCAGCTTTGTCGCCAAAGGTGCGGTGCTCGAGGGCGCGGCGCTGCAACACAGCGGCCCGCTGGCGCTGGTCGAATTGCAAAACGGCGACGCGCCGCCGAGCTATGTGGCCGGCACCGAGAATTTTTATGCCATCACGCGCTACAACTGGAGCAGCTACTACGCCATGGCAGTCATCGAGTTGGGGCAGGAAGTGGCGCGGCTGGTGAACTGACAGGCCGGCGCTTCCCTAGGCCTGGTCGGGCTCGCCCAGCACGCCGAACTCAACCGGCGTCTTGGCGTAAAAGAGATGCACGCCCTCTTTTTTTAGATAGTCGAACAGCCGTTGTGACTCTTCCTCGCTGACCGCCATCACAACCTCCTGCGGCTGGTCGGCCAACTCAAAGAAATGCGCCGAGTGGATGCGGCGATGCTTGCCGTAGCCTTCGCTGGCCGCCACAACGGTGGCACCGCGCAAGCCCAGGTCGCGGGCGGCCGACAGCAACCACTCGGCCATCGGCTTGTGGTTGTGCCGGCGATCCTGCTGGGTGAAGAAGGTGATTTGAAAGCCGTTCATGCTGGTCTCCTCAAGCGTTTGGAGCAAATTTCCCGTCATCATGCCACCATCGCTTCCAGCGTCTTTTTCATGACTGTCATCGCCTGCTCGATCAATCCTTCTATGGCGGGCTTCAATTCTGAAGGCAACAGGTCGGCGATCGCCGCCCAAACATCCTCGGGGCGCGCGAGTACGAATTTCCTTGCGAATGGAGGCCACGGGTATTACTCCGATCGGGCGCAATAAGCCTCGATCCGATAGCCGTCGGGATCGACGACGAACGCGGCGTAGTAGTTGTCGCCGTAGTCCGGACGCAGCCCGGGGCGGCCGTTGTCCTGCCCGCTGTGCGCCAGCGCAGCGGCATGGAACGCAGCCACGCTGGAGCGGGTGGGCGCACGCAAGCAAAAATGCAGGCCGGAGTTGGGGTCCGGTGCGACCGGGCTGGTGCTGTGGCTGATCCACAGTTGCACCCCATCTTTGCCGTAGCCCAGCGACGAGTCGCCCGGACTCAGGCAGGTATAACCCAAGGGCTTGAGCGCGGCGTCATAAAACAATTTGCTGCGGGCAATGTTCGACACCCCGATGGAAATGTGATCGATCATGTTGCTACTTCCTTGAATGAGTTTGCGAGTCGCCATGGTGGCACGCCGGGGGACGCGCGACTTGGGGAAAATTGCTAACATTGTTTGCATGGCACGCCACGCTGCAGATACCTGGAATCGAGAGTCCAACGGTCCACCCGGTGCACCGGAGGCACGCACCATCGCCGCGACGGCGGACTGGGACATTGCCGAATACACCTGCCACTGCGGGCCGGGGGATCGCGCCTTTGAAGAGCAGCATGGGCACTTCACGATCGCCGCGGTGATGCAAGGTCACTTTACCTACAGGACTGACAACGGGCGCGGGCTGATGCAACCGGGTGCCTTGCTGCTGGGCAACCAGGGCAAATGCTTCGAATGCGGTCATGAGCACGGTGTTGGCGACCGTTGCATCGCCTTCCATATCGCCCCGGAACTGTTTGATGAAGTCGCGGCCACTGCTACTGGCGCGCTTAACTACAAATTCCGCCGTGCAGCTCTACCGCCGTTGCCGGGACTGCTGCCCCAGGTGGCAAAAATTGAATCACTGGCCAGCCAGGGCGATGCGCTGCTGATCGGGGAAAGTGTGCCGACACTGGTGGCCTCGATACTGGCCACGGCCTCAGGCCGACTGCCGACGCGGCGGGCACCCACGGCCCGCGACGAGCGGCGTGTCAGTCGGGTCTTGAGTTACCTGCAGGCTCACGCCAAACAGGAAGCAGTGGGGCTCGATGAGTTGGCGGATATCGCCATCATGAGCAAGTACCATTTTCTGCGCACCTTCCTGCAAACCGTGGGGGTCACACCCCACCAGTACCTGCTGAACCTGCGCATGCGCGGCGCGGCGGTTCGACTGGCGACCACATCCGAACCGGTGACAAAAGTTGCTCTAGACAACGGGTTTGGCGACCTGTCAACCTTCAACGACAGGTTCAGGCGCACGTTTGGAACCAATCCCCTGGCCTATCGCGCACGCGGCGGATAGAGGTGTGCGCGACCAAGGTCGGATGCCGACCTGCTCTGGGGTGCAATCCTTCAGGACTTCGCTTTTTTCGAGGGTTTGGTCTTGCCAGAACTGTTGAGGGCGACCGCCTGGCGAACCAGCGCCTTGAAGGCGGACTCGTCAACTTCTTCTCCTTCGTGGATGTCGATCGCGCGGCGTGCATTTCCGTCGAGGCTCGAATTGAAGAGGCTGGCCGGATCCTGCAAAGACGCACCCTTGGCGAAGGTCAGCTTCACTTTGTCCTTGTAGGATTCGCCGGTACAGATGATGCCGTCGTGCGCCCAAACCGGAGTGCCCATCCACTTCCACTCCTCGATGACGTCCGCATCCGCTTGGCGGATGAGCTCGCGCATTCTGCAGAGGGTTTCACCGCGCCAGTCCCCGAGTTCGGCGATTCTTTTAGAGATAAGCTCCGATGCCGACTGGTCCTGGCTCGCATCCGACTTTTTCATGTCAACTCACCTGAGAGGGGGAATCGCGGCTTTCGGGAGCTCGTGCATCGAGCTTCTTGAGCATGTTGATGCCTGTGACTGCGTAGCCGAGTTGGCTGTACAAGGCTTGTGCGCCGGCGTTGTGGCCGAACACATGAAGACCGATGCTGGACAGGCCAAGGGCGGCAACCAGCGGCTCCAAAGCCAGGAATGCACGCCTTGCATGGCCGAGCCGCCGATAGGCTTCTTTAACAATGACGTCGTAAACGTAGGCTCCGCGAGTGCCGCGGTGCTCTTCAGCCGCGAACCAGATGAATCCAACGGTTGGACCGTTCTCGGCCGCCTTGATCTCGAAAAGATAGTTGTTCGGTGTAGCCAGCCCCTGAGGAAGCAGCTCGTGGAACTCATTCCTGGATCGTTGGAGCGCGTCTTGCGCGGGCCAGCGCCCGGAGGCAACGTTCTCCTCGGCGTAGCCGGTCACCGAAGACTTCAGGTATTCGGCAAACAACTCCGGGCGCATTGGCGAGAGGATAGTCATGGTGCGTGAACATAGGGTTCACCGTCCTTGTGAACGAACTCCCACTTGCCTGCCACGAGCAAGGCCTTGAGGTCGTCATCAGGATAGCTTCCTTCGTCACCCGGTGTTCTGTCGCCGACTTCGAGATACACCACCTCTTCAGTTGTTTCGTTGATCAAGCGATGCCCGTTGCCCGTGCCAGCCTTGAAGCCCGCGCACATGCCTGGACACAGCGTGGTTCGACCTTCGTCGGTGTGCAGGGTTGGGCGACCCTGCAGGATGTAGATGAACTCGTCTTGCCTGGTGTGGGCATGACGAAGGGCGGAGACCGAATTGGGCGCCAGGCGCGTGAGGTTTACGCCAAAATTTGTGAGGCCAAACTGTTCGCCGAGTTGGCGCTTCTCTCTGCCAGCCATGCGCGACGCGAACGGTTCCGGGTAGACAGATGGCTTGCTTCGCACAGGAACTTCGGCTGCCGTAACGGCGACTGGAGTGGGGATTTGCGGCATGGAACTTCGTGAGGAGGATTGTGAAGAGGGTCAAGGTCGAAATCAAGCGGAGTCGCGGGCGTCCGACCTGGCGGAACCGGTAAATCTCATTGTTTCATTTCGCGACCGGCCCACCAGGCGGCAACCGGAAACGCCAGCCCGACAGCGATGAATGCGAATGGCGCCCAAAAAGTACCAATTCCAAATATTTGAATCTGTCGCATGCCGATGAAGCGGCCAAGCCAAGCCGGCGCCAGCACAACCAGGAGAAAGCTCATCACACCTGCAAGCATGGCGAGAAGCAGTGCGGCACTACCGAATCGCTTCTTCGAACCTGCCCCTTGACTTGCCGGCAGCAACTTCAGAACAACAAGCCCAATGAGCAGCGGTGGTGCCAACACCCATACAAGCAAAACCAAAAAATCACTCGCGTACAAATAGTTCTCCCTTGAGCTTTAACCTATGACAAGAACGGGCCTGTTCACAAAGCACAAACTTATGACTTCGTGCCCGTTCGCGCCGTTGCCTTCGTAAAGAACTCGAAGATGCCCCGCTCACCCATGGTGCGAGCGTCTGCGAGCTCGCCCGCCTTGGTGACAAACAGAACCTTGTTTGCTGGAGACAGGATGGCAACTGTCGGAATGCCCTTCTTGAGAGGTACTCCGTATCCCTCGGCAATGTCGACGTTGCGATTGAAACGCCCGACATTCACTTTGACCACCCTGAACTCGCGGGAGACCAAGGATGCGGAGGCGCCATGCTTGAGCTCCTGGTCAAGCACCTTGCAGTCTCCGCACCAGTTCGCGCCGAATACGACCAGAACCGATTGCCCGGAAGAGGCCGCCTGTGCCAGTGCCTTCTGGATCTCGACTCGGGCATCTGCCGCCTCGTCGTAGGGGGCGTCAGCTGCGTGTCCCACGAGGGCGAAGAGCACAACAAACAGGGTGAGGATATTTTTCATGGTGGTGTTGTGACGGGTTTAGCGTTCACGGAGAGGAGTGTGCCCGGCTTTTGCGCGTCCCGCCCGATATGAATGGTTAGGCGTCAGCATGAGCTACTGGCTCGCCTGGAGCATGGCAGCCATCTTCTGATGGATCAAGTTGATGGCCTTGAGAGGCCGAATCATTACCTTGAACTCGACGATCTTGCCTTCGTCGTCCCACTTGATCATGTCGATGCCATTCACACTGATGCCATCAATCTCGACCTGGAACTCCAGCGCTGCATCGCGAGGACCAGTGAGTTCCCGGACGTATCGGAAAGACTCGTTGAAGAACACGTGGAAGGCGGCGGAGAGGTACTGAAGCGTGATCGCTTTACCAAGCTGCGGTGTATGGACAACCGGTGAATAGAAGACGATGTTGTCTGCAAGAAGTGAACCGAGGCCCTTCGTGTTTCGGGTGCGCACGAGCTCGTGCCAGGTACTGATTGTTGCTATGGTCATTGGTGGTCTCCAAGGTCTTGTGTGTTCATAGACGCCAACGTCTGAATTCACCGGCCTTGCGCGGCTTTATGCGCAAGGTCCGGTGGAATGATGGGTTCGGCGTCATGTGTTCCCAGGCACAGGAGCGGACTCAATACGGAGCTTGCTCAGCTCTTGCGTGAGAAACCCGGAGTCGGATTCTGGGGAAAGCAGGATTTCTCGAATTGCCGCATTGGCGATGGCCTCTCTGAAATCAAATCCAAGTTGCAAGGACGGTGGAAATTGAATCAGTGTGCCGTCCTTCAGCGCGAACTGGCCAATGCCGATGACAGATAGGGAAATGCGCAACTCATTTTCTTCGCCGAAGCGAGCAGCATCTTTGATGTACGTGTAAAGAATTGGATTGGACAGATAGCGCTCGTCTGTTCGATGGCTGTCCCAATCGACATAGTCAACCAGACCGTAATTTACGGAGAATATTTGGCGACAAACATTGCCTTCGTATACAAGTGCCGACCCTTCAGGGTTCAGCGTGCGATTGAGCAAGGCTCTGAGTTTTTCGAACTCGAACACGACGCAGACTTTGCCCTTCTCACTTCCGTTGCCGTAGTTGTTCCAGATGTAATCGGAATTCTTGGTCGAAAAGCAGCAGGCATAGGTTCTCGCCCGCGATTGATCGTAGTAATGCGCCGCTGAAAAGTCGGGGGCTTTCTCGAACCTCACAGCGGCATTCGCCGGTTGATCTTTTGGCAACTGTCGCCCGTCGTTCTCGTCGGCGTTTGGAAAGTCAGGGTAGCTATCGACACGATTGAAGTGAAGATAATTGCCAGTGACCGAGCGCAATAGGTTTTCAACCGTCATGACCTTGTAAAGCAATTGGCCCTCGAGTGGATTCCGTAAGAGTGGCGCGTGCGGCTCAACGCTTCCCAAAGGTGCAGGAGGGCGTTGGGAATGTTCTGGCATGTTCATCTTGAATCTCGACAACGTTTCATAAGCGCTGCTATGACGCCAACGTTGGACTTGACCGGCGCACGAGCAACGTGCGACCGAAGGGAGCGAACGCACTCGTGGGTTCGTGTCGAAGGACCTGTTAAACCGCGGCGCGAGCATGCGGCTTGCCTCCATTTCGGAGCCCGCTATGCCGCCAGCTGAGGCTGTAGGCGCCATTCGCCGCGATCTGAGATTTCCGCAGCTTGCACTACCTTGCGTTCCCGCAGCTTCGTACACGCCCAACGCATGTCGTACTGCCAGGTATAGAAGAGATCTCCCGATGCCCTTAGCTCTGATTCGTGGTTCGCCCAAATATGCTTTGCCACTTCGACAATGCTCGCCGCACCGCCTTTGGATTTGAGCGCTGCGATGACCCAATCTTGTAATTCAGCGCGTGACGCCATGAAATCTCCTTTTGAGCGGTTTAGCGTGAAGATGACCGGACCAGAACATGCGCGGCGAAGTCGCCTCGCTTCTGTTGTGGGTCCGTGTCGATTGGCAGGTTAAACATCAGACGCCCCATCCACCTCGACAACTGTTGGCCCAAGCCTCGAAAAGACGGACACGCAGTCTTGGTACCCAGCAATCAGAAACTCCCGGATTGGAGATTCATGCTTCGTGTAGAAGTCATCGCGCGTGGACTCAAGTTCTAACCAACCTCCGGCACGGACCTCGAACAGCCAAGTCACCTTCAATGCCGCGGGGTCAGCGCCCATCCACATACTTGCCAAGTCCAATTCACCCAGGATTCTGAGCCCCGCATCGTCCTGAAACTCGACTCGCCCTCTACGACCAGAGCGTTTCGAGACGAGGTCAATCACAGTGGCGCCACTGTCGCTCCAGCGGACGCCGACAACCTTTACCGCGTCATCACGGAACGGAACGGCAATGGGGTCAAGCAGGACGGCACGCATCTTCTGAGGTTTAACGTAATTTAATCCGCATAACTTGCGGCTTAATCTGGACACTGCGGGATAAACTGGGCATGAAATCCTCCTGGAAATGGCTTGCAGACTGAGTTTCCGGCGTCTATACGGTATGAATAGACAGTTATAAATAAACCATGAAACCCGGCTCTGCACCGCTACGCTCTGTCCACCTGATCGATCAGGTTCGCGAACGTATTCGGTTATTGCAACTATAGCCCAAGCACCTAAATCACGCAGCTGACGGAATCAGGAAGTCCCTGCTGATGTGCACACCCAGGTCATTGACCCGGTCCAGAAACTGCGTCAGAAAGGCGTGCAGGCCGGTGGCCAGAATTTCGTCGATGCGCCCGAACTTGAGCTCGGCGCGCAATTTGCCGGCCCGGCGATAGGTTTCGTTCAGCTCACCGCCCGACACCAGGCCGAGGTTGCTGACCACCTCATTCAGGCTGGCGTGCAGTGAACGCGGCATGTCAGGGCGCAGGATCAGCAGTTCGGCCACGCGCTCGGGGCGGATCACATCGCGGTACACCTTGCGATAGACCTCAAAACCCGAGACGCTGCGCAAAATTGCACTCCAGTGGTAGAAGTCGTGCTCGGCATCCTTCTCATTCGCAGTGCCATGAAAATCGCTGTGCAGCGCATGAAACTTGACATCCACCAGGCGTGCCGTGTTGTCGGCGCGCTCCAGAAAAGTGCCCAGGCGCATGAAGTACAGCGCTTCGTCCATCAGCATCGTGCCCACCGTGACGCCGCGCGACAGGTGCGAGCGGAACTTGACCCACTCAAAAAACTGGGCCGGGTCGCGCTCCAGCTCGCCGCTTTTTATCAAGCGCCGGACTTCCAGCCAGGTCTGGTTTTGCGTCTCCCAGACCTCGGTGGTCAGGGTTCCGCGCACCGCGCGGGCATTCTCCCGTGCGGCGCTCAGACACGACATGATGGACGAGGGGTTGCTCTCGTCCTTGACCATGAAGTCGATCACGTCATGCGCCTGGATGGTGTCATGGTCAGTTTTATAAATCGACAGGAGTTCACTGATGCTGAGCAGCCCCTGCCAGCCGACTTGTGCCACCGCTTCGGACTGGGGCAGCAGGCTGGTCTGGTAATTCACATCCAGCATGCGGGCGGTGTTCTCGGCGCGCTCGGTGTAGCGCGACATCCAGAACAGGTGATCGGCGGTGCGTGACAACATGTTAGTTCTCCAAAATCCAGGTGTCCTTGGTACCGCCACCCTGTGACGAATTGACAACCAGCGAGCCTTCCTTCAGCGCCACGCGGGTCAGGCCGCCGGGCACCATCTGCACCGTCTTGCCACTCAGCACATAGGGGCGCAGGTCGATATGCCGCGGGGCAATGCCACTCTCCACAAAAGTGGGGCAGGTCGACAAACTGAGCGTCGGCTGGGCGATGTAGCGCTTGGGATTGGCTTGCAGGGCCTGGCGAAATTCTTCGATCTCTGCCTGGGTCGCGGCCGGCCCGACCAGCATGCCGTAGCCACCAGCGCCGTGGACCTCTTTCACCACCAGATCCTTGAGGTTGGCCAGCGTGTAGGCCAGATCGTCCGGGTTGCGGCACATGTAGGTTGGCACGTTATTCAGGATGGCTTTTTCACCGAGGTAAAACTCGATCATCTTTGGCACGCAGGGGTAGATCGACTTGTCGTCAGCGATGCCTGCGCCTACGGCATTGCAGATGCTCACGTGGCCGACACGATAGACGTCGAGCAAGCCGGCGCAACCCAGCGTCGAGGTCGGGCGGAACACGCTGGGGTCGAGAAAATCATCATCCACCCGGCGGTAGATCACGTCCACTCTCAGCGGCCCGCGCGTGGTGCGCATGTAGCAGAATTTGTCCTTGACAAAAAGATCCTGTCCTTCGACCAGTTCCACACCCATTTGCTGGGCCAGAAAAGCGTGCTCGAAATAGGCGCTGTTATGCATGCCGGGTGTCAGCACCACCACCGTCGGCTCGGCCGTGGTTGCGGGGCTGCTGGCACGCAGGGTTTCCAGCAGCAAATCCGGGTAATGGGTGATCGGGGCCACGCGGTGGGCGTTGAACAGCTTGGGAAAAAGCCGCATCATCATCTTGCGGTTCTCAAGCATGTAGCTCACGCCGCTGGGCACGCGCAGATTGTCTTCGAGCACGAAATACTCGCCCTCGCCGCTCGCGTTTGGCGCACGCACGATGTCGATGCCCGAAATGTGCGAATAGACCTCGTTGGGCACATCCACGCCCATCATCTCGGGGCGGAACTGGGCGTTGTTCTCGATCTGTTCGCGCGGCACGATGCCGGCCTTGATGATTTCCTGACCGTGATACACATCATGAATGAAACGGTTCAGCGCCGTCACCCGCTGCACCAGGCCACGCTCCAGAAAAGCCCACTCGTGGGCCGGGATGATGCGTGGAATCAGGTCAAACGGAATCAGGCGCTCGGTGCCCGCGCCGGCTTCATCCTTTTCGCCATAGACTGCAAACGTAATGCCGACACGGCGGAAAATCATCTCGGCTTCTTCGCGCCGTTTCGCCATCATGTCGCCGGGCTGGCGCGCCAGCCATTCGTCATAGATCTTGTAGTGATCCCGAATCTGCGCTCCATGAGTGAAAAACTCATACGGCAGGCGGGTGTACATCTCGTCGAATTTCTGCATAAGCGTTTTCTCTCCTGCCCCTAGCTTAGCAAGCTTTGCGCCAACCCTGGGGACTCGTCAAACCCAGGCGCATTCGCAGGTAAAGTGGCGCAGGAATTTGGGCTGTTTGGTGATCTTCACGCCGCGGATGCTGGCGGCCTTTTGCTTGACCTCGTCAATCACCTCGGCCGCGTAGTCAAAGTGCGACTGGGTGTACATGCGCCGCGGGAAAGCCAGGCGCACCAGTTCCATGCTGTGATAGGTCTCGCTGCCGTCGTCCAGCCGCTTGCCAAACATGACGGAGCCGATCTCGACGCCGCGGATGCCGCCTTCCAGATAAAGCGCGTTACACAGCGCCCAGGCCGGGTAATGCGCCACCGGCATGTCGGGCAGCACCGTGCGGGCGTCGATGTAGACGGCATGGCCGCCGGTGGGCTTGACGAAGCCGACACCGGAGGCCTCCAGGCGCTCGCCCAGGTATTCCGCCGTGCGCAGGCGGTAGCGCAGGTAGTCTTCCTGCATGCCCTCCTCCAAGCCGACCGC
Source organism: uncultured beta proteobacterium (assembly GCA_963810395.1). Taxonomy (GTDB): domain Bacteria; phylum Pseudomonadota; class Gammaproteobacteria; order Burkholderiales; family Burkholderiaceae_C; genus Rhodoferax. Next base: position 3,729,727 of record CAWENC010000001.1, on the reverse strand, counting down.
CAGCGCCTCCAGGTCGCGCCCGGCCAGGCCGCCATAGGTGGGAAAGCCCTCGGTCATGATCAGCACGTTGCGCACCGCGTCCATCCATTCGTCGCTGCGCAGCACGATGAAGCCGCCGATGTTGACCATGCCGTCTTTCTTGGCGCTCATGGTGCAGCCGTCGGCGTACGAGAACATCTCCTGCACGATGGTCTTTATCGGGGTGTTCTCGTAGCCCGGCTCGCGCATCTTGATGAACATGGCGTTTTCCGAGAAGCGGCAGACGTCCATGATGAAGGGTTTGCCATATTGCTTGAGCAGTGCCGCGTAAGCGCGGATGTTGGCCATCGACACCGGCTGGCCGCCGCCGGTGTTGTTGGTCACGGTGATCATGCCAAACGGAATGCGCTCGCCCTGCGCCTTTAGCAGCGCCTCGACCCGCACCAGGTCGATATTGCCCTTGAACGGATAGATCAACGCCGGCTGCAGGCCTTCGGCAATCACCAGATCGACCGCTTCGATGCCGAGGTATTCCAGATTGGCGCGCGTGGTGTCGAAGTGCGAGTTATTGGGCACCAGATCGCCTTTTTTGCAGACCGCCGTGAACAGCACTTTCTCGGCCGCGCGCCCCTGGTGCGTCGGGACGAAATGCTTCATGCCGGTAATGCCCTGGATCACCGCCTCGAGCCGGTAGAAGCTGCGCGCGCCGGCATAGCTCTCATCGCCCTCCATGATGGCGCCCCATTGCTTTGACGACATGGCGCCGGTGCCGGAGTCGGTCAGCCAGTCGATCAACACGTCTTCGGCGCGCAGCTTGAAGACATTGAGTTTGGCGGCTTCGAGCAGCTGCTCGCGCTCCGGCCGGGTGGTCATGCGAATCGGCTCGATGCTCTTGATGCGAAACGGTTCAATCAGGGTTTTGGGCATGGCAATACTTCGAAAGTTGTGAAAGGTGCGTGAACTTATCACCGCCAAAATCAGCGTGGTGTCGGGTATTTCCAACAGAACCGGAAAATTGTGCCGCTAGGGCAGGCGATGATGCCAATAACGCAGTGCTTCGGTGCGCTGGCATCTGACCACTTCGGGCTCGGCCGACTGCCAGGTCGCCGCACCACAACGGGGCGATTCGATCACCCGAATGTGGCGTTCCTGATAGCGCACCAAAATGGGCGCTGCCGGGTGGCCGAAGCGATTGCGGTAACCGGCCTGCACCAGCGCAATTTTTGGCTGCACCGCATCCAGAAACGCCGCGCTGCTGGAAGTTTTGCTGCCATGGTGCGGCACCAGCAGGACATCCGCCTTGAGGGCATCGACCCCCGCGCTTGCCACCGCGTGTGCCGCGCTGACCAGTTGGGATTCCTGGGCCTGTTCAACATCGCCGGCCAGCAGCGCGGTGTGGGCGCCGTTGGAAATGCGCAGCGTGCAACTCATGGCGTTGGTCTTGCTGACCACGCCATAGTCTGCGGCCTGCGGGTGCAGCACTTCAAAATCGACCCCGTCCCAGCGCCAGTGCTGCCCGGCCTCGCAGCGGGTGGATCTGCGCAGCGACTGCAATTCATGATCGTCTTCAATCGAGCTCAGCAAATCCGCCTGGGGCTGCATCGCCAGCACAGCCGGCGCGCCACCGGTGTGGTCAGTGTCGCGGTGGCTGAGCATCAGCCGGTCCAGGCGCACATCGAGCGCGCGCAGCAGTGGCACCAGCACCCGGTGGCCGGCATCACTTTCGCGGCTGAAGCGTGGCCCGCTGTCATAGACCAGCGAATGATGGGCGGTGCGCACCAGCACCGCATTGCCCTGCCCGATGTCAGCCGCCAACAGCTCAAACTGCCCCTCCTGCGGCAGCGGTGCCTGCCACAGCAGCACCGGCAGCAGCAATGGCAGACCCATCAGGCGCAGACGCCAGGGCAGCTGCATGGCCAGCAGGATGCCGCCACAGACACCGGCAATACCCGCCCACAGCGGTGCCTGCGCCACTGAAACCGAGGCAAACGGCAGACCGGCAAGCAGGCGCAGATACCAGTCCAGCGCGGCGATTGCCAGCGCGGCCAGGTCCCACAGCGGCGGCACCAGCACGCCCAGCATGGCCAGCGGTGTCACGAGCAGCGTGACCCACGGAATCGCCAGCGCATTGGCGATCAGGCCGACCACCGAGACCTGGCCAAACAGCAGCAGCGTCAGGGGCGTCAAGGCCAGCGTGATCACCCATTGCTCGTGAAACATCGCCTTCAATCGGCCTCCAGCACCCGTCGCACCTGCGTAGCCAGCTCCTGAATCTGTAGCAAACAAGACGCCGACGGCAACAAAACTGAGCCAGAAGCCGGCCTGCATCAGGGCCCAGGGGTCGACCGCCACCACCAGCGCACAGGCCAGCAACCAGACGTGCGGCCAGGGCCAGCGCTTGCCCGACAGTCGCAGCAAGCCGACCGCGGCGAGCATCAGCACCGTGCGCTGCGAGGGCACGCCCCAGCCGCTGAACAAGGCGTAGGCGGATGCCAGCAACACGCCACCGGCCAGGGCGGCGCTGGGCGCCGGCCACCACAGGCAAAGCCGGGCCGAGCGCCGCCACAGCCAGCCCAGCACCAGTGCCGCCAGCCAGGCGAACATGGTGATGTGCAAACCGGAGATGCTCATCAGGTGCGCGACCCCGGTGGCGCGGAAGACATCCCAGTCGGAGCGATCGATGGCGTTCTGGTCACCGACCACCAGTGCGGCAATCAGACCGGCAAATTTGGCCTCGCCGACGCGCTCAAAAATCTGCTCGCGTACCAGCTGGCGGGCCAGTTCCACCGGATGCCGCCAGGTTTGCGCCAGCCGTTGCGGCGCCGGATCCTTGGGCCCGGCGCGTACATAGCCGCTGGCCTGCAAACCCTGCTCCCAGAGCCAGAGCTCGTAGTCGTAGCCAAACGGATTGCTGCCACCGTGCGGTGCCTTGATGCGCAGCGTGAACTGCCAGCGCTCACCCGCCTCGATGGCAGCCGGCTGGCGCTGCAATTCGCCCATCATCCCGGCACCGCCGCCGCCAAACACACCCGAATACCAGCCCAGGTAAATGCTGGGCGGCAGGCTCACCGCTTGCGGCCCGAGTTGCGCCGCCTCCACATCCAGGCGAAAACGCAGCCCGGCCTCGTTACGCTGCGGCATGGCAGCAATCACACCCGTGACGGTCAGGTCACGCCCTTCCAGCGCAGCATCGAGCGCAGCGTTCTGGAAAGCCGAGGCACGCAGCCCCACCTGACCGAACGCCAGCAAGCCAAATGCCAACGAGGCAAGTGTCGAGCGTAACCAGACTGCTCTCACTTTGATAGCTGTCAGCGCATACAGCACGGCGGCCAGCAGCAAGAACAGGGCATACGATTGCGAAGAAAACAAGGCCGGCTGTCGCAACTGGACCGCGCTGCCGATGACAAAACCCAGCAAGGCCGGAAATATCAGCCATGCCAGTGCCGGGCGGTGCGTTGGTGCGGTTTGCACGTCTTGCATGCGCCTCGGTCAGGGCACGATTTGCGCTACTCGACGCGGGTGATGGTGGTCGGCTTGAAGCCCAGATCCGCCGCCTTGCCTTTGCGAGCCCGCGCCGCCCTGGCGTTGTTGAGGCTGCGGATCTCAAGCGTCTCCTCGCGTGCCTTGGCGCCACGCCCGATGCCGGCAATCCTGACACTGCGGGTATAGGCGGCAGCGCCGGCCAGCGTATCCCTGGCTTCCAGATCGATCAGCATCAGGCCGCGGCCACCGTTGTCCATGGTTTTGAGTTGACCGATCTCGAAGGTCAGGATTCGTCCGCCGGAGGAGGCACATGCGACGTGCGTGGCCGGTGTCAGAGGCGCAGCGCCGGAACCACCCGCCACCGGGGACGGGCGACACAGGACTTCGCCTTCGTTGCAGCTCACAAACGCTTTGCCGGCCTTGAGCCGGGATGTCATGCTGTCCACCGTGGCGATAAAGCCATAGCCTCCCGAGCTGCTGAGCAGCAGACTGGCGCTGGCCGGACCGGCAAAGAAATACAGCAGCTGCGTGCCGGCCTCAAGCTCAATCAGGCTGGTGAGCGGCTGTCCGTCACCGCGGCCGCCGGGCAACAGCGACACCGGCACTGAATACACCCGCCCATTGCTGCCAAACGCCAACAGCGTGTCGACGCTGCGACACTCAAAAATGCCATACAGGTCGTCGCCGGCCTTGAAGTTGAACTCCGCGGCGGTGCCGGGCGCGCGTTCGCTGGCCCAGCCTTTCTGGGTTCGCACCCAGCCTTTTTGGCTGATCACCACCGTCACCGGTTCATCCACCACCCGGACTTCGAGCACGGCCTTCTTTTCCGCCTGGATCAGCGTGCGACGCGGATCGGAAAATGTCTTGGCATCGGCCTCGATCTCCCTGATCATCAAGCGCCGCAAGGTGGCCGGGCTGCCGAGAATTTCTTCCAGCTTTTTCTGTTCATCGCGCAGTCCGGAGAGTTCCTGCTCGATCTTGATGGCCTCCAGACGGGCCAGTTGGCGCAGGCGGATTTCAAGAATGTCCTCGGCCTGGGTGGCAGACAGCTTGAAGCGGGCGATGAGCGCCGCCTTGGGCTCGTCGGCCTGACGGATGATGGCGATCACCTCGTCGATGTTGAGCAGCACCAGCGCTCGCCCCTCCAGGATATGAATCCGGTCCAGCACCTTGGCCAGTCGGTGTTTTGAGCGCCGCTCGATGGTGGCCTGGCGGAAGGCAATCCACTCGCTGATCATTTGCCGCAACGACTTCGGCGTCGGCCGGCCGTCAAGCCCGATCATCGTGAGATTGATCGGTGAGGAGGTCTCCAGGCTGGTGTGCGCCAGCAAGGTGGTGATCAGCTCCTGCTGCTCAATGCGGCTGGTCCTGGGCTCGCACACCAGACGCACCGCCGCTTCCTTGCTGGACTCGTCACGCACCACGTCCAGCACCGACAGAACCGTCGCCTTGAGCTGGTTTTGCTCCAGCGACAGGGCCTTCTTGCCAGCCTTGATTTTGGGGTTGCTCAACTCCTCGATTTCTTCCAGCACACGCTGCGTGCTGACGCCCGGCGGCAGCTCGGTCACCACCAGTTGCCATTGGCCACGCGCCAGTTCTTCGATCTTCCAGCGGGCCCGGCACTTGAGCGAGCCACGCCCGCTGCGATAGGCCTCGCTGATTTCGCCCGGGCTGCTGATGATCTGCCCGCCTCCAGGGTAATCCGGGCCGGGAATCAGGGCAAAGAGATCATCGTCGCTCAATTGAGGCGACTTGATCAAGGCCACGCAGGCGTCGGCCACTTCGCGCAAATTGTGACTCGGGATCTCGGTCGCCAGCCCGACGGCAATGCCGCTGGCGCCATTGAGCAGCACAAAGGGCAGGCGCGCCGCCAACTGGGCCGGCTCTTCGGTGGAGCCGTCGTAATTGGGCGTGAAATCGACCGTGCCTTCATCAATCTCATCCAGCAGCAAGCTGGTGATCCTGGCCAGCCGCGCTTCGGTATAGCGCATCGCGGCGGCACCATCACCGTCCCTGGAACCGAAGTTGCCGTGGCCGTCGATCAGCGGATAGCGCTGTGAAAAGTCCTGGGCCATGCGCACCAGTGCGTCGTAAGCCGCCTGGTCTCCATGCGGGTGAAAGCGGCCCAGCACATCACCCACGACGCGGGCACACTTGACCGGCTTGGCGCCGGAGTTGCCATTGGCACCACCAAACCCCAGGCCCATGCGCGACATCGAATACAGAATGCGCCGCTGCACCGGTTTTTGGCCATCGCACACATCCGGCAAGGCCCGGCCCTTGACCACGCTCAGGGCGTATTCAAGGTAGGCGCGTTGCGCATAGGTGGCGAGGTTGGGGGAATCGTCGCTGTCCTGCGGGGCTGGGGTCGGAGAAAAATCCAGTGTCGGTTGGTCAATCATGGAAATTGCGTTCTTGTTCGCGTGAATTCACGGCGGTTCGCTGCCAGCAAGGCAGGAGGTTTAAGCAGGGCATAGAGCTGCATCACGGCTTTCACGTAATTCTGCGTCTCGGGGAAATTGGGGATCTTGTTGCCGGCACGCTGCACCGCACCTTCGCCGGCGTTGTAAGCCGCCAGAGCCAGTTCGAGCTGACCAGGAAACAGATTGAGCAGGTAACGCAGGTAACGGCTGCCGGTGTTGATGTTGCTGGCCGGGTCGAACAGCTTCTTCTCGATCGAGGCTTTTTGATCGGCCGCCAGGCCAAAACGCAGCGCGGTATCCGGTGTGATCTGCATCAGACCAATGGCGCCCCTGGGAGATACCGCCTGTGCATCAAAGCCGGACTCGGTTGCGATCAGCGCCTGCAGCAACTCGTAATCGATCTGGTGCGCGCTCGATGCTTCACGCAAATGGTGCTTGACGACCCGGTAGCTGGGAGAAATCTCATAAAAGGTCAGCACCTTGGGCGACAGTGACGGCGCCGCGGCGTCGATCGAAACGTCGGCTTGCGCGGCTTGCAGCAAAAACAATAGCAGCGTACACAAGACTGACGGCAGCTTGAAGCCGGAAAGTCGAAAAAAAACAGGATGCGTCAAGTACTGCATGGTGTTCACACATCCAGCTCGACGGTATCGCCGTGCAGTTCCATCAGCTCACGCCGTGCCGCGGCCTCGCCTTTGCCCATCAATTTGGTAATCAGCACCTCAGTCTGCAGGAAATCGATGCTGCCCAGGTGCACCGGCAGCAAGCGGCGCGTGTCTGGATTGAGCGTGGTGTCCCACAGTTGCTCGGCATTCATCTCTCCCAGGCCCTTGAAGCGGCTGATGTTCCAGGCGTTCTCACGCACGCCCTCCTTGCGCAGCTTGTCCAAAATGGCGGTGAGCTCGCCCTCATCCAGCGCGTAGGCCTTGGAAGCCGGTTTCTTGCCGCGCGCCGGTGCATCCACGCGGAACAAGGGCGGGCGCGCTACAAACACATGGCCGGTCGCTATCAGCATCGGGAAATGCCGGAAGAACAGCGTCAGCAGCAGCACCTGAATATGCGAGCCATCGACATCGGCATCCGACAGGATGCAAATCTTGCCGTAGCGCAGGCCGCTCAAGTCAGGCGCGTGGCCCTCGGCGTAAGGCCCCGGGCCGTGCGGATCAACACCGATGGCGACAGCAATGTCGTGGATTTCGGTATTCGCAAACAGGCGGTCGCGCTCCACTTCCCAGGTGTTGAGCACCTTGCCACGCAGCGGCAGGATCGCCTGGCTTTCTTTGTCGCGGCCCATCTTGGCGCTGCCGCCGGCCGAATCTCCTTCGACCAGAAAGACTTCATTGTGGTCCAGGTCCCGGCTCTCGCAATCGGTCAGCTTGCCCGGCAACACCGCCACCCCGGAGCCCTTGCGCTTCTCGACTTTCTGACCGGCCTTTTGCCGCGACTGCGCGGCCTTGATGGCCAGCTCCGCCAGTTTTTTGCCGTACTCGACATGCTGGTTCAGCCACAGTTCCAGGCTCGGTCGCACAAAACCCGACACCAGGCGCAGCGCGTCGCGTGAGTTCAAACGCTCCTTGATCTGGCCCTGGAATTGCGGATCCAGCACTTTGGTTGAAAGCACGTAGCTGGCCCGCGCGAACACATCTTCGGGCAGCAGCTTGACCCCCTTGGGCAGCAGGGAGTGCAGTTCGATAAAACTCTTCACCGCCGTGAACAAACCGTCGCGCAAGCCGCTTTCATGCGTGCCCCCGGCGGTGGTGGGAATCAGGTTGACATAGCTTTCGCGCACCGGTTGACCGTCTTCAGTGAAAGCGACGCACCAGGCAGCGCCCTCGCCTTCGGCGAAGTTATCGTTGTTCTTGTCGGCAAAACCTTCACCTTCAAGCAGCGGGATCACCGGCTCGCCACTGAGCGTTTGCGTCAGGTAGTCACGCAGGCCGCCTTTGAACACCCAGCTCTGTGTCTCTTTGCTTTTCTCATTGACCAGCGTCACCGTGACGCCGGGCATCAGTACTGCCTTGCTGCGCAGCAGATGCGCCAGTTGCGCCAGCGGCAGCGTCAGGGTCTCGAAGTATTTGGCGTCCGGCCAGACCCGCACCGTGGTGCCGGATTTGCGATCGCCCTCGCCTTGCCTGCGCAACTGCAGGGCTTCCACCACATCGCCGCCGGCGAAAGCCAGGCTGGCCACCATGCCCTCACGGTAGGTGTGGGCCTCCAGCCGCGTCGCCAAGGCATTGGTGACACTCACGCCGACGCCGTGCAGACCACCCGAGAAGTTGTAGGCGCCGCCCTTGCCCTTGTCGAACTTGCCCCCGGCATGCAGTTGCGTGAACACCAGCTCGATGACCGGTGCATTTTCCTGCGGATGCAGGCCAAACGGGATGCCGCGGCCGTCGTCTTCGATGCTGACCGAACCATCGGTGTGCAAAAAAACCTTGATCTTCTTGCCATACCCGGCCAGCGCCTCATCGGCCGCGTTGTCCAGCGCCTCCTGGATCACGTGCAAGGGCGTGTCGGTCGTGGTGTACATGCCCGGACGCTGCTTGACCGGCTCCAGGCCCTTGAGTACGCGGATCGAACTTTCGGAATATTCGGGATTGGGTTTGACTGCCATAGGGAGCGGATTGTAATCCGCCAGCAATCAATTACTGTACGCAATTACAGTTAATCACAAACCCAGGGTCGAAGCCGGAAAACCGGCGGAGCTGTTGCGTATCTTCTCGTTCAGCACTTCCCTGAGCTCAATCGAACGCGCCGGGTCCGCCCCACAAACCCCGGCGCTGCGCTCGGGATCGAGACGCTGCATGAACCAGGCGCGGCTCCAGATGGCGCTCGGGAAGTCGGTCGGCGAGGCCTCGCGGCAGACCCGGCAATCGACGATGTGTCCCCAGGTCTGCCGCCACGACACGAAGCGGGCATGATGCCGGATGATCTCGTCAAAACGCGTCGCCACCAGGATCATGTGCCGCCCCGAGGCCGACCAGGCTTGCAGGGACTCAATCACCGAGCGCTCGCGCAAAGGCCAATCCAGGAAGCTGGCATCGCTCAGGATGATTTCCTGCCAGCCTTCACGCGCGGCACACGCCAAGGCGTCACGCACCAGCTGCTCAAATGCTTCGCGACCGGAAAACCGGCCGGTGATCAATGGTTCTGACATATGCGTCCTAATCAGTTGGGGACAGAGCTTGCCCACTTCGTGTGGCGGCGGTCTTTCCCACAAGGTCTCAGTTTAGTTGTAGACAGAGCTGGCACAATTATGGGATGGAAATCAAACAACAATGTGTCGTCGCGCTGACCTGGACACTCACCGACAGCCTGGGTGAAGAACTAGATGTGCTGGCCGAGCCGGTCGAATTTCTGGTCGGTGGCGACGACCTCTTTGAGTCGATCGAAGAAGCGCTGCAAGGCCTCGAAGTCGGCGCCGAGATCGAACTGCAAATCGAACCGGAGCAGGGTTTCGGCGAGTTCAACGAGCAGCTGGTGTTTCTCGAATCGCGCCAGCTTTTCCCCGAGGAAATCGAGGAAGGCATGAGCATCGAGGGTGCCTCGCTGCCCGCCGGCTGCAACCCTGAGGCGCCCAAAGACGCGCTCTACACGATCACCGAGATCTATCCCGAGCATGTCGTCATCGACGGCAATCACCCGCTGGCAGGCATCGCCCTGCGCTTGAGCCTGAAGGTCGAGGCCATTCGCGAAGCCACTGAAGAAGAGATTGGCCGCGGTTCAGCCGGCACCGGTTTTTTCAAGGTCCAGCCCGTGCACGCGACGACTCCCGGCAACAGCACTCTTCACTGATAGATCCCGCTGCCACCTGTTGCCCAAAGCGGGGAACCCCGTGGAACCGGCTTCGCCGGGCCACTGGGGTTGTCCCCCCGGGGGAGAGGCGGCTACACGCAGTGAGCTGCAACAGGGGGGTGCTAAGTCTTCCCAGTGGATCCGTAACCACCCTCGCCGCGCGCGCTGGCGGGGAATTCGCTGACGACGTTGAACTCGGCCTGGATCACGGGAACAATCACCAACTGGGCGATGCGCTCCATCGGCTCAATAGTGAAGGCGACGTCACTGCGGTTCCAGGCACTCACCATCAGCTGCCCCTGGTAATCGCTGTCGATCAGGCCGACCAGATTGCCAAGCACAATGCCGTGCTTGTGGCCCAGGCCGGAGCGCGGCAGGATCATCGCCGCGAAGTTCGGGTCTTTGATGTAGATGGCGATGCCGGTGGGCACCAGCTGCCAGGCGTTGGCCTGCAACAGCAAGGGTTCTTCCAGGCAGGCGCGCAAATCGAGCCCGGCGCTGCCGTGCGTGGCGTACGCCGGCAAGCGCTCGGCCATGCGTGAATCGATGATCTTGACGTCAATTTTCATTGTTTTTGGCCTCTGGCCTTTGTTCTGCTGGCGATAACAGCGATCAATTTGCGAGCGAGATTGATTTTCGAATCCCGCGCCAACTCCTGCACGCCCAGGGCATCCACCAGCAGCAGCGCATTGTCATCCTGTCCAAAGGTGGCAGGACCGATATTGCCCACCAGCAAGGGGACCTCTTTGCGCAAGCGCTTGGCCTGTGCGTGAGCCAGCAGGTCATGACTTTCGGCGGCGAAGCCGACGCAAAACAGCTCTTCCGAGCGACCGCGCGACGACTTGGCCAGCGTGGCCAGGATGTCCGGGTTTTCCACGAAAGCCAGCGTCGGCACCGCGCCCGAGCCGTCCTTCTTGATCTTCTGCTCGGCCGCGCTGACCGGTCGCCAATCTGCCACGGCCGCAGTAGCTATAAAAATAGTAGCTGTTTGCGCATATTCCACGGTCGCTGCAAGCATATCTTGTGCCGAAGTCACATCGATGCGCAGGACCCCACGCGGCGTCGGCTGATGAACCGGACCGGCCACCAGCGTCACCGTCGCCCCGGCCTCGCGCGCCGCCCGCGCAATCGCAAAACCCATTTTTCCGCTGGACCGGTTGGTGATGCCGCGCACCGGATCGATCGCTTCATAGGTCGGCCCGGCGGTGACCAGCACCTGTTGACCGGCCAGCGTCCGGGGCTGGAACGATGCAATCAGGTCTTCCAGCAACTCCTGCGGCTCCAGCATGCGGCCGTCGCCGGTTTCACCGCAAGCCTGATCGCCGCTGCCGACGTCAAAAACGGTGGCACCGTCAGCAGCCAACTGCGCCGCGTTGCGCTGCGTCGCCGGATGCGCCCACATTTCGCGGTTCATGGCCGGTGCGATCAGCAAAGGCACTTTGTCGATCGGCCGCGCCAGGCACATCAGACTCAGCAAATCATCGGCTCGCCCATGCAACAGCTTGGCCATGAAATCGGCGCTGCAGGGCGCGATCAGGATCGCGTCGGCCTCGCGGCTCAAGTTGATGTGGGGCATGTTGTTCGCTTCCCGCGCATCCCACTGCGAGTCATAGACCGGACGCTGGCTCAGCGCCTGCATCGTGACTGGCGTGATGAATTGTTCGGCGGCCGCAGTCATCACCACCTGCACCGTCGCGCCCTCCTTGATCAAGGCGCGGCACAATTCCGCCGCCTTGTAGCAGGCAATGCCGCCCGTCAGCCCCAGAACAATATGTTTTCCAGCGAGGTCATTCATGGCCCGCAATGTAGCAGACCTCTATAATTACAATTTCCACCCCATGGAGCGTCAAGCTCACTCTGACATGACCAAATTTGTCTTCGTCACCGGCGGTGTGGTGTCTTCCCTTGGCAAGGGAATCGCCTCAGCCTCCTTAGCCGCGATTCTGGAGTCGCGAGGCCTCAAAGTCACTTTAATCAAGCTTGACCCGTACCTCAATGTCGATCCGGGCACCATGTCGCCGTTTCAGCACGGCGAAGTGTTCGTCACCGACGATGGTGCCGAGACCGACCTCGACCTCGGCCACTATGAGCGCTTCGTGGAAACACGAATGCGCAAGACCAACAACTTCACGACCGGCCAGATCTATAAAAGCGTGCTGGAAAAAGAGCGCCATGGCGATTACCTGGGCAAGACCGTTCAGGTGATTCCGCACGTCACCAACGAAATTCAGGATTTCATCAAGCGCGGTGCCGGTTTTGGCAGCGCCGATGCGGTCGATGTGGCGATTGTTGAAATTGGTGGCACGGTCGGTGACATCGAGTCGCTGCCGTTTCTGGAAGCGGTGCGCCAGATGAGCCTCAAGCTCGGTCCCAACAACAGCGCTTTCGTGCATTTGAGTTACGTCCCCTGGATCGCAACCGCCGGTGAGCTCAAAACCAAGCCGACGCAGCACACGGCCAAACAGTTGCGCGAAATCGGCATCCAGGCCGATGCGCTCATCTGCCGTTCCGACCGCCCGATCCCGAATGAAGAGCGGGAGAAGATATCTCTGTTTACCAACGTCCCGGACTGGGCCGTGATCTCGATGTGGGACGTGGACACGATCTACAAAGTGCCACGCATGTTGCACCAGCAGGGCCTGGACGGCCTGATTTGCGACAAGCTGCGCCTGAACACGCCTCCGGCCAATTTGAAACGCTGGGACGACCTGGTGTATGAGACCGAACACCCGCAAGGCGAAGTCAATATTGCGATGGTCGGCAAGTATGTCGACCTGAGCGATAGCTACAAGTCGCTCAACGAAGCCATACGCCACGCCGGCATGAAAAACCATGTGCGCGTGAAGATCGATTACATCGACTCGGAAACCATCACCCCCGACAACGTGACGCAACTCGCCCGGTTTGACGCGATCCTGGTGCCTGGCGGTTTTGGCATACGCGGTGTCGAAGGGAAGATATGCGCGGCCCGTTTTGCGCGCGAAAACAAGGTGCCATATCTGGGCATCTGCCTGGGCATGCAGGTGGCCACGATCGAGTTTGCGCGCCATGTGGCGGGCTTGAAGGATGCCAACAGCACCGAGTTCAATCCCGACTGTCCGTACCCGGTGATCGCCTTGATCACCGAATGGAAAGACGCGGACGGCAGCATCAAGACGCGCGATGAAAACTCTGACCTGGGTGGCACCATGCGCCTGGGTGCGCAAAGTTCTGATGTCGTCAAAGGCAGCCTGGCGCACAAGATTTATGGCGATATCGTTACCGAGCGGCATCGTCACCGCTACGAGGCCAATGTCAATTTTCTGGACGCGCTGCGCCAGGCCGGGATGGTCATTTCAGCCTTTACACAGCGCGAGCATTTGACCGAGATTGTGGAGCTCCCGCAGACCCTGCACCCCTGGTTCGTGGGTGTGCAGTTCCACCCTGAATTCAAGTCGACGCCGTGGAATGGGCATCCGCTGTTCAATGCCTTCGTCAAGGCGGCGCTGGAGCATCAGGCGGCGGGCAAGAATCTGAAAGCGGTGGCATGAAATTATGTGGCTTTGAAGTCGGGCTGCACAGGCCGTTTTTCCTGATCGCCGGCCCGTGCGTGATCGAGTCTGAACAATTGCAGATGGACACCGCCGGCCGCTTGAAGGAGATCACCGCCAGCCTCGGCATCCCGTTTATTTTCAAGAGCAGCTTCGACAAGGCGAATCGCTCCAGCGGCAGCACGTTTCGCGGCCCCGGCATCGAGAAAGGCCTCGAAATCCTGGCCAAGGTCAAGCGTGAACTCGGCGTGCCGGTGCTGACCGATGTTCACTCGGAAGAACAGATCGCCCGCGTCGCCTCGGTGGTGGACGTGTTGCAGACCCCGGCTTTCCTGTGTCGCCAGACCGACTTCATCCGTGCCGTGGCGCAGTCGGGCTTGCCGGTAAACATCAAGAAGGGGCAGTTCCTGGCACCCCACGACATGAAGAACGTCATCGACAAGGCCCGCGCCGCCGCCCGGCACGCCGGCATGAACGACGACAACTTCATGGCCTGCGAACGCGGTGCCAGTTTCGGCTACAACAACCTCATTTCAGACATGCGCTCGCTGGCCATCATGCGCGAGACCGGCGCCCCGGTGGTGTTCGATGCCACGCACTCGGTGCAATTGCCCGGTGGTCAGGGCAGCAGCAGTGGCGGTGAGCGCGAGATGGTCCCGGTGCTGGCCCGCGCCGCAGTGGCGGTGGGAGTGGCCGGCTTGTTCATGGAAACCCATCCCGACCCCGACCAGGCCTTGAGTGACGGACCCAACGCAGTGCCGCTGAAACACATGAAAGCCCTGCTGGAAACCCTGGTGGCGCTGGATTTCGTAACCAAAAAAACTCCCTTCCTGGAGAATTATTTCCGCTAAATGAGGCAACATCATGAGGCTGGTGCCTGGCACTGATTCGGGCGTGGGCAGGAGTGTTGATCATTTCCGGTCATTTTTTTACTTATATTGAAAGAACGCAATGAGTGCAATTGTTGACATCGTAGGCCGCGAAATCCTGGATTCACGCGGCAACCCCACAGTCGAATGTGACGTGCTGCTGGAATCCGGCACCATGGGCCGTGCCGCCGTGCCCTCTGGTGCCTCCACCGGCAGCCGTGAAGCGATCGAGCTGCGTGACGGCGACAACAGCCGCTATCTGGGCAAGGGCGTGCTCAAGGCGGTGGAACACATCAACACCGAAATCTCCGAGGCCGTGCTGGGCCTGGATGCGTCCGAGCAGGCCTTTCTGGACCAGACCCTGATTGACCTGGATGGCACCGAGAACAAATCCCGCCTCGGCGCCAACGCCATGCTGGCGGTCTCGATGGCCGTCGCCCGCGCCGCCGCTGAAGAATCCGGCCTGCCGCTGTACCGTTATTTTGGCGGCATGGGAGCGATGCAGCTGCCGGTGCCGATGATGAACGTGGTCAACGGTGGCGCGCACGCCAACAACAGCCTGGACTTGCAGGAATTCATGATCATCCCCTTGGGCGCACCGAGCTTTCGCGAAGCCCTGCGCTATGGCGCCGAGATATTTCACGCCCTGAAAAAGATCATCCATGACAAGGGCATGAGCACCGCGGTGGGCGACGAGGGTGGCTTTACCCCCAGCGTGGCCAGCCACGAAGCGGCGATCCAGTTGATCCTGCAGGCGATTGACAAGGCCGGCTATACCGCCGGTGAGCAGGTTGCCATCGGTCTGGACTGCGCGGCCAGTGAGTTCTACAAGGACAGCAAGTATCAACTGACCGCCGAAGGTCTGTCTCTGAGCGCGCAGGAGTGGACCGACATACTGGCCAGCTGGGTTGACAAGTACCCGATCATCAGCATCGAGGACGGCATGGCCGAGAACGACTGGGACGGCTGGAAGATTCTGACCGACCGTCTGGGTAAAAAGGTGCAGATCGTCGGCGATGACCTGTTCGTCACCAACACCAAGATCTTCAAGGAAGGCATCGACAAGGGCATCGCCAATTCGATCCTGATCAAGATCAACCAGATCGGCACCCTGACCGAAACCTTTGCCTGCATCGAAATGGCCAAGCGCGCGGGCTACACCGCCGTCATCAGCCACCGCTCGGGTGAGACCGAGGACTCGACCATCGCCGACATCGCCGTCGGTACCAACGCCGGCCAGATCAAGACCGGCAGTTTGAGCCGTTCGGACCGCATGGCCAAGTACAACCAGCTGTTGCGCATTGAAGAAGATTTGGGTGACATCGCCACTTATCCGGGGCGAGCCGCCTTTTATAACCTGCGCTAAACCTGCGAATGGCCCATCGCGTTGTCACGGCCGCCCTGATCGCACTGCTGGTGATTCTTCACGCGCAATTGTGGTTTGGCCGTGGCAGCGTACCCGCCGTCGCCCGCTTGACGGAACAACTGGCGGCGCAAAACCGGCAGAACCAGCAGGCGCAGCTCGCCAATGGCCGACTGGCGGCCGAAGTCCGTGACCTGGCGGAAGGCCTGGAGATGGTTGAGGAGAAAGCGCGACTGGAACTCGGCATGGTCAAACCGAATGAGATCTATGTGCAGATCTCGACGCTTCCGGCAGCGTCCGCGACTCACTGAGCCTCTGGCCGTCCGATTGAGCCGACTGGCGCATTTCACCGTTGATGCGCCGAATTAGGGGCATCCCCCTTCCGTCAACATCGAATAGCGGGTCGCTCCGAGGCATACTTGGCGGTTTCGCCCAGGCAACAAAACAGGATACCTCATGACTATTTGTCCCATCGCCATTGCAGTCGGTTGCCAGAAATGCCCGGTCTTCAAGATCTGCCCCGTCAAATCACTGATCGGTGACGTGCCCAAGGCCGCAGAAGCCAAACCCGTGGCCAAACCTGTTGCCAAGCGCGCGCCGGCGCGCAAAAAAGCAAAAAAATAGATCGTCATTGCGGGCGCGGTGAGCTGCCAGCTGCGCCCCAGGCGGGATAATCGCAGCCCATGAATCCACTGCTTTCTCTGCTGCAGCCCTATCCTTTTGAGCGGCTGCGTCAACTCTTCGCCACGGTCACCCCGAACCCGGACCTTCGGCCCATCAGCCTGGGCCTGGGTGAGCCCAAGCACCCTACCCCGGCCTTTATCCAGCAGGCCATGATAGAGGCCGTTCGGAGCACGCCCAGCGGGCTCTCAAGCTACCCGGCCACGGCGGGAGAGCCGGCCCTGCGCGAGGCCTTTGCCGCTTGGTTGAAACGGCGCTATGGACTGGACGCCGACCCGGCCTCCCAGATGCTGCCGGTCAATGGCTCACGCGAAGCCCTGTTTGCCTTGACCCAAGCCGTCGTCAACCCGCAGCCCGATGGCAGCTCGCCCGATCAGAAACCTCTGGTCGTCTGTCCCAACCCGTTCTATCAGATCTACGAAGGCGCAGCGCTGCTGGCCGGCGCCCAGCCCTACTATGTGGCCAGCGACCCGAGCCGCAACTTTGCACCCGACTGGAGCACCGTGCCGGCGAATGTCTGGGCGCGAACCCAGTTGCTGATCGTCTGTTCGCCAGGCAACCCGACCGGTGCCGTCATGACGCTGGGCGAGTGGGAAAAGCTGTTTGAGCTGAGTGATCGCCATGGCTTTGTGCTCGGCTCTGACGAGTGCTACAGCGAGATTTATTTCTCCGATGCTGCACCGGGCGGCCCGCCACTGGGCGGTATGGAAGCTGCCGCCAGACTGGGCCGACTTGACTTCAAGAACCTGATCTCGCTGACCAGCCTATCCAAACGCAGCAACGTGCCCGGCATGCGCAGCGGTTTTGTCGCCGGCGACGCCGCTCTGATCAAACAGTTTTTGCTTTACCGCACCTACCATGGCTGCGCCATGAGCCCGGTGGTGCAGGCCGCCAGCACCGCCGCCTGGGGCGACGAGCAGCACGTGATCGACAACCGCGCCCTGTACCGCAGCAAATTCGCCCAGGTCACACCCCTGCTGGCCGAGGTGCTGGAGGTGGCGCTGCCCGACGCCGGCTTTTATTTGTGGGCCAAAGTCAGGGGCAATGACACCGACTTTGCCCGCGACCTGTTCGCTCTTTACAATGTAGCGGTTTTGCCGGGCTCGTATTTGGCCCGCGACAGCCAGGGCGGCAACCCCGGTGCCGGGCGCATCCGCATGGCGCTGGTGGCCGAAACCGCCGAATGTGTGGAGGCCGCCCAGCGCATTGTCCAATTTGTTAAATCCAGAACCTGAACCTCCAAAGACCAGAGCCATTTCATGACCCAACAACTACAAAAAATCCTCGACGCCGCGTGGGAAGACCGCGCCAATATCTCAGCCCAATCGGCCCCCAAAGAAGTCACTGACGCGGTCGAGCACGTGATCAGCCAGCTCAACTCGGGCCATCTGCGCGTGGCCACGCGCGAAAGCGTGGGTCAGTGGACGACGCATCAGTGGATCAAGAAGGCGGTGCTGCTGAGCTTCCGCCTCAAGGACAACGAGATGATGAAAGCCGGCGACCTGGCCTTTTACGACAAGGTGCAACCGAAGTTTGCCCACCTGGACCCAGCGGCCATGAAAGCCACCGGCGTGCGCATCGTGCCCCCGGCCGTGGCGCGTCGCGGCAGCTATCTGGCCAAGGGCACGATCCTGATGCCATCCTTCGTCAACATCGGCGCTTACGTCGACGAAGGCACGATGGTCGACACTTGGGCCGCAGTGGGCTCGTGCGCGCAGATTGGCAAGAACGTGCACCTAAGCGGCGGTGTTGGCATCGGCGGTGTGCTGGAGCCGATGCAGGCCAACCCGACGATCATCGAGGACAACTGCTTTATCGGCGCCCGCTCGGAGGTGGTCGAAGGCGTCATCGTCGAGGAAAACTCGGTGCTCTCCATGGGCGTTTACATCGGCCAGAGCACCAAGATCTATGACCGCGCCAGCGGCACGGTGAGCTACGGGCGCATCCCGGCGGGCTCGGTGGTGGTGTCAGGCAACCTGCCCAGCGCTGACGGCAAATACAGCCTGTACGCGGCGATCATCGTGAAACGGGTCGACGCGCAAACCCGCGCCAAGACCAGCCTCAACGACTTGCTGCGCGACTGACGCGTTTCTCCTGCAATCGAAGTTCTCAAACCCGGGCTCACACATGGCAACCAACAGCACAACCAGCGGCACCGGCAGCATGGGCACGATGGAGCGCATTCTCCGGCTGATGAGCGAAAAGAAGGCCTCCGACGTCTATTTATCGGCCCAGTCGCCGGCCCTGATCCGGATCAACGGCCAATGTGTTCCGATCAACAGCCAGGTGCTGCCGCCGGATGCGCCGCGCAATCTGCTGGCCGAAATTTTGCCGCCCAACCGGATCGAAGAGCTCGAAGAATTGAACGAACTCAATATGGGCTTGCCACTCCCGGGCATCGGACGCTTTCGCATCAGCGCGATGCGCCAGCGCGGCTCCATCGCGGTCGTGATCCGCTTTATTTCGATGGACATTCCGGCGCTCGCGACGCTGGCCGTGCCGCTGATTCTGGGTGAGCTGGTGATGGAAATGCGCGGCCTGCTGTTGATGGTTGGCGCCACCGGCGCGGGCAAGAGCACGACGATCGCTTCGATGCTCGATTGCCGCAACGAGAAAGCCTCCGGCCACATCCTGACGATTGAAGACCCGATCGAATACCTGTTCAAGAACAAGCGCTCGGTGGTCAATCAGCGCGAGGTCGGCACCGACACGCAATCGACCCAGCTGGCGCTCAAGAATGCGCTGCGCCAGGCGCCTGACGTGATCCTGATCGGCGAAATCCGCGACCGCGAAACCATGTCTTCGGCCATCGCCTACGCGCAGACCGGTCATTTGTGTCTGGCGACCCTGCACGCCAACAACAGCTACCAGGCGCTGAACCGGATCCTGAGTTTTTACCCGGTTGAGGTGCGGCAAACCCTGCTCGGTGACCTGGGTGCATCCTTGAAAGCGATTGTGTCGCAGCGTCTGTTGCGCACCACCACCGGCGGGCGCATACCGGCCGTCGAAATCATGTTGAATACGAATCTGGTGGCCGAGAAGATCGAGATGGGTGATTTCGCCGGCGTCAAGGACGCGATGGAAAAATCCATGGCGCAAGGAGGCCAGACCTTTGAGCAGGACATCGCACGCCTGATCATGGACGGCACCGTGGATCGCAAGGAGGGGCTGGCCAATGCCGACTCCCCGACCAATTTGTTGTGGCGTCTGCAAAACGACTTCAGCACTCGCGCCAATGCGCCGGCGCCGGTCGAGGATCCGGACGATCAGCCTTCCTTCACCGAAATCTCGCTTGACGTCAAACACTGATTGCCAAACATCCATGCCGAGCACGCTGCACCTTGCCGAGCAATTGATC
This sequence comes from uncultured beta proteobacterium, assembly GCA_963810395.1. GTDB lineage: Bacteria > Pseudomonadota > Gammaproteobacteria > Burkholderiales > Burkholderiaceae_C > Rhodoferax. Next base: position 3,710,246 of record CAWENC010000001.1, on the reverse strand, counting down.
GCCTGCGCCTCGATCACGCCCGACGACGCCCGGTGCCAGCAGATCATCGCTGCCCGCCTGGCACCGCTGGGCTTTGTCTGCGAAACCATTGCCAGCGGGCCGGCTGACTTCCGCGTCACCAATTTGTGGGCAAAACGGGCTGCAGCTACCGCCAAACAAGCGCAGACCGCTACTGAATTGATAGTTTTCGCGGGTCATACAGATGTCGTGCCCACCGGTCCGCTGGCGCAGTGGCACAGCGACCCGTTCACGCCGACGCAGCGCGACGGCAAGTTGTACGGCCGCGGCGCCGCCGACATGAAGACTTCGCTGGCGGCGTTTGTGGTCGCTGTTGAAGAATTTCTGGCGGCGCAGCCGGACACCGCCCTGTCGATCGGCTTTTTGCTGACCAGCGACGAAGAAGGCCCGGCCCTGGACGGTACCGTCAAGGTTTGTGAGGCGCTGCAAGCGCGCGGTGAGCGGCTCGACTACTGCATCGTCGGCGAGCCCACTTCGCTGCAGCGCAGCGGCGACATGATCAAGAACGGGCGTCGTGGCACGATGAGCGGGCGCCTGACCGTCAAAGGCCTGCAGGGCCATATTGCCTACCCGCTTCTGGCCAAAAACCCGATCCATCTGGTCGCGCCGGCGCTGGCCGAACTCGTCGCCACCGAATGGGATCAGGGCAACGCGTTTTTCCCGCCAACCTCCTGGCAGGTCAGCAACATCCACGCCGGCACCGGGGCCAGCAATGTGATTCCCGGCACGGTGGTGATTGATTTCAATTTCCGCTTCTCGACCGAGTCCACCCCCGAGACACTGCAGACCCGGCTGCAGACGCTGCTGGACCGGCACGCTCTGGACTATGAGCTGGACTGGACGGTCGGCGGCCGGCCCTTTCTCACGACACCGGGCACGCTGGTCGATGCAGTGGTTGCGGCGATCAAGTCGGAGACCGGCATCGACAGCGTGCTGTCGACCACCGGCGGCACCAGCGACGGCCGCTTCATCGCCCGGATCTGCCCGCAAGTGATCGAGCTCGGCCCGCCCAACGCCAGCATTCATCAAATCGACGAATACCTGCCGCTGGCCGAGATTGAACCGCTGAAGAATATTTACCGGCGCGTGCTGGAAAATCTGAACGCGCGCCAGACAAGATGACTGTTCTGGAACTGATTGAAGCGGGCGCCCGGCAGCTCGCCGAGGCTGGCGTGGCGTTTGGCCACGGCACTGCCGATGCCTTTGACGAGGCGGCCTGGCTGGTGCTGTGGCAGCTCGGCTTGCCGCTCGATACGCCGCTGGACGGCCCGGCAGATGACCCTGAATGTGTGGCAAATCGGCCTGTAACTACCGTAGAACAAGCACAGGTAGCTACTCTTTTGATAGCAAGAATCACCTCCCGCAAACCGGCCGCCTATCTGACGCACGAGGCCTGGCTGCAGGGCGTGGCGTTTTATGTGGATGAGCGCGCCATCGTGCCGCGATCCCTGATCGCCGAGCTGCTGGTGAATGGCGCCATCGACTACTGGCTCGGCGAATCTACCCGCCGGGTACTGGACCTGTGCACCGGCAATGGCAGTCTGGCGGTACTGGCAGCCATGAGCTACCCGGACGTGATTGTTGATGCCTCCGACATCTCGACCGATGCGCTGGCGGTGGCGCGCATCAACGTCGACAAACACCGGTTGCAGGAGCGCATCAGCTTGCTGGTGTCCGATGGACTGTCTGGCGTCCACGGCCGCTACGACCTGATCCTGTGCAACCCGCCGTACGTCAATGCGAAAAGCATGGCCGCCCTGCCGCCTGAATACCGGGCCGAGCCGGCGCTGGCGCTGGATGGCAATCGGAGCGGCGGCAGCGACGGCATGGACTTCATCCGCCAGCTCTTGCGCGACGCACCGCAGCACATGAGCGCGGATGCCGTGCTGGTGCTGGAAGTGGGCAACGAACAAGCCAACTTCGAGGCCGCATTTCCCGGACTGGAAGCGATCTGGCTGGAAACCAGCGCGGGTGAAGACCAGGTGCTGCTGCTGACCCGCAAGGCCTTGCAGGCCCATCTCGATGCAGTGCGAAACTAGCCGCCGAACCATGCGCCTCGAGTTCACGCTGACCAGACTCTCAAGCCCTGCAGACTATGAAATCTTCAAGGGCCTGTTGCTGGAATACGCCGGCCGGGATCTGGACAACCCCAAAAATAGCACCATCTGGAGTGACATCGCGCAATTGCCTGGGCGCTACGCGGCGCCCACGGGCGCCGCGCTGGTGGCTCGCCGGGGCGCTGAACTGGCTGGCTGCGGCGCCTTTGCTGCCAGCGCGCACGGCATTGCAGAAATCAAGCGGGTCTATGTCCGCGAAGGCTTTCGCCGCCAGGGCCTGGCACGGACATTGACCGAAGCCCTGGTCACGCTGGCTCGGCAGGCCGGCTACCAGACCGCGGCCGTTTGCACCTGGCCGCACAACACGCAGGCGCTTTCGCTGTACCGGCAACTTGGCTTCGTGCCGATTCCATCCTTCAGGGAGCCAGCCAAAGCGCACCTTATTTTTCTGGGTCTGCCGCTCGGCCCCAGCGACCAGAACACAAACTCGAAACCCGAATGATTACTCTCAAGAACGTCACCCTGCGCCGCGGCGCCAAGGTGCTGCTGGACGGCGCTTCCGTCACCCTCAATCCGGGAGAAAAGGTCGGCCTGGTGGGCCGCAACGGCGCCGGCAAGTCCTCGCTGTTCGCCCTGCTCAACGGTTCGCTGCATGAAGATGGCGGCGAGTACTTCATCCCGGCCCAATGGCGCATGGGCCAGGTGGCGCAGGACATGCCCGAGACCGACCAGAGCGCCACCGACTTCGTGGTCGACGGCGACACGACCTTGCTGGCGGCGCAACAGGAAGTCACGGCCTCCGAGGCGACCGAGGACTATGACCGCATGGCCCACGCCTACATGGCGCTGCAGGATGCCGGCGCCCACGACGCGCCGGCCCGGGCGCAAGCACTGATTCTGGGTCTGGGCTTCAAGACCACCGAATTGACGAATCCGGTGAACAGTTTCTCCGGCGGCTGGCGCATGCGCCTGCAGCTGGCGCGTGCCCTGATGTGCCCGTCCGACTTGCTGCTGCTGGACGAGCCGACCAATCACCTGGATCTCGACGCGCTGGTCTGGCTCGAATCCTGGCTGAAGAAATATGAAGGCACGATGATCGTCATCAGCCATGATCGCGAATTTCTGGATGCGGTAACCAACGTCACGCTGCACATTGATGCCGCCAAGCTGGTGCGCTACGGCGGCAACTACAGCAAGTTCGAGGACATGCGCGCTGAGCAGATGTCCTTGCAGCAAAATGCTTTCGCCAAGCAGCAGGACAAGATCGCCCACCTGCAAAAGTTCATCGCCCGCTTCAAGGCCAAGGCCAGCAAGGCGAAGCAGGCGCAAAGCCGGGTCAAGGCGCTGGACCGCATGGAGAAAATCGCGCCCTTGCTGTCCGAGGCCGACTTCACTTTTGAATTCAAGGAACCGGCCAACCTGCCCAACCCGATGCTGTCGATGACCGGCGTCAGCTTCGGCTATCCCGCGCCCGAAGGCTCGCCGGACGGCACTGCGCCCACAGTCATCGTGCAAAACGTCAGCCGCTCGGTGCTGGCTGGCCAGCGCATCGGCATCCTCGGCGCCAACGGGCAAGGCAAATCGACCGTGGTGAAGACCATCGCCCGCGGGTTGCAGCCGATTGGCGGCGAGATCACCGAGGGCAAGGGCCTCAACATCGGCTACTTCGCCCAGCAGGAACTCGATGTGCTGCGCCCGCTCGATACGCCGCTGGAGCACATGATCCGCCTGGTCAAGGACCTGAGCGCCGCCGGCAAGATCGCCGGTCAGGCGACGCGCGAACAGGACCTGCGCAGCTTTCTGGGCACCTTCAACTTTGGCGGCGACATGGTGAAGCAGGCGGTTGGCAGCATGAGCGGCGGCGAGAAAGCGCGCCTGGTGCTGTGCATGATCGTCTGGCAGCGCCCGAATCTGCTGCTGCTCGATGAACCGACCAACCACCTGGATCTGGCCACGCGCGAGGCTTTGAGCATGGCACTGAACGAATTTGAAGGCACAGTGATGCTGGTCAGCCACGACCGCGCCCTGTTGCGTGCCGTGTGCGACGAATTCTGGATGGTCTCGCGCGGTGGCGTGGCGCCGTTCGACGGCGACCTCGACGACTACCAGCGCTACCTGCTGGACGAAGCCCGGCGCCAGCGCGAAGCCATCAAGGAAGCCAGCAGCGCTGCCGCCAAAGCCGAGCGCAAGGCGCAGGCCGAAGCAGCAGCCAAGCCGAAGGTCAAGGTGGCGTCCAGCGGGCTCAAACGCAAGCTGGAGCAAACCGAAGCCCGGATGGCGGTGCTCAACGGCGAAGGCGCGGCGCTGGAAGGCCAACTCTCCAAGTCACCGCCCCCGGCCGACTATGCCGAGCTGGGCAACCGACTGAAAGCTGTCAACGACGAACTGCAAATCCTGGAGGAGCAGTGGTTGACGCTGTCGGGGCAGATGGAAGCAGCGGCGTCGCACTGAGGACGCAAGCAAACCCTGCGGACAGGAAAGCTATCTTTTGGCGGCTTGCTGACGCCTGTTCTTCCCCCACTCATACCCCCGTCGGTTATTGGGGTCAGAGCCCAAATTCGCCGAGCCTACGGCTCGCCCAAAGGGTGCGGCGCAGAGCGCCGCAGCGAAATTGGTGTCTGACCCCAATAACCGGAAGAGGGAGCCAACAGCCGTATTTGGCCGCGTGTCCTAAGGTGGGACGTACACGCACCGCGTGGCGTTGGTCTAACGAATCATTTCATTGGTCTGTCCACAGCTTGCGACAACTTGGAGGCCAGCGGGCAGTTGAATGGCTCTTTTCCCACCTTAAGAGACGCGGCCAAATGAAGCTCCCCTCTTTCGCCCGGCGGGGCGAGAGAGGGGCTGGGGGAGTGAGTGGGGGAAAATTTGCTATGAACGTGATAGCTGTTTACGCAGGTTCAACGGGCGTCAAAGCCATATTTCACTCATAAACGATGTCAGATTTGCCCGCTCCGGCCTGGATTTGCCAGCCGGCCAGCGCGGCGTTGCTCGGGAAAAATTTGGCATCTTCCCCGAGTTGCAGCTCGGCAAAAGCCTGGCTGCCTTCAGCCTGACACGACAGCGCCAGCCGCAGGCCCAGACCGCGCGTCAGTTCACCGTGTTCCGTGATCTCGCGCCGGGGCGGGTAGTCCTTGAGCATGCGCGCCACATCGGGTATTTTGCCGTTCACGGCGATGCGCAGAAACTTGCCGAAACGGCAGCGCGCCTGCTCCAGATCCCAAATCTGCGTCACCGTCAGCTGCATGCCGCCGGAGAAACGATCCGGCTTCTGCTGGCCCATGACAATCACCAGTTCATCGTCCTTGAGCAGATTCTTGTGCGCGTTAAGCAAGGCCTCGTCAGCCCGCGCCTCGATGACGCCTGATTTATCGTCCAGCTTGAACAGCGCCAGCTTGCCGCGCTGACCGTTGACGACCCGGAAATCGGTGATGATCCCCGCCAGCAGCTGCGGTTCGCGGGTGTCGATCAGGTCTTCAATCTGACGCCGTACAAAACGCCGCACTTCCGGCGCGACCTCGTCAAACAGGTGACCCGAAAGGTAAAAACCGACGGCGGTTTTCTCGAAGGTCAGCCGCTCCTTGACACCCCAGGGTGTGGCCTGCACCAGATCGGGTTCCTGCGAGCTTGAGCCGTGATCATCTTCACCGCCCAGGTCGAATAGCCCGCCCTGGTTGGCGTTGGCGGCTGCCGCGGCGCCAAAGTCAAACGCCAGATCCACCGAGGCCAGCAAGCTGGCGCGATTGAGCTGGATTGAATCAAAGGCACCGGCTTTGATCAAGGCCTCGACGCTGCGCTTGTTGATGCGGTTGCGATCCACCCGGACACAAAAATCGAACAGGCTGGTGAACGGGCCTGACACGTCGCCCGAGGGCCCGGCGCCGCGACCTTCGCGTGCCGCCACAATCGCCTCGATGGCTTGCTGGCCGGTGCCTTTGATGGCACTCAGGCCGTAGCGGATGAGGCGGTCGGAAACCGGCTCGAAGCGGTGCACACCCCGGTTCACATCCGGTGGCTCAAAACTCAGGCCCATCTTCAGCGCGTCTTCAAACAGGATCTTGAGCTTGTCGGTGTCATCCATTTCCACCGTCATGTTGGCGCAAAAGAACTCCGCCGTGTAATGCACCTTGAGCCAGGCGGTGTGGTAGGCCAACAACGCGTAAGCCGCCGAATGTGACTTGTTGAAGCCATAGCCGGCAAACTTTTCCATGTGGTCGAAAACTTCATCGGCCTTGTCTTGAGTCAGGTCGTTGCGCGCTGCGCCATCACGGAATATCTGCCGGTGCTTGGCCATCTCGTCGGCGTCTTTTTTACCCATCGCGCGGCGCAGCATGTCGGCACCGCCGAGCGAATAGCCGCCCAGGATCTGCGCCATCTGCATCACTTGTTCCTGATACACCATGACGCCATAGGTTTCGCCCAGAATGCCCTCGACGCGCGGATCCGGATACTCCACCGGCTCACGGCCCAGCTTGCGGGCAATGTAGGTCGGGATCAGGTCCATCGGACCCGGGCGGTAGAGCGCATTCATGGCGATCAGGTCTTCCAGCCGCGTCGGTCTGGCGTCGCGCAGCATGCCCTGCATGCCGCGACTTTCAAACTGGAACACGGCCTCGGTCTTGCCATCGGCAAACAGCCGGTAGACCGCCGGGTCGTCCAGCGCCAGGTCTTCATAGGAAAAATTCTCGTGCCCCTTATGCCTGGAAACAATCAAATCCTTGGCAATCTCCAGAATGGTCAGCGTCGCCAGACCCAAGAAGTCAAACTTGACCAGGCCAATCGCCTCGACGTCGTTCTTGTCAAACTGGCTGACTGCCGATTCGCTGCCGGGCTGCTGGTAAAGCGGACAAAAGTCGGTCAATTTGCCCGGGGCAATCAACACCCCGCCGGCGTGCATGCCGACATTGCGCGTCAAACCTTCGAGCTTGCGCGCCAGTTCCAGCAGGGTTTTGACGTCGTCCTCGTTGGCTTCGCGCTCGGCCAGCATCGGTTCGTCCGTGGCGTAGACCGTCTTGTCGTCTTTTTTCCGCTCCGCCGGGGGCAACTGAAGCGTCACGCTGACGCCCGGCTTGTTCGGAATCAGCTTGCTGATGCCGTCGCAAAAGGTGTAGCTCATGTCCAGCACACGGCCGACATCGCGCACCGCCGCACGCGCCGCCAGGGTGCCGAAAGTCACGATCTGGCTGACGGCATCCTTGCCGTATTTTTCCTTTACGTAATCAATCACCAGATTGCGGTTGGTCTGGCAGAAGTCGATGTCGAAGTCGGGCATGGAGACCCGCTCGGGGTTCAGAAATCGCTCGAACAGCAGGTTGTAGCGCAGCGGATCGAGATCGGTGATCTTCAGCGAATAAGCCACCAGCGAGCCGGCCCCGGAGCCGCGTCCCGGCCCCACCGGGCAGCCGTTGTTCTTGGCCCAATTGATGAAGTCGCCGACGATCAGAAAGTAACCCGGAAAGCCCATCTTGACAATCGTGCCGAGTTCAAATTCGAGCCGATCCAGGTAGCGCGGCATTTCCTTCGCGCGCTGCGCCGCATCCGGGTACAGGTGCGCCATGCGCTCTTTCAGGCCTTCGTGCGAGGCGTAGCGAAAGTAGTCTTCCGGCGTCATGCGCTGGCCATTGACCTCCGGCGTGGGGAAATCGGGCAATTGCGGTTTGCCCAGCACCAGCGTCAGATTGCAGCGTTTGGCAATTTCGAGGCTGTTGGCCAGCGCCGAAGGGACATCGGCAAACAATGCCTGCATTTGACTGCTGGTTTTGAAATATTGCTCACGCGTGAAACGGCGCAAGCGGCGCGGATTGCCAAGGATTTCACCTTCGGCGATACAGACACGTGCCTCATGCGCTTCAAAATCCTCGGGTGACGCAAACTGCACCGGGTGCGTCGCCACCACCGGCAAGCCCATGCGCGCGGCCAGGCGCACGCAGGCGATCACGTGCGGCTCGTCGTCGGCCCGGCCAGCGCGTTGCAGCTCAAGATAAAACCGGTGCGGGAACATGGTTCCCAACTCAAGCGCCGCATCCCAGGCCCGGCTCTCATCGCCCTGGATCAAGGCTTGTCCGACCGGACCGGCCTGCGCCCCCGACAGGGCAATCAGCCCGGCGTTGAGTTCCGCCAGCCAGGCGAGTCTGACAGCGGCCTGAGGTTTGCCCGCTTGCTGCGTCCAGGCGCGCGTCAACAGTTCAGACAAATTCAGGTACCCCCGCATGTCCTGAACCAGCAGCAGCAGGCGTGACGGTTTGGCCTGGTCCTTGCCCAGGCCGTCGAGCCAGATTTCGGCGCCGATGATGGGTTTCACACCTTTTTTCCGCGCCTGCCGGTAAAACTTGATGGCCCCAAACAGGTTGCTCAGATCGGTCACGGCCAGCGCGGGCTGGCCGTCGCTCGCAGCGCAACTGACGATGTCATCGATGCGGTTGGTCCCGTCAACGACGGAAAATTCGGTGTGCAGACGCAGGTGAACAAACATAGCGTACATTGTAGGAAGTTGGACGTGCCGGTTCGTGCGCTTTTTCGGTCTCGGACGGGTTGCGAACAAGAATTCCAGGGTGAAAGTTTTGAAAATTCTCGTTGTCGATGACCATGCACTGGTGCGTTCGGGTTTGCGTCAAGTGCTCAAGGGGCTGGATGAGCAGGTTGAAGTGCTCGAAGCCGCCCATTGTCGTCGCGCGTTTGAGATGGCCGAACTGCACGCCGATCTCGATCTGGTGCTGCTGGACTACCACTTGCCAGACATGAACGGGCTGGAGGCGCTCAATGTGTTCGGCCAACGGCATCCGGAACTCCCCATCCTGATGCTGTCGGGTGTTTCCAGTCCCCAGATGGTACGCAGTGCGCTGACCCACGGTGCTGCCGGTTTCGTCTCCAAGAGCGGCAAGAGCTACGAATTGCTGGCGGCGATCCGTCTGGTGCTGGCCGGTGATGTGTATGCGCCGATCGATTTGCTCGATAACGACCCAGTGCTTGATATCCCCCAATTCACGCCGCGCCAGCATGCGGTACTGCAGTTGCTGCTCGATGGACGCACGAACCGGGAAATCAGTGAAACTTTGCACATCGCGGAGGAGACCACCAAGACTCATGTGATCGCGATCCTGCGCGGGTTTGGCGTCAAAACCCGGGTTCAGGCAATTCTGGCAGCCAACCGGCGCGGCTACACCAAGGCAGCGTCGTCGGCCTGAGGGTTCGATGCCAGGCGGCGAATCAGGCTGCGCAGTTTGGCCGGGCGCACCGGCTTGTGCAGCAAGGTCAGGGCGGCCTCCTTGACGGCCTGCAACAGACTCAGATCGGTGTCGCCACTGATCAGGCAGGCGGGTATCGATCGTCCGGCTTCCACGCGCAGTTGGCGAATCACCTCGATGCCGTTCTCGCCGTCACGCAGGCGATAGTCACTGACGATGACATCCGGCACGGCCCCGCTTACCATCTGCTGGCGCGCCGTGAGCAAACCGTCGGCCACACTCACCCGCACACCCCAGGAAGCCAGCAGGCTCACCAGCGCCTGGCGCCCTTGCGGTTCGTCCTCGATCACCAGCACCCGCAGGCCGGCAAGATTGTCAAATGTCGTGGCGCGAAGCGGGCCCCGCCGGTCGACGGCGGCGTCCGGCGGCGCCAGCGGCACATCAATGCTGAAGCGCGAGCCGTGCCCCGGACGCGAGCACATTTGCAGACGGTGCCCGAGCAACTGGGCGCTGCGTGCGACGATATTGAGCCCCAGTCCCAGGCCCTTGCTGCGGTCGCGCTCGGCGTTGCCGACTTGATAAAACTCCTTGAAAATCGATTCGTGATGCTCAGGCGCGATGCCAATACCGCTGTCCCACACCTCGATGCGGGCCTGCCGGCCGTCCGCCGCGACCCGGCAAGCCAGCAGCACACCGCCCACCGAGGTGTAACGCACTGCGTTGACCACCAGATTGAGTACCATGCGATGCAGCAGCGTGGAATCGCTCTGCAGCCAGACATCGGTCGGACGAATGCGCAGGCGCAAGCCCTTCTCAATCGCGGTCAAGCCCAATTCGTCACGAATCTGTTCAAACACTTTGACCAGCGCAAAAGGCCGCAGGTGAACCTGCACCGCCTTGGCCTCCAGCCGCGAAATATCGAGCAGGGCATCGAGCAAATCCTGCAACGCCTGCACTGAAGCATCAAGCTCGCCGATCAGCTGCTGGCTTTGCGCGTCGTGGGGCAATTGCGCCAGCCGCGCCATGAACATGCCAAGCGCGTGCGTGGGCTGGCGCAGGTCATGGCTGGCTGCCGCCAGAAAACGTGACTTGGCCAGGGTGGCGGTCTCTGCCTCTTCCTTCTTTTCGCGCAACTCCCGGGTCGCCGCAACCACGCGCCGTTCGAGTTCATCGCGTCCGGCTTCAAGCCGCTCAGCCATCTGGTTCAATCCCCGTTGCACTTCTCGCAGCGGATCGTCGGGCAGCACCTCAGCCCGCGCCGACAAGTCGCCGCGCCCAAGGCGATCGATCAAGCTGGAGACCCGCAAAATCGGGCGAATCACGCCGCGCCCCAGGCGCAGCGCCAGAAAACCGGCGAACAACAGACCCCCAGCGGCCACGGCGCAGCCGAGCAGAAGCATTTCGCGCTCGCGCCGATCCAGAGACTCGCGTGAAAACTCGATCAGCACATGGCCCAGAAGCTGCTGTGTGTTGCCGCCCTGGGTCGGACCGACTTCAAACAAGTCATCGAGTTTGAGCCGACTGGCAGCCACCGGTTGTGACAACAGGTCCATGCGCCTGACCGAATCAAAATCCTTGTTTTCCTGGCCGGACATCGTCGGACGCGTTGTGTATCCCGACTTGCCCGCGCTGGCCAGGATATGGTTCTGCAAGTCGACAATGGCGACCGAACGCACATCAGCCTCGCGCATCGCACCATTGGCGACGCTTTGCAGATGGTTGATATTGGACGAAAAAAGCCCGTACTCGGAGGCACTGGCAAGCTGGCGCGCCAGGGAGCGCTCACGCTGGGTGTGCGCCTCGCTTATGTCGCCAAGATGGGAGACCAGAAACACGGCAGGCAGCAAGATGGCGATCAGCGTCACCGGCAGCAGAGCGGCCAACAACATGCGGCTGCGGATATCGCCCAGCTTCATGGCCTGGCCTCGCGTCGGTGTAACTGGGCGCCCAGGGCGTCACTGTTCAGGGTCAGGCCAAGCGAGCGCGCCACCGGCACATTCACCGCAATGCTGAATTCCTGCGAGTAAAGCGGCGCGGCCGGCAAGGCCTTGCCCTGCAGCACGCCGCTAGCCATCGCCCCCGCCTGCAGGCCGAGTTGCTTCGGCGTCACGTGCACGGCCATCAGGGCACCGGCATGCACGTAAGCGGGCGAGAACGCCACCAGGGGCACCCGCAAGCGAAAGGAGGTCAAAAGGATATTCTGAATATTTCCGCTGTTGTACACGTTCGGATCCGGCACCGCCAACAAGACATCGACGCCTTCCAGGACTCTTTTCAGGCCAGTGAACAAGTCATTGCCGGCGACGCTGGCTTCAATCAGTTTCATACCCTGAGCCCGCGCCGCCAGATTCAACGCCGCGGCCTGCGACTGCGATTGTGAGCCCCACAGGACACCAATGTTGTGTGCCTCCGGCAAGGCCAGATGAATCAAATCGAGTTGCCGACTCCAGGGCTGATCAAGATAGAGGGCGGAAAATCTTGGCGATGCCTTGCGCCCGCTATTTGCCAGCACCAGCTCAAAACTGGTACGCGGCAACAGCGTGCACAGCACCGGAATCTGCAATTGTGTGTTCGCCAAAACCGTTGCGGCGGCGGTCCCCAGCGCTACAAACAATCTGGGAGCCAGCTGCTCGGCAGCAGCCCATTCTGCAACCGTGACCTCCAATACCTCTGTGCGCTCCAGGCCACTGCGTTCAAGTTCGCTCACCAGGGATTGGGCCGCCTCCTGGTAGGCAGCGCTTCGCTCGCTGCTGACGATCACGACTTTCACCGCCGCATGAGCCCACGCGCCGGCGAAGAGACCGAGCCAGAGCGTCAAGACCAATGAACGCAAAACTGCCGGCATTGCTGTGAAATCAGTTCTCTACCGACAAGGTGACGAAGGCACGGCGCTGAAACTGAAACTCCGGCCGCATGTCCGGGTAGGGCGAACCCAGGTTTTGCACCACCATCGCAAGCTCTCCCCGATTGGAGCCCAGGCGCATTGGCCAGCCCAGGCGCAGGTCGGTGCGTGTGAACGCCACCTGATTGTCGCGGCCCGCACCCTGCAATGTCACCGTGCCGCTGTCCTGATGCAGCAGGCTCAGATCCAGACCACCCGGCAGCTTTTGAAAGAAAGTCAGGGTGCTGGCCAGTTTGGGTGCTGCCAGCGCACTGGCGCTGAATTCGGCAAGCACTTTAGGATCCCGATTCAGGGAAGCGATATCGATATAGGCCTGGTTGAACGTCAATTGAGCGCCCTGCCAGGGCCGCCATTTCAGCTGGTATTCCAGGCCCCGGATTGGAAAATTCTCGTCATTGACGTAGGTCTTGGGGCTGACGTCGTTCTTTTGCCGGATGAAGCCGGTGAACTGCTCGTGGAACAGCCGCACATCGAGATCGAGCCCAAGCCGGGGAAAAGTGCCGAGATAGCCGATCTCGCGCACCAGCAACTCTTCCGGCTGGATCTTGCCGCTGACCAAAGTGGTGACCGCGAGCGGTATGCCGTTCCAGAAATAGCGCACATCGGCGAATTGCTCATAGGTGCTCGGCGGCCTGAATGCCTTGGAGATACCGGCGCGCAGTGTTTGCTCCTCGGCCAGATGCCAGTTCAGCATCAGCCGCGGCGCCAGGCTGGAGCCGCTGACGCTGCTGTGTTCGGACATCGCGCCGGCGTTGAGCAGCAGGTTCTGGCCGAGCCACCATTCGGCGTTGCCAAACAGGCGGGTGAAATTCGTGGCAAAAGCCGCATCGGTGTTGTACAGCGCCTTCGAAGTGACCTGCTCGCGGCGCAGTTCACCGCCCCAGACCACGCGCAAATTGTCGCCATGACGGAAGGTGTGCTGCAGGGACACGGTGTCGTTGCCCGCAGTACCGCCGCCGGATATGCCAATGCTGTCGTTGATCCCGAGCGGAATCAGCGAATACGCAAAGACGTCGCGGTAAGACTCCTGTGAATGCGACAGGCTCAAGGCCAGGTCTTCGTCGTCGGCGAGGCTGCGCCGCCAATCGAGTTGTGCGTAGCTGGAATCAAATGCGGTGCCACGCAAGGCATTGTCCACATTAGTGGCAAAGCCCTTGCCGCTGTCAATGTCAAGCTTGCCGGCACGCAACTGGATTTCGTCACGCGCACTGGGTCGCAGTTCAGCTGCAACATTGACACGATTGACCTGGTTGCCGCCATTCGAGCCTGCCAGGCTGGCATCCGTGCGACGATCCATGCTGAGCCGAAAACTGGCATCCGAATTGCCCCAGCCAATGCGTGCCTGCGCATCGCGGATGCCGTTTTCGCCACCCGCCACGCCGACCCGCACGCCCAGCGTATCGACCGTGTGGCGCGTCACGATATTGATGACGCCAAGCACGGCACGGGCACCGTAGGCGGCAGAGTTGGAGCCGCGCAGAACCTCGATGCGCTCGATGTCCGCCAAAGCCACGGTTTGCAGGCCAGGGCCGACACTGCCAATGAAATAGGGGGAATAGACCGATCGGCCATCGACCAAGACCTGAATGCGATTCGAGTAAGAGTCGAATCCGCCGTGGTAACTGGCCAGTGGCGCCACCGTTTCAAACGAAGTGCTGGTCTGGAAACCGGGCACCAGACGCAGCAGATCCGCCACATCACGCGCACCCGAGAGGCGAATCATGTCGCGATCAATCAGGGTCACGGCGCCGGGCGTGTCGTCGAGTCGCTGCGGCAGGCGCGACACCGAAAGCACGATCGGCATGTCGCCCAGGAAGTCGCTCTCGCTCACGGCCATGGCAATCCGTGAAGGGCCTGGCTCCGGTGCCTGAGCGGCGGCAAGGCAGGCGCAAGCTGGCAGCACCAACAGACAAAGCCAGCGACGCACCCGCAGGACAAAATGGTTTTTATTTTTCATGCCCTGATTCTGCCCTGTTGCCGGTCAAAAAGGCAGCTGGCCAAACTAGGCGCTTACCCTAGCTGAGCCCAGGCCTTCTCCAGCCTTTTGACACTCACCGGCTGCGGCGTGCGCAGCTCCTGCGCGAAGAAGCTCACGCGCAACTCTTCGAGCAGCCAGCGGAACTCCTGAAGGCGCTCATCGGTGACACCTTTGCGCTCGGCCACCAGGCGCCAATAGCGCTGCTCCAGCGGGCGCAATTCGGCCGCTCTGGCGGCGTCGCGGGCCGGATCGGCGCGGTATTTGTCCAGCCGCGCGGTGATGGCTTTCTGGTAGCGCGCAAAGTGCTGCAGCGGACCCCAGGGTGTCAGCGCCAGAAAGCGCTTCGGCATCAGGCGGGCCAGCTGCTGCGCGGCGTCGGTTGTGGCGTCCGGTGCGTTCCTGGTGTCCTTGATCTTGCGCGCAGTAACGGCATACTCGGCCAGTACGGTGGCGGTCAGACGCGCCACTTCATTCGCGATCAGCGTCAAGCGCCCCCGGCCCTCGTCGACGCGACGCTTGAAGTCCAATTCATTGCTCGGCAGCGGCTCCAGCAGAAACGCCCGGTCCAGTGCCACGGCGATGATCTGCTCGCGCAGTTCCTCGAGGCTGCCGCCGCCGCTTCCGTCCGCGTTTTTGCCGACCTGCAGGAAGGTGACGGCCATTTTCTGCAGATCCGGGATGTTTTTTTCCAGGTACTTGAGCGCGTCCCTGATCTGCAGAGAAAACAGACGGCGCAAGCCGGCGCGGTGTCTGGCGGCGGCCACGTCGGGTTCGTCAAACACCTCGATCGTGACGGCATCACCGGCGTCGATCAAGGCCGGGTAGCCAATCAGGGTCTGGCCGCCCTTCTGGATTTCAAGCAGCTCTGGCAGCTCGCCAAAGGTCCACGCGGTGTAGCGCTGGCCGGCTGGCGCAGCCGGAGTTGCTACTGTTTTAATAGCTGCCTGCGCCCTATTGACGGATGCTGGAGTCTGATTTTCCTTAAGGTTTGGCTGGGCAGCGGCAACGCTCGCCATTTTCAGCCCGGCCAGCGCCTGAAACGCGCCGCGGGCCTGCGCACCGAGTTCGGCTTTCAGCGCGCCCAGGTTGCGTCCGTGCCCAAGCTGGCGGCCATGCTCGTCCACCACCCGGAAGTTCATGAAGAAATGGGCGCTGAGCATGTCGGCCTTGATGTCAGCGCGAACCAGATCCAGCGAGGTCGCCTGTCGCACCAGCTTCAGCGCCGCATCCTGCAAGGAGCCGTGACCAAATACTTCGGGGGCGTTCAGCGTTTCGGCCATTTTGCTGGCGGCGTCCGGCAGCGGCACCAAGCGCGAGCGCGGACGCTGATGCAGGGTCTTGAGCAGCGCCTGAATCTTGTCTTTCAGCATGCCCGGCACCAGCCACTCGCAACGCTCCTCGTTCGCCTGGTTCAGCACAAACAGCGGCACCGTCACGGTCAGGCCGTCCTTGGCATCGCCCGGTTCGTGCAGGTAGGCGCAAACGCAGTCCACGCCACCCAGGCGGATGGTTTTGGGGAAGGACTGGGTGGTGATGCCGGCGGCCTCGTGGCGCATCAGCTCTTCGCGGGTCAGCAGCAGGAGCTTCGGGTTCTTCTTGATTTCCTCCCGGTACCAATTCTCGAAGCTGTAGCCGCTGCAGACGTCCGCCGGCAACTGCTGGTCGTAGAAGGCATAGATCAGCTCTTCGTCCACCAGCACGTCCTGCCGGCGCGCCTTGTGCTCCAGGTCTTCCACCTTGGCGATGAGCTTCTGGTTGGCGTCAAGAAAGGGCAGCCTGGTCTCCCACTGTCCGTCCACCAGCGCCTGGCGAATAAAGATTTCGCGCGCACCGCTCAAATCCACGCGGCCATAATTTACGCGCCTTCCGCTGTACACCACGATGCCGTAGAGCGTGGCGCGCTCCAGCGCCGTGACCTCGGCGGCTTTCTTTTCCCAGTGCGGATCGAGCAGTTGTTTCTTCAGCAGATGGCCACCCACCTGCTCCAGCCATTGCGGCTCGATGGCGGCAATGCCGCGGCCGAACAGGCGCGTGGTTTCCACCAGCTCGGCAGCGACAATCCAGCGCCCCGGCTTCTTGACCAGGTGCGCACCCGGATGCGGGTAAAACTTGATGCCGCGCGCCCCCAGGTACTCGCCTGACGCGCCATCCGTCTCCAGCTTGCAACCGATGTTGCCCAGCAGGCCCGACAGCATAGACAGGTGCAGCTGCTCGTAGTTGGCGGGCAGCGTGTTGAGCCGCCATTTGTGCTCAGCCACCACCGTGTGCAGCTGCGAATGGATGTCGCGCCACTCGCGCACGCGGCGGATGTTGACGAAGTTCTGCCGCAGCAGTTGCTCGTATTGACGGTTGGAGAGCTTGTGTTGCCCCTCCCCGCCTTTGCCGTCATTGATCCACTTCCAGAGCTTCAGGTAGCCAGCAAACTCGCTCTTCTCGTCGTCGAACTTGACGTGCGCCTGGTCCGCCTGTTGCTGTGCCTCCATCGGGCGGTCGCGCACGTCCTGCACACTGAGCGCTGAGGCAATCACCAGCACTTCATCCAGCGCGCCAAGCTCGCGCGCTTCCAGAATCATGCGGCCGACGCGCGGATCCAGCGGCAGTTTGGCCAGCTCCTGGCCCATCGGCGTCAGCTCGTTGGCATCGTCGACGGCGCCGAGTTCGTTGAGCAGCTGGTAGCCATCGGCAATGGCGCGCCCGGATGGGCGTTCGATGAATGGAAAGTCTTCCACCACCCCCAGATGCAGCGACTTCATGCGCAGAATCACGCCGGCCAGCGACGAACGCAGAATCTCGGGGTCGGTGAAGCGCGGGCGAGCGTTGAAGTCTTTCTCGTCGTAGAGCCGGATGCAGATGCCGTTGGCGACACGGCCGCAGCGTCCGGCGCGCTGGTTGGCAGAAGATTGGCTGATCGGCTCGACCAGCAACTGCTCCACCTTGCTGCGAAAACTATAGCGCTTCATGCGCGCTGTGCCTGCGTCAATCACGTAGCGAATGCCTGGCACTGTGAGCGAGGTTTCGGCCACGTTGGTGGCCAGCACGATGCGTCGCCCGGTGTGGCCGTCAAAAATGCGGTCCTGTTCGGCCTGGCTCAGGCGCGCAAACAGCGGAAGCACTTCAGCATTGCGAAACACCGGCTGTTGGCTCAGATGGCCGCGCAGATGATCCGCTGCCTCGCGGATTTCGCGTTCGCCGGGCAGGAACACCAGAATGTCGCCAGCGTTGTGCGCGTCGCGCCACAACTCGTCGACGCCGTCGGCAATGGCCGAGTTCAGATCGTAGTCACGCGACTCTTCAAACGGCCGGTAGCGCTGCTCCACCGGGAACATGCGGCCAGACACCATGATGACCGGCGCTGGCCCGTTTTTACCGGCAAAGTGGTCGGCAAAACGCTGCGCGTCGATGGTGGCCGAGGTCACGATGATCTTCAGGTCCGGTCGGCGCGGCAGGATCTGGCGCAGGTAGCCGAGCAGGAAATCGATGTTCAGGCTGCGCTCATGCGCCTCGTCGAGGATGATGGTGTCGTAGGCTTTGAGCAGCGGGTCGGTCTGGGTCTCGGCCAGCAAGATGCCGTCGGTCATCAGCTTGACCGAGGTGTCGCGGCTCAGGCGGTCCTGAAATCGCACCTTGAAGCCGACCACATCGCCCAGCGTCGTTTTCAGCTCCTCGGCAATGCGCTTGGCGACGCTGCTGGCGGCGATGCGGCGCGGCTGGGTGTGGCCGATCAGCTTGCCCCGGCCCGGCGGGTAGTTCAGCTTGCCGCGCCCCATGGCCAGCGCGATCTTGGGCAGCTGGGTAGTTTTGCCGGACCCGGTTTCGCCGCAGACGATGATGACCTGATGCTGCTCCAGCGCGGCCATGATCTCGTCGCGTTTACCCGACACGGGCAGGGATTCGGGGAACTCGATTTGGAGGGGCGGTGCAGTCAAGGCAATAACTTCGTAGAGAATCGGGGATTATCCCAGCCCTTGCACCCTTAACTGGCCCTGTCTGCATGTCCTCAGTCTTCAACTTCACCTTCGTTCCGTGGTTTCGCTCGGTGGCGCCCTACATCCACAAATTTCGCAATCAGACCTTTGTCGTGGCCATCGCCGGCGAAGCCATTGCGGCTGGCAAGCTGCAGCACCTGGCGCAGGATCTCGCCATGATCCAGAGCATGGGCGTGAAGGTGGTGCTGGTGCACGGATTTCGGCCCCAGGTGAATGAGCAGCTCAAGGCCAAGGGCCACACACCGCGTTATTCACACGGCATGCGCATCACCGACGAGGTGTCGCTGGACTGTGCGCAGGAAGCCGCTGGCCAGTTGCGCTACGAGATTGAAGCGGCCTTCAGCCAGGGCCTGCCCAACACGCCGATGGCCGGCTCGACGGTGCGAATGATCTCGGGCAACTTTCTCACGGCGCGCCCGGTGGGCATTCTGGATGGCGTGGATTTTCAGTCCTCGGGTCTGGTACGCAAGGTGGATACGGCAGGCATCACCCGCTCGCTGGACTTTGGTGCCATGGTGCTGTTGTCACCGTTTGGTTTTTCACCGACTGGCGAGGCCTTCAACCTGACCATGGAAGAGGTCGCCACCTCGGTCGCCATCGCCCTGCACGCCGACAAGCTGATTTTTGTGACCGAGATCCCGGGCATTCGCATCCTGCCGGGCGAGCCCGAGAGCGACGACAACCCGATCGACACCGAGTTGCCGCTGGCCGCCGCCGAAAAGCTGCTGGCCGAGCTGCCCGCGGCGAACCAGCCTTCTGATACCGCGTTCTACCTGCAGCACTGCGTCAAGGCCTGCAAGAACGGTGTCGAGCGCAGCCACATCATTCCTTTTGCGGTCGATGGCTCGATCCTGCTGGAGGTCTACGTGCATGATGGCATCGGCACCATGGTGGTCGACGAAAAACTGGAGAGCCTGCGCGAAGCCACGGTGGACGACGTGGGCGGCATCCTGCACCTGATAGCACCGTTCGAGAAAGATGGCACGCTGGTCAAGCGCAGCCGCACCGAGATCGAGCGCGACGTCGGCAACTACACGGTGATCGAGCACGACGGCGTGATCTTTGCCTGTGCCGCGCTCTATGCTTATCCCGAAGGCAAGACCGCTGAGATGGCCGCGCTGACCGTGTCACCCGAAGTACAGGGTCAGGGTGACGGCGAAAGGGTCTTGAAGCGCGTCGAGCAGCGCGCCAGGGCTGCCGGACTGGACAGCATATTCGTCTTGACCACCCGCACCACGCACTGGTTCCTGAAGCGTGGATTTGAACTGGTGGACCCGGACTGGCTGCCTGAGGCGCGCAAACGCAAATACAACTGGGACCGCAAAAGCCAGGTGCTGGTCAAAAAACTGGTGATGGCCTGAGCGAATCAAGCAGCGCCGGGCGGCGCTTTGCCGGTCAGGAAAAACGCCGTCTGGATTGGCGCCAGATCAGCGCCAGCGCCAGTACGGCGAAGGCGCCAAAGCACAGGACATTCCAGTTGGCGATGGAGCCGCCGAGAAAGGTCCAGTCAATCTTGCTGCAGTCGCCACTGCCCTTGAAGATCATCGGAATGGCGCGGCGCAGGGGAAAGTTTTCGATCATGCCGTAGAAATCACGGCCACAACTCACGACCTCCGGCGGATACCACTGCAACCAGCTTTGCCGGGCCGCGACATAGGCACCAAAACCAGCGCTCGCCAGCAGCAGCACCGCGCCGCCGATTTGCACGCTTCTTTTGCCGCTAAGCGCCGTCAAGGCAGCGATGATCGCTACTGAAATGAGAGCGTAGCGCTGCACGATGCACATCGGACAGGGCTCCAGGCCCACCACGTGCTGCAAATACTGGCTGAACGCCAGCATGCCGAAGCAGACCACGCTGAGCAGCGCCAGAACCCGGCGCGGCGAGTTGTCCAGCCAGTCCGTCACAAGCTGAGAAATCATGGATATCCTTTAACGAGAAACAACAAAGTCACTGGACGAAGTGTCCAATGCTTGGTGGTGGTTCAGGGAATAAAGTTCCTGCGTCGCCAGGAAACGGGGGAAATTCAGGAAATCAGCCGGCCGCTTCGTCCGCCGCTTTGCACGACGGTGAGCACACCGCCTGCGACTTGCCAAGGATCTTGCGCGTGACCATCTGCGAGCGGGCGCGATGCTTGCCGCACAGAAAGCACGACATGGTTGCAGCCCCGAACGACGTCGCCGCCGTGAAAGGAGAACCCGATACTTTGGATTTGTAACGCAGGCCGTCGGCCAGCATTTTGGTTTTGGTGTCAGCTTTTGCCATAAAGCGCATTTTACCGCAGTAGGCAAAGGCCACTGAAAGCTTGCTAAAGTCGCCCTTCTGAAAGCAAACTATTTAAGGCTCCAAATGGCACGCACTGTGAACTGCATCAAACTCGGCAAACAAGCCGAAGGTCTGGATTTTCCGCCCTACCCGGGCGAACTTGGCAAGCGTATCTGGGAGAGCGTGAGCAAGGAAGCCTGGGCCGCCTGGCTGCAGCATCAAACCATGCTGGTCAATGAAAACCGCCTCAATCTGGCAGACGCCCGGGCGCGCCAGTACCTGGCGCGGCAGATGGAAAATCATTTTTTCGGCGGCGGTGCCGACGCCGCACAGGGCTACGTTCCGCCCGCCGCCTGAGTATCCGGCCGCATGACTGACGCCGATGCGTCTGCCTTATTGCACGGATGCGGACTGCCACAGGCTTGGCGCCAACAGGAATCCTGGCGCATTCTGGATAGCCGATTTGATTCAGGGCTTGAATTCCTGCGCACCTGGTGCTGCTGGAGACAGGACGCACAACGGCCACGACTGCTGCACTACGTGGCGCTGACTGCGGCGCCGGTTCGAGAAGAGGACTTGCGGGCGATTGCCGCCCCGTTTCCGGAACTATTGCCACTGGTCGATGAACTGGCGGCACAGTGTTTGGGTCTGTCAGCTGGTTTTCAGCGTTTCATGCTCGATCGGGATCGGGTCTTGTTGACCCTGTGCGTGGGCGACACCATGGCCATGCTGCGGGCGCAACAATTTTTTGCAGACTCGGTTTATCTGGCAACCGACGGGTCGGAACGCACCCCCGTTTCAGCATGGAATGTCTGGACCGTGAAAGCGCTGGCGCGCTGCTGCCGCCGCGATACCGCACTGGCCATGGCAGATGGCGCTCCCGGCTTGGTGGCTGATTTGACGCAGTGCGGATTCGAGTTTCAAGGCAATCAAACGATTCGCCCCAACAATCAGGACCAGGCCGCCCCAAGCGGCATCCTCAGCACCCGGTTCAACCCGCGCTGGCAACTCAGGAACACGCGCAAAAGCCGACCAGTCAAGCCCGTGCCGGTCGGCAGCTGCGCCGTTGTCGGCGCCGGTCTGGCGGGCGCCAGCGTTGCCGCCGCATTGGCCCGGCGTGGCTGGCAAGTGCAGGTGCTGGACCAGGCCGATGCGCCGGCTGCTGGCGCCTCCGGTCTGCCGGTGGGCCTGGTGGCACCGCATGTCTCGGCGGATGACAGCCCGTTGTCACGCCTGTCCCGCTGCGGCGTGCGCCTGATGCTGCAACAGGCACGCGGCCTGCTGCAACAAGGGACTGACTGGGACGCCACCGGCATCCTGGAGCGCCGGGTCGATGGCTCCCCAGGCCTGCCCGATATCTGGCACCAACAGGCCGCGTGGCTCAAGCCAACCCGACTGGTGCGGGCCTGGCTGGCGCAGCCCGGCGTCACGTTTCAGGGCAACTCCAGGGTGGCCGGCATGCGTCGGCACGAAGCCGGGTGGGACTTGCTGGACGCGCAGGGCCAACAACTCGCCCGCGCCGATCGGGTGGTTTTCGCCAATGCCACCAACGCCATGCCGCTGATTGAAAGCCTGCAAGCGGCGCTGCCTTCACTCGGTTTGCGCGCCAGCCAGCTACCCGCCATGCAGGGTCTGCGCGGACTGTTGTCCTGGGCGCTTCATGACGGTACGCCCGATGCAGCCTTTCCGGCGTTCCCGGTCAAGGGCGCGGGCAGTGTGGTGCCCCGGGTGCCGGTCGATGGTGATTGCGGGCCAGGTCTGGCCTGGTTTGTCGGCTCAAGCTACCAGCCCGACGGGGAGGTGCCGCGTCCGGACGAACAAAACCACGCCGTCAATCTGGCGCGCCTGCGTCAACTGCTGCCGCAACTCGGGCAGGCACTGGCACCCCAGTTTGAAAGTGGCAAGGTCCACGCCTGGAAAAATATCCGCTGCGTCACCGCTGACCGGCTCCCTGCCGTCGGACCGCTGTCCTCGGCAGACAACGCCAGCCTGTGGATTTGCGCTGGCATGGGCTCCAGAGGCTTGAGTTTTTCAGTGCTCTGTGCTGAATTGCTGGCGGCACGCTGGGGCGCTGAGCCGTTGCCGATCGAGGCCGGCCTGGCACGCTCGCTGGAAGCGCTGCGTGGCGCCGGCGGCCGGCTTGCCGCCTAGTTCATCGCGGCAGCCGGTCGGCGCGCCTTGACGTAATCGTCGCTCGGCATGTAGTCCTTGCCGTCGGCGTAGTGCCACTGCACCATCGTGCCCTTGCCGGCGCGCTGGTCGAGCTTGCCGACGAAGGCACCCATCGTTGACTGCTGGTCCAGCGCACGAAACTCGGCCGGGCCGAACGGGGTGCTGAATTTCAGGCCGCGCATGGCAGTCACCAGTTTCTCGTTGTCGGTGCTTTTTGCTTTCTTGATGGCCGCAAAAATCGCCTGCATGGTGGCGTAGCCGACCACCGAGCCGACTTTCGGGTTCTCGTGGAATTTTTTGTAATAACTGGCCGCAAACGAAGCGTGTTCGCGCGTGTCGATCTGGTCCCACGGATAACCGGTCACGATCCAGCCGCGCGGTGTTTCGTCTTTCAGCACGTCGAGATACTCGGGCTCGCCCGACAACATCGACACCACCGGTATTTTGGGAAACACATTGCGCTGATTGCCTTCGCGCACCAGCTTGGCCAGATCAGCGCCAAAGGTGACGTTAAAGATGGCATCCGGTCTGGCCTGCATCAAGGCCTGCAAAGTGGTGCCGGCGTCAAGCTTGCCCAGCGCCGGCCACTGCTCTGCGACAAACTCCACGTCGGGCCGCCTGGCTTTGAGCAGCGCCTTGAAACTGGCGACTGCGCTTTGGCCATATTCGTAATTGGGCGCAATCGTGGCCCAGCGTTTGGCCGGCAATTTGGCGGCTTCTTCAATTAGCATCGCCGCCTGCATATAGGTGCTGGGGCGCAGACGGAAGGTGTAGCGATTGCCTTTGTCCCACACAATCGCATCGGTCAAGGGCTCGCTGGCGACAAACAGGCGCTTGTTTTTGGCCGCATGATCGGCCAGTGCCAGTCCGATGTTGGACAAATAGCCGCCGGCCAGCACATCAACTTTTTCATTGGCGCTGAGTTCCACCGCGTGACGCAAGGCTTCTTCCGGTCGCCCGGCATCATCGCGCGCAATCACTTCGACCTTGCGGCCCAGCAGGCCGCCGGCAGCATTGATTTCCTCGACCGCCAATTGCCAGCCCTGCCGGTAGGGCGTGGTGAACTGCGGCATGCTGGAATAGCTGTTGATTTCACCGATTTTGATCGGGCCGCTCTGGGCGTAGCTGCCCATAGCCAACAAAGACAAAAAACCAGCAATCAGCAGTTTCATAAAACCTCCAGGGGCCTGCACTTTAACAGCGCTGCCCGTCGCATCTTTCGTAGGCGACCGAGTCCGTCACTGATAATTCTGTGATTGTTGCTTCAATCGCCGCCCTGGACTGATCATGATTCTTGTTGCCGGTTCTGCCAATCTGGATTTCGTCGTACGCGCACCGCACATTCCGGCGCCGGGTGAAACCGTGCTCGGACGCGACTTCAAGACCTTCCCCGGCGGCAAGGGTGCCAACCAGGCGCTGGCCTGTGCGCGTGCCGGCGGTGCTGCCACGCAGATGTTGCTGGCGCTCGGCGACGACGCGTTTGCCAAGCCGCTGGAAGATTCATTGAAAGCCGGCGGGGTGCAGATGCACATCATGCGCGTACCGGAACAGGCCACCGGCACCGCCTTTATTTGCGTATCGGACGATGCAGAAAACGCCATCACCGTCGCGCCCGGTGCCAACTTCGCTTTGCGCGCAGCCGACCTGCCTTCGCTCGATGGCATTGAATTCCTGTTGCTGCAACTCGAAATACCAATGGAAGCAGTCCTCGCCTATGCCAAGGCGGCGCGCGCCAATGGTGTCAAGGTGGTGCTCAATGCCGCCCCGGCACGAGCCCTGCCGCCTGAGCTGCTGGCGCTGATTGCCGTGTTGGTCGTGAATCAAGGCGAGCTTGCCGCGCTGGCAAACCACGCTGGCAACATCGCGCAGTGCCTGGCGCGCATCGACCTGCCCTGCGTGGTGGTCACGCTGGGGTCGCGCGGCTGTTGCGCCCGCGTCAACGACGAGTACTTTTTTCAGACCGAATTTGACGTCAAGCCAATGGACACCACCGGCGCCGGAGACACTTTCTGCGGCGTTCTGGTGGCAGCGCTGAGTCAAGCGCAGGCCTTGCAGCAGTCAATGCAGCAATCGCTGCCGTCCGCATTGCGCCTGGCCAGCGCAGCCGCTGCGCTGGCCTGCACCCGGCCCGGCGCACAGACCAGCGTTCCGACCCAGACCGAGGTGGCTGAATTCCTGGTCGCTTCGACCGCGGCCAACAATGAGCCGAATGGCGCCGGCAGGCGAACCGCTGGTGATGCGGCACTGCGACAGTTCTGTGGATTTTGAACCGGCCTTTCCATGCACCAGTCACCCCGCTACAAAGTTATTTTTGATACCGATCCGGGCGTGGATGACGCCATGGCGCTTTACTTTGCGCTGGCACACCCGGCCATCGATGTGCTGGGCGTCACCACCACCTTCGGCAACGTCAGCGTGGAGCAGGCTGCGATCAATGCGCTTTACCTGACGTCCCTGACCGGCAACACAATTCCGGTGACTCAAGGCGTCGCAAAGCCCGGGTTCAGACCGCCGGAAACGCCCCCGGTCCACATTCACGGTGCCGACGGCCTGGGCAACCTGCCGCAGCGCGCCAGCGTCAACGGGAAACTCGATCCTCGTTCCTCGGCCCAATTCATTGTCGACATGGCGCGCGCGCAGCCGGGTGAGATCACGCTGGTGGCGGTCGGACCGCTGGGCAATCTGAGCCTGGCCCTCTATCTGGAGCCCCGGCTGCCCGGGTTGCTGCGCGAAGTGATCCTGATGGGCGGCACGATTCTGGAGCCCGGCAATGTGTCTCCTGTGGCGGAGGCCAACATCTGGAACGACCCGCATGCCGCCGACCGCGTGTTCACGGCCGGCTGGAAGCTCACCATGGTCGGGCTGGACGTGACGCATCAGGTGCGCGTGCCGCTCTCGATGATCGAGCGCATCGCCCGGCGCCATCAGCACCCGGCTACCGACACGCTGCTGCACGCAGTTGCGTTCTATGCGCACTTTTACACCGGCCTGTATGCCCATGTGGCGCAGGAGCCAGGCTGTTTTGCGCACGACGTGCTGGCCTTTCTCTACCTGGTCCAACCCGAATTGTTCACGCTCGCTCATGGCCCGATTCGCGTCGCAACCGAAGGCCTGGCCCAGGGCCAGACGATCATGAAGCGGCGTGATTTTCTCGACTATCCGCAAGCCGGATGGGAGAAAGACCGCCCTGTGACCCAAGTTTGCATGTCGGTGGATACGGCCCGGAGCATCCAGCTCTTCAGCGACACCTTGATGAGCGCATGGCTCGGTTGAGAGTTCCCGGCCTGATTGCCCAGCGTCAGGTTTGCCGCGGCGATTGACAAATATCAAGCTTCCATTGGCCTGGCGGCATAGAGTTGCCCGGTGCCACTGCCGGCTGACGAATGGCAAAGCAGCCCAGGCGGAAAACCCGCGGCGCGGGACGAAATCGACAACCTTTTTTTTCGAGCTATCTGACCATGTTGAACTCATTGAAACAGACGGGCAGGAACATCGGACATGAAATCAGTCGCGCATGGGAGAACCTGTCGGAAGGGTGGCGCGAGTTGCTCAGTCATAGTGGTGATGCCCTGACCTATTTTGGTCGCAAACGGGACGAGACAGGAAAGGCTGGAAGCGCGCTCACCACGTTCCCAAGCTGGAGCCTGTTGGCCGGCGAGGTGGAAGAAACCGCAACCGAGATCGTGGTACGGGTCGAGGTCCCCGGGATGCGCAAAGACGATTGCCAGATCACCATCGAGGGCAATACCCTGCACTTGAGCGGAGAAAAGAACTTTGAACATGAAGACCATGGCAGCACTTACCACGTCATGGAACGGGCCTATGGTGCATTCCGGCGCTCGATCCCGTTGCCGCGCAATGTCAACATCGATCGGGCTGAGGCCCGCTACGACAACGGCGTGCTGACCGTTCGCTTGCCCAAGGAGGGCGGCGGAAGTTCCAGGACGATTCACGTTTCATGAGACATACAAGTGTCGCGGTCCCGCCACTCTTCACAAGCGGTTTGCCCCTGATGCCGGCCTGGTCGGTCTGCACCAGCGCAAACATCGACAAGGAGCAGCCATGAGCATCATCGGCATTGATCTGGGTACCTCAAATTCGGCGGCCGCAGTTTTGCGTGGCGGCCGCCCCGTCATCATCCCCAGCGCCGAGGGACTGAGTATCGGCGGCAAGGCGTTTCCGAGCTATGTCGCACTCACCGCGGATGGGCAGATGTTGGTAGGAGAGCCGGCCCGGCGCCAGGCGACGGCGAACCCGGAAGGCACTGTGACGGCTTTCAAACGCAAGATGGGCAAGCGGGAAACCATCTTTCTGCGAGGGCGCGATTATTCCCCCGAACAACTGTCGGCCTTTCTGCTGCAAAAAATCAAACGCGATGCTGAAGCCTTCCTGGGCGAGCCGGTGGAAAAGGCGGTAGTAACGGTACCGGCCTACTTTGACGACAACCAGCGCGCCGCCACCAAGGATGCCTGCCGCATCGCCGGCCTGGACGTGATACGTCTGGTGAACGAGCCTACCGCGGCGTCTCTGGCTTACGGCCTGGACCGGCTGGCCGAGGAATTGCGCATTGCCGTGATCGATCTGGGCGGCGGCACACTCGACGTCACCATCATGGAATTCGGCAAGGGCGTCTTCGAAGTCAAGGCGACCAGCGGCGACACCCAGCTCGGCGGCACAGACATGAATCAGCTCATATTCACCCACCTGGCCGAGCGCTTCCAGATGAGCACCGGCGTCGATGTTCGCAGCGACCTCAAGGCGGCGGCGCGGCTGATGGAGGCCGCAGAGGCGGCAAAAATCGACCTCACCGCCAGTGTCAGTACCCATGTCAGCCTGCCCTATCTGGCCGCGGTGCAAGGCGAGCCCCGCCATCTCGAGCTTGATCTCAGTCGCACGGAACTCGAGCGCCTCATACGTCCCGTCATCGACCGTTGCCGCGGCCCGGTGGAGCAGGCGCTGCACGACGCGGGCATCAAGCCCACGGACGTGAACCGTGTGGTCTTCGTCGGCGGCCCGACCCGCATGCCGTCGGTGCGTTCTTACTTCGAGGAAATCTTCGGGCACAAGGCAGAGATGGGTGTCGATCCAATGGAATGCGTGGCGGCCGGTGCCGCCATCCAGGCCGGCGTGCTGGCGGGCGAGGTTGGCGGCATCGTGCTGGTGGATGTCACGCCGCTGACGCTCGGGGTGGAAACTCTGGGTGGTATCGCCACTTCGCTGATCGCACGCAATACCCCGATTCCGGTCAAGCGCACCGAGTTGTTCACGACCGCAGCCGACATGCAGACCAGTGTGACCGTTCATGTCTTTCAGGGCGAGCGGCCCATGGCCCCGGACAACACCAGCCTTGGCGAGTTCAATCTGGAGGGCCTGCCGCCGGCGCCGCGCGGTGTGCCCAAGATCGAGGTGACATTCGACATTGACTCCAATGGCATCCTCAACGTCTCAGCGCGGGATACCGCCAGCGGCAAGACCCAGTCCATCAATATCACCGCTTCCACCCGTCTGTCGGAGAGCGAAAAGAAACGCATGGTGGAAGACGCCGAGCGGTATGCCGATGCCGACAAGAAACGCCGCGACGATGCCGAAAAACTCAATGCCGCCGACTCCACCTGCTACGAGGCCGAGAAGATGCTCGCCAACTTCGCCGCCAAGCTCACCGATGACCTGAAAAAGCGGATCGAGGCGGCAGCACGCGAGACCAAGGATGCCCTGCTGAAAAAGGATGCCGCCCTGGCCACGGAACGGGCAGAGGCACTGAAGAAGGTGCTGAAAGAAGCCGGAGCGGTGCTCTATACCCAATCGGGGCAGGCCCAAAAGGGTGGACCCTATGCAGAAACCCGCTGGGAAGGCCCGACGCCTCCGCCCACGGTGGGCGGGACAAGCGCACAGGCGCGCCCCGGCGGCAGCGACCCGCAAGGCAAGGTGGTGGATGCCGAGTACCGTGAAACGGGGAAAAAATGACAGCGCCAGCTCTGCTTCCGTTGACGCCGCTGCAGCTGCGACAGGCTTGTGATCCCGAGCAATTTGGCTTCCAGACCACGGCTGAGCTGGAAGGACTGACCGAGCTGATAGGCCAGATGCGCGCGGTCGACTCGCTGCGTTTTGGCACCGGCATCCATCATGAGGGCTACAACGTTTTCGTGCTGGGTCCGTCGGGCATGGGCAAACGCACCATGGTCGGTCAGTTTCTGACCAAAAAAGCGGGGGCCGAACAGGAGTCGGCGGACTGGTGCTACCTGAACAACTTCACCCAGCCGCACAAACCCCAGGCCATCCGGTTACCGTCCGGCAGGGGCGCCGAACTGCAGCACCAAATGGCGCAACTGGTGGACTATTTGCGCACCGCCATCCCGGCGCTGTTCGAGAGCGATGAATACCGCGCGAAAGCAGAAACGATCCAACGGGAATTCAACCAGCAGCAGGAGAGCGCGTTCAAGGAATTGGGGGATGACGCCGAGAAGCAGCAAATCGTCCTGTTGCGCACGCCCGGCGGATTTGCCTTTGCACCGACGCGCAACCAGGAAGTGATTCAGCCAGCCGAATATGAGAAGCTGCCTGAGGAGGAGAGACACGCGATTGCCGCCTCCATCGCCGGATTGCAGGAGCGCCTGGAGAAGATCCTCAGCCACATACCGCAGTGGTGGAAAGAACGCAGCGAACGTGTCAAGCAGCTCAACCGCGAAACCACGTTCTCGGTCGTCAAGCACGTCATGGACGAACTGCGCACGCGCTTTTCGGACCTGCCTGAGATACAGACCTACCTTGACGCCGTGCAGCAGGACATGGTCGAGAATGCGGACGACTTTCGCAAACAGGAGGAATCGAGCAACCTCTCCGGCCTGACGATCATCACCCGCGAGACTTTTCACCGCTACCAGGTGAACGTGCTGGTCACCAACGGCAAACAGGCCGGTGCGCCGATCGTCAACGAGGACAACCCGACCTACAGCAATCTGATCGGCCGGGTTGAACACGTGGCCCAATTGGGCGCGCTGGTCACCGACTTCACGCTGATCAAGCCGGGCGCGCTGCACCGGGCCAACGGCGGCTACCTGCTGCTGGACGCGCGCAAAGTGCTGGTCCAGCCGTTCGCCTGGGAAGGCCTGAAACGGGCCTTGCAGGCGCGCGAGATCCGCATCGAATCGCTGGGCCAGATGTACAGCCTGGTGAGCACGGTGTCGCTGGAGCCGGAGCCCATCCCGCTCGACGTCAAGGTCATACTGTTTGGCGATCGTCTGTTTTATTACCTGCTGCAGCAATATGACCCGGATTTTGCCGAGCTGTTCAAGGTGGCGGCGGATTTCGAAGACCGCATCGAGCGCAATGCAGAGACACATGCCCTTTATGCACGCCTGATTTCAACCCTTGTCACGAAGGGAAATCTGTTGCCTTTCGATCGCACGGCAGTAGCGCGCGTGATCGACCACAGCGCGCGTCTGGTCGGCGATGCACAAAAGCTGTCGACGCACATGAGAAGTGTCGCTGACTTGCTCCAGGAGGCGGACTATTGGGCGCGAGAGGCTGGCCTGAACACGGTGTCTGACGCGAACGTGCAGCAGGCCATTGACACCCAGATTCGCCGACAGGACCGCGTGCGTGGCCAGCTGCAGGAAGCGATCCTGCGTGGCACCCTGCTGATTGACACGCAAGGGGCAGTGGCGGGCCAGATCAACGGACTGTCAGTGATTCAACTGGGCGATTTTGCGTTTGCGCAGCCGATCCGGATCACGGCCACAAGCCGGCTCGGCGACGGGGAAATGGTCAACATCGAGCGTGAAGTGAAACTCTCGGGTGCCATCCACTCGAAAGGGGTGCTGATCCTGTCTGCTTTCCTGTCCGCCCGCTATGCCAGAAACCAGCCCCTGGCGCTGTCCGCCAGCCTTGTGTTTGAGCAGTCCTATGGCATGGTGGAGGGCGACAGCGCCTCACTGGCGGAACTGTGCGTGCTGCTGTCGAATCTGGCCGATGCGCCGATCAAGCAGTCTCTGGCGGTCACCGGTTCGGTCAACCAATTGGGACAGGTCCAGGCGATCGGCGCAGTCAATGAAAAAATCGAGGGCTTCTTCGATATCTGCGCCGCACGAGGGCTGAGCGGCGAACAGGGAGTGCTGATTCCGGCTGCCAATGTCAAGCACTTGATGCTGCGCCTGGATGTGGTGGCGGCAGCCAAAGCCGGGCAGTTCAGCATCTATGCCATTGACAATGTCGATCAGGCCATCAGCCTGCTGACCGGCTTGCCCGCCGGGCAGGCCGATGGTCAAGGCCGGTATCCAGCGCAGAGCATCAATCACCGCGTTGCGGCACGGCTGGCGGAACTGGCCCGAATCCGGAAGTCGCTCGCTCGGCAGGCGCAAAGGACAGTGAAAAAAAAGACGGAAGCCGAGCATTGAGCTTGTCACTGCGCGATGAATCCGGCCAATTCGAAATGAGCTGTCATGTCCGCCCAGCGTGACTATTACGAGGTGCTTGGCGTTGCCAGGGACGCCGAACCAAAGGCGATCAAGGACGCTTTCCGCAACCTTGCCCTGAAATATCACCCGGATCGCGACAAGGAAGCCGGCGCAGAGGACCGCTTCAAGGAAATTGCCGAAGCCTACGCCATCCTGTCGGACCCAAAGAAACGCGCTGACTACGATGACCGGGGTTTCGCCGGAGTGAGCGGTTTTAGCGGCGAGGACTTGTACGGCGGCATCAATTTCGAAGACATCTTTTCCGGGCTTGGCTTTAACTTCGGTGGGGGCAGCCTGTTCGACGGCTTTTTTCACCACCGTCGCTCGGGTCCGTCCCCCGGGGCCAACATCAGGCTTGATTTGCCGGTATCTCTGGAGCGGGTCGCCAAAGGCGGCGAGGAACAGGTCCGCCTGACCCGGCCCGCAGCTTGCCAGGCATGTCATGGCACTGGAGAGGCCGGCGGCGCCACGCCGCCGAAGTGTGAGACATGCGCCGGGACCGGGCGAATCACACACAGTCGGCGCGCCGATAAGGAGCATGTGCTGATCCAGCAGATCAGCATGTGTCCGGACTGCCAGGGACGAGGCTTGAGGCAGCAGCATCCCTGCCCGCAATGCCAGGGCCAGGGCGAAATGGAACAAGAGGAATCACTGGCAGTCACGATCCCCGTGGGCGCCGAGGAAGGGCTGGCCCTGCGAATTCCAGGCAAAGGCATCCCCAGTGCTGATCAGGGCGGCATGCCTGGCGACTTGTTCGTCGTGGTGCGCACCCAGCCCGACTCCCGGTTCGAGCGGGTGGGAGCCAATCTGCTGCGTCCCGAAACCATTTCTCTCACAGATGCCGTGCTGGGTGCGACCCTGAACGTGCCTACCCTGAATGGCTCTGCCAGCGTCACCATTCCGCCCGGCACCCAACCCGATGCAGTGCTGCGCCTGAAAGAAAAAGGCCTGCCAGCGTTTGGCGGGGGACCAGCTGGTGATCTGTATTTGCGTATCGGCGTAAAGGTTCCGGCAAATCTGACTCAACGGGAGCGAGAGTTGTATGAAGAGTTGCGCACTCTGGGCAGCCAGCCGCCATGAGCCAAATCAACGCGTCACCCCACTTCAGGGTCTCAACATGCTGGCAATGACGTTATCGGGTCCCGGCCAGCAACTGGTGCTGGCAGATCTGGCAATGCCCGAACCCGGCGAGCATGAGCTCGTCGTCAAGGTACTTGCATGCGGAGTCTGCCGAACCGACTTGCACATCATTGATGGCGATCTGCCCCCCAGGCACCCTGGCCTCGTGCCTGGGCATGAGGTGATCGGGCGCGTGCTTGCGGCCGGGCACCTCGCGACGCGTTTTCAAATCGGTGACAGAGTGGGCATTCCCTGGCTTGGTGGCACCTGCGGCCACTGCCCTTACTGCGCCAGCCACAGAGAAAACCTGTGTGACACGCCGGTATTTACCGGCTACGACCGCCACGGCGGTTTTGCGCAGTACACCGCCGCCGACGAGCGGTTTTGCTTTGCGATACCTGATCGCTACGACGATGTGCACGCTGCGCCCCTGCTTTGCGCAGGCCTGATTGGCTACCGGGCGTATCGCCTGTCCGGGGTGTCGGGCGCCATGCGACTGGGGCTGTACGGTTTTGGGGCGGCGGCGCATATCATTTGTCAGATCGCCGTGGCCCGGGGGCAGCAAGTTTATGCGTTCGTACGCGAGGGCGATCAGCGAAGCCTGCGCTTTGCGCTTCGACTGGGCGCTTGTTGGGCCGGTACTCCGGATGCTGGACCGGTCGCGGAACTGGATGCGGCATTGATCTTTGCGCCGGTCGGATCACTGGTGCCCGCGGCTTTGCGTGCGAGCAGAAAAGGCGGCGTGGTCGTATGTGCCGGCATTCACATGAGCGACATTCCGTCGTTTGAGTACGCGCTGCTTTGGGGGGAGCGCACGGTCCGGTCCGTGGCCAACCTGACGCGGGAAGATGGCGATCAGTTCTTCAAAAACATCGAGCGCTACCCCGTGACGACTCACGTGCAGCCGTTTGCACTGGCACAGGCCAATGCTGCCATCGCGGCACTCCGGACGGGCGCTATCGACGGTGCGGCAGTGCTGGTGCCCTGAGGTCCGGAGCGCCATTCAAACTGTCGTGAAACCGTTGATTGACGCCTTGTTCCATCCTATATATCCATATTGCATATCGAAATCATGAAAATATAGTTAGCAATATAAGGATGTGCCGCTACAGTCTGGCCCCATGCATGATCTGGCGTTTATTTTTGCGGGTTTTATCGTCGGACTGGTGATCGGACTCACCGGTGTTGGCGGCGGTTCGCTGATGACGCCGATCCTGATTTTCTTTTTTGGCGTCAAGCCCTATCTGGCGGTCGGCACCGATCTGCTGTTCGCTGCCTTCACCAAAATGGGCGGCACGCTGAAAATGGCGCGCAGCGGTGGCGTCGATTGGCGCGTGGTCTTGAACCTGTCGGCGGGCAGCATTCCGGCCGCGCTGATAACCTTGTTGCTGCTTCGAAAAGTGGGCGCCACCAGTGCCGCCGTGCAGCAACTAATGACCAGCACCCTCGGGGTCGCCCTGCTGATGACGGCGGCAGCCACCTTGTACAAGGCGCTGCGCGGCAGTGCCGCCCCGGTCCGGATCGCCGCCGGGCAGGAAACCCGGGCAGCGACACCGCGGCACTGGAGTCTGCCGTTGTTGTTTGGCGCGCTGATCGGTGCACTGGTGACGCTGACGTCGGTCGGCGCGGGCGCCATCGGCGTCACGGTGCTGATGCTTTTGTATCCCCTGCTGCCGCTGCCACGCATCGTGGCGGCCGATATCGCCTACGCGGTGCCGCTGACGCTGGTGGCCGGGCTCGGCCACGCTTCGCTGGGCTCGGTGGACTGGCCCCTGCTGATTAAGCTGCTGGCCGGATCCCTGCCCGGCATCTGGGTCGGCTCGCACCTGATGCCGCGCGTCCCGGAGCGCTTCGTCCGCTCCCTGCTTTCCGTGCTGCTGGCCTATGCCGGCCTGAAATTGATCGCTTTATGAAACCTTGCGGGACAGACCGCAGTCACGCGCAGCGAACCAGCTCTGTCCTCAACTGATTAATAGACCATGTACCAATACACCGACTTTGACCGCCAGTTCGTGAAACAGCGAGCCGCCCAGTACCGCGACCAGCTGGAGCGCAATCTGAGTGGCGCGCTCAGCGACGACGATTTTCGTCCGCTGCGCCTGCAAAACGGCTGGTACGTCCAGCGCTATGCGCCGATGCTGCGGGTGGCCGTGCCGTATGGCGAGCTGGCCAGCCGGCAGCTGCGGGTGCTGGCCCGCATTGCGCGCGAATACGACCAGCCCAGCAAGCTGGTCTATCAGACCGCAACCGCGACCCAGGCCGCGCTTGGCACGCACCATCTGCCCACCGGCTACGGCCACTTCACGACGCGCCAGAACGTGCAGTTCAACTGGATTGCGCTGGACCGCAGCGCCGATGTCATGGACTTGCTGGCTTCGGTCGATATGCACGGCATCCAGACCAGCGGCAACTGCATCCGCAACATCACCAGCGATGCGCTGGCCGGCGTGGCGGCTGACGAACTGGTGGACCCACGCCCTTACTGCGAAATCATGCGCCAGTGGAGCACGCTGCACCCCGAATTCGCATTCCTGCCGCGCAAGTTCAAGATCGCCGTCTCGGGTGCTCTGGAGGATCGCGCGGCCACGGCCTGGCATGACATTGGCCTGCTGCTGCGGCGCAACGCAGCCGATGAGGTCGGCTTCAAGGTATTGGTCGGCGGTGGCATGGGGCGCACGCCGGTGATTGCCAGCACCATCCGCGATTTCCTGCCGTGGAATCAGATCCTGAATTATCTGGAAGCCGTGGTGCGGGTCTATAACCGCTGGGGACGGCGCGACAACATGTACAAGGCCAGAATCAAGATTCTGGTCAAGGCCGAGGGCCAGCGCTTTACTGACGAGGTCGAGGCCGAGTACCAGGACATCCTGACGCATGACGGCGCGCCGCACACCATTCCGGCCGCCGAACTCGACCGGGTAAGTGCATCATTTGTGCCCCCAGCGCTTTCTGCACTCGCGCAAGCAGCTACTAAATCGATAGCAGTCAAACTGTCTGACCAGGACCAGCCGGAGTATCAACGCTGGCTCAGGCAGAACGTGGCAGCGCATAAGAACCCGGCTTTGCGCAGCGTCACGCTGTCGTTCAAGCGCCTCGGCCAGGCCCCGGGTGACGCCACTGCCGACCAGCTTGACAAGGCAGCCGAACTGGCGGAGCGCTTCAGCGCCGGCGAGGTGCGCGTCACGCACGAACAGAATCTGCTGTTACCGTGGGTGCATGCCGAGCAGTTGCCGGCGCTCTGGCTGGCGGCCCGGGAAGCCGGTTTTGCCAAGGCCAATATCAGGCTGCTGACCGACATGATCGCCTGCCCCGGCGGTGATTTTTGCGCGCTGGCCAATGCGCGCTCGATCCCGATCGCCGAGGCGATCACCGAGCGCTACCAGGATCTGGACGAGCTGCACGACCTCGGCGAGATCGACCTGCACATCAGCGGTTGCATCAACTCCTGCGGTCACCATCACAGCGGCCACATCGGTGTCCTGGGGGTTGATAAGGATGGGCGCGAGTGGTATCAGGTGTCGCTCGGTGGCTCCGACGGATCGGAGCTGTCAGGCCCGGCGACGCCGGGCAAGGTGATCGGACCGTCGTTTGCCGCATCCGAGGTGGCCAATGTGATCGAAGCGCTGCTGGACACTTACCGCCGCCAGCGCCAGTCTGGCGAAAGCTTCATCGCCACGGTGCGGCGCCTCGGCCTGGAGCCGTTCCGCGTCAGCGCCAACCAGGTGCGCCATGAAACCGGCAACGCCGGGCAGGCGCTGCATATCCATCTGAACAGCGCCGATGCCCTGACCGACTGAGGAATCACACGAATGCCAACAACTCTCAAATTGATAGCTTCTCACGCCCATTGCACGGGCGCTACAGCCGAAAACACCATAGATTTGGCGAACGATGCCGACCCGCGCCAGCTCAATCTTGACGGCGTGCAGCGCATTGATCTGCAGTTCCCCAAGTTCACCGACGGCCGCGCTTACAGCCAAGCGTTCCTGCTGCGCCGTCGACTCGATTTCAAAGGCGAACTGCGCGCCACCGGTGATGTGCTGGCCGACCAGTTGCTGCAGATGCAGCGCAGCGGCTTCGATAGCGCCGTGCTGCGCGCCGATCAGGATCTGGCACAAGCGCAGCGCCAGTTGAAGCATTTCGCGGCGTTCTATCAGGGCGATGCGGTCACGCACCAGCCCCTGTTTGCCCAAGCAGAGGCCAGCCTATGAGCGCCGCGCCGGGCCGCCCCCAAGCAAGCTCGCACCGCAGTGCGCAGCACGAAGGTACTCCAGTCACCGCCATCGACCTTAACGCCCGTGCCTCAGCCGGTTTTGAAACCAAGCTGGCCGAGACCAGCGCGCTGCTGAAGCAAGCCGCCCGCGACTACGCACCGCTGGAGAGCGGCGGCGCCGCGCGCATCAGCCAGGCCTCCAGCCTGGGCGCGGAAGACATGGTGATCAGCCACCTGATCAACGCCTTGCAGCTCGACATCGGCATCTTTGTGCTGGAAACCGGCATGCTGCACGCCGAGACGCTTGACTTGCTGGCCCGGCTCAAGGCCGCGTCACGGGCGCCGGTTGAGGTGTTCACGCCCCGGCATGAAGCGGTGCTGCAGTTCGTGGCGCGCGAGGGCAAGGACGCCATGTACAAGAGCATCACCCTGCGCAAAGCCTGCTGCCAGATCCGCAAGATGGAGCCGCTGGATCGGGCGCTGGCCGGCAAAGCCGCCTGGATCACCGGTCTGCGCCGCGAGCAGTCCGGCGCACGCGCTGACGTACCCTTGACCGACACCAGCGACCCGACCCGCGTCAAGATCAACCCCTTGGCCAACTGGACCTGGGGCGATGTCTGGCATTTCATCGCGGCGAATAGAATCGACTACAACCCGCTGCACGATCAGTTTTACCCCAGCATCGGCTGCGCGCCCTGCACTCGCGCCATCAGTCTGGGCGAAGACTTTCGCGCCGGCCGCTGGTGGTGGGAAGACGAGACCGCCAAGGAATGCGGCCTGCACGTGCAGAACACCAGCGCGCTGGAGAAGGCACGCACATGAACGCCAGAATACCTTCCGAGCAATTGCAAACCATGCCGATGCACCACCACCGTCCTGACCACCTCAGCAATGCGCACCTCGACGCACTGGAAGAAGAAACGATCTTCATCCTGCGTGAAGTCGCGGCCGCGTTCGAGCGCCCGACGCTGCTGTTCTCCGGCGGCAAAGACTCGCTGGTGATGCTCAAGTGCGCCGAAAAGGCCTTTGGCATCGGCCGCATCCCCTACCCGCTGTTGATGATTGACACCGGCCACAACTTCCACGAAGTCACGGATTTTCGCGATTCCAGAGCCAAAGAACTCGGCGCCGAGCTGATTGTTCGCAGTGTCGAAGACTCGATGGCGCGCGGCACCGTGCGCCTGGCGCATCCCGGCGAATCCCGCAATGTGCACCAGTCGGTCACGCTGCTGGAGGCGATCGACGAATTCCGCTTCGACGCGCTGATCGGCGGCGCGCGCCGCGACGAGGAAAAAGCCCGCGCCAAGGAGCGCATCTTCAGCCACCGCGACAACTTCGGCCAGTGGCAACCCAAAGAGCAGCGCCCCGAACTCTGGACACTGTTCAATACCCGGCTGCACCCCGGTGAACACTTTCGCGTGTTCCCGATCTCCAACTGGACCGAGCTCGACGTCTGGCAATACATCGCTCGCGAGCAAGTCGCCCTGCCCTCGCTCTACTACACGCACCAGCGTGCGGTGGTCGAGCGCAAAGGCCTGCTGGTGCCGGTCACCGACCTGACCCCGGCGCGCGCCGGCGAAGCAGTGCAGTTGCGCGACGTGCGTTTTCGCACCGTGGGCGACATCACCTGCACCTGCCCGGTGGAAAGCCTGGCGGCGACGGCGGACGACGTGGTCATCGAGACTCTGGGCGCAGACGTCAGCGAGCGCGGTGCCACGCGCATGGATGACAAAACCTCCGAGGCGTCGATGGAGAAGCGCAAGAAAGATGGGTACTTCTGATGAATGCTACAACTTTAGTAGCTGCTCACGCAGGTCCAACGGGCGATAGAGGCACGAATGACACTCAAAGCGACACCAGATCCGCGCTCCGTTTCATCACCTGCGGCTCGGTGGACGATGGCAAGAGCACGCTGATCGGCCGCCTGCTGATCGACAGCCGCTCGGTATTGCTCGACCAGCTGGCCAACGTTTCCAAGAGTGGCGAAGCGGATCTGGCCCAGTTCACCGACGGCCTCTCGGCCGAGCGCGAACAAGGCATCACGATTGACGTCGCTTATCGCTACTTCAACACCGCCGAGCGCAAATTCATCATCGGCGACGCGCCCGGCCACGAACAGTACACGCGCAACATGGTCACCGCCGC
The DNA here is from genome assembly GCA_963810395.1 of uncultured beta proteobacterium. GTDB lineage: Bacteria > Pseudomonadota > Gammaproteobacteria > Burkholderiales > Burkholderiaceae_C > Rhodoferax. Next base: position 3,671,756 of record CAWENC010000001.1, on the reverse strand, counting down.
GTCGAGCGCCGATGCAGCGGTGGTGCTGGTCGATGCCACCAAACTGCAGTGGCAGGACCGCGCTCTGGAACTATTGCCCCAGACCCGGCGCCATTCGCTGCTGGCGAACCTGCTGCGCGTCAACAGCATCGTGTTTGCCGTGAACAAGCTCGATGCGCTGGAGGACACTGCCAAACCCGAAACCAGCGGGCAAGCGGCGCTGGCGTTTGCCAACATTTCGCATGCGCTCAAGGTGTTTGCACTGGCTGCGGGCATCAAGGTGACGGCGATCGTGCCGATCTCCGCACTCAAGGGCCATAACGTGGTCGAGCCGGCCGATGGCTGGTGCGGCTACTCCGGCCCGAGCCTGCTGGAAATCCTGGAGCAATTGCCGGTGACGCCGGCCGATACGGTTTTGCCGTTTGCTTTGCCGGTGCAGTGGGTCGAAAAGTTTTCTTCTTCCAGCGACACCAGCCAGGGACGCCGGGTTTTCTGGGGCCGTGTGGCCACCGGTTCTGCCCAGGTCGGACAGCAAGTATCGATCCTGCCCGGCCGGCAGATCGCCACCATCGCCCAGGTGCTGGGTCATACGCGCCAGCCTGGCCCGGTGCCGGCCGGACACAGCGCCGGCATCGTGCTGGACCGCGAGGTCGATGTATCACGCGGCGACTGGCTGCTGGCCGCGGAGCCCGCCGACCCGGCCAGCGTCCTCGCCGACGACGATTTCGATTCCGATCCGGCCAGCAACAGCCTGAGCCCCAGTCGGGAGCTCAAGGTCACTGTCGCCTGGATGGACGACGAGCCGCTGGTCGCCGGCCGCGTCTATTGGGCCCTGCACGGGCACCGTTGGGTCAAAGCCCGGGTCAGGCGCATTGTGCACAAGCTCGATATCAACACCCTGGCAGAAGAGGACGCCAGCCAGCTCGGTGCCAACGCCATTGGCCACATCGAACTGGTCATGCAGGAGCCGATTGCCACCCGCCCCTTCAAGCAGTCGCGCGTACTCGGTTCGCTGGTTCTGGTGGACACCGCATCCCACAAAACGGCTGGGGCCGTACTGATCAATTAAAATCTGACCTTTTCACCCATTCGTCGAAGCTACCAAATGACACATACCGTCACCGAAGCCTGTATTAAATGCAAGTACACCGATTGCGTGGACGTTTGCCCCGTGGACTGCTTCCGTGAGGGCCCCAACTTTTTGACCATCGACCCGGATGAATGCATCGACTGTGCGGTGTGCATTCCCGAGTGCCCGGTGAACGCCATTTATGCTGAAGAAGACGTGCCCAAGGACCAGCGGCACATGACCCAGCTGAATGCCGAACTGTCCAGGCTGCCGGGCTGGAAAACCATCACCAAGCGCAAACCCGCGCTGCCGGATGCCGAAGAATGGAAAGACAAGACCGGCAAGCTGCAATATCTGATTCGCTGAACTTCGCCTGCCCTGCCCTTAAAAATTAATCTCCCCGTGCGCAACCATCAAGACCCCATAGAAACCGACGCCGTGATCGTCGGTGCCGGCCCGGTCGGGCTGTTTCAGGTATTCGAACTCGGCCTGCTGGAAATCAAGGCCCATGTCATCGACTCGCTGGCTTACCCCGGTGGACAGTGCGTTGAGCTCTACCCGGACAAACCAATTTACGACATTCCCGCGGTGCCGGTGTGCACCGGCCGGGAGTTGACCGAGAACCTGCTCAAGCAGATTGCACCCTTTGGCGCCACGTTTCACTACGGGCAGGAAGTCACCGTGGTGGAGAAGCAGGACGACGGACGTTTCTTTGTTGAAACTTCCAAGGGCACACGCTTTCTTGCCAAGACCATTTTCATTGCTGCCGGCGTGGGGGCTTTCCAGCCGCGCACGCTCAAGGTTGATGGTCTGGAAACTTTTGAAGACTCGCAGCTGTTCTACCGCGTGCGCAACCCGGACGACTTTGCCGGCAAGAACCTCGTCATCGTCGGCGGCGGCGACTCGGCGCTCGACTGGGCACTCGATTTTGTCAAGGACGGCCCACACAAAGCCGAAAGCGTGATCCTGATCCATCGCCGCGACGGTTTCAAGGCGGCACCGGCCAATGTGGCAAAGATGCGGGAACTGTGCGACGCGCTGGAAATGCAGTTCATCGTCGGACAAGTGACCGGTTTTGAGGAAAAAGACAGTCTGCTGACCGGCGTCAAGGTAACCGGTTCGGACGGTGTGACCCGCGTGGTGCCGCTGGATGTCTTGCTGGTGTTCTTTGGCCTGAGCCCGAAACTGGGCCCGATCGCCGACTGGGGACTCGACATCGAGCGCAAGCAGCTCAAGGTCGATACCGAGAAGTTTTCGACCAGCGAGCCGGGCATTTTTGCCGTCGGCGATATCAACATCTACCCCGGCAAGAAGAAGCTGATCCTGAGCGGTTTCCACGAATGCGCGCTGGCCGCGTTTGGCGCCATGCCCATCATCTCGCCGGAGAAGAAAGTCTTTTTGCAGTACACCACCACCAGCCCGAAACTGCATAAAGTGCTTGGCGTGGAATCGCCCGTGTTTGATTGAGTAAGACGGGCGCGCCGCGTGCAATCTTTTGGCGAATTATTTGGATCATTTCTTCCCCGCCTGGCCAAGCGGCGCAAATAATAACGCTATAATTTAAGGCTTATTCCTCGATAGCTCAGTTGGTAGAGCGCCGGACTGTTAATCCGTAGGTCCCTGGTTCGAGCCCAGGTCGAGGAGCCAGAATACGCCAGTGAATGAAGCCCTTGCGAGAAATCGTGGTGGGCTTTTTTCTTGCCCGAATCCGCCCATTGCAGCTGTGTCGTTTCTGCATTGGTTCGGTTGGGCCATCAACGACTTTCTGTCCAAAGAGCTTCATGAAATACCGTCCCCTCGGAAAAACAGGCATGCTGGTAAGTGAAATCGGACTGGGTGGATGGCAACTTGCCAATCCGGCTTGGGAGATGAACGACACAGGCGAGGCAATACGAATCGTAGAGGCGGCAGCAGACGCTGGGTGCAACTTCTTCGATACCGCACCCGGCTATGCGAGCGGGCGTAGCGAGGAGTTGCTGGGGCGAGCGCTGAAACCGCTACGCTCAAAAATTCTGCTCTGTTCCAAGTTCGGGCATAGCCCAGAAGGAGTCACAGATTTTGGCGTTGCAGCGCTGCGCCCGTCAATCGACGCGAGTCTGAAAAGGCTGCAAACCGACTACCTGGACGTAGTTCTGGTCCACAATCCGCCCGCCGATGTTCTGGATGGGAACTCCACGGCGCTCTACGAGGAACTTGAACGTCTGAAGGATGGCGGCGTGCTGCGAAGTTACGGCGTGTCCGTCGACTCCAGTGCTGATCTTGCAAAAGTCATTGGTACCACCCGAAGTGGTGTAGTCGAAGTTTTGTTCAATGTCTTTCATCAGGAACCACGTCGGGCATTTGCCGCAGCGAAACACAGTGGCATAGGGTTGATCGCAAAGGTACCACTCGATTCCGGCTGGCTGTCTGGAAAATACCGGGCTGACACCCGTTTTGTCGGGGTTCGGAATCGTTGGTCGCCAGAGGTGATCGCCCGCCGCACGGAACTGGTGGACAAACTCAGAACGCTACTTCCGCCAAATCTGTCCTTGAGCCATGCGGCGCTTGGCTACATTCTGGCGCAGTCGGAAATTTCCACGGTGATTCCAGGCGCGAAGACAGTGCAACAGTTGCGTGACAATTTGTCTGCAGCAGAGGCAGAACTCTCGTCAGCTACGACGACGCTGATGCAGGCATTTTGGAAGCAGGAACTAGCGAATGACCCTCTGCCCTGGTAGGTCCCTGGTTCGAGCCTAGGTCAAGGAGCCAGAATACGCCAGTGAATGAAGCCCTTACGAGAAAACGTAGTGGGCTTTTTTCTGCGTCTGGATTGGGCCATGCGTGCCGTTTGGGTTCTGCATTGGTTCGGTCACCTCATTTCGGCATCTGACGTTGTCCATTGGCAGACACAAACGCTACAGACTGATCGCTCGGTGACCCGAACCGCGAGGTGTTTCCGTACTTGCGTATTTGTTCTTAGGTGCAGTGGTGTCGGGTAGTCACCCAGCGGCCCGCTGGCGGCGGCTAATCGAGTAGCAGCATGATGACCGGCGATATCTTCGGTCGCTGGCACTCTCCATGCGCATCCACCCGCCCTCGGCAGGCACGCCAATTGTTGTAGAAGGCATTAAGCAGGGGTACGAACTCGGTGCTCGCTTTTTGGCTGCCCGCGACACTGGGATGATCATCACCCGATGGATAGTAGAGCGTGTTTGTGCCCGAAACGAAAGTATGTTCGATTGCAGTATTGACGACCCGGTGATGGTTGTCGGGGCCGGTGAGCACGTTATAGAAATCGAAGATCGCCACGTTGCGCTGCAGGTAGTTGTTTTCGCTCAACCAATTGTTCATCAGCCACTGGTTGAAGGCGCGGGCATTGATGGCGTATGTTCCATCCTGCAATGGTGGAGCGGTGATGACGACAAACAGCTTGTCAGGTCGAGTGGCAAAGTATTTGAGAATCTCGTTGTAGACGTACTTGGCGTGGCCGACGGTCAGCCAGCCGGCGGCAGACGGCGGGTCGGTCGGCGTGCCTTCAAGATTGGAGTTGGGGAAGCAGGACTTGAACATGACGATTTCGTTGTCGCCGCCGGGATCGGCAAGGGGACGCGTGTAGCTTGATCGCAGGTCGGAATCGGCAAAAAGGGCAGTCATGTAGGTGGCCGTATCGGGCGAACTGAACCACTCCGTCCAGTTTGGAATGTCGGTACGGTCGCCGATAGAGTTCGGGCCCCAGCCATAGTTGGTATCGCTGACGAAATAGTTGTTCTGGCCGAGCGCCTGTCCAAGATTGCCATAGCCATCGGTCAGCCAGTTTTGGCCTGTCGAGTGATGGATGAAGATCAGCTTGACCGTTTTCGATGGCGGCGATGCGTTGACCGTGGTTCCGTTCATGCCCGTGCCGGCCGCCGCGGAAACGGCACCTTGCAGGACCAACGCAGCGAACGCGACGACGCGGGTCAGCACGCCCAGATTCTGGTATGGGTAAGAGAACATCGCTAAAGCCCCAGACAGGTTGTGGTATTTGGCGTTCTTCATAGCACCAATCGTGCTCCGACGCAAGTGTTCAATTTCGAGTGTCGGGAATAAATGAGTTGTCCGGTTCTTAGCAAGTAATCTGTCCGGTTTGTGGAGGAGAGATGCAACACGCCCCCATAGGTCGAGCTCGCTACGGCGCAGATCATTTGCGCGCTGACACAGCTGGCGGTGCATACCACGTTCAACTCATTCCCGTCTCCCCCTCGTTAATCCGTAGGTCCCTGGTTCGAGCCCAGGTCGAGGAGCCAGAATACGCCAGTGAATCAAGCCCTTACGAGAAATCGTGGTGGGCTTTCTTTGCATCTGGATTGGGCAATTGGAAAGCTTTGGCTTCTGCATTGGGTCGGTTGGGGCCGGGGGTATGCCCGAACAGTCAAGGTTTGTTTGCCAGATACGTGATGAGCGCCACGCGGGTTTGCTTGCGCATCTGCCTGCGGAAGAAAGGGCTCCAGCCCAGAATGATTCCGCCCAGGCCCAGTGCCTGACGTGACCAGCGCCAGAAGTCAAAGGTGTCCTTGTGCGTGGCAATCAAGCCTTCTGGCGTGAAAGTGAATTCGGCCTCGACGATGTTGTGGACCACCCGTTTGGTAACGCTGAAGCGGTAGTGCGCTTCCCAGTGAGTTCGGCCCGTGGTGGTGTCGGCATGGATGTCACGGAATTCAAGCCGCCAGTCTTCGCGCCCCTTGCCCTTTGTGGCTTCACACAGCATGTGCCACATCCCACCCACCTCGCGCCGCCCCTTGAGCGAAAACGCAGGGTCGTCAAAGATCGCATCTTCAGCATAGCAATTGGCCATGGTGTCGGCATCGAGCGCCGCAAAGGCGCTGTAGAAGCGCGTCAGGGTTTGTTCGTTGCGGTTCATGGTTAAAGCACATCTCCAAATTTCACGCGTCCGGGTGGGCACGGTGGAGCGGAACACTTCAAAGGATTTTTGAGATCCGTCTCATTGGCTTGCGGGCTCTTTGCGTGCGCCAGTGGCTGGCCCACTGGAAAGTTCCCCAAACAAATTTCTTATCACCATGTCAGCCCCATACCAGTTTAAGTGGTCTCCATTGAAATAATATGGCAACGAACCATCTCCGTGACTGCAATTATCCAAGTCGCAAAACAATGGTCTGGGATCAATAACCTTTATTTGCGGGTATCCTTTTAACAAGCCATCTATCACATTGTCGTAAGCCGCAGTCCTTGCTTTATAGTTGGCGTAATTCAATGTACAGTTTTTTCGTGTTATATATCTTAGTGTAAGCGGTCTGGTCTCGTAACAGGATTTAACATTGAAATCCAAATCTGGTATGTCTTTCATAAAGATGATATCCTTTTTTGTTTCCAAAATACTCTGCAGAAAAAACTTACCATTTTTGGTAAAGCTAGCGACACTTTCAGGATCAAGCGACCTAACTGATCGCCAGTTATATCCACGATCACCAAAACCCCCACTCATCAAATAATTCCAGTAACCAGACAGAAATATTTTTTTGATTGATTTATTCGATTTTAAAAAAAATAGTACTGCATCGTGAATTCTTTTGCAGTTATCTTTGAGAAAAAAGTCACCAGAAAACGGAAGACAAGAACTTTGTACAACCATCATAACTGAGTTATCGGGAAATGCTTTCCAAATTGCGGAATGGAAGTGAGCCGTATGAGAATCTCCTATAAATATAATTTCAGGCGCCAATTTACTTGATAATCTACAACCGCCATCAAATTCATATTTACCAAGTTCTGAAATATAATCTTTGCAATCGAAATTTATTGTAGGCGGCGCGGTATTTGCAAATATAACTTTCGCATTTGCAGATGTTTGATTCAATCTAAACCCGAAACCATCGCTATTATAAGTGTTGTAACCAACAGATCCAACGATAATCATTATCAATACAAGTGCAATTGCATTTTCTTTGTCATACTTGCCAAAGCGAAAAGGCCTCTCAATGAATTTATAAGTAAGCCAGGCCAACAAAATGGACAGTGCGACAACTGCTATGCGCAGATTGGCGCTTGGTGGTTCACTTTCAATCATTCGAAGAAAGGAAAGCAATGGCCAGTGCCACAAGTACAACGGAAAACTAATTAACCCGAACCATACTAGTACTCTGTTAGATAAGACTGCACGGTTTATCCACGCCTGATCACCTGCCGAAATAATTAGCGCTGCACCAAATGTCGGTAATAATGCCAGAATACCTGGGAAGGGTGCATCTGTGGTAATTTTGTACAGGCCACAGACTATCAGCATTAAACCAAGTGCTGACTGCGTATCGTCTAATATGCAGCTATTTATTTTTGGCGTGTGCTTACAAAGATTTTTACTTACCCAACAATTCAGTTCATTCCTAATTCCAGAAAGTACATTGTGCTTATAGAGTGTTAGCCGCGCAAGCAGCGCTCCACACATCAATTCCCAAAACCGTGTTTGTGGAGAATAGAAAGTTGCGACCGCGTCTGGATGTATGCCTTTCACGTTTAGCGCAAATGATATTGACATAATTAATAAAATAATTGCCAACAAGTTATATTGCTTCTTCAATGCAACCATCAGTAGTAATGGCCAAACAATATAGAACTGCTCCTCAATTCCCAAACTCCATAGGTGCAACAATGGCTTATCGTTTGCGTCGAAATCAAAATATCCTGCTTCGTTCCAGAAGACAAAATTAGAGATAAAGCCCGCACCACCTGCGATATGCTTGCCTAGTTGTTTGAACTCATTTGCTAGCAAGGCAAACCAGCCGAATACAAAGCACGAAATCAATACGATCAGCAATGCAGGAAATATGCGTTTGATTCGTCTTGCATAAAACTCACTAATACTAAATGAACCTCTTTCGAAGCTCTCAAAAAGAATCGTTGAGATGAGAAATCCAGAGATAACAAAGAAAATATCGACGCCAATAAAGCCTCCTTCAATCAACTCAGGGAAAGCATGAAAACCAACGACGGACAAAACGGCTATTGCACGTAAGCCATCAATGTCTGCACGATACTTTGGATGCGCAAGGCTAGGAGGCACGCAGGACGCCTCCTGACGCAGGATTTACTTTTGTGGACTTCTTGAAATTCATACGATTCGACCTTGCGTGACCTTGCCCCCCCGTGAGATCAATTTCACCAGACGTGAGACGTTTTTTTAGAATGGCAACCGCTTCATTCATGGCCATCTCCCCATGTCTTGTGCTACTTGTACTTGAATATTGACCATATCATGGCATGGTGCCCGCTGTAGGGATGGGAGTCGATCACGGTTCGCTCTTACTTGGGTGGGTAAAAGACAATGTAAGCAAGAAAGAGAAGCCCGACGCCAGCGACCAAATTGCTCATGCCAATCGGCTTGAACAGCATCGCAAGAATTCCCACGAACCCGCAGCCGATGAGGAACTGACCCTGACCCAAGAAAACTGACCATTCAAAAGTAGGAAATCCGGCATGATTTTTCACCCACTGAAAAGGGAGTCATGTTGTGAAGAGAAGCAGGTTTACCGAGGAGCAAATCGCATTTGCCCTCAAGCAAGCGGAACTGGGAACCCAGGTCGAGAAGCCAGAATACACTAGTGAATCAAGCCCTTACGAGAAATCGTCGTGGGCTTTTTTTGCGCCTGGATTGGACCAAGCGTGCCGTTTGGGTTCTGCATTGGTTCGGTTGAATGGATGCGCGGGTACGAGATGTGTGGTGGTGCACTCTGGATGGACGACAACAAAAGTCCGCGCCAGTGTCACCAGCCATCCCTGCACCGCTTGCCCGGCTTCCTCGCGCAATTTCTCGCTTATTACCGCATGGACGGTAAAACCGGCACTGGCCGCAGTGGCCACAATGTGCGCATGGCTGTGCCCGTATCGCCCGCTTGGTAGCAGCCGATGTGTGTTGTCTGTGGTGTCCACTGCTTCAACAGTAAAAATGAGATACCCCCCCGGTCGCAGAGCGATACAGGCAGCCGCCAGGGGTTCAAGCAGACCGGCAAAGTAACACAGCGTGTCGGCACAGACCACGACATCGAACTCTGCCGGGTGTGCTGCAAGGTATTGCACCAGCTCCGCCTTATGCAACTGCGCATAAACACCCCGGGCTCGCGCCTGTTCAATCATGCCGCCAGACAAGTCAAACCCGACCAGCTTGTCGGCCCACGGAGCCACCAGTGGACCACACAAGCCTGTTCCACAACCGGCATCCGCGATGCTCAGCCGGGCATCGGCATGGGGATGAATAGCTGATAGCGCGTCACGAATCAGGCTGGGGGCGCGGTAGCGTAACAAGGCCAGCTTTTCGTCGAATGAAGCGGCAAAACCGTCAAACACGGTTTCCACGTAGGCATCGCTAGCCCGCACGGCAGTTTCGGGCCTGAGCAGGGCTTCCAGGTGATGTTTGGCCAACGGGTTACCCGGTTCGCGCTTGAGCCACGCCCGGTACAGAGCAATGGCTTCCTTGGTGCGCCCCAGATGCACCAGCGCACGGGCATGGTGCTCGGTCGGAGCATTTTGAGGTGCCAGTACAGTGGCCTGGGCCCAGGCATCCACCCCTTCGGAAATACGGCCTAGCTGCGGCAAAACCTGCGACAGGTTGTACCAAGCCTGCGCAAAACCAGGATTCAGCGCTGTCGCCCGACGAAACGCCTGTTCAGCAGCCCCGGGATACGTGGCGCGATGCAAGCGCCCCAAATTGTTGTACGCATTGGCAGCGGCGGGGGTTTCGCCAGCCAGTGTGATGCTGCGCTGATATGCCGCGATGGCATCATCACAGCGATCCAGTTTGGCCAGCACAATGCCGTAGTCGTTCCAGCACCCGGCATCATTGGGCTCCTGTTGCAAAGATCGCTCCATCAAAGGCAGCGCCTCAAGTGACTGACCCTGCATGTTCAACATGACGGCTTTCACGTGCAAAGCCGCCGCATGCTCTGGATGCGCTGCGAGCAAAGCGCTCAACAGTCGGTCAGCCGCCACAAAATCACGCTGTGCAACCAGGCTGCGAACCTTGTCCATGGGTTGCGCCGTCGTCAAACCTGATCTTGCAGACGGGGCAGCAGACTTCTGTCGATGCGATGATTTTGACAAAACCAGCCTCTAACGGATAGGAATTACAAGCACATGAGGCCAAGTATGAGCACTGGACGCGTCAGGGTTTGGAAATCAGGTATTGCCATGGGTTTGTCGCTTTCTGAAATTCGGAACCCTCATTATCGGTAACCGTTCACGGCACATTTTTGTTATCCCCACCAACCCCGAAAGGTCCCCATGGTCATCCCCTTGCCCGCCGCAGCAACCAGTCGAGGAGCCAGAATACACCAGTGAATCAAACCCTTGCGAGAAGTCGTAGTGGGTTTTCTTCAGGTCTGGATTGGGCTATTGCGGAGTCTTGGGTTCTGCATTGGCTCGGTGGCGGCAATGTGATCTCAAATTTCGCCACCGTCGCGCCGCAAGGTTGTGCCCGTTTCTAAGGCCTATTGTTGCGCCCGGTGGAGACAAACTCACCTGAATCCAGGAAGTTCATTGGTGTCGCGCAGAGTCGATCAGCGACCGGGTCCATCCAGACCGTATCCTGAAAGGATAAATCCTCGTCACCGATTGCCAAACCCAGTTGTAACGAAAATTCACGCTTTCCCTCGACATCAGTCCAGGGGATTGCGTTGAGGTCACCCGGTTGTGTGACAGCTTCCGTTGGTTTAAAAAAAGCGTTCATGCAGCGTTTTTAACAACTTCAGTGAGTTGAGTCTGTGCGACAGCGAACAAAGAGGAGAGCCGGAGGTCAAGGCTGGGTCTGGGTCGCTGTGGCGCTGCCCGCACTCTGGAGTTGAAGTGCCGGGGCCAGGTCGTCAGATGACTGCTTGAGCCAAAGTGCCCCAGCGCACAGACGACGAAGTGGCTGCTTGCTAAATTGCTGCACAAGTTACATCAACTTGTCCCCGAACAGGCTCGTTCAACTCTGGAAAGCACAGTCATGAAATTACGCAACAAATTCTTACTGATGATGGTGCCGGTCACGGGTCTGGTCGCCTGTGGCGGTGGCGATACGGCAGACCGGCTCGATCTGGCAGACCCGGTCGTGCGTTTTGTGCATGCATCACCGCTGGCCCCCAATGTGACGCTATATCACGGCGCCATTGTTCAGGCCGACGTCATTGACAAGCCCTACAAGTTCGCCTCGAACTATTTCAACGTCGACATGGGCTTGAATACCTGGTCCGTGAAAACCACCGTCGGCGGCGTGACCATTGGCTCAGTGCCCATCGACGCATCACGAGGCAACAGGTACACCATTGTGGAGTTGCCGGGCTCCAATTCCGATAGCAGCATTTACCTGATCACAGACCCGTATAACAAGCCGCTCACCAGCGACAGTGCGCGGCTTCGGATCATGAATGCATCATTTAATGCGAGCAATATTGATCTCTATATGTCGCCCCCCGGTGCCGACATCACGGTTGCAACCGCGCTCCCGACGATTGTTGCCACCGCGTACAAGACTTCCGGGCCAGCCACCGGCGGCGAGTCAATTGACATACCCGGTGGCACCTACAAGGTCACAATCACAAGCGCCGGGACCAAAGTCATACTGTTCCAGGGGCAGTTGGCGTTTGGCAACAACAGCGACGTCCTGCTTATCAGCGTGCCCGGTTCATTGCTGCCAGGTGCCATCAAAACGCTGGTCAAGTTCGAGGGGTCCGCGGGCGTATCTGAGGTGCCCACCATTTGACGACATCCAGTGTCTTGAACCTCGCAAGTCATCATCATGATGGGAAATTCTGCAACTAAATAGTCAAGGCGATCACAAACAATTCTTGGGTTAAGAATATGAAGCGCCAAAGACTGCTGGCCATCTTGCTGTTCACTGTTCTTCTTGCTGCTTGCGGTGGCGGAGGCGGTGGAACGGACCACATCAACCCCCCACCGATCGTCAACACCGCACCCGTCGCCAGCGCCGGAGCCGATCAAAGCGTCATGGCCAACGCCGTCGTGACACTCGACGGTAGCAAGAGCTCGGACGCGAACCGCGATCCTCTGACTTATGCCTGGACACTCACCACCAAGCCCGCAGGCAGCACCGCCGCCTTGACCGATTCCAGCTCTGCCAAACCAGCGTTCACAGCCGATTCCGCCGGTACCTATGTGGCGACGCTGATCGTCAACGACGGGACAAAAGATAGCAGCCCGGACACAGTCAGTGTGAAGGTCAGCGTGAATAACGCCGCTCCAATTGCCAACGCGGGGGTGGCACAGAATGTCGCAACCGGAACCGTTGTCACGCTTGATGGCAGTGCCAGTTCGGATGCCAATGGCGATGCGCTCACCTACGTCTGGACGCTAACGACCAAACCAGCAAACAGCGCCGCCGCCTTGTCTTTGTCGTCGTCCGTGAAGCCGACGTTCACCGCCGATGTGGCAGGCACCTATGCCGCAAGCCTCGTCGTCAATGATGGTCAACTCAACAGCAGCAACGCAGCGAATGTCAGCATCACGGCAACGGTAGCGAATGTAGCACCGGTTGCCAATGCGGGCGTGGCACAGAATGTCGTGGCGGGTGCAGTCGTGACCCTCGACGGCGCGAAGAGCTCGGATGAGAACAACGAACCCCTGACTTATGCATGGACACTGACGGCCAAACCTGCCGGCAGCGCGGCCATATTGTCGTCACCGACTTCTGCCATGCCGACCTTCACTGCTGATCTGGCAGGAACTTATGTCGCGACACTGACCGTCAATGACGGCAAGATCACCAGCAACTCGGTGACCGTCAGCATCACCGCAGCGATGGCAAATGCGGCACCGGTTGCCAATGCTGGTATCGCGCAGGATGTTGCGGCCAGTGCGCTCGTGACCCTGGATGGCAGTGCCAGTACTGATGCAAATGGAGATGCCCTGAGCTACGCCTGGACGCTCACCGCGAAGCCCGCCGGGAGCACCGCGGCCTTGTCGTCCCTGACCTCACGCAACCCGACTTTCACCGCCGATGTGGCAGGGACTTATGTCGCGACACTGACCGTCAATGACGGCAAGGTCAATAGCAGTGCGGCCACGGTCAGCATCACCGCAAAGTTGGTCAATGTCATCGGGCCGGGTCGATTCATGGACGCAGTCAGCCTTAAGACCATTTCAACCTCTGAAATTGCAGCCGCAATCGACCTCGCCGGCGCCGCGGCGTTTCGTGCCACTCCACGCTACGCAGTCCAAGCCTATCGCCTGACCTATTTGACCCTGGATGGTCTGGGTAAGGAGATTCTGGCCTCTGCTTTGGTTGCGCTGCCTCAAAAGCCAGGCAACGCCCTGAGCCCGGTCTTTAGTTATCAGCACGGCACCATCAAACACCAAGCCGAAGCACCCAGCAATCTCGCCGACATTGGAGGTCCGGAGGTGGTACTGGCCTCCCTGGGCTATATCGTCCTGTCGGCCGACTATATCGGCTACGGGGTATCAAAAGCTGCCAGTCACCCTTACCTGCTGTCAGGCCCTTCCGCCGCAGCGGTGATCGATCTGATGACTGCGGCAAACTATTGGCGCCAGACCCAGCAGGTGCTCGATAACAGGCAGCTCTTTTTGGCAGGCTATTCAGAAGGAGGCTATGTAACGATGGCGACCCATAGAGCACTGCAAGCCGGAACATCAACTCAGCGCAGCCAAATTGTCAGTGTCGTGCCGGGTGCTGGCCCCTACAACGTTGCCTTGACGCTGGACGAAGAACTCAAACTGGTGCGCCAAGCGTATCCGCTTCTTGGCGCCTTGCTATATCCAGGATTTCTGAAATACCTCAGCGATGCTGACCGGGCCACTGTGCGCGATCAATTGCTCCAGCAGGTATTGGGCGCCGATGCCGATGTGATCTTCATGCCAACGGTTATCGACTTCTATCTGGCTGACGATCGGTCGTCGATTGAGAGCCTGAGCAGCGTGTATGACTGGCGCCCGGGGGTTCCGGTGCATCTTTTTCATGGTCGTGACGACCGCACGGTCTCTTACCTCAATGCCAGCACTACCTTGCAAAAGATGCGTGACAACGGTGCGGAAGGCCTGGTCAATGTGACCGACTGTACTGCGCAGCCCGCAGGACATCAGGAGTGCGTGCCGCCCTATTGGCAGTTCATGTTGGATACCTTCTCAAAGGTGGTGAAGGATCTTTGATTTATATGATCGGCTTTGACCGATCACGTGCCCGGCTCTAGGTTACGTCTCTGCAAAGTGTCTATTGGAGCCGAGGAAACCAATAAATTACTCATTATTGACGGCATACTTAGAACTCTTAACCAGAAAAGGCATAAACCAATGGTGCTGCTCGAATTTTCCATGACTCCGTCCACCAAAGAGGAAAGCAAGAGCCACTATGTAGCTCGCGTACTTGATGTCATCGACAGGAGTGGCTTGTCCTACCAATTGACCCCAATGGGTACGATCATCGAGGGTGATTGGGCTGAGGTCATGGCAGTTGTCACTGACTGTTTCAAAGCTCTTGAGGACGATTGCCCACGTATCAGCTCGCAAATCAAGATCGACTATCGGGCCGGTACAAATAGCCGAATGAAATCGAAAATAGAGGCTGTCGAAACCATCCTGGGTCGCAAATTGTCGACTTGAAGGCCAAGCTCGCCCAAGATGCCAGGTCTTGGCATGGGAAGAGGGGCCATGCGCCCGCATTGAATCGAAAAACTCTTCATCAAGTTTCTTGATCTGTATCGTCTCTTCCACCCTGCAGCCAATATCGAATCGAATCTCCGCCGGATAAACAACGGACGATCGACCAGTACGATTCTCTTGCTGAGAAGTTCAGCCGTCTCGTTTGCCGATGGCGAAATTGCAGATGTAATCACGAATTGGCCCTTGGTCGCCTTGAACCGGTCCAGCGATCCAAAGGCATGCCAACGTGAAGTTCCGCCCTGGACGCCGACACCCCCCTTTCGCCGAAAACGAATGGCGTGGAAGGCCAGGCCTAATGCAGCCATTCGTGGCTGAAGGAATCGGCCATATGTGGTCGTCGCAAGCAAGTCGGGAGCTGTCATCCAACTGACGAAGTTGGTTGGTCAGACCTACTGTGCGTCTTTTTTGGCTTCGTAAGCCGAAGGGCTGACGCCCGAATGTACCAGAAACTCGCGCACCTGTTTGATCAGGTCGCGGGAACAGTCATTGTTGTGGTGCGGGTGATGAAGAAAATCGCTGGCCTTGTTGAGCGATACCTTGAAGCGCGCGCCGTGCAATGGTTCGATGGTCGCGCCGAGATGGTTCAGCAGGGATTCAAGCTCGCGCCAATGGACGTTGACGGGCAGCGGGTCCTGAAAAATCATGCACAGCAGTGCGTGGTGTTTGTGGCTCATATCGGGTCTCCCGCGCATGTTGGCTTGTCACCGGGACGAGCTTACCAAGATCAGGCGTGATGCATATCATCTCTCACATCGACCTTCTTGCACAAGATATGATATATACCCCATGCAGTATACATTTGAGACGCAATGCCTATTCGAAATCTTTGGCTATTGGCCATTTGCCAGGGCTTGTTCCTGACCAACAACGTGACCTTCATCGCCATCAACGGCCTGGTGGGCTTCAGCTTGGCCCCGCTGGGCTGGATGGCCACGCTGCCAGTGATGGGCTATGTGGTTGGGGGCGCGTTGTCGACCGGCCTGGTCGCCAAGACCCAGCACCGCTTTGGCCGCAAGGCCTCGTTTCAACTGGGTTTGGCGGTGGCTTTGGGCAGCGCGCTATTGTGTGCCTATGCCGCCGGGAGTAAAAACTTCTGGATGCTGTGCGCCGCGACTGTCATTGCCGGCTATTACAACGCCAACGCCAATCTGTACCGCTTTGCCGCTGCAGAGCTGGTTGATGCGGGCTTCAAGGAAAAAGCCGTGTCGCTGGTGATGGCCGGTGGCCTGCTGGGTGCGGTGCTGGGCCCGAACCTGGCGGCGCAAACGCGCACTCTCACCCCCGTGCCGTTCATGGGCGCGTATTTGACGCTGGCCGCCGTGGCTCTGCTGTCCATGGCGGTGCTGAGCTTCATTACCTTCCCGCCCATGCCGATCAAAAAGGCGTCCAACCAAGGCCGGCCTTTGCGCGCGATCATGCGCCAGCCGGTCTTTATCGTGGCTGCGGCCACCGGTGCTTTGAGTTATGGCGTGATGAATTTGCTGATGGCGGCCACCCCGCTGGCGATGCAGCAATGCAGCCTGCCGTTTGGCGATGTGGCGCTGGTGCTTGAGTGGCATGTGATTGGCATGTTTGCACCCGGTTTTGTCACCGGCCATCTGATCAAGCGCTTTGGTGTATTGCCGATCATGGGCATTGGTGTGCTGCTCAACGTAGTGTGCATTGTCATCGCACTCTCTGGCGTGGATTTGCAGCAGTTTCTGGTGGCGCTGTTGTTGCTGGGCGTGGGCTGGAACTTCCTGTTCACCGGCAGCACTGCGCTTTCGCTGCAAACCTACACCCCGGAAGAAAAGGACCGCGCCCAGGGCGCCCTGAATTTCTTTGTCTTTGCCACCACAGCCGTCAGCTCGTTTGCTTCGGGCGTGCTGGTCACGACACAGGGCTGGCAATTGCTGAATATGGGCTCATTGCTGCCAGTTTTTGCGACCGGGGCTGCGATTGTCTGGCTCATGCGCCGACGTCGGGTTGCTGCGGCATCTGCACGCTAATCCAGTACCCACCCCTCACCGAATTGTTCCACCTGCCAAATTCTGATTTCTGAAAAGCATGCATTCGTCAACATCCATATCTCTGTTGAAGTTCCTGATTCGTGGGAACCGGAAGAGACTGACAAAGGCGTGGCAATTGAGTCTCCAGAGAAGGTTGTGACACCTTCATAGTATGCGGGTGAGCTACCGATGCAGCATCACCAGTGGCGATACGGCAACTTCTGCAATATTTGATTCGCGGTAACCACTGACGGGCTCAAGGTAGTACACGGTCGTGCGCCCGATCGAATAGATCTGCACAGTATGCGAGGCCTGACCGGTTCAGTTGTGCCTGCAAACCCGGATCAGCAATCCACTGCTGTTGGGTTTTGACCCCTCCCCAGCGGCCGTCAACACGAGTCCATGCCTCCAGTGTTGCTGCCCAACACCAATTCAGGTCCGCCTGACGAATGAATAGGGGGCGAAATATGTCGATCCGATCAAGTGTTATTTACATATCGTTGATCCAGTCACCAAGAGGTATTCAAGATGGCGAACCAGCAAAAAAATACTATCACTCATTGAGTTTTGCTGAACCTGCAGACAAATTGTCGATACCCACTGATCGCCGAATCCTTCGGTGGATCGTTGGACCTGCAAACACTATTGCGATAGAGTTGTGTTCTTAATCAAGGAGATCCCTCATGCATCCAGAAGCAATGAAGCACAAGGCCAGTCTGTGGGACGGCGATTACGGTACTTCGCGCCACATTACAGACGTTTACTGGGAAGGTGACATAACACCTGAGGAACTGATCGACGTCGCGGACCAGGTTACGACCGCGTGGCAAACCATCGACCTTGAACTTGATCCTGCGCATCCGTTGCATGGCCAGGTATTTCGCCTCCAGAGGCCCTCTCAAAACGCCCTGGAAGATGCCTCTGCGCTGAGCATCGCGCAGGCTGAGGATGAATTGGCAGGCAAGTACGTCTGGGTACATTGCTGTCAGCTCGTCGAAGACCCACAAGGTGATACCGTAACCGAAGATGGACGCGCCTGCCGCAAACTCTTCCATACAGCCATGTTCAGCATGGAGTTCACTTCGTTTGATGACGTGGCCGCACAGTGTGACGAAAACTTCGGCGCAGACGCGTGGAGCGAGTACGAGTTGTATTTGGACGATGACTTGCCAGTGCCTATCGCGCACTACGGGTGACTTGCTTCCAGCTCCTCGATCTGCCTTCGATCATCGAACCCTGTTCACACCGGAGCAGCCTTCGTGCAAATCGACCCCGCCTTTCACTCAACCGCCGATAACTACAAACTGCTGACGAATTTGGTGGTGCCGCGTCCGATCGCCTGGGTTACCAGCCTGAGTGAAATCGGCGTTGTCAATCTGGCACCGTTCAGCTTTTTCAACGCGGTCGGCAGTGACCCACTGTATGTGATGGTCAGCGTTGGCAAGCGCGACAACGGTGAATTCAAGGATACGGCGAAGAACATTCAGTCCAGTGGCGAGTTTGTTGTAAACATGGTCACCGAGGAGCTGTTCGCCGCCATGAATATTTCGGCGGCAGACTTTCCGCCAGACCACAGCGAACTGGATGCGGCACAGCTGCAAACCGCACCCTCGGTTCACGTCAAGACGCCTCGCGTGGCGCAAGCGCAGGTCAGTCTCGAATGCAGGCTTTTCAGCGCACTGCCGCTCGGCGAAAACACTCTGTTCGTCGGGCAAGTCGTCATGTTCCACGTCGCCGATCATTTAATGGGTCCGCGCCTGCATGTCAAGAATTTTGCGCCCATTGGAAGGCTCGGCTCACCTTCAGTTTATTGTCGTACTGCCGATCGGTTTGATATTGCGCGTATCTCTTACGCTCAATGGCTCAGCCCCAAGCAATTGCCGAGAGTCTAGCGGCGATTTACTACCGCATCTGGATGGTCCTGAGAGTTGGGTCTTCCCCGCCGCTTGACGGGGCTGCATATGACTGCCACAATTTTCTTCTGCGAATCATTTGCAGACAGAAAGGGCAACTCTCATGCGCAGCCTAATTGCAATCTTCGCTCTTTTAATCGGCACAACCGCGTCCGCCGCCTCGAAGCAGGAGATCGACGCCCAGGTCCGTGAGGCGCTTGGTGTCTTTCAAAAGCATACCAGTGCCGGCCACGAGTTGTCCGGGAAGGCAGCCGGCGTACTCGTATTCCCGAAAGTCCTCAAGGCTGGCGTGGGGATCGGCGGGGAATTTGGTGAAGGTGCCCTTTTGATCGATGGCAAGACCGTTGCCTACTACAACATTGCATCTGCTTCGGTTGGGCTTCAGCTCGGTGCGCAGGTGCGAAGTCAGATCGTGCTTTTTATGACCGCCGATGCGCTGGGCAAATTCCGCAAGGCCAAGGGGTGGAAAGCCGGGGTTGATGGAAGTGTGGCACTGGCCACCCTTGGCACGGGTGGCGCAATCGACACTGAGACAGCGAGGAAACCCATCATTGGCTTCATCTTCTCGAACCAGGGGTTGATGTACAACCTGACGTTCGAGGGTTCAAAGATTACCCAAATCAAGAATTAGGACTGGTCCGAAGTTTCGCCGCCAGATCTTCTGCTCCGCTTCTCACAACAAAAGGGATTGACATGTATAAAAAAATTATGGTTGCAACTGATGGAACCAAGCTATCCAGGATGGCTGTGGAGGCAGCATCGAAACTGGCTGTCGAACTCGGCGCCATCCTGACAATCGTACGTGTCGTTCCAAGCTATCCAAAGGCTTTTTTCGACGGATCATCCATTCTCAGTATCAAAGAGATGGATGACTTCGAAAAAGAGTTGTCTGCAAAAGCGCAGGCATCGCTTGACGAACTATTGAAAACCACTGTTGATAAACATATCAGCGTCAATACAGTTGTCACAAAATCCAGCAACGTGTCTGACGCCCTGCTGAAAGTGGCCAGGAAATCCAAGGCCGAGCTGATTGTGATGGCGTCGCACGGGCGGGGTGGCATCAAGCGTGTGCTACTTGCCAGCGAGACACTTCAGGTACTCACCCATTCAGAAATACCGGTATTGGTAATTCGCTGATAGCCTTCGCGCCCTGCCGATTGGGCGCTTGGACACATCAAAATGCCCGATCGACTTCGGACAGCCAGTGGCGGGCTGAATTGGCGCCCATACAACAGGCTATTCAAAATAGTTGGAAACTACGCTTGACAAATCAATTGAACTGTCTAATTATCCAGCTTGTACAGTACAAGTTTGGCAAATACGAGCATGTTATCCAGCAAATACCTCATCGAAAAGACGGGCATCTCCAGGGCAACATTGAACAACTATATCAAGCTTGGGATACTGTCCAAGCCGGTAGTCAGCAATCCGGGTTTGGACAGTAAAGGGCCGCGTCAATTGGGGTTCTTTCCTGCTGACACGGTCGAACGTATAGAGGCCATTGGCAAGCTCAAACAGAAGGGTCACAGCATGTCTGAAATTGCCGCTCAACTTCTGGGTGCGAAAGAATTTGCGCCGATCAGCGCGAATCCCGAAGGGACCGTTGAGCCTCGTCTGCCCCATTCCAGCGCACAGCCCGCCCCCGCGCCTGGTGCCCCACTTCGGCGTACGGAAGACGACGGACCGCGGGTGACGATTGAGGAGCTGACCCATCCTGCGTACATGATCAATCATAGTTTTGAGCTGATCTGGATCAACCAGGAGGCGCGACGGCAACTGCCCGGCGTCTCTGACTTGTCGGCCAAAAGCGATGGTCGCAGTCTGCTGCGGCTGCTACCCGCCGAGCGCGATGACTGGAGCAGTCTTCTGCGCTTTCACGTTGCCCTGGCCAAGGGCCGCCTGACTGCAGACCACTTCAGCTTCGCCTGCCGGGGTCTTGACCCCATGACATTCGCGAAAATGCAGGTCATTTACGCGGAGGCGACCGCCGAACCAGCGATGCCCATGTTGGCAGCACCAATCACCCTGCCCGACAAAACAAATCGCCAAACTCCGCACACGGCATACGCGTCCCATTTTCGCGAAGGCTTGCTCATCGTGCTATTGCCACAGACCAATGGAAACGATGCAATGCTGGAACTCCTGTCCCGCCGCGATGAAGTGATCCGTAGCCTGCTGCGTCGCCGTCTGCCCGTTTTGACTGATCTCGCGGTGATGGTGGCAGACCTGCAGAGCTCGGTGACAATCTGCTCGGAATTACCCCCCGAGGAGTACTTTGAGCTGATCAATGAAATTTGGACCACGGTGACACCGATTTATCGTCGCTACCACGCGACCTGTGGCAAACACGTCGGGGATGGTCTGGTTTACTACTTCTTCCCTCGACCGGACAGCGACTATTTGGCTAACGCCCTGGCTTGCGCCCAAGAGACCCGGTTGGCAATGCAAAAACTGTCGAAGAACTGGCAAATCCGAAAAAACTGGCTAAATGAGCTTTATTTGAATACGGGTATCACCGAAGGCCAGGAGTGGCTGGGCACCTACCAGTCTTCCACCGGCGTTGAGTTTGTCGTGCTCGGCGACACCATCAACCAGGCGGCTCGTGTTTCCGATGTCGCGCGGCACGGCAGCATTTGGGCCAGCAAGAGTTTGATCGGCAAACTCAGTGCCAAGGAACGCGAACGGGTCAAGTATGGCGTGCATCGGCGCGCACCGGACGGACGTGACCTGTT
Source organism: uncultured beta proteobacterium (assembly GCA_963810395.1). GTDB lineage: Bacteria > Pseudomonadota > Gammaproteobacteria > Burkholderiales > Burkholderiaceae_C > Rhodoferax. The sequence continues at coordinate 3,650,440 of CAWENC010000001.1, read as the reverse complement.
CGTCGCCTCCAGCTTTTCTTTTGTTTCGTCTCTACTGGAGCAAAATGGTGTGCGGCTGGAAAAACTGAGGGATATTTCGACTCTGGCCATCACGGAGATCGTGGCGATAGAGCCGCTACCAAAATAAGAATAATATTATTCGCGAACAGCGTCGAAAGCCGTTTTCGGCCTGACCAGCAAGGGCTGAGAGTGGCAGTCAAATAGACAGGAGAGCGACATGGCTTACAGAAGTGCCCCGTACTACGACGTACTCCAGGCCGTAGGGCCAGGGTGTCCAAACAACCGAACGGATGTCCAGCTGGTTCAATATTTTCTGTTCGCGATCAATATGAATAGCGGGTGGAACGTTGGCAGTCGATTCCATGTGGAAGGTATCGGTTCACCTGCCGCAATATTTCCGTTTTCCGGCAATTACACGCCAGAATTGTCTGTATGGATCAAACAATTCCAGTCGTCTGCCTCAAGCCAGGGGTATGGGCCACTTTTCACAGACGGAAAAGTTAATTCTGCAAGAAAACTTTGGGGCAATAAGGCGGCCGCCGGTGCCTGGTACACCATACTGGCATTCAATCAGATCCTCATTGAGTCTGACAAGGAGCGCTTCCTCAGATTGCCGCAGGATATCAGTCTGCCGGCCGAATTGAGAAGCGATCTGGAAAGCATCACTTTGCACCGCGCTTGAGTTGCTCCCGCTTCTTGGCGAAATCTGCCGCCGCCGGATGCATCCAGCCTGACCCTTCCCATGGCGACAAAAATCCCGCACATTGATACTGCACGCTGTTCAGGATGCGGGTGGTGCATTGCAGCCTGTCACCTCAGCCTGTTCGCCTTCGAACGACAAGGCTGGAAAAAAATTTCCGTCCTGCAAGAAGAAGATCGCTGTAGTGGCTGTGCAAAATGCGCCGTGAAATGTCCGATCGGCGCGATTGCCATGGGTGACAAGGCAGTGCTATCTGTTGATTGCACTTGCTCGTTAATCCCGATTTCCTGAAGCTGCTCCTGCCGGGTTGGCGCGGTCGCGGCGCCGGATCATCTCTCCGGCCATTCTTTGAATTTGTTCCCCGACTTCATGCCGAACAAAAGGCAGGCCAAACATTCGTGCCAGCAGTGAACCTGGCACCATCTCGATGTGGTATTTGATTTGCACGCCTTGGTCCAGAGGAGCAATTTGTGCTTCACTGTCCATCCGCGTCGCAGTGCTCGAGATGTTCCGCGCCACAATCCGCGTCATCGGTTCAAGGTGTATTTCCCGATCGGACTCGAATGAATAGGAAAACGGACCATATCTTGCGAGGCCCTCCTGTCGCACAACCCACGTGTTTCCATTGCGGGAGATCACCTTGCTCAACGTAAGATCTCCGAGAATAGAAGCCATATGGTCAAAATCGGTCATGACTTCCCATGCGGTGTCCATGGTGACTTGAACATCGATTGTCACGTCAACAATGAAAGTCTCGCCGTTCTGCTGCACGGCAGCATCAATTTTCGGTTCGATGCCTGACGCCCCTTCGCCGCTCAGAGCGAGCAGGCAGAATACGGCGGCTCCGAGAATTCGCCGGTACCGATCAATAGCATGAGCGGTGCGGGCATGCGGGGCGTCCATCCCCAAACGGCTACCGCGTCATGGCAGCCGACCCAGCACTATCGGTCGCTGAGGATCACCATGTTCGAACGCCACGACAACCTTGCCGCCGACAACGGCACCGCCGCTGCTCCCGCCGAGCGGTTGGCATACCGGTGCCCAGCCTGCCGCTCCCACACCCGGCACCTGGACCATGACCCGCCCCTTGTTTTGCGGATCTAACGAGCCGACCACGACTCCTATACACACGCCATTGATGCTCATAGCTCCTCCAGTAAATGCCTGGGATTGGCATTGCCGACGATTATGCCGACAGAGCTTCCCGATCGCTACTCGCTTTAACCGGGACCTGCCGGCCTGTCGGCGCAAAAAGCACATGACGGGCGAAACTGCGATACTTTGCCTCGGGCGATTGAAGCGCCCATCCATTAAAGGGGCTACTCACAATGAATACCAGTTTCCTCCGTTGCATTATCAATGCCACCATTTCATTCACGCTGGTCGGCAGCGCGATGGCGGTCGGCCCCACCAAGCCGGCAACCCAGAATCGTAGCGAAATTGCGACCGAGTTTCACTGGGACTTCACGCCTATCTACGCGAACTGGGAGGCTTGGGAAGCCGGCATGAAGGAGATCGACACAAGGATCGACTCGTTTGCCAGCCTCAAGGGCTCGCTCAAAAACGGCCCTGACGCGGTGCTGAAAGCTTACCGGGCGTTCGACGAAATCGGCAAGCTGCAGTACAAGGTTTATGGCTATACCGCGCTGCAGCGTGATGTTGATACCCGCAACCAGGATGTATCAGGCAAATTTCAGCGCGTCATGGCGCTGTTTGCCAAGCTCGGCACCGCCACTTCGTGGTTCACGCCCGAACTGTTGACCGTGCCACAGGCGAAGATGGAACAGTGGATTGCCGCGACACCGGAACTTGCCCAGTACAAGTTCACAATTGTCGACAACTATCGCCAACAGCAACATGTACTTGACGAAAAAGGCGAACGCTTGATGTCCTACGCTGCACAGTTCAGCGCTACGCCGAGGGCGACCTTTCAGGAATTGTCAACATCTGACATCAAGTTTCCCTTGGTGACCCTGTCGGACGGCAAGGAAATCAAGCTGACACCGGGCACCTACCAGTCGGTGCTTGCGACCAATTACAAGCAGGCTGACCGCACCAAGGCATTCGAGGCCTATTTGAAGACCTATGCGGCGACGACCAACACCTATGCAGCGATCTACAACGGGGTGTTGCAGCGCGGCTGGTTCAACGCGCAGGCGCGTAATTTTCCCAGCGCTCTTGAAGCCGCGCTCGATGGCAATGCCATTCCAGCATCGGTGGTGACGAATCTGGTCGATACGGTGCGCAAGGGGACCGCACCGCTGCAGCGCTACATGAAACTGCGCAAGAAGTTGCTCGGTCTGGAGACCTATCACCCCTATGACGGCGCCATCCCGATCTACAAGACCGACAAGGTCTACTCCTATGCGGATTCGCGCGAACAGGTGCTGGCTTCGGTCGCACCCCTGGGTGCTGACTACGTCGCCAAGTACCAGAAATTCCTGGCCGGCAGACAGGTCGATGTCTATGAAAGCGAAGGCAAGCGCAGCGGCGCCTATGTGAGTGGCATCTACGGCGTTGGGCCTTACATGCTGTTGAACCACAACGACACGCAAGACGCACTGTTCACCCTGGCGCACGAAGGCGGCCATGCAATGCACACTGTGCTTTCAAACGAAGCCCAGCCGTTCGTGACGGCGGACTACACCATCTTTGTCGCCGAGGTCGCCTCCACCACCAACGAGCGTTTTCTGCTGAAGCACTTGCTGGAGGCGACCAGCGACCCCAAGGAGCGCTTCCTGCTGCTACAGCACGCGGTCGATTCGATCGTTGGAACCTTCTACACCCAGGTGCTGTTTGCCGACTACGAATTGCAGGCGCATCAGCTGGTTGAGCAGGGCAAGCCGATTACTTCAGATGTGCTGAACGGCATTTACCTGAAGCTGCTGAGGGATTATTACGGTGACGCGGTCATGATCGACGACCTGTACAAATACACCTGGTCGAGAATCCCGCATTTCTACAATTCACCGTACTACGTTTATCAATACGCAACCTGTTTCGCTTCGTCGGCAAAACTGTTCAAGGACATGACCACCGGCTCAGGTGCTGCCCGTGCTGCAGCCACTGATCGCTACCTTGCCCTGCTGAAGAGCGGTGGCAACGATCACCCGATGAAACAGCTGCAAAAGGCCGGAGTCGATCTCTCCCAACGCGCGACTGTGCAGGCGATGGTTGATCAAATGGAAGAACTGGTAGCACAGATGGAAGCGGAGGCTGCGAAGATTCCGTAATCAAAGCTGGCCAGACATCGACGGTTCACGGCGTGCGGCAGTTGCAGACGTCATCGCCTTTATCAAAAACAATGCGCCAGATTCCTGGCCCCTCCCGTCGCCAGATTGAGGTGAATGTGGCAATCAGTTTGCCTTGGGCGTCGTGCACAGGGCCTGAACTAATGGCGAGGTTTCCAGACGGAAGTACTTCGACCTGCTCGGGCCGCCAGGAAAATGGTGCGATAGGCCCGGAATAAAAACGCTTCCATGCATTGGCCACCTGTACCTTTCCACGCAGTGGTTCAGGACCTGACATGAACACTGCTTCTTCCGACAGGAACGATGCAAATGCCGCATGATCCCGATCAGCCATGGATTTTGCGAAGGCACGCTCAGTGTCAGCAACCTCGCGTTTCAGGTCCATCGGCTTAGGACTCACGGGCACCACGACACTGCACGCCAAGAGAATTGCGACAGCACCCAAAACGGAAATGATTTTGACAATGTGCATAGGAAAGTTGCCACTTCCGGCCCTCGTGATTTTGTCTGCGCCACAACGAAACGATTCCTCTGGTCGGCGCAATACGGATGAAACCCAGGGAAAAGTTGACGAAACCCGACCGGTCGCAGGCCGGCAAGTTTGTCCATAGAATACGCGAAACGGTGCCTGACAACACCACCATGGGCACGGATATACCGCGTGGGGCGATACGTTCAACAGGGTAGGCTGAGATGTTGATTGCTTTTTTTCTCGCTGGCTTGGCGCTCGGTGCCGGCCTGCTCTTCTGGCACAACCGAACCATGACGCACGCAAGGCGGCGCGTTCCCAAGCAGTGGCCGCTAACGGTCCGTACACTGGTCAACAGCGATGAGAAGCGGGTGTGGGCCTGGCTGGACAAAGCGATGTTTGATCAGCAAATTCTGGTCAAGCTGCCGGTCACGCGCTTCACCGCCCCAACCAACCGTCAGGAAGCCGGCCATTGGTTTGAGTTGCTCAACGCCGTGTATTGCACCTTTACGGTTTGCACCGAAGAAGGCCGGGTGATTGCATGCGTCGATGTAACCGGCCCCCTCAGGTCCAAGAGTAACCAGATGCTGAAACACACCCTGCTGTCGCAATGCGGCATTCGGTACTGCGTCCTTGACTCCACCAAGTTGCCTCATCCAACGCAACTTCGCGTCGAATTCCTGGGGGAAGAGGCGGCAACGAGGACCGAACAGGCTGCTCTTGACGCTCGCTTCAAGGATGTCAAGTACAACCTTCAAGCTGCACTGGACAAGCAACGGAACAACAAGAGAAGAAGCTTTGGCACGCCGGCTTCGGTGAATGCCGACTTTTCGAAGTCGCAGGAAAGCCGCCAGACCTCTGGTTGGGAACAGAATTCGTTCATCACACCGCTCGACAGCCGCATCGCCGAGTTGAGGCCGTAAGACACCGTGCCTCGCATCTGGCCTCCTCCCTGTATCATTTGACATCATGGCGCGCTGGATCATTTCAGGTTGCAGACAGATTGGCAGGCTCTTGGGTCTTCTGGCTTGCGCCGTGTACGTGAGCGGCTGTGGCGGCGGCGGAGATTCCCCACCTGTCGCCGTGCCAGAGCCGCCCATCGCCAATGTCGTCGGGCCTGGCCATTTCGAGGCAGCCTTTCTCCTGAAGACAATTGCAGGCACCGAAATTGCAGCCTCGATTGAACTCGCTGGAAAATCAGCGTTCCGTGCCACGCCAAGCTACGCGGTCCAGGCTTATCGCTTGACCTATTTGACTCTGGACGGACACGGTCACCAGATACTGGCCTCTGCTTTGGTTGCGCTGCCTCAAAAGCCGGCCAACGCCCTCAGCCCGGTGCTGAGCTATCAACACGCCACCATCAGGCGCGATGCCGATGCGCCGAGTAATCTGGTTGACGTGGGCGGCCCCGAAGTAGTACTGGCTTCACAAGGCTATATCGTCCTGTCGGCCGATTACGTTGGCTACGGGGTATCAAAGGGGGCCAGCCACCCTTACCTGCTGTCGGGTCCTTCTGCAGCCGCGGTAGTCGATATGTTGACTGCGGCAAAGTACTGGCGGCAGACGCAGCACGTACTCGACAACAAGCAGCTCTTTCTGACGGGCTACTCGGAGGGCGGCTATGTGACGCCGGCAGCCCACAGAGCGCTGCAGGCCGGCAACTCAACGCTTCGCAAGCAGATTGTCAGTGTGGTGCCGGGTGCCGGTCCCTACAACGTCGCCCTGACCCTTGACGAAGAACTCAAGCTGGTGCGTCAGGCCAACCCCCTTTTGGGCGCTTTGCTCAATCCCGGATTCTTGAAATATCTCAGCGAGGCTGACCGGAACAATGTACGCGATCAATTGCTGCGGCAGGTGCTGGGTGCTGATGCCGACGTGACCTTCATGCCAACGGTGATCGACTTCTATCTGGCTGACGATCGGTCGTCGATTGAGAACCTGAGCAGCGTGTATGACTGGCGCCCCGAGGTTCCGGTGTATTTTTTTCATGGTCGTGACGACCGCACGGTCTCCTATCTGAATGCGAGCAGTACCTTGCAGGCGATGCAGGCCCGGGGTGCCGGAAATCTGGTCAGTTTGACGGACTGTGATGCCCAGCCTGCGGGACACCAGGAGTGCGTTTTGCCGTTTTGGCGCTTCATGCTGGACAACTTTGCGAACAAGGCGAGAAATCTTTGACTGAACGCCGGAGCGAATTCGCTTTGCTTACGGTCTTTACTTTTTCTTAACTGGCAGGCAAACCACTCGAGCACTCAAAAGCTCATATCATTGGCAACAGGACAGCACTTCAAAGGCGAGCATCATGAAAAAACTACTTCTCTTATCTGTTGCGGTGATCTCCAGTGGATCAAGTCTGGCTCAGGACTATGGTCAGGTGATTTCTTCCACGCCCATCATTCAGCAGGTCAGCGTACCCCGGCAGGTGTGCACGACGGAACAAGTGGTCGTGCAGCAACCCAAATCAGGTGCTGGTGCGGTCATGGGAGCGATTGCAGGTGGCGCCATGGGCAACGCAGTGGGCGGCGGCTCCGGCAAGACGGCGGCGACGATACTGGGTATCGTTGGCGGTGCGATGATCGGCGACAGCGTCGAAGGATCATCACCGGCACAGGTCCAGGACGTCCAGCGCTGCACAACCCAGACCTTTTATGAAAATCGGACCGTCGCCTACAACGTTGTCTACGAATATGCCGGCAAGCAGTATTCGGTGCAAATGGCCAGCGACCCCGGCCCCACCATTCAACTCCAGATCTCCCCCGTGGGCCAAATTCGCAACTGACAGCGCCGCTTTTCTACGTCAACCGGCGACCGGGCAGTTGGGCCGACCAATCGATCGGATCCTGCTGCAGCACGATGTCAATGTCGAGCCCCAGCACCTCGCCGACCTCTCCCGGAAACGTCACCGCCAGGGCATTCTCGGACAGGTTCGCCTCCCAGGCGCGGGCACGCCAGGCGGCCAGATGAATGACACCCGCCAGCGGTTCGTAAACATCATCCTGAAACGGCGCGTATTGGTGCTCAAGCGCATCCACAATCGGCTGTGGGAATTGCCATTTTTTGGCAAAACCAGCGCCGACCTGGGCATAACAAAAACCAAAAGTCCGTCTTTCGGCTTTCGCCCGATTGAGATCCAGCGGGGCGACTTCACGATCCAGCGCAGCGACTTCCTCGGGCATGCAAATATGCATGGCCAGCTCGCCCACGGCGTGGATCAGGCCACAGGTGAACGCAGCCTGCTGGTTTTGCCGCACCACGCCAGCGAGAGAGCGCGAAAGCTTGGCCACGTTCAGGCTGTAGGCCCAGAACTGTTGCAGGTTGATGCCTGGCACCGCCTTGATCGAGGTGCCGGTAGCCGCTGCCGCCGCCATGGTGCGGACATGGCCGAGTCCCAGAATGGCCAGCGACTCCGACACGCTGTTGATCGTGCCCGAGAGTTTGAAGAACCCCGAGTTGGCGGTTTGCAGCAGGCGCGTGGTCAAGGCCGGGTCAGTACTGATGAGCTGGCTTATTTTCCGCAGATCGGGCTCGGGACGGGCAAGTTCGTTGAGCAAGAGCGCCAGCACCTTGGGAATGCTCGGCAGCACAAACTGGGACGCCAGCAGCGTGTCCAGGTCCATGCTCATACTCCCGCCCCCTTGAGCCTGGCAAACGCCGACGACATGGCGGTGGACTGTGGCGCGTTGGTGCGCTGGCCGGCCGCCGACCCGCTGGCCCGCCCTCTCTGATTATTCGCCAGGCCCTGAAAGCGGTTCTCGCCCACTTGGCGCTCACCGGCATCGCGCCGGGCTGGTGCCGCGCCCAGCTTCATGCTCAGCGCAATACGTTTGCGCGCGACGTCCACTTCGACCACCTGCACTTTGACGATGTCGCCGGTTTTGACGATCTCGCGGGCGTCGGTCACAAACTTGTGGCTCAACTGGCTCACATGCACCAAGCCGTCCTGATGCACACCCAGATCGACAAAAGCGCCAAAGGCCGCCACATTGCTGACCGTACCTTCGAGCACCATGCCCTCCTTCAAATCGCTGATGTCCTCCATGCCCTCATTGAAACGTGCCACCTTGAAATCCGGGCGCGGGTCACGGCCCGGCTTTTCGAGCTCGCTCAAAATATCCTTGACCGTGATGACACCAAACTTTTCATTTGCAAACAGCTCCGGCCGGAGCGCTTTGAGCATCTCTGCGCGTCCCATCAGCTCGGCCACTGGCTTGCCGGTATTGGCGATGATTTGTTGCACCACGGCGTAGGTCTCGGGATGCACGCCTGTCATGTCCAGGGGGTTGTCGCCACCGCGAATGCGCAGGAACCCCGCGCTCTGCTCAAAGGTCTTGGCACCCAGCCCGGTCACTTTCAGCAACTGCTGACGATTGGCAAAGGCGCCGTTGGTTTCACGCCATCGCACCACCGCGCGGGCAATGCTGCCTGACAGCCCCGACACCCTGGAGAGCAGGGGCACACTGGCCATGTTCAGATCGACACCCACGGCGTTGACGCAATCTTCCACCACCGCGTCGAGCGTCTTTGCCAGCTCAGTCTGATTCACGTCATGCTGGTACTGACCCACGCCGATGGACTTGGGGTCGATCTTGACCAGTTCAGCCAATGGGTCTTGCAGGCGCCGGGCAATGCTGGCCGCGCCGCGCAGGCTCACGTCCACATCCGGCATTTCCTGCGAAGCGAATTCACTGGCGGAGTAGACCGAGGCACCGGCTTCGCTGACCACTACTTTTTCGATCAGACGGTCCGAGACTTTGGCCATCAGCTTGATCAAATCCGCTGCCAGTTTGTCGGTCTCGCGGCTGGCCGTGCCATTACCGATGGCGATCAAGTTGACGCCGTGTTTCTCGCACAGTTTGCCCAGGATATGCAAAGATCCTTCCCAATCCTTGCGCGGTTCATGTGGAAAGACGGTCGCCGTGTCGACCAGTTTGCCGGTGGCGTCCACCACCGCCACTTTGACGCCGGTACGAATGCCGGGATCGAGCCCCAGCACCACACGCGGCCCGGCAGGTGCCGCCAGCAGCAAATCGCGCAGGTTGTCGGCAAACACCTTGATCGCCACCTTTTCAGCATCCTCTCTCAACTTGGTGAACAGGTCGCGCTCGATCGACAGGCTGAGTTTGACGCGCCAGGTCCAGGCGACGCATTTGCGAATCAAATCATCGGCAGCGCGGCCCTTGTGGCTCCAGCCCAGGCGCAGCGCGATCCGGCCCTCGGCCAGGGACACCACCGGATTTGCTCTTGTTTTGATAGCTGCCTGCGCAGTTGCGACGGAGGCTACAGGCTGATTTTGCTCCGGAATGACAAGCTTGGCATCCAGAATCTCCAACCCGCGACCGCGAAACACGGCCAGTGCGCGGTGCGACGGCACGCGGCCAATCGGCTCGTCATAGTCGAAATAATCTCGAAACTTGGCCACGTCACTGTTGTTTTCGTCCTTGCCGGCTATCAGTGTGCTCCTGAACAAGCCCTCCCGCCACAGCCACTCGCGCAGATCCTGGACCACGGCGACGTCTTCGGCCCAGCGCTCACTCAGCAAGTCACGCACCCCGTCCAACACCGCCTGCACAGTGGAAAAGTCCGGCTGCTTGTCCTCGCCCTCCACCACCGGTTTGAGCGCAATCACATACGCCAGCGCCTCCTCGGTCGGTACCAGTGCGGGGTTGGCAAACAAGGCGTCGGCCAGCGGCTCCAGCCCGGCCTCACGCGCCAGCTGGCCCTTGGTGCGGCGCTTGAGTTTGAACGGCAGATACAGGTCTTCGAGCTCCTGTTTGGTAGCAGCTGCCACCAGCGCGGCCAGCAAGGCCGGCGTCATCTTGCCTTGCTCTTCGATGTTCTTGATCACGCTCTGAAGGCGGTCGCGCAATTCGCGCAGATAACCCAGACGGGCTTCAAGCTCACGCAGCTGGATGTCGTCCAGGCCGTCGGTTACTTCCTTGCGGTAGCGCGCGATGAAGGGCACGGTGGCGCCGCCATCCAGCAGCTCGACTGCGGCCTGCACCTGCCTGGGCTGAACCCGGATTTCCTGCGCGATTTGCGCGATGATTTTCTGCATGACTTGGAGAGTCGCCCTTATGGCGCTGACTAAACTTGAATAGATTGCAGCAAGTGTGCCACAGGCCCGGTCAGCCCTGCCCCAAATCAAACCTCGGCGCGTGCCTTTTTCGGACTTCAGCGGTCACTTGCGGCGCGCAAAGCCCGCTTGAGTTCCAGGCCAAGCTCCGGTTTTTGACTGAATGGATCGGTCGGATTGCGCGCCAGCATGATGTCTTCGAGCCGGGTCTGCACCGAACCAATGGCCTTCGGATGGCTATAAATATAGAACTGGCCCGCCGCCACGGCGTCAAAAACCTTTTGCGCCACGTCTGCCGCGCTGACCTTGCCTGAGCCCACTGCCTTGTCACTCATGGCTTGCCCAATCAGCTGGCTGCGCGTCGGCTGGGTGCCCTGGGTTTTGAGCTCATCCGGACGATTGCGCTGGCTCTGGCTGATGCCGGTCGGCACAAAGAACGGGCACAGTACCGAAGCACTGATTTGATCGGTCACCAGGGCCAGATCCTGGTACAGCGTCTCGCTGACGCTCACCACTGCGTGTTTGCTGGCGTTGTAGACGCCCATGTTGGGCGCATTCAGCAGCCCGGCCATGCTGGCCGTATTGACGATATGGCCGCGGTAAGCCGGGTCATTTTTGGCGGCGTCGAGCATCATCGGCGTGAAAACGCGTACACCGTGGACGACCCCCATCAGGTTGACGCCAATCACCCAGTCCCAGTCCTGCGCGGAGTTCTCCCAGATCAGGCCGCCGGCACCGACACCGGCGTTGTTGAAGACGAAGTGCGGCGCGCCAAAGCGCTGCTGCACAGCCCGCCCCAAGGCCTCGACCTCACTGGCCCGGGAAACATCGAGCCGCACCGCCAGCACTGGCACCCCGGTCGCCTGTATCTCCTCGGCCGCCCGGTCGAGGGCGTCCTGCTGCACATCAGCCAGCACCAGATTCATGCCCAGACGCGCACCGATGCGTGCGCATTCGAGCCCAAAGCCGGAGCCGGCGCCGGTAAGCACGGCGGTTTTGTTCTTGAAATCAGTAATCACAATGTATCTCCAGGGTTCAGGGTTGCCAGAGCATTTCCAGATGATCGATGCCGTCTTCGATATACGGCTTGCCGACATCCACAAAGCCGTGCTGACTGTAAAAATCTTTCAGGCGCGCTTGCGCCCCGATCCGAATCGGCTGCGAGCCCCACAGCGAGCAGACCGACGCCACCGCGCGCTGCATCAGCAAATGCCCGAGGCCTGTTCTGCGCACCTGGCTTCGGGTCACGACCCGGCCAATGCTGGCCTCAGTGAACTTGATACCCGCCGGGAAGCAACGCGCATAGGCCAGCAGCTGACCGCCTTGCTGGCCCATCAGATGCGTTGCCTGGGCGTCGGCACCGTCCATGTCCTGAAAGGCGCAGTTTTGCTCCACCGCAAACACCTCGGTTCTCAGCTGCAGCAGCGCATACAGCTCTGCGACGCTCAAAGCGTCGAACGCCGCCAGCTTCCATTCAATCGCGGCGCCTGAACTCATGCTGACGCGGCCTTGAGCACGTAACCGATGCGCGGGAAATGCACCTGCACCACGCCGGCGCGCTGATCCACACGGCGCAAGGTGTAGCGCGTACAGCTGGCCGCGACGAGTTCGCCTTCGGTGGTCTCGGCGCCAAAGCTCTCGGCGGCAACCGTCACGCGAGAGCCCAAGGGAATCCCGTGCTCATCCTGAAAATAGGTGTCATTCAGGGCTGAAGCCCCCGTGGAACCTGCGCAGGCAGCTATCGCTTCAGTAGCAGAAAATTTGACCATGGTGCCATGACCGATGGCCGCCATGCGGTCCATCCAGGCCAGCACGCCCGGTGTGGCGTCCAGAATGCCCGCCATCACCGGCACCCGCACACGCGAGAACCACAGCGGGTGGTAGGCCGCGAAATCAGCCACGCATGGGGCACTTCCGAGCAAGAAATTCTGGCCGTCAAGCATGTCCGCCAGGCGCCGCAGATAGGACTTGTAGGCGGCGCTGGCATCCGCCGGGCGCAAGCGCGTCATGCCCACGGCCATCGCGGCGCGGTCGGCACCAAAAGCCTTCGCCGCTTCGGGCGGCGCACCTTCGAACATGGCTGCGATACCGGGGCGCTGCAGGCTGTACGCCATGGCGGCCCAAAACAAGCTGCTGTCGGCCCACTGGGCGACGATGCGCGCCAGGCCCTTGATGCCTTGCGGGTACAGGCTGGGCGTCGGTTGCAGGTGTTCCAGCAGGTCGCAGATCAGCGCCGAGTCGCAATACACGTCGGCGCCAATCTGCATAAAGGGGGTCTTGCGGTAGCCGCCGGTCAGCGCCAGCACATCCGGTTTGGGCATGATGGCTGGAATGATGACCGACTTCCAGGCCAGATTCTTGTAACCCAGCACCAGCCGGATCTTCTCCGAAAACGGTGACGTCGGATAGTGATGAAGAATGATGTCAGTCATGGTCGCTCGCCAGGTATCAGTTCAGATCAGCTTGACCAGTTGCTTGCCAAAGTTCCGGCCCTTGAGCAAGCCAAGAAACGCTTCTGGCGCGGCTTCGATGCCTTGCGCAATCGACTCTCTTGCCTTGAGCTTGCCGGTCGCCACCAGCGTGCCCAGTTCTTGCAGCGCCTCGGGCCAGACCTCCATGTGCTCACTGACGATAAAGCCCTGCACCTTCAGACGATTCACCAGAATCAAGGCTGGGTAAGTCAAGGGCATCGGTGCGCCGTCGTAGCCCGCAATCATGCCGCACACGGCGATGCGGCCAAAAGCGTTCATGCGGGTCAGCACCGCATCCAGCACCATGCCGCCGACGTTTTCGAAGTAGCCATCGATGCCATTCGGGCACGCCTCCTTGAGAGCCTTGGCCAGCGAGCCTGCATCCTTGTGCAATTTGTAATCAATGCAGGCGTCAAAGCCGAGTTCTTCAATCGCATACTTGCATTTCGTCGGACCACCGGCGATGCCAACGGTGCGGCAGCCGCGAGCTTTGCTGAGTGCCGCAAAAGCACTGCCGACCGCACCGGTGGCCGCGCTCACCACCATCGTCTGGCCGGCCTTGGGCTCAATGATCTTGACCAGTCCGTACCAGGCGGTCACGCCCGGCATGCCGACCGCGCCAAGGTAGGCGCTCAGGGGGATGCGCGTGGTATCGACCTTGCGCAGAGCCCCAGGCTGGTCGGCGTCGACAACGCTGTATTGCTGCCAGCCGCCCATGCCCACCACTTTGTCCCCGACCGCGAATTTGGCATTCATGGATTCCACCACCTCGCCCACGGTGCCGCCACCCATGGTCTGACCCAGGGCTTGAGGCACGGCGTAGCTCTTGGCGTCATTCATGCGGCCTCGCATGTAGGGATCGAGGCTCAAGTAGTGATGCCGCACCAGCACCTGACCCGCCGTCAGAGCCGGCGTTTCGGTGGTAACGAGCTTGAAATTGCTGACCATGGCTTCGCCGCTGGGGCGGTTGTCGAGGTGGATTTGTTTGTTCTGTGGCATGAGGGGTCTCCGGATTGGGTTGACGAAAAACTATCAAATTGATAGCTGGCTACGCTTTCTGCATAAGGTCTGATGACCTGTTTCCTGAAAATTCTGAATCAGTCGGTGGCGATGACATTCAAAGCGTTGGCGGTTCTGGCACCGGTGGGCAATTTCCTGACGAATTTGAAAGTTCCGGTGGCGTGCGCGCAAGCGCGTCCGTGCTCATCGAACACCGTGCCTTCGGTAAAGGCCATGGTCGGGGTGCGGTGCATCAAACGGCCGCGCGCCGTGAGCTTGCCGCGCGCGGGCTGCATGAAGCTGGTTTTCATCTCGATCGTCACCGCACCCATGTCCTTTTGCACACTGCGCGCCGCCACCGCCATGGTCACATCGAGCAGCGTCATGAGCGCCCCGCCGTGGGTCACGCTAAAAGAATTGAGGTGTTCAGGCTTGGGTGCATAAGCCAGTTCAGACAAACCGCCGTCATACAAGAGCAACTCGAAACCCAGCAGATGAACAAACGGAATTTCAATGCCAAAGCCGGTGCCGGTCTTCACGAGCGCAGCCGGATCGGAATCGACGCCTGGTTCAGCCATGGCCTCAGCCACCCAGCACAATGCTGACACCGCCATCCACCGCCAGCCACTGGCCGGTGATGTGCTTGCCGGCGCTGGAGGCAAACAAGACACACAATCCCTTGAGGTCTTCATCATCGCCCAGGCGTTTCAGTGGCGCGCCCATGGCCAGCTTTTCCTCGCCCAGCGCTTTCAGCGTGCCCATGGTCATCTTGCTGGGGAAGAAACCAGGACAGATGGCGTTGACGGTGATGTTGTACTTGCCCCATTCCGCCGCCAGCGCACGGGTGAAATTGATCACCGCACCTTTGGACGTGTTGTAGGCGATGGTTGTCATCTCGGGCGGGTTGCCGCCCAGACCGGCGATCGAAGCGACATTGATGATGCGCCCCGAGCGGCGCGCAATCATGCTTTTCTTGGCGATCACCTGGCTCAGGATAAAGTAGCCGCGCACATTGAGGTTCATCACCTTGTCCCACGCCTCAACGGGATGGTCTTCGGCCGGGGCGCCCCAGGCGGCGCCGGCGTTATTCACCAGAATGTCCACGTCACCCATGCGCTCCAGGGTTTCGTCGGCGAGCCGGCGGATATCCGCTTCCTTGGCGCAGTCGGCGGCAATCCAGCGCGCATCAATACCGGCCGCCTGAAGTTCTGCCGTGGCCAGTTCCAGTTCGTCGGCCTTGCGCGCGCTGAGCATGACCCTGGCACCGGCCTCGCCCAGCGCATGCGCCATCTGCAGGCCCAGGCCGCGCGAGCCGCCGGTCACCAGTGCGGTCTTGCCGCTGAGATCAAAAAGCTGTTGGATGCTGCGGGTCATGGTTGAGTCTCCAGAGTATGGTGATGCAAAGAACGGCCGATTTTGCAGGAATTTCCGCCTCCCGCGCTACCACGACTGTCTCAAGGGCGATAGCTCAGGCAATGACCTGCGTCAATATATACCCTTGGCAATCCATGCTGACCGCATGGGCACCTTCGTGGAATTGCACGGCGCCCGGCACAAGGGGCCGGCAAGCGCCTCAGCCTGGGCAGTTCGCGTGAGCCGCGACAGGAATAATTTAAATAAACTTCGCTGACGGCTATTAGAATAGCTATGAAACTTGTAGCAGTCTGAAATCTGCGATATAGTTTTGTTCCCGCCGGAAGACTGTTGACATCTTTAGCCGATGCGACATACAAGTTAAATCGCCCCGGTCATCAACCCAAGCTTTGAGGAGAGCCGTTAATGAGTTCCAAAGAAACTGCCGCAGTGGGCCAATTGCTGAGCCTGCTGGAGTCCCGCTATGCCATCCGGGTGTTGTGGGCCTTGAAGGATGGTCACGCCCAGACCTTTCGACTGTTGCAGGACAGCGTCGGCGGCATTACCCCCAACACACTGAACACGCGCATCAAGGAGTTGCGCGAGGCAGGCTTGGTCAATCATGGCAACGAAGGCTATATCGTGACGACTTTGGGCGCGGATCTGCTCCGACGGCTGGCAGACATCTCGGCCTTTGCCACCAAATGGGCGACCAGTCAGGCGAAAAAAGCCTCTTGATCAGTCGGTCAGCCGGTCAGCCAGTCCGCCACAGCTTGGCACAAGTTTCAGTGGCCGACCGATAGAACAGACCGACGAAGCCGGTCTGTTCTTTTGAAGCCGGTTTGCCCGCCATCTGCCGGCGCAGGCGCCGACCACGGCGATTTCAAGCACCCTCGGCGATCCGTATAATTCAAACATTATTTTGGCGCGGCCCTTATTGAACGGGCGTGCCAAGCTATACATTTAGTAGCAAACAAGGACTGCAACATGATTACCACCTCCTCCGGCCTGCAATATGAAGATACAAGCCCCGGCACGGGCGCACAGGCGAGCAAAGGCCAAAGCGTCACCGTTCACTACACCGGCTGGCTCTACAACGACGGTGTTCAGGGGGTAAAGTTTGATTCCAGCAAGGACCGCAACGACCCGTTTGTCTTTTCGCTCGGCGCCGGCATGGTGATTCGTGGTTGGGACGAAGGCGTGGCGGGCATGAAGATCGGCGGCACCCGCACGCTGGTAATCCCGCCCGGCTTGGGCTATGGCGCACGTGGTGCGGGCGGAGTCATTCCGCCCAATGCCACACTGAAGTTTGATGTGGAGTTGTTGGGGATCTCCGGCTGATCTTCTTCGATGCCACTGACAGATGCGCCTGTCGGCGGGGCCATCAAGCGAGCGCCGAAAATCCCTCTTATAGCGCTCCGACCGACCCTTGAATTGCGTTGGCATGTCCCCAAATCAGGTCGTAGTTTTTGAAATTTGACACAACAGCATGTCTGAAACCAATCCAAACCAATCCAAACCCATGGCGATTGACAGCCAGGACGGCGAAGAAGCCGTCGCATCCCAGTTTGCCAGCGAATCCGACGCCTTGTCCCGTGCGCAAGCCGATCTGGCTGACATGCAGGCCAAAAGCGCCGATCTGGCCGACCAGTTTCTTCGCGCCAAAGCCGAGGCTGACAATGCCAGGCGCCGCGCTGAAGAAGAAATTTCAAAGGCCCGCAAATTCGCCGTGGAAGGCTTTGCCGAGAGTCTGCTGCCGGTGGCGGACAGTCTGGAAGCCGGCCTGGTCCTCAAGGATGCCACCGCCGAACAGATTCGTGAGGGCGCGCAGGCCACCTTGCGTCAGCTGCTCGCGGCACTGGAGCGCAACAAGGTGATCGCCATCAACCCGCTCCCCGGCAGCAAATTTGATCCCCATCAGCACCAGGCCATCAGCGTGGCGCCCTCGGAATTTGAGGCCAACGCGGTCGTGACGCTGCTGCAAAAAGGCTATTCGATTGCCGACCGCGTGCTGCGTCCGGCACTGGTGATCGTTTCCGCGCCGAAATAATCACGTTTGCGACTTGAAAAGTTTCGAGTTATCCACAAGTTAAAAACATCTGAATTTCAAAGGAAGAATCATGGGAAGAATCATCGGCATTGATCTGGGCACCACCAACAGCTGCGTTGCCATCATGGAGGGCAACACGCCCAAGGTGATCGAAAACGCCGAGGGCGCGCGCACCACTCCGTCCATCATTGCGTACCAGGAAGACGGCGAGGTACTAGTCGGCGCATCGGCCAAGCGTCAGGCGGTGACCAACCCCAAAAATACGCTGTACGCTGTCAAACGCCTGATCGGGCGCAAGTTCACCGAGAAAGAGGTGCAAAAAGACATCGACCTGATGCCTTACAAGATTGCCGCTGCCGACAACGGCGACGCCTGGGTCGAAGTGCGCGGCAACCGGATGGCGCCACAGCAGGTCAGCGCCGACGTGCTGCGCAAGATGAAGAAAACCGCCGAAGATTATCTGGGCGAGGCGGTCACGGAAGCGGTGATCACTGTGCCGGCCTATTTCAACGATGCTCAGCGTCAGGCGACCAAAGATGCAGGCCGCATTGCCGGCCTGGATGTCAAGCGCATCATCAATGAGCCCACCGCCGCGGCGCTGGCTTTCGGTGTCGACAAAAATGAAAAAGGTGACCGCAAGATCGCGGTTTATGACTTGGGGGGTGGCACTTTCGACATCTCCATCATCGAGATCGCCGACGTCGACGGTGAAAAACAGTTTGAGGTCCTGTCCACCAACGGCGACACCTTCCTCGGTGGCGAAGACTTCGACCAGCGCATCATCGACTTCATCATTGCCGAGTTCAAGAAAGAGCAAGGCGTCGATCTGGGCAAGGACGTGCTCGCCCTTCAGCGCCTGAAAGAGGCCGCCGAGAAAGCCAAGATCGAGCTCTCCAGCAGCGCGCAGACCGACATCAACCTGCCCTACGTGACTGCCGACGCCTCCGGCCCGAAACACTTGAGCATCAAGCTGACCCGCGCCAAGCTCGAATCCCTGGTGGAAGAGCTGATCGAACGCACCATTGCGCCGTGCCGCACCGCCATCAAGGACGCTGGCGTCAGCGTGGGCGACATCAACGACGTGATCCTGGTTGGCGGCATGACGCGCATGCCCAAGGTGCAGGAAAAGGTCAAGGAGCTGTTCGGCCGCGAGCCGCGCAAGGATGTGAATCCGGACGAAGCCGTGGCCGTTGGCGCCGCGATCCAGGGTCAGGTGCTGTCCGGTGACCGCAAGGACGTGCTCTTGCTTGACGTGACGCCTTTGTCCCTGGGCATCGAAACGCTGGGCGGTGTCATGACCAAGATGATCACCAAGAACACCACCATCCCGACCAAGTTTGCACAGACCTTCTCGACCGCTGATGACAACCAGCCCGCCGTGACGATCAAGGTGTTTCAGGGCGAGCGCGAAATCGCCGCCGGCAACAAGATGCTGGGTGAGTTCAACCTCGAAGGCATTCCACCGGCAGCCCGCGGCACGCCGCAAATTGAGGTGTCGTTCGACATCGACGCCAACGGCATCCTGCATGTCGGCGCCAAGGACAAGGGTACCGGCAAAGAAAACAAGATCACCATCAAGGCCAACTCCGGCTTGACCGAAGCGGAAATTCAGCAAATGGTCAAGGATGCCGAACTCAATGCCGCCGACGACAAGAAGAAGCTCGAATTGGTGCAGGCCAAGAACCAGGCCGATGCCAGCCTGCACAGCGTCAAGAAGAGCCTGACCGAATACGGCGACAAGCTCGAGGCCGGCGAAAAGGAAAAGATCGAGGAAGCGATCAAGCACCTCGAAGACGCCATCAAGGGCGATGACAAGGCGCACATTGAGGCGAAGAGTACCGCCTTGATGACCGTCAGCCAGAAACTGGGCGAGAAGATGTATGCCGACCAGCAAGCCAAGGAAGCGGCTGCGGCTGGCGCTGGCGACCCGGGTGCGGCAGGTGCCGCTGGCGCGCAGAATGCCTCCGCTCAGGCGGCTGACGACAACGTCGTCGATGCCGAAGTGAAGGAAGTCAAAAAAGGTTGAGCGCAAGCGCTGAACACTGGTTTTGAAATCGTTATTTGGCGCCGCGTTGAACAACTCAAATGTTCAACGCGGCGTTTGCATTGAACCCGGGCACTGAAAGACCATGGCTAAGAGAGACTACTACGAGGTACTGGGCGTTCCCAAAAACGCCTCCGACGAAGAAATAAAAAAGGCCTATCGCAAACATGCGATGAAGCACCACCCCGACCGCAATCAGGGTGAATCCTCCAAGGTGGCTGAAGAAAAATTCAAGGAGTCCAAGGAAGCCTACGAAATGCTGTCGGACCCGCAAAAGCGCGCGGCCTACGATCAGCACGGCCATGCCGGGGTCGACCCGAATATGCGCGGCGGGCCAGGGGCTGAAGGCTATGGCGGATTTGCCGAGGCTTTTGGCGATATTTTTGGCGACATGTTTGGCCAGCAACGCGGACGCGCCGGCGGGGGGCGCCAGGTGTTTCGTGGCAGCGACTTGAGTTACGCCATGGAAGTGACGCTGGAAGAGGCCGCCACCGGCAAGGAGGCCCAGATCCGCATCCCCAGTTGGGACGCGTGCGATGTCTGCAAGGGCAGCGGCGCCAAGCCAGGTACCCAGGCCAAGACCTGCAGCACCTGCAGTGGATCGGGCGCAGTGCAGATGCGCCAGGGATTTTTCAGCGTGCAGCAAACTTGCCCCACCTGCCGCGGCACCGGCAAGGTCATTCCCGAGCCGTGTACTTCCTGCCATGGCCAGGGCAAGATCAAAAAACAGAAAACCCTGGAAGTCAAAATTCCAGCGGGTATCGACGGCGGCATGCGCATCCGCAGCTCCGGCAATGGCGAGCCGGGCACCAACGGCGGCCCGCCGGGTGACTTGTACATCGAGATCCGTCTCAAGAAACACGATATTTTCGAGCGCGAGGGTGATGACATCCATTGCGCCGTGCCGATCAGCATCGTCACGGCCGCCCTGGGTGGCGAAATTGACGTGCCCACGCTGGCTGGCAAGGCCGCCATCGACATTCCCGAAGGAACGCAAACCGGCAAGCAATTCCGCCTGCGTGGCAAAGGCATCAAGGGCGTTCGCTCCAGCTACCCGGGCGATTTGTACTGCCACATTAGCGTGGAAACACCGGTCAAACTGAGCGAGCATCAGCGCAAACTGCTGCGCGAACTCGACGAATCCCTCAAGAAGGGCGGCAGCAAGCATTCCCCCAGCGGCGACAGCTGGACCGATCGCCTGAAAAGTTTTTTTAGCTGAATCGGCTGGCGTTTCGCCAGATCAGCATGCCCACCCCGAAGGCCGCGAAAGTTTTAAGTGACTTCGCGGCCTTTTTCTTGCATAGTGGCGCCGTGACAGCAATCCAACGCGAGCAATTCAGATGAGCGTCAACATTACTTTTCTGGGTGGCGCCGGCACCGTCACCGGTTCCAAGTATCTGGTGCGCCACGGCGCTGAATGTCTGCTGGTGGACTGCGGCCTGTTCCAGGGCTACAAACCGCTTCGCTTGCGCAACTGGACCCGTTTGCCGATAGCGCCGAACCAGATTGACGTCGTGCTGCTGACCCATGCCCATCTGGATCACAGCGGCTATCTGCCGCTGCTGGCCAAAGAAGGTTTTTCGGGACCTGTGTATGCCACCCCCGGCACCAGGGATCTGTGCCGCATCCTGCTGCCCGACAGCGGTCACATCCAGGAAGAAGATGCCGCCTTTGCCAACCGCCATGGTTTTTCCAAACACGCACCTGCTCTGCCGCTGTACACACGCCAGGACGCGCTGGATTGCCTGCCGCTGTTAAAGACGATTGACTTCGGCCAGACCTTTGCACCCCTGCCCGGCTGGCGCGCCACCTTCTCGCCGGCCGGTCACATCCTGGGGGCAGCCAGTCTGCTGCTGGAGGTGGCCGGCAGGCGCATTCTGTTCTCGGGTGATCTGGGACGACCCGATGACCTGATCATGAATCCCCCCGCCAATGCGCCAGCCGCCAACACGGTATTGATCGAGTCCACCTACGGCGACCGCGAGCACCCCAAGGAAGATGTGCTGGCCGAACTTGGTCCCGCCCTGCAAAGACTGGCGAAACGTGGCGGTGTGGCCGTCATCCCGGTGTTTGCCGTGGGGCGGGCGCAGGCCCTGCTGCACGCCATTCACCTGCTGAAGGTACGTGGTGAGCTGCCCAAGTCCCTGCCCGTTTTTCTGGACAGTCCGATGGCCGTCCACACCACCCATTTGTTTGAACCGCATCAGGGGGAGCATCGGCTCAGCAGCAGGGATACCCATGCGCTGACGCACTCGGCCACCATGGTCAACAGCACCGATGAGTCACGTGCCCTGGCCGGTCGGCATGGGCCGATGATCATTCTTTCGGCCAGCGGCATGGCCACCGGCGGGCGCGTGCTGCATCACCTCGCCCTCTACGCGGGTGATCACCGCAACATGATCATTCTGACCGGCTTTCAAGCCCCCGGCACGCGCGGCGCGACGTTGGCCAGCGGTGCCAAGTCGGTGCGTATTCATGGGCATGACGTGGAAGTCAAAGCCGAAGTGGTGCAATTGGAGTCGGCCTCGGCGCATGCCGATGGCGGCCAGCTCCTGGCGTGGCTGCGCACCATGCCCGAAGCCCCGGATCAGGTCTACATCGTGCATGGCGAACTGGCCGCTGCGGACGAATTGCGCAAGCGTATCAAGCATGAACTGGGCTGGCGCGCCACGGTCCCGGAGCATGGCTCAAGCTGGCCGACCTGAAATCCGATGCGCAGACTGTTCCTGAGATTCTTCAAGTTTGCCGCTGGCACCACGCCGCTGATCGCAAGCTTCGTCGGCGTCCTGGTCATGATGCTGCTGGTGTTTCCGGCGCTGCCGGTTGGCGGCGAGTTGATCGATGTGAAGCTGGGCTACAGCCTGGCCGACGTGCAGGCGGCGATGCTGCAATACGGCCCGCATGGCCGCGCCGTTTACGCTTTGGCGAGCCCAACGGTGGATACCTTGTTTCCCCTCTTGTATGTGGCTTTTTTTGCCGGCCTGCTGTACCGCTTTCGACCGACCGAGCGCCTATGGATCGTGGCCTTCATCCCGGTTGTTGCCGGCGTCTGGGATTTGTGCGAGAACGCTCAGATCACCGCAATGCTGTTGCAGTACCCGGACCTCTCGGCTCGACAAGTTGCGGCAGCCTCTTTTTTCACCAGCGTCAAGCACCTGCTGGCTGCGGTGTACGAGTTGACAGCAGTGGTGTTCCTGGCCATCTTTCTGGTGCGCCGCCTCTCCCGCAAGCGGCAAACCACGCGCGTCGACGATCGGGACGGCGAGCCGTGATACCGTCGCAAACCGCTGATATCTTCCTCGGCCAAGCTGGCCGCTTTGGCGAAAAGACTTTGTGCCATGGGCTATAGATTGCTTCTGGCAACGCTGATGCTGCTGCTCGCAGCAAGCGGCGCTTGCGCTACGCCGTGCGCGACGGAGGACTTTGAGACCAAAGTGACCGGCGTATCCGAATGCTTGTTGATGAGGCGCTACGGTTCTGCCAAACCAGGTGTCATGATGGTCTGGTTACATGGCAATGTCAGTTCGGGCGGCCCCGCCAACTCCCACTTCCGTCTTGCTGAAAAATCCGCAATCGACCTGGCTGCCGGGAATGTGCTTTCGGTCGCTCTGGTCAGGCCCGGCTATCCCGACGGAACGGGTCAGTCATCCTCCGGCAGTGATAACGGTCGTGCCGACAATTGGCCACGGGCCACGATCGCCGAAATCGCTAGCGCCATCGAAAGGCTGCGACGCCATTACCAGCCGGACCGGGTCATCATCGCCGGTCATTCCGGCGGTGCCGCCATCGCGGCCGTGCTTCTGGGCATGAAGCCCCAGTTGGCCGACGCCGCACTGCTGCTGGCCTGTCCTTGCGATCTTGTTGCCTGGCGTGCCGGAAGAAGAGGAATGCCGTGGGTCAGTGAGAATCCAGCTTCGTGGATTGAAAAAGTCAGCCCTTCAGCCAAAGTGATTGCGTTGACCGGCAGCCGGGACGACACCACGGTTCCCGGCCTGGCCCGGACCTATGTCGATCGATTAAGGGCACGAGGCATCGATGCGAGCTTTCAACTGGTTCCCGATGCGGGACACATCGACGTGCTCAGATCGCCCGCGATCATGGATGCAAGCCTCAAACTCCTGCGCCAGCAATGAAATGCGGCCGCGTGAAGGCAGGCGCTACACTGAGACGCTGGTAGTCTTGATCCACAAATATCAACTATTTTTGCGAGCAGTGCAATGAACGACCGGGGATTTGGCAAACGGCTGGCGCAGGAACTGCCGCGCTGGCAACAGCAGGGCTGGGTCAGCGCCGAGGGCGGAGAAGCGATCCTGGCCGACCTGAGCGAACGCCAACCCAAAGCTGCCTGGGCTTCGGCTCTCGCGCTGGCTGGCGCGCTGCTGCTGGGCGTCGGCGTCATCACCTGGTTTGCCGCGCACTGGAACGAGATGAGCAAGCTGATCAAGCTGATTCTGATCTTTGTCGCCCTCGGTGCCAGCCATGTCGCGCATGGTCTGTGTCTGACGCGCAACGCGCTGCCGAAACTGGCGCAGGGCATGGCCTTGCTCTCGGTGCTGTTCTTCGGCGCGGCCGTCATGTTGATCGGGCAGATCTACCACATCGATGCGCATTTTCCTGACGGCATCGCACTCTGGGCCGCCGGTGCCCTTTTGACGGCTTGGCTGCTCGGCTCGCAGCCAGCGTTGCTGACCTCGATCGCACTGGCGGCGTATTGGACCTGGACCGAGCAGTTTGATTACAAGGCGATGAACTGGCCGCTGCTGGCCTATCTGTTGCTCGCCGCCATACCGCTGTTTCGCAATGACTGGAAAATCGCGGCGCGCGGCTGGGGCGCCCTGTTCATCCTCTGGATCATCGGCTGGCATGCCCAGTCGTGGAGCGGTGAGGTCTGGCAGTCGTATTCACATATCCGCCTGTTCGCACTGCAGGTTCTTGGCGTCGCCGGCTGCTGGGCGCTGGCCCAGTCGAGTCAGCATCCGGTCGCCCGCGCCGTGCGCGCTGACTTTCTGCTCGGCGCACTGATCGGTGCCTTCGTCTTCACCTTTCCCGACTTCGGCCGGCGCCACAGCCAGCCAAGCGGCGAGCTGGCGCCCTGGCTCGCCGCTCTGGCAGGTGCCGCGGCGATCTACACCCTTGGCATCTTCCGCCTGGTTCGCGCCAGCGAACTGGCGGCACAACGGCTGCTCATCGGGGTCGCGCTGGCAATCGGTTTCGCCGCGCTGCTGGCGGTCGAGGTGATCGTGCCGCACGGTGGCAGCTTGCCGGCGCTGTTCTGGAACGCCCTCTTCCTGGGTGTGCTGTACTGGATCGGGGACCTCGGCATGCGCCACAGCGACCGTGCCACGGTGAACCGCGCCTTCACTGGCTTTGCGCTCTGGGTGCTGGCCCGTTATTTCGACACCTTCTGGACGCTGTTCGACCGTGCGCTCTTTTTCATGGCCGGCGGCCTGCTGCTGCTGGCCGGCGGCGGCTGGCTGGAGCGCAGACGCAGGACGCTGTTGCGCCACATTCAAGAGGGAGCGCAAGCATGAAAGTCTGGCCAAAGATCGCGCTGCTGACGCTGGTTCAGGTCGCCGCGCTGGTCGCGATGATTGCCGACAAGCAGTGGACACTCAACACC
Source organism: uncultured beta proteobacterium (assembly GCA_963810395.1). Taxonomy (GTDB): domain Bacteria; phylum Pseudomonadota; class Gammaproteobacteria; order Burkholderiales; family Burkholderiaceae_C; genus Rhodoferax. Next base: position 3,625,410 of record CAWENC010000001.1, on the reverse strand, counting down.
GGCACGCCGGTCGTGCTGCAAACCGAACCGGTTGACCCGCGCTCGCTGTTCATGGGCGATTACGCGCGCCTGGCCTATCTGATCAGCCGGCTGCGTCTGGACGGTGAAGGCGCGATCGACGGCGACAAGGACTTCAAGCGTCACGACATGGTCTGGGTCGCGATTCAACCCGGCACAGATGGCGCCAAAGCGGTCGCCGTGCATCACCAGCGCAGCGCCATTGCGCCCGGCCTGCTGGCGCTCAAGGGCGAAGTGCAGTATCTCAACGACAACACTTGGGACCGCACAAGCAACAAATCGATCAAGCAACGCACACTGGGGGTGCGTTACGGCATCGAACAATACTACGTGCCGGAGGGAACCGGCAGGCAGGTGGAACGGCCACAGGGCGGCGAGAAGGTCAGCATCCGCGTCGCCATCGATGCGCGCGGCAAAGCCGGCATTCTGGCGGTGCTGTTTGACGGACGCGAACGCTACCGGGAAACCCTGTTCTGACCTGCCTATACTGCTTCCATGACATCCATTGCCCATCTCCGCAAGAGCTACGAACGCGCCGAACTCAGTGAAGACGCATCGCACGCCGATCCGCTGCTTCAGTTCGATCAGTGGCTGAAAGAAGCCATCGCCTCCGAAGTGCCCGAACCCAATGCCATGACGCTGGCCACCGTGGCCAGCAGCCTGCGCCCCAGCACCCGCGTGGTGCTGATCAAGGGCTACGACGAGCGCGGCATCACCTGGTTCACCAACTATGACAGCCGCAAGGGACAAGAGCTGGCCGGCAACCCCTTTGCGGCCCTGCAGTTCCACTGGGTGGAGCTGGAACGGGTGGTGCGAATCGAAGGTGTGGTCGAGAAAGTCAGCGCGCAGGAAAGCGACGATTACTTTCACAGCCGACCGCTGGATTCACGCATTGGCGCCTGGGCCTCGCCGCAAAGCCAGGTGATCTCGGGGCGCGGCGTGCTGATGGCCAACGCGGCGAAATTCGGCGCCAAGTTCCTGCTGCAACCGCCGCGCCCGCCGCACTGGGGCGGCTACCGGCTCAAACCCGAGCACTGGCAATTCTGGCAAGGTCGCAAGAACCGGCTGCATGACCGGCTGCGCTATTCCCTGATTCCAGCAAGCGGCTCAGGCAGCAGCGAGAAACCAGTCTGGATTCGCGAGCGGCTGGCGCCCTGAACCGCCCACGGGTGGCGGCACACCGCGGCCGCTAAACCGTCCCCAGCAGCGCCATCACCAGCGAGACCGTCAGCAAGGCCAGTGCGGTGGACACCGCGACGCTGGCGGTGACCAATTCCTCGGCCACCTGGTAGCGCTGTGAAAACAGAAACACGTTGGCGCCGATGGGCATCGAGGCGGCCACGATCATCACCGACAGCGACAAACCACTCAAGCCGAGTGACCAGCTCAAGCCCGCCACCAGGGCCGGAAACGCCAGGTTCTTGATCAGGGCCAAACCGAGCGCGCCCCTGAGATGTTCGCCAACCCGCACCTGCGTCAGCGTCACCCCGACCAGCACCAGCGCCATCGGGCCAAATGCATTGCCCAGCAGCAGCAGCGGCTTGTCAACAATCGCCGGCAGCGCCAGTCCGGTCTGCGCAAACAGCAGGCCCACGATGATCGGCAGGGGCACCGGGTGAAAAATACCGTTGCGCACCGCAGCCAGCACCGTCAGCAGCATGTGCTGCCCGCCCGGCTGACCCGACGCCGCGGCTTCGCGTGCCACCGCCAGTTCCAGCACCACGGTGGCCAGCGTCAGCAGCACCAGGGCATGCACCGAGATCAGGGTGAACAGCGTGACCAAGCCGGCTTCGCCGTAGGCCAGACCCACCAGGGGAACGCCAATCATCACGGTGTTGCTGAAGGTCGCGGCCAAGGCCAGCACCGTCGCCCGACGCGTCACACCCTGCCAGACCAGCATCGCCGCAAACAACAATGCGGCGGCGACAAAATACATCGCCACCGGCTTGAAGTTGAGCTGCTCCACATGCACACTGCTCATGGTGCGAAACAGCAGTGCCGGCGTCAGCACCATGAACACCAGATTTGACAGGTCTTTTGTGGCTTCAGACCTTATCCAGCCTGCACGACCAGCTATGAAACCAATAGCAATCAGGAGCACCACCGGCAGCAGCGCCGAGAGAACCGGGTTATGCACGACGGAAAAATCTCACCAGGAGCAGCCGTTTGAGATCGGCTGGCGACGAACCGACTGCGGCGCTACTTGACACTGACCGCATCCGTGATGCGGTAGTACAGGCCGTAGGGGTCGTCGTTCAATACCGCAAACTTGCCTTCGACCGTCACCGGCTCCATGGAATACTTGACCGGGGTTTTTGATTTGACTTCGACCATGCTCTCCGGGCCACCGGGCACGCAAAAAGCACAGGTCAAAGGCACCGAGCTGAGCAAGAAATGCTTTTGCCGCTCGCCCGGTTCCAGCGGCATCATGAAGCCCTGGATACGCTGGCTCTTCTCATTGAGCGCCACCACCGGTGCCGGGAACACCGGCAGCAAGCGATTCTTGACCGTTTTGGTCCTGGTCTCGGTCAGCACCGACCAGGGCACCACATCATTGCGCTCCGGCAAGGGAGCAAACGGGCTGTTGGGGCTGTGTACGCCCGGCCCGCTGCCCGCAGGAATGCCGCCGGCCAGCGGCGAACCCGACTGGGCCAGGCTGCCCAGGGGCAGTAGCGCAGCGCTCAGCGACAACAGAAATGCCACCGACTTGATGGAAATCAGCTTCACGAAATACTCCTCAACAATACGGTGATCTTAATGCTCGTGTTTCATGCCGCAAGACTTGTCGATGGCCAGACATTTTCTTCATCAATCTACCCCGATTGCAGAAGTTCGAGCACACTGACACGGTAGGCCCCGATCGCCGGCAGCAACGCCGCCGCCAGCGACACCCCGAGTGCGAGTCCGGGCACCAGCCAAAGTTCCATCGGCCACACCAGGCCACCGATCAGCAGGGAGTTATCCAGCTGCAGCAGCCAGCCAATCAGCGCCGTCAGTCCCTGCCCGCCCAGCACGCCCAATAGGGCAGCCAGAACAGCCAGCCACAGCGCCTCGGTCAATAGCAGGCCGGCGATTTTGATCGGCGCTGCGCCCAGCATGCGCAGCAGCGCCAGGTCTGCGCGGCGTTCACGCACCGCGCTCCACAGGGCGATGAACACGCTTAAGCCCGCCGTCAGCAGCAACACGCCGGCAAAGGCGCGCAACACGTCGGTGCCGATGCCCAGCATGCTCAGCAGCCGCGTGATCTCCAGCGCCGGAGCCGCCGCCTGCATCCCGGTGCTGGTGTTGATATAGCGCGGGAAGCTCATCGCCGCCAGTGGCGTCTTGTACCGGATCAGCGCCATCGTGACTTCGCGCTCGGTCTCCATGATCTTGTGGTCTTCGTCATCCTTCGCCGTGTGGTCTTCGTGCACTTGCCAGACCGATGCCGTGTCGGTGAGGATCAGCCGGTCCAGCACACTGCCGCTGGGCGCCAGGATGCCGGCGACGCTATAGCTGCTGTCGCCATGCGCGTGGCCACCGCCACCCAGGCCGTGCGAGCCGACAAAAGTCTGGCCCAGGACCAGGCCCAATTTTTGCGCCGCGATCGACCCCAGCACCACCTGCATCGGCTGTGCCCACAAGCGGCCTTGCGCCAGTGTCGCCTGGTAGTGCGCGATGTAGGCGTGCGAGGTGCCGACGATGCGAAAGCCCCGGTAGTTGTCGCCCAGGCTGATCGGGATGACACTGGCCACCATCGGATGTTGCTCCAGCGCCTGCACCGCTTTCAGCGGCACGTTGCCGGGCGGCACGTCGATGTGGAACACGCCCGACAGGATCAGCTGCATCGGGCTGCCCTTGGCTCCGACCACCACGTCGATGCCTTGCAAGTCGCGCTCAAAAGCCTTGTTGAGCTGATGCGACACCAGCAGCAAAAAGCTGATCGAGGCCAGACCCAGACTCAGCAACAGCAGATTCAGCGCCGCGCCCAGGGGCCGCGACCAGAGGTAACGCCAGGCAAAGAAGATCGTCTTCATGCGTCTGCCTTGCTGCTCGCGGGACGGGCCTTCAGCACTGACCCCGACGGATGCACGTGACGCGATAGCTGCAGGCGCTGGAAGCCGGCTTGACCATTGGCATGCGCCGGAATCAGCGCCGCCACGCGGGCGTCGTGGCTGGCAATCACCAGCGTGGCTGCCTGAGCCCGGGCGGTGCCCATCAGCAGTCCAACGGCATCCGCCGCCGCCTCATCGTCCAGACTGGCGGTGGGCTCGTCGGCCAGGATCACTTTGGGCTTGAGCAGCACGGCACGCGCCAGCGCCACCCGCTGCGCCTGGCCGCCCGAGAGTTGTGCCGGTTTGCGCTGCGCCAGGTCCTGCACGCCCAGGGCGGTCAGGGCTTCGACAATCGTTTGCAGGTCTTGCGGGTGACCGCTGGCCCATTGCGCGATCGCCAGATTCTGTTGCACGGTGAGTGCCGCGCTCAAATGCAATTTTTGAGGTAAAAAGCCGATAGCCTCCGCTCGCCATGCATCAGCCGCTATACTTTTAAGAGCAGCCAAGGGCTGTTCAGCGACCGTCACGGCGCCTGAAGTCGGAGCCACCAGGCCCGCCACCAGCGCCAGCCAGGTCGATTTGCCACTGCCCGAGTGGCCGCTGAGCAGCAGCACAGTACCCTGGGGCACATCCACGTCTGGAAACGCCAATGTGGGGCCATGCGGGTAGCTGTAAGTCAGTCGACTGGTACGGATCACTGTTGCACTCCCATTGCATTACCCACCAGCCGGACGAGGGACGCAGGCGATCAAGAAAACTGCCGGCGGCGCCAAGCACCCCACGTGCCGCCGGGATTCTACACAAGGGCTCAGGTACCGGTGCCGGTCGCAGCGCGGGTCGGCTGACGCGCCGCCCACTGCGTGCGCAGTTGCTCCAGCGTGATCGAATGCACGAACACCGCACAGGAACGATGACCGTCGCTGTGCGGGCCGCCCGCCACCACCGAGTGACCGACCGAGGCCCGCGGACTGAGCACGCTGGCGCGCGCATTCAGTGCGCGCTGTGCCACTCCCAATGCGCTGCTGAACGCGTCAATCGCCATCACCACCTTGCCGCCGGACATCGTCAGCAGCACCCGATTGCGGCCAAGCTCTTCGTCGGGCACGGTCATGAAGTTCCTGTCGAGCACGATCAGGTCGGCGAACTTGCCGACCTCGATCGAACCGACCAAATGATCGATGCGCAACTGGTGGGCGGAATTCATGGTGATGGAACGCAACACGTCGATGCGCGACAGCGCCGGATCGTTGTTGATCTTGCCCTCGAAGATCGGCGCGATGTTGGCCGCGCTGTGCGGATTGGTCGGGTCGCCCGAGCGCGTGACGCCGATCTTCAGCGCCAGGAAGGTGTCGAACGGGTCGATCGGCCAATCGCTGCCGTGCACCACGCGCGCCCCGGCATTGCGCAGGCTGCCGAAGGGTTCCATGCGGGCAAAGCGGTCGGGCCCGAGATGGCTCTCGGTCTCGCCGATCGAATAAGGCGCGCGCTGGGCCCACTGGAACGACATTGTGGCCATCACGTCCTGCGCCGCGAAGCGCGGGTAGTCGGCGACCGCCACGGTTTCGTCGTGCGCAATGGCGGCCCGGAAGTCAGCCTGGGGCCGCAGCTTGCGCACGTTCTCGACCGCGTCCAGCGCCTGGCGCACGCCACGCTCGCCGGTGGCGTGGACATGAAAGTCCAGACCGGCGTCGGCAGCGGCGATCATCAAGGGCTTGAGCACTTCCGCCGGGTAGTAGATCGACCCGAGGTTGCTGCCAGGCTGCCAGTTCGGGGCGGCATCGGTGCCGGTATTGGTGAAGTACGGCGTCAGCAGCGCGCCGGTGTCGGCCGGCGCGTTCACGACGCCGTCCATGAAGGCCTTCACGATGCGCGCGTTCAAGCCTGGTGCGACCACCGGCGTGCCTTGATCGATGCTGCTGGCAATCGTCTTGGCAGCGGCAATCGCGTTGACGGGGCTGGATGCCGCCGTATCCGGCGTCAATGCGATCGCGAGGTGCGCGCGGGCGGTGAGTTCACCGGACTGTTGCAAGGTCTTGAATATCCTGCCTTGTACGTCGGAGGCCGCCGCGTCCATGAATGTGGTGATGCCCTGTTCACGCAAGGCGGCCAGCGCGGCACGGCCCTGCTTCAACAGGTCGGCTTCGGTGTCAGGCGGGATGGCGGCCTTGAGTTGCCAGCTGGCGGCGTCTTCGGCAATGCCGGTAGGCGCGCCGCTGGCGTTGCGCAGGAACTTGCCGCCGCTCGGATCGGGCGTGGCGGCCGTGACGCCGGCCAGACTCAGCGCGCGGGAATTGGCCAGCACGCTGTGGAAGTCGCTGGAGGTGACCGCGATCGGGCGCCCTGTTGTCAAGGCATCGAGCAAGGCCTTGGTCGGGTCGCCGTCGATCGACGACGTGGCCTGCCGATCCCAGTTGACGGCTTCGAGCCAGGCGTCGGGTTCCTTGTCCTTGGTGGCGTCGAGGCAGGACTGCAACTGGGCGGCCAGTTGGGCCTGCGACAGCGGCGCGTAGGCCAGGTCGCACATCAGCAGAGCGCGTCCTCCGGCCAATGCATGCAGGTGGGCATCGACGAAGCCCGGCATCAGCATGCGCCCGCCCAGATCGATCACCTTGGTGGCGGGACCGACCCAATTGCCCGCATCGGCGTCGGTGCCGACAAAGACGATCTTGCCGTCGCGCACCGCCACCGCCTGTTGCACCGAATTGTTGGCATCCATGGTCAGCACCTGGCCGTTGCGCAACACGGTATCGGCCGGGCTCCGGCCCGAGCCACCACAAGCAACCACCGCCAGTGTCACGGCCAGAACCGCCGTCGCGGCACCTGCAATCTTTCTCCAAAGCATCAATCTTCTCCTGAATAAATGAGTCAGATTGACTGTAGCGGCGGCACCGCTGGACTGCCCTCCTCAGATGCAGGGGGCCTAGGGTTAGCCCTCATTGCTGGAAGAGGCCTGCAGGGCGGTACCCAGCTCGATCTTGTTGCGCACACCGAGCTGAAGATAGGCATTTCTCAGATAGGTGCGCACGGTGGCGGGGCTGAGGTCCAGCAGGCGCGCGATCACCTTGTAGGAGTGACCGCGCGAATAGAGCATGGCGGCGGAGCGCTCCCGCGGTGCCAGCAGCGCCTGCCGCCTGGCACCGTCGAGTGAGAGTGCCACCAGCGCGCCACTGGGCTGCAGCGTCAGGCCGCGCCCACCGAGCGAGATGGCTGCGGGTACCTGGCGCAGAGCAAGCACCAGTTCGACCGGCAACCTGGAACCGGCCCAGCCCGGGTACGCCTTGTGGATCGCGGCCCCCAGGCGGTTACCCAGATAGAACAGGTCGCCATGCGAATCGGCCAATCCGAATCCATCGGAGGATTGCGCCGCCACACGGCCCAGCAAATCCTGCACACGAAGGCGCCAATGATGCAGCAGGTGAACAAAGAACTCGGCGAATAGTGCACTCTCGCTGTCGTCGAATGCGGGTGCAGTCTCGCCGCGGTACAGCGCCACGAAGAACATCAGCCCGCTGCCGGGCAGTTCCACGGTCATCGCCATCACGTGGTAAAGATCGTGGCGTTGCGAGAACGCGCTCACCTCCGGCCAGGGGGTTTCGTGGCCACTGACCCGCACCACCACACCCAGCTTGCGCATCGATTCATGGGCAAACTCATCGTTCTTGGCGAGACGATTCCATTCCTGCCCAAACGAAGCACTCAGGTTGATGTGCCCGTGTACCCAATTCCGCGGTGACGCGTCGGCTTGCTCGTCGGAACACTCGCCCCACCACGCCGAGCGAAACGGGACGATCAAGCGCAGTGACTGCAATGCTTCATGAAGCAGACGCTCGGGGCCGACTTCACGCGCAACATCGGCCATCGCCAGCAGGCAAGCGCTGAAAGTTCGCAGCGTTGCGAGGTCGAACGCCACGGGTTTGCTCGACGCCTTCAGGTCGTGGTTCATGGTGGGCAGATTTGGCCAACGCTGGACCGTCGCGTGAACCGCAGCATCAACACCGTTCCGAGCGCCAAACTTGCCAGGGCGCAAGGTGCGAGCGCGTCAAGACCAAGGAACTCGATGATCGCTCCCGCGAGCAGCGGTCCTGCCGCGAGGCCGAAGGCAAAAGCCAGGTTCATTGAGGACAGGGAACGTCCGGTCGCGTCTTGCGCTGCGACAGCGGCAAAGATGTAGGGCACGCAGAAATTCCAGCCAAACGACAGCGTACCGCATCCGGCCATAAATCCGGCGTCGTCATGCGTGAAATGCAGGATGGTCACACCCAGCATGATGACCAAATAGCCGACAAGCAGAAGTGCTCGACGCGAAAACCGGTCCCCAATGGTGAATGCCGATGCAACACCGCCGATGCCAATGGCTGTGCTGTAGGTCAGCACCTGCGCGATGCGCGCCTGCGGCAGGCCCGCACTGGCAGCGTACTCGCCCACGAAGGCCCACAGTCCGCCGACAACGATATTGAAAGCAAGCGCGAACGCAATTGCCAGCAGCAGAGTCTTTAGTTCGGTTGGTGAGAGCGCTCGCCTCGTTCGCGGCGAGGGCGCGATGGCCGAGAATGGCCGGGTCATCAACAGCCCGAGAACACCAAGCCCGGCGCTGAGCCAGAATACGCCGCCCAGGCCCCTGCCCTCAGTCATCAGGGCGGGCAACAGATACAGGATCAGTGCGCCCGACGCCAGTTGCCCCAGGGCGATCAGCGCATAACTGCGGTTCTGGTTGGACGCCCGTGCGCCAGCCGTTATGCCTAGCACCATCAAGGTGCCAGCGCCGACACCGCTGGTCGCGCGGTCGAGCGCCAACAACGCAAAAGACGCCACATGCCACGAGGACAAGACGTTGCCCGCGATGAAGACGGCATAGGCGCATTGCGCAACGCGCTTCCCTTCAATCCTGCCGATCCACCAGTACGCAGGAAAAGTCGCCAGGCCCATCGCCGCAAGCTCAAAAAAATAGATAGATCCAATCTGGCCGACAGACAGGCCAGTCTCTTGCCGATACTGCAGCTCCATGGCCGGCGCCACATTGAGCGCGATGGTCGCGAGCGAGGTGGCATACACAATCGCAATCATGGCGGCTGCACCAAGACCGACTAACCTGGAGACATTGGCAAAGCCCGGAGTTGAGTTCATCGATTCATGTGCCCTGCGAGAACGGCATCCGTGTGACGCCCGGAAACTCCATAAGCACGAACTATGCCGCATATCGCATGGAGGCACCTGCACCGCGTGGCGCCGCCGGGGTAGTGGTAGCTTAAGTCAGTGGCAGGTATCACCACCGCATTATTAGCGCATCGCGGATAAACTAGCGCGGCACCGATGCCTGGTGCCGTCGGAGCATCATTCTTGTCATATTCCCATCTTCTTCTAGCCCTGTCCGTGGTCTTCGTCTGGGGCACCAACTTTGTCGTGATCCGTTGGGGACTCGATGGTCTGCCACCGTTTCTGTTTGCCACCTTGCGTTTTGCCTTCTCGGCTCTGCCGTGGCTGCTGTTCATCCGCCGCCCCCTGGTGCCGTGGCACAAATTGGCCGCCTTCGGCGTGTTATTGGGCGTCGGGATGTTTGCCTTGCTGTTTCTGGCCATGCGCGCCGATATTTCGCCGGGGCTGGCTTCCTTGGTGATTCAGGTGCAGGTGTTCTTCACCATCGGCCTGTCCCTGCTCGCGCTGGGTGAGCGGGTGCGCGGCTTTCAGCTGCTCGGGCTGCTGTTGGCGGTGGCCGGCCTGGCAGTGATTGCGGCGCACCTGGATGCCACCCTCACGGCCAAAGGCCTGGCCCTGGTGCTGGCAGCCGCCTTCTTTTGGGCCGGCGCGAACATGGTGGCGAAAACCGTGGGGCGCGTCGACATGCTGGGCTTCATGGTCTGGACCAGCCTGTTTGCCGTGCCGCCCTTGTTCGCCCTGTCTTGCTGGCTGGAAGGCCCATCGCTGATGCTCTCCAGCCTGCGCGGGGCCAGCCTCACCGTCTGGGGCAGCGTGCTGTGGCAGGCCGTGGGCAACACGCTGTTCGGCTACGGCGCGTGGAACTGGTTGCTGGCGCGCCATCCGGCAGCCACCGTGACGCCGCTGGCCTTGCTGGTGCCGGTGTTCGGCATGGCAGCATCGGCCTTGTCACTGGGCGAGCCACTGCCCCTGTGGAAGCTGACAGCCGGCGCGCTGGTGCTATGCGGCCTGCTGGTCATCGTGGTGTGGCCACGCCTGCAACTGGCCCTGACCCGCATCGAAACAGGCTGACTGGGCAGGTCACAACGCAAGGTGGGGGCGCGATCTATCCGGCACAGACCTGGTTGCGGCCGTCATTCTTGGCGCAATAGAGCGCCTGGTCGACGCGTTTGATGAATTCCTGGGGCGCTTCATCCGGACGATATTCGACCACCCCGAAGCTGCAGGTTTTGCCGCCGACCAGCGGGAAGTCGTAGCGGCCGATGTCACTGCGGATGCTCTCGGCAAGCGCGCGGGCATCGGCCATGGCGGTCGCCGGGCACAGGACCATGAACTCTTCACCACCCCAGCGTGCCACGGTATCGATCCTGCGCACGCCCTGCTGCAACAATCGCGCAAACTCCACCAGTATCTGGTCGCCAACCTGATGACCGTACCGGTCATTGACGCTCTTGAAATGGTCAATATCGGCCAACAACAGCGTCAGTGGCAATTCGGTGCGCAAGGCGCGCTCGCACTCCTGCGCCAGCACCTCGTCGAACTTTCTGCGATTGAACAATCCGGTCAGACGGTCGGTGACCGAGAGGCTTTCAAGCTGCTGGTTCTTGAAAGCCAGCTCGGCATGCGCTTCGGCCAGATTGTTCTGCATTTCCTTAATCTCGCTGATGTCAGTGGCGATCGAATACATTGCGGTGCGCCCATCGGCCAGTATGAGGGTTCCTTCCTGCAACTGACACCAGCGATCATCGGCCTCGTTAAAGCGCTCATACGTGACGCTGCGGCCATTCGACCGACCCAAGGCATCGGTCAGCTCGGCGATTTTGCAGGTCAGACAAGGACTGTCCTGCTGATAAATCAGCTGGTAACACTTGACGGCGTCACCCCCAGCTTGCGAAACATTCGCGCTATTGGTATAGATGATTTGATGCGAGCGGACATCGATCACGTAGACGCGAAAATGCGCCAGACCCAGAATGTCCCACAAGGACAAAGTCTCATGCGCGCTGAGGCTGCGCGAGGCTGCGGACTGATCAGTTTTCAAAGTCATTCACCAGGCTCTGCCGATTGGCTTTGTTCAGTGACTTGCCGCGACTTGTCGAGCCGGACGTTGCGCTTGACGGCGGTCTCGATGACTTCCTGCAGCTTGTCCTGCCGGAACGGCTTGAGCACGTAGCCTTTGGCCCCAGCCTTCAGGGCATCGAGCACCATTTTTTCCTGCCCATGCGATGTCACCATGATGACCAGCGCGTCCGGATGACGCTCGCGGATCAAACGCGTTGCCTCGATGCCGTCCATGTCAGGCATGGTGATGTCCATCGTCACCAGGTCCGGCCGGCAGGCTTCGTAGGCGGCCAGCGCCTCGATGCCGGTGCCGGCCGTGCCAACCACCTGGTGCCCGAGCGCCAGCAACATGCTTGAAAGTCTCTTGATGGTGATCAGCGAATCATCGACCACCAGTATTTGTAGACAGGTCATAACAAACTCATCCCACGTAATTGAGGCTGCTGTCAAACAGCTCACCCGGACCAACCAGGTTGATGTCAACGCTGCCGAATTCCGAACTCAGGCTGCGACTGATGAACAACGCATTTTTCATGCGATGAATGTGTTTCGCGCTGTCCAGGATCATCGGCGGTGTCAGGGTAATGGCTTTATCGCGTTGCTGCAAATCGGCGGTGCAATTGCCAAGAATGGTATTCAGGATCTCCGCTGCCACCGAGCTGCGGTAAATATCTTCCTCGCCAGGCGGTACTTCGATTTCAGCCGTCATGCGCCGGTAGAGGACGTCAACCAGGCTCTCGTCGAAACTGAAAGCCACCAGCAGACTGACCGGGCCACTGACACCAACCACGGCGGTCAGCCCATGAATATCCAGCGTTGCGATGTCGCCACTGTCCCGACTGATATCGGACACGTCGATGCCGAATTCTTCCTCAAAATAGCTGCGCGTGCGTTCGAGTGTCGAAGCAACCACTTGAGCAACCCATGGATTGACTGACATCTGCTCTCCTATGTGTGGAATATATCGCTTTGCAACGGCAGGGTAAACAGAAACTGGGTCCCGTGACCGAGGCTGGTATGCACCGCCACCTCGCCCTTGAGTTTGCGCGTCTCGCTGCGCACCACCGCCAGGCCGACACCGCGCCCGGCGAGATCGGTGGTCTCCTCCTGGGTACTGAAGTTGTCGAGAAAAATCAGCTCCAGAATCCGCTCATCGGCAATCAGCGCAATTTCATCCTCGGCAAACAGCCCGGCGCCGACAGCGCGACGGCGGAGCGCCTCGATATCGATGCCGGCACCGTCATCGCTAATGCCCAGCTTGATTTCATTGCCAACGACCTGCACTGAGCAAGCGATGGCGCCAGCTTCGTGCTTGCCGTTTGCCAGTCGGGTGTCTGGATCTTCAATTCCATGCACAACCGCATTGCGGAAGATGTGGGTCAGCGAGCGCAGGAACGGTTGATAAGCGAGCGGATCAATCCAGACGTCCGCGCCACCGCTCACTGCCAAAGCAGCCACTTCCTTTTCCAGCCGGACGGCGGTCTGACTGACAAGCCGGTCGAAGCTGGCCAGCGCTTCGCTCAACGGGAGCTTGCGCAGGTGCCCCATCTGGAGCAGCAGTTCGCGCATCCCGGTGAGTGTCGCGTCGATCGGCACGCCGCGCAGCAATTGGTCCGCGAGTTGCTGCATCTGCAGAGCTTGAGCGGTCGACACCGCGATGCGGTCGCCGCACTCCAGGAATTCGGCCCCGAGCGCATCACCCAGCACGGCGAGGTCGGCGTCCAGCGATGCCGCCAACGGCACCGCCAGCACCACGTCGGCGAGCTGCTGGCGCGATAGCCCGGTGCCCAACTGCCGCAGTCCCTCCAGACGACTTTCCAGATCGTGCAGGACCTGCGGTGTCCGCGCAAAATTGAACTGGTTCAGCAAGCCCTTGAAGGTATGAACCTGGCGATAGACCTCTCTGGCGATCTGTGCCGGCGGCACTGACGCGTCAACAAGGGCAGCCAGCCCACTGGAGATGAATTCCCGCAAGGCCTGCAGCGTATCGAAGAAATCACGACTCTCGGTGACAGCCGCGACAATCATTTCAAGGCGACGGCGCTCACTCTCAACTTTCTGTTCCAGCCGCCGTTCCCCGGTCACATCGGTCAACACCACCATCACGCGCTGGTTTTCGAGAAGCTTGTACTCGGCCTTGAGCAGTAGATCGCCACGACGAAACTCCGCCGGCAACAACGAAAGCATGGTCTCGGATTGCCACGGATCAGCCTCACGCAAGGCGGCAGGAATGGTCTCGCGCAGCAGGTCAGCCTTGGCCGCATCCGCGCCAAAAAGCACTTCCGCGGCGTCTCGCCCGACCGGCATCTGGCCGAGCATGGGGAGGCAGGCCCGGCTGTATTGCGCCTCCACCACCAGATCAATGCCAAATGACAGAAAGCCCTGCCCCGAGTGATCGAGCAGACTCGCAAGCTGCTCCCTTCTGGCCTCGGCTGTTTCCCTGGCGTGCACCAGTTCGGCCTCAATGCGTTTGCGCTCGGTGATGTCGATATAGCTCGAAACGAAACCACCGCTCGGAATCGGCGTGCCACGGATTTCAAGCCAGCGCCCGTTGGGCCGTACGCGCTCCATCTGGTGCGCCTGGAAATCCTTGGCACGCCCGATCGCAGCCTGCACCTGCTGCTCCGGGTCACCCGGGCCGTATTCTCCCCGCTCGACATTGAAGCGAACCAGATCCTCGAAGTCGACCCAACCCTTGTCGAACAAGGCGGGCGGGAAATCGAGCAGCGTCATGAGTTGATCGTTGTAAGCGGTAAAGCGCAGATCAGCGTTGCACAAAGAGATGGCACCGGGGAAATTGTCGATGATGGTTTTCATTTCATCGCGTTGGCGCATCAGCTGCTCTTCGGTGCGCTTGTGCTCGGTGACGTCGGTGTAGGTACTGACAAATCCCGATACGACGCCCCCGGACTGGAATGCAAAGCCTTCCACCAGCACGGTGCGCCCCCCCGGGATTCGACGCTCAAAACGATGCGGCAGAAATTCACGGGCGCGTGCGACGATGCGCTGAACCTGCTGCTCGGGGTCTCCCGGGCCATAATCGCCTCGCGTCGCCCCGAGACGAATCAAGTCCTCAAGAAGGGCGTTCCTGAAGACCAGGCTTTGCGGCAAGTCGAGAACTTCGTGAAAGCGTCGATTCCAGAGCATCAGGCGCAGATTCTTGTCAACCACGCAGACCCCCTGCGGCAGCGCGTCAAACAGCGTCTGCAATTGGGTGATACTGGCTTTCATGCGAGTCATCCACTCCGTGCCAGGCGGGCAAAAGTCTTGCGAAACTTGGCGACCTTGGGCCCGGCCACCGCGACGCAATAACCCTGGCCAGGGTTCTTCGCGAAAAAGTCCTGGTGGTAATCCTCGGCCGGCCAGTAATTGGCAACCGGCAGCACCTCGGTGACGATGGCCTGGCTGTAGGCGCCGCTGTCAGTCATCTCGCGAATCAGCTCCCTGGCCACCAGCTGCTGCTCCGGGAACGAGCAATAGATGCCGCTGCGGTACTGCGTGCCGCTGTCATGGCCCTGGCGGTTGAGCGTCGTCGGGTCATGGATCAGAAAAAATATCTCCAGGATCTCGCGCAGGCTGATCTGCGCCGGATCAAACTCCAGCTTGACGACTTCGTTGTGGCCGGTGCTGCCAGTGCAAACCTGCTCGTAGCTGGGTTGCAGGGTGTGACCATTGCTATAGCCACTTTCAACATCCGTCACGCCCTGGACATTGACATATACCGCTTCGGTACACCAGAAACAACCACCACCCAAAGTGATGGTTTGCAGGCTGTCTGACATGAAAGTCTCCCTTTTAGCCGCCGTGCGCACTGACCACATCATCTTACCTTTTTGGCGTCCCGCGTGAAACTGCACCTGGCGACGAACACTGACGTGACCCGGCAAGCGCTACAGTACGCACCGGAGACCTACACCATGCAATGCTTTTCCCTGACCACCGAAAACCACATCGCCCACTTGGTGCTTAACCAGCCCGAGGCGCTCAATACCATGCACCCGACCTTCTGGCGCGAGCTCGACGCGGTACTCACCGCCTTGCACCGGGATGCTGAGGCCCGCGTGCTGCTAATCAGCAGCACCGGCAAGCATTTCAGTGCCGGCATGGCGCTTGAAACCTTTGCTGGCGCCGTGACGCTGGACGACCAGAGTGCCGAAGGCCGGGCCGCCATATTTGACCTGCTTGCAGACATGCAGGCAACCTTCACCAAACTGGAGACGCTGCGCATCCCGGTGCTGGCGGCCATCCAGGGCGGCTGCATTGGCGGCGCGGTGGACATGGTGAGCGCGTGCTGCATTCGCTACGCCACGGCGGATGCCTTCTTTTGCATCCAGGAAATCAATATCGGCATGGTGGCCGACGTCGGTACGCTGCAGCGCTTGCCCAAGCTCATTCCGCTGGCGGTAGTAAAAGAACTGGCATACACCGGTCGCCGTTTGAGCGCCCAGAAAGCCATGGCTTACGGTCTGGTCAACGAGCTGTTCGATACCCCCGAAGCGATGCTGAACGCGGCCCGGCAATGCGCTGCCGAAATTGCCGCCAAGCCGCCGGTGGCGATCTGGGGCACCAAGCAGGCCGTGCACTACGCGCGAGATCACTCGGTGGACGACGCCCTCAAGCAAATGGGCTGGCTGCAGGGTGCCATCTGGAGCAACAAGAACGTCATGGACGCCGTGCTGGCGATGAAAAGCAAACGCCCGGCTGAATTCGCACCTCTGAGCGCGCTGCGCAGCTTTCGCGATCTGGTCTGATCGAGACGCTTGGCGCCCTGGGACTCGCCAACTCAGGCACCGGGAGCGACACCGTTGGACGCACGGCGGGAAACCATGCCACACTCGCAGTCTCCGGGCTTTTAGGCATGCAGGCTCCGTAGCTATTGCGTGAGGGGCTATTGTTTCTGTAGCAAACAAGATTCAGTCCGGGGTCAGGACTACACTCCAAGGCATCGAAGCGCGGCCCAGACCTGTTTGCTGCCGAGGAAACCACCATGAACACCAAAAAACCAGCGAAAGCGAAAGCCAGAGTCGCATCCACGCCGCTCGTTGGCAGCCCCGCCGATGCGGTGTCCGGGATCCCCGCCGCAAGCGCCAGCAGCTTCCCGATCGTCGGCATTGGAGCCTCGGCCGGTGGCCTGGCGGCGATAGAAGCGTTCTTCTCCGGCATGCCGCCCGGGCTCGATCCTGGCATGGCGTTTGTACTGGTACAGCACCTGGACCCGGATCACAAGAGCCTGCTGACCGAGCTGATCCAGCGCGGTACCCGCATGCAGGTGCTTGAAGTCGTGGACGGCATGGTGGTGAAAATCAACTGCGTCTACATCATTCCACCGAATCGCGACATGGCGTTTTTGAACGGCAGCCTGCAACTGCTGGAACCCACCGCGCCGCGCGGGCATCGCCTGCCAATCGACTTCCTGTTTCGCTCGCTGGCGCTGGATCAGCGCGAGCGCGCCATTGGCGTCGTGCTCTCGGGCACCGGCAGCGACGGCACGCTGGGCGTGCGTGCCATCAAGGGCGAAGGCGGCATGGTGATGGCGCAAAGCCCCGCTTCCAGCGAATTCGACGGCATGCCACGCAGCGCGCTGGCGACCGGCCTGGTGGACTATGACCTGCCGCCAGCCGAGATGCCAGCCCAACTCATCGCCTATGTGACCCATGCTTTTGGCCGGCCGCCCCGGCCGGCCAGCGCCACCGCACCGCAAGCCGAAAACGCTCTCAAAAAGATATTCATCCTGTTGCGCACGCACACCGGACACGATTTCTCACAGTACAAGCCGAGCACGATTTACCGCCGCATTGAGCGACGCATGGCGGTGCACCAGATCGATGTGATCGACAGCTATGTCAAGTATTTGCAGCAAACGCCATCCGAGATGGAAGCGCTGTTCAACGACCTGCTGATTGGGGTGACCAATTTCTTTCGCGACCCGGAGGCCTTTGCGGTGCTGGAGGCTCGGGTCATTCCAGCCTTGTTTCAGGACAAGCCCGCCGGTGCGCCAGTGCGCGTCTGGTGCAGTGGCTGCTCCACCGGTGAAGAAGCCTATTCCATTGCCATCCTGCTGCAAGAGCGGCTGGAAGCGATCAAAGCCAGCTACAAGGTGCAGCTGTTTGCCACCGACATTGACAGTCGCGCGATTGCGGTGGCCCGCACCGGTATCTACCCGGCAAGTATTGCAAGCGACATCACACCCGAGCGTCTGGCGCGATTTTTTACCGCGCAAGCCGACGGCAGTGCTTATCGCATTCACAAAAGCATCCGTGACATGCTGGTTTTTTCCGAGCAGGACGTGATCAAGGACCCGCCGTTTTCAAAACTCGACCTGATCGCCTGCCGCAACTTGCTGATTTACCTGGGCGCAGATTTACAGAAAAGGCTGATCTCGCTGTTCCACTACGCGCTCAAGCCCAGCGGCATGCTGTTCCTGGGTACGTCCGAGACAGTGGGCGAGTTTGGCGATCTGTTTGCCGTGCTGGATCGAAAGGCCAAGCTGTTTCAGCGCAAAGAAGATTTTCAGGGCGCACAGCGCGCCGCTCTCGGCCGATTCTTGCCACCCCTGATGGAAAAGGATATGGTTTTGCCGCCGGCCATCGGCAAAACCACACACACCGTGAAACTATCACTGCGCGAACTCACCGAACAGATACTACAGCAAGTTGCACCGGTGGCGGCCCTGGTCAATGGCCAGGGTGACATTCTTTACCTGCATGGGCGCACCGGCATGTATCTCGAACCGGCCCCGGGCGACGCCGGCATCAACAACGTCCTGAAGATGGCGCGCGAAGGCCTGCGCCGCGACCTGACCACCGCCCTGCACAAGGCAACAGTCCACCAGGAGACAGTGCACGCGCCCGGTCTGCGCGTCAAGACCAATGGCCACTTCACGGCGGTCAACCTCAGCATCTGCCCGGTGGCAAAAGGCACGGCTTCAGCGCTGGAGTCACCGCTGTACCTGGTCATGCTGGAAAAAGCGCCGCCGCCAGATACCAGTGTCGCTGCGCCGGCTGCCCCGCCTGCCGCTGCTGCGCTGGCCAGCGGTGCCAACGCCAGCGCACAAATCGCCGAGCTCACCGAAGAGCTGCAAGCCAAGGAAGACTACCTGCATGCCGCCAACGAGGAGTTGGAGACCACCAATGAAGAGCTCAAATCGTCCAACGAAGAAATGCAGTCGGTCAACGAGGAATTGCAATCCACCAACGAGGAGCTCGAGACTTCCAAGGAAGAAATGCAGTCGATCAACGAAGAGCTCAGCACCGTCAACGCCGAACTGCAGACCAAGGTGGCAGACCTCTCACGTGTCAATAACGACATGAACAACCTGCTGGCAGGCACCGGCATTGGCACCATTTTTGTAGACCACCAACTGCGCATCCTGCGCTTTACCCCGGCCGCCGCACAAATCATCAACCTCATTTTGAGCGACGTGGGACGCCCGGTCGGCCACATCGTCTCCAACCTGGTGAGCTATGACAGCCTGGTGGCGGACGTGCAGGCGGTGCTGAAAACTCTGATCCCCAAAGAGGTCGACGTCCGGACCACGGACGGCAAGTCTTATACCCTGCGCATCCTGCCCTATCGCACGGTCGATAACGTGATCGAGGGCGCAGTAATTAATTTTGTCGAGATCACCGAGATCGTGCGCACGCGCGAAGCGCTGCGCCAGGCCAATGAGCTGTTGCGCCTGGCGGTGGTGGTGCGTGATGCGTTCGACGCCATCACCGTGCAGGAGCTCGACGGGCGAATCATCGCCTGGAACCCTGGCGCCGAGCGGCTGTATGGCTGGAGCGAGGCCGAGGCGCTGAAGATGAACGTGCGCGACCGGATTCCCAAAACACTGCAGGAACATGCCTTGACCATGGTTCACCAGCTCAGCCAGGCACAAACACTGATGCCCTACCAAACCCAAAGACTTGCCAAGGACGGCAGGCTGCTGGAAGTGTCGCTAACCGCGACCGCCTTGCTCAACGCGGCGGGCCAGGTGTATGCAATTGCAACCACCGAGCGGGTGATAACATGAGCTGTCGATAAGGCACAGGAGACACCGATTGGACCGCGAGGATGTAACCCCCCAAGCTTCGCCTGATCCCGGGCAGGCATTGCGCCAGCGTGCTGAAGCAAGGTTTCGCGACAACGCGGCGCACTTGCCTGACAACGTTGAAGCGCTGTCACCCCAGGCCACCGAGCAACTGATGCACAAGCTGCAGGTGCATCAGATCGAGCTGGAGATGCAGAACGAGGAGTTGCGCCGGGTACAACTGGAACTCGAAGTTTCCCGCGAGCGTTACTTCGACCTCTATGACCTGGCACCGGTTGGCTACATCACTGTCAGCGAAAGCGGACTGATTCTGGAGGCGAACCTGAGCGCCGCCACCCTGCTCGGCGTCGCGCGCAGCGAGCTGGTCAAGCGCCCCCTCAGCCGCTTCATTGCCAAAGCGCAACAGGATACCTACTACCAGTGCCGCAAACAACTCCTGGAAAGCGGCCAGGCGCAGACCTGCGAACTCCAGATGCTGCAAAGCGATGGCACCGAGCTCTGGGTCAAGCTCAACGTCAGCGCCGCCCAGGTCAGCGATGGCGCACCCGTTTTGCGCGTGATCCTGAGCGATATCTCGGAGCGCAAGTATCTGGATCAGGCCCTGCAGGCAAGCAACGTCAAGCTTGAGAATGCCAGCTTCGCCGCCGACAAGGCCAACCGCGCCAAATCAGAGTTTCTGTCGAGCATGAGCCATGAGCTGCGCTCACCGTTGAATGCGATCCTCGGCTTTGCACAGTTGATGGAGTCGGGTTCTCCGCCACCCACGCCCAGCCAACAGGCCAGCATTGGCCAGATTCTGCATGCCGGATGGTATCTGCTGGAGTTGATCAACGAAATCCTCGATCTGGCGCTGATTGAATCCGGCAAGCTTTCGCTGTCAATGGAACCCATTTCCTTGCAGGAAAAATTCATTGATTGCCAGGCCATGATCGAGCCGCGGGCCGAAAATAGCAGCATCCGGCTGAGCTTTGCGAAGCCCGACAGCCCTTGCTTTGTGCAGGGCGACCGCACCCGATTGAAGCAGGTGATCATCAACCTGCTGTCCAACGCGATCAAATACAACCGCGTCGGCGGCACGGTCGATGTGACGTGCAGCGCCGGCGCGGTCGGGCGCGTCCGTATCAGTGTGCACGACAGCGGCCCTGGATTGACGCCGGAACAAATCGCCCAGCTGTTTCAGCCCTTTAATCGGCTCGGGCAGGAGTCCGGCAGCCAGGAGGGCACCGGCATCGGACTGGTGGTCTGCAAGCGACTGGTTGAATTGATGGGCGGAGAAATTGGCGTCGAAAGCACGGTCGGGGTCGGCAGTGTGTTCTGGTTCGAGCTCAGGCTGGCTGACGCAGCGCATGCAACCGGCGCTGCAGACCAGGCACCTTCGGCGCTGCCTGCGCCGCTTCGGCAAGAGGCGGCGCGGCGCACCCTGCTCTATGTTGAAGACAATCCGTCCAACGTGGCGCTGGTCGAGCAACTGATTGCGCGGCGTCCCATGCTGCGCTTGTTAAGGGCGGGTAATGGCACGAGCGGCATCGCGCTGGCGCGCATCCATCAGCCGCAAGTGATTTTGATGGACATCAATCTGCCTGGCATCACCGGCTTTCAGGCCCTGAAAATCTTGCGTGAAGACCCCGCGACCCGACACATTCCGGTGCTGGCACTCAGCGCCAACGCCATGTCACACGACATTGAGAAAGGTCTGGCAGCTGGTTTCCTTCGCTACCTCACCAAGCCGATCAAGGTCGATGAGTTCATGACGGTGCTGGACATGGCGCTGGATTTGCCGCAGGCGCCCCGATAAAAAATTTCGCCCATTTTTTGTGTTGACGGTTCGGCCGGTGGATCTCAGGCAGTTCGTTGGCACCGCCATCGACTGAACTCAATGCACGTGACGCACAGCGCGAGCCATGCCGCGCCCGAGGAATATCCGGCGATGACATCAATGGCAAAATGCAGGCGCAGGAACAGACGGCTGGCGCCGACCGTGAGGGC
The DNA here is from genome assembly GCA_963810395.1 of uncultured beta proteobacterium. GTDB lineage: Bacteria > Pseudomonadota > Gammaproteobacteria > Burkholderiales > Burkholderiaceae_C > Rhodoferax. Next base: position 3,604,125 of record CAWENC010000001.1, on the reverse strand, counting down.
CAGCGCCACCGCCGCGAGCAGTGCCGACAGATGCCAGCGGGCTGGCAGCAGGCGCAGCGCCAGATAAGCCAGCATGCCGTAAGCCACGACAGCGCCTGAGCTGTGGCCACTGGGGAAGCTGAAACCTTGCGCGATCACCGAGCTTTCCGGATCGAGCGGTCGAACGCGCGCAAATATCTGTTTCAGAGTCTGATTCAGCACACCGTTGCCCGCCAGCGCGACCACCCAGCCAAGAGCGAGCCAGCGCTGACCGAAGGCGATGAGCGCAAGCGCCACGATGATGCACAAGCCGGTGAGCGTGGCGGTGTCTGCAAGGTGCGTCAGCGCGGCAAACACTTGCAGCGCCTCCGTCGACAGGCTGGCGCGCAATGCCTTGGTGAGCGCCTGGTCGGCCCGACCCAGTGCCCCTCCGTTGGCGAGTTGTCCAGCCAGCAAGGTAAAGACACTCGCGCCCGCCAGCATGACGGCGGCGCCGACCGCGATCTTCATGCCCGGGACAAGCGTCGGCGACATGCTGCTCTGCCAGCGGCGCGCCTCGCCTCGCCGCAGACCCCACCAGACGGCACAGATCCCCGCCAGTAACAGCACCAGCAGCAGGAAAAACAGCAGCAACGCGTGCTGACCGGCCCACAGCGCCCGTTGCACGAGAAGGTCTGCGTCAACATTCATCGGTCAGCGCGCGTGCACGATCCGTTCGGGACCGGGAACCCTTACTTCATCTTCCTGATTTTTTCTTCTACTTCTTTTGCCCCCTTGGCGTAAAGCTTTTCTTCATCGGGGGCTAGCTCGCGCACCAGTCTCAGGAACTCCCCGGCGTGTACAAGCTCCTCTTCGGCTATTTCCCTGAGCACTTTCACGGCCAGCTTGTTGTCGGTGGACTCGGCCAGCTGCTCATACAACTGTGTCGCTTCGTACTCCGCGGCCACCAGAAAGCGAATCGCACGGATGAGCTCCTCATCCGTGAGCTTTCTCTCATTTGCCAATCCTGAAAAGGGCGAACTGAACTCTGGCATGCTTATTCTCCTGGGCTATTTCATGTCGGACTTTGACCCGACGGTCTCACGCTGAACCGCTCAGCGGAATTGGGAACGCCCTCCCCGCGGGAAAGAACTGACCCGGTGTCATGGTAGGAAGCAATTACCGTTCGCTCTGTGCGCTTGCGCACAAACCAGGCGCGCCAAGGTAACCACCATGAGCCACCCGCCCGTCGCCAGTTTTGTGAGATTTTTCTGATTTTTCTCAACACGGCTGGAACGCATTGACTATCATAAGCACCTTGGATACAGGTCTGATCAGAAAACTGGCTGTCGTGCTGATACTCAAGATCGCCGTGCTGGCGCTGCTGTGGTGGGGCTTTGTCCGCGAACAGCGCGTGACGGTCGACGCGGGCAGCGTAGCCACGCAACTCTTGCAACGTGTCCAGATACCGGCCACAGGAGTAAAGCATTGATTTCTGAACACCTGGTCGATTTGTCGCGACTGCAGTTTGCCGTCACTGCGCTGTACCACTTTCTCTTTGTGCCGCTGACCATTGGCATGGTCTGGTTGCTGGTCATCATGGAGAGCGTCTATGTCATGACCGGCAACGTCGTCTGGAAAGACATGACGCGCTTCTGGGGCAAGCTGTTCGGCATCAACTTCGCGCTCGGCGTCACGACCGGCATCACACTGGAATTTCAGTTCGGCACCAATTGGGCCTATTACTCGCATTATGTTGGCGACATTTTTGGCGCGCCGCTGGCGATCGAAGGCATGATGGCCTTCTTCCTTGAATCCACCATGATCGGCCTGTTTTTCTTCGGCTGGGACCGCCTTTCCAAAACGCAGCACCTGATGGTGACAGTACTTCTGTCCATCGGCACCAACTTGAGTGCGCTGTGGATTTTGATTGCCAACGGCTGGATGCAAAACCCCGTCGGGGCGGAGTTCAACTACCAGACCATGCGCATGGAGATGGTCGACTTCTGGGCTGTGGTGTTCAACCCCGACGCGCAGGCCAAGTTCGTGCACACCGTCTCGGCAGGTTACGTCACCGGTGCCATGTTCGTGCTGTCCATTTCGAGCTGGTATCTTTTAAAGAAACGCGACATCGAGTTCGCCAAGCGTAGTTTCCGAGTGGCCGCCGCATTCGGTCTGGCCTCGGCGTTGAGCGTGATCGTGCTGGGCGACGAATCCGGCTACACCGTGGGTGAATCCCAGCAGACCAAGATGGCGGCGATAGAGGCGATGTGGGAGACCAAGCCCGCGCCGGCCGGGCTCACAATGGTGGCCAGCATCAACGAAGCGGCGCAAAAGAACGACTGGGAAATTGACATTCCCTGGGTGATGGGCCTGATCGGCACGCGCTCCATCAGCAAGCAGATTCCCGGCATCCGCGAGATCAAAGCGAAGAACCGTGAGCGCATCCTGCGCGGCATCATCGCGGTGAATGCGCTTGAAGCGCTGCGCGCCCAGCGTGACGACATCGTGGCCAAGCAGGTGTTCGAGCGTCACAAAGCAGACCTTGGCTTTGGCCTGCTGCTCAAGAAATACATCCTCGACGTGAATCAAGCCACACCCGAAATCATTGACCGTGCGGTCAACGATACGATGCCGCGCGTGACGCCGATGTTCTGGGGCTTCCGCATCATGGTGGGTTTGGCCTTTGCGATGTTGGCACTCTTTGCGGTGGCCTTCTGGAGCACGATCAAGACTGCCAACATGCAAAAACCGTGGCTGCTCAAGTGGGCGCTGTGGATGCTCCCGGCACCCTGGATTGCCTGCGAGCTTGGCTGGTTCGTTGCCGAGTACGGACGTCAACCCTGGACCATTTATGGCGTGCTGCCGACGCACCTGAGCGTGTCCACGCTGAGTGTCAACAGCCTGTACGGCTCGTTGGCCGGGTTCATCGTTTTTTACACCGCGCTGCTGCTGGTGGAGATGTATTTGATGATCAAGTTTGCGCGCATCGGGCCCGGCAGTCTGGGCACCGGTCGCTACCAGGACGAATCGGTGTCTCACGCAACACCAACGTCCGCTTGAGGAAAACACGATGCTTGACTACTCAACCCTCAAGATCATCTGGTGGCTGCTGATCGGCGTGCTACTGGTGGGGTTTGCCATCATGGATGGCCATGACATGGGGGTCGGCACGCTGCTGCCCTTTGTTGGCCGCAGCGACCTGGAACGCCGCGTGGTGATCAACACTGTTGGGCCGCACTGGGAAGGCAACCAGGTCTGGTTCATCACCGGTGGTGGCGCCCTGTTTGCCGCCTGGCCGCTGGTCTACGCGGCGGCCTTCAGCGGCTTTTACTGGGCCATGCTGGTGGTGTTGTGGGCGCTGTTCTTGCGCCCGGTCGGTTTTGACTACCGCAGCAAGATTCACAATGCCGCCTGGCGCAGCGCCTGGGACTGGGGTCTGTTCGTCGGCGGTGCGGTACCACCGTTGATCTTTGGCGTGGCATTTGGCAATCTGCTGCAAGGCGTGCCGTTCCAGTTTGACAATTACCTGGTCAGCACCTACACCGGCAGTTTCTGGCAGTTGCTCAATCCGTTTGCCCTGCTGGCCGGGGTGGTGAGCAGCGCGATGATCACCATGCACGGCGCGGTTTACCTGGCGCACCGCACCGAAGGCGTGATTCAGGCGCGTGCGGCCAGGGGTGCACAAGCTGCGGCCATCGTCATGGTGCTGGCTTTTGGCGCCGCCGGCATGTGGCTGCAATCCATCGACGGCTACCGCATCACGTCCGTCATCGAAGCCAGCGCGCTGGCTGACCCGATGAGCAAGACGGTGGTGCGCGAAGCCGGCGCCTGGATGGCCAACTATGGCCGTCAGCCCTGGTTGTGGGTACTGCCCGCTCTGGGCGTGCTGGGCGCGCTGCTGGCAACCCTGCTGCTGCGCGCACGCCACACGCTGAGCGCATTTGTCTGCTCGGCGCTGGCTCTGCTGGGAGTGATCGCTACCGCGGGCGCCTCCATGTTCCCCTTCATCATGCCGTCGAGCACCATGCCAGCGGCCAGCCTGACGGTCTGGGACAGCGTGTCCAGCCATCTGACGCTGGGCATCATGCTCGGGGTCACGCTGGTCTTCATGCCGCTGATCGTGTTCTACACCTCCTGGGCCTACAGTGTCATGCGCGGCAAGGTGACGGCTGCTTACGTGAAAGAAAACGAGCATGGCGCTTATTGACCCAAGCGCTTTCAGACAACACAAACAATGCGGCCCGAGCGCCGTGAAAAGGACATCACATGTGGTACTTTGCCTGGATTCTGGGGGTCAGCTTTGCGGTGCTGCTGGCCATTCTGAACGCCATGTGGGGCGAGAACGAAGAGGCCCGCGCGCGGCCTCGCGACACCGGTACCTGACTTAACTGACAGCGCAGGCCGGGATAATTCGCTCAATGCAGTGAAGTCACGCGCCAAACCACATCGCCGACATCGTCGGCGACCAGCAATGCACCCTGCTTGTCGAGCGCGACACCCACCGGTCGGCCAAAAGCCTTACCTTGCTCACTGAGGAAACCACTGAGCACGTCGAGTGGCGCACCGACAGGTTTGCCACCCTCGAAGGGCACGAAGATCACCTTGTAGCCACTGTGGGGCCGACGGTTCCACGAGCCGTGCTGGCCGATGAACATTCCGTGTGCAAACCGAGCCGGCAGCGTCGTGCCGATGGAAGACGCCAGGCCCAGCGATGCGGTGTGCGGTCCCAGGGCGTAGTCCGGTGCAATTGCCGTGGCGACCAGCGCGGGCTGCTGCGGCTTCACACGCTCGTCGAGGTGCTGGCCGTAGTAGCTGTAGGGCCAACCGTAAAAGCCGCCGTCAAGCACTGAAGTCATGTAGTCGGGCACCAGGTCGCTGCCGAGCTCGTCGCGCTCGTTCACCGCCGTCCACAGCGCTCCGCTGTCAGGCTCCCAAGCCAGGCCCACCGGGTTGCGCAGGCCGGAGGCAAAGATGCGATGTGCACCGCTCTGGATGTCCACTTCCCAGATCGCCGCTCGTTCGGCTTCCACCGCCATGCCCCGCTCCGCGGCATTGCTGTTGGAACCTACCGTTACAAAGAGCTTCTTTCCATCAGCGCTGGCAATCAGGTTCTTGGTCCAGTGGTGGTTGATCGGGCCGGCCGGCAGATCCACCACTTTGACGCCTGACGCCGTGATACGCGTGTCGCCAGTGCTGTAGGGAAAGCGCAGCACCGCGTCGGAGTTGGCAACAAAAAGATTGTTGCCCACCAGGGCCATGCCGAAAGGTGAATTGAGCCCTTCCAGCAGCACCGTACGCAAGTCTGCCACGCCGTTACCGTCGCTGTCGCGCAATAGCGTGATGCGGTTGGCACTGGGCACGGCAGCCCCTGCCCGCTTCATGACCAAACCCGTCAACCAGGCTTTGATGCCCTTGGCCTCTTCGGCCCTGGGCGGCGCATTGGTCTCTGCCACCAACACATCGCCGTTGGGCAGTACGTACAACCAGCGCGGGTGGTCCAGACCGGAGGCGAACGCGACCACGCGCGTACCCGACGCCGGCTGTGGCGCCGCACCGCTCGGCCAGCCCGTGGCCGGGGCAATGTTCACAGTTGGAATCAACGTCGGCCGGGGTGCTGGCAAGACCGGTTGTGCCCCGGTTCCTGCCGAGACCGGCAGCGTGGCGATCTCACCGCAGGCAGCGAGCACCAAGACCCCGGCGCCAATCAAGGCGGCGCCCGAACGCCCGGGCATCAGTCTGGCCGAAAAGCAAGCCGAATTGTCACAGTCGCCCCATCAACAGCAGCACGATGATAATAATCACTACCAGACCCAAGCCACCGCTAGGCCCGTAGCCCCAGCCCCTGCTGTGCGGCCAGGTCGGAAATACACCGATCAACATCAGGATCAGAATAATCAACAGTATGGTTCCCAAGCTCATGATTTTTCCTTCAAGTGGTAATTCGGTAAATTCAATTTGCCGGCGCTGACGCCGGGGGCACCACGATCACCGTGGTTCCGGCGCCAGTTTTTCCGGTCGCACCGGTGTTGCCCTCGTTGCCCACAGCGCCCTGGCTACCGGTGGCGCCCTGGCTACCCGTAGCGCCAGTCGGACCGGCGGGCCCGGGCACAGGCACAGCGACCGGTGTAGCGGGAACCGTGACGACGGTGGGTCGGTCACAAGCACCCAGACTTAACGTGGCGAGCAGCGCCGAAATCAGCATCGCATATTTCATGAGAAATCCTTAAAAAGTGAAAAATCGTGGCACGCCAATCAGGCTGTCGGAACTCACCACATGGCCAGATTACATAATTGCAATGCGACGCTCTGTACGGTAGCGAACAAAGCAGCTCAATTTCGCTGCTTTGAGGTGTTTGAGCGCAGCCGCAAAGTTCGCTGCAAGTCCCGGAGGCTCACCGCCCCTAGTCAACTAGGGAACCGAGCATCCGGCGCGCGACAACCCAGGCATCGAATTGCTCTGCACTGACCGCCCCCAACGCCAGCGCGGCCGCGCGCAGCGTCGTGCCGCGATCATGGGCATATTTGGCAATCTGTGCCGCCCGTTCGTAGCCAATATGCGGCGCCAATGCAGTTACCAGCATCAGCGAACCCTGCAGCAATTCTTCAACCCGCGCTGCGTTAACTGAGATACCCGCCACGCAGTGCCGGGCGAAGCTGCTCATCGCATCAGTCAGAAGTCGCACACTGTCGAGTGTGTCCAGCACGATCAACGGCTTGTAAACATTGAGCTCGAACTGTCCCTGGCTGGCGGCAAAGCCAATCGCTGCGTCGTGGCCCATCACCTGGGCACACACCATGGTCAATGCCTCGACCTGGGTCGGGTTCACCTTGCCGGGCATGATCGAACTGCCAGGCTCGTTTTCTGGCAACTGCAGTTCGCCCAGACCGGCGCGCGGCCCGCTGCCCATCAGGCGGATGTCATTGGCGATCTTGGTCAAGGCGATCGCCAGCATCTTCAGACTGGCATGCAACGCCACCAGCGCTTCGTGACCGGCCATCGCGGCAAATAGATTTCCCGCCTGCACCAGCGGCAGGTCGAGCTCCTCGGCCAGCATGGCTGAAACCCGCGCACCGAACTCCGGGTGCGTGTTCAGCCCGGTGCCCACGGCCGTGCCGCCAATCGCCAGCGCGTGCACCGCCAACAGGGCGTGCTGGATGCTTGTCCAGCACAGGGCGAGCTGCGCCTCGTAGCCACCAAACTCCTGACCCAGCGTCACCGGTGTCGCGTCCTGCAGGTGGGTGCGGCCAATCTTCACAACGCGATCAAAGGCCAGGGCCTTGGCCGTCAGCGCGCTGCGCAACTCCTGCAGCGCTGGCAGCAGGGTCAACCTGGCTTGCAGGGCGACGGCGATATGCATGGCGCTCGGGAAAACATCGTTGGACGACTGACCCAGGTTCACATCGTCATTGGGATGAACCTTTGGCGCTGCGCCCACACCGCCGCCAAGTGCACGCGTAGCGAGATTGGCGATAACCTCGTTGACATTCATATTGCTCTGGGTGCCAGAGCCGGTCTGCCACACCGACAGCGGAAACTCGGCGTCCAATTCGCCAGCCACCACGCGCAGTGCAGCGTCGGCGATGGCTTGCGACTTGGTGGCGTCCAGCAACTGCAGCTCCAGATTGACATTGGCCGCGGCCCACTTGATCCAGGCAAGCGCATGAATCACCGCCAGCGGCATGCGCTGTTCACCGATGGCAAAGAAGCGCAGGCTGCGCGCCGTCTGTGCGCCCCACAACGCATTGACGGGTACTTCGATCGGGCCAAAACTGTCGGACTCAGTGCGGGTGTCGGTCATGATGCGGCTCTCCTGCGAAACGCCGGAGATCCCGGCGAACACGGCAACTGACAATCAATTCACTGTCGCGTTTTCCGCAACGCTTAACGGGTCGTGGTAGCGGCCTTCTTCGTTGCATCCGGTGTCGGCGACGAATCGTCATTTGCTTGCCTTGGCATTGGCATCGAGTTTGACTGCTGCGCCTTGCTTATATCGGATTTTGCGCCAGACGTCGTCGCTGGCGCATCCTTGGTCGGTCCGGCAGGCACGGTGCCGACGACGGACGATTGTGAAGCGGCATCACTGGCGGTTGCCGCGGGCGCCTGCACTGGTGGCATGGGCGCAACGGCATCCGAACAGCTCGCTGAAAGGGCAGCAGCAAGAACAATGATTGCCACTGTCCCCTGTTGACGATCTAAAGCATTCATAAGAACTCCAGCTTGACGACAACGCAGGGGATCAGTTCTTGCCGAACTTCGCTTTGGCGGCTGCGACGCAGCTGGTCTTGGCATCGCCCGCCAGGGCGTCACACTTTTCGACAGCCACCTTGTAGTTGGCATCCATCTTGTCGTCGGAAGCTTCCTTCCTGGCTTCGCCGATCTTTTTGCCCAGCTTGGCATCTGCCAGCGCCTTTACTTCTACCGCCTTGGCTTCCTTGACACACACGTCCTTGGCGTTACCGGCCTGGTCGTCGCACTTCTCCTTGGCAACTGCATAGGCCGACTGGGCTTTGGCCATCAGGACCTTGGTCTGGTCGGCAGCTTTGCCGCTGTAGCTATATTCCAGCTCGGCGCGTGCGACCGTTTCCTTGGCTTTGGCCTCCTGGACACAGATGTCCTTGGCATTGCCGCTCAAAGCAGCGCAGGCTGTCTTGTCAGCTTTGAAGTCGGCACTGATGCGCGTCTTGTCGGCCTTGTACTGATCCTTGCTGATCGTGGTTGCCTGTGCCACCGACAGTGACAGCAGCGCGGCAACGACGAGCGAAGCCTTGAGCTTGAAAGATGTCTTCATAAAAATCCTCTTTGAATGTCAGTAATTGAAAATTTTGGGCTTTCGCCTCACCCTTGAAAGCGGACCAAGCCACCGCCTGCAATCCGCAACCCACCTTTACGTTACGCAACATGGTGCCAATGGTCAGTGCGGTAACGAACAGACCTTTGCCAACCAGGCCAACAAACTCGGTGCCAAATTCCCGGATGTGGTTGAAGACCACAAGGGCTGGGCACCGGCCCCACATGAACCCGAAATGAAGTAACCAAGGAGAATGAATATGCCCGCATTCGGATCACCCTTTTCAGGGTTGGCAAACGACAAAAAACTCACGGATGAGGAACTCATTGCATCACTGCTTGCGGCGGCGTTGGACGGAGATCAGAGTTCGACGGTCCCCGCCGATAAACAAGGATGTCCCCAGTGAGTACGATGACGACGATAGACGGTGCGGATAGCTGGGAGGCTCGGACACTGCGCAAGACCGTGTTGCCCGTGATCGCAATCGCGCTGTGCGGGCTATTTCTCCTCACCCTATCGGCGTGCGGCGGGTCGGCGAGCGACGCCCGCGTGCCGCTCGATCGACCAGCCAGCTTCACCGACAAGCAGTGGCTCGGCAAGCAGTTGTTTTTCGACACCAATCTCTCAGAGCCGGCCGGTCAGGCCTGCGTCGCGTGCCACGCGTCGCAAGTCGGATGGACCGGACCCAGCTCGATGATCAGCCAGGGCGGCGCAGTCTACGAGGGCGCGGTGGCAGGCCGGTTCGGCAACCGCAAACCACCGTCAAGCGCGTACGGTGGCGACAGCCCGGTCTTGCATTTCGACGCTACGAACGGCTGGACCGGCGGCATGTTCTGGGACGGCCGCGCCACCGGCCTGACACTCGGGGACCCGCTGGCCGAGCAGGCTATCGGCCCGTTCCTGAACCCGCTGGAGCAGAACAACGCGAGCGCCGGCGTGGTCGTGGACAAGGTGAAGCAATCGCAGTACGCGAACCTGTTCCTCGCGGTGTGGGGAACGCAGGCCTTCGACGACACCGAGAAGGCTTACCAGATGATTGGCCGCTCGATTGCCGACTATGAGCGGTCTGCGGAGGTGAGCCCGTTCAACTCGCGGTTCGACACGTCCATCGGGACGGGCAACGGGCTGAGCGCGCAGGAGACGCTGGGGCTCTCGCTGTTCAACGGCATGGCAAAGTGTGCCGGCTGCCACACCAGCACCGCCGATCCTGCCAGCGGCAAGGCGCTGTTCACCGACTTCACATACATCAACCTCGGTGTGCCGAAGAACCCGATGAACCCGTTCTACTCGGAGCTCGCTTTCAATCCTCCGGGCGCGTCCTGGGTTGACCTGGGTCTCGGCGGGTACCTGAAGAGCGCCGGCTATGACGCGTCGGTCTACGAACCCGAACTCGGCAAATTCAAGGTGCCGACACTGCGCAACGTTGACACGCGGCCGAGCGCCGGCTTCGTGAAGGCGTACGGTCACAACGGCTACTTCAAAAGCCTTGAGGAAATCGTTCACTTCTACAACACCCGCGACGTATCAGGCGCCGGCTGGCCCGCACCCGAGTACGCGGCCAACATGACCAGCGAGGTGGGCAACCTCGGTCTGACAACGGCGGAGGAGGCGGCGATCGTCGCCTTCCTGAAGACGCTGAACGACACGAACTCCCCATAGGTGAGCACCGTTGCCCTTTTCCGCCGCGCGGCTTGGCTTGAGGCCGCTGGACGCAAGCCCGAAATCAATTAACCAAGGAGAATCAACATGCCAGCATTCGGATCGCCCTTTTCAGGGTTGGCAAACGACAGGAAACTCAACGATGAGGAGCTCGTCAGAGCCATTCGTTTCATGGTCGCCGCAGAGTACGAAGCGACTCAGTTGTACACGCAACTCGCCGAGTCCACCGACAACAAGCTTGCCGTGAAAGTGCTCAAGGAAATTGCGGACGAGGAACTTGTGCACGCCGGTGAGTTTCTCCGATTGCTGCACGAGCTTGCCCCCAATGAAGAAAAGCTTTATGCCAAGGGGGCAAAAGAAGTAGCAGGAAAAGTCAAGAAGATGAAGTAGGGGATCCCCGTGAAAAACCGCCCGGCAACTACTTTCGACGGACCGCTTTGCCCGGCTCCCCACCCTTGAAGCGCAAGCCGTTATGCATCACCCAGCAACCATAAGGAACCCAATATGAGCAAGACAGACACTGGCAATTCTTCCACCGTGCGTGGGGCAAGCTCGCCCCACGTTTTACCCCCTCTTCCCTATGCCGAAAACGCATTGGAACCGGTGATAACAGCCAAAACAATGAGTTTTCACTACGGCAAGCATCACAAAGGCTATGTGGACAACCTGAACAAGCTGATTGCCGGAACAGAGTTGGCTGACCTGTCATTGGAGAAGATCATTACCAGTACCGTAGGACAGTCAGAAAAAACTGCAATCTTCAACAACGCGGCTCAAACCTGGAATCACACCTTCTACTGGAAGAGCATGAGAGCGAAGGGAGGTGGAGAGCCACCCGCTGCACTCAAGCAGAAGATCGAGGCATCCTTCGCCAGCGTCGACGCCTGCAAGAAGGAGCTTGCCAGCGCGGCCGTTTCACAGTTCGGAAGTGGTTGGGCTTGGCTTGTCCTCGAGGGTGGCAAGCTCAAGGTGGTCAAGACCGCCAATGCCGACGCCCCTTTGAAGGGCATTAAACCACTGCTTGTCATTGACGTGTGGGAGCATGCTTACTACCTGGATTATCAGAATCGTCGCGCCGACTATGTCGATGCCGTGCTCGACAAGCTGATCAACTGGGAATTTGCCTTACAAAACGCCGGCTAATGGCAAGCGTACAGGAGTCATATCATGATCGAAAAGACCGCCATCGTTCACTGGGAGGGCCAAGGCAAGAAGGGCCAGGGCCAGATCAGCACCGAGACCGGTGCGCTGAAACAATACCCCTACGGCTTTGCCAGCCGTTTCGAGGATGATAGACGCGGCACCAACCCCGAAGAGATCCTGGGCGCAGCCCACGCCGCGTGTTTCACGATGGCGTTTTCGTTCGCCTGCGATAAGGCCGGGCTGGCCACCACCGATGTCGACACCAAGGCCAGCGTGCGTCTGTCCAAGCAGGGCGAAGATTTCGTCATCGACCGCATCGCTTTGACCATGCAGGCCACGGTGCCCGGTATCGACGACGCGAAGTTTCAGCAGATCGCGGCCGCAGCGAAGCGCAACTGCCCGTTGTCGAAGGCGCTGGCCGGCGTTCCGGAGATCACGCTACAGGCGACGCTGAGGAAATAGATTCGGCGAGGAAGAGCGGCGCCATTGATACCTCGGCATGCCGATGAATCGTCTCTCTCGGGATCAGAACGATGTGTTACCCACCAAGTGTCTGGTCCTGTTTTTTATACCAGGCGAGTGCGTGCGCAAAATGCCGCGGATCAAAATCTGGCCAAAATTCGTCCCTGACATAGAAGTCCGCATAAACCGATTGCACTGGAAGAAAACCGCTCAAGCGGCGACCTCCACCCCAGCGTACGATCAAATCCAGACGTGAAACATCGTCGGAACGCAGGCCGCCGTTTTTCAGACCGGCCAGATCCCATTCCCATCCATAGTTGACAAGCAGATTTACCTTGATCCCGGCACCTTGGCGCTGCCGGAACTCTTTTAGTGCTTCTGGGAACTGCGGCGAGGTCTCATCGCCGACAACCAGCAGGGCTGCGCCACGACGTGCAATTTCGAAGGCGAATGCAACGCTGGCACCGCTGAACGCCTCTTTTTGAATGGAAGGACGCTTGGTATTGTCTTGGGTAAAGCAATAGATGGACGTTTCCTCGATCCCGCTCTCTTTGCATTGCTCGTACAGCAGCAAGCCCGGTTTGATCCCCTGCGCATAGCCGTCTTGTTTGGGCAGTCCATGACCCACCGCCCAGCGGCGATTGCCATCAGGAATAAATCCGACGTGACGCGGAACATGATTATTTGCCATGGCAATCCTTTTTTCTGCGGGCCGCAAACTGTTAATTGGGCGCGACGACGTGTTGCATGGGGTCTTGCGAACGAAAGTGAGCGCGCGCAATACGGCAGAAAGTATCGCCATGTTGCGCAAGGCGATTCGAATGGTCTGTGCGGCAGCGAACGGACCATTGATAAACCGTTCAATAACCCTGCTCATACTTGCATTGATGTGAAGTGACACCGTCTTTGCCTGTGCCGATGCGTCGGCCTATGTTGCCTGCCGCACTGACCCATACGGAAACCCCTCGTAGGGTTGCATCCTTCACATTCAAAGGAAATCTTCATGAGCAAATATCAGATAGCAGTCATTGTCGGCAGCCTTCGGCGGGACTCGTTCAACCGCCAGTTGGCCAACGCCATTGTGAAATTGGCACCATCCGAGTTCTCGTTCAAGCAGGTACAAATCGGCGACTTGCCACTCTATAACCAGGATGATGATGCCAACCAGGCTGCGTCCGTCCTTCGCCTGAAGAATGACATCAAGACCGCTCAAGGCCTTCTGTTCGTTACAGCTGAGTACAACCGCTCGATCCCCGGGGTTCTCAAAAACGCCATCGACCACGCCTCGCGTCCCTACGGGCAGAGTGCATGGACTGGCAAACCAGCGGGTGTGTTGGGCGTTTCGGTGGGCGCTATCGGTACCGCACTGGCGCAGCAGCATCTGCGCAATGTTCTGGCGTATCTGGACGTGCCCGTATTGGGCCAGCCCGAGGCCTTCATCCAGGCCACGGAGGGACTGTTTGACACTGCCGGAAACCTTGGCCCCGAAAGCAAAACCTTCCTGCAAAGCTGGATCGACTCGTACGTTGCCTGGGTTAAAAAGCACACGGCGTGATGCCGTGGCGGGGATCCGTGTCGGCATTTACCTGTTGCTTGCGTTGCGTATGGTTCGGCAACGCACAGACCCCGCAGCGTGCCAGCGCTAAAGTAACTCCGTACCGTTTCGCACGGGCAATCATCCAGGCTTTGGTCTGCGGCTACGGGGATGTTGGCACCGTCAACTCAATAAAGGTGAACTGCATGGATAAAACCGATCCACCCGAAACATTTGGGGTATTCAAGCCAGTCGGGCATACCGTCATCGCCTTTCGGTCCGCTGCCGACTTGCAGGCGGGCGTGAGTGCCTTGCTTGAACAGGGGTTCCCGGATTCAGCACTGGTGCGCTATTCCCCCGGCGAGATGAAGGCGCAGGTCGATGCCGAGCTCCAGAACGCGAGCCCACTCGCCTCGTTCGGCTACGAACTCGAGCTCATCAAGGCACACCGGGCACGGGCGCAGGACGGATGTAATTTTCTGGTCGTACATACCCCTGATGCTGGACAGGCCGAACGCGTCGCGGCCGTGGCGCGAACAACAAAAGCGATTGCGGCGCAACACTATGGCACCTTCATGATCGAGGAGTTGTCCGGCATGGCGCCGGGAGACGCGCCTGTTTCCTAGCGAAAGGCATCAGGGGGTCTCCCTTTCAACCCGACCAGTCAGGCCATGCAACTGCGCTTCGCTCCCCACTGGGTCCTGCTCAAGCAGATTGCGAGTTCGTGGCTGGATGATTACGTGCCGAGCATGGGGGCGGCGCTGGCCTTCTACACCCTGTTTTCACTGGCACCGCTGCTGCTGATCGTCATTTCCGTGGCGGGACTGGTTTTTGGTGAAGTTGCTGCACGCGGCGAGATCACCGCCCAACTCGGATCGTTGATGGGCGAGCGAGGCGCGAGCGCCGTTCAGGACTTGTTGAGCAGCGTTGCCAAGCCGGTCGAAGGAACCTTCGCGTCAGCCTTGGGACTGGTGCTGCTGTTTATCGGTGCCACCACGGTCTTTGGCGAACTACAAGACTCGCTGGACCGGATCTGGCGCGTCCCGGCTAGGGCAAGGACCGGCGGCTGGTTCAGCCTGGTGCGCTCGCGTCTGCTCTCGTTCGGAATGATTCTGGCGATTGGCTTCCTGCTGATCGTCTCGCTGGTGGTCAGCGCCGCGCTGGCCACGGCCGGGCGCTGGCTGGAGCCGGTCTTTGGTGGTTGGTACGTGGTGGCCCTGGTGACTAATGCGGTTGGCAGCTTCGCGCTGGTGGCCGCCATGTTTGCGTTGATTTACAAGGTCATGCCGCGGGTACAGGTGCAGTGGAAGGACGTGTGGATTGGCGCCCTGTTCACCGCCATGCTGTTCAATCTGGGCAAGTGGCTGATTGGTCTGTATGTGGGTCGCAGCGGCGTGATCTCGGGCTTTGGCGCGGCCGGCTCGCTGGTGGTTGTCTTGCTATGGGTGTACTACTCGGCCCAGATATTCCTGATCGGGGCGGAATTCACCTGGGTCTATGCGAACACCTACGGGTCGCGGCGGGACGGCCTCGCGATGGCGACATCACCTGAGGGCCAGAAAAATTATCCATTTCTCAAGCCTGGATAGGCTATAGCGCCCGTGCTACTTGCGCAAGCAGCTATTCTTTTTATAGTGATCGTTTACTGCCGCGCAGTCCGGGTATTGCGCGGCAGTGCCTGCGCATAGCTGGTGCGAAACGGGTTGATGTCGAGACCACCGCGACGCGTGTAACGGGCGTATACCGCCAGCCGGGTGGGCTTGCAGCGGTTCCACAGGTCGATGAAGATGCGCTCCACGCATTGCTCGTGAAACTCGTTGTGATTGCGAAAGCTCACCAGGTATTGCAGCAAGCCCTGCTGGTCGATCGGCGCGCCGCTGTAGCTGATCTGCACACTGCCCCAATCGGGCTGACCAGTGACCGGGCAATTGCTCTTGAGCAGGTTGCTGACCAGCACTTCAGACACCGGTGCTTCATCCGGCACTACATGCAGCAGTTCCGGGGCCGGGGTGTAGCGGCTGCATTCCACATCCAGACGATCCAGGTTCAATCCATCGAGTTCGTAAATCGGCTCACGGTCAAACAACTCGGGCAGCACCAGGGTCACGCCAATCGACGCGGGAGCCGGTGCCGGGGTGTTGCCGGCGGCGCAAGGCTCAGGCGCTGCGTCACGCCAGACGGCTTCGCTCAGGTCCGAGCGCAAGCGGGCCCTGACCGCTTCGGCATCGGCAAAACAGGTGTTGTTGAAGCTGTTGAGATAAAGCTTGAAGGACTTGCTCTCGATGATGTTGGTGCTCTCGCACGGCACCGTGAAGTGCGCCAGCGCCACCTGGGGTTTGCCACGCAAGTTAAGCCAGCTCAACTCAAATGCAGTCCACATGTCGGCGCCCAAAAAAGGCAACGTAGCCCCAATGCCGATCTCGGCACGCTTGGGGGCGCGAGCTATCGGGAACAAGAGTGCCGCATCGTACTGGTCGACATAATTGGATGACTTGCCAAGTTGCGAGTTTTCAGGCGTATTCATGATGCATTCCTGGTGGCTGGAACAGGCGCGGTTTGGGCGCTTGCATCAGCGGCATTCAAATGCGGTAGCAATGCCTCCAGCAGGCGCACCACCACCTCGGGCGGCAAGTCGTGGCCCATGCCTTCAACACCCACCAGTCTGGCGCCCGCAATGCGCCGGGCGGTGTCTTCGCCATGGGCAAAGGGCACCAGCGGATCGGCTTTGCCATGCAGCACCAGCGTCGGCACGGTGATGCGAGGCAACTCTGCGGC
Source organism: uncultured beta proteobacterium (assembly GCA_963810395.1). Classification (GTDB taxonomy): domain Bacteria; phylum Pseudomonadota; class Gammaproteobacteria; order Burkholderiales; family Burkholderiaceae_C; genus Rhodoferax. The sequence goes on along the minus strand of CAWENC010000001.1, from coordinate 3,587,802 downwards.
CCGGCTCACATCGGACATGATGGCCAGCATCTGGCGCAGCGTGCCAACCGGATAGTAGCCACGCTCAACCCCCATCAGGATGCGCTTGCGCATTTCAGCTTCGGGCATCGGGAAGGCCGGGCTGCCAATGACCCTGAACAATCTGACGTAGTGGTCTGCCACCGCCTGCGGGCTGCTGCCGGCCGGGCGTTTCAGCAGCGCCCGAATCACCTCGGGGCGGGCTTGCGGCAGGCCTTTGGCACCGCTGCTGCTCATCACGCTGGTCAGGCTCAGGGTACGCTGCGGTGCCGCCAGCGCGACCCGTTGCGCGATCATGCCGCCCATGCTGACACCCAGCACATGCGCCTGTCGGATGCCCAGCGCATCGAGCACGCCGATCGCATCCGCCGCCATGTCGTCCACGCTATATGGGGTACGCGGTGTCAGGCCGAGCTTGTACCTGAGGCTCTGCCAGATCAGGTTCGGTTTGCCCAGCGCATCAAAATGATGGCTCAAGCCAACGTCGCGGTTATCAAGCCGTATGACCCGGTAACCGGCATCGACCAGGGCTTGAACAAACTCCGGCGGCCAGGCCACGAGCTGCATGCCCAGACCCATGATCAACAGCACGACCGGGCGTTCCTGGCCCAAGGGTCCTGGGCCGGAAGCGCTGCCCGGGCCGCTGTCCTCGATTTCGATATCAATCCTGTTTGCTCTTATTTTCATAGCTGCCTGTGCTTGTTCAACGGGGGCTGTAGCCCGATTTCTTACAAATTTCTCAAGCCGCCTGCCGACGCCTGAAAACCAGTCGTTCCGGCTGCGAGGCTTTGGCGGCAAATGCATAGCCCTCGGTATCAAAACCTTCGAGCTGCCCGGGTGTCACGACCTGATGCATCGCCGCAAAACGCGCCATCAGCCCGCGCGCCCGCTTGGCATGGAAGCTGATGACCTTGTACCGACCCCCTTTGTATTCCTCAAAGACGCACTCCACGACCCGGGCCTTGAGCGCCTTCAGGTCCAGCGACTTGAAATACTCCTGACTCGCCAGGTTCACGATCACAGGCGACAGGTCCCGCTGCAAACGGGTGTTGAGGTAACTGGAGATTTGTGAACCCCAGAACTGATACAAGTCTTTGCCCTGCGCGTTGGCGAGTTTGGTGCCCATTTCCAGCCGGTAGGGCTGCATGTAATCCAGTGGCCGCAGCACGCCGTACAAGCCACTCAGGATACAGACATGCTCCTGCAGCCACTGCAGACCATCAGCCGGCAGGCTTCTGGCGTCGAGGCCTGCGTACACGTCGCCATTGAAGGCCAGCACCGCCGGCCTCGAATTCTTCGTCGTGAATTTGGGTCGCCAGGCCGCGTAACGCGCCACATTCAGGCCTGCCAGGGCATCACTCAAGCTCATCAAAGAGGCGATTTGTTGCGGCGACTTCTCTTTAAGCAGAGCAATGAGTTGCGCCGCTTGCGGCACGAACAGTGCTTGGGTGTGCGCTACATCGCCCGTCGGCGTATCGAAGTCAAGGGATTTGGCGGGGGAGAGCAAAAACAGCATGAAGGGGTGAGCAGGAAAGCCAGCAAGCGGCCAGTTTAACTGGCCGATCCGCAGCCAGTGGCTTGTCGACCGGGGCTCATGGGTGTCAGGGCAAAATGGGGTCACCCGAGCCGACCCGCCGCAACACCGTTTATGTCCGCGATCAATCCCTCAAGCCCTCACGCGCTTCGTCTGCTCGGCGGCTTTGCGCTTGAGTGTGACGGGCAGCCGACTGATCTGGCTTACGCCAAAGGGCGGGCACTGCTGGCCTACCTCGCGGCCGAACCCGGGCGCACCCATGCGCGGGCGAGTCTGGCGGCGATGTTCTGGCCGGACCTGGGACGCCCGGCGGCGCTGGCCAATCTTCGGCTGGTTCTGCATGACTTGCGCCAGGCGCTGAACCCGGCTCAGCAACCCGCGCCCCTGCAGGTTGCCCGCGAGTTCATTCGGCTCACCCAGCTGGCCACGCTGGAGATCGACGTTGCCGAGTTTTCCGCGCCCGCGCCGGTCTGCCCAGCGACACCCTGCCCGGCCCACTGCGAGCCCTGCATGGCGCAAATGCAAACCCTGGCCGAGCGATTTCGGGGTGAGTTCATGGCCGGGTTCTCGCTGCCAGAATGCACAAATTTTGAAGCCTGGATGCACAGCCAGCGCGAGGCCCTGCATCTGCGCGCCCTGGTCTTGCTGGCCCGTCTGGCAGACTGCCATGAGCGCTTCGGCAACTATGCCAAGTCCTTGCCATTTGCGCTGCGCTTTCTGGCGCTGGAGCCCTGGAACGAAGAGGGCCTGCGCCGCGCCATGCGGCTGCTGGCCTTCAATGGGCAGCGCAGCACTGCGCTGGCCACCTACGAGAGCTGTTGCGCAACGCTGAAAGCCGAATTGGGCGTATTGCCGGGTGTAGAAACCCGCGTGCTGGCCGAGCATATCCGCCGCAGTGAACTGCCGCCCAAGGGGCGCCGCGCGACCGACCGCACCCCGCTGGCCGTTTTGCCCCTGCCAGTCGCACACCGGCGGCAGGTCACGGTGCTCTATTGCGAGCTGTCATCACCCGAAGTCGAAGATCCGGATCAGGCCCTGGCCCTGCTACGCGAGCCACAGGCTCTGTGTCAGGACATCATTCGCCGCCATTCAGGCCATCTGGTACAAACCCACGGCGGCAGCCTGCTGGCCTACTTTGGCTATCCGCAGGCCAGAGAAAATGCGGCCCGACTGGCGGTTCAGGCGGCACTGGCGGTGACGCGCACCCGCTTTAGCGGTCTGGAACTGCGCGTCGGCATCCACACCGGTCTGGTGATCAGCGGCGACGACCCGCAGCTGCCCGATGCCCTTGGTGCCACCTCGGCTCTGGCCATCGGCCTGCGCCAACTGGCCGAGCCCGGCACAGTGCTGCTCAGCGCGGCAACCCAGCACCTGGTGACAGGATATTTCGAGTGCCCGAGCCTGGGGCTGCAGCGGCTGCCTGGCAGCGCTCGCCCACTCGAAGTTTTTCGGGCCAAACGGGAGCACGCTGGAAGCTCCCGTCTCGAAGCCGCCGCCAGGCTGACGCCGCTGATCGGGCGCCAGGACGAGATCGCGACGCTGCTCGACTTGTGGCAAGACGCCCGCCGCACACGCCAACGCTGCGTGCTGCTGCAAGGCGAGGCCGGCATCGGCAAGTCGCGCCTGGTGCTGGCGCTCAAGGACGCATTGCGCACACAAGCCCCACTGCTGCGGGAACTGCGCTGCGCCCCGGAGCACAGCCAGTCGCCTTTTTATCCGCTGGCCGCCCTGTTCGGATTGACGCTGGCGTTTGCGCCTGAAGACAGCCCGCAGGCACGCTTCGACACGCTGGCGGCCTATGTCGAAGCGCATTACCAAACGCAAGACCCCGAGGCCGTGCCGCTGCTCGCTGGCATGCTCGCGCTGCCGCTGCGGGCACCCTACCAGGCGCCCCTTTCCTCGGCGCAGCAACAGCGCACCAAGGGCATGCAAATCGTGCTCGACCGGCTGAACGCGCTGGCGCAGCAACAGCCCTTGCTGTTGGTCGTGGAGGACTTGCACTGGGCCGATCCCTCGACACTGGCGTTCCTCAATCTGTTCGTGGCACAGGCGCGCCCGCGGCCGATCCTCGCCGTATTCACCGCCCGGCCCGGCTTTGATCCGCCCTGGGCCGAAAACCAGGTCCGCCGCCTGAGCCTGACTGCGCTGGATGACGTCCGCACGGCGGCGCTGATTGGTGCCGTGGCACCGGCGCTGGCGCCGCTCTCGGTGCGCCGCATCGTCGAACGCGCTGACGGTGTGCCGCTTTTTGCCGAGGAATTGGCGCGCGAAGCGTCTGCCAACGATCAGTCGGCCATCCCGCGCAGCTTGCAGGATCTGCTGGTGGCGCGTCTGGACGCCATGGGAGTGGCCAACGTGGCGGCCCAGGCAGCGGCCAGCATCGGACGCGAATTCAGTTTCGATCTGCTGCGCCGCGTGCTTGCCTTCGACGCCGCGAGCCTGGCGCCCTTGCTTGCCCGGTTGCAAGACGCGGGCTTGCTGGCGGGCGGTGCCAGGGGTGATTTTCATTTCAGGCACAGCTTGATGCGCGACGCCGCCTACCAATCGCAAACGCGCGCCGCACGTGAGGCGGTGCATCAGCGCATCGCCGCCGAGCTAACCGCCGAGGGCGCCAGCGCCGCCCGACCGGAGCTGCTGGCGCAGCACTGGGCCGCCGCTGGCGCCACCGGCGAGGCCATTGCCTGCTGGATTGCGGCCGGCAGGCTCGCCCACCAGCACTCGGCCAGCCAGGAAGCGGCGACGCATTTCAAGTCTGGCCTGACGCTGATCGGCGCGCTGCCGACGGGCGCGCAGCAGCAGAAGTTCGAACTCGAACTGCAGATCGGTCTGGGCGCTGCGGCCTTGGCGGCGCAAGGTTACGCATCTGCCGACAGTGCCGCCGCCTATGCCCGAGCCATGGTCCTGTGCAGTCGTCAGAGCAGCGACCCGGAGCTGTTTGCGACGCTCTGGGGGCTGTGGGCCAGCGCCAGCAGTCGCAGCGGTTACGCCACGGCGCAGGAACTGGCGCAGCAACTGCTGCGCCTGGCCGGCCAAAGCGGCGACCCGGTACAACAGCAGCAAGCCCATTTTGCCGTCGCCGACACCTTGTACTGGCAAGGCGAATTTCCGGCGGCGCTAGTGCATCTGGAGCGCGTGCGAGCCCTTTACCGCCCGGCCCAGCACGGCGCCCATGTGGCGGGCTTTGGCGAGGATGCGGGTGTCACCAGCGGCGCGTATGCCTCCTGGGTGCTGTGGTTCCTCGGCTTGCCCGATCAAGCCTGCCAGACCAGTGCGCAAACCTTGACGCTGGCGCGCCGGCTCGGACACCCTTTCAGCCTCGCTTATGCGCTGACCTTTGCCGCCATCCTGCGCTGCCGCCTGCGCCAGCCCGAGCCGGCACTGGTGCTGGCGCAAGAGGCGCTCGACCTGGCCACGCAGCACGGCTTTCCCCTGTGGCAAATCGGTGCCACGCTGGTGCGCGGCTGGGCGCGGGCGATGCAGGGCCAGCCGGAAGGCATGGAGACATTGGAGCAATGCGTCCAGGCAACGCGCGCCGCCATGGGTGGCGTCACGCTGGTGGTGCTCGAACCGCTGGTCGATGCCAATGTCACTCTGGGTCGTTTTGACGCTGCGCTGGGCGTACATGACGAGGCCTTTGCCTTGGGCAACACGCTGGGCGACCACCATGTCGAAGCTGAACTGCATCGCCTCAAGGGCGAAGCACTGTGCGGCCTGACCGGGGCCAACGCGGCGCAGGCTGAAGTGCATTTTGATAAGGCGCTCAGCATCAGCCGCCGGCAACAGGCCAAATCCCTGGAACTGCGCGCCGCCATGAGCCTGGCGCGGCTGTGGCAAAGCCAGGGCAAACCGGGCGGCGCCCAGCACCTGCTCCAGGCCGCCTATGACGGGTTTACCGAGGGTTTCGACACGCCCGATCTGCAGGACGCCCGCACCCTGTTGGACAGTCTGGCCAGGTAGCAGTAGTCGCAGGATGTCCCCGTCATGGCGCTCGCCATGACGCCGCTTCGCCGCTTCTAACGATTCTCTAACGGTGCTGTGAGATAAACGGCGCAATGATTCGGAGAAGCAAGCTTGAACCCCGCAACAGACTCCGAAAAGATGTTGAAGGAAACCATCTTGAATACGCTGCGAAAAGCCATCAACCTGATCACGGCGGTTGCCGCGCTCTGTCTGTCCCTCTGTGTGCTGCCCGCCGAGGCCGCGTTGCCCAGCGGTTTGCAGGACGTCTACACCATCTTTACGACCGGCAATGCGCCCGCGATAACCAACAGTCCCTATGACTACTGCAGCAGAACCGGCGCCGCCCAGGCTTCGTGGTCTTCGCCTGATTTCAATCTGAGCTTCGATGGAGGATCTGTCGGCGGTTACCCAGCCCCCGGCATCATCGTCGAGTCAATAGCCAGCAATCCGACCTGTGTGCCTACCGGCGCATTTCTTACCTATGCCAACTCCTCGCCAGGGTTCGACACAAACCTGCACTGGATGAAGGTAGCGGCGAACAACACCACACTCGGTTCATTTCGGCTGACACATCTGGAGTACATGGGGTATGGTGATACCGTTGATGTCAACATAATCGGCACGAAGGTTGGCGGCGGGACTGTTCAGACAGGAACGGTACGGTATGTTTCTGACTGGCAAAACATCACACCGACTTCAATCACGCTTACGAATTTTGCCGGGGTACAGATTACCGCGTTCGAGATTGATTTCACCCCGGTTAATACAGGCGCAGGAGGCAGGCCTGCAGATTTCACTTTTCAAAGTTTTACTGTTTCCAATGCCAAAGCACCCTCGACGGTTACCGGTATCGCCCCAACAAACGGCCCGACCGCCGGCGGCACTAGCGTCACCATCACCGGCACCAACTTCACCGGAGCCACTGTCGTCAAGTTTGGCAGCACCAACGCTGCCAGCTTTAGCGTCGATACCTCCACCCAGATCACCGCTACTTCTCCGGCGGGCTCTGGCATGGTGGACGTCACCGTCGACGGCAGTGCCACCAGTGCTTCCGACCAGTTTACCTACGTCACTCCCCCAACGGTCACCACGCAGGCGGTATCGTCAATTACTTCAACCACCGCCACCGGCAACGGCAATATCACCAACTTAGGTGTCCCTAACCCCACGGCATATGGCGTGGTATGGAACACCACCGGCACACCCACCACTTCGGATAGCAAGGTTGATAACGGGGCAGCTTCGACAACCGGTGCATTCACGGCGGCCATGACCAGCCTCTCGGCCAATACCACCTATCATGTTCGAGCCTATGCCACCAACTCGGTGGGCACCAGCTATGGCACAGAGGTAACGTTTACCTCCAGTGCTATCGCCCCCACCGTCACCACGCAAGCGGTCAGCAGCATTACTTCCACCACCGCCACCGGCAACGGCAACATCACCAGCCTTGGCGCACCGAATCCGACCCAGTATGGCGTGGTGTGGAATACCACCGGCACCCCGACCACGGCAGACGCCAAAACCACCCAGGGAGCTGCATCCGCCACCGGCACATTCACCAGCAGCATCACCGGGCTGAGCGCCAACACCACCTACTATGTCAGGGCCTATGCCACCAATACGGCAGGCACGTCCTATGGCAGTGAGGTAACGTTCACCTCCAGCCCTGTCGCCCCCACCGTCACAACCCAGGCGGCCTCCACAATAGCCGCCACATCGGCTACCGGCAACGGTAACATTACGGCCACTAACGGCGCCAATGCCACGGTTCGAGGCGTGATTTACTATGCCTACACCAATACGGACAAGGTCATTGGTGATGGCGGTGTTACCGATGTCAGCGAAGCCGGCAGTTTCGGCACCGGCGCATTTACCGAGCCATTGAGCCCGCTTGCCGTCAACACCCAATACAACGCCAGGGCTTATGCGACCTCGCCCTACGGCACCGGCTACGGCGCACGGGTAGCGTTATGGACACTGGCCAACGTGCCGTCCGCGCCCACGGTCAACAGCCCCACCGTCACGACGCTGAATGTCACGGTCAACGTCAACGGCAATCCGGCTTCCACTGAGTTCTCCATTCAGGAAACGAGCACCGGGAACTATATGCAGGCTGACGGCACGTTAGGCGCCGGCGCAGTCTGGCAGACCGCCGCGACCTGGGGCACGAAGACCGTGACTGGTCTGACCACCGGCAGCACCTATACCTTCCAGGTGAAGGCACGTAACGGCGGCTCGACTGAAACGGCCTTCGGGGCAACAACATCAGGCGTACCGGTTGCCGCCCCCACCGTCACCAGCCAGGCGGTCTCCGCCCTAGCCGCCACGTCGGCCACCGGCAACGGCAATATCACCGCCACCAATGGCGCTAACGCCACGGCGCGCGGCGTGATTTACTACCTCTACACCAACACCGATCTCGTGATCGGTGATAGCGGCGTTACCAATGTCAGCGAAGGCGGCAGCTTCACGACCGGCGCGTTCACCGAGTCATTGAGCCCGCTGGCCGTCAACACCCAGTACAACGCCAGGGCGTATGCCACTTCGCCCAACGGCACCGGCTACGGCGCCCGGGTAGCGTTCTGGACACTGGCTAACGTGCCCTCGGCCCCCACGGTCAACACCCCAACGGCGACCACGCTGAATGTCACGCTCAACGTCAACGGCAACCCGGCTTCCACGGAGTTCTGCATTCAGGAAACCGGCACCGGCAATTATCTCCAGGCAGGAGGTACTCTTGGCGCAGGCCAAGTTTGGCAAAACCTTGCGACCTGGGGCACGAAGACCGTGACCGGTCTGACCACCGGCAGCACCTACACGTTCCAGGTCAAGGCGCGCAACGGCGGCTCGACCGAAACCGCTTACGGAGCAACGGCATCGGGTATCGCGGTGGCCGCGCCCGCCATCACCAGCGCCAGCAGCACGACCTTCACGGTCGGCGCTTTGGGCGCATTCACCGTGACCACGACGGGTACCCCAACACCGGCTTTATCCCGGAGCGGCGCCCTTCCCGGCGGCGTGAGCTTCACCGATAACGGCAACGGCACGGCGAGCCTGGGCGGTACACCCGGAGCGGGAACCGGCGGCGCTTACCCCATCAGCATCACGGCCAGCAACGGCAACCTGCCCAACGCCACGCAGAGCTTCACGCTGACGGCCAACGAGTCGCCGTCCGTTACCACGCAGCCTGTGGGCCTGACCAGCTGCGCCTCGGGCACTATCAGCTTCACGGCGGCAGCCGGCGGCTACCCTGCACCGACCGTGCTCTGGCAGCTGGACAGCGGTTCGGGCTTTGCCAATATCAGCGATGGCGGCGTCTACAGCGGCGCCATGACGCCGACCTTGAGCATCACCGGCGCCACGGCCGGCATGAACGGCTACCGCTACCAGGCGGTATTCACCAATAGCGTGAATTCGGCCACCACGAACCCGGCAACGCTGACGGTTCTGAGCGCGACCAGCATCACGGTCAGCAACACCAACGACAGCGGCGCAGGCTCTCTGAGGCGGGCGATTGCCGACATCTGCCCCGGCGGCACGATCGCTTTCGGTGTCACGGGAACGATTTCTCTCACCTCGGGAGCCCTTGCCATTGCCAAAGACCTGACGCTGACCGGTCCGGGCGCGGCCAGCCTGAGCCTGAACGGCGGTGGTTCGGATCGCATCTTCCAGGTGACCGGTGCCACCAGCTTCACCCTGCAAAACCTGACGCTGGCCAACGGCGCGGCCATCGGTGGCGGTGCGCTGGTTGACAACGCCGCGGCGAACACCAGCATCAGCGGCTGCGTCTTCAACGCGAACAACGCCTTGGGCGGCGGCGGCGCGATCCTGAGCAGCGGCACCCTGGGCATCAGCGACAGCGTGTTCAGCGGCAACAGCGCCATCGGCCTCTTCGGCGGTGCGATCTTTGCCAGCGGCGGCAATGTGAGCATCAGCAACACCTTGTTCAGCGGCAATAGCGCACCGGCTGGAGGCGCCATCGCCAATGGTGGCCTCATGACGCTGAGCAACGTCACGCTGAACGGCAACACCGCCACCACGGCCGGTGGCGCGGTCTACGCCGCTAACGGCACGACCCTCAACCTGCTCAACGCGAGCATTGGAGGCAACAGCGCGGCGGGCGATGGCGGCGGCATTGCAGCGGCTAGCGGCGCAGTGGTCAATCTCAAGAACAGCCTTGTGGCCAACAACACTGCAGCGCTCAGTGGCGCCGATATTTTCGGCATTGTCGTTTCGCAGGGCTACAACCTGATCGGCTCCGCCACCGGCGCCACCATCGGCGGCGACCCCACCGGCAACCTCACCGGCACATCTGCCGCACCGGTCAACCCGCTGCTGGGCGCACTGGCCAACAACGGCGGGCCGACGCAAACCCTGGCGCTGCTTTTCGGCAGCCCGGCGATTGACAGCGGCACCTGCGGCGGCGCGCCGGCTGCCGACCAGCGCGGCATGGCGCGGCCGCAAAACGGTTTGTGCGATATCGGCGCCTATGAGCGCGGTGTGCCAGCCAGTGTGACCGTCACCAGCGGTACACCCCAATCGACGCCGATCAACACTGCCTTCGCCACGGCGCTAAGCGCCAAGGTGGCCGACGCGCTGGGTACGGCACTTGATGGTGTGAGCATCGCCTTTGCCGGGCCGGGCAGTGGTGCCGGCATGGCGGCTGGCGGCAGCCGCAGCACAGATGGCAGCGGCATTGCCTCGTTCAGCGCCAGCGCCAATGGCACGGCAGGCGCCTATGGCGTGACCGCCACAGTCAATGCGCACACGGCGAGTTTCAGCCTGAGCAACAGTCTGGGCACCCAGGCCGCGCTGACATTGACCTCCCTCAGCGGCACTTTTGGCACACCCTTGACCCTGGTCACCAGCGGTGGCAGCGGCACGGGCGCGCTGAGCTACTCGGTGAGCGACGGCACAGCTGTTGCGTGCGTCATCACCAGCGGTGCCTTGAGTGCCAGCACTGCCGGCACCTGTCTAGTGACCGCCAGCAAGGCCGCCGACAGCAATTACAACGCCGCGAGCACGGGCGCGGTGACGGTCACGATGGCAAGGGCCAGCCAGAGCATCAGCTTTGGCGCCGCGCCCAGCCTGAACTACGTCGGCGCCAGCGGCAACGTCAGCGCCAGCGGCGGTGCCTCCGGCCTGCCCGTCACCTTCACCTCAGCAACGCCTGGCGTGTGCAGCATCAGCGGCGCGAGCGTGACCAGGCTGGCAGCCGGCACCTGCAGCATCGCCGCCAGTCAGGCTGGCAACGGCAACTACCTACCCGCTACGGCAACGCAAGACATCGGCATGGTGGTCAGCACCAGCTACACCGGCCCCTCGGCCACCGGCAGCGGCAGCGTCACGGCGAGCTTCACCGGCGGTGGCGCCAGCTGCGGCTTCGCTGTGAGCCGCTTCATCGCGCTGGCCAGCGTCGCCACCCCGCCCCCCGCTGGCATTGCCTTCCCGCACGGCTTGTTCGACTTCAGCACCAGCGGCTGCACGCCGGGCAGCACGCTGGCCTTCACCATCAGCTACCCGCTGACCCTGCCGAGCGACACCCAGTACTGGAAGTTCGGCCCGACTCCGGGCAACGCCACGCCGCACTGGTATGCCCTGCCAGCCACCATCAGCGGCGCCAGCGTGCGCTTCAACATCACCGATGGAGGCGTCGGCGATGACGACCTGAGCATCAACGGCAGCATCGTCGATCAGGGCGGCCCTGGTGCGTCAGACGCAGCTGGCGTTACAGGCATCCCTACCTTGTCCGAATGGGGAATGCTGATGCTCACCGGCCTGCTGGCGCTATTTGGTTTGAGGCAAATGCGGCGCCGGGCAGGCCGGCACTGACAGCCGTGGTCGTGAGCGCTCCAACTACTTGAGGTCACCGGCCAGTGAGGCCAGTGTCTCCGCCGCGATCATCGTATGCGCCGGGTAGTTGGTGTGGTCGCAGCCCAGCTTCACACTGGCCCCGGCCTTGACCGCCGCGCACATGGCGGGCGTCAACTCGAAGCGCACGAAATGCACGGCCGAGGTCTTTTCGTCGTTCTCGCGCTCCATGTCTTCATCGGCGATGGCGTAGACGCGGCTTTGCCCTTCGACCTCGACAAACAGCTGGTCTTCGACCCCGATCAGGCGGGCCAGCTCACGCTTGCGCTCGTTGACATCGGGATACTCCAGCATCACGGTCGCCGTCCAGTTGCTGCCCGAGGGCACCAGCGGCGCATAGGCGTCAATTTCCTGCAGGATGCCGTCTTCTTCAAACACTTTCTCAATGCGCAGCATCTCCTGAATCTGGTAGCGAACCGTGGTCTCGCTCTCGAACTGCAGGTTGATGAATTCACCCAGGCGCACGCTGCGTAGCTTGCGGTGCGCCATGACAACAGGCTTGTTGAGCTTGCGCCACTTGCTGTAGGCCTCCAGCGACATCAGGCTCTCGGGGGTAATGGTTCCGGTGATTTGCATAAAGTTTCCAAAATATCAACAGTTATGGCTGGAGGGCATGGGGTGTGAATAGACTAAATGATTGCACGCTTCGGCGTGCTTTTTGGGCTGTTCACACCCCATGCCCGAGGCGGTTGAGTTTCACTTCAAACCGTACGCCTTGGCAACCAGGCTTAACGGGTGCAGCAACTCGGGTGTGCCGAGCTGGTTGACCTCAAAACCCTGCGCGATGTGGTGCCCGCCCAGCGGACAGTCCGAGCTGATGAAGTCCGGCTTGCTGCCGTCTTTCATGCTCGCCATGCCTTTGAACAGGGGTTTGCCGATCTTCATGGCCTGCTCGTGGTGCGCCTTCTTGACGCCAAAGGTACCGGCGTGGCCCGAGCAGCGCTCAAAGGTATTGACGGTGGTGCCGGGAATCATCTTCAGCATCTCTTCGGTTTTCTTGCCGATGTTCTGCACCCGCCCATGGCACGGTATCTGGTAGCTCACATTGCCCAGCGGCACCGGGAATTCGGCTTTAAGAAGCCCGTCGCGCTTGCGCTGCATCAGATACTCAAACGGGTCCCACATCGCATCCTTGACCAATTGCACGTCGGCATCTTCCGGGTACATCAGCGGAATTTCCTGCTTGAACATCAGCGCACAACTCGGCACGGCCGCCAGAATCGCGTAGCCCTCTCTGGCATATCGGGCCAGCACGGGGATGTTGGCCTCCTTGGCGGCGTTGACGGACTCCAGATCGCCCAACTCCAGCTTGGGCATGCCACAGCATTTTTCCTTTTCGACGATCACGTAGGGTACTTCGTTGTGATCCAGGATCTTGAGCAGATCCAGGCCGATACCGGGCTCGTTGTAATTGATGAAGCAAGTCGCAAAAATAGCCACCTTGCCGGGTGTCTTGGCACCATCCGTCACCACCGTGGCCCTGGCTCGGGGCGTGCCCGAGCGGAACTTCTTCGTCGCCAGCGACGGTAACCAAGCGTTTTTGTCCACCCCCGCGACACTTTCCATCACGCTGCGCGCCACCCTGGTCTGGTTCACCGCATTGGCCACCTGCACCACGATCGGGATGCCGGCCAACTGGCCGTGTACGTCGGTGGAGGCTAAAAATTTCTCGGCCGTTGACACTTCGCCTTTTTTGAACTTGATCGCCTTGGCGCGCAGCATGGTGTGTGGGAAATCCAGATTGAACTGATGCGGCGGCACATAAGGGCACTTGGTCATGTAGCACAGGTCGCACAGGTAGCACTGGTCCACGACTTTCCAGTAGTCTTTTTTGTCGACCCCATTGACCTCCTGGGTCTTGCTTTCATCGACCAGGTCAAACAGCGTCGGGAACGAGCCGCACAGACTCACACAGCGTCGGCAACCGTGGCAGATGTCAAAGATGCGCTCCAGCTCGTGAAAGGCCGCCTCTTCGTTGTAGTAGTCCGGCCCCTTCCAGTCTATGGGATGGCGGGTGGGAGCGCTGAGGTTGCCTTCGCTTGCCATATAGAGGTCACTTTCGTATTCTTTGACGCTTCAATGAATTCGTCATTGCGAGCCAAGCGCGGCAATCCATGCCTGCAATCGATTGCATGGATTGCCGCGTCGCAGATGCGCCTCGCAATGACGTATTGACTTTAGTCGACCAACTCGGCAAGCGCCTTGGCGTAACGGTTGGCATGGGAACGCTCGGCCTTGGCCAGGGTCTCAAACCAGTCAGCGACTTCGTCATGACCTTCGTCACGGGCGGTCTTGGCCATGCCGGGGTACATGTCGGTGTACTCGTGAGTCTCGCCGGCGACCGCCGACTTGAGGTTGTCACGGGTGGCGCCGAAAGGCAGGCCGGTAGCGGGGTCGCCACAGGTTTCGAGCCATTCGAGGTGACCGTGCGCGTGGCCGGTTTCACCTTCGGCGGTGGAGCGGAACAGTGCCGCCACATCCGGCTGACCTTCGACGTCGGCCTTGTTTGCGAAATACAAATAACGACGGTTGGCCTGTGACTCGCCTGCGAAGGCGGCTTTCAGGTTGTCTTCCGTCTTGGAGCCTTTGAGTGCTGCCATGGAAATCTCCTAAAGTTAAAGAAAACGCGTTTGCTTTGAGCACAATCTGCCAAAGACGGGCAAACTTTATCCGGCTCGGGCGGCATCGTCCAATTGACCTCCTTAATGTCTGTCATTGTCTGAGCCTATGGAAAGTATTTTTTTGATAATAATCAACTGAAGCGGGCACACCACTTGAGCGCTGCGATGTATCGGCGGTGGCCGGGCGGGATCGGCGTCGAATAAAATGCACGGTTCCCTATTTCATCAGTGACGGCATTGCTTCCAGCGGATGCCGCACAAATCTGCAACGCCCCTATTGGCCCTCGACGCGCCACGCCTGAAACACCATGACCGATGCACTGCAACAACCTGGCCTGAACAGCCTGTCCAAGTCTTTCGAGCCAGCCGCCATCGAGGCGCACTGGGGGCCGGAATGGGAACGCCGGGCCTACGGCCAGGCCGGCTATCGCGGCAGCAAGGCCCCCAGGGAGGGTGCGCCGTCGTTCGCCATCCAGTTGCCGCCACCGAATGTCACCGGCACGCTGCACATGGGCCACGCCTTCAACCAGACCATCATGGACTCGCTGACGCGCTACCACCGCATGCGCGGCGACAACACGGTCTGGATTCCCGGCACCGACCATGCCGGCATTGCCACACAAATCGTCGTGGAACGCCAGTTGCAGGAACAAAAGATCAGCCGCCACGACCTGGGCCGCAAGAACTTTGTCAGCAAGGTCTGGGAATGGAAAGAGCAGTCCGGCAGCACCATCACCAGCCAGATGCGCCGCATGGGCGACAGCGTGGACTGGAGCCGCGAATATTTCACCATGGACCCGAAACTGTCCAAAACGGTGACCGAGACCTTTGTCCAGCTCTACGAACAAGGCCTGATCTACCGTGGCAAACGGCTGGTGAACTGGGACCCGGTGCTGCAAAGCGCAGTCAGTGATCTGGAAGTCGAAAGCGAAGAGGAAGACGGCTTTCTGTGGCACATCTGTTATCCGTTCGCCGATGGCGCCCAACTGGTGGACGGCGTCATGGCGCTGGGTCTGACCGTGGCCACCACACGCCCGGAAACGATGCTGGGCGACGTGGCGGTGATGGTGCATCCCGAGGACCAACGTTACCAGCACCTGATCGGCAAGCAGGTCATCCTGCCACTGTGCAAACGCTCGATCCCGGTGATTGCCGACGACTACGTCGACAAGGCCTTCGGCACCGGCGTGGTCAAGGTCACGCCTGCGCATGACCTGAACGATTACGCCGTGGGCCAGCGCCACCAGTTGCCGATCATCGGTGTGCTCACGCTCGACGCCAAAATCAACGATCAGGCGCCCGTCGCGTACCAGGGCCTGGACCGCTTCGTGGCGCGCAAAAAAGTGGTCGCCGATCTGGAAGTCCTGGGCTTGCTGGATGAGGTCAAGAAGCACAAGCTGATGGTGCCGCGCTGCGCCCGTACCGGCCAGATCATCGAGCCGATGCTGACTGACCAGTGGTTTGTCGCGATGAGCAAGGTCAGCGACAAGGACCCGACCGGCAAGTCGATCGCGCAAAAAGCCATCGATGCCGTGCAGTCGGGCGAGGTGAAGTTCGTGCCGGAGAACTGGGTCAACACCTACAACCAGTGGATGAACAACATCCAGGACTGGTGCATCAGCCGCCAGCTCTGGTGGGGGCATCAGATTCCGGCGTGGTACGACGAAAACGGCAATGTGTATGTGGCCCGCAACGAGGCCGAAGCGCAGGCCCAGGCCCCGGGCAGGACGCTTAGACGTGATGAGGACGTGCTCGACACCTGGTACTCCTCCGCCTTGGTGCCTTTCAGCACCATGGGCTGGCCGGAAAAAACGCTGGATTTCAACCTCTACCTGCCCTCCTCCGTGCTGGTGACCGGCTATGAAATCATCTTCTTCTGGGTCGCCCGGATGATCATGATGACCAGCCATTTCACCGGCCAGGTACCGTTCAGGACGGTCTACATCCACGGCATGGTGCGGGACGGCGAAGGCAAAAAGATGAGCAAGTCCGAGGGTAATGTGCTCGACCCGGTGGATCTGATCGACGGCGTCGATATCGAGACCCTGGTCAAGAAGTCGACCCTCGGCCTGCGCAAGCCCGAGACGGCGCCCAAAGTGGCGGCGCGTGTGCGCAAGGAGTTTCCCAACGGCATGCCGGCCTATGGCGCCGATGCACTGCGCTTCACCATGGCCAGCTACGCCAGCCTGGGGCGCAACATCAACTTTGACACCAAGCGCTGCGAAGGCTACCGCAATTTCTGCAACAAGCTGTGGAACGCCAGCCGCTTCGTGCTGATGAACTGCGAGGGCCAGGATTGCGGCTTGAACGAGCACACCAAAGAGGAATGTGCCGTCGGTGGTGCCGCGCACGGCTACCTCGATTTCAGCCCGCCCGACCGCTGGATCGTGTCGCTGCTGCAACGCACCGAAGCCGAGGTCACCAAAGGCTTTGAAGAATACCGCCTGGACAACGTGGCCAGCACGATCTACGACTTTGTCTGGAACGAGTTCTGCGACTGGTATCTGGAAATCGCCAAGGTGCAGATTCAGCACGGCAGCGAGGCGCAAAAACGCGCCACGCGCCGGACCCTGATTCGCACTTTGGAGACCATCCTGCGCCTGGCGCATCCGGTGATTCCGTTCGTCACCGAAGAGCTGTGGCAAAAAGTGGCGCCGGTCGCCGGGCGTCCCGGCGAATCGGTTTCGATCGCCGTTTATCCGGTCAGCCAGCCCGACCGGATTGATGAAGCGGCCATCGCGCATGTAGGCAAGCTCAAGCAATTGGTGGATGCGTGCCGCAATCTGCGCGGCGAGATGAGCGTCTCACCCGCGACCCGCTTGCCGCTGTTTGTCATTGCCTCCCAGGCAAGTGAAGCCGCCTTTTTGACACATTCAGCACCGGTGCTGCAAGCGCTGGCGAAGCTCAATGAGGTGCGCGTGTTTGACGACGAAGCCAGCTGGGCCGCCGCCGCTCAGGCCGCACCAGTGGCGGTGGTGGGCGAAGCACGCGTCTGCCTGCACATGGAAATTGATGTCGCGGCCGAAAGGATTCGCCTGGGCAAGGAAGTGACGCGTCTGGAAGGTGAAATCGCCAAGACGCAAGGCAAACTGGGCAACCAGGCGTTTGTGGCACGAGCGCCTGCGGCCGTGATTGAGCAGGAACGCAAGCGGATGTCAGACTTCGCCGCGACCCTGACCAAGGTGCAGGATCAGCTGACGCGATTGGGGTAAAGCCTGATTAGCGGCGGCGCATCACGTGAAAGAAATCGTTGCCCACGTGCTGCTGCTCCAGCAATTCATTGCCGGTCTGCTTGGCGAAGGCCTGAAAGTCGCGCACCGAACCGGCATCAGTCGCGACCACCCGCAAGGTCTGGCCGGTTTGCATGTCAGCCAGGGCCTTCTTGGCTTTCAGAATGGGCAGCGGGCAGTTCAGACCACGGGCGTCGAGCTCTTTATCGATTTGCATCACAGTTCCTTGAAATTAGCGCGATTTTAGAGACCTTGGTTTGAATCCGGCGCCGGGCCGCCCCAAGACGGATCAGCCCCTTTGGGGGGCAGGGAGGACACGAAGTGCCGAGCGTGGGGGCCATGTTATTCCGGCTTGGGCCAATCGACAAACTGCGGCTCATGCCCGCGCGCGCGCAACCAGTCGGCCAGCGCATACCCGGTGCCAGCCGGCCAGCACTTCACTTTATCGAACGAAAAAAGCCGGTAGTCCACCAACTCCGGGGAAAGCTTCACCTCACCATCGCACAACGCATGGTAGGCGATGATGATCTGGTTCATGCGCTGAAAATCGTACACGCCAATCAGGTTCAACCCCACTGCGTCCAGACTGGTTTCTTCCTTGATTTCACGCGCAATGCCACCCTGCGGCGTTTCGCCCGCCTCCATGAAACCGGTAATCAGCGCAAACATCTTGCCTGGCCAGGCGGCGTTCTGCGCTAGCAGAATCTTCCCCTGGTACTCAATCACAGCGGCCAACACCGGTGTGGGATTGTTCCAGTGGGTGAAACCGCAGGCCGCACAGCGCAGCCGCTCTTTTTCACCACTGTCTTCAACCTCGGTGATCAGTGCCAGCGGCGTGGCACATTGCGGACAAAACCTGTACGCTGGAATCACGCTGGAAACACGCCGGTGGACAGATAGCGATCACCCCGGTCGCAGACAACAAAAACGATGGTCGCCTTGGTCTCGTTTTTGGCCATCTGCTGTGCCACCCAGCAAGCGCCGGCCGCCGAGATGCCGGCAAAAATGCCTTCTTCACGCGCCATGCGCCGACACATGTCCTCGGCATCCTCCTGACTCACGTACATCAACTCATCAACGTTGGCGGGGTTGTAGATTTTTGGCAAATATTCCTGCGGCCACTTGCGAATTCCCGGTATGCGCGAACCTTCCTTGGGCTGCACGCCGATGATTTTGATCGCCGGATTTTTCTCTTTCAGGAACTGCGACACACCGGTGATGGTGCCGGTCGTGCCCATGGCACTGACAAAATGCGTCACTTGGCCATGGGTATCGGCCCATATTTCAGGGCCCGTCGTCTCATAGTGAATTCGCGGATTATCGGCGTTGGAAAACTGGTCCAGCACATGCCCCTTTCCGTCGCGCTGCATCTGCAGGGCGAGATCCCGTGCGTATTCAATGCCGCCACTCTTGGGTGTCAATATCAGTTCGGCGCCAAAGGCTTTCATGGTTTGGGCGCGCTCGATCGACAGATCTTCGGGCATGATCAAAATCATGTGGTAGCCCTTGATGGCCGACGCCATGGCCAGCGCAATACCGGTGTTGCCCGATGTGGCCTCAATCAGGGTGTCACCCGGCTTGATGTCGCCGCGCTCCTGCGCCCGCCCGATCATGGACAAAGCCGCCCGATCCTTGACCGAGCCGGCTGGATTGTTACCTTCGAGTTTGCCTAAAATGATGTTGCCCCGGACGGAGTTTTCCTCGGCGCCGATACGTTGCAACTTGACCAGGGGGGTTTTTCCAATGGAATCTTCAATGCTTGGGTATTTCATACCCCACACTGTGCCATAATTTAAGCCTTCGTTTCTTCTTGCCTCGGTGGTGGAATTGGTAGACGCGCCGGACTCAAAATCCGGTACCGAAAGGTGTGACGGTTCGATTCCGTCCCGAGGCACCATTTGCGTCAAGAACGCTTCTTTCAAAGCCTTTTTTGGTTTCGGAAGTTGTCAAAATGATCCGGGACCATCGGCAGCCCAAGCAGCCAAGTGCTGCAATCAACACCCTCAAAACGCATCTTCTGGCGTGTCAGCACAAGTGGTGTCGCGGCTTGCCACGACTTGCAGCCAGGCCCCGATTTTTGGCAATTCGTAATGATAAAAATAGCTTGTAGCGCTTATGCGACCTGCGCTTGCAGCTATTGATTTAGTAGCATCCGAATGCCCCGAGGCGAGCGCCACATCGAGCCAGATCCAGGCCAGAACGGTGTGGCCAAATGCCTGCATGTACGGCACTGCATTGGCCAGTGCATCACCCGGCTTGCCGGTGGACCAGGCAGCCTGAGTAGCACTCGCCACCTGCCGCAGCGCCAGCGCCAGCGCATCCGCGTGCGCCGACAATTCGGGCACCAGTTGAGCCCGCCCGACGGTGGCATTGATGCGCTCCGCCAGCAGCGCCAGCGCACGCCCGTCTTCCATCAGCACCTTGCGGCCGAGCAAATCCAGGGCCTGAATACCGTGCGTGCCTTCATGAATCATGTTCAGGCGGTTGTCGCGCCAGTACTGCTCGACCGGGAAGTCGCGGGTGTAGCCGTAGCCGCCATGGATCTGGATCGCCAGCGAGTTGGCTTCCAGACACCACTCGCTGGGCCAACTCTTGGCAATCGGGGTCAGCACCTCCAGCAGCAAGCGTGCTTGATCCGCCGCGTCTCGGTCGCCGCTGTGTTGCTCATCGACCAGCCGGGCACAGTACAACTCCAGCGCCAGCGCGCCTTCGCAGTAGGACTTTTGCGCCAGCAGCATGCGTTTGACGTCGGCGTGCTCGATGATCCGGACCTGCGGCTGGGCTGCGTCCTTGCCGCCGGCCCCCATTGGACGTCCCTGCGGCCGGTTTTTGGCATACTCCAGCGAGGCGTAATAGCCCGCCATGCCGAGCATGGTGGCGGCAATGCCGACGCCGATGCGCGCCTCGTTCATCATGTGGAACATGCAGCGCAGGCCCTCGCCCGGCTTGCCGACCAGGTAGCCCACGGCGCCGCCTTCCCCATTCACCGGGTACTTGCCCTCGCCAAAATTGAGCAGCGTGTTGACGGTGCCGCGCCAGCCCAGTTTGTGATTCAAACCGGCCAGCGCCACGTCGTTGCGCACACCGGTGAGTTCGCCGCTGCTGCTCACCAGTTTCTTGGGCACGATGAACAGCGAGATGCCACGCGTGCCCGCAATCAGCTTGCCATCCGGTCCCGGTATTTTGGCCAGCACCAAATGGATGATGTTCTCAGAAAGCTCATGCTCGCCGGCCGAGATCCACATCTTGTTGCCCTTGAGGCGATAGCGCTCGCCCAGCGGATCCGACGCAAAGTCGTCGCCATCGGGCACGGCGCGGGTCGCGACATCGCTCAGCGAAGAACCGGCCTGCGGTTCGCTCAGGCACATGGTGCCCGAGAAGCGACCGGAGAATTCGTTCCTGGCAAACACTTCCTTCTGCAACGGCGTGCCGTGCACCATCAGCAAATTGGCGTTGCCGGTGGTCAGCATGCCGGAGCCGATACTGACCGAGGCGCAGGCAAAGAATGCATTGGCCGCGGCCTCGATCGTGTAGGGCAGCTGCATGCCCCCCATCTCGAAATCCTGCGCGGCGCTCAGCATGCCGGACTCGGCATAGGCTCGCTGCGCCTCATGCGTGGCCTGCGGCAAGGTGACCTTCTCGCCGTCAAAGTGCGGCTCCTGCGTGTCCACCAGGCGATTGTATGGCGCGTATTTCTCACGCGCAATGCGTTCGCAGGTGTCCAGCACCGCATCGAAGGTTTCGCGCGAATGGTCGGCAAAGCGCGTGCGCTGGTTCAGCGCTTCGGCATCGAGCCACTGGTACAGAAGAAAATCGACCGTGGAACGCAGACTCATGGGCGCCTCGCAGAAGTTGGCAGGAAGGGACAGCAGCCGGCAGCTCTGGCTGCCAGGCAGCGCTAAGGGTTGACAGAACCCGGCGGCAGGGCGGCGATCGTGCCCTGCGCGACCGCGCACAGCTTTTCCTCGCCATCCTTGACAACAAACACATCGCAACGACAGACCGCCTGGGATCTGCCGGTATGCACCGCATGGGCGCGCGCGATCAGGCGCTCACCCACTGCCGGGCGCAGATAGTTGATCTTGAACTCGGAGGTGACAACCGGCAGGCCCAGGGCGGTGCCGCCAGCGTAAGTCAAGGCATTGTCAGCCGCGTAGCTCACCACGCCGCCGTGCACAAAGCCGTGCTGCTGGCGGATCTTGTCGGTCACCGGTACATGCAACTCGCATTGCCCCCGCGCCAGGCCGTGCAGCTCGGCACCGATCAGCACGCTGAAGGGCTGGGAAGCCAATACCGCCTGACCCATGGCGAGGAAAGCTGCAGGGGATACCTGAGCGCTCTTGTCCATAGGATTCTTCTTGAAGCGCTGGATGCTCTACAGCACTTCAAAAATGCCCGCCGCACCCATGCCGCCGCCGATGCACATGGTGACGCATACGCGCTTGGCACCGCGGCGCTTGCCTTCGATCAGGGCATGGCCCGTCAAGCGTTGCCCGCTCACGCCGTAGGGATGACCCACGGCGATGGCGCCGCCATTGACGTTCAGGCGATCATTCGGAATGCCCAGCCGGTCGCGGCAATAAATCACCTGCACCGCAAACGCTTCATTAAGTTCCCACAAGTCGATATCGCTCACTTTGAGCCCCAGACGCGCCAGCACTTTCGGAATGGCGAACACCGGGCCGATGCCCATCTCGTCGGGCTCGCAACCGGCCACCGCAAAGCCCAGGAAACGGCCCAACGGCTTGAGACCCTTGCGCGCCGCCACGTCTTCATGCATCACCACCACCGCGCCGCCGCCGTCCGAGAACTGGCTGGCGTTGCCGGCCGTGATCAGGCCGCCCGGCACCGCCGAGCGCAGGCCGCTGATGCCTTCCTTGGTGGTACCCGCGCGAATGCCTTCATCCTGGCTGACGGTGACCTTTTTGGTCGTCAGCCCCATGACTTTGTCCGCCACACCCATGGTGACAGTGATCGGTGCAATCTCGTCATTGAACAGCCCGGCGGCCAGCGCGGCGGTGGCCTTCTGCTGGCTGGCCGCGCCGTACTCGTCCATCGCATCGCGGCTGATGTTGTAACGCTTGGCCACAATCTCGGCGGTTTGCAGCATGTTGAGATAAATCTCGGGCTTGTTTTGAACCAGCCATGGATCGGCCAACATGTGGGTATTCATCTCCTGTTGCACGCACGAGATGCTTTCCACACCGCCAGCCACATAAATGTCGCCTTCACCGGCGATCACACGCTGGGAAGCGATCGCAATGGTTTGCAGGCCCGACGAGCAAAAGCGGTTCACGGTCATGCCCGACACGGTCACCGGGCAGCCGGCGCGCAGCGCGATCTGGCGTGCAATATTGGCACCGGTGGCCCCCTCGGGAGTGGCACAGCCCATGATGACATCTTCGACTTCGGCGACGTCGATGCCAGCACGCCGGATCGCGTGTTCGACCGCGTGACCACCCAGTGTGGCGCCATGGGTCATGTTGAAAGCGCCCTTCCAGCTCTTGGCGAGCGGCGTACGGGCGGTGGAAACGATTACGGCTGAGGTCATGGCAAACTTCCTTTTAAGGTGTTGGGGACAGAGCTGGCTCGCATCGCGTAGCTGCGGTCTGTCCCGCAAGGTTTCAGGCTAATTAAACGTCTTGCCTTCAGCGGCCAGCCTCGCCAGCAAGGGCGCGGGTTGCCAGAATTTGGCATCGTCGAGCGGATTTTGTGCAAAGCGGTGCATCGCCTGCACCACATTGAACAAGCCCACTTGGTCGGCGTAATTCATCGGACCGCCGCGCCAGATGGGGAAACCATAACCCATCAGATAAACCATGTCGATATCGCTGGCTTTGGAGGCAATGCCATCTTCCAGAATATGCGCCGCTTCATTGACCAGGGAATAGACCAGGCGCCCGACAATTTCTTCGTCAGAAATCTTGCGCGGCGTGATGCCCAGCGCTGCGCGGTGCGCTTCGATCATTTGCACCACTTCGGCGTTGGGAATCGCGTCGCGTTTGCCAGGCACGTAGTCGTACCAGCCGGCGCCGGTCTTCTGGCCAAAGCGGCCTTTTTCGCACAGCAAATCAGCGGTCTTGCTGTATTTCATGTTCGGTTTTTCAAGATAACGCCGCTTGCGAATGGCCCAGCCAATGTCGTTGCCAGCCATGTCACCCATGCGAAACGGCCCCATGGCAAATCCGAATTTCTCGATCGCCTTGTCCACTTGTGCCGGAGTGCAGCCTTCGTCCAGCAAGAAGCCACCCTGGCGGCCATACTGCTCGATCATCCGGTTTCCAATAAAACCATCGCAGACACCGGACACCACGGCCGTCTTCTTGATTTTCTTGGCGACTGCCATGACCGTCGCCATCACATCTTTCGCAGTCTTGGCGCCGCGCACCACCTCCAGCAGTTTCATCACATTGGCGGGGCTGAAGAAATGCAATCCAACCACGTCTTCAGGTCGCTTCGTGAAAGACGCGATCTTGTTGACATCCAGTGTGGATGTGTTGCTGGCCAAAATCGCGCCGGGCTTCATGACACGATCAAGTTCCTTGAACACCGCCTCTTTCACGCCGATTTCTTCGAAGACGGCCTCGATGACCATATCTGCGTCCTTCAGGTCATCGTAGCTCAGCGTCGTCGAAAGCAGGCTCATGCGCTGCTCGTATTTGTCCTGTTTGAGCTTGCCTTTCTTGACTTGCGCTTCGTAATTCTTGCGAATGATGGCCAGGCCGCGATCCAGCGCCTCCTGCTTCATTTCCAGTATCTTCACCGCAATCCCGGCATTCAGGAAGTTCATCGAGATGCCACCCCCCATCGTGCCGGCACCAATCACTGCTATTGACTTGATAGCGCGCTGTGGAGTATCGGCGGGCACGTCAGGTATTTTTGATGCAGCCCGTTCGGCCATGAAGATATGCCGCAAGGCGCGGCATTCCGGCGTCCACATCAAGTTGATGAAGAGATCGCGCTCGGTACGCATGCCGTCCTCAAATTTCTGCTTGGTGGCGGCCTCGACCGCATCGACGCATTTGGCCGGTGCCGGGAAGTTTTTCGACATGCCCTTGACCATGTTGCGGGCGAATTCGAAATAGGCGTCGCCCAGGGGGTGTTTGCAGGGCAAGTTGCGCACCAGGGGCAAGGGACGAGCGGCGGCGACAGATCGCGCATAGGCCAGCGCTTCATCGTTCAGGGACTCAGGCGAAGCGGCCATCTTGTTGAATAGCTGTTGGCCGGGCAACATCGCCAGCATCTCGCTCTTGACCGGCTCGCCGCTGACAATCATGTTCAGCGCTGGCTCAACCCCCAGCGCGCGTGGCAGGCGCTGCGTGCCCCCGGCGCCCGGAATCAAACCCAGCTTGACCTCTGGCAGCGCCACGCTGCAGCCTGGCGCGGCAATCCGGTAATGGCACCCCAGCGCCAGTTCCAGCCCGCCACCCATGCAGACCGAATGAACGGCCGCGATCACCGGCTTGGCTGAATTTTCAATCGCCAGAATCACGCTCAACAGATTGGGTTCCTGCAACGCCTTGGGGCTGCCAAACTCCTTGATATCGGCGCCGCCCGAAAACGCCTTGCCGGCGCCGGTAATGACGATGGCCTTGACCGCGGCATCCGCACTGGCCTGGGCCAGACCGTCTGTGATACCCACTCGCGTGACATAACCCAAACCATTGACCGGTGGGTTGTTGAGCGTGATCACGGCAATATCGCCATGCACTTGATATTCGGCTGTCATGCTTGAATTCCTCGAAAGTGAAAATAGAACGATCGTTCGATTTTTGATTGTAAGAGCTGTACCGAATAGATCAACCCGGTTTTGTCACCGCTGGGACAAGACGCTCAAACCTCCAGCCATTCCTTGCGGATATAGCTGTCGCTGCGCAGTTCACCAGGGGTGCCGGTGAACACGATGCTGCCGTGGCCCATGACCAGACAGCGGTCCGAAATGTCCATCGCAATGGTCAATTTCTGTTCGATCAGCAACACCGAAATGCCGCGCTTCTTGAGTTCCTTCAAGTAGAGCGCCACCAGCTCGACAATCTTGGGCGCCAAGCCCTCGGTCGGCTCATCGATGATGATGAGATCCGGGTCGCCCATCAGCGTGCGACACAGGGTGAGCATCTGCTGCTCGCCCCCCGACATCACACCGGCCAGCATGTGTTGTCGTTCTTTGAGCCGGGGAAACATCTGGTACATGTCCTCCAGAGACCAGCGCCCGGCTTTGCGGGCACTCTTCTGTCCCAGGTACAGGTTCTGTTCCACTGTCAGGTTGGGAAAAATGTCACGACTTTCGGGCACGTAGCCAATGCCCAGGTGCGCGATCTGATAGGTCTTTTTGCCCAGGATCTCCTGGTCTTTCCAGCGCAGCGAACCCTGGCAGTCGACCAGGCCCATGATCGCCTTGGCCGTCGTCGAGCGGCCGGAACCGTTGCGCCCCAAAAGCGCCGTGATCTGGCCCGGCAGCACTTCCAGGTTGACGCCGTGCAGCACATGGCTCTTGCCGTAAAACGCGTGAAGATTTTCGATTTTCAACAGGTTCATACGCCGGCCCCCGCCTGTGACTCAGCCACCGCAGAGCCTAAATACGCCTCCTGCACGCGCGGATTGGCACGCACCGCCTCGGGTACATCGTAGGCCAGCAATTCGCCATAGACCACCACGGCGATCTTGTCGGCCAAACCAAAGACCACGCCCATGTCATGCTCCACCGTCAACAGGGTTTTGCCGACCGTCACGTCCTTGATCAGCTTGATGAAACGGCTGGTCTCCGACTTGCTCATGCCGGCCGTGGGTTCGTCCAGCAGGATGACATTGGCGCCCCCGGCAATCGTGATGCCGATCTCAAGCGCACGCTGTTCGGCATAGGTCAGGTTCATGGCCAGGACGTCACGTTTTTTGTCCAGCTTGACCATTTCCATTAACTCGTCGGAGCGCTCATTGGCGTCCGTCAGGTCGGCGAGAAATTTTAGAAATGTGTACTTGTAGCCAAGGCTCCAAAGCACCCCGCAACGCAAATTCTCGAATACGCTGAGCTTGGGGAAAATATTGGTGATCTGAAAACTGCGGCTTAAACCCATGCGGTTGATCTCGTACGGTTTCTTGCCATTCAGGCGCTGGCCATTCAACAGCACATCGCCGCTGCTGGGCTCAAAGCGGCCGCTGATCAGGTTGAACAAGGTTGATTTGCCGGCGCCATTCGGGCCGATGATGCCAACCCGTTCCCCGCTGGGAATCGCCAGATTGATGCCGCGAATGATTTCGGTCCTGCCAAAACTCTTGCGCAAGTCCTTCAGCTCCAAAGCGTAGGTCATAATAATTCCCTCCGCTTGATTTCTTTTTCGATGTCTTCCTGAATCTGACCCCACTCGCGTGCAAACTGACGGCGACAGACTTCAAACAGTCCGACCCCGGTCAACATCACAAAGCCGCAGCCAAACCAGCTGTTGAGTCCTTTCGAGTCCAGGCTGGCGCCCATGAATATGAGCTCGGAGCCGAGTGAAGAATTGAGTTGCAGGTGATACACCATCTCGATCATGACTGCGCCGCCGAGCAGCGCCACCAGGCCGGTCACCGCCAGGCCAAGATAACTCACCCATAACTTGCGCAGGTGCCCGAACATTGCCAGGCGCAGGTTCATCATGATCAGGGAGGCGACACCACCGGGCGCATACATCACCATGAACAGGAAAATCAGACCCAGGTAAAGCAGCCAGGCCTTGGTGAACTCGCTGAACAGCACGAACGCCAGCACCATCAGCACGGCGCCGATGATGGGGCCGAAAAAGAAAGTTGCACCCCCCAGAAAAGTGAACAGCAGGTAAGCCCCGGAGCGTCCGGCACCGACCACCTCGGCCGTGACAATTTCAAAATTGAGAGCACCCAATCCGCCCGAAATACCGGCAAAAAAACCGGCAATAATGAACGCCGTGTAGCGAATTCTCTGGGTGTTGTAACCGACGAATTCGACACGTTCGGGATTATCACGCACCGCGTTGAGCATGCGCCCCAGCGGGGTTCGCGTAAAGGCAAACATCGCAGCCACAGCAAGAAAGGTGTAAACCGCAATCAGGTAATAGACCTGAATCGGCGGTCCATAGCTGATCCCCATGAATGGCTTGCCCGTCACGCGATTGCCTGACACACCGCCCTCGCCACCAAAGAATTCGGGGATCATCAGCGACATGGCAAATACCAGCTCTCCCAATCCCAGGGTGATCATGGCGAAAGGGGTACCGGATTTCCGGGTCGTCACATAACCAAACAGGACGGCAAAACCCATGCCCGCGAGGCCGCCCGCCAGAGGCACTGCAGAAACCGGAATCGGCAATGACCCCGCGCTAACGCTGTTGAGCGCGTGAATCGCAAGGTAGGAACCCAGGCCGGTGTACACCGCATGCCCGAAGCTCAGCATGCCGCCCTGCCCCAGCAGCATGTTGTATGACAGGCAGGCAATAATGGCAATGCCCATTTGCGAAAGAATGGTGATCGACAAGCTGCTGGTGAACACCCAGGGAACCACCCCCAGCACCAACGCAAACAGGCCCCATATCAGCCATCGGCCGACATTGATGGGTTTGAATTCATAGTAACTGTTCATCGCCTAGTCCTCCCGGGTGCCTAGCAGTCCCTTGGGCCGGAAGATCAGGATCAGCACCAGAAACAGGTAAGGCAGGATCGGCGCGACCTGCGCCAGCGTCAGCTTGACAAAGGAATTATTCAGTGTGCCGGCACTGAGCTGAATCCCCAGTTGCGACGCAAGGGTCCCGAGTGAGTAATCAAACGCGACGGCAAAGGTCTGGATCAGTCCGATCAGCACTGACGCCAGAAAAGCCCCCGACAGCGAGCCCATGCCACCCACCACTACCACCACAAAGATGACCGGGCCTACGGCGGCCGCCATGGAGGGCTCGGTCAGGAAGGCACTGCCGCCAATCACGCCCGCCAGCCCGGCCAGCCCGGCACCGGCGCCAAACACCATCATGAATACAGCTGGCACATTGTGGCCCAGCGATTCGACCGCCTCGGGATGCGTGAGCGCAGCCTGGATGACCAGCCCGATCCGGGTGCGCGTCAGCAGCAGCCAGACCGACACCAACATGACCAGTGCCACCAGCATCATGAAGCCACGGGTTGCAGGAAACGGCGAGCACACCACACGCACTGCCGCATCGGCAGAACTGCATAGATTGGCAGGCGCGGCACCCCAAAGCACACTGAGGCCGTTGAGCGAATGATTGATCAAGGTAAATGCCGGGCCCTGCAACGTTTGCGGCGGCCGGAATTCAAGGGCAATGCGGCCCCAGACGAGTTGCACCAGTTCGAGTATGACGTAGGTCAAACCGAAGGTAATCAGGAGTTCGGGTACGTGCCCGAACTTGTGCACCTTGCGTAGAAAGTGGCGTTCAAACAAGGCGCCGAGACCAGCAACCACCAGTGGGGCGATCACCAGTGCCGGCCAGAAACCCACCATCTGCGACACGGTGTAGCCGACATAGGCACCCAGCATATAGAAGCTGGCGTGTGCAAAATTGAGAACGCCCATCATGCTGAAAATCAGCGTCAGCCCTGAGCTGAGCATGAACAGCAGCAGGCCGTAGCTCAGCCCATTGAGCGTCGAGATGATGAAAAACTCCATTTAGCCAGTCCCTCCTGTCCGACAAAAAAAGAGCCCGATACGGTGCACCCCGTTCGGGCTCCTGCGAGAACCGCCCTGAATCAGGCGGGGCGCTTCATCTGGCAGCTCGTCGGCGTGCTGGAGACGTAGTTCGGGTACTCCTTCAGCGGAGCCAGTGTCATGCCGGTGTTTTCCGGGCTATAGGGATACTTGGCACTGGCCTTCTCCCATACCGCCATATACAGGGGTTGCTGCAACTGATGATCAGCCTTGCGGATTTCGACTTCACCGTTGAAGCTCTTGACTTTGATGCCTTCCAGCGCCGCTGCCACTTTTACCGGGTCGGTTGACTTGGCCTTGGCCATGGCCGCACTCAGGGTCTCGAAAATACGGATGGTGGAACCGGTATAGAAGTCGTCGTTGTATTTGGCTTTGAACTCGTTCTGCCACTTTTGCATCTGCCCACCCATGTTGTAGTGGTTGTAGGCAATCTGGTAAACGCGGCCCGCGCCACCCGTGCCAAGGGCTGTGGGGGTTCCGGTCACGCCGGCGTAGTAGGTAAAGAATTTGCCGTTATAGCCACCTTCGTTGGCCGCTTTCACCAGCAAGGACAAATCCGACCCCCAGTTGCCCGTGATCACGGTATCGGCACCCGAGGCCTTGATCTTGGCTATGTAGGGCGCGAAGTCACGCACTTGCGCGATTGGATGCAGGTCTTCGCCGACGATCTGGATATCGGGGCGCTTGCGCGCCAGCGTTTCCTTGGCGTACTTGGCAACCTGGACTCCATGCGAGTAGTTCTGGTTGAGCAAATAGACCTTCTTGATGTCCTTTTGCTCCGCCATGAAGCTGCTCATGGCTTCCATCTTCATGGTGGTATCGGCATCGAAACGGAAGTGCCAGTAACTGCATTTGCTGTTGGTCAGATCCGGGTCCACCGCCGAATCGTTCAGGTACAGGACTTCCTTGCCAGGATTGCGTTCGTTGTGTTTCGTCACGGCATCCGACAGCGCCAGTGCCACCGAGGAACCATTGCCCTGAATGATGTAGCGCACGCCCTGGTCGAGAGCCGCCTTCAAGGCATTCAGACTTTCCGTCGGACTGAGCTTGTTGTCGACGCCAACGACTTCAAACTTGACACCGGCCGGGTTGCCGGCACCGCTGAACTTTTCGGCAAAGAACTGGTAACCCTTGAGCTGACTCACGCCAACTGGCCCGAGCAAGCCGGTCAGGGGGTCGATCCGGACCATCTTGACGACTTCGCCTTTTTGCGCAAAAGCCATCGACGCACCTGCCAACATCAAACTGACTGCCAGGGTTTTCACGACAAATCTTTTCATACTTTAACTCCAAGTTTTGATAACGATGAGAGCGTACAAGTAATTATGCGCCGTGCCTTGAGGGATTTCCCCTAGGGCGAATCACCCAGGCGACTCACATCAGGCGCCGGGCAAGCGGTAATCCTTCAGCATTTCCCGCAGCTTGCTCTTTTGCATCTTGCCAGTGCCGCCCAGCGGAATGGCGTCGACAAACACCACGTCATCCGGGATCTGGAACTTGGCAGTTTTGCCTTCATAAAACGCCAGCAGTTCGTCGCGCGAGACCGTAGCTCCGGGCTTCTTCACGACCGCGATGATGGGGCGTTCGTCCCACTTCGGGTGCTTCATGCCAATGCAGGCCGCCATCGCCACGGCCGGATGGGCCATGGCAATGTTCTCTACGTCGATCGAGCTGATCCATTCGCCGCCGGACTTGATGACATCCTTGCTGCGGTCGGTGATCTGCATGTAGCCGTCCGCATCGATCGTGGCCACATCACCGGTCGGAAACCAGCCGTCCACCAGAGGGCTACCACCTTCCCCCTTGAAATAGTCACTGATGATCCACGACCCCTTGACCATCAGGTCGCCATAGGCCTTGCCGTCCCACGGCAACTCATGGCCGTCGGGATCGACGATCTTCATGTCGACGCCGAAGATGCCTCGTCCCTGCTTGAGCCGGACTTTCATCTTCTCCTCGGGCGCCATGGACAGGTGCTTGTTCTTGAGTGTGCAAACCGTCCCGAGCGGCGACATCTCGGTCATGCCCCAGGCATGCAGCACCTCCACCCCATAGACATCGTTGAATGCCGTGATCATGGCCGGGGGGCAGGCCGAGCCGCCGATCACCGTGCGTTTCAGCGTCGAAAAGCGCAAGCCACCGGCCTGCATGTGACCCAGCATCATTTGCCACACCGTCGGCACACCAGCGGCGAAGGACACTTTTTCACTCTCAATCAACTCGAAGATCGACTTGCCGTCCATGGCTGGCCCCGGAAACACCAGTTTCGCGCCGGTCATGGCGGCCGAATAGGGCAAGCCCCAGGCATTGACGTGGAACATCGGCACCACCGGCAACACGGTGTCGCGCGCGCTCATGCTCAAGGCGTCCGGCAGGGCCCCGGCAAACGCATGCAGCATGGTCGAACGATGGCTGTAAAGGGCGGCTTTGGGGTTGCCCGTGGTGCCGCTGGTGTAGCACATGCTGGAGGCCGAATTTTCATCAAACGAAGGCCATTGGTAGCTCTTCGATTGCGCGCCAATCCAGGCTTCATAGCTGAGCAGCCCGGGAATGCCACTGTCCGCGGGCAGTTTGTCCGCATCGCACAGCGCCACAAAATGCTTGATGGTGGTGCAGCGGCTGTGAATGGCTTTCACGATCGGCAGAAAACTCATGTCAAAACACAGCACCGTATCTTCGGCATGGTTGGCAATCCAGGTGATCTGATCCGGGTGCAGGCGCGGATTGAGGGTATGCAACACCCGACCAGAACCACTGACACCGAAATACAACTCGAGGTGGCGGTATCCGTTCCAGGCGAGCGTGGCCACACGGGCGCTGAATGGCAGTTTCCAGCCGTCCAGCGCGTTGGCCACCTGTCGCGCACGCACGGCAACATCCCTGTAGGTATAGCGATGGATATCGCCTTCGACCCGGCGCGACACAATTTCGCCCTCACCGTGGTGGCGTTCGGCAAACTCGATCAACGACGAGATCAACAACTGGTGGTTTTGCATCAACCCAAGCATGAAAGACTCCTGTTTACTGTTAAATCCGAGACCTTGCAGGACAGGGCGCAGCATGACGCTGCGAGCCGGCTCTGTCCCAATCCAACTGACGAGGCCGATGGTACTGCGATTTTTCGGATAACCCTTCTCACCCCGGGCAAGTCTTGGTCGCGGGACAATCGGCGCATGAATTCAGCCACTGATACGCAAGACGTTCTCGACATCGGACTGGACTGGCAGAACAGTTTTGCCAAACTGGGTAACGACTTTTACACGCCGCTGGCACCCCGGCCCTTGCCCGCGCCCTATTGGGTCGGACGCAGCGAATCTGCGGCGCATCAGTTGGGTCTGGCGCCCTCCTGGCGTCATTCGGCTGAGTTGCTACAGGCCTTGTCTGGCAACCTGCCGGTCTCGGGTACACGTCCACTGGCCAGCGTCTATAGCGGCCATCAGTTTGGTCAATGGGCCGGGCAGCTGGGCGACGGCCGCGCCATTTTGCTGGGGGAAACCGGTGGCCTGGAGGTCCAGTTAAAGGGCTCCGGACTCACACCCTACTCGCGCATGGGAGACGGACGCGCGGTGCTGCGTTCCAGCATCCGCGAATTTTTATGCAGCGAGGCCATGAACGGGCTGGGCATTCCAACAACGCGCGCCCTGGGCGTCACCGGCTCGGATCAACCGGTGCGGCGCGAAACCATGGAGACAGCGGCCGTCCTGACACGGGTGGCGCCCAGCTTTGTGCGCTTTGGCCACTTCGAACATTTTGCCTACAGGGATCAGCCTGAACAGCTGAAAATCCTTGCCGATTACGTGATTGATCGTTTTTACCCCGGCTGTCGCGCCGGTGACAACTTTGCAGGCAATCCCTACGCCGCTTTGCTGGAGCTTGTCAGCGGACGCACCGCCAGCATGGTGGCACAGTGGCAGGCCGTGGGTTTTTGCCACGGCGTCATGAACACCGACAACATGAGCGTGCTGGGCCTGACCATCGACTACGGGCCGTTCCAGTTTCTGGACGCCTTCGACCCGGGTCACATCTGCAACCATTCCGACACACAGGGGCGTTATGCGTTCGACCGGCAACCGCAGATTGCCCACTGGAACCTCTATTGTCTCGGGCAAGCGCTGTTGCCACTGATCGGCGAGCAGGAACTGGCGCTTGCCGCGCTGGAATCCTACAAAACCGAATTCCCCGCCGCGTTCGAGCAGCAAATGCGTGCCAAGCTCGGCTTGGTCGAAGCGGCGGGCAAACGCGCAGAAGACCGGGTGCTGATCGATGACATTCTCCAGTTGCTGGCCCAGGACCGGGTGGACTACAGCATTTTCTGGCGACGCCTGAGCCAGTCCAGCGCCGGCACCGACAACCAAGCAGTGCGTGAACTGTTTTCTGACGGACCTGCGGTGGATGCCTGGTTGCTACGTTATTCAGAGCGGCTCACGCAGGTTCCACGGAGCCTGGTCGCCGATTTGATGCTTAAAACGAATCCGAAATTTGTGCTGCGCAATTATTTGTGCGAACAAGTCATCGAACAGGCGAAACTAAAGGACTTTTCCGGGGTCGATACCCTGCTGGCGCTGCTTGAATCACCTTTTGCCGAGCATCCGGGTTTCGACGCCTACGCCGACTTCCCGCCCGATTGGGCCAGCAGCATTCAGCTGAGTTGCAGTTCCTGAACCCGGTTCCAGAAAGGTGAACTACCGTCATGACCTATAAAATCGAAAAAACCGATGCCCAATGGCAAGCCGATCTGCAAGCCAAAGGCGCCGAGACTATGGCTTTTGAGGTGACACGCCACGAGGCCACGGAGCGCGCCTATACCGGCAAGTGGGAGGACAACCAGGCAAGCGGCATTTACCGCTGCATCTGCTGCGACAAACCCTTGTTTGATTCCGGCGCCAAATTTGATTCCGGCTGCGGCTGGCCCAGTTATTTCGAGCCGATTGATGAGGCAGCGGTGGACACCAAGGTGGACGACCGGCTGCTGTCGCGCCGCACCGAAGTGCACTGCGCCGACTGCGGTGCGCACCTTGGCCACGTCTTTGAAGACGGCCCGGCGCCGACCGGCCTGCGTTACTGCATGAACTCGGCTTCGTTAAACTTCACCCCTAAATGAAAATACTGATCGATTTCTTTCCCATCCTGCTGTTTTTCGGTGCTTACAAGATTTACGACATCTATATTGGCACCGGCGTGCTGATGACCGCGACGCTGATTCAGATGGGTCTGATTTACGCGATTGATCGCAAACTGACGGTCATGCACAAGATCACACTGGCGCTGGTGCTTATTTTTGGCACCTTGACGCTGGTGCTGCATGACGAGCGTTTCATCAAATGGAAGCCCACGGTGTTGTATGCCGCGATGGCGATTGGACTGGCGCTGGCGGTCTGGGTCTGGAAAAAGAACTTCCTCAAACTGATGCTCGGCAGTCAGCTGGATCTGCCGGACGCGGTATGGATGAAGTTGAACCAGATCTGGGTTGCGTATTGCGCCTTCATGTCGCTCATCAATGCCTATGTGGCAGCCTATTACAGCACCGAAGCCTGGGTCAATTTCAAACTTTGGGGTTATGCCTTTCCGCTGGCTTTCATCATTGGCCAAGGCTTTTACATCGCACGCTACATCAAAACCGATGAAACCAAGGTCTGAAATGCCCTCTTCACAGGCCTCGGCATGACGGCGACTGCAACCCCGACCGCACCCACTGCGCAACTGCTCGAGCAGCGTTTGCGCGCCACCCTTGCGCCGCTTGCGCTGGAGGTCGTCGACGAGAGTTGTCAGCACCACGGCCATGCCGGCGCCAATGGCAGCGGCTTTGGCACTCACTTCCGGGTGCGCATCACTTCACATTTATTTACTGGCAAGTCAGCCGTCATGCGGCACCGGCTTGTGTATGATGCGCTGCAAGATTTCATGGCGCAGGGCCTGCACGCGCTGGCCATCGAAGCTCGACTACCCCCGGCTTGAGCCTTGTTTGAATCTGTTTGTTTAAACCTTGTTATTTAGGAAACACGAATGAAAATGAAACTTATATCTGCCATCGCCACTGCCGCGATGCTGGGCGCGCTGGCGCCAGCTGTTCTGGCGCAAAACGTGGCCATCGTCAATGGCAAGGCGGTTCCCAAAGCACGCGTGGACGCGCTGGCCCAGCAAGTGGCGCGCTCCGGCCGTCCGATCACGCCCGAGATGCAGGGGCAATTGAAAGACGAAGTCATCGCCCGTGAAATTTTCATCCAGGAAGCCCAGAAGCAGGGCCTGGACGCCTCTGAAGACTTCAAGGTCCAGATGGAACTGGCGCGCCAGACGCTGCTGATCCGTGAGTTGTTCAGCAATTACCAGAAGACCAACCCGATCGCCGATGCCGATGTCAAGGCCGAGTACGACAAGTTTGCCGCGGCCAACAGCGGCAAGGAATACCACGCCCACCACATTCTGGTGGAAAAAGAGAGCGAAGCCAAAGCCATCATTGCCCAGCTGAAAAAAGGCGGCAAGTTTGATGAAATTGCCAAGAAATCTTCCAAGGATCCTGGCTCTGGCGCCAAAGGCGGTGACCTTGACTGGGCCAACCCCAGCAACTATGTCCCTGAATTTTCTGAGGCCCTGACCAAGCTGGCCAAGGGCAAGACGACCGAGACACCGGTCAAATCGCAATTTGGCTATCACATCATTCGCCTGGACGATGTGCGTGATGCCCAATTGCCCAAGTTTGAGGACGTCAAACCTCAAATCACGCAACAAATGCAGCAGCAGAAGATGGCCAAGTACCAGGAAGAACTGCGCGCCAAGGCGAAAATCGAATAATCAGATTGATCTGATCGCTTGGGTACAGGACGGAAGGCGGCTGCGGCCGCTCGTCTATTTGGCGAGCCAGGCGACTGCCATCAGCAGGCCGATCATCATCGGCTGGTGCAGCATGTAGTAGCTCAGACTCCAGCGGCCCAGCAGCGCCAGCGGCTTCAGCGCAGCCGGCAGGCGCCATGACAACCACGCTGCACCGCGGCCCGACAACCAGCTACCCGCGGCAACGCCCCACCACATCACACCCAGCCAGGGCAGCAGCGGCACATAGTCCTCGGTGATCGGTTTGCGCGTGATCAAACCCAGCCAGTTCAGCTTCGGCGCGTTCAAAATATCAACGAATGTGGCTGCAGCAACCGTCTGCAATGCGTAAGGCGCTATCAATGCAATAGCAACTGCCAATCCACCCAGGAGCCACAGCCAGGCACCCCAGCGTCCCGTCAAACGCACGATGATCAGCATCAAGGCAATGCCGTGCAGCACACCAAAGTAAATAAAGCTTTGCGGGTACATCAGCCAGGAGCCGACCGTGACCAGCAGCGCACAGGCCAGCACCAGCGCCCAGCGGCGCCAGAAGCGCGACCAGCTTTGTCCCTGCGCCAGCGCGATCGCCTGCCCCATGCCGGCACAAAACAGGAACAGACTGACGATCAGCGTGCGCTGCCAGGTCCAGACCGGGTCGCGGTAAAAGTCCTGCTTGATGTAGGCAAACTGATTCAGGTCAAAACTGAAATGAAACAGCGTCATCCACACCATGGCCAGCCCGCGCAGGGCATCGACCGCTTCGAATCGGGCGGTCACCGGGGCGAAAGGCAAGTGCGTCATGGCGCAACGATAACCGATCCACCCGTGCTCCATGCGCCGAGCCTTGCGGGGATAATCCGCGCCATGGCACTACTCGACCATCAGCTTGAATTGCTCGCCCCCGCGCGCGACGCCGAAATCGGCATCGAAGCCGTGAATCACGGCGCCGACGCGGTCTACATCGGTGGCCCTTCGTTCGGGGCGCGCTCCAGCGCCGACAACTCGGTACAGGACATTGCCCGCCTGGCGCGCCATGCGCATCGATTCAACAGCCGCATCTTTGTCACCGTGAATACCATCCTGCGCGACGATGAGCTGGAGGGCGCGCGCAAGCTGGCCTGGCAGTTGTATGACGCCGGCGTGGACGCGCTCATCATCCAGGACATGGGACTGCTGGAGCTTGAGCTGCCGCCGATCCAGCTCCACGCCAGCACGCAGACCGACATTCGCACACCCGGGAAAGCGCGTTTCCTGCAGGATGTGGGCCTGTCCCAGCTGGTGCTGGCGCGAGAGCTGACACTGCCTCAGATCAAGGCGATCAGCGACGCCACCGACCCCGGACGCTGCAAACTCGAATTTTTTGTGCACGGGGCACTGTGCGTGGCCTACAGTGGCCAGTGCTACATCAGCCAGGCGCACACCGGACGCAGCGCCAACCGCGGCGAATGCAGCCAAGCCTGCCGTCTGCCCTACCAGGTGGTGGATGCGCAGGGCCGCTTTGTGGCGCATGACAAACACGTGCTGTCGATGAAAGACAACAACCAGAGCAACAACCTGGCCGCCCTGGTGGATGCCGGCATCCGCAGCTTCAAGATCGAGGGTCGTTACAAAGACCTGGGTTATGTCAAGAACATCACGGCACACTACCGATTGCTGCTTGATTCACTGATCGAGGAACGCCAGAACTCAAGCGCGCCGTTGACGCGATCGTCGAGTGGCAGCACCACCTTTGCTTTCACCCCCGACCCGAACCAGAACTTCAACCGCGAGTTCACCGACTATTTTGTGCAGGGTCGCCAGGACAATATTGGCGCCTTTGACAGCCCCAAAAACCCGGGCCAGGCGATTGGCTACGTGACACAGGTCGGGGCCAACTGGGTCGAGATTGAAACCCATGCGAGCAGCACCTTGCTGCACAACGGCGACGGCCTGTGCTACTACGACCTGCAAAAAGAGCTGGTCGGTTTGGCCATCAACCGGGCCGAGGCGATGATTGACAGGAAAGCTGCGGGCGTTCGCCGCTGGCGCGTGTTCCCCAAGGACCCCATGGCTGGTTTGAAAGACCTGCGCAAAGGCACCGAGATCAACCGCAACCGGGATGTCGATTGGGTACGCACGCTGGACAAAAAATCCAGCGACCGGCGCGTCGGCGTGTGGCTTCGACTGACGGACACGGCGCAAGGCCTGACCCTGAGCATCACCGACGAAGACGGCCATAGCGCGAGCGCCCAGACTCCATTTGGCACCACGCGACGCCAGATCGCTGGAGCCCCGGGCGCCGCAATGAAGCACCTGCGCGAGCAGGTTTGCAGACTGGGCAGCACGCCGTTTGCCGTGCTGGACCTGCAAATCGAATTTTCACAGCCCTGGTTCATCCCGGACTCACTGCTCAATCCCTTGCGTCGGGCGGCCGTCGAGGCACTGGAAGTCGCACGCTCAGAAGCGTTCACACATCTGCCGCGCGCGGCCGCCATCGATCCGCCAGCGCCCTTCCCCGAAGACACGCTGAGCTACCTGGCTAATGTTTTCAACCACAAGGCGCACGACTTCTACGCCAGACATGGCGTCAAGGTCATCGCCCCGGCCTACGAGGCAATGGCGGAACAAGGCGCTGTCAGCCTGATGATCACCAAGCACTGCGTCCGTTTCTCACTGAGCCTGTGTCCCAGGCAGGCCAAGGGCGTGACCGGTGTCCAAGGCACGATCAAGGCCGAGCCGCTACAACTCGTCAACGGCAAGGAAAAGCTGACGCTGCGCTTTGACTGCAAAGCATGCGAAATGCACGTTGTCGGCAAGATGAAAAACGCTGTTGTCCAGCAGAGTCGCAAGCCACTGGCGACATCGCAAAACGGCGTGCCGATGAGGTTTTTCAAAGCACAGCCTGCGGGTGAATTCGGGCATTGAACCCGAAAACGAAATTGTTGCTCGGCAGCGAAACAGAAAGCCGGTTCAGCTGAACGTTTTTGATTCCATCTCGCGCAGGAAGGTCTCCAGGGTCTCCATATTTTCGATATTGAGACAGCGCACCTTGATGCCCCGTGATTGCGCCGTATTCTGGTTGTACGTGGTCAGCAGATGCTTGGGGCCGATTTCAACAAACGTGTCGACGCCGTCATCGAGCATGGTGTTGACACAGTCCTCCCAGAGCACCGGTTTGTAAACATGCTCGCCAAGCAATTGCCGGATGTCGTCTTGCCAGGTCAAGTACTTCGCCGTGACATTGCCAACCACTTTCTTGCCCGGTTGGCCCATGGGCACGGTTCGCATCAGTTCCTGCAGTTGCTGACCGGCGCCCTCGAGCAGGCTGGTATGGAACGGACCACTGACATTGAGAAACGTGGTCGCCGTTGCCCCCCTCTGATTTGCCAGCTCGGCGGCTTTTTCCACGGCAGCGGTGTAGCCTGCGACGATGATCTGATTGGGACAATTGAAGTTGGAACATTCGATCAGTCCCAGGTCACCTGCCTCTGCCACGACTTGTTGCACCGTGGTCCGGTCCAGGCCGGTGATCCAGCACATCCTGCCCAAACCCTGCGGCACCGCATTTTGCATGAACAGGCCGCGCTGCCGGACCAGTTTGACACTGTCTTCAAACCGCAAGACCCCGGCGTAGACCAGGGCCGCATATTCGCCCAAGCTGTATCCGGCCGTCACATCGGCGCAAAACCCATAGCTTTCGACAACTTTCAGCAACGCGAGTGTCGTTGCGTGGATCGTCGGCTGGGCATTTTCTGTCTTGACCAGTTCGGACTCCGGTCCTTCGCGGCAGAGTTGGCGCAGGTCCATGCCCATCAGTTCGTTGGCCCGGTCAAATACCGCTGCAGCTTGCGGGTACCGGTCGGCAATCTCCATCCCCATGCCGACATACTGAGTGCCCTGCCCGGGAAACACAAATGCCAACTTGCTCATGAACTGTTGCGCAAAATACAGGACCGGTGCTTCAGAATTTCAAGCTCTCAATCTCGCCTGAAAGCGCTATCCGGCTTTTGGCAAAGTAGCCCCGGTACTTGTCCAGACGCTTGAGGTCATACAGGTAATTGACCATGATGCCGTACGACTGTCTGACGCCTTTGGCGGAGAGGTCGCCGCCCCAGTTCAGCCGCTCGATGCGGGCACCGTTGCCGAGATGAAAGCGCGCCACCGGATCAAGCGGCTTGCCGTTGACCAACTCTCCACCAAGGTACTGGGCGGCGCATTGCATCAGCAGGTGGCGAATCGGCGACTTGGCATCGAGATCAAGCGCCTTTTCCGCGCCAGCCAGGAAGTGCGCCACCGTCACAGATTCAACACCCAGTGCCGCACCAAGCGCCAGGCGGGCCTTGTCATCGAGCTTGCCGAGCATCGCGCCCGCGTTCTTGCCCAGCCAGCTGCGAAAACCGGGCATCGGTGAGAGTGTGGCAAAAATTCTGAGACGCGGGAACTCGGCCTTCAAGGTTTCGACCACGCGCTTGATCAGTGAGTCGCCGAAACTCACGCCATGCAGCCCGGTCTGAGTGTTGCTGATCGAGTAAAAAATCGCACTCGTGGCTTTGTCAAGATCGGCTGCGGCTGCTGATTCATCGAGCAGCGGAGAGATGGTTCGCGGCAATTCGTCGAGCAGCGCCACCTCAACGAAGATCAACGGCTCATTGGGCAGTTGAGGATGAAAAAATCCATAACAGCGGCGGTCGGAATCAAGTCGATTCTTCACATCGTTCCAGCCGCGAATGTCATGCACCGCCTCGTATTTGATCAATTTTTCAATCAGCGAAGCCGGTGAATCCCAACTGATCCGGCGAAGCTCCAGGAACGCCACATCAAACCAGGTGGAAAACAGGTTCTCAAGCTCGCCATCGAGCGCGAGCAGACGCTTTTCGCTCTTGAGATGCGGCATCAGTTCGGCACGCAGATCCACCAGAAACCGCATTCCCAATGGGAACACTGCAAAGCGCTGCAGCAAACGGGTGCGAGGCGACACCAGAGCCCGACGCAGACTGATCTCGGCTGGACCCTCATCGGCTGTGTTTTGCGCTGCCTCGTATTGCACCCGCGCTGCCTGGACCTTCTGGTGGTCGGGCGCAAACAGCTCGCTCATCAACAGCCAGCAGTCGCGCCGCTGCGCGGGCGTGGCGGCAGCGTACCAAAGCGCAAACTCCCGGGCGCGGCGACCGCCTTCGACCTCACTGACCTGGCTGTCAAGCACGGCCTGCAACTCTGTGAGCGTGCGCCGCAGCAGCCGTGGCGACAGTGCCTCTTCCTTGTGGCGCAAGGTTCCGGTCAGACGTTCACGCATGGAGCGTGCGCGCGGTGGCTCACTCGTCCTGACCGGCGCGGCAACGACGCCCGGAGCAATCCGCATCTTCACCGAACCCGAGGCAGGCAGCAGTTTGGAGACGTTACGGGTAATCCAGGCGGGGGCATTCATGCAAATACGCTTCCAAATTAGATTTGTTCACTTGCCATTTGCGCCAGCTCTGCGCCATTTGGCAAGATCAGACCAGCGTTATAGTAGCGCTATCCGACGAAACCTGAATTGCAGGACTCGCCGGTTTTATTGCATATCGCGCCATTTTTCCCAAATCTCATTTGCCTGAACTGCGTCGGCTGCAACATGCGCAATCCGAGCCCCACTGTCCCGATGTCGTTTGTCCAGAACATGCTGATGGGAGCCCGGCGCGTCATGGCACCGGAAGGTATCGACGACTTGGCCCTCAAGGCGGGAATTGCGCCAACGCTGCTCTATCAGCGCGGCGCACGCGTGACACGCGAGCAGTTCGTGCGGCTCTACGAGGTCATCGCGCTGACCATCGGCTGCGAGATGCTCGGGCTGTGGTCAAGGCCGATCCGGGCTGGCACGCTCAAATACCTGGGCCTGAGTCTGCTCGATGCGCCATCGGTATTGGTTGCCATGTACCGATTCACGCGATTCTGGAACCTGCTGCTCGACGACTACGCGCTGCACTTGTCACGCAAGGACCAGATCGTGACTCTTGCGCTCAAGCCACTGGACGCCGGGAAGACGCCAACCATCTTCGGCCACGAGTTGATGGTGAAGCTCATCCACGGCGTTGCCTCATGGCTGGTCGGACGTGAACTTCCCCTCGAAGGCGTCGGTTTCGGCTTTCCCCGTCCTGCGCAATTCGCCGAGTACGCCCACCTGTTTCCGGGTCCGGTCAGCTTTAACCATGCTGGTACATCTGTCAGCTTCACAGAACAATTGCTGCGTCAGCGCTTTCACAGAACCAAGCCCGAACTGATCAAGTTCGTCAAATGCGCGCCAGACGACTGGATATTCGTCACTTTCGACCATGGTTCCACCCGATCCCGTGTCAGAGAATATCTCGCCGGCAACACGGGTGGTGATCGGACTCTGAACGCGGCGGCGGCGGCGCTGTGCATGTCCACTCGATCGTTGTCGAGAAGACTCGCCGAAGAGGCCGGCACATTCCAGAAGATCAAGGACGAGATGCGCCGCGACCTGGCGATCGAACGCCTGGTCAAGACGCATGATTCGATCGATCAGATTGCCGTGCTCGCCGGATTCAACAACACGCCGGCGTTCCACCGCGCCTTTCGGACCTGGACCGGAAGCACGCCTGGGGCATATCGACGATAAACTGTCTCCGGCTCGCCTCAATGAGGCCTGCCACAACGAGGGCCTTCGCCATGCATGAACACCCGCCGAGCACCCTGAGAGTGCCGCTTTTGCTTGCGCTGCTGCTGATGGTCAGCGCGTGCAGCGAGAAGCCGCCCCGTGGCTGGTCCGGCTACGCCGAGGGCGACTACCTGTACATCGCGGCACCCCTGGCTGGCCGGCTTGAATCGCTGGCGGTGCAGGCGGGACAAAACGTGGCAAAAGACGCCATCTTGTTTGTGCTGGACAGTGAGTCCGAGCGCGGTGCCCGCGACGAAGCCGCCGCCCGCCTGGCCAGCGCCCGCGCCCAGGCCAGCAACACCGACAAGGGACGACGCAGCGACGAAATCGCAGTCACCGAGGGCCAGCTTGCACAGGCGCAGGCGGCGGCGTCGCTGGCACGAAGCGACCTGGCAC
The DNA here is from genome assembly GCA_963810395.1 of uncultured beta proteobacterium. Lineage (GTDB taxonomy): Bacteria > Pseudomonadota > Gammaproteobacteria > Burkholderiales > Burkholderiaceae_C > Rhodoferax. The sequence continues at coordinate 3,545,057 of CAWENC010000001.1, read as the reverse complement.
GCCAACAACAACTGGTCACCCAGGGATTCATCTCCAGGGCTCGCCTGGACGACGCTGCCAGCGCCGTCAATCAGGCGCAGGCGCGGGTGGACGAACTGAGCGCCGCATTGCGCGTGGCACGCCTGCCTGCCCGGGTGGACGAGCGCCTGGCAACCCACGCGACCGCGACCGCGGCGGTCGAAGCCCTGCGCCAGGCCGAATGGCGCACGCAGCAAAAGCAGCAAGTCGCACCCGCTGGCGCCGTGGTGGCCGACGTCTTCTTTCGTCCCGGAGAATTTGTCGCCGCCGGTCAACCGGTACTGGCCTTGCTGCCGCCAGAAAACCTGAAGGCACGTTTTTTCGTGCCGGAGGCAGAGATCGCCACGGTTGCCGCTGGCCAAGCCGTGCGCGTGAACTGCGATGGTTGCGCCGCTCCGATTGCGGCGCATATCACCCGTATTGCCACCCAGGCCGAATACACGCCCCCGGTCATCTACTCCAACGCCCAGCGCGCCAAACTGGTCTTCATGGTCGAAGCACGGCCGGATCAGGCTGTGCCCGCCCGTCTGCATCCCGGCCAGCCGCTTGACGTTCAGCCCATGCATTCAAGGCCGACGCCGTGAACCCGTTGGCGATCGACGTCACTGGCCTGACCAAGAATTACGCCGGCCGCGCGGTTGTCGATCACATTCAATTGCAGGTGGCTGAAGGAAGAATCTGCGGTTTTCTGGGCCCCAACGGCAGCGGTAAAACCACCACCATCCGCATGTTGTGCGGCCTGCTGACACCTGACGCGGGAAACGGCACCTGTCTGGGACTGGACATTTTCAGCCAGGCGGCTGAGATCAAGCGCCAGGTCGGCTACATGACGCAGAAATTCGGGCTCTACGATGACCTGTCGATTCGCGAGAATCTCGATTTTGTGGCCCGCTTGTTCCAGTTGCCGCAGCGCCGCCACGCGGTCGACCAGGCCCTGGAACAACTCGGGCTGACGGCGCGCCAGCAACAACTGGCCGGGACGCTGTCAGGCGGCTGGAAGCAGCGCCTGGCGCTTGCCGCCTGCCTGATCCATTCCCCCCGGCTGCTGCTGCTCGATGAGCCGACGGCCGGCGTCGACCCCAAGGCGCGGCGTGATTTCTGGGACCAGATCCATCATCTGGCGGCGCAGGGAATCACCGTTTTGGTCTCCACCCATTACATGGATGAAGCCGAGCGCTGCCATGAGCTGGTCTACATCGCCTACGGAACGATTCTGGCGCGCGGCACCGAGGGCGAAATCATTGAAAACGCGAAACTGAAAGTCTGGACCGTAGAGGGCGACGATGTGCTTTCCGTTCTGGAGCCACTGAAAGCCTCGCCCGGCGTCCTGAGCGTCGCAGCTTTCGGCAATACGGTGCACGTTGCCGGTCAGGACGGCGATCTGGTGTTGCAGGCGCTGTCGCGGGTACGCCAACAAACAGCATTGCGGATCACGCCGTCTCAGGCCAATCTGGAAGACGTTTTCATCAGCCTGATCGCACGCTCGCAAGACAATTTTTCAAGTGAAAATGTGGCTGCCGGAGAACGCGCATGAGGCAGTTTTCATGGCACCGCATGATGGCGGTCTTCATCAAGGAATTCCAGCAGATGATGCGCGACCGCTTGACCTTTGGCATGGCGGTTGGCATTCCGATTCTGCAACTGGTGCTGTTCGGCTACGCCATCAACACCGACCCCAAGGGATTGCCGACCGCCGTCGTCAGCACCGACCACGGGCCGATGGGGCGCGGCATCGTTGCGGCTTTGCAGCACACCGGCTATTTCCGCATCGACTACACCGGGACCAGTGAAGCCGAAGGTGATGCCTTGTTGGAGACCGGCAAAGCCCAGTTTCTCGTGGTGATCCCGCCCGATTTTTCAAACCGCCTGGTGCGCGGCGAACACCCGGTCCTGCTGGTCTCGGTGGATGCGACCGACCCGTCCGCGTCAGGCAACGCCATCGCGGCGCTCAACGCGGTGGCCAACCAGGCGCTGCTGCACGACCTGCCGGGTGCCCTGCGCCACCTGCAGGCCGGCGCACCCGCCTATGAGCTGCGAATTCACCGTCGCTACAACCCCGAAGGACTGTCACGCTATAACATCGTGCCCGGTCTGATTGGCACCATCCTGACGATGACGATGGTGATGTTGACCGGGTTGGGCATGACCCGCGAGCGCGAGCGCAGCACCATGGAAAACCTGCTGGCCACGCCGGTGCGGCCGTCGGAAGTGATGGTTGGCAAGATCCTGCCCTACGTGGTGCTGGGTTACCTGCAACTCGGCGTGATCATGGCCGCGGCCCTGCTTCTGTTCGAAGTGCCGATGGTCGGCAGCTTTGCGCTGTTGATGGCGATGATCGGCGTCTTCATCGTCGCCAACCTGGGCGTCGGTTTCACTTTTTCCACCATCGCACGCAACCAGTTGCAGGCCGTGCAGATGACATTCTTCTTCTTTTTGCCGTCCATGCTGCTGTCCGGCTTCATGTTTCCGTTTCGGGCCATGCCAGTGTGGGCGCAATGGATCGGCGAGATTCTGCCTCTGACCCATTTTCTGCGCATCGTGCGTGGCATCATGCTCAAGGGCAACACGGCCGCGGATGTGATGCCCGAACTATGGCCGATGCTGGCTTTTCTGCTGGTGGCCGGCGTGGTGGCGCTCAAGCGCTATCGGCAGACACTGGATTAAGCGTGCGTCGATCCTCCACTAAAATTCCTCAGTGTGCGCGGTGGCGTTCCTGATTCACTCTGTGCCCTCTTCCTGTGACGACCTCAAGCCTTGATGCGAGAACCGAGATAAATGGACCAACATAAGCGTTTCAAAATTCGATGGGTCGGAATTCCGGTATTGATCTTCTTCGCCTTCTTTGTGTGGACCACAGACCGGGTCACGGTTCAGGGCGAGCGCACGGTGTATACCGTCAACTGTCTCAACGGCAGCTGGGTCAACAATCGTTGCGGCGGCGAACTGTCTGCCGGACCCCGATTTCGGTATCGGGCGCTGAAGAAGCGTGGCGAGGTCCTATTCTGGGTCTTGGGGTCAATGGAACCGTCTGCAAAACTCACCGGCTGCCTGATTCAGGACGGACGCAACTGGACCTGTCCCGAAAGCACTGACGCGCCCAAGTCACTGACGTTGGCGATTTCGCGCGGCGATCCGGTGCGCAATCCCGCCTGGCCCACCCGCCCTTTTCATTCGACCTCCAAAGTGAGCTGGCTGCTGCTCAAATACGGCGTGAGGATTCCGCACCTGGTTGATTGACCGGAATGCACCAACGCTCGATGAACGAGCCAAGTCGTTCACCACTCAAGCCGGCCTGAACGACGGCTTCAACCAGGAAAGCAAGGCGGGCGTCCGCCTCGTGGTTCCAGCCTCTGGCAGTGTGGATTCCGCTGAACTGTTTGAAAGGCCTATGAAGCAATTATCACAATATGTGATAATTGCTTCATGACCGATTGGCTCGTCCTGACTGCCTCACTGCCGACCTCACCCAGCGGATTGCGTGTGCGCATCTGGCGTTCGCTCAAAGTCACCGGCTGTGCATCACTGCGCGAAGGCGTCTACATTCTTCCCGCAAGCGCCGTTTCCGCCACCGAGTTCTGGGCCATCGAGCGTGCCATAAGGGAAGGCGGCGCAGACGCCCACATGCTGCTGCTGACGGCACGCAACGCCGACCAGGAGAAAACCTTCCGCGGATTGTTTGACCGTTCCGCGCAATACGACGAATTCACGCAGTCCCTGAAGGCGACCCGAAAGTCACTGAAGTCGGCCGGTGAAGCCGAATTGCGCAAGGCGATTCGCAGCCTTGAGCAGCAGCTTCAAGCCATTCGCGCGACGGACTTCTTTGTCAGCAAGCCGACTGAAAACGCCATTGCGGGCCTGGGGACCCTGCGTCACGAGATCGAGCGCAAGTTATCGCCCGGTGAACCGGGCGCCGGTGTCGGCAGCATCGAGCGACTGGCGATTGCCGACTTCCAGGGCAAGACCTGGGCGACGCGCAAACGCCCCTGGGTAGACCGTCTGGCCACAGCCTGGCTGATACGCCGCTTCATTGACCATTCCGCCCGCTTTCTGTGGCTGGAGAATGCCAAAAAGTGCCCCAGGACCGCGCTCGGCTTTGACTTCGACAACGCCAGGTTTACGCATGTCGGTGACAAGGTCAGCTTCGAGCATGTCATGCATTCGTTCGGTCTGGAAGCCGACCCGGCCCTGGCAAGACTGGGTGAACTGGTGCACTTCATCGACGTTGGCGGCATTCCGGTGGACGAAGCCGCCGGCCTTGAGACCCTGGTGCGGGGACTTCAAGCCCAACACGCTGACGACGACGCACTGCTTGAGGCTGCGCAGGCTCTTTTTGAAACGCTTTACGCCGCACTGCGGAGCACAAAATGACAGCGCAGACCGCGCCGCCTCCCGCCATTAGCGTGGGTCAAGCCTTCTGGTATTGGCTCAAGCTCGGCTTCATCAGCTTTGGCGGTCCTGCCGGGCAGATCGCCATCATGCACCAGGACCTGGTCGAACGCCGCCGCTGGATTTCAGAAAACCGCTTCCTGCATGCCCTGAACTATTGCATGCTGTTGCCGGGGCCGGAGGCTCAGCAACTGGCGATCTACATCGGCTGGCTGATGCATCGCACCTGGGGCGGCATCATCGCCGGCACTTTGTTCGTGCTGCCCTCGCTGTTCATTCTGATTGGTTTCTCCTGGGTCTACATGGCATTCGGCGCTGTGCCCGCCGTGGCCGGATTGCTCTACGGCATCAAGCCCGCGGTGACGGCCATCGTGCTGTCGGCGGCACACCGAATCGGCTCGCGGGCATTGAAAAACAATTGGCTGTGGGGTATCGCCATAGCGGCCTTTGTCGCCATCTTTGCCTTGAGCTTGCCGTTCCCCTTGATCGTGCTCGCCGCCGGCATCGTCGGCTACATCGGCGGACGGTTTGCGCCCGAGAAATTCGTCGTCGGCGGTGCTCATGGCAACAGCGCCAAGAGTTTCGGCCCGGCCTTGATCGACGACAGCACCCCGACACCCGTGCATGCGCTGTTTACCTGGGCGCGATTCACCCGGGTTCTGCTGGTCTGCCTGGGTATCTGGCTGGCAGGAATCGCAAGCCTGACCCTGGCCTGCGGCTGGGACGCAGTGTTGACGCAAATGGCCTGGTTCTTTACCAAGGCAGCGCTGTTGACCTTCGGCGGCGCCTACGCCGTATTGCCTTACGTCTACCAGGGCGCCGTGGAGCACTTCCAGTGGCTGGGCCCAGCGCAGATGATCGACGGCCTGGCGCTGGGAGAAACGACGCCGGGTCCGCTCATCATGGTGGTCTCGTTTGTCGGCTTTGTCGGCGGCTGGACCCGGGCCATCTTCGGGTCGGATTCACTGTTCCTGTCCGGTGCCGTCGCGGCGACGGTGGTCACCTTCTTCACGTTCCTGCCCTCTTTTTTCTTTATCCTGACCGGCGGACCCTTCATCGAATCGACGCATGGCAAGCTGAAATTTACCGCCCCCTTGACCGGGATCACCGCAGCCGTGGTCGGCGTCATCGCGAACCTCGCCGTGTTCTTTGTCTGCCACGTGCTGTGGCCCAAAGGCCTGTCAGCTCACTTCGAATGGGCTGCCCTGTTCATCGGGGCAGCAGCCGCAGCAGCCATCTTCCGGTTCAAGGTCGGCGTTATTCCGGTTATCGCCGGCTGCGGACTGCTGGGTCTGGCCTGGCAGCTTTTGCACTGAGGCACATTGCTTCCAAGGCTCCGGCGGCCGCCGAAGGTTTCTTCAACGCCAACACAGGAGAGTTCTCATGAAATGGGTGACCCGTGAACGTCCAAAGATCGACCGCATCGCATGCCCCTGGCTGATTGCCAGGTTCATCGACCCTGCACCGGAGTTCCTCTACGTGCCAGGCAACCAGGTGGCTCAGACCACAGCGGCATCTGGCGCCATTGCCTATGACATCCCGGGTGTGGAATACAGCCATGTCGGGGAACTGTGCAGCTTCGATGCGTTTTTGTCGAAACACCAACTGACGGACCCGGCGCTGTTGCAACTGGCAGTCATCGTCCGCGGCGCGGATACCTCGCGGCTTGACCTGACGCCACAGTCCGCCGGCCTTTACGCCCTGTCGCTCGGGCTGTCACAGGTGTTTGCTAACGACCACGAGATGCTCAGGCATGGCATGGTGATGTACGACGCGCTCTACGCCTGGTGCAAAAGCTGCCAGGCCGAGAGCCACAACGGGCCGCCACAGATGTGAGCGTTTTGAAATATCTTTCTTCGCCGCCAATCAGCCCACCCAGCGTCTCGCGTTGTGCCACAACTGCAGCCACGGACTGAAGGCTGACGGGTCGCCGTCGGTCCAGCTCATCTGGATGTTGCGGAACACGCGCTCGGGGTGCGGCATCATGGCCGTGAAGCGGCCGTCGGCCGTGGTCACCGCCGTCAGGCCACCCGGGCTGCCATTCGGGTTGAACGGGTAGGCCTCGGTGGCGACGCCATGGTTGTCAATGAAACGCATGGCGGCGATGGCCTTGTCGGCGTTGCCCCGGTACTTGAAGTTGGCGTAGCCCTCACCGTGCGCCACGGCAATCGGCAAACGGCTGCCAACCATGCCTTTGAAAAATAGCGAAGGTGAAGCCAGCACCTCGACCAGGCTCAGACGAGCCTCGAAGCGCTCGCTCTGGTTGGTGGTGAAGCGCGGCCAGTCCTGGGCGCCAGGAATGATGTCGGCCAGCTCGGCAAACATCTGGCAGCCATTGCACACGCCCAGGCCAAAGGTGTCGGCACGACCGAAGAAGGCTTTGAACTGGTCGGCCAGCACCGGGTTGAAGGTGATGGAGCGCGCCCAGCCGATGCCGGCGCCCAGCGTGTCGCCATAGCTGAAACCACCGCAAGCGACCACGCCCTTGAAGTCGGCCAGATTGGCCCGGCCACTCTGCAGGTCGGTCATATGGACGTCAAAGGCCTCAAACCCCGCTTCGGTGAAGGCGTAGGCCATCTCGACATGCGAATTGACGCCCTGCTCGCGCAACACCGCCACTTTCGGGCGGGACAGCATCAACCCCGGAATCGCTATTGAATTTATAGCTTCCTGTGCAGTTTCAACGGGCGCTACAGCCTGATTTGATACCAAATTCAAGTGCATGCCGGGATCTGAGGGATCGCCGGCAGCGGCGTGCTCGGCGTCGGCACAGGCCGGGTTGTCACGCTGCTGGCAAATCTTCCAGCTTGTGCTGTCCCAGACCTGATGCAGGTCCTGCAAGGTCGCCTTGAAAACCACCTTGGCATCGCGCCAGACCTGGACTTCGCCGACACCGACCTGGATCGCCGAGTCGACCGGGCGGGTCTTGCCGATGAAATGGCTGTGCTTGCTCAAGCCGTGTTCGCGCAGCGTTTGCATGACGTCGCTGCGCTGCGCCGTGCGCACCTGCAGCAACACCCCCAGCTCTTCGCTGAACAGGGCTTTCAGCGTGAGCTCGTCGCGCCGACCGCTGACCTGACTCGCCCAGTTCTTGCTGTCCCCGACATCCATGCGGCTGTCCGTGATGCCGTCGCCCTCGGTCACCAGCAGATCCACATTGAGCGAGACACCAATATGACCGGCAAACGCCATTTCACAGACTGCCGCGAACAGGCCACCATCGCTGCGGTCGTGGTAGGCCAGAATCTGGCCCTGGGCGCGCAAGGCGTTCACGGCTTTGACCAAATTCACCAGGTCTTGCGGCTGATCCAGATCCGGCACCGCATCGCCCATCTGACCTAATGTTTGCGCCAGCATGCTGCCGCCCATGCGGTTCTGGCCGCGGCCCAGGTCGATCAGCACCAGGGTGGTGTCTTCAGTCGCATTCAGTTGCGGCGTCAGCGTGCCGCGCACATCAGCCAGCGTAGCGAAAGCGGTGACGATCAGGGACACCGGAGAGGTCACTTTTTTGGCGCCCTCCCCGTCTTTCCACTGCGTGCGCATGGACAACGAGTCCTTCCCCACCGGAATGGAAATCCCCAGCGCCGGGCACAGTTCCAGCCCGACGGCCTTCACGGTGGCGTACAGCGCGGCATCTTCACCCGGTTCGCCACAGGCGGCCATCCAGTTGGCCGACAGTTTGACTCTTGAGAGTTCGATCGGCGCCGCCAGCAGATTGGTGATCGCCTCGGCCACCGCCATGCGCCCGGACGCCGGCGCGTTGACCGTGGCCAGCGGTGTGCGTTCGCCCATGCTCATGGCCTCGCCGGCAAAGCCCTTGAAGTCGGCCAGCGTCACGGCACAGTCGGCCACCGGCACCTGCCACGGTCCGACCATCTGGTCACGGTGGCTCAAACCACCCACGGTGCGGTCACCAATGGTGATCAGGAAGCGCTTGGAGGCCACCGTCGGGCTGGCCAGCACATCGATGCAAGCCTGTTGCAGGTCGACGCCGGTCAGGTCCACCGGCGCGAAGATGCGTTCCAGCGTTTTCACGTCGCGGTGCATCTTGGGCGGTTTTCCGAGCAGCACGTTCATCGGCATGTTGACGGGGTCGGTTCCGGTTGAACCGGTCGAAACCGGCCCTTCGACAGGCTCTGGGCGAACGGCGGAATCAGCCACAAGCAGTTGGCGAACTTCCGTGGCCACACCGACCACGGCAAACGGGCAGCGCTCGCGTTCGCACAGTGCCGTGAACAGCTCCAGTGATTCGGGCGCGATGGCCAGCACGTAGCGCTCCTGGCTCTCGTTGCACCAGATTTCCTTGGGCGCCATGCCGGATTCTTCCAGCGGCACAGCGCGCAAATCGAAGCGGGCACCGCGCCCGGCATCGTTGGTGAGTTCCGGAAAGGCATTGCTCAAGCCACCGGCGCCGACGTCATGGATCGCCAGGATCGGGTTGCCGCTGCCGCAGGAGCCGCCTGTATTGCCCAGAATCCAGCACTGGTTGATGACTTCCTGCGCCCGGCGCTCGATCTCGGGGTTGCCGCGCTGCACCGAATCAAAGTCGAGCTCGGCCGCGTTGGCACCGGTGGCCATCGAACTGGCCGCGCTGCCGCCCATGCCAATGCGCATGCCGGGGCCGCCCAACTGGATCAACAAACTTCCGGCGGGGAATTCGATCTTGTGCGTCTGCGTGGCGTCGATCACGCCCAGGCCGCCAGCGATCATGATCGGCTTGTGGTAACCGCGCTGCTCGTCCACCGCCGATGACACGCCGGCAGCGTCCGTCACCGAGTAGCTCAGACTCTGCTCGTATTCGCGGAAGTAACCGAGCAGATTGGGCCGGCCAAACTCGTTGTTGAACGCCGCGCCACCCAAAGGGCCCTCGATCATGATCTGCAAGGGGCTGGCGATGTGACCCGGCTTGCCGTAGGAATCAATGGGGGTCAGATTCCAGTTAATTCTGGACACGGTAAAGCCAGTGAGCCCCGCCTTGGGTCTGGAGCCACGGCCGGTGGCGCCTTCATCGCGGATCTCGCCGCCCGCGCCGGTGGCGGCACCGGGGAAAGGCGAGATCGCTGTCGGGTGGTTATGGGTTTCCACCTTCATCAGGATGTGATTCGTCGCGCTCTGCTTTTTATAGCTGCCTGCGCTTGTTCCACAGGCGCTAGAGGCTGATTTGGCTATAAATCTCTCGACCTGAACGCCTTCCATCACCGAGGCGTTGTCCGAGTACGCCACCAGCATGTGCTGCGGGTTGGTCTGGTGTGTGTGGCGGATCATGCTGAACATGCTCTGCTCTTGCGCCACGCCGTCGATCGTGAAGCGGGCGTTGAAAATCTTGTGGCGGCAGTGCTCGCTGTTGGCCTGCGCGAACATCATCAGTTCCACATCGGTCGGGTTACGCTGCAACTGGGTGAAGGCCTGCACCAGGTAGTCGATTTCATCGGCGGCCAGCGCCAGGCCAAACTGGGTGTTGGCAACCACCAGCGCCGCCTTGCCACCTTTCAAAACGTCCACGTGCGCCATCGGTGCCGGATGCAACTCGGTAAACAGGGCGAAGGCACTGGCGCGGTCGAACATCACGCTCTCCGTCATGCGGTCATGCAGCAAGGCGCCGATCTGCGCCAGTTGCGGATCCGACAATGTCGGCTTGCTGAGCAAACCACTCTTGAGCGACACGCGGTATTCAAGCACCCGTTCGACCCGGCGCACCGCCAGACCGCAGTTATGGGCAATGTCAGTCGCCTTGGAGGCCCAGGGCGACACCGTGCCGAAACGCGGCGTCACCACGATCAGCGCGCCATCCGACGGGCCGGCATACGGGTCGCCATAAGTCAGCAAAGCCGCCAGCTGCGCTTTGAGCGCTGGCGTCGGCTCGCTGTCCGACGTCACCAGGTGCACAAAGCGCGCGGCCACCCCGTTGATCTTCTCGTGAATGGCTTGCAGGCTCGGCAAAAGCTGCTGAATGCGAAAACTGCTGAGAGCGCTGCCGCCCTCGAATTGGGTGATGTGCAGGGTCACTTTGATGGCCTGGATAGGGGGCTGACTGGGTTGAAAATTGACTCAGGGCGCGGGCACCGATTCGGCCTGGCCCTGGAGACCCTTGATTTTAGCCGCCCATCCATGCGCGCCACGGCGACAGGCCGGAGCCAATGGGATAATCCGCCCCCATGACTATCACTTACAAAGACGCCGAAGGTATCGCCGGCATGCGCGTGGCGGGCCGGCTGGCCGCTGAACTGCTGGACTATCTCGCGACCCAGGTCAAACCGGGCGTCACCACCAACCAGCTGGACAAACTGGCTGAGGACTACACGACGCAGGTTCTGGGCGCCATTTCGGCGCCACTGAACTACGCGCCTTCCGGCCACAATCCCTACCCCAAATCGATCTGCACCTCGATCAACCATCAGGTGTGTCACGGTATTCCGAATGACAAGCCGCTTAAAAAGGGCGATATCGTCAACATCGATGTGACCGTCATCAAGGATGGCTGGCATGGCGACTCCAGCCGCATGTTCATGGTCGGCGAGGTGTCGGTGGCGGCCAGGCGGCTGTGCAAGCTGACCTATGAAGCCATGTGGCATGGCATCGTCAAGATCAGGGCCGGCGCTTACCTGGGCGACATCGGCCACGCCATCCAGACCTTTGCCGAAGGGCATGGTTTGAGCGTGGTGCGCGAGTATTGTGGCCACGGCATCGGGCGCGAATTCCACGAAGAGCCGCAGGTGCTGCATTACGGCCGCCCCGGCACACTCGATCAGCTCAAGGCCGGCATGACGATCACCGTCGAGCCGATGCTCAACGTCGGCCGCAAGGACATCAAGGAGCTGGGCGACGGCTGGACCATCGTCACCAAAGACCATTCGCTGTCGGCGCAATGGGAGCACACGGTGCTGGTGACCGAGACCGGCTACGAGGTGCTGACCTTGTCCAAGGACAGCCCGGCCATCCCGGCGTTCGTGCCGATCAACGCTTGACGTGCCGCGACCGCCGGCAACCTGATCGCACGCCATGACCGACCTGCAGGCGCTGCGCGTTCGCTACCGTGCTCAAAAAGCGGCCTTGTTCGAGTCACTGGCCGCCAGCGGCACCTCAAGCCGGGGCATCAGCAGCACACTGGGCAAGCTCTCGAAGCTGGCCGACGCAACACTGAAGACGCTGTGGCGGCAAGCCGGTCTTGGCAGCCCCTTTGCCTTGCTGGCGGTCGGCGGGTTCGGGCGCTGCGAGCTGTTTCCGTACTCCGATATCGATGTGCTGGTGCTGCTGCCCGACCAGCAATCTCCCGAGCTGGATGCCGCGCTCAAGTCCCGGATCGAGGGCTTCATCGGCAGTTGCTGGGATGCCGGGCTGGAGATCGGCTCCAGCGTTCGCACGGTGACCGAGTGCCTGACGGAGGCCGCCAACGACGTCACGGTACAGACGTCGCTGCTCGAAGCCCGGCTGATCACCGGCAACTCAGATCTGTTCGCGCACTTTGAAAGAGAATTTTTCTCGAAGCTCGACCCGCAGGCTTTTTTTGTCGCCAAGACTCTGGAGCTGCGCCAGCGCCACAACAAGTTCGAGAACACGCCTTATGCGCTGGAGCCCAATTGCAAGGAATCGCCCGGCGGCCTGCGTGACCTGCAAATCATTCTGTGGGTCGCCAAAGCGGCCGGCTATGGCAGCAACTGGAATGAATTGGCCAGGAGCGGCCTGGCGACGGTCTTTGAAGTCAAACAGCTCAAACACAACGAAGCGCAGCTGCGGCTGATTCGCGCGCGGCTGCACCTGATTGCGCAGCGGCGCGAAGACCGGCTGGTATTCGACATGCAAAATGCGCTGGCCCAATCTTTCGGATTCAAGGCCCCGGCCGACGCGACAGACCGACGCGCTTTTGTCAGACCGAGTGAACTCGTCATGCGGCGCTATTACTGGGCGGCCAAGGCGGTGACCCAGCTGAACCAGATCTTGCTGCTCAAAATCGAGGAGCGGCTCAACCCCTCCGCCTACGAACCGCGTCCGATCAACGCGCGCTTTAGCGAAAAAGCCGGCATGGTCGAGGTGATGAGCGACGATCTGTACCAGCGCGAGCCGCACGCCATTCTGGAAACCTTTCTGGTTTACCAGACCACGCCCGGACTGAGCGGTTTGTCGGCGCGCACCTTGCGCGCCCTCTACAACGCGCGTGATTTGATGAACGCCAAGTTTCGCAACGACCCGGTGAACCACGCGACGTTCAAGCAGATCTTGATGCAGCGCGATGGCATCACCCATGCCATGCGGCTGATGAACCAGACCTCGGTGCTGGGACGCTACCTGTGGGTGTTTCGAAAAATCGTCGGCCAGATGCAGCACGACCTGTTCCACGTGTACACCGTGGATCAGCACATCCTGATGGTGCTGCGCAATGTGCGGCGCTTCTTCATTGTGGAACACGCGCACGAGTACCCGTTTTGCTCGCAGCTCGCGGCGGACTGGGACAAGCCCTGGATTTTGTACATCGCAGCCCTGTTTCATGACATCGCCAAAGGCCGCGGCGGCGACCATTCGGAACTCGGCGTGATCGAGGCACGGCGCTTTTGCAAGCAACACGACATCCATCGCGACGACAGCCGCTTGATCGAATTCATCGTGCACGAGCACCTGACGATGAGCCGCGTGGCGCAAAAATCCGATCTGAGCGACGCCGACGTCATCGCCGCGTTTGCCAAACGCGTGGGCAACGAGCGTCGTCTGACCGCCTTGTATCTCTTCACGGTGGCCGATATTCGTGGCACCTCACCCAAAGTCTGGAACGCCTGGAAGGGCAAGCTGCTCGAAGACCTGTACCGCTTGACCTTGCGGGTGCTCGGCGGCCACGCACCGGATCTGCACGCCGAGGTGGAGGCGCGCAAGCGCGAAGCGCTGATTCAACTGGCCCTGCACGCGCTGCCATTCGAGGCCCATAAAGCCCTGTGGGAGACGATGGACGTGGGCTACTTCATGCGCCACGACGCCGCCGATATTGCCTGGCACACGCGGCAACTCTCGCGCCATGTGAACTCGGGCAAGTCAATCGTGCGGGCGCGCCTGTCACCGCTGGGCGAAGGTTTGCAGGTGCTGGTCTACACGCCCGACCAGGCCGACCTGTTTGCCCGCATCTGTGGCTATTTTGACCAGCGCGGCTTCAGCATTCTGGATGCGCGCGTGCACACCACACGCAACGCCTATGCACTCGATACCTTCCAGGTAATCGCGCAGTCGATGCCCGATCATTACCAGGAGCTCACCAGCATGGTGGAGAGCGAGTTGAGCCGCGCCATCTTGCAGACCGGGCCATTGCCACCGCCGGGACGCGGCCGGGTGTCACGCCGCGTCAAGAGTTTCCCGATCGCACCGCGCGTCAGCCTGCAGCCCGACGAGAAGGGCCAGCGCTGGCTGCTCAACATTTCGGCCAGCGACCGGGTCGGACTGCTGTACTGCGTGGCCTGCGTGCTGGCAAGGCACAAGATCAATCTTCAACTGGCCAAGATCAACACCCTGGGAGAGCGTGTGGACGACACGTTCCTGATCGACGGGCCCGAGCTGCAACAAAACCGGGCGCAAATAGCCATCGAGACCGAACTGCTGGAAGCCCTGGCTGCATAATGTTTTAGGGCTGCAGACACCGTGCTTTTTGCGTAAGCAGCTATATAATTAATAGCACCTGTGGAGCGAGGGACTTGAGTCTGAAGACGCAATGCAGGTTGAAGTATGAGTGCCAAGTCAGCAAGTCACGGGCGATACCGGCAACTTATTTCGATATTCGTCACGTCTGCGCTGCTGATAGTACCGGTTCCATTTGACACGCCACAGTTAAAGGCTGCCGGGAGCATGTCCACAATCGACACACTGTATTGCGTCCCCGATGGCAGCGGCGTTGGAAAAGTGAAAGACATCTCGCAACTTTGGCTAAACAGGGAACAGCCCGGTGCTGGTCCGATCGTTACGGTCTGGCCATTGCTTGCCAACACAGCTTGTTGACCTGATACAACATATGCACCGAGTATTCTGCCGCCCAAAGTGTACGTAGGTATGGCAACGCAGTTCACCGAGACACTGAACACGTCGGCATTGGCGAGGCTACCGGTTCCATTTGACACGCTGCAGATGTAGCCTGGGGGTTGGGTCAGAACGTACACGCTATAGGGCGTTCCCGAGGTCATCGCGATGGGAAACCGAAATTCGTATCTGCCTGGGTGAAGACCAGCTTGAAGTGTATCTATCACTGCCGTTTGCGCACCCGAAGCCAACACGAGCCCGTCAATGTAGGGTCTGACCAAGCTGCCACCCACCACGATGCCACCCAGGAAGAAGGTGGGCTGGCCGCCGCAGGTGACAGAAATCGAGTTGACAGGACCGGACACGGAACCGGACCCGTTCGAGACGCTGCAAGTCATGCCGGCGGGCTGGGTCTGCACTGTCACGGCGTAGCTTGTACTCAGCGAAAGCGGTGTCCCAAATACAAAGGAGGCAGCCCCTGAAGACACACTAACCGTCTGACCGTTTGACGCGAGAACCAGACCACTGCTGGTCAAGCCGCTGACCGTGCCACCCAGCGGATAGCTGGCGGTGCTGCACGTAACCATAACCGAAGTGATGGCGCTGGTACCTACCGTACCTGACCCGCCAGAAATACTGCAGTTGCTGCTGTCGGGCTGCGTCTGTATCGAAACCGCATAACTTGTGCCTTCTGGAATCGGGTTGGCAAACGTGAATGAAGACGCACTGGCCGGCACAGCCACCGTCTGCCCGTTGGAAGCCAGCACCAGTCCACTGAAATTGCCCAATCCGCTGACAACGCCGCCCAAGGTATGGCTCGCTGTACCAGGGTCGCACACGACCTGGACATTGGTGACGGGGGATGACCCGATGAGCCCCGTACCACTGCTGACGGTGCAATTTGTGCCACTCGGTTGCGTGCTGACGGTGACGCTGTAGCCGACGCCGGTTGGCAATCGTTTTGCCAGTGTGAACGTCGTGGCATTTGCCGCAACGTTGAGGCTGTCTGTGCCGTTGCTCAGCACCAGGCCTGCATGATTTCCGAGACCGCTAATGTTGCCTCCGACCGTATACAAAGGTGTGAGCTCTGTTGCACCCAACGGAGTTTTGGTGACAAGCACGTTATCAAGCACGGCGTCATAGCCAGTGCCATTGGCAACGAATGGCAGGGTGACCGGATCAAAGGTTGCGGCATTTAGACCGGCAGCGGTTATTTGGGTCGCTATCCTTGCATTCAGGTCGTTCCTGGCTGTCTGCAAAATCGAGAGATTCGCTGCCAACGCCGCTGCTGTGAGCTCGGCTGAACTTGATTTGCCCGTTGCGATTGCCACGTATGACGCAATGCGGTCGGTCAGGCCGGTCATGTTGATGGTCACAAAGCCGCGCACCTTGACCGGAGTGATCGCCGGGGAGTACCACTGTGAGCCATCCGGTCTCACCACGCTGGCAATCAACGGAGCGACAAAGCCATCGACACGGACACGGTAATAACCGTTTGCATCAGTTTTGCCACTAACGGATTGCCCAGCATTGTCGATCACCCGTACTGTTGCGTTCGGTATCGCAACACCATCCGCAGCCGTGCCGTCCGCCCCCGAAGCGCCAGCGTTGCCGCCGCCAAACGAATCGGGCACCACCTGCCCGAAGCTGTCAATCATTGGCGCGGGGGTCGCGGTCGATCCACCGCCGCATGCCACGAGCAGCGCCAAGCTGGCGCACAGCAGTAAACCAGCAATCTTTTTGTGATTCATTTGATCCTCCCTGAGTCATTGTTGCCGGATCGGCATTCATCAAACCAGCACGAGCCACATTTGTTCTTGGAAAGATACCCGCGCTGGTCAATATTCAGTATAGCGATGATGACTGTCGCATCAACCGAGGCAAACAATTGCTTACAACAACGTGTTTGATGCGAAGTCGCTGGCGCGACCCATCATGATGGCCGCGAACGTCTGCCGGAAAGCGTGAATCGCGCCGTACTCTTGGCTGATGAGTAGAAAACAGCACCGATCCACTATCACTGGCCAAGATCAACACCCTGGGAGAGCGTGTGGACGACGCCATCCTGATCGACGGACCTGAACTGCAACAAAACCGGGCGCAAATAGCCATCCAGACCGAGCTGCGGGAAGCCCTGGCTGCATGATTTTTTAGGGCTGCAGATACCGCGCATCCTGCGTAGACAGCTATACTATTGATAGCACCCCGATTGCCGGCGTTGGTGGCACTTGAGTCTGAAGGCGGAGTGCTGATTGACAGGTGGGTGCCAACGGGAGGCTGCATTCTTACCTGTCATCTGGCCCGCCAAATGAACAGTTCAGCAAGACAAGTTGACCCGACAGTTGACTTGCCGTCAATTTTGATTTTTATCAACAGGGGGCTATTGGTTTGAACTAGTGTGAGCTTTCTGTCTTTCTTAAGGAGCACCTGTCATGAACAGTACCAAGGTCATCTTGAACGCTTTGTTGGTTGTTCTGTCCGGCGTGTCGTTGATTTCATGTGGGGGAGGTGGTGGGGGAGGTGGTGGCGGTGATGGGTCAACGATTACCAGCTACCTTGCCGGACCGGCCCAGGGGATTTCCTACGTCTGCAATCCCTCCGGACTTGCGGGGGTAACCTCGTCAACTGGCAGTTTCACCTGCAGGACAGGCGAGACCGCATCGTTGAGCCTGGTCGTTGGCTCATCGACAATTAATTTGGGTTCGATTGCGGTTCCAACCATATCGGGGGTGAGCATACCGGTCACCGTGCTTGCAAACGGACTGCAGGTTGCTGACATATTGCAAGCCCTGAACCATGGCTCAATGGCAGCGATTGATGTAGGCGGACTAACCATGCCGACCGCGGCTGCAGCGCAAATCAATGCCTATATTGCTTCGGGCGGCACACTGCCATCCGGACAAGGCTCGGATGATCAGTTTCTCGCCTACATTCAAAGCCAAACCACAGGAGGCTCACCGTTTGTCAATGCAGTCACCGGATCCGGAAAGACTTTCCAGCAAAATGTTGTTCTGCCACAGCTTCAGGCAACCCTCAACGCCATAGGCGCCACAAACCCAACACTGCCAATTTTGAATAACACGACAAGATTGAGCGGCACTATCCTTTATACGGGGTCGCTGACTGTCCCAGGAACTAACGGTTGCACAGACATTCTGGTGACCGTCAGAGGCGGCAGCATACTGAACGTCACAGTCAGTGGCAACGTCCAAAACCCTGGAACCTATCAAGCGATTCTTTCTGCGCCCGCTATGACGGCAACAGCGTATTTCTCTGAATACACATGCACGATTGGAAATCAGCAATACCCGTATCCAGCGACGACTTTATCAGCACCCACGCAGTCGTATAGCGGAGCCAACACAATTACGGTGACCCCTGTTTTTGGTGGAAACAACATATCGATACCAATGGGCTTACCGACCGGGACTGGCTATGACTGTAGTGGTCAAGATTCCTTATCCGGCACTGATGTCGGGCTTGCTAACCCAATGATGACCTTATCCCAGACCATCTCCTGTGCGGCGCAGGGCCTCCCCCCGATTACGTTAACGGCAACTGCAAAGCTAGTGGGAGCTTGGTGAGAGCTTTTGTCAATTTCAGGACGCAATAGTCAGCAGCTGAAACATTGCGTCAGGCCAGCCTGTCTCGAAACAGATTGGTTACTGATCCAAGACACAGCTTTGCTTGGTCCGCCTCTGGCGGACCTCTGTTTTATGCGGGTTGTGGTGCGCGCCCACAGCGTGTTTGATGCAAAGTCGCTGGCGCGTTGAACCCTGATGGCCGCGAGCGTGAGCCGGAGGACGCGAACCACACCGCCCGTCTGGAATATGTGTAGCGTCAATCGTCTTCTGTGGCGGCAATATCTGGAAACAGCACCTCGGTAAAACCGAACTTGCTGAAGTCGCGCACCCGCATCGGGTACAGCTTGCCGATCAAATGGTCGCATTCATGCTGCACCACGCGTGCATGAAAACCCGACACCGTGCGGTCAATCGGGTCGCCATACTGGTCAAAGCCGGTGTAGCGAATATGCGCGAAACGCGGCACCATGCCGCGCAGACCGGGCAGCGACAGGCAACCTTCCCAGTCCTCAACTTGAATCTCCGTCGGGTCTTCTTCTGACTGACCCAGGGGCGTGATCACGGGGTTGACCAGCACCGTTTTTGGTATCGGCGGCGCCTCCGGGTAACGTGGATTGCGCTCGTTGCTGCCAAAAATCACCAACTGCAGATCGATCCCGATTTGCGGCGCCGCCAGGCCGGCCCCGTTGGCAGCCCGCATGGTGTCGAGCAGATCCGAGACCAGCAGATGCAGGTCGTCCGAATCAAACTGGGTCACCGGCTGGGCCACGCGTAGCAGGCGCGCGTCGCCCATCTTCAGAATCTCACGAACCGCCATCGAGCAACTCCTTCAAACCGGCTTCATTCAATACCGAAACCCCGAGTTCCAGCGCTTTCGCGAGTTTGCTGCCGGCCTCGGCTCCGGCCACGACATGAGTGGTCTTCTTGCTCACGGAGCCGGCCACTTTGCCACCGGCGGCTTCGATCAGCGCCTTGGCCTCATCCCGGCTCAGCGTCGGCAAGGTGCCAGTGATGACAAAGGTCTGGCCGCTCAGCGGCTGCGGCAGAACCGGGGCCGGCGCGCCCTCGGGCCAGTTGATGCCGCAGGCACGCAACTGCTCGACCACTTCTCGGTTATGCGGCTGATCAAAGAAAGTGCGCACACTTTGCGCCACGATCGGGCCAATGTCGGCGACCTGCAGCAGTTGTTCAACGCTGGCGTCCATGATCGCGTCGAGCTGTCCGAAGTGGCGTGCCAGTTCTTTCGCCGTGGCCTCGCCGACATGCCGAATGCCGAGCCCGAAGAGAAAGCGCGGCAGCGTGGTCTGCTTCGATTTTTCCAGCGCTTCAAGTATGTTTTGCGCTGATTTTTCGGCCATCCGGTCCAGGCTGGAAAGAGCGGTGAGGCCGAGCCGGTAAAGATCGGGCAGCACACGAATCACCTGCCCGTCGACCAGTTGATCGACCAGCTTCTCGCCCAGCCCTTCAATTTCCACCGCCCGCCGCTGCGCGAAATGCAGGATCGCCTGCTTGCGCTGGGCACTGCAGAACAGGCCGCCGGTGCAGCGGTAATCGACCTCACCCTCTTCCCGCACCGCCGTGCTGCCACACACCGGGCATACATGCGGCATGGTGAAAGCCGGTCCCCGTTCAGACGCTGCCTGGATGGTCGGCATGACCACGCTCACAACCTCCGGAATCACGTCACCGGCGCGGCGCACGATCACCGTGTCGCCAATCCGAACGTCCTTGCGGCGTACCTCGTCTTCATTGTGCAGCGTGGCGTTGGTGACCGTCACGCCGCCGACAAACACCGGCGCCAGCTTGGCCACCGGCGTGAGCTTGCCGGTGCGCCCGACCTGCACGTCAATGCCCAGCACGGTGGTGAGTTGCTCCTGAGCCGGGAACTTGTGCGCCACCGCCCAGCGCGGCTCGCGCGTGACAAAACCCAGGCGGCGCTGCAACGCGAGACTGTTGACCTTGTAAACCACGCCATCAATATCAAAACCGAGGCCGTCGCGCTGCTTCCCGACCGAGGTATGATATGCTATCAATTCAGTAGCGCCCTGCGCCTTGCTGACGAGCGATGAGACCGGAAATCCCCATGATTTCAGGGCTTGCAGCAGATCAAAATGGGTGCCAAATTCAGGGCCGCCGGCCTCTGGCGGCGTCAGCTCACCGACACCATAGGCAAAGAAACTCAAGGGACGCTGGGCGGCGATGGCCGGATCGAGCTGACGCACCGCACCAGCCGCGGCGTTGCGCGGATTGACAAAGGTTTTTTGTCCACGCTCGCGCTGCTTTTCATTCAGGGTCTCAAAGTCATCGCGGCGCATATAGACTTCGCCGCGCACTTCCAGCAACTCGGGCGCAGCCTCCGGCAACCTCAGCGGGATCTGGCCGATGGTGCGAATGTTCTGCGTCACGTCTTCGCCCACTTCGCCATCGCCGCGCGTCGCCGCCTGCACCAGCACACCACACTCGTAGCGCAGGCTGATGGCGAGGCCATCAAACTTGGGCTCAGCCACATACTCCAGCGCTGGCGCCGAGTCGTCCAGATCGAGCTCGCGCCGCATGCGGGTATCAAAATTCTGCGCACCGCTGGCTTCGGTGTCGGTCTCGGTGCGGATGCTCAGCATCGGCAGCGCATGACGCACCGACGCGAACTGCGCCAGCGCCTTGCCACCGACCCGCTGCGTCGGGGAGTCAGGCGTCACCAGCTCGGGGTGCTGCGCCTCGATCGCCTGCAATTCCCGGAACAGGCGGTCGTACTCGGCATCCGGAATAGCCGGCTCATCGAGCACATAGTAGCGGTGCGCATGCTCACGCAGCAAGCGCCTGAGTTGTTCAATTTGCGCGGGGTCTGGCGCTTGAGAACCGGCCGCAAACAAATCTTGAGTGACCATGCCAGGCAGAGAAAAAGGTCAGGAAAACAGGCGCCGTGCCAGCGGCGAGCCGGCCGAGAGATCACGCTGATCCAGGGTGTCGTACAAATGCTCCAGTTCGGCACCAATGTGATCCATGGCCTGTGGGGTCAGGGCCAGACCATTGTCATCCGTCACCACGCCATCCATGCTGTCAGCCAGTGAGCGGGCGACTTCGCGCATGCGCGCAAAAGCATGTTCGCCGCGATCCACTTGAGCCACGTCCAGGCTGAGGGCCAGAACATGTACCGCCGACTGCGACGGGTCGTCGGCCAGGGCGGCTTGCGCGTCGAAACTCAGACTGAGCACCGGCGGCGTCCCGGGGGCGCCGCTCGGAACCACCATGCGCCCCGGAATGGCGCCGGCCACAAATCCCAGCCGCGCAGCGTTTTGCTGCACATAGCCCGGGCTCCAGGCAGCGCTGCGAGCGCGCAGCACAAAGCCGAGCTGGGCATCGTGGTCGCTGGCAAATTGATCGAGCTCGCGGGCGCGCGCCACCTGTTCAAGCATCTCGGGAAAATCGGGTGTGCCGTTGATCGCGTCGCAGAACGCCTGGGTTTTCATGACAAATTCAGAGTACTCAATTTCATTGAGCGCGCCCGAGCGGTTGGCCAACTGCACGCCGGCTTGAAAGGAGACATAACGCTGGCCCGCCAAAGGCACTTCCCAGCGTTGGCTGATCTCATTGAAACCCTCAATCGAATACGGCTTGCTGCCGACGCGGCGAGTGCTGGGCAGAGCGGCCAGCACGGCATCGCCCGAGACCGGCGCTTCCAGCGCAATCGGTGCGATGACATCAATCAGGCTATCCATGGCCGGACGTTTTTCCAGCATCGGCGCCGGGAAATTGGCGACATCAAAGGCCGCCACGTCGAGCTGCGGCTCAGTGTTGGGTGCCTCGCCCGCATCCAGGCCGACCGGCTGGCGCGGCTGGCTCTTGCGATAAGTCCAGGCGGCTTGCACAGCCATGGCCACCAGAACCAAAGCACCTGCCAGCGCCAACCCGATTTGCAGATTACTCATGCTGATTCAACCGCCTCTGCCATCGAGATGGCGGCCTCCATATCGACCGCCACGATGCGCGATACGCCCTGCTCCTGCATCGTCACGCCAATCAGTTGCTCCGCCATTTCCATCGCAATCTTGTTGTGGCTGATAAACAGGAACTGGGTCTCGCGACTCATGCTCGACACCAGCTTGGCATAGCGCTCGGTGTTGGCGTCGTCGAGCGGCGCGTCGACCTCGTCGAGCAAGCAGAAAGGCGCCGGATTGAGCTGAAAAATCGCAAACACCAGAGCAATTGCGGTCAACGCCTTCTCACCACCAGACAGCAAATGAATGGTCTGATTCTTCTTGCCCGGCGGCTGGGCAATCACCTGAACGCCGGAGTCCAGGATTTCTTCCCCGGTGATCACCAGCCGCGCGTTGCCACCGCCAAACAGCTCGGGGAACATCTTGCCAAAGTGTTCGTTCACAGTATTGAAGGTGCCGGCCAACAGTTCCCGGGTTTCAGCGTCGATTTTCTTGATGGCGTCTTCCAGTGTCGTCATGGCTTCAACCAGGTCGGCCGACTGGGCATCCAGAAACTGCTTGCGTTCGCGCGCGGTGGTCAGTTCATCAAGTGCCGCCAGATTGACGGCGCCCAGGGCCGCAATGTCGCGATTCAGGCGGTCGATCTCGGCCTGCATGCCCGACAGGCCGACCTTGCCGGCTTCGATGGAGCTGGCAAGCAGGTCCAGATCCGCTTTGGCGTCGGTCAGCAGTTGCGTGTATTGCTCAAAGCCCAGACGCGCGGCCTGTTCCTTGAGCTGAAATTCGGTGATGCGCTGGCGCAGCGGGTCGAGTTCGCGCTCCAACTGCAGGCGACGCTCGTCGCTGGCGCGCAGTTTGGCGGTCAGGTCGTCGTAGGCACTGCGTTTTGCCCCCAGGGCCTGCTCGCGCAGCAGCTTCAGGGCCAACGCATCCTGCAAGCCGCCCTGGGCCGAAGCGTCGTTCAGGCGCGTCAATTCATCATGCGCTCTTTCGGTTTCAGATTTGACTGAATCTGCCTGTTGTGCTGCAGTTTCGATAGCACGCGACAACTCGGCCTTGCGCGCATCGAGACTGCGGATGGCAAACGCTGCTTCCTGGGCCTGGCGCTCCAGGCTGCGCTGCTGCTCGCGTGACTCGCCCAGTTTGCGCTCGGCAGCCAGCACCCGCTCATCGAGCTGGGCGTGGCGCTCCTGGGTATCGGCCAGTTGCATGTCGAGCTCTTCGAAACGGCCCTCGGCAGTCACGCGACGCTCCTGCAATTCGGCCAGTTGCACATCGACCTCGGCCAGGTCACTGTCAATTTGCGCGCTGCGCTGCCTCGCCTGCTCGGCCAGCTGAGTCAAGCGCAAGGTTTCCACCTGCAACTCATGAAAACGGTTTTGACTCTCGCTGGCATCACGGCGCACTGCCATCAGCCGTTGCGAGGCATCGGCATACGCTGCCTCGGCCCGCACCAGTGCAGAACGGGATTCATCGCTGATCAAGACCTGCGCCCGCAGCTGCTTCTCAAGATTTTCGATTTCCTGGGCCCGGGCCAGCAAGCCCGCCTGCTCCGAATCGGCGGCATAAAAGCTGACGCTGTGGCAGCCCACGGCATGGCCCGATTTGACGAAAATCAGCTCGCCCGACTGCAACCGAGCCCGACTCGCCAGAGCTTCTTCCAGACCCGGCGCCGTGAAACATCCTTGCAGCCAATCATCCAGCACCGCTTTTTGACCCGCATCGTTGACACGCAGCAAATCCGAGAGCCGCGGCAAACCCAGGGGCGTTGGCGCCAACGCCGCCAGCGGCGGGCTGTAAAACACCAGTTTGGCCGGTGGCGCATCGTTGCCAAAAGCCTGCACCATCTCCAGACGCGACACTTCAAGCGCACCCAGACGTTCACGCAATGCGCCTTCGAGCGCGTTTTCCCAACCCTGCTCGATGTGGATGCGACTCCACAAGCCGGACAAGGATTCCAGCCCGTGTTTGGCCAGCCAGGGCTGCAGCTTGCCGTCGGTCTTGACGCGTTCCTGCAGGGCTTTGAGTGCTTCCATGCGGGCCGACAAATCCGCCAGACGCGCCGACTCGGTGTTGACCTCTTGCTGCAGCTGGCGCCGACTGTCGTCAAGCTGCGGCACGGCCTCCTGCAGCTCATGCAGGCGAGCCTCAGCCACGCTGGCCGTCTCCTGCGCCTGACCAAGCTGGCTCTGCAGGTTCAGCAGCCGGGCTTCATCGGGCGCGGCCAGCGCATTGCGATCGGCACTCAGGCGCTCACGGCGGCTGCTGAACTGGCGCGATTGCTCCTCAATGCTGCGCTGATCGGCCGCCAGCACCTGTATTTGCTGCTGCACCTGTGACACGCTGGCGCGCTGCTCGTTGGCGCCTTTTTGCGCCAGGCGCAAGGCCTCTTCCAGATCGGGCAAGGCCTGCGCCTGCTCCTCGACCTGGGCCGCCAGCAGCTCGGTTTTTTCTTCCCCGAGCATGGCCAGTTCCTGCAGGTTTTCGATTTCCCGCTGCGCGTCGTCCTGGCGCGTGGCCCATGAGGCGGCCTGCTCCTTGAGACTGACCAGCCGCTGCTCCACCCGCTGGCGACCCTCCACGACAAAACGAATCTCGGCCTCCAGGCGGCCCACCTCGGTACTGGCTTCATACAGCAGACCCTGGGCCTGGTTGACCTGATCGCCCGCCGAATAATGGGCCTGACGCACGGTCTCCAACTCGGCCTCGACGTGGCGCAGATCGGCGACGCGGGCCTCCAGCGCATTGACTGCGCCTTGCGCGTTGGCCTTGACCTTGGCCTGATCAGCCTCGGACTCGGCGCGCTTGAGAAACCATTGCTGATGCTGCTTCAGCGTGACATCGGCCTGCAGGGTCTTGTAGCGCTGGGCCACCTCGGCCTGAGCCTCCAGCTTGTCCAGATTGGCATTGAGCTCGCGCAGGATGTCTTCGACCCGGGTCAGGTTCTCGCGCGTGTCGCTCAGGCGGTTTTCCGTCTCGCGACGACGTTCCTTGTATTTGGAGACGCCGGCCGCCTCTTCGAGAAACAGGCGTAGCTCTTCCGGCCTGGACTCGATGATGCGGCTGATGGTGCCCTGGCCAATGATGGCGTAGGCACGCGGCCCGAGCCCGGTGCCCAGAAACACGTCCTGCACATCGCGCCGGCGCACCGGTTGGTTGTTGATGTAATAACTGCTGGTGCCGTCGCGCGTCAGCACGCGTTTGACGGCAATCTCCTCAAACTGCGCCCACTGACCACCGGCACGGTGATCAGCGTTGTCAAACACCAGTTCGACACTGGCGCGGCTGGCTGCTTTGCGGGTGCTGGTGCCATTGAATATGACATCCTGCATCGACTCGCCGCGCAACTCCGACGCCTTGCTTTCCCCCAGCACCCAGCGTACCGCATCCATAATGTTGGACTTGCCGCAACCATTCGGTCCCACCACGCCCACCAGTTGACCGGGCAGCATGAAATTGGTCGGATCGACGAAGGACTTGAAACCGGATAGCTTGATCGAATTAAGACGCACGGATCGCTGTCGCCAATGAGGCGGTTAAATTGATGAATCGTGGGCTACACGAACGCCCGCACGAGAGCCGCCATGATACCTTGCCTGTTCCCTCAAAACCCGATTCCGGGCCATGCGCGATGAGCCCCAGGCCCGCATTCGTTGAAGAAAAGAAAAAGCCCCAATCGAATCAACGCATTGGGGCCTCTGGCTGGTGGGCTTTAACGGCCCCGCTGTGCTATCACATATTGTCGATCATCACCTGGCCAAAACCGGAACAACTGACTTGCGTGGCGCCGTCCATCAAACGCGCAAAGTCGTAGGTGACTTTCTTGCTCTTGATGGAACGCTCCATCGACTTGATGATGGCATCAGCGCCTTCAACCCAGCCCATGTGGCGCAGCATCATTTCTGCAGACAGGATTTCGGAACCCGGGTTCACGTAGTCCTTGCCGGCGTACTTGGGTGCGGTACCGTGGGTGGCTTCAAAGCAGGCTACCGAGTCTGACAGGTTGGCACCTGCCGCAATCCCGATGCCGCCCACCTGGGCTGCCAGTGCGTCAGAGATGTAATCGCCGTTCAAATTCAAGGTCGCGATCACGCTGTATTCAGCCGGACGTAACAGGATCTGCTGCAGGAAGGCATCGGCAATGCAGTCTTTGACGATGATTTCCTTGCCCGTTTTCGGACTCTTGAACTTGCACCAGGGTCCGCCGTCGATCAGCTCGGCGCCAAACTCTTTTTGCGCCAGGGCATAGCCCCAGTCACGGAAAGCGCCTTCGGTGAATTTCATGATGTTGCCCTTGTGCACCAACGTGACATTGGGCTTGTCATTGTCGATGGCGTAGCGGATCGCCTTGCGCACCAGACGCTCGGTGCCCTCGCTTGATACCGGTTTGATGCCAATGCCCGAGGTATTGGGGAATCGGATCTTGGTAACGCCCAACTCGTCCTGCAGGAACTTGATGAGTTTTTTTGCCTTCGGCGACTCGGCTTCAAATTCGATGCCACAGTAGATATCTTCAGTATTTTCACGGAAGATCACCATATTGGTTTTTTCCGGCTCTTTGACCGGGCTGGGCACACCTTCAAAATACTGGATTGGGCGCAGGCAGACAAACAGGTCGAGCTCCTGCCGCATGAAAACGTTAAGCGAGCGAATACCGCCGCCGATAGGCGTTGTCAATGGGCCTTTGATGGACACCACATACTCACGCAGCGCATCCAGGGTTTCACTCGGAAACCAGACATCCGGACCATAGACTTTGGTGGCTTTTTCACCGGCATAGACTTCCATCCAGTGGATCTTCTTCTTGCCACCGTAGGCTTTGGCCACCGCTGCATCGACCACCTTGATCATCACCGGCGTGATGTCAAAACCAGTGCCATCGCCTTCAATGAACGGAATGATCGGATGATCAGGCACGTTCAATGACATATCGGCATTGACGCTGATTTTTTGGCCTTCTGAGGGCACCTTGATGTGCTGGTACATGTCGCAAATTCTCCAGTAAAAGTTTCAGTTTGTGGGATTTTGAGGGGTTTTTGATGCCATAACCACCCGAGGAACCCTGTTTCAGGGCAAGTCTGGAGGCGCTTTCGCATTCTATTCCGAAAAAATTCCTGTTTTCTGTCAACCTGTGTCAAACCAAGCCCGTTACGGAGCTACCTTCCAGAGTATTGGAGGGAAATTTTTGAAATAACGTTATCTCAAGGAAATTGAAAATGAACAAACTTCTCGCCGTTCTGGTTGCTGGTCTCTTCGCTGCTGGCGCTTTCGCCGCTACCCCCGCACCCGCTACCAAAGCGGTTGCTGCACCTGCCGCTGCTGCACCGGCTGCCGCCGCACCTGCTGCCGCTGCTGCACCTGCCGCTGCTGCTGCTGATGCTGCCGCATCTGCACCCAAGCTTGACAAGAAGGCCGCCGCTGCTGCCAAGAAGGCTGCTGCTGCTGAAAAGAAGGCTGCTGCCAAGGCCGCTGCTGCTGAAAAGGCCGCTGCCAAGAAGGCTGCTGCTGCTGAAAAAGCTGCCGCCAAGAAGGCCGCTGCCGCTTCCAAGGCTCCCGCCGCCAAGGCTTCTGCTGCCAAATAATCGAAGTCAAGAAGCAATTCTTGACGACTTGATTGAAATGCCCGCTTCGGCGGGCATTTTTTATGTCCAAAATTTATCGGCGACCGGCATTGTTGCGTCAGAATCGAGCCATGAAATACACTGCAATTGGACTTTTCGGGTTGCTGACCCTGATCGGCGGCACAAGCCACGCACAAGACACGGCACAGCTGAATCTGCCGCGCGTCAGACTATCAGCTGGTATTCATCTGATTGACGCGCAGCTTGCCGCGACACCAGAACAACGCGCTACCGGGCTGATGTTCCGCAAGGAAATGCCGGCAACCGAAGGCATGCTGTTTGTCTTTGAACAACCGGCTCAGCAGTGCTTCTGGATGAAAAACACCCTGTTGCCCCTGACTGCCGCCTTTGTGACTGACGATGGCACCATCGCGACCCTCGCCGATATGCAGCCGCAGACCACTGATTCACACTGTTCGACGCAGCCGGTGCGCTATGTACTGGAAATGAATCAGGGCTGGTTTCGAAAAAAAGGCATCAAGACCGGTTCCAGACTCGGCGGCAAACCGTTTGAGTCGCGCTGAGGCTGTGGCGGCACTTTGCCTGCCGCTCAGCCCATGTGCAGGCCGCCGTTCACCGAGAAATCGGCGCCAGTTGAATAGCCGCCCTCGGGAGACGCAATCCAGGCGATGATCGAGGCAATTTCCCCGGGTTCGCCCAAACGCTTCACCGGCACTGTGGCAACGATCTTGTCGAGCACATCCTGACGAATGGCTTTGACCATGTCGGTGCCTATATAGCCCGGGCTCACGGTGTTGACGGTCACACCTTTGGTCGCCAGTTCTTGCGCCAGTGCCATCGTGAAGCCGTGCATGCCCGCCTTGGCGGCCGAATAGTTGGTCTGGCCTGCCTGGCCCTTGGCGCCATTCACGGACGAGATGTTGATGATGCGGCCCCAGCCTTTTTCGACCATGTCAGCCACCACCTGCTTGGTGACATTGAACATGGAATTGAGATTGGTTTCGATCACCGCGGCCCAGTCTTCGCGGCTCATCTTGAGAAACATGCGGTCGCGCGTGATACCCGCGTTGTTGACCAGCACGTCAATGCTGCCATGTTCGGCCTTGGCCTTGCCAAAAGCTTCGACGGTGGAATCCCAATCGCCGACGTTGCCCACCGATGCATGAAACGCGAAGCCCAGGGCTTTCTGCTCGGCCAGCCACTTGACATGATCGCGCGTCGGGCCACAGCCGGCGATGACCTTGAAGCCTTCCTTGTACAGACGCTGGCAAATAGCGGTACCGATGCCCCCCATTCCCCCGGTGACGTAGGCTACTTTTTGATTCATTGTTCTACTCCTGTGAATTGACGAACGGACTGTCGAATTGCAACTATAGCCACTAATTCGGCCGGGCGCATTGAGGAAAATACCAACATTCCGACAAGCAAGCCCGGTTTGATCAAAAAGGCCGCGCTGGCAACAGGATTCAATGCCCCGCGAGGGCCCCTTTCCAGTCGCGGAACACATCAATATCAAAGCCGTCGGGGTAAAACAGATAGCCCGGTTTGTGATCCTTGGTGTCGGTCACACCATACTGCCAGATGAATTCCTTGGTCTGGCGATCAATCACCATGACGCGGTCACGCAAGTCGTCCACCACGAAGATGTCGCCGGTGTCTGGCAACTCGCGCGCGATGCTGGAGTGATCGAGCATTTTGTCTCCGCTCTTGACAAAATATTCCCAGCTGACCTTGCGGGTGACAGGATCAAAGATCACGATGCGTCCCGGTTTCCAGAAGTCGGCCACGATCACCTGCTTGCCATCAACCGTCAGGAAGGCGTCCGACGGATAGCGAATGTTGGGCGCCTTCACGCTCCACAACACCTTGCCCTCGCGCGTAATGCGCGAAATCCAGGCACCGGAAATTTCCGTGACCAGAATGTCACCGTTCTCCAATGGCGTCGCGCCATTCGGGTGGGCAAGTTGCTGCGGCGGATTGTGCCGACATTTTCCGGGCTTGCCCCATTGAGTAACAACCCGGTTGTCCTTGGGATCGATGATGATGATCCGGCAGTTGCGGATATCCGCTGTAATCACCTTGCCATCTGCCAGCAGATGGGCGTCGTCCGGATAATTCAGAAAGCCCGCCGCCTTGCCCCGAAAGTCGGGCGTGCCATAGGTCCAGGTCAACGCCTTTTGTTCGTAATCGACGATGTGCACATCAAAATTGTCTTCTTCGCTCACCGCCAGCAGTTTCCCGTCCGGCGAAAAGTTGACATCCTCGTTGCCGCGATAGACCTTCAAATTGGGCGAGACAAACTCCCAAATGATGCGCTTGTCCGGGGCAATCTCGATCAGCCGATTGTTGCGTCGGTCGGCAATGACTACCGGGTATGGCAGGGGCTTGCCCCAGGATGGCACCCGGTTCTTGCGACTACCGGTAATGGGCGGGATCGGCGGCAGCGCGACACCACTCGAAACGATACCCGCACCGGTCATTTCTGCGGTGACCTTGACTTCGACACCGGGTGCTTTGGACTTGTTTCGACGAGCCCCCTCCTGCGCAGAAGCGGGGACAGCAAGTACAGCCATAAGCATCACCCATGCTGTCAATACGACGCGAGAAGTTGCCAAAAAGTGTGCGTCCAGGTGCATTGAATCTTCCTTGTGTTGTGCGCAACGTTGCGAATGGGCAATATTTTCGCACGCCGAATCATCGCTTCCTGACTGAGTCAGGCGCCGCAGCCACGCGTTCAAAACGTCAGGGACTTTCTTCGACAACGCGACCAGCGAGTGGCTGGGGTGAGCGGATGTTGTCGGCAAAGCGCGCACGCCAATAAGCCAATTGCTCACCCGACAATTCCAGTGGCTGCTTCAGCACCAGCCAGGTCACGCCTTCGGTGCACGGGGACGCGGTGAGCGATCCCTGATACCGGTAGTAGCCACGGTTGGCGGGCAGCAACTGGCTGGCATCGACCGTGGCATTGGCGACGCGATGGTCACCATCCACATGCTCCGGTATTCTTGGCCACAGAGCGGCCAGCATCGGGTTTTCCGCGCCTTTGCGAAACAAAACAACCAGCGCCACCAGTTGCCCCGACTTGCTCTTGTGCAGCAAGTGCGCCGCCATCGGGAATTCCTCACCGGCTATGCGATCGCCGCCCGGCGTATGAAAGTGAAACTGCTGCAACGTGGACGATTCCTTGCCAATCACGAGGCGACTACCGTTGGCAAAGCGCACGCGCGCCGTGTGTCCATCGTTGGCAATTTTGAGAGGTGTGGCGTGGTAACTGAACATGAGTGCCGGCAGTGGATGTTTCACCGGCGCGACGATGTCAATCGGCGACTGCCGGCGCCCGAGGCGACACAGCGGACTGTCGGCGCAGGCAAGCCCGGACGCCAATAGTAGCGCCGCTGCTATCCAGCCAGTGGCGTACCGGCTGGACCGCAGCACAACGGGCTTTTTGCCCACGATATATCGGGATTGCCCTTGCACCTATCGCTCGATCGTCAGCGCCACCCCCATGCCGCCGCCGATACACAGCGAGGCAATGCCTTTCTTCGCGTCACGGCGCTGCATTTCGTGCAGCAGCGTCACCAGAATACGGCAACCGGATGCGCCTATCGGATGGCCGATGGCAATCGCACCCCCGTTGACGTTGACCTTCGAGGTGTCCCAGCCCATTTCCCGGTTGACGGCGCAGGCCTGGGCGGCGAAGGCTTCGTTGATTTCCAGCAGATCGAGGTCAGCCGCTTTCCATCCGGCACGGGCCAGGGCCTTGCGCGATGCCGGCACTGGGCCCATGCCCATCAATGCGGGGTCCAGACCGCTGGTCGCAAAACTGGCAATGCGGCCCAAGGGCTTGAGCCCCAGAGCGGCGGCTCTTTTGGCGCTCATCACCATCACGGCGGCGGCACCGTCGTTGATGCCGGATGCATTGCCGGCGGTCACGCTCCCGGTCTTGTCGAACGCCGGGCGCAGACCAGCCAAAGCTTCGGCATTGGTCTTGCGATTGAGGAACTCGTCGGCGGCGAACACAATCGGATCACCCTTCTTCTGGGCGATGCTGAAGGGCACGATTTCATCCTTGAACTTGCCGGCGTCCTGCGCAGCCGCGGCCTTTTGCTGGCTGGCCAGCGCCAGCGCATCCTGCATGTCGCGGGTGATGCCGTATTTCCGGTTGACGTTTTCCGCCGTGATCCCCATGTGGTACTGGTTGTAAACGTCCCATAGCCCATCAACAATCATCGAGTCGATCATTTTCCAGTCGCCCATGCGCTGGCCATCACGCGAGCCCATCAAAACGTGGGGCGACGCACTCATGTTTTCCTGGCCACCGGCGATGACGATGTCGCTGTCGCCATAGGCGACCGCTTGCGCCGCCAGCATCACCGCCTTGAGGCCGGAGCCACAGACGCAATTGATAGTGAGTGCCGGAGTTTCAACCGGCAAGCCGCTCTTGATGAGCGCCTGGCGTGCCGGATTCTGGCCGGAACCGCCGGCGAGCACCTGGCCCAGGATGACCTCCCCGACCTGATCAGCGCCCAGGCCGGTGCGGGCCAGCAAGGCCTTGATCACGGCCGCGCCGAGTTCCGGCGCCGGTGTCTTCGCCAGAGTGCCACCAAATTTGCCAACAGCTGTACGTGCGGCTGAAACGATAACGATGTCTTCCATTTTGACTTCCCAGTAGTAAAACGAGCGGTTAATAAAAAAGTGAGCTCAGGCTTTGGCCTTCACATAGCGTCCAGGCGCGGCTTCTATCGCCTGGTACTTTCCTTTGCCATAGGTCTTGGGCGCTGGAATCTGCTTGCCTGCATGGGTGCTTAGCCATTGCGACCAATCGGTCCACCAGCTGCCCGGGCGCTCGGTGGCGCCCGCCAGCCATTGGGCATGGGTTTTCGGCAATTTGCCGTCGTCCCTGATCCAGTGACTGCGCTTGTTTTTGGCAGGCGGGTTGATCACACCCGCAATGTGGCCGGAGGCCCCCATCACGAAGCGCTTCTTGCCTGGCAAGACCTGGGTCGAGGCGTAGGCGCCGCCAATCGGCACAATGTGGTCTTCACGCGAGCCGTAGATGAACACGGGCAGATCGAGCTTTCGCAAGTCGACTTTTTCACCGCAGACCACAGCGGCACCCGGCTGGACCAGCCTGTTTTCCAGGTAGGTATTGCGCAGATACCAGGCGTAAAAGGGGCCTGCCAGGTTGGTCGAATCGCTATTCCAGTACAGCAGATCAAACGGCGGCGGTGTTTCACCCTTGAGATAGTTGCCGACCACGTAATTCCACACCAGGTCGTTGGGTCGCAAGAAGCTGAAGGTCGACGACAGGTCTTTACCCTTCATCAATCCACCCTGCCCCATTTCCTGTTCGCGGTATTTGACAAACGATTCGTCAATGAAGACGTCCAGAATGCCCGTGTCGGTGAAATCCAGCAGCGAGGTCAGGAAAGTCGCGCTGACAACCGGCTTCTTGCCTCGCGCCGCCAGCACCGCCAGTGCCGTGCCGAGGATCGTGCCACCAACACAAAAGCCCAGGGCGTTAATGGCCTTGGCGCCCGTGATGTCTTGCGTTACCGCGATCGCCTTGATAGCAGCGTCTTCAATGTAGTCATCCCAGGTCTTGTGCGCCAGCGACTGATCGGGGTTGCGCCAGCTGACCACAAAAGTGCGGTGGCCTTGCGCCACGGCGTAGCGGATCAGGGAGTTTTCCGGCTGCAGGTCCAGGATGTAGAACTTGTTGATATTCGGCGGGATCATGAGAAAAGGCTTCTCATAAACCTTGGCCGTCAATGGCTTGTACTCAATCAGCTGGAACAACTCGTTCTCAAACACCACCGCGCCCTCGGTGGTAGCGACATTCTTGCCGACTTCAAAAATGCTTTCGTCGGTCATCGACACGTGACCCTGACGCATATCGTGAATCAGGTTGGTGACGCCTTTGGCAATGCTTTCTCCCTGGGTCTCGATCGCCTTCTGTTGTGCCTCGGCATTGAAGGCCAGAAAATTGCTCGGAGCGGCTGCTGCCGTCAATTGCTCGACCGTGAACCGGATGCGGGCGCGGGTCTTGGCATCGGTCTCCACAGCGTCGGCCATGCCCATCAGGGTGCGCGTGTTGAGCAGGTAGGCGGCCGCGGAAAAGGCGGCGACCGGATTGCTTTCCCAAGCCTTGCCCTCAAAGCGCCGATCCCTGGGCTGGGTTGTCCCTTGCAGGCTCTGCGCCCAGAGCCCGGCGGCGTCCTGCAGATATTGCTGTTGCAATTCCTGCAATTTCTCAGGCGAAAAGTTGATTGATGGCGACTTGGCTGCCGGGCTGGTCACAGCGGCACCGGCTGCGCCCAGGTCCATATTCTGGAAGGACTGAAAGGCGCTTGTCAGGCTCTCATTCAAAACTTGTTGAAATTGTTGCGCCGATTGCGCCCAAAATTCAGGTAAATCCTGTTCCATGCTGCATCCTGTTTACATTGGCGTATTGTCGCAAGTCTTTGAGTGTCCCGGACCTGGCATTTCGAAAACCTGAGATTCCCCAAGTCCATATTAACTTACCCGTCTATGTACATCGTGCCGATTGCCTGGTTATATGTTGCCCTGATGATGGCCGTCGCCGAGGCCTCTCACCCAAGCGGTACGCTGCTGGGGGCAGTGATAACCTTTGTACTCTATGGCGTGGGGCCGGTGGCCCTGGTGCTTTATCTGATGAGCACACCGGCCCGGCGCCGTGCCCTCAAAGCCCGCGAGGCGGCGGCTTTGTCCAAGTCGGGAGGCCTGTCCCCCGGCGACCCTTCAGCCGAGCCAGATGCAGGCTGCCATGCGTCCGCTGACCCGATCGCGCCGGTGCGAAAAGAACCGTGACGGCTGGCTGACCGTGCACCAGGCACTGCTGCCATCATTTCCATAGACTTGCGTCACACCCAACGCAGTCAGGCGCAGACGAGCCAGGCCCTGCAAGTTTGCCAGCCACTTGTTACCAGATTCTGTACTACTGTTGTCGACGCGCTTTGGCGTGAACAGCGCAGCCGCCGCCGGATCCTGCGCCACGAATGCGTCGCGCACCTCAGCACCAACTTCAAACGCCTGCGGCCCGATGCACGGGCCTAACCAGGCTATTATTTTTGTAGCTGCCTGCGCATTGTTCACGGGTGCCAGAGCGCAAAAACTCTTGCAAACACGCTCCAGAACGCCGTCTCCACCCTGACCCACCAAGCCGCGCCAGCCGGCGTGCGCCGCCGCAACCAGGCTGCCTTGCGCGTTGGTCAGCAGCACCGGCAGGCAATCGGCCACCATCACGGTGCATGCCAGGCGGGCTTGATCCGTGATGCAACCGTCGGCCGAGGTCCCATGCGCTGTCGCGTCCGACAGCCGCACCGTTTGCACGCCGTGCACTTGCGACAAATAGACCGGCCGCGCCGCAATCGCGCGCTGCAAAACCAACCGGTTGGCGACGACATGCGCTGCGTTGTCGCCGACGTGCTCACCCAGGTTCAGACTGTCGTAAGGAGCCTGTGAGTGCCCTCCGGCGCGGGTCGTGCAGACGGCGTGCACATGCGCCGGTGCTGGCCATTGAGGGACAAGCCAGTCCGGATTCACGGTCGAGCGCTCCACCAGGCTTTGACAGAACGCTTGATTGCCTGCCCCTCGCGCCAGACTGCGGAGCGGCGTACCTCGTCGAGCACGCCCTCCTTCCAGGTCTTCCAGCGCGGGTACCACAAGGCAAACCAGCGCAACTGCATCAAAGCCGGTTGCGTTAGCTGGAACAGGCGCGCCAGCACCGCCGTGCCGCCCAGTTTGGCGGCGATCAACAACACCAATCCCAAGGTCGTCTGGCCCTTGCCGAACAGGTACAGCGCCAGCAATTTAACGGGTAGCAGGGCCAACATCGGCAGCCCAAAAACCAGCAACGCGCCGGTCGGTGGCAATTGCGCAATTTTTCGCTCCAGCCAGGCCCACAGCGGCAAACGGGCCAACTTGGCAAACGCGGCTGCCAGTGGCTCCCAGCCCCACTCTTCAAAAAGCAGGAGACCCGCGACCAGCGGAAAAAGTATTTTCCGAAGAATTCCTTTAAGAATCTGCATGACTACACGGTTCGCAGCCGGGCTGGCTCACGCTGCCCTGGCATGCACTTTGTCGTAGGCTGCCAATAATTTGTGATGCATCTCGCAGGCTTCCAGCGCCAGCCCGGGCGCGGAAATGCCCATGAAACGATCCGTTTGCATGATCAGCGCATGCGCCTGCGCCACGGCACCGGCACCATACAGCTGACGCAAGGACTCCAGATACGGCCCGGTATCACCCATGTCGGCCAGGTTGATCAAGGTTTCAATGCAGGCATAGACCGAGCGACGCTGCGGATTGAGCTGGTCGAAATGGCGAATCCAGTCACAACCCTCCAGGGTCGCGGCTTCATCGCCAATGGCCAACGCCAGCAGGGTCTTGAGTTCACCAACACGCAGATCGCTCCAGAACGATCCGGCATCGGCTGCCAGACCAATCACGCCTGCCACCGGGCGCTGATCGGCCAAAGCCGATTCGTTCAAAGTATCAAGCAGGTCAGAACACTCCTCATCGTCCAGATCAGGCAGATTCAAAATCGCTTCGCGGATGCTGTTGCCGACGCTGTTGTTCTCAAACTCGAGATCGTCCACCGGATAAATCTCGGACATCCCCGGCACCAGAATGCGGCAGGCATAGACACCCAGATGGGTGAAGTCGGCAATATAGATGTCGCGCCCGTCCTGGTGGATGCGCGCCACGGCCCAGGCGTAGTCCTCGGCTGTGGTGTTGGAGAAGTTCCAGTCGCAAAATGGATGGTCGGGTTCGCTGCCCAAAAACTTCCAGTGAATGACACCGCTGGAATCGACGAAATGAATTTCGATATTGGTCGAGCTGGCCACCTCTTCCAGGTCAAAACCGGGCACCGGGAAACCGCCCAATGCGTCCAGAGCGCGGCCCTGCAACAGTTCGGTGAGCGCCCGTTCCAGCGCGATCTCGAAGCGCGGGTGGGCGCCAAAGCTGGCAAAACAACCCTGGTCTTCAGGGTGCAACAGCGTCACGTTCATCACCGGGTACTGACCACCGAGCGAAGCGTCCTTGACCAGAATGCCAAACCCTGCCGAGCGCAGGGCTGCAATACCGGCAGCAATGCGTGGATAGCGTGCAATGACGGCTTCCGGCACATCCGGCAGACAAATTCCTTCGCTGATGATGCGACCCTTGATGTGGCGCTCAAAAATCTCCGACAAGGCTTGCGTACGCGCCTCCGCCAACGTATTGCCGGCCGACATGCCGTTGCTCACGTACAGGTTGCCGATGATGTTGACGGGGAAATAAGTTACCGCCCCATCACGTTGACGCACGTAAGGAATGGCGCAAATGCCGCGCTCGCTGTTGCCCGAATTGAATTCAATCAGGTTGCTGGCGTCGATACTGCCCTGCGGGTTGTAAAAGCGGTGCAGTTCCGGGTTCAACAACTCAAGCGGCCAGGCACCATCTTCGCCAGGCGCAAACCAGCGCTCTTGCGGGTAATGCACATAAGCACGATTGGCAATCTGCGGTCCGAGATAGTAGTGAGTCCAAAAATAATTGGCCGACAGTCTTTCAAAAAACTCCCCCAGGGCACTGGCCAGACAGGCCAGTCGTGTCGCGCCTTTGCCGTTGGTAAACATGATCGGACAATCGCGGTCCCGAATATGCACCGACCAGACGCCGTCCACCGGGTTCAGCCAGCTCCGCTCCTCAATGTGAAAGCCGAGCGCCTGTAATCTGGTTTGCAGGGTGTTGATGGTGAATTCGAGGGAGGCGTCTTTGCCGGGGATGAAGTTTTGTGTTTGCATGGATGCGCAGCATACCGCACAGCCACCCGGCTTCGATCGGGATTTGGTCTGAAGTTAGACTTGGGTCAGCGCCAACATTAACCGACACCTGGAGACTTTCATGATCCTCGAACTCGCCGACATCCGCATTCACCCTGGTCAGAACGCCGCTTTTGAAGAAGCCATCCAGCGCGGTCTGAAAACCGTCATCCACGAGGCCAAAGGCTTTCAGGGCTACAAGGTCAACCGGGGTATCGAAAGCAGCGAGCGCTATATCCTCCAGATATTTTGGGACCGGCTGGAAGATCACACGGTGGGTTTTCGTCAGTCACCTGCGTTCACCGCATGGCGTGCCATCGTCGGACCTTTTTTTGCCACCCCCCCGGTGGTCGAGCACTTTGACCTGGTTGCCAAGTCAGCCTGAACAGGAGGAAGATTCACATGAGCTATGTCTTTAATCCCGCCCCCACGGTGTCGGTGCCGGTCGTTGGCAGCGGTTTGCGTTTTCCGGTGCACCGCATTTACTGCGTTGGCCGCAACTACGAAGATCACGCCAAAGAGATGGGCTTCACCGGCCGAGAGCCGCCGTTTTTCTTCATGAAACCGGCCGATGCCGTGTTGCCGGTCAATGCCGGCGAACCGGCCACACTGCCCTACCCCAGCCTGACCCATAACCTGCACCATGAAATCGAACTGGTGGTGGCCATCGGCAAGGGCGGGAAAAACATCAAGGCAGTTGATGCCCAACAGCATATTTTTGGCTACGCCGTGGGCCTGGACATGACACGCCGCGATCTGCAGAACGAGATGAAAAAACAGGGCCGCCCCTGGTGCATCGGCAAGGCATTTGAACACTCGGCCCCGATCGGCCCCATCACCCCGGCTGCGGCGGCAGGCGATATCGCAAATGCCGGGATCGAACTGCTGGT
Source organism: uncultured beta proteobacterium (assembly GCA_963810395.1). Classification (GTDB taxonomy): domain Bacteria; phylum Pseudomonadota; class Gammaproteobacteria; order Burkholderiales; family Burkholderiaceae_C; genus Rhodoferax. The sequence continues at coordinate 3,506,848 of CAWENC010000001.1, read as the reverse complement.
CAACGGCCAGGAACGCCAGCGCAGCCAGGTATCGAAACTGATCTGGAACATCGCCGAGACCATTGAACACCTGTCAGCGGCCTGGGAACTGCAGCCAGGCGACCTGATTTACACCGGTACGCCCGAGGGCGTGGCCGCAGTGGTGGCGGGCGACACGATGCGAGGCGCCGTGTCGGGGCTGACGCCCATCACCGTCACTGTCAAGTAATGCGCCCGTTCATCAGGGTCAAATTACACTGCAAGCATGCATCGGCCTCCGATCAAACACTGCAAGAACTGCGGCACAGCCGTGGTTTACCGGATTCCGGATGACGGCGACACCAAAGCGCGCGCGGTGTGCCCGGCCTGCAGCACGATTCACTACGAAAATCCGCTCAACGTGGTCGGTACCGTGCCCTACTGGGAGGACAAAGTGCTGCTGTGCAAGCGCAATATCGAGCCGCGTTTTGGCAAATGGACGCTGCCCGCTGGTTTCATGGAACTTGCCGAGACCGTGGCCGAGGGCGCGGCCCGCGAAACGCTGGAGGAATCTGGCGCGCAGTTCGAATTGGAAGGTTTGTTCTCGCTGGTCAACGTCCCGCGCGTCGGCCAGGTCCACCTGTTTTACCGCGCGCGCCTGCTCAGCGATGTCTTCAACCCCGGCTTTGAGACCATCGAGGCACGACTGTTCACCGAGACAGAAATTCCCTGGGATGAAATTGCGTTCAGAACCGTCAAGGAAACGCTGATGCGCTTCTTTTCAGACCGTAGCAAAGGTCACTTCGCCATTCATGCCATCGATATCGTCTGACACCCTGGCCCGGGCCGAGCTCTGGTTCTACCGTATTGGCGGCTATTTGGTGCTCAATGTGCTGGACGACCCGGCCTGGTTGGCACTGATGTTCTGTTGAGACCCATGCTCGCCTGCTACGTCGTGCTTGACCTGGAAACCACCGGAGGCAACCCGGTGCATGACCGCATCACCGAGATTGCTGCCGTGCGGATTGAAAACGGGCAGGAAGTCGCACGCTGGAGCAGCCTGGTCAATCCCGGCACGCCGATCCCGGCATTCATCCAGCATTTGACCGGCATCAGCAATCGTATGGTGGCCCAGGCACCCGGATTTGAGGAGCTCGGCCCGCGCTTGCTGGCCTTGCTCGACGGTGCCGTGCTGGTGGCACATAACGTGCCCTTTGACCACGGCTTTTTGCTCCATGAATTCGGGCGGATCGGTGTCAATCTGCGCGTCAAGACGCTGTGCACGGTGCGGCTGTCGCGCCGGCTTTATCCGCAATACCGCGGCCACGGGCTGGATGCCATCATGCAACGTCATGGCTTGAGCAGCAGCGAGCGACATCGTGCCATGGGCGATGTGGAGATGGTGCTGGCCTGGCTGCGGCTGGCGGCCAATGAACTTGGCGCCGACCTCGTCAGCCGTCAGGCGCAGACGCTGTTGCAAAGCAGCGCTGCTTTGCCGCCGCAGCTGGAAACGCGTATTGAGGACATTCCTGAAACTGCGGGTGTGTATCTGTTTTTCGGCGAAGGTCCGCTGCCGCTGTACATCGGCGAAGGCATCAAGTTGCGCAGCAAGGTGCTGTCGCACTTTCGGGCGGCAAAACGTGCGACACGCGATCTGCGCATCGCACAGGAGATCCGGCGCATCGAGTGGGTGCAAACCGCAGGCGAACTCGGCGCCCGCCTGCTCGAAGCCCGAATGGCGCGAGAAAAGCAGCCGGCTTACAAGCGCAAATCTGGCCGTGTCGACTCCCATTACGCCTGGCGCTTGAGCGGCAGCGCAGAAGCTCGCCCGCTTCTGACCCTGATACCTGGCGAAGAATTGCAACCCGAGGAGTTCGGACGGATGTACGGGCTTTTCCGCTCCAGAAGTCAGGCCATCACCAAGCTGCGCGAGCTCGCCGACAGCCACGCTTTATGCCCGCAAGCCCTCGGGCTTGAATCTGGTACCGGCCGATGTTCCGCACACCAGACCGGTCGCTGTAAAGGCGTGTGTTGCGGCCAGGAAAAGCCCGAGCTGCACTCCCTGCGGCTGCAACTGGCACTGGCCCCTCACAAGCTGAAGGCCTGGCCCTTTTCCGGCAAGGTGGGGCTGCGCGAACACGACGCACGCAGCGGCCGCACCGACATTCATATCTTTGAACAATGGTGTCACCTGGCCACGGTGCACGACGAGTCGGCGCTGGAAGAAGCGCTGACATCCACTGGTGAGCCCCAAGCGTTTGATCCCGATAGCTATCGGCTTCTGATCAAACACCTGGCACAGCCTGGCAAGAACCACGCTGAGCTGATCGATTTCGCCGGGCGCCAATCACATCTGCGACAAGACTGGCCTGCCACCGCTGCCGCGAACTACTAAAGCAGCATCTGCCGGGCAAATCGCATCAAGGCCGGAATCTGGTCGCCAGCTCAGCGATGCGCTTGCCAAACAGGCGAGCCGTCTCCAGGTCGCCCGGGTTCATTTCCGCTGCGCTGGCATCACCCGCTGTTTGCGCCATAGGCCCGGCTGAAGAGGCCAGGTAATTCACATCACCGCGTTGCGAGGCCTTGGTGTTGTTGTAATTCAAGCCGGTACCCACCCACACACCGCCGTGCTGCATCGCCAGTGTCATGAAGTAATGCAGGGTCGAGTGCTTGTCGCCATTGACGTTAGCGCTATTGGTAAATCCGCCGAAGATCTTGTCCTTCCAGGCCTGCGTGTACCAGGGTTTGCTGCTGGCATCGGCGAACTTCTTGAACTGCCAACTGACACTGCCCATGTAGGTCGGCGAACCGAAGATGATGGCATCGGCGGCCGCCAGCGTGTCCCACCCGGCATCGGCCAAATTGCCGTCGGCGTCAATGGTCAACAACTCGCCACCCGCACCCTGCGCGACCGATTGAGCCATGCGCAGGGTATGACCGTAACCAGAATGAAAAACGACTGCTACTTTTGCCATGTAACTACTCCCAGATTGAGATTGAAAAAGGCAAGTCCGCAAGCTGCGGACCGGCCAGAAAAAGAAACCGCCAATCAGGCGCCGCGCCGGGCGTCAACACTCCACGCGCCGGCACCAAATGCGGTCAGCATCAACAGTCCACCCGTGATCGCCACGTTTTTGAAGAACATGATCTGCTGGATCATGGCCTGGTCCGGGGCCGCAGCCCAGAACTTGTGAAAGAACAGGCCGGCTACCAAAGTAAAAATGGCCATGACGAGTGCCGCCCAACGGATTTGAAATCCGGCGATCAGCGCCAACCCGCCGCCGACTTCCACCGCGATGGCAAGCGCCGCGCCCAGCGCTGGAAAAGGAAGACCCACAGAGGCGATATAGCCGGCGGTGCCGGCAAAACCGGCGATTTTCGAAATGCCGGCCGGCAAAAAGAGCAGTGCCATCAGGATACGGGCTGCGAGGGCCAAAGGATTCTGCAAATTGGAAAACATAAAAACTCCTGAAAGAAAAGGTAAAAAAGGATTTGACTTGCGATCAACCCTGGAGATCGAACACCAGCACTTCAGCGCTTTTGCCCTGGGCCAGATGAATCAGGCGCTCGCCTTCAATCAGTGCCGCATCGCCCGTGACCAGCGCGACGCCGTTGACGGAGAGTTCTCCGCGCACCAGATGCACATAACACTTCCGATTTGGGTCCAGCGTCAATTCGGCGCTCTGGTCGCCGTCAAACAGACCGGCATACAAAGACGCATTGGCGTGAATGATGACGGACCCGTGCGCACCATCATTGGAGGCCACCAGGCGCAACTTGCCACGCTTTTCGGCCTCGGCAAAGGTCTTTTGCTCGTAGCTCGGCGCAATCCCCATGACATTGGGTTCAATCCAGATTTGCAGCAAATGGGTGGTGTCATTGGGCGCGTGATTGAACTCGCTGTGCTGCACTCCGGTGCCGGCACTCATGCGCTGCACATCACCCGGCGGGATGGCTTTGACGTTGCCCATGCTGTCCTTGTGCGCCAGCGAACCACTGAGCACGTAGGTAACGATCTCCATGTCGCGGTGGCCATGGTTGCCGAAACCCTTGCCCGCGGCAATCCAGTCCTCATTGATGACGCGCAGATTACCCCACCCCATGTGCTTCGGATCGTAATAACCGGCAAAAGAAAAACTGTGAAACGACTTCAGCCAGCCGTGGTCGGCGTAGCCTCGTTCCTTGGATTTGCGTATCGTCAACATCAACATCGCTCCTTTGTTACCCAGACTTTAGGCTCAACCGGGCTGGCGACAGTCGATGCAATTTGACGGCATCGTTCAAACTATTTGAACTAAAACAAAGCTGAGCAGTTACTCCAGTTCATGGTGATTTGGAAGAACGAATTCCACACCTGCTTGCAAAATCTATAGCAGTTCGCACTTCATGGACCCCAAGCTGCACGGTATCGTAAGCCTGTCCATTTGAATGAAATCTGAGTCTCCACGGATGCCCCCCTCGGTAACTGGCTAAAGCGGGAACTTGTGTAGTAAGCTGGGCGAAAACCACTACTTTTTTATGCGGATATTCAAGCACTAGGGTATCTGAGCCCGCAGCACACGAAATCGTGTGTGCCGCATTTATGGAGTTTGCATATCCATACCAAGCACCCAACGTACATCCTAATAACGCAGAAAAGAAAAGGATCCCCGATTTTTTTGGGAAAAAACTGGTTTTGTCGTCAAGCTGACCTGTGAATTTCGCAACCATCAGCAAAGCGAATCCACCTGCAAAAAGGATGGTCCAGACAAACTCTTGCCACTGGCCACGAGCAGAGTCCATAACAAGGTTTATAGATCCTGCACTCATTAGCACCGCCCTTCTGTTGACCCGCGTATGCTGACATCGCCAAGGAATCCAATGGACCAAGCGATAAAGAACTCAACGAAGCCTCTTGCACGGCCGCCAAGAGCTAGCGCCACAATTTCAACTTCCGCATACGGCGCAATGTTGCCGTACTGATAACTACGCCCCTACTCACAGCCCGGCTTTAGCACCCCGGAAGTCTAGCATCCTGGTGTCACGCGAGGACTTGATGCAACGCAGGGGTATGTACTAAAAGTCCCCACCCCCGCCTGAGGCCAGCGACTCGAACTTGGTGATCGGCTTCAGGAACGCCAGCTTCACCATGCCGGTCGGGCCGTTGCGCTGCTTGGCAATGATGATCTCCGCCACGCCCGGCTCCTTGCAGGCGTCCTTGGTGTAGTACTCGTCGCGGTAAATGAACATGATGATGTCGGCGTCCTGCTCGATCGCGCCGGATTCCCGCAAGTCGCTCATCATCGGCCGTTTATCGGGTCGCGTTTCAACGCTGCGGTTGAGCTGGGACAAGGCCATTACCGGGCACTGCAACTCCTTGGCCAGCATCTTCAGGCCGCGCGAAATTTCACCCAACTCGGTGGCGCGGTTTTCGCCATCGCTGCTGGAACCGCTCATGAGCTGCAGGTAGTCCACCACAATCAGACCGAGCTTGCCGCATTGGCGCGACAAACGCCGGGCGTTGGCACGCAGTTCGCTGGAAGTCAAGCCGGCGGTTTCGTCGATGTGCAGTGAAATCGTGCGCAGCTTTTCAATTGCTTCGGTCAAGCGCGGCCATTCTTCATCGGTCAGCCGGCCGGTGCGCAAGTGACTCTGGTCGATGCGACCAATCGAGCCGACGATACGCACGGCCAGTTGCGCAGCACCCATTTCCATCGAGAACACCGCCACCGGCAGGCCTTCATTCAGCGCCACATGTTCGGCGATGTTGATGGCCAGCGCGGTTTTGCCCATCGAAGGACGCGCCGCCAGCACAATCAGGTCGCCGGCCTGAAAACCAGCCGTCAGGCGGTCCAGGTCATAAAACCCGGACGGTACACCGGTGACATCGTTCGGGTTGTCGGCCATTTCCTGAACCCGGTCCAGCAACGCCACGACCAGCGAGTCCATGGCCTGAAAACCCTGCTTGGTGCGCGCGCCTTCTTCACCGATATTGAATATCTTTTGTTCCGCATCGTCCAGAATGGCAGCCACCGGCCGGCCCTTGGGGTTGAAGGCGTTGGTGGAGATCTCATCACTGGCACTCACCAGCTTGCGCAGGATGGCACGCTCACGCACGATCTCGGCGTAACGCCGGATATTGCCAGCGCTGGGGATGTATTGGGCCAGTGAGTTCAGGTACGCCAGTCCGCCGATTTCTTCCGCTTTGCCCTGACTTTGCAAATGCTCGAACACGGTGATCACATCGGCCGGCTTTGCGGCATTGATCAGGGCGCCGACGGCAGCAAACACCATGCGGTGTTCATAGCGGTAAAAATCACTCTCGGTCAGCAAATCGTTGACCCGGTCCCAGGCGGCGTTATCCAGCAGCAGGCCGCCCAGCACGCTGGACTCGGATTCGATCGAGTGCGGAGGGATGCGCAATTGCGCGACCTGACGGTCTTGACCGTAGTCGTCACCTACAGCAGAAAGTACAGCAGACATGAGAAATTCCTTTGAACTGCTGATACTACGCCAGCACCTAGCTTGAGTCGAATGATAGGCTGGGCAAAAGCCACTTAAAAGCTGTGGACAAACTGTGGGAATTCGGGGAAAAAGTGCCGCGCCCGGCAGGTGGCAGCGGCGCTGCTATCAATTCATGACTGATTGTCTTGAACCAAATCAAGCTTCAGCGCTTGCTGCACCTGCGCAGGCAGCTCCTGTTTTGATAGCGATTTTGGTGCAATGCAAAAATCCGGGCTACCACTGCGCGTGCTGCTTCGGAGCCCGCGAAATTGGGGTCTGAGCCAGCGCCCTGCGGGCTTGGATCCGACCCCAAATTCGCTACGTTGCCAGCAGCGGGGTGCAGCCAGCCGGTGACCGATTTCGGAGGTTTCATGAGGGCACCGGCGGACTGTGCCCCACTGCCACCCCCACGCATGGCACGCCACAGACATGGCATGCGACAGATTAGCACTCGGTCTTCAATATGTCTGCCCCAACTGATCCAGAATCGCCGGATTCTCCAGCGTTGACGTATCTTGGGTGATCGACTCGCCCTTGGCCAGCGCGCGCAGCAAGCGCCGCATGATCTTGCCGGAACGGGTCTTGGGCAGGTTCTCGCCAAACCGGATGTCTTTGGGTTTGGCAATCGGTCCAATCTCCTTGGCGACCCAATCACGAAGTATCTTCGCAATCTCTCTGGCTTCGTCGCCTGTCGGGCAGGGACGCTTGAGCACCACAAAGGCACAGATCGCCTCGCCGGTCATGTCGTCCGGGCGCCCCACCACCGCCGCCTCGGCCACCAGATCGGTCTTGGCCACCAACGCGGACTCGATTTCCATCGTGCCCAGACGGTGACCCGAGACGTTGAGCACGTCGTCGATGCGACCGGTGATGCGGAAGTATCCTCGGTCGGTACTGCGCACGGCTCCGTCGCCCGCCAGGTAAAAATTGCCACCCAGCTCCTGCGGGTAGTAACCATTCTTGAAACGCTCCGGGTCTTTCCAGATGGTACGAATCATCGACGGCCAGGGGCGTTTGATCACCAGGATGCCGCCAGAACCGTTGGGCACATCCTGACCCGTCTCATCCACAATGGCGGCCATGATGCCCGGCAACGCCAGCGTGCAGCTCCCCGGCACCAGTGGCGTGGCACCCGGCAGCGGCGAGATCATGTGGCCACCCGATTCGGTCTGCCACCAGGTATCGACAATCGGGCAGCGCTCGTGGCCAATATGCTTGTGGTACCACATCCAGGCTTCCGGGTTGATGGGTTCGCCCACCGTGCCCAGGATGCGCAGACTCGACAGATCGGAGCGATCGGGATGCGCCTTCGGGTCATGCTCGGCCGCTTTGATGAGGGCGCGAATGGCGGTCGGTGCGGTGTAGAAGACGCTGCATTTGTGCCGCTCAATCATCTGCCAGAAGCGACCCGCATTCGGATAGGTTGGAATGCCTTCAAAGATGATCTCGGTGGCGCCCGCGGCGAGCGGGCCGTAGGCCACATAAGAGTGACCCGTGACCCAGCCAATGTCAGCCGTGCACCAGAAGACATCGGTCGGCTTCAGGTCAAACACCCAGTCCATGGTCAGCTTGGCCCACAGCACAAAGCCGCCGGTGGCGTGCTGCACGCCCTTGGGTTTGCCGGTGGAGCCGGAGGTGTAAAGAATAAAGAGGGGATGCTCGGCACCCACCGACACCGGCGCACATTGTGTGCTTTGACCCGCCACGGCCTGCGTGAATGTCACGTCGCGGCCCGGCTGCATCGGACAGGCGGTGGCATTGCGTTCATAGACAAAGACGGTCTTGATCGACTCGCAGCCACCGAGGTCCAGCCCCTCATCGACAATCGCCTTCAAAGGATTCGCCTTGCCGCCGCGCATTTGGCAGTTGGCAGTCACCACGGCCACCGCACCGGCGTCAATAATGCGCTCCTGCAGCGCTTTGGCCGAGAAGCCGCCAAACACCACGCTGTGGATGGCACCGATACGGGCGCAGGCCTGCATGGCGATCACGCCTTCGAGCGACATCGGCATGTAGATCAGGACCCGGTCGCCCTTCTTGATGTTGTGCGCTTTTAGGGCATTGGCAAATTGACACACCCGGGCCAGCAATTCCTTGTAGGTGGTCTTGGTGACGGTGCCATCATCGGCTTCAAAAATGACCGCCGTCTTATTCTCCACCGGCGTGCCCATGTGCTTGTCCAGGCAGTTGGCGGAAGCGTTGAGTTCGCCGTCTTCAAACCACTTGTAAAACGGCACGTTAGACTCATCGAGCGTCTTGGTAAAAGGCTTGGTCCAGACCACGTTTTCACGTGCCAGGCGTGCCCAGAAGCCCTCGAAATCTTTCGCAGCTTCTTCGCACAGGGCGTTGTAGGCCGCCATGCCGGAAATGCGAGCTGCTTTGACAAAACCCTCGCTGGGCGGGAAAACGCGGTTTTCAACCAAAATGGACTCAACTGCCTTCGACGGTGAACTCATGGGTAGGTCTCCTCTAGTTAATCAAAACCACAACACTTTCGGTGTTTGCACTTACAGGCCACTGACTGACATCAAACTTCAAGCATGTATTGCCGTGGCGAACCTTTTGGCCGACCTTACAACGGGTAAACTAAGTACAAACCCGAACTGTCAAATGACCACGCCTGCTCCCGACAAACCACCGCGCCTGCGTCCGCTGCCGAGCCTGATCTTTGCCAGTCGCTGGTTGCAACTGCCGCTTTACCTGGGGCTGATCGCCGCCCAGGGCGTGTATGTATTTCATTTCTGGATCGAGTTGGTGCACCTGCTGGAAGCCGCTTTTGGCAGCCAGACCGCCTTGCAGGCGTTGATCAGCAGCATCGGCTACAAGACCGATATCCAGATCATCACATTGAACGAAACCATCATCATGCTGGTGGTGCTGGCGCTGATTGATGTCGTCATGATCTCCAACCTGCTGATCATGGTGATCATGGGTGGCTACGACACCTTTGTCAGCCGCATGAACATCGAAGGCCACCCCGATGAGCCTGAATGGCTGAGCCACGTGAACGCCTCGGTACTCAAGGTCAAGCTGGCCACCGCCATCATCGGCATCAGCTCGATTCACCTGCTGAAAACCTTCATCAATGCGGACAACTACTCCGACCGGGTGTTGATTGCACAGACTGCCATTCACATCACCTTTTTGCTATCGGCCATGGCCATCGCCTTCACCGACCGCTTGATGGTTCGCACGCAAAACGAAACGCACTGATTTTCAACATTGAGAGGTTTGATACCGCCATGACCAACATCCGCCAAGCCGACCTGATCGAATCCGTCGCCGCCGCCCTTCAGTACATCAGCTTCTACCACCCGGCCGACTACATCACGCACCTGGCCCGCGCCTATGAGCGCGAGCAAAGTCCGGCGGCCAAGGACGCTATAGCGCAGATCCTGACCAACAGCAAGATGAGCGCCACCGGGCATCGGCCGATTTGCCAGGACACCGGCATCGTCAACGTATTCCTGAAAGTTGGCATGGATGTGCGCTGGGGCGACTTCACCGGCAGTCTGGACGACGCCATCAACGAAGGCGTGCGCCGCGCCTACACCAACCCTGACAACCCGCTGCGCGCCAGCGTCGTGGCGGATCCGCAGTTTGAGCGCAAGAACACCAAAGACAACACACCGGCCGTGATCTTCACCGAGATCGTGCCCGGCAACAAGCTCGAAGTCACTGTGGCCGCCAAAGGCGGCGGCAGCGAGAACAAAAGCAAGATGTATATGCTCAACCCGAACGATTCGGTGGTGGATTGGGTGCTCAAAACGGTGCCGACCATGGGTGCCGGTTGGTGTCCGCCCGGCATCCTGGGCATCGGCATTGGCGGCACGGCAGAAAAAGCGGTGCTGATGGCCAAGGAAAGCCTGATGGACAACCTCGACATGCACGAGCTGCAAGCCAAAGCGGCGTCCGGTCAGACCATGACCAAGACCGAAGCTCTGCGGCTGGAGTTGCTCGACAAGGTCAACGCACTGGGCATTGGCGCGCAGGGACTCGGCGGCCTGACCACGGTGCTCGACATCAAGATCAAGATGTACCCCACCCATGCCGCCGGCAAGCCGATCGCCATGATCCCCAACTGCGCCGCCATGCGCCATGCGCACTTTGTGATGGACGGCAGCGGTCCGGTCTATCTGACACCGCCAGCGCTCGATACCTGGCCCGACGTGCAATGGGCGCCCGACTATGTCAAGAGCAAAAAGGTCGATCTCAACAAGCTGACCAGGGCCGAAGTGGCAAGTTGGAAACCCGGCGACACACTGCTGCTCAACGGCAAAATGCTCACCGGCCGCGACGCCGCCCACAAGCGGATCAAGGACATGCTGGCCAAAGGTGAAAAACTGCCGGTCGACTTTACCAACCGCGTGATCTACTACGTTGGCCCGGTCGATCCGATCAAGGGGGAAGCGGTCGGCCCGGCCGGCCCCACGACGGCCACCCGCATGGACGGCTTCACCGAAATGATGCTGGCGCAAACCGGCTTGATTGCCATGATCGGCAAGGCTGAGCGCGGTCCGGTGGCGATTGAAGCCATCAAAAAGCACAAGAGCGCCTACCTGATGGCCGTGGGCGGTGCCGCCTACCTGGTCAGCAAGGCCATCAAGACCGCCAAAGTAGTGGGTTTTGCCGACCTCGGCATGGAAGCCATCTACGAATTCGACGTGGTCGATATGCCCGTCACCGTAGCCGTCGATGCCGGCGGCACCAGTGCCCACATCACCGGCCCGGCCGAATGGCAAAAACGCATTGCCACTGGTGAATTCAAGGGCATCACTGTCGCTGGCAGCTGATTGAATCCGGATTCTGACCGCGCTTCAGGCAAACACCCGATCGGGGTGTTTGACAGCGGCATCGGGGGCTTGAGCATTCTCAAGGCGCTGCGCGCCGAGCTGCCACAGGAAAACTTTGTTTACTTGGCAGACAGTGGCCACGCGCCTTACGGCGAGCGTGATGACGCCTTTGTGATCGAGCGCTCACGTTTGATCACTTCCTGGCTGTTGAAGCAGCACAACATCAAGGCGCTGGTGATCGCCTGCAACACCGCCACCGCAGCCGCTGTGCATTTGTTGCGCCAGGAGCACCCCACGCTGCCCATCATCGGCGTCGAACCGGCGCTCAAACCGGCGCTCGCTCATAGCCAAACCCGGCGCATCGGCGTCGTGGCAACGCGCAGCACGCTGGGCAGCGCCAAATTCCGCTCCTTGCTCGCATCGCTGGCTGGCCAGGCCGACTTCATCTGTCAGCCGTGTGACGGTCTGGTAGCTGCGATCGAGCGCCAGGACACTTCAAAAATCATAGCGCTTTGCGCAGACTACACGGGAGCCATGGGCCAATTTGGCGTAAATTCCGGGCTAATCGATACGCTCGTGCTGGGTTGCACACACTACCCGTTTGCCGGCGACCACCTGACCGCGATGCTGGGACCGGACATCAAGCTGATCGACACTGGAGAACCGGTCGCACGCCAGACGCGCCGCATGTTGCCAAGCCTCTGGATCGATGACACTGCGGGCCACTGCCGGCTGATCAGCACCGGTGGCTGCGACGCGCTCCGGCAGGCGGCCCGTCACTGGCTCGAATGGGACTGCCCGGTGCAGTGGCTGGCGATTTGACCCTGGGATGACGCACGCCCTGACTGCGTCCAGAGCTGGCCCGCCCTTCGATAAACGACTACGGAGTTTGCTCTGCGGCAATCGATTTCCGCAAAATCCGCAGTACCGTATTCAGGTCTTCAATCGGCACTTGACCAGGTGCCGAACTGGCCGCGCCGACAGCAAATGTCAAAGCCGAACCAAAGGTCCAACCGAACAGCCGCGTCAAGGAGCCGTAGGCACCCATGGACATGCTGATCAACGGAATTTTGAGCGCCTGGCTGGACTGCAAGGTGGCGCTCAACAGCGTCAGAACATCTTCCAGATTGCGTGGCATCACCGCCACCTTGGCGATGTCGGCGCCAAGCTGTTCAGCCTGCAGAAAACGTTGATTGAGCGCTTCCAGACCGGGCGTCAATGAAAAATTGTGAAACGACAGGATCAGTTTGACGTCGTTCGCCCTGGATGCTTGGCGCAGCAGCGCGATGTGGGTCGGGTCATTGCTCATCTCGAAATCGATGATGTCAACCTGGCGGCTCTCGCACACGGCGTTGTAGAGTGCAAGCACCTCATCTTCTGACAACGAAATTGTCTCGCCGCCTTCACGGCTGGAACGGCGCGTAAACAGCAACGGAATGTCGCCCGCAAGCTGCTTGATGCGCTGCGCCACGCGGATGACTTCTGCGGAGTTGCCAATCCCTTCAAAAAAATCAACACGCCACTCAAGGATGTCAGGTTTCTTGGCAAGAATCAGTTGCACTTCCAGCAATATTTCGTGGCCTGTGCGTCCAACGATCGGTGTGCAAACCAGCGGAAACTTTCCACCAGCCACGGCCTTCCCATGCAGTTCAATCGGCTTACCCATTCGCATGTAAACACTCTCCACTTATCAAATTGACTGACTCGCACAAAATGTCCTCAAACACGTGCCAGCCGGACGGCCATTCCAATTTACCAATGAAAAAGGCCTTCAAGAAGAGAGTCTTGAAGGCCTTTGTATTGTCTCTTGGTCGGTGTGAAAGGATTCGAACCTTCGACCCCTTGCACCCCATGCAAGTGCGCTACCAGGCTGCGCCACACACCGAACTGAAGTCGAATTATAACCGGGCGAACCCGCTGATTTCAGTGTGCCAGCGAGAGCAGGTTACGAATTTCAAACAGCTCCCGTCGCACGAACAGCATCCGGTCCGATACAAAATCGGGTGACTCGGCCGACTGGCTGCCTCTGAACTGATTCAGCTCCAATTCACTGATTTCAATAACTTCTACACCGTCAAGAAGCACCTCGCCATTGTGCTTCTTGTCGCGCTCGGCCTGCAGGATTTCCTGCATTTTGTTTCGGGCACCGCTGATGGTGAAGCCTTGATCGTAGAGCAAGTCCCGGATATGCCGGATCATCAACACCTCGTGGTGTTGATAGTAGCGACGGTTGCCGCGCCGCTTCATAGGGCGCAGTTGCGTGAATTCCTGCTCCCAATACCGTAGCACATGAGGTTTGACACCACATAAATCACCCACTTCGCCGATGGTGAAATAGCGTTTAGCCGGTATGGGGGGAAGAGTTTTCTCCATTTAAATCAATGCTGTACGAGACGAAGCTTGGAGACTACTCTAAGTAAGCACAACATGTAAAGCAGCGATTGGCCGCCGCACAACAAATTTCCAAAAGTCAGTGCCAATTCGCCGCAGAGGTACGGCCTTCATCCTGAATTTGCTCTTTGAGCTTGTAACTGGCATGAAACGTTGCCACACGGCGAGCTTGAATCGGGATGGCCTCACCGGTTCGTGGATTGCGACCCGGTCGCGGCGCCTTGCTGCGAATCTGGAAGTTGCCAAACCCTGATATCTTGACGTCATCACCTTCTATCAGGCTGTTCGAAATCAAGTCAAAGAAGGCGTCAATCATGTCTTTGGATTCGCGCTTGTTGAGGCCAATTTTCTCGAACAGCAGTTCCGCCAACTGCGCTTTGGTCAGTGCCGGCGTTTCCAGACTTTCAACCGAAATGTCCATTCAGTCCTCTTATCTTGTTAGGGGCAGAAAAGGCAAGGATTCAGGTGCGCTGACGAGCACCCAGGGTGTTGGCAAGAGAGCTGACGACCGCTTGGACCGACCGATCAATTTGCTCCTCCGTCAAGGTCAGATCTTCGCTGTTCAGCGTCAGACGCAGCGCCATGCTTTTGTCAAAACCCGTAGCCGTTGCCGCACCCGGGCCGTTGATTGACTTGGGCCGGTAAATATCGAACACCGTGACATCGCGCAAAAAACCGCCAGTGGGCGCGGCCCACACAGCGTCCACGACAGCAGCAAATGTGACTTTTTCATCCAACATCACGGCAATGTCACGCTCCACGGCTTGCTGCTTGGTCACCGCTTGAAAAACCGGAACCACGCGCTGCAAGACGGCGTCCAGGTCCAGTTCAAACATGACAGACACTTGCGGCAGATCATAGGCTTGCCTCCATCGGGGATGCAGTTCACCGACAAAGCCAATCGCCACCCCCTCCAGCAAAACGCGTGCGCAACGCCCCGGGTGCATAGCTGGATGCCCGGCAGGCTCAAACACCGGTTTCCGGGGCGCCAACAAGGCTTCCACATCTCCTTTGACATCAAAGAAATCGACCGCCCGGTCTTTACCGCCCCACTGTAGCACCTCGGCGCTGCCGCACACCATGCCCGCCACGCGCATGGGCTGATGAAAGCCTTCAACGCTGGTGTCAGTGTTTTTTACGGAGGCGTCCCGCAGGAACACACGCCCAATTTCGAATACGCGTACGCGCTGCGCTTTGCGATCAAGGTTGAACTTCAAAACTTGCAGCAGGGAACCCAGCAAGGACGAGCGCATGACGCTCATCTGACTGACTATTGGATTGAGCAGTTTGATCGGGTCCGGATTGCCCGCCAACTCATGCTCCCAACGCGGCTCCACAAAACTGAAATTGATGGTCTCCTGATAGCCCAAGGCTGCGACGGCACGGCGCAAAGCATAGGGACTGCGTTGTGACTCCGGACGAATCATGGCGGTAATGGGCGCCAGGGGCGGCGTTTGAGGCAGCTGGTTGTAGCCCACCATGCGCGCCACTTCTTCGATCAGGTCTTCTTCAATTTGCAGGTCAAAGCGATACGATGGCGGTACCACCGTGACAACGCCGTCACCCTGCGTGACAGGCAGCCCCAGGGCCGTCAGCGCATTAACGCATTGCACTTGTGTGAGCGGCATGCCGATAACCTTGCTGGCGCGCGCCACGCGCAGGCTCACCGCCGGCGCAACCGGCAGGTTCACCCGCAGGTCGTCGATCGGACAACAAGCAGTATTGGCGGTGCCACAAATATCGACGATCAACTGCGTGATGCGCTCGATGTGTTCCACGGTCAGGTTCGGGTCGACACCACGCTCAAACCGATGCCCCGCATCGGTGGAGAAGTTATAGCGGCGTGATCGGCCCGCGATGGCTTTTGGCCACCAGAAGGCGGCTTCCACATACACGTGCTGCGTGTCGTCGGAGACCGCCGTAGCGTCGCCTCCCATGATGCCCGCAAGCGACTCTACCTGGGCCTCGTCTGCAATGACACCCACCTTGTCATCCACCGTCACGGTGTTGCCATTCAGCAGCTTGAGTTGCTCACCCGGCTTGCCCCATCGCACATCCAGGCCACCATGAATTTTGTCCAGATCAAAAATATGCGATGGGCGGCCGAACTCGAACATCACGTAATTGGAAATGTCCACCAGAGCCGTGACGCTGCGCTGGCCACAGCGCGCCAGCCGATCCACCATCCACTGTGGTGTGCTGGCGCGGGTATTGACGTGGCGCACAATGCGGCCGGAAAACCGCCCGCACAAATCAGGTGCGCTGACTTTCACCGGCAACTTGTCGGTGCTGCTGACCATGACGGTCGGAAAGCTGGGACTCGCCAATGGCGCACCAGTCAATGCCGCGACTTCGCGCGCCACGCCATAGACGCTCAGGCAATGCGCCAGATTGGGCGTGAGTTTGAGGGTGAACAATTGATCATCAAGATTCAAATACTTGCGAATGTCTTGCCCCAGGGGCGCATCAGCGGCGAGTTCAAGCAGACCGCCGTGGTCATCCGACAGCTTGAGTTCACGCGCCGAGCACAGCATGCCCTGGCTCTCGACTCCGCGCAGCTTGCCGACCTTGATCAGGAAAGGTTTGCCGTCTTCGCCTGGGGGCAACTCGGCACCGACCAACGCAACCGGCACCTTGATGCCGATTCGGGCATTGGGTGCGCCACACACAATATCGAGTAGAGCCGCCTGGCCCACATCCACCTTGCACACGCGCAGACGGTCCGCGTTGGGGTGCTGCACCGCCTCCTTGATTTCACCCACGACGATATGGGTGAACGGTGGGGCGACCGGCTTGAGTTCCTCAACCTCGAGGCCCGCCATGGTGAGAGTCTCGGCAAGTTGCTCGGTGGACAGTGGCGGATTGCAGAATTCGCGCAGCCAGGATTCAGGGAATTGCATATATTTATTCAGTTTGGGACAGAGCTGGCTCGCAATGTTTCATACAAATTGCGACAGAAAGCGAATATCGCCGTCGAAAAACAAACGCAGATCGTTCACGCCATAACGCAACATGGTGAATCGATCAACACCCATGCCAAAGGCAAAACCTATGAATTTCTCGGGATCCAGACCCATGTTGCGGACTACATTGGGATGCACCTGGCCTGAGCCCCCCACTTCCAGCCAACGACCTGCGAGAGCCCCGCTCTGGAACTGAATGTCGATCTCGGCGCTGGGCTCGGTGAACGGAAAGAAACTGGGACGGAATCGCAGCACCAGATCGTCAGACTCAAAAAGTGCGCGGCAAAAATCCGTCAGGACATACTTCAAATCCTTGAAACTGACGTTCTCGCCCACCCAGAGCCCTTCGCACTGGTGGAACATGGGCGAATGCGTGGCGTCGCTGTCGACGCGGTAGGTTCGGCCCGGCGCGATGACGCGAATCTCGGGCATGGAGCCAGAAAACAACTGCTCGCCGGACGACCCGACGACGGCGCGGTATTTTTTTACATGCTGCACCGCATGGCGAATCTGCATTGGGCTGGTGTGGGTACGCAAAAGATTGGGCGCATCGACCGAACCACCCTCGACATAAAAGGTGTCGTGCATCGAACGCGCCGGGTGATCCTCAGGCGTGTTCAGGGCGGTGAAGTTAAACCAGTCGGATTCGATCTCCGGCCCCTGGGCCACATCGAATCCCATCGAGCCAAAGATCGCTTCGATGCGCTCCATCGTCAGAGAAACCGGGTGCAAGCCGCCTGGCCCACGCTGGCGACCTGGCAGGGTCACGTCCAGTGCCTCGGCTTGAAGCTGAGCCTGCAATTCGGCGTCGGCCAGCGCTTGCCGGCGGCTGTTCAAGGCTGCTTCAATCGCCTGCTTGGCAAGATTGATGGTCGCGCCGCGCAGCCTCTTTTCGTCAACCGACAGCGCCGCCATGCCTTTCATCAGTTCCGTGATCCGGCCCGACTTGCCCAGAAACAAGGCCTTGGCGTTTTCCAGATCAGCCGGTGTCGATGCCTGCTCAAAGGCCGCTTTGGCGCTCTCTACGACGCTATTCAACTCGTTCATATATTCTCTTGAATTCTTTTCTCATTGAAAAAGGGCTAGTGCTCTTTCAAGCTCTAGCCCTTGTCTCTATTGCATGGTAGGCTACTAAAACAATAGCGAACCGGCTTGAACTCAAGCAGCCAGCTTGGCCTTGACCTGTTCCACAATGCCGGCAAATGCTGGCATGTCATGCACGGCGATATCGCTCAGGACCTTGCGATCGATCTCGATGTTCGCTTTCTTCAGACCATTGGCAAACTGGCTATAGGTCATGCCGCACTGACGCGCAGCAGCATTGATACGTGCGATCCACAACTGACGGAAAACACGTTTTTTGGTTCGGCGGTCACGGTAGGCATATTGCCCGGCCTTCATTACCGCTTCTTTGGCGACGCGGAAGACATTACCGCGGCGACCGCGAAAACCTTTTGCAAGGGCTAAAACTTTTTTATGGCGGGCGCGAGCCGTTACACCACGTTTGACGCGAGGCATGTGATTACTCCTTGTTCGTCGTTAATTAAATACCACGGCCTGGCAACATCTGCGCCATGCGACCCATGTCGGTCTCATGAACAGCTGTAGCACCACGCAATTGGCGTTTATTTTTGGTGGTCTTCTTGGTCAGAATGTGACGTTTGAAGGCTTGACCGCGTTTGACGGTGCCACCTGGACGGACGCGGAAGCGTTTCTTCGCCGCGCTCTTGGTCTTCATTTTGGGCATATTCATGCTCCTTCTTCATTGTGCTCGTGAGGCGTCTGCAAACGATTTGCAGCCTTGTTGGCCCCGAGCCACTTTTAGTTCCGACATAACTTGAGTACAAGTTAGTCTTCACTGAAACTCCGTTTTAAGTGGCGCTTCTTGGTTCGCCACCCTCTTTGCATGACACCGGTTATACAAACCTGTGCCGCACAAAACCCTAGCTTGTCGAAACCGGCGCCGCTTCGGCCGCCGGCTTTGCCACAATCTTCTTCTTGCCTGGCGCGATCATCATGATCATCTGGCGCCCTTCGAGCTTTGGAAACTGCTCAATCAAAATCAGGTCGCCCAGTTCGCTTCGAATCCGGTTTAACAAGGCCATGCCAAGATCCTGGTGCGTAATCTCGCGACCCCGAAAACGCAACGTGATCTTGCACTTGTCGCCTTCCGCCAGGAAGCGCTTGATATTGCGCATCTTGATGTTGTAGTCGCCGTCATCCGTACCCGGACGGAATTTGATCTCCTTGATCTCGATGACCGTCTGTTTGGCTTTCGCTTCCGCCGCCTTCTTCTGCTCCTGGTACTTGAACTTGCCGTAATCCATCAAGCGACAGACCGGCGGAACCGCCGTGGCAGAAATTTCAACCAGATCAACATCCAGTTCGCCTGCCATGCGCAGCGCCTCCATCAGGCTAACTACTCCAAGCGGCTCATTTTCAATTCCAGAGAGACGAACCTCCGGGGCCATGATTTCCCGGTTCAGGCGATGTTTGCGTTCTTCGCGGTGACGACGGTCACGAAATTCAGTAGCGATGGCTTAATCCTTCACAATTTCTGCTACGAAAACCGTAGCTAAAACCGCCCCGTGCGCGCGGACAAACTGCATCTCGCTTGAATTCAGCTCAGACAACAGACTTGTGAGTGATATCGCCTGTGATTTTTTGCACGAATGCATCAAGAGACATCACACCGAGGTCTTGTCCACCCCGGGCGCGCACTGCAACGGTACCTGCTGCTTTCTCTTTGTCGCCGACGACAAGGATATAAGGCAGCTTCTGCATTGAATGCTCCCGTATTTTATACGTAATTTTCTCGTTGCGCAGATCCGTGACCACCCTAAGCTCTTGATTTGGCAGTGATTTTTTCAATTTCGCGACAATTTCGCGACAATAGTCAGCCTGCGCGTCGGTAATATTGAGCACCGCAAGCTGCACCGGAGCGAGCCAGACGGGCAAGGCGCCGGCGCTTTCCTCGATCAATATCCCGATGAAACGCTCCAGACTGCCGACGATCGCGCGGTGCAACATCACCGGCCGATGGCGGGCCCCGTCTTCGCCGACATACTCGGCGTCCAGGCGCTCGGGCATGGAAAAGTCAACCTGAATGGTTCCACATTGCCAATGGCGTCCAATCGCATCCTTTAGCGTGTATTCGATCTTGGGACCATAAAACGCACCCTCCCCTGGAGAAACCTCAAAATCGCAGCCCGACGCACGCAGGCTTTCCATCAGTGCGGCCTCCGCCTTGTCCCAAACTTCGTCAGAACCAATGCGCTGGTCGGGACGGGTCGCAATCTTGTAAATGATGTTCTTGAAGCCAAAGTCGGCATAGACCTTTTGCAGTAGCGCCGTGTAATCGACACACTCCTGAAGAATCTGGTCCTCGGTGCAGAAGATGTGGCCATCGTCCTGCGTGAAGCCACGCACCCGCATGATCCCGTGCAAGCCGCCGGATGGCTCGTTGCGATGGCATTGGCCGAACTCGCCGTAGCGCAAGGGCAAATCACGGTAGCTCTTGATGCCCTGCTTGAAGATCAGGATGTGGCCTGGACAATTCATCGGCTTCAAGGCGTATTCGCGTTTTTCCGACTCGGTGGTGAACATGTTCTCGCGGTACTTGTCCCAGTGGCCGGTTTTCTCCCACAGGGATTTGTCCAGGATCTGCGGCCCTTTGACCTCCTGATAGCCGTTATCGCGATAGACCTGACGCATGTATTGCTCAACGCCTTGCCACAAGGTCCAGCCCTTGGGGTGCCAAAACACCAGGCCCGGAGCGTGGTCGTCAAGGTGAAACAGATCGAGTTCACGGCCGAGCTTGCGGTGATCGCGCTTTTCGGCTTCTTCCAGCATCGTCAAGTGTTGCTGCAATTCGTCCTTCGTGGCCCAGGCCGTGCCATAGATTCGCTGCAACATTTCGTTGCGGTGATCACCGCGCCAATAGGCACCGGCGAGTTTCATCAACTTGAAGAACTTCAGCTTGCCGGTGCTTGGCACATGCGGCCCGCGACACAGATCTTCGAACTTGCCTTCCCGGTAAAGCGACACATCCTCGTTGGCCGGAATGCTGGCAATGATCTCGGCTTTGTAATGCTCGCCCAAACCCTTGAAATAGGCCACTGCCTCGTCGCGCGGCAGCACGCGACGTGTCACCGGCTCGTCTTTGGCCGCCAGTTCAAGCATCTTCTTTTCGATGGCCGCCAGATCCTCCAGCGTGAAGGGCCGCTTGAAGGAAAAGTCATAGAAAAAACCATGCTCGATCACTGGACCAATCGTGACCTGGGCATCCGGGAACAGTTCTTTGACGGCGTAGGCCAACAGGTGGGCCGTGGAGTGGCGGATGACTTCCAGCCCATCGGCATCCTTGGCAGTAATGATGGACAAAGCGCTGTTTGTCTCGATCAGATAACTGGTATCCACCACCTTGCCATCTATCTTGCCGGCCAGCGCCGCTTTGGCCAGACCGGCACCGATCGAGGCTGCGACCTCGGCTACTGTCACCGAACCGGAAAAGTCGCGCTTGGAGCCGTCAGGAAGTGTGATTTGAATCATGATGAAGACCAGAAAAATGTGGAGCAAAACAAAAAGCGCGGAACCGGCCGCGCTTTACTATGAATTTTGTAGCTGAGAGCGCACAAGGCGCGCGGACTAGCGGCTTGCAAGCTGCATAAACCTTGCCGGAGTAGTTCGCGGTGTCATAACCAGACTGCCTTTCTCGCTCTTATTTCAGGAATGAAACGGTGAGTTTAACAAAAAAGGCCTGTGTCACCCACCACTGGACGACACAGGCCAATTTTGAGGCAGCGACTCTATTTAGTGAAACTGCTCTTCTTCGGTGGAACCAGTCAACGCCGTAACGCTTGACTTGCCGCCCTGAATCGCCGTGGTGACCTCGTCAAAATAGCCGGTGCCGACTTCCTGCTGGTGCGACACGAAGCTGTAGCCACGCTCGCGCGCCGCAAATTCGGGCTCCTGCACTTTCTCGATGTAGGCCGTCATGCCGCGCTTGACGTAATCCTGTGCCAGGTCGAACATGCTGTACCACATGGAGTGAATGCCCGCCAGGGTGATGAACTGATACTTGTAACCCATGGCGCCCAGCTCTTTCTGGAAGCGGGCGATCGTGGCATCGTCCAGGTTCTTTTTCCAGTTGAATGACGGCGAGCAGTTGTAAGCCAGCAGTTTGCCCGGGTGCTTGGCACGCACTGCGTCGGCAAACTTCTTCGCAAACGCCAGATCAGGCGTGCCGGTTTCGCACCACACCAGGTCAGCGTAATCAGCATAGGCAACGGCGCGACTGATGGCTTGGTCCAGACCCTTGTTGGTCTTGTAGAAGCCTTCGGCCGTGCGCTCTCCGGTCAGGAACGGCTTGTCGTTTCGGTCGTAGTCACTGGTCAGCAGATCGGCCGCTTCTGCGTCGGTGCGCGCGATCACCAGCGTCGGCACGCCGCAGACATCGGCCGCCATGCGGGCTGCGACCAGCTTCTGGATCGCTTCAGCGGTCGGTACCAGCACCTTGCCGCCCATGTGGCCGCATTTCTTGACCGATGCCAGCTGGTCTTCCCAGTGCACGCCTGCCGCGCCGGCCTTGATCATGTTCTTCATCAGCTCGAACGCATTGAGCACGCCGCCAAAACCGGCCTCGGCGTCGGCCACGATGGGTGCGAAATTGTCAATATAGTCCACGTCTCCGGCGTCGACGCCTTTGGAATGCTGGATTTCATCGGCACGGCGGAAGGTGTTATTGATGCGCTCGACCACTTTCGGCACGGAGTCCACCGAATACAGCGATTGATCCGGGTACATCGAAGCCGAGGAGTTGTTGTCAGCCGCCACTTGCCAGCCCGACAGATAAATGGCCTTCACGCCGGCCTTGACTTGCTGCATCGCCTGGCCGCCGGTCAGCGCCCCCAGCGCATTGACGTAGGGCTCGGTGTGCAACAGGTTCCAGAGCTTTTCGGCACCGCGACGCGCCAGCGTGTGCTCAATCGGGAACGAACCGCGCAGACGGACCACATCGGCCGCGCTGTAACCCCGTTTGATGCCTTTCCAGCGGGGGTTGGTGGCCCAGTCTTTTTCCAGTGCGGCGATTTGTTGTTCGCGGCTCAGTTGTTCAGTGATGGTTTGCGGCATGAAGTCACTCCTAAAGTTGATGAAACTGTGTGCACCGACTGCTTGGCAAATTCGGTGCCGTCGAAACAATTCTAGGGCGGGACTAAAGCGATTTTCAATCTTATGTCTTATATAAGATATAAATTAAATCAAATAAAATCAACAAGTTGCATATCGTATTTTGTACTACGAAAAACAATCTTTCACCTTGAGAAAAATTGTCGCAATGCAACAATTCACCTTTTTACAAAATGAAATCAAGTTTTCGCATGCTGAAAAACAACCGGCCGCGGTCCGAAAGACCGGTTCTGAAGCCCGGAAATACGCCAGGTTTCAGACAGGCAAGGCGATTTGACCGTCCACGCTGAACTGGTAGTCCTTGAAGATGTGCTCGGCACTGAGCGTGCGATAACTGCCATCTTCCGTGCGCGTGGTGGTGTCTTTCAGACGATAGGTGGTGTGTCCGCAGGTCCAGCAGTTGTAATTGCGCATGTGGGTGCACAGGCAGGTCTTGTCCATGACCGAGATCGTCTTGGCGTCCGGGTGCAACGCCACTTCGCGGTTGTAGGCCGTGATGTAGGCGCAATTGCCGTTGCCGTCAAGCAGGTAGCCATAGGACTCGCAACCCGGACGGATGCCCGAGCCGATGGCCGGCGTGTTCCTGAGCATGCGCATCGGGTAGCCGGTCGGCGAGATGGTGTTGACGATGATGTCTTCTTCACTGGCCTTGAAATACTCCTGCTTGACCTTGTCCGGCAAACCGCATTCATTGGCCACGGTAAAGCGCGTTGCGACCTGCACCGCAGCCGAGCCATGTTCCAGAAACGACACGGCGTCGCTGCCGGTAAAGATGCCACCCGCCGCAATCACCGGAATATCAAGTTGTTCAGTCTTCAGGTACTGCACGATTTCAGCAATGATGGTGGCCAGGTCGTACTGCGCCCAGTCCATGCCAAAACCCAGATGGCCACCGGCCAGGGGGCCTTCCACAATCACGTAATCGGGAAAACGATCGAGTCTTGCATTCTTGCGCAAAAATAATTGCAGCGCCCGCACCGACGACACGATGATTCCCAGCTTGGCATCACGAAATCGCGGATGGTCCGCCAGCAGCCCGAATGAGCCCAGGTGCAGACCGGCGCTCAAGGTAATGCCATCAATGCCAGCGTCCAGCGCCGACGCCATGCGCACCTGCAGGGTTTCACGCGGCGCGTTCATGGTCAGCTTTTCCATGCAGTTGACGAAAACCAGGCCGTCCCCGCGCTTGGCCTGCATCGTGGCTTCAACGTGCCGCCGGGTTGCATCGGCCAGCACACCCAGATCGAACTTGATCGTGGACTTGTCGGAGTTGTCCAGGTTGTACTTGTAGAACTTGGTCTTGTCCTTGACGAAACTGGTATCAAAGCGTCGATCGGAAACGTCGGGCACCATGGCGTCGGAGATGTGTCCGATGCCGCCGAGTCGCGCCGCTTCCAGGGCCAGTTCGGCAGTTGAAATATCGACTCCCATACCACCCACCATGATGGGCACGAACTCTTTTTTTCCGAACTTCAGGCGGAAGTCATCAACACGTTTCATCAAAATCCTTGAGCTCACCGGCACCCCTGGTGAACCTCTTGGCCGACGGCCAAAGCAAGCCCAGAGAGCAGAAAACCGCAAGCCAGACCGGCTTTGCAGGAACGGAATTCTACCCCGCCCATATGTCAAATCTGCCGCTTTGGCAATACCCCTGCCGGCTTTGAGTACTTCTCAACCGGAGCGGATTTTTCCACCCGCACGGCTGTCGGGTGGACTGCACCGACGAACGATTTCAGGCGCGCCGGGCCAGCCCTCAACCGGCATTGCGCTCAGGCGCCGAAATCCAGCGGCAAGCCGACATAGTTTTCGGCAATGGTGCGCGAGCCCGCTTCGGAGTGAATCAAATAGTCAAGTTCGGCTTGCTGGAACTTGGCGACGATGGCACCGTCGTCAGGAAAACGGTGCATCAGCTGGGTGAACCACCACGAGAAGCGCTCACCTTTCCAGATGCGCTTGAGGCAGCGCTCCGAATAGCTGTCAATGCCGGCCTCGCTCTGGTCCTGGTAGAACTCGATGATGGCGCTGGACAGGTATTTGACGTCGGTAGCCGCCAGGTTCAGGCCTTTGGCACCGGTCGGCGGCACGATATGGCCCGCGTCGCCCGCCAGGAACATGCGGCCAAAGCGCATCGGCTCGGTGATAAAGCTGCGCAGCGGCGCGATGCTCTTCTCAATCGACGGACCGGTGATCAATTGGTCTCGGCCTTCCTGGTCCAGACGCAGGCGCAGTTCCTGCCAGAACGCATCGTCGCTCCAATCCTCGACGCGCTGGGTCAGCGGCACTTGCAGGTAATAGCGGCTGCGCGTCCTGCTGCGCTGCGAACACAGGGCAAAGCCGCGTGGACTGTTGATGTAGATGAGTTCATCGTGCACCGGCGGCGTGTCCGACAGCAGGCCCAGCCAGCCGAACGGGTATATCTTTTCGAACTCGGTGATCGCGCTGCGCGGGGCGCTGGCGCGGCAGACGCCGTGAAAGCCGTCGCAGCCGGCGATGAAGTCGCACTCGATGTCAATTTTCTGGCCATTCTTTTCATAGGTGACGCGCGGCTTTTTGGAGTCGAAGTCGTGCACCGCGACGTTGCCGGCTTCATAGACGGTAGGCAGGCCGGCGCTGCTGCGCGCGTCCATCAAATCCCTGGTGAGTTCGGTCTGGCCGTAGACCATGACATTCTTGCCGCCGGTGAGCAGGTTCATATCGATGCGGTGACGCTTGCCGTTGTAGAGCATTTCAAAGCCGCCATGCACCAGGCCTTCCTTGTGCATGCGCGCGCCGACGCCGGCTTCATCCAGCAGGTCAATGCACACCTGTTCCAGAATGCCGGCGCGGATACGGCTCAGAACATGGTCTCCGGTCTGGCGTTCCAGAATGACGGCGTCGATACCCGCCTTGTGCAGCAGTTGACCCAGTAGCAGACCTGACGGGCCGGCGCCGATGATGGCAACTTGTGTTCGCATGATCATGTTCCTGAAGTTGTGTCCGGCAAACGCCGTCAAGTCTTTCTTGTCGCCAGCATGCGGTCCGCGTAATCCTGCCATTTGGCGTCTTTGCTTAGTCCCTTAAACACACCGTCACGGCTCTGCTCGGCGACCCAGTCGTGTTTCCCGGCGATGGCGCTCGCCATCCAGGGCTCGAAGCCGACCTCGCGCACGGTGTTGGCGGCTTCCCGCATTTCCTCGGCGCGACGCTTGCCGTGCAGCGCCACGCGGCTGAAGAAATAGGCGCCTTGTTTCTCCCAGTCGATGGACGGAAAGGTCTCGGCCAACGTCGGGAGCACATGCGCTTCCACGCCATAGGCGCGAGCCGTGGTGTAGCTCTCAATCACCAGCGCTTCCAGCCCTTTGATCATCACGCTGCGGCACATCTTGATGGCCGACGCCACGCCAATTTCCGCAGCGACCGCCTTGGCGTCCATGCCAAAACCGCGCAATCTCTCCGCCAGCGCCTCGGCCAGTGCACCACCCAGCAGCATCGGCACGCGAATGCCATAAGGCGGCACCGAGGTCATGACCCCGGCTTCGACATAGTGCCCGCCGGCGGCGTCGATCAGCTGCGCGGCCTGCTGCTTGGTGCCCGGCGATGCCGAGTTAAGGTCCAGAAAAATGCTGCCGGGGCGAAGGTTTGCTGCTGCCGACTGCGCAACGACCAGGGTATTCGAGGCGGTGACGGCGGAGATCAGAAAGTCTGCTTTTTCACACACGGCCTGCATGGAAGCGCAGGTTTGCACGCCGGCCTGGGCGGCATGGGCCAGCTCGTCTTCTCGTGTGGCGGCCGCGTCAAACTTGAGGTCCCACGCACTGACCGTGTGCACACTACTCTTGAGCCCGGCGGTGAATATTTTGCCGACCTCACCGTAGCCGATCATGCCGATGTGTTCAAGTTTCATGCTCTGGTCCCGCAGACGATTGAGTTCCGAAATTCACGACACCGTTCCACCTGATGCAGCTTGCTTTCGCAACTCGAGAATTGTGGTCCAGGCGTGTGTGGGCCGAGGGCGCCGCAGTGGGTAGCTCCGCGAATGTCCCCCGCCCTGCGGGCTCCTCCTTGATTTCGCTGCGCCACCCACTGCGCCGCCCTCGGCATGTGGTTTGCAATGGTCGCACATCAACCCTGCTTGAAAGATCAGGCTGGCGGGGTACTCGGCGCAGCGGCATAAAGGAGGAGGCCGAAGGCCGGGGGACAGCCGCGGAGCTGAGTGCCTCGTCAGCCTGATCCTCCCCCCATGCTGAAACGGGTTTGGCCTGTCATCATTTCGGGAAAGATCCATAATTGTTGATGTTTTAGGCTTCTGGGCACCGTGCAGTATGCGCAAGCTGCTATAACTTCAATAGCAAAGTGAAGCTATCGTGCCACGCCCAGCAGTTTGTCCAGCAGCGCCGGTTGCTCCTGCAAGCTGGCTGCCGTTCCTGAATACACCACCGTGCCGCGGTCCAGCACGGCGGCAGTGTCGGAGATCGCCAGAATCGCCTGTGGGTGCTGCTCGACGATGATGGCCGACAGGCCCTCATCCCGGGTGATGCGCCGGATGGCGCGCAGCAACTCCTGCACGATGATCGGCGCCAGTCCTTCGCAGGGCTCGTCCAGCAGCAGCAGCGTGGGGTTCAGCACCAGCGCGCGGCCCAGTGCCAGCATCTGCTGTTCACCACCGGAGAGCTGCGTGCCCAGATTGGCCATGCGTTCAGCCAGACGCGGAAACAGCTCGTACACGCGTTCCGGCGTCCAGGCTCTGGATGCACGGCCGCTTCGCGCGGGTCGCGCCACGGCGGTGAGGTTCTCATGCACCGTCAGCGATTTGAAAATATTGCGCTCCTGCGGCACCCAGCCGATGCCGGCCGCGGCGCGCTCATGCGAGGGCAAGCTGTGCAATGCCTCGCCACCCAGCGTGATGCTGCCAGCATGCTGACGCGTGGCGCCGGCCAGCGTGTTGATCAGTGTGGTCTTGCCAGTGCCATTGCGCCCCAGCAGCGCCAGGGTCTGGCCCTGGGCCAGCGACAGCGAAATGCCCTGCAAGACCACCGCCTCGCCATAGCCGGCGCTGAGGCCTTCCACCTTCAGTAACTCAGCCATGCTGGATGGCTCCCTCGCCCATGCCGGGCACGGCGTCGTTGATTTCGTCGCCGTGGCCCAGGTACACCGCCTTGACGCGTGAATCGTTGGCGATCTGGTCCGGATCGCCTTCCGTCAGCACGGTCCCGTTGACCAGCACCGTCATGCGATTGGCAAAGCTGAACACCAGGTCCATGTCATGCTCGATCAACAGGATGGAGACATCCGCCGGCAACGCCGCCACGGTTTGCAGCAGCTCTTCACGCTCACCGGCGGGCACGCCTGCTACCGGTTCATCCAGCAGCAACACGCGCGGTTCGCAGGCCAGCGCAATGGCAATCTCCAGCAGGCGGCGCTTGCCGTAGGCCAGCACGCGAGTTTCCTGGTCCATCACCGCGGTGAGGTGAAACTGCGCCAGCAACTGCTCGCAACGCTCGGTCACCTTTTTGGAACTGCCCAGCGCCTGCCACCATTTGCTGCCCAAGCCCTGCTGCTGCGAGACCACCATGGCCAGGGTTTCCAGCGGCGTCAGGGTGTCGAACAACTGGTTGATCTGGAAGGTGCGCACCATGCCACGGCGCACCCGTTGGTACGGCGCAAGCTCGGTAACGTCCAGCCCCTCCAGAATGATTTTCCCCTCAGTGGGCTGCAGCACGCCGGTCAGCAAATTGATCAGCGTGGTCTTGCCCGCGCCGTTGGGGCCGATCAGGGCGTGACGCGCACCCTTCTTCAGGTTGAGCGTGACCTTGTTGGTGGCCATGATGCCGCCAAAGCGCATCACCAGACCTTGCGCCGACAGCACGGTGTCGGTCACGCCTGCCTCCGGCGCGAAGCGCGATTGATCCAGGTCCAGGGGCGGATCAGGCGCTCACGCCCGACCAGCACCAGCACCACCAGGAACAGGCCGATCCAGAAAGTCCAGTACTGCGGCGTGATGCTCGATATCGCATCCTGCATCAGCTTGAACACAATGGCACCGGCGACGCCGCCATACAGCCAGCCGACGCCGCCGATAACCACGATCAGCATCACATCGGCCGAGCGGTGGAACTCGAACACATCGAGCGAGGCAAACCCCGTGGTTTGCGCCAGCAGGGCGCCCGCTGCACCGGCCAGTGCGGCCGCCACCGTGTAAACCACGGCCAGGCGACTACTGACCGGAATGCCGATCGCCATGGCGCGCAGCCGGTTGTCCCGGATCGCCTTCAGCGTGGCGCCAAACGGCGAGTTGACAAAACGCCGCGCCAGCACAAACACCAGCAGCAGCACGCTCAGCGAATACCAGGCTGCCGTGCGCCCGCTCAAATCAAATTCGAACTTGCCCAGCAACGGTCCCATGACCACGCCCTGCAGACCGTCGGCACCGCCAGTGAGCCAGTCCAGCCTGTTCGCCAGTTCCATCAGAATCAGCCCAACCCCGAGCGTCACCATGAGCCGCGTCAGATCGGTGCCGCGCAGAATGGTGGCGCTGCACAGCGCCCCCAGCACGCCGGCCGTGGCCACGCCTACCGCCAGGCCCAGCAGCGGATCGGGCATCACCAGCTTGGCAAACAGCGCCGCCGAATAAGCCCCCATGCCAAAGAAAGCAGCGTGCCCGAGCGACACGATGCCGGTATAGCCCAGAATCAGGTCCAGCGACAGCGCGAACAGCGCCACGATGGCAATCTCGTTGATGATCAGCGCGTGGCTCGACAGAAGCAGCGGCGAGGCCAGCGCCAGCAACCACAGCGGGTACTCCCAGAGCTTCCAGCGGCCGCTCTTGAGCAGCAGGTTTTGCGAGTTCGTCGGCGAGCCCGTCATCACTTGCCCCCCTTGCGCACAAACAGGCCCTGCGGGCGCCAGATCAGGATCACGATCATCAGGCTGTAGACAATAAAACCACCCAGCTTGGGGATGTAGTACTTGCCCGCCACGTCGGCAATGCCCAGCAGCAAAGCCGCCAGCAGCGGCCCGGTGATGCTGGAGGTGCCGCCCACCGCCACCACGATCAAAAAGTAGATCATGTATTTCAGCGGAAAGCTGGGGTCCAGGCCCAGCACCTCGGCCCCGAGCGCGCCGCCCAGCCCGGCCAGACCCGAACCGACCGCGAAGGTACCCAGGAACACCCAGTTCACATTGATGCCCAGCCCCGCCGCCACTCGCTGGTCGTCCACCGAGGCGCGCAGCCGGCTGCCAAAACGGGTTTTGGTCAGCACATATTGCAGGCCCACGGTGAGCGCCGCGCACACTGCGATGATGAACAGGCGGTAATGGCCCATGCCCAGCATCCAGGCGCCCTGCCCGAGCTCGGTCCGGCCTTTCAGCCATTCCGGCAATTGAATGATTTGCTGGCTGGAGCCAATAAAGTAGTCGGCGCTGGCCACGGCCATGAAGGTCAGGCCGATGGAAAACAGCACCTGGTCCAGGTGCGGCTTGTGATACAGCGGACGGTACAGCGTGCGCTCCAGCACGCCACCCAACAGCGCCGAGCCGAGAAAGGCCAGCGGCAGGCAGAGCAAAAAAGGCACGCCCATCTTCTGCATCAGCAGCACCGTGATGTAGCCACCGACCATGGCGAACGCGCCGTGCGCCAGATTGATGAAATTCATCAAGCCCATGGTCACAGCCAGGCCAACCGCCAGGATGAACAACAGCATGCCATAGGCGATGCCGTCAAAGAGGATGGTCAACATCGGGGATCAATTATGAGTGACACAGATTCTCGGTTGAGCGCAGCGACTGCGCAATGCGCGTGCGGTTTTGGGGTACAAGCACACGGACTGATATTCAGGCTTGACGCATCGCGATGGCCGCGCCTTGCACCCCAAAGCCCGGTCACATTGCACAATCACTGCACTCGGCGCACATTGCACATACGCCGCCCCCGCACGTTGACTGCTTACTTGGTCTTGCCAGGATCCTTGACGTCCTTGATGACGTCAAATTCTACGTTGTAGAGCTGGCCATTCTGTTTTTGAACCTTGCGCAGGTAGATGTCCTGCACCACGTCGCGGGTTTGCGCATCGATGAACATCGGGCCGCGCGGGCTCTCGAAAATCTGCCCCTTCATGGCCGCCAGCAAGGCGTCGCCGCCGCCCTGCCCCTTGGTTGCCTTGAGCGCTTCGTAAATCACGCGCATGCCGTCATAACCACCCACGGCCATGAAGTTGGGACGCATGCCCTTGTTGGCCTTGCCGAAAGCCTCGACAAACTTCTTGTTCAAGGCCGACGGATGCGCTGCGGAGTAGTGGTGCGAGGTCACCACGCCCAGGGCGCCATCGCCCATGTCATTGAGCTGATCATCGTCGGTCACGTCACCGGTGCCGATAAGCTTGATGCCGGCCTTGTCCATGCCGCGCTCCAGGAATTGCTTCATGACGGCTGCGCCCGCGCCGGAAGGCACGAAGACGAACAGGGCGTCGGGCTTGAGATCACGCACTTTTTGCAGGAAGGGGGCGAAATCGGGGTTGCGCATCGGGACCCGCAGCGACTCCGAAACCTGACCGCCGTTAAAAATCAGACGTTCCTTGAAGTATTTCTCGGCGTCGATGCCTGGGCCATAGTCGCTGACCAGCGTGACTACCTTCTTGATCCCATTCTTCGGCGCCCAGTCGCCCATCGCGACAGCTGCCTGTGCCAGCGTGAAACTGGTGCGCACGACGTAGGGCGAGGCCTGCGTGATGCTGCTGGTGGCTGCTGCCATCACCACCAGCGGGGTTTTCGACTGCGTGGCAATCGGTGCCGTGGCCAGCGCAGAAGGCGTGATGCCAAAGCCGGCCAGCACGTTGACCTTGTCATTCACTACCAGTTCCTGGGCGAGGCGCTTGGTCACGTCGGGAATGCTGGTGTCGTCCTTGACGATCAGTTCAATCTTCTTGCCGGCAACGGTATCGCCGTTCTGGGCCATGTAGAGGCGCGCCGCCGCTTCGATCTGGCGCCCGGTGCTTGCCTGCTGCCCGGTCATCGGCAGGATCAGGCCAATCTTGAACTTGTTCTCCTGCGCTATTGAATTGGTAGCATATAGCGCCACGATGGCAAGGGCCGAGGCGTGAAGAAATCGTCTTTTTTGCATGTCTTGTCTCCTGGGGAATGATCGAACTCGAAACACTGTACTACTGTGCCGGGAAAAGCAAGCTATCGCAATAGGGATTTCAGACTCTTTGTTATAACAGTTTGCAATAACCAGATCGTGCGGATCAGGCCTCGGCGCGGTAGGCCGAATCCAGCGTGATGGCCCCTACCACGCGCGACACGCAGACGCAAATACGCTGGTTCTGCTGCTTTTCCTGGTCGCTCAAAAACAGGGCCAGCGGCGTTACGTCGCAAAAGGATTGAATGACCGCATCGGTCAAAGTCTGGTTGCTGCGCATAGGGTAGCGCAGCTTGATATTGGGCTTCAGCTGCGTTGACGAATCAGGCGCACGCCGGGCATTTGGTCAAGGCGCTGGCTTTGCACCGCCTCGCGCAGATTGCGCTGGGCCATGCGGGAATGTTCGCGCATCAGGCTTTCGGCACGCGAGCCTTCGCGCCGGTCGATGGCATCAAGCACCTGCCAGTGCTGGTCCTGCGCCACGATCAGCATGTCGCGCGCCGCTGGCGAGTTGGCTTGCAACACGACAAAAGCCGAGGGCGAGGCAAACGGCAGGCCTGATGCGCGCGCCAGCTCTTTGGCAATCACCGCGCTGCCCGCCATCTCGCTCAGCAGCGCGTGAAAACGCGCGTTCAAAATCACATAGCTTGAGAACGCGTCGTCGTTCAGGGCCGGCTGACTCAGCAACGCGTCAATCTCGCGCAGACAGGCGCGTGCCTCGTTCAGCACCACGGGAGGCGCGCCGCGCTCGGCCGAGAGCCGGGCCGACAGGCCTTCGAGCGTGCCGCGCAACTCAATCGCTTCGGACACATCGCGTTCCGAGAAAGTCTTGACGGCATAACCGCCATTCGGCAAGGCATCAAGCAGGCCTTCCTGCTCCAGGCGCATCAGCGCGGCGCGAATCGGCGTGCGCGAGAAGCCCAGTTTTTCGACGATGGTGAGCTCGGCAATCCGGGCACCACCGGGCAATTCGCCTGCCAGAATCAACTCGCGCAAACGCAGCAGCGCCTGCACTTGCACGCTGGCCTGCGCACTGGCGGGTGTGTTCACAGACGAATTTTCAATATCATTTAGGCCTGCAGCCACCGTATCCATTGCGTGAGCAGCTATGGAATTTATAGTGTTTTTCATGATTCTGTGGTTTCCTCTGGTTTCAAGCACGACCTGCCTCAGTGACTGTGCACCGTAGGCGCATCCCAGCCCATTGAGCCAATCCCCTCACCAATACCGCCGCGCCGTTGCGCGCTGCTCAGGGTGTTCTTGATCAGCATGGTGACGGTCATGGGGCCGACGCCGCCGGGCACCGGCGTGATCCAGGAAGCTTTTTTCTTCACGCCTTCAAAGTCCACATCGCCGACGATGCGGCCGTCGGGCAGGCGGTTGATGCCGACGTCGATCACCACCGCGCCACGGCGCACCATTTGCGGCACGATCAGTCCCGGCCGCCCGGCCGCCACGATCAGGATGTCGGCCAGGATGGTGTGCTGTGCCAGGTCGCGTGTCTTTGCGTGGCAGACGGTGACGGTGGCCTCTTTTTGCAGTAGCATCAGCGCCATCGGTTTGCCGACGATGTTGCTGGCCCCGACGATGACGGCGTTTTGCCCGGCCACGTCGATGCCGGTGGTCTCCAGCAGCAGTTGCACGCCATACGGTGTGCACGGCGGAAAGATGGTGTTGCCAGTGGCTAGCGCGCCGACGTTGTAGAGGTGAAAACCGTCCACGTCCTTGTTCACGTCAATGGCTTCGAGCACGCGGCGCACGTCGATGTGCTCGGGCAACGGCAGCTGCACCAAAATGCCGTGCACGGCATCGTCGGCGTTGAGTGTTGCAATCAGGCGCAGCAGCTCGGCCTCGGCTGTGTCGACCGGCAAAATGTGGCTGCGGGAATGCACGCCGCACTCTTCGCAGGCCTTGACCTTGTTGCCGACATAAACCCGCGAGGCCGGGTTGTCGCCCACCAGGATCACCGCCAATCCCGGCGTGATGCCTTGCTGGCTCAGGGCGTCGGCCTGAAGTTTGAAATCCTGCCGCAGCTTGTGCGACAAGGCTTTGCCATCAATGATTTTTGCTGTCATTTTTGAAATGTTGGGTCTTGGGTCGTTGCAGGCCACATCTTCATGGGGTGGCGCAGGGTAGCGATGTGTTGAAAAGGATTTTGCCCCAGCAGCACGGCTTCAAATGGAGCGCCCCGGCGCAGGGTGGCGTGATTGTGGCCGAAATGGCGTCGACTGTTGGCGGTCGCCGCCCTCAGCGTGTCTTCCATCGAAAGGCCGGCTTCCAGAAAGCGGTCGATCTCCTCAAACACCGCGTGTCCGTGCTGCACGCCCATGCTGCCGGCATCGGTGCCCAGCAGCAGGGTGACACCCAGGTCGCGCGCCAGCGTCAGATGCCGGGCGTGAGCATCCAGAATGCGGCGCAGATGGCCGACCGTCTCGGGCTTCCAGCCCACCGCTTGAGGCTGCGCCCACTGAAAATGCACCGGGCAAAAGGTCGGGGTCCAGGCCACGCGGTTCTCCGCCATCACGGCCAGGTTGTCTCGGCTCATGAAGAAACCATGCTCAATGGAGCCGACACCGGCTGCTGCGGCAATGGCCAGCTTCCAGTGAAAGTTGACCATTGAAGTCGCCTTTACGCGAGATTGCCTTTCCCTCTTGCTGCTAGCAATTTCTCACGATGTATACATCAATGTGTTTTGCCATCTGATTCATGGCTAGTTCAACCACTGAGCCAGGTCGGTCATGACGTCCTGACCGGCAGGTGAGACGGCTGTGAAATGAATGCACGCATGGATGGCGCTGGGGTAGGGAACGGTCTCATCCGGCAGCGACCCCGCACTCCCTGGCGCAAACCGAACGCGACACGCTGGAGCGGGCGATTGCCGCCAGCAAAGGCAATTTGTCGGCGGCCGCGCGCCTCTTGGATACCACACGGGCCAAGCTGGCTTTCCGGGCGAAGAAACACGGTCTGGTTTGACCCCCGAAACAGGCGGCCGGACGGTTTGACCCGCTCAAAGATCAAGCACCAGCCGCGCGGTCTTGGCGCGCGAACAGCAGGGCAGAAACTGGTCGTTGGCGGCCTGCTCTTCGGGTGTCAGGTACTGGTCCTTGTGGTCGGGCACGCCTCCGAGAACGCGCGTCAGGCAGGTGCCGCAGACCCCTTGCTCGCAGGAGGTTTGCACTTCCACCCCCGCTGCGGACAGCGCCCGAATGACCGTCTGATCCTTGGGTACGGTGATGATGCGCCCGGAACTTGCCAGTTGAACCTCAAAGCTGGCATCGCTCTCGGATGAGACCACCTCGGCACCGAAGAACTCGTAATGCAACTGGCTCTCGGGCCAGCCTTGTGCGCGGGCCGTGGTCAGAACGGCATCCATGAACCCTTTGGGACCGCAGACATACAGGTGCACACCGTCTTTGGGTTTCACCAGCAGCGCCTTCAAATCCAGCTTTTGATCGGCCGCACCATCATCAAAATGGAACTGGACCCGGGGCGCATAGGCGGACGAGGTGATGCGCCCATGAAAAGCAGTTCGTTCAAGCGAACGTGCGCTGTAGTGCATCTCGAAATCAGCACCCATCATGGCCAATCGCTCAGCCATACAAAGAATGGGCGTGACGCCGATGCCACCCGCCAGCATCAGGCTGTGCGTTGCATCGTGTGTCAGAGGAAAGTGGTTCTTGGGCGCGCTGATCTGCAACACCTGGCCTTCTTGCACCTGGTCATGCACCGCCTGTGAGCCGCCGCGCGAGGCCGGGTCGCGCAGAACACCAATCAGGTAGCGGTGGGTTTCCTTGGGGTCGTTGCACAGCGAGTACTGGCGGGTCAGGCCGCCGGGCAAGTACACATCCACATGCGAGCCTGCGGAAAAAGCCGGCAGTGGCACGCCCTCCTCCACTGCCACCAACTCCAGGGTGCAGATGTCTGTGGCCTCCATGGCCTTGCGTGCCACGCGAACCGATAAAGTCGATGCACTGGTCATGGCGCCGTCCTCAAAGACCGGCGGTTGGGGCTGCGGCACCAGCGGGCTGCCGTTCCTGGTTAATCACGCGTTCCAGAATCTTGCGCGACTGCACACCACCGGCATCAATATTGAGCATCAGCAAGGCGCGCTCGGGGTGGGCCAGCAGGTTTTGTTGCTGGCGCTCCAGCATCTCCAGATCTTCGCCAAAGATCTTGCCCTGGCCTTCGCGGATGCTGGCGGTGAGCGCCTTGTCGGTGGGGTTGAACTTGCGCGCCATGCCCCAGAAGTAGTGGATCGATGTCTCGGTCTCGGGCGTGATGAAGTCCACCACCACGCTGTAGGCCTTTTTGTCATTGGGTGCGTCATAGCCGCCATGGCCCTGGTGCGCCACACCGACTTCAATCATCACATGGCTGGGCGGCGTGAAGCGGCAAATTTGCCAGCGGTCCACCGGCACATCATCAGCCAGGTGGTTGGCGCGCAAGGCCATTTGCCAGAAGGGCGGTGGCTGGATACCGCTCATGAAACGGCTGGTCACGACCCTATCGCCCTCGACCGTGGTCTTGCACGGGGTCTCGTCAATCTCTTTTTGGCCAATGCTGGTGGAGTGCACATAGGTCTCGTGCGTCAGGTCCATCAGGTTGTCGATCATCAGGCGGTAGTCGCAGTTGATGTGGTACAGGCCACCACCGTAAGCCCACTCGGGGTTGTCGTACCACTCCATGTGCGGAATCTTGGCCTCATCAGCCTGGGCTGCGTCGCCCGGCCAAACCCAGATAAAGCCGTAGCGCTCCAGCACCGGATAGCTCTTGATGGCCGGGAAGCCGCGTACGCGCTGGCCCGGCATGGCAATCGTCTTGCCCTCGCAGCCCATCTCCAGGCCGTGGTAGCCGCAGACCAGCTTGCCTTCGCACACCTTGCCCAGCGACAGCGGCGCACCACGGTGCGGGCAGAAGTCTTCCACTGCCGCCACCTTGTTCTCTTCACCGCGATAGAAGGCGATGCGCTCGCCGCAGATGGTGCGCCCCAGCGGTTTCTCGTCGATCTCGTTGGGGGTGGCGGCAACGTACCAGGTGTTTTTGGGGAACATGATGAAGACCTCGTTGGTTCAAAAAATCCTGCAACTGGGCAGGCAGGGTGGCTGGCGGTAATTTCATTCAGTATGCTGAATGTGATTCATTGTACGGAATGACTGCGCGCAATATCAGTCTAATTTGATCGGGATTAACCCTTGCTTGCCGCTTCGTCAGGCTTGTTTTGCTGGTCGTTCAAATGCACAAACTTGCGCAGCAGCCGCATGAATTCGCGTTGCTCGGCAGCGTTCAGACTGTCCATCATGCCCAGGTACATCTGCTCGATGCCCGAGCGCATGCCCTGCAAGACCGCTTCACCCGCCGGGGTCAGCGACAGGCGGCGCTGGCGGCGCGGCAGCACCTCGCGCAGGATCCAGCCCTTGGCCTCTAACCGGGTGGCGATGTCGGCGGTGCTGGAGGTGTCCAGCGCAATCAATTGCGCCAGCGTGACCTGATCCACACCGGGCGATTCAAACAGCGTGCGCAGGATCGCGTACTGGATCGGCGTGACTTTGCGGCCATGCACCTCGTGGAACTTGGACACCGCGATCTGCTGGGCGCGGCGAATCAGGTGGCCCGGCTCATCGTAGAGCGTGAAGGCGGGTGCTTGGTCGGTGGCTTGGGTCATGGTGGGATTTTGCCCCAAGGTTTTTTTGGAGAGACAAACCAGCTATCCGCCGGTCATTGAGCGCGGGTGCCCTGCCCCTGCACTGGGTTACCATGTGCACTGATTCCGAAGAGTTGCTATTGTTTTGATAGCTGCTTGCGCACGTATCTATTTGGCTACAGGTACATTTGCCATAAACATACGGGTGTAGCTCACAAGGCTTCATGCCTGGGCGGCGGGACGTAGGTTGCACGGGCATCACGCACTTGCTGGTGGTTCTGCTCGGCCCAATGCAGCAGATTGCGCATCGGCAATAAGAAAGACTGACCCAAGGCGGTCAACTCGTAGTCCACCCGCAGCGGCACGGTGGCATACGGGTACAGCGCCCGAGTGCGTTGTATACCAGCCCGTGATAGCCGCAAGTCTGCTCGTCGCCCTCCAGCCGGCCCATGAACAAAGGCAGCAAGCGGTGCCAGCAGGCATCTTCCAGCGCCGC
The DNA here is from genome assembly GCA_963810395.1 of uncultured beta proteobacterium. GTDB lineage: Bacteria > Pseudomonadota > Gammaproteobacteria > Burkholderiales > Burkholderiaceae_C > Rhodoferax. The sequence goes on along the minus strand of CAWENC010000001.1, from coordinate 3,468,822 downwards.
CACTGCCCCGTAGCGCTTTCGGAACAGCACCAGTTTTTGCTTGCAGACCGTGCGCGGCAGCAGGGTGCGGGCGACCTCGACGTCATTGGCGGCGGCATACCATGCGTTGAGGGGGAAGGAGGATTTTTGGCTTTTCATGGATACTTATTGAATACAATAAGCCACTTATGTGGCCATAAATCGCTAATATCGGCGCATTTTTATCAATTTCTGTATTCAGTTTGATATTTGAAAGATGCTCTAACATTCGAAGTGCAGCGACTGAAATCAGCGCATGAAAATCACAGGAAATTCATCATGACCAAAGAAAGTATTCGAATCATTCGCGACGAGCACGCCACGCTGGCGGCGATGTTGCGATCCATCGCGATGATGGTCGAACGTGGCCCGGACAAGGAGCCAGAGAGCTTTTTTGAGGTCCTGCGGGCGATGCTGTTTTACATCGATGAGTTTCCCGAACGCCTGCATCATCCCAAAGAATCAACACTGTTGTTCCCACCGGTGGCGCGCCTGGCACCGGAAACTGCTGAGATCATTGCCCAGCTGGATAAAGATCATGAGCGCGGCGAATCGAAGGTGCGCGAGTTGCAGCACTTGTTGATGGCCTGGGAGTTGTTGGGTGACACCAGACGCGCTGCGTTTGAGCAAGCGGTCAAGCACTATCTTGATTTTTATCTTGAGCACATGCGGCTCGAAGAAAACGTGATCCTGCCGGCGGCACAAAGGGTGTTGAAAGAGGCGGATTGGGAACAGCTCGACGCTGCCTTTGCCAGCAACTGTGACCCCCTGACCGGCAAATACCCGCGCGACCCGGTTTATGACCGGCTGTTCACCCGCATCGTGAACCAGGCACCCGCGCCCATCGGTGTGGGCGCGGCGGGCTAAAGGCTTCTTTCAATCCACCTTTTCCAGCGCCAGCAAGCCAGTAGCGGTGTTGGAGATCGGGATGTGGTAATTGCTGTGCACCTTGCGCACACCCGCGCCCTCACCCACCGTCAACGCCGCACGCATGGCCAGCCAGGCCAGCAGCTCAATGCCCTGAGTACCGGTTTTTTCCACCAGCTCGTGGATACTGAACTGGGTAGCCCACTCGGGGTTGGTCAGCAGGCTTTCCATGAACTTCAGGTCAAAGTCTTTGTTGATGAAACCGGCACGCGTGCCTTCGAGCTGATGGCTCAAGCCGCCAGAGGCAATGAAGGCCACCTTTTTGCTGCTGTCCCAGGCCGCCACGGCTTCACCCACGGCGCGGCCCAGCGCATACACCCGGTGGGCTTTGGGCAGCGGGAACTGCACAGTGTTGATACACACCGGCACCACCGTCACCGGGTAGTTGCCCTCGGGGAAAAACAGCTTCAGCGGCAATGAGCAGGCATGGTCCACCAGCAACTCCTGGCAGGTGGTGACATCAAATTCCTTGTCCACCAGGTGGTTGATGATTTGCCAGGACAAATCCAGCTCGCCCTTGAGTGGCTCCAGCGACGGAATGCCCCAGCCTTCGTCAGAGTTGACATATTGCGGGGCCGCGCCCACAGCAAAAGTGGGCATCTTGTCCAGGAAGAAGTTCAGGCCGTGGTCGTTGTAAAAGATCACCATCACATCGGGCTTTTGCGCTTTGAGCCATTCGTGGATGGGGGGGAAGCCGTCAAAAAAAGGCTTCCAGTATGGGTCTTGCTGCAAGCCCTTGTGAATCGCGCCGCCGATGGCGGGAATGTGAGAGGTGCCGAGGCCACCGATGATTTTTGCCATGATTAGTTCCTTTATTTGCCTGCGGCCACGAGCTTGGCCTTGAATTCTTCTTTGGTCATGCCGGTTTGCTGGGCACCGATGTCTTGCATGTCCAGGCCAAAAATGCCGGCAAACTTGGCCAGGTAGTAGGCGTTTCCCCCCGCATCAAGCAGTTGCAGCACGTTTTTGGCACGGATGGCGGCGGCCTGTGGCTCGGTCAAACCGTATTTGCGCATATAGGCTTCTTCGTCGTTTTTGAACTCGGCCCGGTTCTCGGCCGAGTTGAACGAAAAGCACATCTTGTTGAGTGCATAACCTCTTTTGGCATATTCGCCATCAAACGGGTTGGTGCCCGGAATTTTGGGCAAAGGATGGGATGAAACCACGATTTATCTCCTGTTTTTGAACAATGTCGGGTGGAAGTATTGCCCATCCATTGCCAAAGATAAACACATGCATCATGATGCAACATATGAGCAAATTAGATTATTCAGATCTGGATGGCCGGCTGCTGCAACTGCTGGTGGCAGTGGTGGAGGCAGGCTCCGTGACTGGCGCGGCGCAGCGCCTGGGCGTGACGCAGTCGGCCGTCAGCCACCTGCTGGACAAGCTGCGTGCCATCACCGGCGATCCGCTGTTTGTCAAATCCGGCCGCGGCATCGTCGCCACGGCGCGGGCCGAAGGCTTGGCGCTGCAGGCGCGCGCGCTGTTGTCCTCCATGGAGCGTTTTGCGTTGTCGGGCGAGTTCGACCCGGCGCGCTGGCAGACCACTTTCACCGTGGCAGCCAATGACTTCCAGCGCGACGTGCTGCTGCCCGCGCTGATGGCGCGGCTGCGCGCCCAGGCCCCGGCTGTGGCGCTACGCGTCATCCCTTCCAACATCCCCAGCCTGGAAATGCTGCGCCACGAGCACTGCCAGCTCGTCATCAGCCCGCGCCCGCCCGATGGCGCAGACATCCTGCAAAAGCGCTTGTTTGAAGACGAATACCGAGTGTTTTATGACCCGGCCCAACGCTCCGCGCCGCAAAGCAAGGCCGAGTACCTGGCGGCCGAACACATTACCGTGGTCTATGAGCCCAAGCGCGCGCTCGACCTCGACCAGTGGCTGCTCGCGCGTGGCGTGCAACGACGTTTTCGCGTCATGGTGCCGGGCTTTGCCGGCCTGCCCCCGTTCATCAGCGGCAGCGCGCTGCTGGCCACCGCACCCGGGCTGCTGCGCTCGCACCTGATGCACGGCCTGGCCAGCGCCAGGGTACCGGTGCCCTGCCCGACCATGCCGATGTACATGATCTGGCACATGCGCCACCAGCACGACCCGGCCCACCGCTGGCTGCGCAGCGAATTGGAGGCCGTGGTGGGCTCGGCGCTGACAGCAGCGGCTGCGTCACCATCCTCCCCGATCCAGCAGAAGCGGACCTAGTTTTTCAGCCCTGCGCGCTGTGCGCCTGGCGGTAGCGGTGCGGACTCATGCCGGTGCGGCGCTTGAAAAAACGCGAGAAATAGGCCGGGTCTTGAAAGCCCAGCTCGGCTGCCAGATTGGCTGCTGGCGCCGCAATGTAAACCAGCCGGCGACAGGCTTCGCGCGTCAGGCGCTCATGCACCAGTTCCAGCGCGCTACGCCCGCGCTCGGCCCGCACCAGCCGGTTCAGCCTGGGGATGGAGAGACCCAGGCGCGAGGCATAGCGCTCCAGCGGCCAGTGCTCCAGAAAGTGTTGCTCCACCAGCAGCAGGAAACGGGTCAAAAGTGCCTGATGCCGGTGCGCCCGCTCGCCTTGGGCCTGCAGCCCCTGCGCTCTGGCTTGGGCCAGGCGCCACACCACGGCACGCGCCAGCCAGCCGGCCACCGGTGACGCGGCGGCACCGGGCAGCCCGAACTCGGCTGCCAGTTCGCGCAACAGCGCATTCAGCCGCGTGGCAGACTCCTCACCTTGCGTAAAGCAGCGCACCCCCGGCGCGGAAAACAGCGCCCGAAACGCCTCGCCTACCGACTGGAACTCACCCTCCACCAGAAAACGTGCGCTCAGGGTCAGCACCAGGCCATCGGTGTCCGGGGCAAAGCGGAAACCATGCACCACGCCTGGCGGCACCACGATGGCGGCCGGGCCTCGCACCGCCTGGCGCCACTCGTCCAGCACCACCTCGGCCGCCCCCTGCTGCAGCCACAGCACCTGGTACAGGCCATGATGCACATGAGGCTCGATTTCCCAGTGATACAGGCGGCTGCGCGACTGCACTTCTTCGATATGCAGCATCTCCTGCCCCGGCGTGGCGGTCTCGCCGTAGAGCGCAAAAGTGGGGATGGCAGGTTTTTTCATGGCTCGACTATTTTGAACTAAAAGTACAAGTTTTGGCCACACTTTTTGCAGTGCCATCAGGCGCCGATCACCCTACAGTTCGCCTTCGTCAAATAACTATCGGAGACAAACCATGTTCACTTTCGACCCTTATGCGCCCGCCATTGACGCGAATCCGTTCCCGTTCTACAAAACCCTGCGCGACGAACACCCCTGCTTCTGGAGCCCTGAAGCCGACATGTGGATCCTGTCGCGCTACGCCGACATCGTGTCCGCCGGGCAGGACGCGCAGACCTATTCGTCCGCCAGCGGCAACCTGATGACCGAGCTGCCGGGCCGCGCCGGTGCCACCCTGGGCACCACCGACGCGCCGCGCCATGACCGCCTGCGCGGCCTGATCCAGCATGCGTTCATGAAGCGCAATCTGGAATCCCTGAGCGAGCCGATCCGTGACATCGCCCGCGAAGTGGCCGAATCGCTGCGCGGCAAAAAGCAGTTTGACTTCATCAACGAGTTCTCGTCCAAATTCACCGTGCGCGTGCTGTTTGCGGCGCTGGGACTGCCCACCGGCGCCGAGGCCACGGTGCCGGAATCCACGGTGCGCGACAAGGCCGTGCTGATGGTGCAGTCGGACCCGGTCACCCGCGCCAAGAGCCCGGAGCACATTGCCGCGTACAACTGGATGCAGGACTACGCCGCCGGCGTCATCGCCGAGCGCCGCGCCAGGCCGCGCAACGACCTGATCTCGCACTTCAGCATGGCCGAAATTGACGGCGACCGGCTCGACGAGCGCGAAGTGCTGCTGACCACCACCACGCTGATCATGGCCGGCATTGAATCGCTGGGCGGCTTCATGGTCATGTTTGCGCTCAATATGGCCGACTTCGCCGAGGCGCGCCGCCAGTGCGTGGCGAATCCGGCACTGCTGGCCGACGCGGTGGAAGAGTCGCTGCGCTTCAACACCTCGGCGCAGCGCTTTCGCCGCCGTCTGACGCGCGACGTGGCGCTGCACGGCCAGACCATGAAAGCCGGCGACTTTGTCTGCCTGGCCTATGGCAGCGGCAACCGCGACGAGCGCCAGTACCCCAACCCCGATGCCTATGACATCACGCGCAAGCCGCGCGGCCACCTGGGTTTTGGCGGCGGCGTGCACGCCTGCCTGGGCACCGCGATTGCGCGCCTGTCGGTCAAGCTCGCCTTCGAAGAATTCCACAAGGTCTTTCCCGACTACCAGCGGGCGCAGGAACAACTGGCATGGATGCCCTCCAGCACCTTCCGCAGCCCGCTGGCGCTTGAACTGGCAGTGGCCTGACACCATGGCCAACATCACTTACATCGAAGCCTCGGGACAAGCCACCACGCTGAATCTGCCTGACGGCTGGAGCCTGATGCAGGGCGCCACCGCCAACGGCGTGGACGGCATTTTGGGTGAATGCGGCGGCTCTTGCGCCTGCGCCACCTGCCACTGCTATGTGGACGAGGCGCGCCTGGCGGATCTGCCCACCGCCAGCGACAACGAGCTGGCGATGCTGGAAAACGTGGCGGCCGAGCGCCGCCCCGGCAGCCGGCTGGCCTGTCAGATCAAGGCCAGCGCTGCGCTGGAAGGGCTGGTCGTCCATCTGCCTGACATGCAAGAATAGGCAATGACACCTTCCATCATCATCATCGGCGTCGGCCAGGCCGGCGTGCAGACCGCAGAAGCCCTGCGCGCCGGCGGTTTTGAAGGCGCGATCACCCTGCTCGGCGACGAGCCGCATGGCCCCTACCACCGCCCGCCGCTGTCCAAAGCCTGGCTGGCCGGCGACATGGGGCCCGAGCAACTGGTGATGCGCGCGCCCGAAGCACTGGCACGCAAAAACATTGAGCTGCGCACCGGCGTGACGGTCAACGCCATTGACCGCGCCGCCCGACAAGTCAAGCTGAGCGACGGCAGTGCCCTGCCCTACGCCGGTCTGGTGCTGGCCACCGGCTCCGCCCCGCGCAAGCTGCCGTTGCCCGGCGGCGATGCCCAGGGCGTACTGGCCCTGCGCTCGCGTGACGATGCCAGCGCCATTGCCGAGCGCATGGCCCAGTGCATCGAGCAGCAGTTACCCGTGGTGGTGATTGGCGGCGGCTTCATTGGCCTCGAAGTAGCGGCCACCGCCCGCAAGAAGGGCTTGAGCGTCACCGTGCTGGAAGCCGCGCCGCGCTTGCTGGGCCGCGTGCTGGCACCGCTGCTGTCGGACTGGTACGCCCAACTACACGGCAGCCATGGCGTCAGCCTGGTGCTGGGGGCGCAGATCACCGCGCTGGAAACCGACCGCCAAGGCGCTGTGAGCGGCGTGCGCATGGCGGACGGCACGCTGGTTCCGGCCGGGCTTGTCATCGTCGGCATTGGTGTCAGTGCCAACGACCAGCTCGCCCGCGACGCCGGCCTGGAATGCGAGCGCGGCATCGTCGTCGATGCCTGCGGCCGTACCAGCGACCCGTTCATCATGGCCGCTGGCGACTGCACCGCGCGGCGTCTGCCCGATGGCAGCCTGCTGCGTTTGGAATCCGTGCAAAACGCCACCGAGCAGGGCAAGTCAGTCGCCGCCGCACTGCTAGGGCAAGAGCGCTCGTTTACCGCCACGCCGTGGTTCTGGAGCGACCAGTACGACAAGAAGCTGCAGATGGCGGGCCTCGCCACTGGCGCCGACCAGTGGGCCGTACGCGGCGACATGAGCCAATCAGGCGACGCAGGCAGCGCGGGCAGCTTCAGCATCTACCACTTCAAAGAAGGCAAGCTGCTGGCGGTGGACAGCGTCAATGCCAGCCGCGACCACCTTCAGGCGCGCAAGCTGCTGGACGCGGGCGTGTCTCCCACGCCGCAGCAGGCCGGTGATGCCTCGTTTGATCTCGGCAGCCTGCTGGCAAAGTAAACGTCAACGGTTTTTTGAAACCAGACCAGACGCTGGCCGTTGCACCTCGGCCTGCAGATACAGCGCTGCCAGCCGCTCACGGTCCTTGGGGCTCAGGCGCATGGCTTGGGTCAGATAACGCTGCACGTCGCCGTAGTCGGCCTCGACGGCGTGCAGTGCGGCCTCCAGAAAATCTTCCTGCACGCGCCAAAGCACATCCAGCACCTCCTGAGACGCCGGGCCCGAGCTGAACTTCGGCACGCGAAACAAGTCATTGGTCAGCAGGTAGTCCTGCATCACCACCGGACGTGCCACGCCCAGCGCCAGCAGGATCAGCGCCGCGGCAAAACCGGTGCGGTCCTTGCCTGCGGTGCAGTGAAAAACCAGCGGCGCATCGCTGTCCAACAGGTGCGCAAACAGCTCGGCAAAACGCGGCGAGTTGTCGTGCACAAAGGCGCGGTAGGTTTGCTGCATCAGCTGCACCGTTTCCTGGGCCGTCAACGGGTGGCCGGCGGCCAGCAGCTCGCTCATGCGCTGCACCACCGTGGGTTCGATCGGCAGGGAATAAGACACCACCCCCGGCAACTCATACGGCACTGCCGCCCGCTCGGCCTCGCCCCGGAAGTCGTAGGCCCGTGACAGGCCCAGGTTCGAGAGCGTGGCCCGGTCATCGGCGGTGAGCGCCGCCAGATGGTCCGAGCGGAACAGCTGCCGCCAGCGCACCGTGCGCCCGCCTTGCCCGGCGTAGCCACCCAGATCGCGGAAGTTGCTTGCGCCAGTGAGTTTCAGGGAGCGGGTGGGGGTTTGCATGATTAATGGGTGCCTACGATGGCCTTCAAATCTTTAACTAACAAGTACAAGTGGAATGGGTCGGTCGGGCTGGCTTTGAACTCCCAATTCAGATACCACTGCCGTGCCGCGTCATCCTTGGCGTGGACCAGCAGGGCACGGATACCGGCGATGTCAGCCGCCTGAGCGGTGCGCAACAGGGCATCCTTGAGCAGCGCTTGCCCCAGACCCACGCGCTGATGTTTCACATCGACGGCCAGCCTGGCCAGGATCATGACCGGCACCGGGTGCCGCGCCAAGCCTTTGACAACGCGGGGCGCAGCGTTTTCTGCTTCAACACTGCCCACTGCCAAACTGTAGAAGCCAACGACTGCCGCGCCGTGACGCGCTACATAAGTCTGTGCGCTGTTGGCATTCTGGTTGCTCAGCGCAAAACGCTGCAGGTACTGGTTGAGTGCCGCTTGCCCACAGTCAAAGCCATCGACACTGTCGGTCGCCTCCAGCTTGCGGACCGAAGCGTATGCCACCGGACTCACCCCAGCAACCCAGGCTCGCTGAGCAGCTTCCTGAGCTTGGGCCTGGGCGCAACAGGCTGGTCCAGAGCAGCCTGGAAGGCTTCCCACTGGTCTGGCGTCAGCTCAAAACGCAGGCGACCAGCGAGCGTGTGATTGGCTGCAACAATGCCGGCGTCCAGCAAAAACTCACTGACATTTTTGTGGGCAGCCCGAGCTGCCTCCTGGAGCAGTTGCTTTACCGGCGTGCTTGCGCGCACATCAATGCGCTCGGATTTCGACTGTGCTACTAGCGACATGGCAGCTCCTTATGTTTCATAGTTGTCATGATATCGTCCGGACAATGTTTTGGCAAGCACTTTATGGGCTGCAGCAATGAATATGGGTGAATTACGGCTACATAGACCGTAGCGTATGCGTAGGCAGCTATTGTTTCAATAGCATCGTAGTCGTTTACCCAACAAGATGCGCCCGGGTAAACGCATCCAGATTCATGATAAGGCAAGCGCAGGTCTTCACAAACTCATCCGCCAGCGCCAGCAAGTCGCGGTCACCCGACACCAGCACCTTTGCCCTGCCCGCCAATGCCTGCTGCATGAACGGCACATCCAGCGGGTCGCGGCACTTGGGCACTGCGGGCGGAGGTTGGGGAATGCGCACCGTCTGCGTGTACGGCAGGTAGTCAGCCAGCAATTCATCTTGCTCCGGTTTGGAGAGACGAAACTTTGGGTAAGCCAGCACCCGCACCAGTTCTTGAACGGTGGCAGTGCTTGCCAACGGCACAAAAACGCCCTGCTGCCAACCCAGGCGCAATCGCCCGGCCGTGCCCCCGCCAAACACCAGCGCAGAGAGCACCACGTTGGTATCGAGTACCACGCGCAAAGCGGCGCTCATGCTTTGGATGCTGGCTTTTTGGAGGCTGTCTTTTTGCTTGCCCGCGCCCACACCACGGCATCTGCAATGTCCGCTTCGCTCAAATCAAGCTCAGCCAGTTTGGCCCGAACCGCGTCAGCACGCTGGATGCGCACGGGGGTAAGGATGATCTGCCCAGCGCGGGCTTCCACATCGAAATACTCGGTCGCGCCCACGGCGTGCGTCACGCTCTTCGGAAGCGTGAGCTGGTTTTTGGAGGTGAGTTTGGCAAGCATGGCGAATTGGCTAAAGTAAGGAATCCTTACTTTAACGTGTTGCCGCCTTCATGTCCAGACTTGAGGTCGCAAATTGCGACCTCAAGTGGCCGCACCACCAGCTCGCCACATCCTGTCAACGTATCGGGTTCGCGCGCAAACTCCCACTGCGGTAGCAGGGCCATGGTGCCTTCAGCATGATTGGCGATGGTCGTGCACGTGCGCGCTCTGGTGCCGCAAATTGACTGCTCACGTGAGGTTGTATCGAAGCTCACGCTTCAAGAATGCTGCATCGCCACCCAAAGCACCTCACCATCGTCCCAGTACTCTGCCTTACTTTGGTTGGGCGCTACACCAGTATCGACACCAGCGGCTTTGCCACCAATATAGAGCAGGTAGTCGACAAAGCCGTAGCCAGTGTTGAGGGGGAACTCGCGGATTGCGACGCCACGGGCGGCGTGGATGTTGGCATCAGCCATATGGCAGACGTGCCAACCAGCCTGGGTGAGCAAGGCGTCAATGCTGACTCTGGCTTTTTGTTCTGACATCATGCCCTCTCCTTTGCCAGCCATTCTAGGGCCTGCAACGGGAGGAAATCGAAAATCTGCAAGTTAAATTGGCCTCTAGCCCCCGCAGTCATTGCGCAAGCAGCTACTTTTCTAATAGCAAATGACGAGGCGCATTGGCGCCGCTCCACCGCGCAAGCTATCTATCAGTATATTTTTTGCTGGAACCATGCGCCCGGTCAACCGGATACTTTTCGCCATTCACGATCAGCTTCTTGCGCGCGGCTTGCATCAAATCAATATCCAGTTTGTCGCAGAGTTGCAGCAGATACAGCAAGACATCTGCCGCCTCGGCGGCAACTTCGGCTTTCTTCTGCACCGGGAGATTTCGGCTCTGTTCTTCGGTCAGCCACTGGAAGGGCTCAAGCAACTCGGCGGCTTCCACCGCCAGGGCCGAAGCGAGATTCTTTGGCGAGTGAAACTGTGCCCAGTCACGCTCCGCGGCAAAGTCGCGCAGGGCCTGGGTTAGGGATTGAAGTTCGTGGTTCATGGGCGGATTGTGTTTCATTTGCCGGCGCTGATAATCCGGCGCATGAATCTCAAACGACGCACCTGCATCAGTGCCCTGCTCGCTGCCGCCCTGCCCGCTCTGCACGCCCAGACGCAGGGCACGGGCGCGTCGCTGGTGGACGAGACCTGGCTTGACGCCGCACGCCAGCGCGAGCTGCCGGTCAGGGTGCGCTGGCCCGATGGCGCGACGCATCCCGGGCCGCGCCCGGTGCTGCTGTTCTCGCACGGCCTGGGCGGCACGCGCGAGGGCGGCGCGGTGTGGGGCAAAGCCTGGGCGGCGGCCGGATTTGTGGTGCTGCACCTGCAGCACGCGGGCAGCGACCTGGCGGCCGTCAAAGCAGTGACCAACACTTTCACCGACAAGCAGGCACTGCGCCGGGCGGCCAGTCCGGCGCAACTGCTGGCGCGCTTGCTTGACGTGACGTTTGCACTGGATGAAATCGGGCGGCGCCACGCGGCCCGGCAAGGACGCTGGGGCACGGTGCGGCCGACGCAAATCGGCATGAGCGGCCATTCGTTTGGCGCGCACACCACGCTCGGCATGGCAGGTCAACGCTACGCCGGTTTTGCCGGCATTGCCGAGCCGCGGCTGGCATCGTTCATTGCGTTTTCACCTTCCCTGCCCGCAACGGGCGATGCGAGAAAAGCCTTTGACCGGATGACGCGGCCCATGCTGTGCCTCACCGGCACGCTGGATGCGGATGTGGCCGGCAACAACTCGACGCCCGAGCGGCGCAAGGCCGTTTTTGACGCCTTGCCGGCCGGCGACAAGGCGCAACTGGTATTGCAGGATGCCGACCACATGACTTTTGCCGGGCAAACCGGCAGCGCGGTGGAAATCGTGCCGCGCGAACAGGTGACGCGCGATTTGCAGGCCGCGCACCACGCGCTGGTCGCCAGCATCAGCACCGACTGGTGGCGTGCCACTTTGCTGGGAGACACAGCGGCGCGCGCCCGGCTGGAAGCGCCTCAGGGTTTGCGCACCGGCGACCGGTGGCAGCAGAAGTAGCTCAAGCGCCAGCAGCAGCGCTTAGGCCACCGTGCCCGGCAGTGTGACGCAGACCTCCAGCCCCGGCTGCGCATTGCGCACATCGAAAGTGCCGCCATGCGCCTGCGCCACCAGTTTGCACAGATACAGCCCCAGGCCCACGCCGCCGGTGGCGCGTTCACGCGCCGCATCGGTGCGGTAAAAGGGCTGGGCCAGGTGGGGTAGCTGGTCTTCCGGTACGCCGGGACCGTAGTCGCGCACGCTGATGCGCACGCCCTGCCCCTTGCTCGACCCCTCCCCTGCTTGGTCCGATTGAACCTGCAAGGTAGGCGGCCGCGTCGCATAGCTACTGTGTCGCAGCGCGTTGTCCAGCAGGTTGCGCAGCAGCAGGCGTATACGACTGCGGTCCAGCTTCAGCATCGGCAAATTCGGGGCGACCAGAAGTTGCACCGAGGGCGCACCGGGCAGGCTGCTCACCACCTCCTCCACCAGCGCCGCCAGGTCCGTCGGTTCGCGCTGCAAGGCAGCGTGGCGGCTGGCCAGACGCTCGCTCTCCAGCAGATCAGTAATCAGGTCGCGCATCAGGCCCAGGTCGCGCAGCAGGGCGTCGCGGCTGGGCTGGACCTCCGGGCTTTCGGGCAGCAGCTCGGTGTTCAGCCGGGCGCGGGTGAGCGGGCTGCGCAGCTCGTGGCTAATGGCCAGCAGCAGCGCCCGCTTGGCGTCGAGCATCTGGTGGATGTCGCCGCCCATGGTGTTGATGGTGGCGGCCAGCTCGCCCAGCTCGTCGGGATGGGCCGCATGGTGCACCGGAATGGCCTGGGCAAAATCCCCCTGGCCAAAACGCAGCGCGCCGGCGCGGATGTCGTCCAGCGGCAGCAGCAGGCGGCGCACGCGGGCGTAGGCCAGTGCCGTCATGGCCAGCAACACCGCCAGCGTGATCCAGCCGACCAGACGCGGCTGGGTGTGCCAGATCCGCCGGTTCAGGCTGAACTGGATGCGGTGGCCGTCGGTGGTGCTGCGCTCCAGCAGACGCGGCTCTTTGCGGCGCCATTCTTCTCCCGACCAGTCGCTTTGCCAGCGGTCTTCGCCCCGGCGGTTGACACGATCCGGGGCGTCGATGTGGCTACTCCAGTTGACCTGCGGGCCGCTGATGCGCACGCTGATGGGCAGGCGCTGCACCAGTGCTTGAGCTCGCTCCACGCTGGGCGGACTGCCAATCTCTGCGGCCAAATGGTCCACATAATCGGCCACCAGCGGGCGGGCGGCCTCGCGCCAACCGACCGACATGGCGCGCTGCATTCCGAACAAGAAGGTCGCCGCCATGGCCAAGGCCAGCAACAGAAACAAAGCCACCAGGCGCACACGCAGCGAGTGCGCCAGCGCATGGCGGGCACGGCGATGCCAGCGCGGGCGCGGAGTTGCGTGCGGGGCGCTCATGGCTGGGGCTTGCGCCCGGCCAGAGGCGAGGTGCGACCGAGGGCGAGTGAATAGCCGGCGTTGCGCATGGTCTTGATGCAGTCCAGCGGCTCCAGCTTTTTGCGCAGGCGGCTGACCACGATGTCCACCGCACGGGTGTAGAGCTCGGCCTCGTGGCCGCGCAGGTGGTTCAGGATGTCATCGCGGCTGAAGACTTTGCCGGCCTCGCGCGCCAGCAGCAGCAGCAAGTCAAACTCGGTGCTGGTCAGCTCCACGGCCAGGCCCTGGCGCTGCACACTGCGCGTGGCGGGGTCGATCACCAGGCCATCGAACTCCAGCCGCGCCGCCACCGGGGCATTGATGCTGCTGCGCCGGCGCAGCACGGTTTGCAGCCGGGCCACCAGCTCGCGCGGCTCAAAGGGTTTGGGCAGGTAATCGTCAGCGCCAAGCTCCAGGCCGACCACGCGGTCCGTCACTTCGCCACGGGCGGTGAGCATGATGATCGGGATGTCGCTCTCTTTGCGGATGGTGCGGCACAACTCAAAGCCGTCCATCTCGGGCAGCATCACGTCCAGGATGGCGGCGTCAAAACCGCCCTGGCGCCCGCTGTCGCGCAATAGCGCCAGGCCCGTGCTGGGCCGCAGCGCGCACTCCAGCGCCATATGAAAGCGCTGAAAATACGCCGCCAGCGGCGGACCCAGTTGCGCGTCGTCGTCGATCAGCAGGATGCGATGCATGGGGCATTGTCCCACTGGCCCACGGACACGCGGGCTGGTGATTTAGAGCTGCCTCGCAGGCGTCCTAGCCGCGATGGAACCAGCCGCCGCGGTGTTCCATGAAGTCGCGCACCTTCTGCTGTTGGGCCGGGTTCAGGCTATCGTAAAAGTCAGCCAGGGCGGCAATGACTTCGGGGCTCCGGCTTTGCAGCGTCGTGGTTTTTTCTGTGACCAGGGTCTGGGCGCGGGCGCGGTCAAATTTTTCGCCGGCCACCAGGGCTTTCACTTCAGCACGCGGGTCTTTGGTCTGGCCCATCAGCGCGCTGCGCTGCTCATGCAGTTTGTCGGCCAGCACCGTCAGGCGCTGCTTCTGATCCGCATTCAGGTCAAGCTTGCTGCTCACGCGGTCGATCATCTTGACACGGAACTGCGCCGTTTCTTCGGCACTCATGTTGGCGCCGAAGCTGTGTGGGCGGTGGCCGCAGGCCGTGAGACCACCGACCAGGATGGAGGCGCCGAGCAGGCCAATCAGGGTTCGTTTGATCCAGGGTTTCATGACAGAGTTTCCTATTTGAAAAAGGGGTTGAACATGAGCGTCATGGTGCCGGACGCGAGTCACGGCGTGCTGTCTGCGCGGTTTCGGTTTGTTTCGGTTTGTTTCAGGCGCCTGAGAGCAAAAGAGTCATTGCGCGACGACTGGGTGCGCGGCAGCAAGCTTCTTTTCAGAACATTTCGGTATCGACTTCGCTTTGCGACTGCGCGCCGTAGCGCGGGCCGACCACGCTGTTCTGGTTGATCAGCGTGTCGACCCTGGCCATAATGGCCGGGCTCAGCTTGACGTTGACCGCGGCCATGTCTTCGGCCAGATGCGCCAGGCTGGTGGTGCCGGGGATCGGGATGATGTCTTCGCCCCGGTGCAGCAGCCAGGCCAGCGCGAGCTGAGCCGGGGTGCAGCCAAGCTCGCGCGCCACTTCCAGATAAGCCGGCAGCAGCTTGAGATTCGCCGCGTAGTTGTCGGGCGCAAAGCGCGGCATGCCGGCGCGGATGTCTTTGGCGTCGAGCGCACCGGCATCAAGCAGCCTGGCCGTCAGGAAACCACGCGCGACCGGGCTGAAGGCCACGAAGGCCACGCCAAGCTCCCTGCAGGTTTGCAGCACAGCAATTTCGGGGTTGCGCGTCCAGAGCGAGTACTCGGTCTGCACAGCGGCAATCGGGTGCACAGCGTGCGCCCGGCACAGCGTGGCCGCCGACACTTCGCTCAGGCCAATGGCCCGCACCTTGCCGGCTCGCACCAGATCACTCATAGCGCCGACGCTGTCCTCGATCGGCACCTTCTTGTCGAAGCGGTGCAGGTAGTAGAGGTCGATCACATCGGTCTGCAGGCGCCGCAGGCTGTCCTCAATATTGCGGCGTATGGCGTCGGGCTGGCCGTCGATCACACGCTTGATGCCATCGGGAAAAGTCACGCCGGCCATGCCGCCCTTGCTGGCCAGCGTGATGCGCTCGCGATGCGGTTTGAGCACACGGCCGACGAGCTCTTCATTGGCACCATAGCCGTAGAGGGCGGCGGTGTCGAACATTGTCACGCCCGCATCGAGCGCTGCGAGCAGCACGCGTTCGCCCTGCTCGACCGGCGGCGGCACGCCGTAGGCATAGCTCAGGCCCATGCAGCCCAGGCCAATGGCGGAGACCTGAAAGGGTCCGAGTTGTCGTTGTTGCATCGCTGGTATTCCTTGATAACTCGTCAACCGACAAGGGCAATCTCGATGGCCGGCTGGGTCTGCAACTCGCGCCGGGGTTGGCGCATAGGCGTCACGGCACGCAGCTCGCAAATCATCTCCTGAACCATGTTTCTGTCGGATTGGCACTTGTTGAAGATCTCCTGGGTGCTCAAGCCTTCACACCGATTCCGGTTCACAAGCAGCTGAATCTTTTCCGGTCGCCAGTCGGCCCGATAGCCATAGTCGGCGCGCCAATAGTAGGGTTGCGAAAAATACCCGAAGCTGCCCAGAAAATAGGCCCGGACATGCGTTGGATCTTCCCACGCATCGTCGCTGCCACCATGCGGAACATGAATCACCGCCGTCGCATCTGGCGTGGCAAGGCGCCAAAGCTCCTGCATCAGACCGAGGCTGTCCTGAATATGTTCGATGACATGGGACAACAGGAAATGCTCCACCGATTGATCGGGCAAATTGATCGGCGTCTCTCTTAGTTTTTCGAGATCGCAAACAATGTCGACGCCCGGCAATGCCACGGAATCCAGGTTGATCCAGCCCTGCCGGATATTTCTTCCGCAGCCAACGTTGAGCCGATACGGAGGGCCGCTGCGCTTGCCGATGTCATCGCCATTCATAGGAAACTCGCATTCTTTGGGAAACACTTTTAGACCAGCTTGCCAACTCGGCTCTTGCGCTGGTCAATGCTGCATTTTAGGGAGCCGGTAGCGAGATATTTGATGCTGCCAAGTCTAGGTATACTGCGCCGATCGAATTTTTCACGCGAGTAATTTTCTGGCCAATCATCACCATTGACCTTGATTGTTGACCAAACATGTTTGCCAAAGCCATTTGTGGCCAATGAAATGGGCATCGTCTGCCTGAACATGATCGTGCGCGACGAGGCGCACGTCATCGAGCGTTGCCTTGCCTCGGTGCGACCTTTCATCGACCACTGGGTCATTGTCGACACGGGTTCAGTCGACGACACCCCTGACCTCATCCGCACCGCTCTGGACGGCATACCCGGCGAACTGCACCATCGCCCCTGGCGCAATTTCGGCCACAACCGTACCGAGGCATTGAACCTTGCTCGGGCGCACGGGGACTACCTGCTCTTCATCGATGCGGACGAAACCCTGGGTGCGGACGCGGGCGCGACATGGCCGCGTCTTGACGGCCCGGCGTATTCGCTGGAAGCGCGTTATGCCGAGCTGAGCTATGACCGGGTCAGTCTGGTCTCATCCGCCCTGCCCTGGCGCTGGGAGGGCGTGCTGCATGAGTACCTTGAGGCCGGTCAGCCCGTGACGCAGCCGCGCATCCCGGGATTCTGGATCGAAGTCAGACCCGATGGCGCACGTTCCAGCGATCCGAAGAAGTTCGAGAAGGATGCTGCGGTCCTGCTCGCCGCGCTTCGGGACGAGCCACACAACCGCCGCTACGTTTTCTACCTGGCCCAAAGCTGGCGCGATTGCGGCCAGCTGGAATTGGCACGACAACACTACCGGCAACGGGCCGGCATGGGCGGCTGGGATGAAGAGGTCTGGTATTGCCTGTACGAAGTGGCACGCCTGAGCGAGCGCCTGGGTGACAGCCATGAGAACATCGTTGCCGCCTACCTGAACGCCTATCAGGCCCGACCGCAACGGGCGGAAACCCTGGTAGCGCTGGCGGCTTACCTTCGGGGTCGCAGTGAATGGCACAACATCTACCTGTTTGCACGCACGGCGGTCGAAACGCCACTGACGACTGACCGGCTGTTTGTCGACCTCAGCGCGTACCAGTGGCGTGGCAAGGACGAGCTGGCACTGGCCGCCTTCTACACCGGCCGAAAGGGCGAAGCGCAGCGCCTGTGGCACGAACTGCTACTCAATCCGGAAATACCACCGGTAGAGCGCCTGCGCATAGAGAACAACACCCGATTTTTATAGTTGCCGCTCCAGATCGTGCAGCACCTGGTAGCACGGCAGCACCTGCGCCACGCTGCCGTTGGGCTCGCGGCCCTCGCGGATGGCGGCGAAGAATTCGCGGTCCTGCAGTTCGATGCCGTTCATCGAGACATCGACCTGGCTGACATTGATCTTTTCATCCTTGCCGTTGAACAGGTCGTCGTAGCGCGCGATGTAGGTTGCGCTGTCGCCGATGTAGCGGAAGAAAGTTCCCAGCGGGCCGTCATTGTTGAACGAGAGCGATAGCGTGCAGATCGCGCCGTTCGCAGCCTTGAGCTGGATGCTCATGTCCATCGCAATGCCCAGCACCGGGTGGATCGGACCCTGGATGGCATTGGCTTTCACGATAGCGCTGCCGCACTGGTAGGCAAACAGATCGACCGTGTGCGCAGCGTGGTGCCACAGCAGGTGATCGGTCCAGCTGCGCGGCTGACCCAACGCGTTCATGTTGGAGCGACGGAAGAAATAGGTTTGCACATCCATCTGCTGGATGTTGAACTTGCCCGCCTTGATCTGCTGGTGCACGTACTGGTGGCTGGGGTTGAAGCGGCGGGTGTGGCCGCACATGGCCACCAGACCGGTCTGCTCCTGTGTGGCTGCTACTTCCAGAGCACCCCTCAAGGTGTCGGCCAGTGGAATTTCCACCTGCACATGCTTGCCGGCTTGCAGGCAGGCGATAGCTTGCTCGGCGTGCATTTGCGTCGGCGTGCACAGGATGACGGCGTCCACTTCTTTCAAGGCCAGGCTGTCCCTCAGCTCGGTGCTGACGTGGCCAATGCCATATTTGGCAGCCACCTCTTTGGTCTTTTCCAGTTCGCGGCTGATCAGCGAGACCACTTCCACGCCTTCAATGTTCCTGATGCCGTCCAGGTGCTTGATGCCGAAGGCACCGGCGCCTGCCAGGGCAACTTTAATTGTCTTGCTCATTCAGACATTCTCCAAAATTAGATGGCCGACCGCTGTATTGGAGGCCGGCACATGATAAAAATGATGTTTCACGCTTACGGGGCGGGCGTGAGCAGCTATATTATTTGTAGCATCATCGATCACATCGTCCATCGCACCACGGGCGATCAGCCACATCACCAACTCGATGCCCTCGCTGCCAGCCTCACGCACGTAGTCGATGTGCGGCACGTTGGCCAGGCCTTCGGGGTCGGCAATCAGGCGGTCCAGAAACGCATTGTCGAACTGTTTGTTGATCAGCCCCGCTCGCGGACCCTGCAGCTGGTGGCTCATGCCGCCGGTGCCCCAGATCTGCACCTTGAGCGGCTGGTCAAACGATTCGACCGCGCGCCGAATCGCCTTGCCCAGATTGAAGCAGCGCCGGCCGCTGGGCACCGGGTATTGCACCACGTTGACGGCAAACGGAATCACCGGGCAGGGCCAGGCTTGCGCCTGGCCGCACATCAGCGACAGCGGCACGGTCAGGCCGTGATCCACATCCATTTTGTTGACAATGGTCAGGTCAAAGTCCTGCTGAATGACAGACTGCGCAATGTGCGCGGCCAGCTCCGGGTGGCCCTGCACCACCGGCACCGGGCGCGGGCCCCAGCCTTCGTCGGCCGGCGAGAAGGACTCGGCGCAGCCAATGGCGAAGGTCGGAATCATGTCCAGGCTGAAGGCCGTGGCGTGGTCGTTGTAGACCAGGAAGATGACATCGGGCTTGTTGTCCTTCATCCACTGTTTGGAGAACTCATAGCCCTTGAACACCGGCTGCCAATACGGCTCATTGCTCTTGCCCAGATCCAGCGCTGCGCCGATGGCGGGCACGTGGGAGGTGTAGACGCTGGCGGTAATCTTTGCCATGTTCATGCGCTCGCTGGTCGGTTGGATTGGCCTTGGGGCTGGCGGTGGGCCTGCGCGTCGCCGTCTTCGCCGACCACACGATTGCCCTCGACAGAACGGCCACCGCCGATCATCATGTCGCGGTATTGATCTTCGCTCATGCCGGTCATGCTGCCTGCCATTTGCTGGAAGCTCTTGCCGTCGGTGGCGCCGATCTTGGCCAGAAAATAGATGTTGCCGCCCAGTGCAATGCAGCGGTTCAAGTCCCGCGCCAGCACCGCCAGTTTCTGCGCCTCGGTCATCGGCCACTCATTCAGGTAGGCGCGTTCGTCAGACTTGAAACGCACGCGGTTGGCGGCTTTCATCAGGGACATGCAAAACTGATTCAGGTGATAGCCCTTACGGCTTTGCTCGGCATCGAAAATGGTGGTGCCGGGGACATCAAGATAGGGTTTGTCGAGTGACATGGTCAGGTGCCCCAATAAAGTTTGGCGGGATTGGTGACCAACAGCTTTTGTTGCAGCTCAGGGGTGGTGGCGATGTGCGGAATGTAGTCCACCAGCAGGCCGTCGTCAGGCATGTGGTCTTTCAAATTGGGATGCGGCCAGTCGGTGCCCCACAGCACGCGGTCGGGAAAGGTCTCTACCAGGCGCCGGGCAAACGGCACCACATCGGCGTAGGCATTTTGTTCGCCATTCAGTGCCGGCGGGCCGCTCACGCTCAGACGCTCGGGGCAGCTGACCTTGCTCCAGATGTTGCCGTGCTCGCGCATCATCTTCACGAACAGTTCGAACTCAAGCCCATCCACCGGCTTGCTGACATCGGGGCGGCCCATGTGGTCCACCACCACGGTGGTCGGCAGCGCGGTGAAGAAGTCATACAGCTCGGGCAGGTCCTGCGCCTCGAAATACACCACCACATGCCAGCCCAGCGGGGCGATGCGCTTGGCGATCTCCAGCAGCACCTCGCGCGGCGTGAAATCGGCCAGGCGCTTGACGAAGTTGAAACGCGTGCCGCGCACACCGGCGGCATGCATCTCCTGCAACTCGGCATCGGTCACGTTGCGGTTCACGGTAGCTACGCCGCGCGCCCTGTTATTGGATGCTCTCAAAGCGTCGACCAGCGCGCGGTTGTCAGACCCATGGCAGGTGGCCTGCACGATCACGTTCCTGTCAAAGCCCAGGTGGTCACGCAGCGCGAACAACTGGTCCTTGGACGCATCGCACGGCGTGTACTTGCGCTCGGGCGCATAGGGGAACTGGTCGCCGGGGCCGAACACATGGCAGTGCGCGTCCACGCTGCCGAACGGAAGCTGGAAGCGCGGCTTGCTGGGTCCGGCGTACCAGTCCAGCCAGCCAGGGGTCTTGGTGAATTCCATGGGTTTCCTGAATGGTTGCTATCAATAAAATAGCTGTTTACGCAATATCGACGAGGGCTAGAGGCTACTTTTACTAAAGCCGCAAGCCTGGGTGGCTGAGCGTTCTGTGTAGGTAAAGGAGGAGGCCGAAGGCCGGGGGACACGGAACAGAACGCTCTGCCGTCCAGGCGCCCACACGGAGCAGAACGCTTTCCCGCCCAGGCGCCTAGCTGTTTCGCCCAAGCGCTCAGTCCACATAACGCAGTCCCGCCTTCGCCAGGCTTTCCCGCATCTTGTAGTAGTCCAGTCCCAAAACTCCCGATGCAAAGATAGCCCGCTTGGCCCCTTCATTGGCTTCACGCGCCTCGGCGGCGTCAGCCACTTGGCCGGCAATGGCGGCAGGCACGACGACCACGCCGTCGATGTCGGCAATCACCACATCACCGGGGTTGACGCTGACACCGGCGCAGACCACGGGCACATTGACCGAGCCCAGCGTCGCCTTGATCGTGCCTTTGGCGTGGATGGCTTTGCTGAACACCGGGAATTTCATTTCGGTGAGATCTTTCACGTCGCGCACGCCGCCGTCAATGATCAGGCCGACGGCGCCACGCGCCTGGAACGAGGTGGCCAGCAAGTCGCCAAAGAAACCGTCCGCATTGTCGGTGGTGCAGGCGGCCACGGCCACGTCACCGGGTTGCAGCTGCTCGGCGGCCACGTGCATCATCCAGTTGTCACCGGGTTGCAGCAGGACGGTGACGGCCGTGCCGCAGATGCGGGCTTCGTTGTAGATGGGGCGCATGTAGGGCTTCATCAAGCCGACGCGGCCCATGGCCTCATGGATGGTGGCCACGCCGAAGCGTGAGAGTTTGTCGACCGCGGCCTTGTCGGCGCGGGTGATATTGCGTTTGACGATGCCTAAATTGTTCATGGGAGTCTCCTGAATTGGGTGGCACGGAATAATTGGGGTCAGGTCTGATTCGCTGCGCTCACGAACCCGACCCCAAATATTCCTTATTGATTCTTGGCTTTCAGTGCCGCATCCAGCCTGGGGAACACGCGCCGCGCGTTGCCTTCGTAGATCTGGAAGCGGTCCGCGTCACTCAGAATTTTGGACGCTTCAATGTAGCGTTTGGTGTCGTCGTAGTAGTGACCAGTTTCGGGGTCGATGCCGCGCACCGCGCCGATCATCTCGCTGGCAAACAGCACGTTTTTCACCGGGATGACGGTATTGAGCAGATCAATGCCGGGCTGGTGATAAACGCAGGTGTCGAAGAAGATATTGTTCAGCAAGTGATCTTTCAGCAGTGGCTTTTTCAGCTCCTGCGCCAGACCGCGGAAACGGCCCCAGTGATAAGGCACCGCGCCGCCGCCATGCGGGATGATGAATTTCAGCGTCGGAAAATCCTTGAACAGGTCGGAGGTCAGACACTGCATGAAAGCCGTGGTGTCGGCGTTCAGGTAATGCGCGCCCGTGGTGTGGAAGCAGGCGTTGCAGCTGGTGGAGACGTGGATCATCGCGGGGATGTCGTACTCCACCATCTTCTCGTAGATCGGATACCAATGCTTGTCGCTCAGCGGAGGCGAAGTCCAGTGGCCACCCGACGGATCGGGGTTCAGGTTGATGCCGACGTTGCCGTATTCCCCGACGCACTTTTCCAGTTCGGGGATGCAGGTTCTGGGATCGACGCCGGGGCTTTGCGGCAGCATGGCGGCCGGAATGAAGTTGTCCGGAAACAGCTTAGCGACGCGGTAGCACAGCTCATTGCAGATGGCTGCCCAGGTGGATGACACATTGAAGTCGCCGATGTGGTGCGCCATGAAGCTGGCACGCGGGCTGAAGATGGTCAGGTCGCTGCCGCGCGCCTTCATCAGCCGCAACTGGTTTAACTCGATGGTCTCCCGCAGTTCGTCATCGCTGATCTTGAGGTCAGCGACTTTGGGCATCACTGACGGATCCTTAATGCCGGCAATTTGCTGGTTGCGCCAGTTTTCCAGCGCCTTGGGTGCGGTCGTGTAGTGGCCGTGGCAATCAATGATCATCGGGTTCTCCTGATACGGGTGAAATGTGTACGGGTGTCTGCAGATTCAGGCCGGCTCCATGCCCTGGCGCCGCTTGGCATGAACAGCATGTGCCGAGGTCATGAAATCGAGCAGCTCACGGGCGGCTGGTGCCTGCGCCGAGCCGGTGCAAATGCCGGCCGAAAAAGTGGTGGTGATCTGGATCTCGGGTGGCAAGGGGCCGACCACGGTGATGCCCTCGACGTGAATCAATTCGCTGAATTGCTGAAAGCCCAATTCGACCTCCCCCCGCGCCACCAGCGTGCCCACCGGAACACCGGGGGGCGCCTGGACAATGCGCTCGCGGATGACGTCAGCGATACCCCAGCGCTCGAACAGCTTGACCAGAGCGACGCCGCTAGGCCCGGTGGAATAGCTGATGCTGCGCGCCGCCAGCACGGCCTGGCGCACGGCGTCTTCCGAGCCGATATCGGGCTGCGGCGCGCCAGCGCGCACCGCCACCGCGACGCCGGAATGAACCAGATCGACCTTGCTGCGCACATCGATGCGACCCGCCACAACCAGCTTGTCGATCGCGTCAGATGCCAGAAACACGACATCAAAAGGCTCACCGGCTTGTACCCGTTTGGCCGCGTCGACACCGCCCACCGACTCGATGGCAACCACACCGCCAGAACGCTGTGCATACGCCGCCACCAGATCTGCCAGCAACTGGCGCGTGGCCATGGACGAGATACCCCGCAGGGCAGGTGGTGTCGAGGGAATAGCGGTTTGCATGAGCCCTATTCTGGCGAGTAGCGCTTCAATTGATAAGCCAAGCACACCACTAGCAGCTATCTAAAATTGGCATAATCAACCATCAGCTATTCACGAACCTCGCGAAATGGATCTCAAGCAACTGGAGTATTTTGTGCGCGTCGCCGAGCTTGGCAGTTTCACCCGTGCGGCGATTGCTTTGGACGTGGCGCAACCTGCGCTGAGTCGCCAGGTGCGCCTGCTCGAAGTGGAGCTGCATCAAAACCTGTTGACGCGCAACGGGCGCGGCGCCGTGCCGACAGAGGCTGGCAAGCTGCTGCTGGCGCACGGGCGCGGCATCTTGCACCAGGTCGAGCGTGCCCGGGAGGAACTGGGCCGGGTACGCGGTTCGCTGGCCGGTCGTGTCGCCGTGGGCCTGCCGACGAGCCTGGCACGCGTGCTGACGGTGCCGATCACACGTGCCTTTCGCCAGCAGATGCCCGATGCGACCATCTCCATCAGTGAAGGTCTGTCGGTGGCGATGCAGGAGTCACTGATCAACGGCCGCCTGGACATCGCCGTGCTGTACAACGCCCAGCCCAGCACCGATATCGACATTGCGCCATTACTGGAAGAAGACCTGATGCTGGTGCAGGCGCGTCCGCCGGGATTGCAGGAAGACCCCTCGCCCGGGCCGATTTCATTGGCGGCAGTAGCGCAGTTTCCCCTGGTGATACCGAGTCGGCCCAACGCCATTCGCATGCACGTCGAATCCGAAATGGCCAACATCGGTTGCCGCCTGAAAATTGCGCTGGAGATTGACGGTGTCTCGGCGATCCTCGATCTGGTGGCGGACGGCGCGGGCTGCGCCGTGCTGTCTCGCAACGCCGTCGCCAACTCGGTGCGGCCTTCTGCGTTTACGGTGCGCACTATTCACGAGCCGGTGCTGCGGAGCAAGGCATCGCTGGCCACCAGTTCGCTGCGTCCGGCAACGCTGACCCAACAGGCCACGCTGGCACTGATACGCCGGACGGTGGAACAGGTCATCAAACCCAACTGAATCCAAGGCTTTACTCCCATGACATCTTCATCCAGCAAACCCCTCCTGCCGCTCAAGGGCGTGCGTGTGCTCAGTCTGAGTCTGAATCTGCCAGGCCCGGCCGCCTTGATGCGCTGTCGGCAAATGGGCGCGTCCTGCGTCAAGCTGGAGCCGCCGCCGCCGGCCGGCGCGGCGCCCGGCACCTCCGGCGACCCGATGGGGATGTACAACCGGCCGGCCTACCAGGCACTGCACCAGGGCGTGCGTCTGGGCGTGGCGGACCTGAAGACCGAAAAAGGCCAGAAGACCCTGCACCGCGAGTTGGCCAAGGCCGACGTCCTGCTGAGTTCCTTCCGCCCCTCTGCCCTGCGCAAGCTGGGACTCGACTGGAAAGTGCTGCACCGGCTTTACCCGGGCCTGTCGCAGGTCGCGATTGTCGGCGCGCCCGGTGCGCGGGCCGAGGAGCCGGGGCACGATCTGACCTATCTGGCGGAGAACAATCTGGTCAACGGTCTGGACCTGCCGGCGACTCTTTATGCCGACATGGGCGGCTCGCTGATGGCCGCCGAGGCGGTCCTGAAAGCGGTGCTGCTGCAAGGGCAAAAGGGCAAGGGCCGCTACATCGAAGTTGCACTCTCGGACGCTGCGGCTTATCTGGCCTTGCCGCGCACCTGGGGCCTCACGCTGCCGGGGGCAGCGATCGGAGGGGCACACGCCGGTTATCGCGTTTACCCCTGCAAGGACGGCCGCGTCGCAGTGGCCGCGCTGGAGCCGCACTTCGCCAAGGCGCTGTGTGCGGCGGCCGGGGTTCCATTCGCCAACCTGCTGACCATGCTGTCACCGGCAACGCATCAATTGATCGCCGATTACCTGCTGACGCTGACACGCCAGGCGCTCGATGCCCTGGCGATCGAAAAAGACATTCCTCTCTATACGCTATCAAAATAGTAGCTGCTTGCGCCCGTCGTCATTGGGGCAGAGGCACTTTTCATGTGGATTTTGAGAGCAACACCGCAGCCCTGGCCTCGACCGCTTGACCCAGCCCGACCGGCCCCATCTTCTCTGCCGTCTTGGCCTTGACACAGACCTGATCGACCTCCAGCGCCAGCGCCAGCGCGATTCGGGAGCGCATGGCCGCGATATGCGGCATCAATTTCGGCGCCTGCGCGATCACGGTGCTGTCGACGTTGCCAATCTCAAAACCCCGCTCCCGCACCCGGCGAGCCGCCTCGCTCAGCAGCACGATCGAGTCCGCTCCCTTGAAGTTGTCATCGCTGTCCGGAAAATGCGTGCCGATATCGCCCAGAGCAGCGGCGCCCAGCAAGGCGTCGGTGATGGCATGCAGCAGCACGTCCGCGTCCGAGTGGCCGAGCAGGCCGAGGTGGTAGGGGATCTCCACACCGCCGATGATGAGCTTTCTCCCGGCTACCAAAGCGTGCACATCCCAGCCCTCACCGATTCTGAAATTCATGTCATTTGCCTTCTGCAGATTGATTCAAACGCGCGTTCAGCACCGCTTCGGCCAGCGCAAAGTCCTCTGGGTAGGTGACCTTGAAGTTCTGTGCGCTGCCCGGCACCAGTTTCGGCTTCAGGCCCATGGCCTCCATGGCGCTGGATTCATCCGTGACCTGGTCACCGGCCTGTTTGAGTGCCTCCATCAGAGCGCCAATGCGGAACATCTGCGGCGTCTGGGCCAGCCATTTGTCGCTGCGATCCAGAGTTGCAGCCACCCGGCCTGCGACCTCACTTTTCAGCGTATCGGGCAGCTTGTGCGCCAGCAGACCGCCGACTTCGTCCACCACACAGGCGTCGATCAAGGTGTTGATTTGATCAGGCGTGATCAGGCAACGCGCCGCGTCATGCACCAGCACCCAGTCATGCCGGCTGGCGCCTTGTGTCAACAGAAACTTCAAGCCATTGAAAACGCTTGCAGCCCTCGTCGGTCCTCCACAAGGAGCTATCAAATAAGTAGCACCCATGGACTCAAGGAAATCGTCATCGGCAGCGACCACCACGGCGACCCGGGTGATTCGGGCAACCCCGGCAAAAGCCGCCAGGGTATGCAGCACCAGCGGCTGGCCGGCCAGCCGCTGGTATTGTTTTGGCCCGCCGGAACCTGCGCGGACCCCGGTTCCGGCACACGGAATCAGAGCCCAGATACAGGTAGAAGGGGGTTGTGCGGGTGAATCCATCATGCGAGCAGCCGTCATTCTAAGACGCTGGAACTCGACGCTTGGCAGCAAGACGGGGCCATCGCTAGCGCTTGGCGCTGCGGCTATTTCGGCAACGAATAGCCCTTTTCGCGCAGCAGCCTGAAAGTGGCGTCCAGTACTGACGGGTCAAACAGCGTGCCGCGCCCTCGCTCGAGTTCGGTCAGCGCCACATCCAGCCCCAACGCCGGCCGGTAGGGTCGATGCGCAGAAATCGCCTCCAGCACGTCGGCCACCGCCAGTACCCGCGCTTCGGGCAGGATGTCATCGCCCTTGAGCCTGCGCGGATAGCCGCTGCCATCGAGCCGCTCGTGATGTTGGCGAATCACCTCGGCCACGGGAAACGGAAAAGGCACGTCCTTCAATATCTCGTAGCCGGCCTGTGCATGACCCTTGACCAATTCCATTTCCATGGCACTCAGGTATCCCGGTTTGGACAGGATCTCGGTTGGCACGGCAATCTTGCCGATGTCGTGCACCAGGCCGACCATCTCGAGGAATTGGCAACGTTCCTCGGACCAGCTCATCTCGCGGGCAATCGCACCCGCGATCTCTCCCACCCGGCGCTCGTGACCCGCGGTGTACGGGTCACGCAGGTCAATCATGTTGGAAACCGCCCGAAGCGTGCCGCGCATCGAGACTTCGAGCTGCTTCACGTAGTCGGCGATCTTCTCTTCGGCACGCTTGCGTTCCGTCACGTCCTGCACCATCACGATCACCGCAACCTGACCATCCCAGTCGCCCAGTGTGGCATGCAGGCCCAGTTCGATCTGCATGCCATCCTTGCGGCGTAGCGGGATGGAGATCGTCACACTGCGCTCGCCCGCCAGCAAAGTTGCCTGCGCCTCATGAATCTGCTCCCGGACCTGCGGGCTGGCTCCGATGACATCGGGCAGGTTCCTGCCGATCAGCTCATCGGTCGACCAGCTGGCAATCTCGCAAAAACGCGGATTGGCATAAACCAGCAGGTCGTCGCGAACCACATAAATGCCGGTAATGGTCTGCTCGATCATGCTGCGGAAATGCAGCTCGCTGGCACGCAAAGCCTGCTCACTGCGCCGGATTTCGGTGAGGTCGGTCCAGGCGATGATGGCATCGTCTCCGACCACGGTCACGGTGCCGCGCGCAATGCGCTCGCTGCCGTCCTTGCAGCGCAAGACGATTTCCGGCGAATGAACTCCCGCACCCGAACCCTTTGCCGTCTCGATGGCCTGCGTCCAGTGCGCCTGGATTTGCCGGCGCAGCTCAAGGTTGGGGAAGACGTGCCTGGACCAGTCTTCTTCGGTCGTGATGTCTTGCGGCGCATAGCCCAGCCATTGCCGATGAGCCCGGTTGATCGCGCGCAGCACGCCGCTGGAAAGCGACTGGATCTGCATCGGGGCCGGCGACTCGTCGAACACCTCGCGAAAACGCAATTCCGAAACCTCTGCCCGTTGCTCCGCAAGCTCCCGGCGCTCGCTCACCGCGATACCGTCAAGGGCAAACGCCAGATCGGCGGCCATCTCGTTGAGCAGGTCCAATTGGGCCTGGTCAAAGAATGCCGCCGGTCCCGGCGCATACAGGCCCATGACGCCGAACAACTGGCCTTCGCGCACCAGCGGCAGCATGGCCCATTCGGTGATGCCATGCGCAGCGAGATAGTCCAGCCACTTGTCCTGCGATCCGGCATGCGGCAAGCTCGCCCAGATCACCTCGCCCCTGCGCAATTCATCGGTGGCCTGCCCGAACGAACTTTGCGGGTCCGCCAGCAACGCGCCGAGTTCGGCCAGTCTATCAACATCGACGCCATGGGAGTGAACCACGCGCAAAGGCGTCGCGCCGGCGCCGGAGACGGCGATGAAGAACAAGGGAAAGGCGCCGTGCCGGATCAGTGCGTCAAACACGCGCTGCAGCAATTCCTCATTGCTGCGGCATCGCACAATCGCCCGGTTGGTGGCACTGAGCATGCCATAGAGGTAGGTCAAACGCTTGACCAGCAGGCCCGCCTGAATCCGCTCTATCGCCTCCCCGATGCGCTCTGCCACGGTATCGAGCAGCTCGCGCTCCTCCGCCAGGAAGGGCTCGCCTTCGAGCGGCAAATCGTCAGGATAGCCGACCCTGATCGTTCCGATGCGCAGGCCATTGACGAGCAAGTCAAGCTCGATGCAGCGCGTGCCCGATGGTGTATCGGAGGTACCAAACGCCCCCCAATCGCTGCTGATGACGGCACTGGCATGCTCCGGATACAGAAAAGCCGATGGCAGCTCTTTCACCACGCCCGACAACAGGCTCGGTACGTCAAGCTCGTGCTTTTCGATCAGCTTGGAGATGGCATACAGGCAGCGCAATTCCTTGATGCGCTCGCCCAGGTCATGCACCAGCAGCTCACGCTCGGCGGCCAGCCGCTTGCGCTCGGTGATGTCGCGCACCACCTGCACATGGCTGCGATGCTTGCCCTCAAGCGCAAACGGCGCCACGCTGCACTCCACTGTACCTGCCGTGCCGCCCCGGTCGATCTCGACCGAAAACTGCGACTCTCCACGCGCGATGCGGGCACACACCGGACAATCCTCCGGACGCACGGCGGACGCATGGAACAGCGCATGCATCGGGCGGCCAATCAGATCCTCCGGCGGCACGCCGGCATAGCGGGCTGCGGCCCGGTTGGCCTGCTGAATCCGGCCATCATCATCCAGGATCACAAACGTCGGGTCCGGCACGGCGTCATAAGTGCTGGCAGTGCGCGACAGCATGCTGAAGGGTTCGCGCAGGGTGCTTTGCACCAGTGCAAGGTAAACAAACCAGTAGGCAAAGATCTTGAAGATGTGCCCAACCAGATTGGCTTCACCATAGACGCTGGCATAGCGTGTAAAAGCCAGCTCGGAGAGAATCATCGCGATCAACGCGACCTGCATGTTCAGGAACAGGCTGGGGGACATCAGCGTCCTTCGCAGCCACAGGAGCACGGCGCTTGCGGCCAGCATCACGATGATCACATACTCGGCGTCAATCTTGAACGCCGTCAGACCCTGCCCTTCAATGAACGCAGCAGGAAAGGTGCCGGAAAAGATCCACAAAGTGACAGCCAGCGCCGTCAACCCGAAACCGGCGTGCAAATAGCCGATGCGGACATTGCGGCGCAGGAACAGCGGAGAAGCGAGAAGTGCCAGGGCCTGGATGAAGCGCGTGGCAATCCAGAGCTGCGTAGGGGTGTTGGCATCATCCGGACCGAAAAGATGCATCCCCTTGTACACCAGGGTATGCACCAGATCCAGTGAAGCGCACCAACCGATGGCCAGCGCCACATAGACGGTGAAGTGATTGCGCGTGAAATGCCGCGAGGTCGAAGCCACGACCAATGCGGTGAGCGCGATGATGACGGAAAACAGCTCGACCAGGGTGTGAAACAGCAGGTAATTGACCCGGCTGGCCGCCACGCAAATGCCTGATATGACGACCGGCGTCAGCAACAGGCGCAAGACTGTCCTGAATGGAGGCATGCGGGCTTCCATGACCAGCGTGGTGGCGTCGACCATGTCGTTATCGTTCACATGGACTTCCTTTGCAGCGTTCAGCGTGTCTTTGAGCGATCTGACGGCAAACCGGCAATTTCCTGAACTTGGCCCATATTAGGACAACTTGGCAGGCAAATCATCAATCAACCGAAAGCTGCGAAGCTAAAATTAGACATTTGTCAACATTCGGACACCCCCCGCCTAAAGCAACGGGGGGTGTTTTGTATTTGTGAGCCCGATGGACCTGCCCAAACTTCAGACCAGCAAACGCTATACCCTGCCCCGCCCCTTGGGCTCGGCCGACGCCTTGCTGCTGGCGCAATTGGGCCTGCGCGAGAAGGGCCACAACAAGCTGACGGCCATCGTCACGGCCGACGCCACGGACGCCCAGCGCCTGATCGATGAAATTGCATTCTTCGCGCCGGACCTGCGTTGCGCGCTGTTCCCCGACTGGGAAACCCTGCCCTACGACACTTTTTCACCGCACCAGGACCTGATCAGCGAACGGCTGGCGACTCTTTGGCGCATCAGCCAGCGCGACAAGGAAACCGGGGCCGACGTCGTCATCGTGCCGGCCACCACCGCGCTCTACCGGCTGGCGCCGCCGGCGTTTCTGGCCGGCTACACCTTCCACTTCAAAGTCAAGCAAAAGCTCGACGAAACCAAATTCAAGGCCCAGTTGACGCTGGCTGGCTACAGCCACGTCAGCCAGGTGGTCAGCCCTGGCGAATACGCGGTGCGCGGCGGGCTGATTGACCTGTTCCCGATGGGCAGCGCCGTGCCTTACCGCGTCGATCTGTTCGACGACGAAATCGACAGCATCCGCACTTTTGACCCGGACAGCCAGCGCAGCCTGTACCCGGTGCCCGAGGTGCAGCTGCTGCCGGGGCGCGAATTCCCGATGGACGACGCGGCACGTGCCCGCTTTCGCAAGCGCTGGCGTGAGCTGCTCGAAGGCGACCCGACCAAGAGCCGCATCTACAAGGACATTGGCAACGGTGTCGCCACCGCCGGCATCGAGTACTACCTGCCGCTGTTCTTTGACGAAACTGCTACCGTCTTTGACTACCTGGGTAGCGACGCCACGGTGGTGTTGCATGGCGACCTGGAGCCGGCCTTCCAGCATTTCTGGCTCGACGCACGCGAGCGCTACCGTTTGGTACAAGGCGACCCGGAGCGCCCGACGCTACCGCCCGAGGCGCTGTTTTTAAGCACCGAGCAGTTCTATGCCCGGGCCAATCAGCATGCGCAACTGGCGATCAAAGCACCGATCCGGGGCAGCGCACCCGGCGCAGATGGATTGCTGCGCTTGGCCCGCAATGACGAAAGCGCTGCGTTGTCAGGCGGCAACTCCACTGACTTCGCGGAGATCGGGACACTGCCTGCGCTCACCGTGGTGCGCGGTGCAGACGACCCGCTGGCGCGACTGAAAGAATACATTCGCCTGACGACGCAACGCGTGCTGGTGCTGGCCGAAAGCGAAGGCCGAAAAGCCAGCCTGCTGGATTTTCTTCACACCAGCCAGCTGAACCCGCCTGCATTCGATTCACTCTCCGAATTCCTGGGCAGCGATGAAAAGCTGGGCATCGCCACCTCGTCGCTCAACACCGGTTTCAGCTGGCTGGAAGCCGGCATCGACTTCATCACCGAAACCGAACTGTTCGCCGCCGGCCCGACCACGCGCCGGCGCAAAAAGCAGGAACAGGTCAGCGATGTTGAAGCACTCATCAAGGACCTGAGCGAGCTCAATATCGGCGACCCGGTGGTCCATTCAGCGCACGGCATCGGCCGCTACCGGGGACTGATCAATCTCGATCTAGGCAACAGACTCGCCAATGGCGAACCCGAAGTGCAGGAATTCCTGCACCTGGAATATGCCGACAAGGCCACCCTGTATGTGCCGGTCAGCCAGCTGCAACTCATCAGCCGCTACACCGGCGTCAGTGCCGAAGAAGCGCCCTTGCACAAATTGGGTTCCGGCCAGTGGGAAAAAGCCAGGCGCAAAGCCGCCGAGCAGGTGCGTGACAGTGCCGCCGAGCTGCTCAATATCTACGCCCGCCGCGCCGCCCGCGAAGGCCATGCCTTCCGCTATTCGCCGGCTGATTACGAAGCCTTCGCCAACGATTTCGGCTTTGAGGAAACGCCTGACCAGAGCGCGGCGATTCACGCCGTGATCCAGGACATGATCAGCCCGCGCCCGATGGACCGGCTGGTCTGCGGTGACGTCGGCTTTGGCAAGACCGAAGTCGCATTGCGCGCCGCCTTCATCGGCATCACCGGCGGCAAACAGGTGGCGTTTCTGGCTCCCACCACGCTGCTGGCCGAACAGCATTACCAGACGCTGGTGGACCGCTTTGCCAAATGGCCGGTCAAGGTTGCGGAGGTAAGCCGATTCCGATCGACCAAGGAAGTCACTGCCGCCATGAAAGGTATTGCCGACGGCACCATTGACATCGTCGTGGGCACCCACAAGCTGCTGAGCAAGGATACCCATTTCAAGGATCTGGGCCTGCTCATCATCGACGAGGAACACCGCTTTGGCGTGCGTCACAAGGAGGCCATGAAAGCCATGCGCGCGGAGGTCGATGTGCTCACGCTCACCGCCACGCCCATTCCGCGCACCCTGGGCATGGCGCTGGAAGGCCTGCGCGACCTGAGCGTGATTGCCACCGCGCCGCAACGCCGCCTGGCGATCAAAACTTTTGTCCGCACCGAGGGCAATGGCGTGATCCGCGAAGCGGTGCTGCGCGAACTCAAGCGCGGCGGCCAGGTTTACTTCTTGCACAACGAAGTCGAAACGATAGAGAACCGTCGCGCCAAGCTGGAGGAACTGCTGCCCGAGGCGCGCATTGCCGTGGCGCACGGCCAGATGCCTGAGCGCCAACTGGAGTCCGTGATGCGCGACTTTGTGGCCCAGCGCTTCAACCTGCTGCTGTGCTCCACCATCATCGAGACCGGCATTGACGTGCCGACCGCCAACACCATCGTCATGAGCCGCGCCGACAAGTTCGGCCTGGCCCAGTTGCACCAGTTGCGCGGCCGGGTCGGACGCAGCCACCACCAAGCCTATGCCTACCTGATGGTGCCCGATCTGGAAGGCCTGACCAAGCAGGCGCAGCAGCGGCTGGACGCCATCCAGCACATGGAAGAACTGGGCTCGGGTTTCTACCTCGCGATGCACGACCTGGAAATTCGCGGTGCCGGTGAGGTGCTGGGCGAAAACCAGAGCGGCAACATGCTGGAAGTCGGTTTTCAGCTGTACAACGAAATGCTGTCGGAAGCAGTGCGCTGCCTGAAGGCCGGCATCGAGCCCGACCTACTCAGCCCCTTGAATGTGACGACCGACATCAACCTGCATGCTCCGGCGCTCTTGCCGGACGACTTCTGCGGCGACGTGCATTTGCGCCTGTCGTTCTACAAGAAGTTGGCCACCGCCAAATCCGCCGACCAGATCGATGCGCTGATGGAAGAGATCATCGACCGCTTCGGCAAGCTGCCATCGCAGGCGCAAACCCTGATCGATGTGCACCGCCTGCGCGTCATCAGCCAGCCTTACGGCGTAGTCAAGGTCGACGCTGCACCGGGCGTGATCAGCATTACCTTCAAAAAGAACCCGCCGATCGACCCGATGAAAATCATCGAGATGATCCAGAAAAACAAACACATCAAACTCGCCGGCAGCGAAAAGCTGCGCATTGAGCGCGCGTTGCCGGAAGCCAAAGAGCGGGCCAAGATGGTGCGCGATGTGCTGCGCAATTTGGGGCAGCCGAAGCTTGAAAAGGCCGCAAATGCATGACAAATAGGCCTACAGAGCCCGCAAATACTGCGTAAGCAGCTATCAAAATCATACCAATACATCACCATGCAACCGACTGAAATCGCCCCCGGCCTGCTTGTACAGGGCTTCACCCCGCCGTTGAACCTGAGCGACTTCAAGCTCATCGCCTTCGACATGGACTCCACGCTGATCAACATCGAGTGTGTCGATGAGATTGCCAGCGCCGTGGGCCGCAAGGCTGAAGTCGCGGCGATCACCGAGGCCGCCATGCGCGGTGAGATCGCCGACTACAAGGAAAGCCTGCGCCGGCGCGTGGCGCTGCTCAAAGGCGTGAGCGAAGTCGACATGGAAACGATTTACCGCGAGCGCCTGCAAATCAACCCGGGCGCCGCAGAACTGGTGGCGGCATGCAAACAAGCCGGACTCAAGGTACTGCTGGTCTCGGGCGGCTTCACGCATTTCACCGACCGGGTGCGCGACCGGCTCGGCATTGACTACACCCGCGCCAATGTGCTCCAGGTGCAAAACGGCGTACTCACAGGTCGCATGGTCGATCAGACTTGGGGCGACATCTGTGATGGCGAAGAAAAACGCAAGATGCTGCTGGAAACCTGTGCTTTGCTGGGCATCAGCCCGAAACAGGCCATCGCCATGGGTGACGGTGCCAATGACCTGCCGATGATGGGCGAGGCGGGCCTGTCAGTGGCCTACCACGCCAAGCCTGCGGTGCGGGAATTCGCCGATGTCTGCATCAATTCGGGCGGCCTCGATCGACTGCTCAAGCTTTTCAAGGCCTGAGCCCGATTGCCACTTTGTCAAGCCGGTTCCGGCACGCTGGGCAAACCGGCCAGCGCCATCGCCAGTTCGCTTTCGTCGTAGTGCTCGTCTGTCAATTCTCCGGCAAAGTACTTTTGGTAGGCCGTCATGTCAAAGTGCCCATGGCCGCACAGATTGAACAGGATGGTTTCTGCCTTGCCCTCGCGCTTGCAGCGCAAGGCCTCTTCAATCGCGCCCTTGATTGCATGGTTGGCTTCGGGTGCCGGCACGATGCCCTCGTTACGGGCAAACAGCACACCGGCTTCAAAGCACTCGACCTGGTTGTATGCCACCGCCTCCAGCAAACCCAATTCCTTGCAGTGCGAAACCAGAGGGGCCATGCCGTGGTAACGCAAGCCGCCGGCGTGGAAACCGGGTGGCGTGAACTGGCTGCCCAGGGTATGCATCTTGGTCAGCGGCGTCATGTGCCCGGTGTCGCCAAAGTCGTAAGCGTACTTGCCGCGCGTCAGTGACGGGCAGGCCGCAGGTTCCACCGCCACGATGCGCGGCTTGGGACCACCACGCAATCCGTGCCCGATAAAGGGGAAGGCAATGCCGGCAAAGTTCGAGCCGCCGCCGGTGCAGCCGACCACCACGTCAGGCCAGGCATCAGCCATGCGCATCTGCTCCATCGCTTCCAGACCGATGATGGTCTGATGCAAAAGCACGTGGTTCAACACCGATCCGAGCGCATATTTGGTGTCGTCGCGCTGCACTGCCAACTCGACTGCTTCAGAGATGGCAATGCCCAGGCTACCCGGATGATTCGGGTTTTTGGCCAGCACCGAGCGTCCATACACGGTTTCGTTTGAGGGCGAAGCCACACATCGGGCGCCATAGGTTTCCATCACGGCGCGGCGGTAGGGCTTTTGATCGTAAGACACCCGAACCTGAAACACCTCGACTTCCAGGCCGAACAGGGAGCCGGAAAACGACAGCGCCGTGCCCCACTGACCGGCACCGGTCTCGGTCACCAGTCGCTTGATGCCCGCTTCCTTGTTGAAGAAGGCCTGCGCCACGGCGGTATTTGGCTTGTGGCTGCCAGCCGGGCTGCCGCCTTCGTACTTGTAATAAATCTTCGCCGGCGTGCCGAGCGCTTTTTCCAGTCGGTGCGCGCGAAACAGCGGCGCTGGCCGCCACAGACGATACACATCACGCACCGGCTCCGGAATTTCGATTTCGCGCTCCAGGCTCACCTCTTGCATGATCAGGGCCATGGGGAACAGCGGCGCCAAGTCATCCGGCCCAACCGGCTGCATCGTGCCCGGGTGCAACACCGCAGGCAATGGCTTGGGCAAATCCGCCTGGAGGTTGTACCAGGACTTTGGCATCTGGTTCTCGTGCAGAAGATACTTGGTTTGCTCGCTCATCAATGCTCCTAAATGAAATTGAAACAGACACAGGCCTTGAGCCATCGCGCAGAGTATGCCCGCGATTTCTTTGTTATCCAGGGGTTCACGAGCTCGGGTTTACCCGCAGCAGAGGCATCAACCGACCACGGGTTGCACAGTACGTAACTCGTCGTCTTCATCATCGGTCGAATCCGCCGATCGGCAGCGCAGCAGGACGGCGCTAAAGTTGTCATGCTCGGCGGGCATGCACTGCCGCACCGCGCTGACAACACGATCACGCCAATTCTCCACGGTGGCGCTGATGGCATGCAAATGGCAAAGCGTGGCGTCATCAATCAATTCCCAGACCCCATCACTGCACAAAAGCGCACCGTCGCCCGGCAACAGGTCGACGGGTGACTCGGTCAAATAGGGACTGACGCCTTCTTCATTGGCTCCGAGCGACGCGTAAAGCACGTTTCTTTTCGGGTGCTGTCTTAGCTTCTCGAGCGGATACAGCCCCGCATCGACGAAGCGTTGCACCAGACTATGGTCGTACGATTGGGCAATGACCCGGTCACCACGAAAAACATAGCAGCGGGAATCGCCCAGGTTGCCCAGCAGGACTTGTCTGCGCTGGTAGTTGACCATGAGCGCGACAAATGTTGACGCCATGCGCGATAACCTGGCTTCGTCCTTTTGCCTGGCACGAATCGCCTCATCGGCCTTGGACATGCAGCGACGCAAGGTGTCGGGTGAAAACACCGGCAATCCAGTAAATTCGGCCTTGGCGGTTGCAATCGCGATTTGAGCGGCGACATCCCCCCCGCCCTGGCCCCCGGCGCCATCGGCCAGCATGAACAGGCGAACCGCCCCATAGGCTTCACAGTCACCGACCGCGTCTTCGTTGTAATCCCGGCCGCCTTCATACGAAAAACTGGCGGCGTCAATCCGCATGGCACGCGCTACGGTCATCGCTTTTCCCCAACTTCGGCGGCGCGCGCCTTCATGCGAGCCGTTTCGCGTTCATAGGCTTGCACAAACGCCCGTCCGAAAATACTCTGGAAATCGTCCTCGGCCTCGCGCCGTATCTGGGCATAACGTTCCAGGTAAATATCCCATAGCTTGGTCTTTCGGACCGACGGAAGGAAGTTCTCGAGGAACGACCCGCTGGTCAAGCGCTCGCCGAGAATGGCGGGATCGAATTTTCCCAACACTTCAGCCAGCGCTGCCCGGGTTCCCGCAATGACACCAACCTCATGCGCACGAAGGTCGTCAAACGCGTCTTTCATGGCTTCATCGGCCCGCATGAAACCGGGCATTTTTTTGCTTAGCAACTGCAGCAAGGCGGCATCACCATTGGGCAGAAATTTGAGCGGATTGTTGCCTTGAGACGAAATGATCGTGACACTGGCCTGAACCTCAAGCTTGGTGGCGGTCCGTGCCGCAAGCATGTCAACAGCACCAGCCGTTGCGCTGCGCAAGACGCTGCCTATAAGCGCCATGATTTCAGGTGTCAGCCCATTAGGTAAGGCACTCGGTGGAAGGTTTGCCCCTCTGAGGAATGCCTGTAACAGCAGGTCCGGAGCGCTGGCCGGGCCGGGTGCCGGACTGGACAGCGCCACGTCAATCGCAGAAAAACGATCTGCTTGTGGCACCGCCGGGCGATTGAAATCGACAGCACGGGGCGCTTGAAAGGCTCCGCCAATTTCGGCAAGATCGTCACGCATCGGGCGCATCAGAACCTCGTCGGCCGGAGATTGATCACCAAACATTGCGAGGGGGTCGCTGTTGCCGGGCGTCGCAAGCAGCGCATCGAGCCCCTGCTGCGACGAGGATCCAGCGCGCGGGTCGGTCAATATCTCATCGAAATTTGATGGCCCAGACGACGTAAACAATAAATCTATCGACGGCTCATCACGGCTCCCAGCCAGTGTCGCAGCCGCGGCTGACCCGCCCAACATGGAAGACAGTGGATCTGCGCTGTTGCGTCCCGTTTCGGAAGGGAGGTCAAACGGATTGAAGTCCTCAGGAATTATCGAAGCTGGTGCGGCCTTGGCACGCGGAGTGCCGGAGCCGTAACTGCCAGCACCGGGTTCCGGTCCAAAACCCATTGCCGCCAGGGGATCCGAGCTGACGGCCGACACTTCATTGACGCGTTGCCCACCTGCCTGCCCACTCGCGTCAAACAGACCGGCCAGTGGGTCATCCAGCGCTTGACCTGAAAGCGGCTTCAGCGCGGCCGCGATCGCATCTGGATTGGGTGATCCAACGGAAGCACCGCTCAATTCGACTCGCGGCCCCACCACCGCCGGAACGCTCGGCGCCCGGGAATCCATCCCCGACAACAGGCTGGCGAACGGGTCGTTGTCAACCTCTGAAGGGATGCTTGCTGCTGCCGGTGGAGAAGCGCGTGGCGGCATTACCTGTTGACTGATTGGCCCCGCGGCCGCAACGGGTGCTGCGACAGCTGCCGGCGCATCGAGAACTGGCCCGGCGGCGGACCGAACCTTCAGAATGTAGGGCCCGATCTCGAGCACGTCTCCCGTCTTCAAGGGCATGGTACGCCCGCAATCGAGAGGAACATCACCAACGCAGACCGGTAGCGAGGTACTGGCATTGGTAATGGTTGGTACGCCCTGGGGGAACGTCACCGCGGCATGCAGGCGTGATACGCGTCGGTGCTTGTCCTGCAACACAAAGGTGTTGCTCTCGTCACGACCAATGGTGCCGCCTTCACCTTCAAACCGACAACTGTGTGCCTCCGGCAATGGAGCTGAGTCCATCGACACGACATCCAGCGTGATTTGAGACATAAGCTCAGCTTCCCGTCAACTTGACAAAGATCATTTGCCCTTGACGCCTGCAACGGCCTTGCGGGCACGTTCGAACTGAGGTCCCCAGACCGGGTGCCCCTGTTCGGCCGGTGCCAGGTCAAATTTGCCGTCCAGCTTCAAAGCACGCTCGAAAGTCTTGCGGCATGCTGTCAGGGCGCGACTCAGGCATTGTGAAAACGCTAGAGACTTCAGGGCACGCAACTGGCTTGGGCGGTCCAGCGCGTTGTCTGTCGTCAGTGGCGTCAATTGACGGATGGCCGCTGCATACTCACCACGTTCATAGGTGGCAAGCGCCGACGCAAGCGCCAATTCACTTGGCGACGGCTCAGGCGCTACCGCCGCTGGTACAGAAGGCGCGGCTGCAATGCGCTTGGACTCCACCTTCGGTTGTTCAGGAGCTGGTGCAATTGCCGCTGGTTCAGCCTCATCTGGCGGGGGTGGGGTGGCACACCCGGCCAACCATGACGAGCAGACGACGGCAAAACAAATGGAAGTAAGCGAATGTTTGATCATGTGTTGACACCTCATATGTTGAAGACTGGTCTATTTCGCAAAAGAGTGTCTCACCACCAGCGTCTTTCCTGCGACTACTTCGACTTTACGTCTGACGGTGGCCAAGGCCGGATTGCGCAACTCAATTTCGTGGGTGCCAGGCGAAAGTTTGAGCACCATGACGGGGGGAACGACACCCTTTTGTTGGCCATCAACGAACACTGTCCCCCACCCGTCCTTCAATTCAAAACGGACAAGCCCGGTCTTTTCAACTTCAACTGCATCACTCTTGCTAGTTACTGGCGCGGGTGGTACTGACACCGGGGCCACCGCGCCACTCTGTATCGGCGCCGCGGCACTCCCACCTCCACCAACGGGTGCCACCTCAGCTGCAGTGTTCACAGACGAATTTTCAGAAGCCGCTGGTGGTGTTTCCGGCAATTTTGGCAGGGTTTCAGCTACTGGTGGAGTTGTCGCCGCAACCACCGGTGCCGCTGGCAAAGGAGCATTAACTGTGTTGCCATCATGCGAACTGCTGTAAACGAACACCGCCACGCCGACAACCAGGATCGCGGCCACGACCCCTCCAACAATCGGCAGGACCTTCGGTTTGCGCGATGAGCCTCCCGAGAAAACCGTCTTGCCCGGCTCAATCCCGACTTGGGGAGACACGGGCTTTTCACGCGAGTCCGAGTCAATCGGCGCCGCTGACGCGAGGGGTACCGGTTTCGACGGCGAGGTCAATGCGGCCAGTGGATCGAGTTCAGCCTCCGTTGTAGACGCTGCCAACGCGTCAATTCCCTTCACGTCGGGTTTGCGGAATGTCATCGTCGCCTCAGGGTCAAAGCTGGCCGCTGGCTCTGAAGGACTCTCCTTCACGCTCCCGCCATCTGCAGGATTCATCATGGTGACTGTGGCCAGCGGATCGAATTTGGCCTCCGGCAGTGAAGCAGTTGCCCCTCGCGCCTCGTTGCGCGCTGGCGGAAATATGTCCGGAAATCGCCCCTCCTTGGCCGACGACGACTGCAGGATCATTGTCGGCGGATAGTCATCCACCGCTGGCGGTGTGGCGCGCGCCGGACGAATGATCGTGGATCCCAAGGTGGTTACCCAGCCAAGCGCGGCACGCAGTTCATCAACGCTCTGAGGGCGATTGGCCGGCAGCACCGCCATGCTTTTCATCACCGCGCTACAGAGCTGCGGTGAATAACTGTGGCGCGCAAGCTCCTGAACAGGCTTCAACGGATCACTCATCATGCGTGAAATCGACTGCACTGGAACTCTGCCGGTCATGGCGTGGTACAGCAGCCCTCCAACCGCATAGACATCGGTCCATGCGCCTTGCGGCAACGAGCCATCGTCCGAATATTGTTCGATCGGCGCAAAGCCCGGCTTGAGGACGGTCGTTAGCGCGTGTGTCATTCCGCCGATGATTCGGCGGGCGGCACCAAAATCCATAAGCACCGAGCGTCCGTTGGGCAAGACCATGATATTGTCTGGCGCAATATCGCGGTGATAACACTTTTCACTGTGCAATTCCTTGAGCGCCAGCAGAATCGGATCCAGCGTCTCACACAACCATTGTTCAGTCACCACGTCGGGCGCGGTACGAAGCATCTCCCGCATTGTCACGCCGCGGTAATAACGCATTGCCATGTAGGCGGTGCCGTTGGCCTCCCAAAAACGGAAGACTTCGACCAAACCCGGATGCGAAAATCTGGCGAGCATTTTCGCTTCATTAATGAAGCTCGAAAGACCGGCTTTAAAGGTCTTCTGATGCTCTTCCGATTTGACCTGAACAATGCCCGCGTCTGTCCGATTGGAAAAGGCCGACGGCAAATACTCCTTGATTGCCACGATGCGATCCAGGCTTGAATCGTGCGCGCTGTAGACAATTCCAAAACCGCCTTCGCCGATAACCCCGGTAATTTCGAACTCGCCCAAGCGCGTTCCAACGGGCAGAGCACTGGATGCAGTCGTCGATGTGTAGGAGGGAATGGTCATGATGAAGTTGGTAGCGTTGTCTGCCCAGGTTGAAGAAAGTTACTTGAAAGTATGGGAGATCGAAAGTGGCGCACCAGCGGTGACCTCAATCGTCTGTTTCAATGGTTGCGCGTCAGGTTTTGCGATTTCAATCGTATGCGTGCCGGCAGGCAGCTCGATCTGGCGCAACTGGCTGGAATTCGATATTCCTCGCGTAACGCCATCGATCACTATGGTTCCCCACGGGTTGATGTCCAGCTTCACGATACCAGTTCTGTCAACGGCAACCACAGCAGAAGCCTTGGACTGAACCGGTGCTGCAGGAACTGGCAACACCTTGGCGGCCGCCGTAACAGGGGGCTTTGCAGGGGTGTGAGTTGCCGCCGGAACAGAAGGATTTGAAGGTCGCCAGTAGCCATAACCAGCGAGCGCGGCCACGACGACTCCAGCAGAAATAGCCAAAGTTGAAACACGCCACGAAGACGCCTGCGCTTCCGGCGGATATTCAGGCCGCTCACCACCGGTATGCAGATCACCCGGAACCACAACCGGTTCGGAAGCGATGGCAGAAGTATTGCTTGCAGACACAGACGCAGCATCCGCCGGGGCCGTGGCAACGCCCGACTCGGTCTGCCCGGTTGGCTCTTGCCGAGCAGCTGGCGCATTTGGCAGCGTCAAAACACGGGTCGGCTGGACCCGGTTCCACTCAAGCATCTCGCCGAATTCCTTGATGCTCTGCAAACGGTCTTCGACTCGCACCGCCATGGCCTTCGCCACCGCGCTCGAAAATGCCGGGGAAAAGCGGTTATTGGTGACTTCGTTGACGGTCTGCAAGGGGTCCGAAAGAAGCCGTGAAACAGCCTGCAGCGGCGCCTTGCCAGTCGCCAGGTGGTAGAGCACTCCTCCCAACGCATACACGTCAGTCCAGGGCCCCTGTTTCATGGTCCCATCGTCGACATATTGTTCGATGGGGGCATATCCAGGCTTCAGAATGGTGGTCAAGGCCTGAGTGCCGTCCCCGATGATTCGCCGCGCTGAACCAAAATCGAGCAGCACCGGGCGGCCATCCGACAACATGATGTTGTCGGGGGCGATGTCACGATGAAAAACCTGTTCGCGGTGCAACATTTCGAGCGCATCGAAAATTGGTGCCATGATCTGCGCAATCGACTCTTCGTCAAATGCGGCGTCGCCCCGCGACAACTGTTGACGCAGCGTTTCACCAGGGTAGTACCGCATTGCCATATAGGCGGTACCGTTACCCTCCCAAAAGCGGAACACCTCCACCAGTGCCGGGTG
Source organism: uncultured beta proteobacterium (assembly GCA_963810395.1). Classification (GTDB taxonomy): domain Bacteria; phylum Pseudomonadota; class Gammaproteobacteria; order Burkholderiales; family Burkholderiaceae_C; genus Rhodoferax. Next base: position 3,426,452 of record CAWENC010000001.1, on the reverse strand, counting down.
GGCAAATTTGGCAAGCATCCTGGCTTCATTGATAAAACTTCTCAGCCCGGCCTCGTAGGTCGCCTGGTGATTGGCGGCACGCACTGCAACCCGCACTGTGTCCACCCGCCCGGCGAACGCGGAAGGCATGAACTCCTTCAGTGCCACCACCCGATCCAGAGACGTATCTCTGGCCAGATAAACGATGCCGAAACCACCTTCACCGACCAGTCCGATGATCTCAAAATCTGCGATCACGGTTCCGATGGGAAGGCAATTTGCATGCGTTGCCAATAACGGGGATGACGAACTTGACACAACAAACCCTAAATTATTCAGTTACTTACAAGTAAACGGCTAATAGCAAAAACGATCACGGTATATCAACTAGAAAGCCAAACCGACGTCCGCTTTCGTTTTCCATTGAGTTGTTCCAACCAAGCGACTTCGAAATGTGTCGACCGCTGCCGCACGCCCCTCGGCAAAAAGTTGCGCCGGGGCTCCTTTCTCATTGCCAAGTAGAACAACTTCCACTACCTGCACCTGGACACCCTGGCGCGTCAGGTTGACATCCTTGATTCTCCCTTTTACATCAAACAGGTACACCACTTGCTGGCAATTGCTGCCCGTTCCGGAAACACAGAACGGATACTCCTGCCGGTAGACCACGACCAAGCCGACCAGCGCCTTCGCTTGCGCCTGCCGCTCAAGTTGTTCCTTGGCTACTTTACGCTCGTTTTCTTCCAGCGCAGCGATTTTTTGGCGCGCCAGAGCATGACGTCCGCATTCGTCCTCCGGAAACGTCTCCATAAATCGGCGCAAGGCGCTCGCACTGCGCGCAGCGTTGTATCCGCGCGAGCAAAGTGTCGCTTTGGACAGCACCGCCGGGTTATCCGCGTTCGCGCCGCCTGCATCGGCAGCCTGGACTGGTGCTGCGCTCGCCTCCCTGGTCGCTGGCGCAGCAGCGGTCACCTCCATATGAAAGCTCATTACGCCATTGGCAGTGGGTCTCCCGGAATCAAATTCGCCTTCAAACTTATCGCCGGAGCCCCATGTGTACAAGCCCTTTCCATGAGGCAGACCCTCACGCACTTCGCCAGCATAAGTGTCTCCCGAAGCAAATACTATGCTTCCCTGTCCGCTCGCCAAATCATTGTGCCACTGCCCAGTGTAGGTCCCACCATCGGGAAAACGCATATTGCCGAGGCCCTCCTTGCGGTCACGCTGCCAATTGCCCTCATACCGCTGGCCACCCTTCCATTCAGCCACGCCCTTGCCATCACGCTCACCATGCAACCATTGACCGGTGTATTTATCACCATTTACGTGAGTGAGGGTTCCGATTCCGGTCTGCTCGCCAGCCACAAACTGACCTTCATAAACGTCTCCGTTCTGAAACCGGAAAACACCGACCCCCGACGGCTGATCGGCGAGCCATGCGCCGTCATATTGCATCTTGTTGGGGTAGGTCATCACACCCCTGCCTTCTCTTTTGCTCAAACGATATTCACCGACATAGTGATCGCCCTTGGGCGATGTCCATTCACCGCTACCATCCTGCTGGTCGTTGCGCCAGTCGCCCACATACCGTTCCCCATTCGGCCACACATAGGTGCCGCGCCCCGTCTTCTTGCCCTCTTCGAGCCGTCCGATGAAGACCCTCCCATCGAAAAAATCGACGCGCCCATCACCGGAAAGGACACCAGTTCGCGGATCGCCAACAAAGTTGCCACGATAGATTGCGTCTTCCGCACGGATTTCGGATTTGCTTCCAGCTGCAGCGGCCACTACCGGGGGCACCTCCGGGTTCGGCTTTTGTGGGACCAAAGCTGCATGCGCACGCAATACGGCCGCGGCAATCTGATCGCTGCAGTCTTCCTCGGCACACGCGCGCATCTGATCCCGCCGCGTCAACCGTCCCTCAGTGAACTGGCCGCGCAACATATAGCGAAGCTCTCCACGACTGAACGCAAACACATTCCCAACGCCACTTGCCATGCCACTAACACAGTCACCAGTCCACGTCACGGAAAGCTGATCAAGCGCCGGAATATTCGAAATCAAGCATGAACTCTGCAAATCGCGTGCGCTGCCTCCATCCTGAGCCACCGCCGCCGGCGCCCATCCAAACAGGCCCAGGCCCGTCACCACCGCAAAAACCTTGCAAATCCACCGAGTCATGCTAAATCACCGTGTTGTAATGCGGCCTGGTGCCGCCAATGCGGTAGCCTTTCAATTCTGCCAAGAATAATCAACGCTTATCAAAACTTAAGCGGCATCGATTTGTCAGGATTCTCACACAAAAAATATTTGTCCAACTATCATTTTGTTGGCCACTCCAAGTCACAGTCGCCAATCTTTGCTTCCAAAGAATTCAGCATCTATTGGTCATCGCACAGGCTCCAAAACCCGCGTACGCCCGGACCTCCCAGAGACCGAACCCAACTCGCCGGGTCAAGCGCACAATTCCAAAAAATGCATTCCGTTGAGTGCGCCCATATGTGTGCGTGCGCGAAAACCAGTGCTGGCTGGCGGAACGCTCCACCAATAGCTCTCGCTCCCCTGCGGGTCAAACGTGTTGGCGAGGTTGGGCCAGGGCGTGGTCGACGGATTCATGCCGCGTGGCAGCGTCTGCTCACTGTCGTCGATCGCCGACTCCGCAGTAAGCGTATCAACCAGTGCCCCTTCAAGCCTGGCATCCAGCTCATCAGTACCCTGTCTGCCGAGCTGCGCCTGTGAAATCACATCGCACCAGACCAAACCCAACCTTGCTGCGCGAGGTAACAACAATGGCGCTTTGTCGGCCATCAATGGTGATGTCACCAAGAACGGGAAGTTCCGACCAACACGATCACATGACGGAGCCAATACACCAATCTGCCCGAAAGGAACACCAGGCTGCGCCGGCAGCAAGAAAGCCCACTTCGGTGTACCCCGCCAGAATTCCCATCCACTCAAAGTGTTGCCCGCCTTGAGCGCATCCATACCGGCGGCGCACCAACGATCCCAAAATTGCTGCAATGCATAAGGCATGCGACGGGAGACGAAGTCGCCGGCACTGGGTATTTTTCCGTACCAGGAAAAGCCAGGTATCTGCACACCGCTGGCACCCTCAGTCCCGGCTTTGGCGGTCAAGCTTGAGTGCTCCATGCTCAAGCTCGCCCAGGACAGGAAAAACCCTCAAGCTGAGGCAAGCGCAATGGATTGCGTACCGACTGCGCGGTGAACTCAATGCTGACAGTACGTCCATTGATGTTGAAGTTGACCAAAACGCGCTCCGGCGGAGTGCCCGCCTGCACCTGGCCACGATCAATCAAGCGGTGCAGTGCCCAAGCGCCGTCAGTGGCAAGCGCTGGCGGACCAGCCTTTCCTGCCATCAACCGCACCTGATTGGTGCCGCGCACGCCGGGCCAACTGATACGCTTGGAGCCATCATTGCCGGGGCCGGCGACGACGTTCTGACCATCGACATCGAGCTCGACCTTATCCAATCCACCGAGCTGCACAATGCGCACGATCAGATCAAACTTCATCGCACGACTGCCGGGTGCGAAGAAGGCGTCGCGTATTACCGCAGCCCGTTGAAACTGGGCTAGATCCGCTGCCGACCCAGCCGCCGCACCTTCCGGACCGGGTCGTGGAGTCCATGTGGCTTTGGAAGTATCCACATAAGGAGCCAGGTTCTTCTGGAAAGTGTCGTCCATCAAGCCTCCAGGGGCGAACACCTGAGCAAAGTCGTTAGCCTGGACGTCCTGCTGGGCGCTACGCGCAAAGGGGTAACGGCCCGAAATCACCGCACCACAGGTCTGCCCTACACCACCCTTGACACTGGCGCTGGCACTGGTTCGGGTGCCACCGGCAATTTGTTGCGAGGCCTGCCCCACCAACGCCTCAAGCACGCCTCTGACCGGCTGCGGCATACGCGCCGCTTCGCTGCGCAAGCGGTTTTCCGCGTCCTGAGTTCGTGGAATGCTACCGCCACGCAAGGCGCTTTCGGCGGCCACCAGACTGGCCAGATAGTCTTCCATCACCTTTGCCAGCGCGTCAATGGGTGCGCTCCCAGGTGCCCCCTTGGTAAGCGCATGGAGAGGTGCAAACGGGCCTTGCACAATCATCTCCAATTTTTCATCCAGACCTGAGGCAGCGTTGGTGCCTCCAAGGCCAAGCGTCGCTGCGCTCGTCATCTCCTGCTTCAACCGACCCAATTTGTCCATTGCCTGGTCCACTCGGGTTCCAGCGCTTGCATCGGTGCGAATCAGTGTGGTTTCGCGGGCGGCAGCGCGCAACAACAGCAGCAACGGAGAATCGACGCTCGCCAAGACGCGCGTGACCTGAATGGTATCGGCCAAACCGTTGCGCGAAATCAGGCGCACGTCGTTGAGGTAGTCCTGCCAAACCTTGGCATATTCGGTCAGATAGAGGCGCGTCACCTGCTGCGACTGCTGCAGCAGTTCAGCCGGGATGGGTACGGTAGGACGTGACGATGCCGTCGTCCGTCCGAGCACCCACGCATCCTCCAGCCCGATGTCCGCCAGCGCGATGGCGAGTTCTTTTTGAAACAATGAGTACCCGCGAACGGAGTAAAGCCCCGGGATACCAACATTCAGGGGCTGCTTGCTGGCCCGCACCAGCACGTTGGGTGCTTCGGCACCAGCCACGCTGGCGATAGTGAACTCGGGCGGCTCTGGGCCCAGCAGACGTGCCTTGATGCGGCTGTAGGTGCGGCGCGCCGGCGGTTGCTGGTTAAGTACTTCTCGAGCGCCCTTGACCAGTTCCTGATTGACTGGAAAGGGCGAGATCACCACCCGGTCACGCATCAGCGCGTCCAGATGTTCGTCCAGCTGTTTGCGTTGTTCCAAAGTCGAGGTCGGCTGCGTACGGTCCCAATCCGCGCGAATCCACAGTTTCAGTGCGTCCGCGTCAAAACGCCCGGCGCCACCAAGCATCAAATAGGCCTTCAGCGCCTGATACAGGTAGTCGGAATTACCTTGCGGCGCGTTGCGCAACATGTTCTCGAAGCGCGTGGCCAGGCGCGGCAAAAATGCTTCGTCAAGCAACCGCGTGTAGGCGACTTGTCCAGCAGCATCAAGCTTGTTGCCTTGATACAGCCCATAGCGATAACCCCAGGGAACGTGGCTGAAATCGAATTGCTTGCTCCATGCCACCTCCCGCGCCTGATTCAGCAGTGGCAGCAGCGACGCGGCATCTTCGCCAACCGCGGCGGGAACCGTTTCGACATTGGTGCGCAAGGCTTGTGCCTTGTCAGCCACCTCACCAACGTAGCGGACATTGTTTCCATAGCTCACCCAAGGCGACCAGACTATGTTGCCAAGGATGAATAACAACCCGCATGCAGCCATGCCGGCTCGGCGCAGCCAACGCATGCGCCGCTCCCCTGCCAAATTTCGTCCTGCAATGAAATGCTCGGGAAACACGACCCGCTGAAGCAAATCCTGAAGGAAAAAGCTTTTTCCCGTACCCGTCGAGGATTCAGCTCCAACAACCTTGCTGGGTACCCGGAAGGTCCGCTGCATGGCCCCTAAAACGCGATCAAACGGAGTTCCTTCCTGTGTGGCCGAAGTGAAATACACCCCGCGCAGCAGTGGCTGTTCATTGAATTTCGACTCGCTGAATACAGCGGCCAAAAGCCTTCCCAACACGTCGCGCAAACCCGCCAGTTGCTGCGGCAAGGCATAAGCCAACGCCCGGCGTGAAAGCTCAGGCTCGGTCAGCAAGCGCTCATGCATGCCATCATTCAGGCGCTGGTAAAGCAAATCGAATTCCCGATTGAACACCTCATGCACGGCAATTGCGCCAGCGGCTTTGGGGTCATAAGGCAGCGTGAAACCCCAAACTTGCGATCGTTCTTCTCGCGTGCAATTGAGAAAGTATTCAAGAAACCCAGACAACAGATCGGTCTTCGTGACCAGCACGTAAACTGGAAACTGAATCCCCAGGCCGTCGCGCAATTCGGCCAACCGGGCCTTGAGGGTCGCGGCGTGGAGTTCGCGTTCCTGCGCGCTCATCTGCAATAAATCGGACACGGACAAGGTCATCAACACGCCATTCAGAGGTTGGCGCGGCCTGAAGCGTTTGAGCAGGCCCATAAAGCCCTGCCACTCGGCCCGGTCTACCGCCTCATTGCTTTCCTGCGTGGTATAGCGCCCGGCAGTATCGATCAACACCGCCTCGTTGGTGAACCACCAATCGCAATTGCGCGTACCACCTACACCCCGGATAGCGGCCTTGCCGAACTGTTCGGCCAGCGGGAAAGTCAACCCAGCGTTGACCAACGCCGTGGTCTTGCCCGAACCTGGAGCACCGATAAAGGCATACCAGGGAAGCTGATACACATACTGCTTTGACAGGCCTGCCAGCAGCCCGCCTTTCTCATTGGCCGAAAAGCGCGTTTTTTTCAAGACGTCGGCAGCCTCCTTGAAGCGGCGATTGAGTTCTGCCACTTCTTCGCTGCCCACGACCTGCCCTTCGCCCGGTTTGACAGTCTGCATCTTGGCCAGCTGGCTGAGCAAGGCCCCATTGACATTGCGCTCACGCCACCAGCGGATCAACTGTTTGACCAGCCATAAAAGCCAGAGGCCGGCAATCACACTCCAACGCACCCATTCGGGACCCAGCGGCTGCCACTGCGCGCTTGACAAGGACATGCTGAAAAGCGGCCCGACAAACCAAATCACGAGCGACAAGACAATCAGCAACAGAATCGCAAGTGTCGTGCGGTTGATGATCCTGCCAAAAATACTGCGGATGAAGCTAAACACGGGCCGCCCTCCTACTGTTTGCCAGAAGTGGCGGCGTTAAGTTCACGGTCGCGTTCTTGCGGCGACAACAGCAAGGTCACCTCCACCCGCCGATTGCGGGAGCGGTTCTCGGCGCTGTCATTGGCGACCAATGGGTCGCTGTCGGCACGCCCTTCCGACCGCGTCCGATTTCTGACCGTCAACCGCTCATCGACGATTCGTCGCACCACGTCAGCTCGCGCCTGTGAAAGCTCGAAGTTGGATGGAAACCTCATGGTCCGAATCGGCACATTGTCGGTGTAACCGGTCACCAGCACCGCACCCGGAACGGTGTTGAGCGCATCAGACACGCGCGCGAGCACTGGCAGGTACCGTGACTTCACGTCGGTCGAACCAGAACCAAAAAGACCATCACCGCGCAAGGTCACGACGCTGCGATCGGCCTCATCCCGCACGGTGACAAGACCTTCACGAACCTCAGGCTCCAGGAACTGGGCAAAACGGTTGACCGGCGCAGGCTTGACCACCACCGCCTGCGCCTTGGGCAAGCGAATGCCTGTGATGGCGCTGAACACCTCGCTGGATTTCCCTGCCAACAGAAAAGAATAGAAAAAGTAGATGCTGGCCAATAACAGCAAGGTTCCTCCGACCGTGATCCAAAGTGGCAGGAAGCCCCATTTCTCCCTGCTATCCGACTGGGCACCACGCCAGTGTTGTGACAGCGCCTTGAGATATTCACCCCGCACGCCTGCAATGATTTCGACCAGTCGCCTGCGCAGCGTTTCAAGTTGAGTGCGACCATTGTCGACGACACCGAAACGGCCCTCAAAGCCGAGCGCGATGCACACCGACATCATCTCAATGAGGTCAATATGCTTTTTTGGATCTTGTACCAAACGCGCAAGCACCTGGAAAAACTTTTCCCCTCCCCAAGTTTCGTTGTGAAAGGTGACCAGCAAGCTGTGTCGCGACCATTCGCCGCCTCCACCCCACGGAGTCTTGGCGGCGGTTTCATCCAGCGCCGTGCACAAGGCATAGCGCGCGCCAACCACTACTTCAGGGGCCACCTGAGACTCGCGCGCGCGACGTTCGAAAAGCTGCACCTGCTCCACAAGGTAGTTGCGAAGCTGCGCCGGATCCGGATGATGCACCATCACGCGGATCTGTGGAATCAGGTTAAGCAAAGGATTGGCAGCAAGCGCCAGCGGATTGGCGCCGCTGAGGATTTCCGGCAGGTCAGGCGCCAAGGCTGGGCCCGAGACCATGGCTGACGCAGACGCGATTTTCGCAGACGCAGCGCTTTCCGGACTTGGCGCAGCAGCGTTTGGCTGCGCCAAAAATACCGAGAAAGGGTCAAGATTGACCGGTGGATTGACTGGCGTGCTCATGTCCGGATTGCCCAAAATTCAAGTTTCAAACCAGGAAAATCACCCGCGATGTGCATTGCCAGACCGCCCGAGCGTTCAAGTCCCCGCCAAAACTCACTGGTCGTGTCCAACTCGAAATAGTTGTTGCCCGCGTGATACGGAATCTGTCGCGGCGCCACTGGCAAGGGCCGCAATCCGACGCCAGGAAGATGAAGATTGACCAGGTCGCGGATTCTCTCTACAGGACCAATCTTGACTTGTGCAGGAAACTGCTTTCGCACCTGCTCGCCAGGCATCTCAGCCGTCACGGCCAGCACAAAGGTCGCGGTTTTGATGAGTTCCGCATTGGGGATGACGGCCACTCGCACCCCATAGGCACGTTCCATCAGTTCGATCTGAAACGCATTTTGCTCAAGCACCATGGACAGTGAGCGCCGCAAATCAGCCATCAATGGCAGAAAGCAAGACGCCAATGCATCGTGGTTGTAGGGTGCGTAGTCACCCGGTCGCCGGCTGTCGCGGGTAAAGGTCGTGATGTCGCCAGCCAGTGCCAGCAACTCGGCGTAAAGCCGCTCAGGATGCAGGGTTCGCAACTGCGACAGATGCGTCACCAGGGGTTCATAACGATTGACCAGTTGCAGCATGAGGAAGTCAGCCACTTCTGACACACCGCCACGACCTGGTGCCGAAAGTCGCGCGGCCAGCGCCTCGCCTCGGTGGTGCAGCAGCCCGGCAAGTTCGCGCAAAAACCCGGACAACAGTTGACTTTCATGAACCACGACAACCGGTGGAATGTGGTTTTCATCGAGCGCCACCGACAAGTCATTGCGCCGCTCGGTCACCTGGCATACGCCTATTGTCATCCAGCCTTCCGGCACCTCGTCTTCAGGCGTCAGGCGCAATCGCAAATGCGCAGTTTGTATCGGGGCGGGGTCACCACCCACCGAATTCTGGTCGGGCGCATCTTCTTCTGACACCCGGTATCGCGCCAGTGATCGCCCATCGTCATCAAAAGAAACCTCTTCACTGCCTGGGCGGTACACAGGCAGACACAGCATGATTCGCTTGGCCTTGACGGTTTCTGAAATATTCAAAACGCTGGGTGCGTCATTTACCCCCGGAAAAGCAAATGGCGTGCCGTCCGGCATGACGCCGGACGCATTAGCAATAGCCACTTTTCCGATGGCAAGGGACGCTGTATCGAGCACCAGAGAATGAAAGCCCCAGAAATGGCCTTCAGCACACAAAGCCAGCTGACGCAGCGCAAATTCTTGTTGGCGCTGCGCCTGCTGGAAGTGTTGTGGTCGCAGGAACATGCCCTCCGACCACACCACGCGACTGCGATCACTCATTGTTTGCCCTTATCAAACTAAAAGGTTTTGACGACTTGAACATTGCCTTCCACCGCCTTTTTGTAATTCTCGGCCTTGGTCTTGAGGTCCGCAACGACTTTCGTGTACTTGGCCATGGCCGCCGTGACTTTTGGCACCCCCTCAGCAATGGCCGCCACCAGGCCCGGCAAATCGCCATCGGATGCCGCATGGGCACCATCGGTCAGCGTCTTGGTCGCATCAATCACATCAGCCTTGGCTTCACCAAGCATCTTTCGGACCTCCTCATAGTCTTTTCGTGCCTGGTTGGCAGTCTTGACATTGTCATCCAAAAGGCTGGAGGCCTTTTGCATCTTCTCGCTCGCGGTATCGACAAATGACTTGGTATCTTCAATCGACTTCGCGAGGGCATCTGTGACAGCCACAATTAGCTCCATTGCGCGGTACTCGCGCCCAACGCCGTGCCTGCCAAGGCAAAATGTGTTTGAGCCAGTGTAGGTTTCAGTGCGCCACTGGCAACCGCGTATCGGTCTCGAACCGTTTTGATCGTTGCGGCAAACTGTTTGGCGTGAAGGGCGAGCAACATGCAGTGCGCGGCCGCACTGCGCTCGGGTCCGGCCTCAATCCGCCGTATCACCCGTGCCAGTGGCACATCTCTCACGTTTGCCCGAATGCCAACCATTACGCGACACAAAGCTTCTTCGCGCTCGGGGTTGTCAGTCCCAACCAAGGCATTGCCAAGTTCGGCTGCAGCACTTTGCGCCGACTCGCCCAAGGTGGACAGCGCCGCCAGCGCGGCGCGCCAATGTTCGGGGTCCGTCGCCGCACTGGCGATCCGCGCCAGTGCGGCGGTTCCGGCGCCATTCGGATTCATTTGCGCAAGCGCTGCATACCCCGCAATACCAGTGGGAACGATGGCTGCTGACGGCAGCGCACGCATCACATACTGCTCCACCGCGCGCTGATTTTCAGTCGAATCACCCGCGCTTCTTGCCAGCGCGCTCAGCGCTTCGATCGTCCATCGGTCCGGCGGCAACGCTGCGACCAATTGTGTGACCGCGCCGGTGGCAGGCTTGATGACCAGCGTCAGCGCGCATAGCGCAATTTGCCGGGCACCAGATTCAGCGTGCACTAGCAGAGCGCTCAAGCGGCTAAAAGCCGATGCAGGAATCATCTTCAAACGATACAAGGCATGTGCCGCGAAGATTCGAACATGATCGGCATGTTTGGACTCGATCAGCGAACTGAGCAGTTCCAGCGCTGTTGAATTCATGCTGGCGGGTGTGGCACCACCGAGCGCGATGGCGACAAACTGCAGCATGGCGGGGTCATCGTTGGCCAGAGCCGCGCAGCGAGTGATTTCGTCAATGCAGGCATCCACCGGGGCACCCGGTTGCACACTCATAGCCAGAGCCTGGTGGCGATCTGCCGTATCCTCGGAGGTCAACCCGGCGCGCAATTGCTCGACGGACCAGATGCTGATTTCTGTCGTCGGCACCGCCGGTGACTCGAATGGTGGGTTTGTGTCGGTCATAGCACGCTCAGACCATGTTGCCCACGCCCGGACTATATGTCGGCGACACAATCGAAACCGCCGTGACGGGCCCGGCCACCGTCAGCGGGCCTACAATGGTGACAGCCCCCATCATCGTGAGCGCTCCCCCTGTCACCATCACGGTTGCGCCAGCAATTGTCACTGCGCCTGTCGCAGAAATGGAGACGACTGCACCCGACTTGAGTGTCATGGCAAGACCCGCGGTCACGTCGACCGCAGCACCGGCCTTGACCGTATAGGCCGCGCCAACATCGACAGACTTGAGGCCGCCAACGGTCAACGAATCCTTGCCCCCCACCTTCACATCGCGTGCCGCGCCCACGGTCTCGGTCTGCTTGAGCGTGATCGTGGTTTCGTCGGTGCCCATCACCAATGCCTTGCGCGTGAAACAGGTTTCAGAATAGGTCTTCCCGGCTATCACCGAGTAATTGATGGCCGAGTACGAGGCCTTGGCAGCGCACACCGTACTGTCGTCCTTGCTCACCAGCGTACTGCGTCCGCCGCCGACTGTGAGCGACAGGTTTGCACCGACCTGCACAGTCTGTGCGCCGCCGACCGAAATCGCCTGCCGACTGCCAACATCCAGACTGTGGTTTGCCCCAATGCTCTCGCTCATCGCCGCGCCCACGGTCAAACCGCGGGAAGCGCCCACAGTCACACTCTGGGAGGCACCGACGGTCACGGTTTGATTCACCCCAACCGTTGTATCCTGATTGGCAGTGATTTGATGACTTTGGTTGTTGTTGACCACATGGCGGTCATCGTGCGCGACGAATCGGTCGTCGTCATGACCGATTCGCGTGCGTCTATCATGGCCCACCACACGTGACTCATCCGCTTCAACTACCACGTCCAGGTTGCGCTGGGCGTGGGCATACAACTGCTCTTTGCCTTTGCTGTCCTCCATGCGGATTTCATTGAAATCAGCGGCACCGCCGCCCTTGGTTGAACGTGATTTGATGCCGCTGGCAGTCTTGTTGTCCGGCAGACCATAGGGTGGCATCTGGTCGGCGTTGTAAACGCAACCGGTAATCACCGGGTGATCCGGGTCACCGCCGATGAAGTCCACAATCACCTCTTGTTTCATCCGCGGAATATGGACAAAACCCCATTTTTCACCGGCCCACGGGTGACTGACGCGAATCCAGCAACTGCTGTTTTCGTCTTTGTTGCCGTAGCGATCCCAGAAAAACTGAACCTTCACCCGACCGTACTTGTCGGTGTAAATCTCTTCGCCAGCGGGACCAACAACCACCGCGGTCTGCGGGCCACTGGTCAACGGCTTGGGCGTTAACTGCTGAGGTCTATAGGGTATGGAAGAAGGCTGCGCAGTGACCAGAATGTGCCAGTCAGAGTCCCCAGAACCACCCCCACCGGCAGACATACGAGCGTTGTCACGAAAGAAATAAGTCGCCGCTACAGAAAGATACTCGCGATTCTGATCCGCACGGGGGCAACGTTCGAGATTGAACAGGTAGCCCGGCGCCATCGTCCGCACGGTCGTTTGGCCCTGAGTACGCTCGTGCTCCGCCTCCAGCGATTCCAGTCGCACCCCGGAATAGTTTTCACCGTCGCCATAGTCCACATAACCACCCGGCCACATGTAACGTTCCCAAGCGTCGTGTGAATGGCCCATCGGATTTTTGCGTTTGGTCTTCAGGTCACCACGCGGTTTTTCGAAGTCGTAGTCGTCGGTGATGTACTCGCCCGAGTTGACCTCTTCAAGCACCTGCCAGCTATTGAAGTGCTCCTCTGTGGCCACCGCCACCGCATCCAGTCCAAGATACTTGATGTTGGCCTTGCCAGGCAGCGGCGCATGACAACTCATATCGTCCGCCAGAATCAGCGTGTGGCTGCCTTCGGCATGCTCAAAATAAAAATAAATGCCCTCGTGCTCCATCAGGCGCATGACGAAGTTGAGGTCGCTCTCCTGATATTGAACACAGTAATCCCATTCGCGGTAGGACTTCTTCAGTTTGACCGTCAATGCGAAACCGTATTTCCCCAACACCTCAGAAATAATGTCAGGCACCTTCTTGAACTGAAAGATCTTGCAATCGCTGCGTCGACTTGCCAGCCACAACCAGGGGCGGAGTTTCGCTGTGTACAGCAAGTGTTCTCCCTCGCGCCCACCACCACCAAACCGGGTGCAAATGCCACTGAAATGACGCACCCCCTTGCCGCCCTCGGTCTCGATCTTGAGTGTGATGTCCTTGCCTAACATCGCCTTGGCGCTCAGGCCAGACTGCTTGCTGTGAAACGTGACATCGAATTCAAAAAGACTCGACAAGGCCTCGATTCCCGTCATCTGGCGGAACCACAAGGCCTCCCCCAAAGGGGTGACAACATCAACCAGTCTTTCCATAGAAGCTACACCATCAAAGAGTCGAAATCTTCAGCTAAAAACATAAAGAAAATCTCCATCTGCAACATCCATGACCACATCCCCCAAGGCCCTGCCTTCAATCGTCCGCTTCAAGTACTCCTCCGACATTCTTGGCAGTATCGTATTCGTCAAAATGGCATCGATCATTCGCCCCCCACTCTCAACCTCGGTGCAGCGCGATGCAATGAGCTTGACCACCTCATCCGAATAGCTGAATTCTGCCTTGTGATTTTCCGCAATGCGTTTCTTGATGCGATGAAGTTGCAGGCGAATGATATTGCCCAGCATCTCGTCGCTCAACGGGAAATAGGGAATGACCTGCAGACGCCCCAGCAGCGCTGCCGGAAACACTTTGAGAAGCGGCTCACGCAGAGCTTTGGCAACCTGTTCTGGCTCAGGCAGCAGTTCCGGGTCACGGGTCATGCTCATCACCAGCTCGCTGCCGACGTTGCTGGTGAGAATGATGACGGTATTCTTGAAATCGATCAGGCGACCTTCGCCGTCTTCCATCAGTCCTTTGTCAAACACCTGAAAGAATATCTCATGCACGTCGCTATGAGCCTTCTCAACCTCATCAAGCAACACCACGCTGTAGGGCTTGCGCCGCACCGCCTCGGTCAACACCCCGCCCTCCCCATATCCCACATAGCCCGGGGGTGCTCCTTTTAGGGTGGATACAGTGTGTGCCTCCTGAAACTCGCTCATGTTGATGGTGATCATGTTCTGTTCACCACCATACAGCGTTTCTGCCAGCGCGATTGCGGTCTCGGTCTTGCCAACGCCCGAGGGTCCCACGAGCATGAACACGCCAATCGGTTTGTTGGGGTTGTCCAGCCTCGCCCTACTGGTCTGGATACGCTTGGCAATCATTTCCAAACCGTGGCGCTGCCCAATCACGCGCTGGTTGAGTGTGTCGGCGATGTGCAAAATGGCCTCCACCTCGTTCTTGACCATGCGACCGACGGGAATGCCGGTCCAGTCCGCCACAACCGAGGCAACGGCCTGGGCATCGACCGCAGGCAGGATTAGCGGAGTTTCACCCTGCAAGATCGACAGCGTGCGTTGCAGTTCACCGAGGTCCTTCAGCATGGCAGCGCGGGCCTCATCACCCAGGGGAACGGCAGTGTCAACCTTGCCGTCACCGCTGCCGCGCAGTTTGCCGCGAAGGTCAAGAACCTTCGCAACCAGGTCTTTCTCACCTTTCCAGCGGACATCAAGAAGGTCCAGCAATTCGCTTGCCGTAACACGTTTGGCACTTGCCTCACTCAGCCGTTCGCCAATGTAGATACCAATGGCGGCTTCACGCTCAATGATGCCAATCTCGACGTCCAGCATTTCAATGCGACGCTGCACATTCTCGACCTCAGGCGGCGTCGCGTGTTGGCTCACCGCGACCCGGGCGCAGCTGGTGTCGAGCAAGCTCACGGCCTTATCGGGCAACTGCCGCGCCGGAATGTAACGGTGCGACAGGCTGACGGCGGCAGCGATGGCCTCGTCGAGCAGCAGCACCTTGTGGTGTTTCTCGAGCACCGTGGCCACACCACGCAGCATGGCCACAGCCTTTGCTTCATCAGGTTCAGACACTTGAACCACCTGAAAGCGTCTTGTCAACGCTGCATCTTTTTCGACATATTTTTTGTACTCGGCCCATGTGGTAGCACCGATGGTGCGCAAAGTGCCCCGTGCAAGCGCTGGTTTGAGCAGGTTGGCCGCGTCGCCCGTGCCTGCCTGACCGCCTGCCCCAACAAGGGTATGAAGCTCGTCAACAAACAGAATAATCGGTTTGGGGCTGGCCTGCACTTCATCTATCACCTGTCGCAGGCGTTGCTCGAACTCGCCTTTCATGCTGGCGCCTGCTTGCAGCAAGCCAATATCAAGCGAAAGCAGAGAAACCTCACGTAACTGGGGCGGCACGTCACCCCTGGCCAGGCGCAATGCAAATCCTTCGGCCACGGCGGTCTTCCCAACTCCGGCCTCGCCGGTCAGGATCGGGTTATTCTGGCGGCGGCGCATGAGAATGTCGACAATCTGCCGAATTTCTTCATCGCGACCGGTGACCGGATCAATCTCGCCATTTCTGGCTTTCTCGGTCAGGTCAACGGCGTATTTTTTTAACGCTTCCTGTTTGCCGAGCTGCGCCGGTGCCATGGCGCCGCTTGCCTCACCAGGCTCGCCGCCAAGACCGGTTCCGTCGCTTGCGATCAGACCCTCTTCGGGCGAACCCCTGACTATGTCGGCCAACTTGTCGGCCAATGCATCGATCCCCAGCTTTTCGAACTCGCGTGAGATGCCGTAAAGGATGTTTCGCAACCCCGTCGTCTTCACGATGCCCACAAGGATATAAGCGCTACGCACCTGCGCATCGCCATATTTCAGCGTACCGTATACCCATGCACGCTCAACCGCGTTCTCAATGTGCTCCGACAGGTCCGAAATGGCAGTCGCTCCGCGTGGCAGCCTGTCCAGCGCCCGTGTCAGATCAGCAGCCAGTTTGGACGCGTCCAGATCAAAATGCCGAACAATGCGATGCAGATCACTGTCATTGGCACTCAAAATCTGATGAATCCAGTGAACCAGTTCCACATAGGGATTGCCACGCAACTTGCAGAATACTGTAGCCCCCTCAATGGCCTGGTAGAGCAAGGGGTTGAGCTTGCCGAACAATGCTGCACGGTTGATGTCAGACATGAAATTATTCCTTCACAGTTAGTGGCCAAAAGCGATATTGGGAGTGCGGCTCAGGCGCTCCATATCCAGCAACACATCATCTGCGTCGCGCCCGCGCCTGCCCGGGGGCATACCAAGCCAACTTGTCCAGCCGAGCTGTCCATAGGTTCCCAATCTCGTGGCAGGCACCTGGTCGCGATTGAGTACCAAACGCGCGTCCCAAGCCAGTTCCACCCCCAAGTAGTTGCGCACCCAGTCACGGGCCTGCAAGAAGCGTTCACCACCGGGCAGATAGCGCTCAAACTCCACCAGTGACATTCCACCCAGCACCAAACGAAACTTGTGTTGAACATCCGGTACACGAGCACCCGCGATGGCGCCCTGACCCAGGCGCGAAGAAGCTGCGCCCAACTCAACGCGGTGCCGTGATGTCTGGCCGGCGAGAGTTACGGATGAAAGGCGCGTACGATCCCCGTCCGCCAGCATCAGCCATTGCATGCAATACTCCTTCATAGCCACGGGAATACGCAGAAGTGCTGCCAGAGGGCGGATAAGTCCTTCAGGGTTGCGCGTCTGACGGGCCAGATGACCAGCGTGGTGCAATTTCAAATGATCGGGCACAGTGTCACGATCTTTGATCGAGGACTGTCCGAGACCAATCAGACTACCCGCGTACCGCCCAAAGGAGTCACGCGCGGGTTGATCGAGACTTGTCACTGCCTGACAGTCGGCCCACGCGCGATAAAAAAGCAGGATCATGCGATGCTGGAAAATATCGCAAAAACGAGCGATGGTTTCATCTTTATTGTGCAAAATGCGTTCCTGCACATATTCGGTCAGGTGCTGCGGCAGTGGTCCATTGGGCCCGAACAATCCAAAATTATGAATAGACAACCTGCCCATCCCGCCGGCCGCAACACCAGGCCGGTATTGATGCAGCGCGGCCGGTGCAAATATAAGCGAGGGGTGCTGAGTGAGGCGCAAAGGTTCGTCATGTGGTCGTGCCGCCCGACCTAAGGGAACAGCGCCGGGAACGAGAGCGTCGACCATCCGCAGGACATAGTAAAAATCGAACTGCGTGGCATCCGCAGCCAAGCCCGAAAAAAGTCCTTCAAGCCGCACCTGAGACAGCCCGTGCGGCACCATTGAAGCATTCGGTTGTGTCTTCATACTGAAGGGCGCCGTCCCACGCTCGGCTGCCAGTTGGCAATCTGGCCACGCTGTGTGCTGCGAAGGATAAACTCGGTAAACGAATTCACCCCGACATGTCTTGCAAAGAATTGCTCCAGCACGGCGCCGAGCAGCCACGGGCTGGTACCGGCCAGCGGAATTTCGTCGACCAGCAAATCCAGCTGTACACCGCGACCAAAAACGATTGGGCCACGGCCCGGCACCCTGCGGTTTACCGCATTGACGGACATTCTTTGAATCGCACTAATTTGCGCGTCTGCACCGGCCGAACCCAAACCGGCATAGAGCGCCAGCAAGTCGCGCAAGGCGCTTGCGCCCTGCTCCGCATTTAAATCTGTCAGGGTAAGGTAATTGAGGCTCAGGTGCGAGATCAAACGCCAGGTAATTTCACGCTCAGCCAACGCTGGCGTAGGGCGTGTCGGACTGACGACAAAACGTACTTCTTCGATGGGCGCAGACGCCAGCAAGGTCAGGTCAGAGCCGGTATTCCCCATCGGCGTGAGCAGCGAAAGATCACGGTTGGTACACAGGGCCTCGACTGTGATCTGCCTCAGCTCTGAGGCATAAGGAGCCTCGTTAATGTCCACCAGCGACAAAAAACATTCGCTTCCCACATAGCCGGTGCGCGGACCGTGGCGGCGCGCGTTCTCCGACAGAAGACGCGGCTCGCGCCGCACCGAAAAAAACGCACCAGAACCTCGTCGATCAGTGTCAGCTGCAGCATAAAACGGGTGAAATACGATTTCCCGGTCCGTGTCGCTATGCTGTCCCGTCACGCGACGGACACTGTGAATTTCGAAGTCAAGCGGCCGCCCGCGATCTATGACCGCATGGTATTCAAAGCGGTTCGAGCTGACAGAAATGCGGTCCGAAGTGCGCGAAAAAAGGTTGACCACCGGCGCACAATGCAGTAAGAAATTATTCGAATCGATCACGGATTCGAGTGCGACATTACCGGCCTTAAGTAGGATAACTACTTCAAACCGGTTCCCTGAAATCCGGGGTAGCGCACTTTGCAGTCCATTGAAAGAAAAAGATCTGAAGCGTTCCGGGAAGGCAAAGTACTCATGCAGCAAACGGTATCCGTCAAAGGCGCGGGAATCAAGCGGCAGGATGGCCTGATCGGTGGCGAATCCCTCACAGTGAAGGGCATCCGCCGGATAAGGCACCAACTCGTGGATCGGCAATCCACCTGAGTGCACCAGCAGGCCCAGGCATTGGGTATGAATCAATTCCTGCAGTTTCGAAACCGTATCAACCGTGCCGGTCACAAACAGCGGCAACGAGTCAAGTTTCAGCGCGGCGACATCGACCTGCCCGGTCGTTTCAAAGGTAAAACGAAGCGCGCCACGAACCGGTGCGCCCCACCGGAATCCAGTCATCGGCAAATCCGGTGGCGCCGCAGTCAAACGGGCCTCAACCAGTCGCAGAGGCCACAAGGTGAGCTCATGGGCAGTGCGAAACTCGCAGGCTGTTTGTTCATGGACCGGCAAACGCGCACGCAAACGCGAATGCCGCGGCAAAACATACCCGTCGGGCGATCCCCCCTCCGATTTTGATGGTTCGAAGCGAGCCATCCCCATCGCTGGAGTAGGCGCCAGATAGCCCGGGTAAACCAAGTCCAGCAGTCGCTGGGAAAAACGGGGAAACTCGGCGTCCATCTTGAGCTGGATGCGCGCTGACATGAAGGCGAAACCTTCCAGAAGGCGTTCAACATAGGGATCCGCCACTTCGATCCCGCGCATGCCCAGTCGCGCAGCCACCTTAGGAAACTGCTCGGCGAATTCCGCACCTTGCTCACGAACATAGGCCAGTTCGCGGTTATAGTAATCGAGCATACGGGGATCCATGTCAGGCCACTCCAGTCGCAAGTTGGTCTGTTATTTTCATGAATCCTGTTTCAAGGTCAAGCTCTGAACGAAGCAGGAGTTCAATGGGATAGGGCATCGACCAAAGCTCGCCATGCAACTCAAACTGCAGCAGGTTGTGATGTCCGAGAGGATCGCTGGGCGCAAAAGCCTTGACGCTAAGCGACTCCGGCAGGATTCTGGGCTCAAAAATGAGAATGGCCTCATGGATTTGTCGCTCAAGATCGCGCCAATCGACACCGGAAAAATTTTTCCCTGAAAGCACAGGGATGCCAAAATTGACCACTGATCGACGAACCTCGGGGTATTGATCGAGTTGATCATTGGTATGGTAGGCGGTCGTGTTGAGCAGCCACACAAGATCGCGCAACACCATTCGTTTCAGCCGCCCCTTGGAGACGACGGCATTCTGCAATGCCTCCTGTCGTTGATCCGGTTCGTCATCGGTCAGTCGATCCAGCAAGGCCGGCTGCAGGCGATCACCCTCTGATCGGAGAATTGTGCGGTCTTCCATCTCGTCTGCTTCTGCGTTGCCCTGGCTCGATTCGGTAGTGACCGGTGAGCCTGTTTCAGGACGTCAAACCGATAGCCGCGACCGACCCAGGCGGAGACACAACAATCGAGCGAGTATCAAGAATTGGATATTCACCAACATCGCTCATCCAGACACGCTGCCCAAGACCAAACCAGACATCGGGTGCTTGTTGAACCCATTCCGTGATCCGACTTAACTTCAACATGTCGGAGTTGTCCCGAGACGTAGCCGCCGTCTCCGGGTAGCGCGTAGGAATCAAGGCTGGAACACGACCTTCATTGGGTAACAACAGTTCAGCAGGAGACCAGACCAGGTCGCGCAAGTCTGCAGGAACCTCAATTTGAATACCGGCGCACGATTCAAAGGGCAGCCAGTAATACTGGCCATTGGCGAACACTTCGCACACTGGCCCTAGACGTGTATCACCATCGGCCAGCCACTCGCAGGCCTCGCCATCAACCGTGCACGCCCGCGGAACCGCAGCCTCCAGCGCTTGCGCTCGCAAATCACTGGCGGCCGAAGCATTGCCAACTCCATCGTGTCGCAACGCCTCGATGAGCGACCCGATCCAGGCCGGCGGCGTTCCCATGACGTGGGGCATGCGTTTTCCAGCGAATACTTCAGCCCGGAACAACTCGCACTTGATTGCTTCCCGATACATCTGGGCCATGGCCAAGGCTTTGGCATCAAGTTGAGCGCTCAACTGCAACTGCTCCAGCGCACGCTTCCAATTCCCCATGATACATAGCAACTGGAACAAATGAGTGCGCAGTTTGGCCGAACTGGGGTCGCGCTTTATTTGCGCCTGAAGCTCTTTGAGTTGATCCGCAAGCGGTGCATTTAGATCATCCATTTTGTTCCTGACTGCCTTGATGCATCGTTGATGGAGCAGAGTATCCAAAGGGCCCTTTTTCGACCAGTGAAGGTCGGCATGGCGCGGATCGGAGGCACGGGAATACGCCACCTCCGGTCACGCCCGGCAATTCACCAATACGTCACATTGTCTTGTTCGCCTTTTGATCCCAGCCCGCATTGGTCGAACTGCCCTTGCCACCGGTACTGGTTTGTTCCCAGTATTCGGTCTTGATCTTCGCAAACGAGATCGACACTTGAACCGTCGGGATCTGATTTTGTGAACCGCTGAAATGCACTCCTGTCACAACCGCATCGGAGAGCGTAATCTCCAGGTAGGTCCAACTCTTCCCACTGCCACCCATCTTGGTTGCGTGCAGCTTCGCAGTTGGATAGGGCTTGTGGTCCGCGCAGGCCTTCATCAGATTGGGAATAGCCTTTTCCAGTTGGCAGGTGATCGTAAAGTCATTGTAGGAGACCGACCCCACACCCGCGCCGCCGCCATAGCTGGAACTCCCTGCTGACTGCAGTCCCTCACTATAGGATTCCACGTCAATCCAGCCCGTATGATCCGATTCGACGCATTCACCCGTGACACCCTCTATCTTCAAAAATAAATTGCCTGCCATGATTTTCTCCTTGAAAAACTAAAAACACACTGACACTCATCAGGACCCTCTGCCCCTATCAAGAGTCCGAAACTAAGTCATTTCGTCTCCCGCGAAAGGGAAACCAAAAGCTCCGGTCTTCCCTGCTATTTAGCGGCTGCTTTGGTAGAGGGAAGTCTGGAAACCAGCCGCAGTGATACGGTAAGACCTTCAAGCTGGTAATGCGGACGCAGAAAGAATTTGGACGTGTAGTAGCCCGGATTGCCTTCCACCTCTTCAACGATCACCTCGGCAGCGGCCAGCGGTTTGCGCGCTTTGGTTTCCTGTGTCGAACCAGCCGGGTCGCCATCGACATAATTCATGATCCATTCGTTTAGCCATTTCTGCATGTCCTCTCGCTCGCGGAACGAACCAATCTTGTCCCGAACGATGCACTTCAGATAGTGGGCAAACCGGCAGCACGCAAACATATAGGGCAGGCGAGCAGCCAGGTTCGCATTTGCTGTTGCGTCGGCATCGTAATACTCGGCAGGCTTATTGAGTGACTGCGCACCGATGAATGCCGCCAGGTCGGTATTTTTCCGGTGGACCAGCGGCATAAAACCGTTCTTGGCAAGTTCAGCTTCACGACGGTCGCTGATGGCAATCTCGGTCGGGCACTTGAGATCCACGCCGCCATCGTCAGACGGAAAGGTATGCGCGGGCAGGTCGGTCACGACCCCTCCGGATTCCACACCCCGGATGGAAGTGCACCAGCCATATTCTTTGAAGGACCGGTTGATATTCGCGGCCATGGCGTAGGCCGAATTGGACCAGGTGTACTTGGCATGAGTACCGCCCTCGGTGTCTTCCTCAAAATCGAATTCGTCGACCGGGTTCGACTTTGCACCATACGGCATACGCGACAGGTAGCGCGGCATTGCCAGTCCGACGTATTTGGAGTCTTCCGAATCCCGCAAACCGCGCCAGGCGGCATACTCGGTGTTCAAGAAGATCTTGGTCAGGTCACGCGGATTGGCGAGTTCCTGCCAGGAACTCATTTGCATCAGGTTGGGTGAAGCGCCAGCGATAAACGGTGCATGCGCGGCCGCCGCGACACGAGCCATTTCGCCCAACAACTCCACGTCCGGGGCGCTGTGATCAAAGAAGTAATCTCCCACCAGGCAGCCATAAGGTTCACCGCCAAACTGACCATACTCTTCTTCGTACAACTTCTTGAATATGGGGCTTTGATCCCAGCCAGTGCCCTTGTAACGGCGCATGGTCTTGCGAAGATCATTCTTGGAGATATTCAGAACTCGAATCTTGAGCATCTCGTCCGGGTCAGAATTGTCCACCAGATACTTCAAGCCCCTCCAGGAACCTTCAAGTTTTTGAAAATCTTCGTGATGAAGGATGAGATTGACTTGATCGGACAACTTCTTGTCAATGGCCGCAATCAAGGCTTCAATGGTTTGATAGGCGTCCGTGGAGATAGTGTTGGTGTGGGCCAGCGCTTGCTGCGCCAAAGTCTGCACAGCCGATTCAATGGCACCACGTGCCTCGTCGGTCTTGGGTTTGAACTCCTTGTTCAGCAAAGAGGCAAATTCGCTGCCCTGAAACTCGACTTGACTCAGGGCTGATGCGGATTGAGATGCGGTTGCCATTATTTCTGTCTCCTTTAACGTTGGTGTGACTCAGGCGTCCGAACCGGCGGGCTTGGGCGCGGAAGACAGTGAGTTCAATAGCGCCGGATCTTGCAGTACCCGCGCCAACAACTCTTCCGCGCCGGACTTACCATCCATGTAAGACAACAGGTTGTGCAACTGGGTACGTGCCTCCAGCAATTGATTGAGTGCACCCACTTTTTTCGCCACATTCGTCGGAGAGAAGTCATCCATACTCTCAAAACTCACGTCCACGGACATATAGCCTTCACCCGTCAGCGTGTTGGGTACGTTGAACGCAACGCGGGGCTTGATCGCCTTCATGCGAGCGTCGAAGTTGTCAAAATCAACTTCCGTGAACTTGCGGTCAGCAATATCAGGAAGCGCCACCTCGGACTGACCTGAAAGATCAGCCATGACGCCCATCACGAACGGTATTTGCACCTTTTTCTCGGAGCCGTAGATCTCAACGTCGTATTCGATCTGAACACGGGGTGCCCGATTCTTGGCAATCCATTTTTGTCCATTTTTCTTTGCTAGCATGGTTCTGTTCTCCTGTTTAAAAGTTGAGCCGGGTAAATCCTGGCGTGGCGGCGCTGGGGTTTTCAGTATCACTCATCTGGCAGCTTTGCGCCAGTGAGCATTTGCAAGTGCGGCATGGTGTCAGGCGAAAGCTCGCGCATGATGTCGAGAAAGCCCATGTCCAGCATGCGCTCGGCACGACGGGCGAACAACGATGCAGGGTTGCTGGGCTCATGGCGCTCGAGGAACTCACAGACGCGTTGCAAAACGCGACGCGCGTCTTCACGTGACCTGATTTCACCGGAATTCGCCTGACCGACCCGCACACCGGACTCGGAGCTGCCTGGCAGCCCGCTGGCATCGCTGTCTGATGCCTCCCCCTTGGGCCTGGCGCGACCAATTGCCCCACCAACAGCCTTGTTGAGCGCCTTCAAGGCAGAAAAATCAGGTTGATCCCCGCTGCTCATCCTCTCGTCAACAAGGGCACCCAAAGCATTTACTGACTCGATCCCTTGTTCGAACGCAACAATGGTCTCAGAACCTTCCTTGACCGCATCCGCAAGAATCGACTCGATTTGAGCATCGGTATAGCGCGAGGCCGCATCCTTGGTGGCCCCCATCTCGACGTCACGGACCGTAACAGGCAATGGGCCGCTGACGATCAACGCCGCTCGAAGCGCCCGCATGATTTCCGACCCCCCTGAATAACTGCCGGCTCCGCCAGAGAGTTCAGCCAAAGCGTTAATGCGAAGGTAAGGGTCATCCTCACCGTCGATGACCATGCGTGGATGCACTTCATCCCAAAATTGCTCGCACAGCAGATGCATCAATCTGACACCGGCTGCAAAGCCCGAAACGCCGTGCAGATGCGTCGCCGCCTGTGTCAACCACCCCGCAACGCGCAGATCCTTGGTTCGACCCAACAGATCAGATGCCATCTGCTCCACCGCACGCCAGTCCGGTTCGACCGCCGCGATGATCGTATCGCCAAACTGCTGTTCCGGCTTGCCCGCAACAGCTTGGGACAAGGCCAGAAAATCGCCGTCATACTCACAGTCAGGCCCGCAAGGTGACTGTGGGTCAATGGGATGCGCAAGATGGCTAAGATCAAACACAAGAACTCCCTATAGGCTTGACAAGCGACGACAGCACAACAAATTGCTCACAAAAAATGAGCGCACGTCCAGCTGCATGAGTGACTTTTCGGGCGAGTGTAATCTGGCTAATACAATCGTGCAACTCAGTACCGGAAAAGATGCAGAAAAACAAAAAAAGCCCCGACTCCGCTTGGGAATCGAGGCTTTCGGGATGTGTTTTATAGAGTCACGAGGACCCACAAGAACTTATCACTGGCGGAGCAGGCGGGATTCGAACCCGCGGAGGGTTTTACCCCTCGCACGCTTTCCAGGCGTGTGACTTAAACCGCTCATCCACCGCTCCAGCAGTTCGCATTTTAGCTGAGCAATCCCGGATTTCAGGTGTGCAGATCAAAGCGCCAAGAAAAAAGCCACCTCAAGGTGGCTTTTTTGAGTCCGGGACAGAAGCTTAATTCAGCGCCGTTTTCTTGCCGTCCTTGAAAACGGAAAGCGTCATCGACGGATTTTTCAATTCGCCATTGGGTTCGAAAGCAATCGTGCCCGTAACGCCCTTGAAATTGGTCTCAGCCAGCTTCGCGGTGTACACCTTTGGGTCAACTGAATTGGCGCGCTTCATAGCGTCGACCAATACGAAGGTTGCGTCATAAGTGTAAGGGCTGTAAACCTGAAACTGACCAGGGTATTTGGCGTCATAGCGCTTTTTCCATGCTTCGCCGCCAGGCATTTTTTGCAGCGACGCGCCACCATCCGCGCACACCACATTGTCCAGAGTCTTGGCACCAGCTGCCAATTTGGCAAGTTCAGCGGTACAGATGCCGTCACCACCGAAATACTTGACCTTGCCCATGCCGAGTTGTTCCATCTGGCGCAGCATCGGGCCAGCCTGGGGATCCATGCCGCCAAAGAAGATGGCATCCGGGGCCTTGGCCTTGATTGCGGTCAGAATGGCCATGAAATCAGTGGCTTTGTCGGTCGTGAACTGATCATCGACAACCTTGATGCCTTTGGCAATTGCCGTTTTCTTGAACACTTCAGCAACACCTTGACCGTAAGCGGTACGGTCATCAATCATGGCGATGGACTTCACCTTCAGTGCATCAGCTGCGTAGAACGCCAAGCCAGCGCCCAGTGAATTGTCGTTGGCAATAATGCGGTAAGTCGTCTTGTAACCTGGCTTGGTCAGATTGGGGTTGGTGGCAGCGCCGGTGACATGAGGAATGCCGCAGTCGTTGTATACCTTGGAGGCAGGGATGGTGGTGCCAGAATTCAGGTGACCCACGACACCAGCTACTTTGCTGTCGCACAATTTTTGTGCCGCAGCAGTGCCCTGTTTTGGATCAGCTGCATCGTCTTCGGCCTGAAGTTCAAACTTGATCTTCTTGCCACCAATGACGATGTTTTGCGTGTTCAGATCTTCGACTGCCATCATGGCGCCGTTGGCATTGTCTTTGCCATAGTGCGATTGAGCGCCAGACATCGGGGCGACGTGCCCAATCTTGACCACTTGCACATCCTGGGAAAACGCCAAACCAGAAGCAACGGCAATGGCTGCAGCAGCGGTAATTTTCAATTTCATTTGCATAGACAACTCCATAGTTAAGAAAAATGTGAATTTAATAGCTCCACACCCGACACGATAACGCAATTATTGAGCCACAAACATAGGGAAGACACCAACCCTGCCAATTTATCTTCCATTAGTTCCAACTGGAAGGAGCTTCCCTCAATCTGCTCCCAGGGCCTCGGCCACGCTTTGCCGAACAAGCAATTCGAGTTCCTGCCGAAGGCGGCCACGCAGGGATTCCAGCTCATCGTCCAACAGGCGGCGAGCTATCGTTTGTGCCTCTTCATATAGACGCCGTTCCAGCTTCGCCTCTACCTGGTGCATGACGGTTTGAACAAGTTCTTCAAATTCCGGTGTCGCCGGAACCGGAGTCTCAGGCGCTCCAGAAGGGTGCACCACTTCAGTCAGCGTGGGCAAAAATCGCGGCGCGCTTCGGATTGGCGTACTCATCAGCAAGAGTTCTTCAAAGTCAAATCATGACGCCTTATTGCATAACCATGCGCGGCGTAATACTTCCATCGAATTCGCGCAAATTGGCGATCCGCGTCGTCTAGCGTCACCAGTTCGATCACACGCTCAAAACGCTCAAAACCGCTTGGCACAAGATCCCCCAGATTGAGCAGTACTTCCAGATGCGGCACCGATTCGGTTGAAGCTGCCAGAATCACAGGTGAAGCCGCGACAAGCATCGGATCGCTTTCCAGTTGGCAATGTGGCACGAAATCAGCAGGAGAAACAGTCCATAACTCGGCGTCAAGCCGCTGCAAGGCATCTATCGGCCCCGTCACCACCACTTTTGCGCCGCTGCTCACTGCTTTGCGCAGCAAGCGGCAAGCATAAGCGACGCGCTCAGGCACATTGAAGTGAAAAGCTACTTCGGTCAATTGCCAGGCCTTCTTTGCTACACCGCCGACGCCAGCAAGTATTCGAGCAGCAACGCCACAGGGCGCCCGGTGGCCCCTTTGTCGGACCCGCCCTTCCATGCCGTTCCCGCAATGTCCAAATGCGCCCACGAAAATTTCTTGGTAAAACGCTGCAGGAACTTGGCAGCGGTGATGGCGCCACCCTTGCGCCCTGCGACGTTGGCCACATCCGCAAAATTGGTCTTTAATCCTTCTGCGTAATCCTCGTCCAGAGGCAAGCGCCAGCACAAGTCAGCTGAGGACTCGCCGGCCGCCAATAACGCCGCGGCCAATTTATCCTCGCTTGAGAACAGGCCGCTACGCACGCCACCCAGGGCAATCATGCAGGCGCCGGTGAGGGTAGCGATGTCAATCACTGCACGTGGCTTGAAGCGCTCGGCGTAGGTCAAGGCGTCACACAGGACCAGACGACCTTCAGCATCGGTATTGAGGATTTCAATGGTCTGGCCACTCATGCTGGCAACCACGTCACCTGGTTTGACAGCCCGGCCGTTAGGCAGGTTTTCACAGGCGGGAATCAAGCCGACCACGTTGATGACCGGCTTCAACTCCGCCAGTGCCCGAAAAATGCCCAGCACACTGGCCGCGCCGGACATGTCAAATTTCATCTCGTCCATTTCAGCTGCAGGCTTGATGGAGATACCACCGCTATCAAAAGTAATGCCCTTGCCCACCAATACCGTGGGCGTGTCGGACTTCGCAGCTCCGTTGTAGTGCAGAACAATGAAGCGCAAAGGTTCTTCAGAGCCCTGCGCGACCGCCAGAAACGCGCCCATGCCCAGTTTGGCTACCTCCCTGGGGCCAAGCACCTCGCATTTGATGCGCGGGAACTTCGCCAATGAACGTGCCGCCCCCGCCAGCAGGGCGGGCGTGGCATGGTTGGCCGGTCGATTAGCCCATTCTTTGGCGAACTCAATGCCCAGCACAGTGGCAACCGACTTTTCAAAAACCGGTTTGAACTTCGCCGAATTCGACATTCCCACCACTACTCGCTGAATTGACCGGCCTTCGGGCTTTGACTTGGTTGTGGTAAAGACGTAACTGGTCTCGGCGACCGCTGTCACAGCGGCACGGACCGCGTCTTCCCGGGGCAACATGGCAAAACAAATTGCCAGCTTTTTCATGTTGTCCGCTTTGACCGCCAACACTGCCGCAGTAACGGCCTTTTGCACCTGTCTTGCTGATCCATCCCCGATACTCACCAGTGCCGCACGTGAGCAAGCCAGTCCGGCAGGGCGATAAAGGACCAGCGGCTTGTCCGGCTTTCCAGGCTTGATCTCAAGATCCCCCGAAATGACCGTCTGTTCCACCAACGCTGACAAAATATCTTTTCCAGGCTTGAAGGCGGCTGCCAGCAGCACAATCAGGGCGTCGCATTTCTCGCTTGCAGCCCCGACGAGGTCAAAGGTCTTGAGTTCAAAGTTCATAATTCGAGGTCCAAACAGTTAAGGACAACGCTTGCTCAGCGATTGTGCGGCTTCAGTCTATCCCACAAAGTTTAATGCTATTCCACTCTTCCATTCGCCGTGAACTTGCGCGCAGCTTCGGCGCGACGCTGATCGTGTTGACGACCGTGGTTATGACCATGACACTGATTCGCACCCTCGGTCAGGCCTCACGCGGCAGCTTCAACCCATCTGACGTGGTACTGGTGATGGGCTACACCGTGCTTGCTTACATGCCAACCATTTTGACCATGAGTCTCTTCATTGGCATCATTGGCACCTTGTCACGCATGTACCGCGAAAGTGAGATGGTGATCTGGTTCACCAGTGGCAGGGGGCTGGCCGCCCTGCTGCGGCCCCTCTTCCGGTTTGCCTGGCCGGTGCTCCTGGTGGTGACGGCACTGGCGACGCTGGTGCTGCCGTGGTCCAACCAGAGAATTGAAACACTGAAAGATCAATACGAGAAGCGCGGTGATATTGAACGCATAGAACCCGGTCAATTTCAGGAATCGGCAGGCGGGAAACGGGTGTTTTTCGTGGAAAAAGACGCGGCAAGCAAGCAGTCCGGCTCGAACGTTTTCATTGCCACCGTCGAAGCCGGTAAAGAGACCATCACTTCTGCCCGAAGCGGGCGCATCCAGAGTGTGGGTAAAGACCGATTCCTGTTGCTCAGCAATGGGCAGCGGCTGGAAAGCGCCACGGACAAGACCGATCTGAAAATCAGTGAGTTCGAAGAATATCGGATCAAGGTTGGCGTGGATGTTCTCGGTGCCAGTGATTACGTGTCGGCCAATACCCTGCCGACTCTGGCATTATTGAAGAGCCTGACGCCACCCAACCTGGCCGAATTGTCATGGCGCATCGGTCTCGTTTTGGCCGCCATCAACTTTGTCATCATCGGCATCGCAGTTTCAAGCGTGAATCCGCGTGTTGGTCGAAGTGCCAACCTGGTCTTTTCGCTGTTTGCGTTTGTGCTGTATTACAACCTGCTGAACCTTGGCCAGAACTGGATTGCCTCGGGCAAGTTCACGTTCGGCGGATTCCTGCTGACCTTGCACGGTGGCGCCTTCGTGCTTGGGGCCTTGTGGCTCGCGCGCGGCCACTACAACTGGCATTGGCGTAATTTGTCCGGCGCCCGTATGCTGATTTTGCGAAAGTCACGAAATTGAAAACCCTGCGACGCCTGGTCTACGGTGAAGTACTTGCTGCGGTGGCTTTTGTCACCGTGGGGTTCCTGTCGCTGTTTTTCTTTTTTGATTTTGTTGAGGAGATTCAATCGATCGGCCGTCATGCCGAAGCCGAGTACCGGCTCATTCATGCACTTAGTTATGTCACGCTGATGGTTCCGAGTCACCTTTACGAACTGCTGCCGATTGCCGTCTTGATCGGCACCATTTTTGTCATGGCGCGCTTTGCACAAAGTTCCGAATTCACCATTCTGCGAACCAGCGGACTGGGCCCCTGGCGAGCCCTGAAAACCTTGATGCTTCTCGGTTTCGGTTTTGTGCTTTTGACTTTCGCCATTGGCGACTACATGTCGCCAGTAGCGGACCGCACGGCACAACTCCTGAAGGCGCGTTACCAGGGGCGCATCACACTTGGCCAGACCGGCGCGTGGCTGAAGGAGAAACAGCGCTATTCACAATACGCAGTCAACGTCAACTCACTGGCGCCGGATGGCAGCATGCGTGACATTCGTCTTTTTGAATTTGACAACCAGGGCTTTCTGATGACCATGGTGCGGGCAGAAAGCGCCAGCTTTGAAGCAGACCAGTCATGGCACATGAATCGGGTACATCGAACCGAGTTCTTTACACGCGGCACAGACGCCACTCGCATCGACCGCACAGAAGCCGACAGCTTTCGATGGCCCAACCAGATCAGTTCCGAGATGGTGTCGGCTGCGCTGCTGAAACCCGAACGCATGAGCACGATCGACTTGTTTGAATACATCCGGCATCTGGACGCTAACGGCCAGAGCGCACAGCGCTATGAGATCGAATTCTGGAAGAAAGTCTTCTACCCGTTCAGTTGTCTGGTGATGGTCGTGCTGGCCTTGCCCTTTGCGTACCTTCATTTTCGCTCGGGTGGCATCGCCTCCTATGTGTTCGTTGGTGTACTGGCGGGCATCAGTTTCTTTCTGCTGAACAATGTTTTTGGCTATATCGGCAATCTCCAGAACTGGCAACCCTGGCTGACCGCCGCACTGCCGGGCATGATTTATTCGCTGTTTTCCCTGGCCGCGTTTGGCTGGCTGGTGTTTCGACGATGACCAGACCGTTCTGGTCAAAAACGGGGTTCTGATGATGCAGACCGATACCGCACGCGGCACCATCCTCTTTGCCCATGGCTCGCGGGACCCGTTGTGGCGTCTGCCGATTGAGGCGACGGCCAGCCATGTTCGGCGACTGGCTCCAAACATTCAGGTGCGCTGTGCCTACCTGGAAATCACTGAGCCTGATCTGGCCACCAGTACCGATGAACTGGCGCGAATGGGGGTGACTTCCATCACCGTGCTACCGTTATTTCTTGGTGTCGGAAAGCATGCACGGGAAGATATTCCGCGACTGATGGCCGCCTTGCGGACCCGCCATCCGCAAATTGTGTTCGACCTGCGGCCCTCCGTTGGAGAAGAAGCGCAAGTGATAGAACTCATGGCTCGACTTGCCATTTCTTGAAGACTGACACACATTTCCATATACAGTTGAGGCATAATAAATTTCACTGATAGCTGAAATTTGATATGAACCTACATCAATTCCGATTCGTCCAGGAAGCCGTCCGACGCGACCTCAATCTGACTGAAGCTGCCAAGGCGCTGCACACGTCCCAGCCCGGCGTCTCCAAGGCGATCATCGAGCTGGAAGAAGAGTTGGGCATCGAGATTTTTGCCCGTCATGGCAAACGGCTCAAACGCATGACCGAGCCTGGTCAACTGGTTCTGAAAAGCATCGAACTCATTCTGCGCGAGGTCGGCAACCTCAAGCGCATCGGCGAACAATACAGCGCCGAAGACAGTGGCACGCTGTCGATCGCCACCACCCACACGCAGGCCCGATACGTATTGCCCGAACCGGTAGCGAAGCTGCGACTGGCTTACCCGAAGGTCAACGTCAGCCTGCACCAGGGTTCGCCCGATCAAGTGGCCAAAATGTTGATCGATGAAGTCGCCGAAATTGGCATTGCCACGGAATCGCTGGCAGGTTATTCGGAACTGGTGACCTTGCCCTGCTACGAGTGGGAACACGTGCTGGTGCTGCCGGTGGGTCACCCCTTGAGCCTGAAGGAGCACCCAACGCTGGAAGACATTGCCCTCGAGCCCCTGATTACCTACCATCCGTCCTACACCGGCCGCACCAAGATCGACCAGGCCTTCGCCACCCGCAAGCTCACGCCCCGGATTGCGCTGGAGGCGATTGATTCGGACGTTATCAAGACCTACGTCCGGCTCGGACTGGGCGTCGGCATCGCGGCCGAAATGTCGGTCCGCGACGTGGTTGCCGAAGGCAGCAAGAGCGATTTGGTGGTGCGCCCGGCCGGACTGCTATTTGGTCAGAATGTCACCCGGGTGGCGTTCAAACGCGGCGCCTACCTGCGCAATTTCGTGTACAAATTTGCCGAATTGCTGAGCGACCGGCTGAACCGTCATCTGGTGGCTCAAGCCATGACCGGCCATGTTGACGATTATGAGTTGTAGAATTTTGCGGGACAGTCCGAAGCCACGTGAAGTGGGCGAGCTCGGTCGCCAACACTTCGAGCTTGCGGGACAGGCCGCAGACTGCGAAGCGGAGCTGAGCAAAGCGAACCGGCACGCTGTCACCCACTGATATGAAATCTTTATGAGTCCCGAAAAGACACCCGCACTCCAGACCAAACTGCCCCACGTCGGCACCACCATCTTCACCGTCATGTCCGCTTTGGCGGCAGAAAAGAATGCCGTCAACCTGGGCCAGGGCTTTCCTGACTTCGACTGTGATCCCAAGTTGATCGATGTCGTGACCAACGCCATGCGGCAGGGTCTGAACCAGTACCCGCCGATGACCGGAGTGCCGGTCTTGCGCGAGGCCATTGCTGCAAAAATAATGGCGCTCTATGGCCATGAATACAGCGCTACGAGCGAAATCACCGTCACCGCTGGCGCCACCCAGGCCATCATCACCGTCATCCTGGCCGTGGTCCACGCCGGCGACGAGGTGATCGTGCTGGAGCCGTGCTACGACAGCTACGTACCCAACATCGAACTGGCGGGCGGCGTGCCGGTGCGCGTGCCTTTGGCGCCCGGCACCTTCCGCCCCGACTTCGACAAGATTGCGGCAGCCATAAGCGCCAGGACCCGCGCCATCATCATCAACTCGCCGCACAACCCCAGTGGCACCGTGTGGACCGCTGCGGAAATGCGGCGCCTGCAGGAAATTCTGGCCCCCACCGACGTGCTGCTGATCAGCGACGAGGTCTATGAACACATGGTGTTCGACGGCCGGCGCCATGAAAGTGCGGCGCGCTTCCCAGGCCTGGCGGCCCGTGCCTTCATCGTCTCCAGCTTTGGCAAAACCTACCACGTGACCGGCTGGAAAGTGGGCTATGTGGCGGCTCCTGCGCCCCTGACTGTCGAGTTCCGCAAGGTGCACCAGTTCAACGTGTTCACCGTCAACACCCCGGTGCAATACGGCCTGGCGACTTACATGGCCGACCCGAAGCCGTATCTTGAGCTGCCTGCCTTTTACCAGCGCAAACGTGATCTGTTCCGCGCCGGGCTAGAACGCACCCGCTTCAAACTGCTGCCCGGCGAGGGCACCTACTTCCAATGCGCGGATATTTCTGCCGTCAGCGACCTGGGCGAGGCTGATTTTTGCAAGTGGCTCACTTCGGAGCTTGGCGTCGCCGCGATTCCACTGTCCGCCTTTTACGGCAATGGCTTTGATCAACGGGTGGTGCGCTTCTGCTTTGCCAAGAAAGACGAGACCTTGAATGCGGCACTGCAAAGATTGCAGACACTGTAGAAAATGACGCCCTGAATTCGGCTACGCTTGAGGCTCTGTTTCAGGAGCCTGTGTGAAAACCAGAAGAATACTCATCGCTGGCAGCATCGCCGCCGTCGCCTGTGCAACGCAGGCGTTCCAGATCAGCAGTCTGTCACCCCAGGGCGAAGTGGCGCGGGTGCGGCAGGTGGTGGTTAAGTTCGACGAAAGTGCCGTCAACTTTGGCGACCCCAAAGCCCCCGCCCCTTTAAGCCTCAGTTGCAGTGACGCGCAAGCGACCAAGGGCTCCGGCCGCTGGATCAGCGACCGGGAATGGGCCTTTGAGTTCGAGCGCGATTTGCCGCCCGGCATCGCCTGCTCTGTGCAGCTGCGTTCAGGTATCAAATCGGCCAAAGGCGCAGATCTAACGGGCGCAAGCAGCTATAAATTCAATAGCGGAGGACCGTTTGTGCAAAACCTCCGGCCATATAGCGGCAGCCGCATTGATGAAGAACAGTTTTTCAGCTTGCAGCTCAATGGACCGGCGACGCTCGCCAGTGTGCAGGCCAATGTCTGGTGCGCGGTGGACGGACTGGGCGAGCGCGTGGCGGTGCGGCTGATCGAGGGCCAGGACCGGGCTGCGTTGCTCAAGGCACAAGGCCTGGAGCAGGCGGCTGCCAAAGCCCCTTCAAGCATCGTGACCCTGGCCTGCAATCGCCGCCTGACACCCTCGGCCAAGCTGCAACTGGTGTACGGCAAAGGGGTCGCTACACCCGGCACCGGTGACACGCCCGCGGGCGTGGCCAACTCGGTGGAAAGGCGTTTCAACTTCCAGGTGCGTGAGCCTTTCGCCGCCAGCTTCAACTGCGAGCGCGAAAACGCTCAATCCGCCTGTCTGCCGATCCGGCCCATGAGCCTGAACTTCAACGCCCCGGTGCCACGCAAGCTGGCCGAGGGCATCCGGCTGAAATCCGACAAGGACAACTTCAAGCCGACATTCGATCAGGAAGACAGCGAAGGCGACAACGTCGTCAACAGCGTGTCGTTCAAACTCATCTTTGCGGAGCAAACGAAATTCACGCTGGAGTTGCCCAAAGACTTCAAGGACGCGTCCGGCCGCACGCTGCGCAACGCCGACAGTTTTCCGCTCAAGGCCGCCACCGGGCCCATGCCGCCGCTGGCCAAGTTTGCCGCGGCGCCGTTTGGCATTGTGGAGCGCTTTGCCGAGCCCAATGGCATCGCGCTGCTGCCGGTGACACTGCGCAACGTGGAGGCCGCGTTGCAGGTCAAAGGGCTCAACACAGAACTGAATAAAGCTGCGTCTGGTGGCAAGGTCAGCGACCTGCGCCCCTCGAATGACGCCGACATCATCGCCTGGTTCACCAAAGTGCAGCGCTACGACAACTACACTGTGTCGCGCCGCCTGGCCAGCGCCGACGTGAAAGACCCGCTGCCCAAGGCACTGGACGCCCGCGACAACCACGAGGTCCAGAGCCGCATGCTGTCCTTGTTGCAAGGCCAGCCCGGCGTGAAGACGCTCGATTTGCCCAAGCCCGCCAACAACGACCCGCGCCCGTTCGAAGTGGTGGGCATCCCCTTGTCAGCGGGCTTTCATGTGCTCGAGATTGCCTCGCAAAAACTCGGGACTTCGTTGCTGGACGAGCGCCATGGCGAGCCGCGAACCATGTACGTGCGCACCTCGGCGCTGGTGACCAATCTGGGCGTGCATTTCAAGCTCGGGCGAGAGAATGCGCTGGCCTGGGTGACGACGCTGGACAAGGGCCGGCCGGTGCCCAACGCCAGGGTACGCGTGTCGGATTGCGGGGGCCGCGAGGTGGCCAGCGCCACGACCAACGCGCAAGGCATTGCCAGCATGACGGGCATCGCCCCGGTCGCGCCCACCTGCCAGGGCGAAAACAACTATAGCGAAGCCTACTTCGTCAGCGCCCGGGCCCTGCAGCCCGCCGGCGAAAGCGGCAGCGGCAAAGACAGCGTGGAGGACATGAGCTTCACCTGGAGCGACTGGCATCGCGGCATCGAACCCTGGCGTTTCAACCTACCCACCAGCCGCGACGCGCGGCCTGACGGGCGGGCACACACGATTTTCGACAGAACGCTGTTGCGCGCCGGCGAGACCGTGTCCATGAAGCACATCCTGCGCACTGAGACCAGCAAAGGCTTTGGTCTGGCGGACACACAGCCGGTCACATTGGTGGTCACGCATGTCGGCAGTGGTCAGCAATACACCCAGCCGCTGGCCTGGCGCAAGACCGCCACCGGCGGCCAAAGCGCCGAGAGCACGTTTGCGATTCCGCCTGCAGCCAAACTGGGCGTATACCAGGTCGAACTGCGTGGTACCGAGCGCGAGCGCAGCTTCAACAGCGGCCAGTTCCGCGTCGAAGAATTTCGCCTGCCGGTTCTCGAAGGGCGCGTGACACCGTCCGAGAAGAAGGCGCTGATCAATGTGAAGTCGGTGCCGGTGGACGTACAGATCAACTACGTGGCTGGGGGCGGTGCGGTGAATCTACCGGTACGCGTGTCGGCGTTGGTACGCAGCAAGTCTCTGAGCTACAACGATTTTCAGGAATTCAGCTTCTCGCCGCCGCGCGGCAAACGCGAAGCCACGACCGAGGGCGAAGAAGAGACCGGCGCCACTCAGGACTCACGCGTGATTGCCGACAAGCTGCCTCTGACAATGGACAAGAACGGCGCCGGCAAGCTGACCCTGGACAGGGTACCCACTGGCCGGCAGCCACAAGAGCTTTTACTGGAAGCCAACTACTCCGACCCGAACGGCGAGGTGCAAACCATCCGCAGTGTCAACACCTTGTGGCCGGCCGGCGTGGTCACGGGCATCAAGACCGAGGGCTGGGTTTCGAGCAGCCAGAAGATCAAGTTCCAGGCGCTGGCGCTCGACCTCGCTGGCCGGGTGCTGGCCGATGTGCCACTGGAAGTGAAGGCCACGGCGCGCATTGTCACCACCAGCCGCAAACGGATGGTGGGCGGCTTTTACACCTACGACAACAAGACCAGCGTCAAGGAACTGGGCTCGGTCTGCAGTGGCAAGAGCGATTCGCGCGGCCTGCTGTTGTGCGAAACCAGTCTGGGCGAACCGGGCGAGGTGGAACTGGTGGTCACCGCCAAAGACAGCGCAGGCAACAGCATTCAGGCCGCCTCCAGCGTCTATGTCACGAAGCAGGGCGAGTTGTGGTTTGGCGGCGAAAACCATGACCGCATGGACGTGCTGCCCGAGAAGAAGAACTACCAGCCGGGCGAGACCGCCAGGTTCCAGGTGCGCATGCCGTTTCGCTTTGCCACCGCGCTGGTGGCGGTGGAGCGCGAAGGTATCGTCGAGACCCAGGTGGTGCAGCTCAACGGGCAAGACCCCACGGTTCAAGTGAAGATCAAGGACGACTGGGGCCCGAACGTATACGTGAGTGTGCTGGCCCTGCGCGGGCGCCTGCGTGAAGTGCCCTGGTACAGCTTTTTCACCTGGGGCTACAAGGCGCCGCGTGAGTGGTGGACGTCGTTCTGGTACGAGGGCCGCGAGTATGTGGCCCCGACCGCGCTGGTGGATTTAAGCAAGCCCGCTTTCCGCCTCGGTGTGGCGGAGATCCGCGTCGGCACCCAGGCGCACCAGCTTGACGTGAGTGTCAAAGCCGATAAAGAAAGCTATGCCGTGCGCGGCCAGGCCAGGGTCACGATCTCGGTCAAGCTGCCCAACGGCCAAGCCGCCGCCAATGCCGAAGTGGCACTGGCCGCGGTCGATCAGGCGCTGCTGGAACTGATGCCCAACACCAGCTGGAATCTGCTCGATGCCATGCTGCAACGCCGCGCCTGGGGTGTCGAAACATCGACTGCGCAGATGGAAATCATTGGCCGTCGCCACTATGGGCGCAAAGCGGTGGCGGCGGGTGGCGGTGGTGGGCACAGTGGTGCGCGCGAGCTGCTGGACACGCTGTTGCTGTGGAACCCGAAAGTGCAGCTGGACGCCAACGGCCAGGCCGTGGTCACCGTGCCCTTGAACGACGCCCTCACCACCTTCAAGATTGTCGCCGTGGCCGATGCGTCGACTGGCCTGTTCGGCACCGGGCAGACCTCGGTCCGCGCCACGCAAGACCTGCAAATCATCAGCGGCTTGCCGCCACTGGTGCGCGAGGACGACCAGTTCCGCGCGCAAATCACGCTGCGCAACACCACCAAACAGGCAATGAAGGTGGAAGTGACGCCACGCGCCACGCTGCTGGATCTGAAACCCCAAAGCGTGGATATTCCCGCAGGTGATGCGCGCGAGGTGGCGTGGCTGGTCACCGCCCCGGCACAACTGGCGCTGACGCGGTTTGAGGCGATTCTGTGGGAGATTGAGGCCAAGGATTCAATCAACGGTGCGCGTGATGCCTTGAAGGCACGTCAGCGCATCATCCCCGCCGTGCCGCTGACGGTGCAACAGGCCACGCTGGTGCAGGTGGACAAGGCGTTCACCCTCGACGTGAATCCGCCCGCCGATGCCCTGCCCGGCCGTGGTGGTTTGAAAATGTCGCTGCAACCCAAGCTGGCGGAAGGCCTGCCAGGAGTGCGCGACTGGTTTGCCAACTACCCCTTCATTTGCCTGGAGCAAAAGACCAGCAAGGCGGTCGGCCTGCGCGACGGCCGGCTGTGGCAAACCGTGGTCGGCCAGATCCCCAGCTACCTCGACAGCGATGGGCTGGCCAGCTACTTTCCGCCGGGTGACGGCGAGTCCAACCGCGGCAGCGACACGCTCACCGCCTACCTGCTGGCAGCCACGCACGAAGCCGCCAGCCTGAACCCGGCCTTTGCCTTGAGCGACGAGTTGCGCGCACCGATGGAGCGCGGCCTGATCGCGTTCGTCGAGGGCCGCATTCAACGCCAGTTCTGGAGTCCGCGCAAGGACCTGGATGTGCGCAAGCTCGCCGCGCTGGAGGCATTGTCGCGTTACGGCAAGGCGCAGGGCCGCATGCTGGGCTCGATAACGATTGCCCCGAACCAGTGGCCGACGCACGCGGTGATCGACTGGCTGAACATCCTGAAACGCGTGGCGGATGTGCCGGAGCGCGACAAACGCATGGCGGAAGCCACCCAGGTCCTGCGTGCTCGCATCAGCTACCAGGGCACGAAGATGATCTTTTCCACAGAGAAAGACGATTACTGGTGGTGGCTGATGCAAAACGGCGATGTCAACAGCGCGCGCCTGATGTTGGCCGTGATGGACGACCCGGCCTGGAAAGACGACATGGGCCGCCTGGCCAACGGCTTCATCGGTCGCCAGCAGCACGGCGCCTGGCACACCACCACGGCCAATCTGTGGGGCGGGCTGGCTCTGGAGAAGTTTTCGGCCAAATTTGAGGCGGTGGCGGTGGCCGGCAACACCAAGGCTTCAATGAGCACGGGCAATGCGGCAGTGGACTGGAGCAAGGTCGAGCGCATCAAGACCACGGATGCATCCGGTGCCGCGCACCAATCGACGTGGTTCGGCGCGCCCGCCGCACCCGGCAATCTGCGCAACAACAGCATGTTCCTGCCCTGGAACAAAAGCGCTGCCAAGGACACGTTGAATGTCAGCCACCTTGGCCCCGGCAAGCCCTGGTTGACGCTGCAATCAGTGGCCGCGATTGCACTCAAGGAACCGTTCAATGCCGGCTACCAGATCACAAAGACGATCACGCCCGTCGAGCAAGCCAACAAGGCGCTGCCAGCCGGCAGCTACACCCGTGGCGACGTACTGCGCATCACGCTGGAGGTCAACGCCTCGGCCGACATGAGCTGGGCCGTGATCACCGACCCGGTGCCGGGCGGCGCCACTATTCTGGGAAGCGGCCTGGGGCGCGATTCGGAAATTGCCACCAAGGACGAGAAGCGCTCCGGCGCCGGTTGGCCGGCGTTTGAAGAGCGCAGCTTCGAATCGTTTCGCAGCTACTACCAGTACCTGCCCAAGGGCATCGTGAAGATGGAATACACCATCCGGTTGAACAACGTCGGTGAGTTCTCGCTGCCGCCGTCGCGCGTGGAAGCCATGTATGCGCCGGAGATGTTTGGCGAGGCGCCCAACGCCAAAATCAGAGTCGAAGCGGGAAAATGATGGTTACCGGGGTGTCAATTGTTGCCCCGACGCGCCCTCACAAGTTAAGCACCCGGCCCGCAATCCATGCAACGCTCTATCGGTGCCGGACCGATGTGCAGCTTGTGGTTGAGATCCCGCAGCGCGGTGCGCAAGCCTTCTTCAACCACCGGATGGTAGAAAGGCATATCCAGCATGCCCGACACCGTCATGCGCTGTTGCGCCGCCCAGGCCAGCAGATGGCCGATGTGCTCGGCCGCGGGGCCGAACATTTCCGCCCCCAGGAACAGGCCGCTGCCTTGCTCGCCGTAGACTTTCAAAATCCCCTTGTTGAGCAGCATGACCCGGCTGCGCCCCTGGTCCTCGAAGGACACGTGTCCCTCTGCGAAGCGGTCCTTGAAGTCCTGGTTGAGCTGTTTCTGGTTCAGTCCCACCGTCGCAATTTGCGGATCGGTGAAGACCACTGCGAGTGGCGTGCGGCGCAAGCCGGGTTGTATGTCGGGATAGCGTCCGGCATTCTCGCCGGCGATGCGCCCCTGATCGGCCGCTTCGTGCAACAGGGGAATGTCGTTGCTGGCATCGCCGGCAATAAAGATTGAGCTGTTGCCGCACTGCAGCGTGAAGCGGTCAAACACCGGCACGCCGTGTTCGTTCAACTGCAATCCGGTGGTTTCCAAGGCCAGTCCGGCCAGATCGGGGGCACGGCCGGTTGCCGCCAGCACATAGTCGAATGGCTCAATCTGCCAAGCGCCGTCTCGATGCAGATAGTGGACATCGACCCCGGCGGCGGTTTCTTTGACCGACTTCACCTGCGCCGATGCGTCCAGATAGAACTCGTCGTTGAAGCTTGCGGTGGCGTAGTCCCGAATCGCTGCGTCATGTATGCCGGCAATACCACCGCCGACGCCGAATACCTTGACCTTCACGCCCAGGCGGCTCATCGCCTGGGCCAGTTCCATGCCCAGCACGCCGGGACCGAACACCGCCAGACCGGTCGGCAAGGTGGCCAAGTCGAATACGTTTTCATTGGTCAGCAAGTGGGCGCTGCTGAGTCCTTTCAGCACCGGCGGCAGCACGGGAATGCTGCCGGTGGCAATCACGATGCGCTTGGCGTGAATCAACTGGCCGTGTTCCGTTGCCAGCGTATTGGCATCGTGAAAACGGACCTTTGCTTTCAAGCGCTCGCCTGGCGCAATGGCATCAACCGTCTCCAGCACGGATCCGACAAGGCGGTCGCGTTCGCGCCGCACGCGCGCCATCACCGCTGCACCGTCCACCGTGACGCCTTGCACCCGCACCCCGAACGGCGCGGCGTGGCGCGCTTGGTGCGCGGCTTGCGCGGCGGCGATCAGCAATTTGCTCGGCATGCAACCGACACGCGCACAGGTTGTCCCGTAGGCGCCACCTTCGATCAACAATACGGAATCGGTCTGGACGCGGGCGGCCCGGTAGGCGCCCATGCCTGCTGTACCGGCACCAACGATGGCGACATCGACGTGAATGGGTTTCATGGCAGATTTGATCAGGACGCTGATACGCTACTTGGCCAACCAGGTCGCCAGTTCGTCAGCGCCGCCGATGTGTTGACCATCGATATACACCTGGGGTGTGGTGCCGCGTCCGCTCACTGCTTGCAGCGAGCTGTAGCTGATGCCGTGGCTGCCGAGTTCGATTTCTTCAAAACGAAGACCCTTGTCGCCCAGCATCTTGCGGGCGCGCGCACAGTGCGGGCAGCCGGGTTTACCGAAGAACGTGATGCGGGGCGGGGGACTCGCCTTGGGGTTGATGTAGTTCAGCATGGTGTCGGCGTCCGACACCTTGAACGGGTCGCCCGGCTCCTCCGGCTCAATGAACATTTTCTCAATCAGTCCGTCTTTGACCAGCATCGAATAACGCCAGCTGCGCTTGCCCATGCCGACCTCTGACTTGTCCACCAGCAGACCCATGCCGGCGCTGAATTCACCGTTGCCATCGGGCAGGAAGTCGATGCCTTCGGCGTGGTGCTCTGCCGCCCAGGTTTCCATGACAAAGGGGTCGTTGACTGCCAGACAGACCACGCTATCGACCCCATTTGCCTTGAGCGTGCCCGCCAGTTCGTTGAAACGCGGTAGATGCCGGCTGGAGCAGGTCGGCGTGAAGGCACCGGGCAGTGCAAACAGCACTACCGTTTTGCCTTTGAACACCGTATCGCTGTTGACTTTCTGCCAATCACCATTGACCCGAATCGGGAACGTGACCTTGGGGACTCTTTGACCTTCGCGTGACTTCAGCATGGTTATTTCCCGGTTTCGTGTTGTGATTCAATGCCAGCACGATAGGCATCTGTCCGGGGATCGTCCGTTCGCTAGCGAACAGAATGGACAACCAGGATGACCTACAAGGAACCGATGCGGCTGCACGGTGGCTGCTTTCCCCCGAGGCAATGCGATTCGAATCAAGCTTCCGAGCGCGGTGCCGGGCTTGACTGCCTGTTCTTGCAAAACCCAAAGCGAGCCCAATTACTTGACTCAGTCAAGTAATTAAATTATATTGCACCCATGAATGCCAGCTATCACACTCCTACTGCCGACCACGTCAAGGCGCTGCGTGGGTTCAACCGCTTTTACACCAAGCGCACTGGCTTGCTGGCGCCCTATCTGGGCAGCGAGCTGTCGCTGACCGAAGTACGTGTGCTCTATGAGCTCGCCCATCATTCGCCGAAGGCCGCGCAGCCGCTAACAGCCTCTGCCCTGGCGCAAGAACTTGCGCTGGATATGGGCTACCTGAGCCGCATCCTGCGGCGCTTTGAGTCCCGGGACTGGCTCAAGCGCAAGCCTGCACCATCTGACGCACGCCAGAGCCTGCTCACACTCACACCTGCGGGACATAAAGTCTTTGCACAGTTGCAACAAAGGTCTCGCGACGAAGCGGCGGCGCTGCTGGGTACCGTGCCGATCAAGCAGCAGTCCGT
This sequence comes from uncultured beta proteobacterium, assembly GCA_963810395.1. Lineage (GTDB taxonomy): Bacteria > Pseudomonadota > Gammaproteobacteria > Burkholderiales > Burkholderiaceae_C > Rhodoferax. The sequence continues at coordinate 3,384,174 of CAWENC010000001.1, read as the reverse complement.
TGTCATCGATGCCATGCTCACCATCCAGAGCCTGCTGTCCCCGGCAGAGCCTGTGTCCGGCAAACCGGTGCTGACGCTGCGCGATCCTCAGCCCGGCGACATGGGTTGGGTGGTGCAGCAGCATGGTGAAATTTACGCACGTGAATACGGCTGGAACTCCGATTTCGAGGCGCTCGTGGCGGGCATCGTGGCCGGGTACCTGCGCAAGCAACAGCCAGAATGGGAGCGCTGCTGGATTGCCGAGGTGGATGGTCAGCGTGCCGGCTCGGTCTTCGTGGTGCGCAAATCAAAACAGGTCGCGCAGTTGCGAATGCTGATACTCACGCCGCAGGCACGCGGCCTGGGCCTGGGCGCCCAACTGACAGACGAATGCATCCGCTTTGCCCGCGGCAAAGGCTACCGCAAGATGGTGCTATGGACCAACAGCTGCCTGACCGCCGCGCGTGCCATCTATTTCAAGCGTGGCTTCCAGCTGGTCGAAAGCGAGCCCTACCAAGGCTTTGGGCAGGCGCTGGTGGGTGAGACCTGGGAATTGAAGCTGTGAGCGTGAAAGCGCTTGCGCCTCGGCTCAGGCGTTGAGTCCATCCGCCGCCTGAAACAGGGCTTGGCGTGCCTGGCTGATGATCTGCTCTTTCCATGCGTCGGTGTTGGTGTAAAAAGCATCCATCATCTGCTGCTTGATCTGCTGCGCCAAAGCCGCCGGCGCCTGCGGATGATTGTGGAGCCAGTGCTCGGCGCGCAGGGCCAGCATCATCCCGGCCATCGGCAGCGTGCCGTACTCCAGGGCGATCCCGGTGTACTCAGCTTGCGGGCATTCCTCGTACATGGCCATCCACATCAACCCGGTCAGGAACGCCGAGGTGGAAGAGCCGTCATAGATCGAGGTCACCGGCGTCGCACCCTGCCCACCCCACCATTGGTGGGCGCGTGCCAGGGCAGCCTTGTCGTCCTTGCAGGAAAAAATGCGCTCGCCCACGCCGCTGGGGCCTAGGCCGGTGTGCAGATCAATCCACGCAACACGCCCTGCCTTGCGCGCATGGTCGCGCAACACCTGACGAATCGTCAGGTTGCTCCAGGTCGGTTCGGTGCCGCCAAAGAACATGCCGTCGGGGAACTCGTGCTGACCCCGTGTGACGGCCGCCTGAAACGCGTCCATCCCCCTGGTCTCAATAAAGTCGGCCACCGCCGCTGCATTTTCAGCGTCTGGCGGCCAGTGTTCGGGCAGCAGCAAGGGGCGCAGAGCGCGATAGGTCTCATTGACCGGCAAAGGCTTGGAGAAGTCCTGGAAATTCCGGTTCAAATCGACGTTTTCATGGGTCGTGCGGCGCACATGCGAAAAGCCATAGGGGTTGAGCGCATGCACATACAGCACGCCAAGCCCTTGCGCCCGGGCCTTCGCGCGCCACTCGGCGTCATGCAGCGCAAACACCTGAACCCCGCTGCCGCAATAGCCCTCGACACCGTGGCAGGCGCTGGTCACGATCAGCAGCCGGTCGGCATCTGGCGAGCCATCGAGCGCCACGTCCATGGCCAGCGCTTCGCCATCGCGCCCGGTCAGGGGGTGGAGATGGGACCTGACCGGCAAACCAGCGCTGGCAGCAGCTTCCAGAAACTTGCCGCGTGCCTGCGCGTAGCTGGCGGAGAAGGATTCAACGACGTTCATCATAGTGTGCTGCCCATCAAACCGTGGTATTGAACCATTCCTCGGCCAGGCGCACCCAATAGGTGGCGCCCAGGGGAATCAGTTCATCGTTGAAGTCATAGCTCGGGTTATGCAACATGCAGGGGCCGCTGCCGTGGCCCATTTCCCGGTGTGTTCCGTCGCCGTTGGCGATGAAACAATAGCAGCCCGGTTTTTCCAGCAGCATGTAGGAGAAATCTTCCGCCCCCATGGTCGGTTCCTGCACCATCACATTGTCGGCGCCGACAATATTCACCATCACCTGGCGCGCAAACTCCGACGCGGCCGTGCTGTTGGTCGTGGGCGGGTAATTGCGCTCAAACTCAAACTCGCATGTCATGTCAAAAGCGGCGCAGGTGTGCTCGGCGATCTGTTTCATGCGCTGCTCGATCAGGTCCAGCACTTCGATCGTGAAGGTACGCACCGTGCCCTGCAACTCACAGGAGTCGGGGATCACGTTGGTGGCCTCACCGGCGTGGATCATGGTGACTGAAATCACACCGGCATCGATCGGCTTCTTGTTGCGGCTGATGATGGTCTGAAAGGCCTGCACCATCTGGCAGGCCACCGGCACCGGATCGAGGCCGTTGTGCGGCGCGGCGGCATGCGCGCCCCTGCCACGAATGGTGATCTTGAACTCATTGCTTGAGGCCATCACCGGCCCCGGACTGACGGCAAATTTGCCGACTTCAAAGCCGGGCCAGTTGTGCATGCCGAACACCGCATCCATCGGGAATTTGTCGAACAAACCGTCCTTGATCATCTCGCGCGCGCCACCGCCGCCCTCCTCGGCGGGCTGAAAGATCAGATACACCGTGCCATCGAAATGACGGTTTTTGGCCAGATGCTGGGCCGCGGCCAGCAGCATGGCGGTGTGGCCATCATGACCGCAGGCGTGCATCTTGCCGGCCTGCGTGCTGGCGTGGGGGAAGGTATTGAACTCCTGCATCGGCAGCGCGTCCATGTCGGCGCGCAGGCCGATGGCGCGAGCGGATGTGCCACTTCTGACGATGCCGACGACGCCGGTGGTGCCCATGCCGCGGTGAATCGGGATGCCCCACTCGGTCAGCTTCTGCGCCACCAGGTCGGCGGTGCGGGCCTCTTCAAAACACAACTCGGGGTGGGCGTGAATATCCCGGCGGATGGCGGCCAGACTGGCCGCCTGGGTGGCGATGGAATCAATAATTTTCATGCTCTTGTCCTGTGAATGAGTCAAACCGTCGCAATGTTTTTGCGGTTTGCAATTGAACTGCTTTAGAGACGCCCCTCTTCAACGCCATGACAAGCGATTTTCACGCCTGCAATGCTCAGCAACGGCGGCCGCTCCGCGCGGCAACGCTCATTGGCATGCGGGCAGCGCGGATGAAAAGTGCAGCCCGCCGGTGGATTCAAGGGGTTGGGTACCTCGCCCTGCACCGGCGTGCGGGCACGGCCGGTATCGTGCATCTTCGGAATGGCATCGAGCAGCATGCGCGTGTACGGGTGACGCGGGTTGGCAAACAGCGCCTGCTTGTCCGCCAGTTCGACCAGCCGGCCCAGATACATCACACCGACCTGATCACTCACATGCCGCACCACGGCCAGGTTGTGTGAAATGAACAGGTAGGTCAGACCCAGCCTGCGCTGCAGATCTTTCATGATGTTGAGCACCTGCGCCTGCACGCTCACATCCAGCGCCGAGGTCGGCTCGTCACACACCAGGAATTCGGGATTCGTCGCCAGCGACCGGGCAATCGAGATGCGCTGACGCTGGCCACCCGAGAACTGGTGCGGATACTTCAGCATGTCGAGCGCGCTCAGGCCGACTGATTTGAGCAAACCACCAACCCGCTCTTTCAGTTCCGCCGGATCGCGCACCAGTCCATGTTCGATCAGCGGTTCACCGACGATGTCTTCCACGGTCCAGCGCGGGTTCAGGGAGGCATAAGGATCCTGAAAAATCATCTGGATGCGGCTGCGCAGCTTCAAACCCTGGGGTGTTTTGAAGATGGCATGCGCGTCGAGCCCGTCGAACTGCAAATTACCGCGACTCGGTTGGTACAGGCCGACCAGCAATCTGGCCACCGTGCTCTTGCCGCAACCGGACTCGCCGACCAGCGCCAGCGTCTTGCCTTTTTCAATCTCGAAACTGACGCCGTCCACGGCGCGCAACAGAGTCCGGGGTTTGCGCTCCAGCACGCGGTTCAGCCAGGGCGCGGAGACGTCAAAAGTCATCGCCAGATCGTTGGCCTGAACCAGCGCACTGGGTTGCCGGCTCATTGGGCGACTCCTTCATGCAGCCAACAGGCCGCGCGGGTCACTCCGGCGCCCATCAAATCAGGCCGCTGGACCGTGCATTTGGCAAAGGTGCTCGGGCAACGCGGGTTATAGGCACAACCGGTCGGAATGGCATTCAGCCGCGGCATGGCGCCATCGATCTGATTCAACTGCTCCCGGTCCTGTGTGATGTCGGGAATCGCCGCCATCAAACCCGCCGTGTAAGGATGCGCCGGATGGTTGATGACCTCGTGCACCGGCCCGATCTCGGCAATGCGCCCGGCATACATCACCGCCACCCGGTCGCAGGTCTCGGCGATCACCCCCATGTCATGCGTGATCAGCATCACGGCGGCCCCGTGCTGCTTGCAGATGGTTTTGAGCAAGGTGATGATTTGCGCCTGAATCGACACATCCAGCGCCGTGGTCGGCTCATCCGCGACGATCAGCTTCGGCTCGGCGGCGAGCGCCAGAGCGATCACGACGCGCTGGCGCATGCCTCCGGAAAACTGGTGCGGGTAGTGGTCAATGCGTTGCGCGGCGGCCGGAATACCGGTGTCATTGAGCAAAGCGATGGCGCGCTCACGCGCCTCACGTTCGCTGACCGGCAGGTGCGCCCGTATCGTCTCGACCAACTGGCGCCCGATGGTGTACAGCGGGTTCAGCGAGGTCAGCGGGTCCTGAAAAATGGCACCGATGCGCTTGCCCCGGATGTGCCGCATCTGCTCAAACCCGAGCTGGTCGATGCGCTCGCCTTCCAGCAGGATTTGCCCGCTGGCAATGCGCCCGGGTGCTTCGATCAGGCCAATGATGGCAGCGCCGGTGATCGATTTGCCGGCCCCCGATTCGCCCACCACGCCCAGAATCTCGCCCGGCGCAATATCGAACGAAATATCGTCCAGCGCCCGTAGCGTGCCGCGCCGGTGCGGAAACTCGACGACCAGATTCTTGACCTGCAACAGACTCATATTTGATCTAGCGTAAACGCGGATTCAGGGCGTCACGCAGCCAGTCGCCCAGCAGGTTCACGCTCAGGGAAATCAGCACCAGCATCAGGCCGGGGAAAACCGTGATCCACCATTCGCCCGAAAACAGGTAACTGTTGCCGACCCGAATCAGCGTGCCCAGCGAAGGCGCTGTCGGCGGTGCCCCGACCCCCAAAAATGACAGCGTCGCCTCAATAATGATGGCCGTAGCGACCTGAATCGTGGCCAGCACCAGCACCGGCCCGAGCACGTTGGGCAGCACGTGCCTACGCATGATGCGCAAGCTCGATACGCCCGTCACACGCGCCGCCTGCACGTATTCCTTGTGCCGCTCCACCAGCGTCGAACCGCGCACGGTGCGCGCGTACTGAACCCAGCCGGTCAGGGTGATGGAGACAATCAGGACGAAGAAAGCCAGAGAGTCCTGCGCATTGGGAAACAGCGCACGCCCGACGCCCGCGATCAGCAGCGCCACCAATATCGCCGGGAACGACAGCATCACATCGCACAGCCGCATCAAAACGGCGTCCACCCAGCCGCCCAAAAACCCGGCCAACAACCCGAGCGTGACGCCAATCAGCACCGACAAGGCGACCGAGGCCAATCCCACGGCCAGGGAAATGCGGGCACCAAACATCAGGGCCGAGAGAATGTCCCGCCCCTGGTCATCGGTGCCCAACAGGTACTTGGCACTGCCCAGCGCATCCCAGGCCGGTGGCAGCCGCGCGTCACTCAACTCCAGCGTGCTGAGGTCGAACGGGTTGTGCGGCGCCACCAGATTGGCAAACACCGAGCAAAAGATGCAGACAAAAGCGACCGAGGCAGCCGCCATCGCCAGCGGCGAGCTGCGAAAGCTGTAGCCGATATCACTGTCGCCCAGGCGGGTGAACCACTTCTTCATCCGTGCTGCACACCTGCGTTCACGGATTGACCTTGATGTATTTCCAGATCATGTCGTTATTGGGCAGCTGCACCACATCAACGTTTTTCTTCATGGCCCAATTCAGCGCCTGCTGATGCAGCGGGATGTGACCAATCTCATCCTGATGAATCTTCAGCGCCTCATGAATCATCTCATTGCGCTTTTTCAGATCGGTCTCGGAGCCGACTTTTTGCGTCAGTTCGTCCACCCTGGCATTGCTGTAGGCGCCCAGATTGAACTGCCCGCGGCCACCCTCGCCCGGCGACGACATGATCGGGTACAGCACGTTGTGCACATCGACCGTACTGGCCACCCAGCCGAGCATGTAGAAGCTGGTGTTGCGGCTCAGGATTTTCGGAAAATAAGTGCCCTTGGTTTCGGCTTCCAGGTTGATCTTCACGCCAATCTTGGACAGGTTGGCCGCCACCGCCTGGCAAATTCTTTCGTCGTTGACATAACGGTCATTCGGACAATTCATCTTGACCTCGAAACCCGCCGGGTAGCCAGCCTCGACCATCAATTTCTTCGCCGCATCCACACTGAACGGCAGGCGCTTGCTCAAAGTAGCATCGAAGCCATTCACCTGGGGCGGCAACAGCAAGGCGACCGGTGTGGCAGCGCCGCGCATCACGGTCTTCTGGATGCCGTCAATGTCGATCGCCTGGTAGAACGCCTGGCGAACCCGCTTGTCCTTGAACGGATTCTTGCCTTTTACGTTGGAGAACAGCAGCTCGTCGCGCTTCTGGTCCATGCCCAAAAAGATGACGCGCAATTCGGGACCCTGCATCACCCTGAACTTGGCATTGCCTTTGATGCGATCGACGTCCTGGACCGGCACCGGTTCCATCACATCAATTTCACCTGACAGCAAAGCGGCCACCCGGGTGGCGTCATTGCCAATGGGTGTGAAAATGACCTCGTCGACATTGCCGTCGATCTTGCCCCAGTAGTTGCCATTGCGTACAAAAGTCGAACGCACGCCGGGCTGGCGCTCACGCAGACGGTAGGGGCCAGTGCCGTTGGCACGAAACGACGCGGCATTCTCGATGCCCTTGCGCCGGTCCACCGGCTTGGTGGCTTGGTTGGTCTCGCACCATTTCTTGCTCATGATGAGCCAGCTGGTGAACAGTTCGGGCAGGATCGGGAACGGCGCGCTGGTGATGATATCGATCGAATGGTCATTGATCTTCTTGATCTCCTTGATCTGACCCACATAGCTCTTCATGTCGGAGCCGTCGTCCTTGGAGCGCTCGTAGCTGAAGATCACGTCGTCGGCAGTGAAAGGCGTGCCATCATGAAACTGCACACCCTTGCGCAAATTGAAGTGCCACACCGTGGGCGAGGTCTGCTTCCAGTCGGTCGCCAACGCCGGCGCCAGCTTGAAGTCACGTCCGCGCGTGACCAGCGGCTCGAACACATTGCCCGTGACCGAGAGCTGAAGCGATTCGTTCAGGGAATGCGGGTCCATGGACAGCGCATCGCCCTGATTGGCGATCCGCAACGTTGCCGCAGACGCTACAAAACTCATAGCTGCCAGCGCAGTAGCGACGGCTGTCAGAGTCATTTTTCTTCCAACTTTCATTGTTGTCTCCTGTTAAAAAACCCAAGTAACTAAATCGTCTGCAACGGCATGCCGTGTTCTACCAGACTGGCGTGCAAAGCGGCACCAAGAGGCAGAATGTCGTCGTTGAAATCATACCGGCTATTGTGCAGGAAGCAGCTGCCAATACCGTTTTCCTCGCCCTGGCCAATGCGCATGTAGGCTCCGGGCTTGACCTGCAGCATGAAGGAAAAATCCTCCGCGCCCATGCTGGGTTCCAGGTCGCGCACCACATGCTCGCGCCCCACCAGGCTCTGCGCCACATCGGCGGCAAAACGGGCTTCCGCCGCGCTGTTGATGGTGGCCGGGTAGACGCGTTCGTAGTCAACGCCGGCGCTGGCGCCAAAGCCCAGCGCCACGGCACTGCACAGCTCATGCAGACGTCGCTCCACCAGGGCTTGCACCAGCGGGCTGAAGGTCCGCACCGTGCCCACCAGCGTGGCGCTGCCCGGTATCACACTCATGGCGCCAAGCTCACCGGCGCGCAGGGCACACAGGCTGATGACAGCACTATCGAGAGGCTTGACGTTGCGCGACACGATGCTTTGCACGGCGGTAATGATGTGCGCCGCGACCAGCACCGGATCGACCGTCTGGTAAGGATGGGCGCCATGCCCGCCCTGGCCGGTGATCTCGATCGTGATGCGGTCCGCCGCCGCCATCATCGGCCCAGGGTTAATGCCTATCGTGCCGGGCCGCATCGCCGGCCAGTTGTGCATGCCGTACACCGCCTGTACCGGAAAGCGCTCAAACAGACCGTCCTCGATCATCGCCTTGGCGCCCGCATAACCTTCCTCGCCGGGCTGAAAAATCAGCACCGCCGTGCCGTCAAAGTTGCGCGTCTCGGCCAGGTAGCGAGCCGCGCCGACCAGCATCGCCGTGTGGCCGTCATGACCACAGCCATGCATCAGGCCGGCTTTGGCCGACTTCCAGGCGAAATCGTTGTGCTCGGTCAGCGGTAGCGCGTCCATATCGGCGCGCAAGCCGATCATCTTCCCGCTGCTGGTACGCTGACCTTTGATGACGGCCACCACGCCGGTCTTGCCGATGCCGGTGTGAACTTCATCCACACCACATAGCTTCAGGGCTTCCTGCACCCGTGTCGCGGTGTAGACCTCTTCGAAGCCCAGCTCGGGGTGGGAATGCAGGTCACGCCGCAGCGCCGTGATTTCGGGATGGAACGCGGCGATGTGCGCAAACGCGCGTCCGTGGACTCTCAGACCGGAACCGCTAGTCGAAGTGTGCATCAATGGCCTCCTGCCTGACCGACACGCAGGCGCGGGTCCACAACAAAATACAGCAGGTCAACCACCAGGTTGATCAGCACAAAAATCAGCGCGATCAGGCACAGGTAGGCGGCCATCACCGGAATGTCGGCAAAAGTCACGGCCTGAATGAACAGCAGCCCCATGCCGGGCCACTGGAAAACCGTCTCGGTGATGATGGCAAAGGCAATCAGCTGCCCCAATTGCAGCCCGGTGATGGTGATCACCGGCACCAGCGTATTTTTCAGCGCATGGCCAAAGTGAATGGTGCGGTTGCTCAAACCCCGAGCCCGCGCAAACCGGATGTAATCGGTACGCAAGACCTCCAGCATTTCGGCGCGCACCAGGCGCATGATGAGGGCCAGCTGAAACACCGCCAGCGTGATGGCAGGCAATACCAGATGGTGCCAACCGTCCAGCGTGAACAGACCGCTACGCCACCAGCCATATTGCACCACCTCGCCGCGCCCGAAGCTGGGGAACCAGCCCAGGCCGACAGAGAAAACCAGAATCAGCAGAATACCGATCAGGAACGTGGGCAGCGACACCCCCAGCAAGGAGATCGTCATGAACACCTGGCTCAAGAAACTGCCACGTTTCAATGCCGAGTAAACCCCCAGGGGCACGCCGACGAGCAGTGCCAGCAGGGCCGCGACCAGCGCCAGTTCCAGCGTTGCCGGCAAGCGTTCGCCAATCAGGCGCGAGACCTTGGCGCCCTGACGCAAACTCAACCCGAACTCACCCTGCACTGCATTCAGCAAAAAATGCCAGAACTGCACGAAAAAGGGCTGGTCCAGGCCCAAGTCGGTGCGCAACTGGCGGATTTGATCGGGCCGCGCATCCTGCCCCAGCAGGAACACCACCGGGTCGCCCACATACTGGAACAGCATGAAGGCGATGAAGGCCACCACCACCATCACGACAAGGGCCTGAATCAGGCGATGCAAAACGTATGCAATCATGGATTAGAGCCAAGCCGCACGAGCGAAACTGTCTGGGAAAATCTTGCCACCTTGATCATGTGTTGATGCCGACGCTGTGAACAGAAAAGCAAAAAGCATACCTGTATCTGAAATCCTGGGTTGGAAAATCCGGCCAGGTTCACCGCCTGGCCCGACAAGTGTTGAAATGTACTGCACCGGGGGGCTTGGCTTCTGGCTGTTCTTGTGATCGCGGCGATACTATGCGCATTGACTACCGGAGGGCATGGCACGGCTCTTCTTCTCATTCACGGAGACATCAAACATGCGCATGCTGGTTCGCCTTGTTCTAATCCTGCTGGCAGTCGTCATTCTTGGCCTGGCCAGCGTCACGGTCCTTTTTTGGGCTCCCGATGTGCCGGTCGAATCCTTGAAAACGCGCTGGGCAGCGCCGCCGTCGACCTTCATTTCGGTGCAAGGCATGCAGGTCCATATTCGTGACGAAGGCCCGCGCGACGATCCGACCCCGCTGGTCCTGCTTCACGGCACCTCGGCCAGCCTGCATACCTGGGACGGCTGGGTCCAGGCCCTCTCCAAAGAACACCGCGTCATCCGCTTCGACCTGCCGGGCTTCGGCCTCACCGGGCCGGCGCCGGACAATGATTACAGCCTTGAGCGCTACACGCGCTTTGTCGCCGCCACACTTGATGCGCTGCAACTCAAGCGCGTCGTGCTGGGTGGAAATTCCCTGGGCGGTGAAATCGCCTGGGCGACCGCTGTGACGCATCCGGAGCGTGTCGAACGTCTGATTCTGGTCGATGCCGCGGGTTATGTGTTTCGATCCGAATCGGCGCCGATTGCTTTTCGCATCGCGCGGCTGCCCGGCCTCAATCGCTTGATGGAAAGCATTCTGCCCCGCAGCATGGTCGAAGCCAGCGTGAAGAACGTCTATGGCAACCCGGCCGCGGTCACGCCGGAACTGGTGGATCGTTACTACGACCTGGCGCGTCGCGAAGGCAATCGCCACGCGCTGGCCCAGCGCTTCAAGCAGAACCAGCCGGGGCCGCTGGTGGCGCGCATTCCAACGCTGCGCCTGCCGGTACTGATACTCTGGGGCGGGCGTGATCGTCTGATCCCGCTGGAGAATGGCCAGCATTTCAACCGCGAGATCGCTGGCAGTCAGTTGCTGATATTCGAGAACCTGGGACATGTGCCGCAGGAGGAAGATCCGCAGCGCACTGCGCAAGCCGTGGCGAAATTCATCGCCGTCACCCGCTAGCTGTCATCATCTGACCCGCGGCGGGTTGGTACGCGCGCCTTGATTGCTATATATTTGATAGTTGTTCACGCTTATTGAACGGGGGCTACAGCCACTTCTACCTTGAAAACGCGATGAGCTCACGCAACCTTCTGATCCTGTGCACCGCCGTGATCCTGCTGATCTGGCAGCTTCCCTATGGGCACCAGGCGCTCTACCCGCTGACCCTGCTCGCCACTTTCGCGCATGAGATCGGGCACGGCTTGACGGCGCTGCTGGTCGGTGCCGAGTTCGATCAATTGCTGCTGCACGCCGATGGCTCGGGTCTTGCGGCGTGGCACGGCAACCCGGGCCGCATCGCCCTGGCGCTGATCGCCGCAGGTGGATTGCTCGGCCCGACGATGGCAGGCATAGGCGTGCTGATGTTGTCGCGCTCAGCGCGTTTTGCCCGCATCGTGCTGGCGACACTGGCGGCGCTGATGGTTATTGCCCTGGTCTTGTGGGTGCGAAATCTCTTTGGCGTCGTTTTTCTGACGGCACTGGCAGCGACACTGGGCCTGGCAGCCAGGATCCTGCCCGACAGCGCCGCCGCGCTTCTTCTGCACCTGATCGCGGTGACGCTGTGCCTGTCGTGGTTCACCGATCTGCACTACATGTTTTCCGCGCAGGCCATGGTCAACGGTGTCGCACAGCCTTCCGACAGTGCCGTTATCGCAGAGGCACTCTGGCTGCCCTACTGGTTTTGGGGCGGCGCCGTCGCGCTCTTCTCGCTGTTGCTGGCGGCCCTGGGAATCGTCTTTGTCAGCCGTCGACCGGATGCGCCGTGAAGCCCGGTTTTACCCCGCGTGCACGACTGGATTGGCATTAAACTCCACGCAACGCTACGCAGCGGTGCTGTGCCCTGCACAACACCCATTGGCCCTGCCATGGACATCCGTCGGTTGGCAGGCATTCCATTTAAACAACAGGGCGGAGAATACGCGATGAAGGGAATGCTGGACTTTCTCGAAAAGGCCGGACTGGTCAGGAAAGACGCGCCTGTGGAGCCGGCCTCTCCCGTCGGCCAGGACAGCGCCAGCCCGGCACTTGGCCCGGAAGTTGTGCTGTCAGCCACGACCGTTGGCGCGGCCGCACCACTGAATCTTGACGAGATCTATGCCAACGCCGGCATCGCCCCGTCCCTGTACCCGGCAGAGCGTTTGTTGCGTCTGATTGATGGGCTCAGCGCGATGGACGAGGCCACGCGCCTGATGGCCATCCGGGCAATGGATGCCGCCGATGAATCATGGACGATTGAGGATCCGCTGGCCGATGCCGCCGCCAAGGTCAAGGCGCTGGCCGCCCACGCCGGGCAGCTGCAATTGAACCAGCAGGCGCTGGCGCGTGAAACCCAAACCCGCCTGGACGCAGTCGCAGCGCGACAGGCGCAAGTGGTGGGCGACATCAGAAAGCAGATCACCGAACTCGAAGCACTGGTCTCGCGTGAACTGGCGCGCGCCACCGAGGACAGCGCCGCGCAGCAGGCCAAGCTGAAGGCTGGCCAGGACCAGACCGCCCAGGAACTTGCGCAGATCAACGAAATCAGCCAGCGTCTGCAAGGCCTGGCCGTGCAGTTTGGCACACCCACCACCACCCCACAGGAATGATGCAATGGCCAGTTTGACTCCTCTCTCCAAAGTGCTGATCGGTTTGGCCGTCGTCGGCGCCATGGCGTCGGCCGTCTGGCACCTGGGCCTGAAAGAACGGCTTGGCGCCAGCACGGCACCAAGCGCGCCCTCTGACAGCGGCACCGCTGGGGCGCAGGCGGCACCCGAGCCCCAGACACAGCTACAACCACAGCCGCAGCCGCGATCCGTGCCGTCCACAACGCCGGCCCCCTCGACGCCACCAAGCACGGGCGGCGCGCAGGCCAACCGGCTGCCGGCCGCCGAAAACGCCGAGATCGGGCGCAAGCTGCTTGACAGCGGCAACTTTGCCCAGGCCCGTGTGCATCTGGAACAAGCCGTCAAGGATGGCGACGGCGGCGCGGCCTGCCACCTCGGCGAGATGACCCTGAAGGGCCAGGGCGGCATAGCGGCCAACCAGGACAAGGCGGCCGCCCTGTTCCAGCTGGCGCAGTCGCGCAACATCATTTGTTTTGCCGCGGCCAAATAACTGCAACTCATTTTTTCACCAGGATCACACCATGAAAATTCGCACCATTGTCCTAGTAGTGGCTTTAAGCTGCAGCGGCTGGATGGCCGGCAACGCGCAGGCACAAGGTTTTGTTTTCGGCACGGCCCAGCCCAAGGCCGAGGCGCCGGTGCCGACTGGCGCACGCAATGCCAAGGTTGAAACCGCGCAGCGCCTGCTGGCCCGCATGGGCTTGTTTCGCGAAACACCCAGCGGCACGCTGACGCCCGCCACGCTGGAAGCGATCCGGGCATTTTCCGCAAAACACGGTCTCGCGCCCGCCAGCCAGGTGACAGACGCCCTGCTGAACTCGATTCGCCGCGTCATCTGGCAGACGCAAAACTGGTCCAGCGGCAACTACAAGGGGCGCGAGAAGCTGGTCGACGCGGCCGGCCTGCGCGAAGCCCAGATCCTGCTCGGGAAACTGGGCTTTAACGCCGGTCCGCTGGACGGCACTTTTGGCCCGCAAACCCAGGTCGCCACCGAGGCCTTCCAGGAATCCCAAAGCGTCACGGTAGACGGCTTGATCACCGCCACGGTGCTGATGAATCTGCGCCGCGCCGTGAATGGCGTCGGCGCCAGCGCCAAAGACACCGTGCGGGTGCTCAATTGGCCCGACTACATTGATGCGAGCGTGCTGCAGGACTTCGAGAGAGAACACAACATACGCGTGGTTTACGACATCTTTGCCAGCAACGACGACCTGCAGACCAAGCTGCGCGCCGGCGGCACGCCGTATGACGTGGTGTTCCCGACCGCCAATACCGTGCCCGCCATGGCCGCCAAAGGCCTGCTCGGCAAGATCGACAAGGCCAGCCTGAAGAACCTGAAGAACATCGACCCGCGGGTCGATGCCACGTTGCGCTCCTGGGACAAGGATGGCAGCTACAGCCTGCCCTATATGTGGTACACGGTGGGCATCGCCTGGAACCCGAAACTCACCGAGCGCGCCTTTCCCGGGCACGCCATGGATTCCCTGAGCAATGTGTTCGATGCCGAGACGGCACGGCGTTTCCAGTCCTGCGGCGTGGGTGTCGTCGACTCCGCCACGGATGTCGTGCCACTGGCTGCCATGGCCGGCGGGCAAAGCAGGTGGGACGGCAAGAATTCAACCGCCGCCGCGGCCCAGGTGCTGGAGCGTCTGGCGGGCATCGTCAAGGTGATCCCCACCGACCAGTACATTGACTCGCTGGCCAACGGCAAGATTTGCGTGGCCATCGGTTTTTCCGGCGACGCGGTGCAGGCCCAGGCCAAGTCACGCGGCAGCGTGGAGTACCGGGTACCTGCTGACGGCGGTCTGCTGGCCATCGACGCCATGGCCGTGCCGGCCAATGCGAAGAACAAACGCGAAGCGCACCTGTTCATCGACTACCTGCTGCGGCCCCAGGTGATAGCAAAAATCTCCAACACCGTCGGCTATGCCAATGCCAACCTCAAGGCCGGAGAGTTCATGAGTGACGCCGTCAAATCCAACCCGGCCGTGGTGCCCAGCACGACAGCACTCAGCCGGTCCGCGCCGATCCCCATCCTGTCTGAGCAGGATCAGCAGGAAATAGCGCGCATCTGGGCAAAATTCTCGAAGTAACGTGATCCAGAAGCCATCCTACCTGGGTGCTTTTTTCCAGCACCCGAACAACCGCCTGGCCTTGCTGGCCGCCGGTTGTGCCGCCATTTTTGCCTCCATCCCCTTTGGCTGGGCCGGCATCGCACTGGTGGGCGTGGTGGCACTGGGCAGCGAGGCTCTGGCGGCGCTGGCGATCCCGGGCTTGCCGTCTTTTCGGGCCTGGGTCGACCGCGAGCAGGTCCACCAGGCGCGCGCACAGCGCCGCAACCAATTGCTGGCCGAGCTCAACAGCTATGGCGACGCCAACGCGCTGGCCACCTACCAGCAGATGTGCAACCGGGTCCAGGCCCTGTACCAGACAGCGGGAGACAGCCGGACCACGCTCACCCGCGAGGACGTGGAAAAACTCGATGACCTGACAGTCGACTATCTCGGCCTGTGTGTGGTCAGTCTCTCGCTCAGGGCGCGCAAAGACCACGCCAGTGAAGACGTGGTGGTGAAACGCATCGCCGGCATCCAGACCCAGCTGCAGAACAAGGCATTGCCCGAAGACGAAGAGCGCCAGTTGCGCAGCGCGCTGGCCGAATACACCGAAGTCATGAACCGCGCACGCCGCCTGGCAGTGCGCCGCAGCGCCATGGAGGCGACACTGATTTCAATGCCCGACAAGATGGAGGAGGTCTATCAAATGGTGATCACCTCGCCCTACTCGTCCGAGATGGGAAGCAAGCTTGAAGAGTCCTTGTCGCGCCTGCGCATTGCCGAAGAGGTGGCGGCCGAGTTCAGCGCACCCGAGTCGTTTGACCTTGATGCGCCAAACTCCGTCGTTGCGAGCGAAGCGCGGCAATCCAGATTGCAGGCGCTGCAGCGTGGAGCGGCACGGCCCACGGCCACGCGATGACGAGCGACCAGAAGCAGCTATCTTTATTCCTCTTCCAGATTTAGCCCCACCGTATTCAACCAGGAGAACCAAATGGCCAATAACGCAATCTTCGCCCGTCTCGCCAACTTGTGGACCGGATTCATCTCGCTGTGGGTGTCCGACGTTGAAAAGGAACACCCGGAAATCGCCTACCAGAACGCGATCGCGTCGATGATCCAGAAATACACCCAGCTCAAAGCGGCTACCGGCGCCATCATTGCCCGCCGGCAGGAGATCACGTCCCGGCTGGAGGCGCACGAGCGCGAGCTGGCCGCCGTAAGCGCCGATCTGGAGACCGCACTGGCCACCAATCAGGACGATCTGGCGGTGGTGCTGATTCAAAAAAAGAATACGCTCGATGCCGCCATTGCCGAGCTGCGCAGCGACGCCACGCAAGCCACCGCCGACGCTGACGGCGCCAAGGATTCGCTGATGCAGGTGAAGACCGAAATCGACAAGCTCAAGGCCGAAAAAGACCGCATGCTGGCGCAGATGCACAGTGCGCAGGCGCGGCTCACGATCCAGGGCCAGCTCGACGGCCTGTCTGTCGACGCCGAGGTGCAGGCGCTGGCCGCCGTGCGCGATCACATCAAGAGCCAGGTGGCGCAGGCCAGCCTCGGCGCCGAGCTGCAAAGCTCGGACCTCGATGTGCGCCTGAACAAACTGCGCCAGAGCAGCGGCAGCGTGACCGCCAAGGCCCAGCTCGAAGCCATGAAGCAGGCGCGTGCGGCAGCCCAGGCCGCGCCGGTCAAGAACCTCTGAGCCCGAGCCGGCCATGACCGCCCCAGCAACCACACGCAATGTGCTGCCCCGGTGGGCGGAAACCCTGAGACAGAAATACTTGGCCGGCGAGGCCTCGACCTTCGTCCTCTACCGCAATGTGTTCGACAACTTTCTGGTCGGCGACACCTTGCACAACCTGCAATCCTTCCTGCTGGCCGAGTTGTTCAAGGAGACCAAGAAACATGTCTGCGAAGTCAGTCTGGAGCGCGGCATCCGGGTCTTGAACGGCACTGCCGAAAGCGCCGTGGGCAGTGACAAGAATGATGACGGCGACGGCGCCACGCTGCTGCAATCCCTGCACGCGCTGGAAAGCCAGATGCGCAGCCAGCAATCGACCGCCGTGATCGTTCCGTACGCCGATGCCTTGCTGCCGGCAGGCGATCCCAGCTTCATGGCGCAACAGGATCGCCAGACTTACCTCGCCTTTCACCGCTGGTCTCTGGACAAGACCCTGACCAGCGGCGACAACATCACGATTCTGGTGACCGAGTCGCTGAATGCCATCAACGCCGGCCTGCTGTCGAACCCCAAGGTGGTGGCCATCGAAATACCGATGCCGGACCTGCAACAGCGCCGGCGCGTGATTGCCTATCTGGCGCCCAAACTCAGCGAGCAACAAGTGACGTTGTTCTCCGAGCGCACCGGTGGCTTGCGCACAGTCCAGCTGGCCAGCATCATGGCCAGCTCCGAGGGCCAGGGCCTGAGCGAGCCCGAGCGACGCGCGCTGATATTGCAGCTGCTGCAAGGCACGCCAGATGCAGAGCAGCGCGCCACCACACTGGCCACCATCACGGCCGGCATGACCCCGAGCGAAATCAACAAACTGATTGAACCCGGCAAGACATTGGCAGTCGACAACCCGAACGAGGAAGTGCTCAAGGTCATCCATACGCGCAAACGCGAAATGATCGAGAAAGAGTGTGCCGGCCTGATTGAATTCATCGAACCCAAACACGGCCTGTCTTCGGTCGGTGGGCACGAAAACATCAAGCACGAGCTGATGGCAATTGCCAAAAACCTGAAAGAAGGCGAAACCACGCTGACGCCGATGGGGCTGCTGGCCGTAGGCCCGATGGGCTCGGGCAAGACCTTTGTCATCAAGGCCTTCCTGAAAGAAGCCGGCTTGTCTGGCGTCGCGCTGAAGAACTTCCGCTCCAAGTGGGTCGGCTCGACCGAAGCCAATCTGGAGCGCGTGTTGGCCACCGTCAAGGCGATGGGCCCGATTGCGGTGATCATCGACGAGGGCGACCGCAGCTTTGGTTCCGGCGGCAGTGAGGGCGGCGACGACGGCACCAGTTCCAGGGTGATTGCGCGCCTGAAGGAATTCATGGCCGAGCCCGAGAACCGCGGCCAGGTCCTGTTCGTGATGATGACCAACCGCCCCGACAAGCTCGACAGCGACATCAAACGCCCCGGCCGTCTCGACCGCAAGATTCCGTTCTTTTACTGCGATTCGGCGCCCGAGCGGGTCCAGGTGCTGCAAGCGGTGTTGTCGCGCTACGGCGAGACCTGCGTTGCCAGCGCCGAAGAATTGCTGACGCTGTGCGAAACCCTGACCGGCTATTCGAATGCCGACCTGGAGGCCCTGGCCCTGCTGGCGGTCGAATTGGCCCGCAATCAGGCACTGCCGCTGGATGCCGTGGCCCTGAAAGCGGCGGCTGACGATTTCATGCCGCCCCAGGAACGCGACATGATCGAGTTCATGGAGCTGCTGGCGGTGTCGGAAACCTCGCGCCGCTCGATGCTGCCCAAGCGTTACCGCGACATGGCCATCGCCGACATCCAGAGCAATCTGCTGGACGCCAAGCGCCGCGCCCTGGCGCGCTAATCCCCTAATGTTCAACCTACTATCAGGAGTTCACCATGCCCCCCATTGCAGATCAAAACCTCAGTCCGGCCCAGGTCACGCTACTCACCCAGGCGATGCTTTCGGTGGCGCTGGTGGACGGCATCTCCCCGGCCGAAGCGGCATTGATCGGCCAGTTTTACGAGTCCTCGCGCAGCGCCGATATGCCCTCCACCTCGGCCGTGATGGCCAGCCCCCAGGCCCATCCGTTTGACCCGAAGGCGCTGGCCGGCAGCCCCGCCGCCTTTGCCGACACGGTGGTGCTGATGTGCCTGATGACGGGCTACGCCGATGGCGAACTGAGTGCCGCCGAGCGCTCCCATGTGCAGTCGATTGCCGGCGCCCTGGGGGTCGATGCGCAACACTTCGAAGCCCATCTGGCCCAGGTGCGCGACGAGCTCGTCGGCGCCATCTCCCACCTGCCCGACGCTGGCTCTGTAGCGGCGGTGGTCAAGGAACTGGCGGCGAACGATTAAGGCGACTGCGTCATCCTGAGCACTGGCCTGCGACCCGGGGTGCGCTCATGCCAGCGCAGCGCTGCAACCAACGATGAAGCACCTCTTTGCTATATTCGTGATAGCGGTCTACGCACATTCTGCGGGAGCTACAGCCACATTTACCTCTGTAAAAAGCGGCTTCACGCCGTCTGACACGCTGATTCTGGATCGCCACGGCGAGCTGCTGCACCGGCTGCGCTCCGACACCGCTGTGCGGCGCGGCCAGTGGGTGGCGTTGGCCGATGTGTCCCCTGCCCTGCGCACGGCGCTGGTGCTGAGCGAAGACAAGCGCTTTTACGAACACAGCGGTGTCGATTGGCAAGCGGTCTCTGCCGCCGCCTGGGGCAATTTGTGGAACAGCAAGACCCGCGGCGCCTCGACCATCACGATGCAGCTGGCGGGTTTGCTCGACGAGGACTTGATACGTGGCGCGGGTGGGCGCAACGTGGCACAGAAGATCGGCCAGACCGTGTCGGCCCAGCTGCTGGAGCGCAGCTGGCGCAAGGATCAGATTCTGGAGGCCTACCTGAATCTGGTGCCGTTCAGGGGCGAGCTGGTCGGCATCGACGCACTCAGCCAGACCCTGTTCGGCAAGGCCGCGCATGGCCTGGATCAGCGTGAGGCCGCAGTGGCCGCCGCGCTGGTGCGCGCCCCTAATGCCAAAGTAGCCCAAGTGGTGCAACGCGCCTGCAGCGTGCTCAAAAGCCTGCAGGCCGGCAGCATAAATCAGGGAACAAGCACAAGCGCTTTGGCCGACTGCGAAGGCCTCGACCTGTTCACCGCCGCCGCGCTGCAGCGACGCGACTACGCGGCCAACGAAGGCATCGCCCCGCATGTGGCACGGCAGCTGGTGCGTAGCACCGGTAGCGCACCTATTCGCGCCAGCATCAGGACCAGCTTGAGCGCCCCGCTGCAACGCTTTGCCGTGCAAACGCTGCGGCAGCAGCTGCGCGAGTTGCAGGGCCGCCATGTGGAAGACGGCGCCATCCTGGTGCTGGACAACGCCAGCGGCGAAGTGCTGGCCTGGGTCGGCTCATCGGCCGAACTGAGCAACGCCGCCGAGGTGGACGGCGTCACAGCCCTGCGCCAGCCCGGCTCCACGCTCAAGCCCTTTTTGTACGCGCAAGCCATTTCCGAGCGGCGCCTGACCGCCGCCTCGCTGCTGGAAGACTCCGGCACACAGATCCAGACCTCGAGCGGCCTCTACATCCCACAGGACTACGACCACCAGTTCAAAGGCTGGATCTCGGCACGCACCGCGCTGGCGGCCTCGCTCAATGTGCCCGCCGTGCGCACCCTGGTGATGGTGTCGCCCGATGCGTTTCACAAACAGCTCGTAAGACTCGGCCTGCCGCTCAAGGAGAGCGGCGACTACTACGGCTACAGCCTGGCCCTGGGCAGCGCCGAAGTGTCGCTGCTGAACCTGAGCAACGCCTACCGCGCGCTCGGCAATGGCGGCCGCTACAGCCCGACCTCGTTGACCTCGATCCCGAAACCCGCCATGCGCGCTGCCATCGATCCGCGCGCCGCCTTCATCGTCGGCGATATCCTCAGCGACTCCAACGCCCGCGCCCGCACCTTCGGCACCGACAGCGTGCTGGCGACGCGCTTCTGGAGCTCCGTCAAGACCGGCACCAGCAAAGACATGCGCGACAACTGGGCCGTGGGCTACTCGCAACGCTACACCGTCGGCGTGTGGGTCGGCAACGCCAGCGGCGCGCCGATGTGGGACGTCAGCGGCACCACCGGCGCGGCACCGATCTGGGCGGCGGTGATGAATTACCTGCACAAAACCCAAGCCAGCCGCGCACCCAAAGCCCCGGCGGGTGTGGTGCAAATGCGCGTGCAGTTCGCCGCGGTCGACGTGAAGAGCGGCGACCCGGTACCGACCGAGGCGACGCGCCTGGAGTGGTTTTTGCAGGGTACGCAGCAAACCTCTTTTGCTATGAATTCAAGAGCGGCCTACGCAGGTAGCACGGGCACCAGAGGCCAAAGTGGCTCAAATTCCTCATCTAGTCAGGCGGCCCGCATCACCAGCCCCACCACCGGCACCATCATCGCGCTGGACCCCGACATTCCACCGAACCGGCAGCGCGTGAGCTTCTCTGCGGACGGAGGCAACTTGCGTTGGCTGATGGACGGCAAGCTGTTTGCCAAGGGCACGACCGCACAATGGCTGCCCTGGCCAGGACGGCATGTGGTGCAGATTGTCGGGAAGCGCGGGGAGGTGCTGGATCAGATTCGACTGGAGGTAAGAGGGGCGGGGGTGAAGGTGGGGCAAGTCCGGGTGGACGGCAAACGTTAAGTCTCCTGGAAAGACCGTGATGAACCGCCCGCTGTCCAAACGGATAACATTGCACCGTAGCGACTTCCAGGCATGCCAGTCAAGCGCAATTGCGCAAGAGCTGGTAGCCTTTTGCATTTAAGCAAAGTCACATACCACCAACGAGGGCTTCATGAAAAATTGGCTGAAAGAAAACCGCGGGTTCATCGTCTTCCTGCTGTGTTTTGGCTTCTTCCGGTTGGCAATTGCCGACTGGAATCCGATTCCATCAGGGTCCATGCGCCCGACGCTGCTTGAGGGCGATGTGGTACTGGTTGATCGTCTCGCGTATGACTTCAAGCTGCCGCTCAGCGACATGGCGATCCTCAAGCTAGGAACCCCTCAGCGCGGCGATGTCGTCACCTTCTCTTCACCCAAAGATGGGGTTCGCCTGATCAAGCGCCTGGTCGCCATTCCGGGTGACGTGGTGGAAATGCGCAACGAAGTTCTCTACATCAACGGCGCGGCGTCTGAATATGTCGGCGCCACCGTGGTCCCGGAGCCCATGGATTACGGTGCCACAACGTCGGCAATCCGGGCTACTGAGCGCGTGGCCGGTAAAGAACACCAGGTCCAATTCCTGCCCGATGTTTCCGCCAGACGCAGCTTCGGCCCGACCGTGGTGCCGCAGGACAACTATTTCTTCCTGGGGGACAACCGCGACAACAGCGCCGATTCACGCTTTATCGGCTTTGTACCGCGTCAGCTGCTGATCGGTCGCGCGCATCACATCCTGGTGTCGGCAAACATCATGGGGAACTGGCTGCCCCGCCTTGATCGCACCGGCGAACGCATTCTGTAAGCCGTTCCAATCCGCATCCGCGCAAGGAGACAGCAATGGCAACGCTACCCATGCAGTTCAGTTTCACCACCCACCAAACGAAGGCCGCGCGCCGGATCGATGAAGAGGATCCGTTTCGCATCCTGGTGCTCGCCGATCTGGGCAGCAGCGCGTCGGCGCGAGCGGCGCCGCCACTGGCCCAGCGCAAGCCGCTGCGCATCGACATCGACAACTTCGACGCCGTGTTCAAGCGTCTCGCGCCGCAGCTGGAACTCACGCTTGACGGCACAGCGCTGAGCATCGAGTTTCAATCCCTCGACGATTTCCATCCCGACCGGCTGTTTGCGCGCCTGGCGCCCTTCGTCGCACTGCGCCAGTTGCGGGCCGAACTGGCCGACCCGGCACAGTTTCAGCGCGCGGCGGCGACACTTGGTGCCTTGCCCGCAGCCGAAAGCGCACCGCCGAAAGCGGCCGAAGCATCGGACGCAAACGACATCGAACGCCTGCTCGGTCGCAAACCCACTGCCGCACCCGCTGCGGCCAGCTTCGGGACCGGCCTCAACCTCGAGGGCTGGCTGCGCGGCGTCGTCGCGCCGCATCTGGTGCCCGATATCGCCAACCAGCAGGCGCAACTGATCGCCGGAGTCGACGCGTCGATTGCCGCGGAGATGCGCCGCGTGCTGCATCACCCCGCCTTCCAGGCGCTGGAGGCCAACTGGCGCGGCGTCGAGCGCCTGGTGCGCGAACTCGACCTCGGCGAAAACCTGCAACTGCTGCTGCTCGATAGCACGCGCGAAGAGCTGGCGCAGGATGTCCATGCTCACAGCGCCGATCTGTCGCTATCCGCACTGCATCGCCACCTGTGCGGGCCGCAAACCGAGCCACCCGACGGCCAGCACTGGTCGCTGCTGGTCAGCGATCTCGCCATCGGCGCCGACATCGGCGAGCTGCAACTGCTGGCCACGCTCGGCGCGATGGCCGGGCGTGCCGGCGCGCCGTTGCTGGCCGCAGCACGTAGCTCGCTGCTGGGCTGCGCCAGCGTCGAGCAACTGATCGAGCCGAAAACCTGGCAGCCGCTGGCGGCCGACGCCGCGGCATTCTGGACTGCGCTGCGCCAGAGCCCGGTGGCGGCCTGGATCGGCCTGGCCCTGCCGCGCATCCTTGCGCGCCAACCGTATGGCAAGGGCAGCGACCCGATCAGCGCCTTTGCCTTCGAAGAACTGGCAACACGCGAGCACGAGGGCTACTTGTGGGGCAGTCCGGCCTTTTCGCTGGCACTGCTGGCCGGCCAGACCTTCATGGAGGCCGGCTGGCAGATGGATCTGGCCGCTGGCCAGGACATCGGTGACCTGCCCAGCCACATCTTTCGCGAGGACGGCGAGCCGCAGCAACAGCCCGGCGCCGAGGTGACGATCAACGAATCAGCCGGTGAAGCGATTCTCCGGCAAGGCACCATGGCGCTGCTCAGCTACCGCAAACGCAACGCTGCCCGCCTGCTGCGCTGGCAGTCGATCGCTGAGCCACCGCAGGCGTTGCACGGCGCCTGGGCATAAAAACCGGGCGCAAATTACAATCTCGATGCGCATCTTTTCAGGTGAGCCAAGATCAGGAGAATTCGTGATACGTCGCCGTTTGTCACCCTGGAACTGGCTGTTGCTTTGCTTTCCGCTGCTGCCTGCATGCAGCGGCTACGCGCCGCGCGAAACCCTGGCTGGAATGAGCCGGGATGAGGTGGTGGCGCGAATGGGGCAACCTGACATGGAGCGCCGGATGGACGCCGGCAGCCGGCTGGAATTCCCGCGCGGACCGTTTGGCAAGCAGACTTGGTTCGTCTATTTCGACAGCGCTGGCCGGGTCGGCCGGATCGAGCAGGTTTTGACCGCGCAAAACTTCAATCGCATCGACGTCGGCATGGCACAGGATGACGTGCGCCGGCTGCTCGGTCGGCCCGATGAGGTGCGGGTGCTCGGACGTGAGCGCGGCCTTGTGTGGAGTTACCGCTTTGAGAATAATTCCTGCATCTGGTTCCAGGTGGAACTGTCGCTGCAGCAGCAGGTGCGTTCCGCCGGCTACGGCCAGCCACCCGAATGCGAGCTGGGCGGCGGCGAACGCGCCGACAAGTGACACACACGCGCCGGTCGTGACGCCGCAAAACGCCCGTTTTCCCGGCGCGAGTTTCAGGGGTTTTTTGCTTCCCATTTGTCTTTCTTTGCGATATATCAAAGGTCGATCTTCGCTCTCGAGTTGAATCCTGCTGCAGGAAGTACGTCAACTTTTTGAGAAAGCAAATCGATCCAGCCAGGTGAGGACTCGCCCCATCCCGTGAGTGGGCGGCCCGCGCCGCTTGCCTGTTGCTGGTACGGAACACATATGCTCAAGGCATCGGTCGGCGTCATATTCACGTCGAGCATAGAGAATTGCACGAGTCAGGGAAACGCAGAGTGAACGCCGGGGACAAACGGTCCGCAAACGCTGACGCCGCTAGGGCAGGCTCGGGATGGTCGCTGCGCCAGCGAGCCGAGTCTGTTTTTGGGTGCAGTCCCGATCACTTGTCGGAACAACTCGAAGTGACCTTGCCCGCAGCCACGCAACGAACGCTGCACGAGCTGCGCGTGCATCAGATCGAACTGGAGATGCAGAACGAGGAATTGCGCCGGACACAGGCTGAACTCGACAGCTCGCAGGCGCGCTATTTCGATTTCTATGACATGGCGCCGGTCGGCTATTGCTCGGTTGACAACTCCGGGCTGATCCAGCAAGCCAACCTGACCATCGCCGCTCTGATCGGCCAAACCCGAAACGCGCTGCTCCAGCAATCCATCACCCGCTGGATCCTCCCGGACGACCAGAATATCTACTACTTGATGCGCCAGCGGATCATCGCCAGCACTGAAGCGCAATTCTGCGAGCTGAGGATGGTGAAAGCGGATGGCACACCATTCTGGGCGCATCTGGTAGCCCTTGCCGTACATGACGAAAGCGGCACGCCGATCCTGCGCGTCGTGCTGACCAACATCACCGATCGCAAGCAGGCGGAGAAGGAACTTGAGTTTGCCAGGAAGCTTGCCATTGAAGGCGAAGAGAAGGGAAAACAGGCAGCAGAATTGGTCGTGGTCAATGAGCAGATGAAACGCGACGTCACCGAACTTCAGATTGCGTTCTTGAGGACGGTGGACGTGGCCACGATATTGACCGAAATGCGTGATCCATTCACCGCCGGCCACGAACGGCGCGTAGCCATGATCGCAGTGGCCATTGGCATCGAGCTTGGCTTTGACCTGCGCCGGCAGGAGGTGCTGCGCGTCGCGGCCTATCTGCATGACATTGGCAAGATCACTATTCCGACAGAGACTCTGGCAAAACCGGGCAAGCTCAGTCCGGTTGAATACCGGATGATTCAGCAACATGCTCAGGCCGGCTACGAAGTGTTGAAGAAGGCCGAGTTTCCATCGCAGATCGATGAAATCGTGCTGCAGCATCACGAACGCATGGACGGCAGCGGCTATCCGCAGGGGCTTAAAGGCGAAGCAATCCTGCCAGAGGCACGCATCATCGCAGTGGCCGACGTAGTTGAAGCGATGTCCTCGCATCGACCCTACCGCTCGGCGAAGGGGATCGACGCGGCGATGGCCGAAATCGAGCGCGGGCGTGAAACCCTATATGACGGCGATGTTGTCGATGCGTGCCTGCGCCTCGTGCGCGAAAAGGGTTATACGATTGCAGAGTAAGCATCCTCAAGAGGCCCGCAAAAAGGGGCTAGACCTGCCCCTGGATCTGATACGCCTTGGCGATTGCGTATTGCGAGTGAAATCGGCTGCGAAGCGCAGCAGGCGTAGCGTTGCTTGAGTTTGCACGCAAGGCACCGCTGCCAAGCAGGGCGTCGTAGTCGTCTTCCACCCGCGCCAGCAACCATCGCACCCGACGCAAAGTCATTGGGCTGCAGGAGCGGCCACTAAGGTCGTCATCGAGATCGGCTTCGTGCGAGCGCCAGGCTTCGCGCAAGTAGAGCCCGGCAAGATCGCCGCGCAACGCGCCAGCCCACTCTCCAACGATGGCGCCCAGATGGTTCAGCACCGTGGCGGTGGCGCCGCGCGCCGCAAGTTCGCTACCCATCTCCCGATAGGTTTCCAGCGCGATCTCTTTCTCAAGCCGGAACAGTTTCAGCGCCCGGTCGATGCCTAGTTGTTCTTCCTGAAGAAGCAGATGTCCGAAAAAGTTCCGGCTTTCAAAACGTTCAGCCAGATGAAACTGCGGATGGCTGGCGCCGTTGCCGGCGGTGTTGATTTGCCGAAGCGGATCAAAGCGGTACATGTATCCGAAATCGAATAGCCAAAGCTGTTGTCCGTCATCAAGCACATTGCCGGGACTGAAATCCCATTCGAAGAACCCGGCCAGAATCAGCGCTTTGCCGGCCTCGAACAACTGCTCAAGCTGCCTCTCACCCCAATGCTGGACCGGCCCACCGCTGATCCATGGTGAGACGATGACGCCGTCTGCATGCGAGGCAAAGACCGTTGGCGTCACACTGGGGATGCTGTTTCCTTGTTGCGTCAACTCCAGCAACTCCGATCGGCGCAGAAGTTCGTTGACAAACGACAACTCGCCGTCCTTGTTGTGAACCAGGCAACTGGCCCGCGCCTTCTTCAGAGCAAGGACACCATCGCTGCGCCTGACTTGGCGCACACGCGCCGTCAGCCCGCCGTCCAGCCAGATTGGGTTGTCCGTATCTTGTACTGCCGCTTGAAGATCATCAGGTAGCGAGACCCATCCGGCGGTGCCGAAAACAAGCGCGGAACCGGATTCAATAAATGCCGTCTGGGCGGCGTGGCGAACTGAGTCAAGTGACAGCATCGGATGGATCCATTGAAGAATTATTTGCGAAACTGACAGCATGCCCGCAAGCACGAAACACTGCAAGGGCCGGCCTGTCGGCGTAGCGCATTTTTACAACCACTCCGCGCTTGCGCCACCTATAATTCCTTCACAGCAGAGACTGGCAGAAACCGATCAACCGGAGGCAATATGCAGACACGCCAGATTCCACGCAGCCGCATCGTCGGCGCAGTGCTTGCCGTAGCGGCACTTGGGGCGTCGACCGCATGGGCGGCTGACAAGACCGGTCGCGAGGTGGTGGAGCAGGTTTGCGCTGCCTGCCACGCCAGTGGTCAGGACAACGCACCCCGGATTGGCGACGTAGGCGCCTGGACGCAACACTCAAAACAAGGCTTGAGCAGGCTCGCGGAACACGCCATCTCAGGCATGGGAAAGATGCCGGCGCATGGCGGGCAACCTGGCCTGAGCGACCTCGAAATCAGCCGCGCCATCGCTTATATGGTCAGCTTTGGACATGCGGTTGACCCGAACAAGCCGTTTGCTTCGCCCCGCACCGTCAACCCCGAACAGCTGGTTCAAACCCACTGCCTGAGCTGCCACGGTCCTGGCACCAATGGTGCGCCGCGCATGGACGACTTCAGCGCCTGGAAACCGCGTCTGCAAGTCGGCGTCGAGGGTCTGGTGCGTTCCGCCATCGGCGGCCACAAGGCGATGCCAGCGCGCGCCGGCATGAGCAGCCTCAGCGATACCGACATGCGCAACGCGGTCATTTTTCTGGTCGTGCAAAGCGCCACCTACGCCAGCAGATAGATCCCCCTCGCGTATTCTGGTCCGACCGGTTCCGGCGGCCGGTTCATGCTGATATGACGACCCAAGCCTACGCCCTGTTCGACACGCCGATTGGCCACTGCGGCATTGCCTGGAGCGAGCGCGGGCTGATCGGTGTGCAACTGCCCGAGCAGGACGAGGCCGCCACCCGCGCGCGCATGAGCCGCAGGTTTCCGCAGTGCAGCACAGGCTCTGCGCCACCCCAGGTGCAAGAGGCCATCGACGCGGTCGTGGCCCTGCTCAGTGGCGTACCCGGCGAGCCGGCAGACTTGAGCCAGGTGGTGCTCGACATGGACGGTGTGCCACCATTTCACCAGCGGGTTTATGAGCTCGCACGCCGCCTGTTGCCGGGTGAAACCACCACCTATGGCGAGATCGCCCGCCAGCTCGGCGATCCTGGTTCGGCGCGCGCCGTGGGACAGGCGCTGGGCAGCAACCCGTTTGCGCCAGTGGTGCCGTGTCACCGTGTGCTCGCGGCCGACGGACGCGCGGGTGGCTTCTCTGCCAATGGCGGCGTCACAACGAAGCTGCGCCTGCTGCTGATCGAGCGCACCTGCTTCGACGGGCCGGGTCTGTTCGACGAGTCAACAGAGTAGCAGGAACGCGTCTCCTACCGCGCCGCCACGCTCACCCCCTCCCGCACCCGATCATCGGGATGATTGATCACCTGCTCGCCCGCCTTGATGCCGGACACGACCTGAGCGCTCAGGCCCGTGCGTTGGCCGATTTCCAGGCGGCGTGTGGCGGCTTTGCCTTGCTCCACCGTGAAGACGGCCCAGCCGTTGCCATCGCGGAACAAAGCACTGGCGGGAATCTGCAATATGTCCGTGCCTTCCCACACAATGAAGCTGGCTTCGACACGGTAGCCGTCACCCAGGCGCTGCCATTGGGTCGGCGCGGAGGTGAACGAGACGATGACCCAGACGCGCTGTTCTTCGATGCCAAGGGCCGAGACCTTGGTAAATCCAGCCGGCTCGATCACGCGCACGACGCCTTCGAGAACACCCTCACCGCCCCAGCGTTCGAACACGACGCGGGTGCCGGGATGGATGCGCACGGCATCGGCTGACAACAGGTCCACCTCGACTTCCAGTGCAGCCGGGTCACCGACTTCGACCAGCGGCTGGCCCGTGGCCACCGCGCCTTCGCTCTTGTGCGGGATCTTGAGCACGCGCCCGGCCACCGGGGCAGGCACCGCCACCAGCTCACTGCTGCTGGCGCTGCCGGCGTATTTCAGCATGGTGCGGGCGGCTTCAAGTTCGTGGCGGGCGGTGGTGACGGCAAATTGCGCCGAGCGCAGTTCGGCTGCGCTGCGCTGCGCCTCGCTGGCGGCGCGGTCCTCGGCGGCGGGGCTGACGTGCCCCTGCAGACGCAGCGCGCGCACGCGCTGGAGTTCGGTTTGCGCCAGCTCGGCACTGCTGGCCGCGGCATTGGCGCGCTGCTCCGTGGCGCTGACGCCGCTCACTGCGGCCGCGATGCGGGCTTGCGCTTCGGCGCGGCGACGCGGGTCCAGCGCTTCGGGGCGCAGGGGTTCCAGCTCGACCAGGATGGCACCGCGCTCGACTGCATCGCCCACTTCAAAGCGGAACCGGCGTGCGTAGCCGGCCACAGGAGCTGTGACCACATAGCGGTCATGCACCCGCGTGCGCCCCTCCTGATCCAGCGTCACCCGCAGCGGGGCGCGGCTGGCGGTTCCGACATCCACTTCAACCACCTGGGGGCGAAATCCCAGGAACAATCCCCCGGCCAGGAGGAAGGCGAGCACGCCAAGCGCGCCACGACGATGCCACTGCACATTGTTTTTCATGGAGTCACTCCGCCGACTTCAGCACGGCAATCAGGTCAATTTGATCCAGGCGGCGCCGCACCGCCAAGCCCGACAGCAGTGCAGAGACCAGCACCACCGAGCAGGCAAAGGCATAGGTTTGGGGCACCAGGATCACCGGCACGCGAAACAGGTCATTTTGCATCGTACGGGCGATGTAGTAGCACAGCCCTTGGCCCAGCCACAGGCCGAGCGGGATGGCGGTCAGGGTCAGCAAACCGAGCTCACCGAGCAGGATGTAGGCGACCTCGGCGCGGGTAAAACCCAGCACCCGCAAGCTGCCAAGTTCGCGGCTGCGCTCCGTCAGCCCAATGCGGGCGCTGTTGTAGATCACACCAAAGGCGATGACGACGGCAAACACGGTGGCGACGTAGGTGAAGAACAGCATGGTCTCATCCATAACACGGTTGAAATTGCGGATTTCCTGCGCCCGCTCGGCCACCCCGGCGATACGTGGCATGCCCTTCAATCGCTTGTACAGCGCGGGCAACTGGGCGCTGTCGACACTGAGGTAGGCACCCGAGATCGCCGGGCCTTCCTGCATGAACTGGTTCAGTGCCGCAAGGTGCATGTAGCCCGATACCCCCAGATACTCCCGCACCAACCCGACCACGCTGACCTCGCGCACGGGCCGGCTGCCTTCCAGCACTTCCACCGTCAGGCGGTCGCCCACCCGCAAATCAAGCAGTTTGGCCAAATAGTCAGTCAACAGGATGCCCTCAGACGGCAAGGCGACAGGCCGCAGGTCGGCGTCGAGCAGGCGCGCAATATCGCCGCCCGGCTCCACACCGCGAATGCCGGTGCGATAACTGAGATGACCATGGCGCAGCCGCACCGGCACTGCGCGGAACACTTCCACGTGCTGCACCCCCGGCAGGCCAAGCAGGTCGAAGCGGGCGCGGTAGGCGGCGGGGTCGGCGAAGGTCACCGACAGATCCTCGCGCTGGGCCATGCCAAACTGGATATTGACCATGTAGCTGACGGTGTCGCGCTGGAACAGGCCGGTCAGGATGATGCCGCAGGCCATGGCAATGCCCAGCACGGTGAGCATGGATTTCAAGGCTCGGCGCTGGATGTGACGGATGATCATGCGCATCGGTGGCGACAGCCAGCGCTTGAGGCCCAACTGCTCGATCCACGTTTCGCGATAGATCGCGGGCGGCTCGGGACGCATCCCCTGCGCAGGGCGCAAGGTGGCGGCCCGCCATACGGCAAATACCGTCCCCGTCCCGGCCGCCAGGAGGCTGGCGGCGCTGGCCTCCAGCAGCGTGCCGGGCTGCAAGCGGAACATCAAGTAGGGGAAGTGATAGAACGCCATGTAGATGTCAGACAGCAGCTTGCCCAACCACAATCCAAGCGCGGTGCCGGTCACGACGCCCAGCACCACGATGACCGAGACCATGCGCAGATAATGCCACAGCACAGCCAGATTGCTGTAGCCAAAGGCCTTGAGCACGGCGATTTGCTCACGCTGCATCGCCACCAGTCGCCCGATCACCACGTTGAGCAGGAAAGCCGCGATGCCCATGAAGATGACAGGAAAAATACTCGCCAGGGTGCCGAGTTGCTGCAGCTCCTGGCTGAGAAAGCGGTGCGAGAGCTGGTCCTTGCGTCCATAGGCGCCCAGTCCCCCATAGGGCTTGAGCAGTTCATCGACGCGGTCGATCACAGACTGACGGTCCGCGCCCGGTCGCAGGCTCAGGGCCAGATCGTTGAACGCACCCTCCATGTCGTAGGCCTGACCCAGGGCACGACGCCCCATCCACATCACGCCGAATCGCTTGTAGTCGGGAAACACCGAGCCAGGGCGCATCTGCTGAATGAATTCCGGAGACAGCGCCGTGCCCACCAGGGTCAGTGCCTGGCGCCGCCCATTGAGGATGGCGCCAAAGCGGTCGCCCAGTTGCAGGCCATGCGCCTGCGCAAAAGACGCACTCGCCACCACCTCGTCAGGCTGCTCAGGCGCTGGCAGCCGACCCTGGCGCAGATGCAGCGCATTGAGTCCGAGCCGGCCGCCATCGGAAACCGACACCATCAAGGCGGTCACCGGCTCGGCGAACGCCGGCATGTCCAGGCGCACCAGCGCCACCACCCGCGTCTCCACCTGAGCTACATCCGCGATGGCCTGCACGCGCTGGAGCAGCGCCTGCGGCGCCCGCTTCAAGGTGACAAACACCTCGGCGAAACGGTAGTCCCGGTAGTAGCTGTCCTGGGTCGCGCGCAAGGCACCCAGCGTGGAGAGAAACATGATGTAGGTACCGACACCGCACATCACCACCAGGGCGATGGCCAGTGCCTGGCTCTTCATCTGCCACAGGTCGCGCCAGAGTTTGCGGTCAAGTGCTTTCACCAGTTCAACTCCACCCCGTTTTCAGCCGGTCAGTCTATGCAGCCCCCTGCCTCGGGCATTGATCTTTCTCAACTGCACGGCCACCGCGCCCGCAGGGGCTTCACATAACACCCCGCATTCGACGCATCGCCATTTTCGCTGGCGGCGGATCTAAGCCCTGGGGCGCAAGGCGGCCCGTTGCTCTGACAAATCCTCAGCCCGCACGCCCAGCGCTGCGATGGCCTGCGGCAGCGGCAAGCCGCGCACCAGGGCGGCGGCGACTTCACCCAGGGCGGGTGCGGTCTGGATGCCGTAGCCGCCCTGCCCGGCCAGCCAGAAAAAACCCGGTGCATCGGCTGCAAAACCGGCCACCGGCGTCTTGTCGGCGACAAACGAGCGCAAACCGGCCCATTTGCGCTGCACTTTCGCAAAGGTCAGCGTGGTAGCGTGTTCCAGCCGGTCCACGGCAATCGCCACATCGAGTTCCTCGGGCTGCACGTCCTGCGGCGGCACCGGGTCCTCATTGGCCGGCGAGGCCAGCAGCATGCCGGCATCGGGTTTGAAGTAGAAACTCTCATCGGCAGCGATCACCAATGGCCAGGCGCTGATATCGGTGGCCGCCGGTGCTGGCGCAGTGAAGGCCGTGCGGCGCTTGGGCACCAGCCCGACCGTTGCCACCCCGGCCAGCTGCGCGATCTCGTCGCACCAGGCGCCCGCCGCATTGATCAGCACCGGGGCACAAAAACTACCGGCGGCGCTCTCAGCGCACCAGCCACTCCCCTCGCGCCGGATCTGTCTGACTTCGGCGTTGCACACCAGCTGCACGCCAGCGCTTTTGGCGCCGCGCAGAAAGCCCTGGTGAATGGCGTTCACGTCCATGTCCATCGCACCGGGCTCGTACACCGCGTACACGGCGGCTTCGGGGCGCAGCACCGGCACCCGGCGCAGGATCTGCTCCTGCGTCCACCATTCGATATTCGGCACCAGGGCCTGCATGCTGCGCCAGGCCTCGCGCAGCTGCTCGTGCTGGGCCGCCCCGCCGACAATCAGTGCGCCGCGTGGCGTCAGCAAGGGGTAATCTGAAAAGCCCGCCGGCGGATTGAAGTAGAAGGCCTTTGACGCCGTGGTCAGGGCGCGCACGGTGGCGTTGCCGTAGGTCTCGGAATACATCGCGGCCGAGCGCCCGGTGGCGTGGTAGCCGGGCTGCGCTTCGCGCTCCAGCAGCACGACTCTCAAGTGCGGTGCCAGGGAATAAGCCGCCGCGGCGCCGGCCATGCCGGCCCCGATGATGAGAACGTCAGTAGTTTGCATGAGAATGAGGATAAGGGGTATTTCGGATCAGCTGTCGATTATTCCCAATAAAAAGATCCGCTACCGGGACAGCCGAACGGTCTGGAAGCAATTTATTTCAAACCGCCAGGAGCAGATTTCAAACCACACCGCCGGGGCAGCCCGTAACATACGCACAAATTATTGAAACCTTGTGGGACAAACGTCAGTGCCAGGCGCTGTCCCCAACTGATCGAGGAGACCTCATGCCCGTGATCACCAACATCGAAGACCTGCGCCTGCTGGCGCAAAAACGCGTGCCGCGCATGTTCTACGACTACGCCGACTCCGGCTCGTGGACAGAATCGACCTACCGCGCCAATGAGAGTGATTTCCAGAAGATCAAGCTGCGCCAGCGCGTGGCCATCAATATGGACAACCGCAGCACGCGCTCGACCATGATCGGACAGGACGTGGCGATGCCGGTGGCGCTGGCTCCGGTCGGGCTGACCGGCATGCAGCACGCCGACGGCGAGATTCTGGCGGCGCGAGCCGCCAAGGCCTTTGGCGTGCCGTTCACGCTCTCGACCATGAGCATCTGCTCGATCGAAGACGTGGCCGCCGGCACCGGCAACCATCCGTTCTGGTTCCAGGTTTACGTGATCCGGGATCGCGGCTTCATGGAACGCCTGATTGAGCGCGCCCGCGCCGCCCACTGCTCGGCGCTGGTGTTGACGCTCGATCTGCAAATCATCGGCCAGCGCCACAAGGATCTAAAAAACGGCTTGAGTGCCCCGCCCAAGCTGACTATTCCCAACCTGCTCAACATGATGACCAAACCCCGCTGGGGCCTGGGCATGCTGGGCACGCAGCGGCGCGGCTTTGGCAACATCGTCGGCCACGTTGGCGGCGTGGAAGACATGGGTTCGCTGTCGGAGTGGTCCAACAAGCAGTTCGATCCGACGCTGAACTGGAACGACGTGGAATGGATCAAGAAGCGCTGGGGCGGCAAGCTGATCCTCAAGGGCATTCAGGACCCGGAAGACGCGCGCCTGGCGGTCAACTCCGGCGCGGACGCGCTGATCGTCTCCAACCACGGCGGGCGCCAGCTCGACGGCGCTGAATCGAGCATCCGGGCGCTCCCAGCCATCGTCGAGGCAGTCGGAAAAGACATCGAGATCCACATGGACGGCGGCATCAGAAGCGGCCAGGACGTGCTCAAGGCGCGTGCCCTGGGCGCCCACGGCACCTACATTGGACGCGCCTACATCTATGGCCTGGGCGCGATGGGCGAAGCCGGTGTCACCAAAGCGCTGGAAGTCATCCGCAAGGAACTCGACCTGACCATGGCCTTTTGCGGCCACACCGACATCAACACGGTGGACAAGGGGATTCTTTTGCCGGGCACTTATCCGACTTGAAGTTTTCTTTCCCCACTCACTCCCCCCGCCCCTCTCTCGCCCCGCCGGGCGAAAGAGGGGAGCCTCATGTGGCCGCGTGTCTATAGGCGGGAAAATTGGCTGAGTCCTGGGCGTTGGCCTCGGCGCGGCGGCAAGGTCAGAACAGAGAGTTCCACCGATTTGGCAGCGCGTGCCCAACGGCGTTACAACAATTTTGAATTGTCCTTATCGATACAAAATGTGGAGCCGTGGCCGCCAACGCCGACCAAGCCGGTACGCGACTGCGCAATTGACTGAAAGAACGCCGGAGCGAGCAAGGCGGCATGGCCCTACTTTGCCGCAAGAACGCTTGCGCGCCAACTCGCCAGAGCGAACAGCGCCACCCCCAGCAAAGCGACAGCCTGCGAGTGAAACCTTGGCAAAAAGTGCCTCTAGTCCCCGTGGAATGTGCGCGAGCAGCTACTGTTTTAATAGCGACTGAGTTGCCCCAAGCAATGCCACATAACGTGAAGGTAAGGGGCTGCGCTTTAGCGCAGTCCCTGCGCAGCGAAGCGGAGCGAACTTGACCGCAGGGTTAGGTGTCAGCCGCAATTCAGCACCCCCAAACCCGTTAAGAGGATGCCGGCCCACGCCAACAAGTAAAGGTTAACGGCAATAGCGATGGCTTTCAATGCTGAAATTGATGTTGATGATGAAGCGAAGAACAGCGCCGCGAATGCACATGACGCGCCGATGCTAGGAACGACGATGCTTGTCACAGTCAGGGGAATGCCAGAATGGCAGAGTTCGTAACTGAACCGCGATATAAAGAATGAAGCCACGGCGAAAACGATGGCTACGGCAAGAAGGGTATTGCCTTTTCTTCGATCAGTCGGTTGGCTGACATTCAACATATCGTGTCTAGGCTGATACCTAACGTTGGCGCTGTCCGGCACGCAGCAAGCGCCGCGAAGCGGCAACCTGCTGCTGCGCGTCCGCGACGAGCAACCTGTTATGCGTGCCAGCCTCAAAGTTCACCATACACCTCCACGCACACAACGGCCTTTGAGTTCTTCTGCCCATAGTGGATTGGCGTCCGCAATCGCGATCTTTATCGGCCAACCCGGAGCAGTCTCGATTAGGTGCAGCAGTGACCATGCAAGGCCAAAGCAGTCGTCGGGCCCGAACACTTTTACGAGAGCGCGAGCTTCCTCGTCGCTCACCGGTCTGGCAATAGCCTTGAGCGCGTGTTCGTGACGCTCCACAACCCCAGGAATGGCACCCCGCTCAACCGGGAACTGCCCGAGCGCGACCAATGCTTTGACTTCTTCACGCATAACGTGAAAGTAACCGGCGCCCAAAAGGACGCCGCCCAGCGGCGGGACGCCATTGGGCGTCCGCGTTGACTGACAAGTTAAATGGCAGCACGAAGTTGAGCAAGCTGGACACGTGGGCTCGCCTCAACTCAATGAAAAGAACAAAGCTGAGAGCGCGATCGAGAGTGGAACCGGAGCAATTGCACATGCGAGGGCGCCCTTCCAATTTGGTCTAGCCTTCAGCCCAAGGTGCAACGCAAAACTGGTACATGCAATGTTGGTCAGGGCAAATATGAGAATGACATGCGAATTGACACTAAGAACTGCAGCGAGATATGAGAGCACCCAACCTGCACCGAGGATGAGGAGGATGCCCACCAGATAGCTTCTGCGCGCGGATAGTTGATCCGGCGAGAGAGCACGCGCCTCGGTCGGGTCCGAACCGGACGCTGAGGTCTCATTCTTGG
The DNA here is from genome assembly GCA_963810395.1 of uncultured beta proteobacterium. Lineage (GTDB taxonomy): Bacteria > Pseudomonadota > Gammaproteobacteria > Burkholderiales > Burkholderiaceae_C > Rhodoferax. The sequence goes on along the minus strand of CAWENC010000001.1, from coordinate 3,348,152 downwards.
ACGAGAAGGCTCGGAAGGTTCCAGGTGGATTGTCCAAAGGTTTCCACGCAGAGTTTGCGTTGAAAATGGCGCCGCAGTTCCAACAAGCAGTCGCAAGCTCGGCGGCCTGCAGTTCCGCAGAGCAATTAGGGCAAAACTTGGAAGATGCCATTTAACGTAATGTCCAGAGCAAGACTTGCTCTAGAAATTGGGAACTGCTCCATAAGTTGGCCATGAAATCCTCCTGAAAGTGGCTTGCAGCCTTGTTATTCGCGATATATACTGGATAAACATCCAGTTATAAAAGTCCCATGAAACCCGGCAACCCTCCATTGCAATCGATCCGCGTGCTGGATCAGTTGCGCGAGCGCATTCGGTACATGCACTATAGCCTCAGTACTGAGCAAGTTTATGTGTACTGGGTGCGTTTTTTCATTCGCTGGTCGGCTCGCGGCGGTCAGATGCGGCATCCGTGCGAATTGGGTGCGCCCGATGTGGAGGCTTTTCTTACCATGCTGGCTACGCAGCGCAAGGTATCTGCCTCCACCCACAACCAGGCGCTGAGTGCGGTTTTGTTCTTCTACCGCGAAGTGTTGGGTGTGGCGTTGCCCTGGCTTGACAACATTAGCCGCCCGACCCAAAAGCGGCGCATTCCCAGTGTGTTGACGAAGGACGAGGTGGCTGGGCTGCTCGCGCATATGGATGGGCAAGCCGCGCTCCTGGCCCGGTTGCTTTACGGCACAGGGATGCGATTGATGGAAGGTATGCGCCTTCGCATCAAAGACGTGGATTTTGACCGCCACGTCATCATTGTGCGTGATGCCAAAGGTGGAAAGGACCGGGTGGTGATGTTGCCGCATTCTCTGGTTTCGGCATTGCGTTTGCAGATGCTTGCGGCGCGCGCGCAGTGGGAGGCTGATCGGCAGGCGCAGCGTGGTGGCGTGGAAACCCCGCATGCGCTGGAGCAAAAATATCCCAAGGTTGGCTACACATGGGCTTGGTTCTGGATGTTTCCATCGCCCACACTGTCCATCGATCCGCGCAGTGGCGTGGAACGGCGCCACCATTTGTACGAAGACAGGGTTCAGCGCGCGCTCAAGAAAGCCGTGCCACTGGCGGGCATCTGCAAACCGGTGTCTGTCCACACGCTACGCCACTCGTTCGCCACGCACCTGCTACAGGCAGGAACCGACATCCGCACGGTGCAAGAGCTGTTGGGCCACTCCGACGTTTCCACCACCATGATCTACACCCATGTGCTCAAAGTGGCGGCGGGCGGCACTACCAGTCCATTGGATGCACTCAATGGACTGGTAGTGCAGTGAACCGCTTCGGGCACGACTGCCAGCCGCTACGAATGGCGGCTGGCTTGAGGGAATCCGGTGGGGCGGGGCGGGGGAGTGAGTGGGGAAAATTACAAAGCCTGTGTCACCAGCATGAAGTCCAGGTCTTCAGGGAACGGCTTGATGACGAAGCCCAGGCCTCTCATCAGCTTGAGCATGGTGGGATTCTTGGCCAGCACCAGTCCTTCAATCTCGGCGAGGCCTTTTTCGCGCGCAAATTCCATGATCGACAGCATCAGGCGCGAGCCCAGGCCACGGCCCTTGAAATCGTCTGCCACCACCAGCGAGAACTCGCACGAAGTCCGGTCCGGGTTAGTGATGTAGCGCGACACGCCGACGATGCGCGCGACCTCGCTGGTTTCCCCATCAGCACCCACTTGCGACTCGCGACACACGGCGACCAGCGCCATCTCGCGGTCGTAATCGATCAGCGTAAAGCGCGACAGCATGGTGGCGGGCAACTCCTGCATCGAGGACACAAAACGGAAATAACGGCTCTCGGGCGAGAGCTGGCGGACAAACTCCTGCAGCATGCTGGCGTCATCCGGATGCACTGGCCGCACCGTGTATTCGCCGCCACCGGGCAAAGGCCATTGCTGTTCGTAACGCGAGGGGTATGGCAGGATCGCCAGGTGGTTGTAGTGGCGCGCCTGCGACGGCGTGTTGTCGATCAGAATGCGCGCATCCACCGCCACCGCGCCGGACTCATCGACGATGATCGGATTGATGTCCAGCTCATGCAATTGCGGCAGCTCGCACACCATCTCCGACACCCGCAGCAATATCTGCTCCAGCGCTTCCATATTGACTGGCGCGGCCCCGCGCCACTCACCCAGGGTCTCGGCGATGCGCGAACGCTCGATCAGACGGCGCGCCAGAAACTGGTTCAAGGGCGGCAACTCCATGGCACGGTCATTGATCAGCTCGATCATGGTGCCACCGGAGCCAAACGCAATCACCGGACCAAAAGGGTCATCGGTGACCATGCCGACATAGACTTCGCGACCGCGTTTCTGGCTCGACATATTCTGGATAGTGACGCCGTTGATGCGCGCCTCCGGCCGCAAGCGGGTCACGGTCTGCATCATTTCGACGTAGGTATCGCGCACGCCGACAGCGTTGACCACATTCAGCGCCACACCCTGCACATCGGACTTGTGGTGAATGTCGGGCGAGTCAATTTTTAGCGCCACCGGAAATCCCAGCTGCGTCGAAATCATGATGGCTTCATTGACATTGCGCGCCAGCATGGTCCGGGTGACAGGAATATGGAACGCCGCCAGCAGGGCCTTGGACTCCATTTCGGTCAACACCCGGCGGCGCTCGGCCAGCACGTTCTCGATCAATATGCGGGCGCCTTCCACGTCGGGCTTGGCCATATCGGACATCGGCGGGGGCGTCTGCTGCAGCAGTTGCTGATTCTGGTAGAACGACGCGATATTGCCAAAAGCGCCGACTGCCGCCTCCGGCGTGCGAAAAGTCGGAATCGCCGCCTCGCTCAGGATATGCCGCGCTTCGCCGACGCTGGCGTCTCCCATCAAGCATGAAAACAGCGGCTTGCCAAGCTGAGGGTTGAGCTCAGCCAGCGCCTTGGCGATGGTAGCGCTGTCGATGCCCACCTTGGGTGAAAAAATCGCCAGCACGCCATCGACCTGAGGCGCTTTGGCGGCTGCTTGCACCGCCACCTTGAAATGCTCGGGCCCGGCGTCTTCCGAGATATCGATCAAATCAGACAGCGAGGCCAGTGGTGGCAAATGGGGCTGCAGCGCCTGCGCCTGCTCGCTGCTCAAGCAGGCCAGCGTCAAATCGATTTCACTGATCCAGTCGGCCGCCAGCACGCCCGGACCACCCCCATTGGTCACGATCGCCAGGCGGCGCCCGACCGGCCGGTATCGGGAAGCCAGACACTTGGCGGCCGAAAACAGGGCGACAAATGAGCGCACCCGCACGGCACCGGCGCGGCGCAGGGCGGCGTCAAAAACCTCGTCGCTGCCGACAATCGTGCCCGAATGCGTCAGCGCTGCCCGGTTGCCCGCAGCTCTGCGCCCGGCCTTGAGCACCACCACCGGCTTGGCGTTGGCTGCGGCGCGCAGCGCACTCATGAAGCGCCGCGCATTGCTGATGCCTTCCAGATACACGACGATGCTGTGGGTATGCGCGTCGGCGGCCAGAAAATCGAGCACCTGGGCCATATCCACGTCGGTATTCGGCCCCAGGGAGACCACGGTGGAAAACCCGACGCCATTCTTTTGCGCCCAATCCAGGATCGACGAAGTCAGCGCGCCCGACTGTGAGACCAACGCCAGTGGCCCGGGCGCGCACAGGGTGCCCGCCACGCTGGCATTGAGCTGCAAATAGGGGCGCTGGAAACCCAGGCTGTTGGGGCCGAGCAGTTGAATATCGTCGCGCCGTGCGATCTTGTGCAACTCGGCGGCGGTGCGCGCATCGATGCCGCTGGAAATCACCAGGGCGGCACGGCATTTGATCCGACCAGCGATTTCAAGCGCGGCGGCGACCTCGGCCGGTGGCATGGCAATGATGGCCAGATCGGCCTGGGTATTGGCCAGATCGGCCAGGGTGCCACTGGCATGAATATCCAGAAAGGTCATCGTGCCGGCAAAACGCTGCGCCCGCAGTGCCTCGCTCAGAACCCGCCCCTGGGCGGTCTGCGAGTCGGGGTCATCGAGCTTGCCGGCAAACACAGCAATCGTGCTGGGCGAAAAAAGCGGCGTGAGAAAGTGCTTATCCATACAAACTCCAATTGACAACTCATTCGATTGCGAGTTAGGACTTTACCCTGTCCAGGGACTGCCGGCCTTGACTTGCGGCAACACCTGATCGCGCTATCCTCACGGCATGAGCGCAAAGTCTGCCATTCGCCGCATCGCCCACCTCGACATGGACGCTTTTTACGCGTCGGTCGAGCTGCTGCGCTACCCGCAACTCACCGGCTTGCCGGTGGTCATCGGGGGGGCACGGCGCCCCGAGGATGAAACCCTGCGCCAGACCCATGAACACCATACACTGGCGCGCATTCCGCTGGATGCTTTCCCGCGCTTGCAGGGCTATACCGGGCGTGGCGTCATCACCACCGCAACTTACGCAGCGCGCCAATTCGGCGTCGGTTCGGCCATGGGCCTGATGAAAGCCGCCAAACTGTGCCCGCAAGCCATTCTGTTGCCGGTGGACTTCAGCGAATATCGCAAATATTCGCGCGCCTTCAAGGCCATCGTCACCGACATTGCGCCGCTGATGGAAGACCGGGGCGTGGACGAGGTGTATATCGACCTGACCGAGGTCCCCGGAGGCCAGCGCGAAGGCGGCCGGGTGCTGGCGCGACTGATGCAGAAGACCATTTTTGATCAGACCGGCCTGACCTGCTCGGTCGGTGTGGCTCCAAACAAGCTGCTGGCGAAAATGGCCAGTGAGTTCAACAAGCCGAACGGCATCTCGGTCATTTTTGAAGACGATCTGGAGACAAAGATCTGGCCCCTGGCGTGCCGCAAGATCAACGGCATCGGCCCCAAGGCAGACGAAAAGCTCAAAAGCCTGGGAATCGTGACCATCGGTGAGCTGGCGGCCCGGGAAGTGGACTGGCTGATCGACCACTTCGGGCAAAAGACCGGTGCCTGGATGTTTGACGCGGCTCACGGCCGCGATGACCGGCCGGTGGTGCTTGTGAGCGAACCGGTGTCAATCAGCCGCGAGACCACCTTCGAGCGCGACCTGCACGCGGTGCGCGACAAAGCCGAGCTCGGTGCGATCTTCACCCGTCTGTGCGAACAGGTGGCCGCCGACCTGGCCAGCAAAGGCTATGTCGGAAAAACCATCGGCATCAAGCTGCGTTTTGACGACTTCAAAGGCGTGACCCGCGACCAGACCGTGGAGCACTACACCGCAGACGCGAAGACCATCCGCGGCATTGCCGGACAATGCCTCAAACGGGTTCCTTTGAGCCAGCGCCTGCGTCTGTTGGGCGTGCGGGTGGGATCGCTGGCCAAAACCGCAAACACCCAGGAAATTGAACAAAATAGTCCTGAAGGCGCCGTCACACCTGCGCAGGCAGCTACTTATTTGATAGCGACGTCCAGTCAGCTATTTTGACCAGCAGACTCTCGACCCGGACTCCGGCAGCGCACGAGGCAATGTCCTTCTTCGAGCCGTCGGGCTTACGCGACTGGATGAGGGCCGGGATGTCGCGGTCGACAATATCCTCCACGTAGTCACCAAACTGGGAAGCAACGTAGGCCCGCATGAACCACTTGAGCGGGAAGTCTGTGACCGCTTTGGCAGTGGTCCAGTCCGGGCCGAACCACTCGAGCAGAATGTCCTCGATGACGTACCATTCGTTCGACACAATCGGGCCGGCGTGGGACCAATCGCTTGCCGGATGGTAGGTCTGGGGATGCCAATTGCCAGCGTCTGGGTCATGTTTCTCTCCCGGCAACGGTGGCACCGTCTGGCTTTTCAAGCCTGCCGATTTGGCCACCCAGAAATTCAGCAGCGAGCCATCGAGTCGTTTGACATTCATGGTGATTCCTTGAAACTCTGCTGCGGCAACATCAGGCGTGATGCGAGGTGCCAAGACGCCATGCGCCGGGGCCAAATGCGCTCAGCATCAGCAAACCACCGGCAATCGCCAGGTTCTTGAAAAACATGATGTGCTGAACCATGACCTGATCGGCCGGCGCGCTCCAGAATTTGTGGAAGAACAGTGCTGTCGCCAGCGTGAACACGGCCAGGATCAAAGCTGCCCAGCGGGCTTGAAAACCGACGATCAGCGCCAGCGACCCGCCAACTTCGACTGTGATCGCAATTACCGCCCCCAGTTCAGGCAATGGCAGTCCGGCGACGCTGATATAGGCGACGATGCCCGGGAAGCCATGAATCTTGCCAATGCCTTCAGGCAGAAATAGCAGCGCCATCAGAATGCGGGCCGTTAGTGCCAGGGGGTTTTGGAGACGGGTCGGCATGATCAGTGCGGGTGGCTGGCCTCGTAATTCGCAACTGCCAGTTTCAGGTCGCGGTATTCCTCGCAACTCAAAAGGCACAACTTGTCCAGAGCCACCAGTTGTTCCCTGGCTTTGGGCAGATTGCCGACCTGCAAGTAGGCCTCGCCCAGGTATTCGTGCGCGCCGCGGTGCTTGGGATCAAGCCGCAGGGCCTCACTGTAGTGACTGAAAACCACATCCATGTTCGGGTTCGCCGACTTGCGCACGGAGTAGGCGTACAGGTTGTGGTAATCGGCATTTTTCGCATTCGCCGCCAGGGCTTTGAGCAAAGTGCCTTGTGCCGCAGCCCAGTCCTTGCCGGCTATGGCCGCCTGGGCGGCCTGAATCACGGGATCGGTGGCCGTGGTTTCGCTGCCCCCTCCCCCGCTCCCGCCACCGCCGCCAGCGGCTTGTGCCGCGCCGAGGCAGCACAGCAAGGCAATGGCAATACCGGTGCTTTGATACTTCATGGCCTGGTCCTCCTGTGGTTTCCTCGCTGAGGATGTGGCGTCACATGCAGGTGACGGTGATCTCGTGCTGGTGCGCGAAGCTCGTGGTCGAGGTGCTACTGACACTGCCCCCGCTCTTGAGTGTGGCCAACTGGGCCACGGTCAAGGTGACGCTGTGGGTGTGGTCTGCACTGCCCTGTATGTCGTAGGTCTTGTCGGTCGCGGAGTCGAGGTCTGCCAGTGCAATCGTCAGAACATGGCCGTGATTGTTGGCAATCGTATCGCTGCACGCGGTACTGACATTGCCGACGCTGGGCGGCGGCGGTGAGGCCGGGGCAGCGGTGTAATTCGAACCGCCTCCGCCACAGCCCTGAATGAACAAGAGCACAGTTCCGCCCAGAATCGAGCCACAAAACTCTTTACGTGTCATGCGCGTCGTCATATCAGCTCCTTGTGCTTGCGGTGATGATGAAACACATTTTGTGCACGCGCGCAGGGCGCCGCCAGGCCCGAAATGCGCGATTTCGCCGGGGCCTAAGTCGCGAAATTGATCAGACTTTGGTCTCTGGCGTCCGGGCCTTCCGGCTGTTACATTGCGCAACTGCGCCTTGAGAGTTTTGTCCGCGCCACGGCACTGCCCGGGATATTGTTGGACCTCCAGATGAAAAGTGTTTTCGGTCGCCTGTCTTTATCGAAGCAGTTTCTGATGCTGAGCTTTCCGATCCTGTTCGCCGGAACACTGGTCATCGGATGGTGGATCGGCCAGCAGGTGGAAAACAGCGTGGTGCACCGGATTGGCGGCGTGACGGCTCTGTACGTCGGCAGTTTCATCGCGCCGCATGTGCAGACGCTGGTGGATACCCAGGACCTTGGCGCCGCCGACCGTGAGGCGCTTCATTCCGATCTCGCCAACACCCCGCTCGGACAAAAAATCGTTTCGCTGAAGATCTGGCGCAAGGATGGCTACGTGCTGTTCAGCAGCGACGCAGACATGATCGGACGCACCTTCCCGATAGGGGAAGGGCTTGCGGCCGCGCTGTCGGGCAACATTTTTTCCGAGATCAGCGAGCGTTCCCACTCGGAGCAGGCACAGCATGGCGCGCCGTTGCCGCGCCTGATTGAAACCTACACGCCGATTCACGCGGATCGGACCGGCGGGGTGATTGCGGCAGCCGAGTTCTATGTCAGACCCGAGGAAGTCGATCGGGAAGCCGCTGCAGCGCAGCTCAAGGGCTGGTTCCTGGTGGCAGCCGCGATGCTGACCATGTATACGCTGCTGTTCCTGGTGGTGCGCAGGGGTAGCCGAACCATCATCGACCAGCAAGGTCAATTGCGCGACAAAGTGAGTCAACTGACCAAGGTGAACCAGCAGAACACGCAGCTCAAGGAGCGCGTTATTCGCGCGGCTGAACGGGCCACTGCACTCAACGAGAACCTGCTACAGCGCATATCGGCAGACATCCACGATGGGCCTGGACAAGATCTCGGCTTTGCGCTGATGCAGCTGAAGAACATGGACGACGCCTGCGCCGCGGACGGCCAGTTGCAGCAATCAAGCTGGGCCAGAAATCTGGGACCGGCGCGCGTTGCCGTTCAATCTGCATTGACTGACTTGCGCGCCATCTCGGCCGACCTGGATCTGCCCGACATCAGCCAGCTCGGACTGGTCGAAATTGCCGAGCGAGTGGTGCGTGATTTCCAGGTAAAGACCGGCTGCCGCGTCACGCTGGCAACCGAGCTCCTGGAGGTCACGGCAAGTTTCAGGGCGAAGGTCACCCTGTACCGGGTGTTGCAGGAATCGCTGGCCAACACCTTCCGTCACGCGCAATGCAATGATTGCCGCGTCAGCCTGCAGGGAAACCCCGACGTTTTGATCGTCGAGATCAGCGACAAAGGCCCCGGCTTCGACCCGAAAACGACCCTGGAAAAAGGGCGGCTCGGCCTGCACGGAATGCGCCAGCGGGTTGAAGTACTGGGCGGATCGTTCGACCTGAAAAGCGAGCATGGATCGGGCACCACGATTCGCGTATCACTGCCTTTGAACTCCCTGGCGCAAGAAAATGTTTGATTCGATCAACATCCTGGTTGTCGATGACCATCCGCTGTTCCGGCACGGGGTCGTGAACTCGCTCGAAATGGACCCGGAATTCAAGGTTGTCGCTGAAACGGATTCGGGCGAAGAAGCACTGGCGCTGGCCCGCAAGCACCTGCCCAACGTTGTCCTGCTGGACGTCAGCATGCCAGGATGGAGCGGCATCGTCACCGCCGAAAAGATCGCCATGGCCTGTCCGGCCACGGTGATCGTGATGCTCACCGGATCGGACGACAAGGACAAACTGCTGGCGGCGTTCAAGGCCGGGGCGCGCGCCTATGTCCTGAAGGGGGTGTCCGCGAAAGAACTGGCAACCGTCGTGCGTGGCGCAGTGGCCGGGGAGGTTTACGTGTCGCCGTCGATCGCCGCGGAAATGCTGGTCTCGCTGACGCAGGGAAAGGCCCCCGATCCCCTGCAGGAATTGACCGACCGGGAGCGGGAAATCCTCGCACTCATCGGCAACGGTCTGACCAACCGGGAGATTGGTGAGCGGATTTTTCTGTCGGAAAAGACCATCAAGCATTACGTCACCAACATTCTTCAGAAGTTGCAGGTGCGCAGCCGTGTCGAGGCCGCCCTGGTGGCCAACAGCCACAATCGCGCGGCGCCGCGCTAAGGGTCTCCAAAAACAGTCGCCTTTCGGCCAGTGACCGGTTTTCACGCAGGTCACCGGGCAGTGAGGCGCAGGTCGGCTGAGAAGTCGGCTGAGATTGACAGTCGGTCCGTCAGAAGTTACATTAATAACCAGTCAGTCATTAATTTCATGCCCATTTCCAAGTTCATCTGCAAAGCTGCGTCAGCGGTGCATGCCAAGCACGCTCGCCGCAAGGACGCCCGCCCGGGCGAATTGCTGGAAGCCGCGCTGGAGCTGTTTGTCGACAAGGGTTTTGCCGCGACCCGGGTGGAAGAAATTGCCAAGCTGGCGGGCGTATCCAAAGGCACACTGTTCCTTTATTTCGCCAGCAAGGAGGAATTGTTCAAAGCCGTTGTACGCGAGAACCTCTCGGGTCGCTTTGCGGAATGGAACACCGAGTTTGAGCGTTTTCAGGGCAGCACCGCCGACCTGCTGCGCTACTGCATCAATGCCTGGTGGCAGCGCGTCGGTGCTACCAAAGTCTCGGGTATTGCCAAATTGATGATGAGCGAGGCGCACAACTTTCCGGAACTCGCCACTTTTTATGCGACCGAAGTCATCCAGCCGGGCAACCAGCTGATTGCCCGCGTCTTGCAACGCGGCATCGATCGTGGCGAATTTCGCGCCATCGACATGAAGTACGGGGTCTACGTGGTGTTGGCCCCGATGCTGTTTCTTGCACTCTGGAAACACTCCCTGGGCATTTGTTGTGACGCCAATGCGCAACTGGATCCGCAGGAGTACATCGCCGTTCAGCTTGAAACCATTCTCAATGGCCTGAGCATCCAGCAAACCAAAGCACCACTGTCACAGAAAAATCCTGCATCATGAAATCGTGGTTGAAATGGGCGATTGCCGCCCTCGTCGTCGCTTTGCTCGCCGTCGGCGTGATGCGGGCTTTGTCCGCCCGCAAGGCACAACAGGAAACTGTTGCCAAGCAGGCAAATCAGCGCGCGCAAACCGTGGTCGAACTGGGCGCCGCCGATCTGGTGCCGGTCAAAATCCGTGCCCTGGCGCAGGGTCTGCCGATCTCCGGCGCGCTCAAGGCCGTGAACACGGCCGTCGTCAAGGCCCGGGTGGCGGGTGAGTTGCAGGGCCTGACGCTGCGCGAAGGCGATTCCGTCAAGGCCGGGCAAATCGTCGCCCGGGTCGATTCCAGTGAATACCAGGCACGCGTTCGCCAGGCCCAGCAGCAGGCGCAAGCCGCCAAAGCCCAGATCGACATTGCCCGGCGCAGCTTTGACAACAACCGCTCGCTGGTGGACCAGGGCTTTATCTCGAAGACTGCGCTGGAATCTTCCGCGGCCAATCTGGCTGCGGCAGAGGCCACCTATCAGGCGGCCCAGGCCGGTGTCGAGGTCGCCACCAAATCCCTCGATGACACGGTACTGCGGGCGCCGATCAGCGGGCTGATCTCGCAACGTCTGGCGCAGGCCGGCGAGCGCGTCGCCGTCGAGGCGCGCATCGTGGAAATTGTCGACCTCAGCCGTCTCGAACTTGAAGCCAGCTTGAGCGCCAATGAATCGCTCGACGTGCGCGTCGGCCAGAGCGCCGTGCTGCAGATCGAAGGTTCTGCCCAAGCTGTCAGCGGCAAAGTCATTCGGGTCAACCCCAGTGCCGTGGCCGGGAGCCGTGCGGTGTTGGTTTATCTGGCCGTTGATGCGGCGCCCGGCTTGCGCCAGGGTCTGTTTGCCCAGGGCACGCTCGGCACCGGCCATCTGCAGGCCGTGGCCGTCCCCTTGAGTGCGGTGCGCACCGACAAACCGCAACCCTATGTGCAGCTGGTGAGCAACAACCAGGTGGTCCACCAGACTGTCGAGATGGGCGCGCGTGGCGAAGTCGATGGGCAAACCATGGTGGCGATCAAGGGAGTGGCAGAGAACGCCACGCTGATCTCCGGCACGGTCGGCTCCCTGCGCGAAGGCACGGCCATCAAATTCACGAACCCGAAGCCGCTCCTGCCGAGCGGCAAATAGACCATGTGGTTCACCCAAGTCAGTCTCAAGAACCCGGTTTTTGCCACCATGGTCATGCTGGCCATCGTGGTGCTGGGTTTATTTTCCTACCAGCGTCTGCAAGTCGATCAGTTCCCGAATGTTGACTTTCCAGTCGTCGTGGTCACGGCTGATTACCCGGGCGCCTCGCCTGAAATCGTCGAGAGCGAAGTCACAAAAAAGATCGAGGAAGGTGTCAACTCGATTGCCGGCATCAACGCCCTGACCTCACGCAGCTATGAAGGCCAGGCGGTTGTCATCATCGAGTTCCAGCTGCACATCAATGGGCGCAAGGCGGCTGACGACGTGCGGGAAAAAGTGGCCATCATCCGCCCCACCCTGCGCACCGAGGTCAAGGAACCGCGCATCCTGCGTTTCGATCCGGCCAGCCGTGCCGTTTGGTCTCTGGCCGTGTTGCCCACAGCGATTGCCCCGACGGCAGCCACTGCTGGCGCCGCGCCCAGGCAACTGACTGCCGTCGAGCTGACCAACTGGGCTGATCAAACCCTGAGAAAGCGCCTTGAGAACGTGCGCGGGGTCGGTTCAGTCACTGTGGTCGGCGGCACCAAACGGGAAATCAATATCTACCTCAACCCACAAGCGCTGGAAGCTTTTGGCGTCACGCCCGAGCAGGTCGTCCTCGCCGTCAACAATGAAAACCAGGATTTCCCCATGGGAGCGATTCGTTCCCTGGAGCAGGAGCGCGTGGTGCAGATTAAAGCTCGCATGCAGCGCCCGGAGGACTTCGGCCGAATCATTGTGACGCGCAAGAATGGCGCGCCGGTGCGTATCGACCAGATCGCGCGAGTGCTTGACGGAGCCCAGGAAACCGACAGTCTGGCGCTTTACAACGGCCAGCGCACGTTGCTGCTCAGCGTCCAGAAGTCACAGGATGAAAACACGATTGCCGTGATCGACGGTCTGGTCAGGACCGTCGCCGAGATGAAGACGCAATTGCCACCCGGCGTGCGCCTGGAGCCGGTGACCGACGGCTCGCGGCAGATCCGGGTGGCCGTCACCAACGTGCGCGAAACCCTGTTCGAGGGCGCGCTGCTGACCATCCTGATCGTGTTCCTGTTCCTGAATTCATGGCGCTCCACCATCATTACCGGCCTGACGCTGCCGATCGCACTGATCGGCACCTTTCTGTTCATGAACTTGTTTGGTTTCACCATCAACATGATCACGCTGATGGCGCTGAGCCTGTGTGTCGGCCTGCTGATTGACGACGCCATCGTGGTGCGCGAAAACATCGTGCGCCACGTGCAGATGGGGAAAAAGCCGTTTCAGGCGTCAATGGACGGCACACAGGAAATTGGCCTGGCGGTGTTCGCGACCACGCTGTCGATCGTCGCGGTGTTCCTGCCGATCGGCTTCATGGGCGGCATCATCGGCAAGTTTTTTCATGAGTTCGGCATCACCATCGTGGCTGCGGTGCTGATCTCGATGTTTGTCAGTTTTACGCTCGACCCGATGCTCTCAAGCATCTGGCACGATCCCAGCATCGAAGCGCATGGCCGTCACGGTCTCAACGCCGACGGCACACCGCAGCGGCCGGTCACGCTGTACGACAAGACCATTGGCCGCGTCACTGGCTGGTTTGACCACGGCACCGAAGCGCTGATCGACGCCTACCAGGGCATTTTGCGCTGGTCGCTGGTGCACAAGCTCAAGACCCTGTTTCTGGCGCTGGCCATCTTTGTCCTGAGCATCTTCATGGTGCCGCTGCTAGGCACCGAATTTGTGCCGCCAGCCGACTTCTCCGAGACCACGCTGAATTTCTACACCCCGATGGGTTCATCGCTTGAAGTGACAGAGGCCAAGGTAAAACAGGTTGAAGGTATCGTGCGCGAGTTTTCCGAGGTCCGCTACACGCTGGCAACCATCAACACCGGCAGTGCCGCAGGCAAGAGCTACGCCAGCATTTATGTGCGCCTGGTGGACCGCAAGGAACGCCAGCGCAATGTTGACGAGCTGTCGTCGGTGCTGCGTGAACGCCTGAAACAGGTGCCCGGCATCACCGTCACGCATGTGGGCCTGATGGATCCGGTGGGCGGACAGAAACAGGTCGAGTTTTCCCTGCAGGGGCCGGATCAGGTGGAGCTTGAACGCATTGCCCGCCTGGTCATGGACAAGGTGCGGCCCATTCCCGGTCTGGTGGATCTGGATTCCAGTGTCAAACCGAACAAGCCGACACTCGATGTGGCGGTCAAGCGCGACGCCGCTTCCGATCTGGCCTTGAGCATCGGGCAAGTCGCCAGCGCGCTGCGCACCCTGGTGGCGGGTCAGACGGTGGGCAACTGGCGTGCACAAGATGATCAGACCTACGATGTGAATGTGCGCCTGGCGCCGGATGCGCGCAACAGCCCGGATGACTTGCAGCGCTTGCCGTTTACGCTCGGCAGCAACGCCGACGGCAGCCCCCGCATCGTTCGCTTGAACCAGGTCGCCACGGTGAAAGAGTCCACTGGTTCCAACCAGATCAACCGGCGCGACCTGACACGCGAAGTGGCCATCAATGCCAACGTTTACAAGCGCTCGGCGGGCGAGGTCTCCGGCGACATCAAGGCCGCGCTGGAGAGCATCAGTTTCCCGCCCGGTTACCGCTACCAGTTCGGCGGTTCGACCAAGAACATGGCCGAGTCCTTCGACTACGCCATCTCCGCACTGGTGCTGGCCATCGTCTTCATTTACATGATTCTGGCCAGCCAGTTCAAAAGCTTTTTCGAACCGCTGGCGCTGATGACAGCCCTGCCGCTGACCCTGATCGGCGTGGTGCTGGCACTGCTGATATTTCACTCGACCCTGTCCATATTCTCGGTGATCGGGGTGGTGCTGCTGATGGGTCTGGTCACCAAGAACGCCATCCTGCTGGTGGACTTCGCGATTCGTGCGCGCGAGCAGGGCATGGATCGTCCGGCAGCGCTGCTGATGGCCGCAAAGGTCCGCTTGCGCCCCATTCTGATGACCACGCTGGCGATGATTTTCGGCATGCTGCCGCTGGCCCTGGCCCTGACCGAGGGCTCGGAGCAGCGCGCGCCCATGGGCCAGGCGGTGATCGGCGGGGTGATCACGTCTTCGCTGCTGACTTTGGTCGTGGTGCCGGTGGTGTATTGCTATATGGATGATCTGGCGCAATGGTTGCGTCGCCGCTGGGGCGCGCCTGAGGACGCCGCCGGGTAAAATTTTGTAGAATCAGTTAACATACCCCCAGGAGTACCTAAATGAAATTGGAACAAGCCCGCTTCAACATGATCGAACAGCAGATCCGGCCGTGGAACGTGCTGGACACCGGCGTGCTGCATCTGCTGTCAGTGGTGAAGCGCGAAGATTTCGTGCCTTTGGCGCAGAAGGCGCTGGCGTTTGTCGATATGGAAATTCCCCTGGGTCATGGGCAGTACATGCTGGCGCCTCGCGTTGAGGCCAGGATGCTGCAGGACGCGGCAGTTCAAAAACATGAAAAAGTGCTCGAAATCGGCGCTGGTTCCGGCTATATGGCGGCTCTGCTGGCGCACCGGGCGCAACGTGTGATTTCGCTGGAGATCGAGCCCGAACTGGCCCAGATGGCGCGCGCCAATCTGCAAAAGGCCGGCGTTCACAATGCCGAAGTGCGCCAATTGGATGGCGCCAAGAGCGTGCTGGCTGAAGGCCCGTTCGACGTCATCATGCTCAGTGGCTCAGTGGCGGAATTGCCGCAAAGCCTGCTCGCCCAACTCAAGATCGGCGGTCGACTGATCGCCATCGTCGGGGAGGAACCCGTCATGTGCGCCACTCTGGTCAGTCGCAGCGGCGAAGCGGAGTTCAAGACCAGCCAGGCCTGGGATACGGTGGCACCACGCCTGCTCAATTTCCCGGAACCGTCGCACTTCCATTTCTGAACCCATGATTGTCCAGGTTCGTCCCTCTGATTTGTCCGCATGGTTTGAAACCATGAGTTCGCATGGCGCACCGGTGGTGCTCGATGTGCGCGAACCTGCCGAATTGCGCCTTGCCAGTGTCAAGGGGGACGGGTTCGATCTGGTGACCATTCCGATGAGTGTCATTCCGCCGCGCCTGGGCGAGCTGGACCCACAGCAGCCGGTTGCCTGCCTGTGCCATCACGGCGGACGCAGCATGCAGGTGGCCGCCTTTTTGCAGGCCCGGGGTTTTGCCCACGTTGCCAATATTGCCGGCGGCATCAACGCCTGGTCTGCCGAGCTTGACCCCACCATTCCACGCTATTGAGCGAGCGGGTCTTGACTCCGCAGTCCGCCATCATGATTTGTCATTGCCAATAACTCCAAGGTCCACCATGAACACGTTCCGTCTGTTACCCCTGCTCATAGCCGTCAGCGCTGCACTGGCCGCACCTGTGCGCGCGCAGAATCTGGTCACCCTGTATGAGTCGGCACGGGGCTTTGATGCGTCCTATCAGTCTGCAAAATCACAATACGACGCCACGCTGGCCCGGGCAGACCAGGCCAAGGCGGCGATACTTCCGAGTGCCAATCTGGCGCTGGCGGCTTCACGTTCGACACAGGAATACACACCTGAGGGCGGGAGCACCAGAGACAGCTCCTACGGCACCCAGAGTGCCACCGTGGGCGCTTCGCAGCCGCTGTACCGTCCGGGCAACTGGGCCAGTTACCGGCAAGGACTCAAGCAGGTCGATCTGGCCCAGGCCCAATTGGCCAGCGCCGATCAGGATTTGATCGTGCGCGTCAGCCAGGGCTACTTTGACGTGCTGGCCGCGCAGGACAGCCTGACGTTTGTGCAAGCCCAGAAAGCGGCTGTGGCCGAGCAGTTGGCGTCGGCCAAGCGCAATTTCGAAGTCGGTACCTCGACCATCACCGACACCCGCGAAGCGCAGGCCCGGTTCGATCTGGTAGTCGCCCAGGAAATCGCCGCCGATAACGATTTGCGGGTCAAGAAAATTGCGCTCGATCAGCTGGTAGGCAAGAGCAATACCCAGCCCCAACCCCTGGCCCAGCCGCTGACACTCCCGGCCCTGACGCCCGATGATGCCAACGCCTGGGTGCAGCAATCCGAACCCGAGCACCCGAGCATCAAGCAGGCACAAATTGCGCTGGACGTCGCGCAGCTGGAGACAAAGAAGGCTCAGGCAGGCCACCAGCCGACACTCGATCTGACCGCCAGCTACAGCGCCATCAACAACCTGGACGGCAGCAGCACCAGCGTCGGGAACTCGCGTGTCAATGTCGGCACCATCGGCCTGTCATTCAATCTGCCGCTGTTCGCCGGTTTCTCGACGCAAAACCGTATCCGTGAAACCGTGGCGCTGGAAGACAAGGCGCGCAATGACCTTGAAGGCGCCAAACGGGCGGTGGCACAAGGCACCCGCACCGCCTTCTTCGGTGTGTTGTCGGGTCAGGGCCAGGTCAAGGCACTGGAAGCCGCCGAGGCCTCCAGCCAGAGCGCGCTGGACGCCAACAAGCTGGGCTACCAGGTGGGCGTGCGCATCAACATCGACGTGCTCAACTCACAAAGCCAGTTGTTCCAGACCAAGCGCGATCTGGCCAAAGCCCGCTATGACGTGCTGGTGGGCGGCCTGAAGCTGCGCCAGGCCAACGGCACGCTTAAGGCCGAGGACCTGCAGAGCGTCAACGCGCTGCTGGTGAAGTAAGCTGCGACGGTTGCTGAGCGCCTGCTCTTTGCTTCAGCGCGATGCTGGTGACCTCGACCATAGCCGCCCATGATTCCGTTCTCGGTCCTCGACCTCTCACCGATCGTGCAGGGCGGCGACGCGGCACAGTCCTTTCGCAACACCCTTGACCTGGCCCAACACACTGAGCGCTGGGGCTACCGGCGCTACTGGCTGGCCGAGCATCACGGCATGCCAGGCATCGCCAGTGCCGCGACCTCGGTACTCATCGGGCATGTGGCGGGCGGCACCAGCCGCATCCGGGTCGGCGCGGGCGGCATCATGCTGCCGAATCATTCGCCACTGGTGATTGCCGAGCAGTTCGGCACGCTGGAGTCGCTCTACCCCGGCCGCATCGACCTCGGGCTGGGCCGCGCACCGGGCTCGGACCAGCACACCGCGCGCGCCCTGCGCCGCAACCTGGCGTCGGACGCCGACGAGTTTCCGCGCGACGTGATGGAGTTGATGGACTACTTTTCCAGCGCCTCCAAAAACCCGGTGCATGCGGTGCCGGGCCAAGGCTTGAATCTGCCGGTCTGGATTCTGGGCTCCAGCCTGTTTGGCGCCCAACTAGCTGCCGCACTGGGTTTGCCTTATGCCTTTGCCTCGCACTTTGCGCCGCAACAGATGATGCAGGCGATTGCGCTCTACCGGGCCAACTTCCGCCCCTCCGCGCAGCTGACCCAGCCTTATGTCATGCTCGGTTTCAATGTATTTGCCGCTGACAGCGACCAGGAAGCGGCGTATCAGGCGACCTCGATGCAGCAGGCCTTTGTCAACCTGCGCAGCGGGCGCCCTGCCCGCCTGCCGCCGCCCGTGGCCGACTACCCGAATCTGGTCGGACCGGCCGAGCGCGCCATGCTCGACAGCGTGTTGTCCTGTGCCGCCATTGGCGCGTCCAGCACGGTGCGCGCCAGCCTGAAGGCCTTCATCGAGCGCACCGGCGCGGATGAGCTGATGATCACCTCACAAATCTATGATCATGCAGCGCGGCTGCGTTCCTACGAGATCACTTCTGGCGTGTTTTCCGCAACACTTTAAGGGGAGAAATCATGAGCGAATATCCTGTCGCCGTGCGGCGCAACATCTGGCTACGCGGCCTGATGATGATCCTGATGGGCCTGGCCTACCAGTTGTCCGCAACCTTGCTGTTTTTCGTGGCCCTGATCCAGTTTTTGGTGGTCTTGGTCCACGACGCCACAAACCCTCGCCTGAGCGCTTTTGGCCGGGGTCTCGGGCGTTACCAGGGTCAGATTGCGGACTTTGTCAGCTTTGCTTCTGAAGCACCGCCGTTTCCATTTGCCGACTGGCCGGCAAGCGACTAGATATCCCCGATCCTGTTTGACACCCCCAACGCACGCCGGCGTCGATTGCGTTGCGGGTCGATCGACGTCGTCGTTTTATTGCGAAAAGTCAAACTTCACCAAGGCGACACACCTACATTCTCAGCAGGTTGTGAGCATTGTTGCGTCGCAGCTGCGTTTGTTCTCTTCAAAAATCAGGAGAAAGATGATGAAGTACTTATGTATGACGACGTTATCGGCATCGTTGATGGCACTGGTTTTGTTCAGCGGCGCGGCCTTCGCGCAGACTGCCAAGGTTGACCTCGGCAAACGGGAATTCGATTCGAGCTGCGCCGTTTGCCATGGCACCAGTGCCAAGGGAGACGGAACCTATTGGGAGATTTTGCAGCAAGCACCGCGTCGCCCAACCGATTTGACGACTCTGACAAAACGCAACGGAGGTGTATTCCCGGTCAGCCGTATGTACGAAACGATTGAGGGGGCCAACGTTCCCAGCCATGGCTCGCGCGATATGCCTATTTGGGGTGCCGTTTACCGCGCTCAGGCAGGTGAGCACCATGTCGACGTGTCGTACAACCCTGAGGTCTATGTGCGCACACGGATCCTGGCACTTATTGATTACATCAATAGATTGCAAGAACGCTGAGAGCAAGCACGGCAGCTATAGCAACAGGGAGCCAAAATGTCGCGCAAACGCTTGCGTGGTTTCGGCGTCCAGTCTTTGTCCAACAAAAATCTCGACACCGCGCAGCATTTTGCGTAGCTCGTCAGGGTTCTGGCAGCGATCAATCGCCTCACAAATAGGCGCACCTGCCGGCCCCAGGCGTTCCGACACAAAGTCCGAGGCTTGCTGACGCACGATATTGAATTCTTTCGGGCTGCTTGCGGCTCTGGGTTCTTCGGCCTCCGCGGTGGCAGCAAAGCCTGGTGCGACAGGTGCCTGCAAGGGGGCGACATAGTCGGTCGACTCGATCAGCCCCTCTGCCAGCAGGTGCGCCAGTGAGTCATCAAGCTCGCCAGCCCGCACAAAAACCGCCAGCTCATTGACGGTCCTGTTGCCGTCAACCAGGATCAGCAGACGGCGTTGCACCGCGTCCAGGGCATGGCTACGTCCGGCAAGTTCTGCCCGACCCTTGTCTGTCTTGATATACGTCATTCCAGGGTTCATGCTGATATTTTTATAGTCATCCCACGTGGCAATTATCCGATCTTCATTTGAGGCCATTACGAGCCACATCAAGCTTTCCATGGCTTTTCTGTAACAAGATGCTCACCCTGCCAGACCTGCTGACAGGATGCGATTTGGCAGCGCCGATTTTTTGCGCCTCACAGGGTCAAAAACATGGCGCAAACCGCTGCCGCCATCATCAATGTCGCCAGCCAGCCGAGTACTTTGAGCCGCTTTGAAATGACGAACTGCCCCATGATTTCAGGGCGTACCGCCATTAACATCATCACCGCCATGATCGGGACGGAGATGACACCATTGATGACTGCACTCCAGTACAGGGCCTTGATCGGATCGATCGACGTGAAGCCCAGCGCAATGCCGATCAAAGTCGAGATGGCGATAATGCCGTAGAACTGCTTGGCCCGCATCGGCTTGCGCTCCAGGCTATTCTTCCACTTGAAGGCACCCGCCATGGCGTAGGCGGAAGACCCGGCCAGAACCGGGATCGCCAGCATTCCGGTGCCAATGATGCCGGCGCTGAACAGCATGAAGGCAAACTCGCCGGCAATCGGACGCAGCGCCATTGCCGCCTGCGCCGAGGTCTGGATATCGGTGATTCCATGCAGGTTGAGCGTCACCGCCGTCGTCAGGATAATGAAGAAGGCGACCAGATTCGAAAACCCCATGCCGACCAACGTGTCAATCTTGATGCGCCACAAGTTTGCCTGTGCATGGTGAGACGCCTTTATCAAGGGTTGAGCGTGAGGGTCTGCCAGTTGGTCCTCGACCTCCTGCGACGCCTGCCAGAAGAACAGGTAGGGGCTGATGGTCGTGCCGAATACGGCCACAACTGTCGTGATGTACTCCGGCTTCCAGGACATATGCGGCGCCAGCGCACTGACCAGCACCTGTGCCCAGGGGATGTGCACGACAAACGCCGTGGCCACGTAAGCCAGCAAAGCCAGCGTGAGCCATTTCAGGAGGCGAACATAGCGCCGGTAAGGAACGAAGATTTGCAGCAGCAGCGATATCAAGCCGAACCCCACGGCGTAGATTTGCGCCGGACCGCCGACAATCAAATTCATTGCTTCGCCCATGGCGGAGATATCGGCCGCAATATTGATCGTGTTGGCGACCAGCAACAGCCCGACCACGCCATACAGCAGCCACGCCGGGAAGTGCTGGCGAATGTTGGTAGCGAGTCCGTGGCCGCTGACCCGCCCGATTCTGGCGCTGACCATCTGGATACCGACCATCAGTGGATAGGTGAACAGAACCGTCCACAGCATGTTGAAGCCGAACTGGGCGCCAGCCTGTGAATAGGTGGCGATCCCGCTGGGGTCGTTGTCCGCCGCGCCAGTGATGAGCCCGGGGCCAAGCTTTTTGAGCCATGAGTCTTCACGCTTTGGGGCGACAGCTTTCACGCCGGATTCCGATGTCACTGGCGCGCCTCCACCGGCACTCGCAGGTTGTCCAGGTAATCCTGTTTGATGTTCACGCTGCATTGCACGCCCAGCGCGCTGTAGTGCTTGGTCAGCCAGGCGCGGGCGCGAACCTGGCCCAGGTCGCGCAGCGAATGGATCAGGCTTGCGCTGGTCGACGCCTTGGTCGACCCGGCGAAGGCCTCGAGCGCTTCGCCACCGTCAATGCGGTGCATCAAGACGTCCTTGTAGCGCGTCGGGTCGAGTTTGCCTTCGGCCAGCAGGCGCTTGACGAAATCAATGGCGCGCATTTCGGCAACCAGGCCGGCGTTGAATGTGACCTCATTGATGCGGTCCATGATCTCGGCACTGGTGGTGGGCAGCTTGTCACGCTTGATCGGGTTGATCTGCACCAGCAAAATATCACGGCCGATGCAGTTGTAGATCAGGGGATGAATCGCCGGGTTGCCCGAGTAGCCACCGTCCCAGAAATGATCGCCTTCAATCTCCACCGCGTGAAACGCCATCGGCAGACAGGCAGAGGCCATAACGGCATCCGCTGTCAGGCGCTTGCCCGAGAACACCTCCGCCTTGCCGGTCGAGACGCGCGTGGCCACGACAAAAACTTTCAGCGTCTGCAGACGCGCCAACGCGTCAAAATCGACCTGACGCTCCAAAAATTTGCGTAACGGGTTGATGTCAAACGGATTGCTCTGGTACGGCGACATGGTGTTGGACCAGAAACCCGTCATGGCCTTGGCCCACAGCGCGGTCGGCGAGTTGTCTGCATCCAGCCGGCCAAACAACACATCAAATGGCGCCCGTTGCGCCTCGGACAGTGCGCCCATGCCAATAATGCCATTCCAGAAACTGGCCAGCGCTTCGCGCGCGGCCTCGCGCGGATCGCTCCCGGCCTTGTCGTTCGCCTTGGCGAACCCTTGCGCCAATGCCACTGCGTTCATGGCACCGGCGCTGGTGCCGCTGATGCCTTCGAATGCGACACGGCCATCTTCCAGCAGCGCATCGAGCACGCCCCAGGTGAACGCGCCGTGCGAGCCACCGCCCTGCAGGGCCAGATTGACGCTGGGTGAGTTCATGGCTGCTTGCGGTTTCATTCCTTGCCGCCTTTGTTTTCATTGGCTGCATCATCCGACTCGCTGCGTTCATCCAGCGCGGCCAGCACCGAACCGGGATTCATCGACTGCTGCAGCGCTGCCACTTCGGGATCATGGCGATTTTTGACATTCGGCAGATCGCGCCTCAGCTCTTCCAGCAGGTCAATCAGCTTGGCCACCTTCTGCTCGGTCAACAGCGTCACTTTCAGGTCCAGATGGGCGCGCTGTTCCTCAAGCTTGGCGAGCCGGTTCTGCTTCGTCAGCACCACGGTTGCGGTCAGCAAGGCGCCCAGGCCAACAATCCCCTGCAGCCAGAAGAACGGTGCCGGATCGAAATCGGCCATGCCAAAGCGGCGCAACAGGATGTTGACGATCATCCACAGCGCAACAAAGAGAAGAATGAAACCCAGAAAAACCGGCTGTCCGATGAAACTGCCGACGTGTTCGAGCACCCGCTGCCAGTGGCTGATCTTCCGCTCTTCACGCGTGTAGAACTCCAGAACGGCATCGATGTTCTGGCTGATCTGGTCGCGCTCGGAGTCCATTGGCTTGTCGATGTCGGGCGCAGGCGACGACGGCGGAACGGCGGGGTTGGGTGTCATCAGCTCATATTACAGGAACCCACAGCTGATCGTTCCCTCAGAAACTGCGTCAAAACGTTTCAGGACCAGCCGGCGGCGATATCGGTGATGTCGATCCGGAAGACGATGTCGAAGGCTTCGCAGCGCGCGTTGGCATCCCTGCACAGGACCGCTAACAGAAGGCCACTGGACAGCAGCTCGCTACTGGTCTGCGGCTGCTGGTACTGCTTCCAGCCTGTGGTCTGCCCGGTGCCTTCGCCCGTGACGCGGTAGCTGAGCTCGGAGCGGCCTGCGGACAATTCCACCAGATAACTGATGTTGTCCTTCACCTCGACCTGCGGACTAGTGGACGCACCCAACTCGCCGCCGAAAGGAGCGCCGAAGCGTTCGGGCAGCACGCCACCCGACCCCGGCTGCAGGATGATCCCGATCCCTTCATATTGCTCGTTGCCGAGCGTGTTCAAGGTCGGAAAGTTCGCGCGCGCCCCGAAGGCCAGATGATCGCCTGCGCCGGTACCGAAGAAGCCCTGCGTGCGCAAGCGAAAGGACAGCGTCTGCCGGCTGCCAGTGCCCGGCGTGCAGTTCTGGGCATGGAGCGGGCCATGCGAGATCACGCCTTCGGGGTTCTTGGTGCTGGCCAAGTCCGGGCCTGGCACCAGCTTGGTCAGTGCTGAGCCGACGAATTTGAGGTAACGATTGGTCTTCCAGCCCGCCACACCTTCGTCCTCACGCACGATGCTGATCTGCTCGGGCACGGCGCAGCGGCTGAACTCCAACGGGCCGCTGAGCAACACCGGCTTTTCGTCCGCGCTATCGCCACCCCCGCCGCCGCAGGCGGCGAGGCCGAGGCACTGGGCAGTGATGGCGAGCGGCCGGACCCAGCCTGTGTGAGATTGCGTGGTCATGTAAGCCTCCTTCAGGCTGGCTGAGCTTAACGCCGCGCGTTGATCGTTGCCGCTCCAGTCCAGTGCCGGCTTTGGAGTGGAACAAGCAGCCGAATTGCGGCACAAGGCGACATCATCGGCAACGCGAAATGTTTGCCAGCCAGGGCATGCTACGCGATGCATCACTGAAGGGGTCGAGCGTCGCTGCCCGTGGTCGCTCCAACATCACGCAGGTGCTGCCTCGGCGCAAGCGAACATGGTCGCTGTCAATGATCTCATCCGTCCATGGTCCCGATTCTCCAGCAGCGTCAGCGATTTGTCGCTCTATGGTCGCTGGCAAGCGTGCGTGAAATGGGGATTGGGCAGCAATGCTGGGTGCGACCAGGGAGCTCAACGCTTTGCGCGAGAGAGTCAAATTCAACGCCGACGCGGGAGGCATCGGCACCTCGACCGAAGCACTCTCTGCCGCTGGCATAAGCGCCGCATCGGAGGTCGGCGCAGTCGTCAGAGCCGCGCCAAAGGTCCGTTTTGCGTTGTCGCGGTCGCGTCGCCGTGACAGCTCAGATGATGGCACCTGTTGCCGGTTCACCGGCTTGGCCGGCTCTGTGGAAAGCTCTGGAAGCCCAGGCAACCAAATTGTGATGCTAGCGAGCTCCTCAGTTTTTCGGGTCGGCTGCTGGTCGCGCCCCAGCGTCCACCAAGCCAACACCGCCAACAGATGCAGACCCACGACCAACAAGCCGACGCTAACTTGGCGCACTCGGTAAAACACAATCACGCCTGTGCCCTGGCTCTTTTGAATTCAATACGAGGTGCGTATTTTGAACGCTCGGACAACTGGTGATCTGTTTCGATTTCAACCGACATGACACGATATTTGGAGATTGAAGACCATCTGTGGCACGCTCCGCTGAATCTGAGAGCCCGAAGTATAGGGGCCGTCCTGGTAGTTGTACTTGTTCCCATCTTTCGCAAAGTAACCGGCTGTTTCGAACCTGTGAGTAGCCGCCTCATTCGATTGGCTGCACAATCACTCTACCCACACTGCACCGGAGATCGATCCAATGATCAGCCTTGAGTTCCTCGTCACCTCGTTCGTCGTGGTACTGATCCCCGGCACGGGGGTTATCTACACGGTCTCGACCGGACTTGTCCAGGGTCGAAAGGCAAGCCTGTTCGCGGCGCTCGGTTGCACGGCAGGGATCGTCCCTCACCTGATGGCGACGGTTTTGGGTCTGGCCGCTGTCATGCACACCAGCGCGCTCGCGTTCCAGGCCTTGAAGTACGCTGGCGTTGCCTACCTGTTCTATATCGCTTACGCAACCTGGCGTGACAAATCAGCCTTCGCCATTGACGCCAGCCGATCCAGAAGCACGGCCTCTGGTCTGGTCGTCAAGGCGTTATTGCTCAACATCCTGAACCCGAAGTTGACCATCTTCTTCCTGGCCTTCCTGCCGCAATTTGTTCAGCCCCACTCGGCGGAACCGCTGTTGCAGCTGTTTCAGCTGAGCGCAGTCTTCATGGCCATGACGTTCATCGTATTTGTGCTCTATGGCTTCCTCGCACACGCATTCCGCCAGGCCGTGATTGAATCGCCACGCGTTCAAACCTGGCTTCGTCGCGGCTTCGCGGCTACCTTTGTCGGCCTGGGGGCAAATCTCGCGATAACAGAAAAATAGCCTCTAGGCCAATGATGACGTGCACAAACAGCTATGAAAACAATAGCATAAAGACAATCCAGTGGTCCAACCCGGGATCAGTCGCGCAGCGCCGACAGGAACTGCCGCAACTCCGCTGTCTGCGGCCGGTTGAAGATGTCATCTGGCGTGCCCGCCTCGTGGATCAACCCCTGGTGCATGAACACCACGCGGTCGCTGACCTTGCGGGCGAAGGCCATTTCATGCGTGACCAGGATCAGCGTCATGCCCTCATTGGCCAGCATCTCCACCACCTGCAGCACCTCACCCACCAGCTCAGGGTCCAGCGCCGAGGTGATCTCATCGCACAGCAGCACCGTGGGTGCCATGGCTAGCGCGCGAGCAATGGCCACCCGCTGCTGCTGACCGCCCGAGAGTTGGTCCGGCATACGGTCGAACAAGCTGCCCAGACCGACGCGCTCCAGCAGGGCCTGGGCACGCGTGCGGGCATCCTCCTTGGGCAGGTCCTTGACCAAAGTCGGGGCCAGCATCACATTGCGCCCGGCGCTCAGGTGCGGGAACAGGTTGAAGCTCTGGAAGATCATGCCGACCTGCTGGCGCAGTTCGCGCATGGCATTGACATTGGTGTGTTGCAGGGCTTGCCCGTCCACGCTCAGGCTGCCGCGCTCAAAGGTCTCCAGGCCGTTGATGCAGCGCAAGAGCGTGCTCTTGCCCGAGCCGCTTTTGCCGATGATGCAGACCACTTCCTTGCGGCCTACCTGCAGGTCAATGCCCTTGAGCACTTCGGTAGCGCCAAAACTCTTGTGCAGGCCGCGGATGTCAACCAGCGCAAACGGGGGATTGGGTGAATTACTCATGAGGTTTAAGCCAGACGGCGGTTTTCCAGCCGCTGGCTCCACCATGACAGCGGGTAGCACAGGGCAAAGTACAAGAGGCCGACAAAGATATAGGCCAGAAAGGGTTGATAGGTGGCGTTGGAGATCATCTGCCCGGCCTTGGTCAGCTCGACAAAGCCGATCACCGAGGCCAGCGCCGTGCCCTTGATGATCTGCACCAGAAAGCCCACCGTGGGCGCAACGCCCAAGCGCAGCGCCTGGGGCAGGATCACATGGCGCATTTGCTGGGTGAAGCTCAGCGCCAGGCTGGTGGAGGCTTCCCACTGGCCTTTGGGAATGGCGTTGACGCAGCCGCGCCAGATCTCGGTCAGGTAGGCGCTGGCATACAGCGTCAGGCAGATCGCCGCCGACACCAAGGGGGAGGTGTCCATGCCCAGCAGGGCCAGACCAAAGTAGACCAGGAACAGTTGCATCAGCAGCGGCGTGCCCTGAAAAATCTGCACATACCAGGCCACCGCCGTGCCCGCACCGCGCAGCTTGGCGAAGCGCAGCCAGAGCAGGCCCATGCCAACCAGCCCGCCGCCGATAAAGGCGATCAGCGACAGCGCTACGGTCCAGCGCACAGCCCCGAGCAGAAAGGTAAAAATGTCCCAGAGTGAAAACTGAACCATGGGGCGCCTCGCTAACGACTGACAAAAATGAAGCGCGGGCCCACCCAGTACAGCAACTGCCGCAGGCCAATCGCCAACAGCAGATAGACCACGGTCACGATGATGTAGGACTCAAAGCTGCGGAAGGTGCGACTGGAGATCAGGTTCGCCGCCTGCGACAGCTCTTCCGCCGAAATCTGGCCACACACCGCCGAACCGAGCATGACGATGATGATCTGGCTCACCAGCGCCGGCCAGATGCGCGCCAGCGCTGGCGGCAGCACCACGCGCGAGAAGATTTGCCACGGCGTCAGCGCCAGGCTCATGGCCGCTTCCAGCTGGCCCTTGGGCGTGGTCTGCAGGCCGGCGCGCACGATCTCGCAGGCGTAGGCGCCGAGGTTGAACACCATGGCCAGCACGCACGCCACCTCCACCGACAGGCGCAGGCCCAGCGAGGGCAGGCCGAAGAAGATGAAGAACAACTGGATGATGAACGGCGTGTTGCGCACCAGCTCCACATAGCCGCCCACCACCCGCTTCAAGCCCCTGCTGCCATGCAGCCGGGTCCAGGCACAGGCGGTGCCCAACAAGGCGCCCAGCACCGCCGAGACGGCGGTCAGCGCTATCGTCAGGGACAGCCCACGCAAAAGCATCGGCCACTGGGCCAGCACGGTGCCAAAGTTGAATTCAATCATGGGAGTACCTCACACCCGCTCGTCCTGAGCCTGTCGAAGGATCGCAGGGCTTGGACAGGCTCAGCCCGAACGGCAAATGAACAGTATTGCCTTGAGGCTTACTCAGGCAGCGCACCGGTGCCGCGGCCCAGCCATTTTTGCGAGTACTGCTCCAGCGTGCCGTCGGCCTTGGCGGTGCGAAGGATCTCGTTCACCTTGGTGAGAAGCGCGGTCTCGCCCTTGCGCACGCCGATGAAGTTGGGCGAGTCTTTCAGCAGCAGTTTGTATTCGGCCTGCACCTGCGGGTTCTTTTGCACGGCGGCAGCGGCCACTGCGGCGCCAGTGGCCAGCAACTGGGTTTGTTGCGAGATAAAGGCCGCCACCGTGGTGGCGTCGTCTTCAAAACGCATGATCTTCAGCGTGGGCGGGGCCACTTTTTGCAGCACGTCGTCCTGAATAGTGCCGCGGGTCACGGCAATGGTCTTGCCGGCCAGAT
Source organism: uncultured beta proteobacterium (assembly GCA_963810395.1). GTDB lineage: Bacteria > Pseudomonadota > Gammaproteobacteria > Burkholderiales > Burkholderiaceae_C > Rhodoferax. The sequence goes on along the minus strand of CAWENC010000001.1, from coordinate 3,320,239 downwards.
CGTCAAAGCTCTTGATGTTCAGCGCCTTCGGGCCGAACACGGCTTGAAAAAACGGTGCGTAAGCCACGGTGAAGTCGATCACCTTCTCGCGCTCGGGATTCTTGCCCAGCGCCGAGACGATCAGGTCGATCTTCCTGGTCTGCAGATAGGGAATGCGATTGGGTGTGCTCACCGGCACCAGCTCGGCCTTTACGCCTAGCTTGTCGGCAATCAACTGCGCCGTGGCCACGTCCACGCCGGTGAGTTTGAAGTCGGGACCCATGTAGCCATAGGGCGGGAAGTCGGAGGCCACGCCCATCGCAATCGACTTCTTGGCCAGCACGGCCGAGAGGGATTCATCCGCCGCGTGGGCCGGCGTGGCCAGGGTCAGGACGGCGCTGGCAAACAGGCCAGCCAGGGTGGAGAGCGCTTTGAATTTCATGGAGGGTTCCTGTAAAGAAGAATGGGACACCGCATCCCTTGCGCAAGATGTGTGCCACCTGTTTGATCTGGCATTGCCCTTGCGAAACAGATGCTGGACAATATGAAATGTTTGTTTCTTAGCTACCTATTTATGAAAAGCATGTTTCTCTGTGGTGCGTGCGCCCCTTTTTGGGGATGTAGGCACCAAAACCTGCCGCCGGCCTTGCCATGACCAGGAGCATCACCCTGCTTGAGCGCATCCAGCGCCAGTACGAAGCGCTATCGCTGGTAGACCGCAAGCTGGCCGACGTGGTGCTGACCCATGAGAAAGACCTGCTGGCCTACAGTGCCACCGAACTGGCGGCGCTGGCCGGTGTCTCCAAGGCCAGCACGGCGCGCTTCTTCAAGCGCCTGGGCTTTGCCGACTTTCAGGCCTTCCGCCAGCACCAACGCCAGGGTGCGCCCCAGCCCTCGCCTTTGAGTCGCGTGGCGCAGCAAGGCCTGCGCGTCAGTCCCTTGCAGCAACACATCGCGCAAGATGCCCAGCAGTTGCAGGCCCTGGCAGAGAGCCTGAGCGATGCCAGCGTGCAGCAGGCGACCAAGCTGCTGGCAGGTGCGCGCTGCGTCTGGGTGGTGGGCTACCGCAATGGCTACATGACCGCGTTTTACGCCCAGGCGCTGCTGTCGCAATTGCACGCCGAGGTGCACCTGCTCAACGAAGGCTCGGGTGAAGATGCCGAGCTGTTGGCAGAAATCCAGCGCGGCGACGTGCTGTTGGCCATGGACTTTCGTCGCCGTACGCGCCGCCTGAGCCAGGTGGTGGGCATTGCCTGCGATGCCGGTGCCGCACTGGTGCTGGTCAGCGATGCGCGTGTGTCGGCACTGGCGGCGCGGGCTCAGGCGCTGTTCATCTGCCCGCCGCAGTTTGAGGCCATCTTTGACTCCTACGTGGGAGCCATCAGCCTCATCAACTACCTGGCCACCGCCACGCTGGCCCACCTGCCCAAGAGAGCCCGCGCCCGCATGGCCGCCATCGAACAAGTCCATGCGCAGCTGGACGATCTGGAACCCTCTTTCTAACCCCTCCAAAAATAAAACACGCGCCCCATGACAACACTTGCCCAACACCCGTTCACCCTGCTGGCCAACACCCGTTTTCAACCCAACGAGCCTTATGGTGAACACCGTAGCACCTTGCTCAGCGCCGGCGCCCTGGCGCAGGCGCAGACCGTTATCAGCACCTGGCCGGGTTATGCCGTGACCCGGCTGTGTGCCTTACCCCATCTAGCCCACGATGCGGGTGTGGCCAGCATCCACTACAAGGACGAAGGTAGCCGCTTTGGCCTGGGCAGCTTCAAAGGGCTGGGCGGTGCCTATGCCGTGGCGCGCCTGCTGTGCCGCGAACTCGGCCAGCGCCTGGGCCGAACGGTGAGCCCTGTTGATCTGCAAAACGACCCGGCGCTGCGCCAGGCCTGCGCCGACATCACCGTCACCTGCGCCACCGACGGCAACCATGGTCGCTCGGTCGCCTGGGGCGCGCAGATGCTGGGCTGCCGCTGCGTCATCTACATCCACGCCACGGTAAGCGTTGGGCGCAAGGACGCGATTGCCCGCTACGGCGCACAGGTGGTGCGCACCGGCGGCAACTACGACGACTCGGTGCAACAGGCCGACCGCGATGCCAGGGCCAACGGCTGGTTTGTGATCTCAGACACCTCATACCCCGGCTACATGGATATTCCGCGTGACGTGATGCAGGGCTACCAGCTCATGGTGCATGAGGCCGTGCGCGCCTTGCCGCAGTGGCCCACGCACGTGTTTGTGCAAGCGGGCGTGGGCGGCTTTGCGGCGGCGGTGTGCGCCTATTTTTGGGAGCGCAGCACTGAGCTGCGCCCGGTGTTTGTGGTGGTAGAGCCGGATCGGGCCGACTGCCTGCTGCAAAGCGCCCGTGCCGGTGCAGTGACTGCCGTCAAGGGTGATCTGGATACCTTGATGGCTGGCCTGGCCTGTGGCGAAGTGTCTCTGCTGGCCTGGGACATTCTGGCCACCGGTGCCAATGCCTTTTGCAGCATCCCCGATGCCGCCGCCGTAGACACCATGCGCCTGCTGGCCAGCCCGCAGAGCGGTGACCCGGTGATCGTCGCTGGTGAATCGGCCGTGGCCGGTCTGGCTGCGGCGCTGCTCGCCGCGCAAGACAGCGCCGCACGTGCGACCTTGAATCTGGGGCCGGACAGCTGCGTGCTGCTGTTCGGCAGCGAGGGCGACACCGACCCCGCGCTGTACCAGCAACTGGTGGGCCGCAGCGCCGCCCAGGTACTGAAGGACGGGGCTGCGGCATGACATTCCCACAGATCAACGGGGAGCGCCTGCTGGCCAGCCTGCAAGCCCTGGGCCAGATCGGCGCGCTGCCCGGTGGCGGTGTCAACCGCCTGGCGCTGAGTGATGCGGATCGACTGGGCCGGGACTGGACGGTGGCGCGCATGCGCGAACTCGGCATGCAGGTAACAGTCGATGCGATTGGCAACATCGTCGGCACCTTCTCTGGAGCCGAAGACCTGCCCCCGGTGATGATAGGCTCACACATCGACACCGTGCGCACCGGCGGCTTGTATGACGGCAACTACGGCGTGCTGGCCGGCCTGGAAGTGATTGCCACGCTGCGCCAGGCCGGCATCCAGCCGCGCCGCCCGCTGGCGGTGGCCGTGTTCACCAACGAAGAAGGCGCACGCTTTCAGCCCGACATGATGGGCAGCCTGGTCTACGTGGGTGGCTTACCTTTGCAAGAGGCGCTGGGCACCTGCGATGCCAATGGCGTAACCGTGCAGGCTGAGCTGCAACGCATCGGCTACCAAGGCACGGCTCCGGTCGGTGAACCGGTGGTGGACAGTTATGTGGAACTGCACATCGAACAAGGCCCGGTGCTGGAACAACTGGGCTTGCAGATTGGTGTGGTCGAAGGTGTGCAAGGCATCTCGTGGACCGAGTTCACCGTAGAAGGCCAGTCCAACCACGCCGGCACCACACCCATGGCGCTGCGCCACGACGCGGCGCTGGTGGCCGCGCAAGTGGCGGTGTATGTGCGTGAGCTGAGTGCCCGCCTGGGTGGCCGCCAACTGGCCACCGTGGGCGCGGTGCGGCTCAGCCCGAACCTGGTCAACGTCATCGCGCAACAAGCCGTGTTCACCGTGGATCTGCGCAACACCAACAACGCCGCGCTGGCGCAGGCGGAAAGCGATCTGCACGCCTATGCCCAGCAAGCCGCGCAGGCCGAGGGCGTGCGGATCACGTCTCGCACACTGGCCCGCTTCAAGCCAGTGGCCTTTGACCCCATGGTGGTGAACCTGGTGGAGCAGCAAACCCAGGCCCTGGGCTGCAGCTACCAGCGCATGCCCAGCGGGGCCGGGCACGACGCGCAAATGCTGGCCCGCATCTGCCCCAGCGCCATGATCTTTGTGCCCAGCGTGGGCGGCCTCAGCCACAACGTGCGCGAGCACACAGCACCCGCCGACCTGCAACGCGGTGCACAGGTGCTGCTGCAGGTGGTGCTGGCACTGGCCAATCGGCCAGTTTGATTGATCGCTCCCATTCAACTTTTACCCTTCTACCTATGCCACGCTATCTCAATGTTGCCCTCGGCCAGCTCGGCCCCATCCAGCGTTCTGACTCCCGCACCCAGGTAGTGGCGCGCCTGTGCGAGCTGATGCGCCAGGCCCACGCCGTGGGCGCTCAGCTCATCGTCTTCCCCGAGCTGGCGCTGTCCACCTTCTTCCCGCGCTGGTACATCGAGGACGAGGCTGAAATCAACAGCTTCTTCGAGCGCACCATGCCCAACGCCGCCACACGGCCGCTGTTTGACCTGTCGCGCGAACTGGGCGTGGGCTTCTACCTGGGCTATGCGGAACTGGCGCAAGAGGCAACAGGCGAGGTGCGCTACAACACGTCCATCCTGGTGAGCGGAAGCGGCCAGATCGTTGCCAAGTACCGCAAGGTGCACCTGCCCGGCCACAAGGAACACGAGCCCTGGCGGCGCTTTCAGCATCTTGAAAAACGCTACTTCACGCCCGGAGACGGCTGGGGTGTCACGCAGGCGTTTGGCGGCATCATGGGCATGGCCCTTTGCAACGACCGGCGCTGGGCCGAGACCTACCGCGTGATGGGCCTGCAAGGCGTGGAGATGGTGCTGATCGGCTACAACACCCCGGTGCACAACGCCCCCGCGCCAGAGCATGACGACCTGTCGCTGTTCCACAACCAGCTCTCCATGCAAGCCGGGGCTTACCAGAACGGCACCTGGGTCGTCGGCGTGGCCAAGGCCGGCGTCGAAGAAGGCGTGGACAGCATAGCCGGCAGCTGCATCATCGCCCCGTCCGGTGAAGTGGTGGCGCGCTGCCTGACCAAGGGCGACGAGATGGCGATTGCCCGCTGCGACCTGGACTTCTGCGCCATCTACAAACGCACGACTTTCAACTTTGATTTGCACCGGCAGCCGCAGGCTTATGGGTTGATCACAGCACGCAAGGGGGAGACGCTGGCGGCGGATGGAACGGTGTGGGCTGCCTCGTCTGGGGTTTGATGGCGCTATTGATTGTGTAGCTGTTTGCGCAGTGTTGACGGGCTCTGGAGAGTGTTTTTACTCTGAATGTTTGCGCAGTATGGTGTTTAGGCCTATTATCTGCGCTCGTTACAAAGCAACAGCGCTTATGCAACTTGGCCTGCAGGGGCGACAAGATATATAGGGATGGCAATGGCTTCGATTCTTCCGAAAAATGGGTGGCAAATAAAGGCTGCGTGGGCCTGGCTGCCAGATGAACCACCTGGTGCGCGGTGGGGGTGTTCTATTTTTTTTGGCGGATAGGCTGGGTTGGCCAGAAAATCTTACGAACTGCATCACGTTAACCACTACAACCCGCCATGTTCATTCGTGAATTCCGTTTCGGAGATGAATCTGCACTGCATACCGTCTATTACTCAGCAATCCATCAGATTGCTAGTGGTGATTACACGGCTGAGCAAGTCAACGCGTGGGCGCCAGACACGTTGGATCAAGAAGTGTGGGTGCAGAGAATGAGGGGGATAAAACCCTTTGTTGCAGTCTCTGACGGCGAGATCGTTGGGTACGGTGACGTGCAAACCAACGGTTACATTGATCACTTCTTTGTCTCAGGCATCTGCCCACGGCAAGGTGTCGGTCGCCTTCTGATGGAGCAAATTCATGAAACTGCTATGCAACTCGGGTTGACCGAGCTTACGTCGGACGTAAGCCGTACTGCGCAATCATTCTTTGAGCACTTTGGTTTTCTGGTTGTAGCGCAGCGTTCGCCGGTCATCAGAGGTGTCATAGTTCCAAACGCTTCAATGCGCAAAGATCTGGTGGCTAACATTTCGCTCGGCACGGGCACGCAACATGAGGAGGCCGCTTCGCGGCGTGTGTTGCGTGCCGCGCAGCCTCGCTAGCAATTTCACCTATCGCACTGGAGCCGTCGTGGAATCAGAGTTTGTTTTGAAGGTTCGCAGGTCTGCTGAAGAGCACTTCGCTTCCGGCCTCTACTGCGCAGAAAGTGTCGTGCTGGCTCTCGCCCAGGCGCAAGGCCTTGAGTCCCCGCTTTTGCCCAGGGTCGCCAGCGCTTTTTGCAGTGGCATGGGCAGAATGCGTGGTCCCTGTGGCGCGCTTTCGGGCGCGATCATGGGCGTCAGCCTGAAGCTTGGGCGTTCCGAAGCCAGTCAGTCCGTGGGGCCGGCATATATGGCGACCCAGCGCCTCATCCGGGAGTTCGAGCAGGAGTTCGGCGCTCGGGACTGTCATGTCCTGCTGGGTTGCGATCTCAACACCCCGGAAGGCCAGGCCACGTTTCGTGAAAATCGGCTGAGCGAGCGCTGCCTCAAGTACACGGGCAAGGCTGCAGAAATTGCCGCACGCATCGTTTCAGAATTCGCTGACCCGGCTTTGCCGGAGACGCTGCAGGATAAAGCCGCGCCGCGCTGATTTCTACGCTGGACGCCCGGAATCCGCATTGATGACTACTGTCGCAGAACACTACGAAAATCATCTTGCTCCTGTCTATCTATGGATGGCCGGCGGTTTCGATGACGCCGTGTCGCGCGGCGAGCGCGAGATCGCCGCCCTTTGCCCGAATCCGTCGAACGGACTCACCGCCGTTGATCTCGGAGCGGGCTTTGGCATGCACTCCATCCCGCTGGCTCGTCTCGGCTATTCGGTGGTCGCGATCGACAGTTCCCCGAAACTGATTGCAGTACTACAGGACCACATTGAGTCGCTGCCGATTCAGACGGTGGAGGATGACCTGCTGGCTTTTCAAAAACACCTGAACACCAAAGCACAACTCATTCTGTGCATGGGCGACACATTGACGCATCTATCGGAACGGCAGTCCGTCGAGCAATTATTTTCTCTTGTCGCAGAGTCCTTGCGCACGGACGGCAGGTTCATTGCCACCTTTCGAGACTACACATCCCCCATCGCTGGAGATCGGCGTTTCATTCCCGTTAGGAGTGACGATGATCGCATCCTGACCTGCTTTCTTGAGTACTTCCCCGACCACGTTGCGGTTCACGATGTGCTTCATGAACGCAATGGTTCTACCTGGCAACTACGAGTCAGCGCCTATCGAAAACTCAGACTCTCGCCGGAGTGGGTATCCACGGCACTGAAAGCCAGAGGGTTTACGGTTCGCATCGAACCTGGGCTTGCAGGCATGGTTCGTGTTATTGCTGACAAGCGTCCAGGCTCATAGCGGCAAAAACTACGGCGAGGCCCTCTTTTTTGGCATCGTATGCAAACCCCACCACAACTCATTGGCGGTGAACTTGTAAGGCTCAGGCGCGCAGTCCCCGGCGATGCGCCGGCCTTGTTCCTTGCTGCAGCAAATCCCGAAGTCATGCGCTTTATGGAGTGGAAGATGCAGGGCAGCGATGTCGAGACACGGAGCCACCTCGAAGCCGCTGAGCAAAGATGGGAGGAAGGAACCGAGTACCAATGGATTATTGAAGAACGCCAATCGGGCGCTCTTGCAGGTACGATTTCGTGCCGCGTCAAGCAGCACTCAGCGGACTTCGGATACTTCCTCGGACGGTCACATTGGGGCCGCGGCCTGGCCCTTGAAGCAGGAAGAATCGTTGTGGAACTCTTAAAGTCGCAGCCCGAGATCTTTCGGATTTGGGCAACGGCGGACGCGGAAAACAGCAGGTCCCAAAAGGTCCTTCAATGCCTCGGTCTGAAGTATGAAGGCACACTGCACATGGCCACATATCGACCGAATATTGGTGGAGAGCCCAGGAATACAGTCGTCTATGCCTGGTGTCGGAGCTTCTGAAGCCAAGCCCTACCAGACGCATGCGTGGCTGGGTTCGAACCAATTCACAGGTCTTTGGTGACGACGCACTCCGTCGCATGGTCCTCAAGCGCGCCTGATCGCTCTGCCTGAGATTGCTACTGTTTGCATAGCTGCCTGTGCAGTGTTGACGGGCACTAAAAGGTGTTTTTATTTGGAAATCCCTAGCCAGCCATCACCAGGTAGCTATCGCCCGCTTCCCAGCGCGTGGGCAGGCAGTCGGTCAGCGGCTGGTCCCAGACGGCGTCCACCCAGCCGCGCAGACTGTTCACAAACGCCAGCGCCTGCACCCGGGGCAGGTCGCTCAGCAAGACGACCGCCTCCACCACGCGGCCTTGCGCCAGGCAATGGGCGCGCCCCACGCCCGGCAGCAGGCCGCAGTCCAGCGCCGGCGTGACCCAGCGCCCATCCAGCAGCAGGGCCAGATTGCCGCGGGTACATTCGGTCACCTCGCCGCGCGCGTTCCACAGCACACTGTCAAACACGGTGGCATCTGTTGGGGCGAAGCGCTCGTAGTGCGCGCGGCGGGTGGTCTTGTGGCGCACAAATTCGCTGTCGGCCTCCAGCAGCGGGCGGGCTGCCAGTTGCAGGCGCACGGGGGTGGGCGTGGGGGCCAGGGCAAACGCCTGGGCTTGTACCTGGCCCGTGCTGTCCAGCAGCAGTCGCACGCGCCAGGGGCCGCTTGGGTGCTGCCGCGCCAGTTGGGCCAGCGCCTCTTGCGCAACCTCTGGCCGCCAGGCAAAGCCGAAGTGCGCGGCCGACGCCGCCATGCGCGCCAGGTGGTCCGCTGCATGGCGCGGCGCGCCGTCCTGCAGCGCCAGCGTTTCCAGAATCTCGAAAGCCTGGCTGGCCCGGTGCAAGTAGGCTTGCTTGTGCCGCCACTCCTGCCATTCGGCCGCGGCCACGGCGTCAGAGGTAATGGCGCTGCCGGTGCCGGCGCGCACCGTGGTGCCGCGTACCACCACGGTGCGAATCGGCACGTTGAAGGTGGCGCTGCCGCCCGGTCGCACTACGCCGACCGCGCCGCAGTAGACACCGCGATCAGAGTCTTCCAGTTCCCGAATCAGGCGCATGGCCTGCACCTTGGGCGCACCGGTGACCGAGCCGCAAGGAAACAGCGCCGTAAATACGTCCAGCAAGCTGGTGCCCGGTCGCGTATCGGCGTGCACGTCGCTGACCATTTGCCACACGGTAGACAGCGCCTGCACGCGGCACAAGCCATCCACTACCACCGAAAACGGCCGGGCCAGGCGCGACAGGTCGTTGCGTATCAGGTCCACGATCATCACGTTCTCGGCCCGCTCCTTGGGCGAGTTGCGCAGGGCGTCGGCCAGGGCGGCGTCTTCCTCGGGGTTGCGGCCGCGCGGGGCCGTGCCCTTCATGGGACGGGTGATGAGGTGCCCCTGGTGCCAGTCAAAAAACAGCTCGGGCGACACCGACAGCACCTGCTCTTCGCCGGTGTCCAGGTAAGCGGCAAAGCCGCCGGCCTGGGCCTGTCGCATGGAGGTAAACAGGTCCAGCGGCGGCACCTGCAAGTGGCCCACGGCGCGGGTGGTGTAGTTGGCCTGGTAGATTTCTCCGTCGGCTATCGCCTGGTGCAAGCGGTCCAGGACGGCATCAAAGGATGATCGTGCCAGGCCGGGTTGCCAGGTGACGCGGCAGGTATTCGCCTGCGCTTGCGCGGCGGGGCTGGCGCTCTGCTCGGATACCGGCGGACTCAAGCCCGCGTCTGAGGGCAGCGGCGCATCGTGCACACCAAACCACACCAGCGGTCCCGTGGCCGGGCGCACCGCCAGTGCGCTGTCAAAGGCGGGTGCCGCCTCGTAGCGCACATAGCCCACGCACCACAGGCCATGCAGCGCGCACTGCTCCACCGCCCGCAGCACGGTCTTGACCTGGCTCAGCTCGCGTGCCACCAAGACCTCACGCGGTTCGCCAAATGCCACGCGCAAAGCGGCCGAGCCCGCGGGCAGGACGCGTGGCGAAGAAGCACCGTCCATGGCTTGAACCGGTGCTTGAATGGCGTCGAAATCGATCAGTGCGCGCATGCTGGTGTGTTGGAGGCTGCGATGCAGATTATGCTCAGGCACGGACGCAGGACGTGGTGGCGACCACCCGCCCCCGTGTGCCGTAAACTGGAACGCCAAAAATGAGCCCAGTCTTCAGCTTCAACCCCTTGTCCCTTCCCTCGGCAAAAGTGCTGGTCCTGGGCAGCATGCCGGGGGTCGCCTCACTGAATGCGCAGCAGTATTACGCCCATCCGCGCAATAATTTCTGGCGCATCATGGCCTGCATTGCCGGTTTCGACGCAGCGGCGCCGTACGAAGCGCGGGTTGAAGCGCTCACGCGGTCCGGTATTGCGCTGTGGGATGTCTTGCAGAGTTGCGTTCGCCCCGGCAGCCTCGACAGTTCCATCCAGGCAGGCACGCGGGTCCCAAACGATTTCGCGTCCTTTTTCAACGCGCACCCCGGCATTCAGCTGGTTTGCTTCAACGGCACCGAGGCGCAGCAGAGCTTTGCCAGGCATGTGCTGCCGGACCTGCGCGTCGAGGGGCTGCGCTATGTCCGCCTGCCGTCCACCAGCCCAGCGCATGCGCTTGCGTTCGAACAAAAGCTGGCGGCATGGCGTGCGGCACTGGGTGAGCCGCGGGCATAGGCCACGACTTTAAGAGAAACAGGCTTGCAGCGCTTGCTGTGTATGCGCAAGCAGCTATAAAACTAATAGCGCTTTATCAACAATCCGTTTACAGCGCCTGCCCAAGCCGGGCAATGCCTTCCTCAATCTTCGCCACATCGGCAGTCGCAAAGCTCAGGCGCAGGGTGCGCGGATCAGGGTCATGCGCGAAGAACGGCGCGCCGGGCACAAAGGCCACACCCTTGTCGATCGCACGCTTGGCGAAGTTGGCGGCGTTGCTCTCTTTGCCGCCGGCACCGGTGAGTTGGGCCCAGAAGAACATGCCGCCCTGCGGCCGGTTGAACTCGATCGCGTCGCCCAGCTCGCGGCGCAAGGATTCAGCCATGACGCGGGCGCGCTCGGCATAGGTCTTGCGCACCACGGCCAGCGCGCCATTGAGGCGATTCAGCGTCAGGTAATGCGCGGCGATGGCCTGGGTCAGGTTGCTGGTGTGGGCGTCGCTGAACTGTTTGCACATCGTGGCCTTGGCCAGCAGCTCGGGCGGCGCGATCATCCAGCCCACGCGCAAACCTGGCGACAATATCTTGCTGAAAGATCCGCAATGCGCCAGCCAGTCACGGCTGCCGCTCACCTGGTCGCTCAGGGCCAGCATGCTGGGCGGCGGCGGCTGGTCAAAATACAACTCGCCATACGGATCATCTTCCACCACCAGCGTCCTGGTGCGCGCCGCAATCTCCAGAATGCGCTTGCGTCGCGCCAGGCTGAGCGTGGCGCCGCTCGGGTTGCCAAAGGTGGGGATCAAGTAGACCAGCTTCGGTTTGTGTTCAAGAATCAGTTTTTCGAGTCGGTCCACATCGACGCCGTCGGCATCGATAGGCGCGCCGATGATGTCCGCGCCATAGAGGCGAAAGCACTGGATCGTGGCCAGGAAGGTCGGCGCTTCGACAATCACCTTGTCGCCGGGCGAGATCATGGTCTTGCCGATCAAATCCAGTGCCTGCTGGCTGCCGGTGGTGACGATCAGGCCTTCGGGCGCGGCAGTGGCGCCCTTGTTCGCCATGAAGGCGCTGATGCCTTCACGCAGCGGCTGGTAACCCTCTGTGGCGCCGTATTGCAGCACCGGGCCGGGGTTGTTGGCCAGCACCGCGCTGGCGCACTGCTGGATACCTACCGCATCAAACAGCGCCGGGTCCGGAAAACCCCCGGCAAAGCTGATGATGCCGGGCTTGCCCAGCAGCTTGAAGAGTTCACGGATGGCGGAGGTTTCGACGTTTTTCAGGCGGTCAGCAAATTGCATGGGGTCCTTCATTTTCTTGCCCCTTCGGAGAAAAGGGGTAAATTGCGCTTGAGCTCCATTATTATTCAGCCTTGCCCCCATGAAACCCGCAGCGATTGAAGGCTTTTTTGCCACCCTCAAGGCGGCCAACCCGATGCCAGTCACCGAGCTGGCGTACAGCTCGGTATTTGAATTGCTGACCGCCGTGCTGCTGTCGGCCCAGGCCACCGATGTCAGCGTCAACAAGGCCACGCGCCGCCTGTTCCCTGTGGCCAACACACCGCAAAAGATACTGGATCTCGGTCTTGAAGGCCTGGAGGCCTACATCAAGACCATCGGCCTGTACCACTCCAAAGCCAGACACCTGATGCGGACCTGCCAGATGCTGGTAACGCAGCATGGCGGTGTGGTGCCGCGCACGCGTGAAGCGCTGGAGGCGCTGCCCGGTGTCGGCCGCAAGACTGCCAACGTGGTGCTGAACGTGGCTTTTGGCGAGCCCACCATGGCCGTGGACACGCATCTCTTTCGGCTCGCCAATCGCACCGGTCTGGCGCCTGGCAAGACGCCGTATGAAGTCGAGATGAAACTGCTCAAACGCATTCCACCTGGGTATCTGCTGCACGCGCACCACTGGCTGGTGTTGCACGGCCGCTATGTCTGCCTGGCACGCAAGCCCTTGTGCTGGCAATGCGGCGTCAGCCAGTTCTGCGACTTCAAAAGCAAAACGCCACCACCGGACTGAACCCCGACATAGCCATGAACCTGATTGACCTCCGCACGGTAATTCTGCTGGCTGGCGTCATGAGCGGTTTGATGTCGCTGGTCCTGTATTCGCTCAAGCGCAGTTACCCGGCTTCCATCAAGGGCCTGGGTATCTGGTCAGCGGCTCTGCTGGTGCTTTTTATCTCCGGCCTGCTGTTTGCGGGACGCGGCAAGCTGCCGGACCACCTCTCCGTCACCACTGCCAATGTGTTGCTCTGGTCGGGGGTTTACCTGATCTATGTCGGCACCCAGCGCTTTTTTGGCGTCACGCCGCGGGTTCGGCCGTGGATCGCATTGATCGCCGCAGTGTGGCTGGTATCGTTCTGGTTCACCTACATCGAGCCGGGTTACCGTGTGCGCCTGATCGTCTCCAATCTGTTGATGGCCTGCCTGTTTGCGGCGCTGGTCTGGCTGGTCCTGAAGCAGGGAGCGAACACCTTTGCCAGAATGCTGACGGCTGGCGTGTTGATGGGCAATGCCGTCATCCAGCTGCTGCGCCTGGTCACCTCCTTCCAGTTGCCCGCCGACGCCGCCTTTCTCGACGCGGCGCCGCATCAGCAGGTCTACCTGACCAGCTACGCATTTCTGATATTGCTGCTCTCGATCGGCATGGTGCTGATGGCCAACGACCGCCTGCGCACCGAGCTGGAACACCTGGCCACGCATGATTCACTGACCAGTGCGCTGACGCGCCGGCATATCAACGAAGCCTGCCAGCGCGAGCTCGAGCGCTGCCGCCGCCATGGCCGCAGCATGGCGCTTCTGATGATGGATCTGGACCACTTCAAGGAGGTCAATGACACCCATGGCCATCAGGCCGGCGACCAGGTGCTGATCAAGCTGGTTGCCACAGTCAACACCTTATTGCGCCGACCCGACCACCTGGGGCGCTATGGCGGCGAAGAGTTTGTCGTGCTCCTGCCGGAAACCTCGCTCGACGAAGCGCTTCAGGTCGCCGAGCGGATTCGTGCCGTCTGCGCCCAGCCCGACCGCCGGCCTTCGTGCACGGTGAGCATCGGCGTCACCACCTGGCAGAAAGACAACGACACCCTGGAGACGCTGATCGCGCGTGCCGACGCCGCCATGTACCGTGCCAAGGCCAACGGACGCAACCGGGTGGAAAGCAGTTAGGCCAGCTTCGTTCTTTCAAGGCTGCGCCGAACAAGCATCATTGCGGCCCTTAGAATTCCAGTGATGATGCGAACTTTTCTCCTTTTCTGGCTGCTCTTGGCCGCCGTGGTTTCATGGGCGGGCGCTAGCGACAGGATTCTGATGCCTCAAGCACGCTTCAGCACCGGTGACAACAGCGAGTGGAAGGAGCCAGGCTTCGACGACCGCGGCTGGAAGGAGATCAACACCTCGCAATATTACGAGGAGCAGGGCTTTGCCGGATACGACGGCTATTCCTGGTACCGGATCCACGTCGTCATTCCGTCATCTTTCAAGGGCACAAGCTTTTGGCAGGAGCGTCTGCAGGTCTTCCTTGCGTCGATCGACGATGTGGATGAGACTTTCTTCAACGGCGTCAAGATCGGCCAGACCGGTCGCATGCCGACCGACCCGGGCGGCTATGACAGCCAGTACCAGGCGCGGCGTGACTACCACGTCGATTTGCGCAGCGACATCGTGCGCTGGGACCGTGACAACGTCATCGCCGTCCGGGTCTATGACGGCGGGGGCGGTGGCGGTTTTCACAAGGGACCGCCCTACCTGAGAATGGCCGAAAAGGTGGACGGTGTCAGGCTGGACCCGACCCGATCAATCACGCGCTTCCAGCCGGGCAAACGGGCCACCACGACGCTGGCCGTTGTCAACGAGTTTCCCGTGGCTCAAGACGGCTCGCTGGAAGTCATCGTCAAGGACGCGGTCAGCGGGATCACGCTGCAGCGTCAGCAGAAGGCGCTGCAGATCGAACCCATGGGGACCCGCCTGATGCCGATTTCCACGCCTGCACGCGCCGGCATACAGCTGAGCTGGCGCTACCAGGATCTGGTCACGGGCAAGCGGGTCGAGTCCATGCAAGTCCTTCCGTATTTGTTGACACCGCCGGATTCGCCGCGCCCCGCGATTCACGGCGCCAGCGTGGTGGGCGCGAGACCCGGCAGACCCTTGCTTTACCAGATTGCGGCCACCGGGCGAGCACCTTTGCGCTACGCCGCCGCACCATTGCCCCAGGGCCTGCGCCTGGACGCGAAAACAGGCGTCATCTCCGGCAGCGTGGCCGCTCGTGGAACCTACAAAGTCCAGCTTCAGGCGCGCAACGCGCTGGGGCGGGCCGAGCGCACCATCTCCATCGTCGTGGGCGATACGCTGGCGCTCACGCCACCGATGGGCTGGAACAGCTGGACCGCGCACGGCACGGGCGTGAGCGACGCGCTGATCCGCAAAGCGGCGCAGGCGCTGATCGACAGCGGGCTCACGGCACACGGCTGGAACTACGTCAACATCGACGACGGCTGGGAGGCCGACAAGCGCAATGCCGATGGCACGATCAGCGGCAATGAGAAGTTTCCCGACATGCGCGCCCTGGGCGATTTTCTGCACGCGCGCGGACTCAAGTTCGGCATCTATTCCTCACCCGGGCCGTTCACCTGCGGCAGGTTCCTGGGCACGCTCGGCCATGAGCAACAAGACGCGAACAGCTACGCGCGCTGGGGCGTGGACTATCTCAAGTACGACCTGTGCAGCTACTCCGACACCATGTCGCCGCAGCAAACGCTGGCCGAACATCAAAAGCCCTATCAGGTCATGGGCGATATCTTGCGCGAGCTGCCGCGCGATGTCGTCTTCAGCCTGTGCCAGTACGGCATGAAGGACGTGTGGAACTGGGGCGCCTCGGTGGGTGGCAATGCCTGGCGCACCACCTGGGACATCGAGGACAGCTGGGACAGTGTCTTGAAGATCGGTTTTTCCCAGTCACCTTATGCCGCGTCCGCGGGACCCGGTCACTGGAATGACCCGGACACGCTGGTCGTGGGCAAGGTCGGTTGGGGCAACACGCTGCATGCGTCGCGTCTGACCCCCGACGAGCAGTACAGCCAGCTCAGCCTGTGGAGCCTGCTGGCCGCGCCGCTGTTGATCGGCAACGATTTGTCCAGCCTGGACGCTTTCACATTGAACCTGTTGACGAACGACGAGGTCATCGCCATCAACCAGGACCCGCTGGGCCGTGCCGCGCGGCGCGTGTTCCAGGACCAGGACTGGCAGGTGTGGGTGAAGGAGCTTGCCGGCGGACGCCTGGCCGTGGGCGTATTCAACATGGGCGCGCAATTTCGTTCGTTTCGGCTTGAGCCCGCCATGCTGGGAAAAACCGGCTCGCTCAGGATTCGTGACGCGTGGCGTCAGAAGGAACTGGGGACGTTTCCATCAGGTCTGACGCTCAGCGCACCTGCGCACGGCGTGGCGCTGTACCTGGTCCACTGAGACTGCCAGTCGAATGGCACAAATGTGCCCTATGTCGTCACGGGCGAAAGTGAAGAGCTTCATCCAGAAATCGGTGAATGCATTGAGTCCCTCATGAGCTCAGGCGACACCACGAAACGTCGTCGGCAATACTGCTCAAGCCGTCCGAGCCTGCGAGAAAGCGGCGTTGCCGGACGTCAGGACGCGTCTGGACAGCCAGTCGACGAGCGGTGAAATCATGCTCTCGACCGCGTTCGATCCGTGTCCCGCACCGGGTGCGACCAGCCTCCCCTTGTCGGTGCTCCTCGCGACGCCGAGCAGTTCGTCATTGCCTTTCGGATCGACCAGCGCGTCTGAGTCGCCCTGCACGAGCAGCAAGGGCGCGTCCGTCATTGCAATGTTCACGGCACAGCCTTCCATGATCTTCCTCTGGGCCAGAAGATATCGCAAGCTGAAGTAGCGGACGACGAGAGGATCCCCCTGCATTGCCACGGCCTCCGCGCGGTCGAGCTCGTTCTTCATGGCCGACGGCTTGCTGTTCATGTCGACGGTGAGTGCCGCGGGACGAAAAATGTAATTCGCACCGTAGACGACATAGTCGCAGAACGAGGGCCCCATTCCTTCAGAGTAGGTCAATTTGTATGCCGGATTCACCAGGATGACCCCGGCGAGTGCACCATTTGAAGTCGCTGCAACGTGCAGGGCAAGCGCAGCCCCCGCGCTGTGCCCGAGCAGGAACAGCGGCTTCCCCGCGAAGCGCTCGCGCAGCCGATGAAGAAACGTCTGGTAGTCGCAGAGGAAGAGCGCGTAGTCCTCGATGTCGCCGCGCATGCCGCAGGAGTAGCCGCTGCCTCGCGGGTGCAGGATGGCGGTCGCAAACCCGGCCTGATGCAACGCTCTGGTGAAGTTGGGGTAGAGAGGCGTGGAGGCAATTTCTGGTCCGAGCACATACCAGACCACTGCGCGCGGCTCCGGATCGCCCTCGATCAAGGTATACAGCTCTGCGCCATCCGCACCCGACATGTAGGTAGCCGAAGCCGGCGGGGCCACGGGTGGCCGTGTCATGCGGGGGTGAGAGTTACATCCGGCAGAGAGAAGCCCGACAGTCCGGCTGACTAGCGTGCTTTTCATGGCGCAGATTGCTCTCGGAGTTATCGCCCCTACTGCACCTTCTTCGCCACAATAAACACGCCCGTGTTTTTGCCCGGCTGCCATTGGTAGTCAATTTCAAAACCGGCATCGGTCAAGCTGGCAAGCAATTCTCTTGTGGTAAAGACCTTGACCAAAGGCATCAACCCCAGAAATTTTCCAATTGGCGCGACAAACTTGAAAAACTTCATCGAATCTCCAAGGCACGCCGTGCTGGTGACGAAAATTCCTCCCGGTTTGAGCATTTTGTGAACCCGCTTGATCACCTTCTCCTTGTTGTCGAGCAGGTGCAGAACGCTGAGTCCCAACACGGCATCCAGGGTTTGATCGGGCACACTGAAATCATCGATGGCCGAGCGTCTGAAAGTGACATTTTTGACATTTCCCGCGTCGGCTTTGCCCTGGGCGATCTGAATCATTTTCGATGAGACATCGATCGCCTGAATGTGTTTTACATACGGCGCATGGGCGATGGCTGTCGACCCGGTTCCGCAGCCGAACTCCAGTACCTCCATGGCTGGCCGAAAGTACTCGCGCGTGACCTGCAATTTTTTCTGGTACGCCACTTCATCGGCAATGGGTTGTTTCGAATAGCGCTCCGCTATCCTGTCCCAAAATTTAGCTGACTGATCCATTACGGCCTCCGATGTTGCCTGATCGTAAACGCAAGAGGCTGCACGCTGTTGCGCAGTTCCTCTTGACCGCCGGGCTTCGGTTTGACGCACTGAAAATGCAGATTGCCTCCGCAAGTCGGGGACTGAGGCCCAGGCGTGTGTGGGTCGCACATCAACCCTGCTTGATAGATCAGGCTGGTGGGGCACTCAGCGCAGCGGCATAAAGGAGGAGGCCAAAGGCCGGGGGACAGCCGCGGAGCTGAGTGCCCCGCCGGCCTGATCCTCCCGGTAGACTGAACGCGGCTTGGGGTGCCGTCACTTCGGGAAAGTTCCCTGGTCACTTGAATTTCAACTTAGCAATGGAGACAGGCTTCTGCATCCCTATATGTCGTTTGTCGCCCTGTCGATTGCGGAACTCGCAGCTTGCTTTTTGACGGACGCCACTCTCAGCTCTGAAGCCGTGGACTCCCGGCGCGCGACAATCGTGACGGGCTCAAGTGTGAACTGACAGATCGGGGTCAGCGTCGCTTGTGCAGGCACTGTTAATGGTGCTGGATCTGGTGCTCTCACCACCGGCGTCGCGTTCTGTGCGCCAGAATTGGCGACTTCGTTTAACTGCCACAACAAGACGCCCTGCAATCCGACGGCAATTGTCACTGCCGCCACCAATGACTTGGCTTTCGTGGCGTTCGAAATCAGCTTTGGCTGGGTGTTCATGATAAAGTCCTTTCGATCAACGGTTCCGACAGCTTCCCGGTTTCATGAAGCGTATGTTCCACCCGCCGGATCACCCAAGTCCTTAAGCGGACTGAAGCCTTGCTGAAATCTTCTGAATCCCCAGCAGTCGGAGCAAATCGGGAGGTTCCAACATTGGCGAGCACCCAGCGCCCTGCTTTGAATGACCTTTACCGCTTCGGACGTTTTGTTCTGCAGCCGGCTGAACAGCGGCTGCTCGTCGATGGCGCGGCGGTGGCCGTGGGGCCGCGTGCCTTCGACCTGCTGGTAGCACTGGTCGAACGCGCCGGGCAACTGGTGACGAAGGCTGAATTGCTTGACCTGGTCTGGCCGGGTCTCGTGGTTGAGGAAAACAATCTGCAAGTTCAGATCTCGACCTTGCGCAAGATACTGGGACCAAACGCGATCACCACGCTTGCCGGAAGAGGCTACCGCTTCACGCTGCCGATCGATCGCGCGGATCTGCCACAGAACCCATTGCCCCCGCCAGAAGTGAGCGCCACAAGCCATGAGGAAACTCCATCCATCGCGGTGCTCCCCTTCGTCAATTTGAGCGACGATGCGGCGAATGAGTACTTTGCCGACGGCCTCTCGGAAGAGTTGATCAATGTTCTTTCGAAGATCCGCGGGCTGCGCGTTGTATCCCGGACTTCCGCGTTCAGCTTCAAGGGAGCGAACGTGGATATCCCGACAGTGGCGCGCAAGTTGAACGTTGCGACCGTCCTTGAAGGCAGTGTCCGCAAGGCAGGTTTGCGTGTGCGCATCACGGTGCAGCTGGTCCATGCCGCTTCAGATTCCTACCTCTGGTCAAAAAGCTATGACCGGGAACTTGAGGACATCTTTGCCGTGCAGGACGACATTGCACATTCCGTGGTCAGGGAATTGCGCGCCACCTTGATGGGCGAATCTTCCGATGAGACCGGCAGCACCGAATTGGCTGCTGAAGTACGGACAGCGGTGAAAGGTCGCAGCAAGAGCGCGGAAGCCTACCGGCTGTATCTCCAGGGCGCTTTTTTCAGGAAACGCTACAACGCGCAGGACATGACGAAGGCCATCGGGTACTTCAGGAGTGCGCTGGACATCGATCCGCTGTTTGCATTGGCATGGGCGTCACTCTCATTCTGCTATATGCACCAGAGCGCCAATGCCTGGGCACCCATCGCAGAGGGCGCCGAGCGCGCATCGGAAGCGGCCAAACGCGCACTCGAAGTGGGACCTGAAGTGGCGGAAAGCCATTGGGCACGCAGCACTGTGCTGATGTACCACGACTGGGACTGGCAGGCGGCGGAGGCGTCGATTCATCAAGCACTGCAGTTCGCACCCGATGACTCGATATTGATTGTGGGTGCTGTCACCCTGATGCAGAACCTGGGTCGGCTGGAGGAGGCGCAAGCCTTGCTGAAGCGAGCCCTGGTGCTGGACCCGTTGAACGTCGAGGCGCACATCACTTCGGGGCTGCAGCTGACAATTACCGGACGTCTTGAGGAAGCCGGGAACGCCTATCTTGCCGCGCTCGAACTCAGCCCCCAGCACGTGAGACTCCATTACTGGCTTGGTCGTCTCCTGCTGCTTCAGGGGCGCAAGGATGCTGCCATGGCTGAGGTCGTCAAGGAAGAACATGAGACCTTCCGCCTGCTTGGCCTGCTGCTGGTCCAGCATGCCTGCGGGCAAACCGCGAAGTCAAAGGACGCGCTTCAGAAACTGATCTTCAAGTACGCACATGATGCCGCCTACCAGATTGCCGAAGGGTATGCCTACCGGGGCGAAGCCGACCCGGCATTCGAATGGCTGGAGCGGGCCTACAGGCAACGCGACGCGGGAATTGCATCGATGAAGATCGACGTGCTGCTACGCCAACTTCACGGCGATCCACGCTGGCATCCGATGCTCAAGCGAGTGAGGCTGGAAGACTGAGTGAGTCGGCAAGCCGGAACTGTCAATGACACCGGCGACAAACTGCCATCGGGAATCAGGATTGCAATTCACACCAGCCGCCGAATGCCAGGGCATCACTCGGCCACTGCGCCGCCTGCCGCACCTGTCTCTCACCGCGTGCGATCAGGGTGGCGGCGCGAATCACGCCGGCATGGGTGATCCAGACCGCATCACGCCCCTGCAGCCGGGTCTGGTCCCACACGATGGCGACGCGCTGCATGAATTCAGACACGCTCTCGCAGCCGCCAAAACGATGCTCGCCAAACGCCGCCAGCCAGCGCTCATAGTCGGCTTGGGGAATCGCGTCCCAGCGCCGGCCTTCCCAGCAGCCAAGGTTCATCTCGGCCAGCCGCGCCTCTGTTTTATAGGCCAAATCAGGCCGAAGCCCCCGCAGAACCTGCGCAAGGTGCTCACATCTTTGTAGCGGAGAAGAAATCACCGGCAAGCCTTCGGGCAGAATTTCGGCCAGGGCCAGCGCGGCCTTTTGGGTCGCGCTGGCATCGGCTGCCACATCCAGCGCGCCGTAGCAAACGCCGGCCGCAATCAGCGGCTGCGCATGGCGCACCAGCCACAGCTTCACAGGCTCAAGCCCAGCCCGAGGTAGAACGCCAGCTCGCACAGCTGCTGGGTCGCGCCCAGACAGTCGCCGGTGAAGCCGCCCAGGCGGCGCCAGAACCAGCGCGCCATCAGCCCCCAGGCCACGGCAGACGCCGCCAGCGCGTTGATCAGCGCCTGCAGCCAGCCTTCGGGCGGGACCTCGATCGCTATAAATTCTGTAGCTGCCTGCGCATAGGCAACAAGCGCCAGCGCCATCAAACACCACATAAAACCAGTCAGCAAGGCGGTGCCGCTGATCTGCTCCGCCAGCGGCTTGGACTTGGTGCCCGCCGCGTCGCCAACATGCGGCATCAGCCTGATCGTCAACAGCGGCCAGGTGCGCGACACCACATGCGCGACAAACAGCGCGGCACACATCAACTCGAAGCTGATCTCCGCCAGCATGGCCAGCAGTGCCACTTTGCACAGCAGCACCAGCATCAAGGCAATCGCGCCGAAGGCCCCGACGCGCGAGTCCTTCATGATCAGCAGCGCACGCTCCCGCTCGGCACTGCCACCCAGCCCGTCGGCGACGTCGACCAGACCGTCCTCATGGAACGCACCGGTGATCAACACGCCAAACGCCGTGCCCAGCGCCGCCGCCACCAGCAGCGCAAAGTGAACCGCCGGCAAGGCCAGCAGCAGCAGCGCCGTGAACGCCGCCACCAGCGCACCCACCAGCACGCCGACGCCGGGAAAATGCCCGGCACTGGCGCGCAGCATCGCCGGACTGAAGCCGACCCACTGCGCCAAGCGCCCGGTCACCGGAATGCGCGTGAAGAACTGCACCGACAGCAGGTAATGGCGCGCGAAGCGGCTGAACAGATTCATGCCGGCGAAACTTGCGTGGCCGACTTTTCCGACACCCCGGCCGACTCGAAACTGGCCATCTCAAGCAGCATGGCGCAGGCCGACTGCAACAGCGGCCAGGCCAGCGCCGCGCCGGAGCCTTCGCCCAGACGCAAGCCCAGATCCAGCAGCGCCTGCACGCCCAGGTGTTGCAGCATGAATTCGTGACCGCGCTCGCCCGAGCGGTGGGCAAACACACAGCGCTGCAGCACCAGCGGTTGCAGCGCGTGCGCCACCAGCACCGCCGAGCTGGCGATGAAACCATCGACCACGATCACGCGCCGCTCCAGCGCCGCCTGCAGCACCGCGCCGACCATGGTGGCGATCTCGAAGCCGCCGAAAGCCGCGAGTGCCGCCAGCGGCTCCTGCGCCTGGCCGTGGCGCGCCAGCACCTCGCGCAGCAGCGCCGTCTTGCGCTGCACCGCCGCCGCATCCAGGCCGGTACCGGCGCCGGTGCAGACCTCGATCTCCAGCCCGGCGAGCCTGGCCAGCAGCAGCGATGCCGCCGAGGTGTTGCCGATGCCCATTTCGCCCAGCAGCAGCGCGTTGCCCGGCAGACCCCGGACAATCCCGATGCCGTTTTGCAAGGCCTGCCGGCACTGCGGCGCGCTCATGGCGCTGTGCACTGAAGAATCGGCGGTGCCCTGCTCGCCACCGGTCACCTTGCGCACCAGCAGACCGGGCCGCTGCGCGCCTGCCGGTAGTCCTGCCAGAAAGTCATGCTTGACGCCACAGTCCACGACCGTCAGGGCGATGCCGTTTTGCCGCGCCAGCACGCTCACAGCGGCGCCACCGGCGAGAAAATTCTCCACCATCTGCCAGCTCACGTCGCTCGGAAACGCCGACACGCCGCGCGCCGCCAGACCGTGGTCGGCGGCAAACACCACCAGTTGCGGATCGACCAGCGTGGGCGAGTCGCTGCCCAGAATTTCGCCGAGCTGTAGCGCCAGGGCTTCGAGCCGGCCGAGCGAGCCCAGCGGCTTGGTCTTGTTGTCGATCTTGTGCTGTAGCGCTTGGGTGAACGCCGGGACGCGAATGTCGGCCAGCAGGGGCAAGGAGTGGTTCATATTGGAAGTTGCTTGAGTTTGGGAGCAGGAAACATGATCGAGACAGTCTGAAAAAAAGTCATTGCGCCGACCGCCCGGTGCTCACTGGCACGGCCCGCGGCAGGGCCACCCACTGCTGGCCCAGCGCGTGAATGCTGATTCGATTGTCAAACACCCGCTGCAGCGCGTCATGGGTGGCAGCGTCGCCGCAAGCGCCTTGATGCGTGATGCGGCCCTGCGCCATGATGACCATCTCATCGGCCTGCAGCGCCATCGACAGCTCGTGCAGCACGCTGACCACGGTCTTTCCCTGCGCCACCAGCGCACGCACCATGCACAGCCAATCGGCCTGATGCGGCGGGTCCAGGTTGGCCAGCGGCTCGTCCATCAGCAGCACCTGCGCCTGCACCGCCAGCGCCCGGGCCAGCAGCACGCGCTGGCGCTCGCCGCCCGACAGCTGGCCGAGCGTGCGGGCACGCCAGTCCCAGGCCTGTGTGGCGCGCAGGGCCTGCTCGACCGCCGCGTGATCCCCGGCGCTGGGCGCCGCCAGCCAGGACTGGTGCGGCAGGCGGCCCAGCATCGCCACATCCCACACCGTCAAGTCATCACCGGTGCTCTCGTTCTGTCCGAGCCAGGCCAGTTGCTGCGCGCGCAGCCGGCCCGGCAGTGTCGCCAGCGGCTGGCCCAGCAGCGTTACCGTGCCGGTATGCGGCAACAGTTTCGCCAGGACTTTGAGCAGCGTCGATTTACCGGCGCCGTTGGGCCCGACGATGCTGCTCCAGCGGCCTGCCGGGAAAGCCACCGAAACATCATGCAATATTTCAACATTTCCGAGTCTGGCCCTTATGTGACGAGCATCAACAGCTATTGATTGCATAGCATTCGTCATAGTCCTGCGCCACGCGACGCGCGCGTGCCGCGATGCATCAGCCAAAGCAGATAGCCGCCACCCAGCACCGCGGTGAGCACGCCCACCGGCAACTCCTGCGGTGCAATCAGCGCCCGCGCCAGCACGTCCGCGGCCATCAACAAGACGCCGCCCATCAGGCTGGAGAGCCAGATCAAACGCCGGTGCGTGGTCTTGGCCACCGAGCGCACCAAGTGCGGCGCGGCCAGGCCGACGAAGGCAATCAGGCCGGTCTGCGCCACCGCCGCGCCGGTGGCCAGCGCCAGCACCACCACCAGTGCGGCGCGCATCTGCGCCAGCGGCAGGCCCAGGCTGGCGGCGGTAGCTTCGCCCAGGCTCAGGCCATCGAGCACCGGGCTCAGCATCCAGGCCACGGCCATGCAAACACACCACACGCTGACCATCGTGATCCAGGCGCTCCAGCCGACAAAGCCGGTGCTGCCCAGCATGAAGGCCTGCATCGACTGCATGACTTCGGGCACCAGCAGCATCGTGAGCGACGCCAGCGCGCCCAGCACCACGCCGACAATCACGCCGGCCAGCAACAGGCGCAAGGTGTGCTGCACGCCCTGTGCCAGCAGCAGCGTCAGCAGCACGGCCGCCACCGCGCCGGCAAACGCGGCGCCGGTCAGTCCCAGGCGCACCAGCCAGTGCGTGGCAAACGGCGACACGCCGAAAAACACCAGCGCCAGCGCCACCCCGAGCGAGGCGCCGGAGGCGCTGCCGAGCAGATAGGGATCGGCCAGCGGATTGCGAAACAGTCCCTGCGCCACCGCACCGGCCAGCCCCAGCAGGGCACCTGCCGCCCAGGCACCAAGCGTGCGCGGCAGGCGAATGTCCCAGACGATCTGCCGCGCCACCGGCTCGCTCCAGGCCTTGAGCAAACTCTCAATGCCGGTGCTGCCGACACTGGCACCCAGCAGCAATAAAACGCAGCCAGCCAGCACCAGGCCAAGCACCAGCCATGAGGCCGCGCGTTGCTGACGTCCAATCTCGGTCATGGCGCCTGGTCCTGCAGGCACTGCGCCATGATGCGGGCGCCTTCGGCCATGCGCGGGCCGGGCCGCACCAGCACGTCGGTCTGCGCCGCGCTGAACACGCACAGCCGGTGCTCACGCAGGGCGCGCATGCCGGCCCAGCCGGGGCGGCCTTCGAGACCGGCGTAGTTGCGGTCGCCAACCATGATCAGGTCCGGGTCAGCGCGCACCACATACTCCGGGTTGAGCTTGGGAAACGGCCCCAGGCTGGCGGGCACGATGTTCCTGACTCCCAGGCGCATCAGGGTTTCCCCAATGAACGAGCGCTCGCCAGCCGCGTAGGGCGCGCTATTGACTTCAAAATACACGCGTGTGGTCTTGAGCGGGGCCGGCAGCGACTGCGCGGCGGCCGACACCGCGGCGTCAATGACGCGCCAGACGCGCTGCGCATCGGGCACCTGCAGCAACCGGCCCACTTGTTCCAGCACCCGGCGCACATCGGCGTGACTCCTGGGCTCCAGCGCCAGCACCTGGATGCCCAGCGACTGCAGACGTTCGGCGGCGCGTGACGACGTGGCCATCAGCACCAGGTCGGGCTTCAAGGCGACGATGGCTTCGATATTCGGGTCCAGCCCGCCGCCGACTTGCGCCAGGCGCTGCACGCTCGCCGGGTAATCGGAATAGCGGTCCACACCCACCAGGCGCTGGCACTGGCCGAGCTCGCACACGGTCTCGGTCAGCGACGGCAACAGGCTGACGATGCGTTGCGGCGGCTGCTCGAAGCTGACCGTCACACCACGGTCGTCGGTGACCTGCACAGCCTGCACGGCGCTGGCACCCATCAGGGCACTGGCGGCGGCCAGGCACAGCAGCCACTTACCCGTCATTGCGAGCGCAGCGCGTTGCCGCGTCGCATTCGCTCCTCGCAAAGACGGCTTTGCCGGTGGATTGCCACGCTGCGCTCGCAACGAGGTATTGACAAAGAAATTCTTCATCCGGCATCTTTCAAAGCCAGCGGCAAACCCGCTGCCATCAATGTAACGCGCTGGCATCGTGCGGCAACTTGCTGGTTCAGCGTGCCCAGCGCATCGACAAACGCCCGCACTGGCGCGCCCAGCGGAATGACGCCCAGACCGATTTCGTTGCTGACCAGGACCAGCGGCCCTGGGGCATTCTCGATTGCTATTAAAATAGTAGCTGCTTGCGCAGTAGTTACGGTGTCTGCAGGTCTATTTGTCTCAAATTCTTCGAATGCCAGATCGGCCGCGGGCAACATCAGGTTGGTCAGCCACAGGGTCAGGCAATCGACCACCAGCAGCGTGTCAGGCCGGCTGTACCGGGTGATGGCCTGCGCCAGTTGCAGCGGCTGCTCGATGGTTGACATCCGCGGCACGCGCCGCGCCCGGTCCGCCTGGTGGCGGGCAATGCGCTGGCGCATCTCTTCGTCCCCAGGGTGCGCGGTGGCAATCAGCACGGCGCGATGCGCCGCGTCCGCTTCCAGCCATTGACGCGCCAAAACCTCGGCCCGACGCGACTTGCCGCTCTTCTGGCCACCCAGAATCAATTCACTGCGCATCGGCGCGAGCGGCGTGGTGCAAGTCGGGCTCATGCTTCTTTCTCTTCGGATCGGTCCGGGGCAGCCGGTCAGAGCCTGGGCGTCCAGCTCATTCCCAAGTACAGGCTGCGCGGCTGCTGGTTGTAGCCATAAACCGTCTGGTAGTTTTGATCGCTGGCATTGTCCAGCCGCGCCTTGAGCAGCAGCGCCGGAGATACCTTGTAGGAGAGCGACAAATCCAGCACCGAATACGCGGCCAGCGTGGTGTTGACCGTGCTGAAGGTCAACGCATCGCTGTAGGCATCGGGCCGCTCGCCGCTGTACTGCAGGTCGGCACCGAAACGCCAGGGACCCATCGGGTGCGAGACGCCCACCGACATCAGGCTGGTGGCACGGCGCGCCAGCCGCTGGCCGGTGATCTCATCGACCGGATCCTGCAGCGTCAGGCTGGCGCGCAAGTCAGTGGCGCCGACGCTGCCCTTGTACGACAACTCCAGGCCGGAATTCCGGGTGCGGCCAATATTTGCAAAGGCCGAAGTGATGAAGTCGTAGTTGAGCTGATCCTGAATGCGGGTATTGAAATAGGTCGCGCGCAGCAGCTCACTGCCCTGCTCGTATTGCAGGCCCAGCTCATGGCTGCGCGCTTTCTCCGGCTGCAGCAAGGGGTTGCCGTAACCGGGCGCATACAGATAGCCCAGCGGTGGCGCGTTGAAGGCGCTCGACGTGCTGGCAATCAGCTTGACTTGATCCGTCAGCGCATAACTGTAGCCCAGGAATCCGGTGGATTGAGACAGATCGCCGACCTTGTCATGGCGCAGATTAAGTTGCAGCCCGCCCTGGCCCAGCTTGCCCTCGACGCCGGCAAACACGGCTGTGGTGCTGCGCTCCTTGTCGTAGGGAGTGGCCCAGGCGGAGTCGCTGCTGGTGTCCACATGCTGGCGCTGCTGCTCCAACCCGGCGCTGGCCAGCCAGTCATGACCCAGGGCAATGGTGTTGACCCAATTCAACACCGTGGCCCGTGTCGTAAAGCCATCGGTGGAGCCGAAAACGCCGTTGTCCTGGCTGCGGCTCTTGTCGGACTGCTCACTGAGCGACAGGCGGCTGCGCCACTTGCCCCAGGTGTTGTCGGTGAACAGCGTGGCCTGGCTCAGGCGGGTGGTCGAGGTCTGGATGTCGGTCGGTGCGCCAAAGGCATTGTCATAGGCGGTGTCACTGTCGGACTGCATCAGCCGCACGCCAAAGCTGTGCTCCCGGGACAGGCGATGCGTCAGCGCCAGGTTGGCGCTGGTGTTCCCGTAACCGTCGGCGTCCGGGTTGGCGCCAGGCAGCTGCGCCGTGTTGATCGCGGAAAACCCGTCGGTCGTGACTCGCGCCACGCCGGCGTAGATCGAGGTATCACCCAGACTGGTGCTGACGCTGCCGGAGAGCTTGCGCGACGCGCGCGGCCCGAGCTCCAGCGACACGCTGGCCGAAGGTTCTGTGCTTCCGCGCCTGGTGAAAATCTGGATCACGCCGCCAATGGCGCCCGAGCCATAGATCGCCGACACATTGCCGCGCACGATTTCAACCCGCTCGATGTTGTCGAGCATCAGGTGCTCCAGGCTGACGGCACCGGAGGCGTCCTGTTTGTTTTGCGGCACGCCGTCGATCAATATCAGGGTCTGCAGCGACGGCGCACCGCGCATGAAGACGCTGGACACGGTGCCAATGCCGCCGTTCTGGGTGCGCTGCAGGCCGGCTTCACGCTGCAGCAAGGTGACCAGATCGGTGACCTGGGAGCGCTCGATGTCCTGCCGCGTGATCACACTGGTGTGGGGCAAGGCCGAGCCGAGCAGTTGCTCGTTGCGACTGGCCGTGACCACCACCTCCTGCAATTGCGGCGGCTCCAGGGTCTGGGAAAAGGACGGCAGCGAAGCGGAGAGAACAATGGAAAGTGCCGCAAGGCGTGCACCGGAAGAGAGAGTTTTCATAAGTGAAGAATCAACGAGGGCTCTCATCGTCGTCCCCGACGATGCCTGAGCATCACGGTTGCGCGCCAGGGCGTGCAACCACCGTGTTGGCCGGTATCCGGGCTGGTGGAAGCAACCTCCATCGCCTTCCCAAGCGCGTGTTCAAGACGCTCAGTGGCTGTGATGGAAGCGGAACCTCGCGGTTCGTCCACTTACCGTTGCGGGGGCAGCGCAGGTTGGCCAAACCACCCGGCACTTCGACAAGCTCAGTGCGAGCGGCGTAACATCCTGCTTCCCGTTGAACTGCGGCGTGTGAACCACACCGCGAGCACCAACACCGCGAATTCTACCGCCGGACACTTTGGCAAACCCTACAATGTGAGCCTATGTCGAATCCATCTCAAATCGACCAGATTGCCGAGCGTGTCGAGCGCCTGCTCGTGCGCTACGAAGAGCTGCAGCGCATCAACGCCCTGCTCAGCGCGCAGGTCGAAGTCCTGACTCAAGAGCGCGATTCTCTAAAATCCCGACTCGGTGCCGCGCGCGCACGAGTCGACGCACTGTTGGAACGCCTGCCCGAGACAGCGACTTCCGGTGCGCATAAGGGCACGGTATGAAACAGCTCGAAGTACAGATCATGGGGCAAAGCTACCTGCTGGGCTGCCCTGACGGAGGCGACGCCCGGCTGCTTGAAGCGGTCGAGCGCGTGGACACGGCGATGTGCAAGATCCGCGAGGGCGGCAAGGTCAGGGCGCGGGACCGGATCGCTGTGCTGGCGGCGATTAACCTGGCATTTGATCTGGCCGAGCAGAACACCGGCACGCCGCAGCCGGCGGCCAGTACGACAGCCCCGGCTTTGACCTCCAGACGCGCGCCTGATCCACAGGCGGTGGGCAGTGACCTGCTGCTGAGCTCGCTGCTGGAACGACTCGACGCCGCCCTGGGCGAAGACGGCCGGCTGATTTAATTTGCCGATCCGGTTGCAGCGGACAAAGCGTTCTCGCTCTACAATCAAAACCGTCTGCGGTGCTCGTCGGGCTTTATAGTTCCTTGAACCAATGCTCTTAGAGCCCGGGCTTGGAACATCGCTGGTCAGGCGTGATCATCTCGCGTTAGATGAACCCAATGTCCAGCTGACCTCGCCCACCTGAACTCCGGTTCAGGATGCCGGTCCGGCGGCACTGCAGACACCTTCTCTGGCCTCTCCTTTCCTCCCTGTTCCCCATGAATCTCGAACCGCTGCTGATCATTGAACTTGCCATGCTGGGTCTGGGCACTGGCTTGCTGGCCGGCTTGCTGGGCATTGGAGGCGGCATGATGATGGTGCCCTTTATCACCCTGATCCTGTCAGGCCGCGGTGTCGCGCCCGACCTGGCGGTCAAGATGGCCATCGCCACATCCATGGCGACCATCATCTTCACATCGATTTCCAGCGTGCGCGCGCACCACCGGCGCGGCGCCGTGCGCTGGGACCTGGTCAAGGGCCTGGCGCCAGGCATCGTGCTGGGCGGCGCACTCGCGAGCCTGGGGGTTTTTGCGCTGCTCAAGGGGTCCTGGCTGGCGCTGTTCTTTGCGGCATTTGTGAGTTTTTCCGCGACCCAGATGTTTCTGGACAAGAAACCGGCAGCAACCCGGCAGGTGCCCGGTACCGCCGGACTGATCGGCGCCGGTGGCGTGATTGGTTTTCTGTCGGGGTTGGTAGGAGCCGGCGGCGGCTTTGTCAGCGTGCCCTTCATGACCTGGTGCAACGTCGCGATTCACAACGCAGTGGCGACCTCGGCCGCACTCGGATTCCCGATTGCGCTGGCCAACGTGGTGGGCTACGTCATCAGCGGCCAGAGTGTGCAAAACCTGCCGCCGCATTCCTTCGGCTACATCTGGCTGCCGGCCCTGGCCGTGATCGCCAGCTGCAGTGTGCTGACGGCACCGATGGGCGCCCGCGCCGCGCACAAACTGCCGGTGAAGCAGCTCAAGCGCGTGTTTGCCAGCATCCTCTACGTGCTGGCCGCCTATATGCTCTATCGCGGCCTCACCAGTGTGTGAAGCCCCAAGCGGGGCAATTCGATTGACGCAATAGTTCCGCCACCAGGCGGTGTCAGCAGCGGGCGTTTTCGTTGGACAATGAGGTGGTCCATCGCAACCGGAGCTCTTGATGATCGATCTGTATTACTGGCCCACCCCGAATGGCTGGAAAATTTCCATCATGCTGGAGGAATGTGCTCTGCCGTACCGCTTGGTGCCGGTGAATATTGGCAAAGGAGAGCAATTCACGCGCGAATTTTTAGCCATCAGTCCGAACAACCGGATGCCGGCCATCGTCGATCACGCGCCCGCTGACGGGGGTGAACCTTTTGCGCTATTTGAGAGCGGCGCGATCCTGATCTACCTGGCCGAGAAAACCGGGCACTTTCTGCCAGCCGATCTGCGCGCTCGCAGCCGGGTCCTGCAGTGGCTGATGTGGCAAATGGGAGGCCTGGGCCCGATGGCCGGACAAAACGGCCACTTTTTGCTCTACGCCCCGGAAAAAGTGCCGTACGCCATTGATCGCTACGGCAAGGAAGTGAACCGGCTGTATGGCGTACTCAACACCCAGTTGGGCAAGACCGGCGCGTTCGTGGCCGGTTCCGATTACTCGATCGCCGACATGGCGATCTTCCCCTGGATACGCACGCACCAGGCGCAAAAAGTGTCGCTCGAAGACTTTCCCCACATCGAGCGCTGGTACAACACCCTGTTCCAGCGCCCTGCTGTCAAGCGCGGGCTCGATCTGCTCAAAGATCTGCGCACCGGCACGATGTCCGAAGAAGCACGCAAGGCGCTGTTTGGGCAGACGGCGCAAAGCGTGCGCGAGGGCAATCACAAACTCACGCCATGATCCGCGAAACAGCATTCCAGCGGGTGCTACCCGACTGTGTGCAGGCGGTTCTGCTGGCCGCCACGCTGTTTGCCGGCCCGGTGCAAGCCCAGACTACCGCCGTGTCGGTCGAGAGCCTAAGCCCGCAGGGCGAGGTGCGCAGCGTGCAGCAGGTGGCGATCCGCTTCAGCCACGACATGACACCGCTGGGCCGCGCCGACGCCGCGCCAGCGCTTCAGATTGACTGTGGCGCCACGCCTGAGTTCTCGCAGCGCTGGGTCGATAGCCGGCGCTGGGTGGCCGAGTTCAAGACACCCTTGCCCGTGGGCACGCGCTGTGCCGTGCGCCTGCAGCCCGGGCTGCATTCCTTGTCCGGGCTACCAGTGGCATCCGCCGGACCGTGGTCATTCAATACCGGCGGCCCCAAAGTCGTCTGGCAACAGCCCTACAGCGGCGCCCGTCTGACCGAACAGCAGTTGTTCCTGCTGCAAACCGACGCGCCGCTGGCACGCGATACGCTCGCCGCCGTGCGCTGCAAAGTCAATGAGCAGACCGAGCTTGCGGTGACGCTGCTGGACCTTGCCGCCACGCGTATTCAATGGCAACGCGCCCGTGGCGACGAATTGTTTGTGCCCGAGCGCACCGTGGCACTGCGCTGCGCCAGGGCGCTGCCAGCCGATGCCAGCCTGCAACTGGTCTGGAGCCATGCCGTGGGCACGCCCGCTGGTGTCGCCAGCGGCAGCGACCAGTTGCTCGGGCCGTACCGCGTGCGCCCGCCGTTCAGCGCCAAGGTGGTCTGTGCGCAGATCGCCGGCAGCCCCGGCTGCGACCCGCGCCAAAGCTTGCGCGTCGAGTTCAGCGAACGCGTCAACACCGAAGCCCTGCGCCACGTCAGCCTGCGTGATGCCAGGGGTCAGGCCCTGAAACTCAGCATCGAGCCCGACTATCCTCCTGCCACGGCGCGCGTCCTAGTCAGCGAACCGGCCAGCCCTGAGGCCCTGCTGCCCGAAGGCAGCACGCTGACGCTGCAATTGCCCGGCGCCCTGCATGATGCGGATGGCCGGGATTTGAGCAACCCGGCTGAGTTTCCCAAAGCCGTGCCGATCGCCACCCTGCCGCCTTACCTGGGCTTTGCCGAGCCGGCCGGTGTGCTGCCGCTGGCCCCAGGCCAGTCCGCCCGCTGGCCGCTGGCGGTGCGACGGCTGGAGGCGCAGGTCGCAGTCCAGCTGATGCGCCTCGGTGGCGAGATGCGCGCGCCTGGGTCGGGTGGCGACGCGCTGCAGCAGCGCGCCCGGGCTTCGGCCAGCGCGCTGGCGCTGTGGCACAGCGCCCAGGGCTGGCCGCAGCGCAGTGCGGCGCCGACGCCCGTTTACCCGGTGCTGGCGCAGCAACAGCTTGCGTGGGCCGGGCTGCAAACGCAGTCCGTGCCCGGCACGGCGCTCGAGGCCCTGAACTTCGTGCCGGTGACGCTGACGCAACCCGGTCTGTATCTGCTCGAAGCGCACAGCCCGCGCTTTGCCACCCAGTTGGCAGCGGCACTGGCGGCGCGCGATTCACCCCCGACTTCCGGCCTGGAGCCACGCGCCAGCCTGGTGCAGGTGAGCAACCTGAACTTGAGCGTGCGACTCTCGGCCCTGGGGGACTCGCTGCTGTGGGTCACCGCCATCGACACCGGCCTGCCGGTGCCCGGGGTCGAGGCCGACTGGCTCGACTGCCACGGCAAACTGCTGGCGCAGGGCAGCACCGACACGCAGGGCCTGCTCAAAGTCAGCGCCAGCCTGACCCATCCGGCCGAGGCCGAGACTTGCCCGGGCCCGACCGGGCTGCGCCACGGCGGCGTCGCGGTGGTGGCGCGCAAGGGCCCAGACCTGGCGCTGCTGAGCGACATCGGCACCACTTATCGCTATGGATTTGATAGCTATTCACGCTCGTCCAGTCTGGGTCACACGGTGTTGGACCGTACGTTGTTGAAGGCCGGCGACACTCTCCACATGCAGCACTTGCAGCGCCGTCTGACACTCGATGGTTTTGCTGCCCCGGAGCCTGGCAGCGGCAAAGTCGAAATTCGCTTCCAGGACGGCAGCGTGGTCGCAACCCTGGCCCTGCAATGGAATGCCAGCGGCAGCGCCAATAGCCAGTGGATCATTCCGGCAGACAGCAAGCTCGGTCGCTATAGCGCCACCGTCACCGGGCCGGACGGTCGCAGCCACCAGGCAAATTTTCAGGTCGAGGAATTTCGCTCGCCGGTCTTTGACGCCGGATTGTCGGGCCAGGCCGAGTGGCGCGGCGACCGACAAAGCCTGCCCGTCACGCTGAAGCTGAGCTATCTGGCAGGCGGCGCCGCGGCCGGTGAGCAAGTCACGCTGCAAGGCCAGTACCGTGCCGGCGCCCAGGCGCCGGTGGCGGGTTACACGTTCAGCGATGCCACGCTGCCGGAATGGAAGCCGCCGGCTTTTGCGTCGCAGCCGGTTCAACTCAATGCCCAGGGACAGCGCCTGATTGAGATTGCAGCACCAGTGCTGGACCGCCCGGTGACGCTGCACACCGAGATGAAATTTTCCGACCCGAATGGCGAGGTGCAAACCGTCGGTCGTGGCTTTGCCCTGTGGCCGGCGGACACCCGGCTCGGCCTGCGCGCCATGGCGCAAACCAGGACCGATCCGACCCGCCACACGGTGCTGATCCGCGCCGTGGTGCTTGACCAGCAGGACCGGCCGCTGGCGCAGCGTCAACTGCAGATCACGGCTCAGGCGATGCGTTGGCGCAGTCAAAACAAAGGCTCACCGGTCGAACTGCTCGGCAGTGCCCGTCCGGTTTGCAGCGCCGCCAGTGATGAGCGCGGGCAGATCGAATGCGAGTGGACCGGATTGCCCGAAAAAATTGACAGCGCCTGGCTGTTTGCCGTCACCGCGCAGGACAGCTTGGGACGCCGCATCACCAGCAGTCTGCCGCTGCATGAATACCAGTTGCGCTGGGCGCCTGACAACGAAGTCCTGACACTGGCCAAAG
Source organism: uncultured beta proteobacterium (assembly GCA_963810395.1). Taxonomy (GTDB): domain Bacteria; phylum Pseudomonadota; class Gammaproteobacteria; order Burkholderiales; family Burkholderiaceae_C; genus Rhodoferax. The sequence continues at coordinate 3,286,237 of CAWENC010000001.1, read as the reverse complement.
ACCAAAGCCAGCCACTGGCCGCCGGCGCCCCGGCGCGGCTGATGGTGCAGGCCCCGTTCTGGCCCGCCAGCCTGTTGCTGACGGTGGAACGCGAAGGCGTGCTGCAAGCCAGCACACAGCGTTTGACACAGGCCCGCAGTCTGATCGAGCTGCCGCTGGAAGCCCGTTTTGCGCCCAATGTGCAGATCCGGGCGCGCTTCGTGCGCGGACTGGCCGGTTTGCCCGCCACGGCACCTGACACTGCTGAAGCGGCACTGACGGCCGAGCACCAGCTGGCCGTGAAGATCGCCCCGGACCGCTTTGCGCTGGACGTTACCTTGCAGCCGGCACAGGCACAGCTGCGGCCCGGCGGCAGCACGCGGGTGCAGGTGACGGTGCGGCAACGCAGTGACGGTGCAGCGGCGGCCCATGCTCGCGTCACCCTGGTGGCGGTGGACGAGGCGCTGCTGTCGCTGAAGGACAACCCCAGCTGGGATGTCTTGTCGGCGCTGCTGCGCGAACGCGCTTCTGGCGTGCGCGGCGCGGCGCTCGACCCGCTGATTCGATATCGTCTTCGTTTCGGCCCACAACCCGCCTACTGGCCGCCCGATGACCAGGCCAGGCGCGCAGCGTCGCCCGGCGTGGTCTTGGCAAAGATGGCGGCTCCTCCGGCTCCCGCACCGGCGCCAGGCGGGGCTCTGCGCAGCCAGGCAGCATCGGAGCATGCCATGGACGGCAGCGACAAACCGGCAGACGAGGGCAGCGCTGTGCGCCGCGACTTCAGCTCGCTGGCGCTATGGCGCACTGACGTCGAACTCGACGCTCAGGGCCGTGCCAGCGTGCCGGTGACTTTCAACGACAGCCTGACGCGATGGCGCGTGATCGCCGTGGCGCTGGGCGGTGCCGACCGCTTCGGCCACGGCCAGACCAGCGTCCAGATCAGCCAGCCGCTGCAGCTCTACTCCGGCCTGCCACCGCTGCTGCGCAGTGGCGACCGCCTGACGCAAAAAGTCACGCTGCGCAATACCGGCAGCACGGCGTTGACCCTGCAATTCTCGGCCCAGGCAACGCTGCAACTGGCCGCCGATGCGCCAGCGGCTGCGGCATGCGATCCTTCAAGCCGCCAGAACACCTGTGGCCAGGCCAGCCCGAGCCAGGACACCGTGGCACGGGGCCTGAGTCTGCAACGCAGCCTGAGCCTGGCGCCGGGGCAGGCGCAAGACCTGGCCTGGCCGGTGGCGGTGCCCGCCGGTGTGGAACGCCTCGACTGGGACCTCCGGGCCAGCAGCAGCGACGGCCAGGAGCGCGACGCTTTGCGCGTCAGCCAACGCATCATCCCGGCCTTGCCGGTGACGGTGCGCCAAGCCACGCTGCTGCAGATCAGGGGTGAAACCAGTCTGCCCGTCAGCCGCCCGAGCGACGCGCAAGCCGGTCTCGGTGGGGTGCAAGTGAGCCTGAGCGACAGCCTGGTGCGCAGCGCTTTGCAACAGGTGCGCCAGTGGATGGCCGATTACCCCTACGCCTGCCTGGAGCAGAAGGCCAGCAAGCTGGTGGTCTCCGGTGATGCCGCGGGCTGGGCCAGCTTGATGACGGAATTGCCCGAATACCTGGATGCACAGGGCATGGCGCGCTACTTTAATGAGAGCAGTCTGAGCGGCAGCGAGACCCTGACGGCTTACCTGCTGGACTTGTCGGCGGCGCAGAACTGGGCCATTCCGGCGGTATCGCGCGAGAAGATGTTGACTGGCCTGCAACGCGCCCTGCAAAGCAAAACCCCGACACCGGACTGGCAGCCGCTAGCGTCCAGCGCCAGCACCCAGGCGCGCCTGCTGGCCTTGCAGGCCACGCTGGCAGTGCAGGGTCGCGTCACCGGGGCCAGCACGCTGGCGCTTCGGCCGGATGACCTCAGCCTGTTGCCGACGCTGGCCCTGACCGACTGGGCACGCACCTTGTTGGCACTGCCTGCCACGACGGCCAGCAGCGCCGATTTGCAGCAGGCAGCGGGGCAACTGCGCAGCCGCTACGACGTCCAGGGCACGCGCCTGAACTGGCGCAGCGACGAGCGCGACCACTGGTGGTGGTGGATGTGGAGCAACGACGTGGCCATGGCGCGCAGCGCACTGGTGGTGCAGCAGTGGCTGGCGCGTGACAGCTCCTGGCAGGCCGATCTGCCGCTGCTGATCCAGGGTCTGGTCGCGCGTCAGCAACAGGGCCGCTGGAGCACCACCGTCGGCAATGTCTGGGGAACGCTGGCCTTGCAGCGCTTTGCCGCCAGTGTCGAAGCCGGGCCGGTCAGCGGTCAGACCACGGCTGCGCTGGCTGGCGCCAGTCCAGGACGCGCCAGCCTGAGCTGGCCGCAACCCGCGATCACCCTGCTGCGCCTGCCCGTCAGTCAGCCCCAGGGCACGCTGCGCCTGAGCCACCAGGGCAGCGGCGCACCCTGGGCCAACGTCAGCATCACGGCGGCGGTGCGCCTGCTACAGCCGCGTCATGCCGGCCTCCAGGTCGAAAAAATCATCACCCCGGTGGAACAAAAACAGGCCGGCCAGTGGTCGGTCGGTGATGTGGCACGCGTCACGCTCAAGCTGCAATCGCAGGCCCAGTCGACCTGGGTGGTGGTGCATGACCCGATACCCTCGGGTGCCACCATTCTGGGTCGCGGCCTGGGTCGCGAAAGTCAACTCGCGCAACAAGGCCAGGGCAGCAGCGGCTGGGCCTGGCCGGCGTTCATCGAACGCGCGGCCGACAGCTACCGGGCCTATTACCGCTGGGTGCCACGCGGCAACTGGAGCGTCGAATACACGCTGCGCCTGAACAACGCCGGTCAATTCGAACTGCCGGCGACGCACGTCGAGGCGATGTACGCCCCGGAGATTTTTGGCGAAAGCCCGAACGCTGTCTGGTCGATCCAGCCGGACGCGGGAAAATAGTTCCAATGAATCCTTTATTGGATTCCGAGGTTTCTGCCTTCCAACGCGCATATTGCTCCGCTCATTTTTTCCCCACTCATACCCCCCGCCCCTTTCTCGCCCCGCCGGGCGAAAAAGGGGAGTTTCATTTGGCCGCGTTTTTTAAGGTGGGAAATTGGTTCTTGATTGCAAGCTGACCTCTAAGTGGCTGCAACATAAAGCCCAAGCGCTCAAGTCATTTGCGCCCCTTATGTCACTTGCGTCATTTGCTGCCTCAACGCCAAATCGCGCGTGTACTTCCCACCTAAAAAAACAAGACCAAATATGGCTGTTGGCTCCCCTTTCCACCCCGGCGGGGGTGGAAAGGGGCTGGGGGATAGGGGGGGAAATACAAGCGCATCAAGAAACCGAAGTTCTTGTTTCATTTCTGTCGGGATGTAATATTGAAATGAAAGCCAGGGATTTCGAACAACCAATGCTGAGAGAATAACCATGATTGAACTCTTCTTTGACTGCTCCAGTCCCTGGACTTACCTGGCTTTTCACAACCTGCAACCCTTGGCGGCTGAGTTGAAAGAACCGGTTCGTTGGCGACCGGTGCTGGTGGGTGGCATTTTCAATGCCGTCAACCCCAGCGTTTACGCCATGCGCGACAACCCTGTGCCGGCCAAATGGGCCTATATGCTCAAAGACCTGCAGGACTGGGCACGTGTGGCAAACCTGAAGATCGCCATGCCTCCCAAGGTGTTCCCGGTCAACAGCGTCAAAGCCATGCGCGGCTGCCTCTGGCTTGAGCCGCAGGGCAAGCTGCTGCCCTTTGCGACGGCGGTATTCGAGGCCTACTGGGGGCGTGAAGAAGACATCTCGCAAGATGCCGTGCTCTTGAAAATCTGCGAGCAGGTGGGCGTGGACGCGGATGCGTTTATGGCCGGCATTACGCAGCCCGCCATCAAGCAGCAGCTCAAAGCCAACACCGAAGAAGTCATCCGGCGTGGCGGCTTTGGCTCACCGACCATTTTTCTGGGCGATGACATGTATTTCGGCAACGACCGCTTGTCGCTGTTGAAAGCCGCCATCCTGCGAACACGCGCTGCGGCATCGTGACGACACGCGCAGCTGGCAGCGCTCCGGCGCTTGATGCGCCCTTCGTTTTTTCCGCCGAAGGCCACAAATCCCTGTACTTCACGCTGGACCAGTTGCAAAGTCGCATGTGCTGTGCGCAGCCGACCCAACTGGACGTGGATTACACGCGCACCATGATGGGTTTCCTGCTATTTGACTGCGCTCCACGCAAGCTCCTGATGGTTGGCCTGGGCGGTGGTTCCCTGCTCAAGTCTTGCCACCGTCACCTGCCCGACACACAGCTGACGGTGATCGAGATCAATCCCCAAGTGATTGCGCTGCGCCGGGAATTTGAAGTTCCCGATGACGACCAGCGACTCAAGGTGGTTTGCGCTGATGGCGCGGACTTTATCCAGCACACCGCATCCAACACCTTGGTCCGCTACGACGTGCTGTTGGTGGACCGCTTTGACAGCCAGGGACAGGCGCCTAGCCTGTGCTCGCAAGGCTTCTATGACGACTGCTACAAAGCGCTCTCGGCGCAGGGCGTCATGGTCGTCAACCTGCACCACGACGATCCAAACCATGCTGTCTACACCAGCCGCATCGGACAGGCGTTTGACGGCAACCAGTTTGAAGTTGCCTCGCAGGAAAAAAGCAATAGCGTTATCTTTGCGCGCAAAGGCGAACGGATTTCGGTCGACCGACTACGCCAAGCCGAGCCATTGAAAAACCTCAGCCCCGAGATACGTGCTCAACTCGCGCCTGAGTTTGCCCGTATCACGTGGATGATGACGCAACCGGCTTAGTGCAGCGGCACGCCCGTCTTGGCCTGCAACTCTTCCTGGCTGACGCCCGGCGCCAGCTCGACCACCTTCAGGCCATGCGGCGTCACGTCCAGCACCGCCAGATCGGTGATGATGCGGTCCACGACACCGACACCGGTGAGCGGCAGAGTGCAATTGGGCAAGATCTTCAAATCAATGCTGCCGTCCTTCTTTTTCGCAACGTGCTCCATCAGAACGACAACGCTCTTGACGCCACCGACCAGATCCATCGCACCGCCCATGCCCTTGACCATCTTGCCGGGGATCATCCAGTTGGCCAGATCGCCTTTTTCGCTGACCTGCATGGCACCCAGAATGCTCAGGTTGACCTTGCCGCCGCGAATCATGGCGAAGCTGTCGTGGCTGCCAAAAATGCTGGAGCCGGGAATGGTCGTCACGGTTTGTTTGCCGGCATTGATCAGGTCGGCATCGACCTCGTCTTCGGTCGGGAACGGACCAATGCCCAGCATCCCGTTCTCGCTTTGCAGCCAGACCTCGATGTCTGGTGAAACAAAGTTCGCCACCAGCGTCGGCAAGCCGATCCCGAGGTTGACGTAAAAACCATCCTGCAATTCCTCAGCCGCTTTGGCAGCCATTTGTTCGCGTGTCCAGGCCATGATCAGACTCCTGCTTTCTGGGTCGATTTTTCGGTGATCGTTCTTTGCTCAATCCGCTTCTCGGGATGCGCATTGAGCACAATCCGGTGCACGTAAATCCCGGGCAAATGCACTGCATCGGGGTCAAATGTGCCGGTCTCGACGATTTCTTCGACCTCAACCACCGTGATCCTGCCCGCCATTGCGACGGCCGGGTTGAAATTGCGCGCGGTGCGCCTGAATAGCAAATTGCCGCTCTTGTCCGCCTTCCAGGCCTTGACCAGCGACACCTCGGGCAAAAGAGCACGCTCCATGACGTAACCATGACCGTCAAATTCGCGCGTCTCTTTGCCCTCGGCCACCAGCGTGCCGACGCCGGTACGGGTATAAAACGCCGGGATTCCGGCCCCGCCGGCGCGCAGCTTTTCTGCCAGCGTGCCTTGCGGCGTGAATTCAAGCTGCAACTCGCCCGCCAGGTATTGGCGTTCGAACTCCTTGTTTTCTCCGACGTAGCTAGAGATCATTTTCGTGATCTGGCGCGTCGCCAGCAGCTTGCCAAGGCCAAAGCCATCGACGCCCGCGTTGTTGGAAATGACGGTCAGGTCTTTGACACCGCTGGCGCACAGCGCGTCGATCAGGGCCTCGGGAATGCCGCATAGGCCAAAACCGCCGACAGCCAGGAGCTGGCCATCACGGACAATGCCTTCCAGTGCCTTGGCCGCGCTGGGGTAAATCTTGTTCACTTAACGATCTCCTTTAAAAACTTTTCCGGACCGGCCGTGGTGGCACCAAACAAACAGGCGCCGCCCCCAACCTTTCAAGGCAATTGCCGTACGATACTACTTATCACTGTACGTAGTTTTTCGTAGAGTACAAACCCTAGCCCGCAGCGCCATGGATATCGATTACCGCCTTGCCTTTGACCTGGCACCCGTGGGCCTGGCCCTCTCAAGCAACCGCACGATGATGGACTGCAACCATCGATTGTGTGAGATGTTTGGCACTTCGCGCGAATTGCTGGTCGGGCAGTCGTTTCAGGTGCTGTACCCCAGCGCCATCGAGTTTGAGCGCGCCGGCTCACGCATTGCGCCGATTCTGAACCGCAGCGGCTGTTACGCCGATGACCGCATCATGAAACGCGCCAGTGGCGAAACCTTCTGGTGCCACGTGACGGGCCGGACCTTGAACCAGACCGCGCCGCATGAGGCAGGCATCTGGAGCTTTGAAGACTTAAGCTCGCGGCGCCCGGTCAAAGCCGAACTCACCGCACGTGAACGCGAAATCGCGGCTCACCTGATGGACGGACTCACAAGCAAGGAAATTGGCAGGACGCTCGCCATCAGTCACCGCACGGTTGAAATCTACCGCGCCCGACTGATGCGCAAATACAAGGCATCCAACACTGGTGATCTGGTTCACAGGTTGATGGCGGGTTGAGCGGGCCACCATCTCCGATTGATCGCTCCAACGACCCAGTTATTAGCGACGACCGGGGCAGATTTGCTTGAAATTGCGGTCTAATGCGGGCAGTCTTTGAAAAGTGCCCTTGTCTTTTTTCAACCCGGACACATGACAGCAGCCGCCAGCACAACCATTCTGATCGTTGACGACTCACCGGAAAACCTGCTGGTGCTCAGTGAGTTGTTGCGTCCGCAGTATCGGGTCCTGGCCGCCACCTCAGGCGAAGGCGCATTGCGTGTGGCGGGAAATGCACCGCGGCCGGACCTGATCCTGCTCGACGTGATGATGCCCGGCATGGACGGCTACAGCGTGCTGACGCGACTGCGCGACAACCCGGTGACGCGCGATATCCCGGTGGTTTTCCTGACCGCGCTGACGGATGCCGGAGACGAGGAACGCGGCCTCGCACTCGGCGCCGTTGATTACATCACCAAGCCGATCAAGCCGGCCGTGGTGCTGGCTCGCGTACGCACCCAGCTCGAAGCCCAGCAGGCACGCGACTGGATGAAGAACCAGAATGCGGTGCTCGAAGCCGAAGTAGCCCGGCGCATGGCGGAAAACGACCTCACACAACGTGTCAGCATTCAGGCGCTGGCGCATCTGGCCGAAATACGCGACCCTGAAACCGGCAACCATCTGCTGCGCACCCAGGGCTATGTGCAGCAACTGGCAACCCAGCTGCGCCAGCATCCGCGCTTTGCCGACACACTCAGCAAACGCTATATCGATCTGCTGGTGCGTTCGGCACCGTTGCACGATATTGGCAAGGTCGGCATCCCCGATCATATTTTGCTGAAGCCCGGCAGACTGACTGCGGACGAGTGGATCATCATGCAAACGCACGCCAAACTCGGCAGCGATGCCATCGACCTGGCTGAACGTGACATCGAGATGCCACTGGCGTTTCTCGCCACGGCCAAGGAAATCGCTCACTGGCACCACGAGAAGTGGGATGGCAGTGGCTACCCCGACGGCCTGGCTGGCGACGCGATTCCTGTTTCGGCCCGGCTGATGGCAGTGGCCGACGTGTTCGATGCGCTGATCTCGAAACGTGTTTACAAGCTCGCCTTCCCGTTTTCCCAAGCAAAAGACACCATCGCCGCCAGACGTGGTCGGCACTTCGATCCTGACGTGGTGGATGCGTTCCTGGCCGGCTTCGAAAATTTTGTCGATATCGCCGAGCGCACCCGTGACACCGGCCGATTGCCGATGGCCTTAGCGTGATGAAGGCGAGCGTCACTGCCCTGCGACTGGTTATCACCTATGCGGCGTTCGCAAGCCTGTGGATACTTCTTTCCGATAACGTGGTGCTGTGGCTGTTCAGCGACGCGTCCCGGATCACCTTCGTCAGCACGCTGAAAGGGTGGCTGTTTGTTGCCGTGACGTCGCTGCTGCTCTTTGCCCTGGTACGGCGCCTGATCAGTCAGGCCCAGACCTTGACCCAGCGCGAGCAGGATGCGCAGGCCGAAAAAATGCGCACCCAGCAACTGTTCGCAACCATCGTCGACAGCTCCAGCGATGCCATCTTCGCCAAGGACCTGCAAGGCCGTTACCTGTTATTCAATCAGGAAACAGCACGGCTGATGCGCAAGACTTCGGGGCAGGCCCTGGGCTGCGATGACACGGCACTTTTTCCGGAACAGGCGCAGATGATTCGCGCCAATGACCGACGGGTGATGGAAGAGAACCTGATCAACACCTATGAAGAAACCATCTCCACTGCGGATGGGGATCGCATCTATCTCGCCACCAAGGGGCCACTGCGCGATGGCGACGGGACAGTGATCGGAATATTCGGCATCTCCCGCGATATCACCGAACGCAAAGCGGCCGAGGCCAGAGTCCAGCGCATCAGCCAGCTTTACGCGGCGCTCAGCCAATGCAACCAGGCCATCGTGCGCTGTACCAGCGAGGCCGAGTTGTTCCCGCAGATCTGCCGGGATGTGGCGACCTTCGGCGCCATAAAAATGGCCTGGGTCGGGCTTGTCGATCCAGTCAGCCGACGGGTCAGGCCGGTTGCGTCGTTTGGCGATGAGAGTGGGTACCTCGCGGACCTCGAGATCTCAACCGATGGCAACGATGCGCTCGGCCAGGGCCCTGTCGGCACGGCAATACGCGAAGACCGGCCGGTCTGGCATCAGGATTTCCTCCACGACCCGCGCACCGAGCGTTGGCATGTGCGCGGCGCACGCGCCGGCTGGGCAGCGGCAGCGGCGCTGCCGCTGCACCGCGGCGGGACGGCCATCGGCGCACTCACCCTGTACGCCACCGAGGTCAATGCCTTTGACGAAGACATCCGCAATTTGCTGCTTGAGATGGCGACCGACATCAGCTTTGCGCTGGACGGTTTTGCGCACGAGGCAGCGCGTAAAACCGCCGAGGAACAACTGCGCAAGCTTTCGCTGGCAGTGGAACAGAGCCCGGAGAGCATAGTCATCACCAACATTGATGCCCGTATCGAGTACGTCAATGAAGCCTTCGTTCAGGCCACCGGCTACCGCCGCGAAGACGTGATCGGACAAAACCCGCGCGTCCTGCACTCAGGCAAAACCCCGCCGGAGACTTACCGCAACATGTGGGAGACCCTGAGCCAGGGCCGGACCTGGACGGGTGAATTCTTCAACCAGAAGAAGAATGGCCAGCAATATACCGAATTTGCCCTCATCACCCCTCTGCGCCAGAACGATGGATCAATCAGCCACTATGTGGCGGTGAAGGAAGACATTACCGAGAAGAAACGTCTTGGCGAAGAACTCGAGCATCATCGGCACCATCTGGAAGAGCTGGTGGCGAGCCGCACTGCGGAATTGGCCACCGCACGGCAGCAGGCCGACGCTGCCAACCAGGCAAAGAGCGCCTTTTTGGCCAATATGAGCCACGAAATCCGCAGCCCGATGAACGCGATCATGGGCCTCAATCATTTGTTGCAGCGCTCCGGGACGACGCCGCAACAGGCCGAGCGTCTGGACAAAATCGACTCGGCAAGTCGACACTTGCTGGCGATCATCAACGACATCCTCGACCTGTCAAAAATCGAGGCCGGCAAACTGCAGCTCGAAAGCACCGACTTTCACCTCTCCAGCGTACTTGACAACGTCGCCTCCATCATCAATGAATCAGCGCGGGACAAAGGGCTTCTGATTGAAGTCGACGGCAATGCAGTTCCGGTGTGGTTGCGCGGCGACCCGACGCGGCTGCGCCAGGCCTTGCTGAACTATGCCGGCAATGCCGTCAAGTTCACCACCAGGGGGGTGATCTCCCTGCAAGCCAAATTGCTGGCAGACCAGGGCGACGAATTGCTGGTCCGCTTCGCGGTCGAGGACACTGGTATCGGCATCGCGCCAGACAAGATCGGCCACCTGTTTCATGCCTTTGAGCAGGCAGACGCGAGCATCACCCGTAAACATGGCGGTACCGGCCTGGGTCTGGCGATCACGCGTCGGCTGGTGCAACTGATGGGCGGCGAAGTTGGTGCCGAAAGCACGCCGGACATGGGCAGCACCTTCTGGTTCACGGCCCGCCTGCAACGCGGCCTGGGCATCATGCCGGCCCTGCCGGCCAGCCTGGAGGAAACAGATGTCGAGAATCAATTGCGCGTGCAGCACGATGGCGCCCGGCTTCTACTGGCGGAAGACAATGCCATCAACCGTGAAATCGCCCTGGAGTTGCTGCATGGCGTGGGTCTGGCGGTGGATACCGCGGCCGATGGCCGGCAAGCCCTGGAGAAAGCTCGAACCGGCGGCTATGACCTGATCCTGATGGACATGCAAATGCCAAACATGAACGGCCTGGAAGCGACCCGCGCCATCCGCGACTTGCCCGGCTGGCAATCAAAGCCGATTCTCGCCATGACGGCCAATGTGTTCGACGAAGACCGGCGCGCGTGCATCGAAGCCGGCATGAACGACTTTGTCGCCAAGCCGGTAGCACCCGACTTGCTCTATGCCGCCTTGCTGAAGTGGTTGCCGGCCAAGGCAGCAAACGAGACAGATCAGCCACGCCGCGCATCGAAGGCGGCGTCTGCGGCAACTCGAGCAGTCCGGACAAAGTCAACTGATGCGGCCCTGGTGCGCCTGGGCGACCTGCCGGGCCTCAATCTTGCGCGCGGTCTTGCAGCGCTGCGCGGCAACGCCGACAAATACCTGGACCTGCTGGGCCGTTTCATCGAGTCGCACCACGGTGACATGGCGCAAATCGCCAGCGGCCTGGCGAATGGCACAGCGATCGCGACACGACAGCTGGCGCACACGCTCAAGGGCACGGCGGACACGCTCGGTCTCGATCAGCTGGCTGCCAAGACATGGCAACTGGAAAAACTGTTGCAGCCGAGTCCACCCAGAGGCACGAGCGCAGACGAAATCAAGCGCGCGATGGAAACTATCCAGCTTGAATTTGTTTCCCTGGCTGCGGCATTGCCAAGCCCGCCAATCTCACCCCCGCTGATGGGCACGGCGCCGCCGAACGCAGACACACTGCAGATCATTTTGAACGAACTCGACGCCTTGCTGGCCCAAAACGACACCCTCGCCATCGCCTGCTGTCAGGAACACGCCGCAGCGCTGCGTGCTGCCCTAGGCCCGCGATGCGATGAACTTGCACGCCAGATCCGACAGTTTCAATTTGAGTCGGCACGCGAGACATTGGGCGCCCTGCGATAGGAGATCAGGACGATCAGCTGTACACCGTCACCGCCTGCTTGAGGTCGATCGCGCCGCCAAATACCTTTTCGAGCGCATCCTGCTTCAGGCTTCTGGTGCCGCTGGCAATGGCCTGATCGAAAATCTGGCTGGTCGCCGCCCGGGTCTGAATCAGATGCTTGAGTTCAGGGCTGTTTTCAAGCGTTTCATAGACGCCCATCCGACCCTTATAGCCCTTGCCGCCACAGATCTCGCATCCGACTGCCCGATAGAGGTTCATTTCGGCACCCGGCTGCACCTGTCCGGCTTCAAGAAGACGCTTTCGCGCCTCTTCCAGACTGAGCGCCGTGCCGTCAATGTAATCCTGCGCCAGATGTTCAAACTCGCTACTTGACAGGGGTTCAGCAACCTTGCATTTTTTGCACAGCGCGCGAACCAGTCGTTGCGCCACGATGCCCACCAGTGAATCAGAAAAATTCATCGGGTCCATCCCCAGATCGAGCAGCCGGACAATGCTCTCGGCAGCGTTATTGGTGTGCAGTGTGGAAAGCACCAGATGGCCAGTAAGTGAGGCTTCCACCGCGATGCGGGCGGTCTCTTCATCCCGGATTTCGCCGATCATGATCACATCCGGGTCAGCCCGCAAAAAAGCACGCATGGCCGATGCAAAAGTTACCCCAATCTTTGGATTGACCTGAAGTTGGCGCAGACCGGGTTGGGTGATTTCAATCGGATCCTCGGCCGTCCATATCTTGCGGTTTTCGGTGTTGATTTCACTCAGCAAGGAATGCAGCGTCGTGGTCTTGCCGGAGCCCGTCGGACCGCAGGCCAGGATCATGCCGTAGGGGCGCTGCGCCAGGCGGCTGACGATTGCCGCGTCGCGCGCCGAAAAACCCAGCTGCGCCAGGGGAATCGGCTTGCTCGATGCCAACAGGCGCATCACGACATCTTCCAGATTGTCGTGAGTCGGAAGAATCGCAACCCGCAGTTCCAGCTTGATGCTGGAAAAGTCGGCAAAACTGATCTTTCCGTCCTGCGGGCGCCTGCGCTCGGAAATATCGAGTTTGCTCATGACCTTGATGCGGGAAACCAGCGCAGCGCGCAAATCGCCAGGCAATCTGAGGTATTCCTCCAGATCACCATCGATGCGAAAACGCACCCGCGACAACTCATCGCCTGGATTGGTTTCTATGTGAATGTCGGAGGCCTTTCTTCGGTAAGCATCCGTAATGATCCGTTTGACCAGGCGCACAACGCTGGAGCGCTCATCAACTGCGTTGCTGTGCACCTGAGTTCCATCGACCTGGATTTCCTTCTGGGCCGATGTCAACAGCGACTGAAGGTCCTGAGCGCCCGGCTCTGGCGAGCCGGCGTTGGAGACTAGGAGGCCGGCCGCGGTGTCTTGCAAGGGCAACGGGTTCTGGATTTCCCGTGTGAGTCTGGAATGAATTTGTGCCTCGGAGGCCCAGACCAGCGCGAGATGGCAACCGACAATCATGTTCAAGCGGCTTTCCAGTTCCCGGCTCATGGGAATGGATGACGCCAGGTAGAGGGTGCCGGCGATCATTCCCAAGGGCACGACTGATTGCTTGGCGGCGACGAGCCAGGGAAGCTTGATCAAGGCCTCGGGCTCGACCCGAAACAAATCGGCATTGACTTCGGGCGTTTTAACCATATGCGCCCTGGCGTGTTCCAGTTCCAGCTTGAACTGGTCCGATTTCGCCAGCCGGTCGTCAATATAGGTCCGCAGTCTTCCGGACTTGTCGGCGAACAGTTCACGAAACGTCGCCTCGTCCACCAGATCGAGCTCAAACAACGCCCGGGGTGCCGAAATCATGGGCTTGCCTCGGGCCTCCTCCAGCATGGCCTTGAGCTCGTCCATGTTACTTGCCAGTCCGGGCTTGGGCGCGACCGTGCTGCTCTCCAGGGCCATGGCGGCCGACGGACTGCTGATTTCAGGCGGGTGCGCGCCGCCTGGACCAACGGCCGTGTTCAGTGCATTGATACGAATACTCTGCAGCGAGCTCCGGGGTATCCAGAGAGCCGTGTAACGCAGATCGGATTGCCGGACATACAGGTAAACACCGCCGGTGCGCAGGTTCAGGATGCCCAGGGTCTGGCCATCAAGTACTTCGCCATCGATAAACAGCGCATGGAAAATGAACGCCTCTTCATGCTCGAGATGTTGCGTTGGCGCTGCGCCCGGGTCCAAATCTGTCACCGGGTGCAGCAATGCGCAGCACGCCACGCTTCGAATATCAGCAATCGCGATGGAAATATTCTGTTCCATGAACAGCAGCTTCAGCACCGGCAGCCGGGACAGTTCTTCGCCGGCGGGCATCACCCCGCGAATCAGCTGCCCATCCATCAGGCGAACTTCTACTGGAACCCGATCCTGTGCGCCGGCTGCGTCCGGAAATCGAAGTCTGCTGGGCAATGGCCAGGACATGATCACTTTCTAACTGGCTAGCGTTCAATCGCCAGGCCCGACGTCCCCACCGGCCTGCCGGTTCCGAGCCGGATGCGAAGCGACAGGTCGGTCCTGGAATCCGCGTGGTCAAGCGCCTGATCCAGGGTAATTTCATGCCGACTGTAGAGGTCGAACAAAGACTGATCGAAAGTATGCATTCCGATCTCGACGCTCTTGCCGATCACCTCCTTGATCTGATCGATTTGGCCTTTCTGAATCAGGTCGGAAATGAAAGGTGACTGCAGCATGACTTCGGTCGCCGGAACCCGCCGCTGGTCAGCGCCCCGGATCAGGCGCTGGGCCACCACGCCTTTGAGATTCAGCGAAAGATCCATCAAGGTCTGCGCCCGAGCCCCTTCCGGGAAAAAATTGACGATGCGCTCGATCGCCTGATTGGCATTATTGGCATGCAGGGTCGAGAGGCACAAATGTCCGGTTTCAGCATAGTTCAAGGCATGCTGCATCGTCAGCCGATCGCGAATTTCACCAATCATGATCAAGTCAGGCGCTTCACGCATGGCGTGGCGCAGTGCGTCTTCAAATGAATGGGTATCGAGCCCCACCTCGCGCTGGTCGACGACACACTTCTTGTGCTCGTGCAGAAATTCGATCGGATCTTCAATCGTCAGGATGTGACCGGCGGCCGCCTCGTTGCGATGGTCCATCATGGCCGCCAGTGTGGTCGATTTGCCGGAACCGGCAGCGCCTACAACCAGCACCAAACCGCGCTTGAGCAGCGCCAGCTTCTGCGCGATAAGCGGCATTTTCAGGGCAGCGATCGAAGGAATCTTGTTCTTGACGTAGCGCACGACCATGCCGACCTGGCCGCGCTGAACATACACATTGAGCCGGAATCGTCCCAGCGTTTCCATGCTGACAGCCAGATCACATTCAAAATCCGCCTCGAATTGGCGCATTTGCGCCTCACTCATCATTGAATAGGCAAGCTCCTTGACGCGATTCGGAGGCAGCGCAGGCAATGGCAGCGGCCGCATGCTGCCTTCGATTTTTATGGTTGGCACGGCACCCGTCGTCAAGAACAGATCAGACCCTTGAAATTCCACCATGTATTGAAGGTAAGCACCGAGGTCGTCTGTCGGAGTGGGCGGTCTAACCGTTTCAAACCTGTTCTGATCTTCCATAGATGATCTCCAATTTGACCCCCGGGCCCCGTGCCCACCGCGCAACGTTCTATCTAATTGATAGCATTCGAAGTCGGCACGAACAACTGTACCTGATTGCTGCCATGATCCTTGGCCTGGTACATGGCGGCATCGGCGTTTTTGAGCAGAGAATTTTCGTCCGAACCGTGTTCCGGGAAGATGGCAATGCCGATGCTCGATGAAATATGGATGCTGTGAGAACCAATCAGAAAGTTCCGGTCCAAGGCATCGCGGATTTTTTCCGCGATCAATGCCGCATTCTGCGCGGCTTCAATGTCCGGCAGCATCACCACGAATTCATCACCGCCAATGCGCCCCAGGGTATCGGTTTCACGCCGCACGCAGTGTGCCAATCGCCTGGCCACTTCTTTCAGCAGCAAGTCACCTACCTGGTGGCCGAGCCCGTCATTGACCGGTTTGAATTTGTCGAGATCGATAAACATCAGCGCCACACGCGTCTTGTCGCGCTTCGCCCTGGCGATCGCCTGACCCAGGCGGTCGGCAAACAAGGCGCGGTTGGGCAGATCGGTCAGGGTATCGAAGTGCGCCAGATGCCGCATGCGCTCCTCGCTCGCCTTGCGCTCCGAGATGTCCGAGAACACCGCCACGAAGTGGGTCGGCACCCCCTGCTGATTGCAGACTTTCTTGATCGAAAGCCACTCCACGTAGAGTGCCCCGCTCTTGCGGCGATTGCGGATCTCGCCATGCCAACTGCCCGCCGTGGTGAGCTGCTGCCACATCTCCTGGTAGAACTCTGGCGAATGCGTGCCCGACGCCAGCAAACTTGGATTCCTGCCAATCACTTCGCCCGGAAAATAACCGGTAATGACGGTGAATGCCGGATTCACCGAGACGATCTCGTTGTTGACGTTTGTCACGGTCACCGCCTCGTCCATGGTCAGGAAGACCGTCGAGGCCAGGCGCAATTCTTCCTCCCTTTCGTGACGCTCGCTGATGTCGCTGTGCGTGCCGATCATGCGCAACGGCTGGCCTTGCGCGTCGCGCGCCACCACCATGCCGCGCGAGAGAATCCATTTCCAGGTTCCATCCTTGCATTGCATGCGCCGCTCATTGACATAGCTTGGTTTCTCACCTCTGAAATAAGCTTCCCGATCAGCCACGGCCCGAGGCAGATCTTCCGGGTGCACACGCGCGTCCCACGGTTGCAACTGATGCTCCAGCTCGCCATCGGCAAAGCCATAGATTTCCTTGTAGCGCCTGGAAAACACCACTTCGCCGGTCTGCAGGTTGCGGTCCCAGACACCGTCACCGGACCCTTCCAGCGCAAACTTCCAGCGCTCCTCGCTCAACGCCAGGGCTTGTTGGACTTTTTGACGTTCCCGGTCTTGTTCAACAAGATGGTCCTGGGCTCTTTTGACGATAACGAATACCGCCAGATAAAGCAGGGCCAGCAGCCCGATCACTGCGCCAACCAGAATCCACTGGCGCTGGCCGACCTCCACTAGAACCGAGGTCGCATCTCGATAAATCTCGAACACGCCGCTGACCTGACCGGTGGTTGGGTCGTAGCGCGGGATGTAACTCTCGACCAGATCGCGGTCCTGCAACTCACCTTCAAAGGCACTGAACTGATCGTGGTGCACCAGGGCAGAACTGTTGAGCCCGCGCAGCGCCGCCATGACACCCGCGTTCTTGCTGCTGTCCTGACCAATCTGCCGCAGTTCGGTCGAATATACCGTGCGTCCCTTCAGGTCATAGACTTTTATCTTGAAGATCTTGGTGCCTTCGAGCAGCTTGCGTGCCTTCTGGTGCAGCGCAGAAATTTGTGGCGCTGCCGCCAGCTGCCCGGCCGGCTTGTCGGCCACTGACAGCACCAGCGGACCAAAATGTTCGTCCCACATTTCGTTGGCAATGATCCGGGCGTGGGTCACATGTTCACTCTGGTAGCCGTTGATCAGGCCATCGATTGACAGCGTTCGAAAAACATAGCCCAGCAAAATCGCCACCACCACAAACGCGACCAGACTGGCCGTACTGAAATACCGCAACAGCCTGAAGTCGGCGAGGCCTCTTGCGTCTGTGCTATCAGTCGGACTGACTGTCTGTCCCATCGATCGCTCCCAATTTGGAGATTTGCTTTGTCACTCCTGCCATTCGAGTCAAGCCCGCCCAAGGTGAAGCGTGGATTTTAGTCTGCGCCTGTTCGCCTTCGCACGACCTCCGATCCAGCCGTTCACAGCGAAACTTCACTGTTAAAGTAGCGGCAAACGCACGACCATGAATCAGGCCAGCCCACGCCACCCCATCAACGAAGCAGCGGTGATTCGCGCCTCGGGTCTGGCATCGCTGCAAATGCCTCATGCTGCGGACATCGGAACCAGTGTCAAGGCTATCGATGGCCGCTACCAGTTGGTGAACAAAGCCATGGCAAGCCTGCTCGGCAAAGCCATGGAACAGATTGGCGGCATGACTGACGCTGATCTGTTTCCGATCGGGATCGCCGTGCAGCTGCAGCGCTCGGATCAGCAGATTGCCAATGGTGCGGCGTTGGCATGCGACGATCTCACTTTGTCGGTCAATGGGGTAGCCACACGCTGTCTGTGGATCAAGTTTCCAGTATTCAGCTCGGATGGAAAAGTAGTTTCCATCGGTGCAGTGACGATCAACATGGCCGCTCAGCAAGAGGCAGCGGAAATGCGGCAATCGTTGGAGCGCCTCCAACAGAGCAATCAGGAATTGCAGAAAACCGTGGCAGAACTCCGTCACCTGGCCGGTATCGACAAATTGACCGGTAGCTGGAACCGTCGGCGGCTGGAACAGACGGCCGTCCATGAGATGGAGCGCCTGAAGCAATACGACCATCCGCTGAGCCTGATGGTCATCGATATCGATTTTTTCAAGAAAGTCACCGATCGACACGGAAATCCCGCTGGCGACCAGGTTCTGGCAAAGCTGGCGGCGATGATTCAGTCGACCGTCCGGAGCACCGACTCGCTGACTCGCTGGAGTAACGAAGAGTTTGTGGTTTTATGCCCCGACACGACGCTTTCAACCATCACCATGCTGGCAGAGCGCCTTCGCGAAACGGTTGCGCAAGCGGTCTTTCCCAGTGTGAATCATCTGACCGTCTGCGTCGGCATAGCGGAATGCATGCGCGGAGAAACCTGGGAACAATGGTTCAAGCGAGCCGATCTGGCGCTTTGCCGGGCCAAGGCGTGCGGAGGCGACCAGGTTCAATTTGCACCTGAGACGCCCAGGCACGTTGGCGTTGGTGAAAATGCCTTGACCAACCTTGTGCAATTGTCCTGGCACACCGCTTACGAATGCGGGAACCCGGTGATTGACGAGCAGCATAGGGCGCTGTTTGGACACGCCAACAAGCTCCTCGCCGCAGTGCTTGATGCTCAACCGAAAGACGAAGTGGCGGCTCTGATTGAAGCCGTGGTTGACGCGATCGTCGAGCATTTCAATGACGAGGAAATGATCATCACGGCAGCCGGCTTTCCGCGTGAGGCGGCACACGCCGCGATTCACCGCGAGCTCGTCGATAGCGTCCTCAGGCAGGTCTCTGGTTTTCATGCCGGCACACTTGCCATCGGCGAACTATTCCAGTTTTTGTCCCACAACGTGGTCGCCCGCCACATGCTGGGTGCGGATCGTGAGTTTTTCCCCTATCTTGCAACTTCGCGCTAAAGAGTTCGATACCCCGGTACAGTCGCTGCGCCACGGCTCAACGGGCAGGTTTGCGCTCTCCCGCCCGCCTATTTGTAGAACGCATGCAGGCGCTGATGTTCCGCGTCCGAATAGCGCAGGCCCTTGAAAGCGAGCGATTCGAACACCCTGGACTGGGCCATGGCCGCGATGGCATTGCGCATCTCGCCGACCTCCGCCGCAGGCACACCAGGGGACGCAATCAATGCGTTCAGCGGCAACGGTTGCGTGGTGTGCACGACACGTACTTTTTTTCGCTTCAAATAGTCATCCACCAGCTTCCTGGAGCGGGTGACCCCGACGGAAACGGTTTTCAATTCAACCATCAGCGGCACCGCATCCTGGAAGCGGGTCGCGACGAAATTCGGCTCGCCGCCTGGCACCGCTTCTCTCAAGGTCGCGCGAGCGGTCGCCGAAGCCCAGCTGTGCAGTCCGGGGACGCCTATGGTACTTGCGGCAACATCCTGCAAGGTTTGAATGCTGCTGTCCGGACGGACAAAAAAATACACCGCATTGTTCTTGCGGTCATCAGTAAAACCGAGCAGTTGATACTTGTTCTTCCTTTCCGCCTTCAGTGCCAGATGGGTGTGAATGAGCAAAAAATCGTACTGCTTGCTGGCAACCGCCTGCTCTACCCGGTCGCTGTAAACCGGACTGAAGACCAATTTGTTGCCGGTTGCTTTGCCAAGTTCGTCCAGAAAGGCCGCATAGCGACGCCTGACCTCAGCCTCGCTCTCGCTGTAGCTGACCTCGGCATTGACACCAAAGTGGTACTCGGCGGCAGCGGCATTCAGGCCAATCAGGCCAAGCAGCAAAAAAACAGAACCAAAAACAAACTTGCGCAACGCGGAATGCATATTTTTTCCTTGAACCTGTGTCCCTGAATTCAGCGATTGAGTATAAGTTTGGCGTCTGCCAGTCTTCTTGATTTGCATCAACCACCCGACTCGCGCGGCCCCGTTCTACACTCTACTTTTGTCCAATCCATTCACCATGACTTATTGCGTCGCCATCAAACTCAATGCCGGGCTGGTTTTTTTATCCGATTCCCGCACCAATGCCGGGCTGGACCAAATCGGTACTTTTCGCAAAATGATCGTCTATGAAAAGCCCGACGACCGCTTCATGGTGTTGCTGACGGCCGGCAACCTGAGCATCTCGCAGTCGGTACGCGAGATTCTGCAGGTCGAGCAACTGAAAGAACACGAAGAAAGCGACCCGATCACCATCTGGAACGCCAAAAGCATGTTTGACTCCGCGCGGGTACTGGGTTCGGCAATTCGCCGTGTCTATGAGCGCGATGCCGCCGCGCTCAAGCTGGCGGGCGTTGAATTCAATGTGTCGCTGGTTTTTGGTGGCCAGATCAAGGGCGAAGGTATGCGGCTGTTTCAGGTCTATTCGGCCGGCAACTTCATCGAAGCAACACCTGAGACACCCTACTTTCAGGTCGGCGAGTCGAAATACGGCAAGCCGGTGCTGGACCGTGTCATCACGCCTGACACACCGCTGGACGAGGCGGCGAAGTGCGCGCTGGTGTCAATGGATTCCACGCTCAAGTCCAATCTGTCGGTCGGATTGCCACTGGACATGGTGATCTACGAGGCCAACGCGTTCCAGACCGACAAGGTGGTGTGCATCGATGAAGACAATCCCTATTTCCGGATGCTGCACGGCAGCTGGGGGCAAAAATTGCGCGAGGTCTTTGACAGCATTGAGGACCCGATGTGGAACGGCGAGCACACGGACGTGCCGCTGATTCTGCAGTCCGGGCGCAACCGGCCTTTGAAAAAGATCAGCACCCCCGAGGAGAAGTTAATATGAGACTTGATTATGGAAATTATCTTCTCCCACGCCAACAGTTTTGCCGCCAGCACCTACGGCGTTTTGTTCAAGGCCCTGAAGGCGCGCGGCTTTAGCGTCAAGGCGATCGAGAAGTTTGGCCATGACAGCAACTACCCCGTCAGCAACAACTGGCCCCATCTGGTCCAGCAACTGATCGACTTCACACAAGTCCAGGTCGAAACCGCGGCCCAGCCTGTGTTCCTGGTCGGCCACTCACTCGGCGGTTTTCTCAGCCTGATGGCAGCTGCCCGCGCGCCGCAACTGGTGCGTGGCGTGCTGCTGGTGGACTCTCCGATTCTGGGCGGCTGGCGTGCCACCACGCTGGGTGTCATCAAGGGCACGCAGCTGATGGGCTCGTATTCACCAGGCGCCGTCAGTCGCCAGCGCCGCAACAGCTGGCCCGACAAGCAAGCCGCACTGGAGCACTTTCGGGGAAAAAAGATGTTTGCCAAATGGGACCCGCAGGTGCTGCAGGACTACATCGACCATGGCACCCATGACGAAGGTCGAGGGGATCAGAAGAAGCGCGTCCTGAGCTTTGACCGTGCGGTCGAGACCGCCATCTACAACACCCTGCCGCACAACCTGGATGCCTTGCTCAAGCGCCATCCAGTGAAGTGCCCGGTAGCTTTCTTGGGTGGTCTTCGCTCGGCGGAGATGAAACAAGTGGGGATGACGTTGACCGAAAAAATCACGCGCGGGCGCATCATGATGCTCGACGGCACGCACCTGTTTCCGATGGAAAAGCCGCTGGTGGCCGCGGCGGCGATTGAAGCCGCGCTGCTCAATCTGCAAAGCCTCATCTGAACTGACCAGGCCAGGCAAGGCAATCAAATATTACGCGGTCCAGGTCACCGCACCACTCCAGGCGGTAGCCAACACCACCACGCCAAAGACAATCCGGTAATACGCAAAGCCGACAAAGCTGTGGCTGGCAATGTAGCGCAACAGCCATCGGATGCATAACCAGGCGCTGATGAAAGACACCACCAGGCCCACCGCGAACAGCGGCAGGTCGGCCAGCGACAGCAGGGCGCGTTCCTTGAACAGACTGTAAGCGCCCGCGCCGATCAGCGTCGGAATCGCCAGGTAAAACGAAAACTCGGTCGCCGCCTTGCGCGATAGGCCCAGCAGCATGCCGCCGATGATGGTGGCGCCGCTGCGGCTGGTACCGGGAATCATGCCAAGGCATTGCGCCAGGCCCACCTTGAACGCGTCCAGTGGACTCATCTCGTCGATGTCCTGAATGCGGGGCACCAGGCGGGCCTTCTTTTCCACCCACAGGATAATGAAGGCGCCGACGATGAAGGCGCCAGCCACCACCGGCGCATTGAACAAATAATTCTTGATAATCTTGTAGATCAGCAAGCCGACCACGGCGGCCGGCAGGAAACCGATCAGCACATTCAGCGCAAAGCGTTGCGCCTGCTTCTGGCTGGGCAGCGCCAGCAGCGTGGCGCGTATTTTTTGCCAGTAAACAATCACCACCGCAAAGATGGCACCGGTCTGGATGGCGATGTCAAACACCTTCGACTTGTCGTCATCAAAACCCAGCAGGGTCCCGGTCAGAATCAGGTGACCGGTGGATGAGACCGGCAGGAACTCAGTCAAGCCTTCGACGATTCCCATGATGGCGGCTTTGATCAGCAATGCAATATCCACGTATATTCCTGAAATAAAGCTGCCAATTATCACTGGCGGCGCTCTCAGGCGCCGTGGGAGATTGCTGAACCGTCGGTCAGGCCACCGGCTGGATGAAGGCTGACAACCTGCGCCGTGGCGCCGGTTCCACCGCTGGCGCGAAGCCGACCCGGGCCCACATCTGCACCGTGTTTCCCGCCTCCGTGGCAGCCGCCAGGCGGTGAATATCGGCATAAGGGGCTTTCTGCTCCCGGTACTCCTGCAGGGCTTGCGAGAGCGGCTGCAGCGCCAATCCGTGCGCCGCCGCCGCCAGTTGCACGCGCACGTAGGCCCGGCCGGCGTTGACTTGCGTCACCCGGTCATTGCCCCCACTCACCAGCCACAGAAAGCCCGGCGTGGAGGCCAGCTTCATGCCGAAGTCCTCGATCTGGCTGGTGGTGGCGTAATCATCCGGACCCGGCGCCTTGCTGCGGTCGAACAGACCGACACGGTCCAGCAGAATCGTCATCGGATCCAGCAGCGAGAGACCGTCGCGGTGCGCCGCGATCTCCGACGCCCCCACGCGCAACACATCGTAGGACTCCATGACGGTGCGCGGTGTTGTCAGTTCGATGCGCCAGGCCTCGGCCGCAATCCGGCGGTGAAGCGCCAGCGCCTGCGCCTGTTCAGCGCCGACGTAGCCAAAGCGCAGCGAATGGGGCGTCACCGCATCCATCATCGCCCGCCAGGCCTCGGGCGGCACGGCCCGCGAGATGTCGTAGGCGTTGCGGTTGGTATGACGCCGCAGAATCTGCGCAAACAAAGGATCTTTTTTGACCGCCGCGTCGGGCGACAGCCGGATGCGCGCCACTGGACGGGCGTCTAGTTTGTCGGGGCCAAACGGGCCTTGCGGGAACAGGGCGATATCAGCGCGCAAGCCGCGCTCTCTGGCAGCGATATCGAGCAGCTCAAGAAAAGTACCGTGACTCATCATGATCTGGCGCGACAGCGGATCGGTCTGCGGCAACAGACGCTTCGGATCACAGTGCAGGGTCATCTCGTTGGGCTTGGCGAGGTCAAGCAGCCAGGACTGCAGGTTGTGCGAGTGCGGAGCCAGGATGGCGTAGCTCAGCAGCCAGCGACGCACATCCCCAGCCACAACATCACTGTCTGGCCCTTGCCAGGCTTCTACCGCTTCTGCCGGCATGCCAGCGTTACAGCCCGCCAGCCCGACGCTACCGAGCGTGGCGGCGGCAATGGTGCCGCCTCCTGCGATACGGATGAAATTGCGACGTTGCATGGTGTTTATCCTCGGTCAATACTGATGTCAGGCGGCCTTGGCAAACCGATGGCTGCCTGAGACCGACGCTGCCATCAAACCCAGATCAGAAAGCGCTGTCTGTGCGGCAAGCAACAGTGGGGTGTGCGGTTCCGCCCCGATCAAGGCAGTGAGCTTGTCATTGGCCAGCGCGTGCGGTGTCTCCCACAAATAGCGCATTTCCACCAACGCCGCAAACGTGGGCACAAACAGGGCAGCGATTCGCATCAATGGCCAGGGCAAGCGGCTGAAGCGCGCATGAGCCTCGGGCTTGATCCAGCTCTGCGTACGTGCCAGCGGATCGAGAGCATCGAGCCACTGCTGGCCGGTGACGCTGTAGCCCTTGAAGTGAAAAACCTCGAACGACCGCAATTGCGCACGCCGCTGCGCCACCGCGACAAAGGTTCGTGCCAGGTCCGGCAGGTAAGCCCAAGCGGTCGCTACCTCGCGCCCCCCCGGATAGGTGAACTTGCCTTTCTGAATATCCTTCACGATGATCTGGTCAAACCAGGTGCCACGGCCGCTGCCAAAAAAATCACCAGCGCGAATCACCACGCCGCGCACGCCGGAACGTTGTAGTTGCGCCTCCATGGCGATGCGGATATGACCTTTGACGGTCTGCGCCGCCTGCGGCGTGTCCTCCCGCAGCACGGCCGGCATGCCGGCGCCAAAGTTGTAGACATTGCCGGGCAGCATCAGCGTGGCGTCCAGCGCGCGCGTGATGGCCGTGGCGGCCTCCAGCATGGGCAGCACTTGCGCGCGCCAGGCCTTGTGGGTGTAAGCCGGATTGAGCGCGTGCACCACGACGGTGGCGCCGCGCGCTACCGCAGCCAAGGCCTGGGTGTCGTACAAATCGGTGGCCAGCCATTCGATGCGTGGGTCCGCTGGTACAGCGGCGCCAGGGCGAACTTGCCCCAGCACACGCCAGCCGGCGTCAGAAAAGGCGCGCGCGGCAGCCAGGCCAAAGCGGCCGCGGGCGCCCAGAATCAGAACAGTGGATGACATGGTTTTCCTTCAATCGGTTGCGGACAATGCGGATGCATGGAGGAATTGTGGAATCAAATGACATCCGCCACAATTGCATAAATAGCCATAGCAGACATGCATTTATGAATACCTCTGTATGAACACTTCTTTGCCACACGGTTTTGACTGGAGCCTGATACGCTCCTTCCTGGCGGCGCTGGATCAAGCCAGCCTGCTGGGCGCCGCACGCGTATTGCACCTGAGCCAGCCAACTGTCGGGCGGCACATTGCCGAACTGGAGAGTCAACTGGGGGTGGTGCTGTTCGAGCGCACCGGCCGCGGCCTGCTGCCCACAGTCACGGCGCTGCAGCTCGCCGAGGCGGCGCGAAGCATGGAGGCCGGAGCGCTGCAACTGGCGCGCACACTGTCTGGCGCGCAAACGCAAACCAGAGGCAGTGTGCGCATCACCGCCAGCGTGCCGGTGGCAGTACAACTCATGCCACCCTTGCTGGCTCGCATGCGCCAGGCCTTGCCTGACATTCAGATCGAGCTGGTGTCGAGCAACCAGGTCAGCAACCTGCTGCGCCGCGAAGCCGACATCGCCGTGCGCATGGTGCGACCCGACCAGTCTTCGCTGATCGCCAGGAAGATCGGCAATGTGGCACTGGGTGCCTACGCCCACCGCAACTACCTGGCACGTAAAAGCCCTTTGCGCAAAGCCACAGATCTGCAGCTGCACGAGCTCATCGGCAGCGACACCGACACCGCCATCCTGCAAGGCTTCCAGGCCATGGGCTATCCGGTGACGCGCGAGTCATTTGTGCTGCGCACGGACGACTTCATCGTGCAATGGCAAGCGGTGCGCGCCGGTCTCGGCGTGGGCTTCTGTGCCGACTACATGGCGCGCACCGATCCGGATGTCGTGCGGGTACTGCCCGGCTTGCTGAAAATTCCGGCATTGCCGATGTGGCTGGCGGTGCACCGCGAGATACGTACCAACCGGCGCATCCGGGCGGTTTATGATTTCTTGGCCGAGGCCCTGCCAAGTGTGATTTGAAGCTTGGCGGTACCTCGGGCCGGCCCACCCGACCGCCCTGCGATTCGCACCCCACGTCGTCATTTCACGGTTGATTTTGCGCATTTGGTCGCAAGGCATTGGCGCTCAACGCTGGCGGCCGGCACAGTCCAGCCGTCAAATGACACACCAAGGACATCACCATGCTCTATCAAATTTTCGCCAACACGCCGCGCTGGGTCTGGGGATTGCTGCTCGCCCTGCTCTGGCTGGGCCTGAGTCAGACCATCACCCGCACTGCTTCGCTCAAACGCATTACCCTGCTGCCATTGGCCATGACCGGCCTGTCGGTCTACGGCAGCGTGGCCGCCTTCGGTGCCGGCCCGCAAGTACTGCTGGTCTGGCTCAGCGCCTGCGCCCTGGCGCTCGCACTGGTACTGCAACAGGCGCCGCCTGACGCCACCCGCTACGACCCGGCGACGCGACTCTTTACCCTGCCGGGCAGCTGGGTGCCGCTGCTGCTGATTCTGGGCATTTTTGTGACCAAATATTTTGTCGGTGTCGCGACCGCCCTTCAGCCAGCGTTGGCCCGGGACGCCAGCTTCAGCCAGAGTTTTGTCGCCTTGTATGGCGCCTTCAGCGGCGTCTTCCTGGCCCGTGCGACGCGTCTGTGGCGGCTGGCGCTGCGGCTCGACCGGTCTGCAAGTCAACAGCTGCGATCGCCTGCCTGCCCCCTGATCAGGACCTGGACCCTTCGGTTGCGAGAACCCGTGCCCGGCCACAGTTAATCCCGACAGCCATATGCTTGAGCTTTAGAAAAGGAATCGATATGGGCATGCTTGAGTTACTGAAATGGCAATGGAGCGGCTACCAGCGGTATCACGCTTCACGAACCAACTTGTTGATCCACATCGTCGTGGTACCGCTCTTTCTGGCTGGCAATGTCGGCCTCCTCGTCGCGCTCGCCGCACATTCAGTACTGTGGGGCCTGTTCTCGCTTGCCGGCATGGCGCTCTCGGTTGCGCTTCAGGGTCGCGGCCACAAGCAGGAGGAGACCCCGCCTGAGCCCTTCAGCAACGCCGGCAATGCAGTTGCCCGGATCTTTCTTGAGCAATGGCTGACCTTCCCGCGCTTTGTGCTTTCCGGCGGCTGGTTGCGCGCCTGGCGCCAGCCATCCCGGTAACACCTCAACAAATGCAGGGGCGCACGAGTCACATGATCAAAAAACAGCTTCTCATCTGCCTGCTGGCGCTGGCTGGCGCGTGCGCCCATGCCGGCATCGGCCTGACCGAACTCCCGGCCACCGCGACCGATGGCCCGGTCACGGTGTTCTATCCGTCGAGCAGCCCGAATCAGAGCCTGCAGCGCGGTGCCTTCAGCCTGAACGTCGCGGCGCAGGGCGCAGCGGTGCGCGGCAATGGCCGCCTGATCGTGTTCTCGCACGGCTCGGGCGGGTCGCCCTGGCCGCTGAGCGATCTCGCGCAGCATCTGGTCGCTGCGGGTTTCATCGTCGCATTGCCGGAGCACAGCGGGGACAACTGGCACGACAGCAGCAAGGTCGGCCCCGAGAGCTGGACACTGCGCCCACGGGAGATCTCACGCGCCATCGACGCGATCGGTCGTGACCCCCGCTTTGCACCGCTGGTGGACCTCGACCGCGTCGGCGTCTGGGGCATGTCGGCCGGCGGCCACACCGCATTGACGCTCGCTGGTGGACGCTGGTCCAGGGCACGGCTGCTGGCGCACTGCGAAGCCCATCTGGCAGAAGACTTTGCCGCCTGCACTGGCGCCGCCACCGAGCTCAAGGGCAATGGCTGGGATGGCATCAAGAAAGCCGTGGCCATGTGGCTGATCCGCTGGCATCTGCGCGGCGATGAAGAATGGCACGGCGATACCGACCCGCGCATCAAGGCGATCGTCGCCGGGGTGCCGTTTGCGGCCGACTTCGACCTGGCAACGCTGGCCGCGCCAACGGTGCCGCTGGGCCTGATCCAGGCGCAACAAGACCTGTGGCTGGTGGCGAAATTCCATAGCGGCCGGGTGATTGCCGCCTGCACCAGTTGCGAAACCCTGGCTGACTTGCCCGGCGCCGGCCACGGCGCCCTGCTCGCGCCGCTGCCACCGAAAATGCCAGCCTCGCTGCAGCACCTGCTGGCCGACCCGCGCGGCTTCGACCGTGCCGCCGAACTGCCGCCACTGTACCGGCGCATCGCTGATTTCTTCCAGCGACACCTGCTGGCCGAAAGCACGAAGTCCTAGAATGAAAGCCGCATGAACACGCCCCTGTCCCCCGAAGAGATCGACCGTCTGGCGCACCGACGCGCCGGGAAAAAGATAGGCTGGTACATCCACGCCTTTGTGTATATCGTCGTCAACATCGGCCTGGCGCTGCTGTCAGGCCTTGGCCGCCACCAGTGGGCCATCTACCCGGCGCTTGGCTGGGGCGTGGGGCTGCTGATTCACGGCCTGGTGGTGTTTGTCACGCCGCCCGGCAGTGGCTTTCGCGAACGCCTGGTACAGCAGGAGCGCGAACGTCTGCAGCAACAGCAGCGCAAGCCCTGATTCCCATGGCGTCAAAGTCAGTCGAGCGCTGGGCGGCACTTTCATTGCTGCAGCACAGCCTGCCCAGCCTGACCATCAACACCGTCATAGCCCTCTGCCTGACCGCTTTTGGTGACAGTGATTTTGCCGACAACCTGGTCTATTCGCACTGCATCGGCATCAGCATCTGGCTATTGATCGAAGCTGGGCTGCACTTCCTGATGCCGAACCGGAAGCAGCAGTGGCGACGCCTGTACCTGATCGTGCCGGTGTGCGTCACGATCGGCTACCTTGTGGGCCTTTACACGGCGGCCTGGCTGCTTGGTCATACAACAGATGGCATCTGGTCCGAGCATCCGCGCCTGGTGCTGGGCTATCTGCTGATGAGCCTGGCCGCCGGCGGCGCCCTGAGCTATTACTTCCTGAGCCGCGAGCAGTTGGCAGCGGCCCGTGAAGACACGGCCCAGGCCGCCGCACAAACCGAAACCGCACAGCGTCATGCAGCCGAGTCCAGGCTCTTGCTGCTGCAAAGCCAGCTGGAACCCCACATGCTGTTCAACACGCTGGCCAACCTGCGTGCGCTCATTGGCACTGACCCGGCGCGGGCACAGGACATGCTGGACCGCCTGGTGGCCTACCTGCGGGCCACGCTGAACAGCTCGCGCGCCGCCTCGCACACGCTGCGCGCCGAATTCGACCGTCTGCACGACTACCTGGAACTGATGGCAGTGCGCATGGGGCCACGCCTGCGCTACACGCTGGACCTGCCCGACGATCTGGCCGGCCTGCCGATGCCGCCGCTGCTGTTGCAGCCGCTGGTGGAAAACGCCATCAAACACGGGCTGGAGCCCAAGCTCGCAGGCGGCAGCATCACGGTGCGGGCGCGCCATGAGGCCGGCCGCATGACGCTCGAAGTCATCGACACCGGCGTCGGTCTGCCAAAAGACGCTGAAACCGTCGATGGTTTCGGGCTGGCGCAAGTGCGGGAACGCCTGGCGACCACCTACGGCGCCCAAGGCGCTATCAACTTGATAGCTGGCCACGCAATGGGCACGGTGGCCATCATCGATTTTCCCTGTGAAAAATAGGCCAGTCATGGACCCGACCGCCGCCCCCACCGCACTGATCGCCGAAGACGAGCCCCTGCTGGCTGCGGCACTGCAGGCCGAGCTGGCTCGTGCCTGGCCGGAGCTGAAAATCGTGGCCGTGGTCGGCGATGGCGCGTCTGCCGTGACGCAGACGCTGGCGCTCAGACCCGACGTGCTGTTCTTCGACATCCGCATGCCGGGCCTGACCGGACTGGAAGCGGCGGCCGAGTTGGCCGACACCTGGAACGCCGATGCCAACGGGGGCACACCGTTCCCGGCGCTGGTATTCGTTACCGCCTATGACCAATATGCGATCGCCGCATTCGAAGCCCAGGCAATGGACTATCTGCTCAAACCGGTACAAGCCGCCCGCCTCCAAAAAACAGTATCGAAACTGCAGCTAAGCCTTGCCAATCGGGCGCAAGCAGCTATCAATTTCGAAGCAACCTTGGGTCAACTGCGTGGCTTGCTGGCGGCCACGCCACAGCCTGCCGCAGCGCCCCTGACGGTAATCCAGGCCAGCGTCGGCAGTGCCATCCGCATGGTGCCGGTGCAGGACGTGGTCTATTTCGAGGCCGCCGACAAATACGTGCGAGTGCTGACCGCCAGCCACGAATACCTGATCCGCACACCGCTCAAAGAGCTTTTGCCCCAGCTCGACAGCCAGGCCTTCTGGCAAATCCACCGCGGTACCGTGGTCAATAGCGCCAGTGTTGACAGCGTCACGCGCGATGAGGCCGGCAAGCTCAGCGTGTCACTGCGCGGCAGGTCAGAAAAACTGCCGGTGAGCCGCCTCTACGTGCATCTGTTCAAGGCGATGTAATTTCCGCCGGCTGGTTTGCGGTGCCCGGCATGACGGCCAGTCTTTCACACGCCAGCCGGGTCTGATCGTCGAGCGGGAAATAACTCTCGATGCGCAATTCATCCAGCGTGATTTGCTGAGGTGCGGAGAACTGCGTCACCACAGTCAAGAAAGCAAGCGCCAACGGGCCGCGTTCCAGTCGCAGAGAAAGCGTCGCTTCGCTGATGGCTGAAAAGTCAGGATGGCGCCAGGACTGGGGCACATCCGGATAGCTCAGCACGCGCTCCAGCAAGGCCCAAAGAGCGGCATCATCCGGGCGACTCAAGGCCTCGCGGTGGAGACGGGCAGCCATATACCGCCCCACCTGTGGCCAGTTGCTGATGAACCGGCGCGCCAGTTCGGGGTCAAACACCAGCGCATACAGATTCAGCGGTAGCAACAAACGCCCCGGATCAAGCACGAAGTGCGAAAACACAGCATCGGCTGCGCAGTTGCTGCGAAGAATGTCATAGCCGGCATTCATCACGACCAGCGGAAAAGGCTCCTGCTGGCGCAGCATGCGTGCGATGGTCAGGTCGATGGCCGGGTCGATGGCATCCAGCGCCGGTTCAGGAAACCGGGCCGGGAAAGAGGCGGCGCGAAGCACGGAGTTTTGATCACGCAAAGGTACTGCCAGTGTGTGCATCAGCCGCAGCACCATCTCTTCGCCCGGACTGGCGCGTCCAGACTCCAGGAAGCTCAGGTGACGCGCCGACACATCCGCCGCCAACGCCAGATCGAGCTGGGACATACCGCGCCGGCCGCGCCAGTATTTGAGCAGGGCACTGAATAGTTTGTCGGCCATGCGGGCACTTTAGCAGCCGCGCCCAGGCGCGCAATTACCTCGTCTGGTAATTGCCGGGCGCTGGCCGGACCTGCATCATGACGAATATCTTCACAAAGGAAATTCTGATGAATCGAAAAATGTTTCTGACCCTTGCCGCCATCATTGCACTGGGTGTTGGCAGCGTCGCCCTGCTGTTCCCCGCCGACCTGCTGGCCAGCAAGGGCACGCTGCCAAGTGAAGCCGCCAATCTGTGGATGCGCGAAGTCGGCGTGTTGCTGCTCAGCATTGGCGTCGTTGCCGGCCTGGTGCGCAGCCACGCCGACTCTGCCACCATGAAGGCGCTGATGCTCGGCAATCTGCTGGTGCAGATCGGCCTGCTGGCAAGCGAAGCTGTGGGCTATGCCAACGGCGTGATCACCAAGTTTTCCGGGGTAATGCCAAGCTCTGTCCTTAACCTGCTGCTGGCGTGCGGCTTTGCCTACTTTTGGTTAAACACCGGAACTTCAGAAGACCGCGCCGGGAGGCGTTGAAGTCCGCGCCACAAGTTGCAGTCCTGCTGGCGACCCGGGGCAACGCGTGGCACGCCGGCAAAGCTTGAATTTTCGGTTTAGACTGGCTAATATTTTCAAGATCAACAGATTGGGGATGATCATGCAGCTTCTATTCCGAATACTGGCCATTGCCTTCATCTTTGGCGCCAAATCGGCGACTGCGGCGAGCGTTGTCGAGTTATGGGATCAGGTGCAAGCCCCGCCGGCGCCCAAGCTGGCGGCGCCAACTGTCAAGGCCAATGAAACTGCCTTGCTTTTGCTGGACATCGAGCAACTGACCTGCAATCAAGAGAGTCGCCCGCGCTGCGTCGAGGCGGTGCCAGCGATGGCCAGGTTTCTGCAACGTGCGCGCAGCGCGAAATTGCCGGTCTTTTACAGCAACACGGGCCGCGGATCGCGTGAAACCATACTGCCACCAGTCGCCCCCAGGGACGACGAACCCATCGTCAAGTCAAGCGTCAACAAGTTCTTTGGCACCCAACTGGATGATTATTTGAAGGCCAGGAACGTGAAAACCGTCATCGTTTGCGGTACCAGCGCTTCCGGCGCTGCGCTGCATACTGCCACGGGTGCCGCGCAGCTTGGCTACAAGGTCGTCTTGCCGGTGGATTGCGTACCGGGCAGCAGTTTGTACGAAGAACAAGCAAGCGTCTGGAGCCTGATCAACGGGCCTGGCACCGCCCGTGCACTCACGGCCACGACGCTCGACACGATCAAGATCGAATAGCCGGATACGGCCCGCCTTTCGTCAGCATAAACTCCGCCCGACGAAGCCAAATCTGCATTTCGTCGCATCCGATTGGCAACTCGAGCCCGGAAAGCGCACATTCTGAGCCTTTGCGAAAACTCTACAGCCGTACGACCATGCCATCTCTCCACGCCCCTTCCACCGATCTTGCTGCCCACCCCGGTGGTAGCCGTCGTCGCTGGGTAAAACTCATCATCGCCGGCCTCTCCGCCGCCATCCTCATCGGCTCGCTGGTCGCATGGCGAGTCAGTTCCGCCAAGAAGGAAGAGAAGAAGCCGGACGCCGCAATCACGCTGGAATTCGCGCCCGCCGACTTGACCACTGTGGAAAAGCGCGAGTTGTCGCGGACGCTGTCGTTTTCAGGCTCGCTGTCACCAGTCATCCAGTCAACCGTGAAGTCCAAGGTGTCGGGGGAGGTGCGCAAGGTCCTGGCGCGCGAAGGTGAACGCGTCAAACAAGGACAGGTACTGGCCCAGATCGATACCGCCGATATCCAGGCCCGGCTCGACGCGCAGCTTGCCGCACACGAAGAAGCCAGAGCCAGATGGTCGATTGCCGACAAGAATCGCGAAACCAACCTGAAGCTGCTGCAACAGAACTTCATTTCGCAAAACGCCTTCGACACCACGAACAGCACGCTTGAGGCCAGTGCGGCTTCGGTGCGCTCGGCGGAGGCGCAGGTGCGCCTGGCACGCAACGCGATGCAGGACGCGGTGGTGCGCGCGCCGATCAGCGGCATCCTGGCGAAGAAAATGGTCAATGCCGGTGAAAAGGTCGGTCCCGACAGCCCGATGTTCACCGTGGTCGACCTTGCCAGCATGGAAATCGAGGCGCCGGCGCCGGCGTCGGAGATTCCCAATGTACAAGTCGGGCAGACAGCGTCCTTCAAGGTGGATGGCTTCGGCGAACGCGTCTTTGAAGGCCGCGTGGAACGCATCAACCCCATCACCGAACAGGGATCGCGCTCCGTCACCCTGTATCTGTCGGTCGCCAATCGTGACGGCGTGCTCAAGGGCGGCATGTTCGTCAAGGGATTTCTGGTCCTGGCGAAAACCCCGGCGTCCGCGGTCGTGCCGATTGCCGCGGTTCGCGAAGATGCCGGCCAGACTTTTGTCTTCACGCTGGAAAGCGGCAAGATCGCAAAGCGCGACATCAAGCTTGGCCTGCGTGAAGAGCAGACCGGCCTGGTCGAAGTCAAAAGCGGGCTTGAGGCTGGTGTTCAGGTCGTCAAAGGGGGCATGGTGGGCCTGAAAGCCGGGGCCAGCGCGCTGGTGAAAGCGCCACAGGCGACACCGGCAGCAGCGCCTGCATCGGCCAAAGCGGGCTAGGAGATCGATATGTGGATCACCAAAACCAGCATCAAGCAGCCGGTCTTCGCCACCATGGTAATGGTCGCGCTGCTGGTGCTGGGCATTTTTTCGTACAACCGGCTGCCGGTCGAACAAATGCCCAACGTCAGTAACCCCTTTGTGTTCGTATCGGTTGCCTATCCCGGTGCCTCGCCGGAGCAGGTCGAGAACGACCTCATCAAGCCGATTGAAAACGTGCTCAACACCGTCAACGGGGTCAAGAAGATTTACGCCACCACACGCGAAGGCGTAGGTTTTTTGCAGGCCGAATTCCGCTTGAGCACGAACATGGCCGACGCCACCCAGGAAGTGCGCGATAAAGTGGCACAAATACGTCCCGGTTTCCCGCGCGAGGCCAAAGACCCGCTGGTCAGCCGGGCGGATTGGCAGGATCAGCAACCGGTCGTGAATCTCGCGGTCATATCCGACAAACACAACCCGCGCGAACTCTCCACCCTGACCGACCAGATCATCGTCAAGCGCTTGCAGAATGCGCCGGGTGTCGGTGCCGTCAATGTCAGCGGCAGCGTGGTGCGCCAGGTGCTAATCTACCTCAAGCCGGCCCAGATGCAGTCCTTCGGGGTCGGCGTTGATCAGGTGATTGCGGCGATCCAGGCCACCAACCAGGATTTCCCGTCGGGCACGATTACCAGCGGCGCGACCGAACAACTGGTGCGGGTCGAGAGCAAGGTGAAGTATCCCAAGGATTTCGAGAAAGTCATTGTGGCGCGCCAGGGAAATGCGCCGGTCTATTTGCACCAGGTCGCGGATGTCGTCGATGGCGAGCAGGAGGAAACTTCCATCGCTCGTATCAACGGCAAACGCTCTATCGGCGTCAGCGTATTCAAGGTGCAGGACGCGAATATCGTCGAGACCGGCGATGGCGTGCGCAAGGCAGTTGAAGATCTGCAGAAACTGCTGCCTGCGGGTGTCGAAATCAAGACCATCTATGCAACCTCGGATGGCATCAAGAGCGCGCTGAATAACGTCAAGGTGACGATTCTTGAAGGCGCGGCACTGACGGTGCTGATCGTCTTCCTGTTTCTGCATTCGTGGCGCAGCACGGTGATCACCGGCCTGACCTTGCCGATTGCGGTGATGGCCACCTTCATCGCCCTGTACGCCTTTAACTTCACGCTGAATTTCCTGACCCTGATGGCCCTGAGCCTGTGCATCGGGCTGTTGATCGACGACGCCATCGTGGTGCGGGAGAACATCGTGCGCCATCTCGGCATGGGCAAGAATCACTTCAGGGCCGCCAATGAGGGCACCGAAGAGATTGGCCTGGCGGTCATGGCAACGACTTTTGCCATCATCGCGGTGTTCGTGCCGATCGCCTTCATGAGCGGCATCATCGGGCGCTACTTCCTGCAGTTCGGCATCACGGTGGCGGTCGCGGTGCTGGTCTCGTTGTTTGTCAGCTTCACACTCGATCCGATGCTGTCCTCGATCTGGCTGGATCCGGCCGGCGACCGCTTCAAGCGCCTCCCGTGGCTGGGACGGATGATGAACCGCATTGAGCAAGGGGTGGTCAAGGCGCATGTCATCTATGGCGTCTTGCTGAACTGGTCGCTGGCACATCGCATCAAGGTTCTGGCGATCGCCACGGCCCTCTTCATCGGCAGTTTCTTCATCGTCCCGCTGGTCGGCACCGAATTCACGCCGGAAACCGATGAAGGCTTCCTGTCGCTCAGGCTCAATACGCCAATTGGCACCAGCCTGGAATACACCGATGCCAAGGCGCATCAGGCGGAGGACGCGCTCAAGGTCTTCCCCGAGATATTGATCACCGATACCAACGTAGGCACCGATGACGGCCAGAACTACGCGCGCATCAACCTGAAGCTCACCGAACGCAAGATCACGCATCGGCGCTCGCAAAAGGAGATGGAAAAGGTCATTCGTGCCAGGCTCGCCAGCATCGCCGGGATCGAACTCTCGGTTGGCTGGAACAAGCCGATCTTCATTTCAATCCTCGGACCGGATGCGCAGAAGCTCACTGAATTGTCGCAGGGCGTGATGAAGGAAGTGGCGAAAATCAAGGGCATTACCGACCTTGAAAGCAGCGAGCGCGGCGCCAATCCGACACTGGCCGTGCGCATCAACAACGAGCTGGCCAGCGATCTTGGCCTGAACACGGCGCGGATCGGCCAGGCACTGCGTCCGCTGATCGCGGGCGATACGATTTCGCACTGGCAGGCCGCCGACGGCCAGAACTACGACGTCAATGTGCGCCTGCCGAAATCCGGACGGCGCATCGCCGCCGACCTCGGTGACCTGTACATGACCAGCAACCGTACCCATGCCGACGGCACCCCGCAGATGGTGGTGCTGCGCCAGGTGGCCGAGTTTGTCCCGACGTTCAGCGCACAACAGGTCAAGCGCATGGATCTGCAACGCCGGGTGTCGCTGTATGCGGGCGTCGAGGGCCGGCCTTCCGGGGACGCCGGCAGCGAGGTCGAGGCGCTGCTGAAAAAGATGGCGCCGGAGCTGCCACCGGGCTACCGTTTCGACGTCGGCGGACAAACGCAGGACATGAACGAGTCCTTTAGCGCCATGCTGGCGGCGCTGGGCATGGCTGTGATCTTCATCTACCTGATCCTGGCGTCGCAGTTTGGCAGTTTTGTGCAACCGCTGGCGATCATGGCGTCTCTGCCACTGGCCCTGATCGGCGTGTTTTTGGCGCTGCTTATAACCGGAACCACGCTGAATCTTTTCTCCATGATCGGTTTCATCATGTTGATGGGCCTGGTGACCAAGAACGCCATCCTGCTGGTCGACTTCACCAATCATGGCGTGCGCGAAGGCAAGTCACGCAATCAGGCGATATTCGATGCCGGCCAGGTCCGCCTGCGTCCGATACTCATGACCACGCTGGCGATGATATTCGGCATGCTTCCGATGTCGCTCGGCCTGGGTGACGGCGGCGAGACGCAGGCACCCATGGGCCGCGCCATCATTGGCGGCGTGATGACGTCCACCCTGCTGACGCTGGTCGTGGTACCGGTGCTGTACACCTACCTCGATGCGTGGGGCGCAAAAGCCAAGGCCTGGTTCACCCGCGGCGCGGATGCGCAGAGCAGCGCCCCGCAAACGGTGCACACGCCGCACGGAGCTGCCGGTGGCGGCGCAGAGCCGGTCCTGTCGGACAAGCAGCCCGACCTGTAATTAGGTTGCCCGGCGACTGGGCGGCTCAAAGCAATCCAGTTTTTAAAACGTCCAGGTAGCCGCAACATAGCCCATGCTGCGCGCCGGCAACTGGGTCAACACTGCGCTCGTTGGACCGCCGTAAGCACGCAGCCCGCCTTGCAACTGCACCCGGTCGCCTTTCCAAAGCAATGCCCCCGTCACCATGCGGCCCCCGTCTGCCGGCTGGTAGAGCAGGTCCAGCGAGGGCTGCCAGCCCTCATGCTCCCAGCTCAGGCGCAGATACAGATTGCTGCGGCGCAGGCTGCTGGAAACATTCAGCGCGTTGGCCTGCCACGCCAGATTGCCGGCTGCCGCGCTGGCAGGCGCGCCCAACGCCGGCAAACTCGCCAGCAGCGCATTGCGACTATGCCAGCTGTCCCACTCGCCGTCGGACAGCGCCGTGCCGTCCCACCAGGCCTCGGCCAGCACGCTGAGCTGGCTCTCATGCGTCCAGGTGCCGCCGACCAGCGCCTGCGCCGTGTGCTGAACGCTGGCCGCCTGCCAGGGGTCGCTGCGCACCAGCCCGGCTGCGAGGGGGTCGATGGCCTGACTGTCAGCACGCTCCAGGTAACGCGCCGAGGCGTGCAACTCCAGCGCGTCACTGGCGACCCAGGCCACGGCGGCGCCCAGGCTGGCGCCGGTATGCGCGCCGACGCGAGCGAAGCCATGCCAGTCCACACTGCCGTGGCGCCGGTACACGCGTGCCGCCAGCGCCGGTTCCTTCGGCCCCAGCTCTGACTGGTCGTGGGTCGGATTGACCCAGACCCATGACCACGCGGTATCAGCGTCAAAGTACTCTGCCATCAGTACCGGCCGGCCCTCGGCCAACGTGCTGATCAGGCTGCGGCGCTCCTCCTGCTGCACCACATCGTTCGGACGAAAGGCGTAGCCCACGTCCCAGGCGACGATCTTCTTGCCGGCGCTGAACTGCCAGCTCCCTGCATCGTGTGTCGCCACCAACTCGTTGAACCAGGCGCGCACTTGCGTGGGCTGGTCCTGCTGGGTTTGCTGCTGCAGCGTGGCGCTGGTGTTCCAGCCCCGGCCGCTGCTGCGCAGTTCGGTCTCCAGCGTGGCGCCATTGCCTGTCACCGCACTTGTGCCTGGCGCCAGCTGGTTGGCAAGCGCCAGCGGGCCTGCCGCGTTGGCTTGGTGCTCGTCCCCTTGCAGCCGCACCTGGCCGCTGATTTGCGGACCGTCGGCCTGCGTCTGCGCGGCACAGGTGCAGGCACAAGCCAGCGCCATCGCGCCAAAAATAATGCGTCGCATGATCTACTCCAACGGCGGGTTGCGCACCAGGAACATCGGGTTCAGCCACTCCTGCGGCACCTGGCGTTCCTTGCGACTGAGGTAGCGCACATGCGTGGTCTTGTGGTTGCTGACGTGATCGGCCAGCACCATCTCGGTCACCATGGTCGGTGTGATCGGCTTGTCCGTCACAAAGCGCGCCTGCTTGGCCAGCTTGTCCGAGAGCACGTACAAATCGGCTCGCACCGGCTCGTGCCGACTCTTGCCGATCCAGAGCTCGATGCGCTGATAGGTCACGCCCTTGCGGCGGGCGTTCAGGCTCAGGCGCAGGCAGGTCTGCGCTGCGCCGGCGCTGGCCGGGTCACAGGGTTCCTCGCCGACCAGCTTGCCGCTGTAGTCGTCGGCCCAGCTCATGGTCGCCACGTCGCCGGTGGAGGCATCGCCGAGCAGCTTTTGCATCGGCGTGATGCGCAAGGGGCGCTGGCTGTTGGGCATCAGCAGCCAGAAGTCGTCGCCCAGCATCAGCACCTTCTGGCCCTTCTCGGCCGGGCTCTGCATCAGCACCAGCGACTGGCGCCCGGCCTGCGCAAACACCGTGTAGCGGCGCTCCTTGTCGGGCGAGCCATCGGCGTTAAGCACATTGATCTGCGTCTCCACCTGCAGGTTGTCGGCGCTCATGCGGAACTTGTCGGCAGACTTGAGCAGGGTTGTCACGTCCTGCGCCTGGGCCGCCAGCGCAGTCAGGGTGACCGCGGCGATGAGATATTGAATTAGTTTCATAACAGTGTTTCTGTGGGTTCGTTATCGTCTATTCGTCATTGCGAACGGAGTGAAGCAATCCAGGAAGTCATGGATTGCCACGCTGCGCTCGCAATGACTGGGTTCAGGTGTGGGCCAAGGCATCCACCACCGGCATGTTGACGGTCCTGCGCGCCACCCAGACCGAGGCCAGCACCGTGAGCGTGACCATGGTCAGCATCGTCACCAGGTAGACCGTCAGGTCAAAGGTGATGATCAACGGATAGCCTTTCGACTGGCCCGGCGGCGGCGGCATCTCCACTGGCACCAGCAGCAAAAACACGGTGACCGCAATCGCCACCAAGGCCCCCGCCATGGCACCCACACCGCCCAGCACCATGCCCTCCAGTCCCAGCGTGCGCAGCAACTGCCGCGGCAAGGTGCCCAGGGCGCGCAAGGTGCCGATTTCACGCGTGCGTTCGATGATCGCCATGGCCATCGCATTGGTCACGACGAACACCACGATCAATCCAATGATGAGTCCCAGCGCGCCGAAGATGCGGTTGTAAAGGTCTTTCACCGACTTATAAAAGTAAGCCTGATCCAGCCAGGTTTGCACTGTCAGGGCCGGATTGGCCGCGGCAAAGCGCTGCCGGGCCGCGTCGGTCATTTCCATCCGGCTCAGGAAGACACCGAGACTGGAGACTTTCTGCGTGTTAAGCAGCTTCTGCGCGGTCGCAATGTCGGTGTACACGAGGCGCCGGTCCATATCGGGCACGCCGGTCGAGAAAATGCCCTTGACCTGCACGTCCATGGCGTTCAAGGCGCCCTCGGTGGTGCTGGCCAACAGCGTCAAGCTGCTGCCCGGCTTGGCCTTCAGGCTCTTCGCCAGGCCTTCACCCAGCATGACCTCGGCCTCTTTCGAGCCACTGGCCAGCACTTCGCCCGCGGTGACGGTCAGAAACGGCCCCTTCACGGCAAACTCACTGTCCGGGTCGATGCCGGTGGCCATCATCACGGTGGACTTCTCGCCATTGCTGATCAGGCCGCTGAACTCCACGCGCGGCAAGACCTGGCGCACTGCGGGGTCGGTCAGCAAACGGCTGCGCAGCTCGCCGGCATTGTCCAGACCATGCTGCAAGGGGATGTCCTCGTCCTTGTTGAACTGGTCCGGCTTGCCAATGATCAGGTGCCCGGTGCTGCGCGCCGCCATCTCCGACAAACCCTGGTAAGTCGACAAGGCAAATCCCGCCGCCACCAGAATGGCCGCGGTGCCCAGAGCCGCAATCGACACCGTGACCAGCGACCGGCGCCGATTGCGCAAGGTGTTGAGCACGGCAAATTTCAACCACATCGTCGACATCATTGCAGCCTCCCGTCGAGCAGTGCCAGCACACGGTCGCAGCGGCCGGTCAGGCGGCTGTCGTGGGTTGCGATGACAAAGGCCGCGCCCTCGGCGTGACCGAGTTCGCGCATCAGGTCCAGCACCTGATCGGCGGTGTGCGAGTCCAGGCTGGCGGTGGGTTCATCGGCAATCACCAATCGCGGCCTCTTGACCAGCGCACGGGCAATGGCAACGCGCTGGCGCTGCCCGCCCGACAAGGCATCCGGCCGGTGCCGGGCGTGGTCCTGCAGGCCCACGGCCTTGAGTTGCGCGGCCACGCGTTCGCGCCGCTCGCCCAGAGGCACACCGGCGATGAACAGCGGGTAGTCGACGTTTTCGGCCACCGTCATCACCGGCACCAGGTTGAAGTTCTGGAACACAAAGCCCAGTGCATCGCGCCGCAGCAAGGTGCGCTGCGCTTCGTCCAGGCCGTTGACCCTCTGGCCGCTGAGCACGATGTCGCCCGAGTCCGGCGTATCAATCATCCCGCACAGGTTCAGGATCGTGCTCTTGCCGCTGCCGGATGGCCCGGTCAGCGCCAGCAACTCGCCGCGCTGCACGTGCAGGTCCACGCCTTGCAGCGCCGGAATCACGTGTTCTCCCAGATGGTAGGTCTTGTGCACGCCGTGCAGCTCGACCACCGGAATTTCGGGCTTGCTCATGATGCCAGCGCCTTGAGTTGCGT
Source organism: uncultured beta proteobacterium (assembly GCA_963810395.1). GTDB lineage: Bacteria > Pseudomonadota > Gammaproteobacteria > Burkholderiales > Burkholderiaceae_C > Rhodoferax. Next base: position 3,245,554 of record CAWENC010000001.1, on the reverse strand, counting down.
CCGTGCCATCTGTGCCTGCGGTGCGTTGGCCTTGATCACCTGATCGAGGTAATTGCGCGCCTCGTCGGCGTGCTTTTCCCTGCTTGCGAGTCTGGCGCCGGCCATCCACACATCACCCCGGAACTCCAGCGGCGTCGCCGCCAGCAGCGGGCTGGCCAGCACTTGCGCCAGTAGTTTGGCGCCGCGCGCGCCCCGGTTCATGAAACCGGGCACGGCCAGAAAAGTATTGGCCGCCACATAGCGTACCTCCAGCGTCGCAGGCACCTGGCGCAGGCCCGGCGCCTCATGCGCCGGCGTCAGCAGCGCCAGCGCCTTGTCCAGCAAGGCCAGGCCGTCTTCGGCGTAGCCCATCTTCTTCCAGGGCAGCCAGCTGGCGCCGGCCTTCATGGAGGTGGCCGCGCCGACGTAAGCCATCAGCACCGGGTTGCCGGGTTCGGCTTTCAGCAAGGCAGCAAAGGCATCGGCGGACCTGTCGATGGCGCTGTCATCGCCCGTGGTCGCCTGGATGAACTGGGTAAACGCGCTCTGGAACTGCGCCTCGGGCACGGCCTGGACCGTGGTCGCCATCAAGGCGGCGGTGGTCACGGCCAGCAGATGAACGCTGATTTTGGGTGTGAATTGATGTTTCATGGGTCAGTCCTCTGAATGAGAAAACAAGTGAACGGACTGAAGCGTATTCAGCCGGTTCGCCCCATGCACCTGGATTGCGACAAAAACGCCTGTCGTTGGCGCGAAACGTCTAAAAAATGGCGTGAGTCAGGCGGTCCTTATCTCGAGGGCGCCGCAGTGGGTAGCTCCGCGAATGTCCCCCGCCCTGCGGGCTCCCCCTTGATTTGGCAAAACCCCAAGTCCACGCTGCGCCACCCACTGCGGTGCCCTCGGCAGCCAGCGCCGGTGGTTTGCACAGGTCGCACACCACCTCTGCTTGAAAGATCAGGATGGTGGGGCACTCAGCGCAGCGAGTTATTGGGGTCAGACACCAATTTCGCTGCGACGCCTTGCGTCGCAACCAACGAGCCGCAGGCTCGGCGAATTTGGGCTCTGACCCCAAAAACTCGGGGGACAGCCGCGGAGCTGAGTACCCCGCCAACCTGATCCACCCGCTATGCTGAGCCCGGATTGGCATGTCATTATTTCGGGAAAGATCCCTAGTCGCGACGATCCCCACGCTCGTGCCCGGAATGCTCGCCCTCACGGCGCTGCTTGTCATGCTTCCATCCGCGACCATGACCACGGTAGCGCCCGTCAGGCCGGACGTACTGGGCTTGGCCGACATACACAGGCGCTGACGGCATATAGACCACCGGCTGCGGCGCGACATACACCGGAGGCGGAGCCCGGTAGACGGGCTCATACATCGACATGGTCATCGGCTGGTACACGGGTTGATAGACCGGCTGGTACATGGGCCGGACCACCATCGGCAGCACATTGCTCAGCCCCAGTTGCACGCCGGGTGAAGACACGCCCAATGACCAGAACACCTCTTGCGCCCGGGCGCTGCCTGCCATGGCAAATGCCGCAAGGGCCACACCGGCAGCCGCGACAAAAGACGACACTGAACGCTTGACCTGCATAAAAATCCTCCTGTTAAGAAAAGCACAGGGGCAAATTCGTACCCCTGGCTCTCTAACGCGGCACAGCCGCTTCAGGATGGCGATATTTGTGTGAGAAGCGTTGCAAGGCGTAACCGGTCAGAGAAAGCCGATCGAAATCCAAGGCACCGCCGCCACGACGATGGTGCCGATGAGCAGCGCCACCATGTAGCCGACGATCGGGCGGATGCCGGCATCCGGGTTCACACGCCCGATGGCGCAGGCCGCGTAGTAGCCGACACCGAGCGGCGGCGCGAACAGCCCCAGGCCCATCGACAGGACCACGACCATCGCGTAGTGCACATCGTGCACGCCGAGCTGGCGCGCAATCGGGAACAGCAGCGGTCCAAACAGCACGATCGCAGGGATGCCTTCGAGCACCGAACCCAGCACCACAAATGCCGCGATGGAAACAGCCAGGAACATGGGCGCGCCGCCTGGCAGCGAGCCCATGACCTGCGCCAGCCAGCGCGAAAAGCCCGATTGCGTCAGACCCCAGGCCATGGCCGTAGCCGTGCCGATGATGAACAGAATCGCGCCCGACAGGGACGCAGTGTCGACCAGCATCGGACCCACGCGCCGCCAGTCGAACTGCCGGTATACGAGCAAGCCTGCCAACACCGAATAGGCGATGCCGATGGTGGAAACCTCGGTCGCGGTGGCCACGCCCTGCACCACGGCCGCGCGGATCACGAAGGGCAGCGCCAGCGCCGGCAGGGCAATCACGAACAGCCTGGCCACCTGCGCCTTGGGCGTGCGCTTGACCTGACTCAGGTCCTCAAACCGGTAGCGGCTCCACACCACCCCGCACAGCATCACGCCCAACACTAACGCCGGCAGCAGACCGCCGGTGAAGAGCGCGGCAATCGAGATGCCGGTGACGGAGCCGATGGTGATCAGCACCAGGCTGGGTGGAACGGTTTCGGTCTGCGCGCCGGTGGCAGCCAGCAGTGCCACCAAATCACCGGGCTTGGCGCCGCGCTGCTTCATCTCGGGGAACAGCGCCGGTGCAATCGCCGCCATATCGGCCGCCTTGGAACCCGAGATGCCCGAGACCAGGTACATGGCACCGATCAACACGTAGGACAGGCCGCCTTTGACGTGGCCCAGCAGCGCAGCCAGGAAGGCGATCATGGCGCGCGCCATGCCGGTCATCTCGATCAGCAAGCCCAGGAAAACGAACAGCGGCACGGCCAGCAGGATCAGGTGCGACATGCCCTCGTCCATGCGGCCCACGATCACCGGCAAGGGTGTGCTCGTGGTCAGCGCGAGGTAGCCGAAGGTGGCCAGGCCGAAGCCGAAACCGATGGGAATGCCGGCCAGGACGCAGCCACCGGCCACACCGACGAAGAAAATCAAGAGGTTGACTTTGCCAAGATTCGCAAACAGCGGCGCCGCAAACCAGAAGGCTGCAACGATGACGGCGACGATCGCCAGCGCCCGCGCTGCCGGCTTGAAACTGGCGCTGCGCAACAAGCGCAGCAAGGTGAACACGGCCATCAGCGCCAGGCCCACCGGCAGGGCCGCTGCGCGCCACAGGTTGGATATCTCCAGCGCCGGCGTCGTGATGGCCAGCTCATCGGATGCATATTCCCAGGCCGGCCAGGCCACCATCGCCAGGAACGCCAGGCAGGCGGCCGTGGCCACCGCTTCCAGCAGTGCGCGCCGGTCCGAGTCCATATTGCTGATCAGCGCCGTCATGCGCATGTGCTCGCCACGGCGCAGGGCCACCACCGCGCCCAGCATCGCCAGCCACAGAAACAAAATGGAGGCGAGCTCGTCCGACCACAACAACGGGTTGTGCAGCAGATAGCGCGAGACCACCCCCGCAAACAGCACGGCGATGTCGGCCAACACCAGCAACGCCGCCGGCACTTCGACCGCCCAGCCCAGCCACTTCTCAACCCGCGCCGGCCAGCCGGCGCGCAATTCAGTGGCCATCGATTGATGGCCCGAACTCATTCGCTAACCTTCGCGCGGCGCGCTGCGGTGCAATGCGCCTTGGGAGCGGCCCGCCGGCTCATACCAGCTTGCCCGTGTACTTCTCGAGCACGCTCCAGGCTTCAGGGCCGAACTTCTTGTGCCATTCGGCATAGAAACCTGCAGCGCGCAGCTTGTTGCGGAACAGCTCTGCGTCGGTGTTGTTGAAGACCATGCCCTTGCCCTTGAGGTCGGCGACCAGGCCGTCGGTCAGTTTCTTCACGTCGTCGCGCTCCTTCAAGCCGGCGGCGTTGACGTTGCGCGTCACGATGTCCTTCAAATCCTGCGGCAAACGATCGAAGGATTTCTTGTTCCCCAGAAACCAGAAACCGTCCCACATATGGTTAGTGATGGAGCAGTATTTCTGCACCTCGTTGAGCTTGGCTGTAGCGATGATGGCCAGCGGATTCTCCTGCGCATCGGCCACCTTGGTCTGCAGCGCGGAGTAGACCTCAGCGAAGTTGATGGTCTGCGGCGAGGACTCGAATGCCTTGAACATGGAGACCCAGAATGGGCTCGGAGGAATGCGGATCTTCAAACCTTTCAGGTCATCGGGCTTGGTGATTGCCACAGTGCTGGTGGTGATCTGGCGGTAGCCGTTGTCCCAGATCTTCTCGAAAGCGAACAGGCTGCTGGAGGCGGCGATCTGCTTGCGCACATGAGCGCCCAGGTCGCCATCCATGGCCGACCAGACCTGGCCGTAGTCCTTGAACGCGAAACCCACGCCGCTGATCTGCGCTGCCGGTACCAGGGTGCCCAAAATCAGCGGCGACAGTGTGAAGAAATCCAGCGCACCGGAGCGCACCTGCGAAAGCATGTCGGTGTCGTTGCCGAGTTGGTTGTTCGGATAGACCTGGAAGTCGATGCGGCCCTTGGACTCGGCGTTGATCGCCGCGGCCATTTCAGCGGCGCGCGCGTTCATCGGGTGCGACACCGGCAGGTTGTTGCCGTACTTGAATGCGAACTCCGCCTTTTGGGCGAAGGCGCTGCCGATAGGCAGTGTCAGGGCCGTGGCGCCGGCGCCGGCGAGAAGGGTACGTCGAGTGATTTGCATGGTTTTGTCTCCGTTGCAGTGGTTAAAAATGAATTATTCGGGCCTTATTATCTGGCCCCCGTGCTTGCCGGGCGGCGCCGGCTCAAGCGGCTATCAACTTGTCGATAACTCCCTGACTTCGCCGCGCTCGATCAGCAGGCGCTTGATGTCTTTTTTGGTGATCTTGCCGTAGCCTGACTTGGGCAGCGCATCCCAGAAGAATACCTGCCGTGGCCAGCGGTAGCGGGCGCAGCGACCGTCCAGGTGCGCCAGTAGCGCGGCTTCGTCCAGCCCTAGCGCGCCCTCGCGCCGCACCACCACCGCCACGCCGATCTCGCCCCACTTGGCATCGGGCACGCCCAGGATCGCCACCTCGGCCACACCGGGGTGCGTCAACAACACCTCTTCGACCTCGCGCGGGTAAACGTTCGAGCCGCCCGAGATGTACATGTCGGACTCGCGCCCGGTGATGTAAAGCAGCCCGCGTTCATCCATGCGGCCCAGGTCGCCGGTGTGGAACCAGCCGCCGCGCATGGCTTTTTCGGTGGCCTCGGGGTTGGCATGGTAGCCATGGAAAACAGCCGGGCCGCGACAGCAGATTTCACCGACCTCACCGGTTTGCACCGCTTGCAGATTCGCGTCCAGGACGGCCACCTCCATGCCGGTACGCGGACGGCCGCAGGAGCCAATGTTGGCGTTGGCGTCCTGGTCGTCGGCCGAATGCATGTCCGCCGGCAACACGGTGATGCAACCGGTCACCTCGCCCAGGCCGAAGTACTGCACCAGCACTTTGCCGAGCTTTTGCAGGGCGAGCTTCTGGTCGGCGCGGTACATCGGCGCGCCGGCATAGATCAGGTAGCGCAGCGAGCCGTGGTCGTAGCGATCAACCGCCGGATGCTCGACCAGCATTTTCACGATGGTCGGCACAGTGAACAGGTTGCTGACGCGGTGCCGCTGCACCAGCTGCCAAAACATTTCGGGGTCGAGCTTCTCGCTCGGCAACAACACCGTGGCGGCGCCGCGCGCGACGTTCATCAAGGCATGGATGCCGGCGCCGTGCGACAAGGGCGCCACGGCGATGGAACAGTCGCGCTCGGTGGTGCCGGGGATCAGGTCGGCCAGGTGGTTGTTGACAATGAAGGCCATCTGCCCATGGGTCAGCACCGCGGCCTTGGGCCGACCCGTGGTGCCGGAGGTGTAGAAGAACCACAGCGGATCGTCGTAGCGCACGTGCACTTCAGGCGGCCAATCAACACCGACACGGCCCAGGTGCTGCGCCACCAGCGTCTCATACGCGTACTCATCCGCACGCGGCGCGCCGATGCAGATGATGTGCTTGAGCTGCGGCGATTCAGCGCGCACCGCATCGGCGTGCGCCTCAAAGCCCGCTTCGACAATCAGCAGCACCGCGCCGCTGGCCGCGCCCAGGTAAGCCACTTCGGGTGGCGTCAGCCGGAAATTGGTCGGCACCCAGACGCAGCCGAGGCGAAACGTTGCCCAGCAGCTCTCGAACATCTGCAGGTTGTTGCGCGACTGCACCAGAATGCGGTCGCCCTTCCTCAAACCGAGTTGCCGCAGGGCACCGACCATTGCGTCGACACGCCGGTCGATCTCGCCCCAGGTCCACTGCTGCTCACCCTGGATCAGTGCAACATGCTCCGGATACAGGCGCGCCGTGTGCCTGAGCAGGCGCCCAAGATTCATCACCGGCGCGTCGTTCATACCGCTTCCAGCACACTGAGGTAGTTGGCCACGGCCGCCCCGCCCATATTGAACACGGCACCCAGGCGGGCGTTCTGGATCTGCATGGCACCGGCCTGTCCCGACAGCTGCATGGCCAGCATCACATGCTGCGACACGCCGGTGGCGCCGATCGGGTGACCGCGCGATTTCAGGCCGCCGGACGGGTTGACCGGCAGCTTGCCGTCCTTGCGTGACACGCCGTCGAGGATCACGCGCGCGCCCTGTCCGTGCGGCGCCAGGCCCATGGCCTCGTATTCGAGCAGCTCGGCGATGGTGAAGCAGTCGTGCGTCTCGACCAGGTGCAGGTCGGCCAGCGTCACGCCAGCGCTCGCCAAGCCCCGGCTCCAGGCCAGCGCGGCACCCTCAAAACGCGTCGGATCGCGCCTCGACAGCGGCAGGAATTCATTGACCTGCGTGCGCGAACGCCAGCGCACCGCAGGCACGGCGGCGCCCGCCAGCGGCTCCATGGACAGCACCAGTGCGGCGGCGCCATCGGAGACCAGCGAACAGTCCGAGCGCTTGAGCGGACCGGCAACAAATGGGTTCTTGTCCGAGGGCTGGCGACAGAAGTCGAAGCCGAGGTCGCGCCGCATATGGGCATACGGGTTATGCACCCCGTTGGCATGGTTCTTGGCCGAGATCGCGGCCAGCGCGTCCGACTGGTCGCCGAAGCGCTCGAAGTACCCTGCGGCAATCTGGCCGAAGACGCCAGCAAAGCCACCGGGCGTGTCGCCCTCTTCCTTGACGTAGGAGCAGCGCAGCAGCGTTTCACCAATCTGTGCGTTGGGCAGGGTATTCATCTTTTCCATGCCCACCACCAGGGCCCGCTTGACCCGGCCACTGCCCAGCGCATCGAGCGCGGCCCAGATGGCAGCCGAGCCGGTGGCGCAAGCGTTTTCCATGCGCACCGCCGGCGTGTGGCGAAACTCGGGGATAGCCACTGCGGCCAACGCAGCGCTGAAGTCCTGGCGCACGAAGCCGCCGTTGAAGTGGCCGATGAATATGCCGTCGATATCGGCCGGCTCCAGAGCGGCACTGGCGATGGCCGGCAGTGCAGCGTCGCGAATCAGCTGTTCGAGCTCGATGTTGTCGAGCTTGCCGAACGGCGTGTGGCCCCAGCCGATGATGTGTGGTGTGTTCATGATGTGCGCATTGTGATAGGTTTGGTATGTGAACCAGTTTGTCACCTCTGCCTGCGTGCTTGTGGCCGAATTCTAGGGGGCCGAATCATTCACCCGGTTGAGTTTCAGGCTCATTTTGAAGAAAATGGTCCACTATGTGAGCACCTGAATTGGGGTAATCACCGATCAACAGGTCCAGTATATGAACCAAAACGAGAGTCGAGATGCTAGCCAAACCCGCTGAGAAGACAGAAACCGTCGGCGCCCAGACCTTGCGCCGTGGCCTGTCGGTACTGCGCCTGCTCACCCGCATCGGGCCCGGCGGTCTGCGCATGAGCGAGATCGGCCGCCGCCTGGCTCTCAACAAGGCCACCGCCATCCGCCTGACGCGCACCCTGGTCGACGAAGGCTTTGTGCTGCACGACCCGGCCTCGGGCCGCTATCGCCTTGGCCCCGAGGCCTTCGCTGTCGGGCTGGCGGCGGAGCCCAGCTACGAGCTGCAACGGCTGGCCGCCCCTACCCTGCGTACGCTGGCGCTGGAGTCTGGAGACACGGTCTTTTTCAGCGTGCTGCACGGCTACGAAAGCATCTGCCTGTCGCGCGACGAAGGCAGCTTTCCGATTCGCAACCAGCTCATCAAGGCCGGCGACCGTTTGCCGCTGGGCGTTGGCGCCGGCGGCTGCGCCGTGCTGGCCGCGCTGCGGGACAGCGAGATCGACGACGTGCTGAAGCGCAATGCCGCCTTGCGCGCCGAACGCTACCCGCGCTGCACCGACAGCGCCATCCGGCGCCTGATCCGCGACACGCGCAGCCTGGGCTACTGCGTGCAACCCGGACTGGTGATCGAGGACAGCTGGGCGGTCGGGGTTGTGATCCACGACGGCGGCGGCAGCCCGGTGGCGTCGATCAGCATTGCCGCGATCAAATCCCGCATGGGCGCCGCACGCAGTTCCGCGCTGGGAAGCCGCCTGCTGCAGGCCAGTCGCGCCCTGGCGTTGCTGCAAACGCAGGCCAAGAATGTGCTTGACGCTTGAAGTAGGATGGCGCCTTCATTCAAGAGGCACCCCATGAAATCGAATCCTTCATCAAGCCCCGTGGCCGTAGTCACCGGCGGCGCACGCGGCATCGGTCTGGCCATTGGCAAGTGGTTTCTGGCCCACGGACACCGCGTGGTGTTGCTCGACATCGACGCCGACACGCTGGGCAAAACCAACGCCGCGCTGAACGATCCAGAGCACGTGCTGGCGGTGCACTGCGACGTCTCCAAACCGCAGCAGGTGCAAGCCGCCGTGCAGCAGGTGACGGCCGCTTTCGGCCGCGTCGACGCCCTGGTCAACAACGCCGGCGTGGCGGTGTTCAAGCCGATTGCCGAGACCACTTTCGAGGAGTGGCGCTACGTGCTGGGCACCAATCTCGACGGCGCGTTTATCTGCACCCAGGCTTTTGCGCCGGTGATGCGCAAGACCGGCGGCGGCAGCGTGGTCAATATCGCGTCGATCTCGGGTCTGCGCGCCAGCACGCTGCGCGTCGCCTACGGCACCAGCAAGGCAGCATTGATCCACCTCACCAAGCAGCAGGCGGTCGAGCTCGGTCATGTGGGCATCCGCGTCAACGCCATCGCGCCTGGCCCGGTCGATACCGAAATGGCCAAGCTGGTGCACAGCGTGGCGATTCGCTCCGACTACTACGACGCCATTCCCCTGAACCGCTACGGCACCACTGAAGAAATCGCCTCCGTGGCCGGTTTCCTGTGCAGCGCGGCGGCGAGCTTTGTGACCGGCCAGGTGCTGGCCGTGGACGGCGGCTTTGATGCGGCCGGTGTCGGCCTGCCGACGCTGCGCAAAAACGCCGCCGCCAGCGAAGCCGCCTGAGGCACAGCGTGCGCAGCATCCGGCACCCGGGCGAGGTCGCGGCGCAGCGTGTGCAGCTGGCGCCGACCGCAACCCGGCAGGCCCAGCTGGCGCTGATGCCGGGGAGCTCCTTGCTGGATGCTTTGAGCGACGCGCTGGCGCCGCATGGCGCCACCAGTGCCGTGCTCACTATCGAAGGCGGCGCCTTCTTTCCGTTCGCCTACGTGATGCCGGCCCTGTCGAAAACGCCGGATCACGCGGTCTACTTCAGCGAGCGTTTTGACGCCGCCGGGCCGGTGCGCCTTGAGTTCGCTGCCGTCACCTACGGGCAGCGCGACGGCCAGCCCTGGTTGCATTGCCATGCCAAGTGGATAGCCGCCGACGGCACGCGCCACTGCGGCCATATCCTGCCCGCCGACGCCTACATCACCGAAACGCTGCAAGCCTCGGCGTGCATCCTGCAAGGCGCTGACTTCACGGTCCGGCCCGACCTTGAGACCAATTTTTCACTGTTCCAACCCGAGGCGACCCAACCGCGAACCAGTGAGCCTTCAAGCAAAGATTCGCTCGCGATCCGCCTGAGCCCCAACCTGGATGTATGCACGGCGATTGAAGACATTTGCCTGACACACGGGATCGCCAACGCGACCATCCAGGGCGGCGTCGGCAGCACGGTCGGCGCGGTGTTCGACGATGGCCGCAGCGTGGAGCCGTTCGTGACCGAGGTCCTGATCCGCTCCGGCCGGGTGCGTGCCGATCCGCACGGCGCGCCGCGCGCCGAGATCGACGTGAGCCTGGTGGACTTCACCGGCAACATGGCCGAGGGCCGCCTGCGGCGCGGCGCCAACCCGGTGCTGGTGACCTTCGAAATGGTGCTGGTACCCGTCTAAAATCACTGGATGAGCTCACCCACACCCAGCAACGCCACGACGCCCGAAAACAAGCCCAGCAACTTCTTGCGCCAGATCATCGAGCACGACCTCGCCGCCGGCACCTACGCCACGCGCCACTGGGGTGGCAGCCCGGGCGACGCGGCGCACCACGCCAAAGGCCCGCTCGACCCGGCCAAGATCCGCACCCGCTTTCCGCCCGAGCCCAATGGCTACCTGCACATCGGCCACGCCAAGAGCATCTGCCTGAACTTCGGCCTGGCGCGCGACTACGGCGGCGTCTGCCACCTGCGCTTTGACGACACCAACCCCGAAAAGGAAGAGCTGGAGTACGTCAACACCATCATGAACTCGGTGCGCTGGCTCGGTTTTGACTGGAACGGCTCGGCCACCGCCCTGCCCTACCAGGCCAGCGATTACTTCGACTTCATGTACCGCGCAGCGGAATACCTGATCGAAGCCGGCCACGCCTACGTCGACGAGCAGACCGTGGAGCAGATCCGCGTCAACCGCGGCGACTTCGGCAAACCCGGCGTGAACAGCCCCTTTCGGGCTCAAACGCCGGCGCAAAACCTGGCCCGCTTTCGCGGCATGCGCGACGGCCTGTATGAGGACGGCTCGATGGTGCTGCGCGCCAAAATCGACATGGCCAGCCCGAACATCAATATGCGCGACCCGGCCATCTACCGCATCCGCCGCGCCACGCACCACAACACCGGCGACAAATGGTGCATCTACCCGATGTACACCTTTGCGCACCCGATCGAGGACGCGCTGGAGCAGATCACGCACAGCATCTGCACGCTCGAATTTGAAGACCAGCGCCCGTTTTACGACTGGCTGATGGAGCACCTGATCGCAGGCGGCCTGCTCGCCAGCCCGCCGCCGCATCAGTACGAGTTTGCGCGCCTGAACCTGACCTATGTGGTCACCAGCAAACGCAAGCTGGCACAGCTGGTGTACGACCACAAGGTCAACGGCTGGGACGACCCGCGCATGCCAACCATCGTGGGCCTGCGCCGGCGCGGCTACACGCCCGAAGCGCTGCACCTGTTTACCGAGCGCATCGGCGTCACCAAGAGCGACAGCTGGATCGACTACGCCACGCTGGAAGGCTGCCTGCGCGAAACACTGGACGTATCGGCGCCGCGCGCCATGGCCGTGCTCGACCCGGTGAAACTGGTGCTGAGCAACTGGGACGAAGTGATGGGCGCGGACAAGCTCGACGAATGCAGCGCCCCGGTGCATCCGCACCACCCCGAGCTGGGCCGGCGCAGCTTCAAGATCGGCAAAGAGGTGTGGATCGACCGCAACGACTTCGAGGAAGTGCCGCCCAAAGGCTTCTTCCGCCTGTTCCCCGGCAACAAGGTGCGCCTGAAATACGGCCACGTGGTCGAATGCACCGGCTTCAGCAAAGACCCCGAAGGCCGGATTCATGAGGTGCACGCGATGCTGGTGCCGGACACCAAGAGCGGCACCCCCGGCAGCGACGCCGTCAAGGTCAAGGGCGTGATCACCTGGGTGGCCGTGGCCGACGGCCTGAGCGCCGAAGTGCGCCTCTACGACCGCCTGTTTCTGGAGGCCCAACCCGACAGCGGCGGCAAGGACTTCATCGAAGCCCTGAACCCCAACAGCCTGAAAGTGGTGCGAGCGATCGTCGAGCCCTCACTGGCCAACGCGAAGGCCGACGAGAAGTTTCAGTTTGAGCGGCACGGCTACTTTGTGGCCGATGGCGTGGACCACACGAAAGCGAAGCCGGTGTTCAATCTGGCGGTGGGGTTGAAGGATTCTTGGGGAAAATAAAGGACCAAAGATGGAATCGACCAAATCATTGCCTGAGATTGAGAATGCATTTTGGGAAAAGCAGCCAAAAGCAATCAAAACACAAATAAGCGACGAGGAGATCGATGCCAAGTACGACTCAAAGTCAGAGCGCATCGTCACCGAAACGAATCGGGAAAAGCTACAAAACTTTTACGAGGCATTGCAGCGGCCAAACTATATGGATCCGCGTCCGTTTTATCAGAGGCGACAGCGATGGTCACCTGAGCGGCAATCTCAGTTGATCGAATCATTCCTGATAAACATCCCAATTCCCCCTCTTTTTGTCTATGAGTCCAAACCGAACGTCTACGAGGTAATGGATGGTCAACAGCGAATTACAGCCATCAAGGCCTTCTATTCAAATGAATTGAAATTGAAGGGCCTAGAGCGCTGGCCAGAGTTGAACGGGCGGACCTACAGCAAATTGCCTGGAAAGATCAAGGCTGGCATTGATAGACGGTCAATCTCTTGGATTACTGTTTTGCACGAGTCCTCTGACAATGAAAACGATGCATTCGCAATCAAGCAACTTGTGTTTGAACGACTCAACACAGGTGGCGTCAAGCTGAGCCAACAAGAAATTCGAAATGCACTATTCGCCGGGCCTTTCAACAAGTTACTTGTTGAACTATCACAACTTCCACAGCATCGAAAGGCATGGCGCCTTCCCGAATACTCAGCTACCGAAGGCGTATATGTACCAGGTCAGCTTATAAAAAATGCTTTCTACTTGGAGATGGAAGATATAGAAATGATCCTTCGTTTCTTCGCTCTTCGCCATGCCAAACACTACACAAAGGGCATGCGCGGATTCTTGGACCTTTATATGGAAAAGGCTAGAAATCTGGATCCAAACTCCCTCAATGGTCTAGCAAATCTCTACAAGAAGACCATCAGCTTGGCCCTACAAATATTCGGCGACTACACATTCCGCCAATATCTAGCAGAGACGGACAAGTGGGGAACTCAAAGCCAAAAGGCAATTGCTGACGCGGTACTCGTAGCGCTTGCCGATTTTCTCGAAAGGGAGAACGAGTTGGTGCAGCGAAAAGACGCAGCGATCGACCTAATAAAGCGTGCTTTTACGGACGATAAGGATGGTGTGTTGACGGGGCGAGGCAATACCAAAGCGGACGTTCTCGACCGTATTGCCATCATGCGCAATCTATTTTCAACGGCTTTGAACTCCAATTAATGCTTGGAAAGACCGTCATAGACGCTCTGGCGGATCTCGAACAGATCAAGGGGCTGGCACGAGGGTTCCAAACACTTCGCGAAAAAGGTGTTCCCTACGGCTTTGAAGCGGATTTCACAATTTTTCCGGGCGTAGCTGCTGGGCAACTAAGACTTTTTGAGCACTGCACGTCAATTATTCGCGTATATACCGTCTTTGAGCGTCTGGTCTACGAACTTGCTAAGGGCTGGCTTAGTTGGGTACTCAAGAATAACGCAGCAACCGTTCTCACGAATGCCAACTCCCGCACAGCGTATGAAATGGGCTTGGCGGAAATTTTTCGACGCCAAAACGAGCCTAGGTTTGAAGACATCGATCGATTTTCATTGGCAAACTCTCATTCTTTGTTTAATACAAATAATAAGACACCGTTGCCCATAGAGATGAATGCCGCGCCATTCTTTGCGACATATCCAAATCTTCAAATCGCACATGTTTGCAGCCTCTTTTCAAATGTCGCAATGGGTTCGCCCGAGAAATGGCTAACCGAGTCGCCAGTACTACTCGGGCTTCGTGATGAACACTCGATCGGATATTTGGAAGCATTAAAGGACGTTGTGCTGCGACGAAATGAAGTGGCACATGGAAATCCAGACCCGGGGCAACTCTTGGGCACAAACGATCTCATTGCTAGGGCCGAAATAGTTGCTGGGCTTGTAGATTCGTTGTATCAGTTTGTACTTATATCTGCTTGCTCTCTAGAACTTGGCGAGAACTTCGGCGCGGGGTTGATAGGCGATGTCACACACAACTGGCCAAAAAGTCAGGCATTTGAGTTAATCGCCAGCTCCCCGGTTTTGGGTGTCGGTGAAAAAGTTTTGGTGGTAGGGAAGTCAGAAATATTCGTTGACGAGGTCAAGAGTATTCAAATCGAGGGGCGAGGCACCACAGGTTTTTGTGGGGCACTTGGAACCCGGTTAGGAATACGGCTGAATCGGCTTCCTAAGGAAGGCGCGAAATTGTTGAGAGCGGCCAATGTACGAGAATTGGATAGCCTGTTGGGTTATAAATCATTGCGACTCCAACCGCCGCTGGAGATGCCGTACTAGCTACCCCGTGGTGGCGTGCTCGCCTTGCACCGCCATGCAAGTGCCTCTGCACCCAATCGCCGTCGCCCGCCTTCTCTTCTTTCACATACAGATACGCCGCTTGCTGACGGACTTCCCGGAATTTACTTTGGTACGGCTGGTAGGGGGCAGGTCAGAAGCCTTCGCCGTGTGGATGAAGTGGCGATTTGCGAAAGTCACAGGCCAGTAGTCGCTATTTTTTGTATAGCCCCTTGCGCTTATTCCACGGAGGCTAGAGGCCAAAATAGCCACAAAACTCCCGTCAATCCGCCTTCACTCAGCGAAGGGATGCGTGCACCACTGCTGCTCACACGGCACGCCGTCGTGGTTGCCGTCCATCTCCATTCCCGGGCAGTTTTTCAGGAAGGCTTTGGCCTCTTTGCACGAGGTCATTTGCGAGCAGTACTTGCGGCCATCGCATTGAAACCCGGCAGGCGTTGAGAGTGCGGGTGCCGCCCCCGTGGCGGGTGCTGCGGGCTCAAAGGCACTTTGGGGTGCTGATGGAATCTTCATCGCGTAGTTGGCGTACTTGCTGTACCCATACCAGCCCAGCGCCGCCACGATGGCCAAGACAATCAATTTGCTGCCAATACCTGTCGTTCGTTGGTCGTGGCCGGCTCGACTGAGACGGAGACTGCGGTTGGCGGTTTGTGCTCGCGCTGCTGGCACCACACCCGCGCGGTGCACGCGCACGGCACGTTTCCTTCCGTCACGGTCTGGTTCCACCTCAAACGAAAGTCGCTCACCCACGGTGGGCAACTGGCCGTCACGCGGAAAGGCGGAGATGTGGGCAAACAGCTCTTGCCCGCCATCGTCAGCAACGATGAATCCAAAGCCGCGCTCAGCGTTCCATTTCTTCAGGCTTCCGTCATAGCGCATGGTGACGCCCCGCCGAAAGGTTTGTGCAACAACGTGCTGCGGCTCTGAAGGCCATAGGTTTGACTCCCGTTTCACTTGCCCGTGAGCGAAGTGCTTCTTAAATCCAATCGCAAGATTCTAGGGCCCAAGGTTAAGGGCAACCTTAGCTACATTTATCGTAGCATCTACCGCATATTCCATCAGGGGCGGACGGCAATTTTGCTTAACGTTACACTGGATTCAACCCACACACATAGTGGGCAGCAACAACAGGGAGAAAAGCACATGGCCAGGTCAAGGTCCAACAAGCGTCAGAAGCGCGCACTCAACACATTGCAGGAAAAAGGAATCCAGCTTTGCGCTCTGGGCCTTGGGTTCCTGATCATTCCTTTGTTTATCGGCTCTTCGCCAATGCTGAACGCCATCGCAGCGGGCCTTCGCATCCCTGGCTGGTTGGCATTGGCGGCAGGGGTGGTGCTATTGGGCATTCACCACCTTACCAAAGCCAAAGTGGAAAAGACCAATCCTCTACCCCAACTCACTCCCCGCGCGCCTACGCCTGTTGAGAGACAAGCATTGCGAGACATTGCGAACGACATAGCCGGTCGCCGACGCGAGCCTGAGTGGACCGCGCCACAAACACGTCAAGTGGCAACCCATTGGAGCCCCGCCGTCTTTGCCGCCATTGAGTGGCGCCGCTTTGAGGCTGTGTGTGAAGCGCTGTTTGCCCAAGCCGGGTTTGAAACACGTTCGCAATCGCACGGCGCAGATGGCGGCGTGGACATCTGGCTGCACTCAGCCAACGCGCAAGGCCCGGTGGCCGTGGTGCAGTGCAAGCACTGGCAGGGCAAGGCGGTGGGCGTCAAAGAGATACGCGAGTTTTTTGGCGTGATGGCCTCGCACCAACTCAAGCGCGGCACCTACGCCACCACGTCCACCTACACGGCGGACGCACAGAAGTTCGCCAAGGACAATGGCATCAACGCCATGGACGGCGCTGCCCTGCTGGCCCTGATAGCCAAGCGCACGCCGGAGCAACAGCAGGCACTGCTGGCCGTGGCGCATGAAGGCGAGTACTGGCGCCCCACCTGCGCGAGCTGTGGCATCAAACTTGTAGAGCGCAAATCAACCAGGGGCGGTGCAGCGTTCTGGGGTTGCAGCAACTACCCGCGCTGCAAGTCCCGCTTGCCGATGGTTGCTGCCATGCGATAGGATGTTGCTATCTTTTGGATAGCTGCTTGCGCTTATTCCACCGTGGCTAGAGGCCAAAACAGCCACACAGTTCCAGTCAATCCGCCTTCACTCGGCGAAGGGATGCATGCACCCCAGCGCCGCAACGGCATCAACACATCGAATACTCGCGCCCCTGCGCCTTGAGAATGATTGACCCGTTTGAATTGGTCGTAGCCGTCAAGCCGATATCCTGGTAACCATCCCCTGCGCCTTGATCCAGTAGCAATCGCAGGTTTTCCAGCTTCCATCGCATGGCGTTCGCGTTGTTCGACTGTCCGGCGTAGGTGCCGCCATAGCCGGCGCTGTAGGTTTCGGCGCCGCCATTGATGGTCATGACACCGTCGGGGCGGAAGATCACCTTGCGGGTTGTTGAGGTGCCGCTGACCTTGTTGTAGGTGAAAGAGCACCAGGCGTTGCGCATCAGCACCTGCCTGGCTTGCCCATCCTGGGCGTTGGCACCAGCCGGTGGCTCAAGCGCCTGCGCGCTGCGAGCCGCTTTTTCCATCGGCGACGGTTTGCCAGTCACGGCACCCAGCTTTCGCCACGCCAGTTGAATCGGTCCGACCATCACAACCAGGCGACCCGCCTGCAGCACATACGGCATGACGTCAGTGCCGACAGTGAGTTGATTGCCCTTGACGCCCCACCTGGTTTCTTCACCAGCCATAGAGGCCGTGCCGTCCGCGCGCAGTTCCAGAACGTCGCCACCCGGCACCTCCATCTGGTATCTCCCCACCAACTCGCGGGCAACCTGCGCCGAGCTGATCCCGGCTATGACGAGGAAACATGCAAGGGTCATGAGTTTTTTAATCATGGTGAAATCCGATCAACATGCCAGTGTGGCCAGATATTACCGCAGCGCCAGCGTGCACGCGCCTTGCTACGCAGTCAAGTTGCACCTGGCCGTTCGCCTATTGTTGCTGTCGGGCATTGTGGGTTCCGTGCTGGTTGACGGGCTCGCTCGCGCTCCCGGCACTGGAGATCAACTTTGCCGCGGATGCCTAGTCGGCAGCGCTGGCAACTGCGCACCGCAGCCCTCAACCCGTTGCATTTAGGTAGCCGTGGTGCAGTGCAAACACTGGCAGGGCAAGGCGGTGGGCGTGAAGGAGATACGCGAGTTCTTTGCGTGATGGCCTCGCACCAGCTCAAGCGCGGCACCTACGCCACCACGTCCACCTACACGGCGGACGCGCAGAAGTTCGCCAAGGACAATGGCATCAACGCCATGGACGGCCCTGCCCTGCTGGCCCTGATAGCCAAGCGCACGCCGGAACAGCAGCAGGCCCTGCTGGCCGTGGCGCATGAAGTCGAGTACTGGCGCCCCACCTGCGCGAGCTGCGGCATCAAACTTGTGGAGCGCACCCCGACCAAGGGCGGTGCGGCGTTCTGGGGTTGCAGCAACTACCCGCGCTGCAAGTCACGCTTGCCGATGGCTGCTGCCATGCGCTAGACTGTCGCTATTGTTTTTATAGCTGTTTGCGCATATTCTGCGGTAGCTAGAGGCATAAAACGCTCCTTATGGTCAAAACCGAACCGTGCTGCTCCTGCCCAACACTCAATCCCAAAGCGTGACAGTCATATTAGCAAATATGCTAATATCCCATTCCAATGAACTGGTCCATTAGCTACTACAACGAAAAGGTGCGTCGAGAAGTTTTGGCCATGCCAGCAGGCATCGTGGCTGACTATGTCCGGCTCACGGACGCGATGACTTTGTATGGCGCCGACCTGCGTATGCCACATGCGCGGGCAATGGGCAGCGGGCTTTTTGAGTTAAGGCCCAAGGGGCCGGAAGGCATTGGCCGGGTGTTTTATTGCACCCAGGTGGGGCGGACCATCGTGGTTCTGCATTCGTTCGTAAAGAAAACACAGGAAACGCCGGACGCTGAGTTGCGTCTGGCCCGTAAACGATTAAAGGATGTGCAACATGGCTGAAACTGGCTACAAACCCGTGCCGCATGATGCGGCTTTTCGCAAGGCGCTGCTGGCCAAGCCCGGCGTGAAGAAAGCGTTTGACGCGCTCGAAGAGGAATACACCACACTGCACGCCATGCTGGACGCCCGCCAAGCCGCTGGCCTGACGCAGGCCGATGTGGCTGACCGCATGGGAACCACCGTGTCGGCGGTGTCGCGGCTGGAGGCATCGCTGCGCAGCGAAAAACACTCGCCATCATTCGCCACTTTGCGCAAGTACGCCCAGGCGTGCGGGAAGAAGTTGCTGATTCAGATGGTTTGAGGTTCTGGCCGTGAAAATTTCATGCGACCAAGCGGCTCAACGCGCAGGTCAAACGCCGCGCAAAGGCTGCCGCATCGCAGTAAAGTATCTTCCTGCTGAGAACCCAAATGTCACAAACCCAAGTCCTGCAGCAGCAAATCGCGCAACTCCCGGTGTTGGAACAGATAGCCCTGGTCGAAGAAATTCTGGATCGGCTCGACGCACCCGACTCATCGGTCGATGCCCTTTGGGCCATTGAAGCCGAAAACCGCCTGACGGCCTACCGGGCGGGGCGCGTGCAGGCCATTCTCCTGTCTGAAGCTCTGGCGAAGTACCGTCCGAACGGGTTGGATTAGCGCTGGACTGCAGCAGTTTCGTGGCCATGCCAATTGAGGACAGCCGCAACGAGCGCGATGGATATGCTATCTTTTAGATAGCTGCTTGCGCATATTCCACGGTGCCTAGAGGCCAATTTGACACTTAATCGCCTCTGACAGTTAAACTTCAGCCTATGCATCCCCAAGCATGCGGGAAGAGGTTGCTGATTGAGATGGTTTGAAGCTCTGGAGATAAGCTTCAAACAACATTCAATAAGCAGCCCAGCCCCAAAGCCGTCGAATTCTCACTGTTTCAATAGTGGAAAGTCTCGCCATGTTATTTGGACTTATCACCAGACACCCTGTAAACCGAAGCCGGCTCGGGTCTGCTTCGCTGGCCCTTGCGTTCACGTTGGGTGCCGGCTCGGTGTGGGCCTTTGCCATCGATACCTGTGAAAAGAAGGTGTACCTGACCTTCAACACGGGAACCATGGAAGGCGCCCCCTTGGTGGCCGACGTGTTGCAGCGCAATCGCGTCCGGGCTACTTTTTTTGCCTCCAACGGGCGTACCCAAACCGGGGACGGCAGCCTTGGCAATTACTGGGCCCCGTGGTGGAAGGCGCGAGCCGCTGAAGGGCATGAGTTCGCATCACTGACCTACGACCATGTGTATTGGCGCGGCGATTTGCCCGGCACCATCCTGCGCTTTCGGGTCCGCCCGACGTCGGGGGCGTTTGAGGGGCGCGAGTTCACCTGGGAGGCGGCCAAATACTGTGGACAGATCAAGTACGCGGCGCAGCGCTTGGGCGATTTCACCGGCAAGAAGACCTTGCCGCTGTTTCGCGCACCCGGTGGCGGCGCGTCACCGGGGCTGCTGGAGGCGGCGCGGGCCTGCGGCTACGCCCATGTGGGCTGGACCCCTGCGGCGGTTTTGGCTGACGAACCACCCATTGGAAAAATCAGCAGCGACGATCTGCTGCAGCAGGCGTTTCGCGATATTCGCAGCGGCGACATTTTGATGGCGACTTTGGGTGTGGCTTCACGTCAAGACCCGTGGGCACCGGCCGTGCTGGAGCCCCTGATTGTGGGGCTGAAGGCCCGTGGGTTTTGTTTTGACACCCTGCGCACACATCCCGACTTCAAGGACTGGACGGCCACCCATGTCAACTGAATGGCCGAGCACCGAAGCGACGCCCACGCAACCGGTCGTGGAGTTGTTTCTCCCTTCGCTGAAAAGCCCCTGGCGCCGGGTGCGCATAGAGCTGGGGATCCTGCTGCTGGGGCTGGCGTTGCTGCTGCTCTTCACGACCCCGCTGTGGAACGCCCGGCCCTTGGCGCTGATGGCTGTGCTGATGGGGTTTGCGGTTGCGCTGGACTATGCCATTCGCCATCAAATCAAGGTCGATCAAAGCCCGCTTGTGTTGACAACCCAGGGGCTTGAGTCGTCGAATTTGGGCGGCGCCAAAAAGGCCTACGCCTGGCAGGATATTGCCAATGCCTGGATCGTTCCCATTGGCAACGGCAATGCACTCCACCTGGATCTGGCGCCCGGCGCCACCAGCACGGCGGGCTCATGGCTCAGTCGTCGCAGTCAACCCTTCATCCCGCTGGCCACCTATTCGGCCACCGAGCAGGATCTGATCGTTGACGCCGTGATGAACCATCTGCGCCACACCCATCCCGGCGCCATTGAGACCAGGGAGCTAGCGCAGGAGCGCGAACTCATAGCGCCACTCATCGCCGCGGCGCCTCGTCCCTGGGTGACTTACGCCTTGATCCTGGTGAGTGTGCTGCTGTCACTGCTGATGGTGAGCCAGGGGCTTGACCTGTGGCACCCGTCGGATCAAGCGCTGCTGCGCTGGGGCGGCAGCGCGACCTCCGAGGTCCAGCGCGGTCAATGGTGGCGCCTGGTGTCTGCGGCCTTTGTGCACGCCGGCCTGGTTCCTCTTGCGATCACGATGCTGGGCTTGTGGAGCGTGGGAAGCACTGCCGAACGCATCTACGGGCACCTGCCGTATCTGTTGATTTTTATCGGGTCGGCGATGGTCGGCAGCGCCTGGTCTTTGCACCTCTCGGCGCAAAACATGGTCTTTGCAGGCGGCGCGGCCAGTGCCGTGTTCGGGCTGATTGGGGCTTTGCTGCTTGTGCTTTACCAGCACCGCGAAATGCGGCTCAAACTGTTGAGCAAGCTGGAGCTTGCCGGCCTGGCGGTGTTTGTTCTGTATGCCTTGATACAAGGGTTTCGCCCCTCCGGGCTTGACAATGGGGCCCATCTTGGCGGGCTAGTGGCGGGTGGCTTGCTGGCCGCCATGCTGCCGGAGCGGTTTGACATGCGCCAGTATCAGGCCGCCATCACACGGCGCAGCGCGGCGGGCCTCGCCGCCGCCCTGGGCCTGTCGGCTATCGTGATCTTGTTCGCCGCGCCAGCCCACACCGATGTTCCGCGCCAATGGACCGGTCCAGCCGAGTTTGACAAAGGTGTCAAGAGCTTTGCCGAAGCATCCCGGCTGATGCAGCAACTTCGGGATCAGGTGAAAGCCGGAACCATGACCGAACAGGAGTTTGATGCCAAGACCCGTTCGGTGCTGGCACCCGCCTTCAGCCAGGCCTTGGCTCACTTTTCGCTGGGCTGGTTTCCGGCGTCAGACCCGCGCCAGGCCCTGCTTTCGGAGTCAACGCGGCTGACCGCACTGATGGTAGAACTGCTCGCCATGCAGTCGGTTGTGCACGATGGCAGCCCGGCGCTCGCCCCTGCTGACCCGCAGCGGGCAATGGTATTGAACGCAGAGATCCAGGCGTCGGCGCAACGACAGGAAGAGATCGAGGCCAGCCTCCAGGCCCGGGCGCAAGCTGCGAAGTGACAGTCGAAAGCAATCTTGGTTGCTATGCCTTTAATAGCTGCTTGCGCATACCAGACGGGCGCCAGGTGCCAATTTGGCTGCAAACTATTGCTACCTCCGTCGAGTCGCCGTGGCGTCAATTGCACCACTGCTGCTCGCACGGCACGCCGTCATGGTTGCCATCCATTTTCGTGTCAGGGCAGTTCTGCAGAAAAAACTTTGCCTCCTTGCATGAGGTCATCTGTGAACAGTAAGTCCGGCCATCACACTTGAAGGCGTTGGTGCTTGAGGCGCCGGGCGCTGCACCTGCTGGTGTGCTCTGCGTGATCAACGGTTTTGCCAGCAGACGATGCGAAAGCTGGCCCCACGCAAACCAGCCCACAGCAGCAAGCACCGCCACAGTCACCAGGACACCACCTAATCTGGACTCGCGACGTGTCGAGCGCCTTGCCCACGCCGGGTGCCGGTCTGACCGCGCGGCAGGCAGCGGCACTTGCCCCTGTCGTTGCACGCGCACAGCTTGCTTCTTGCCGTTGCGGTCGGGCTCCACCTCAAAAGACAGCGCCTCGCCCTCGGCGGGTTGGCGCCAATTGCGCGGGAAAGCGGAGATGTGGACAAAAAGCTCCTGACCGCCCTGGTCGGCAGCAATAAAGCCGAAGCCACGTTCAGCGTTCCACTTCTTGAGCGTGCCGTCAAATCGCATGACGGGCGGACGATTCATGTCCGCAAATGACGTTGTTGGCTTTCTTGAGCATGATTGACCTCCCGTTTCAAGCACGCCACCGACGTGCGTGCCACCTGTAGTGTTTTGATTCTAGCGACGGCGCCAGACCCATTAGGATAGAGGCCTTTTCAATTGTCATCACCCATGGCCACACCCATCCCCGCAAACTGCCCCTCCTGCCGCTCCGCCATGGAGTTGCACGCGCTATCGAGTGTCAGCGGGGGCAATGTCGAGTTGGACGTTTGCTACCAGTGCCAGGGCATCTGGTTTGATCCGCAGGAGAGTCTGAAGCTCGCGCCGGCTGCGGTGGCAGAGCTGTTTCGGCTGCTGCATGAACACCGTGACGACGCGCGCCAGCCTCTGGCGCAACAGATCCATTGCCCGCGCTGCAGCAGTTCCTTGACGCAGGGCTTCGATGTGGTGCGTAGCGGGCGTTACGTCACCTACCGCTGCCCCAAGCGCCATGGGCGCTTCAGCGCGTTTTCGTCTTTCATGATTGAAAAAGGTTTTGTCCGCCTGCTGACCCAGCCCGAGATTGACGACATCGCCCGGCGCGTGGCGGTGATCCACTGCAGCAGTTGCGGCGCCGCCGTGGACATCCGCAAGGACCACGCCTGCCCGTACTGCCGGTCGGCCTTCTCGCTGCTTGACCCCAAGGCCGTGGAGCAGGCACTGCAGGGCTACGCGAACGCCAGCAAGAGTGCCACCGGCATCAAGATACCGGAGCTGGCCGATGCGCTGGTGATGCTGGAGCGCGACCGCCAGCGTGCGCTACGCGACGAGCAGGCCCGGCGCGGCTCGCTGTTCACAACCGGGATCGAGCCCGAAGTTGATCTGTGGGCGCTGGGTGTATCCATGGTCTGGAGCATGCTGGACTGACTATGCTGGCCGCACTCAAAAACCTGCTCTCCGAGTTCTTCGCGCCAGCCGATGCCCAGTCGCCGCTGGATGAAGCGCACGGCCTGCAGTTGGCCACTGCCGTGCTGCTGGTTCAGGTGATGCGCTCGGACGCCCAGGTCTCCGCCGTGGAGCGCGCCGCAACTGTGACGGCACTGCGCAGCGTGTTCGCCTTGAGCGACGATGAAGTCACGGCCCTGCTGGCGCAAGCCGAACACACCGCCAAAGGCGCCAACGACTACTTCCGCTTTACCAGCGCGATGAACGACCATTTCACGCAAGCGCAAAAAATCCAGGTCGTGGAATTGATGTGGCAGGTCGCCTACGCCGACGCTCACCTGGACGCGAACGAAATCCACCTGATCAGCAAGATTGCCGGTCTGCTGCACGTCACCCACGGCGATTACATCGCGGCCAAGCTGCACGCCAAGGCAGCGGCACAACTGGGCGCATCTCCTCCATCATCCACAGGCAAAGGGAACCCACCATGAAGAAACTGAACATCACCATCACGCTGGAGATGTCCGTCCCGGATGACTGGGTGCTTGTCCAGACCTCTGAAGGCGGGCAAGTGCTGAAGCTGCCGGACGGTCAATTTCTAGACATTGCGATCGAGCCGATGTTCGCCAGCGATCCCGAAGAAATATGGGCCAGCACCGAGGACCATGATGTGCTGAACGACTTCCTGGACATGATCGAGAGCGAGGAAGTCGCCTACGAGTTCGTCACGCACTAGCCTCCAGCAGCTCCACAAAGCGCTGTGCAAAAGTGTGCACGTCGCCCGGCCATCGCGCTGAAACATAGGCGCCATCCACCACCACCCACGCCGGCCTGGCGTTATCCGGCCGGTCACGGGCCAGGCCGCTGGTTTTCAGAAAGTGGTGCGGCGCACTGGCGGGCACGTCCACAAAATCATTGTTCTGCGCCAAGGCGCGCTTGACTTCCTGCTCGACACCCCAATAGCCGGCCGGCTCATTCGCGGATTCGCGGTAGGTACGGTAGTAGTCAGGGTCCCAGAAGCGCGCCAGGTATTTGCTCAAGCGCCAGGCGCTGCTTTCGAGCTTCCAGGTCAGCGCCGTGGTCTTGCGGCCATGCAGCACCGACTTGCCGGTTTTGGATGACACCGAGCGCGCCGCGAGCAACACACCATGGCAGATTGCAGCCACGGGCTTTTGCCGCTCCGACGTGCCATGCGTGTCAAAAAACCCCGCAACCAGACGCTGCAAGCGAGGGTCTTCCAGATACGGCTT
The DNA here is from genome assembly GCA_963810395.1 of uncultured beta proteobacterium. Classification (GTDB taxonomy): domain Bacteria; phylum Pseudomonadota; class Gammaproteobacteria; order Burkholderiales; family Burkholderiaceae_C; genus Rhodoferax. The sequence goes on along the minus strand of CAWENC010000001.1, from coordinate 3,220,883 downwards.
CATGCCCTGCGCGTGCCCACCCGGCAACACCAGGGCGTCGTAGTCGTTGACGGACAGCTGGTCGTAGTGCCTGGGTCGCAAAAACTGCGGGTCACGCGTCAGCTCTTGGTAGGCATGCCGGCCGTATCGGTCGGCCCGCAAAAACAGGCCCAGCAAACGCAGCTTCTTCAAACCCGGAATCCAGCCCCAGGGGTCCAGACCTTCGCCGCTCAGCATACGTGGGTCGGCATGGCCGCGCAGTCCGTCAGGTGTGGCAAATTGGATGCTGTGGCCGGCTTGGTGCAATACCTTCCAGGTGACCGCTACCTCGGTTGGATCGAAGTCATGGCTCGGGATTGGCATCAGGATCTGCAGACTTTTCATGTGCTTCCGGTTTCAAGGGGAATGCACATTATGCGGAAGTCGTCAGACTTTCGGCCAGCGCCGATGAACTTCAGGCACGCTGGGCGCCTGAAGTGCTGTCAAGCTTATCCGCGGCGGTCGTGGCGCATCAAGCGTTCCACGTCATCGCTCAGCCGCGTCAGTTCGGATCGCAGCTGACCGCGTTCCTGCGGGGTCACGACGCCGTCACGCTTGAAGCGGACCTCCAGGCGTGCAATGTCGCGCTCCCGGCTCTGCAAGCTGCGCGCTTCGCGCTGGGTGATGCGACCAGAGCGGACACCTTCGTCGATGCGCCGGCTGATATTGGCTTGACGCTCGTCGATACCGTTGGTGTTTGTGTTGCCGGTTTGGTCAACCACGTCGCGGTTGGCGATCATGCGTTCAACTTCGGCGCTCAGGCGATCCAGGTCGGCCCGCAATTGCTGGCGCTCCTGAGGAGTGGCATTGCCATCCGATTTGAAGCGGTTCTCGCGAATCGAAATTTCGCGGTCGCGCCGATACAGCTCTCGCGCCTCGGAAGGTGTGATGTCGCCGGACGCCATGCCTTGCTGGATGCGGGCACTGATGGCTTGCTGCGCGCGGTCAATGACGGGCGTGCTGGTGCCCTGCGCCATGGCCGGGGCAAACCCCAGGCCAGCGAACAAGGCGGATGCCAATAAAGAAGTGGTCAAGAGTTTCGATTTCATGAGGTTTCCTGATGTTGTAGACCCGAATCGCCGCTGTTCCAGGACTGTTCAGCGATTCAGAGAGTTCATTGTTGCCCGGCATGGCTTGACGCCGTGTAAGACAAGCAGAGACTTACACGGTAATCGGGCCGCGACTTCAGGTTTAGTGCCGGTCCTCATGTCGATCGTCTTGCCGCCGGTCGCCGTGGCCTTCGCGCTGGTAATACACCGGGGACGCAGATGCATAGCGCGGGGCGTAATAGCCCGCGCCGTAGCCCACCCGTGATGCCTGCAGATATCGCCCGCCATGGCGCCGGTTCCAGCCATACGGGCGAGCGTAGTAAACCGGCAGCGGCTGCATATAGACCGGCGCAGGCCTGACATACACAGGGCGCGGCTGGTAGTAAACCGGCTCTGGCTGAACATAGACCGGCTGCATGTACATGGGTCCGGCATTGCTCACATTCAGTGACATCCCGGGCGCGCCCACGCCCACGGACCACGACAGATCGTCCCTGGCGTGGGCTGAACCGGCAAAACTCATGGCGGCCAGCGCCAGAGCTGCCGTGGCACCCGCCAGAAAGACGGAGCGGTTTTCCATAATGGCTGTCTTCATACGTTTCTCCTTGACAGGGCAGGAAATGCCCATGTGCTCATTTAACGCGTTCTATCCGCAAGCGCCTACCGTGTGCACTGTGAAGAACGTTGCCAAACGTAACCCGCCCCGAGCTCAATATGCCGTTGATTGATTTCTGATACTTTCTTTATCTGGCAGACACACTGCTGTAACACCCTCCCGCTATGCTCAACACATTGAAAAGCACGAAAACAACAACTACAGGGAAAAATATGTCTGCAGCAAGCTATCGCGTCGAAAGCGCCCACCCCATCGTCGGCCCCCTCTGGCCTGGTCTGGCATCCTCGACATTCCACCATATCGTTGACCGCGCGCTTGCCATCGTTGTGGCTGCAAAGAGCATGACTCGCCCTTCGGGCCACGAAATTCGCGTCGTTCATGTGCCAACGGGGGAAGTCGTTTTTCGCAAGACGGCGGCAACGATGATCAAGTCAAGCGAGCTTTAAGTTTGCCATAAGGCACGCCAGTCAAACTATGGATGAATGCGCTGGCAAAGCGTCTCTCCATGTCGACTAATCAGTATTTCAAAGAATGAAGGCAGCAATTTCCCGATTTACATCCAGCCTGATGGGCCTCCTGGACGAAGCGACTTTGACATCAGAAGCCGCCATCGAGATTCGGACGGAAGAGATCCGCCAGGTGATGTTGAACAGCATGTCGAAATATATGGAGGAGCAAGCCGCACCGGCACTGTGGAACAAGGTGAACCAGGCCTCCAGTATTCAGACCCTCTGGTATTTGCGAATTGACCTGTTGGTCTTTTTGTCAAAACACTGCGGCGAAGAGTCGGCAAGGGAACAACTCTCGACCATCACGGACAGTTTTCGGGGCGTGATTCCACGCAATCAGATGCCAAAACCAGGCCGTTTTGGTCGATAAATATCTTCGGGCCGCCCAAGCTCAGGGCCGACGGAAGGCCACCTGCTGCGCTGCCCAATATTTCGAATTCAATTGGTCTAGCCGAACTTCCCCGCCGGTGGATGGGGCATGAACGAAACGGCCGGCCCCGACATAGATTCCCGCGTGCGTGACTTGATTGTGTTGTGCAAACAGGACCAGGTCACCCGAACGAATGTTTTCAATATTGACAGGCAAACCCCAAGTTTGCATTTTTGAGACGGTACGAGGGGGCGCTACCCCTGCCCTCGATTGGTAGATATAGCCAATCAGCCCGCTGCAGTCAAAACCCGAGTCGGGTGTGTTGCCACCGTAGCGATAGGGTGTGCCTACAAGGCCCACGGCATAGATAGTGACATCAGCCGCCATCTCGGGGGAGAGTCGTGACGGGACGTCGACCGCGCCAACGGAAGCCCTGCGACTGTTCACTGAGGGTGCCGTCGAACAAGCTGCCAAAACCAGAACCAAGGCCAGTGCGACGGCGGTGAGTCCTCTATCGATGCAATGATTCATGCCAGCATTTTGACCATTGGCATGCCCGAATGCAAGACGGTGCCGGCAAGCCCAACTTCTCTGCTGCTACTTGAGCGTCTCCAGCACCACTCTGTTTCGCCCCTGTTCCTTGGCGAGGTAAAGCGCCTGGTCTGCGCACCTCACCAGAACGTCCGCTGTATCCCCTTCGGCGGGCATCAGGGCTGCCACACCGGCGCTGATCGTCACACAGCCAAACGTCGACGTTTCGTGCTGCAAGGCCAGCGCTTCAATCGCCTTGCAGACGTTCCAGGCCATGCTCAATGCGTCGCCACCTTCGATTGCAGGAGCAATAAATACAAATTCCTCACCACCGTAGCGCGCAACCAGATCACCGGAGCGGCAAATGCTGGCATCCAGCGTGCGAGCAACAGCACGCAGGCATTCATCCCCGGCCAGATGCCCGTAGTGGTCGTTGTAGCGCTTGAACCAGTCAACGTCAAACATCGCCAGGGCCAGGGATTGACCCTGACGTGCCGCACGCGCCCACTCCTTGGCCAGTACCTCATCGAAGCGGCGGCGATTGGCGATGCCGGTCAATCCGTCCATCGCACTCAATGCTTCGAGCTTGTGATTCATGACTTGCAGCTCGTCAGTGCGCTGGGTCACGCGCGCCTCAAGCAAGCGCTCGGAAGACCGCAGATGTGCCACCAGTTGCTGGTGTGCCTCCAGCGCCTGCGCCTGAGCCCTTTCCTTGTCCCTGCGAATCACGTTGAAGCGATCGGCCAGGGCAAAGGCAAGCAGCAGCATTTCAGCCGCCGATCCAACCTGCAATGCGTTCATGGTAACCAGGTTGATTGGAAGGACACCGCTATTTCTCAAGGCAGTCACCACCACGCCAAAAAGCAGCAGCGTATAGGCACCGACAAAGAAGATCGCGCTTCGCTGTCGCTTGAGCACACAGTACAGGCCAAGGCCCAGAACCATCACACTGGCGATGATGTAAAGCAGCGCAGCGAGTTGAATCAGCGCCGGATACCAAAAGACGAATCCGATGGTGCTCAGCAACAGAAAGCCAATGAAACTTTTCAGGTATGGATCAAACTTGGGAATGACCTTCCGGGTCTCCAGCATGCGGCGCATAAACACCAACAAGGCAGCAAATGACAGCGAGAAGCCGACGGTCATCGAGATGTCTGCCCACAACGACGCGTCAGGCCACAGGAACTCTTTGGCCAAGCCGGTCAGCGAGGCAAGACTGAGCGCCATGACGCTGGCAAAGGCAACGTAGAGCAGATAGATCGCATCCCGCAGTCCGATGAACAGCAGCAGGTTGAACACGATCATTGCCGTCGCCATGCCGAAGTACCAGCTGTGGGCGCGATAGTCATTACGCTCGTGCAAGTGAAAAGCCAACGGGGTCCACAGCGTCACCGGAACGTAGGTGGGGTTCGTGGACTGGATCCGCAGGTAGACCAGCTGATCGGAATTTGCAGGGAAGGTCAGGGGAAAGACAAATTGGCGATTGGGGTAGGGGCGTGTCGAAAAAGGCTCTGTCATGCCGGTCGAAGTGGACTTGTAGCGCCCATCGGCGAGTGCTTGATATAGCTGCACACTGCCCAGCGAAGGTTGGCTAAGTTCCAGCATCAATTCGCGCGGTACATCGCGGCCATTGCGCAAGGCGACACGCAGCCAATAGGCGGAGTGGCTGTAGCCGTAATTCAGCGCTGTTGCCGTTGGCTGGTTCCCCTGGAATTTGCTCGCTATGTCGGGCTTCAACACGTCATCAAATGTCAACGACCGGCTGGAGTCTTCAAGAACGGCGAAGTATTGCGTCAGGGAAACAGGTGTTTGGGCAAGCTGGCTGATGTCCAAAACCGGTTCCACTGCAAACGCATGGGCCACCGGCAGGCAGGATCCGCAAAAAAACAGAAAAATGAGGCTCAGTGGTCTTGGGAGTGTTCTCATTTTGCTGATGTCACTGCCTGCAACGGCCAATGACGTTTTTGAAATTGTAAGGCCCGGTATGGCAACGACCCTCCCTTGCCCATGTTACGCGCCCGCCTGTTGAACTTGAGCTTGTCAGCTGGCGCCAAAAAAGCCGGGCCTGCCGGCTCGAATGGCGCAGCACTTCAGGGCTGATACGGAGTGTTCTCGGAGAAATACTCGTGGCTGTCGGCATTATCAAGAGCCTTGATCGGATCGGTGGCCGCCAAGTTTCTTGCCGCCGTTTGACCGTAGGCCCAGTCATCGGTACCTGCTACCACCGTGAAGTGGGACATTTCGTGAATCAGCGTACCAGCCTGTGAGTCCGTACCTGCGAGCGGAGCCTGCCAAAACACGCGGCACAGGTAGATCTTGTAAGGCTGGCTCGCGTACACGTAGGCGTAATACGGCTTGCGGCACTTGCAGTCGAGCGTCAGGGGTTTGTTTGTGAACGCGTCGGTGAGCTTCACGAAGTGGTCGTACGCAGTGGCTCCCCGATCTGGTGTGTACGCGCCAAACCATTCCAGATAGCGTGCTGTCGAGGATGACAGCGCAGCGAGATAACTCGTGGAAGCGCTTGAATAATCCTTGGCCTGCAACGCTGCCTGCTCCAGCGTGGTCTGCTGGGTGGCCGAGCAGTTGCCGGAGTAGGAGATGGATCCACCGGGCGGTGGTGGGGGCGGCGGTATCGGTTTGCCCTTCGCGCTGCGTCCTTCCAGCCAGAGGTATAGCGTCTCGGACCTCAATGTGGCGTTGCTCTGGCCATGGGCACCGCGGCTGAGGTACTCGATGGCGTAACGGCCGTTGCGCGACAAGTCGTACGCGCCTGTCAGCTCGACCTCGTAGCTCAAAGATGCGCCAGGGTCGAGTTGAATCCGGTCGGCGGGTGCTGGGCCTGGCCGCTTGATCAGCGGGCCGGTGTACGGCACCGTCTCACCATCGCGCTCGATGTGAAATAGCGCTCCCTCAAGCTCCTCCGTCGGCAATTGCCAGCGCAGCAGCTTGACCGGGTGACGGGTAAGGTTGGTCACGGTCACCGTCACCATCACGTCCACATCGCCGTGCAGCACCGGGTTGGGCACCGACAGGCGCACTTCAATCCCGTCGCGAGGTGCTGCAGAAATTCCAAAGGCGGCGAACGCCATTGTCGCGATCACGATCCAGCGGAATAAGAGTTTCATGGCTGCTCCTGAAGTTGAAAAAAATCCTTCTTGATGAGATGACAAGCGCTGATCACGACAAATCAAGCCTGGATAAACAGGTGTGAAACTCATGTATCAGATACCGAAGACGGGGCTCGTCATTGAGAAATATCAAACACGCATTCGCTTGCCAGCAGTTGGCCGAGCGCCGTTGCATCGACGGCTTGAATCGGCACTGAACTTCCCGCATTTTCAGCGCTCAAACAGCCAGGATTCGCGGGTGCGAAGTTTTCAGGAGGCGACCATCATGGAAAAGTTATTGTTCTTGACTGCAACGCTGCTCTCAAGCGGACTGTGCATGGCGCAGGAGCTTGGACAGGTAATTTCCGCTACACCCATCATTCAACAGGTCTGCGTTCCCCGACAGGTCTGCGTTACCGGACCGGCGGAGGGAGACTCCACGGCGCAAGCGCCAGGTGTTCAGCGTTGCAGCAGTCAAACTTTTATCGAGAACCGAACTGTCGCCTACAACGTGGTCTACGAATTCGGTGGCAAGCAGTACTCCGTGCAAATGCCCACGGATCCGGGCAAGACGCTTCAACTTCAAGTCACGCCCGTAGGTTCCGGGCAACAAGTGGCACCAGCCCCCGGCACTGTAACCTCTGCGCAGCCGTCCTACGTCCTCGTGGAACCGCCAGTCTATCGCTACTACTATCAGCCGGACTATTTCCTGCCTTTTGCGATGGGACTTGGCTTTGGTTACTGGGGAGGTCATGGCGGCCATGGCGGTCACGGGGGGCACGGTGGTCACCGGCGCTGATTTTGTCCAGCGAGACATCGTCACTGATTGACGCAAACGATGCCTTTGCTCACAAAATCTTTACCGATTCTTCACTCAGGATAAACGAATTTCGAAGTTTCATCGGACATGATTCAGGTCAAGATAACTTCAAGGTCCAGCGACATGAATAAACTTCTACCTTTGTCTGCGGCACTGCTCTCTTCCGGTCTGTGCATGGCACAGGAGCAGGGTCGTGTCATTTCTTCCACGCCGGTTGTCCAGCAGGTCGGTGTTCCGCGCCGCGTGTGTACAACCGAGCAGGTAGCCGTTCAACAATCCAAGTCTGGCGCCGGTGCCGTTCTGGGCGCTATCGCTGGCGGCGCCATGGGCAACGCCGTCGGCGGGGGCAACGGCAAGACGGCTGCCACCCTGCTTGGCATCGTCGGCGGCGCCGCCGTAGGCGACAGTATTGAGGGCGCGCCAGGGACCCAGGTCCAAAACGTACAACGGTGCCACAGGCAGACTTTTTACGAAAGCAAGACTGTGGCCTACAACGTGGTTTATGAGTATGCAGGCAAGCAATATGCCGTCAGAATGCCGTCCGACCCGGGCCCCTGGGTGCAACTGCAGGTCACACCCGTTGTGTCAGGCCGGCAAATGGCGCAACCCATGTAGCGTGTGAGTCGTTGACAGCCGGCGTCGGCATGAATTGCTTTTGGATTTACAGGTGACCGGGCCACCCGAAGCCTTTGGCACCAATTTTGCTCAACTGAATCAACAACGAGTGGAGGCATGGCAATGAAAGCATTTTTTGGTGCATTGATGTTGGCGCTGGCGTCGGCCGTGGTGGGACTCATCACCGCGGCACAACTGCATGAGATGACAATCGCGGCTGGCGGTGCTGGTGCCAGCATGACACCGGCCTCAATGGAGGTCATGCCAGCGCGGCAGGATCAGCCCATCAAGCACAACGTCAAATACTCGGACCATAAAGCCGGTCAGAACGCCCAGCGGGGCCCAGCTGACATTTAGAAGCCCGGCCCGAGCCCGATATGCGGTCTGCATATCAATTGATATTTCGCAATCTGCCCCCTCCCCGCATGGATATTGTTCTCTCCCCGAGCTCAGGTCTCGAATGGAGGCAGCATGAAAACATCGATCCGGTTTGGTCTGAACGGCCGGCCCACCACCCTCGTCACCGACGACGAACGGATGCTTCTATGGGTGCTGCGCACCGACCTGGAGCTCACCGGCACCAAATTCGGTTGCGGCACCGGCCTGTGTGGCGCCTGCACCGTGATGGTCGGCGACAAGGCGGTCCACTCCTGCGTGACGCCGCTGAAGAACGTGAAAAACCAGGAAGTGCTCACGATCGAGGGCCTTGCCCGCGACGGGCGGCTGGACCCGCTGCAGCAGGCATTTATCGAGCAGGGCGGCGTTCAGTGCGGCTATTGCACGTCGGGCATGCTGATGAACGCGCACGCGCTCCTGCTGAAGGACCAGAAGCCGTCGCGCGACGCGATCATTGCCGGCATGGAGCACCACCTGTGCCGCTGCGGCGCGCACCAGAGGATCGTCGAGGCGATCGAGTCGGCTTCGCACCAGATCGCGGATAGCCCTGGGGCGCGGCCATGAGCGTTTGCCGTGGCATCGACCGCCGCGGCTTCTTCAAGCTCGCCGGCGGCGGCATCGTCGTCTTCATCGGCCTCGACCCGGCAGCGCTCTTTTCGCAGGACCGCCAGCGCCTCTACCCGGAAGATTTCAACGCCTATCTGTTGATTGGCGAGAACGGCCGCGTCACCGTCTATTCCGGAAAAATCGAGATGGGCCAGGGCGTGATGACCTCGCAGGCGCAAATGGCAGCCGAAGAGCTGGGGGTCGCGTTTGAGGCGATCGACATGGTCCTGGGCGACACCGACCAGTGCCCGTGGGACATGGGGACGTTCGGGTCACTCACCACCCGCATGTTCGGCCCGGCGCTGCGCGCGGCTGCGGCGCAGGCGCGCGTCGTGCTGATGCAGCTCGCCTCAACCAGGCTCGGCGTGCCGAAAGCCGGTCTGGTTGTGAAGGATGGCGTGGTCTGGGTCGCCGCGGAACCGGCGCGCCGGGTCAGCTATGGTGAGCTCTCGAAAGGAGCGAAGATTGCGCGCGTGGTGGATGAGAAAGCGGTCTTGCGCGCCGCTGCCGACTTCCAGCAAATGGGCCGCTCACCGAAACGCCTCGATGCGCCAGCAAAGGTCACCGGCAGTGCCAGGTACGCGGCCGACATCCGCCTGCCCGGAATGCTCTATGCGCGCATCCTGCGCCCGCCGGCACATGGCGCGACGCTGTCACAGCTCGACACGTCCGGTGTCACGCAACTGCCGGGGGCCACACTGGTCCAGCGCGACGACCTGGTCGCCGTGCTGCATGCCGATCCTGAGGCCGCGGCAGTTGCGCTGGGACGCATCAAGGCGGACTGGCGCATGCCTTCGGCGCAGCCCGATGGCGAGAGCATCTTTGATCACCTGCTGCGCTCGGCGACAGCGTCAAAAGAGATTTCGTCGCGCGGGGACGCCGCGGCGGCGCGCGCCAGCGCAGCACGCATGTTCGACACGAGCTACCGCAAGGGCTACGTCGCGCATGCGCCGATCGAACCGCATGCGGCGTTGGCCGAGGTCAAGGACGGCAAGGCAACGGTCTGGGCCTCGACGCAGACGCCCTTCCCTGCGCGCGACCAGGTGGCACAGGCCCTCGGCATCGAACCCGGCAAGGTGCGCGTGATCACACCGTTCGTCGGTGGTGGCTTCGGTGGCAAGAGCTCGAACCGCCAGGCGGTCGAAGCGGCGCGGCTGGCGCAGATCGCGGGTCAGCCGGTGCAGGTCGCCTGGACCCGCGCCGAAGAATTTTTTTACGACGCATTCGACCCCGCCGCCGTGGTCAAGATCACCTCGGGCCTCGACTCTGCGGGCAGAATTTCGCTCTGGGACTATTCGGTCTACGCCGCGGGCGAGCGCGGTGCCAGCCTGTTCTACGACATCCCGAATGCGCGGGTGCGATCGTTCGGCGGATTCTCATATGACCCGGCGCAGGCGAGGAAAAGCCTTCACGCGTTTGCCGTCGGGCCGTGGCGCGCACCGGGTGCCAACATGAACGTCTTCGCCGTGGAATCGCAAATCGACATCATGGCGTCCGCGGCCGGGGCCGATCCGCTCGAGTTCCGCCTTCGCCACCTGACCGACGCAAGAATGCGCAGCGTCCTGCAGGCGGCGGCCGATGCCTTCGGCTGGAAGGCGGCTGCCGCGCCAAGCGCAAGAGGTTTCGGACTGGCCTGCGGCATCGACGCCGGCACCTACGTGGCAACCATGGCCGAAGTCAAGGTGGATGCGGCGACTGGCAAGGTGAAAGTGCTGCGGGTCGTCTGCGCACAGGACATGGGCATCGTCGTGAATCCGGACGGGGCGAAGATGCAGATGGAGGGCGCGATCACCATGGGGCTCGGCTACACCTTCACCGAGGAGCTGCGCTTTCGCGGTGGCGAAATTCTCGACCGCAACTTTGAGACCTACGACATTCCGCGCTTCTCCTGGGTGCCGCGCATCGAGACCGTCCTCGTGAAAAACAATGCGGTCGCGCCGCAAGGCGGCGGGGAACCGGCGATCACGCCGACCGGCGCAGTGATCGCCAACGCGGTGTTCGATGCCACCGGCGCGCGCGTGCTGCGGCTGCCACTGACACCCGCGCGGCTGCGTCAGGCGATCGCCACGAAGAACACGGCCTCGATTGCAATGTGAGCGAAGCCCGATCGCAGGGCTCGCGCGGCAAATTCTGCTGCCGAGGACAGATGACGCGCTGACGGCGGTTTTTCGGTTGCTTCTGGCGATCGCGTGCAGGCTCTATCCGAGCTTGCTGCGATAACAGGGATGCGGGCATGTTAAGCGCATTTCATTGGCAAATTTCCCTTCGTCGCGCGCGCCATTCCGCGCCCACCGATAATCCAGCGCCATGAACCTTTCTCTTTCACTCTTCCCCCTGAGCTGGCAGCACTATCTGCTGGGCGGGCTGATCATTGGCAGCGGCGCAGCGCTGCTGTTCGTGCTGACGGGCCGCATCGGCGGCATGAGCACGGTGTTCTCCAGCACCTGGTCTTATGTGGTGCAGCGGCCGTTTTTTCAGCAGGGGCGCTTTGTCGAATCGCGCGGCTGGCGGCTGGTCTATGCGCTGGGCTTGATTCTGGGCGCGCTGGCGTGGTGGCTGGGCTTTGCCGGCGGCGTGCGCGAAGCCACCGCCGTGCCGGCCTGGCAACTGCTGGTGGGCGGATTTTTTGTCGGCTACGGAGCGCGCCTGGGCAATGGCTGCACCTCCGGGCACGGCATTTGCGGGTTGGGATCGCTGCAGTTGCCCTCGCTGCTGGCGGTGCTCACCTTCATGGCCACCGCCTTCCTGACGGCCAACCTGTTTGCCAGGTGGCTGGCATGAGCGCGACACGCGTATTGGCCACGCTGGCGGCGGGCGCGCTGTTCGGCTTTGGCCTGTCCTACTCGACGATGATCCGGCCCGAGGTAGTGCTGAGCTTTCTGCGCCTGTCTGACTTCGGCCTGATGCTGGTCATGGGCGGTGCGGTGGTGGTGGTGCTGCTGGCCTATAAACTGGCGCCCCGCCTGCTCGCGCGGCCGCTGCTCGACGACCATTTCCACACCCACCCCAGCGTCTGGAACCGCGACACCGCCGTGGGCGCCGCCCTGTTCGGCGTCGGCTGGGGTCTGTGCGGCGTCTGCCCGGGACCGGCCATTGCAGGTCTGGGCGCCGGCAACTGGAGCCTGCTGTGGGCGCTGGCCGGCATTGCACTGGGTGCGCTGGTGCAAGGGCTCAGGGCGCCGAACAATTATTGACAGTTCCGAAACTCACAACACCGTTCCAGCCTGGCCGGCCAGTTGCAGAGGCTTTCGCAAGTCAAGAACTGAGGTCCAGGCGTGTGCGGGTCGAGGGCGCCGGTGGTTTGCTCAGGTCGCACACCAACCCCGCTTGAAAGATCAGGGTGGTGGGGTGCTCAGCGCAGCGAGTTATTGGGGTCAGACACCAATTTCGCTGCGACGCCTTGCGTCGCATGCCACGAGCCGCAGGCTCGGCGAATTTGGGCTCTGACCCCAAAAACTCGGGGGACAGCCGCGGAGCTGAGTACCCCGCCAGCCTGATCCTCCCGGTCAGTCAGGAAACACGGCATTGATAACGCTATCGTTTTGATAGCTACCTGCGCCTGTCGCACGGCGTCCAGGGGCCATTTGGATGATCCCTGGCGGCGCTCTCAGAGGGTCGCCAGCGGGTAGTCGGTGTAGCCCTTGGCCCCCGGCGTGAAGAAGGTGTTGGCATCGGGCGCGTTGAGTGGCAGTTTCTTCTTGAAGCGCTCGACCAGATCCGGGTTTGCCAGAAACGCGCGGCCGATGCCGACCAGGTCCGACAAACCCTCCTTGACAGCCTGCAGGCCCGACGCCTGATCGAAGCTGCCACCGATGAAGAAGGTGCGCGGCCAGGCTTTGCGCAGCGCCTGTTTGAACGCCATGGGTATCGGCGGCGCGCCCATGGCGGAATGGTCCACGATGTGGACATAGGCCAGGCCCGCACCGGCCAGCAAGGGCAGCAGTTTCAGGTAGGTTTCTTCGACCTCGGGGTAGGCGCCCATGCCCGAGTTGGTGCCATAGGGCGAGAGGCGAATGCCCAGCCTGTCGCCACCGATGGCCGCCGCCGTTTCACGCGCCACTTCGACCACAAAGCGCATGCGTTTGTCGACACTGCCGCCCCAGGCGTCGCTGCGCTGGTTGGTGCCGGGGCTCAGGAATTGCTCCAGCAAATAGCCGTTGGCAGCGTGCAGCTCGACGCCGTCAAAGCCGGCTGCGATTGCATTTTTGGCGGCCTGCACAAACTCGGCTTTGGCCTGGGCGATGTCGGCCTCGCTCATGGCGTGGGGAACCGGGTGATCCTGCATGCCCTGGGCGTCGGTATACATCTGCCCGGCCAGAGCAATGGCGCTGGGCGCCACAATCTGCGCGCCCTCGGTCATGTTGGCCGGATGGCCGACGCGCCCCGAGTGCATCAGCTGGGCAAAAATCTTTCCGCCTTTGGCATGCAGCGCGCTGGTCACGCCTTGCCACGCCTGCACTTGCGCGCTGTTCCACAGGCCCGGTATGCGGGCGTAGCCCTTGCCGTTGGCGCTGGGGGCAATGCCTTCGGAGATGATCAATCCGGCGCTGGCGCGCTGCGCGTAATACTCGGCCATCAGCGCGTTGGGCACGCCGGCGGCGTCGGCACGGCAGCGCGTCATGGGATTCATCACCAGGCGATTGCTCAGGGTGAGCTTTCCCATGGAAAAAGACTCAAATAAATTGTGCTCAGTCATACAGGTTTCCATTCATCGGGTTAAGGTTGACGGGATGGTATTGCGGCCTTGTCAGTCAGGTGTGAACAGCATCGGTTTGGTGGCCCAGGGTTGCCTGCGCTAAGCCGTTCTTGAAGGTGCCGCCTTGCGTCGCACCTGCAGATTCACATGCATCGAGCCATCGCCCACCGGCACCTCTTTGACTTCCAGATAGACCTGCTTGCGCATCAACTCGCCGAGCTTGGCAACGCCATAGTTGCGCGGGTCAAACGACGGGTGGTTGCGCGTCAGCTGGCTGCCCAGCGCCGACAACGTTGACCAGCCATCGTCGCGGGCGGTTGCTTCCAGCGCGGTCAGGATCATGGGCTTGAGTTTGGGCAGCTCGGCCACTTCAACCACAACTTCAGCCTCCTTCTGCTCCTCCGGCCTGGCGCGCAGAATTTCGGTGTAAATGAACTTGTCGCACGCGGCCACAAAGGGCTCGGGCGTCTTGCGCTCGCCAAAGCCGTACACCACCAGGCCGGCCTCGCGGATGCGCGTCGCCAGGCGCGTGAAGTCGCTGTCGGAGGACACCAGGCAGAAACCATCGACGCTGCCGGCGTGCAGCACGTCCATGGCGTCGATGATCAGCGAAGCGTCGGTGGAATTCTTGCCGGTCGTATAGGCGAACTGCTGGATCGGCTGGATCGCCAGCTTGTGCAGCACTTCTTTCCAGCCCCTGAGGTTTTGCGTGGTCCAGTCGCCATAGGCGCGCTTGATGGTGGCCGTGCCGTAGCGCGAGACCTCGGCCAGCAGTTCCTGGATGACCGACGCCTGCGCGTTATCGGCATCGATCAGAACCGCGAGTCTTTCATTGCTGCTGGTAGCCATGCGCCCTCCTGGCAAATTGGTGTTCGCGCCTCCTGCCAGACCGCAGGACGCCCGTCAATCGGAACTATGCACCTCGTCTGCGGCCGGCGCATCGGGCAGGGCAGCAGGCCTTGCGGCGCGCCCAAGGTTGTGCTCGATCAAACGTTTCAGTTTCTCGGTCGCACCGGTAACGCACTGGTACAAGGTGTCCCCGTGCTGCGTGACCGCCATCGGCTGGTGGCCCGGTAGACGGACCTCCATCACGCAGGACATGTCTTTGCTGCCGCTCTTGTGGGCGTTCTTGTCGCTGAGGTGGACCTCGACCCGTGTGATGTGCGCACGGAAATGACTCAGGGCATGTTTGATTTCGCCAGTGGCCCAGGCCGCCAGCGCCTCATGGCCTTCGACGGGATGGTCGGTATTGATTTGGATCTGCATGGCTTATTATTCGCGTTTTTTTGACCCTGTGGCGTAGGACAATGCGAGTTTTGCGCGGGGCTGGCGGCCAAAACCTATCCGTCAAGAGCGACCCAGATCCATCGTCCAGTAACGGCTGTAGGTGGCGCTATCGCTGCGCACGCAGGCCACCCCGATATCGCGGTAGCTCGGGTTCATCATGTTGGCACAGTGCCCGGGGCTGTTAAGCCACCGGTTTACAACGCTCTCCACGGTCTGATCCCCTGCAGCAATGTTCTCACCGGCAGCGCTGTAGTTATAGCCGGCGTCCGTCAGCCGTTGGACAAAGGATTTTCCATCCAGGCTGTCGTGCGAAAAATAGTTGTGTTGTGCCATGTCGCCTGAATGGTCGCTGGCTGCCTGCTGTAACAAATTATTCCAATTCAGCGCTGCCGCGGCGGCATAAGGGGTCGTGCCACAGACCGCGCCGGCCGCGCGCAAGGCATTGACCCGCTGCAGCACTTCGGCCTGAAAGCCGCCGCTGCCATTCAAGCCGCAACTCGCGTCGATTCCCGTGCTGGTGACGAGGGGCGCGAACGCAGGCGCCGGCGCCGGGATCGAGTTCACCACGGGCGCAGGCGCAAGTGTTGCGCTGCCGACTGGTGCGTCAGCTGCGCCACCGCCACAGGCGGCCACGGCAGCACACAGGCAAAGCGCCAGACTGGCACGCTTGGCGCGCCTGAATTCTTGATCAATCATCGGGGGGAGGTTCTCAGAAAAAGCAATGTTGCATTCTCTGTTCGTCAGCACACACAGACGCCCGTTTGTTGTAAGTAAACGTAGCGCTCAAAATCCGATTCAATCAGCTACTTCAACGCAAAATTTGCTGGATAATTCCCGCATAAATGCGGAACTGATTGAGACGCCACCGTTTTCATAGCTGCTGCATGGCGCACGAAATCCACCACCCTGAAACATCCACACCTCGAAAACCGTCCATGAAAGCCGTCTGCAACAACACTGTCATCGCCGAGAGCGACGACACCGTCGTGATCGAGGGTAACCACTACTTTCCCGCCAGCTCGCTCAAGCGCGAGTTCGTCACCTTCAGCAATCACAAGACCTCTTGCGCCTGGAAGGGTCAGGCCAGCTATTACTCGCTGCTGATCAATGGTGAAATGATCACCGATGCCGTGTGGTACTACCCGGATCCCAAGCCAGAGGCCGCCATGGTGCGCGACCGCGTGGCGTTCGGCAATAGTGTCAAGGTAGGATAAGCCGCTCAGTGGCTGGAGAGCTCTGCCTGGCCGGGCACGGGCTCGACTGACGCGGCACGCTGCACCAGGGTGCGCACTGCCATCACCACGCGCTCGGATGTGATGCCGAAGTGAGCGTACAAAGCTGGCGCCGGGGCTGATTCGCCAAAGCCGGCCATTCCCACCACCGCGCCGCTGCGACCCACGTACTTGCGCCAGAAGTCCGGGTGCGCGGCCTCGATCGCCACCGTCGGCAGGGCCAGCGGCAACACCTGCTCCTGGTAGGCCGCGCTCTGACGGTCGAACACATTGCTGCAGGGCATCGACACCACGCGCGTGGCAATGCCCTCGCGTGCCAACGTGGCCTGCGCTTGCATCGCCAGTGCAAGCTCGGAGCCGGTGGACACGATCACCACTTGCGCGCCCCGCATGTCGGACAACACGTAGCCACCGCGACGGATGCGCTGGGTCATGTTCAACACGGTCTCTTCGCTGCCCGTCAGGCGCGGCAGGTTCTGGCGCGACAGGCACAGCGCGCTCGGCCCGTCACGGCGCTCAATCGCGCAGGCCCAGGCGACTGCCGTTTCCAGAGCGTCGGCCGGCCGCCAGACGTCCAGCCCCGGGATGATGCGCAGGCTCGGAATGTGCTCGACACTCTGGTGCGTCGGGCCGTCTTCGCCGAGGCCGATGCTGTCGTGCGTGAAGACATGGATCACGCGCAGCTTCATCAGCGCGGCCATGCGGATGGCGTTGCGGCTGTAATCGCTGAAGGTCAGGAAGGTGCCGCCATAGGGGATATACCCGCCATGCAGGGCGATGCCGTTCATGATGGCGGCCATGCCGAATTCGCGCACCCCGTAGCTCAGGTGGTTGCCCCACTGGTCGCGGGCGCACTTGACGCTGCCCTTGAAGTTGGTCAGGTTGGAGCCGGTCAAATCGGCGCTGCCGCCAAAAAACTCGGGTATCAGCGGCGCCACGGCGTCCAGCGCGTTCTGGCTCGCCTTGCGGGTCGCCACCGCCTCGGGTTTGGCGGCAATCGTGGCCAACACCTCGGGCAGCTTCTCGGCAAAATCGCTCTGCAGATCGCCCGCCATGCGACGCTCGAACTCTGCGGCTTCTCGCGGATAGAGCGAGCGATAGGCCTCGAAGCGCAAGCGCCAGGCACGCTCGGCCGCCTCGCCGCGCTCGACCGCGTTCCAGGCCGCAGCCAGCTCGACCGGCACCTCAAACGGCACGGCGCTCCAGCCCAGGGCGGCGCGGGTGGCGGCGACTTCGGCAGTGCCCAGCGCGGCACCATGCACGTCGTGCGTGCCGGCCTTGTTCGGCGAGCCCATGCCAATCACGGTTTTGCAGCAGATCAGGGTCGGCTTGCCATCGGGCAGAACAGCCTGGGCCTTGGCGGCGCGTACGGCGGCGTCCAGTGCAGCGCTGTCGTGACCATCCACGGCGGGGATCACATGCCAGCCATAGGCCTCAAAACGCTTCGGCGTGTCGTCAGTGAACCAGCCTTCCACATGGCCGTCAATCGAGATGCCGTTGTCGTCGTAAAAGCCCACCAGCTTGGACAGGCGCAGCGTGCCGGCGAGTGAACAGGCTTCGTGGCTGATGCCTTCCATCAGGCAGCCATCGCCCATGAAGACGTAAGTGAAATGGTCCACCACCGCATGACCGGGCCGGTTGAACTCCTCTGCGAGCAGCTTCTCGGCCAGCACCATGCCCACCGCGTTGGCCAAGCCCTGACCGAGCGGGCCGGTGGTGGTTTCCACTCCGGGCGTGACGCCGACCTCGGGGTGGCCGGCGGTCCTGCTGTGCAGCTGCCGGAAGTTCTTCAGCTCCTCCATTGGCAGCTCGTAACCGGTCAGGTGCAGCAAGGCATAAATCAGCATCGAGCCATGGCCGTTGCTCAGCACAAAGCGGTCCCGGTTGGGCCAATGCGGATTCGCCGGATTGTGCTGCAAGTGCCGGTTCCACAGCACCTCTGCGATGTCGGCCATGCCCATCGGCGCACCGGGATGGCCGGACCTGGCTTTTTCGACCGCGTCGACGGCCAGCATGCGAATGGCGTTGGCCATTTGGAGCGCGAGTTCAGGAGTAGGAGAAGTCATGGTTTCAGGTTGTTCAAGAGATTGATATATATGGATCGGTCATTGCGAGCGAAGCGTGGCAATCCATGGGTTCTGGATTGCCACGCTTCGCTCGCAATGACGGCCTCTGGCGGGCGCCGTGCTATGACAAACATGCATCAGGAAGCGCGCTTTTTGCGTTCCATCATGCGCCAGACAAAGGGCGTGAAGATCAGTTGCATGGCCAGTTCCATCTTGCCGCCGGGCACCACAATGGTGTTGGCGCGGCTCATGAACGAGTCGTCGATCATGCTGCGCAGATACTGGAAATCAATGCCCTTGGGGTTGGCAAAACGGATCACCACCATGCTCTCGTCGGGCGAGGGAATGTCGCGCGAAATGAATGGATTGGAGGTGTCGACCATCGGCACGCGCTGGAAGTTGACATGCGTGTGCACGAACTGCGGGCAGATGTAATTCACATAGTCAGGCATGCGACGCAGGATGGTGTCGGTCACCGCCTCGGTGCTGTAGCCGCGCTTGGACTTGTCGCGCCAGAGCTTCTGGATCCACTCCAGGTTGATGACCGGCACCACGCCAATCAACAGATCCGGGTGCCGGGCGATGTTGACCTCGGGCGTGACCACAGCACCGTGCAGGCCTTCGTAAAACAGCAGATCGGTGTTGGCGGGCACGTCTTCCCAGGGCGTGAAGGTGCCGGGCTCCTGCTGGTAGGGGGCGGCTTCTTCGGGATCGTGCAGGTACTTGCGGCGCTTGCCGATGCCGGTCGCGGCGTAGTCGCGAAACAAGGCTTCGAGTTCGGGAAACAGATTGTTTTCCGGCCCGAAGTGGCTGAAGTTCTTGTTGCCGGCGCGCTCGGCCTCGGCAGCCTTGGACTTCATGTCCTTGCGGTCATAGCGGTGAAAGCTGTCGCCCTCGATGATGACGGCGTTGACCTTCTCGCGGCGAAAGATGTTCTCGAAAGTGCGCGTGACCGAGGTCGTGCCCGCGCCGCTGGAGCCGGTGATGGCAATGATGGGGTGACGTTCAGACATGGTGGCGTCTCCGAAAGTTACAAATTTGCATAAAACAGGTCTCCGGCCCCCGCGCTATATGCGCAAGCAGCTATCAAATAAGTAGCATTAATTCTCGTCATTGCAAGCGTAGCGCCTCTGTCATGGCGAGCGCTGCGCTCGCGATAACGGCACTGCTCGCGATGACGCTTGATAAAGTCCATGCGCCTGAATCAAACTCTAAACAGGCTGCGCTCGGCGAACAGCGGGTTATCCAGTTCGACCCGCACCGGCTCGGCGTGATAGCGCTCAATGCGTTCGACTTCATTTTTCGAGCCGAACACCAGGCCGATGCGCTGGTGCAGCGAGCTCGGCTGCACGCCCAGCATCGGTTTTTCGCCAGTGCTGGCGCGACCGCCGGCCTGCTCCATGATCATGCCCACCGGATTGGCTTCGTACAGCAGACGCAGGCGGCCGGGCTTGGCCGGGTCCTTGCTGTCGCGCGGGTACATGAAGACGCCGCCGCGCATCAGGATGCGATGCGCCTCGGCCACCATGCTGGCGATCCAGCGGGTATTGAAATCCTTGCCACGCGGCCCGGTTTTGCCGGCCAGGCATTCATCCACGTAGCGCTTCACCGGCGGCTCCCAGAACCGGCTGTTGGAGGCGTTGATGGCGAACTCGTGGGTATCCGGCGGAATCCGCAGCCGCGGGTGCGTCAACATGAATTCGCCCAGGCTCGGGTCGAGCGTGAAACCATTCACCCCGTCGCCCACCGTCAGCACCAGCATCGTGGTCGGGCCGTAGATTGCATAGCCGCCTGCAACCTGGGTGCTACCCGCCTGCAGGAAATCGGCCGCCACCACGTCGCGTCCGCTGTCAACGCAGTCCTGTGGTGCCCGCAGGATCGAGAAAATGCTGCCCACGGAGACATTCACGTCAATGTTGCTGGAACCGTCCAGCGGGTCAAACACCAGCAGGTATTTACCACGCGGGTATTGCCCCGGAATCTGGTACGGCAGTTCCATTTCTTCCGACGCCATGCCCGCCAGATTGCCGGCCCACTCGGTGCGCCGGATGAAAACCTGGTTGCTCAGCACGTCGAGTTTCTTCTGCGTCTCACCCTGCACGTTGACGGAGCCACCCGCCGTCGCCGCGTGGTCACCCGTGATGCCAGCCAAGGCGCCAAAAGCGACCGCGCGGGCAATCGCCTTGCAGGCCAGCGCGACATCCAGAATCAGCGCGTTGAAGTCGCCGCTGGCGCCCGGAAAGCGGCGCCGCTCTTCAATCAGGAACTGGGTCAGGGTGGAGTGCTGGGGGCGACTGGTGAGTGGCATGATTTTGGTTTCCAGGGCATCTTTCAAAGGATCCGGTCAGATCGAATCAGGCCGCAAGCGGCGCACGCTGGTGCTGCGCATGCCAGTGCCTCAATTGCGCCAGATCGACCTGGCTCAGATCGGGCAGCACACGCATGGCGTCACCGAAGTCATGGTGCGCGGTGTAGCGTGTGGGCGTGATCAGGGTGGCCAACCCGGCGGCGGTAGCCGCGCGCAAGCCGTTACTGGAGTCTTCCAGCGCCAGGCATTGGGCCGGTTCCAGTTTGAGGGCATCCAGAACTTGCAGATAGACCTGCGGATCAGGTTTTTTGGCTGGCGCGGTGGCTCCGTCACCGATGGCGGCGAATTTCAGACGCCAGTTCGGGCCGATATTGCAGCGCAACAAGGCGCCAATATTCACCGGCGAGGTGGTCGTGGCAATGGCCAACTGCAGACCCTGCGCCAGAGCGTCGTTGATCAGTCGGTACACGCCGGGGCGCAGGCACACATCTCCGTTGTTGACGGCGCGGACATAGGCAATGGTCTTGAGTTCGAACAGGCGCTCCACCGCATCGCTCAACGACATGGGAGCAAACCGGCCCATGTCGGGTTGGACCATGTCGATGTAATGCAGGAGGCGCTCCCTGCCGCCCGCAATGCCCAGCAGTTCGGTGTACAGCGCCTCGCCCCAATGCCAGCCCAGACCGGACACGGCAAAGGCGTGGTTAAACGCCGCACAGTGGGCAGATTCGGTATCCGCCAGGGTGCCATCGACATCAAAAATCAGTGCACGCAACATGCAATATCTCCTGTAATAAGGTCACGAAAGATGAAACCAGGGGCCAGCACGGGTTTACTTTAGCCCGCATTAACCATAAACTCAAATTAGATTTATTCTTCAATTCATCAGTTAAAGTTAATCATTCATCATGCGCAATTACACCCTTAAGCAGATGCTGACTTTCATCGAGGTGGCACGCGACCGGTCGGTCTCGAAGGCCGCCACGCGCTTATTTGTGACCCAGCCGGCCGTTTCCATGCAACTGCGCCAGCTGGAGGACGCTTTCGGCTTGCCACTGGTGGAACCGTCCGGGCGCAATATCAAGCTGACCCAGGCGGGTGAGGAATTTCTGACGCACGCGATTGCCGCCGTGGGCCAGTTCCGCAATCTCGAAGCCAGCATGGCCGAGCATGTCGGGCTGAAGAAAGGGCGCATCGAGCTGGCCGTGGTCAGCACCGCGAAATACTTTGTACCGATGCTGCTGGTGCGTTTTGCCAAGCAGGTGCCGGGCATCGAAGTCAAGCTGCACATCGACAACCGCGAAAAGATTCTGGCCATGCTTTCGCGCAACGAAGTGGACCTGGTAATCATGGGGCGCACGCCGACGAATCTGGATTGCGAGGCCACGCCGTTTGCCACCAACCCGATGGGCATCGTCTGCGCGCCCGGCCATCCTCTGTCGCGCCGCAAGCACGCCGCATTCGAATTGCTGCGTGAGCATGGTTTTGTGGTGCGCGAACAGGGCTCGGGCACGCGTGCGGCCATGGAGCGGCTGTTTGCGCAGCACGGTGTTCCGCTCAAGGTGGTGATGGAAGTGCCGAGCAACGAAACCATCAAACAGGCCGTGATGGCCGGCATGGGCCTGAGCTTTCTGTCGCTGCGCACGGTGCGCCATGAGCTTGCCGCCGGCCACCTGGCGCTGGTGGACATCAGCGGCATGCCGATCGTCGGCCAGTGGTACGTGACGCACCTGCGCCAGAACCGCCTCTCGCCCGCAAGCAAGGCTTTCAAGGACTTTCTGATCGAACAGGGCGGACCGTTGATCGAGTCCTGGGCATGAAGTGCGTTGCCTGAAGAAGACAAAGGCGACGCCTCGCCTTTTACATCAATATTTTCTGATGAATTGACAAATATTATTAACTATTCCTGATGTTAATTGCTCTTTATAGTTGCGCTCATCAATGCCAACCGACAGGAGCCCGAGATGGACCAATCCAAACGCTACGCCGACCTGAGCCTCAAGGAAGCCGAGCTCATGTCGGCCGGCCAGCACATTCTGGTGGCCTACAAAATGCTGCCCAAGCCAGGCCACGGCTATCTGGAAGCCGCCGCCCACTTTGCCGCCGAATCCTCCACCGGCACCAACGTCGAGGTCTCCACCACCGACGACTTCACCAAGGGCGTGGACGCGCTGGTCTATCACATCGACGAAGCCACCGAGGACATGCGCATTGCCTATCCGCTGGACCTGTTCGACCGCAACGTCACCGATGGCCGCTTCATGCTGGTCTCGTTCCTGACGCTGGTGATCGGAAACAACCAGGGCATGGGCGATATCGCGCACGCCAAGATGATCGACTTCTACGTGCCCGAGCGCGTGATCCAGATGTTCGACGGCCCGGCCAAGGGCATCGCCGACCTGTGGCGCATTCTGGGTCGCCCGGTGACAAACGGCGGCTATATCTCCGGCACCATCATCAAGCCCAAGCTGGGTCTGCGGCCCGAACCCTTCGCACAGGCGGCTTACCAGTTCTGGCTCGGAGGCGACTTTATCAAGAACGACGAGCCGCAGGGCAACCAAGTCTTTGCCCCGATCAAGAAGGTGCTGCCGCTGGTCTATGACGCCATGAAGCGCGCCCAGGATGAAACCGGCGAGGCCAAGCTGTTCTCGATGAACATCACCGCCGATGACCACTACGAGATGTGCGCCCGCGCCGACTTCGCGCTCGAAACCTTCGGCCCGGACGCCGACAAGCTGGCCTTCCTGGTGGACGGCTTCGTCGGTGGTCCCGGCATGATCACCACGGCCCGGCGCCAGTACCCGAACCAGTACCTGCATTACCACCGCGCCGGGCACGGCATGATCACCTCGCCATCGGCCAGGCGCGGCTACACCTCCTTTGTGCTGGCCAAAATGAGCCGCCTGCAAGGGGCTTCCGGCATCCACGTCGGCACCATGGGCTACGGCAAGATGGAGGGCGAAGGTGACGACAAGGTCATCGCCTACATGATCGAACGCGACGAATGCCAGGGACCGGTCTACTTCCAGAAATGGTATGGCATGAAGCCAACCACGCCGATCATCTCCGGCGGCATGAATGCGCTGCGCCTGCCCGGCTTTTTTGAGAACCTGGGCCATGGCAACGTGGTCAACACCGCCGGCGGTGGCGCTTACGGCCACCTCGACAGTCCCGCCGCCGGTGCCATATCGCTGCGCCAGTCTTACGAGTGCTGGAAGGCCGGTGCGGACCCGATTGAATGGGCCCGGGAGCACCGGGAATTTGCCCGTGCCTTCGAATCTTTTCCGGGAGACGCCGACAAGCTGTTCCCCGGCTGGCGCCAGAAGCTGGCTGTCAAGCCGTAAGAAATGCCGGCGCCGCAGCTTATTTGTCCGCGGCAAAAGTCCCGCTGAGCAGCTCCGGCAGGCGCAGCGCATTCAACTTGAAGCCACAGGCCTGCGCATGGCCACCACCGTGCATGCTGCTGGCCAGCGGGATGCAGTTGAAGTCGCGCTGCGAGCGCAAGCCGCACTTGACGGTGCCGGTTTTGTCAATACTCCACATCAGCGCAAAAGTGCCGCTCTGCCGGGAGAGCAAATCGCCCACCAGACTGTGGAACACGGCCGGCGCGTTGACCATCAGGCCGCTGACGCCGTTGAAGTTCAGCGCCTGGGCGCCTTCGGCAATGCCGGCGGCGAGCTTGTTGAACTTCTCTTCCATCGCCTTGCCGCGCTCGATATAGATCAATGACTGGGCGGCGTCGAACCGCGTGATGTCGCGCCAGCGCGCAAACTCGAACGGCTCCATGTCGAGCGCGGCTAGAAAGCCGCCACTCTCGGGGTATTGCCAGACCCAGATATCGCGGTCTTCGACAAACCGCACCAGATCCGGCACCGGCTGCGCCGGCAGAAAGAACTCCCAGGCCAGTCTGGCACCCGACTTGTGCATGTCGAAATGCACGACACCGCAACGGCAGGCAAAACCGGTCAATTTCTCGGCCGCGCTCTTGTGATGGTCAAGCACCACCAGTTTGGCGGCGCGCGCCTCGATGCCCTGCATGATCTCTGGTCCAAACGAAAAATCGAGGATGTAAACCGCGCGCCCGGCAAGCGCTGGCAGGTCGTCCACCGACTTGATGTCACCGTGATCCAGTCCCAAAAACTCCGCCTTGCCGGCGTAATAAAGCCAGGCCGCCAGCGCGGCCGCAAAACCGTCCGGGCAACTGTGACCGTGATAAATAATCAGTGGTTGCGGATCGTTGGGATCAGGTTTGATCAGGAGATTCAGGGGCAGAATGGCTTTTTTTTTCATGGTGCAATGGAACTTGATCCGGTGCGCTATATATTTTATAGCGTGTCAGGGCGCGTCCGGCGCCGCTGCAATCTGGCGCAACGCTTGCTCGTACACAGCCGGCGCCTGGCCGCCAGAGATCAGGTGCCGGTCGTTGATGATGACAGCCGGCACCGCGTGAATGCCCTGGCTGCTGTAAAACGCCTCGCGCTCGCGCACCTCGGCGGCAAATTCGTCGCTGGCCAGTATCGCGCGTGCCCGCTGCGGGTCCAGCCCCGCCGCTTGCGCGGCAGCCAACAGCACCTCGTGCGACTCCATGTTTTGGCCGTTGCTGTGGCAAGCCAGCAGCAGCGCTTTCTTCAGCGCCAGCTGTTGGTCGGCCGCTTCCTGCCCGGCCCAATGCAGCAGACGGTGTGCATCAAAGGTGTTGTAGATTCGACCGCGTCCGCCGGGGTTGAAGCTGAACCCGACTTCGGCGCCGCGCTGACGAATGGTGTCGCGAATCTGCGCCTGCTGCTCCGGCGTCGAGCGATACTTTTGCGTCAGATGCTCGCCAATGTCCTGTCCACCGGCGGGCATTTGCGGATTGAGCTCGAAGGGCTGGAAATGCAGGTCCGCGCCGACCTCGCCCTGAAGTTCGCCCAAGGCCTGTTCCAGCGCCGACAGGCCAATGGCGCACCAGGGGCAGGAAACATCGGAAACAAAATCAATTTTCACCTTGGTACTCATACGGCACCGCGTCCTTTCTGGCTTTCAAAATACACCACCTTGCGGGCGCGCTGCACGTCGCCCAGGGGCCGGTGCGCCGCCAGCGCCTGCCAGGGGTCAAACACCGAGGCCTCGACTTGGCTCAACAGCGCTTGCCCGGCCTCGCTGGCACAGTCCTGCCGCGGCAGCGTCAGCCGCGCCACGGTGACGTAAGGGCTGGGCCAGTCGACACTGGCATCCTCGATCGGCGTCAGCGCCTCGCTGACAAAAGCCTGCAGTTGCAGCTCCCACTGGAGGTCCTGGCGCGCCAGGCGGGCGGCAAAATCGCCACCCCAATCCTTGTTGGCGCCGGGAGTGGCGACACCGTTGCAGGTGGCCGGCAGCAAGCGCACCCGGGCCGCGTAGGGCCCGCAGGCCATCGGCGCCGCGCTGAACATGGCCTCGGTGGCAAAGCCGCCAAACGGCTTGCCCAGGGTCTTGAGCAGTTTGAGCAGTCGCGCCGGGCCGCCCAGCAAACCATAGCGGCCCAACAGATACTTCAGCAATGACGCGTTGCCACCGGCAGCGGCCACCACGAAGGCGACGAATTCCTCGCTCTTCGGAAAACCAAACACCGGGTTGTTGATCAGGGCGAAGTCCTGACTTTTGGCCGGCCCGTTGCCGAGCGCCGAGTCGCCCTTCACGCCCCGCACCTGGATCGCAAAACCCCGGATATCGGGCGTGCGATCGGGCGCGCGGTCCATGCCGCCGTTGGACAGGCGCACCCAGACCTCGAACTGGCCTGGCGCCGCAAACAGGCCGTGCCGGGCAAAGTCGGGCTGCCCGCCCAGCACTTCCAGCGTGCCGCGCGCGGCTGTCAGCTGCTTGCGGTGCAAGGCCCGACCGGTCCCGTATTTTTTCGATTTGCTGGCCTGAATGGCGGCAAATTGCTGGGCGTAAGCGGCAAATCGACTGGGCTCGTCAGCGGCGATCTGTTCACGCCATTCGGTGCTGGGGGTCATGTCAATGCTCATGGTGATGGCCTCAGGGTGATAAAAATGCTATCTTTTTCATAGCTGGTTGCGCAATATGCACGGGTGCCACAGGGCTATTCAGTCCTCAATACAATGGAGCCATGGGTTCTGACGATTCTCCAAAACTTTTTGTTGCCAGCACCGAGCGCGAGGGGCAGCAGTTTGACGCCCAATCCGACCAGACGCTGCTGAGCGCACTGGAGCAGGGTGGCATCGACTGGCCAAGCTCATGCCGCAACGGCACTTGTCGCACCTGCATTGGGCAACTGGTCGACGGCCAGGTGCGCTACGAGATCGAATGGCCGGGATTGAGCGCGGAAGAAAAGGCCGAGGGCTACGCCCTGCCCTGCGTGGCTTATCCATGTTCCGACCTGCTGCTGCGCCGCTGATCAGGCTTGGCAATCTTCTTGAAGCGGATCGCGCGGTCGAGTTCGATCGCATCCTTCTTGACCTGGCGCTGGGCATCGAGCTTCTGCCCGGCCGCCAGCCAGTCGGCAAATTCATCCGGCGTTTCCAGCGTGATGCGCCCCAGAGCGGCAGCGCGAAAGTCATAGATCACAATCTCGGCGGCTTTCTGCAAATTCACGCCTTTGCCTGATTGCAGGGCGCCGCGCTTGCGGCCAATCGCTTCGAGCAATTCTTCATCCTGCAAATTGGCAACCGGATCGAGTTTGTAGCGCGCCTCCAGCGGCTTGGCGTAATGGTTCTTGAGGTAGTTCAACAATTCCAGCGCCACCTCTTCCTCGTTGAAAGCATTGCGGCCGATGGCGCCGCTGGCAGCCAGGTTGTAGCCGCTTTTGGCGACGATGATGCGCGGCCACAGGACACCGGGGGTGTCGTAGAGGTAAAAGTCGTCGGCCAGCGCAATGCGCTGCTCCAGTTTGGTGATGCCGGCCTCGTCACCGGTCTTGGTCGCACGTTTACCGGTCAGGGTGTTGATCAGCGTGGATTTGCCGACATTCGGGATGCCGCAAATCAGCACCCGCATCGGCTTGACCATGCCGCCGCGCTGCGGCGCGAGCTCGAAGCAGGCCTTGATCAGCGCCTTGGCGGGCGTGCTGACGCTGGCGTCGAGACCGATCGCACGGGTGCCGCTCAGCGCGTTGTAGTGCGTCAGCCATTGCGCGGTACGTTCAGGGTCCGCCAGGTCCTGTTTGTTCAGCACCTTGAGCGCCGGTTTGCCGGCGGTGAGCGTGGACAGCAGCGGGTTGGCGCTGGAGCCCGGCAGGCGAGCATCGAGCAACTCGATCACGACATCAATGTTCTTGATGCGCTCCTGAATCGCTTTTTGGGTCAAATGCATATGACCGGGAAACCACTGGATTGCCATTACTTCATTTCCACTTATTCATTGACCCGCGCGCGCAAAGACTTGATCTCGGCGCGCTGTTGCTTGGCAACGCGCAGTCTCTGCCTGGACGCACGAGTCGGCCGGGTCGGACGCCGGATCTTCGGCGCCAGCGCCACGCTGTTGACCAGCTCATGCAGGCGCATGAAGGCATCGAGCCGGTTCATCTCCTGCGTGCGCTGCTGCTGCGCCTTGATCACCAGCACACCGGTCTTGGTTATGCGGCTGTCATGCAGCGCCAGCAGCCGCACTTTCACGTCATCGGGCAAGGACGAGGCGGCAATGTCAAAACGCAGGTGAATCGCGCTCGACACCTTGTTGACGTTTTGCCCACCAGCCCCCTGCGCGCGGATGGCCGAGATTTCAACCTCGGACTCGTCGATTTGCAGCACGGCAGTGGCAAGCGGTTCAGCCATGACGCACCTGCGATGGGCTGGTTACCGGGAGCGCAGCGCGGTAAGCGAAATACGGGAAGTCTTGTCCTGCGGACGGCGCCGTAGTGAGTGATGGGTTTTTATTCTTTTCCTGCTTTGGCCCCACTCTATCCCCCCCGCCCCTTTGGTTTTTGGGGTCAGAGCCCAAATTCGCACAGCCTTCGGCTGGCCCGCAGGGCACGACGCATTGCGCCGCAGCGAAATTGGTGTCTGACCCCAATAACCAAAGGGGAGCCAACTCCCATATTTGGCCGCGTGTGAAAGCCAGGAAGTACACGCTCGAAAAGCACGTTGGAACGGTAGAAAGTTGATTCATCCATCTCAACGCACCGTGGCACGTGTACTGAATCGCTTTATAGACGCGGCCAAATATGGCTGTTAGCTCCCTCTTCCGCCCGGCGGGGCGGGAGAGGGCGGGGGGTGTGAGTGGGGCCAAAATGAAAACGAATATATTCCCTTTGAGTACTGCCATGCAGTTCGATGCCACAGCCTGTAGCAACTCGAATTGCCGCGCCGCCACGCTGGCAACGGCCGCTGTGCAAGAGCGCCTCAGCATGTGGCCGCGCTTACAGTTTCTGGCGCTGTCACATAACGCGCCACAAAGGCCCCGACCGCGCTGGCCGGCAGGGGCAGCCAGACGACGTGGCCGCTGCCCGGCGCCACGCTGATGGCCTGCCCTTCGATGTTCTCCATACGCTCAAGCGGCAGATCGAAATTGCCGGCCGGATGAATGATCTCCAACACGTCGCCGACGGCAAAGCGGTTTCTTACCATGACCTCGGCCAGCCCGCGGGCGGCATCGAACGACAGCACATCGCCCACATACAGGCTGCGCCCGGATTCGGAATAGCCGCGCAGGTAGTTTTGCGTTTCCTGCGGCGTGTGGCGCTGGAAAAAACCGGAGGTGTAGCCCCGATTGGCCAGGCCTTCGAGCTGCCCGAGCAAAGCCGGATCGAGCTCGCGCCCGGCCACGGCGTCGTCAATCGCGTGGCGGTAGCTCTGCACCGTGCGCGCCACGTAATATGGACTCTTGGTGCGGCCCTCGATCTTCAGTGAATCGACGCCGATCTCGACCAGTCGCTTGACGTGCTCGATGGCGCGCAGGTCTTTCGAGTTCATGACATAGGTGCCATGCTCGTCTTCCTCGATCGGCATGTAGCTGCCGGGGCGCTGGCCTTCCTCGATCACATAGACCTCGGCGCGCTGACGTTCGGCGGCGGCCTGCGGCGCCAGGATGTCGCCCGAGGCATCGACCACGCCCGGCTGGGTCTTGTAGTCCCAGCGGCAGGAATTGGTGCAACTGCCCTGGTTCGCGTCGCGGTGGTTGAAGTAACCCGACAACAGGCAACGTCCCGAGTAGGCGATGCACAGCGCGCCATGCACGAACACTTCCAACTCGGTGTCCGGGCACTCCTGGCGGATCTGCGCCACCTGGTCAAGAGACAGCTCGCGCGACAGGATCACCCGGCTGACACCGGCACTTTTCCAGAAGCGCACAGCGGCGGAATTGACGGTGTTGGCCTGCACCGAGAGGTGGATTTCCATCTCCGGCCAGGTCTCGCGCACCAGCATGATCAGGCCCGGATCGGACATGATCATGGCGTCGGGCTGCAAGGCAATCACCGGCGCCATGTTTTGCACATAGTGCTTGATCTTGTTGTCGTGCGGGAAGATGTTGGACACCAGATAGAACTTGTGGCCCAGCGCGTGTGCCCGGTCAACGCCCTGTTTCAGGACCGCAAGATCGCCGAAGTCGTTGTTGCGCACACGCAAGCTGTAGCGCGGCTGGCCGGCGTAAACCGCCGTGGCGCCAAACGCAAAAGCGGTCTCCAGCATCGTCAGCGACCCTGCCGGAGCCAGCAGTTCAGGGGTTCTAAAAGTCATGCGCAAGCTCCGGCCCGCCGGCGCTGCGACCTGGGGCGGGGAATCTTGAACGGCTGGGTGGTTTGCATTGGGTGGATCGATCTGTATAAGGGGCGGCGCTGCGCATCACGGGCGCTGATTATCGACCCTATCGCCGCAGCCTGCACAGCAGCGTCTGCGAAGCCCTCGGCGGCGCAGGCCGGAGGTTTCAGGGTGCTGCTACGATAGCCCGAGAACCCACCCTCGACATCGACCTGATCGACGATTTCCCGTTTCGGATGCGAGAGTGGATTGACGTGGAGTATTTGTGGAAAACAAGTTGCCGGACCGATCGCCGCCTGCGGGCGTGGCCTACCCCAAGACGATCAAGAGCTTTGTCCGCCGCGCCGGTCGCACGACCACCGGGCAGGCCAAGGCACTGGGCGACATCGGCCCCCAGTTTCTCCTGCCCTATCAGGCAAACGCTATTGATTTTATAGCTGCTTACGCAGATGCATCGGGAGATGGAGGTCAAAATGATTCAAATCGCAGGCCGGTGATTCTGGAGATCGGCTTCGGCATGGGCGAAGCCACTGCCCACATCG
The DNA here is from genome assembly GCA_963810395.1 of uncultured beta proteobacterium. Lineage (GTDB taxonomy): Bacteria > Pseudomonadota > Gammaproteobacteria > Burkholderiales > Burkholderiaceae_C > Rhodoferax. The sequence goes on along the minus strand of CAWENC010000001.1, from coordinate 3,190,438 downwards.
CGGCCCTGATGCCGGAGAAGAACTTCCTGTGCTGCGAGGTGCACCAGCCCGGCGTCGGCGCACTGCTCAAGCGCATCGGCGAGCAGGGTCTGCGCAACGTCCGCATCGTCGCCCACGACGCCGTCGAAGTGATTGACCAGATGCTGCCGCTGCAAAGCCTGGATGGTGTGCATATCTTCTTTCCTGATCCATGGCACAAGAAGAAACACAACAAGCGCCGGCTGATCCAGGCCGCGCTGATTGCCAAACTGGCGGCCCGCCTCAAGCCCGGCGGCTACCTGCATTGCGCCACCGACTGGCAGCCCTACGCCGAGCAGATGCTGGAAGTGCTGAGCCACGAGCCCTTGCTGAAAAACACGGCGGCGCAGACTCACCCGGAACTGGCGGGCTACGCGCCCAAGCCGGATTACCGTCCCCTGACCAAGTTTGAAAATCGCGGCCTCAAACTCGGCCACGGCGTGTGGGACTTGGTATTTGAACGGGTCTAGGCATTTCCAACCGCCCGAGCGCCGTGGCGTCGGGCCAAGTTGCGTCGGACTGCCGGCCGGGCCGTGGGCGACAGTGCTGGAATTCCTGACGCAGCGCTTCCCCGGTATTGCGCCCGAAGTCTGGCGCCAGCGCATGGCAAAGGGCGATGTCGTGACCGAGCACGGCCTGCGCCTGACGCCGCAGAGCCCGTACCAGAGCCATGTGCGGGTCTATTACTACCGGGACGTGATCGATGAGCCGCGCATTCCGTTTGATGAAGTCGTGCTGTTTCAGGATCAGCATCTGGTGGTGGTTGACAAGCCGCATTTCCTGCCGGTGGTACCTTCCGGCGGCTATCTGACCGAGACCGTGCTGGTGCGGCTCAAGCGCCGCCTGAAAATCGACACTTTGGTGCCGATCCACCGCATCGATCGCGACACCGCCGGCCTGGTGCTGTTCTCGGTCCGGCCCGAGACCCGCGCTGCCTATCACGCCCTGTTCAGCCAGCGCAGCGTGAAAAAAAGCTACGAAGCGATTGCCCGCTGGCGTGATGATCTGCAGCTGCCGCTGACGCGTGAAAGCCGGATTGTCGAAGCCGGTCACTTCATGCTGCAGCACGAGGTCGACGGAGCGCCCAACGCCGTCACACACCTCGATATGCTCGAAGTCCGTGGCACACGGGCGCGCTATGGCCTGCATCCGGTCACTGGCAAACGCCACCAGTTGCGCGTGCACATGGCGGCACTCGGCATGCCGATCGAAGGCGACGGCCTTTACCCGGTGCTGACGCCCGAGGGCGAAATCGACTACGCGCACCCGCTGCAACTGCTGGCCAAACGGATCGAGTTTGTGGATCCGGTGAGTGGTCAAACGCGCCGCTTTGAAAGCGCTCGCCGGCTCGATTTCTGAAGAAATAAGCGCTTCGTCACCCTCCAGGTTTCAAAACCTCCGGTAAACTTTGCCGCGCCCATGGAATTCAACCAAAAGGAGGTAATCAATGAGAAATATAGTGTACGCAGTGGTCGTTTCGGCAATGCTCTCGGCGTGCGGTGGCGGTGGAAGTGGAAATCCCGGAACCTGTTCTGGCGGCAGCGCGAATTGCTCTGGCACCGGCACCACCTATGTTCCGTACACCGAGCCACCGATCCCGGTCGCCAACACGGTGGCACAACAGTGCGAGACGCCGCGCCCGGCCGGCACGATCGATCCTTTTACCCAGCAGCCTTATGGTGACGTTCAGGGCTCGCTGACCACCGAGAAATTGTGGCTGCGTTCATTTGTCAACGCCACCTACCTTTGGTACCAGGATATTGTTCCCCTCGATCCGGCCATATTCGTGCTTGGCGGGCGTGCACCACGCACCAATCCTTCGAATAACGTTCGAACGACGGTCACGCTCCAGTCCAACTTCGATGTCGTGGATACCTATTTCAATAGTCAGCGCTCCCTGCTGCTGACCAGTTCAGGCAAGCCGAAAGACCAGTTTCACTTCACCTACCTGACCAATGACTGGGTGGCACTGTCGATGGCGGGCAGCAGCGTCGGGTTTGGATTTCACGTGGCGCTGATCGCGGCCTCTCCACCGCGCAGCGCCCTGGTGGCCTATTCGGAGCCAGGATCAACGGCGGCGATGAACAATCTGAATCGCGGCGCCCGCTTTATCAGCGTCAATGGCGTTGACGTTGCCACCGGAGACCCGGCTGTCCTCAACGAAGGACTGTTCTCTCCGGTTCCCGGCAAGCAATACACCTTCCAGGTCACCGATCAGGGCAGCAGCACACCCAGAACCTTTACCATGACGGCCGGCACAGTGATTTCGACACCGGTGCAGAACGTCCACACCCTGCCAGCCCCCTACAACCAGGTTGGCTACATTCAGTTCAACGATCACCTGGCGACCGCCGAGAGTCAGTTGGTCGCCGCGGTGAATCAACTCAAGACCGCCAATAACGGTGCCGGCATCAGCGATCTGGTGCTTGATCTGCGCTACAACGGCGGCGGCCTGCTCGATATCGCGAGTGAAATGGCGTACATGATTGCAGGTTCCGCCGCCACGACCGGCAAGGCTTTTGAAACCCTGAGCTTCAATGACAAGAATCCGTTTAACCTGAGCGCGGCCGACGCGATCACGCCGTTCCATCAGGTGACACTGGGGTTTTCGACCACGTCCGGACAAGTGCTGCCGCAACTGGGCTTGCCGCGCGTCTTTGTGATCACGGGTCATGGAACCTGCTCGGCCAGTGAGGCGATCATCAACGGCCTCAAGGGCGCCGGGATTGACGTGATCCTGATTGGCGAAAGCAGCTGTGGCAAGCCCTACGGCTTCATGCCTCAGGACAATTGCGGTGTGACTTACTTCACGGTCCAGTTCAAGGGCGTCAACAATGCCGGATTTGGCGATTACGCCGACGGCTTCAGTCCAGGCGGCAACGGCGTTCCGGCGAATCATCTGCCGGGTTGCGTGGTGGCAGATGATTTCACCAAGCCTTTGGGCGACACCACCGAAGCGCGTCTTGCAAGCGCCTTGCAGTACCGCGCCAACGGAACCTGCCCGGTGACCGCTGTGGCGGCCAGGAGCGTGACACCTGGCGTCTCTATCGGTGAACCGCTGTCCGGGCGCTCCCCAGTTTGGGAAAACCGATTCTTGCGGCCCAAGACAAGGTACTAGAGCGTTGCCATCGGGGGCTGGAACAGTCCCCATGATGGCGAGTGCGTAAGCGCCACGCCAACGATATAGCCGACACTCAGCAGCGCAGCCGCAAAGAAGGGCAGGCGCTGCGAGTCGGGTGTCTTTCGGCCCAACGCAAAATGACCCAGCAGGATGTAGGCCAGCAGCGCCAGCACCTTGGCCGTCAACCAGCCGTGCACGAACGGGTATTGCGCGATACGCCAGGCCAGCCACACGGCAGAACCCAGCAACACGCTGTCGACGATGTGCGGCGCCACCCGAAGCAGGCGCCAGTGGCGCCAGGGCCTGGACTGCAGCTGCAGCACACCGCGCAGCACAAACAGGCTGATGCTGAGCACGACACAAGTGACGTGCAGATGTTTGACAAAAAGGTAATCGATGACGATATCGTTCATGCTGCGCCTCAGCCGTCCTTGCCATCGAGCCGCGTGCGCATCAGCCAGGGCGTGAAGACCCACAAATAGATCAAGAACGCCACACTCCAGGCCACGGCAGCGCCGACCAGGGCCATGCCATAGAGCGCGGGCACTGCCAGCGGCAGCACCACGCGCAGCAGCGCAGCGCTCATCACCAGCGCATAGGCCAATACCTCAGCCCTGGACACAGTCAAAGGCCGGCCGGTGTGACCGCGCGCGGTGCGGGTGATCATGCCGATGATGAGGCCACCAGTGGCGCCTACGGCGAGAGCATGCACCCCGGTCGAGGCTGGAATCAGGCCGATTTGTGCCAGCGCCAGCAAACCCAGGCCGACCGGAATCCAGGCGTAGGCGGCGTGCAGAATCCACAAAATGGGACGCCTCAGCGTCAGGGCGGAACGCCAGCCCAGCAGGCGCTTGATATGCAAAACACTCGCCAGCGCCAGCACCGCACTGCCCGCCACGCCCGCCGGCGCCAGCACCCACAGCCCCAGGCCCAGCGCCGTGCTGCCCAGCGTGAACCATTCCAGCCCCGGTTTTGCCAGCAGTTTCAAACCGGGCGTCACCGCCATCGTGAAGGCCGGAATCACACGCCCGGCCATGACACACTCGATCAGCACAATCAGCGCCAGCGCCGCGTACAGGGGGGTTATTGGCGACAACGTCAAAACCTCCATCAGCGCCAGATGAAACACCAAGTTGGCACTCGCCAGCAGCACCAGCATCAGCGCCAGCGCCAGGTTGCGGTAATTGCGCGAGCGCAGCAGGATATTGACCAGAATGCCGGCCACCACCGGCAACAGTGCCAGGTCAAGCAGGGCATAAGCCATGTAGGGCCCCAGCACCGAGGCCAAGCGGGCTGCCAGCCACAACAGGGCCAGCGCGCCAAGCGTGGCACCGCGCGGCGTGGCCAGGCCGGTCCAGGCTTTGCCGGCGGTCAGCAGAAAGCCCACGATGATCGCCACGGCGAAGCCAAAAAGCATCTCGTGGGCGTGCCACAGCAAGGGCTGCGAAGTGGGTGTCAGTTGCAGCCAGCCCAGGGAGACGGCGACCCATAAAGGCACGATCACTGCGGCCAGCAACGCGCCGCCGAGATAAAAAGGCCGAAAGCCCAGGCGCAGGAAAGGCAGCCCTTTCGGAGCCGGCGCGGCAGCTTGAGCGGCTGTGAATATCGGCAGGGAATCTGGTTTCATGCTGGCTGGTCGACACGCGCACCGAGAAAATTAAATAAAATGCATTCTATATGCATCTTAAATATCATGAACTTTATAATGAATAGGCAGGCAGGCGTCGGGGTCTATTGATGAGACTCACGGACCAGATGGACCTTTGAAGCGGCTGACTTGTCCGACAATACGCCATGGCTCAACATCTTTACCTGATCACCGGCGCCTCACGTGGCATGGGCCTAGCCATGGCGGAACAGTTGCTGAGCGCCGAACACACGCTGCTGTGCATCTCGCGCCATGCCAGCGAAGCACTGGCCACCCGTGCCCAAGCGCAGGGCTGCCCGCTGGATCAATGGTCACTGGATCTGGAACGCGGCGTCGAGGCGGCAGACCGGCTGGCGCAGTGGCTTCGAAGTCGCCCGACGGGCTCGTTCGCCAGCGCGACACTGATCAACAATGCCGGTGTCATCGCGCGTATCGCGCCGCTGAGTGGCTCCGATCCGCTCGACCTGGCCCGCGCCTTGCGCGTCGGCCTGGAAGCCCCGCTGCTGCTCACCGCGGCTTTTTTGCGCGTGACTGAGCCCTGGAACATCGCGCGCAAGGTGCTGAACATTTCGTCCGGACTGGGCCGGCGCGCGATGGCGTCGCAAGCTGCGTATTGCGCCGCCAAGGCCGGCATGGACCACTTCACGCGCTGCCTGGCGCTGGATGAAGCGCTCAAACCGCAGGGTGCCAAAGTCTGCTCGCTGGCGCCCGGCGTGATTGACACCGACATGCAGCTTCAGTTGCGTGACGCAGACGCCGCGGCGTTTCCGGATCAGCAGAATTTTGTCAATCTGAAGCGCAACGGCCAGCTCACGTCGCCGGCAGATGCGGCACGCCAGGTGCTGGCCTACCTTGCACGCCCCGATTTTGGCCGCAACCCGATTGGCGACGTGCGCGAATAGTCTGGTCACCAGGATGTTTTTTTGTCAATTTAGGAGATTTCCATGAAGCGTGAAGTTGTCATCGTCAGCGGTGTGCGCACCGCCATCGGTACCTATGGCGGCAGCCTGAAAGACCTGGCCCCGACCGAACTGGCCGCGCAGGTGGTGCGCGAGGCCCTGAAACGTGCCACCGTGGACGGCAAGGAGGTCGGACATGTGGTGTTCGGTCACGTCGTGAACACCGAACCGAAAGACATGTACCTGTCGCGCGTGGCGGCCATCAACGGCGGTTGCGCTGAAGGCACGCCGGCCTTCAACGTCAACCGGCTGTGCGGTTCGGGCCTGCAGGCAATTGTTTCTGCCAGCCAGAGCATCCTGCTCGGCGACTGTGACATTGCCCTTGGCGGCGGCGCCGAGAGCATGAGCCGCGCGCCCTTTGCCAGCCTGAACATGCGATGGGGTGCGCGCATGGGCGACACAAAAATGGTCGATATGGTGGTCGGGGCGCTGAACGACCCGTTTGACACCGTTCACATGGGCGTGACGGCCGAGAACATTGCCGCCAAATGGGGCATTACGCGTGCCGATCAGGACGCGCTGGCGCTGGAGAGCCACCACCGGGCCCAACGCGCGATCGAGGCCGGTTATTTCAAGAGCCAGATCCTGCCGATCACGCTCAAGAGCCGAAAAGGCGATGTGGTCTTCGATACCGATGAACACTATCGCCCCAACTGCACGCTGGCGGATCTGGCCAAACTCAAGCCTGCGTTCATCAAGGAAAACGGCACCGTCACGGCCGGCAACGCCTCGGGCATCAACGACGCTGCAGCGGCCGTGGTGCTGATGGAGGCGGCCACTGCCAGGGCGCGCGGCCTGAAGCCGCTGGCGCGCCTGGTGGCCTACGCGCACGCCGGCGTGGACCCCAAGTACATGGGCATTGGCCCGGTGCCGGCGTCCCGCATGGCCCTGACAAAGGCCGGCCTCACGCTCAAGGACCTGGACGTGATCGAGGCCAACGAAGCCTTTGCCGCGCAGGCCTGCGCTGTCAGCCGCGACCTGGGTCTGGACCCGGCCAAGGTCAACCCCAACGGTTCCGGCATTTCACTGGGCCACCCGATCGGCGCCACCGGTGCGCTGATCACGGTCAAGGCCTTGTACGAACTCGAACGCATTGGAGGCCGCTACGCACTGGTCACGATGTGCATTGGTGGCGGCCAGGGCATCGCTGCGATCTTCGAGCGCGTGGCCTGATTGACGGGCAGCAGGCGCAGCGCCATGGCAGTGACCCGGCATTGGAGTCTTGGCGCCAAGCTGACCTTGGTCGGGGCGCCCTTCATGCTGCTGGTTTTCATTGCGACTGCGGCCACGCTATGGGTCTCGTGGCAACTTGACGGTGGCGCGGCCGCCGTCAACGAGGCCGGGCGCATGCGCATGCAGTCTTACCGCATGTCCTTGTCGATCGGCACCGGAGAAACCGGCGCGCTGGCCGAGCAGGCAAAAGAATTCGACCGCAGCCTGGCAACCCTGAAGCAGGGCGATCCGGAGCGTCCGCTATTCGTGCCATGGGACGATAGCCTACGAGCACAATTCGCTGTCGTTGAGAAAGACTGGGCCCGGTATCAGGCGCGGTGGATTCAAACCAGGCCACAGGTATCGGGCCAGTTGCGCGAGGACACCGTTGCCTTTGCCTCGCACATCAACGTTTTTGTGCTCGGCATTGAGTCCCATATTGCCAAATGGACGGCTCTGCTCCACATGCTGCAGATGAGCATGCTGACCCTGGTGATTCTCGGTGCGGCGGTGCTGCTCTATACCGGTTATCTGTTTGTTCTTGAGCCGGTGGGTCAACTCAAGCAGGCGATTGAAAAAATCCAGCTCGGCGATTTCGATGCGCGCGTGGAGCGCGTCACCAGCGACGAATTCGGAACCCTGGCCGACGGCTTCAACGGCATGGCCGAGCACCTGCAATCGATGTACCGGAATCTGGAAAGCAAGGTGGCGGAGAAGACCGCCCAGCTGGAAGAAAAACGCGAACGGCTTGAAAGCCTTTATGAGGTCACCGCCCTGGTGGCCAATGCCACCTCGCTGGACGCGTTGGCGCAGGGCATGACCAAGAGCCTGGCTCGAATTGCCCATGCCGACGGAGTCGCCCTGCGCTGGTCAAATCAGGCCAGCCAACGCCACCTGATGCTGGCGGCCCACGGCCTGCCGCTCTCGATGGTGGATGCCGAGCAATGTGTCCACACCGGAGACTGCCATTGCGGGGCCGCGACAACCGACGCAGGGTTGAACGTGATTCCGATCCGCAATATGTCCGAATCGTCGTTGCAGCATTGCGCCAGAGCCGGTTTTGAGACGCTGGTCACTATTCCCGTGCGTCTGCACGAACGTTTGATGGGTGAGATCGATCTGTTTTTTCACGCGCGCATCAATCCATCGCCATCCGAGCGCTCGCTATTGGAGGCGCTGAGCAACCATCTGGCCAGCGGCATGGAAAATCTGCGCCTCAACGCGCTTGAAAAAGAAGCCGCCGTATCGCAGGAGCGCCACCTGCTGGCGCGCGAGCTGCACGATTCCATCGCCCAGTCGCTGGCGTTTCTGAAGATCCAGGTGCAGTTGATGCGCGATGCCATCAAGACCGGCGATCCGGCTGAAGTGGCCAAAGTGCTGGAAGAAATTGATCTGGGCGTGCGTGAAAGTTATGGCGATGTGCGTGAATTGTTGCTTCACTTCAGAACCCGCACCAATGCTGAAGATATTGAGCCGGCGCTGGTCACCACGCTGCGCAAGTTCGAGCATCAAAGCGGCATCAAGGCGACACTGGCGATGCAGGGCCAGGGCATGCCCTTGTCGCCCGACCTGCAAATACAGGTACTGCATATCGTTCAGGAGGCCCTCTCCAATGTGCGCAAGCACGCCCGGGCCTCGCAAGTCTGGCTGGAGGTGCAGCAACTGCCGGCCTGGCGTTTTGAAGTGCGCGACGACGGCGTTGGCTTCAATCCGGGCAATGATCCGCTCGACGAGACGCATGTAGGCCTGCGCATCATGTCGGAACGGGCGCAGCGCATTGGCGCAGAACTGGAGGTCATTTCTACCCCGGCGCACGGAACTTCGATCATCTTGACGCTGCCGCCACCGGCACACCCGATCGCCAGGATCAAATCGGCAGAAACCCCCGCCGGGCCGGCATCCCCTGCCACTGCGGCTTGAAAGCAGTCATGCCAACCATCCTCCCCGAACCGATACGCATTCTGGTGGTTGACGACCACACTCTGTTTCGCCGCGGCTTGATGGCACTGCTGGCGCGTGACCCCCAATTGACCGTCGTGGGCGATGCCGGTGACGCCGGACAGGCGCTGCGCAAGGCACAGGAGCTGCAGCCCGACCTGATCCTGCTCGACAACCACCTGCCAGGTGTCAACGGGGTGGACGCCCTGCCCGCCCTGATTGATGCAGCGCCCGGCGCCTGCATCCTGATGTTGACCGTCAGCGAAGACGAAAACGACCTGGCCGCCGCCTTGCGCGGCGGTGCCGCCGGATATCTTCTGAAAACCATAGAAGGAGACGCCTTGACCGCCGCCATCCAGCGGGCCATGCAGGGCGATAGCGTCATAGCACCCGAGATGATGAGCAAGCTGGTCGCGGCCTATCGTGGGGCGACGCTGGCAAGCAGCAGCGAAAAAAGTCCGCCGGCCGGCCTGGCGCCAACCACTGCGGCGACCGACGCCACCGCGTCTGCGGCGTCCATCGCCAGCCTGTCGCCACGCGAACTCGACATTTTGCGTGGCATCGTGCGCGGCGCCAGCAACAAGGAAATTGCGCGCGAACTGGGCATTGCCGAAACCACCGTCAAGATTCATGTGCAGCACGTCCTGCGCAAACTCGACGTCAGTTCGCGCGTTCATGCCGCGGTCATGGCAACCGAGCACGGATTGCTTTGATTTGAGGCAAAGTGGCGCCATAAAAGCGCCTTCCCGTGGATCCTTCCCGAAATCACGACATGCCAAATTTCGTTCACCATTGCGGGGGGTCAGGCTGGCGGGGTACTCAGCTCCGCGGCTGTCCCCCGCCCTGCGGGCTCCTCCTTGATGCCGCTGCGCTGAGCACCCCGCCAGCCTGATCTTGCAAGCAGGGTTGGTGTTCGATTGACGCAAACCACCGACGCTGACTTCCGAGGGCGCCGCAGTGGGTGGCGCAGCGTGGACTTGGGGTTTTGCCAAATAAAGGCGGAGGCCATGGGCCGGGGGACATTCGCGGAGCTACCCACTGCGGCGCCCTCGGCTCACACGCGCCCGGGTCTCAGTTCTTGACTTGCACAAGCCGCTGCAACTGGCCGGCTAGGCTGGAACGGTGTCGTGAATTTTGGAAATCAATAGTTCTTTGGAACTATGTGAACGTCGCGCCGGGTAGTTCTATTTACCCTGTCCGCCGATCCTTTAGAGGGATGTCGCTTTCAGCCTGCCCGCCCTAAAGTCATGTCATGCAAAAAACGAGGTTTTTGACATGACAAAAAAAGGGCAAGCGCTCTCGGTGCTGATGGTCAGCACCTTGGCATTCACCGTGTGCTTCATGGTCTGGATGATGTTCGGGGTGATTGGCATCCCGATCAAGAAAACCCTGGGCCTGAATGCAACAGAATTCGGGTTGCTGACGGCAACACCGGTACTGACCGGTTCCCTGATCCGGGTGCCGCTGGGCATCTGGACTGACAAATACGGTGGTCGCATCGTCATGACGCTGCTGATGGCCTTGACGGTACCGGCGATCTGGTTGATGAGTTACGCCACCGCCTACTGGCACTTCCTGGCCATCGGCCTGTTTGTCGGACTGGCAGGTGGCTCGTTTTCCGTCGGCACGCCTTACGTGGCGCGCTGGTTTCCAAAAAAGCAGCAGGGCTTTGCGATGGGCATCTATGGCGCCGGCAACTCGGGAGCCGCCGTCAACAAATTCCTCGCGCCGGCTCTGGTGGTGGCTTTTGGCTGGACCATGGTGCCGCAGGTCTATGCGGCCATCATGCTCGGAACAGTCGTCCTGTTCTGGCTGTTCAGCCGCAGTGATCCGGCTCATCTGGTCCCCAGCCACATCAAATTCAGCGACCAGCTCAAGTCGCTGAAAGACCCGAAGGTGCTGAAGTACTGCCAGTACTACAGCATTGTGTTCGGCGGCTACGTCGCGCTGTCGCTGTGGATGGTGCAGTACTACGTAGGTGAATTCGGGCTCGACATCCGGGCCGCGGCCTTGCTGGCCGCCTGCTTCTCGCTGCCCGGTGGCGTCCTGCGCGCGGTCGGCGGCTGGATGTCGGACAAATGGGGCGCCCACAGTGTCACCTGGTGGGTGTTGTGGGTGAGCTGGGTTTGTCTGTTTTTGCTGAGCTATCCGCAGTTTGACTTCACTGTCGCCACCGTCAACGGCCCCCGGACCTTTCATATCGGCCTGAACGTCTACCTCTTCACGATGTTGATGTTCGTTCTGGGCATCGCCTTCGCCTTCGGCAAGGCCAGCGTCTTCAAGTACATCAGCGACGATTACCCGAGCAACATCGGCACCATCAGCGGCATCGTCGGCCTGGCCGGCGGCCTGGGCGGCTTCGTGTTGCCGATCATGTTTGGTGCCTTGATGGACCTGACGGGTATCCGCTCCAGCGCCTTCATGCTGATGTACGGCGTGGTCTGGGTGTCGCTGATCTGGATGTTCTGGACCGAGGTGCGCGGCCGCGAACTCATGGGCAAGAACGCCGCACCTTTCGCCCTTTAGCACTGATCTTCACTTTCTGAAAGTACCGCATGAGCAACTCCAAGCAATCCAGCACCGACATCGCCGACTGGCGCCCGGAGGACGAACAGTTCTGGGAAAGCACCGGCAAAAGAATCGCCTATCGCAATCTGTGGATCTCCATCCCCTGCCTGCTGTGCGGCTTTGCCGTCTGGGGCATGTGGGGCATCATCACGGTGCAGATGCTCAACCTGGGCTTCCCGTTTACCCAGGACGAACTGTTCACGTTGACCGCGATCTCGGGTCTGGCTGGCGCCACCATGCGCATCCCCTCGTCTTTCTACATCCGTCTGGCCGGCGGACGCAACACCATCTTCCTGACGACGGCGATGCTGCTGGCGCCGGCGCTGGGCACCGGCATCGCCTTGCAGCACAAGGACTGGCCGCTCTGGATCTTCCAGATGCTGGCGCTGTGGTCGGGCGTCGGCGGCGGCAATTTCGCCAGTTCGATGTCGAACATCACGACCTTCTTTCCGAAGCGCTTGCAGGGCACCGCGCTCGGATTGAATGCCGGCCTGGGCAACTTCGGCGTCACCAGCATGCAGATCATCATTCCTTTGGTGATGACGGTTGGCATGTTCGGCGCCCTGGGCGGAGACCCGATGCCTCTGGTCAAGGACAGCGGCTGGATCTTCGGCAAGATCGCCGCCGGAACCCCGACCTGGATTCAGAACGCCGGCTTTGCCTGGATCCTGTCACTGGTTCCCCTGTCCGCCCTGTGCTGGTTCGGCATGAACAACCTGCTGCCGATTTCACCGGACATCGGCGGCACCCTGATGGCCTTCATCAAGGTCACCTGGATCTACACGCTGACCTTCATCCCGGCCGGGCTCGGTCTGTATCTCTACATGCCGGCTCCCACCGGCCTCGGGCTGCTCAACATGTGGCTGGCCATGCCCCTGATCATCGTCGGCACCCTGTTTCTGATGAAGCTGGCGGCGTTCGGAACCATGAAGGACAACATCGCCAAGCAGTTCGCCATCTTCAAGAACAAACACACCTGGTCCCTGACGCTGCTGTATATCGTGACCTTCGGCTCGTTCATCGGCTTCTCGATGGCGCTGCCGCTGTCGATGAAGGTGATCTTCGGCGTCAGCCATGTGCCGGACGCTGCCGGGGTCATGCAGCACACGCTGAACAACCCGAACGCGCCGGCGGTGCTGGCATATGCGTGGATCGGTCCGTTCGTCGGCGCGCTGGTGCGTCCGATTGGTGGCTGGGTATCCGACAAGGTCGGTGGCTCGATCATCACACAGGTGATCTCGGCCGTGATGGTGCTGGCCTCGGGCGCGGTTGGCTACGTCATGATGCAGGCCTATGCATCGGCCACGCCCGAGCAGTACTTCGCAACCTTCATGTGGCTGTTCGTGGTGCTGTTCACGGCCAGCGGGATCGGCAATGGCTCCACCTTCCGCACTATCGGAGTGATCTTCGATCGTCAGCAAGCCGGCCCGGTGCTGGGCTGGACCTCCGCCGTGGCCGCTTACGGCGCGTTCATCGCCCCGGTGGTGATTGGCGCCCAGATCAAGGCCGGCACGCCCCAGATGGCGATGTACGGCTTTGCGGTGTTCTACGCCCTGTGCCTGGTGCTGAACTGGTGGTTCTACCTGCGCGCTGGTTCGGAAATCAGGAACCCATGAGCCTGCCCCCGACCGTCGTCGCGAGGCACGACGTGGCGATTCTGGAAGTCATGGATTGCCACGCTGCGCTCGCAATGACAAGCCAAGTTAGCTACATATTTGATAGCTTCTTATGCATACCAGACGGGCGCTGCAGCCTGTTTTTATAGATCATTTTACCACTTGCATCGAGGTCTCCCATGAGCCACTTTCTGGATCGACTGAGTTATTTTTCCCAAGCCCGGGAGCCGTTTTCCGGCGACCATGGCATCACCACCGGTGAAGACCGCACCTGGGAGGACGCCTACCGCGATCGCTGGGCGCACGACAAGATCGTGCGTTCCACCCACGGCGTCAATTGCACCGGCTCGTGCTCGTGGAAGATCTACGTCAAGGGCGGCATCGTGACCTGGGAAACCCAGCAGACCGACTACCCGCGCACGCGTTGGGACATGCCCAATCACGAACCGCGTGGTTGCGCCCGCGGCGCCAGCTACAGCTGGTATCTGTACAGCGCGAACCGGGTCAAATACCCGATGGTGCGCGGCCGACTGCTTAAATTGTGGCGCGAAGCCCGCCTGTCGAATGACCCGGTGGATGCCTGGGCCTTGATCGCCCAGTCGGATGCGAAACGCAAGGACTACCAGAGCGTGCGCGGCCTGGGCGGCTTTGTGCGCTCCAGCTGGGACGAGGTCAACGAGATGGTGGCGGCGGCCAATGTCTACACCATCAAGCAGCACGGACCCGATCGCATCATCGGCTTCTCGCCGATTCCCGCCATGTCGATGGTCTCTTATGCAGCGGGCAGCCGCTACCTGAGCCTGATTGGCGGCGTGTGCATGAGCTTTTACGACTGGTATTGCGACCTGCCACCGGCCAGCCCGCAAGTCTGGGGCGAGCAAACCGACGTGCCCGAATCGGCCGACTGGTACAACTCGACTTACATCATCGCCTGGGGCTCCAACGTGCCCCAGACCCGCACGCCCGATGCCCACTTCTTTACCGAGGTGCGCTACAAAGGCACGAAGACCGTGGCCGTGACACCCGACTATTCCGAAGTCGCCAAACTGTCCGACATCTGGATGAAGCCCAAGCAAGGCACCGACGCCGCCGTGGCGATGGCCATGGGTCATGTGATCCTCAAGGAGTTCTACTTCCCGGACGAAGGAAAAAAGCGTAGCGCCTACTTCGACGACTACGTGCGCCGCTACACCGACATGCCGATGCTGGTGATGCTCAAGGAACATCAATTGCCCACTGGCGAAACCGTGATGGTGCCGGACCGTTACGTTCGTGCCTCTGACTTCAATGGCAAGCTGGGCGCCGCCAACAATCCCGAATGGAAGACCGTCGCTTTTGACGATGACGGCAAAGTGGTTCTGCCCAACGGCGCCATCGGTTTTCGCTGGGGACCTGACGGCCGGGCCGACCAGGGGCAATGGAACCTGGAAGCCAAAGAAGCGCGTCACGGCAATGAGGTGAAACTCAAACTCTCGGTGCTCGAAGGTCAAAGCCCAAGCGCGCAGACAGCCAGGGTCGGATTTCCCTATTTCGGCGGCATAGAGAGCGAGCATTTCCCTAACAATGCCAGCGGCGCCGGCAGTACCAATGTGCTGGTGCGGACCGTGCCGGTGCAACGCATTTCTCTGGGCAAGGAAGGCGAGAGACGTGAAGCGCTGGTAGCCACCGTATTCGACCTGCAGGTGGCCAACTACGGCGTGGCCCGTGGTCTGCCCGGCGAGTTGGCGGCGAGGGACTTCAACGACGACACGCCCTACACGCCGGCCTGGCAGGAGCGCATCACCGGGACACCCCGCGAGCAGCTGATCACCGTGGCACGCCAGTTTGCCGACAATGCCGACAAGACCCATGGCAAGTCGATGGTCATCATCGGCGCCGCCATGAACCACTGGTACCACGCCGACATGAACTACCGCGGCGTCATCAACATGCTGATGATGTGCGGTTGTATCGGTCAAAGCGGTGGTGGCTGGGCGCACTATGTGGGCCAGGAAAAACTCAGGCCGCAGACCGGCTGGACCGCGCTGGCCTTTGCGCTGGACTGGATTCGCCCGCCACGGCAGATGAACTCGACCAGCTTCTTCTACGCCCACACCGATCAGTGGCGTTACGAAAAGCTCGGTATGGAAGAAGTACTCTCGCCGCTGGCCGACAAAAAGCAATACGGCGGCAGCATGATCGACTACAACGTGCGCGCCGAACGCATGGGCTGGCTGCCGTCGGCGCCGCAATTGAAGACTAATCCGCTGCAGGTGGTACGCGATGCCGGCGCCGCGGGCATGGACCCCAAGGACTACGCTGTCAAGAGCCTGAAAGACGGCTCGCTGAAGATGAGTTGCGACGACCCGGACCATCCAGACAACTGGCCGCGCAATATGTTTGTCTGGCGCTCCAATCTCATCGGCTCGAGCGGCAAGGGACACGAGTACTTCCTCAAACATCTGCTCGGCACAGGCCACGGGGTGCAAGGCAAAGACCTCGGGCAAGATGAAGCCAAACCCACCGAGGTGGTGTGGCACGACAAGGCACCGGAGGGCAAGCTTGACCTGCTGGTAACGCTCGACTTCCGCATGAGCACCACCTGCCTGTATTCCGACATCGTGCTGCCCACCGCCACCTGGTACGAGAAGAACGACCTCAACACCAGCGATATGCATCCCTTTATTCACCCGCTGTCCACGGCAGTAGATCCGGCCTGGCAGTCGCGCAGTGACTGGGACATTTACAAGGGCTTCGCCAAAAAATTCAGCGAAATCTGTGTCGGCCATCTGGGCGTGGAGCGCGAAATGGTGCTGACGCCATTGATGCACGACTCTCCGGCCGAACTGGCGCAGCCTTTTGGCGTGCAGGACTGGAAGCGCGGCGAGATCGACCTGATCCCCGGCAAGACCGCCCCCAATATGGCCGTGGTGGAGCGCGACTACCCCAATGTCTACAAGCGCTTCACCGCCCTGGGCCCTCTGATGAACAAAGTGGGTAATGGTGGCAAGGGCATCAGCTGGAACACGCAAACCGAAGTCAAGCAACTCGGCGAACTCAATGGCCTGGTGAGCGATGAAGGTGTCACCTGCGGCATGCCAAAGATCGACACCGACATCGACGCCTGTGAAGTCGTGCTGCAACTCGCACCCGAGACCAATGGCCACGTGGCCGTCAAGGCGTGGGCCGCTTTAGGCAAACAGACGGGCCTGGACCACACGCACCTGGCGATCCACCGCGAGGACGAGAAGATCCGCTTCCGCGATATCCAGGCGCAGCCGCGCAAGATCATCAGCTCACCGACCTGGAGCGGCATCGAGTCCGAGACCGTTTCCTACAACGCCGGCTACACCAATGTGCACGAGATGATCCCATGGCGCACCCTGACCGGGCGCCAGCAGTTCTACATGGATCATCCCTGGATGACCGCCTTCGGCGAGGGCTTCAGCAGCTACCGCCCGCCGGTGGACCTGAAAACCACCGCAGGCATTCAGGGCATCAAGCCCAATGGCAACGTCGAGATTGCGCTGAACTTCATCACGCCGCACCAGAAGTGGGGCATCCACTCCACTTACAGCGACAACCTGATGATGCTCACGCTCAGCCGTGGTGGCCCGGTGATCTGGCTCAGTGAAGACGACGCCAAGCGCGCCGGTATCGTCGACAACGACTGGGTGGAATTATTCAACCTGAATGGCGCCATCGCCGCGCGGGCGATTGTCAGCCAGCGCGTCAACCCCGGCATGGTGATGATGTACCACGCGCAGGAAAAAATCATCAACACCCCCGGCTCGGAAATCACCGGCGCCAGGGGCGGCATCCACAACTCGGTCACCCGGATTGTGCTCAAGCCCACGCACATGATTGGCGGCTATGCGCAGTTCAGCTATGGCTTCAACTACTACGGCACCATCGGCACCAACCGAGATGAATTTGTCGTGGTGCGCAAGATGAACAAGGTGGACTGGCTGGACGACGAATCCGGTTCGACCGCCGCCCAAGCCTCAGGAGAAATCGCATGAAAATACGCGCCCAAATCGGCATGGTGTTGAACCTGGACAAATGCATCGGCTGCCATACCTGTTCTGTCACCTGCAAGAACGTCTGGACCAGCCGGCCCGGCATGGAATACGCATGGTTCAACAACGTCGAGACCAAACCCGGTATCGGCTACCCCAAGGAGTGGGAGAACCAGGACAAGTGGAATGGTGGCTGGGTGCGCAAAGCGAACGGCAAAATCGAGCCGCGCCAGGGGGCCAAGTGGAAGCTGCTGATGCGCATCTTCGCCAATCCGAACCTGCCGCAGATCGACGACTATTACGAGCCCTTCACTTTCGACTACGACCATCTGCAATCGGCGCCCGAGTCCAAAGCGGTACCGACAGCACGCCCGCGCAGCCTGATCACCGGTCAGCGCATGGAAAAAATCGAATGGGGTCCGAACTGGGAGGAGATTCTCGGCGGTGAATTTTCCAAACGCAGCAAGGACAAGAACTTCGACGACATCCAGAAGGAAATGTACGGCCAGTTCGAAAACACCTTCATGATGTACCTGCCCAGGCTCTGCGAGCACTGCCTGAACCCGGCCTGCGTGGCCAGCTGCCCGTCCGGCTCGATCTACAAGCGCGAGGAAGACGGCATTGTGCTGATCGATCAGGACAAGTGCCGTGGCTGGCGCATGTGCGTGAGCGCCTGCCCGTACAAAAAGATCTACTACAACTGGAAATCTGGCAAGGCGGAGAAATGCATTTTCTGTTACCCGCGCATCGAAGCCGGTCAGCCAACCGTCTGCTCGGAAACCTGCGTCGGCCGCATCCGCTACCTCGGTGTGCTGCTGTACGATGCCGACCGGATCGAGCAGGCCGCCAGCGTCGAGCATGATCGCGACCTGTATCAGGCCCAGCTTGACATCTTCCTCGACCCGCATGATCCCAAAGTGATCGAGCAGGCGCGCATCGATGGCATTCCGGACAAGTGGCTGGAAGCCGCGCGCAACAGCCCGGTGTACAAGATGGCGGTGGACTGGAAGGTGGCGCTGCCCCTGCACCCCGAGTACCGCACCATGCCTATGGTCTGGTATGTGCCGCCGCTATCGCCCATCAGTGCCGCGGCCAATGCCGGACAGCTCGGCGTCAATGGCGATATTCCGGATGTGAAGCAGCTCAGGATCCCGGTCAAGTACCTGGCCAATCTGCTCACTGCGGGCGACACCCAGCCGGTGGAGCGCGCGCTGGAGCGCATGCTGGCGATGCGCGCATACCAGCGCGAAAAACATGTCGACGGCCGCATCAACACGGCTGTACTGGAGCAAGTCGGGATGACCCAGGCCGAAGTCGAAGAGATGTACCAGGTGATGGCGATTGCCAATTACGAGGACCGCTTCGTGATCCCCAGCACGCACCGCGAATACGCCGAGAATACCTTTGACGTGCGCGGCGGCTGCGGCTTCTCGTTTGGCAATGGTTGCTCTGACGGCGCCAGCGAAACCAGTCTGTTCGGCGGCACCAAACGCCGCACCATTCCAATCAAGGCGGAAGTCTAGAAATGGCACACCCCAACACCTCCATCAGCCTGCGGGTACTGGCACGACTTCTGTCCTATCCGGACGCGGCTCTGCGAAGCGACCTGCCCGATCTGCGTGCGGCACTGCAGTCGGAGCGCTCAGTCCCGACCGCGCGAATTGCCGAGATCGGGGCTTTGATACACACCCTGGCAAGCGGTGATAGCCTGAAAAACGAAGCGCATTACGTTGAAGTGTTTGACCGCGGGCGTGCGACCTCTTTGCACCTGTTCGAACACGTGCACGGCGACTCGCGTGACCGGGGTCCGGCCATGATCTATCTGACGCAGACCTATGAAAAAGCCGGGCTGTTCCTGGCACCCGGCGAGTTGCCGGACTATCTGCCGGTGGTGCTTGAATTTGTATCGACCCAGCCGCCCCGGGAGGCCAAAGCCTTTCTTGGCGAGATGGCGCACATTTTCAATGCCATCTTCAGCGCGCTGCAACAGCGCGACAGTGCCTATGCCAGCGTCCTCGGGGCACTGCTCGAACTCAGTGGCGAGAAAGCGCACGCCGTGCAGGTGACGCCGGATGAGGCCATCGATTCGGCCTGGGAAGAACCTGTGGTCTTCGATGGCTGCTCTTCCAGGGGCCAAGCCAAACCCGGTCAGGCCCAACCGATTCACTTTGTCAAGCATCAAGCGGCCCACGCCAGCGCCAATGCCGCGGCACACACCGGAGCATCCCTATGAACGCCTTCGACAATTTCCTGTTTGGCTTGTATCCCTATATCTGTCTCACGGTCTTCCTGCTGGGCAGCCTGATCCGCTTTGACCGGGACCAATACACCTGGAAGAGCGACTCTTCGCAATTGTTGAAAGCCGGGCAGTTGCGGCTCGGCAGCAATCTGTTTCACATTGGCGTGCTGTTTCTGTTCTTTGGTCATTTCGCCGGCCTGCTGACGCCGCACTTCGTTTACGAGCACTTTGTCAGCGCTGCCGACAAGCAATTGATGGCCATGGTCAGTGGCGGCATCGCCGGCCTGCTGGGCTTTGTCGGGGTCAGCCTGCTGCTGCACCGCCGCCTTTACGAACCCCGCATTCGCATCAACTCCAGGACCAGCGATATCGTGCTGTTGGTATTGCTCTGGCTTCAGTTCGCGCTCGGGCTGGCGACCATTCCGGTGTCGGTGCAGCACATGGACGGCGGCTTGATGATGGCATTCGGGGAATGGGCGCAGCACATTGCCACCTTGCGTCCAGGTGCAGCCGAATATCTCGCGGGCGCCGGACTGCTTTTCAAATTGCATCTGTTCCTGGGCATGAGCATCTTCCTGGTCTTTCCATTCACCCGCCTGGTCCACGTCTGGAGTGGCTTTGCCACGCTGGCCTACCTCGTGCGCCCATATCAGGTGGTCCGCGCACGCCGTCTGAACCTGCCTGCGGGCCACAATCAACCACGTCAGCCTGGCGCTGGCATCTAGGGTGTTCACGATGCAAATCATGACTTCTGAAAATGCCAGGATTGCCTGCGTCAATGGCGTCGCTCTGCACGCGCCGGACGATCGCTTGTCGGTTGAGGACCTGCGTCAACGCGCCTGCACCGAACTGCTGCGCCAGGCCGCCGTATCGAGGGGATTGCTGAGCACCGGCGATGCGCCGTCGTCAGACGGTGCGCCCAGCGAGGCAGCGATTGATGCCATTGAAACGCTGCTGGAGCAAAGTCTGGTCATCCCCGAACCCGCGGATGATGCCTGCCTGCGCCACTATGCAGCCCATCCGGCCCGTTACAGTAGCGGCGAACGCGTCAAGGTGCGACACATTCTGTTCGCCGTGACGCAGGGCGTCGATGTCGCCGCCCTGCGCAATCGCGCCGAGACAACGCTGCTCGACGTCCGCTGCCACGATGGCAGCGCTACCGAAGACCGATTTGCGAAAGCCGCCAGCACGCTGTCCAACTGCCCCAGCGGCGCCGAGGGCGGCAGCCTCGGATGGCTCGCAAGCCCCGACTGCGCACCGGAATTTGCCAAAGAACTATTTGGTCACACCGAGGTAGGTGTGCTTCCGCGTCTGGTGCATAGCCGTTTTGGCTTCCACGTGGTCGAGGTTGTGGAACGTGAGCCTGGTCGGCCGCAAGCATTTGACGCGGTCCGCGGTGCCGTGAGCATGGCACTGCGGCAGAAAACTTATGCCACCGCCCTGCGTCAATATCTGCAGCTCTTGGCCGGCCAAGCCGAAATCCTCGGGCTAGATCTCGAAACCGCTGACACGCCTTTAGTTCAATAGCGGCGTCTTCAACGGAAAACGCCGCCCCGCCCTATCCAATAGAGTCATTCACCTGATCATTGAACTCGGCCAGGCTGACGGCGGCGCCAATCTCGCGCGGCAGGGCATCACGCACCGAGAACACGCCAAGGATTTTTCCGGTGGAAGAGATGATCGGGAGATGGCGGAAGCCGCGCTCGATCATGATCAGAACCGCCTCGGCCACCTTCATGTCAGGCCCGACACTCTGGGGGTTTCGTGTCATCACCTCGGATGCCTGGGTGGTCTTGGGGTTGAGCGCCTTGGCCAGCACACGCGTCATCAGATCGCGCTCGGTCAAAATCCCCTGCAGGACTCCCGCAGCATCAATGATCAAAATGCTGCCGCAATTGGCTTTGGTCATGATGCAGGCAGCATCCCAGACGCTGCCTTGCGGTGTCAGACTGACCACGTGACGCTGCGACAAGGATTGAAACACGGTACGTTCGGGCATGATTTGCGTCCTGTTCAAAATGGATGGATAGGTTCAACCGGACTTTAGCGCAATCCAGCGTTGATCCTGGCAAGCGCCTGGGACCCTGGGCACAGCTGCTTGACACCGAACTTGTTCAGCGGCGTATCGCTGGTGTTGAGCGCCACATGCAGATCCACGGCAAGTGGATCCAGATAGAGCAAGCCGGTGACCACTTCACCACGTTCCTGGTGTGCGTTCATATAGCTCAACGCAGCATAACGGTCGGTTGGATCGTAGTCCGTGTGCAGCTTGCGCAGACGCAAACTGGTTCCATCGTGCTGTTCCACATCAACCACCTCGCCCGGGGCGTAGCTGGTGGTGATTTCACTGTGCCGGGGAATGAAATCGATGCGGCTGACGGCCTCGTTGTGCTGGCGCACATAGTCATAGCTCTTGGTGCTGCCACCGTGATTGTTAAACGTGACGCACGGGCTGATGACATCGATGAATGCCGCGCCGCCATGCATGATCGCACCCTTGATCAATGGCACCAGTTGCGCCTTGTCGCCGGAGAAACTGCGCGCCACATAGGTGGCACCTAGTTGCAGGGCCAATCCGACCAGATCGACCGGGCTGTCACTGTTGATGACCCCCTTCTTGCTCTTCGATCCCCGGTCCGCGGTGGGAGAAAACTGTCCCTTGGTCAAACCGTAGACGCCATTGTTTTCGACAATGTAAGCCATGCGCACGCCGCGGCGCATCGAATTGGCAAATTGACCCAGGCCAATCGACGCCGAGTCGCCGTCACCCGAGACGCCCAAGTACAGCAGATCGCGATTGGCCAGATTGGCACCTGTCAAGACGGAAGGCATGCGTCCGTGCACGGTATTGAAGCCATGCGAGGCACCGAGAAAGTAGGTTGGTGTCTTGGAACTGCAGCCGATGCCCGAGAGTTTGGCCACCCGATGCGGCTCAATATCGAGTTCCCAGCAGGCCTGGATAATGGCGGCGGAAATCGAGTCGTGCCCACAACCGGCACACAGTGTGGAAACCGGCCCTTCATAGTCACGACGCGTGTAGCCGACCTTGTTGGCGGTCAGTTCCGGATGGTGCATCCGGGGTTTGGCGATGTAGGTCATGCTGCCTCCTTTTGCAGGGTAGTCACTGAAGAGTCTGTAGACAGCGCTTTCAAATTCTTGCTGACGGCTTGGGTGATGAAACGTGCGGTAATGGGCGTGCCGTCGTAGTGCAATACCTTGACCAGGCGCGCGGGATCGATCTCAAGCTCGTTGATCAGCATGGAGCGCATTTGCGCATCGCGGTTTTGTTCCACAACGAACACCTTGTCATGCTCGGCAATGAAGCGATCGACCGACGCCGGAAACGGAAACGCCAGCAGGCGCATCGCGTCAAGGTGGATACCCTGCTCTTCGAGCACGTCCAGCGCCTCGCGCATGGCCGGACTGGTTGAGCCGAAATAAAGAACACCAAAGGGGGTGGCTTGCGCTGCCTTGCGCAGCAGCGGCTGCGGCACCAGGTCGGCCGCAGTCTTGAACTTCTTCAGCAGGCGCTCCATGTTGTAGATATAGTCCGGTCCGCGCTCGGAGTAGCGGGCGTAAGCATCACGCGAGGTTCCGCGCGTGAAATAGGCACCCTTGGTCGGGTGCGTGCCCGGCAGAGTGCGCCACGGAATGCCATCGCCATCGACATCTTTATAGCGGCCGAAGTCTTTGCCGGCTTCGAGTTCCTCGGCCGTCATGACCTTGCCGCGATCGTATTCCCTCGCGTCATCCCAGACGAAGGGCTTGCACAGACGCTGATTCATGCCAATGTCCAGGTCGGACATCACGAAGATCGGTGTTTGCAGCCGGTCAGCCAGGTCCAGTGCCGCCGCCGCGTGCTCAAAGCATTCGTGTGGGTCCTGCGGAAACAGCAACACATGCTTGGTGTCGCCATGCGACGCGTAGGCGCACGAGGTCAAATCAGACTGCTGCGTGCGCGTTGGCATGCCAGTGGATGGCCCGCCCCGCTGCACATTGATGATGGTCACCGGAATCTCGGCAAAGTAAGCCAGGCCAAGGAACTCCGTCATCAGCGATATGCCGGCGCCCGATGTGGCGGTAAATGACCGCGCGCCATTCCAGCCCGCCCCGATGGCCATGCCGATTGAAGCCAGTTCGTCTTCGGCCTGCACGATCGCAAAATAATGTTGCCCGGTTTCAGGATCGACCCGGAACTTCTCGCAATACTTCTGAAACGCCTCGGGCACCGAGGACGAAGGCGTAATCGGATACCAGGCCGCTACCGTGGCCCCGCCGTAGATGCAGCCCAGGGCGGCCGCACTGTTGCCGTCGGTAAAGATCTGGTCGCCGACCTTGTCCGCCCGACGCACCCGGATGCCCAGTGGCGCTTCAAGATGCTGTTTGACATAGTCGCGACCCAGATGAATCGCCCGCACATTGGACTCAAGCAAGCGCTCCTTGCCTTTGAACTGCTCGGCAAATAGCTTTTCAAAAACGCTGGCATCGACGTCCAGCAGCACCGACAGCGCACCGACATAAATGATGTTCTTGAACAACTGACGCTGCCGCGGGTCGGTATAGGCCGCATTGCTGATTTCGGTCAGCGGAACACCAATGACCTGAACATCCTTGCGAAACCTGGATTCAGGGATCGGTCTGGTGTTGTCATAAAAAAGATAGCCGCCGGGTTCGATCTCCGCCACGTCGGCGTCCCAGGTCTCGGGATTCATGGCCACCATCATGTCGACGCCACCGCGCCGCCCGTGATAACCTTTTTCGCAGACACGTGCCTCATACCAGGTCGGCATGCCCTGAATATTGCTCGGGAAAATATTGCGTGGGCTGACTGGCACACCCATGCGCATCACCGCCTTGGCGAACAGTTCGTTGGCGGAAGCAGAACCCGAGCCGTTGATATTGGCAAATTTGATGACGAAATCGTTAATGGCTTCGATACGCTTCATGCGACCTCCAGTTGAACATTGCGGCTGGTACGACACCCAGGTCCAGCCTGGGTGGTGTTCAGCAAGAATTTCTGCATGTCCCACGCACCCGTTGGACAGCGCTCGGCACACAAACCGCAGTGCAGGCACACGTCTTCGTCCTTGACCATGACACGCCCGGTCTTGAGCTCGCCGGAAACATACAAGTCCTGCGCCGTGTGATGCGCAGGCGCCTTCAGACGGGTGCGCAAATCAGCTTCATCACCATTGCTGGTGAAGGTAATGCAATCCATTGGACAGATGTCGACACAGGCATCGCATTCGATACAAGTATCGCGGTTGAACACGGTCTGGACGTCACAGTTCAAACAGCGGTTGGCTTCCTTGAAAGCGCTGGCGGCGTCAAAGCCCAATTCGACCTCGACACGGATACTGGCGAGCGCCACCTCCGCATTCGCCCATGGCACTTTCAGGCGCGTGTCACGCGACACGTCGTTGTGGTAACTCCACTCGTGAATGCCCATTTTCTGCGACATCAGATTGGTCAACGGCGCGGGACGCTGCGCAAGCGATTCGCCATGCAGGAAACGGTCGATGGATACAGCCGCTTCGTGACCATGCGCCACCGCGGTGATGATGTTTTTCGGCCCGTATGCGGCGTCGCCGCCAAAGAACACATGCGCCACCGTGGACTGAAAAGTATCTTTCCCGAGCACCGGCAAGCCCCAGCGATCAAACTCGATGCCGGTCTCACGCTCAATCCAGGGAAAGGCATTCTCCTGCCCGACTGCCACCAGCACCATGTCGCACTCAAAAAACACATCCGGTGCGCCGGTCGGCACCAGGCTGCGACGTCCCTTGTCGTCATAGACCGCGCTGACGACTTCGAACGTCATGCCCAGCAGCTTGCCGTCCTGATGTTTGAAACTCTTGGGAACATGGAAATTGATGATCGGAATGCCCTCATGCTGGGCGTCTTCTTTTTCCCAGGGCGAGGCTTTCATTTCTTCAAAGCCGCTGCGGACGATGACTTTCACGTCGGAGCCGCCGAGGCGTCGGGCGGAACGGCAGCAATCCATGGCGGTATTGCCGCCCCCCAGGACAATGACACGCGGCGGCACTTTGGTCACGTGACCGAAGGAGACCGACGCCAGCCAGTCGATGCCAATATGAATGTGCGCCGCAGCCTCCTTGCTGCCGGGCGCATCCAGAACACGCCCGCGCGGCGCACCGCAGCCAACGAACACGGCGTCATAACCCTGTGCCATCAGGGCCTTCATGGAATCCACGCGCTGGTTGTTCTTGAACTTCACACCCAGATCAAAGATGTATCCGGTTTCTTCGTCAATCACCGTCTCGGGCAGGCGAAAACGCGGGATCTGCGTGCGTATAAAACCGCCGGCCTTGGCTTCGCCCTCGAAGACTGTCACCTCGTAGCCCAGTGGCGCCAGATCACGCGCCACGGTCAGCGAAGCCGGCCCGGCACCGACGCATGCGATACGCTTGCCGTTGGCGGCAGCCACCTCGGGCATGCGCGCCTTGACGTCGCCCTTGTGATCCGCCGCCACGCGCTTGAGGCGGCAAATCGCCACCGGCTCGGGTTTGACGCCATTGTTTTCCTCGACCCGACCGCGACGGCAAGCCGGTTCACAGGGGCGATCGCAGGTACGACCCAGAATGCCTGGAAACACGTTGGAAACCCAGTTGATCATGTAGGCGTCGCTGTAACGCCCCTGACCGATCAGGCGAATGTATTCAGGAACCGGGGTGTGGGCCGGACAGGCCCACTGGCAGTCAACGACTTTGTGAAAATAAGCCGGATTAACCAGATTGGTAGCTTGCAAGTTTGTCTCCTAGACCCTAATGGCACCGTGGTTTCTACGGCGCGCCGGAAAAGTGTACACGCACCGGAATGTACTGGACTTTGGGGTCAATCCATTCCCCGGGAGCGACAAATCGGCCTGTTATTGACCCAGAGCAAGAACATCATGCCGCTGAGCGCGCTAAGCTTCAGG
Source organism: uncultured beta proteobacterium (assembly GCA_963810395.1). GTDB lineage: Bacteria > Pseudomonadota > Gammaproteobacteria > Burkholderiales > Burkholderiaceae_C > Rhodoferax. Next base: position 3,164,181 of record CAWENC010000001.1, on the reverse strand, counting down.
CAGGCACAGTCGCAAGCTTGCGGAAGGCAGCAATCACCTCGATCGGCGCCTGCACCAGTTCAATCAAAACGCCGTCACCGCTGACCGGAAATTCATCGCTGGACTTGGGATGCAGGAAGCAGATGTCGTAACCCGCGGCTCCTTTGCGAATGCCACCGGGGGCAAAACGCACTCCGCGGGCTGTGAGCCATGCGACTGCGGCGGGCAGATCATCGATCCACAAGCCGACATGGTTGAGTGGTGTGGTGTGAACGGCCGGTTTCTTGTCCGGATCAAGCGACTGCATCAAATCGACCTCGACCCTGAACGGGCCATGCCCGATGGCGCAGATGTCTTCATCCACGTTTTCGCGTTCGCTGCTGAAGCGACCGGTCAACTCCAGGCCCAGCATATCGACCCAAAGCCTTTGCAGTCTGGTCTTGTCGGTACTGCCGATGGCGATTTGCTGGACGCCCAGCACTTTGAACGGACGGTCCATCTTCATGCAAACTCCACAATCGGCTGATCCACCGTCAAGCTTTCACCCTTGACCGCCAGCACTTTACCGACCACGCCATCGGCTGCGGCAAACAACACGTTTTCCATCTTCATGGCTTCAATCACCGCCACGCGCTCACCGGCCAGCACTTTTTGGCCCGCCTGCACCGCCACGTCGACCAGCAACCCCGGCATCGGTGACAGGACATAGCGACTCATGTCCGGTGGCGCTTTGTAAGGCATCACGGCATACAACTCCGCGGCGCGCTGCGAAAGCACCAGCGTGTCAATTTGCGTGCCATTGTGCGAGACCCGGATCGCCAGCGGATTTTTGCCCGCCAGACTGCCGCGTTCGACCTGCGCGGTAAACGCCGTGCCGTTGCAGGTGCCACTGATACGCACTTCGCCCAGGTGGTAATTGCTACATATTTTGTAGCTCCTCGTGCCTACCCTGATTGCGCTGGAGCCTGTTTTTCCTTCGAAGTCGGTGATCGAAACCAGGGTCGGCGTGGTGGCCCCCTGTTGTCCAAGCGTCAGCACCACAAAATCCTGTCCGACTGCCACTTCGTGGCCTTCCATCTGGCCGCTGATGAACGTGGCACGGTTGCGGTATTTGCGATTGACAAACGCCGCCAGCGCAATCAGCAGGTCCGCGTCGTCATGCGGCACGTCCTCCGCCCGGAAGCCTTTGGAATAGTGCTCGGCAATAAAGCCGGTGTTGAAATCGCCGGCGACAAACTTGGGATGTGCCAGCAGCGCGGCCTGAAACGGAATACTGCTGCTGACGCCGCGGATGACAAAGCCGTTAAGGGCTTCACGCATCTTGGCAATCGCTTCCAGGCGATCCTTGCCATGCACGATCAGCTTGGCAATCATCGAGTCGTAATACATCGGAATCTCGCCACCCTCCTGCACACCGGTATCGACCCGAACGCCCTGCCACTGGCTGGTGTCGGCGGCAAACATGGTCTCCTTTGGTGGCTGGAAACGCACCAGGCGGCCGGTGGACGGCAAGAAATTTCGAAACGGATCTTCGGCGTTGATGCGGCACTCGATCGCCCAGCCATCGCGCTTGACTTCGGCCTGCGTCAAAGGCAGTTTTTCACCCGCCGCGACCCGAATCATCAGTTCCACCAGATCCAGCCCGGTGATGCACTCGGTCACCGGGTGCTCCACCTGCAGACGAGTGTTCATCTCCAGGAAATAGAAACTCTGGTCTTTGCCCACTACAAATTCCACGGTGCCTGCGCTTTGGTACCTGACGGCCCTGGCCAGCGCGACCGCTTGCTCGCCCATGGCGACACGGGTCGCATCACTGATGAACGACGAGGGCGCCTCTTCAATCACTTTCTGGTGCCGGCGCTGCATGGAACACTCACGCTCATTGAGATAGACCACATTGCCATGGCTGTCGCCAATCAACTGAATTTCAATGTGCCGTGGTTCCTCGACATATTTCTCGACAAACACGCGGTCATCGCCGAAACTGTTGCGTGCTTCGTTGCGGCAACTGCTGAAGCCCTCAAACGCCTCCTTGTCGTTATACGCAACGCGCAGGCCTTTTCCGCCGCCGCCGGCGCTGGCTTTGATCATCACCGGGTAGCCGACGCCTTTTGCGATCTCTACCGCCTGGTGCGCAGTTTCAATCGCGCTGTTGACGCCGGGAATGCAGTTGACCCCGGCGGCGCCGGCCAGTTTCTTGGATTCGATCTTGTCGCCCATGGCGGCCATGGAGTAGTGCTTGGGGCCGATGAAGACGATGCCTTCTTCCTCGACGCGCTTGGCAAAGTCCGCGTTTTCGCTCAGGAAACCATAGCCCGGATGCAGCGCCTGGGCACCGGTCTGCTTGCAGGCAGCGATGATCTTGTCCGCCACCAGGTAGCTCTCGCGACTCGGCGCCGGGCCAATGTTGACGGCCTCATCGGCCAGCATCACATGGCGTGCGTCCTTGTCGGCATCGGAATACACCGCCACGGTTTTGATGCCCATTTTTTTGGCGGTGGCGATGACACGGCAGGCAATCTCGCCGCGATTGGCTATCAGTATTTTTGTAAACATAGGTTTCCTAACTTTATGAAGTCGGCAAGATTGGAATTCAATACAGAACTAGCTTTGCGCCCATAGGACAAGGGTCGCATTTTTTGCTGAGCCTGCAGCAGGGCGGGGGCACCCGCCGCCGTTCGTGTCCCCCGGCCTTCGGCCTCCTCCTTGACCTCACTTTGGCGGGCACCCCCACCCTGCCGCTCCGATGTGCCGACTTTGGCTCTCACGCTGGAATACCCGGGGACCGGGATCAGGCTGTCTGGGTGTTCTGCGCAGGTAAAGGAGGAGCCCGCAGGGCGGGGGACACGGAGCAGAGCACCCAGGCGGCCTGATCTCGCGCGCACCAACTTAAAGATCGGGCAGCCTGATCCAGCGCGAACCACAGAGAATCGCGCGCAGAGTAAGCAATCACGGGAGGCCATCAGCATCAAGCCTAGAGCGGAATGTTGCCGTGCTTGCGCCACGGGTTCTCAAGCTTCTTGTCGCGCAACATTACCAGTGAACGGCAGATGCGCCTTCGGGTTTCGTGCGGCAGGATCACATCGTCAATGAAGCCGCGGGCACCGGCCACAAACGGGTTGGCAAAACGCGCTTTGTACTCGGCTTCTTTGGCGGCCAGCTTGACCGGGTCGCCCTTGTCCTCGCGGAAAATGATCTCCACCGCGCCCTTGGCACCCATCACCGCGATCTCTGCATTCGGCCAGGCAAAGTTGACGTCACCGCGCAGGTGCTTGGAACTCATCACGTCATACGCACCACCATAGGCCTTGCGCGTGATGACAGTGATCTTGGGCACCGTGCATTCAGCAAAGGCATACAGCAGCTTGGCGCCATGCTTGATGATGCCGCCATACTCCTGCGCCGTGCCGGGCATGAAACCGGGCACATCCACAAAGGTGATCACCGGAATATTGAAGGCATCGCAAAACCGCACAAAACGCGCCGCCTTGGTCGAGCTCTTGATGTCCAGGCAACCCGCGAGCACCAGCGGCTGATTCGCCACAATGCCCACCGTCTGCCCTTCCATGCGGCCAAAACCAATCAGGATGTTTTTCGCGTACTCGGGCTGCAGTTCAAAGAAGTCCCCGTCGTCCACCGTCTTGACGATCAGCTCCTTCATGTCATAGGGCTTGTTGGCGTTGTCGGGCACCAGGCTGTCCAGACTCATGTCCATGCGATCCGCGGGATCGCCACTGCGACGAACCGGGGCCTTTTCACGATTGTTCAGCGGCAGGTAGTTGTAGAGGCGGCGCAGCATCAGCAGCGCCTCCACGTCATTCTCGAAGGCCAGGTCGGCGACGCCGCTCTTGGTGGTGTGGCTGATGGCACCGCCCAGTTCTTCGGCCGTGACTTCCTCGTGTGTCACGGTTTTCACCACCTCGGGGCCGGTGACGAACATGTAGGAACTGTCCTTGACCATGAAGATGAAGTCGGTCATGGCCGGCGAATACACCGCGCCACCGGCGCAGGGACCCATGATCATGCTGATTTGCGGCACCACGCCGCTGGCCATCACGTTGCGCTGGAACACGTCGGCATAACCGCCCAGGCTGGCGACACCTTCCTGAATCCGCGCACCGCCGGAGTCGTTCAAACCGATCACCGGCGCGCCAACCTTCATGGCCTGGTCCATCACCTTGCAGATCTTTTCGGCATGGGCCTCGCTCAAGGCGCCGCCGAACACCGTGAAATCCTGGCTGAAGACAAACACCAGGCGGCCGTTGATCATGCCGTAGCCGGTGACCACACCGTCGCCGGGGATCTTGTTTTCTTCCATGCCGAAGTCGACGCAGCGGTGTTCCACGAACATGTCCCACTCTTCGAACGTGCCCTCGTCGAGCAAAAGTTCGAGCCGCTCGCGAGCGCTGAGCTTGCCCTTCTTGTGTTGTGCATCGATGCGTTTTTGGCCACCGCCCAGGCGCGCGAGTTGGCGCTTGGCTTCCAGTTGTTCAAGTATGTCGTGCATGGTTTTCTCTCGTTGCGAAGTCCTGATCGTCGGTGTCGCTGATTACTATAAATTTTGTAGCTGCCTACGCCCGTCCCATCTGCACCAGGAGCAGATTTCGTGCTGCCGTAGAGGCCGCCATGCGGCCCGCCAGAACCTCCTGGGTGAGCTGCGGCAGCAACTGCTGCACCTGTGGATGCTGACGAAATGCCTGCTTCAAACCGGCCTCGATGCGCTCCCACATCCAGGCCAAAGACTGTTGCTGCCTGCGCGCGGCCAGATTGCCGTTCTTGACCTGCAATGCTTTGAATTGCTGCACTGCGGTCCAGAACACATCCACGCCCTGACCCATCAGCGCACTGAGTTGGATCACCTGCGGATGCCAGATCTTCTGGTCATGGTGAAGATGCTCGGGATTGCCGTGCAAACCCAGCAAGCGCAGCGACGACGTGATCTGGGCTCGAGCACGCATCGCGGCATCCGGATCGATGTCGGCCTTGTTGATTACCACCAGATCGGCCAGTTCCATGACACCTTTCTTGATCGCCTGCAGATCGTCACCGGCGTTGGGCAGCTGCATCAGCACGAACATGTCGGTCATATTCGCCACCGCGGTTTCGGACTGGCCGACACCCACAGTCTCGACGATGACCACGTCATAGCCCGCGGCCTCACAGACCAGCATCGCCTCGCGCGTTTTCTCGGCCACGCCGCCCAGCGTGCCGCTGCTCGGGCTGGGACGGATGTAGGCGTTCTCATGGACCGACAGCTTCTCCATGCGCGTCTTGTCGCCCAGGATCGAGCCGCCCGAGACGCTGGAAGACGGATCGATGGTGAGCACCGCAACGCGGTGGCCCTGGTCAATCAGGTACAGGCCCAGCACCTCGATGAAAGTGGATTTTCCGACGCCCGGCACGCCGCTGACGCCGAGCCGGAACGACTTGCCGCTGTGCGGCAGCAGCGCGGTCAGAAGTTCGTCGGCCTGGGCGCGATGGTCGGCGCGGGTCGACTCCAGCAGGGTGATGGCTTTGGCGATGGCGCGGCGCTGCACAGCGCCCGCACTTTGAGTAATTGCGGCAACAGAGACCAGAGGCAATGCCCGATCTGCCTTTCTACCGCTTGTATCCTTCGTCATCATGCTTCCGAGTAGAAATTCAAGCCGAATTGCTCACTTGACGATGGCCTTCTTGATCTGCTCCAGCACATCCTTGGCGCTCGCCGGGATCGGGGTGCCGGGACCATAAATGCCTTTGACGCCGGCATCAAAAAGCATCTCGTAGTCCTGGCGCGGAATCACCCCGCCGACGAAGACAATGATGTCGTCAGCGCCCTGCTTCTTCAGCTCGGCAATGATGGCCGGCACCAGGGTCTTGTGACCAGCGGCCAGTGTGCTGACACCCACGGCATGCACATCATTTTCGATCGCCTGGCGGGCACATTCCTCGGGGGTCTGGAACAGCGGGCCGATGTCCACATCAAAACCGAGGTCGGCAAACGCCGTGGCCACCACTTTGGCGCCGCGATCATGGCCATCCTGACCCAGTTTCGAAATCATGACGCGCGGACGGCGCCCTTCTTTTTCGGCAAAGGCATTGATTTCCGCTTTCAGGGCTTCCCAACCTTCTGCACTGTCATAAGCTGCTGCATACACGCCGGTCACCTTTTGTGTGTCGGCGCGGTGGCGCCCGTAAATTTTTTCCATGGCATCGCTCACCTCACCCACAGTCGCGCGCAGGCGAACCGCTTTGATCACCAGATCCAGCAGGTTGCCCTCACCCTTTTCTGCTGCGGAAGTGATGGCAGCCAGCGCAGACGCAACAAGCGCCGGATCGCGTTTTTTCCTGACTGCCTTGAGCCGCTCAATCTGACCGTCGCGCACGGCGACATTATCAATATCGCGTGATTCAATCGCATCTTCAGATTCGAGCCGGTATTTGTTGACGCCCACAATCACATCTTTGCCGCTGTCGATGCGGGCCTGTTTCTCGGCTGCCGCGGCCTCGATCTTGAGCTTGGCCCAGCCCGAATCAACCGCTTTGGTCATGCCGCCCATGGCCTCCACCTCTTCGATGATCTTCCACGCGGCATCGGCCATGTCCTGGGTCAGCTTTTCCATCATGTAGCTGCCGGCCCAGGGGTCGATCACATTCGGGATGTGGGTTTCTTCCTGAATGATGAGCTGGGTATTGCGGGCGATGCGTGAGCTGAACTCGGTCGGCAGCGCAATCGCTTCGTCGAAGCTGTTGGTGTGCAGGCTTTGCGTGCCGCCAAACACCGCCGCCATGGCCTCGATGGTGGTGCGCACCACGTTGTTGTAAGGGTCCTGCTCGGTCAGCGACCAGCCGGAAGTCTGGCAATGGGTGCGCAGCATCAGGCTCTTGGGCGCCTTGGCCTCGAAGCCCTTCATGAGGCGGCACCACAGCAGGCGCGCGGCGCGCAGCTTGGCCACTTCCAGGTAGAAGTTCATGCCGATGGCCCAAAAGAACGACAGGCGCCCGGCAAATTCATCCACGTCCATGCCCTTGGCAATCGCGGTCTTCACATATTCCTTGCCGTCGGCCAGCGTGAAGGCCAGCTCCAGCGCCTGATTGGCACCGGCCTCCTGCATGTGGTAGCCGGAAATCGAAATCGAGTTGAACTTCGGCATGTTCTTGGCCGTGTACTCGATGATGTCGCCGATGATGCGCATGCTGGGCGCAGGCGGGTAAATGTAGGTGTTGCGCACCATGAACTCTTTCAGAATGTCGTTCTGAATCGTTCCCGAGAGTTTGTCCTGGCTCACGCCCTGCTCTTCCGCCGCCACCACGTAGCCGGCCAATACCGGCAGCACGGCGCCGTTCATGGTCATGGAGACTGACACTTTGTCCAACGGAATCTCATTGAACAATATCTTCATATCCTCCACCGAGTCGATCGCGACGCCCGCCTTGCCGACATCGCCGGTCACGCGCGGATGATCGCTGTCGTAACCGCGGTGCGTCGCCAGATCAAACGCCACGCTCACACCCTGCCCGCCCGCAGCCAGTGCCTTGCGATAGAAGGCGTTGGATTCCTCCGCCGTGGAAAAGCCGGCGTATTGGCGAATCGTCCAGGGTCGCACCGCATACATGGTGGCCTGCGGCCCGCGCAGATAGGGCTCGAAGCCCGGCAGTGTATTGGCATGCGGTAAATCTTGCGTGTCCGCAGCGGTGTACAGGGGCTTGACCGTGATGCCGTCTGGCGTGTGCCAGTTGAGGGCATCGAGCTGGCCGCCCGGCGCTGACTTGGCGGCCGACCTCGCCCACGCTTCAAGGCTGGCGGTCTGGAATTCAGGGTTCTTTCGAGTCATGACGTGGTCGTTTTCGATTGGTTTTGAAGCGGTTCTGCCAGCCATCAGCTGCGGAATCGATGAGATTAAGCACCTTCCAGCGAATTCTCGCTAGTTTACGTTATTTATAATTATTGATTCAAAATATTGTCTGAAGCTTACAATTCACGCCATGGCAACATTATCTTTATCTCCCCGCGCCATCTACGAAGAGGTGGCGGAGCGCCTGCGTCAACGCATATTCAGTCGCGAGTTGGAGCCCGGCAGCTGGATTGACGAACTGAAGATTGCCGAAGCCTATGGCATCAGTCGCACACCCTTGCGTGAAGCCCTCAAAGTGCTGGCCGCCGAGGGCCTGGTCACCATGAAGGTGCGGCGCGGCGCCTACGTCACGGAAGTGTCCGAACGTGACCTGTCCGACGTGTACCACCTGTTGAGCCTGCTCGAAGCGGACGCGGCCGGCGTCGTGGCCAGTACTGCCACCGGCGCCCAGATCAGGGAATTACAGGAACTGCACAACGAACTGGAAGCGGCTGCCAAACCCGAGCAGCAGGACCGTGAACGCTTTTTCGAGATCAACGAACGCTTTCACATGCGTCTGCTACAGATGGCCGACAACCGCTGGCGCGATCAGATGGTGGCCGACCTGCGCAAAGTCATGAAACTCAATCGCCGCAACTCGCTGCTGAAATCAGGGCGGATTGAAGAGTCGCTCAGCGAACATCGTGCCCTGATGGCGGCGCTGGCGGCACATGATGCCGCTCTGACCCGGCGGCGAATGCAGGAGCACTTCAGGAACGGTCTGGAAGCCGCCACCTGACCGGCGCGTCAAAAGGCATAAAACGGGCCTGGTCCGAGAGGTGACGCCTGTCCCTCGATGCCGACAAACACCCGGCGCCCATAAAAGAAAGGCAAACCCCAATCAAAGGTCGATGCATCCGAGATCGGACCGGACAGAGTGGGCAGAACCACACGGCGCGCATCTGCAAACAGCGTCGTTGCGCTATCGATTGAAAAGGAAACGTCGGCTCTCGCGCTGTTGGCGCCTACCAATGTCGCCGACAAAGTGGTGAGCGAAGCAGGACAATAAAAACCCGGCGCACTGTTGCCTGAGCAGGCTGCGATTGCCGAAGAATCGAAGAAAAGACCGTTGGAGCCCGTGTCCAAATAACTGTTGCCCAAATTTCGACCCTCAAACACCGTAGTGAGGTAGCCCTGAGCGTTGCTTGTCAGGGCAAGCGCAGAACCGGTCTGATTATTGGATTGCGTACCAACGCCAAAAATCAGCGAACCACTCAGGCTGGCCGCGCCAGTCAAACTGGCGGCTGGCAGGTCGATCAACACACCGTTGTTGTCGCTTGCGAACACGGACACCGGATTCTTCAGTTGTTGGGCAAGACTGGCTTTGGCACCGATAGTCGTCGTGCAGCTGGCGTTGCCGCAGGTGTAATAAGAACCGTTGTGGGTTGTGGCGGCACACGCCGATCCACAATCTTCCTTGCTCGATGCGAGTCCAAGAATACCGTTGGCACCGAACGCGGCCGTGGTGGTGAACGCAGTGCCACTCACCGAACAGGCCGCTGCCGAACTGTTGAAAGCCGGGTCGGCGACGATTTGAATCGGCACATTGCTTGCAGTCTTGCCACCGAGCACAATGTCGGCACTCGCCACCGGGCCCCAGGCGAAGGTGTTGTCGACAAACTGCACGCAATTGAGCAGTGGCAGACCGCCGGCGCCGGTCAACAGACCCTGTTTCAAACCGGGCGTCATCAGGCCGGACAAAATACGCAAGCCAGTGGAGCCGGTATCCACCAGTATGTGGTCGATGGTCTGACATTGAGCACTGCTGCCGGGCAAACAAATTGTGACCGACGTGTACAAGCGGTTGACGTTATAGCCCGAGCCGGCAGGGCCGGCATCGACCTTGATGCCGAGCACGTTGCCCAACACCGGCGCAGGCGCTGGCGTGGACGTCGACCCGCCACCGCCGCACGCCGTCACCAGAATCAACACCAGAGCCGACCCGACGGCACGACAGAAAAAATTAATGCAGCACATCTTTGATATTGATCCCGACCGGGATCAGATCCGGCGCATAGGCGTAGCCAAAAAAGTTTCGCATCCGGCCATTGGACTTGACGACCAGCGCGTCCTGCACAATGCTGACCGGCGAGCCACGCCGACCCCTCATGCGGGCCTGCTCGGTTTCGAACTTGAAGGTCTTGAAGTAGTCTCCCAGCAGGGCGCTCAAATCGGGTAGCACGGGTCCGCGCCACGACACAGCAAAAACCAGACCGGCAGGCGAAACATATTCCACCACGCTGGTTCCATTTTCAAGCAGACGCGCCTGCGTCGTGTAAAGACCGGACTGCGCAGCCGGCATGGCCGCAAGCCTGCTGGCGCCAGGTGTGGCGGAGAGTGAAGATGCGGGGATTGCTGAAGGAGCTTGCCCAAGGGCGGCCAGGGCCCCGCCCGCCGCAATCGCCAGCGTCAGGCCAAGCAGCGGCGTTCGCAAGCGATGAGAAATCAAATTCAGTCGAATCATTTGTCCTCCGGCTCTGGCCGCGCCTGCTGCATCGCATCTTCAACCGATTTCTTGACCTGATTTTGCAATTGCTGACTTTGTTGCTGTGGCGTACTCGCCGGCGCGCCAACCAGTCCCCCCGGCGCACCCAACTGTTTTTTGGCCAAAAACCCGATCACAGCCACAACAATCAACAGGCCCAGGAGGCCAAACACTGCTCTCATCTCATACCTCTTTTTTGCTGTTGCGCCAGGATTGACGGTTGGCTTGCCCGCAGGAAACCCTGAAGCATGCATCAACCCGCATGGATGCCAAGTATTGCCGCGTTTGATTGTATGTGCATGTAAGCGGCGTAACGCTTCTCCGCTATGTGCGCCAGGGCACGAAGCAATCCGGGCGTGCCAGACAACACTCGCCGACGTGATGCACGACACGAAAGCGATTGCGCAGAACCTTTGTCTTTGAGCCGACAGTGGGCCGGTTGATTACATCGAGGATTTTTTTGATTAACTTAAAAGGAAAATGTAATGAACCAATCCCAAATGAACTCCAGCATCCGGCCTTTGTTTATGGCCTCCGTTTTGGTTGCCTCACTGGCCGCATGCGGCGGCGGCGGCAGTGATCCTTCGCTTCCGAGCGCAAGCGCACTGGAGCACTCCAGAGTCAAGACCGGCCAGGCACCGGTCAACCTTGGAAAGGCCGGCACCTTCGCGCTTCTGACCAAAAGCGGAATCACCGATGTCTATGCGTCCACTATCAATGGCGATGTTGGCGCCAGTCCCATTACCGGCGCCGCCATCGGCTTGACCTGCCCGGAAGTAAAAACCGGGAAGATTTACTCCGTCGACGCAGCCGGTCCTCTTCCATGCAGGGTGACGGACGCCACATTGCTGACGACGGCTGTAGGCGACATGGAAGCCGCATACACCGATGCCGCCGGACGGAAATTGCCCAATTTCACTGAACTCGGCGCCGGGGAGATTGGTGGTCTGACCCTCGTTCCTGGCCTCTACAAGTGGGGTGGCAATGTTTCGATCTCAAAAGACGTCACGCTGTCCGGTGGGTCGAATGATGTCTGGATCTTTCAGATCGCAGGAACAATGACCGAGGCCAACGGTATCAGGGTGACTTTGAGCGGCGGCGCACAGGCCAAGAACATCTTCTGGCAGTCCGCCGGCGTTGTGACGATTGGCACCACGGCCCACTTCGAAGGCATCGTGCTGGCCAAGACAATGATCGCCGTGAACACCGGCGCATCGGCGAACGGCAGGCTGCTGGCGCAGACCGCGGTCACCCTGCAGAAGAACGCGATTACCCAGCCCGCACTGTAAGGACGCACGAGACGATCGCCGTGACCGGGAGCACAGCAAGCTTGCAGTTCGTTCCTGGTCACGCCACTTCGTTACGATGTGCGCATGTGCAGCCATTACCAGGGAATCAAGGAACGCGAACGCTACATTCGCCACTTCGGCGTGGAGCCGCCGGATGATCCTGGCAAGGTGGATCTGTGGCCCGGCTACTCGGGCAGCTTCATCCGGCGCCATCGACGTACCGAAGCCGGCGACGAAGCGCTGCCGCGACGCGAAGCACTGGCAGGCCTGTTTGGTCTGGTTCCGCACTGGTCGCTAGACACCGCGATCAGCAGACACACCTACAACGCCCGCAGCGAGACCGTTGCAAGCAAACCCAGTTTCAAGCAAGCATGGCAACGAAGCCAGCATTGCATCATTCCAGCCGAGGCCGTCTACTTGCCGGACTGGCGCAGCGGCAAGCCGATTCCGACTCGCATCGCACGCGCTGACGGTGAGCCGATGGGGATTGCCGGCTTGTGGTCCCGGTGGAAGTCACCCGGGGGTGAGGTGGTACACAGCTACACGATGCTCACGATCCATGCCGGAGATCACGCGTTGATGCGCCTGTTTCACAAGCCGGCGGACGAGAGACGGATGGTGGTGATATTGCCCGACAGCGATTACGACGCCTGGCTCGACGCCACACCGGAACACAGTCATTCATTTATGCGGCCTTACCCGGCCCCATCGTTACACGCCAGCCCGGCAGCCGCTGCGCACGGCTAGCGTCGTCACGAGCACTTATCGATAAAACGCTTCGACTTTGCCCTTCAACTTGATCATCAGCGGATTGCCCTTGCGATCCAGCGTCTTGCCCGCCGGCACCTTGACCCAACCTTCGCTGATGCAGTACTCGCCGACGTCCTGACGCAGCTTGTCATTGAGTCGTATGCCGACGTCATGCTCGAACACGGCAGCGACGTGATAGGGACTGCGCGGGTCGATCGACAGACGGTCGGGCAGCGGGGGAAATTGAGTGGTTTCGTTCATGGTCATCGATTTTCCCTGATTTGGGCCAGGCCTGGTCTGAATCACGTGCTGCAACCGGCCAGCGCCAGTGGCCGCTAGCCCTGGGGCTTGATCACCGGTCCGACGACACCCTCCAGGTTCGAGACCAGCGCCTTGCGGTATTCCGAGACATAAAACTCCACCGCCTTCTGCTGATCCTCCTGTGTGCCGTTGTGGGACAGGAAATTGAAGGCGTTATAGCGACCCGCGGCGAACAGGATGGCGGCACTGGCCTCACCGTCGCGCCCACCCTCGGCCAACTGGTTGGCTAGATGGATGAACTCGTCGACGAGCTTGAGAAATTCTGGTGGGTAGGCCATGGCTGTCTTTCAAATTCCGCCGCTGTGAAGCGTGACGGTACCTTTGGGTGTGTGCAGGGTTGCGCTGAGGTTGGCCGGGCCGCTTTCGACGGCAATGCCGGTGAGTCCGATCGCTTCGTACGCCGCCTGCAGCTTGATGGCCAAAGGATGCGTGACGGCGATATTTTGCAGCGTGACGCCCGAGCGCGGCAAGCTGTTTCTGGGGTGCAGGCGCAGCGGCTCGGCAGCGTCGGGCTTGCCCCATTGAATCAGGCTGGGCAGTGCGCCGTTGAACAGCCGCTGCCCATCCTCGCGTACGCTGATTTGCCATTGCAGCAAGCCGCGGCGCGAGTGCCGGCTGGCTTGCACCGCCGGCCCGCGATCCAGACCTTGCGCCTTCAAGGCGGCCAGCGCCGCCTGAATGTCGCTGGTGTTGGCGACAAAATGCACCAGGCGCGGTTCGATCGCGACGGCGGCCTGCAGTGCCTCATCGTCCATGTCGAACCAGCGCCGGGCCGGTGCATTGGCGGGTCTTTTTGCTGCCGGATTGATGGCGATAATTTCAAGATAGGCCAGCGGCTGGGCCGGTGTGGCGATTTTGAACAAGCGGTTGTGCGTGCCGTATTGCGCATGCTCGCCGCCCGGGCCAGGCGTGATGCCGATCGTGGCCTCGCACCACTGGACCCCAAGTTCCAGCGTTTTTGCCACGACGATCAAGTGATCAATTTGTGTTTTCATGGCTTGACCATAACATTCGCACGCACCTGCCGGCTAAGCGGCCAAATGGGCGCAAAGAAAAGACCCCAACTCCTGCACCGACTGGTCTGCCTCCGGCATTCTTCCACCCAGCGTTTGCCATACATGCCACATGCCCGGGAAGACTTTCAGCGCCACCGTTGAACCCCGGGCTTTCATTCTGTCCGCCAGAATCAGCGAGTCATCCAGAAGCGCTTCCAGATCTCCAACGTGAATCAATGAGGGCGGCAAATCGTGAAACTCGGCATAGTGCGGTGACACCAGGGGGTGATGCAAGGGCGTGTCCCCGGCGTAATGGCGTGCCGCAACCGCAAGCCGCTCGGTATTCGGAAAGTAGGGATCAACCCGCGCTTTTGTGCTGTGGGTTTGGTTGCTCAGCGTCAGGTCAGTCCACGGCGACATCAGCGCCAGGGCCACCGGAGGTTCAAGGCCCTGATCGCGCAAGTGGATGGCCAGTGACAGTGCCAGCCCAGCGCCTGCCGAATCACCCGAAATTGCGACCGCAGCGCCAGGACAAGCGCTGCGCAGCTGCCGGTAAGCTCCAAGCGCATCGTCGAGAGCCGCCGGAAACGGGCTTTCCGGCGCCAGCCGGTAGTCAAGATTGAAGACCCGGTGTTTCGATGCCGATGCCAGCCTAGCCGCCAGCGCCCGATGCGTCGTGCAGGAACCGCCGGTGTACGCGCCGCCATGCAGATACAGGACCACGCCCTGGCCGGCCTGCACGTCTGGTTGCAGCCATTCCCCACGATAGCCGCCAGACTCGGTGGCCTCGACCTTGACGTCCGTGGGCATTCGGAAAAACCGCGTGGCGGCAGCGTCGCGCACCAGGCGATATTCGGGCAAAGGCAGCTGGCGCGCGGCGAGCTTCGCCAACTGGTACTTGACGACGTGGTACAGCAGGCGCGACTTCAGGGATTGCATGAATAATCGATCGCCAGGCTATAAGCCGGGTCAGCGTGCCAGACCCAATAAGTCTGCACCATCTGGCGCGTGATCGGTCCGGGGCGGCCATCGCCAATCGGGTGCCCATCAACCATGGTGACCGGCAGCACGCCGCCGCCAGAAGTCGAGATGAATACCTCTTCGGCGCCTCGCAGTTCATCGGCCGGCAGGGCCTGTAACTGCAGCTTGATGCCCAGAGATTGGGCGATATCGATCACCGTGCGGCGCGACACACCTTCAAGCATGCCCTCATGCGGCATCACCAGCACGCCGTGGCTGACGCAAAACACATTGAATCCCGGTCCTTCGACCACATTCCCGGCCGAATCGACCAGCAATACGCTGTCGGCGCCGGCGTCCAGCGCGCCGAGCAGGCCCATGGTCAGGTCGTTCCAGTGGTAATTCTTGGTCAAAGGGTCGACTGAAGTTGCCGGAATGCGCTGCACGTCGCTGATCATGACGTGCAGCCCCTTTTCACGCTGCTCTACATTGGCGATCCAGACATAGGGCACGGCAAAGGCATAGAACTGGTTCACGGCCAGGCGCGGGTCGCGCGATCCCCACGGCGGCTGACCGCGGGTGCAGATCATCTCCACATAAGAAGCGCGCAGCCCGCTCAGGCGCACGCATTGTGCCAACACCTCAGTAATCTGCCCGAGCGTCAAGCCTGGGTCGAGCCGCCAGCGCCGGCAACTGCGCATGAAACGCTCCAGATGGGCGTCCAGTCGAAAAAAAGCACCGTCCCAGACCGTCACCACGTCGTAGGTGGCATCCGAGCGCAGAAAGCCCCAGTCCGTGATCGGAATGCTGGCCTCGCCGATGGGCAGGTACTGCCCTCGCACGAAGGCGACGCCTCTGGAAAAGTCGGGAGCCGACATGGGTTAAGTAGTTGGCCTGCCCGGAGGGGATCGAACCCCCGACCCACAGCTTAGAAGGCTGTTGCTCTATCCAACTGAGCTACGGGCAGTTTTGTTTCGCGATAAAAAGATGGGCGCATCATACCGGCATCAGCGCCTGCCGGCGGACCTGCGGCCCTACCAGGCCATCAACATCAGATGCTGGCCGCCAGGCGAACGCCTTGATCGATGGCACGCTTGGCATCGAGCTGGGCCGCCACATCGGCGCCACCAATCAGGTGCACCGTGCAACCCGCTTTTTGCAGCTCGGCCAGCAGCTCGCGCTGCGGCTCCTGCCCGCTGCACAGCACCACATTGTCGACCGCCAGCACCTGCTCCTGCCCGTCGATGCTGACGTGCAGGCCGGCGTCGTCAATTTTGCGATAAGTGACGTTGGAGATCATGTTGACGCGCCGGCTCTTCAAGGAGCTGCGGTGAATCCAGCCGGTGGTCTTGCCCAGACCGTCGCCGACCTTGGTCTTCTTGCGCTGCAACAGATAGACCTGACGCGGCGACGCCTCGACCTGCGGCGCGCGCAGGCCGCCGCGCGCGGTGTAAGCCGGATCAATGCCCCACTCGGCATAGAACTTGGCGGGATTCACGCTGGCGCTGTCGCCGCTTTGCGTCAGGTACTCGGCCACGTCGAAACCGATACCGCCGGCGCCGATCACCGCCACCGTTTTACCAACCGGCCGGCCATCGCGCAACACGTCGAGATAACTCAGCACCTTGGGATGCTGCACGCCCTCGATCTCCGGCACCCGTGGCGTGACGCCGGTGGCCAGCACGATCTCGTCAAAACCGCCCTGCGCCAGCTCCTGCGCACTGACCCGCGTGTTCAGCCGCAGCTTGACGCCGTGCAACTCGATCTGCTTGCCGAAGTAACGCAAGGTCTCATAAAACTCTTCCTTGCCCGGCACTTTTTTCGCGATGTTGAACTGACCACCGATCTGGGCATCCGCATCAAACAGCGTCACCTCATGGCCGCGCCCGGCAGCAGTCACGGCAAAGCTCAGACCCGCCGGACCGGCACCAACCACCGCAATTCGCTTGGGCTTGACGGCGGGCGCAATGAGCAGCTCGGTTTCGTGACAGGCGCGCGGATTGACCAGGCAGGACGTGATCTTGCCGGCAAAAGTGTGATCCAGACAGGCCTGATTGCAGCCGATGCAGGTGTTGATTTCGTCGGCCTTGCCCTGCGCCGCCTTGCGTACAAATAGGGGATCGGCCAGCAGCGGCCGCGCCATCGACACCAGATCGCAGAAGCCGTCGGCCAGCAGCTGCTCGGCCAGCTCGGGCGTATTGATCCGGTTGGTGGCCACCAGTGGCACGCCGACATGGCCCTTCAGGCGCTGCGTGACCCAGGCGTAGGCGGCGCGCGGCACCTTGGTGGCAATGGTCGGGATGCGCGCCTCGTGCCAGCCGATGCCGGTGTTGATGATCGTGGCGCCGGCCGCCTCGATCGCCTGGGCCAGCTCAATCACCTCTTCCAGCGACGAGCCGCCTTCGACCAGATCGAGCATCGACAAGCGGTAAATGATGATGAAGCGGGCCCCCATGCGCTCGCGCGTGCGGCGCACAATTTCCACCGGGAAGCGGATGCGCTGGGCGTAATCGCCACCCCAGGCATCGTCACGGTGGTTGGTCCGGCTGGCAATGAATTCGTTGATCAGGTAGCCCTCGGAGCCCATGATCTCGACCCCGTCATAACCGGCGAAGCCCGCCAGTACCGCGCAGCGCACAAAGTCGCTGATGGTCTCTTCCACTTCATCGGTCGACAGGGCGTTCGGTAAAAACGGATTGATCGGCGCCCGGATGGCACTTGGCGCCACCAGCGAGGGTTGATAGGAATAGCGGCCAAAGTGAAGGATCTGCATCGCAATCCTGCCGCCCTCGGCGTGCACCGCCTGCGTCACCGCCTTGTGCTGCACGGCCTGCGCCTCGGTCATCAGCGTGGCGCCGCCGGTCATCGGCCGGCCGCGGTCATTCGGTGCAATGCCGCCGGTAACGATCAGCCCGACACCACCGCGTGCCCGCTCGGCATAGAAAGCGGCCATGCGCTCGAAACCGTTCTTGACTTCCTCCAGACCGACGTGCATCGAGCCCATCAGCACGCGGTTCGCCAGCGACGTGAAACCCAGTTCAAGAGGTTGCAGCAGATGCGGGTAGGGATTCATCGCAGGTTTCCTTTCAATGCCAATCGCTGGCACCAACTCACACTGGACGCAGCACTTGCAATCCGCCCAGATAGGGCTGCAACACCGCCGGCACGCTGACCGAGCCGTCGGCATTCTGGTAGTTCTCCAGCAGCGCCACCAGTGTGCGCCCGACCGCCAGGCCGGAGCCGTTCAGAGTATGCACCAGCTCGTTCTTGCCCTGTGCATTCTTGAAGCGGGCTTGCAGGCGGCGCGCCTGAAAAGCCTCGCAGTTCGACACCGAGCTGATCTCGCGGAAGGTGTTTTGCGCCGGCAGCCAGACTTCCAGGTCATAGGTCTTGCTGGAACCAAAACCGATATCGCCGGTGCACAGCGCCACCACCCGGTACGGCAAACCGAGCTTTTGCAGGATCGCTTCGGCATGCCCGACCATCTGTTCCAGCGCTTCGTAGCTCTTGTCGGGATGCGCGATCTGCACCATCTCGACCTTGTCGAACTGATGCTGGCGAATCAGGCCGCGCGTGTCGCGCCCGGCACTGCCGGCCTCGGAGCGGAAACACGGTGTGTGCGCGGTCAGCTTGATCGGCAATTGAGCCTCGGCCACGACTTCGTCGCGCACAAAGTTGGTCAAAGGCACTTCACTGGTGGGGATCAAATACAGCGCCGTGTGGTCTGGCTGCTCTTCACCCTCCTGCCCGCCTTTTTTGGCGGCAAACAGATCAGCCTCGAACTTCGGCAACTGACCGGTGCCGCGCAGACTCTCACCATTGACGATATACGGCACGTAGCACTCGGTGTAACCGTGCTCGCCGGTCTGCACTTCCAGCATGAACTGCGACAGCGCCCGGTGCAGCCGGGCAATCGGACCCTTCATCACCGTGAAGCGCGCGCCGCTGAGCTTGACACCCAGCTCAAAATCGAGTCCCAGCGGCGTGCCGATGTCCACATGGTCCCTGATTTCGAAGTCCATCTTGGCCGGTGTGCCCCAGCGGCGCACTTCGACATTGCCATGCTCGTCGGCACCGACCGGCACGCTTTCGTGCGGCAGATTCGGCACCGCCAGCAATAAGGCCTGTAACTCAAGCTGGATCTGGTCCAGCCGGCTGGCCGAGGCTTCCAGTTCGGCCTTGAGACCCGCCACCTCGGCCATCACCGCATCGACTTCCGGCTGACCGGCCGGGCCCTTGGCCTTGAGCTGGCCGATCTGTTTGCTTAATGAATTGCGCTTGCCCTGCAACTCCTCGGTGCGCATCTGGATCGTCTTGCGCTCGGCCTCCAGTGTCTTGAAGGCGTCCACATCCAGGAACGCCTGTGGCGATTTGCGGGTCTCCAGTCGTGCGACAACTGAATCGAGGTCTTTTCGGAGCAGGGTAATGTCTAGCATGTTGTGATTGTAATTTTTGAAACTTGTGACTTCAGGACAGGGTCGCTGAGAGGGTCGCGGGGTCGAGGTTGGCGCCGCACAGGATGAGGCACACGGTTTCATCGGGCCGAGGCTGGTAGGCGCCCGATTGCAGCGCCGCTAGCCCCAGCGCAGCGGCAGGCTCGACCGCCAGCTTGAGCTCTTTCCAGAGCCACAGCTGCGCCGCGCGGATGGCGTCGTCACTGAGCAGCAGCGCGTCCCGCACATGGCGCTGGGTCACATCCCAGGCGATGGCGCCAATGCGTTTGGCGCCCAGTGAATCTGCCGCGATACCGCTGACCGCCACGTCCACCGGCTGCCCGGCGCGACGCGCCTGAAACAAGGTCGGCGCCAGCTCCGGCTCCAGCGCCACCACGCGGGTACGGTCCTCGAACCAGGCCGCCACGCCGGCAATCAAGCCGCCACCGCCGACGCTGACCAGCACACTGTCGGGCAGCCCGGCCTGTGCCTCGATCTCGGCCGCGAGCGTGCCGGCGCCGGCGACCACTTCGATCTGGTCGTAGGCGTGCATCAGCAGCGCGCCACTGAGCTGCTGGCGCGCCAGGCAGGCATCAAACGCCTGCGCATAGGCCGCGCCGGTGACCACCACCTGAGCCCCGAGCTCACGCAAACGGGCGCGCTTGGCCTCGGGCGAGACCTCGGGCACAAACACTTCACACGGCACCCCCAGCGCCCGGGCCGCGGCAGCCGTGGCGATGCCGGCATTGCCACCCGAGGCGATGATCACGCCGCTGGCCGGAATATCGTTCGCCAGCATCCGGTTCAACATGCCGCGCGCCTTGAAACTGCCGCCCACCTGCAGCTGCTCCAGCTTGAGCCAGACTTCCAGGCAGTTCAGCCCGAGCGCCTTGCCGGACAGCTTCCACATTGGCGTTTTACGCAAAAAATGGCTGTAGCCGCCGTCCAGCCTGCGCAAGGCGCTATCAATATCAGAGCGTTTCAGATTCGGGCTAGGCATTGAGTTTGAGTCCTTTGGGCAGCGGAAACTTCACCGTCTCCTCAATGCCGTCCATCTTGCGCACCGACACCGCACCGAGCGCCTTGAGTCGGTCGATCACCTGGCGCACCAGGATCTCCGGCGCCGAGGCACCGGCCGTCAGACCGACGCGCCGGCGGCCCTCGAACCATGGCGCCTGCAGCTCGTCCGCGCTGTCCACCATGTGACTCTCGGTGCCGAGCTTGCGCGCCAATTCCGCCAGACGGTTGCTGTTGGAACTGGTCGGGCTGCCGACCACGATCAGCACATCGACCTGCGGGCTCATCACCTTGACGGCGTCCTGCCGGTTTTGCGTGGCGTAGCATATGTCCTGCTGCTTGGGCTCGCGCACATTCGGAAACCGCGCCTTGATGGCCAGCGCGATGTCAGCGGCGTCGTCGACACTGAGCGTGGTTTGCGTCACCATCGCCAGCCTGGCGGTCTGCGCCGGCTGCACCCGTGCCACATCGGCCACGTCTTCCACCAGATGAATGCCGCCCTCCAGCTGGCCCATCGTGCCCTCGACCTCGGGATGCCCCTTGTGGCCGATCATGATGAACTCATAGCCTTGCCGGTGCAGCTTGGCCACTTCCACATGCACCTTGGTCACCAGCGGGCAGGTGGCGTCGAAAATCCGGAAGCCCCGCGCGGCGGCATCGAGCTGTACCGCACGGCTCACGCCGTGGGCCGAGAAGACCAGCGTCGCCCCCTTTGGCACATCATCCAGCGCTTCAATAAAGATCGCACCTTTGGCTTTGAGATCGTTCACCACATAGGTGTTGTGCACGATCTCGTGGCGCACATAAATCGGCGCGCCAAATTTTTGCAGCGCCCGCTCGACGATCTCGATGGCCCGGTCCACCCCGGCGCAAAAGCCGCGCGGCTCGGCCAGCAGTATTTCCTGGGGGGCGGTCGTGGTCACAGAATGCCGATGACATGCACTTCAAACGTCACTGGCTGGCCGGCCAGCGGGTGGTTGAAGTCAAACAGCACGGCATCGCCCTTTTCGTCGCTTCTGAAATCCTGCACCGAGCCGGCAAACTTGCCCTTGCCGTCCGGCGTCGGGAACTGCAGCACATCGCCCACCTGGTACTGCTCGTCGGGTTCGCCCATGTCGATCAGCTCCTGGCGCGCCATCCACTGCAGCATCGCCGGGTTGTGCGGACCAAACGCGGTGCCGGCCGGCAGCTCGAAGGTGCTGTGGCTGCCCTCCGCCAGGCCGAGCAGATAGGTCTCCAGCGTCGGCGACAACTCGCCGGTGCCCAGGGTCAGGGTCGCGGGCGCACCCTCAAAGGTATTGATGACATCACCGATCGGGCCGGCCATGCGGTAATGCAGCGTGAGAAAAGAGCCCGGCTGGACCGTGGCAAGTGTCGAAGTCATAAAAGTCCTGTGAAGAATGGCAATCTGCCTGGTCCCGCAAGGTATCGGGCGGGCCGCATAAACTGTCCCCTATTCTAAAAGGCCACGCCATGCCCCTCAAAGACCTCCCCCCGGACGCCCGCCCCCGCGAAAAGCTGCTGGCGCGCGGCGCCGGCGCCTTGAGCGACGTGGAACTGCTGGCCCTGCTGCTGCGCACCGGCATCAAGGGCAAGGGCGTGCTGCAAATGGCCAGGGAATTGCTGGAGCTCAAGACCAGCGCCAATGACAGCGATGGTTTTGACGGCATCGCCGGCCTGCTGCACGCCAGCGCCGACGACCTCAAACGCATCAAGGGCCTGGGGCCGGCCAAGCGTGCCGAGCTGGTCGCGGTGCTGGAGCTGTCGCGCCGCGCGCTGGCGCAGCAGCTCAGGGAACGCACCGTTTTTGCCACGCCAGAAGCCGTCAAGCACTACCTGCAGCTGCACCTGGCGGCGAAGAAGCATGAAGTGTTTGCCGTGCTGTTCCTGGACGTGCAAAACCGCTTGCTGGCGATGGAAGAGCTGTTTCGCGGCACGCTGACGCAGACCAGCGTCTACCCGCGCGAAGTGGTGCTGCGCGCTCTGCACCACCAGGCCGCAGCCGTGGTGCTGGCGCACAACCACCCGAGCGGCACGGTGCAGCCCTCGCGCGCCGATGAAACACTGACGCAGACGCTCAAGACCACGCTGGCGCTGATCGATGTGCGGGTGCTCGACCACGTGATCGTCGCGCCGGGTGAGGCATTGTCGATGGCGGAGCGCGGCCTGATATGAAATCAGCGCCCAAAGCGGCAGCGCCCCCGGCCCCGGGTGCCCCGGCGCGCGGCGTCAAGGTCAAGGCGCTGTCCGACCTGAAACTGGTCAAGCGCGAAATTGAGGCGCAGGCCCGCGCCCAGGCACAAGCGCTGGCCGAGAAGGCCCAGGCCAGGCAGCGTGCCAGCACTGAGAAAGACCTGTTCATTCGAGCTGCTGGCAAGGTCAAGCCCTTGCCAGACAAGCGCAGGGCGCTATTGAAGAAGGAGCAAAAAGCACCCCAGGCGATGCAGTACCAGCGCGATGAAAAGGCGGTGCTGATCGAGGCCATCAGCGACGAGTTCGATGTCGGCACGCTGCTCGATGCGGATGATCACTTAAGTTTTCGCCGCCCCGGCATCGGCCCGGATGTGACGCGCAAGCTGCGCCGCGGCGACTGGTCGATCCAGCGCCAGATTGACCTGCACGGCCTGCGCCGCGACGAAGCGCGCGAGCAACTGAGCTTTTTCATCCGCGAAGCCTTCAAGCAGGGCATTCGCTGCGTGCGCGTGGTGCACGGCAAGGGCCTGGGCTCGCCCGGCAAGGCGCCGGTGCTGAAAAGCCGGGTGCACAGCTGGCTGGTGCAAAAAAACGAAGTGCTGGCCTTTGTGCAGGCCAAGCCGGCCGAGGGCGGCGCCGGTGCGCTGGTGGTGCTGCTGATGGCCTCAAAGGGCTGAACGCGCAATTTCTTTCGCAGGCACCTCACGCAGCTGCCAGGCCGCCACCAGCGCCAGCGAACACAGCGCGGCCAGCATCATGAAAGACTCGTTGAACGCCGCCAGCCGGGCCGGGCTGCTGGCGGCCCGCGTCAGCGCATCGCCATGCGCGGCCAGCCGCCATTCGAGCACGATGCCGCACAGGCTGACACCAATCGCGCCGCCCAGCATGCGCACAAAGTTGATCGCGCTGGAGCCCTGCGAAATCAGCTTTTTGTCCAGCGAGCGCAGCGAGCCCAGATTGAGCGAAGGCAAAATAAAGCCGAGCCCGATGCGCCCCAGGATGGCCCAGGCAACCAGTAGCCAGATCGCGCTGCTGAGAGTCACCGTCAGCATCAGCGCAAAAGACAGGGCCAGCAGCGCCAGGCCGATGCTGACCAGCAGGTAGATCGGCTGGCGATCGGCCAGGCGGCCGACCAGCGCAATCGTCACCGCCAGCACAAAGCCGGCCGGCAACAAAATGCTGCCGACATACGAGGCCGACAGACCCAGACCGAGCTGCATGTACACCGGCAGCAGATAGGTCGAACCAAACAGCGCCGTGCCGTAAATGAACGCGACGACGCTGCCCATCGCGAACTGGCGGGTGCCAAACAGCGCCAGGTTCATCAACGGCTCGCGCCCGGTGCTGGCCATGCGCCGCTGCCAGCCGACAAACACCACCAGTGCAAGCAGCGCCGCGCCCAGCAGCACGGCCGCCTTGGACAATGCTGCGCCATGCAGCGCCACCATGCCGTTGAGCAGGCACAAGGTGCCGGCGCCGCCCAGCAGCAGGCCGCGCCAGTCCAGCGTCGCGCCCTTGCGATTGGCCACCACGCCATCCGGCGCCGTGACCGGCACATAGCGGTAGGCCATCCACAGCGAGGCCAGGCAAAAGGGCACGACCATGAAGAAGATCGAGCGCCAGCCGAACAGATCGACCAGCACGCCGCCGATGCTGGGCCCGATGGCGGGCGCCAGCACCACGCCCATGCCGAAGATGCCGCTGGCGCGGCCCTGCTCGTGCGGCTCGAAGGCGCGCATGATGATGATCGCCGGAATCGGCTGCACCACGCCGGCCGCCAGCCCCTCGGCCATGCGCGCGGCCAGCACCAGGCCGAAGCTGCTGGCGACGCCGCCGCTGATGCCACCCAGCAGCAACAGCAGCATGCTGCCGACATAAGTGCGGCGGTAGCCGTAGCGCGCCAGCAGCCAGGGCGTGGTCAGCATCGACACCGTCATCGCCACCATGAAACCGGAGGAGACCCACTGGGCCCGCTCCTGACCAAGCGTGAAATGCTGGCTCATGTCGGGAATGGCGACGTTGACAATGGTCGAGGACATGATCGACGCCATCGTCCCGGTCATGACCGCCAGCAGCAGCAGCCAGCGGTAGCGCGGGCCGTAGCACGCCTGCAGGTCGTCAAACGAGAACGGTCTGGACATGCTGTTTCAAAAGTCAAATGTCTTCGGGAGACGTGTTGCGCATAAAGTCGGCGGTCTTGAAAAACGCCTCGCGCAGGTGACGGCGCAGGGCTTCGGGCACAGCGGTCTCGGCCATCGCCTGATTCATACAGCCGACCCACTGGTCACGCTCGGCAATACCAATTTTGAACGGCAGGTGGCGGGCACGCAGGCGCGGATGGCCAAAGCGCTCGGTGTAATGCTGCGGGCCACCGAGCCAGCCGCACAGAAACCAGAACAGCTTTTGCCGCGCATTGGCCAGCTCGCTGCTGTGCACCGCGCGCAGCGCCTGGTAACCGGGCTCCAGCTCCATCAAATCATAAAAACGCGTCACCAAGGCCTGCACCCTGGCCTCGCCGCCGATCTGGTCGAAGGGCGTTTCAATAGGACGTTTTTCCTCGATATTCATAGTCAAATCTGCCTCTAGAGCCCGTCGACACTGCGCAAGCAGCTATATTTTTAGTAGCACCATAGAAACACTAATAGCTCTGGGGCCAAAGGCGCGCCACATGGTGGACACGGATGATCTGCACGATGTCGTCTTTCACGCGGTAGGGCAACACATAGTTCTCATGGACCACCAGCTCGCGAGTGCCATGCACTCGGCCGGGGCGACCAATAGCGGGAAACTGGGTCATTGATTGTATTTCGCGAACACAGCACTCACTTCTTCGGTGCTGGCGAATTCGCCGCGGTCGGCCTCCTGCAAGCCAGCCTGGATATCGGCAATTTGCCATCGCTCCTGGTTCACATAACTCTTGAGTGCCTCGACCGCAAGGAAACTCTTGCTGCGGCCCGTGACTTGCACCAATTGTTCAAGCTGACCATGCAAGTCAGCGGGCAAACGCACATTCAGGATTTTTTCAGCTGTAGTCATGAGGATTTAACCGCCTTCATCGCCTCCACGATCCGCACCGTCTCCACACTCACCGTCGTCACCCGCATCAACAGGGCTATGACTTTTTCCTTGTAGTCGGCGAAGCGGTAGGTGTCGAACTTCTCGCGGATGGTGGGGTCCTTGGGTTTCTTTTCCTTGTACTGATCCAGCACCCACTCCAGCGCGCTGCGGTTGCCGAGCTTGTAGGTCCAGGCCTCGGGCGGAATGCCGCGCAGCGTGGTCTCGCTATCGAGTGTGATGCTGCCGGCAGCCGGGTCGGCTCGCAGCATGGCCTTCGGGGAGAGGCCGGCGGCGCGGGCTTTTTCGTCGGGCGTGTCTGTGCGGGTCAGCGGAAACGCTGCCACCTCCTCAAAGCCGATATGCAGCGTCATCAGCGCCTCGCCCCAGGCGGCCCATTGCCAGAAGTCGGCCAGCGTTGTGCCGTAGAGCGGAATGCGCGGGAATTCGCGCTTGAGATTCTGTGCATACTTCTCGCGGTACGCCGGGTTGTGCAGCACAGCGTAGCAGTAGTGGAAGATGGCTTCCTTGGTGACCTTCTTCGCTTTGCTGGCGCCAGTTCTGGCCGTGCCAGTCGCAGCCGCTTCCTTGTAGTGGGCTGTGAATTGCTTGAGCGCCCAGTCGGTGATGTTGTCAACGCGATGGCCTGATTGGTCATAGCGAAACAATGGCAAACACTCTGCCGCAGCGGCGGCACCGACGGCGTGCAAATCGCAGATGCCATCCGACGCGCCAACCATAAACGGCTTCTGAGACCCCGGCTGGGTGTAAAAAAGGATCAAATTCTTAGCATCCGGCGTGGGGAAAATGCTCGCCCATTGATAGACCCTTCCATTGAAGTGACGATCAAAGTAAAACGCCGCCTTGCAAAAAGGTCGATAGAGACTTTCAACTATGGCTGTCGGCTCGAACTGCTTCTGAATTCCGCGCTCGCGATACTTTGTCAAGTCACTATCCCACTTGATTTCCGTGAGTGGCGCCGCAGAGTTCCCCAGTCGGGCGTTTTCGTACCCGGCTGCAAAAAACATCATCTTCTTCGCCAGCGCGTCGGCGTCGTAGTCGTAAACCCAGTCGTCGCGCTGGGTTTTGACGCCGGCCGAGAACAGTTTGAAAATTGCGCGTTCTTGTCTTTGGTTCTGGGCTGCTTTCACTTCCTTTCCGATGATCGGCAAGAAGTCGCTGAAATCGGCTCTGCCGAGACTAACCCAGTTGTGCGCCTTGTCCGGTTGCACCTCGTCGAAGTCGAGGCTGCGCATCGGGTGGCTGGCGAGGAAGCCGAGTTTTTCCTCGGCAGTTTCCATCTCGGGGCGGCGCAGGTAATGCACGCGGGCGGGTTGCTTGTCCTTGGTGGTGCTCACACGCTTGACCATGAAACTGATGGCAACGCCGGTCTGGATACCGAAGACGTTGTGTTTGGTGCCGCTCAGTTTGGGGTTGGCGCGCACGTCGCCGCCCAGGTCCACCACGTAGATGTCAGAGAATTCCTGCGCCACCGTCTTGCGGAAACCGTCGAAGGTGCGGCTCTCGATGAAGCTGCGGTTGGTGACGAAGGCCAGCACACCGTTCTCACTCAGTCGGTCGCTGGCCCAGCGAAAGAAACGGGTATACATGTCGTACACCCCTATTTGATTTTGCGCCGTGCCTTCAGCGATGTAGGTGTGTTTTATGCGCCGATCAATGTCTACATAGCGTCTGTTCTGATTCTTGTCGTTGTAGTTGGCTTGCCAGGCGTTGTAAGGCGGGTTGCCAATGATGACGCTGATCTTGCGGCTGTTCTGGCGCTTGATGCGGGCCACGTTTTCTTCGCTGACGCTGCCGAACAGATCGGCGTTCACGCCCCGGGCTGAGGTGTGCAGGCCGACGTTGTCCAGCGTGTCGACGAAGCAGAGATTCGGAAACTCTTCGTAGCTGCCGGTGATGGCCGCAAAAGTCGATTCGATGTTCAGGTTGGCCACGTAATAGGGCAGGATGGCAACCTCGTTGGCGTGCAACTCGTGTTTGTATTTGTGCGCCAGCTTTTTCGGCTGGCCGCGAAAGTGCTCCAGCAGTTCGCAAATGAATGTGCCGGTGCCGGTGGCCGGGTCAAGGATGTCCACATCCTTGTCGATCAGGTTTTTCTCGAAGTGTTTTTCACACAGCCAGTCGGCACCGTCGATCATGAAGCGCACGATTTCGTTGGGCGTATAGACCACGCCCAGACGGTCGGCCGCCTTGGCGTTGTAGACCTTGTAGAAGTTCTCGTAGATGACCTTGAGGAAGGTCTGCTTTTCGCTGTGGCTGCCGATTTGCGCGGCGGCGGCGCGAATCGCGGCGTAGTAGGTTTCCAGGCCCTTGAGGGTGTCCTTCTTCAGGCTGCCGGTGAAGAACTCGGCCTCCAGCGCGTAGAGCTCGCGCGCCACGTTGTTGTGCTGGTGAAAGTCGCTGTCGTCAAACACCTTGGCAAAGATTTCCTCGGTCAGGATGTGCTGGATCAGCATCTCGCGCACGTCGGCTTCCAGCAGTCCGGGGTTGATCGCCTCCTGCGCATGCACCAGAAATTTGGCCTCAGCGGCGCGAAAGCCCGGGTTCCGGTCGTGTTCGCGCTCGATCATCTCGCGCAGGGCTTTCAGCACGGCCGGCAGGTCGGTCTTGAACTGCTCCACGGCGGCGCGGAAACCGGCGATCTCGGGGCGCTCGAAACTGAAGAACAGTTTGAGCAGCCTGGACAGCGCCTGCGTGTCGGCCATGTCGCAGCGCAGCACTTCGTTGCGGTTTTGCCAGAGCACGGCCACCGCGTCGTCACTGAAGATGATGTTGTCCTGCGGATAGCCTTTTTTGAATTTCTTGCTGACCTCGGTGTCGAGGTCGTCGTCTGCGTCCTTGGCTTCCCAGTAGCCCAGCGGCATGCGCAGTTCGTGCAAGAGTGCGCCATCGACGTTGATGTTGGTCCTGGTCGCGGTCTTGAGCGGGTATTCGGCCAGGAAGATCAGGTTGTGCTGCCGGCCCCAGTTCTTCAGCAAATCCTTGAACGCCTCGCGCACAATGGTTTCCCGCTGGCTGCCGCTGATCTTTTTGATAATGTCGAGTTGCTTGAGGTAATCGTTGATGAGGAGTTGACTCATGGCGTCCCTGATGTTGTGGGCTGATTCTAGGGGGACTTGGAAGTCGGTGTTTTGCGCAAATCGCACACCAACCCTGCTTGCAAGATCAGGCTGGTGGGGCGCTCAGCGCAGCGGCATCAAGGAGGAGCCCGCAGGGCGGGGGACAGCCGCGGAGCTGAGTGCCCCGGCAGCCTGATCCTCCCGGCAGGCTGAACCGGGTTTGGCATGTCATCATTCAGGGAAAGATAACTAATTGGCCTCTAGCCACCGTCGATACTGCGCAGGCAGCTATTATTTTTATAGTTAACGATGGATTGCCGCGCTTCGCTCGCAATGACAGAATTAGTTCTACTGCGCGGCGCGGCGCAGGGTCTCTACCACTGGGCGGCGCAGCACTTCGCGCAGGCCCCACCAGCCGGCGGCCAGCGCCAGCAGCGCGCCGCTCAAGGCCCCGAGCAGCGGCACCCAGAGCGAGACGATCCACTCAAACTCGAACACGAATTTGGCCAGCGCCCAGCCGACGGCGCTGGCAACGATCGAGGCCAAAAAGCCGGCCAGCAGGCCGACGCCGATCAGCTCGGTGCGCTGCACCTGGCGCAGCAGGCTGCTCTTGGCACCGACGGCGCGCATGATGGCAAATTCACGGGCGCGTTCTTCACGCGTCGCCGTCACGGCGGCAAACAGCACCACCAGGCCGGCCGCCAGCGTGAAGGCGAACAGGAACTCCACCGCACCGATGACCTGATCGAGCACGCGCTGAACCTGCGCTATGGTGGCCGTCATGTCGACGGCGGTGATATTCGGAAAGCGCCGCACCAGCGCGTTGTCAAAACCGGCGCTGGCCGGCGCCTTGAAGGCGCTCATGTAGGTGCTGGGCACGTCGGGCAGGCGGCTCACCGGGTACATGACAAAGAAATTGGCCCGCATCGAGCCCCAATCGACCTTGCGCAGGGACGTCACCCTCGACTCCGTCTGCACGCCGCCGACATCAAAGCGCAGGCGGTCCCCGAGCTTGAGATTGAGTGTGTTGGCAATGCCCTCCTCGACGCTGATGGCACCCTGCTCTTCGGGCGTCCAGCGCCCGGCCACGACTTCATTTTGCGATGGCTTGGTAGCGCTATGCGACAGGTTGAATTCGCGGTCAACCAGGCGCCGGGCGCGCTCGTCGGGGTAGTCCTCCGGCGTCACCGCTTTGCCGTTGACCGCCACCAGCCGGGCGCGAATCATCGGGTACCAGTCAAATTTGTTCACACCGGCGGCGCGCAAGGCACTGGCAAAAGCCTCGCCCTGCTCGGGCATGACGTTGATGACAAAGCGATTCGGGGCATCGGCCGGCGTCGCCTTGCGCCAGCTGCTGATCAGATCGGTGCGCAGCAGCACCAGCAGCACCAGTGCCAGCAAGCCCACCGCCAGGCTGCTGACCTGCACCACGGCGTAGGCCGGGCGCGCCGAGATCTGGCGCGTGGCCAGCACCACGGCACGCGGCGCCGTGCGCTCGTTGACCGCCCAGCGCAGCAGTTTGACGGCCAGCCAGCTCAAGCCGGCAAATACCAGCGTTGCCGCGGCAGAGCCGCCGACGGCGATCAGACCGAGCTTGACATCGCTGCTCGCCGCCAGCAGCAGCGCGGCGAAACCGGCCACGCCCAGACCCAGCACACCGAGGGATGCGGGTTTGAGGCCGCCGACATCGCGGCGAATCACGCGCAGCGGCGGCACCTGGGCCAGTTGCAGCACCGGCGGCAGACCAAAAGCCAGCAGCAGCGTCAAGCCCATGCCCATGCCGAAGATCACGGGCCAGATTCCGGCGCCAGGCAGGGCGGCGTCCACCAGGCCGGCGAGCAACAGCACGAAGACGTAGTGCACCGCGTAGCCGAAGGCCACTCCCAGGCCACTGGCCAGCAGGCCGATCAGGATGAACTCAAAAGCGTAACTGGCGGCAATCGTGCGCTGCCCCAGTCCCAGCACGCGCAACATGGCGCAGTCATCCAGATGGTTGGCAGCAAAGCCGCGCGCCGTCAAGGCCACCGCCACGGCGCTCAGCAGTGCCGCCAGCAGCGCGATCAGATTCAGAAATTTTTCCGCCCGCGCCAGCGTTTGCCCGAGTTCCGGGCGACCGCCTTCCAGCGACTCGACGCGGGCACCGCGCACCCGAAAGCTCTTGACCTCGCCCTGCGCCCAGGCGACAAAGTCTGACACCCCTTTATCCGCGCCGGCCACCGCCAGGCGGTAGCTGACGCGGCTGGCGGGCTGGATCAAGCCGGTGGCCGCCACATCGGCCTGGTTGATCATGACGCGCGGCGCAAAGTTCATGAACCCTGCACCCCGATCGGGCTCATTGACAATGATTTTGGCGATGCGCAGACGAGCCTCACCGAGCAACAATTCGCCGCCCATCGGCACGCCGATGGCGTCCAGCAAGGGCGCTTCGATCCAGGCCTCGCCGGCTTGGGGAATGGTCTGTGTCGGGCTCTCCGGTGCGCCGGGTTGATCCGCGATCTTCAGCCTGCCGCGCAGCGGGTAGCCGGCTGCAACCACCTTCAGCGCCACCAGCCTGGCGCCGCCACCCTGGGCATCGGGGGCCCGCGCCATGGTCGGGAAACTCAGCGTTTGCACAATTTCCAGACCGAGCGCGCGCGCCTTTTCGGCAAACACGGCGGGCGCCGGGTTGTCGCTGGAGACCAGGGCGTCGCCGCCCAGCAACTGGCGCGCATCACGCTGCAGACCGCCCTTGAGCCGGTCGGCGAAAAAGCCCACCGCCGTCAGGGCCGCCACCGCCAGCGTGACGGCGACGATCAACAGACGCAGTTCACCAGAGCGCAGGTCGCGACCCAGAGCGCGCCAACCCAGACGCCGAAAAGAAATCTTCATTCGAATTCCTGCCTGCTATTTGAATAAGAAATGTGGCTATAGCCACCGTCTGGCATGCGCCGGGAGCTATAAAAACAATAGCTATTCGGGGTGCAGCGCGGCATAGGCACCGATCTGCAGGATTTGATGGTGATTGAGTCGCTCCGGCACGGCCGAGGCCGCCAGCGCGACCTTGATGCCGGGGCTGCCACTGGCGGTACGGTGCAGACGGGGCGGATTCAACGGCACCCCCGCCTGGTTGATGACGATGGCAACATAGGGCGAGTTGGCGGTGTCGCTGCGGCGCAGGATGATCGCCACCTGATTGTCATCGAGGCGCACATAGGTGCCGGGCGGACACAGGCCGACGCAGTGGACCAGCGCCAAGGCGACTTCTTCGTTGCGCTCCGCCGCCTTGATGATGGTGCGTGCCGAATCGGCGGCGCTGCGGCCTTCGCGCGTCAGACGCGGGCTGATCATGGCGGCATAACGATCCACCATGCGCAGAATACCCGCCAGACGCCGGGCCGGCGACACACTGTGCGGCTCGCCCGAGGCGCCATTTTCATCGTGATGCTGGCGCACGATCTCGATCCACAGGGTGTCGACGACGCCCAGGTTGGTCAGTATCTCGACCCCTTTGCTGGCATGCGTGCGGATGATTTCCTGTTGCTGGTCAGTGGGCTTCTCGATCTGTCCCGCCAACTGGTCCTGCAGGGCGGTCATCGCCACATTCATGGTAAACGCCGCATGCACCAGGCTGTCTCGCTCGGACTGCGGCAGTTTCAGCTCAAGCGCGATCAGGTGGCACAAGACCGCACTGACCAGGGCGTGCGAGGCGCTGTAGCCGACAGACGAAATGATCGCCAGCTGGAACAGAAGATACAGACCGACATCGGTATCGGTTTCAAGCAGGCCCTGCATCCAGCGGTCGTATTGCCAGACGCGCTTTTCAAACTCCTGAATGTAGGCCGGGCTGGCCAGGATAATGCCCAGGCCGGCCTCCAGGTCGGACCACAGGCCGAGCAGGTCTTCGTATTCGTCTTCGTTCTGAACGCTCACGCAACAGCCGCCTTGTTCAATCGCGAAAGTTGTCGAAGCTCAGCGGCAGGTCGGCAATGTCTTTCTTGATCAGGGCCATGGCCGCCTGCAGGTCATCGCGCTTGGCGCCTGTGACGCGCACGGCATCGCCCTGGATGGCGGCCTGCACCTTGAGCTTGCTGTCCTTGATCAGGCGCTGGATCTTTTTCGACACCTCGGTCTCGATGCCGTTGCGCACCTTGATCACCAGCTTGACCTTGTCACCGCCCATCTTCTGCACCTCGCCCTTGTCCAGAAAACGCACATCGACGGCGCGCTTGGTCAGCTTGTTGCGCAGGATGTCTTCGATCTGCGTCAGCTGAAACTCGGCGTCGCCGATCAGCGTGATTTCCTTGTCCTTGATTTCAATCGCCGCCGGTGTGCCCTTGAAATCAAAGCGCGTGGCAATCTCCTTGGCGGTGTTGTCCACGCCATTTTTTACTTCCACCAGGTTGGCTTCGCAAACCGTATCAAAAGAAGGCATTTTTGGTGTCTCAAAAAATCCGCTCGCCCGGAACCTGTCAAGGGGCTGCGCGTTTTGTTCCACAGGGGGCTGTGACAGGGCCAGCCCGAAGGGGAGTGAAAACACTCCCGATGCGACAATCCCGCCATGTTAGTCGAGAATAACCTTCCCCTCCAGGCTTTTAACAGCTTCCACATCGTGGCCCGCGCCCAGGCGCTGGTCCGGATCGCCGGCGAATCGGACGTGCGCGATCTGCTGGCCGACCCGAAATGGGGCTCGGCGCAGAAATTTGTGCTCGGCGCGGGCAGCAACATCGTGCTCACCGGCGATGTCAAGGCGCTGGTGCTCAAAGTCGAAATCATGGGCCGAAGACTGGTGCAGGAGACCAGCCGGGCCTTTATTGTCGAAGCCGGCGCCGGCGAAAACTGGCACGACTTTGTCACCTGGACGCTGGCTCAGGGCTATCCGGGCCTGGAAAACCTGGCACTGATTCCCGGCACGGCAGGCGCCTCGCCGGTGCAAAACATCGGTGCCTACGGCGTCGAACTGCAGGACCGTTTTGAGTCGCTGGACGCCATCGACTTGCAGACCGGGAAGGTGTTCACGCTCAACGCCGCCCAATGCGCCTTCGGCTACCGCGATTCGGTGTTCAAGCACGGCGGGGAGGCCGTGACCGGCCCGCATCAGACGCTGGGCCTGAAGGACAGAGCCCTGATTCTGCGCGTGCGCTTTGCGCTGCCCAAAGCGTGGAAGCCGGTGCTGGGCTATGCCGACCTGGACAAGAAAATGGCCGAGCGCGATTGCAGCAGCCCGACGGCCCGGCAGATTTATGACTGGGTGTGCGAGATTCGCCGCGCCAAGCTGCCCGATCCGCAAGTGATCGGCAATGCCGGCAGTTTTTTCAAGAACCCCACGGTCACGCCGGAGCAGTGCGCCGACATCATCGCCCGCGACCCCAAGGTGGTGCATTACCGCCTGGTGGATGGCAGCGTCAAGCTGGCAGCAGGCTGGCTGATTGATTCCTGCGGCTGGCGCGGCAAGTCTGTCGGTCAGGCCGGCGTCTATGAAAAGCAGGCGTTGGTGCTGGTGAACCGGGGCAGGGTCGACAGTGGCGACGGTGCCACCGGCGGCGAAGTGATGACGCTGGCGCGCGCCATTCAGACCAGCGTTTACGAGCGCTTTGGCATCCGGCTCGAAATCGAGCCGGTGGTGGTTTGAATCCCTCTTCAAGGCGCTGAATTCAGTCCATGAAAAAAGTATTCCTGCTCGGCGGCACCGGCTTTGTCGGCGCTCACGTCTGTGAAAAGCTGGTGCGCGAGGGCTGGAAGGTGACGCTGGCGACGCGCCGGCGTGTCAATGCGCGACAGCTGCAGCACTTGTCCCCGGTGACGATCCTGGAGCTCGATGTCCACGACGAGACCGCCTTGACGCGCGCGCTGGCCGGCCATGACGCGGTGGTCAATCTGGTGGCGATCCTGCACGGCGACCAGGCGGCTTTCGACAAGGTGCATGTGGCTTTGCCGCAGAAACTGGCGCGGGCCTGCGTGGCTGCCGGTGTCAAAAAAGTCGTGCACATCAGCGCGGTCGGAGCGAACGCGCAGCAGCCGCAATCCGCGCCCTCGATGTACCTGCGCAGCAAGGGGCAAGGCGAGGCGGCATTGATGGCGGCGGCGAGCGCCGGATCGGGAGGCCGCGCGGCGTTCGATCTGACGATTCTGCGTCCGAGCGTCATTTTTGGTGCCGAGGACAAGTTTCTCAACGTCTTTGCCAAACTGCAGCAGCTGTTGCCGTTCATGCCGCTGGCCTGCGCCGATGCGCGCTTTCAGCCGGTGTGGGTGGAAGACGTCGCCAACGCCGTGCTGCGCAGTCTGGCCGACCACGCCGCCTCGGGCGTCCCTGAGCCCAGGGTGGTAGAACTGTGCGGTCCGGAGGTCTTTACGCTGCGCGAACTGGTGCAACTCGCGGCCCAGCTCAGCGGCATCCGCGAGGGGCGCGGACGCCCGGTGATCGCCCTGCCCCTGTGGCTTGGGCGCCTGCAAGCGAGGCTGATGGCGCTGGCGCCGGGCGAGCCGGTGATGAGCCTTGACAACCTGGATTCGATGCGGGTGGACAACGTTGCGTCCGGACAGTGTGCGACGCTGCAATCGCTGGGTATTACGCCTGCTGCCTTGCGACCGATTGCAGCCGGTTATCTGAAGCGCAAGTAGGCCGTTTCAGGCTGTTGACCAGCACGCTTGTTGCATCGACCGATTGAATCCAGGAAGCAAAACTTTCTATGTCCCCACTCGCACTTACTCTGGTTCTTGCCGCCGCAGCTTGCCACGCCACATGGAACCTGGCCGCCAAGAAAGCGGGCGGCGGAAACAGCTTCGTGCTGATGGGTTCGCTTCTGGTTGGCGTGCTATGGATGCCGGTGGTGGTGTGGGTCGGCGTCCAGGAAGTTGTCAATTGGGGCGTCGCCGAATGGTTGATTCTTTTCGTCAGCGCTGTGATTCACATCCTGTACTTCCGGACGCTGCTACACGGCTATGAGGTATCGGACCTGACGGTGGTCTACCCCGTCGCCCGCGGCAGCGGGCCGCTGTTGAGTTCCGTCGGTGCGGTGATTGTGCTTGGCGAAACAATATCGCTGGTGGGCGTGGCCGGCGCACTGGCGGTTGTTGCCGGTGTGTTCCTCATCGCCGGCGGCCCAGGTCTTTGGCGCAAGGCACATGAGCCGCAGCAACGCGACCGGGTGCGCCGCGGCCTGTTCTGGGGTGCATCTACCGGTGCCTTCATCGCCGGCTATACGGTCATCGACGGCTACGCAGTGAAGATAATGCTGATTTCACCCATCCTCGTCGACTATGTCGGAAACCTGCTGCGGATACCGGTCATGCTGCCATTCGCGCTTCGCGACCGCGCAGGCTTTGCACAGGCATGGCGCGCTCAATGGCGGGCCGCGATGGTCGTCGCAGTCCTGGGGCCGCTCAGCTACGTGATGGTGCTTTACGCAGTGCGCATGGCGCCGCTGAGTCACGTGGCCCCGGCGCGTGAGGTATCAATGTTGTTCGCTGCAATTGCCGGTGGAACTCTGCTCGGAGAATCGGACCGCTGGTTGCGGCTCGCGGGGGCTACAGCCATTGCAGTGGGTGTGGTGGCGTTGGCTTTGGGCTGAATGCCGGATTTCCGTCAGGCCAACTGCCGACCCCCAGTAGCTGAGCTCAATAAGCGGTGATGGGACCTTGCCAATACCCAAATTGCCATCTTCGTCGGGCCGCAGGGCACCGGTCAATTGGACGGCGCGCGACCAGGAGTGGACCGTCAACCGCCGCGCCGGAATGCCCCAAAAAGGACCGATTGCTGGCATTGAAGCATGCTTGAATTGGCGCTCGTCTTCGTCGCGCAAAGTATGCAATCGACATGTACGCCGCAGTAAGTAAGCCATGCGACTACCTTGTCACGGAAAACACTTGCGTTCAGTATCCGCCGGGTGCGATCCGCGGCCACTAAGAGTTGGATGGCTTGAGAGCGAGGAGGTTCGGAACAATTTTTGCCCCGGAGCGCTGCATTGCCCACAAAGCGAAGCGCTTCTTCCACGGCGCGTTGGTTGCCACAGCATTTGCGATGACATGGACGGTGT
This sequence comes from uncultured beta proteobacterium, assembly GCA_963810395.1. GTDB lineage: Bacteria > Pseudomonadota > Gammaproteobacteria > Burkholderiales > Burkholderiaceae_C > Rhodoferax. The sequence continues at coordinate 3,127,739 of CAWENC010000001.1, read as the reverse complement.
AGCCCAGCTTGACCGCTTCGAGTACCGTCGAACGGACGCAACCTTCCGCGAAGACACCCAACACATAGAGTTCCTGAATGCTGTGAGCGCGAAGGTACTGTTCCAGTTCCGGACTTGAAAAGGCGCTCGGTCTGGCCTTTGCGATCACCTTTGCCGATCCAGACGGCTCAAGCCGCCCGTCAAGTTCCGCGCCAGCGCTTCCGGCAATAGCGGCGCTCCTGCGGAAGAAGTTGGCAATTCGCGCCGCGGGAGGGAACTGGTTCAGTACGATGATTGGCAGCGCATCTGCAAGGACTCGCTTTGACAGCACTTCGTTTGCCGCTTGGCGTACGGCCTCGGAACCGGACGCGTCGACAGGCATTCGCCCGCCCTTGCAGTCAAGGAAGTCCCTCTGAAGGTCCATGAGCAGGACAGCACATCGCGGCATATTTGCACTGCAACAGTTGCCCGCCTAGGCGGCATCCGCCGATGTCTTGGCCTTGGCGCGGGATTTGGAAAGGCGACGACCAGCTCCAAGAAGCACTATGAAGGAGGGCGTGAACACCGCCCAGTGAACCACACCCGTTCTCAGTGCAACAGTAGCGACTATGGCCAGGGAGGCAATTGAGAGGGCAACTGCGAGTGTCGCGAGAAGCTGGGTTAGTTGGGTTGCGTGATGCTTCGTCATTCCAGATTTCTTCTTGGCTTGCGGCGCCCGAGACATGGGCCATCGATGTTTTTCAATGCAGTTTACGCTCAAGCGAGCGCGAGACGCTCACTTCTTGTCTATCGCCAAGTCGGTGCTAGGCCGCAGCGGCGCCCCGCTCGCCGCCGGGGTGGGCGTGGATGCAGATGGCATATTGGGCTTGGGTACAAACATCATTTTGATTCGGCCTTTTCTCGCGGCAGCTCCAGACGCGTCAGAATCTGCAGCGAATGTATCGGCGACGCTGTCGTAGGTGATGCGGTCGCCGCTGATTTGCGCGGCCAATGTCTCGCCCCTGAACTGGCGCAGTTCGGCGCGGCGAGTGAACCTCACGGTATCAGTCCTTTGGTCGTAGAAAATGACCTCGGCTTCGCCCTCAATAAACTCGTCCACACCTTCACGCTTTTGACGGTAAAAGGCCCGGCCACCTGGCTCGGCGGTCAGGACGACGGATTTGTAACCTTGCGAGTCTTCTGATATTTCCATTTTTTCGCCGCGAATTACCATGGTTCCCTGGGTCACTATCACGGAAGTTTTGAAGACCTGAACCTTTTTCGTGCCGTCCCCCCGGAGTGTGTCAGCCTGGATATGCAGGGGTTGCTGGCGGTCCGCCTTTTCGGCCAAAGCAGAGCCAACTGGCAGAGTGAGCCAAATTACACCTAGCAGGAAGAGGCTGCGGAAAAGCATATTGAAAAACCTCGCGCTCGGGAAGCAGGTGCGGTTTGGCACGGGTCATGTTGGAAGTGCTCAAGCAGAAGATATCCGCGTACGAGTATCTAGGCTCTTCAGCTGGCAGGGCGAAGTGCCTCCCATTTCGGGAGGTGGTACTTGCGGCGGCCAATGGCATAGTACCCAGCCATTGCGACGCCGAAGAAGAGGCCTGCAAACGCGGCCAGGCAAATCAATACTGGAATAGACACCCCGTGAGACAGCGATAACATCAACCACATGAGTAGACCCCAGACCACCGCGAAGGAGGTACCCGACAAGGCAGCGCTATAAAAGAAGGAGGCGAAATGCGGTGGTGGAATGTCAAAGCCCATGCGCCACAGCGTCCGTATGACAGGTGGTGCGTAATTCAGTCGGTTCAGTCCTGTCGCCGCTAGAAGCTTCAGCGCCTCTTCTCGTCTCGCGTTTGATGTCATGTTTCTCCCCTGGTTGTTGTTGACTCGCATCCTACGCTGCGGAGAAAACGAATACCCCATTTTCACCTCAAAGACGTGGGCTGTATATCTCGCGTTTGGGCGATGTTGATGAAGGAGCGCTTGCGTCCACGAAAGCGCGGTCAGCGTCAAACCAGGGACATGGTCTTGGTATATATTGGATTGACTTCGCTTATTGACGCTATTCGTTACTCGCCATGGAAACCTCAACCGTACAAGCCATGAAACTGGCAATCGTCTCTGGCACCGGGCTGGGCAAAGACGCGCTGCATGTCTACGTTGGTTTGACCGTGTTTTTTGTGACTGCTGCAGTGTTCCGAAGGCCACTGCGTTCCATTGCTCCATGGATTGCAGTTCTGGTGGTCGCCGTTGTCGGGGAGCTTTTTGATATGCGCGACGACATCGCCAGCCTGGGATATTGGCGTTGGAGAGCTAGCCTTCACGACATACTGAACACGCTATGCTGGCCGACCGTAATCGTGATGCTGGTGCGGTTCAGCAGTCTTTTTGAGCGGTCCAGTGAGCACCATCTCTAGTCCGCTACACCATGCGTGTCAAAGGTAAGAGCGATTGATATCGTTGGTGCAACCTCTGTCGTCAAGGTGCGCGTTGGCCCCTCTCCTGACGGGCTCGAGCCGGCCAGAAGCGGACAGTCACGCGTCTAGGCAACCAGTCGCATCGACGACAAGTCGTCGAGTTTTCCATCTTCCAATGCGCTGACTGTGAGAACATCAAGGCGACCATTGATTTGGACCACCTTGCTGTTTAGCCCGTCACAAAGCGCCTTCGCGGCCTTCCGGTCTTTCATTGCTCCGATGGTGATGTGGGGGATGAAAGGAATTTCCAGCTTCAAATAAGGCTGAAGGACCCCGGTGTAGAGTTTGTCGTGCAATAGAGAAATGGCGCTATAGCCTTCGTCCGGCACCAGGAAAACGTAGGCTGTTTCGTCCTGGTCATCTGCGCCGAGCATCGCGTACCGGCAAGAGAAATCGATGGTAGTGAATTTCGCCGCGATGCGCTTGATGTGCGCGGTGTACTCGGGCTCGGCGACGTTTCCGCACCCAAAAACCATAGTGAAGTGCGCGGCAACTACATCCCGGTACGACAAGTCGTTCTCGTGACGGAAAGCCTTGATGAACGCCGCGTCCGCAGTTGAGATGTCAGGATAGGCAACGGTGTAGAGGGTTCTCATTAAAGGCCCATTTGAGCTCAGGCTCGTTCGCGGAACCGCACATAGGGAGCGACGAGCCAGATGGCAAGAGCAGCAAAGAAGACCTCAAGGCCGTTGATGATGGCCGACGTGGAGAGTACCGGTGGCTGGTGCTGGTTTGCCTGCACCAACAGCCAGTGAGCGTAGGCCAGAAATACGACGATAGCCGACGCCAGCGACAAACCCCACAAGCGAAGGAAGGTGAAAGTCTCATCGCGACGCTCGGGGGCCAGCCAATACTGGCTGTTGGGGATGCTGAGCTGATCGCCGCTCCAGCGAATGACAGCAAACGGCAAGAAGGCAACCAGGAGTGGAACCCCAAGCTGCAACAAAAGCCAGACAAGCAGGTAGGCCGAGCGCGGGCTAAAGTCGTCGGCCATGCCTGAACCACTAAAGTGGGATGCGACGACCGGCGGGAGCGCTGTTGACGTGCCCAAAACAAATGCTGCAGCAAGAGCCAGCAGCGCAAGAAATGCGATGACCCATTTCCGTTGGTTCATGACGCACCTGACTTGGCTGGCCAATGTTTCAAAAGGAAGCGTGCCATTTGCCAAACGAAGAACAAGGCGAAGAACGTAATACCCCAGAAAGCCAGCAGCGCAAGCAGTCTCCCCGGGCTGCTTGCGGTTTCCCAAGTGAATACGCTAATCGCGACCATATTGGCGATGAGCACTGAGGCCAACAGGAGCAGCGCAACCATCCCGGCGACGGCCCGACGACGAGACAGAGGCAGGGGTGGCGACTGCTTGAACAGAGTCGAGAACTTTGCAGCGATGATGTGTGACATTGTCTCGCCTCTCCATTACTTTTTTCTTCGTGAGCGCTAGGGACTGTACTCCAACATTCGGGACCACGAACCCGCCCAAGTGCACCCGCGTCCTTCAACTTCCATGTCACTCCCGGGCACTCCCGGCGACTGCAGCCATCAGAGATCAGGCACAGCGATAGGCACGAGCTATGTGTCTGGTTTGGATATTAAATTGTACACAATTAAATTGTGCTATATACTTCTCGCCATGAGTTCCAAAGATCCACGACCCAAGCTGACAGCCGAGCAGACAAATCCGGCGCTGTTTCTCGATAACCAGTTGTGCTTTGCCCTGTACTCCACCTCACTGGCGATGACCAAACTTTACAAGCCATTGCTGGAGGCTGTGGGGCTGACGTATCCCCAGTACCTGGTGATGCTTGTGCTCTGGCAAAGCGATGGCCTGAGTGTCTCTGCTTTGGGTGAGCGCCTGTTTCTGGACTCTGGTACCTTGACGCCTCTGCTCAAGCGAATGGAACACGCGGGTCTGTTGTCGCGCCAGCGCTCCTCCGACGACGAACGCCGGGTCCATGTCTTCGTCACCAAACAAGGCAGCCACTTGAAAGCCAGGGCAGCCAGCATTCCGGCTTGCATCGTCGAGCAATCCGGTTGCTCGATTCAGGAGGTTCGCGCCTTGACTCAGAAAGCACAGAAGCTGCGCACTCGTTTGACCCGTTCTTAACCCTCTCCCGATTGGGAGAAACCATCGAAAGAAGACCATGTCTACAAAATTGGAAAAAGTCGTTTACCAAGCCCATGCCAAATCCACCGGCGGACGTGACGGCACTACCCGCACTTCTGACGGTCTTTTGGACCTGAAGCTCGCGGTGCCCAAGGAAATGGGCGGCCCAGGCGGTGGCGTGAACCCTGAGCAGTTGTTCGCAGCCGGCTACAGCGCTTGCTTCATTGGGGCCATGAAGTTTGTCGCCGGGAAGCAAAAAATCGCTCTTCCTGCCGACACCAGCATTGAGGCAACGGTTGGCATTGGCCCCATACCTGCCGGCTTTGGGATTGAGGTACAACTGGTGGTGAGCATCCCCGGGATGGAGCATGCGGCCGCCCAGGCATTGGTGGAGAAAGCGCACCTGGTTTGTCCCTACTCAAATGCCACGCGCGGAAACATTGAAGTGACCCTTACTGTCGCCGCTTGATGCCTGGCGCTTGTCGTGCAATACATCACTTCGGCTGCGACCATTCCAGGTATTTGAGGTACTCGGTATCGGGCACCAGTGAACCACCCGTTGTCCAGACAATATGGGTGGCGCTCGGGCACGCCAGCGCATTGTCTTGCAGCCACAGCGGTCCGCCAAAGCCTGCCGCGGCGGAAGGCTCGATACGCAGACTTTGGCTTGTGTTCAGCAGTTCCAGGTGTCTGAACAAGGTGGAATCCTCGACCGTGAACACGCCGGCCACGATGGATTGCATGGTTTCGGCGGCAAGAACTGAAGCACGCGGCACCGCCAGGCCGTCGGCTTCGGTGTTGTTGCTCAGACCGTAGTCGTAAACGGATGGGTGGCTCCCCTCGCTGGCCAACATTTGAACCAGAAAACACGGTGATTGCACCGGCTCGGCAAAGTAGCAGTGAACATTGGGCCCGAAAACATGGTGCAGCCCCCAAGCAATGCCGGAGGGTGCGCCACCAACGCCACAGGGGATGTAGACGAGCAGCGGGTGAGCTTCATTCACTGCGATGCCTTGCTGTTCCAGCTGTCTCTGCAAGTGACAGGCCGAAGCGCTGTAGCCCAAAAAGAGTGAGGTGGAGCGCTCATCATCGACGAAGTGACATAGCGGGTCAGCCAGCGCCAGTTGACGTCCCTGGCTTACCGCCTGCTCATAGTCACCCGGGTGTTCGACCACCTCGACCCCTCTGCGGCGCAGGCGTTCCTTTTTCCATTCCTTGGCTTCGCTGGACATGTGCACCACGGCCCGGAATCCCAGGGCCACCGCCATCACGCCAATACTCATGCCCAGGTTGCCGGTGGAACCAACAGCAATTTGGTACCCGGCGAAAACACTCCTGGCTGCCGGCAAAAGCAATTTTCGATAGTCCCCATCCAGGCCGATGAGCTTGTGCTGGAGAGCGATGCTTTCGGTGAATTCCAGAACTTCATGAAAACCACCACGCGCCTTGATCGAACCCGCGACCGGAAGGCTGTGGTCCGCCTTCAGCCAGAGCGTTCCCTTCTCTTGAGGAAACCCGATGGCTGCCTGCATTGCCGCAATCGGCAACAAATCGGATTCGATTTGACCATTGGAGGCTTTCAGCTCTGGAAAGAGTTCGGCCAGCAAGGGGGCAAACCTCTCAAAACGTGCCTGAGCATCTCTTATGGCCGCCAGTCCGATGGGTTTGCCATCAAATTGGTCCGGTAATGGCCGGCCCTTGCCATTGGCACGAAGCGGGTTTGTCCACAAGACTGGCTTTGCAGAGGAAATCGATTGGCTCAAGTCGTTCATTGGTGAATGTTAGCCGCCAAGTCAGGGTATTGCCCATGCCCATCAGCGGCGGCGGCTACGTCATTGCCATATTTGCGGCATCCAGATACTGGTCGGAAGCATAGACCGAGGCCTCATCGCGACAGGCATGGATCATTTTGATGGCATGCTCATTGTTCGACTGAACGGCAGCATCCGTGACTGCCTGCCAGCCCCGCAAATTTGAAGCTTCGACTCGGTTTGCAGGTACAAGCTCTGCCGCAAGATATGCCGCTGTGAAGCATTGCGCAAGCAGTAATTGAGCCTGATGTGTGTCATCTATCCAGGGCAGCAATATTCTTAGAGCTCGCGCACCCGTAACCATGTGCAGGACCGTAAAGTTCCGGCTTGCCAAATAGCGATTCACCGCGAAAGACGCAAACTGGGCGATGCGCTTCTCCAGGGAACTTGTCGGCGCCAGTGAGCCGGCCAACTCCCTGTAAGTAATAGTCTGACATGCTTCATCCATGCGGACCGTAATGAGGCTGGCAGAATTCTCGATTTTCTCTTCCTTGGCTTGCTCAACCAATCGCTGTGACCAGATGTCGAATGGCAGTAGTTGCTTACCCGTCGGCGTCTGCGCCAAGGGCTGCCACCGCCAGGCCCAGTATGCAAGTGCTGCGGCCATCTCCCTTGGGTGCTTCGCATGCAAGGCATGGGCAGTGCGGATTACTCCATGAAATGCTGCAGCAGAAACACCAGGCAACAGGTCAGGCAATGTCTTTTCCAGAGTCCCCTCCACGCCACTGCGCAATATAAGTTCGCCGAAGCAGGCCAACAGAGTCGGGTAGGAATCAGACAACCCACGAAATTGCAGCCAGTTGATGTCGGAAGGAATCTGAATTTCGGAATGACCTTGCAGCTTAGTCGCCAGAAAGCGTTGAGAATAAATGGTGTAGAACTCGTGCAAGCGCTGTGAACTGGCACCCAATTCATACAAAGAGTGAAGCGCCATCGGCAAGTGATTGCTTAGGCCCCCGCGGTATTCGGGTGGAAACTCAAGTCCCGCATCTAACAAGTCATCCAATACCTTTTTGCGCCTTTGGCGCTCAAGCGCTCCATTTGACTCAATGGCCTCAGTCACGTTCCTAATTTCTGACCTGCGCATTGAACCTACCCAAAAGACTGATGGTTACGAATCATGAAGACGATTATTCCCCTTTCGAATTCCCGCTCTCTGCGCATGGCCTCAAATTCGCTCCTGGGCGTAACTCCTGCGATTGGAGGGTGCCGTGCGAAGTCCGCTCGGTGTCGAGTAATTTCCCTGCAACTGGTTGAGCATTTTTGGGCTCAACAGCCTCGTCTATTGCCTGGCAAAGGAGAGGTCCACGGTTGTGCCATCCTGGTACCTCAGCTTCCCGCTCATGTGGCTAGCATCCGAGACCGTCGCGGCGTACACGGCGGACTTGCCATTGTCATATGCGAAGGAAAGAGCGGCCATCGGAGGCTGATATGTTCCGGCGATGGTAAGCACTCCTGAAGGGCCAGCCTCGAAGTTGTATGCGCCCGCTCCGACCACCGTGCCATTGTGGCTGCTCAACTGCAAGGTAAGGCTGCTGCCGACGACCTGAGATACGGCGCTCCACTTGCCGTCAATGGAGGGGGGCGGCGCGCCTCCACCCCCGCAGGTGCAAAGAAACGGGAGGACGCCGAGAATCAGTAGAAGTTTGTGCATTGCCAGGGCTCCTGCCGTGTGGATACCTATCAGTTCAGTAGTTTGGCAATTGAACCAGGATTAGCGAGTGTGGGCGGAATTGAAAAGATTCCACCTCTCGCTTTCGCCAGGACGAAGCGTAAGAATCTCGACACCCGTATTTGTCACCAGCACCGTGTGCTCCCATTGGGCAGACAGGGAGTGGTCCTTCGTCACAACGGTCCACGCATCCGGCATCACATGCACGTCCTGCCGACCGGAGTTCAGCATGGGTTCAATGGTAAAGGTCATGCCCGGCAACATCATTTGACCGGAGCCTCGCTTGCCGAAGTGCCGGACTTCGGGTTCCTCATGCATGGCTGCACCAATCCCGTGCCCGCAAAAATCCCGAACGACGCTGTACCCATATTTGCCGGCGTGTGCCTGTATAGCCGCCCCGACGTTGCCCAATGGCGCGCCTGGTTTTACTTCGAGAATGCCAAGGTAAAGGCACTCTTGTGTGACGGCGGCCAATCTCTTTGCGGCGACGGTGGGCTTCCCGGCGAAGTACATTGCGCTGCTGTCTGCGTGCATCCCATCTCGCGCCACCACCACATCGATATTTAGAAGGTCACCTTCCTTCAATGTTTTTTCCCCCGGGATGCCGTGGCAAACGACGTGATTCACCGAAATGCAGGTCGCGTGCTGATAACCTTGGTAACCAACACATGCCGGAATACCTCCATTGTCAACAATGTAGTCGTTGCAGAGCTTGTCAAGATAACCGGTAGTCACACCGGGCTTCACATACGCCTCAATCATCCCCAGCACACCGACCAGGACTTTGGCAGCGCCACGCATCTTTTCGACGCTCTCAAGACTCTTTGAATGGTTCACCATCAGCATTTAGAAATTCCAGTCCATAAACGAAAATTGTGGCGTGAGCTTTCATGACAAGCCGCTCTGAAATGAACAAGGCACTGTCGGGGCGATTCCTTTCCACGCTGTTCCAGATTAACCGTACCGCCCCCGGTCGGAGAATAGTATGCGATGTCTGCTTTCGCTGCGCAAGCGACGGTCAATTTGCGACCCTGCCCTGGCAGGCTCGAGTGGACCGGAAGCGGAGCTTCTCCCGCGGACGCTTACGTCGCAAGTCGGGCTTACCGGTCAGCCATCCTGGCTTGGGGCGTACCTGCATCGGGCTCGAAGAACGACCAACGCAGACTTGGAAAGTGAGCCTGCATCCGCTCTTCCACGTCATCGATAGCCGACACCAGCGCCTCGGCGCTGGGCATCGGGACCATTTTTGCCTTCACCGCAACGGCAATCTCGTCGCCCAACTGGAAAGTAATCAGGTTCACGATGCGCTCTACCTCCGGCTGACTGGCAACGAACCCGGCGATGGCCGAGCGCATCTCCGGTGAAGCAGACTCGCCGGTAATCATGCTCTTTACCTCCATGGTGACCACGACCGAGACGCCAATCAACAAAAGTCCAACAGCAATTGAACCCAAGGCATCAAAAACCGCGTTTCCAGTGATGCCTGTCAGCAGCAGCGCGACGAACGCCAGCGCCAGGCCAGCGAGGGCGGCAATGTCTTCGCCCGTAATAACCAGGAGTTCAGATTGCCGCGTTTCGCGGAACCAGCGCCAAAGGCTCTTGTCTGCGCGCTCTGCAGCCAAGGCCTGCAACGCGCCGCGCAGGCTGATTCCTTCAAGGACTATTGCCACCAGCAGCACGCCCAGAGACGGCAGCAGGTACTTCACGGGCTCCGGGTGCAGCAGCGATTGGCTTCCGTGCCAGACCGAAAAGAGCCCGCCAATGCTGAACAGGAGTACGCCGACCATCATCGACCAGAAGTACACGACGCGGCCGTATCCAAATGGGTGGTCCGGTGTCGGCGGCCTCTTGGCTTGTTGCATTCCGACGAGCAGAAGGACCTGGTTGGCACAATCAGCAAAGCTGTGCAGGGCCTCAGCCAGCATGGCGCCGCTGCCGGTGAAGAACGCGGCAACTGCTTTCGCCAACGCGATACCTGCGTTGGCGCCAAGAGCGTAGAAAACTGCCTTGAGTGAACCAGAGCTTTTTGCCATTTGAGTTACTTTGTGCGGCTGAGCAGGCTGGCGCGATTTCAAAAAGCGAAGCGTATGAGCGCCAGCCTGCCAGGCCCAACCCGCCGGTTTCGACGCGGCGCTCGCCACACAGGGTGATACTGAGCTACTTTGTACTTCCGTCGTCAAGCCTCAAGAAGTCTCCATCCTTGCCCAGCGACAGCAGACCGGTTTTGGCGTAAATGCCGAGCTTGGCGCGGGTGTCCACGATGTCGAGGTTGCGCATGGTCAGCTGGCCGATGCGGTCGGCCGGCGAGAACGGCGCGTCTTCCACCTTCTCCATGCTCAGGCGCTCGGGCGCATAAGTGAGGTTCGGGCTTTCGGTGTTGAGGATCGAATAGTCGTTGCCGCGACGCAGTTCCAGCGTGACTTCGCCAGTGACGGCACGCGCCACCCAGCGCTGCGCCGTTTCACGCAGCATGATGGCCTGCGGGTCGAACCAGCGGCCCTGGTACAGCAGGCGCCCCAACTTGCGACCGTTGTCGCGGTATTGCTCGATGGTGTCTTCGTTATGGATGCCGGTCACCAGGCGCTCATAGGCAATGAACAACAGCGCCAGTCCGGGCGCCTCATAAATGCCGCGGCTCTTGGCTTCGATGATGCGGTTCTCGATCTGGTCGCTCATGCCCAGCCCGTGGCGACCGCCGATGCGGTTGGCTTCCAGGATCAGCGTCACCAGGTCGGGGTAAGCGACGCCGTTCAAGGCCACCGGACGCCCTTCTTCAAAGCGCACCGTGACTGCTTCGCGGGCGACTGAGACCTCGTCTTTCCAGAACGCCACACCCATGATGGGGTTGACGATCTTCATGCCGCTGCTCAGCAGTTCCAGGTCCTTGGCTTCGTGCGTCGCGCCCAGCATGTTGGAGTCGGTCGAATAGGCTTTCTCGGCCGACATCTTGTAGCCAAAACCGGCTTTCGTCATGAACGCCGACATCTCGGCGCGCCCGCCGAGCTCGTCAATGAACGCCTGATCCAGCCAGGGTTTGTAGATTTGCAGCGACGGGTTGGTCAGCAGGCCGTAGCGGTAAAAGCGCTCGATGTCATTGCCCTTGAAGGTGCTGCCGTCGCCCCAGATGTTGACGTTGTCCTGCTTCATGGCGGCCACCAGCATGGTGCCGGTGACGGCGCGGCCGAGGGGCGTGGTGTTGAAGTAGGTCACGCCGGCGGTCGAGATGTGAAAAGCGCCGCTTTGCAGAGCCGCCAGACCCTCGGCGGCCAGCTGGCTGCGGCAGTCGATCAGACGCGCTTTCTCGGCGCCGTATTGCATCGCCTTGCGCGGGATCTCGTCGTAGTCCGACTCGTCGGGTTGGCCCAGGTTGGCGGTGTAGGCGTAGGGAATGGCGCCCTTGTTGCGCATCCAGTGCAGGGCCGCGCTGGTGTCGAGGCCGCCGGAGAAGGCGATGCCGACTTTCTGGCCGACGGGAATGTTCTGGAGAATGGTGGACATGGTGTGTGCGGTGAAATGCCCTTCGACAAGCTCAGGGCGAACGGGGGTTGGAGTTGAGCGCGAGTCAGTGAATCAGCCGAAATGGCAGATGTAGTGATACGGCGCTGTGACGCGGATATCGAAGCTGGTGTTGCCGGGCACGCTGAATTTTTCGCCGGCGGACGATTTGACCCAGACCCCGGTGCCAGCCAGTTTGTATTCGCAGGATCCGGCAACGCATTCCATGGTTTCCGGGGCGCCGGTATTGAAGGTCAAGGTCGCGGGCAGGATCACGCCGACCGATTTCTTGCTGCCGTCGGCCAGCGTGATGCCGTGGCTGATGCATTTGCCGTCGAAATAGACACTGGCCTGGGTGTTGACGCTGACGCCGTCGATGTGGGTGCTGCTCATGATGTGCCTGGCTTGAATTTCGTATGGTTTCTGAAGAGAACCTGTAATTTTAGGGCAACACCGAATAAGTCCCGGCTGCAGGAAGCCAGGGTATTGCTGCATTAAGGACTGGCGGTCGCGAAGAAGCCCGTTGGCGTTCATCTGATCAGAAATGTCCCTTGGAACCGGACATCAACGGAGATCGGAATCAGTGGAACTGCTACCATGAACAGGAATTGCATTCTTGACTAACTCTGATTTCGAAACTCTTTATTTTTATTCGAATTCATCATGTCTTCGCAAGCAACCAGTATTTATACAGTTCAGTTCGACATTGTCCATGGTTGTCAACTGAAGTGCGTCGGTTGCCCAAACTCAACTTTGATCTCTGATGTAGAGAGAATCTCGGTGGCAAACTTTGACATCGCACTTCGGAATATCGATGTTGAACGCATCCATACTTTGCGATTGTTTAATTTTGGTGAACCTTTATTGCACCAGCAACTGGCGGAGATTGTGGAATGCATCCCCCGACAAAGCTGGAAGGTTTCAGTGGTGGAGCTTTCCACCAATGCACAAAAAGTGAATTGGGAAGATTTTGAGGAAATGGTCAAGAGCGAAGTCGTGACTCGCTTGGTGGTAAGTTGTGATGGTGACGGAACGGCAGAAGATTATGAACGGCTGAGGCCGCCATCGCGCTGGGAGCGATTGGTTGAATTTCTGGAACGCGCAAGGCAGTTGCGCGACCGCTGGGCACCTGGCATGCAGCTCGTAACCCGTACTGTATGCACCCCTGAACCGCCAGAGTTTCGGGAGCGGTGGCGTAACCATCTGCAGCCCCTCGGTTGGACACCAGAATTTCGGCGCTGGATGGCCCTACCCGAGTCAGTGATGAATATGACTGGACGACAAATCAAACCGCCACAAGGTGAATGCGGGTTTATGCAAGAGGCCAGCGTCTTCAAAGGCCATCCTTGGCACGGCCAGATCAACCTCCTATATGTCGATGCAGACGGCACCGTGGTGCCATGCTGCATGCACCCTCGGGCAGACGTACTTGGGAACCTGTTTCAGCAGACATTCAGCGAGATACTGGGGAGCCAACAACGAGCGGATTTCGTTACCAAGATGAGACTGGATCGACCCAGTATTCATGCCTGCGGCAAGTGCGAAAGTGGGCCTGTAGGTAATGAGGGCGCATCATTTTGGGCGTCTATGGATATTGCCTAACTTTCGTGAATCGGGTGTGCACCCAGAATCATGGAAGACACAATGAGGCGTGCGGGCCGGCGCAGGTAGCCCGAGTGGTTTTGTTGCGATAGTGGAGTTGACCTGCCCCCTGCGAATCATCTACTCGGCTTGAATTGCATGTGGTTTCTGAAGGGAACCTGTAATTTTAGGGCAACACCGAATAAGTCCCGGCTGCAGGAAGCCGCTCGCTTAGCCCAGCCGTGCCTTCCAGGCCTGAGGCTCGAAGCCGACCGTGACGCTGCCGTCACGCCACTGCACCACCGGGCGCTTGATGACGCTGGGCTGCGCCAGCATCAGCGCACTGGCGCTGGCCGCGTCGATCGCACCGGCCTGGGTCGCGGCATCAAGTTTGCGCCAGGTATTGCCTTTTCGGTTCAGCAGCTTTTCCCAACCCAGCGCCTCGATCCAGACGGGCAACAAGTCGACCGGTACACCGAGCTTCTTGAAGTCGTGAAAAACGTAGCCAGCGCCCTGCTCTGCAAGCCAGTTGCGGGCTTTCTTGACCGTGGCGCAGTTGGGGATGCCGAACACGGTGACGCTGGAAGAAGTCAGGGATTTATTCATGCCCCGCATCATGCCACTGTGCGCCAACGCCAAGGTGGGCGACAATCGATGGCAGTATGAAACCCTCTTTGAAAACATTGGATGACTGGCTCGCTTACTGCGAGCAATTGCACAGCAAAAGCATCGACCTCGGCCTGGAGCGCGTACGCAGCGTCGCCGATCGCATGCAAATCCACTTTGCCTGCCCGGTCATCACGGTGGCGGGCACCAACGGCAAGGGATCGAGCTGCGCCATGCTGGAATCCATCCTGCAGCAGGCCGGCTATCGCACCGGCGTCTACACCTCGCCGCATCTGGTGCGTTTTGAGGAGCGGCTGCGGCTCAATGGCGAGCCGGTGGATGCTATTGATTTAGTAGCTGCTTTCGCACGTGTGGAAAGCGCCAGAAGCCAAAATGATACTGAAATATCACTGACCTACTTCGAGTTTTCCACGCTCGCCATTCTGGATGTGATGGCGCGTGCGGCGCTGGATGTCGTGATCCTGGAAGTTGGCCTGGGCGGGAGGCTCGATGCGGTCAACATCATCGAGCCCGATTGCGCCGTGATCACCAGCATCGACCTGGACCACATCGAGTTTCTCGGCCCGGACCGCGAAAGCATTGGCTTCGAGAAGGCCGGCATCATGCGCACCGGCCGCCCGGTGGTGGTCAGCGACCCGATGCCGCCGCAGAGCGTGCTGGACCACGCCACCGAGATCGATGCCGACCTGTGGCGCTGTGGCGTTGACTTCAATGTGTCGGGTGACAAGCAGCAGTGGGCCTGGGCCGGCCGCGGCCGTCGCTTCAGCGGCCTGGCCTACCCGGCCTTGCGCGGTGCCAACCAGCTCGTCAACGCGGCTGGTGTGCTGGCCGCATTGATGGCTTTGCGCGACCGCCTGCCGGTGACGGCACAGGCGGTGCGCAACGGCTTTGCTTTTGTGGAGCTGCCCGGGCGCTTCCAGATCCTTGCGGGCCAACCGATCGTGGTGTTCGACGTGGCGCACAACCCGCATGCCGTGGCGGCATTGACCGCCAACCTGGACGCGATGGGCTACTTCCCGTGCACGCACGCCGTGTTTGGCGCCATGGCCGATAAAGACCTGGCCCTGATGCTGACCAAAATCAAACCTTTGATCGACAAGTGGTATTTCACCGATTTGCCGACGCCGCGGGCCGAGACAGCAGCCGGGCTTTTGGTCAAGTGGCAGGCGCAAAACAGCGAATCAGGCGCAAGCGCGTCGATCTACGCCGATCCGCAGGCGGCCCTGCAGGCGGCCATCGGCGCCGCAGACCCCGCTGATAGAATTGTCGTCTTTGGATCGTTCTACACAGTGGGCGGCATCCTGAAGGACGGAACGCCCCGCCTTCTCGCCAAACACATGCCAACCCTTTGAGCTCCTGAGTCCCCACACCATGGCTTTATTCAAGTTCAGAACGAGCGGCGACGAGCCCCAGGCGGCGCCGGTTCAACCCGACAGCATCGAGATGATGCGCAAACGCGCCAAATATCGTCTGGCGGGTGCGGCCATATTGGTGTTGATCGGCGTGATCGGCTTTCCGATGCTGTTTGACAAGCAGCCGCGCCCGATCGCAGTCGATATTCCAATCGAGATTCCCGACCGCAGCAAGGCCGCGCCACTGAATATTCCGGCCCCGCCGGCGGCGCCCGCTGTTCAGCCGGAAGCAGCCCAGCCGGCCCCCGCGACAGCGCCAGTGCCAGCCACGGCCGCGGCCTCTGGATTGGTTAAAAAAGCCTCTGAAGCCGCCGTACCTGCTGCGGCAGCAGCTCCCAAGATAATAGCAAACAAGGCATCTCAAGCGAGCGAAAAATCGACCGAGGAAAGCAAAGTCCAGGCACTGCTCAACGGCAAGACCCCGGATAGCCCGGTCGGCGCTGCGCCGGGCCGCTATGTGGTGCAGGTCGGCGCCTTTGCCGACGCGGCAAGAGCCCAGGAAGTGCGCCTCAAGGTGGAACATGCCGGGCTGAAGACCTATACCCAGGTGGCAGGCACCAAGGACGGTCAGCGCATTCGGGTTCGGGTCGGGCCGTTTGCCACCAAAGCTGAAGCGGACAAGGCTTCAGAAAAAATCAAAAAACTTGCCTTGCCTGCCGCCATATTGACTTTGTGACAGCCATGCCCGCTCTGGACTGGATTTTTGCCGCGGTATTGTTGATCTCGCTGCTGCTGGGGATCTGGCGCGGCCTGATCTATGAGGTGTTTTCGGTGCTGAGCTGGTTCGCCGCCTTCATTCTGGCGCAGTGGTTTGCGCCACAGGTGGCCGCCAAACTGCCGATGGCGGGCGCGGCCGAGGCGGTTCGGTACGCTGCCGGTTTTGCAGTGGTATTCGTGCTGGCGGTGCTGCTGGGCGGCTTGATCGCCGTGCTGGCGAAAAAGCTTTTTGCCGCCATCGGCCTGCAGCCGGTGGACCGGACTCTGGGCGCGGCTTTTGGCCTGGTGCGTGGTGTGGTGCTGTTGATGGCGGCGACGGTGGTGATCAACATGACAGCACTGAGGTCGGAGCCCTGGTGGCAGGCCTCTGCCAGTGCCGGTGTCGGCTTGGCGATGCTCAAGGGACTGAAGCCCATATTGCCGCAAGAATTTGGCAAGTATTTGCCTTCCTAGGATCGGAAAGAATAATGTGTGGAATCGTTGGCGTTGTCAGCAACGCGCCTGTCAATCAACTGATCTATGACGCCCTGCTGCTGCTTCAGCACCGGGGCCAGGACGCGGCCGGCATTGTGACGCAGCTCAATCGCAAGTTCTTCATGCACAAGGCCAAGGGCATGGTGCGTGACGTGTTTCGCACCCGCAACATGCGCTCGCTGCCGGGCAAGTGCGGGCTTGGCCAGGTGCGCTATCCGACGGCCGGCAATGCCTTCAGCGAAGAAGAGGCGCAGCCCTTTTACGTCAATGCGCCGTTTGGCATTGTGCTGGTGCACAACGGCAACCTGACCAACGCGCAGGCCCTCAAGGCCGAGCTGTTCAGCACCGACCATCGGCATATCAACACCGAGAGCGACTCCGAGGTGCTGCTCAACGTGCTGGCGCATGAAATCGAAAAAACCACGCGCGGCCTGCCTCTGCGGCCGCGCGATGTGTTTGAGGCGGTGCGCAAGGTGCATCTGCGCATCAAGGGCTCGTATGCGGTGATTGCGATGATTGCCGGCCATGGCGTGCTGGCCTTTCGCGACCCGTTTGGCATCCGCCCGCTGTGCATGGGGCGCGGCGACGGCACCGTGCTGCTGGCCAGCGAGTCGGTGGCGCTGGAAGGCACCTCGCACAAATTTGAGCGCAATATCGATCCCGGCGAAGCGGTGTTCATCGACCTGCAGGGGACGGTCCATGCGCAGCAGTGCGCCGAGCACCCGGTGCTCAATCCGTGCATTTTTGAATACGTTTATCTGGCACGCCCGGACTCGGTGATGGACGGAATTTCGGTCTATCAGGCGCGCCTGAATCTGGGCGAGACGCTGGCCAAGCGCGTGATATCCACGGTGCCGCCGAACGAGATCGATGTGGTCATTCCAATCCCCGAGTCGAGCCGTCCGAGTGCCGCGCAACTGGCGCAGTTGCTGGGCTTGCCGTACCGTGAAGGGTTCGTGAAGAACCGCTATGTGGGGCGCACCTTCATCATGCCGGGGCAATCGGTGCGCAAGAAATCAGTGCGTCAGAAACTCAATGTGATCGCCAGCGAATTCAAGGGCCGCAATGTGCTGCTGGTGGACGATTCGATCGTGCGCGGCACCACCAGCCGCGAAATTGTGCAGATGGCGCGCGATGCCGGGGCGCGCAAGGTTTACATGGCCAGCGCCGCGCCGCCGGTACGCTACCCGAATGTCTATGGCATTGACATGCCCACCGCCGATGAACTCGTGGCGCACAACCGCACCGTGGAAGAGATTCGCCAATTGATTGGCTGTGACGCGCTGATCTATCAGGATGTGGGCGGCATGAAGAAAGCCATCGGCTCGCTCAATACCAGCATCAAGGGTTTCGATGCCTCATGCTTTGACGGCATTTACGTCACCGGTGACATTACCGCCGATGACATCGAACGGTTGAACGCCAATCGGGTGGGCGCAGATGAAAGCGCGGAGGACAATTCCAGACTGGCGCTGCCCAATCACGAGGACTCGGCATGAGCCACAAGAAGCTGCCTGACGATTTGCATCTGGAGACGCTGGCGGTGCGTGCCGCGCTGGACAAAAGCCAGTATGGCGAGAACTCCGAGGCGCTGTATTTGACCAGCAGCTTTGTGCAGCCCAGCGCCGAGATCGCGGCGCGCCGCTTTGCGCAGGAAGAAGAGGGCTACACCTACACGCGCGTCGGCAATCCGACCGTGTCGAGCATGGAGTTGCGTCTGGCCGCGCTGGAAGGCACCGAGGCGGCGATCGCCACCTCTACCGGCATGGCGGCCATCTTGCTGCTGGGCATGGGTCTGTTGCGCGCCGGCGACCATGTGGTGTGTTCGCAGTCCGTCTTTGGCTCCACCATTCGGCTTTTCACCGGAGAATTTGGCAAGTTCGGCATCGAGACCAGCTATGTCGCGCAAACCGATGTGCCAGCCTGGCGCGCCGCCATTCGCCCGAACACCAAACTGCTGTTTGCCGAGACACCGACCAATCCGCTGACCGATATCTGTGACATTCAGGCGCTGGCCGACGTGGCGCATGACGCCGGTGCGCTGCTGGCGGTCGACAACTGTTTTTGCAGCCCGGCACTGCAGCAGCCCAGGCTTTTCGGCGCCGACTTCATCATTCACTCCGGTACCAAATACCTCGACGGTCAGGGGCGTGTGATGGCGGGCGCGATTTGCTGCGCCCAGCGTTCTGTGGACGAACTGTTTCTGCCGGTCACGCGCACCGCTGGCATGGTGCTGTCACCGTTCAACGCCTGGGTGGTGCTCAAAGGCATGGAGACCCTGGGCATCCGCATGCAGGCCCAGTCGGAACGCGCGTTGGCGCTGGCGCAGTGGCTGGAAACTCAGCCCCAGGTGGCGCGGGTGTATTACCCCGGACTGGCTTCGCACCCGCAACACGCATTGGCCATGCGCCAGCAATCTGCCAGCGGCAAAGGCATGGGCGGTGCGGTGCTGGCGTTTGATGTCAAGGGCGAAGACGCGGCAGCACTGCGACGCAACGCCTTCGCCGTCATCGATGCGGCGCTGGTCAGTTCCATCACCACCAATCTGGGCGATACCAAGACCACCATCAGCCACCCCGCCAGCACCTCGCATGGTCGCCTGACAGAGGACCAGCGTCAGGCGGCCGGCATCGGCCACGGCCTGATCCGGCTGGCTGTGGGCCTGGAAAACATTGAAGATCTGAAAACTGACCTGATGCGCGGTTTTGACAAATTGGAAATTCGTAAATGACACAAACAACCCGCACCCGCTTCGCACCCTCCCCGACGGGCTTTATTCACCTGGGCAACATCCGCTCGGCCCTGTACCCGTGGGCCTTTGCCCGTGCCACCGGTGGCACCTTCATTTTGCGCATCGAGGACACGGATCTGGATCGTTCCACCCAGGCCTCGGTGGACGTGATCATCGATGGCATGTCGTGGCTCGGCCTGGACTATGACGAAGGCCCGTTCTATCAAATGCAGCGCATGGAGCGCTACAAGGCGGTGTTGTCAGAGTTGCAGGCTGCCGGCCATGTCTATCCCTGCTATATGAGCATGACGGAGCTCGATGCCCTGCGTGAGCATCAGACCGCAGCCAAGGAAAAACCACGCTATGACGGTACCTGGCGTCCGGCACCCGGCAAGACTTTGCCGCCGATACCCGAGGGCGTGCAGCCGGTGCTGCGCTTCAAGAACCCGCAAGGCGGCTCGGTGGTTTGGGAAGACAAGGTCAAGGGACGCATCGAAATCAGCAACGACGAACTCGACGATCTGGTGATCGCCCGACCGGACGGCACACCCACCTACAACTTCTGCGTGGTGGTGGACGACATCGACATGGCCATCACCCACGTCATCCGTGGCGACGACCACGTCAACAACACGCCGCGCCAGATCAACATCTTTCGCGCTCTGGGCAAGGAGCCGCCGGTCTATGCCCACCTGCCCACCGTGCTCAACGAGCAGGGCGAGAAGATGAGCAAGCGCAACGGTGCCAAGCCGGTGACGCAATACCGCGACGAAGGCTATCTGCCGGACGCCATGGTCAACTATCTGGCGCGCCTGGGCTGGAGCCATGGCGATGACGAAATATTCACTCGAGCGCAATTCCTGCAATGGTTCAATCTCGATCATCTGGGTCGCAGCGCAGCGCAGTTTGACGAAGCCAAATTGCGCTGGGTCAATGCCCAGCATCTCAAGCTCATGAGCGACGACGCGTTGGCTCCGCTGGTGCAGGCACAGTTGCAAAAACGCGGCATCGCGGCTGATGAGCGCCTGCCCCGGATCTGCGCGCTGTTCAAGGACCGCTGCGACACCACGGTGGTTCTAGCCGACTGGGCGGCGGCGTTTTATGCGGGCATCTCGCCCAGCGCTGCCGACCTGGCCCAGCACGTCACTGCTGCGATCAAGCCGGCTCTGAACTTGCTGATTGAAAAGCTGGCCAGTTGTGCCTGGGACAAAGCCTCGATTGCCGCGACGATCAAGGAAGTGCTGGTCGCCTGCTCGCTGAAGATGCCACAGCTGGCCATGCCGGTACGCGTATTGGTGATGGGCTCGGCCCATACGCCTTCGCTGGACGCAGTGCTGGAACTGTTTGACAGAGAGAAAGTGTTGGCCCGTTTGAAATTGGTCTGATTTTTCGGGCTATAATTCAAGGCTCGGAAATTTGGAATGCTTGAGAGATTGATCGATCAGGCTTCCGTGGTATCGGGGGTATAGCTCAGCTGGGAGAGCGCTTGCATGGCATGCAAGAGGTCAGCGGTTCGATCCCGCTTACCTCCACCAAAATTTTTGAGTTGAGACGAAAGTCCAGAGCTTATGACCCCATCGTCTAGAGGCCCAGGACATCACCCTTTCACGGTGAGTACCGGGGTTCGAATCCCCGTGGGGTCGCCAAGATCATCTTCGGATGAAGGAGGCGCAAGCCGGTAACAGTCAGTCCACCAGGGCTGACGGCTTGACTCGAAAGAGTAAATGTTGCCGCTACCAGGAGTGGTAGTTCAGTTGGTTAGAATACCGGCCTGTCACGCCGGGGGTCGCGGGTTCGAGTCCCGTCCGCTCCGCCAAGGTTACGTTTCAGACCGTCCTGCACGGTCCGGAAAACACCCCTAAAAGCCCCTATCCACGGGGCTTTTTTGTTTTCTGACGTCCAAACAGGGGTATTGCAAGCCATGCCTGTTGGGGGGACTGGCGTCCAGTGATTGCATAACGCCTACCCGAGGTTGGCTATCTTCGCGATGTAGTCGAAAAACAGGCAATAGACCGCAATCGGCAGCGGCAGACCAAGCAAGGTAGCCACCATGTATTTCCTGAACCCAATGCCAGACATGGCCAGCGTGTGATTCAAGGCCGCCAGCGTCTGGAATAGCGTGCGCAACACGATCACATTGCGAATCGGGTGTGCGTGCAATTGGGACACCAGTCGCCTTGCCATTGGGTTGAGCATCTGCCGCACGGCGTCACCGCCCACCCACCGCACACTCAAAAAAGTTACGGCACAGGAAATACTGGCAGCCAGGTAAGTCACGAGGCCTCCAGCCCACTGGCCCAGCACCAATACGGCCGATGCCAGAAAGATCCAGCCCGGGACCTGCACCAGATTGCCAAGGGTGAACAGCAGCACAAACAGGGCAAGCCCTTGCCACCGGCTTTCAGAAAGGGTGTGGCACAGGAATGCCAGACTGAAGTTCTGCCGCACGCCTGTCCACTGCACGAGGCCCAGCAGCACAAGCAGGAAAAGGAGGACTAGAACAACGCGTCGGTATCGCAGCCATGGTTCTGGAATTTTCATAGACATTGCAGACTGGCCGCTTGCTTAGTCTCACCGGTTTGAACGTCCGAGACTATCAGGTTGATTTGGCGCGGATGGTCAGGCTGCGGGGCAATGGCAAAAAACTTCAAAGACTGGACTCCCCGGTAACGACCCCCTGGCGTGTACTGCCTGACGACGAAATCATGCTTGAGAAACTCACCGGAATTCTCCCCGGCTTTCACGCGTGAACTATGGTTGTGCTTGGTCACCGTCCAGTAGGCAGTCCACCCGCCAGCGGTAGCCGCAGGCGTTACGCGCGCCTCAAACCCGTTGGCGGTGGCCACTTCCTTCTGCCGCGACGTGAAAACCGGGCTGGCGAACCGGTCTTTCCATCCGATGTAGCCCCAATAAGCAACATGAAATGCCTGCGCCACGACCGGTTTGCCCTTCTAGGTGGACAACCACTGATCGGCAGGTGGGCAAGAACTGCAGCCCTCTGACGTATAGAGCTCGATCACGAGTGTCAAACGATCCCCCGAGACGACTTCACAAGCCGGCGCTCCTGCCAAAGCGGCAAACGGAAACGTCCATATGACGAACCATGCGCATCCAGTTTTTGATCGAGCAGCAGTATCGGCAAATAAGTCACAGGCATTAAGACGCATGCGGGAACCTCAAAGGGTGTGGGAATGTTGGTTGGTCGCACGGACCGTGGATTCCTTATGCACCAGGTTATTGCCGCATCTGTAAGAAAAGGCCGGTCGGCCCGACTGATGGCAAGACAGGATGTGCTTACCCTTCAATTCAAACAGAAAGAACCGTTCTCATGCAACTGAAAAATTTCCTCGCGCTGTGCGCAAGCTTGCTGGTGTCGTCGTGGAGCTACGCGCTGACCATCACGCCCTACAGCTCCGAAGCCTTTGCGAAACTCCAGGTGGCCGATGAACCGGTCACGCTGCACTTCCATGCCGACTGGTGCCCTACGTGCCGGGCTCAGGACAAAACACTGGAGGCATTGAAAACCGATCCGGCCTTGAAGCTGACGGTGTTGTCGGTTGACTATGACAAGGAGACCGAACTCAAGAAGCAGCTCAAAGTGCGCAGTCAATCGACCTTCGTTGTTTACCGCGGCAAAGTGGAGAAGAGCCGACAAATTGGGGAGACTTCACCCGAAGCAATCCGCAAGGCCTTGAGTTTGTCTCTTTGACATTGGACCGCCATGATTTCGTGGAATGAATGGGGTCTGAGCATTGCCGCGGGCAGCCTCACCACCTTGTCCCCGTGCGTCTTTCCATTGCTGCCACTGGTATTGGGGGGAGCCGCGCAACGCCATCGCGCCGCGCCGCTGGCGATGGCCGTTGGCATGACTCTTTCGTTTGCCGTACTGGGGGTCGTCATTGGCTCGCTTGGCAACGCGTTGGGACTCAGTCCGGAACACGTCCGAACATTTGCCGCCGCCCTGTTGGTCGCCTTCGGCGTCACCCTGGTCGTACCGCAACTCAATGAACGGCTGACCCACTGGATATCACCGTTGGCCAGCTCCGCCAGCCAGGCATCGGCGTCGCTGGACACCGGGTCACTGAAAGGCGCATTTCTTTTGGGTGGTCTGCTGGGATTGATATGGAGTCCATGCTCCGGCCCTTTGCTGGGCACTGCACTCACACTGGTTGCCACGGAGGGCGGCGCGGCGCGCGGCGCGTTGATTCTGGGGCTATTTGGCGCCGGGGCGGCCATTCCGCTGGTTGCAGTGGCCTACCTGTCGCGCGCCGGCTTGAGTCGCGTTCAATCCTGGGTGGTGGCGCGTTCGGACCATACCAAGAAGATTTTTGGGATCGTCCTGCTGCTGGTTGGCCTTGCGATATTGAGTGGAGCGGACCGTTGGCTGGAGGTTCAGATCAACAATGGGCTGCCCGATGCGTGGCTTGAGCTCACGGTTCGCCTGTGACTAGCGTGGGCACGAAGTCCGGGACGGCGTGGCCGAATCGAATCAGTAGATCTGAATGTTGCTGCGCCGTACCTGCAAGGAAATTTGCGCTCTGCTGATCGCACGGGAAGGCAAACGCCTGGCGGTGCCTGATCGAGTGGCCGTTCAACTCCACCTGTTGGCCTGTCAGATGTGCCCCGAGTTTGAACGGCAAGTATTGACGATGCGAAACGGCTTCAAGCGCTGGAGGAACTACTCTTCCGATGAGGATTGACAGGCCATCCATCACCGCCCCGCGCTTGATCGGACGTGTCGGCTTATCCGGATCGGACAAATATTTTTCGCTATTTCTTCCCATCGTTGTAAGTTCTTGAGACCCGGTCCGACTATTCAGAGCAAGCAGACGCAAAAGCACCCAAGGCATTAGCCCTGATTGCAATCCAACTTCTATTAACTGTTTTTCGTCAAAGGAAATACCATGTCATCCAACTTCAAATCCGCTATCGCAATCGCCAGCGCAGCCGCCGCTTTGTTCACCATGAGTGCACCCATCACAACGGCGCACGCTGCTGACGACATGTCGGTTCACTGTTCCGGCGTGAACAGCTGCAAGGGCACGTCGGACTGCAAGACAGCCAAGAACGAGTGCAAGGGCATGAACAGCTGCAAGGGCCAGGGCTGGAACATGAAGGCTTCCGCCAAGGAGTGCACCGCGGCGGGCGGCACAGTCATCAAATAGGCAGCGACCGCATCCTGGACTGGCCCGCATAAACCCGGGCCTCATTTATTAATACCCTGCATTGACTGTCATGAACTCCATCCAAGGCTTTGGCGTCGGATTGCGCACCGAGCACTACGCCGCGTTTGAATCAGAATCCCAGACCCGAGTCGACTGGCTGGAGATCATCTCCGAGAATTACATGGTTCCCGGTGGCGCCCCGCTATGGCACCTGGACCGCATTCGCCGGGACTTCTCCATGGTGATGCACGGCGTGTCGCTCAACATCGGTGGCAGCGCCGCCCTGAACCTGGACTATCTGCGCGATTTGAAGACCCTGGTGCAGCGCGTACAACCCGGCTGGGTGTCTGACCACTTGTGCTGGACGGGCACCCAAGGCATGAATATGCACGACCTGCTGCCCCTACCCCATACCGAAGAGACGTTGCGCCACGTCACCGAGCGCATCCAGCGGGTTCAGGATTTTCTGGGTCGGCGCCTGGTCATTGAAAATCCGTCAACTTACGCCGCTTTTGCGGCCAACCAGATGCCCGAGTGGGAATTTGTCGGCGAGATGCTGCGCCTGGCTGACTGCGAATTGCTGCTGGATGTGAACAACGTGTACGTGAGCAGTGTCAACCAGGAATTTGATCCGCGGCACTACATTGATGCCATCCCTGCGGCGCGCGTGCGCCAGATCCACCTGGCCGGTCATGAAACCCGCAACGGCTACCTGATCGATACCCACGACCATCCGGTCTGCGAGGCCGTGTGGCAACTCTACGGCTACACGATGCAACGCTGCGGCAGTGTTCCGACCATGATAGAGCGCGACGACAACATCCCCGAACTGCATGAATTGCTCGATGAACTGGACCATGCACGCAGTGTCCATGCACAGGCGCTAGCACCCTCAGTCGAGGAGTGCCCCGCATGACGCAACTACAGAACTTGCAAAGCCAGTTTCAGGCCGCGCTGCTGAAAGACCAGCCGGTGGCGGCGGGATTGCTCAGTACCAAAGGCGCGGCCCAGTTTGGCGTCTACCGTAATGCGTACCGGGCGCGTCTGCGCGCCGCCCTGCGCGACAACTTTGAAGTGTTGCCCCTGGTCATGGGTGATGCGTCGTTTGATACGCTGGCCAATGCCTACATCAATGCCCACCCGTCGCGACACTATTCCCTGCGCTGGTTTGGACATCAGCTATGCGCCTTCATGGCGGCCAACGAAGCGCTGTTGGATCACCCGGCCATGCTGGATCTGGCGCGCATGGAGTGGGCCTTGCGCCATGCGTTTGACGCCGCACCGGCCGCGCTGCTGACACCTGCGGAGCTGGCCGGCGTGTCCGCGCAGGACTGGGCGAACCTGAGATTCACGCCGCACCCGTCGGTGCAACTGCTAGCCCTGCACTGGGCCGTCGGTCCGGTTTGGCACGCGCTGAAATCGGGCCAGGACGAAGTGCCGCCGCCGGATGCATTGGCACACACCATGCTGGTCTGGCGCCACGCAATGAACACACAGTGGAAGTCGCTGACGCAAACCGAGACCGATTTTGTGCAAGGCCTGTTGGCCAAGCACAGGTTTGG
Source organism: uncultured beta proteobacterium (assembly GCA_963810395.1). Classification (GTDB taxonomy): domain Bacteria; phylum Pseudomonadota; class Gammaproteobacteria; order Burkholderiales; family Burkholderiaceae_C; genus Rhodoferax. The sequence goes on along the minus strand of CAWENC010000001.1, from coordinate 3,101,944 downwards.
TCAGATATGCGAAGCTCTGGCCGGGCGCGTCGGCGAAGACCACGCCGCACCGGCCGCTGCTGGTGTGCTGAGAGGACTCCTGAACGTCGGCGCACTCAGCGCCCTGTCTGCAAACTCCCCTGAACGCACGCCCGTTTAACCTATGTCACACCCTGTACCCCGTCTTGTCGACAAAGTGCTGCCTTTGCTGGCGGCGACCCAAGCCTGCCTAGCCTATTTGCAGGCACCCGCCCTGCTGGTGGCGCGCATCTTTGTCGGCATGGCCTTCTTCCGCTCGGGCCTGACCAAGATCGCCGATTGGGAAACCACGCTGGCCCTGTTTGCCGACGAATACCACGTCCCCTTCCTGCCTACCCACGTGGCCGCCGTCGCCGGTACGTTTGGCGAGCTGTTCTTCCCGGTCTTGTTGATAGCGGGTCTATTTGGACGGTTTTCGGCCTTGAGCCTATCGGTCATCAATATCGTGGCGGTGCTGAGCCTGTCTGATATTGCCCCGGCTGCGCTGCAACAGCACCAGTTTTGGGGTGCCCTGCTGGTGTGGGTCGTTTTGTGGGGGCCAGGCAAGTGGTCTGCCGATGCCTGGTGGTGGTCCAAAGTCTCGCGTTAGGAATCCGCCATGTCCATCCCTGTCACCGTGGGAGGCTACACGCCGCCCAATGACCGCAGACGCTGGCTGGGTTTTGCAGCTGCAGTGGCAATCGGCTTGGTGGTCCCGCCAGTACTGGCCCAGAGTACCGTTGATGCGGCTACACCTCCGGCACTGGAGTTGCTGGTATTGGGCTCAGGCGGACCCGGTGCCACGGGGCGCGCTGCATCGTGCTATGCAGTCCTGGTGGGTGGCATTGCCCGCATCATTGTGGACGCAGGGCCGGGCTCCTTTGTGCGCTTGGGCGAAGCCAGGTTGTCGTTGGCGAGGGCTGACATCATTTTGCTGACCCATCTGCACGCTGACCATGCCGGCGAGCTGCCCGGTTTGCTCAAGGCCAGGGCAGTCTCGGTGCGCGGCCCCATCCACTTCAACATCTTTGGCCCCGACGGCCACGTGGGTCGCAAAGGCGGGGCCAGCTTTCCATCCACGCGCCGATTTGTTGATCAGCTGTTTGGGCGCCAGGGTGCGTTTGGCTACCTGCCGACGTTCTCGGCACCGATGACGCTGAAAACCACCAATATCCCGACCGACGCGTCTGCTGGGACTGCACTACTGCAAACCATTTACAACACCGATGGCCTGCGTGTCACGGCGACGGCTGGGCACCACCGCGATGCACCGGCGGTGGTCTATCGCATCGACTACGGCGGCAAGAGCATCACCTTCAGTGGTGATGTGGATGCAACAGGTTTGGAAGCACTGCGCCGACTGGCAACCGACAGCGATCTGTTGGTCTTTAACAGTGTGGTGCTGGACCCGCCGGCATCACCCGCTATGCTCTACACCTTGCACAGCCCACCCACGGCCATTGGCGAGCTGGCGCGCGACGCCCGTGTCGGCGGCTTACTGCTCAGTCACCTGTCACCCGCCACCGAGAGTCAGGGCGAAACGGTCGCCGCGTCGATAGCCAAAAGCTTTGCGGGCGAAGTTCAGTTTGCGCGTGACGGCATCAGGGTCATCCCATGACGGCGGTCAACCCCGTGAAGGCATGGTTTCAACGCGTCATTCTGCGGCGCCATGGCTTGTGTTTCGTCGTCATGGGCCTGAGCTTCTTTGGCTTCGGTGTCGGTACCCTGAACCTGATCTACGTCTTTCAGGCCAACGCCAACCTGCTGCTGGCGCATGGCTGGCAGGCCTTGCGGGACGGTGGGTTCATTCAGTTGCTCGAAATACTGATGACCGGCTATGCCAGCCTGCTGGCGTACATCGTTTTCAAGGCTTGCGAATACCGCCTGGCGCATGGATTGACCGACGGGTCCTAGCCTCAATACTGTTTAATTAAGCAGCATTGAGGCTAGAGTGTTTCGTCACGCGCACTTTGTGGCGGTGCCCGGACTGACAGCAGCCAGTAAGACTCTCTGCAGCCTAAAAGGCACGTATTACCGACGAATACTCTTCAAGTCGGGGAACGCCAAATTTGACATTTCTCTTGAGTCGGTGAGTCTTAAGAATGTGCTGCATCGCTCTTGCATATTTAGTGCAGTGAACTATCAGCTGCGCTCCCTCCGGCAGTTTGGATGTAATGTCCTCCACCACTGCAGTGCCGAATCCCTTGTTGCGATGCTCGGGGCGAATCGCAAGAAGTTCTAGATTCTGATTTGGTGAAGTACCCGGACCCTTGGAGCGCTTCAAAAACCCGACTTCATCGCCGCTTGCTCCAACAATGACCTGCCATTCATAGCGTCGGCCTGACATCCTGGACTGAAAATTTTGCGCTACCACGCTTCGCAAGAGCATTCCAAACAACTTCACGCCTCCAGTTCGCTCAATGTACATGTCTGAAAAGCACCCAGCGACAGCCCCTTCTGACATCAAGTCAAAAATCATTGGAACGTCGAAGACGCTTGCAGTTACATATGAGACTGCAACGCATTGCTTCGAAATATTCTTTTTGTTCACCTGATTCAATTAGTAATCAACCCCTTCACTCTACGTGACGGTAGTCATGAGAATTACTTCTAATAGATAAAGTTTGCGCTAATTTGCTGTGAAGAGCAAATGACGCCAGCATTGAGTTTTGCCTAAAACCTGTCACGCCGGGGAGGGGGCACGGGTTCGAGCCCCGTCCACCAAGGTAATGTGCATATTTCAGACCAGCCGGCACGGTCCGAAAAACACTCCTAAAAGCTGACCCTATCCACGGGGCCTTTCTTGTTTTCCAACGTCCAGAAGCGGGTGTCGCAAGCCGATGCATGTCGGCCCAGCGAATTTCAGCCGAGAGCCGCCGCAGGGACTGCGGCGTTTACCGACTGTATGCAACACCCATGCTAAAATGGCCGCTGTTCAAACCCTTGTCCGCTCCTGATCTGGAATCGATGTCGTAAGCACATCCCAGAATGGAAATGTGGCGCTCGAAACACGAGGAGTCACGGTGCGGCGGCGACCAATCGGGCTCATAGCGGCGTCCGCCAACGAAGTAAACAAAGTTGAATTCGATGAAGCGTCTTCTGGTTGCAATGGGAACCACCGTGAGTTTGGCGACCTTGGCATCTTTTGCGATGGCAACGCCCGTGCAAGAGAACACGGTAAAGAAGTCAACAGAGGAGAGCCGTAGCGTCGCGCTTCAGGTATCCCAGGAATTAAAGACCCAATTGATCCGGGAAATGCAAATGAGCGGCCCGGTTCGGTCTCTCGTGGTGTGCAAGTACACCTGCCCGGAGATCCTTTCCTCACAATCACGCAAGACTGGGTGGAAAGTTGCGACGGTCAGTCTGAAGCCCCGAAATTCAGCGATCGGCATGCCCGATGCGTGGGAACAAAAGGTGCTTGCCGATTTTGAACGCTGCGTGGCCAATGGTGAAAAAGCCGACGCCGTTGAATTCGCCGAGATCGTCAGCGAGCCGCAGGCCAACTATTTCCGCTACGCACGGGGGATCGTGGTAGAGCGCGTGTGTCTGCCCTGCCATAGCTCGCGCGACAAGTTGACCGAGCCGGTCAAGGCGCAACTGGCAATTGACTATCCGTTTGATAAAGCGATCAACTTTAGCGTCGGTCAGGTGTACGGCATCGTGTCGATCAAGCGAAGTGTTGATTGAGTGCAGGCAATGCGCAAGATGACTTTTCTGCGGGGCCTGCCCCCTGCTTTCGCAACAGTGAAGCTCACGCTACGCGCAAAAGGCATTCTCGCGTTCATGGCCCTGGTAACTTACGTGGGCGTAGTCGGCTTCATCCTGTCACAGGAAGGCGCGAAGCTGTTGCGCTTCGCCGTTGAACTGGAGCAGGTCTACGCGCAGGAAAGCGCCCTCGCCAAAGCCAGCTATGCGGTCTCGCATTCCATGCTCAAGTGGCAGGAAAAGTTCTTCTCCTCTTCCGACCTTGTTCCGGCGTTTGAGGAGCAGGTGGCGCTTGACGTGGAATTGGCGCAAGCCGGTTTGCTGGTCTTGCTGGAGTTCTATCCTGAACTCGTCAAGGACATTGACCGCATGAATCAGGATGTCGCCAGACTGCGCTCGGAGCCGTCCCGAAGCAGCCTGATTTGGCTGAGAGACCACGGGCGCGAACTCGCCGAGCACCTGGACCAGATGATGCGACAGGTGCGCGCGCGCAGGACCTTGTTATGGGATCGCTACCGCAGCGAATATGCCAGGATGTCGGTGAATGCAGTGCTCATGGGCTTGCTCGGTGCAATCGCTTTCGGGCTGACGATGACGCTGTTTCTGACGCGACTGGCCCGGGATGTCAAGAAGCTCGCGACCCGCGCTCTGGACATCGTGTCCGGTTATCGCGGACCGCCGGTGGATGTCACCCGCCACGACGAGGTTGGCGATCTGATCGAGGCAGTCAACCGCATGCAGTCGGAATTGCGACACTGGGAACAGCAACTGGAAATCGCGCGCGAACAACGTTTTCACAAGGAAAAAATGGCGGCAATCGGCTCCCTGGCCGCAGCCGTTGCTCACGAAATCAACAACCCGATTGCGGCGATTGCGGGCATCGCCCAATCCATGAAAGACGCCGGTCAGTACGCAGCTGCCGACGAGACCGGTATCAACCCACCCGAATTGATCCTTGAGCAGGCCAAACGCATCGCCACCATTTCGCGTCAGATCGCCGAACTCACCGCACCTCACTCACCCGGGCAGGAACTGCTCGATCTGAACGCGCTGGTGCGCAATACCTGCAGTTTTATCGGCTACGACAATCGCTTTCGCCACATCGACCTGAGGCTTGAACTCGATTCCCAAATACCTGCGGTCAACGCCATCGCCGATCATTTGACGCAAGTGCTGATGAACTTGTTGATCAATGCGGCAGACGCGCTGGAGAACATTTCAGGGCGCAAGCCGACAATTTGCGTGGCAACCCAAGCGTCGCAAAACGAAGTGGTGATGACCGTGAACGACAACGGCAAAGGTATGGACAGCGCTGTGCTGGCGCGCGCGTTCGAGGAATCCTATACGACCAAACCACCAGACAAAGGCCGCGGCCTTGGACTGTTCTTATGCCAATCCCTGATCGAAAACAGCGGCAATCGCATCCAACTGGAATCGACGCCCGGCATCGGCACGACGGCGCGAATCAGTCTGACGCTGCTGGCGCAGCCTAACGGAGCCTGAACGACCATGTCATCCCTGCACGTACTTGTTGTCGACGACGAACCCGCCCTGCGCCAAATTCTTGCCGCTGCGGTGAGCAAAGCCGGCTATTCAGTGGATCAGGCTTCCTGCGTGGCCGAAGCCACCGCGAAGCTTGCCCGCGGGGACGTCGATGTGTCGCTATGTGACATCAAGATGCCGGATGGGAACGGCATTGATCTGGTACGCAGCAGCCGCGCCGCCGGGATCGAAACGACATTCATCATGGTTACCGGGTTTGCGTCACTTGAAACTGCGGTCGAAGCGCTGCGGGCCGGCGCCTCGGACTACATCACCAAGCCGGTGCGCTACGACGAGGTGGTACATCGCTTGTCGCAAATTGACGCATTGCGCGGCTTGCGCGAAGAAAACAAGGTGTTGCGCAAGGCAGTGAGTGACAGCGCTCCCAAACTATACCGCTTCACCTCACACGGCATGCTCGAAGTGGAACGACTGGTTGGAAAAGTTGCGCCCACAGACTGCACGGTTCTGATTACCGGTGAAAGCGGCACCGGCAAAGGCGTTGCGGCGCGCCTTATACACGATCAAAGCAAGCGCCGTGGCGGCCCGTTTCTTCAGGTCAATTGCAGCGCCGTACCCGAACACCTGCTGGAAAGCGAATTTTTCGGCCACACCAAAGGTGCGTTCACCGGCGCCGACCACGCCCGCAAAGGTCTTTTCCTGCAGGCTGACGGTGGCACCATCTTTCTGGACGAAATCGGAGAATTGCCATTGCACATGCAGACCAAGCTGCTGCACATGGTCGAGGAAAAGGAAGTCAGGCCGGTCGGCAGCGAGCAGGTACGACGGGTTGATACGCGCATCATCGCGGCGACCAATGCCGATCTTCCGGAGCGGGCGCGCGAAGGAAAATTTCGCGAAGACCTGTATTTCCGGCTGAGCATGTTCCAGATTCAGATGCCACCCCTACGCGAGCGCCAGACCGACATCCCAGGACTGATACGGTTTTTGCTGCGCAACCTGCGACCTGGCCCAAACGCATTGGACGCGATGGAGATCGATCCCCTGGCAGAGGAAATCCTGCTGGCACACAACTGGCCGGGCAACGTGCGCGAACTTGAAAACGTGATCAACCGCGCTTGCATTCTCGCTGAAGACAACCGCATTTCAGTCGCCGATCTGCCGGCGACGATCATCCACGCGGCATCAGCACAGGAAACGACCGGCAGCGCGACGAACCCGGATGGACTGCTGCGCGACCAGATGCGCAAGCTGGAACTGGACATCTTGCAGCGCGCCATCGATGGCGCCCAAGGCGATCGCAGGCTGGCCGCGCAAAGATTGGGAATCGGGCTGTCGAGCCTGTACCGCAAGATGGAAGAATTACCGCCCAGCAACTTGCCCAATGGGGATGCCGCCGAGTATGCGTGAGCTATCTCGGCTTGCGCGCGGCGGGCCAAAAAACTTTCCCTGCCGATCGAACGGTCAATTAGCAGTTACGATTTGGTTACAACTTGAATCCCGGAAACAGCATTATGCTTGGCGTCAACCCTAGAAATCCTGATCGCAATTCAGCATGGTTTATTCATTGAAATTCTGGCTGTTTGCCCTGCTCACCCTCGCCGCCAGCGAATCCATGTCCGGGGGCTCCAACAGTGGCGTTGCCCCGGGCATAAGGACGTTTGCGGGAACCATCTCCGAATGGCCGGTGCCAACGCCCAAGTTTGCCCGCGACCCGGCCGTTGGATCGGACGGCAACATCTATTTCGCAGTCAGGCTGGGCGACAAAATCGCCCGCTTCGACCCGAAGTCGAAGCTCTTTCAGGAGTGGAATGTGCCGGCCGGATTGCAGCCACGGGGTCTGGTGGTCGCGCGCGACGGCAAAGTATTTTTCGGTGGCGCCGGCAGCGCCATCGGCGAACTCGATCCGGCCACCGGCAAAATTAGGTTATACAAAACTCCATCCGCTGACAGCGACCCTTACACCCTGATCTTCGATGCCGAGGACAACATCTGGTTCACCGAGAAACAGGTCGGGAAATTGGGGAAGCTCGATCGCTCCAGCGGCAAGATTAGCGAATACCCGATCGGCGACGACCCGTACGGACTGGCAATCGACAAGCGCGGCAATGTCTGGGTCACGCGCAAGGCCGCTGGTCGACTCAGCAAATTCGACCCAGCCACCGGTCAAATCACTGAGTTGCTGTTGGCGAAGGGCTCGCAACCGCGACGCATCGCGTTGGCGCCGGACGGCATGTTGTGGGTCACGCTCTATGGCTTGGGCCGGCTGGCGAAAATCGATCCGGTGGCAAACCAGGTCGTGAAGGAATATGAGCTGCCAGGCGGCCCCAATGCCGGCCCTTATGCGGTGAACCCGGATGCAGCCGGTCGCATTTGGGTCAGCGAGATCCAGACCGACAACGTGATCATGCTGAACCCGCGCAGCGAAACGATACGGGCCTTCAGGCTTCCCACGAGAGACACCGGAGTGCGCAAAGCTGCCATCGATGCCGAAGGGCGCTATTGGTATATCGGTAGTGCCACCGGGAGGCTGGGCGTCATCGAATGACGTACAGGGTACCGGATTAAAAGACCGGCACGCTCAGGGCAAGAGTTGGTTCAAGCGCTGCAACCCGATTCGCATGTCCTGAGGAAGTTCGTCGGCCGACGGGTCGGAATCGAGCAGCGCCACCTGATTGCGTATCGCAGTGAAGCGGGTCCGTTCTCGCGCCCTCCAGGCTGCGGCAAGTGCAAGCACTTCATGCCGTCCGCGCGGTTGCGGGTCAGCGGAAAAATCAAGTTGTTGCGTCTTCTCGATCACTTTCGTGAAATCCCGCAAAACCAGATTTTCGTGGTAACTCCAGATTCCTGCTACGAGCGCCAATGCAATCACGTTGACTACCGCAAAAATGCCCAACGCCGGGAACCCCTGCTCCACGAGTCGCATCAATATGGGACCAGTCTGAACCAGATGTACGCGATACAAACTCTCCTCGATCAAGTGGTTCAGGTACCAATGTGCGAGCCAGGTTGAGGCTGCCACCAGAGCCACCTCGAGCGCCACCATTGCCAGCAGTAGCGATCGCTGGATGGAACTATCCACATAATGCAGTCGGCGCCGGTAAGCGGTGGAGGAAGGCGCACTGACAGAGGGATGTATCATTTTGCGTGGCAGGAAAGACAGAGCGCAGAGCGCTCATTGGACATAACAAGCTTGCCGTGTTCCTTTTTGTAAGCTTCGTGGCACGAGACGCAACTTATTTTTCCGTCCGACAGCATGATTTTCTTCTGCGCTAACTGTTGTTCCGGGTGGTAGCCACCCTTGCTGCTCGCGTCGCGATAACTGCGTCCGATCGGGTGGGGAGCCGAGCCGCTGGTGTGACGCAAAATTCCGTTCCTGCCCACGCTGACGCCCCCCCCGCCAGAGTCGCTGCCTGCATGACAGCCCAGGCAATGCAGGGAATGCCGATCAATGTCAATGGTGCCGCGGCCGACGTCCAAATGCCCGGATCTCACCAGCGAGGTTCCTGCATCCTTCATGCCGCTGAAAAAGGTCTGTTCGTGGCAGGCCAGGCAGAAATCTTTGGCGCGCTTCTTTCCGCGCAATAGTCCTGCGTCCCCGCCATGAACAATGTGGCAGGTGCTGCAGGTCATATCCCCTTTCCAGTCGAGCGGATATTCGGCAGGCAGGCTGCGTCTGGGCGCAAAGCCACTGGGATGGCTGACCTCAACCGCGCGCTCGTGGCACTTGACGCACAGTAGTTCCTGGGATGCAAGCAATTTCGAAGCTTGCGCCGGGTCGACCTCCGATCCGGCAAGATGACAAACTGAACAACCGGTTCCCGAAGGATGTGCGCTCCGATTGCCAACTGTCGCATACAGCGCCGCTGTCATGCACAGAACAATGACAAAGACAACGGCAAATCCCGCGCTGACTTTTTTATAAACGGACACGTTGTTCCACTTCTTTCAGGCGAACAATCGACTGCGCCAGCGATGCTACACCTGCCGTCACAGTTTCTGCTGCTAACGCTTTCTCGACCTCGCTGAGCGCCTGCCTCAGTTCTTCGTGCTGCGCGCTCAGCGTGGCAACACTGGCTTCGAACTCTTTCCATTCCCTTTGCAGGCTATCAGTTGCACGTATCGGCACAGGCACAATCGACCCCTGTTCAATTTGCCGCTCCAGATCACGTGAAATTCGGTACAGCGGGCCAGCGATACGAAAGCTGGCGTATAGAGACAACAGCCATGTGGTAATACCCGCGAACCCGACCATCACCAAACCGAAGATCAGCATGGCCGACCCAAGACTTTGCCTGGCCAAGTCAAGGGCACCAATCATTCGCGCATAGCCGCTTGCCCTTTCGTCGCCAACCAGAACGAGGACCAACAACAAGCCCAAGCCGGACGCGCCGGCCACGCTCAATCCGATATTTGCTATCAGTTTGACATCCAGAGGGACGTGCACGTGTTGGCGCTTGCGCATCAGGAAAATTTTGACAACCCCACAATATTCGAATCAACCAGGATCAGTGCCATGCACGGTCAACCGAAGAATCCACCTCAATCTGCCTGCATGGAATTATCGTTTGGTCGAGCGACCTAGGCAAAGCAAGAATCTTGCCCGCACCTGCTGCCCACTCTGGCACGGCGCAAACAGGCCGTGTCGAATTCCAAATCTTGAGAGTGATTTTCTCGTATTTGGGAACAAAAACTCATTCCGTGGAATTGCTTCAAATCAGTAACAAGTGAGAAACTGGAAAGACCTTCCTGCCAAAGCGCGCAGAACACTCTCGGATCCGCAATCTGGTTCGGCACGCATCGTGCTTGACAGGCCTTGCTTACTGTCGCCGCCAATATCAAAAGCCGGGAATTCATGCTTTCATACTTACCAGCCGAACTGTGAACGTTACCATGCCGAACTGTTCGGCCCCAAACGCACGCTGCTATTGGACACCGACTTGAGCAATGACCACCCGATCTTCCTCCCCGATCCAACTCCGGCGCAGGATTCCGCTTTCAAGACGCCGACTGATGCCCAGAAGGGCTGGGGCGGAACATCGCCGATGGTGATTTCTACGAAATTCGGTTGCCCCAAGGAGCTTCAATGTCACTAACTCGCTGCGCTTTCTCTGTTCTGCTCGCGTTGGCGGTGTCAACCCCGATCGTCGCTCAAACCTCTCAGCCCAAGGCTGGCGCCGCAAACGCACCCGTCGCCGCGCTCGGATCGCTCGCACCACTGCCGACAACACCGTCGCCAATTTCAAGTCATGCGCCTTTTGAAGCCAGCGACTGCAAGATCTGCCATCAGAACGCCGACCCGAAACAACCCGGCCCGGTACTAAAGAAAGGCTCGGCCCTGTGCCTGAGTTGTCACGAAGAATTTGTCGGGGTAATGAAGCGGCCACACACACATGAACCGGCGCGCACTGCTTGCACCAGTTGCCACAACCCGCACAATTCGGCGTTCCCCAAGTTGCTGCTTAAAGAACCGCGCGCCCTGTGCACCAATTGTCACGACAAAATCGGCAAAATCGCCAGCAACGCGAAGGTGAAGCACAAGGCGCTCAGCACCGGCGCACAATGCAGCAACTGCCACAACCCGCACGGCAGTGCAGTGGAGAAACTATTGCTGCAGTTGCCATTCGACTTGTGCCTGAGCTGCCACAACGTGGACACCATGACAGATGTCAACGGCAAAAAACTGCAGAACATCAAGACCTTGCTGGACAACAACAAAGTGCGGCACGGGCCGGTACGCTCCAAGGACTGCAGTGGTTGCCACGAGACGCACGGCAGCGATCACTTCCGCCTGCTCGAGGAGGATTACCCTGCGGAATTCTATGCACCGTACGACGCGCGAACTTATGCGCTATGCTTTTCCTGCCACAACGACGAGGCATTCTCGACAGCGCAGACCAGCACCCTGACAAAATTTCGCAACGGCACCACCAATCTGCATTATGTGCATTTGCATCAATCCGGCCGCGGTCGCACTTGCCGCGCCTGCCATGAAGTGCACGCGTCAAACCAGAAGAACCAGATCCGTTCCGGCGTGCCCTACGGATCAGGCGGTTGGATGCTGAAGCTGAATTACAAGGAGACCGCAACCGGCGGCTCGTGCGAGAAGACCTGCCATGCTGAGAAGACTTACGTTAACAAATAGAAATGGGCACGTTAGTTCCGGGCCCGACGGACTCCCCATCTTGAACTCCGTTGCTGTCAAGCACCTCGCCTGGCTGATCGCACTCATCACTGGCTTGAGCTGCTTTCATCCGGCTTCGGCGGCGCACGCCGCGATCGGCACGCCGGTGACGAATGTCGAGATGCCCACACTGGACGGAGGCAAGTCCTTGGCACTGAAGGACGTCGAGGCCAACGTGCTGGTATTTTTTCGGCCAAACCAGGAGCGCTCACTGGGGGCGCTGCGCGAGCTTGCGCAATGCCAGACTGGATTCACCGGAAAATCCGTGCACTGGATGGCTGTTGTCTCGGGCTCGGCAGCGACCGAGAGTGTCACAGCGATGCTGCGCGATACCGGCTTCACCGCACCTGTGCTTTTGGACCGTGGGGACGAACTCTACGGCAGCCTGGGCCTGGCGCTGCATCCGGTAGTGGTCATCATCGGACGCGATCAGAAACTGGCGGCGTTCGAGCCGTTTCGTTCGGTTGACTTCTGTTCGGTTGTCGGTGCGCGTATCCGCTCTCTGCTGCACGAAATCTCCGACACCGAGTTAAGCAACGCGCTGGCGCCGCCCAAGTCCACTCAGGGCGGTAGCGAACAGGTCGCAAGGCGCTATCGCGCGCTGGCTGAAACGCTGTTCAAGGACAAGAACTACGATAAGGCAATCGAATATGTGCGCAGGAGCCTTGACAAGGACCCCCTGCTGGCGCCCGCCCACACCTTGCTGGGCCAGATCCTGAACGCCCAGGGAAACTGCAAGGACGCGATCCTGGCGTTCCAGCAGGCACTGGCCATCGATGCCGCCAGCACCTCTGCCAGTGAAGGCCTGGCGCATTGCAAGCCGGCACACTGAAGCCACCTTCCCGAAATTGGGAAAAGCGGACCCTCATGTTGCCAAAGTCTGGAAAATTTGGGCCGGCAGCAGCTAGCTCGCGCGACAGCAATCTCAACAATTCCCCGGCTGCCAAAAACCATGCACTGCAAGTTAATGATTTGTAAAGAGATTCCCGATTCATCTGACAAGGAGCGTGGCTCTTGTTCAATCTGCAGTCGGCGGGCACGGCTTATGCTTTGCTATAGGCGGATACGATGAAAATTACCGAGGCAATTTTTAATCCAGTTCTTAGCAGATTGTCATCAATTTTTGATTTTTTTAGGAGAAAGCAATGAGAGTAGTAAAGAGTCTATTGGCGGTCAGTTTGGCAGTGGTGGCTGTTGCGGCCAGCGCTGGAACGATAGTCGGCTCCAAGCACGACTTCGGCACCATGACTGGCACCGGCGGCCAGATTTGCATCGCCTGCCATGCACCGCACAACAATGCCGTGATTGCCAATGCGCCGCTGTGGAACCACCAAATCAACGCCGCTCAGACCTACACGGCTTATACCTCGTTCAGCATGGACGCCCTCGGCTTCGCAACCGCGACTCCGGGCGCCACTTCCAAGCTGTGCCTGTCCTGCCATGACGGCGTGCTGGCCCTGAACAACTTTGGCGGCGTCACCACGGGTACCGTGAACTTCGCAGCAGGCAGCAAGTCCAACCTCGGCACCGATCTGAGCAATGACCACCCGATCGGCATCGTCTACGACGCGGCCACCATCGCCGCTGACGGCGCGCTCAATCCACTGGCCAATGCAGTGACCATTGGCTCGGCCGGCAGGACCAAACTCACGTCGGTGGGCGGCTTGCTGCAGGGCACCAAGGTGGAGTGCGCTTCATGCCATGACGTGCACAATACCTTCACCGCTGACGCCGGCGTCAAGCTGGTCAAGGTCACCATGACCGGTAGCGCGCTTTGCATCACTTGCCACAACAAGTAACGCTCGGCAGCAGAATACCAGGCAAAGGATGACCGGCGGCTTATAATTTCCTCTCTGCCTCGCAGGCTCTGATCGACTCTGTTGCCGGGTACCAGGTAGGCGGTCCATGGACCGCCACCTCGGGATTCGCAACAGGGTTTTTTATGGGCGACTGTTTCATGGCGATGGCGCCTTTGTATTGGTTATTTTTTACAGGACCTAGCACTGTGACCTCGATCCGCTCCCTTGGCTGCTGGCGTTTCGCCATGCTCCTGCTCCTGGCCGCACTGGCCGCTTGTGCCAGCGCCCCGCCACAAGAAAAAAATGCAAGCAGTGAGGCTTTGTTTTATCCCTCGGCGCCCAGCCCGCCGCGGCTGCAGTTTCTGACAAAGTTCACCGGCGAGAATGATTTTGCCGGCAAGAGCAGTGATTTTTCCAAGTTCATCGGCGGCGAAGAAAAAGCGCAAACCCTGGTCACCATTTACGGCGTGGCGCTGTTCGATGGCAATATTTTTGCCATCGACAGCAAATCGGGCGGCATGGCCACCTTTGACCTCAACAAACAACAATTCAGCACCTTCACCGGCGCCGGCGGCGGCAAGATGAAGTTGCCGATCAACATCACGGTAGACGCCGACGGTACCAAGTACGTCACCGACACCGGGCGCAACCAGATCCTGCTGTACGACCGCGACAACCGCTACCTGGGCGCCTATGGCGAACCCGATCAGTTCAAACCGGCCGACACGGCCATTGCCGGGGACAAACTGTATGTGACCGATATTGCGCACCACGAAATTCAGGTGCTCAACAAACGCAACGGCAAACTACTGTTCAAGTTCGGCAAGGTCGGCGCCAAAGCGGGCGAACTGCTGCACCCGACCAATATCGCCATTGGTCCGAACGGCGATATTTTTGTGGTGGAGACCAGCAACTTCCGGGTGCAGCGCTTTACGCCCGAGGGCAAATCGTTGCGCGTCTACGGTGAGGTCGGCGATACCTCGGGCACATTTGCCCGCCCCAAGGGCATTGCCATTGACCGCGCCGGGCTGATGTACGTGGCCGATGCCGCGTTCCAGAATGTGCAAATCTTTGATACCGCCGACGGCAAGCACCTGCTGGCTTTTGGCCAACCCGAAAAAGGCGAAGGCATGAGCCTGCCGGCCGCGGTCAAGATCGACTACGACAACGTCGCCCTGTTCAAACGCTATGCCGACCCTAAATTCACGATTGAATACCTGGTCCTGGTCACCAGCCAGATTGCGCCCAACAAGGTTGACGTGTTTGGCTATGGTCGCATGGCGGGCGCCGACTACTCGCGAGATGCGGCACCCCGTTAGCAGTCATGCGTCAGCGCAATTTCACCAAGCAAACGCCGGTTTGCCGAGCCATTGCGTTGCTCGTGCTGTGCGGCGGGCTGCACCTGCCCAGCCAGGCGCAGCCCGATTTCGCGGCTTTCAAAATTACCGGCGTTGACGGTTACCTGTCGGCCGGCGCCCAGACCGATGCCATCGAGACGACTGTGTCCGACCCCAGCACCAGCACTGCCAGCGCCACGGCCCAAAAGCAAAAGCAGCGCGATCTGCGTTTCGAAGCCGCTTTGACGTTGCACAGCTACGTCTACCATCCTAAATTTGTCACTCTGGATCTGGGCGTTGGCGCCATCACAGCCTCGGGACTTTCCGAGAGCAACGACCTGACAACCCGAACCCATGATCCCTTGTACAACTTTAGCGCCCGTGCGAGCGTGTTGAGCGACAAGCCGATGCATGGCACGGTGTTTTTCGAGCATCTCAACAGTACGCCCAACGTCAGTGCGGACGAAATTTTCAATCAGCAAAGCCGGCGTTACGGCTTCACCACGACAGTGACGGCGCCTCTGTCGCCGGTGGCGATCGAAATCGATGCCGCCCGGGAGCACAACAAGGGCAGCAGCGTCACCAGGCTGGTCGACGACGAACTTGACCGCTTCAACCTGGTTGCCAGTCGTGCCCTGTGGGACTTCGGCACTACCCAGATGAGCTTTAGAACCCTGCGACAGGACTCCAGCAGTGGCAATGTCAACTTGCCAATCCAGACTTCACGCATGGATTCCAAAACGCTTGGCGTCTACACCCGCCTTAAGCTGGGCAAGGAGCAGCCCTTTGAGCTGAACAACAACATCGAATACAGCACGCAGATGTTCGCGCTGGAGCAGGGTCACACCCCTGACTTGAACGACTTGCGCTTCTCGCTGGATTACCACCGCCGTCATTCCGAAGAGTTCACCTCGTTTGCCAACTACCAGTTTGGCCGCAATCGCCAGGACGAGCTGGCCACTTATTCGGACTCAGCCAATGCCGGGGTCTCGTGGAATGCCTCGAAAACCTTTGACGCTCAGGCTGGGATGCACCTAAACGACACGCGGGCAACACAATTCTCCAGCCATGCGTGGAGTGCTGATGGTGCCACCCGCTACGAGAAAGACCTGCCGCTGGGCACCGGGCAGGTGAGCTACAGCCTGCGCTATGAACAACGCGATCAAACCGCCACGGATGCGCAAGCCGCCATCATTGGCGAGCGCATGGTATTGAACGGCACCACGTCCACGCGTCTGGCTCGCAGCCGGGTCACCGGCGGCAGCGTGACGGTCAGAAACATTGGGCGCACCCAGCTGTTTGTGGAAGGCATCGATTACCAGTTGACGGTCGTGGGCACCAGCACCCGCGTGCAACGACTGCTGTCGGGCAATATTCTGGATGGCGAAGAGGTACTGGTCGACTATGCGTTTGACACCGGCGGCACCTATGGTAGCGCCACCGTGGACCAAAGCGTCAATTTCAACTGGGCGCTGTCGCGTGTGCTCAACGTCTATCTGCGCTATGGCGACTCCAATCCCCGTGTGACCTCGGGTGAGCCTACCTCTCCGCTTAATGCGGTTCAAAGCCGGGTGTTTGGCGCGCGCGCCGACGTGCCGCTGGCAAGCTCGTTTGAAATAGTAGCCGGCGGCCTGCTGGAGCGCGAAAACCATGGCGAAACCATCGCCCCCTACGTGCGCACTGCCGCAGAGATGTATCTGCAGGGCGGAGTCCCGTTCGACATCAGCGCCAACTACCGGCTCGGCGCCCGACGCACACTCGTGCAAGCGGACATCGAAGCTCAAAATGTTGACCTGCTGGCCTATGACCTGATGTTCGGCTGGCGACTGGAGTCGGGTCTGAACTTGACGGCTACAGGCTTGTACGAACGCGACACCGGTGGCGTCGACGTGCGTGAGCGCAAGACCGTCTCGCTCAAAGCCATGTGGCGCTACCGCAAACTGAGTCTGACGGCCGACCTCGCGCGGACGATTGAATCGCAAGGCTTGTACGTGCGTGACCGCACCATGGGTCGCCTGGGTCTGCGAAGGGATCTGTGATGTTGAAGCATGTCACCCGCTCTGTGCTCTGGCTGGCGCTGTTGACACTGGGTGCGTGCACTACGCCACCGCCTGTCGAACCCGTGCCCGAGGCCGCCAGCACCCTGGTCTGGCCGTCGCCTCCGGCCGAGCCGCGGGTGGTTTTTGTGCGCAGCATTTCAAGACCACGGGATCTGGCCTTCACCAAAGGTTTCCTGACCCGCGTGTTTGAGTTTGTGTTTGGCGAGACAGAAGAAAAAATTGTCCGCCCGATGGCGGTGCTGGATGTCGACCAGGTGCTGTACGTGGGCGACCCCGGTGCCAAGGGTGTGCACCGCTTTGACCGCCGCGCCGGCCGCTACACCTTGCTGCGCGGCGAAGCCGGTGCGCCACTGCCCTCCCCGGTCGGCCTGGCTTTAGGCGACAACGGTGTCGTCTACGTCACCGACTCGGCGCTCGGTGCTGTGTTTCTGATCAAGCCGGGCGCCGAGTTTGCGCTGCGCATGCCGCTCACCGAGGCGCTCAAGCAACCCACCGGCATTGCGTTTGACGCCGCCGCACGCCGGCTTTATGTGGTCGATACCGCCGCACACTGCATCAAGGTGTTTAGCACCGAAGGTGCTTATCTGTCGACTATCGGCCAGCGCGGCGCGGCCGAGGGTGAGTTCAATTACCCGACCCTGCTCTGGCGCAGCGACAGCGGGCGCCTGCTGGTCACCGACTCGCTCAACTTCCGCACCCAGATCTTTGACGCGCAGGGTAAATTCATCCATCAATTTGGCCGCATGGGTGACGGCGGTGGTGATGCGCCGCGACAAAAAGGCGTGGCTACCGACCGCTATGGCCACGTCTATCTGGTGGACTCGTTGCTGCACGCGGTGCAGATTTTTGACGATGCGGGGCAATTTTTATTATCAATTGGTGGCCTGGGTCAAGCCAATGGCGAATTCTGGCTGCCGACCGGCATTTTCATTGGCAGAGACGACATGATTTATGTAGCCGATACCTACAATCAAAGAGTTCAGGTGTTTCGATACGTCGGAGGTCCAACATGAAACGCATCTTGAGCGCCCTGGCCGGCGCCGCGCTGCTGGCCAGCGCGGGGCTCTGGAGTGTGCAGGCACTGGCGGTGGCGAATGTGGCCATCACCAAACACAATCTGTCAGTAACCGGGCCTGGCACCATCAAGGCCACCGCTGGCACTGAAACCCAAACCTGTGTCTTTTGCCACATCCCGCACCTGGCGTCCAACGTGGGCGCACTCTGGAACCGCCGCAATCCGGCCGCAGCCCCAGCGTACATCCAATACACCAGCTCCACCACCAAGGGCACCATGGGGCAACCCAACGGCGCCTCGCTGCTGTGCCTGAGCTGCCATGACGGCACCATTGCGCTGGGTGAGTTGCTGAGTCGGACCAGCAACGTCACCATGGCCGGGGCCTCGCAGTTTCTGGGGAATGTGGGCACCTACACGGCGGGCAGAGACCTGTCGGACGACCACCCGGTATCCTTTGCGTATAACGCGGCGCTGGCCACGGCGGCCGCCGGCGAACTGGCCACGCCGGTTGCCTCCGTCACGGCAAATAATTTCTATGTTGGACCCGCTGCCAACCGTGTCCGGCTCGACGGCTCGAGTCAGATGCAATGCACCTCGTGCCATGATCCGCACGACAATACTTACGGCAAGATGCTGGTCATGAACAACGCGGCGTCGGCGCTGTGCGTCACCTGCCATACCAAGGCTGGCTGGGCCACCAGCGACCATGCCACCCATACAAACACTTACTCCGGGGTCAACATCACGTTTAACGGTACCAACTATGGCACCGGCGCCGCAGGCACTCCGTGGAAGCACACCAGCGGCACCACGGTAGCCGCCAACGCCTGCGAGAACTGCCACCAACCGCACACCGCGCCGGGCGCCAAGCGCATCCTCAATTACCTGAAGGAAGAAGACAACTGCCTGGTCTGCCACAACGGCTCGGCGATGTCCGGTTTCACCGCCAAGAATAACATTGCGGGGGAATACAGCAAGGCATCCGCGCACACCCAGACCACCATGGGCCTGATCGGCATCCACGACCCGACTGAAGCCGCCAACGTGGCGACCAAGCATGTGGAGTGCGTCGATTGCCACAACCCGCACAAGGCTCAGGGACCGGCCAGCCTCAACCCAGTCGGCAATGCGCTGGCCCTTCCGCTGACCGGCGTGCGCGGCGTGACGACCCTCGGCGTGGCCGTGGCATCGGTCACGCGCGAGGACGAGATCTGCTACCGCTGCCATGGCGACACGGCGGCGACCACGGGCGCCACACGCCGCGTCACGCGCCAAATCGTGCAGGGCAATACCCGGCTGGAGTTCCAGACCAGCAGCGTGTCCTACCACCCGGTGGTGGCCACGGGCAAGGGCACCAACGTGCCCAGCCTGATCGCAGGCTTTACCACCGCCAGCACCATGAAGTGCACGCACTGCCATAACAACAATGCCGGGCCCATTGTCGGGGTGGCTGGCGCCGGGCCGAACGGGCCGCACGCCTCGACCTTCACACCGATTCTGAACAAGAATTTCGATTGGGTGGACACTGGCACCAATAGCGCATACAACGCCACCAGGTTTGCACTGTGCTATACATGCCACAGTGAAACCCTCATACATGCAAACTCAGGACCTTTTAGAGAGCACGCCACACACCTTGATATTGGTGCGTCGTGTTCCACCTGCCATGATCCGCATGGGGTGGCCGCGCCCGGCACCGCCACCAACAACGCCCACCTGATCAATTTCAACACGGCTACGGGTGTGGTGACGCCGTCCAACGGCATCCTGCGGTACATCAGCACCGGAACGGGTGCCGGGAGTTGCCAGCTTGTGTGCCACGGCAAGAATCACAACCCGTTTACGTACTAACCCGTGACTCGACCCGCCAAGCACATGAGAAACACCAAGACATTGCGCAAGACAGCCTGGGCGCTGGCGGCTGCCCTGCTACTACCCCTGCTGGCCCACGCCCAGGCCCCGGCCAAAGCGCCCTTCAAAGACCCCGACACCTGCCTGGAATGTCACGACGATCTGCTGGAAGAAAAAGTCATTCATAAAGCGATCCAGGACAGCTGCCTGGACTGCCACAGCAATCTCGACGCTTCCAAGCGCCCGCACAAGAACACGGGCGAGTTTCCGCATGGGCTGGACGCGGCGCAGCCCAAGCTGTGCCTGGGCTGCCACACCAAGCTGATCGGCAAGAAGCCGGTGGTGCACAAGGCCATCGACAAGGGGTGCACCGAGTGCCACGACCCGCACTCGGGCAAAAACAAGCGCATGCTCAAGTCGGTCGGCGTGGCCTTGTGCGCAAGTTGCCACAAGAAAGAGGAGTTTGACGGCAAGGTGGTGCATAAACCCGTGGCCGAGGGCAAGTGCGAGGCCTGCCACCAGCCGCATGCGTCCGACAACCCGGCGCTGCTGAACAAGAAGGCGACCGAGACCTGTCTGGAATGCCACAAGAAGATTGCCGAGGGGCCGCATGTGATGTCGGGCTTCTCGCGCAAGGGCCATCCGCTGGGCAACGAGGCGCAGACGGCGCCCGATCCGCTGCGCCCCGGCAAAACTTTTTATTGTGCCGGTTGCCACGAGCCGCACCGGGGAGAATTCAGTAAATTGGTGCGCATTGATCCCAAACTTGGCATGGGCGTGTGCCAGAAGTGCCATGAAAAATAGCGCCGGCCTCCAGTTGCGGCGCTGCTGAACCAGCTCAATCGCCACAGGAGTCTGGGCGGCAGATTTGAGCGCATTTCATACGCGCTACGCAGCGGAGGCCCAAGCAAGCAACTCTTTCGCCCGGCAATGATGGATCTCAGGCAGCCGTCGTTTGGCGCAGACCGTACGCGCCAGTTTTTGTTGGCAACGCAGGTTCAAAGGCTGGAGGAATGAGATGAAGACGAGACGAAATATGCTGGCGCATCTGGCATGCATATTTGCCATTGCCTTGGCATACGCCCCGCCAGTTCAGGCTCAGGAGATGGACAATGACAAGGCATGCCTCGAATGTCACGCCAAGCTGGTACAGAAGAAAGTGGTGCACGCGGCGGTCCATATGAGCTGCGCGAGCTGCCATTCCGAGCTTGACGCGAGTGTCACGCCGCACAAGTCCAGGGGCAAGATCGCAGGCGGGCTCACGGCCGAAGGATCCGCCCTGTGCACGACCTGCCACGACAAAAAAATGTTCGAAGGCAAGGTAGTGCACGGAGCGGTCGCGGAAGGCACGTGCCTGGGTTGCCACGATCCGCACGTTTCCGACTACCTCGGTCTGTTGAAGATGGAGCCAGCGGCGCTGTGCCTGGATTGCCATCCCGAGGTCAAGAACGAGCCCCACATCATCGCCGGGTTTTCGCGTAGCGGCCATCCGCTGGGCAATGACAAGAATGAAGCGCAGGACCCTCTGCGTCCGGGCAAAAAATTCTACTGCGCCGCTTGTCATGAACCCCACAGGTCGGAACGTCCCAAGCTGAACCGGTTCGACAAGGGCATGGCCTCCTGCCTGAAATGTCACCAGATGTGATGCGACATTGCCGTCGTGCCGCAGAGTTGTTTGACGCTGGTCAAACATGGCGCTACAGGCTGGCGGTGTAATCATAACGAGAGTATCCGCAGGGAGTTGCCCATCAGTAAGCGCCAGTGACCGGGAAAAGTTGCCGACACAGTGGAATAAGAAACAGGAAGGCTACGGCATCGAAATGAGAAAATCGCATCGAATATATCCAGAGTGCCTTTACAACGCGCTGCCCTACGTCTATTTGTGCGCTGGATTGGTCGCAGCAATTCTCCTGAGCAACATGATTGGTGTCCTCAGTGGCCTTGTGCTGGCGTCGGCCGCAGGCATCGTCTGGATGATGCGCTACAGATACCGTCGGGAATTTGTGCAATGTGAGGGGCACATCGATGTGCCAACTGAGCCGGATGCGGATGACCTCCCTGTGGACGGTCTGGTGCAGATATCCTGGAGCAAGTCCCTGGAGTGCGGACATCCCGTCATTGACGGGCAACACCGCCGGCTGTTCGGTCTCGCAAATGAAGCCATCAATACGCTGCTTACAAAGCAGCCGAAGGCCGCGGAAGAGCCGTTACTGGAGAAACTGGTAGCGCATATGGATGACCATTTCCACACCGAGGAACTTGTTCTCGCCGAGATAAAGGACCCGGGTTTCGATGGGCATAGAGAGCAGCACCGCGCTTTGTTGGCCAAGGCGGCGAATCTGCGAGAGCGCTATCACAACGGCCAAGTCAGCTCACGTGAACTGGTCACCTTTTTGGCGGATGAAGTGATCTCTCATCACATCGTGAAGGAGGACTTGAAGGTGCTCAGTGCCTGAATGCATTGACAATCCAATGGGGGCTGTACTTGCAATCCGGGGGCCGTTTCTACGGGTACTTTGCAACCGGTCTTCTTTCAGTCATCAAAAATTCTCTGGGCTGTAAAAACGCATGACTTGTTTGCTCACCGGGTGACATATTTCAAGTGCGCAAGCGTGCAACTGCAATCGGTCCGACATCGCTTGCACGCGCGGGCTGGCGTACAGCGCATCACCAACAATGGCGTGCCCCAGAGCCAGCAAGTGCACGCGCAGCTGGTGCGACCGCCCCGTCACCGGTTCGAGTTCGACGCGGGTCGTGTCATTGGCTGCGTTTTGGGATAACACGCGCCAGCGTGTCACGCTGGGCTTGCCGTGCTCATAGTCAATGACGCGGCGCGGCCGATTCGGCCAGTCCACGATGATGGGCAAATCAATCACATCCCAAGCTGGCTGCGATTGCGCCAACCTTCCATCGACGATGGCGACGTAGCGCTTGGCAACGCTGCGACCGGCGAAGGCCTGACTCAACTCGCGTTGCACAGCTGCCCCACGCGCCATCAGCATCAAACCCGATGTGGCCATATCCAGGCGGTGCACCACCAGCGCATCCGGATACAAACGCTGCGCGCGCGCACTCAGGCAATCCTGTTTGCCCTCGCCCCTCCCTGGTACCGACAGCAAACCGGCCGGCTTGTCCAGTACCAGCAGAACATCATCCGCGTACAGTACCGTCAGCTGATCACGTGCGTCGGTCAAGCGCTACTCAGGAACCGCGGGGTGGCGCATTTTTCAGCTTTCCGCGCACCGGCACCACCGTCGTGATGGTGGGACGCACAGCATCCGGTGATACTGTCTTGGGCGGCGAAGTGTCCTTCTTCGGCTTTTTCACCATCTTGTTGCTCTGCTGACCTTTTGCCATTTGTTGCTCCTGATATGCAAATCCAGCGATTCGAATTGAGTCTGGATGCGTGATTATCTTCCGGCAAATGCCGGTTTGGAAATTCAATCAGGACGCCCGGATATTTCGCGCTGCACAGGTCACGAGCGGGCGACCGAAAATCGCCTAAATCGCAGTGGCGCTGACCAGATTGGGGCGCAGGCCCCGGAGCACGGCATGCACGTTTAGCGACCGGATGGGTATGCTGATATCGCTCGGGATGCGCTGGTCCACCTGTAAGGTCAGATAACGCAGGGCGCAGACACGCAAAAAACTCGAAAAATTGGGGATGTCGCCGCGATGCTCCAGCAATTCGTCATAAAGCGTTGAGAGCAGTTGCGGCACGCTCAGACTGTCGCGGCCGCCAATTTCTTCCAGCGTGTCCCAAAACAGGTTTTCCAGGCGCACACTGGTGACCACACCGTGCAGCCTGATGCTGCGCGTGGTCGCTTCGTAGCTTTGCGGGTTGGCACGGACAAAAATCTGACACATTCCGATCTCCTTCGCGTATCAGGAAAATTAGCCCCGAAGCATAGGCTCAGGGGCCAATGATAGCTAGTGAGATATCTTCGTGCCCAGCAGCGCCATGAATTGCGCCAGCCACGCGGGATGGGCTGGCCAGGCCGGTGCGGTAACGTATTGGCCGTCGGTGACGGCGGCGTCGATGGCGATTTCAGCAAAGATGGCACCTGCCAGCTCCACTTCGGGGCGACAAGCCGGGTAGGCACTGATGCGCTTGCCGCGGATGATGCCCGGGACTGCCGCCAGCACCTGTGCGCCGTGGCAAACCGCGGCAATTGGTTTGCCGGCGCTGGCAAATTCCTTGGTAATGGCCAACACACGCGGATTGAGCCTCAGATACTCGGGCCCACGACCCCCTGGAATCAGCAGCGCATCGTAATTGGCCGTGTTGACGTCAGCAAAACTGGCGTTCAAAGTAAAACGGTGGCCCGGTTTTTCGCTGTAGGTTTGTGCCCCTTCAAAGTCGTGGATCGCAGTCATGACGTAGTCGCCCGCTTTTTTATCCGGACAGACCGCGTGCACCGTATGACCGACAGCGAGCAGGGTCTGAAATGGCACCATGGTTTCGTAATCCTCACCGTAGTCGCCACAAAGCAT
This sequence comes from uncultured beta proteobacterium, assembly GCA_963810395.1. Taxonomy (GTDB): domain Bacteria; phylum Pseudomonadota; class Gammaproteobacteria; order Burkholderiales; family Burkholderiaceae_C; genus Rhodoferax. The sequence goes on along the minus strand of CAWENC010000001.1, from coordinate 3,077,999 downwards.
CAAGATCTTCTTGGCCATCACGAACTCCTTCAAAGTTAAAGACGCGAGTTTGCGACGCACCGACCGCACGCAGGTAACAGCGCATTACTACGGCACTAGGCGTTTTCCCGAAGCACCTGGCCTGAATGCGGCGACAATCAGGCTCCAATTTTTACTACTCGCCGGGTTGACCCCGGCATTTTTCATGTCCAGTCCGTCCAGTTTCAAAATCCGCCCCGCTACCCTGCAAGATGCCAAAGACATTGCCGAAATTCGTGTCAGTGCCGGCCAGGCGGCCTACAAGGGCCTGCTATCCGATAACCAGATCAGCGCCGTATCAGCCGACCAGCGCCAGTCCTACTGGCGCGAGGCGATTGAATTCAGCGAACCCCAAGTCCATGTCGCCCTTGACGATGAAAAAGTGGTCGGATTTGTCGGATTTGATCGTTCCCGCGACAAGGGCACGCCGCCCACCACCGGGGAAATCTGGGCAATCTACGTCGCCACCTCACACTGGGGTAAAGGCGTTGGCCTGGCCTTGTGGGATGCAGCCCGTGAAGGTTTGCTCGAAGAAGGCTGCACCAAGGTGACGCTGTGGGTGCCGCTGGGCAACGAGCGCGCTTTGCGTTTTCACGATCTGGCCGGTTTCAAGCGTGAAATGACCAGCATCAAAACCGTACCGATGGGTGCGGTCAAGGTCGAGGAAATCCGGCTGAAACGCGATCTGGCTTGATCAGGTGCGGCGCAGCACTGCGCTGCCAATGGAATAGCCAGCGCCAAACGAGCAGATCACGCCCACCTCACCGGCCCGAAAATCCTCATGGTGCCGGTGAAATGCAATGATTGATCCAGCCGACGCGGTATTGGCGAATTCATCCAGAATCACGGGCGCATCGTCCGCCGTGGCGTCACGTCCCAGGAGTTTGCGGCCGATCAGCTGGTTCATTGCCAGATTGGCCTGATGCATCCAGAAGCGACGCACGCCACTGGGCGCCAGACCATGATGCGCGAGGTGCTTGGTGATGTGCTCGAATGCCATCGGGCACACTTCCTTGAAGACTTTGCGCCCCTCCTGATAGAAAAGCAGATCCCGGTCTTCCGGGTCGCGGTCTTCGCTGCGCGACATGTAGCCGAGGTTGTTGCGTATGTTGTTGGAAAACGTGGTCAGCAGGCGCGTACCGAGGACTTCAAAGGCCCCGGCAGGAGCGTTCTCCAGCCGCTCGATCAAAATGGCGGTGCAGACGTCGCCAAAGATGAAGTGGCAGTCGCGGTCTTTCCAGGCCAGATGCGGCGAAGTGATTTCCGGGTCCACCACCAGCACGGCCCGGACCGATCCGGTCTTGACCGCGTTGACGGCCAGCTCGATGGCGAATGTGGCGGATGAACAAGCCACGTTCATGTCAAAGCCAAAACCCTCGATGCCAAGCGCCGTCTGAATTTCAACCGCCATGGCCGGATAGGCGCGCTGCATATTGGCTGCGGCGCAAATGACGCCGTCGATATCCGCGGGTTGCCTGCCCGCACGTGCCAGTGCATCCCGCGCCGCGGCGACACCAATTTCAGCCATCAGGGAGATTTCGCTATCGGGACGAGTCTTCAGGCGGGGACGCATGCGCTGCGGGTCGAGCACGCCCGATTTTTCGACGACGTAACGTCGTTTGATGCCCGATGCCTTTTCGATGAACTCGATGCTTGACGGCGCAATGGCCTTATGCGTGCCGGCTGCGATGCCGGCGGCATGCCGTGCATTTTCCAGCTCAGCGAACTGATTGAAGCTGCTGACCAATTCTTCGTTGCTGATGACGTAAGGGGGAATGTAGAGTCCGGTGCTGCTGATGGCGACGCGATGCATATGAATTGTTCCAGGAAGATTCTGAATTGGAATAGGCCAACGAGGGGTCGATTATCGACCGAGTTGGTCGTCCTTGCAGCTCGTCGGCGACGCCAGGACCAAACGCATCAAGTCCGGGCAAGGCGCTTCGAGCTATCAGGCGAAGTCGTCAGCCTGAAGCCTGACCTTGTCAGACTTCCCCGCCAAAGCGCTTGGTCAGATTGTCAATGTACTTTTCAATCATTTTTTCGAACTCGCCCTCGACCACTGGCGCTACCACCATTTTCATCAGACCAGGCAAAGGAATGGTCAGATCACCGTTGATTTGCAGCGCGATACTGGTTGATTTCTTCTTGTCGGTGATCTTCCAGTTGCCCGACACCAGGGCGTTGCCTTCGCCTTTGATCGGCGTCCAGACCACCGTGCCCTTGGCTCTGTTGGAGACATACTTTGAAGCGTAGATGGTTTGCAGATTAATCTGGGCGAGGCCAATTTTGGCCATCTCCCAGCGATAAGCGCCGTCGCCAAGATCCACCAATTTGTCCACTTTGGGAAAAAAACTGGCCGAGGTGGGCACGTCAGACAGAACGTCAAAGACGTCTTTGGCACTGGCCTTGACTTCGAACTCGTAGCCAAGATCAATATTAACGTTAATGGTCATGGGATGCTCGCTGGTTGATTGACGGGGTAGTCGCAGACAGCGCAAAGTATAGAACGTGCTGCTGAGCCCTCCGGGGTTGGCTCTGAACACTGGCTCAGCGCGAAACTCGACTCCGGCCCCTTGAAACCCGACACCGATCAGGGCTGGGCCAGCATTCTGTCTTTTGCAACAAAATACTTGCGCGCATAGGCGAGCAGCTGCCCGTCGCTGGGATGATCAACCGTTTCGACGCCGACAATTTTGTCCACCATGGCGTGGTCGTGCGAATGAATATGCTTGATCAGCTGCAACTTGGCCTGGGCCGGGCCCACCACCAAGATCTCTTGCGCCCCCTTCAAGGCCTTGACGATGGCGTGATAATACTCAGCGTCCTCGGCCTGGCGTCCGGCGCCCAGGGTGCCGCTCCGGGTGTGCAATTTAAGGTGCGGCTTGGTGGGGTGAAGGATTGATTTTTCCACATCGTCCGGGCTGATGTGGATCACATGGGCTTCCTCATGGTCGAGCCAGACAACGGCGTGATAGTGAGACATATTCGCTCCTTTTTCGTTTGATAAAGAATCAGCTTATGCCGGTTTGCAACGTTTCTTGTTGACCGGCATCATGATTCGCTGATTTCCACCCTCCGATTCCTTGCCGCCAAACACTCATGACGATTCTTCTCGCGCCCATGGAGGGCCTGCTGGACTTTGTATTGCGAGACATCCTGACGCGTGTCGGTGGTGTGGATCGCTGTGTGTCCGAGTTCATACGCATCACCGATACGCTGCTGCCGGAACGGGTGTTTGCGCGCCTGGTGCCGGAACTGCTGCAAGGCGGGCGTACCAGTTCCGGCGTACCGGTGCGCCCGCAATTGTTGGGCTCTGATCCGGTCTGCCTGGGCGAGAACGCCGCCCGGCTGGCTGCCATGGGGCCGGATGGCATTGACCTGAACTTTGGCTGTCCGGCCCGTGTCGTGAACCGCCATCGGGGTGGCGCCGCATTGCTGGAAGAACCTGAGCTTTTGTTCAAAATTGTTAGCGCGGTGCGCCGTGGCGTACCGGCTCATCTGCAGGTATCAGCCAAGATGCGCCTGGGCTTGAACGATGACACGCGGGCCCAGGAATGCGCACTGGCGATCGAGGCTGGCGGTGCCAGTGAACTGGTGGTGCATGCCCGCACCAAGCTCGACGCTTACCGGCCACCGGCCTACTGGGAACGGATTGCCGACATTGGCCGGGTGGTGCGTTTGCCGCTGGTGGCCAACGGCGAAATCTGGACCGTCGCAGATGCCCTGCGCTGCCGCGAGGTGTCAGGCTGCCAGCGCCTGATGCTCGGGCGTGGCATGGTCGCCGATCCCGGGCTGGCGCGGGCCATACGGGCGGCGGACGCGCAGCAAGGCCCGTATCAAGTGGCAACACCAGTCAACTGGGCGCTATTGCAGCCATTGATACTCGATTTTTGGCGGCTGGTCTGCACCCACCTCGAGCGCCGCCAGCAAACCGGTCGTCTCAAGCAATGGCTTAATTTTTTGCGTCGCGTTTACCCGCAGGCGCAAACCGCCTACATGGCCGTGCGCACCTACCATGACCCCGCAGACGTTGACCGCTGGTTGCTGGCGCAGGGTCACCCATGACCTCGGACCAGTGCTGGTATTCATAACTCGTGGCATGGGGCTAGGGTTATCCCCGGGGTCAAGCTATTGCCTTTGTGCGAGACTGTTTTTTTGTAATAAATTGCAACCAAAGGTGTGGAAGATGAAAATGGCAATCAAGAAGATGGGGCTTGCCACAGCGGCAGTCATGCTGGCGACGCAGCAAACGGTGGCGTTTGCACAGCAAGTTTCGGGAATTGCAGTCACCTATGCCCCCGGCACATCAACATCCATTCCCACGCTCTCGGAGTGGGGCATGATTGGCCTGGGTCTGCTGTTGGCCGTTGTCGCGGTCTACACGCTGCGCGGCAAGACCGGCGGCAAACCGCTGGCCTCGGTCATTCTTGCGTTTGTATTGGCTTTCGGTGGATTGAGTGGCAACAACTTGATTGGCGAAGCTCAGGCCGCAGGTGTCATCAGCGCCGATTGTCCGGTCGATGGACAGTTATGCTACATGACAAATGCAGCTGGCGGTACGGTCACCACCCGCACAATCAATCGTGATATCAGAATTACAAATAGTACAGGCCTTGCTCAAACCATAACCGGCATCAGCACGCTTTCGCAGTGGGATGTTATTGGTACACCGCAATCGCCAAGCTCTGTGCCGCACTGCACAGTCACAACAACCCTGCAACCGGGTGCAAGTTGCTACATATTTAACAACGGTCTGACATAAGCACCGAGCGGGTTTGCCGTCCGCGGAAGAAGGGGCGTGAACGCACTTCAAGTAGATTTTCGTTCACATCCGGGCAAGTCCCGGTTTTGACTCTTCAGTGAATCATGTTTTTGCACATCGCACGATGTCTGACCGTTGGGCTGCAGGTGGCGCTCTTCAGTGCCGCGACCCTCGCCCAGAATGCCATTCCCATGACGGATTTTCGCAGCGGCCCGGGCAATGGTCTGTACAGCTTCGCTTCGAGCACTCCTGCAACAGTTCAGGACCTGATTCAGACCAGTCGGCCACGACCGGCGGCCACTGGCCAGGGGCAACTCGTGCTGCCGTCCGGCGCGCCGGCTGACGCCAGAATGCCAGCGGTGGTGCTGGTGCACGGCTCGGGTGGCGTTTACCGTGAGGAGCTCACTTATTGGGCCAAACTCTTGAGCGAACAGGGCATTGCCGCCTTTGTGATCGACGTCTTCAGTCCACGCGGCGTCAAGTCCACCGGCGAGGACCAGAGCCAGGTGCCCGCCACAAGTTTGATCTGGACAGCGGCCGGCGGATCAACCTGCCTGCCAATACCAAGACCAAGGAAGGGTGCCCGCTGGAGTACGACATCGTCGACTTGAAGATGCGTGATCGCCGCAGCGCCGATACCCGGTCTCAAGATAAGGTGAAAGAACTCTCACGCGAGCTCTGCGCCGACAAAGGGTCGACCGTCGAGGGTGACCGCCATGCGCGCGAAGCAGCGGGCAAAGCGGTGATTGTGTTTCTGAACAAATTTCTCAAATAGCGTCGCCGCCGCTCAATGCACCACCCGCTCGAAGCTGAACTGCCCCGGTGAGCGGATCGGGTCCACATCGACCGGGATCGTGTCCTTCGGCAGGAACTTGCCTTCGAGCAGCAACTTGGACAGCGGGTTCTCAATCCGCTGCTGGATCGCACGCTTCAGTGGCCGCGCGCCAAACACCGGATCGAAGCCGACCTTGGCCAGTTCAGCCAGCGCCGCCGGAGACACTTCCAGCATCAGCTCCATCCTGGCCAGCCGCTCCTGCAGCACCTTGATCTGGATAGCCGCGATCTGCGCAATGTGCGTCGCATCCAGCGCGTGGAACACCACCGTTTCGTCGATCCGGTTCAGGAACTCGGGCCTGAAGTAGTTCTTCAGTTCTGCGGTGACGGCGTCCTTGATGTCCTCAGCGTCCTGCCCGACCATCGACTGGATCAACTGCGAGCCAATGTTGCTGGTCATCACAATCACCGTGTTCTTGAAGTCCACGGTGCGGCCCTGGCCGTCAGTGAGCCGACCGTCGTCGAGCACCTGCAGCAGCACGTTGAATACATCGGGGTGGGCCTTCTCAACCTCGTCGAGCAGCAATACGCTATAGGGTTTGCGCCGCACCGCCTCGGTCAGGTAACCGCCCTCCTCGTAGCCCACATAGCCGGGCGGCGCACCAATCAGCCGCGCCACCGAGTGCTTCTCCATGAATTCGCTCATGTCGATCCGCACCAGGTGGTCTTCGGAATCAAACAGAAAGCCCGCCAGTGCCTTGCACAGCTCGGTCTTGCCGACACCGGTGGGGCCGAGAAACAGAAAGCTCCCGGTCGGGCGGTTCGGGTCGGACAAACCGGCACGTGAACGGCGAATGGCACTGGCCACCGCCGTGATGGCCTCGTCCTGCCCGACCACGCGCTGGTGCAGCTTGTCTTCCATCAGCAGCAGCTTGTCGCGCTCGCCCTGCATCATCTTGCTCACCGGAATGCCGGTGGCGCGACTCACCACTTCGGCGATTTCCTCGGCGCCGACCATGGTGCGCAGCAACTGTGGACGGCCACCGTCCTTGGCGTTCTTCGCCTTGCCAGCCTCTTGCGCCTGCGCGTCCTTGAGCTGCTTTTCCAGCGCCGGCAATTTGCCATAGCGCAATTCGCCCGCCTTGTTGAAATCACCTTTGCGCGTCAGCTCCTCGATCTGAAAGCGCAGCTTCTCCACCTCTTCCATGATGGTCTTGGAGCCTTGCGCCTGGGCCTTCTCGGCCTTCCAGATTTCGTCCAGGTCCGCAATTTCCTTTTGCAGGCTGGCAATTTCCTCGTTGATCAACTCGAAACGCTTTCGGGAGGCTTCATCCTTTTCACGCTTGACGGCTTCGCGCTCGATCTGCAACTGGATCAGGCGGCGGTCCTTTTTGTCCATCAACTCGGGCTTGGAATCGAGCTCGATCTTGATCTTGGAAGCCGCCTCGTCGATCAGGTCAATCGCCTTGTCAGGCAGAAAGCGGTCAGTGATATAGCGGTGGCTCAACTCCGCCGCGGCGACGATCGCCGGGTCGGTAATCTGCACGCCGTGATGCGTCTCATAGCGGGCCTGCAAGCCGCGCAAAATGGCAATGGTGGCTTCCACCGTCGGCTCACCCACCAGGATCTTCTGGAAGCGCCGCTCCAGTGCAGCGTCTTTCTCGATGTATTTGCGGTACTCGTCGAGCGTGGTGGCGCCAACGCAGTGCAACTCGCCACGCGCCAGCGCCGGCTTGAGCATGTTGCCGGCATCCATCGCGCCCTCGGCCTTGCCAGCACCCACCATGGTATGCAGTTCGTCGATGAACACAATGGTCTGGCCTTCATCCTTGGCCAGATCCTTGAGCACGTTTTTCAGGCGCTCTTCAAACTCACCACGAAACTTGGCGCCGGCCAGCAGCGAGGCCATGTCCAGCGACAGCACGCGTTTGCCCTTCAGCGAATCCGGCACTTCACCAGCAACGATGCGCTGCGCCAACCCCTCCACGATGGCGGTCTTGCCGACACCGGGCTCACCAATCAACACCGGGTTGTTCTTGGTGCGACGCTGCAATACCTGGATGGCACGGCGGATTTCATCGTCGCGGCCAATCACCGGGTCAAGCTTGCCCATGCGGGCGCGCTCGGTCAAGTCGATGCAGTACTTCTTGAGCGACTCACGCTGGTCTTCAGCGTCGGCGTTGTCGACATTCTGGCCGCCGCGCACGGCCTCGATCGCCGCCTCCAGCGATTTGCGGGTCAGGCCGTTTTCTTTGGCGATCTTGCTGATGTCCTGCTTGCTGTCGGTGAGCACCAGCAGGAACAGTTCACTGGCGACAAATTTGTCGCCGCGTTTGATCGATTCCTTCTCGGCCGCCTGCAACAGGGAAACCATGTCGCGGCCCACTTGCACCTGTTCCTGGCCGGTCACCTGGGGCAAGCGCTTGACGGCAGCCTCGGCGGCGGCGAGCAAGCCCGAAACATTCACGCCAGCGCGCTGCAACAGGGCCTTGGGACCATCTTCCTGCCGCAACATCGCCACCAGCACGTGGGCGGGCTCAATGTAGGCGTGATCACTGCCCAACGCCAGAGTCTGGGCCTCGCCCAAAGCTTCCTGGAATTTGGTGGTCAATTTTTCGATTCGCATGGCAATCCTCCGAGTTTCATCGCAGCTTGAGGCTGGCTCGGCATTTTCAAGGGTTTGACCCAGCCAGCGTGCTGACAATAATCAAGGCAACTGCACAGGGCGTCTTGTCCGTCGGTGTTCAGCGCTCAGCTATTGCGCGCCTCGATACCCCATTTGGCCAATGCCGCATCGTCCGCGACCCGCGCATCAACCCAGCGCGCTCCCTGCGGTGTCTGCTCTTTTTTCCAGAACGGCGCCTGCGTCTTGAGGTAGTCCATCAGGAACTCGCAGGCCTGGAAGCTCTCGCCGCGGTGGGCTGAAGTGACCGCCACCAGCACGATCTGGTCCAGCGGCCGTAACAGGCCGATGCGGTGAATGACACGCGCGCCGAAAATGTCAAAGCGCCGGTGCGCCTCGTCGATCATGGCTTCAATCGCTTTTTCGGTCATGCCGGGGTAATGTTCCAGCTCCATGCTGCTGATGCTGCCCGAGGTTCCCGCCGTCTGGTCACGCACGGTGCCGACAAAGCTGCACACCGCACCGACACGGGCATCGCGCGCCCGCAAGCTGGTGATCTCGGTGCCCAAATCAAAGTCTTCAGCCTGGATGCGAACGCGTGCAGCGGGAACTTGTGATGGATCCATGCCGGCATTGTGGCACCGTCTGCAGGCCCGATGCTAAGATGGCGCCATGTTTGCTGACACGTCTAAAACCCATTCTGTCTCACCTGCCGGTGGGATGTCATGTGCCGTGCGCGCCAGCAAATCGAAAAAACCCGGGCTCATCTGACCGGAGCCGCGGTTCCGTCCTCAGATGAGCGATGGAACTGCCAGGCCCTCCCCGTTTTGCTTTCCCGCGCGCATCTGACGATGGTCAGGATATCGGTCAAATTTTTTGACAAGGAAAGATACGTGCAAACTTCTGGCAATTTCTCGGGCCTGTGGATTCCCCTGATCACCCCGTTTTCTGATGGCGCCGTGGACCACCCGGCGCTGACCCGGCTGGTCCGCCATCTGCGCCCGACCGGCATCGCCGGCTTCGTGGTCTGCGGCTCGACCGGTGAAGCCGCCGCGCTGGACGAAGCGGAGCAGCTCGCGGTGCTCGATACCGTACAGCAGGCGGCCGATGGTCTGCCGCTCGTGATGGGCCTGTCCGGCTATCACCTGCCCAAGACGCTGGCCTGGGTGAAAGCGCTGGCCAACCGGCCACTGGCCGGTCTGCTGGTACCGCCGCCGCACTACATTCGTCCGGCGCAGAGCGGCGTGCTGCACTGGTTCAATGCCATTGCCGATGCCAGCGCACAGCCGCTGATCATCTACGACATCCCGTACCGCACCGGCGTGTCGATCGAACGCGACACCTTTCGGGCACTGGGCCGCCACCCCGGCATCCAGGCCGTCAAAGACTGTGGCGGCGATGCCGGCAAGACGCAGGCACTGATTGACCACGGCCGACTGCAAGTTTTGGCGGGAGAAGATGGGCAAATCTTCAGTACCCTGGCACTCGGCGGCAGCGGCGCCATTGCCGCCAGCGCCCATGTGCACACCCAGCGCTTCGTGCGAGTGCTGCATGCGCTGCAACAGGGTGATCTGGCGCAGGCCAGAACCCATTGGCGACCGTTGCTGCCCCTGATCGAGGCGCTGTTCGGCGAACCCAATCCGGGCCCGCTCAAGGCGCTGCTGACACACCAGGGACTGATTCAAAACGAATTGCGCGCCCCGATGACAGCGGCCTCAGCGGCACATACGCAGCGACTCATTGCGCTGCACGATGCGATTCCCATGCAAGCGGTCTGAACGGCGTGCAAAAAAGGATTTAACCGCCGGTCACTGGCGGAAAGAACGCCACTTCGGCCCCATCAGGCAGCGCTACGGATTCATCGCTCATCACCTGGTTGAGTGCCATGCGCACGGCACGACCGCGCGCCAGGCTTTCTGCGTGGACACCACCCAGGGCGATCAGTTCATCACGCAAGGCGGCGAGGGTGGACGCGCTGGTCTCGACCAATTCACCGGAAACCCCCATGGTCTCGCGGATGGACGCAAAATACTTCACGGTGACCTTCATCCCAGCACCTCCGCAAAAGGAATGAATCGAACCACGTCGCCATGCGCAATGCTCTGCCCTGGCGGGTTGTCCACCAGTCCGTCGCCCCAAACGGCCGACGTCAACACGCCCGAACTCTGATTGGGAAACAAATCCAGCCCGCCCGCCGGGTTGCGCTTCACCCGCAGGAATTCACGACGTTTATCGGCTCTGGACCAGTCGAAATGGGCGTGAGCAGCTATTGAATTAGTAGCAAACCGGGTAACGCCCTGCAGCCCGAGCAGAAACGGGCGCACCAGCAGCAGGAAGGTGATAAAGCTCGACACCGGATTGCCCGGCAGCCCGATGAAGTGGGCATCCTGCACCCGTCCATAGGCAAAAGGCTTGCCGGGCTTGATCGCAATTTGCCACAAATCCAGGCGCCCCAGCGCTTGCACCGCGGGCTTGATGTGATCTTCTTCACCGACCGAGACCCCGCCGCTGGTCAAAATCAGGTCGCAGTTTTGCGCCGCGCCACGCAGGGCCTCTACCGTAGCGTCCAGCCGGTCGGGCACGATGCCCAGATCAGTCACCTCGCAGCCCAGACGCAACAGCAGCGCGCGCAGGAAGAACCGGTTCGAGTTATAGATGGCACCGGGCTTCATGCGCTCGGGTGGCACGTCACCGGGCATCACCAGCTCGTCACCGGTGGAGAACAAGGCGAGGCGCGGACGCCGCGCCACGGGCAACAAACTGATACCAATACTGGCCGCCAGACCAAGTGCAGCAGGCGTAAGCCGCTCTCCTTTTGAGAGCACCACGGAATTGATTACAACATCCTCGCCGGCGCGACGGATCCATTGCCCAGGCACTGGCGATGTCCTGATGCGCACCTTGCCATCGTCCAGCAGGTCGCAGTCTTCCTGCATCACGACCGCATCCGCCCCGGGAGGAATCGGAGCACCGGTAAAAATCCGGGCCACGCTCATCGGCGCCAGCGCTGCGCCTGATGTGCCGGCGGCAATGCGCTGCGACACCGGCAACCCACCCTGGCCCGGTTGCGCCAGGTCAGCGCAACGCAGCGCGTATCCGTCCATCGAGCTGTTGTCCTGCGGCGGCACCTGCAAGGCCGACACCAGATCCTGCGCCAGCACCCGGCCATCGGCATCGAAAGTCGATACCTGCTCGACTCCAGCCAAGGGCACGGCGCAGCCCATCAGCTCAGCCAGGGCGACATCGAGCGACTTCAATGGCTTGGGCGCAGGCCTTGCAGTGCTCATTGGTAGTTCTCGGCCTGGTAGTCGAAACGCTGACCCTGTGATAGCAGCCAATCCGCCACCAGGTCCGGGTCATTCAGGTCGAGCACCTTCAAGCCGGTGGGGCTTGGCAAGCGGGCGGGCGAGTCAGTGGCGATGGCGGTGATGAAGTCATCAACCGCGTAACGCGCTGGCTTGCCGGATTCGGCACGCCAGACTTCGATCTTCAGCAGGTCCGAATCCTTGAAGCCTTCCACCAGTACCCAATCCACACCCTCATACAGCTCGGCTATCAACTGATGCACGGTGGGCCGCCTGGGCACCTCGAACTCGCGCATCAGTGCCAGACGCTTGTCGGAAGCCACTACCACTTCAAAAGCCCCGGCTTCGCGGTGGCGAAAGGTATCCTTGCCTTCGTGGTCAACGTCGAAGCGGTGATGCGCGTGCTTCACCACCGACACGCGCAGGCCTTTGCGCCGCAGCGCCGGGATCAGGCGCTCAACCAGGGTGGTTTTACCCGACCCGGAATAACCCGCAAAACCGACGACTTTCATACGCAATGCTGCGCAATAAAGGCTTTGATCGCTGTCACATCGGCCGTCATGCGGGTCACGTGTTTCGGCCTGGCTTCAATGCCTTCAAATCTGGCCGGGCGATCGGGCACACGCCCGGTCGCTTCGACGATGGTGGCGGCAAACTTGATCGGCAGAGCGGTCTCGAGAACGATCATGGGCACGCCGCTGCGCTGGTGCTCGCGCGCCACCTTGACCGCGTCGGCGGTGTGCGGGTCGATCATCATGCCAAGGCGTTCAAAGGTGTCCTTGATGGTCGCCACGCGATTGCCGTGGGTACTTGTTCCGCTTTCAAATCCATAGCGCATGGTGACCTGGCTGAAAGCCGGATGGGTGCTCAAGTCAAAACGGCCAACGCGCGCCAGGGCATCACCAAACAGGGCTTTGACACGTGCGCCGTCGCGACTCAGCAAATCGAACACAAAACGCTCAAAATTGCTGGCCTTGGAAATGTCCATCGACGGACTCGATGTCTCATGGGTGTCGGCACTGCTGCGCACCCGATAAACACCGGTCCTGAAAAACTCATCGAGCACGTCGTTCTCATTGGTGGCCACCACCAGCCGGGCAATCGGCAAGCCCATCATGCGTGCCACATGGCCGGCGCAGACGTTGCCAAAATTGCCACTGGGCACGGTGAAGCTGACTTTTTGTGTATTCGCTTCCGAGGCCTGGAAGTAACCGGCAAAGTAATACACCACCTGTGCCAGCAAACGCGCCCAGTTGATGGAGTTGACGGTGCCGATCCGGTACTGGCGCTTGAACTCCAGGTCGTTCGACACCGCCTTGACCAGATCCTGGCAGTCGTCAAACACGCCGTCGACAGCGATGTTGTAAATATTCTCATCCATCAGGCTGAACATCTGCGCCTGCTGGAACGGACTCATGCGGCCATAAGGGCTGGTCATGAACACGCGCACCCCTTTTTTGCCGCGCATCGCGTACTCGGCTGCACTGCCGGTGTCGCCGCTGGTGGCGCCCAGAATATTCAGTTCTTCACCCCGGCGCGCCAACTCATATTCAAACAGGTTGCCAAGCAACTGCATCGCCATGTCCTTGAAGGCCAGTGTCGGGCCGTTGGACAGGGCTTCGAGCCAGAGGCCGTTCTCAAGCAGGCGCAGCGGCACAATTTCAGCCGTGCCAAAGACCCCGGCGGTATAGGTCTTGTGGCAAATCGCCTTCAGGTCAGCCGCGGGGATATCGTCAATATAGAGCGACAGAATCTCGAACGCCAGTTCGGCATAACCCTGCTGGCGATAGACCTCGCGCCAGCGGGTCAGCGTGGCCTCATCCACCTGCGGGTAATGCTCGGGCAGATACAAGCCACCATCGGGCGCCAGGCCTTCAAGCAGGATTTCACAAAACCGTTTGCGCTCAGCGTACCCCCGGGTAGACAGGTAGTTCATCAGGCCAACTCTTCCTTGCGGATTCGGGTGATCGGCTCCAACACGGTCGGCAAGGCCTGCATCTGCGCAATGGCGGCATTCATTCTGGCTTCGACGCAGTCATGGGTCAGAATGATGACGTCGGTTTGGGCCACTTGCGCGTCGCCTCCCCTGGCAAGCGTGCCGCCGACCTCATCGGCTTCACGCTGCAGCACGGCATCGATGCTGATGTCGGCAGAGGCCAGGATGCCGGTCACCTTGGCCAACACGCCGGCCTCGTCGGCGACGCGCAAACGCAGGTAATAACTGGTCACCACCTGGCTCATCGGCAGAACGTGCAAATCGCTCATCGCATTCGGCTGGAACGCCAGATGGGGTACGCGATGGGCCGCGTCCGCCGTGTGCAGCCGGGTGATGTCCACCAGATCGGCAATGACGGCGCTGGCGGTCGGCTCGGAGCCTGCGCCCTTGCCGTAATAGAGCGTGGTGCCGACCGCGTCGCCCTGCACCATCACAGCGTTCATGGCGCCTTCGACGTTGGCAATCAGGCGCCTGGCAGGCACCAGGCAGGGATGTACGCGCAATTCGATGCCGGCTGAAGTGCCTTGGGCTGCGTTGGCCTCGCGGCGCTTGGTGATGCCCAGCAGCTTGATGCGGTAGCCCAGTTGCTCGGCATATTTGATGTCCGCCGCGCCGAGCCGGCTGATGCCCTCCACATAAGCCTTGTCAAACTGCACCGGAATACCAAACGCAATCGCCGACATGATGGTGGCCTTGTGGGCCGCGTCCACGCCTTCAATGTCAAACGTCGGATCGGCTTCCGCGTAACCCAGGGCCTGGGCTTGTTTCAACGCGACGGCAAAATCCAGTCCCTTGTCACGCATCTCGGACAGGATGAAGTTGGTGGTGCCATTGATGATGCCGGCAATCCACTGGATGCGGTTGGCGGTCAGGCCCTCGCGCAGCGCCTTGATGATCGGGATGCCACCGGCCACGGCGGCCTCGAAGGCCACCATCACGCCTTTGGCTGAAGCGGCGGCAAAAATCTCGGTGCCGTGCACCGCCAGCAAAGCCTTGTTCGCGGTCACCACATGCTTGCCCGCAGCGATGGCCTCCAGCACCAGCGTCCTGGCGATGCCGTAGCCGCCGATCAGCTCGATCACGATGTCGATGTCCGGATTGGCGATGATGGCACGCGCGTCATTCACCACCTTGACGCCCTCGCCTACCAGCGATTGGGCCCGCGCCACGTCGAGATCGGCCACCATGGTGATCTCGATGCCGCGCCCGGCGCGGCGCTTGATTTCCTCCTGATTGCGGCGCAGCACATTGAACGTGCCAGAGCCGACAACGCCAATGCCAAACAGGCCTACTTGAATCGGTTTCATAAAATTTGTTGGTTAAATCAGCCTGCAGCCACGGTAAGATAGGCGTGAGCCGCTATCAAATACATAGTAAATTAGTTGCTGCGACGTTTCCGATAGGCTTCAAGAAACTTGGCCACCCGGCCAATCGCCTCGCGCAAATCATCCTCGTGCGGCAAAAACACAATCCGGAAATGATCCGGTGACGGCCAGTTGAAGCCCGTGCCCTGCACCAGCATGACGCGGGTTTCGCGCAGCAGTTCCAGAAAGAACTGCTGGTCGTCCTCAATCGGGTACAGCGTCGGGTCCAGGCGCGGAAACATATACAGCGCAGCCGCGGGTTTGACACAAGTCACGCCCGGAATCGCTGTGATCAATTCGTACGCCAGATCGCGCTGGCGCCGCAAGCGCCCGCCCTCGCACACCAGGTCATTGATGCTCTGGTAGCCACCGAGCGCAGTCTGGATCGCCCACTGGCCCGGCACATTGGAGCACAGGCGCATGTTCGAGAGCATATTCAGCCCTTCAATATAGTCCCTGGCGAGTTTCTTGTCGCCCGACACCACCATCCAGCCGGCCCGGTAGCCGCACGAACGGTAGCTTTTGGACAGCGAATTGAAGGTCAGCGTCAGCACATCATCGCTCAGGGAACCCAGGGCAGTGTGCTTGGCACCGTCGTACAGAACCTTGTCGTAGACCTCATCGGCGAACAGCACCAGACTGTGCTCGCGCGCGATCTGCACGATCGCCTTCAGCAGTTCATCGGAATACAGCGCGCCGGTCGGGTTATTGGGATTGATCACCACAATGCCCTTGGTACGCGGCGTGATTTTGGCGCGGATGTCATTCAGGTCGGGCATCCAGCCAGCGGCCTCGTCGCACAGATAGTGCACCGGCGTGGCCCCCGACAGGCTGACGGCTGCCGTCCACAGCGGATAGTCGGGCGAAGGCAGCAGCAACTCATCACCGTTATCGAGCAGCCCATTGGTGGCCATGACGATCAGTTCGCTGGCGCCGTTGCCCAGATAAATGTCATCCAGTGTGACGCCCTTGATGCCTTGCTGCTGGGTGTAATGCATGACCGCCTTGCGCGCGGCAAAAATGCCTTTGCTATCGGAATAACCCGAAGAATTGGGCAGATTGCGGATCATGTCCTGCTGGATCTCCTCCGGCGCATCAAAGCCGAACAGCGCCAGATTGCCGATATTGAGCTTGATGATCTGGTGCCCCTCGTCCTCCATCTGGCGCGCGGCGTCCATGATGGGGCCGCGGATGTCATAACAGACGTTGGCCAGTTTGGCTGATTTTCGAATGGTCTTCAAAGTCCCTCCGGATGTAGTTGGCGAGAGGCGAAACCTATAATTTGACCACAGTTCCACACAAATTTCCTCCTTTAGGCCTCACTGCCGCCGCCAAACCCAATCTTTTCCACCATGAAAATACAAGCCGATTTCCTTGGCGCGCAATCGATCAGCGGCTACGGCCCGGGCTGGATCGGCATCGGGAACGAAAAAATCACCACCAGCCTGGTCGTTGGCTCGCGTGGCGAGCGCTTTCAATGGGCCTGCAACCGCTTTGACGACCTGAGCGCCAGCCACTTTGAGCAACTCGCCGCCCTGAGCACCGAACTCGTCATTTTTGGCAGCGGCAACCGCATCCGGTTTCCCAAGGGCGCCTGGATCAAACCTTTGATCGACAGGCAGATCGGCATTGAAACCATGGATACCCAGGCGGCCTGCCGCACCTACAACATTCTCCTCGGCGAGGGGCGCCGCGTTGCGGTTGCATTGCTGCTTGAAGCCAGTACGGGATAACACGGGGATCGGCTCCGGGTTCGGCGAGCGGTTTTCAGGGTAAAATTGCAGGTTGTAGTCGGGGGTGCAAAAGCGCTGTCACAGGATATGGCCCACGACTTGAGCGAATGACGCATCCAGTCACAAGAGATTGAAGAACCATGGCGATTGTTGTCAATAAACCCATCCCTGAATTTGAATCAAATGCCACGGGTGGCATCAGGGTATCCAATACCTCCCACCTCGGAGAAACCGTCATCCTGTACTTCTACCCGAAGGACAATACCCCTGGATGCACCACGGAGGCGATGCAGTTCCGCGACCGCTACAAAGACTTTGTGAAGGCCGGTGCCACCGTGTTCGGCGTGTCGCGCGACAACATGAAATCGCACGACGAGTTCAAGGCCAAGCTGGAGCTGCCCTTTGAGCTGATCGCCGACACGGAAGAAAAAATGTGTCACATGTTCGGCGTCGTCAAAAACAAGATCATGTACGGCAAAAAGGTCAAGGGCATTGAGCGCAGCACTTTCCTGATCGGCCCCGACGGCTCCCTCAAGGGAGAATGGCGTGGCCTGAAGGTGCCAGGCCATGTGGATGATGTACTCAAGGCCGTCAAGGCACTCAAGAAAACGGCCGCCCTCGTCTAATTCCGAATGCAGCCTGGCCCGGCGACACTGCCCGCTCTCAAAGCCGCCCTGGTTTCAAGGCGGCTTTTTAGCTTTCAAAGCCTGATCCAACCCACTCCCTGCGAGCAAACCTCCCCATGCCATTGCCAACCGCCCCTGCCAAACGCGCCGCACTGCTGTCCGAGCAAGACTACGAGACGCCGGTCCGAACCCAACCCAAAGCGCGCAAGACAGAACCCCCGCTGAGCGCGCGTCCTGCCCCGGAAAAGGTGCCGGCAACGGCAAGCCCGCAACGCTACGATCTGGCTGGAAAAGCGCCCGCCACTTCTGCGAGAAAAGCATCTCCCAGCCTCGATGCAACGCCTTTGACAGGCCCATCCGCCGACAGCGACCAGCCCCGGGTCGCAGCGCCGGCGCAAGCCAGGTCGAAGAAAGTCAAGCACACCGGGCCGGGCAAACTGTTTGTACTTGACACGAACGTGCTGCTGCACGACCCGACCTGCCTGTTCCGGTTCGAAGAACATGACATCTTCTTGCCGATGATTGTTCTGGAAGAGCTTGACGCGCACAAAAAGGGAACCACTGAAGTCGCGCGCAATGCACGACAAACCAGCCGCACGCTCGACGCATTGGCAGGGTCGCAGGGCACTGACATTGCCAGCGGCCTGCCGCTCAATGCCACCGGCCGCAGGGAAGCCGGCGGCAAGCTGTTCTTTCAGACCCAGCTGCTGAACTACACGCTGCCCACCAGCCTGCCCCAGGGCAAGGCGGATAACCAGATCCTGGGTGTCGTCGAGGCGCTGCGCAAACAGCACGCCTCGCAAGGCAGCGAGTCGGGCACCAGCCCGCGTGAGGTGGTGCTGGTATCCAAGGACATCAATATGCGGGTCAAGGCGCGTGCGCTGGGCCTGACCACCGACGATTACCAGAACGACAAGACGCTGGCAGACGGTGACCTGCTGTACTCGGGGGCGATGGCACTGCCGGCCAACTTCTGGAGCACCCATGGCAAGACAGTGGAGAGCTGGCAGCAAGGCGTGTACACCTTCTACCGCATCAACGGCCCCCTGGTCCCGAACCTGCTGATCAACCAGTTCGTCTATTTCGAGTCGCCCGGCGAGCCCAGCCTGTACGCGCGTGTCACCGAGATTCGCGGCAAGACCGCGGTCCTGAAAACCCTCAAGGACTTCACCCATCTGAAGAACGCGGTGTGGGGCATCACCACGCGCAATCGTGAGCAGAACTTTGCCATGAATATCCTGCTCGATCCCGAGATCGACTTTGTCACCTTGACCGGCACGGCTGGCACTGGCAAGACCCTGATGGCGCTGGCCTCGGGCTTGACGCAGGTGCTCGACGACCGACGCTACTCCGAAATCATCGTGACCCGCGCCACCGTCAGCGTCGGCGAAGACATCGGCTTTCTGCCTGGCACGGAAGAGGAAAAGATGGGTCCGTGGATGGGCGCGCTCGATGACAACCTCGAAGTGCTGGGCAAAACCGACACCAGCGCCGGCGAGTGGGGCCGCGCTGCCACCAGCGAGCTGATCCGCAGCCGCATCAAGATCAAGAGCATGAACTTCATGCGCGGGCGCACCTTCCTGAACAAATACGTCATCATCGACGAGGCACAGAACCTGACGCCCAAGCAGATGAAGACCCTGATCACCCGGGCCGGCCCCGGCACCAAAATCATCTGCATGGGCAACATCGCCCAGATCGACACCCCGTACCTGACCGAAGGCTCTTCCGGTTTGACCTTCGCCGTCGACAAATTCAAGGGCTGGCAACACGGCGGGCACATCACGCTGGCGCGCGGCGAGCGCTCACGGCTGGCAGACTTTGCCAGTGAAGTGCTGTAGGCAGAAATGCCCAGCGCCCGCGATGTCCTGACCCCTGACGCGCTGGCGATGCTTCAGGCGATCGCGGCGGCTGGCAGCTTCGCCGCCGCCGCCCGCAGCCTCGGCGTAGTGCCCAGCGCCCTGACCTACCGGGTGCGCCAGATCGAGGATGCACTCGATGTGCTGCTGTTTGATCGCAGCTCACGCCAGGCGCGCCTGACCGAGGCCGGGACTGAACTTTTGCGCGAAGGCGCACGCTTGCTTGAAGACATCGATGCCGTGGCCAACCGCGTCAAGCGCATTGCCACCGGCTGGGAGCCCCAATTCACCATCGCCGTGGACAGCATCATCGCCAAAGCCACGGTCATGGAGCTGTGCGAAAGCTTTTTTGCCCTCAACCCGCCGACCCGCATCAGGCTGCGCGACGAGACGCTCTCCGGCACGCTCGAAGCCCTGACCTCGGGCCAGGCTGATCTGGCGCTGGGCGTTGCCGAATCCAGCACCAAAGCCGGAATTCACGGCAAGCCGCTGGGCGACGTGAGCTTTGTCTACGCGGTAGCGCCACATCATGTGCTTGCCAGCGCGCCTGAGCCGCTCAAGGACGAATTGGTGCGGCAACAGCGGGCCGTGGCGGTGGCCGACACCATCACCCGGGGCGGCGGCATGACATTTGGCCTGCTCGGCGGACAGGACGTTTTTACCGTGGCCACCATGAAGGACAAGCTTGACGCGCAATTGCGTGGCCTGGGCTGCGGCTTCCTGCCCGAGTGCATGGCGCGCGCCTACATCGAAACCGGCCGCCTGATCGTCAGGAAGACGGAACGACCGCAGCGCGTGGTGCGGGTCAACTACGCCTGGCGCAACGTCGCCAGATCGGGGCCGGGCCGGGCCTTGCAGTGGTGGCTCAAGCAGCTTGAGAGCCCGACGACGCGAGCAGCTTTGCTGGAGCGGCACCGGGGCGTGTAAAGTCCATGACATACAACATCTTCTGGAAATACCGCTTATGACTTACTACAAATCCAAAACCGAAGCTGAATCCGGGTCCAAGGTCAAACACGTGGCCGTGATCGGCGCCGGCATGGCCGGCATCGCCTGCGCCCGCACCCTGGTGCAGGCCGGCCATCGGGTCAGGCTGTTCGAGCTGAGCGGGGGCATTGGCGGGCGCATGGCCAGCCGCGACACTCCGTTCGGGACTTTTGACACCGGAACACAATATTTCACGGTGCGCGACCCGCGATTCATGCGGGCACTGGAAACCGTGCCGGGCCTTTGCAAACCCTGGAGCGCGAACACAGTACGGGTACTTGACGCCCATGGCCAGATCGCCGCCGCCGGTTTGCCCGCCAGGGAAACCCATTGGGTGCCGACCCCGAACATGAACGCGCTGCTCAGTCGCTGGGCTCAACCGCTGCTGGAACAACACCAGGTTGAACTGGAAACCAAGGTGACGCACCTGGACCCGGATCCGCTCAATGTTCGCCAGTGGCAGCTCCATACCGAGGGACAGGGTGGTTCACAACATGTGTTTTCGGGCTTCGACGCCGTACTGCTGGCGATTCCGACAGAACCGGCGCGTCTGCTGCTCGAAACATCGCCCCTGGCCGACCCACTGGCACAGCAAATTGACCGGGTCGACGCCGCCCCCTGCTGGACCATGATGCTGGCATTTCCCCAAGCCATGCAGCCAGGCCTGTTCGCCCTGGGGCCACAGTGGAATGCCGCCCGCAGCACGCATCACCGCATCGCCTGGCTGGCACGCGAATCCAGCAAGCCCGGACGCAATGCCGTGGAGCGCTGGACCGTGCAGGCCAGCGCCGAGTGGTCGCAGGAACATCTGCAGGACGACGCCGAGCGCGTACAGGCCAAGCTGCTCAAGGCGTTTACCGAAGTCACCGGCATCCGCACCGAACCAGCCTTTGTCGACACGCAGCGCTGGCTGTACGCGCAAACCATCGAGCCGCTGGGTCAATCGCATCTGTGGGACGCCAAGATCGGGATCGGTGTTTGTGGCGACTGGTGCCTGGGTCGCCGGGTCGAAGACGCCTTCATTTCCGGACTGGAACTGGCACTGATCGTGGCTTGACGCCATGAGCCCTGCCGGGAGCGCAAGCGGGGGGGGCAAGTATTTGGGTCGCTTCGCGCCCTCTCCCACCGGTCCGCTGCACGCCGGCTCGCTGGTGGCGGCGCTGGCGAGCTGGCTGGACGCCAGAGCGCATGGTGGACAGTGGCTGGTGCGCATCGAAGACGTGGACACGCCACGCTGCATTCCCGGTACAGATCGGCTCATTCTGCAGCAGCTGGCTGATTGTGGTCTGCACCCTGACGCCCCGCCAATGTGGCAGTCCCGACGTAACGGTATTTACCAGCAGGCGCTGGATCAATTGATGGCGCAGCAGCTGGCCTACCCCTGCACCTGTTCGCGCAAAGACATTGAAGCCGCGCTGAGTGCTCTTGGGCAAACGCGCTTGCGCCACGGCGAGATGATCTATCCGGGGACCTGCCGGCCCGCTTTGCCGGGTCAAAGACGGCACCGCGCCGGAGCCCACCCGACTCGCTGCGCGTGGCGGTTTCGCACTGATTTTTCAGAGCAAAAACAAGCTCAAGCCCCTGTGTCACATGCGCAGACAGCTATACAATCGATAGCGTCATCGATGCCGGATTCAATGCCGTCTGCGATCACCCACTGGACCGACCGCCGCCTCGGATCCCAGCAGCAAGCGGTGTCGGCGGAGGTCGGCGACTTCGTCCTGAAACGCGCCGACGGCTGCTTTGCCTACCAGCTCGCGGTGGTTGTGGATGACGCCGAACAAGGCGTCACCGACGTGGTGCGCGGCGCGGATCTGGTTGACAACACGGCGCGCCAGATCCTGCTGCAGCAAGCCCTGGGCCTGCCCACGCCGCGCTACCTGCACACGCCTCTGGTGCTGGGGGCCAACGGTGAGAAGCTGTCCAAACAAAACGGCGCCCGGACGCTTGACACCAGCGACCCGCTGAACGCGCTGAATCAGGCCGCCCGCGTGCTCGGTCTGCCGGAGCACGGCGGCGATACAGGGGATGCGCTTCGGTCTTGGCTTGCAGACTGGCAGCGGCTGGGCTTCTATTGAGAGCTCCGAAATTCACGACACCGTTCCAGCCAAGCCGGCCTGATGCAGATTGCTTTCGCAAGTCAAGAACTGGGACCCCGGCGTGTGGGGGTCGAGGGCGCCGCAGTGGGTAGCTCCGCGAATGTCCTCCGCCCTTCGGGCTCCCCCTTGATTTGGCAAAACCCCAAGTCCACGCTGCGCCACCCACTGCGCCACCCTCGGCAACGAACGTCGGTGTTTTGCGCAGGCCGCAAACCAACCCTGCTTGAAAGATCGGGTTGGTGGGGTGCTCAGCGCAGCGGCATCAAGGAGGAGCCCACAGGGCGGGGGACAGCCGCGGAGCTGAGTACCCCGCCAGCCTGATCCTCCCGATAAGCTGAACGGGGTTTGGCATGTCATCATTTCGGGAAAGATCCATAGTTATCCGGCCGCGTTTGATCTACAGTCAGGCACGAACTTCTGGCGAGGCAAGGCAAGGCGGGGCAACAGGCCGACTTGCCCGCCCAACTGAGGCAATGGAGCAGCTGATGCGAAGATGGAACGGCTGGGGTGATGATGCCACCTCGATGCAACTCAACGACGGCGCGCGCGCCATGATGGCGGCGCGCCTGGGCCCCGGACGGCCTGGGCGCGACGCCACGCGCGAAACCCTGCTGGCGCAGATTCCTGCCTCGCGCTTGCCACCCCACCCGCTAATTGAGACCGACGCCGCAACGCGCTTCACCATGGCTCTGGGCGAAAGCTATGCCGACTGGATTCGCAAGCGCTTTGGTGCCCTGCCCCCGGTGCCTGATGGCGTGGCGTTCCCGGAGTCGTCTGACCAGGTGCGTGAACTGCTGGACCTGGCGCAGGCGCAGCGCTGGATCGTGATTCCGTTTGCCGGCGGCACCAGTGTCGCCGGACACCTGGACTGCGCTCTGAGTGAGCGCCCGATCCTGTCGATCAACCTTACTCGGCTGAATCGCCTGCTGCACCTGGACAAGCTCAGCCAGTTGGCGACCTTTCAGGCTGGCACGCCAGGGCCGCTGGTGGAGGCGCAGTTGCGCGCGCAAGGCTACACGCTGGGGCATTTTCCGCAGTCATTTGAATACTCCACCGTCGGCGGCTGGGTGGTGACGCGCTCCAGTGGTCAACAGTCTTTGCGCTATGGCCGCATCGAGCAACTGTTTGCCGGTGGGCGGCTGGAAGCGCCGGTGGGCACACTCGCCATCCCGACCTTGCCTGCGGCCAGCGCCGGGCCAGACCTGCGCGAGCTGGTGCTGGGATCGGAAGGCCGTTTTGGCATCCTGACCGAGGCCACGCTGCGCGTGTCACCGCTGCCCGAACACGAGAGCTTTCATGCCCTGTTCTTCCCGCACTGGGACGCGGCACAGGCCGCCGTGCGTGCGCTGGTGCAGCGCAAACTGCCGCTCAGCATGCTGCGCCTGTCGAACGACGCCGAAACCGAAACCAACCTGACACTGGCAGGGCACGCGCGGCTGGTCGGCTGGCTGGAACGCTATCTGTCACTGCGCGGCTGCGGGCCAGGCAAATGCTTGTTGCTGCTGGGTGTGACGGCCGACAAGCACACTGCGCGCCACGCATTGCGCGAAGCGCGGCGCCTGCTGGCGCAACACGGCGGCATCTACATCGGACGCGCCATGGGCGACAAGTGGGCTGCCAACCGTTTCAAGGGCCCGTACCTGCGCAACACGCTGTGGGAGTTGGGCTATTCCGTCGACACCATTGAGTCGGCCGTGGACTGGCCACAAGTCAAACCCCTGATGCTGGCCATGGAACAGGCCGCACGCGGTGTGTTTGCCCGATACCAGGAGCCAGTGCACGCCTTTAGCCATTTGTCGCACCTGTACCCGCAGGGCAGTGCAATTTATTCGCAATTTGTCTGGGCTACCGCTGCCGGCGGCTTTGCGCCGAATTTTGAGCGCTGGCAGGGCCTGAAAGCAGCCGTGGCGGCGGCCATCGCCGCCCACGGCGGCACGGTCAGCCACCAGCACGGCGTCGGGCGCGACCACGCAGCCCATCTGGTGGACGAGAAGGGTGCGCTGGGCATGGCGACGCTGGCCGAGCTGTGCCACCACTTCGATCCGAAAAAAATCATGAATCCAGGCAAGCTGCTGCAAGACGGTGGCCCATGGGCGAACTAAGCCAGAACTCGGGGCGTGCCCAAGCGCTGGCGCAGCTTGCCAGCCAAACCTGGGATCTGGTAGTGATTGGCGGGGGCATCAGCGGTGCCGGTGTCGCGCAACAGGCGGCGCGAAGGGGTTGGACCGTGCTGCTGATCGAGCAGCGCGACTTTGCATGGGGAACCTCAAGCCGCTCTTCCAAACTGGTGCATGGCGGGCTGCGCTACCTCAAGCAGGGCGACATCAAGACCACGCTGCACTCGGTGCGTGAGCGCCAGCGCCTGATGCGTGAAGCGCCGGAGCTGATCGAGCCGCAGAGCTTTCTGTTCGCCCATTGCGCCGGACGCAAACCCGGTCGCTGGCTGTTTCAAATCGGCCTGATGGTCTACGACAGGATGGCCGGGCTGCGCAGCCACGGCTGGGCCGATCTCGCCACAACACAGACCCTGGCACCTGGATTGACACCGCCCCGGATGCGCGGGGCGCTGCTGTTCCAGGACGCCAAGACCGACGACGCGCGACTGGTCTGGCGCGTGCTGTCGGAAGCGCAGCGCGACGGCGCAGTGGCGCTGAACTACGTCGCGGCAGAGGCGCTGCAACTCGATGCCGGCCGTATTTCGGGCCTGACCGTCCAGGATGTGCCGACCGGGCGGAAGTTTCAGCTGCGCGCCAAAGCGATCGTCAACGCCACCGGAGTCTGGGCCGACCGGCTGCGCGGCGCCGTCGGCGGCAAACCGATGCTGCGCCCGCTGCGCGGCAGCCATCTGGTGGTTCCGTTCTGGCGCTTGCCCGTAGCGCAATCCATCAGCCTGATGCACCCTCGCGACGGCAGACCGGTGTTCTTTTACCCTTGGGAAGGCGCCACGCTGATTGGCACCACCGACCTCGATCACCGCGCGGACCTGGACCTGGAGGCCAGCATCACGCCAACCGAAGTGGATTACCTGCTTGAAGCGGTGAACGACCAGTTCCCCGCTGCCGCCGTCAACCGCAGCGATGTCAGCGCCTGTTACGCCGGTGTGCGCCCGGTCGTGGATGACGGCTCCGGCACTGCGTCGGAGGCGGCGCGTGAGCATGTGGTGCTGGATGAGTCCGGCCTGATCACGCTGACTGGGGGCAAACTGACGACTTTCAGGCTGATGGCGCAAGACGCACTGGCGCTGGCGGCCGCGCATGTCGGCAAGCCTTTCACGCGCGGCGAAGACGCCATATTCACCCCGGTGGGCGATCTGAACCCGAGATGGAGCGCGGCAGTGCGGCATCGGCTGGCGGCGCGCTATGGCTATCGGGCACAGGAGCTGGCTGCCGCTGCTAAGGATTCGGAACTGCAAACTATTCCCGGCAGCAACACCCTGTGGCTGGAACTGTCAGTTGCGGCCCGGCATGAAGCGGTGCTGCATCTGGATGACCTGCTGCTGCGGCGCACCCGGCTGGGCATACTGCTGCCGCACGGCGGCCTGCAGCATCTGGCGCGCATCCGCGCTCTGTGCGAGCCCCATCTGACGTGGGACGCGGCGCAATGGGCTACGGAGATCAGACGCTACCGCGCGCTGATCGCCGAGCATTATCAGCTGCCTCAAACCTTGCCACCAACCCCAGTCGCATCATGAACAAGACCTATCTGCTGGCCATCGACAACGGCACCCAGAGCGTGCGCGCCCTGATCTTTGATTTGCAGGGCAATCTCGTCGACAAGGCGCAAGTCACGATCAGCAGCTACCAATCACCCGAGCCCGGCTGGATGGAGAACGACCCCGAGGCGTTCTGGCAGGCCCTGTGCCAGGCCTGCCAGAAGCTGTGGGCCCACACCTCTGTGCCCAAGAGCGCCATCGCCGGGCTGGTGATCACCACCCAGCGCGCCAGCACCATCGCACTGGACCGGCAAGGCCAGCCCTTGCGCCCTGCGATGATCTGGCTGGACCAGCGCCGCGCCGACAAAATACCGCAGCTGGCCTGGTGGTGGGACGCTGCGTTTCGGGCCATCGGCATGCTTGAGACCGTGCACCACTTTCAGAAGGAAGCCGAGGCCAACTGGATCGCACAACACCAACCTGAACTCTGGGCCCGGACCGACAAATACCTGCTGCTCTCAGGTTACCTCAACTACCGCTTTACCGGCCGCTTTGTCGACTCGGTGGCCTCACAGGTGGGCTACATCCCGTTTGACTACAAAAAGGGCTGCTGGGCCGCCAAACACGACTGGAAATGGCAAGCCCTGCCGATCACTGCGGCGATGCTGCCCGAACTGGTGCCCGCCGGCACGCCGATCGGGCAGGTCAGCGCCCAAGCCGCGCGGGATACCGGAATCCCCGAAGGGTTGAGCGTGATCGCCGGCGCCGCCGACAAGGCTTGCGAAGTCATCGGCGCGGGCTGCCTGACCCCTGACATCGCCTGCCTGTCCTACGGCACGGCGGCCACGATCAACACCACCACCGCCCGCTACCTGGAGGCGACGCGCTTCATTCCGCCCTATCAAGCTGCCGTGCCGAGCCACTTCAACACCGAAATTCAGATCACGCGCGGATTCTGGATGGTGAGCTGGTTCAAGGAGCAGTTCGGCCTGCACGAGCAACAAATTGCGCAGGCGCGCGGCGTCACACCCGAGACCCTGTTTGACGAACTGGTGAACAGCGTGCCGCCAGGCTCGCAAGGCCTGATGCTGCAGCCGTTCTGGAACCCCGGCGTCAAGGTGCCAGGTCCAGAGGCCAAAGGGGCGGTCATCGGTTTTGGCGACGTGCATACCCGTGCTCACCTGTACCGCGCCATTCTGGAAGGCCTGGCCTATGCGCTGCGTGAAGGCAAGGAACGCATCGAAAAGCGCGGCGGGCCAGGCATCACGCGCGTGCGGGTCTCGGGCGGAGGTTCGCAAAGCGACGCCGCGATGCAGATCACGGCCAATGTCTTCAACCTGCCGTGCGAGCGGCCACATCTGTATGAAACCAGCGGCCTGGGCGCCGCCATTCTGGCTGCCGTCGGTCTGAAGCTCTACCCCGACTTTGCCAGCGCCATCGCCGCGATGACCCGTGTCGGCCAATTGTTCACACCCGAGCCTGAACATACCCATACCTATGAACAGCTCTACCGCCGCGTCTACTGCCGCATGTATCAACGGCTTCAGCCCCTGTATCGGGAAATTCAGGAGATCACAGGGTACCCGACAAAGGGTTGATGTGCAAAGCCGTCTATGAGTCAAGCCGTGCGCCCAACGCACGGCAGCCTGGAGATGACCTCGTGATCGACTGCTATCTGCTACGGCAGATACGCTGCCAGAAATCGGGTCATTTCCTCGGCCGGCATTGGCTGGCTGACAAGATAGCCCTGCATCACGTCGCAATGCAGCGAACGCAGATAGCTTGCCTGACCAGGCTCCTCCACGCCTTCGGCGATGACTTCGAGTCCGAGACTGTGACCGAGGGCGATGATCGCCTTGACGATGGAGGCATTTCCAGCGTTGGTCGTGATATCACGCACAAACGAGATGTCCACCTTTAGCTTGTGCACCTTGAGCTGCTGCAAATAGGCGAGCGAGGAATAGCCGGTGCCGAAATCGTCGATCGACATCCGCACACCCAGTGCCCTGAGCTCCGCAAGCGACTGGATGGCCTGATCACGGTTCACCATCAAAAAACTCTCGGTGATTTCAAGTTCCAGGCTTTCGGGCGGGATGCCGCTGGTGCGCAGTGCATCCTTGACCGATTCGACCAGATGCCCCCGGCTCAATTGAACCGCCGAGACATTGACCGCTGTCTGGCGCGGTGCCTGCCCGATGTCAGACCATAGCTTGATCTGGCGGCAGGCCTCACGCAACACCCAATCGCCCAGCCGGACCACCAGGCCGCTTTCTTCGGCCAGCGGAATGAACTCGCAGGGTTGAATCAGACCCCGCTCGGGATGCTGCCAGCGCACCAGCGCTTCCAGACCGACGATCTCACCGCTGACCAGATCTACCTGTGGCTGGTAATAAAGGCGCAACTCCTGCCGGTCCAGCGCGCGGCGCAAGTCCGCTTCGAGCGCGAGACGGGCTCTGGCGCGACCCGTCATCTCTGGCGAGAAAAAGCGCAGCATGCCCCGACCCTCGGCCTTGGCTTGATGCAAGGCCGCATCCGTGCTGCTTTGCAGCACCTCGGCGGTCGTGCCATCGGCGGGATAGAGTGCGATGCCGATGCTGGCCCCGACGTAGATACTGTTGCCAGCCAGAACGAAGGGCTCTGCCAGGGCGTCCATCATGCGCTGCACCGACAGGTCAACCCAGGGCATGCCCTCGGTGTGGTCGAGGATGATGTTGAACTCGTCACCGGCGATGCGGGCGATGGCATCGCTTTCCGGCAACAGGCCTTGCAGCCGCCGGCCCACCTCGATCAGCAGCTGGTCGCCCACGCCGTGACCTAGGCTTTCGTTGATGGTGGCGAAATTGTCGAGATCAAGATCGAGCAGGGCAAACTGGGTTCGGCTGCGTTCAGCGTGCAGAATGGTGTGAGCCAGCAGTTCGGCAAAAAAAACCCGGTTGGGCAATCCGGTGAGTGGGTCCCGATGGGCCAGGATACGGAATTTCTCCTCGCTGATCTGCAGCATCGCAGTGCGCTGCGCCACCAGATCTTCGAGAAAGCGATGCAGCCGCGAAAGCTCAAGGTGCGTGCGGATGCGCGCATGCACTTCGTTGATGTCAAAAGGTTTGGTGATGTAGTCGGCGGCACCGAGGTCAAAGCCCCTGACTTTCTCTTGCGTCCCGTCAACGACGCTGACAAAGATGATCGGGATGCGATTACCCGCTGGCATCGCCTTGATGCGGCGGCAAACCTCATAACCGTCCATCTCGGGCATCACGATATCAAGCAATATGAGATCGGGCGGCACAGCGCCCTGGACGATCTCAAGTGCCTTGGCGCCGCTGCTGGCAACCATGATGCGGTAGCTGTCCTTCAGCGCATCCAGCAATTCGTGGATATTGTCAGGAACGTCATCAACGACCAGCAGCGAAGGCGGATGCGCCGGATCTGTGTGCGCGCCGATATCGAACGTCACCGGGTGCGCGCGGTAGCGCTTCAACTCGAGCTGGTTGTGCACGCGTGCCTTGATCAGGTCGGGATTCACCGGCTTGGTGACGTAGTCAGCAACGCCCAGTGCGAAACCACGCGCCTCATCGGCGGCGTCGGCCAGCGCGGTAACGAAGATCACCGGAATTTCAGCCGTGGCCGGATCAATTTTCAAGGCCGAAAGCACCGAGTAGCCATCCATGTCCGGCATTTTGATGTCAAGCAGAATCAGGTCGGGCTGGGGTCGGCGACGCGCCAGTTCCAGCGCTTTTTCACCGCTGGTGGCGGCAGAAATCGCATATTCATCACGCAGGATGTTCATCAGCGCATGCAGGTTTTCAGTCACGTCATCGACGATGAGAATGCGCGAACGCGCTTCAACTGGCGCACTGGCATGCTGGTTCATGACTTGTCTCCCGGTTCGGCGATTTGCAGTCTCTGCAATTGTGCCTGCGCCGCATCGACGTCGAACACATCAACCAGTTTGGCAACCGCCGCTACTTCTTTCTCCAGCGGGCCGCCAGCCACGGCGGAACACAGTTGCGCCAGCAACGGTTCGGCGGCGCCAAGATCGTTCTCAAGCGCCTGTCCCAGCCGCACCAGCAAGGCACGCAATGCGTCTGGCGTGAGTCGCTCGGCCACCGGCACAGGAACGTGCACCGGGCTGGTAGCCAATGCATCGATTTCATGCATCACCTGTTTCAACAGCGCCTGCGCGTGGTCCAGCTCAGAGGCGTCGGGCAGCGCACCCTGCTTGAGCTGGTCATCAATGGCAGTGATCATTTCATAGAGGACATGCGCGCCAATGTTGCCCGTCACGCCTTTTAACGCATGGGCGTACTCTTCGGCCCGCGCCAGGCCCTGCTGTGCCGCCAACTGCCGCAATTGGGCGATGGCATCGGGATAGTGCTCGCGGAAACGGCGAAGTTGCCTGCGATAGGATTCAACCTTGCCGCCAATGCGGCGCACACCTTCGAGCGCGTCCAGGCTGGTCAGCGCCAGCAGATCGGCCGGAAGATTGCCGCTTTGCTGGCTGGCCGCCCCGGCCGCTCTGGCCGGCTGTCCGGCCGGCAAATGCAGCCACTTCGCCAGCGTGCTCATGAGTCGATCCGGCGCAATCGGCTTGGTCACATGATCGTTCATGCCGGCCGCATGGCTTTTCTCGGCATCCTGTGCCATGGCCAGCGCGGTCATGGCAATGATCGGCAGTGCGGCAAATCGCTCGCCGCCGACGGTTTGCGCCAGTGCCCGAATCCTTTTTGCGGCTTCGAGGCCATCCATCACCGGCATTTGAATGTCCATCAACACGGCGTCGTAGTCACGTCGTTGAACCATGTCAAGCGCCTGCTGGCCATTTACCGCCTCATCGGTCTCGATCCCCTCGCTGCGCAGCAATTCGGTGGCAAATTCACGGTTGATGTCGTTATCCTCCACCAGCAGCAGACGCGCGCCGGCAAGCCGGCCGCTGGTGGCAAGATTGGGCTTGCCCTTACTGTGCTGATCTTTCGTCCCAAAAATGCGTCCACGCCCGAGCACCGAGAGAATCGTATCGAGCAGGGCCGAGGGCGACACCGGCTTGATCAGAAACCCGTCCACCCCAGCCTGCTCCGCCAGCCGCATCACGTCTTCGCGGCCGTAAGCCGTCACCATGACCACCTTGGGCTGGTGAGGAATGGCGGCATCTCCGTGAATGCGCCGCGTGACCTCGTCTCCGTTCATGCCAGGCATGCGCCAGTCCATCAGCACCAAGTCGTAGGGTTGACTGGCTGCGGATTGCAGCGTTGCCAGTGCAGCGGGCCCATTTGCAGCGGTTTCGACATTGAGCTGGAAGAAACGCAGCATCTCGGCCAGGATTTCAAGTGATACCTGGTTGTCGTCCACCACCAGCACGCGAATTCCCTTGAGAAGCGGGCCGGCCTGTTCGACCAGCTCACGCTGGCGCGCCTGGGCTTTTCCGGCGATCTGCAGGCGCACCGTGAAGCACATGGTTGTTCCTTTGCCGGGCTGCGAGTCCTCAACCCAGATGCGTCCTCCCATCATCTCGGTGAGTTTCTTGCTGATGGCCAGTCCCAGACCGGTGCCGCCAAACCGCCGGGTGGTGGTCTGGTCAGCCTGAGTGAATTTCTCAAACAGCTTTTGCTGCACCTGCGCAGTCATGCCAATGCCGGAATCGCGCACGCTGACCTGCATCGTGACCTCGGTCTCGCTGGCATTGAGGCATCGAAGTGCCAGTTCGATTTCACCCTCTGCGGTGAATTTCACCGCATTGCCGCACAGGTTCAGCAGGATTTGTCCCAGGCGCAGCGGGTCGCCCACCAAATGGGGTGGAATAGCCGGATCGTAGCGAATCAGGAACTCAATGCCCTTGTGCTCCAATTGGAAACCCACTGCATCAACCAGTTGCTCCAGCACTGTATCCAGACCAAATTCGACCTGTTCAAGATCAAGCTTGCCAGCCTCGATTTTTGAAAAATCCAGGATGTCGTTGATGATGCCCAGCAGCGAATGCGCTGCCCTCTGGGCCTTGCTGAGGCGATTATGCAAAGCCGCCGGCATATCGTCCTTCAAAGCCAGATAAAGCATGCCGAGCACGGCATTCATCGGTGTGCGGATCTCGTGGCTCATGTTGGCCAGAAATTCGCTCTTGACTTGTGTCAGATGTTCGGCTTCTTCCTTGGCCGCGAGAAGTTCCACGGTACGCGCGGCCACCTGTTGTTCCAGGTTGGCGCGCTCGGCCTCCAGTTGACGCGTGGTTTCGGACAGAGCGCGGGTGCGCCGCTCGACCTGTCGGCGCAGCAACAGGCTGGACGCCATCAGCAGCAGCAGGCCCGAACCCAAAACCACCAGTGACCACTGCACCCAGCGCGGCACCAGCAGTTCCGGAGGCGCCGCCATGGCGCGGTGCAGGGCGTCAAAATAGACCGAATTTGCATCGCGGCGCCAGGTGGTCAGGTGCGCATCAATCTGCTCAAGCAGATCGGCGTTGCGGCCTTTGCCTGTCGCAAAATAGAGATTGCTGGGCTGAAAGACAATCGGCGTTTCATGCAGCTTGTATTTGCCTCCGTTGCGCGCAGCGAAGAAGCTGTTGGTCACCACCGCGTCCGCTTCACCCGCCACAACGGCGGCGTAGCCTTGGTCCAGAGACGTCACCGGCACCGCCTGATAGCGGTAGAAGCTGCTTGCCATCAGCTCGGCGAAGAACGACTGCTGGATGCCTCCTTGCAGGACGGCAACCCGCTTCTCACCGAGATCGGACAGGGACATGACCTTGACTCGCGGGTTGCTGTAGACCTGCGACCAGCTGCTGGCGACCGAGACGGTGTGGAAGTCATAGCGCAGGGCGCGCTCGGTGGAGAAGGCGACATCGGGCATCAAGTCGAGCTGTCCTTGCGCCAATTGGTCCAGACAACTAGACCATTCGCAGTGCACATAGCGCAGCTGCCAACCCTCGATGCGCGCCATCGCGTCCAGCAGTTCGACAAACAAGCCGGCTGGACGGCCGTTTTCAGCGGTAAAGACCTTTGGAGCGTTCTCGTAGAGTCCGACAGTGACCGCGCGCCGACCCGGTAGCCAGCCGCGATTCACGTTCCATTGCGGCACGATGACAAGCAGCGCGGCCAAAGTCGCCAGTGCCGCAGTGGCCAGCAGGAGGGAATGACGTTTCTTCACCACTTGTCGTTGTTTCTTCAATAGGCCTGCCGGCACGGCACACAAGCCAACTTATGTTCATACCCAGGCATTTCCTCGCCAGCATTGAATAGTTATTCAGAGTTTGCCCCTTGCGATTCGACGGACCTCTGATTTTTATCAATGCCACTCTACTCCGCTTGGGCCACTGCGGCAAGCGACGGCGGTTGGTCTTGCTTTGCGGCAGCGCGCCATCCGAATGCGTTTTCAACAACGAAGCCAACATGGAGAGTTGGCTATGATGAGCGCAATTTTTCAGGAAACAATCAGATGAAACGATTCACTGCGGTCTTGGCCGGCGCGCTTGCGCTGGCGGCGGGCAATGTGCTCGCGTGGAGCAATCACACTTATGCCGCCTACCGAGCGTTTGAAAAGATGCCCGATGTGATCAATGCAGCCCCGGCAGTTGCGGAGCCGCTGGAAACCTTCCTCAAGGCGCAGGAGCAGTCGATTGAAACTTTGCTGGCAAGCCAGGAAATATGGGCCACGGCGCACCTGGAAGTTTATCCACCCCGTCCGGCAGCGCTGGCCTTCAAGGCCAACCCGGCGCAAGCCGATGCCGCCCGGAGACTGGCGTTTCTGATGGCGCTTCGGGTCGCGCCGAACAGCAAATTCGCGCTCTGCACTCAGCCCGATCCCTCGGGCCCGGCCCCTGACCCCGCCGCGCTGCTGACACACGATGCGGTCGACACACTACCGGAGCAAGCCAACTCGAGCTACCGCTTTGTAAGCCTCAAGGCGGGCGATCAAGTAGCACCGCTGGCCGTGCTGGCCTCCGCCACCGACGAGCCAGACTATGGCCTGGACATCAATCTGTGGTCGGACAGCCCGTCCGAATGGGGCAAGGTCTACGGCTTTGAAGCGCTGCCTTTTGGCAATCCGGCCCTTTACTTCTCGACCCAGGCCCCTTTTCACATGGGCTTCTATAACGAAGATCGCGTCCTCTACCTGGCGGCGCCGTTCATCAAGAAGACTTTTCCGCTGCTTCGCATCCACCAGTACAGCAGCCTGGCGGCGCTGGCTTTCCGGACCGGCCACACGTATTGGGGCTGGCGCTTCACCGGCCTGGCGCTGCACTACGTCGAGGACTTGACTCAGCCCTATCACGCCAGCCTGTCACCCGGCAATTCCTCTGTCAAGCTGATCGGCATCAACCTGCTGGCGATGGCCGGTTTCCCAAAAATGAAAGACCAGATGATCGTGTTGTTGTCCAATCGCCATCTGGCGCTGGAAAAATACCAGAATCAGTTGATCTATAACGCAGCACGGGCCAAGCAGGAAACCGCAGTCGAGAAGACGCTGCGCGACAACAGCAAGGACGCCGGCTACCCGGCCTGGTCCGATTTGTATGCCCGCGACGTGGTGAGCCGCCAGTCCTATGCGCTTGGCAACAAACTGACTGATATCCTGGTGGACACCCTGCCATCCGGCTATGTATCAGACCCGGCTTTCGATTTCGGCGTCAAAGAGTCAAGCATCGATCTGGTGGCCGAGCTCAGCAAGCAAGACGCCGGCAAACGAGCCAAACTGGACACCGCCCTCGCAGAATTGCTGGGCAATTTTGGCGCCCACAGCCGCAACACCGTGCGCGGCATTCTTAAGGCGAGCGCGGCGAAGTGATCAAGCCCAAACGACGGAGCGCATCGATATCGATGCCAGCTGAAAACTGGTATTGAAGAACTGTACGGTCTCGCCGGCTTCGACCGCCCCGGCGGCATACAGCAGGGGCAAAAAATGCTCGTGGCTGGGATGGGATTGTTGCGCCATTGCCCCGAGCCTCTGAAAATCCTGCAAGGCGGCGAGATTGCCGTTCTGCAAATACGCTGCAATGGTTTGATCGAATTCAAGCGCCCAATCAAAGGCCTGATTCGGTGCTGCGCTCCTCTGCAAGGTGCGCAGGTTGTGCACGATATTTCCGCTCCCCACGATCAATACGCCACGCTCGCGCAAGCCCTTGAGCTGCTGGCCCAGCGCGTAGTGTTCGGCCGGGGGACGGCTGTAGTCCATGCTGAGCTGAATCACCGGAGTGTCGGCTTGTGGAAACATCGGCTTGAGAACTGCCCATGCGCCATGATCAAGACCCCATTCCTGCAAATCCAGTGACAAAGGCTTGACGCTGCCCGGCTGGCGCAGGCATTGGCTGATTTCCTGCGCGGCTTGAGGAAAACCGGGCGCCGGGTATCGCTGGTCAAACAGCGCTTGCGGAAAACCGCCAAAATCGTGAATTGTTTTGGGCCGGGCCATGGCTGTCAACCGCCAGCCCTCGGTTAGCCAGTGGGCAGAAACACACAGGATGAGCTGGGGTTTGGGCCACTTGGCACCAAATTCGGCACCTAAAGCCTGCTAACTGCGGCGGTATTCGTTATCTTCTATCGCATTCATGGGGCTGCCATGTCCCAGAAAGATGACCGGCATTCTGACCGACCTTTTCAAGGACTTGAGCAGCTCAAAGGCATTGGCATTTTCAATGTCGGTCATGAAGTCTCTTAAAAAAGCCCCAGCAAAGGCTCCAACAGCAGGCTGCGGCAGGATATGGTAACTTGGCATCATCTGCAACCATGAGCGTAATTCGGGAAAATACTGAAAGCGGTCGATCTCTGACTGCCAAAAAACCGGCAAACAACTGGCAATATTGGCACTTTCCTCCCAACTCAAAGTCCGCAAGAACTGTTATATTGCACTGCAACATTATTAGGAAGCAAATTCATCGTGCTCTACAAAATTTACGAAACGCAACGCTCCCTGATGGAGCCATTTTCCGATTTGGCTCTTTCCGCCGCCAAAGTCTATGGCAACCCCGTGTCTCTGCTCGGCAAAAACCCGTTCGCGCAACGTATTTCGGCCGGCTACGACTTGATGCATCGCCTGGGAAAGGATTACGAGAAACCGGAATTTGGCCTGCGCACGGTCGATGTGGATGGCATAACGGTTGCCGTCCACGAGCGAGTCGAGATCGACAAGCCGTTTTGTGAGTTGCGCCGCTTCAAGCGTTTCACCGACGACCGGCACACCCTTGAAAAACTGAAAAATCAGCCTGCGGTGCTAATCGTGGCGCCACTGTCTGGCCACTATGCAACGCTGTTGCGCGATACCGTCAAGACCCTGCTCAAGGACCACAAGGTTTACATCACCGACTGGAAAAATGCGCGCTTGATTCCGGTCTCAAAGGGTGAATTTCATCTGGATGACTACGTGAACTACGTGCAGGAATTCATCCGTCACCTGCAGGGCATTTACGGCAATTGCCACGTCATGAGCGTATGCCAGCCCACCGTGCCGGTGCTGGCCGCAGTGTCACTGATGGCCAGCCGCGGCGAATTGACGCCTTTGAGCATGGTCATGATGGGTGGCCCGATCGATGCCCGAAAATCACCGACGGCGGTGAACAATCTGGCCATGAACAAGAGCCACAACTGGTTTGAAAACAACGTGATCTACCGCGTCCCGAGCAATTTTCCGGGAGCAGGTCGGCGCGTTTACCCCGGTTTTCTGCAGCACACCGGCTTTGTCGCAATGAACCCCAGCAACCATGCCAAAAGTCATTACGACTACTTCAAGGACCTGATCAAAGGGGACGATGCAAGCACCGAAGCACACCGCAAGTTCTACGACGAGTACAACGCCGTGCTGGACATGGACGCGGACTATTACCTCGACACCATCAGAGTCGTGTTTCAGGAATTCTGCCTGGTCAACGGCACCTGGGACGTCAAGGGGGTGGACGGCAAAATCGAGCGGGTTCATCCAGAGGACATCACCAACACCGCCCTGTTCTCGATAGAAGGCGAACTCGATGACATCTCGGGCTCAGGCCAGACCGAAGCCGTGCACGACATCTGCAGTGGCGTACCGAAGTCTCAGCAGAAGCATCTGGAGGTAAAAGGCGCCGGCCACTACGGCATCTTTGCCGGCCGCCGTTGGCGCGAAATGGTTTACCCGGAAGTCAAGTCATTCATCCTCAGCCACCAACCGGCTACGGTAACGCCAAAGGCCCCGGCTTCCAGGGCAAAAGCAGCTGCAGCGCCCGTCAAAAAGGCGCAATCCGCTACTAAAGTTATAGCTGGAAAAGTTCCGCGGAAGAAATAGTGACTGCGCTGGCCGCCAAAATTCTTGCGGTCCTGCCCCAGACGCAGTGCACCCGCTGCGCCTACCCTGACTGCGCGGCCTACGCCCAGGCCATAGCCCGCGGCAAGGCTGGCATCAACCAGTGCCCGCCTGGCGGCGCAGAAGGTATTCAACGACTGGCTGCCATTACAGGCCAATCCGCAGTGGCGCTAAATCCGGCCAACGGCACCGAGGGCCCGCGCAGCAGCGCTTTCATCGATGAAGACTGGTGCATCGGCTGCACCCTGTGCATCGAGGCTTGCCCCACAGACGCGATTGTCGGCAGCAACAAGCTGATGCACACCGTCATCGAGGCGTATTGCACAGGCTGCGAGCTGTGCCTCCCAGTTTGCCCGGTGGACTGCATTCAACTCGAAAACGTGACCGACCGGAAGTCCGGTTGGGCGGCCTGGTCCCAAACGCAAGCCGACCTGGCGCGTAGTCGCTATGAATTCAATAGCTATCGACGCAAGCGGGACGGCGGCGCGAAATATGAACGGCGCGCAGAAGATGCGGCATCCACAGCCGCTGGCTTGGCCCGCGATGCCGCGGTCGCCGACTCCGCCATGCTGACAACGAAGCGCGCTGTGATCGAATCTGCGCTGGCACGCGCACGCGCCGGGCGCAAGGTCCCTATCACTTAGGGACGAACGGCAATTTCGTTCTTGACCGACTTCACGCCATTCACGCCGCGAGCGATACTTTCGGCGGTGCTCTTTTCAAGTCCGTTCTTGGCAAAGCCCGACAGCATGACCACCCCATTGAGCGTTTCGACCCGGATGCTGGCCGCATCAACCTGTTTGTTTTCAACAAAACGCGCCTTGATGCGGGTCGTGAGCGTGGCATCGTCAACGTAGGCGCCAACGGTTTCCTGACCCCGATTCACGGCGCAACCAGGCGCAGTCAGTAAAACGACGGCAGCAATGGTGGCTGCAAGAATGGTGCGGATATACATAGTGATTCTCCAGTTAAAGTAAACGTGTACGTCGTCTTGACCGGTTGGCAATGAGCCCCGCCACGTACCAGCGGAAAACCGACAAGCAAACTTTAAGTGCCTCGTCTCAACAAGGCCATCAGCACGTGCCGCATGCCCTTGTAGGACGATGCCGCGCGCTCTCCGCCATTCAGAACTGCGCCAGAGTTGTGGTACATTGGCAGCATGAAAATGATGTCGCTAGCACTACTGCTATCGCCCGACGGGCGGAGACGGTAGCGCACGCGCACACCCGAACCAAAAGCCCGTATGCATCCGCAGCGGGCTTTTTGT
This sequence comes from uncultured beta proteobacterium, assembly GCA_963810395.1. Taxonomy (GTDB): domain Bacteria; phylum Pseudomonadota; class Gammaproteobacteria; order Burkholderiales; family Burkholderiaceae_C; genus Rhodoferax. Next base: position 3,039,681 of record CAWENC010000001.1, on the reverse strand, counting down.
TTTATATCCCCCGATTTTTCCAATGTGGATTTCAATCAACCCAGGAGTGAACCGATGACTGACAAATTGATTATTTTTGATACGACTTTGCGCGATGGTGAGCAGTCGCCCGGTGCGTCCATGAACAAAGACGAAAAACTGCGCATCGCCCGGCAGCTCGAGCGCTTGAAAGTCGACGTCATCGAAGCTGGTTTTGCGGCCAGTTCAAACGGCGATTTTGAGGCAGTACAGTGCGTCGCAAACGCCATCAAGGATTCCACCGTCTGTTCACTCTCGCGAGCCAATGATCGCGATATTTCGCTCTCTGCCGAGGCTCTCAAAGGCGCCAACCGCGGTCGTATCCATACCTTCATTGCAACCTCCCCGCTGCATATGGAGAAGAAGCTGCGCATGACACCGGATCAGGTGTTTGAGCAGGCCAGGCTGGCCGTGCGATTTGCCCGCAATCTGGTGGCGGATGTCGAGTTCAGTCCAGAAGATGCCTACCGCAGCGATGTGGATTTCCTGTGTCGTGTGATTGAGGCGGTGATCCAGGACGGGGCGACAACCATCAACGTGCCAGACACAGTCGGCTACGCGATTCCGGAACTCTATGGTCATTTCATCAAGACGCTGCGCGAGCGGGTTCCCAACTCGGACAAGGCGATCTGGTCGGTGCACTGTCACAACGATCTGGGCATGGCGGTTGCCAACTCACTGGCGGGGGTGAAGATCGGCGGCGCCCGTCAGGTCGAATGCACCATCAACGGTTTGGGAGAACGGGCCGGCAATTGCAGCCTGGAGGAGGTCGTCATGGCAGTCAAGACGCGTGGCGACTATTTTGGTCTGGATGTGGGGATTGACACCAAGCACATTCTGGCGGCCAGTCGCATGGTCAGCCAGATCACGGGGTTTGTGGTTCAGCCCAACAAGGCCATCGTCGGGGCCAACGCCTTTTCTCACGCCGCCGGCATTCATCAGGACGGCATCCTGAAGGCGCGTGACACCTATGAAATCATGCGCGCCGAGGACGTAGGCTGGAGCGCCAACAAACTTGTACTGGGCAAACTCAGCGGCCGTAACGCTTTCAAGCAGCGATTGCAGGAGTTGGGAGCACAGATGGAAAGCGAAGCTGACATCAACACCGCTTTCGCCAAATTCAAGGAACTCGCTGATCGAAAAAGCGAGATTTTTGACGAAGACATCCTGGCTTTAATTAGCGATGGAAGTGTGACCGGCGACAACGAACAATACGCATTTGTATCACTTTCGCAACACAGCGAAACGGGCGAGCGTCCGCAGGCGAGTATCGTTTTTACCATCGCTGGCAAAGAGGTCAAAAGCTCATCGGACGGGGATGGTCCGGTCGACGCCTCGCTCAAGGCGATCGAATCACAGGTCAAAAGCGGCGCCGAGATGGTGCTCTATTCTGTCAACGCCATCAGCGATTCGACCGAAAGCCAGGGTGAGGTCACGGTGCGCCTGCAATATGGCGGTCGAGTGGTCAATGGCATCGGCGCCGACCCCGACATCATCGTGGCCTCCGCAAAAGCCTACCTCAGCGCCCTTAACAAGCTGCAAAGCAAAGCTGATCGGGTCGCCGCCCAAGTCTAGCCAGTCGCTTTTCCGGTAACCGTTTAAGAAAGTCGTGCAAGTATTTGATATTGCGCGATTTTTTTGTATAAACTCGGCACATTGGGAAATCTTTCAGAAATAGGATTCAGTTCCTGTTCCCGATGGATTTTGTTTGGAGACATTGTGCGCAGAATACTTCTTCTCTTTGGCTTGACAGTTTTCCTCGCCGTGGCTTCGATGCCGCCAGCCGACGCTGCACAGAGCAAGCGCCAGGTAGCCAAGTCAGCCAAGCACACAGCGCATGCGAAACACAGGATCGCCAAGACCTTGACTGTCGGCAAGCGCCGGGGATCTGATCGCGCGCAAGCAGTGTCGTTACAGCCCTCGTTCGGGCAAATTGCCGGTTTGCATGGCGCGCATGACACCCTGGATTTGAAATCGAGCGTGGCGCTCGTGATCGATCAGGATACGAGCGAAGTACTGTTCAGCAAGAATGAGCAGGCCATCCTGCCCATCGCCTCGCTCACCAAGTTGATGACAGGGCTGATCCTTAGTGAGGCGCATTTGCCCATGAACGACATGATCACCATTTCGCAGGAAGATGTGGACACCGAAAAACACAGTTCATCGCGCCTGAAAGTGGGTACCGAGCTCAGCCGCGGCGAGCTTCTGCACCTGGCCTTGATGTCAAGTGAAAACCGCGCAGCGCATGCACTTGCCCGCAGCTATCCGGGCGGTTTGCCAGTTTTTGTCGGTCTGATGAATGCCAAGGCCCGGCAAATTGGCATGAGCGACACCAGTTATGAGGAGCCTACCGGTCTCTCCAGCAAGAACCAGTCCAGTGCACGTGACCTGGCGAAGCTGGTCAATATTGCCCATGGTGATCCGATGCTGCGTGAATTGACCACCTCGCCTGACTATCAAGTCGCCGTCGGCAAGCGAACGCTTCAGTTTAACAACACCAACCGCCTGGTCAAAAATCCGTCGTGGGAAATTGGCTTGCAGAAAACTGGCTATATCGCTGAAGCAGGCCGTTGCCTTGTCATGCAAACCAAGATTGCCGGTCGCAAGCTGATCATGGTGTTTCTCGACTCCGCCGGCAAACTCAGTCGTCTGGGCGATGCCGAGCGGGTTCGGCGCTGGGTCGAGTCGGCGCCGACGAGAAGTTCAGTCTCCGTGCCTCTGGCAAGTGCCGAAGCCACAGAAATATTGGCCACCGTGCGCTAATTCACAGCCGGTGCTCCCGTGGTTTGGAGACGCTGTCGGGTTTGTAGCCCAAGATCGCTGAGATTTCCCGGGTAGTTGCCTGGAGTTTAGGCAACCACTCTTCTTCGAGTCGCCCGGCCGGCGCAGAAATGGACAAACCCGCCACCAGCGTGCCTTGGTCGTCGTAGATGCCAGAAGCCATGCAGCGCACGCCGAGCTCAAGCTCTTCATTGTCACTGGCACTGCCGTACTGGCGCACTTTTGAGAGTTCTCTCTCCAATGCCGGCAATTGGGTCAGGCTGTTTTTGGTGTGCCCGCTCAAGCCAGTACGTGTCGCATAAGCACGCACGCGCTGTGGATCATCCGCGGCCAAAAACAATTTGCCGACCGACGTCAGGTGTAGTGGCGCCCGCCCACCAATCGCGCGGACCACCTGCATGCCCGACCGTTCGCTGTAAGTGCGCTCAATGTAGACAATCTCGTCGCCTTGCCGGACGCTCAGGTTCACTGGTTGCTGGATCAATTTGTGCAGTTCCCGCATCGGCGCCAGTGCTGCATCACGGACATTCAGGCGATTCTTGACCAGGTTCCCCAGTTCCAGCAAGCGCATGCCCAGGCGATAATTGCCGGACTGGGGCCGGTCGACAAAACGACCAATGGCCAGATCATTGAGCAAACGGTGTGTGGTGGACGGATGCAGGCCGGTCTTTTCGCTGATCTCTTTGAGTGAAATGGCCTCCTCGCGGGACGCTAAAACGTCCATCAAGGCAAACATGCGCTCAATGACTTGTACGGTTGGGGTCGTTGTAATTCTGGTATCTGTATTTCGCATGGGGATTCCTGATTTACACGCCTGCTATTTTACTTGGTGAAATTCCGTCCCGTCTCAGCAACCCATACTCCCTCTGTCAGAAGTTCAAAGGGCGTGAATCTCGTCTTGTAGTTCATTTTCCGGCTGTCTTGAACCCAGTAGCCCAGGTAAACATATGGCAGCTTGAGTGCCCTGGCTTGTGCAATTTGCCAGAGAATGCAGTAAGTGCCATAGCTGACACGAGACTCAGGCTCATAAAAGGTGTAGACGGCAGAGATGCCGTCATCCAGCACATCAATTATCGAGACCGCTTTCAAGACGCCCGGTGCTCCGTCAACCTGTTTTTCGCGGAATTCAACCAGTCGTGAGTTCACCCGGCTTTGCATCAAAAACTGGGTGTACTGGTCAATGCTGTCGTGATCCATGCCGCCACCGACGTGGCGAGCGCTTTGATAGCGAAGATAAAGATCGTAATGTTCCTGCACAAAACCTGGATTGGACACTCTGGCCTGCAGGTTTGAACAGCGTGACCAGGTGCGACGTTGACTTCTGCCCGTTTGAAAAGCGTTCACAAGGACTCTCAATGCTGTACAGGCATGGCAGTCATCGCAATGGGGGCGGTAGGTAAACAGGCCACTGCGCCTAAAACCTTTGCTTACCAGTTCCGGGTAATTGACACTGTTGATCAAATGGCCGGGCATTGCCACCTGCGATCGAGCCTGCCGCCCCGGCAGGTAGCTGCAAGGATAAGTTGCCGTCGTATAAAACTGAAGCGTCTGCAGGGGCAATTCCCGAAGATGCGTCACGTTTGCTCTACCTTTGACGGGAGTAGCTCGTACCAGCATTGGACATTAAACTCCCAGATTGGGGCAACCAGCGAAAGCCCGAGGGCCACCTGCTTCAAAAACAGATCACGAGGTATTTCAGCCGCACCGAGGGAGGCCAGATGACGGGTGTTTTGCTGGCAATCGATCTGCTGCATGCCGTGCTGGCGACAGAAGGCAACCAGTGCTGCCAAAGCAATTTTGGAAGTATTGGGCGCGTGGCTGAACATCGATTCGCCGAACACTGATTTTCCAAGCGCCACGCAATACAGCCCTCCGACGAGCGCGCCGCCAACCCACGTTTCCACGCTGTGAGCCTGGCCAGCCCGGTGCAAATCACCATAGGCAGACATCATGTCAGCGTTGATCCATGTGCCCGCCTGGCCCTCGCGTGTGCTCGCCGCGCAGGCCTGAATAACCTGCTCAAAGGCGGTATCGAATCTGATTTCGCAGTTTACTGCAGTGCGAAATTTCTGGAGCGTCTTCCTGAACGACGGGTGGATACGAAAATTGAAGACGTCAAGCACCATTCTGGGATCGGGGCTCCACCACAGAATAGGCTGCCCTTCGCTATACCAGGGAAAAATACCTTGGCTGTAGGCGCGGCGCAGTGTGTCAATATCGAGCCTGCCACCCGCCGCCAGCAAGCCCGGCGCTGGAGAACCTTCACCCCAGGCCTGACTTGCCGGAGGAAAGTCCTGACCCGCGACAAGCCATGGGAGCGACGGAGGTTGAGGCAGCATTATTCAATGGTAAACGAGGACTCTGCGCCTGAATCAGCGCTGCGACCCGTTACAATGCGACCTCGTCGGGGCGTAGCGCAGCCTGGTAGCGCATCTGGTTTGGGACCAGAGGGTCGAAGGTTCGAATCCTTTCGCCCCGACCAAAAGACAGTACAAAGGCCTTCAAGGAGCGATTCTTGAAGGCCTCTTCATTGGTGCCATGCGGGATGCACCAATGAAAAAGGACCTACAACCATGGCGGTAGTAGGTCCTCGTTTATTGTGGTGCGGCTGGCAGGAATTGAACCCACGACCCCTTGGTTCGTAGCCAAGTACTCTATCCAACTGAGCTACAGCCGCTAAGCAGGAAATTGTAGCACGAAGCGGATTGTGTCTATCGCATCATCTTCATTTTTTGCTCAATCCGCATACATTTTCTCGACTATGTCGCGATACCGGTCAAGCACCACCTTGCGTTTGATCTTCATGGTCGCAGTCAAGGCACCGGTGTCGATCGACAAAGGCTCGGCAAGCACAGTGAACTTGCGAATCCAGGCAACCCGGGCCTGTTTCTGGTTGATCGCATCAATGCCTTGCTGCAGCGCAGCCAGCACCAGCGGATGCCGACAGGCGTCTGCAGCCCCGACACCCGAGGCACCGCAGGTTTCCAAAAACGTCTTGAGCACGTCCGGCTTCAAGGTCAGCAATGCAGTCAGAAAATGCCGGCCCTCACCACACACCACGCCGTGTTCTACCAAGGGCAGGTCCATCAACTCCGCTTCGATGTTTGCGGGTGAGATGTTCTTGCCACCCGAGGTGATCAGCAGATCTTTCTTGCGACCCGACACGTAGAGGTAACCATCGTCATCAAAATGCCCGAGGTCGCCCGTGTTCAGCCAGCCGTCCACCAGCGTTTGTGCCGTGTCTTCCGGCCGGCTCATGTAGCCCTGGAAGACGTGCGGTCCACGGACCTGAATTTCGCCGTCGTCTGCGATTCGCACCTGGGTTCCCTGCAGGGGCTTGCCAACGGCACCAATCCGGGTACTGCCCACCAGGCTGATGGAGGTCGGTCCGCAATCTTCCGATTGACCGTAAACCTCGCGGATCAGCAAGTCCAGGCCCGAGAAGAAACGCAAGGTCTCGGGCGCAATCGGCGCCGCGGCCGAGATCAACAAACGCGCCTGGTCCAGCCCCAGAGCTTGTTGAACTTTCTGGTGAACCAGCCGCGATGCCAGCGCCTTGCGGGCGCGAAGCAGCACGCCAGCTGGCACGCCGGCAAGTTCGCCCGCATGCCAGCGCTGGCCCTCGGTGAGCGCCCAGCGTGCCAACCCTGCCTTGACCCCTTTGGCCGTCGCCAACTTCGCCGCAATGCCGCTGTGCATCTTTTCCCAGACCCGCGGCACACCAAAGAAAATGGTCGGACGCACTTCGATGAGATGTGCTCCCAGAGATTCAATACTGCGTGCAAAGTAAATCACATAGCCGGCAGTGATATGGTTATGAATGGCACCCAGTTGCTCGGCCACGTGAGCCAGCGGCAGGTAGGAGATCAGGCGATCGGCAGGGTTGGAACCAAAGGCCGCGGACAAGGTGACCGCCGTCCACGCCAGATTGCCATGCGAAAGCATCACCGCCTTGGGTGCGCCGGTGGTACCCGAGGTGTAAATCAGGGTGCCCAAATCCTCAGGCCGCAGAGCCGCCAGGCGGCGATCCACCTCGGCCTGATGCGTGGGCAGACCGAGTGCCAGAAAGTCCTGCCACGTGATCTGCCAGGCATCGTCTGCCTTGGCGCCACGCATCATCACCACCCGCTCCAGGCGAGGCAGCGCAGCCCGGCGATCTGCCACCTTGGCCCATTGCTCTTCGTTTTCCACCAGCAACACGGTGCAACGCGAGTGGTCCACGATGTACTCGACCTCGACCGGAGCACTGGTCCAGTAGATACCCGCCGCGACGGCGCCGATCATCATCGCCGCGAGGTCCATGATCACCCACTCGGGGCGATTGAATCCCAGGATGCAGACGGCCTGGCCCGGCATGACCCCGAGCGCGACCAGTGCCCGTGCCGCGCAGCTGACCTGATCCGCATAAGAGGTCCAACTGGTCGGCCGCCATTCCTTGTCCTCCCGCTCATAGTAGGCTGGCGCGGCACTGCGTTGCAGCGCCGTTGCCAGAAACCGCGCCGGCGCCGGCACAAAGGGAACCCCCGCGACCTGTACGCCGGGATTGGGTACGGCACCCATCAGTGACGCAGCCCGAGCAGAGCCCGCGCTTCGGCCGGGCTGGCCACGGTTCGGCCGGCATCGCGGGCACATTCGGCCAGGGCGGTGATCAAGGCACCATTTCCCGCCGCCCGTTCGCCGTTGGGCAGATAAAACGTGTCTTCCAGCCCGGTTCTGAGCATGCCCCCCAGGTCAGCCGTCTTCTGGTGCACCGGCCAGATTTCTGCACGGCCAATCAAGGTCGCCTGCCAGACGCTGTCGGGCGCCATCCAGCGCGGCATGAGGGCAAGCAGATCGGCGTCGCAAGGCATGCCCGACGCGACACCCATCACCAGGTTGTATTCGGCGCGCCCCATTGCCGGCTTGAGCATGCCTGCCTTCAAATACATGCTGACCGAGCGCACGATGCCAACGTCGAAACATTCGAACTCGGGGTGCACATTGCATTCGCCCATCACGTCCAGAAACTGCTGGACCTTGGCCACCGGGTTGTCGAACACCATCGGCGGCCAGGCCCATTGGCCATCGTCCTTGATCTTCAGATAGTTCAGACTGCCGGCGTTGCAGGCGGCAATTTCAGGCTTGACGCGACGGATACAGTCAAGCGGTCCGGCAATATCCTTGCCGACCACACCGGTTGTCAAATTGATGATGACACCCGGACAGGCGTCCCGAATTGCATTGATCACGGTTTCAGCGACATCGGGATCCCAGCAGGGCATGTGTCCCATGCCCTCCTCCTGCCTGCGCAGATGCACATGCATGATCGAAGCACCAGCGTTGCAGGCGTCACGCGCCTCTGCCGCCATCTGGGCCGGCGTCACAGGCACCGGGTGCTGCTTCGGATTGGTCAGCACGCCTGTCAAGGCGCAAGTCAGAATGGCTTTATCCATCATGTTTCCTTATCGTCTTCGAGTTCAATTTCAATCAGCAATGCGCCCGATTCGACCTGCTCGCCGAGCTTGACGTGCAGCGCCATTACCGAGCCTGCGGCCTGCGCAGTCAGCCACATTTCCATCTTCATCGCCTCGACACACAGCAGTGCCTGCCCCTGCTGAACCCGGTCACCCACCGCAAGCTGAATCTGCGTCACCCTGCCCGCCACTGGCGCCCGGGCCTGCGTGGCGTCCTGCGCCAGATCCTTGTCCGGGAACGGCGACACTTCACTGAAAACAAAGGAGGCGCCAGCCAAAGCGATGTGCAGCGCGTGCTGCTGCCGCACGGCCACGGCAGATCGCGTCACCCCATCGATCTCGAAGCGCAACTCGCCATCCTCGAAAGTGACGATTCTGATCACCTGCCCGTGACCTCCCAGCGTGATCGCCACCTGGCCCGATCGATCCGGGCGGACGCGCAATGTCCGCGCGACCGCATCGCATTGCAGCGCCATATCGAACGCCGCCACACTATCGGCACGCCAGCTGGCACCGTTTTGCAGCGCATACACTGCTGCGGCAACACACCAGACTTCGTCGCCTGGCACCGGGCGCTCAAACAGCGCTTCGCCACTCACTTGCCACTGGTCGATGGTGCAGGTGTTCATCGAGGCAGCACGAAACGCCGGATGATTCAGCAGATCCGCCAGGAAACGGCCGTTGTTGCGCAGCCCCAGCAAAGGCGCGTTCTCCAGAGCGGCGCGCAGGCGTCGGATCGCGTCATCCCGATCTCGGCCATGGGCGATGACCTTGGCCACCAGTCCGTCGTAGAAGGGAGAAATTTCACTGCCCTCTTCAATGCCATCGTCGATCCGCACGCCGGCCAACAGGGCTTGCTGCGGACGCCACCAGCGCACCGTTCCGGACTGTGGTGCAAAACCCGCGTAGGGGTCTTCAGCATACAAACGCGCTTCGATCGCGTGGCCCTGCAGCTTGACCTCGTCCTGTCGTGCCGGCAGCAACTCTCCGGCCGCAACCCGCAATTGCCACTCGACCAAGTCAAAGCCAGTCACCAGCTCGGTTACCGGGTGCTCGACCTGCAAGCGGGTGTTCATTTCCAGAAAATAGTGCTTGAGCCCGACATCGACGATGAACTCGACCGTCCCTGCCCCCTGGTAGCCCACAGCCAGCGCGGCCGCCACCGCGTCTTTGCCCATGGCCTCGCGCAGCGCCGCATCAACTACCGGCGAAGGCGCTTCTTCAAGCACTTTCTGCCTTCTGCGCTGTGCCGTGCAGTCGCGCTCACCCAGATGCACGGCGTTGCCGCGCGCATCGGCAAACACCTGAATTTCGATGTGCCGGCCCTTCTCGATCAAGCGCTCCAGCATCAGCGTCCCATCACCAAAAGCGCTTTGCGCCTCACGCCGGGCTCCGACCAGCGCCTGCGCAATCTCGTCGGCCGCACGCACCAGCCGCATGCCGCGGCCGCCGCCACCGGCCACCGCCTTGACCAGCAAGGGAAAACCCAGCTTCGAGGCTTCTTCCGTCAAGCTCGCGTCGTCCTGTTCCTCGCCCAGATAGCCTGGCGCACAGGGCACGCCAGCGGCGATCATGCGGCGCTTGGCCAGCGCCTTGTCGCCCATGGCCTCGATGGCGGCAGGAGGTGGGCCAATGAATATCAGCCCGGCATCAAGGCAGGCCTGAGCGAAACCTGCGTTTTCGCTCAGGAAGCCATAACCCGGGTGAACTGCGTCGGCGCCGGTCTTGCGGGCGGCTTCAAGCAAGGCGTCAACCCGCAGGTAAGAATCGGCAGCGGCAGAAGCGCCGATATGCACGGCTTCATCGGCCAGGCGCACATGCGGCGCCGTCCGGTCAGCATCGCTGTAAACGGCGACGGTTCGATAACCCAGCTTGCGCGCCGTTCGCATGACACGACAGGCGATCTCGCCGCGATTGGCAATCAGAATCTTCGAGAAAGTCATGACAAGGCCCAGTGTGGTTTGCGCTTTTGAAGAAAGGCCGTCATTCCCTCCAGCCCCTCAGGTCCCTGCGCCGCGCGGGCAAAAACCAGCGCCGCCTCCTGCACCATGTCTGAGGGTGCCGTCAGACGAGCCCTGGCCATCAAGGCCTTGGTGGCGGCGATGGCCCCGGGCGCGCAGGCCAGAATGTCAGCCAGTACGGACGCGAGTGCGGTGTCCAGCTGGTCCGGCGCATGCACGGCATGCGCCAGCCCAATGGCCAGTGCGTTGGAAGCGCCGAGACGCCCACCGGTCACCGCCAGACGCTTGGCTTGGGAATAGCCGAGACGTTCCACCAAAAACGGCGCAATCTGGGCCGGCACGACACCGAGAGAGGTCTCCGGCAGACGGAAGACCGTCGATTCGCATGCCAGTGCCACATCCGCCACGCAGGCCAGGCCGAGCCCACCCCCCATCACGCTGCCTTCCAGCACAACCACCAATGCCAGTGGTGTTTTTGCATACGCGACACAGAGCTCGCCAAATGCCAGATTGGCTTGTGCGACGGCGTCCATGACGACACCCGTTTGACTCACTTGCGGATCGCCCTGCATCGTCCGCAGGCGGGCCGAAACCATATCCTTCAAATCAGCGCCCGCGCAGAAATGCCCACCGGCCCCGCGCAATACTAATACGCGAATAAGGCCACCGGCCTCGGCGCTGTCAAGCGCCGAGCGCAGTTCCGCCACCATGCGCAAGGACATCGCATTGCGTGACTCCGGCCGATTCAGTGTGACATGAAGTACCGCCCCCACAGGTTTTGTCACCAGCGTCTCGTAGTCCCCTGGCGCGACGTCAGCCGCATTCAGCGTTGCCATGCTGCTCAAGCCCTGCCGGGCAAGGTGCCCTCCAGCTTGCAGATGATCCCCAGCATGATCTCATCCGCACCTCCGCCAATGGAGATCAGGCGGCTGTCGCGATACGCCTGCGATACCGGGTTGTCCCAGGTAAAGCCCATGCCACCCCAGTACTGCAGGCAGCTGTCGGCCACCTCACGGCTCAGGCGCCCGGCCTTGAGCTTGGCCATTGAGGCCAGCTTGGTCACGTCCTTGCCGGAAATATAGGATTCAACCGCACGGTAGGTCAAGGCGCGCAAGGCCTCCACTTCAGTGCGCAATTCGGCCAGGCGGAAGTGCACCACCTGGTTGTCCAGAATCGGCTTGCCAAAGGTCTGGCGCTGGCGCGTGTAGTCAATGGTCTGGTCGATCAGACGGTCCAGCGAACGCAGGCAACCGGCAGCACCATACAGCCGCTCTTCCTGAAACTGCAGCATCTGGAACATGAATCCCATGCCCTCCTGCCCGATCAGGTTGCGCTGCGGCACGCGCACGTTGTCAAAAAACAGCTGCGCCGTGTCAGAGGAGTTCATGCCGATCTTGTGGATCTTCTGCCGCTCGATACCCGGGCTGTCCATGCGCACAATGATCAGCGACTTGTTCTTGTGCACCGAACCTTCCGAGGTGTTGGCCAGCAGACAACACCAATCGGCCTGCATGCCGTTGGTGATCCACATCTTGGAGCCGTTGATCAGATAGTCATCTCCGTCCTTGCGCGCCGTGGTCTTGAGGGCTGCCACATCGGAGCCGCCACCGGTTTCGCTGACTCCGAGGCAACCGACCATGTCGCCGGCGATGCTGGGGGCGAGGAATTCGCGTTTAAGCTCATCGGAGCCGAAGCGCGCCAGGGCCGGCGTGCACATGTCGGTATGCACGCCAATCGCCATCGGCACGCCACCCGCGTTGCACTCACCGAGTGCTTCAGCCATCACCATCGAGTAGCTGAAGTCCAACCCCATGCCACCGTACTCCACCGGGTACTTGATACCGAGCAAACCCAGGTCTCCCATTTTCTTGAATAACTCATGCGCCGGGAACTGCCCTGCCGCTTCCCACTCAGGCAGATGAGGGTTGATCTCCTTGGCGACAAATTTGCGCACCGTATCGGCAATCTGTTCGTGTTCCGGGGTGAATTTCATAAAAGCCTCTCAATTGAATAAGAAAAAAACCTGGATTGCCACGCTGCGCTCGCAATGACGAAACCGGTACGGTTGCAACTTCAACTTCTTCTACAGGCGCGCCACACCGAAGGTATTTGGGTGCAGCTTGCGGCTCTGCGCCTCCTCTGCCATGCCCAGACAAAGCCCGAGATAACGACGCGTGTCACGCGGGTCGATGATGCCGTTGTCCCACAGGCGCGCCGTGCCAAACAGGGCCGCCGATTCCTTGTCCAGCCGCAGACGCAGCCCGTCTGACATCGCCTTCAGGGCTTCCTCGTTGGCCGCCATGCCAGTGCGCTCGATCTTGGCCCGGTTGACAATATCCATCACCTTGGCGGCCTGCGCGCCGCCCATCACGGCGGTGCGGGCCGTGGGCCAGGAAAAGATGAAACGCGGGTCGAATCCCCGGCCACACATGCCATAGTTGCCGGCGCCATAGGAGCCGCCCAGCACCACGGTGAACTTGGGCACCCGCGCATTCGCCACCGCCTGAATCATCTTCGAGCCGTGCTTGATGGCACCGCTGCGCTCGGCCACCGACCCGACCATGTAGCCGGTCGTGTTTTGCAGAAAAATCAGCGGCGTAGCGGTTTGATCGCAGAGCTGAATGAACTGCCCGGCCTTGGTCGATCCACTCGGTTGAATCGGGCCGTTGTTGCCCAGAATGCCCACCAGCCGGCCCTGCACACGGGCGTGACCACACATCATCTCGCAGGCGTACTCGGCCTTGAACTCCAGAAAGTCGGAACCATCCACCAGACGCGCAATCACCTCGCGCACGTCGTAGGGTTCGCGCTCATCGACCGGCACCAGCCCGAGTAACTCCTGCTCGTCAAACAGCGGTTCGTCAAAACTCATCCCGGCAGGTGCCAGGTCCCATTTCAATTTGTCAAGAACTTCGCGCGCCATACCAATCGCGTGGGCATCGTCTTCGCACAAATACTCACCCAGGCCCGTCACCCGGGCGTGCGTCTCGGCACCGCCGATCTCGTCTTCGGTGCAATCCTCTCCAATGGCCGCCTTCACCAGTGGCGGGCCGGCCAGAAAAATGTTGGAACGCCCGCGCACCAGGATCACGTAGTCGGACAGACCAGGCAGGTAAGCGCCACCGGCGGTGGAAGAGCCATGTACCACGGCGATCTGTGGCAGGCCTTGCGCCGACATCCGCGCCTGGTTGGCGAAGCTGCGCCCGCCTTCGATGAAAATTTCGCTCTGGTACATCAGGTTCGCGCCGCCGCTCTCCACCAGGTAGATCACCGGCAGCTTGTTCTCGCGCGCGATCTCCTGCGCGCGCAGGGCCTTGCGCAGCCCCATCGGTGCCACGGTGCCGCCTTTGACCGCGCTGTCACTCGCAGAGATCAGGCAGCGCTTGCCTGCGACCACGCCAATGCCAACGATGGAACCACCGCCGAGCACCGCCTTCTTGCCGTCGTCATCGTGCATATTGAGCCCCGCCAGACGACTGAGCTCCAGGAACGGCGAACCACGATCAAGCAGGCGGGCCACCCGCTCACGCGGCAGCAACTGGCCGCGCGCCTCGAACTTGTCGCGTTTCGATTCGGACTCGGCAATCACCATCTGCTCAAGGCGCTGAACCTCCGACAGCAATTCAAGCATGCGCTTCGCATTCACGCCAAACGCGTCGGATTTGGCATTGATCTTTGAACGGATAACCGGCATTGGATGTGATCCTCCTGATTGCTCCGCATTAGACGGTAAGGTAACGTTAACGTCAACCAGATTTCGTATAGGTGTTTTCACTAAACATAACGGCAGTGGGTGCTGCTACGATCCGGCGGCAATCAATGCTTTGCATTCGATCCCCATTTTTTTACAAGGAAAACCATGGACCTCCAAGCCTGCACCGAAGCCATCCGCACCAAAGTCGGCAGCGACAGCGGCCTAGCCGCCACGCTCAAATTCGACTGCGGTGCCGATGGCGTCATTTACATCGACGGAACATCCACCCCCAACGCTGTCAGCAACGACAATGTGGATTCCGACTGCACGGTCGCCATCACACTCGAAAACCTCAACGCCATGCTGGCCGGCGAGCTGGAGCCGGCGACCGGCTTTATGGCGGGAAAACTCAAGGTGACAGGTGACATGAGTGTTGCCATGCGTCTGCAACGCGTCATCTGATTTTCAGTCCAGCATCGCTATCTGTGGCTTCAACCAATCTACAGGCCAGCTCAACAGCAGCGCGCAAGCGGCGTGGTGCGACCACCGGTCTGCCTGCCGCTAGCGATGCACAAGCCTTTGTGGCGTCGCATCGCGACGAAGGAAACACCGAGCTTTTTGGCATTACCGAGCTGTGCAAGGAATTTGGCATCACCTTGCGCGCCTTGCGTTTTTACGAAGACAAAGGGCTGCTCGCACCGCGGCGCATCAGCGGTGCACGCGTCTATACCCGCCGCGACCGTGCCCGGCTGGCCCTGATCCTGCGGGCAAAGGCGATCGGGTCCCCACTCGCCGAAATCAAACGCTACCTCGATCTATACGGCGACCACGGCGAGGGCCGCGCGCAGCAACTCAGCTACGTGATTGAGCGCACCAACACGGCGATTGCCGAGCTGGAGCAAAAACGCGCCCAAATCGACGAAACCCTCGCAGAGTTACAAGTGATCAACAGCACTTGCCGCAAACATTTGCAGGCCCGCCAGCGCCTGTCTTCGGCAAATTGACATTCACAAGTTTCTGCTGCCGGCGTATCGCTGGCCGGGTTACGCTACACATGAAAGCGGGTGCCCGCGCTTTTTTGGCCGCCAGCCCTAATCTGTCTGCTCGATAAATGACCCGGACTAAGGGTTTACCCTGCATAATCTGATACCTACGCGCAACAGGATTCAGGTTGATCACCATGAAAACACCGATTTCAACTGAGCCGCCCTCTGAGCAGCAGCGCGCCAGTGCCAAGTCAATTGACGATGCGCTGCATGCGCAACTGGCCAGGATCAACCTGGGCCTGTCGCCGATTTCGCTGTCTTTGGCCTATGCGGACTGGGCCATGCATCTGGCGGTCTCTCCGGGTCAGCAAATGCTGCTGGCCCAGCGGGCCTTGGCAATGTCGCAGCAGGCGCTCATCAACAGCTGGCAGCAGCGCTCAGCCACCGGCGCCGATAGCCAGCCGGTGCCCGAACCGGACCCACGCTTTACCGATCCGGGCTGGCGCCAGTGGCCCTACAACGCGATGAAGGAGAGCTTCAAGGCGAGCGAAGCCTGGTGGCACGAAGCGACGCAAGTGGAAGGCATGTCGAGCCATCACCGCCACATGGTGGATTTCTTTACCCGTCAGGGGCTCGATGCCCTGTCGCCTTCGAACTTTGCCCGCACCAACCCGGAGGTGCTGCAAAAGGGGCAGGAGTCCCTGGGCCAGACCTGGCTCAAGGGGCTCCAGTACCTGGCGCGCGATTTGCTGGACCAATACCAGCCAAAAGGCGGCAGCCATGGTGGCGCGGGCACGCTCAAGCCACTGGCTTTCAAGGTCGGCAAAGATGTCGCGCTGACACCCGGCAAGGTGGTTTTTCGCAACCATCTGATCGAGTTGATTCAATACACGCCGACCACCGACAAAGTGTTCCCCGAGCCGCTGCTGATCGTGCCCTCATGCATCATGAAGTACTACATCCTGGACTTGTCGCCGGGCAATTCGATGGTGCGCTATCTGGTCGGGCAAGGGCACACGGTGTTCATGATCTCGTGGCGCAACCCGGACGCCTCCGACCGCAATCTGGGGATGCAGGACTACCTGCAGCTGGGCGTGCTTGATGCGATGGCGGCAGTGAAGTCGCTGAGCGGCGCAGCGCGCATTCATGCGCTCGGCTACTGCCTGGGTGGCACCTTTCTGGCCATCGTGGCGGCGGCGCTGGGGCGCGGCAGGCCGCAGCATGAAAGGCGCAACCAGGGCAAGAATCAACGCCGCCGCAAAGAGGATGTACTCGCCCCGGACAACCTGCCTGAACTCGCCACGGTCACGTTGCTGGCTGCGCAAACCGACTTCAGCGAACCGGGCGAACTCGGTGTCTTCATCGACGACGACCAGCTTGCCACGCTGCGCAAGGCGATGGCCCGCACCGGCTATCTGTCGGGCAGGCAAATGGCCGGCTCGTTCCAGTTCCTGAACTCGCGCGACATGGTCTGGTCGCGCAACACGCGCCGCTACCTGATGGGCCAGGACGATGTCGGCAACGACATGATCAGCTGGAACGCCGACGTCACGCGCCTGCCCGAACGCATGCACAACGAGTATTTGTCGTCGCTGTTCCTCAACAATGCGCTGGCTTCGGGCCACTACCGCGTCGGCGGTGTTGGCATCGCGTTGATGGACATCAGGTCGCCGCTGCTGGTGGTCGGCACGGTACGCGACCATGTATCGCCCTGGCCGTCGGTTTACAAGATTCACCTGCTCACCGACACCCAGACCACCTTCATCCTGGCCGCCGGGGGCCACAACGCCGGCATTGTTTCCGAGCCCGGGCATGCGCACCGCAGCTATCAGATGGATAGCGTGGAAAAAGGCCACGCCTGGGTTGAACCCGACGAGTGGTTTGCCAAGGCGCCGGTGATCGAGGGCTCATGGTGGCAAGCCATGCACAGCTGGTTGCAGCAGCGTTCCGGCAAACCGGTGCGGCCGCCGGCCATCGACCCGGCGAAGGTGCTGGGGGAAGCACCGGGCGACTATGTCATGGTGCGCTACGCCGATTGATTTCACACTTCTACAAAAAAAATGGATATGAATGCACTCTTGCACACTGAACTGATTGAAAACGTCACCTACGATGAAATCAGCGTTGGCCAAAGCGCCCGCCTGCTGCGCACCCTGACGCTGGCCGACATCCAGGCCTTTGCGGCGGTGTCGGGCGACACCAACCCGTCCCACATGGATGCCAATTACGCCAGTGGCACGCTGTATCACGGGGTGGTTGCCCACGGCATGTGGAGCGGCGCCCTGATTTCGGCGCTGCTGGGCACCCAGTTTCCTGGCCCTGGCACGATTTACCTGGAGCAGGTGCTGCACTTCAGCAAGCCGGTGCATGTCGGCGACACGCTGACCGTGATGGTGACGGTGCAGAGCAAGGATGACGCCAGGAAGAGCGTGGTGCTCGATTGCCAGGTGGTCAACCAGAAAGGCGAAAAGGTTTTGTACGGCACTGCCCGCGTGCTCGCGCCGACCAAAAAAGTGCGCTTGCCGCGCGTGACGGCGCCACAGATCCAGCTGTTTGACCCGCAAGCCCGCTTCAATGACCTGCTGAGTTTGACCAAGGGCATGCCGGCGGTGCGCTGTGCCGTGGTGCATCCCTGCGATCAGGGCTCGCTCAGTGGCGCCATGGACGCGGCCGGCTTTGGGCTGATCGTGCCGGTCTTGATTGGCCCGGAAGTGCGCATCCGCCGGGTGGCGGAAGAATTTGGCATCGACTTGGGCGGCGCTGAAATCATCTCCGTGGAGCACAGTCATGCGGCGGCGGAAACAGCGGCGGACCTGGCGGCCGGCTGCGAAGTGGAAGTGCTGATGAAAGGCAGTCTGCATACCGACGAACTGATCCGCGCGGTGCTGGCCCAGCCATCGCTGCGCACCGGGCGACGCGTGTCGCATGTGTTTCGCTTTGACATACCGCTGTACCCCAAGCCACTGCTGATTACCGACGCGGCGCTGAATATCCGCCCGACTCTGCAGGAGAAGGTGGACATCATCCAGAACGCTATCGACTTTGCCCGAATCATGGGCGTGACGAAGCCGAAAGTGGCGATTCTTTCGGCCGTGGAAACGGTCAACGCCAGCATCCCGTCCACGCTCGATGCCGCCGCCCTGTGCAAGATGGCCGAGCGCGGCCAGATCACCGGCGGAATACTCGATGGGCCACTGGCTTTTGACAACGCCATTTCGGCTCACGCCGCGGAGATCAAGCATATTGAATCGAGCGTCGCGGGCGATGCCGACATCCTGGCGGTACCGGATCTGGAGTCGGGCAATATGCTGGCCAAGCAACTCGAATACCTGGCGGGAGCCAGCGGCTCCGGCCTGGTACTCGGCGCACGCGTGCCAATAGCCCTGACCAGCCGGGCCGACGGCCCGATGAACCGGGTGGCTTCGGCGCTGCTGGCCCAGCTGGCAGCGTACAACGCCCGGCGCGACCATCCGCGCGAGGCCTGGTAAGGCCGCGGCATGGCCATACTGGCTGTCAACGCGGGCTCTTCGACGCTCAAGTTTTCGCTGCATCCGCTGGCTGGCGGAGCCGTGCAGCGCAGCGTGCTGACCGGCAGCATCGAGGGGCTGGAGCCGGGCGGCGCGCCCAGCATGAGCTGGACCTTTGCCGGCCAGACGCAGCAGCGTGCGCTGCCGGTGAATGGCGACAAACCGTTCGCACGGGCACTGCTGGGCTTGCGCGAGCTGCTCGAAACGATCACCGGCATGCCGCCGATCGAGGCCGTAGCACACCGCGTGGTGCATGGCGGCGAGCTTTTTCGCGCCAGTGTGATCGTGACCGACGAGGTGCTGGCGCAGCTGGAACGCCTGAACTCACTGGCGCCGCTGCACCAGCCGCACAACCTGGCAGGGGTGCGCGCCTTCCGGATGGCATTTGCCGACTTGCCGCAAGTAGCCTGCTTCGATACCGCGTTTCACGCCAGTCTGCCGGCCGTGGATTACAGCTTTGCCCTGCCGCAGGCACTGAGTCAGCAGGGCGTGCGCCGCTATGGCTTTCATGGCCTGTCGTACCAGTACATCTCGGGGGTGCTGCAGCAGCGCTGCAGTCAGGCAAACGACCGGGTACTGATGGCTCATCTGGGCAACGGGGCGAGTCTGTGCGCGGCGCGCGAAGGCCGGAGCTGCGCCACCACCATGGGCTTCTCGACGCTCGACGGCCTGATGATGGGCACCCGCCCCGGCACTCTGGACGCAGGCGTGTTGCTGTACCTGATGGAACAGGGCTGGGACCATGACCGGCTGCAAAGCCTGCTCTACCGGCAAAGCGGCCTGCTCGGCGTCTCCGGCATCAGCGCCGACATGCGCCGATTGCGCGCCGATGGCAGTGCACAGGCGCAAGCGGCAATTGATTTGTTCACCTACCGGGTGGTGCGCGAAGCCGGTGCTATGGTGGCTTGTCTGGGCGGTCTGGACGTGCTGGCCTTCAGCGGCGGCATTGGCGAGCATGACACGCTGCTGCGCGCCGAGGTGGGGCAGCGCCTGGCCTGGCTGGGCATCGAGATCGCCCCGGAGCTGAATCAGCAGGCCACGGGCGGCGAGGCGCTGGCGATTCACTCGCCGCGCAGCCGGGTGCAAGTCTGGGTCGTGCCCACCGACGAGGGCCTGGTCGCGGCGCGCGAGGCTGCAGCGCTGATTTGAACTTTCTGCACCCGAGTTTGCGATACTCGGGGCATGCAGTTGCAGGACATTCTTTATTCCCAGGGTTTCGGTACGCGGCGCGTGTGTGCCGGCTTGATCCAGCAGGGCCTGGTTCAGGTTTACGAGACAAATCAGGCTGCAGAGCCCATCGCATGTGCACAGGCAGCTACTGAATTTGTAGCAGAAGGCTTGCGCTTCAGAGTCCGGGGTGTGGACTGGCCGTACCATGAAAAGGCCTATGTGATGCTGCACAAGCCCGCTGCCACCGAGTGTTCACAGAAGCCTTCAACTTACCCCAGCATCTACACGCTGCTGCCGTCGCCGCTGCGCCTGCGGCCGCAAAAAGGCGCGGTGCAAGGCGTGCAGGCGGTCGGTCGGCTCGACCAGGACACCACCGGGCTGTTGCTGCTGACCGATGACGGCAAGTTCATCCACCGCATGAGTTCGCCGCGCCACCATGTGCCCAAGGTTTACGAAGTCACGGTCAAACATCCGCTCGACGCGGCCCAGGTCCAGAAGCTGCTGGCCGGTGTGGTGCTCGACGATGACCCGAAACCGGTGCGCGCCGCGGCCTGCGAGGCGGTATCGGGCCAGCACCTGCGCCTGACCCTGACCGAGGGCAAATACCATCAGGTCAAGCGCATGGTGGCGGCGGTCGGCAATCGGGTGGAAGCGCTACATCGCTCGCAGATCGGCGGCCTGCGCCTGCCCGATGACCTGGCGCCGGGCCAGTGGCGCTGGCTGAGCCAGAGTGATCTGGACAGTATTGCCGGCTAGCTGCGGTTATGCTTGTTGCATGAACCTGATCCTCGATTCGTTCTGGCGCGCAGTGGCTTACTGCCTGCGGCCGCGCGTCATCGCCCTGTCCTTTTTGCCGCTGGTGCTGATGGTCGCGCTGACGCTGGTGCTGGGCTACTATTTTTGGGACGGCGCGCTGGAATGGGTGCGCCAGACGCTGGAGGCTTCATCGCTTGTCAACAATGTGTGGGAGTGGCTGCAGAGCGTCGGCGCCGGAAGCCTGAAGCTGGTGCTGGCGCCCCTGATCGTCATCTTTGTCGTGACGCCGGTGATTGTGGTCCTGTCCTTGCTGGCGGTGGCGCTATTGATGGCCCCGGCCCTGACCAGCCTGGTGGCCGAACGGCGTTTCCCGCAACTGGAGCGCAAGCACGGCGGCTCGGTGCTGTTGAGCCTGTTCTGGTCATTGGGTTCAACTTTGCTGGCCTTGATCGCGCTGCTGATTTCAGTCCCCCTTTGGCTGGTGCCGCCGCTGATTCTGGTGTTGCCACCGCTGATCTGGGGCTGGCTCACTTACCGTGTGATGGCATTCGATGCGCTGGCCGCGCATGCCAGCGCAGCAGAGCGGCGCGAGATCTTCCGGCGTCATCGGGGCTGGCTGTTTGGCATCGGCGTTTTTTGCGGTTATCTGGGCGCTGCGCCGAGTCTGCTGTGGGCCTCCGGTGCCTTGTTCGCCGCGGCGTTTGTTTTTTTGGTTCCGCTGGCGATCTGGATTTACACACTGATATTTGCGCTCTCATCCCTGTGGTTCGCGCATTACTGCCTGTCGGCGCTGCAAGCCTTGCGCGCCGAAACCGCTTTGGTCGCGACGCCAGTCGCCGCAGTGCCAGTCGCTGCGGTGCCAGCGACGCCGCAAGTGGACGCGCTAACATTGCCGGATGACACCACATCCGACGCCAACCCCAAGCCATAGCGCAAGCGCTGCACCCCATTTCGGCCTGATCATCATCGGCGACGAAATCCTGTCGGGCAAACGTGCCGACAAGCACCTGCCCAAAGTGATCGAATTGCTCAAGGCGCGCGGCCTGCAACTTGACTATGCCGACTATGTGGGCGACGACCCGCAGCGCATCACCGCCACGCTGAAGCGCGCTTTTGCGTCAGGCGATATCGTGTTTTCCACCGGCGGCATTGGTGCCACGCCAGACGACCACACGCGCCAGTGCGCGGCCCGGGCCCTGGGTCTGGAGCTGGCCCTGCATCCGCAGGCCGAAGCCCTGATCACGCAACGCATGCGAGATATGGCCAGGGAGCAGGGCAAGTTTTTTCAAGCCGGTCACCCGGACAATGTTCACCGCCTGAACATGGGCGTGTTTCCGATCGGCGCGCAGATCATTCCCAATCCGTTCAACAAGATTCCAGGCTTCAGTTGTGGCGCCATTCATTTCGTTCCCGGCTTTCCGGTAATGGCCTGGCCGATGATTGAATGGGTGCTCGACACGCACTACCGGCATCTTTTTCAAACCTCCGCCTGGATTGAGAAATCGGTCATCATTTATGGTGCCATGGAAGCCACGTTGACACCGCTGATGGAGGAGATTGAGCGGGTCTATGCCGGTGTCAAGGTTTTCAGCTTGCCGAGCGTGGACCACCCGGAATACGGGCGCCATATCGAGCTCGGGGTCAAGGGCGAGCCGGCTTTGGTGGCACAAGCCTACCCGGCCCTGCTGAGCGGCCTGGAGCGTTTTCAAGTCAAGCTCGGCCCCGAATTGGTGCAAAAATGAATGCGCCAACTTGGTGCGCTCCATAGCAGCCCCGTGGAGGTGCATTTATTTTCACATGTGACGCCTGCGCACTTGCGCACACCGCAAAATTGGCGCGAACTCAGGGCCTAAAATACGCCCGCAAGCCGTTTTGTCCCGCTAGCTGTATTGGCACAAAAACTGCATTCGCTTTCACGTAAGCTTTTCAACAACGATTCAACCAGGAGTATTTGATGGCCAAGACCGTCGCAGACGTCATGAAGATGGTGAAAGACAACGAAGTCAAGTTTGTTGACTTCCGCTTCACCGACACCCGGGGCAAAGAGCAGCACGTCACGGTGCCTGTTTCCCACTTTGATGAAGACAAATTTAGCTCGGGCCATGCGTTTGACGGCTCGTCGGTCGCCGGCTGGAAGGGCATCGAAGCCTCCGACATGCAGCTGATGCCGGACCCCAACACCGCCAACATCGACCCGTTTTTTGAAGAAACCACGCTGTTCATGAGCTGCGACGTGGTTGAGCCCAGCGACGGCAAGGCCTACGACCGCGACCCACGCTCGGTTGCCAAGCGCGCTGAAGCCTATCTGAAGGCATCCGGCATGGGCGACACCGCCTACTTCGGCCCGGAGCCGGAATTCTTCATTTTTGACGACGTGCGCTGGAACACCGACATGTCGGGCACCTTCTTCAAGATCGAGGAATACGAGGCTCCGTGGAATTCAGGCAAAAAGCTCGAAGGCGGCAATCGCGGCCATCGTCCCACCGTCAAGGGTGGCTACTTTCCGGTGCCTCCGGTAGACAGCACGCAAGACATGCGCGCTGAAATGTCGCTGATTCTCGAATCCCTGGGCATTCCGGTTGAAGTGTTTCACCACGAAGTGGCCGGCGCCGGTCAAAACGAACTTGGCACCAAGTTCAGCACCCTGGTGCAGCGCGCCGACTGGACGCAGGTGCTCAAGTACGTGGTGCAGAACGTGGCCAATGCCTATGGCAAGACCGCCACCTTCATGCCCAAGCCTATCGTTGGCGACAATGGCTCCGGCATGCACGTGCACCAGTCGATCTGGAAAGACGGCAAGAACCTGTTTGCCGGTGACGGCTATGCCGGTTTGTCGGATTTTGCGCTGTACTACATCGGCGGCATCATCAAGCACGCCCGCGCCCTGAACGCCATCACCAATCCGGGCACCAACAGCTACAAGCGCCTGGTGCCTGGCTACGAAGCACCGGTGAAGCTGGCTTATTCGGCCAAGAACCGCTCGGCCTCGATCCGCATTCCGCATGTGGCCAATCCCAAGGGCCGGCGTGTTGAAGCGCGTTTCCCAGATCCGCTGATGAACCCTTATCTGGGCTTCGCGGCGCTGATGATGGCCGGTCTGGACGGCGTGGAAAACAAGATTCACCCCGGCGAGGCTGCCTCGAAGGACTTGTACCATCTGCCGCCCGAGGAAAATGCGAAGATTCCAACCGTGTGTCATAGCCTGGATCAGGCCCTGGAGTGCCTGGAGGCCGATCGCAGCTTCCTGACCAAGGGCGGCGTGTTCACCGACACCATGCTGGACGCCTACGTGGAACTCAAGATGGGCGAAGTCACGCGCTTGCGCATGGCCACCCATCCGATCGAGTTCGAGATGTACTATTCGCTATAACTAGCTGCAATTTGTAGCAAAAAAGGGCGACCTGAGTCGCCCTTTTTTCATTTTGGTTTATAACTGACGCATACTGTCGGCCTGTCCGTGCTTTTTTGGCGCACGGAAAACGTATGAAATATGCTTTATTGATTTCCCTGACAGCTGGCGTTTTTGCGGCGAACAGTTTTGCGCAATCGCCGATCTACCGCTGCGGCAATGAGTACACCAACACGGTGCCCAATGCCCAGGCCAAGGGCTGCAAGCTGATGGAAGGAGGCAACGTCACCGTCGTGCAGGGCACGCGTCCGGCGACATCCGCGCCGGCCCGTACCGGGACTGCGGCATCAGCGGCGCAGCGTGTCGATGCCAGCGCCCAGAAAGCTCGCGACTCCGATGCGCGCCTGATTCTGGAGTCGGAACTCAAAAAGGCCGAGGCACGCCAGGCCGAGTTGCTTAAGGAATACAACAACGGCGAACCGGACCGACTCGGTGCCGAGGCGCGCAATAACCAAAAATATCTGGACCGTGTCGCAGAGCTGAAAGCCAGTCTGGCCCGCAATGAAAGCGATATTGCCGGTATTCGCCGCGAGCTCGGGCGCCTTGGCAACGGCTCTGCGGCAAAATAGGCGGCTTGAACACGCCCACCCTGCCCACTTTGACGCCTGCGGCTGCCCGAACCGATCCGCGTTTTCAGTCGTTCGATCTGCTGGCCACACTGGTGGCCGTGCTGAACAGCAGCGGCACCGTCCTGTTCGCCAACGCGGCACTGGAAGATGCCCGCGGCATCTCTCGCCGATCAATTGTCGGTTCGTGTTTTCCGGACAGCTTTACCGAGCCGGTCCAACTGCACAATGCCCTGCAAGGCGCCGGTGACAATGAATTCGCCGCTCTGCGTTACGACGCCTGGCTCAAGCGGCTAAACCACGAGCCGCTGCCGGTGCACGTGATCGTCTCGCAGACCGAAAAAGCCGATGAAATCATTGTCGAGTTGCTGCCGCAGGAACAGCAGGCGCGCCAGGACCGCGAGGAGCGGCTGGCCGAGCAGGCCCAGGCCCACAAGGAGTTGATTCGCAATCTGGCGCACGAAATCAAAAACCCACTCGGCGGTATTCGTGGTGCGGCACAGCTGCTGGAGATGGAGATCGAATCGCGTGAACTCTCCGAGTACACCCAGGTCATCATTCATGAGGCGGACCGCCTGCAGACGCTGGTCGATCGGCTGCTGGCACCGCACCGGCTCCCGCATGTAGTCGGGGATGTCAATATTCATGAAGTCTGCGAGCATGTGCGTTTGCTGATATCGGCCGAGTTTCCCAAGGGCTTGCGCGTGGTGCGCGACTATGACACGTCAATTCCGGAGTTTCGGGGCGACCGGGAGCAGCTGATCCAGACGGTGCTGAACATCGCGCACAACGCCTGCCAGGCGCTGGCGGAACAGATTGCCACGGGTGATGCGTGCCTGACTTTCTGCACCCGCATCGCGCGCCAGACCACTTTTGGCAAACAGCGCTACCGGTTGGCACTGGAATTGCATGTCATCGACAACGGGCCTGGGGTACCAGACTCGATCAAAGACCGGATTTTCTACCCGCTGGTGTCGGGACGCGAGGGCGGTTCGGGGTTGGGGCTGACATTGGCGCAAACCTTTGTGCAGCAACACCACGGTTTGATCGAGTGCGACAGTGTGCCGGGCCACACGGATTTCAAGATATTGATTCCGCTTCCTTAACTGATTTGGCTTTCGGGCCGGGGGACGCAAATATATGAAGCCGATTTGGATCGTAGATGATGACCAGTCCATCCGCTTCGTACTGGAAAAGGCGCTGTTGCGTGAAAACCTGCCGACTCGCAGTTTCACCAACAGCCGCGACGTGCTGAACGCGCTTGACAGCGCCAACGACGACAACGGACCGAACGTGCTGGTCAGCGACATCCGGATGCCGGGCGGCTCCGGGCTGGAGCTACTGGAGAAAGTCAAGGAAAAATACCCTGGTCTGCCGGTCATCGTCATGACCGCCTATTCTGACCTGGACAGCGCGGTGTCGGCTTTTCAAGGCGGCGCATTCGAGTACCTGCCGAAACCGTTCGACGTGCCCAAAGCGGTCGAGCTGATACGCCGTGCCGTGGAAGAAAGCCAGCGCGAGGAAGTGGCGCAGGAAAGCATGTCCGAGACGCCGGAGATGCTGGGCCAGGCACCCGCCATGCAGGATGTATTTCGCGCCATTGGCCGATTGAGCCAAAGCAATGTCACGGTGATGATCACCGGCGAGTCGGGCTCGGGCAAAGAGCTGGTCGCGCGTGCCCTGCACAAGCATTCGCCGCGTGCCAACGGCCCGTTTGTCGCCATCAACACCGCGGCCATTCCGAAAGATCTGCTCGAATCCGAGCTCTTCGGTCACGAGCGCGGCGCCTTCACCGGCGCGCAGACCATGCGCCGTGGCCGCTTTGAACAGGCGGACGGCGGCACGCTGTTCCTCGACGAAATTGGCGATATGCCGTTTGACTTGCAAACCCGGCTGCTGCGTGTGCTCTCGGATGGGCATTACTACCGCGTCGGCGGTCACAGTGCGGTCAAAACCAATGTCCGCGTGATCGCTGCCACGCACCAGAACCTGGAGCAGCGCGTCAAGGACGGTGCCTTCCGCGAGGACCTGTTCCACCGGCTCAATGTCATCCGGCTGCGCCTGCCGGCATTGCGCGAGCGCAAGGAAGACATCCCCATGCTGACGCGCCACTTCCTGCAGCAAAGCGCGGCGCAATTGGGGGTTGAACCGAAGCGGATTTCCGACGCGGCGCTGGTGTGGCTGGGCAATTTCAGCTTTCCGGGCAACGTGCGGCAACTGGAGAACATCTGCCACTGGGTGACCGTGATGGCGCCGACGCAGCTGATCGAACCAAAAGACCTGCCGCCCGAGGTCGGCGTGACGCATGAACTCGCGAGCGGGACCACGGCCGCAGTGGCCCCGGCAGCAAGCGCCCAGACCGACGCCGGTGCCAGCACCCCTGTGCCAAAAAGCGTGACCGAAGACTGGGAGCTTGGGCTGGAAGCCAGTGCCATGGCCCTGCTGGCAGGCGATCGAAACGACGTCTGGGACGAGCTGACGCGCCGCTTCGAGTCCAGGCTGATCCTCGCGGCACTGGCGGTCACCCGGGGTCGGCGCATTGAGGCGGCGCAAAAACTCGGCATAGGCCGCAACACCATCACGCGCAAGATTCAGGAATTGGGTCTGGAGTAGCCGTCCTGCCGGGGTTGATCCGGTCTCGTCATTGCGGGCGCAGCGCGGCAATATCTGTCTCCCTGTTCCGTCATTGCGAGCGCAGCGTGGCGGTCCACGACGCCATGGATTGCCGCGCTGCGCTCGCAATGACAGCGTCTAGGGCTGGGCAAGCTCCACGACAACCGGTGCGTGATCACTGGGGCGCTCGTTCTTGCGCGGTGCCCTGTCAATGACACAAGCCGTCACCAGCGGTTTGAGTGCGTTGCTGACCAGAATGTGGTCGATGCGCATGCCGTGGTTGCGCCTGAAGGCGAAGTCGCGGTAATCCCACCATGAATAGCTCTTGGCAGCTTGAGGAAACAATCGGTGCGCGTCATGCAGGCCGAGTGCAATCAGGGCGCGCAGTTGGTAACGCTCTTCTTCGGTGCAGTGGATGGTGTCTTTCAGGCCGACCGGGTCCCACACGTCGGCGTCGTCGAAGGTGATGTTGTAGTCGCCCATCAGCACCAGTTTGGGGTGAGTGGCGAGTTCCGCCCGCAGCCAGTCACGCAAGCCCTTGAGCCAACTCATCTTGTACTCAAACTTTTCGCTGCCGGGTTCCTGCCCATTGGGAAAATAGGCGCCGATGACGCGGATACCTTCGACATCGGCGCTGATGACCCGCGCCATGTCGTCGGCAAAGCCGGGGATATTCTTGACCACATTGCTGGCCGGCGTGCTTGAGATCAGTGCCACGCCGTTGTAGGTTTTTTGGCCAAAGCACTCGGCCTGGTAGCCGGCTTGCGTGAAGGCTTCAAACGGAAACTTGTCGTCTGTCAGCTTGAGTTCCTGCAGCACCAGCACCTGCACCGGATTGGCGGCCAGCCAGTCCAGCACCTGCGGCAGCCGCACAGTCAGGGAATTCACGTTCCAGGTCGCGAGTTTCATGGTTAAATAGGCTTCCAGCTACCGTCCAGTATGCGCAGACAGCTATCAAATATGTAGCACAGCCAGAGCACCGACGATCACACCGAGGCCCCCGGCGCCGAACATCGCGTACTCCAGCCACTTCTTCTTGGTCAACAGCGCAATTGCGGCCAGCGCGATCGACACCTGCAACACCGTGGTGGATTGCGCCCAGCGGTGATGCTGGTGCATCTGCTCATCGCTTTGCTTGTCCCACTGGTTGGCCTCGGCTTCCAACTTGTCGGCCACTGCCTTGATCTCGGTCTTTTCTTTTTCGTAGCGATCCATCTTGGCTTGATAGGTGGGCTTTTTGTCGTCAGACGCCAGATCGCGCGCCAGTTCGGCCAGCGACTGCTTGGTGCTCTTGGACTGAAAGTAATTCCACTGGTTGGAGGCTTCGGTCTTCTTGATGGCGGCGTTATTTTTGTACAAGCCGGCATTGGCTTGCGTGGCGCCGCCCATGTAGCCAAAAATGGCTCCCACCGTGGCGATGATGGCCGTGAACAGCGCGATCTGGTTGATCATGCCGCCATGATCACCATGTTCGCCGCCATGGCCGCCTTGTTGCGCGTGCTCGATCTCGTGGTCGTGCGGACCGTGTACGTGAAATCCGTGTTCGGACATTTCAAACTCCTGGGTTGTTGCGACTATTTCGATAGGTGACAAAACTGAAATTCAAACCGGTCGCCGAGACTTGCCGGTCGCGTTCGATTTCAATCCACTCCGGGCCGAATTGTGGGGCATGAGCGTCGCCTTCGAAATCAGCGTCGATTTCCGTCACCACGGCCATGCTGGCCAGCGGCAGCGCCTGGGCATAAATGTCGGCACCCCCGATGACCCAGGCGTCGCTGTCGGTCGCGCACAGGCGACAGGCCTCGGCCAGCGAGTCGGCGCGCAAGGCGCCCGGCGCCTGCCAATCGGTCTGGCGCGTCACCACCACATTCAGGCGGCCCGGCAAGGGACGGAACTTTGGTGGCAGCGAATCCCAGGTCTTGCGCCCCATGATGACCGGGCAGCCCAGCGTGCTACGTTTGAAATGTGCCATATCCTCAGGTAAGTGCCAGGGCAGATGGCCATCGACGCCGATGACACCATTGGCCGCTTTGGCAAAGATCAGATGCAATTTCATTTAGACCGCAACCGGTGCTTTGATGGCGGCGTGGGACTCATAGCCGACAAGCGCAAAGTCTTCATACGCATAGTCAAAAATCGATGCCGGTTTGCGCTTGATATTGAGCGTGGGATAGGCCAGCGGCGCACGGCTGAGTTGCAAGGCAACTTGTTCAGCATGGTTGCTGTAAATATGGCAATCGCCGCCGGTCCAGATGAAGTCGCCCACATCCAGATCGCACTGCTGCGCCACCATGTGGGTCAGCAGCGCATAGCTGGCGATGTTGAACGGCACACCCAGAAAGATGTCGGCGCTGCGCTGGTACAGCTGACAGCTGAGCTTCGCCTTTTCGCCCACAACGGAGGACGGCGCCACGTAGAACTGAAAGAACGCATGACAGGGCATCAGCGCCATCTTGTCGAGATCCGCGACGTTCCATGCGCTGACGATGATGCGACGTGAATCCGGGTTGGTCTTGAGGGTCTTGATGACCTCGGCAATCTGGTCGATGTGGCCGCCATCCGGTGTCGGCCAGCTGCGCCACTGCACGCCATAGACTGGCCCCAGATCGCCGTCCGGTCGCGCCCACTCATCCCAGATGCTGACACCGCGTTCCTTGAGCCAATTGTTGTTCGAAGACCCGGTGAGAAACCACAACAGTTCCTGGATGATCGAGCGCAGATGAACCTTCTTCGTGGTGACCAGCGGAAAGCCCTCGCTCAAGTCAAAACGCATCTGGTAGCCGAACACGCTCTTGGTACCGGTGCCAGTGCGGTCGGCCTTGAACACGCCGTGGCGGTCCACGTGGCGCATGAAATCCTCATATTGGGAACGGATGGGATGATTGGTCATGTCAGCTAAATCCATGGGCGGTTTGATTCAACCAGTCAAGTTCGTTTTCCGTGTGCGTGCTCGACACGGGCAACGCGCAATTCGTAGTGTTCATACCAGAGTGTCTTCCCACCTTCTTGCGCAATTCGATGTTCTGCATTGGAGCGCCAAGCGGCAATGGCCTCCAGGCTGGCCCAATAGGAGACCGTGATGCCAAAACCGTCGCTTTCACGAACGCTCTCCACACCCAGGAAACCCGGTTGACCGGAGGCCAGCTCAACCATGCGCTCGGCCATAAGGCCATAGCCGTTTTCGCCCGGGCTGCGCAGGGACGAGAAGATAACCGAGTAGTACGGCGGCTCAGGGAGCTTTGCGAAGGGAGTTGTAGTCATCGGATCGTGGCGTTGGCGTATTGGCGGTGAAGTTCTGATGTTACTGGAATGCATCATGCTCAGCAGTTGTCGGGCGGCGCAGCGGCGGCAGGGGCGCGCTGCACCAAAGACACAACGTAATCTGACGCTCAAATCCGAAGCACCCGCCCCGGATTCATCAGGTTCTGCGGGTCCAGGGCCTTCTTGATGGCTCGCATCATGTCCAGCGCCACGGGTGATTTGTACATTTCCAGCTTGTCCACTTTCAGGCTGCCGACACCATGTTCGGCCGAGATGGAACCGCCAAACGCATCGACGGAATCAAACACGATGGCATTCACCTGCTCTTCATGCGCAGCTAAAAATTCGGCCCCATCGACGCCTTCGGGGGCTTGCACGTTGTAGTGCAGATTGCCATCACCGAGGTGGCCAAAGTTGACCAGACGCACGCCCGGAATGGCCTGCCCGAGCAGGGCATCGGTCACGCGCACAAACTCGGGAATCCTTGACACCGGAACAGCGATGTCATGCTTGATGTTCAAGCCCTCCTGCGCCTGTGCCAGGGGAATGCTTTCGCGCACGTGCCACAGCTGTCTGGCCTGCGACAGACTTGCGGCCACCACCGCATCGGTCACGCAGCCCTGATGGAGCGCCATCTCCAGCAGGTGCTCGAACTGCGCCCGGGCATGGGCTTCAGACTCATGATCCGAGTTCTCCAGCAGCACACAAAATGGCGCAGCCATTTGAAGTGGCGCACGCAATTGCGAAAAGTGTTTGCTGACCAGACTCAAGGCGAACTGCCCCATGGCCTCAAAACCGGTCAGCCCGGCACCCAGGTGACGCTGTGCCAGGGCCAGCAGGTCGACCGCCGCCTGCAGCGACGGCACGGCCGCCCAGGCCGTCAACTGGGCCGCCGGCAACGGGTAGAGCTTCATCGTGGCGGCAGTGATGATGCCCAGCGTGCCTTCCGACCCAATGAACAGGTCGCGCAAGTCGTAACCGGTGTTGTCCTTGCGCAGGCCGGACAAGCCCTGCCAGACCTCGCCTTGCGCGCTGACCACTTCCAGCCCCAGACACAGGTCGCGCGCATTGCCATAGCGCACCACCTGGGTGCCACCGGCATTGGTGGCGAGATTGCCGCCGATGGTACAGCTGCCTTCAGAAGCCAGGCTCAGCGGAAACAGCCATTGCGCTTCTTCGGCACGCTGCTGCAGGTTCTGCAAAATGCAGCCGGCCTCTACCGTCATGGTCAGGTTGGCCGCATCCAGGTCGCGCACCGCCGTCATGCGTTGCAGGCTGAGCACGATCTGGCGGCCGGAATCATTCGGGGTGGAACCCACCACCAGGCCGGTGTTGCCGCCCTGGGGCACAAGACTGACGCCAGCCTCCGGATTTTTTCTACAGAACGCGGCACAGGTCCTGACCACCTGCGCCACCTCCCCGGTGCTCGCGGGCCGCACCACCGCCAGCGCCTGACCCCGCGCGCGCTGACGCCAGTCCTGCTCCCATGCGCTCAGGTCACCGTCGGTAAAAACCTGGCTGCTTCCGACGATATGGCGCAACTGATCCAGCAGTGTCTGCATCTCGTTATCCTTCCTTGATTGCGTTTTTCAGCCGCAGGCGAACGTGCAGGGCACAGGCGACAAACAGTGTCAGGCACAAGGCCACTTCGATCATGGCCAGATAGTTACCCGGCGCTTTGTCGCTGTAGGCGCGCACCGCGCCTTCGGTGAAATACAGCCATACCATCAGGCTGACCCAGCGGTAGGTGTACATGCGGTTTTTCAACAAACCGGCGATTGGAATGCACAGCGGCAAGACCTTGAGTGCCAGCCAGGAGCCGTTGGGCCGGATCGGAGCCAGCACCAGTTCCCAGGCCAGGCCCAACACGACCAGCCCCAACAAGCTGCCGACGGCCAGAATTCGAGTGCCGGCAATCAGCGTTGAAGTGGTGTTTTGTTCAGTATTCATTGCAGTGGCATCATAGCGGTCATGAATTTGCCTCCGAACCCGCCGTTTGCCGAGCCATCAACCTGGTCGCAACGCATTGCGATTCCGTTCCAGACCCTGTCACATTTTCCGTGGAAGAACACAGCCCTCACGCTGCGCGAGCGCTTTCGGGAAGATCACCTGGGCCTGACCGCCAGCAGCCTGACCTTTACCACCACCATGGCGCTGGTGCCTTTTATCACCGTGGCGCTGGCCGTCTTCACTGCCTTCCCGATGTTCTCCCGGTTTCAGGATGTGCTGCAAAAATGGCTGCTGCAGAGTCTGATTCCCGACACCATTGCGCGCCAGGTCATGGA
Source organism: uncultured beta proteobacterium (assembly GCA_963810395.1). Classification (GTDB taxonomy): domain Bacteria; phylum Pseudomonadota; class Gammaproteobacteria; order Burkholderiales; family Burkholderiaceae_C; genus Rhodoferax. The sequence goes on along the minus strand of CAWENC010000001.1, from coordinate 3,007,201 downwards.
TTACCTGAACCAATTTGCCGGACAGGCGAGCAAACTCGGGGTCGCCGGGGTGGCCCTTTTGTTTATTACCGCAGTGGCCCTGATTCTGACCATCGATCACACGCTCAACGGCATCTGGCGGGTGCGCACACCACGCTCCCTGGGACAGCGGATATTGGTCTATTGGGCCGCACTCACCCTGGGGCCACTGGTGCTGGGAATCAGCCTGAGCATCACTTCCTTCGCAGTTTCAGCGTCCAAAGGCGTGTTCGGCGTGATGCCAGGCGGGGTGCAGCCCCTGCTCGACGTGCTGCAATTTTTTCTGATTGCCTGGGGCATGGCCGCGATGTACCGCTACGTGCCCAACACCCAGGTGAAATGGGCTCACGCTTGGTCGGGCGGCCTGTTTGTGTCGGTGGGGCTTGATGTTGCCAAGCGCGTGTTGACCCTGTATCTGAGCAAGGTGCCAACCTATTCCCTGGTCTACGGCGCCTTTGCCACCGTGCCGATCCTGCTGCTCTGGATCTATACCGCGTGGGTCATCGTGCTGCTGGGTGCCGTGATTGCGGCCTACTTGCCCAGCCTGCTGTCGGGGGTGCAGCGCCGAGCCCACCCGCACGGCATGCAGTTTCAGCTCGCGCTGGAGACCTTGCAGCAACTCGATCAGGTGCGCAACACTGTGACCAAGGGCTTGAAGATCGAGCAACTGGCCGCCTTGCTGCGGGTGGACACGCTGCGGCTGGAGCCGGTGCTTGAAACCTTGTGCGATCTGGACTGGATCGGTCTGCTCCAGGACGAACCCGATGATGAGTCGGCGCGTTACGTGATGCTGGCGAATCCGGACACCACCCTGCTCGCACCGCTGTTCAACGCGCTTTTGCTGCAGCACGAGGAAAGCACCAAAAATTTGTGGCAAAACGGCCGCTGGCCCTCGCTGCTCCTGCGTGAGGCACTATAAATTTATGAGCATTTTCCAGGCGGCGATCGGCCTGAAGACCGGCACCATCACGCTCACGGCGCCAGAAATCCGCTGAGCGCTGCGAGCATCTGCTCGGGCGTTTCGTTCATCTGGTGGTGCCCGCCGGGCAGATAGACCACTTTCGCGTTAGCGGCTTTTTGAATCAGACTTTGAGCCGCTCTGGGTGGCGTCATCTGATCCACGCTGCCCAGCAAAAACAGCACCGGGCAATGCACTTGCGTCATTGCTTCTTCACCATGGGTATAACTGTCACAGGCCTTGAAGCCGGTGTAAAACAAGTTGACGCGCGGGTTGCTGGCCAGCACACGACGACCCAGAGCCATGGACGCGCCATAGACCCAGGTGCCCGGCCCGAGAGCGGAGGGTGGCGGCGCCAGCGTGACACGCGAAAAGATGTTGACCATCTCAAGTGCGCGCATGGGCTCGCTCTGGGATGCATCCAGCAGGGCCTGCGACACCTTCATCGGTGCTGCGGTGCCCACCAGCACCAATTGACTGACCCGTTGCGGTGCACGCGCCGCAGCCTCCAGCGCGATCAAGGAGCCAAAGCTGTGACCCACCAGGGCGGCCTTTGCGAGGCCCGCCGCATCCATCAGGGCAATCACAAAGTCGGCGGCGTCTTCCACACTGGCCGCTGGTTCACCGGCACTGCGGCAATGCCCCGGCAAGTCGACGGCCAGCACGTTCCAGCCGTGATTGGCCAGATAGCGGGTTTGCAGAATCCAGACGCTGTGGTCGTTCAACACGCCATGGATGAAAATGATGCTCGGCTTGGCGGCGTCAAAAGACTTGCCGCCGGTGTAGCAATAGGTGTTGTGGCCATTGACGACGAGGTTCATCATGCACCTGCCTTTTCGGCGCTTTTCAGGGCACGTTTCAAGTCGTCGATCAAATCATCCGCCTCCTCCAGGCCAATGCTCAGGCGGATCGTGCCCTGGGTAATGCCACCAGCGGCCAGCGCCTCGTCACTCATGCGAAAGTGCGTGGTGCTGGCCGGATGAATCACCAGACTGCGGCAATCGCCGACATTGGCCAGGTGGCTGAAGATCTTGAGGCTCTCGACAAACTTCTTGCCTTGCTCGCGGCTGCCTTTCAAGTCGAAACTGAACACCGATCCGGCGCCGCGCGGCAGCAGCTTTTGCGCCAGCGCATGGCTCGGATGGCTGTCGAGCAGGGGGTGGCCGACGCGCGCAACGAAGGGCTGGCTGGCCAGGAATTCCACCACCTTGCGGGTGTTGCTCATATGGCGTTCCATGCGCAGCGACAAGGTCTCGACACCTTGCAGAATCAACCACGCCGAATGCGGGCTCATGCAGGCACCAAAATCGCGCAGGCCTTCGCGCCGGGCCCGCAGCAGGAAGGCACCGACCGTCGACTCCTCGCTGAACACCATGTTGTGAAAGCCGTCATAAGGGCGTGTCAACTCCGGGAACTTGCCCGCCGCGCGCGGACCGTCCCAATCAAAGCTGCCGCCGTCCACCACAATGCCGCCAATCACCGTGCCGTGCCCGCTCAGAAACTTGGTGGCGGAGTGGTACACCAGATCGGCCCCGTGCTCGAAAGGTTTGATCAGCCAGGGCGTGGTCAGCGTGGAATCCACCAGCAGCGGCACGCCGGCTTCGTGCGCGATGGCACTGACGGTCGGGATGTCGAGCACCTCCAGTCCCGGATTGCCCACGGTTTCACCAAAAAGCAGTTTGGTGTTGGGCCGCACGGCAGCACGCCAGCCGTCGATGTCGCGCGGCTTGACGAAGCTGGTCTCGATGCCAAAGCGGCGCAGCGTGTAGTGCAACAGGTTTTGCGAACCGCCATAGAGTGCCGTCGAGGCCACGATGTGCGAGCCCGCGCCCATCAGCGTCGCCACGCTCAGGTGCAGTGCCGCCTGGCCGCTGGCGACTGAAATGGCGCCAACGCCGCCTTCCAGTGCCGCCACCCTCTGCTCCAGCACCGCATTGGTCGGATTGCTGATGCGCGAATAAACGTGGCCGGCACGCTCCAGGTTGAACAGCGCGGCGGCGTGGTCACTCGACTCAAAGACGAAAGAGGTGCTGAGGTAAATCGGCACGGCGCGCGCGCCGGTGGCCGGATCAGGTGCGGCACCGGCATGCAGTGCCAGGGTGTCAAAGCCGGGGTCAGAGTAGCCGGGCATGGGTTTCCTTTGTGGTTCCGAGAATTGTGGGCCAAATTTCCGTCAGCGCAGATTATTGACGAATCAAGGGCTGGCACGATGGGATAATTCATCACCATGAGCGGCAACACCTTCGGAAAACTATTCGCGGTCACCAACTTTGGTGAATCCCACGGCCCGGCCATCGGCTGCGTGATTGACGGCTGCCCGCCCGGCATGACATTGAGCGAAGCCGACATCCAGCCCGATCTGGACCGCCGCCGCCCTGGCAGCTCGAAATTCGTGACGCAGCGCAATGAGCCCGACGCGGTCGAAATTCTGTCCGGCGTCTATGAAGGCAAGACCACTGGCACGCCGATCTGTCTGCTGATCAGGAACACCGACCAGCGCAGCAAGGACTACAGCAATATCCTGCAAACCTTTCGCCCTGGCCACGCGGATTACAGCTATTTCCAGAAATACGGCATCCGCGATCCGCGCGGTGGCGGGCGCTCATCGGCACGCTTGACCGCGCCCATGGTGGCGGCCGGGGCCGTGGCCAAGAAGTGGCTGTTCGAAAAATACGGAACCTTGTTTCACGGCTGCATGACCCAAATGGGCGAGTTGCCGATTGCTTTTGAGTCATGGGAATTTGTGCCTGACAACCCGTTTTTCGCGCCAGTGGCTGACGTGTCGGCGCTGGAGTCCTACATCGAGGCCTTGCGCAAGGCCGGCGATTCCTGCGGCGCCCGCATTCGGGTGTCGGCGTCGAACGTGCCGGTGGGCCTGGGTGAGCCGCTATTTGACAAGATGGACGCCGATATTGCTTACGCCATGATGGGCATCAACGCCGTCAAAGGGGTGGAAATTGGCGCCGGATTTGCCTGCGTGGCGCAACGCGGCAGCGGCCACGGTGATTCGCTCTCGCCGCAGGGTTTCAGATCCAACAACGCCGGCGGCACCCTGGGCGGAATCACCTCCGGGCAAGATCTGGAGGTGTCGATTGCCATCAAACCGACCAGTTCGATCCTGACGCCGCGCGCATCAATCGATTTGACGGGTCAGCCCACGGAAGTCAGCACCAAAGGCCGGCACGACCCCTGTGTGGGCATTCGCGCCGCGCCGATTGCCGAGGCCATGCTGGCGCTGGTGGTCATGGACCACGCACTGCGACACCGTGCCCAGTGCGCGGATGTGCCGGTCGGGCTGAAGCCGATCAAGGCCTCAGCCTGAAGCCGGGAATCAGGCCTTCTTGACGTAAGAGCTGCACCAGCCCTTGGCTGCCACTTGCTTGCCGGCAAAAATCGGGCAGGGACCCGATGCATCTCCCGCCTTGCCCTGGTACAGCGTGCAGTTGGTGCAGGACTGTGGCGCGGCATACTTGGGGAATTTCTTCGTATCTGCCTTGGTCGCATCAGCCACATAGCCCAGCGCCTTGGCGACCGGATCGGCTTCAGCCACCATCGGCAAAGGCGCGGCCGCCATGGCGGCACCTGATGCCAGAACACCACTACCGAGACTGAGTTGAACAATAAATTCGCGACGGTTGGACATTAAATTACTCCGGGATTGTTGATACAGGACAGGCTGTCTCAAAAAAGACAGCTTGCCCCATTTTAATCATGCACGCCAGTCGGCCCAAAACCAGACCCTGAAATTTTCAGCGAGACCACCTGGCTGTCCACCAAAAATTAGAGCCGCCCAAAGGCGACCCTAATTCTCAGGACTGGGGATTACTTACCGCCAGGTATCTTGCCTTCCACGCCTTTGACGAAGAAGTTCAGACCGCCCAGAAATTTGTCATCCGCAGTCGCGTCCTTGGCCACTTGAACCTTGCCGGTGTTGTCCGTGATCGGGCCTTTCCAGATGACGAAGCTGCCATCCGCCAGACCCTTTTTGACGTCTGCCACCTTGGCCTTGGTCTCCGCCGGCACGTCTTCCGCAATCGACACGATGTCGATCGCACCCTCCTTCACACCCCACCAGGAAGCACCGCCGCCGGTCCACTTGCCTTCCAGCGCTTCCCGGGTGGCCTTGATGTAGTACGGACCCCAGTTGATGACGCTCGATGCGAGGTGGGCCTTAGGACCGTAGGCGGTCATGTCGGAATCCCAGCCGAAAGCGCGTTTGCCTTTGGCTTCGGCGGTTTTGAGAACTGCGGGTGAATCGGTGTTCTGGAACAGCACGTCAGCGCCACCGTTGATCAACGAGGTCGCGGCTTCGGTTTCTTTCGGCGGGTCAAACCAGCCGTTCACCCACACCACCTTGGTCTTGATCTTGGGGTTGCTCGACTGCGCTCCGAGCGTGAAGCTGTTGATATTGCGGATGACCTCCGGGATTGGAATCGAGGCCACCACGCCCAGGGTATTGGTCTTGGTCATCTTGCCGGCGATGACGCCGGCCATGTAGGCGCCCTCATAGGTACGGCTGTCATAGGTGCGCATGTTTTCGGCCTGCTTGTAACCAGTGGCGTGCTCGAATTTGACGCCCTTGTTATCCGCGGCAACCTTGAGCATCGGCTCCATGTAGCCAAAAGTGGTGCCGAAAATCAGCTTGTTGCCCTGGCCGACCATGTCGCGAAATACACGTTCGGCATCGGCAGACTCGGGAACACTCTCGGCAAACGAGGTCTTGATCCTGTCGCCAAATTCCTTTTCCAGGGCCTTGCGGCCATTGTCGTGGGCAAAGCTCCAGCCGCCGTCGCCGACCGGGCCGACATAGGCGAAGGCGATCTTGAGTGGCTCGGGCTTGGGCGCCGGGGCAGAAGCCACAGGCGCCGGGGCGGGAGCGGGCTCTTCCTTCTTGCCGCAGCCAACCAGCGCGGCAGAGGCTACGGCGGTGAGGGCTGCGATTTTCAGCAGTGAGCGTTTTTGCAAATCGGTCATGTCAATTCCTTCTTGAGAGGGGGTTGCGACGGGTTGGGAAAACGTGAATTATGAACCGTAAAAAAAATCAGGCGCCGGGGTAGAAAGGCTTGCCGATCGAGGCTGGCATGTTGATGCGGATCCACAGTGGATTGCGTGAAATCAGCGCCAGCACGACGATGGTTGACAGGTAAGGCAACATGGTCAACAGCTGGCTCGGCACCTCGACACCGACACCTTGCAAGTGGAATTGCAGCATGGTCACGCCGCCAAACAGATAGGCACCGAGCAAAACACGGGCTGGCCGCCAGGTGGCAAAGGTGGTCAGGGCCAAAGCGATCCAGCCCTTGCCTGACACCATGCCTTCGACCCACAGAGGAGTGTAGACAATGGAAATGTAAGCGCCCGCCAGTCCGCACATGGCCCCGCCCGCCACGACCGCCAGCAGGCGAATGCGGCGCACCGGATAGCCCAGCGAGTGGGCCGCCTCGGGGCTTTCGCCGACGCTGCGCAACACCAGTCCGGCACGCGTGCGGTATAAAAACCAGATCAGACCCAGCGCCAATAAAACCGTCAGATACACCAGGGGATGATGCCGGAACAGGGCCGGGCCCATCAATGGAATGTCAGACAGATAGGGAATGGCAAAACTGGGCCGTGCCGGAATCTTTTCCTGCACATAGCCAATCCCGACAAAGGCCGAAAAACCGGCGCCAAACAGACTCACCGCCAGGCCGGTGGCATATTGATTGGTGTTGAGCCAAATCACCAGCCCGCCAAAAACCAGGGCCAGCAAGGCGCCAGCGGCAACCCCCGCGGCAAAACCCATCAGGTCACTGCCTGAATGGACGACGGCGGCAAAGCCGGCAATCGCCGCGCACAGCATCATGCCCTCGGCACCGAGATTCACGATACCGGCTTTTTCGTTGATCAACAAGCCCAGCGAGGCCAGCGCCAGCACCGTGCCGGCGTTGAGCGTGGCGGCGATCAGCAGTGCGTAGGATTCCATCATTTGCCCCACTTCAAACGGTAATTCACCAGCGTATCGCAGGCCAGCAAGGTGAACAGCAGCAAACCCTGAAACACGCCGGTCAGCGACCTCGGGAGCCCGAGGCGCGACTGCGCCAGTTCCCCGCCGATATAGAACATGCTCATCAGGAGGGCCGAGAACACCATGCCGACCGGATGAAGTCGCCCGACAAAGGCGACGATGATGGCGGCAAAGCCGTAGCCGGCCGGCACATAGGGCGTGAGTTGCCCGATCGGCCCGGCCACTTCAAGCGCGCCGGCCAGCCCGGCCATGCCGCCTGACACCAGCAAGGCCACCCACAAGGCGCGGCGCGACGAAAAGCCGGCGTAGCGGGCGGCAGCCGGCGCCAGACCTCCGACCTGCTGGGCAAAACCGGCACGCGTGCGAAACAGGAATATCCAGGTCCCGACAACACCGGCCAGCGCCAGAAACACGCCGATGCTCACGCGTGAGCCATCAAACAGACGCGGGATCCGGGTCACCAGTTCGAAGGTCTTGCTCTGCGGAAAGTTGTAGCCATGCGGATCTTTCCACGGGCCGGCCACCATGTAGCTGAGCAACTGGACCGCCACATACACCAGCATCAGGCTGACCAGGATCTCGTTGGCGTGGAAGCGGTCGCGCAACCAGGCCGTCAGGCCGGCCCACAGCATGCCACCGAACACGCCGGCAATAAGGATCGCAAGCACAATCCAGCGCGTGCTGCCCTGGTCCGCCAGCAGCGCCACGCCGCTGGCTGCGATGGCGCCCAGCACATATTGCCCTTCGGCGCCGATGTTCCAGACGTTGGAGCGAAAGCACACTGCCAGACCCAGCGCAATCAACAGCAAGGGAGTGGCCTTGACTGTCAATTCCCCCAGCGCGTAACCAGTGCGGATCGGTTCCCAGAAAAACACCTGCAAGCCGCTGACCGGGTCCTTGCCCAATACCGCGAACAGCAGCACGCCGATGACAACGGTCACCAGCAAGGCCAGCAAGGGCGAGGCATAAGTCCACAGCCTGGAAGCTTGCGGTCTGGCTTCGAGCTTAAGCATGCTGAGCTCCGGTTTGTCCCTCTGAGTGAACATCCGACATCCCGGTATCAGTTGGGGACAGAGCTGGTTCACTTCGTGTGACTGCGGTCTGTCCCGCAAGGTCCCACAGACCACTCATCCACTCGCCAATTTTTTCCACCGTCGCCTCGCGGATCGAAACCGAGGGCGAGAGCCGACCGTTGGCAATGACATGCAGGCGATCACAGACTTCAAACAACTCGTCGAGCTCTTCACTGACCACCAGCACAGCGCAACCGGCATCGCGCAAGGCCAGAATCTCGCCGCGAATCTGTGCCGCCGCCCCCACGTCCACGCCCCAGGTTGGCTGCGACACAATGAACAGCTTCGGGTTGGCATCGATTTCCCGGCCGACGATAAATTTCTGCAAATTGCCACCGGACAGGGACCGCGCGACCGAACGCGCGCCACCGGTTTTCACGTTGAAGCGCCGGATGATGCCATCGGCCTGCACCTCCAGCGGCCCCAGCCTGATCCAGCCACCGGCGAAACCCGGGTGGGAAATGGCTTCGTGGCGTGTCAGCAGCAGGTTGTGCGCCAGGTCCAGGGTCGGCACAGCACCCCGGCCCAGACGCTCCTCGGGCACAAAATGCAGCCCCAGCGTGCGCCGCTCCCCTGGATGCAAGTCGGACGCGTCGGCGTCGCCAATACGGATCGAGCCCGGACTGGCGCGAACATCTTCGCCCGACAGCGCATAGAGCAATTCTTTTTGTCCATTGCCCGAGACCCCGGCAACGCCGACCACCTCACCGGCACGCACGTCCAGCGTGATGCCCGCCAGATCCACGCCAAACTGGTCCTCACGCGTAAGGCTCAAATCCTGCACACGCAGCACCGGCGCACCCGCTTGTCTGGTGTGATGGGTCAACTGGGGTGGCTCGGCACCAATCATCATGCGCGACAGCGAGGCATTCGATTCCTGTGCCGGATTGCACACCCCGGTGACCCGGCCACCGCGCAGCACGGTGCAGGCATTGCAAAGCTCGCGAATCTCATGCAATTTGTGGCTGATGTACAAAATGCTGCAACCCTCGGAGGCCAGCTTCCTGAGCACTACAAAAAGCTTTTCCACCGCTTGGGGAGTTAGCACCGATGTCGGCTCATCCAGGATCAGCAACTCCGGCCGGGTCAGCAAGGCGCGAATAATTTCCACCCTTTGCATCTCACCCACGCTCAAGGTATGCACAGGGCGCGAAGGATCGATTTCAAGCCCGTACTCGCTGGCCTTGCCGAGAATGCTGGCAGTGACCTGTTCAAGCGAAGTACGGGCCAGCCCCAGCCAGACGTTTTCGGCCACCGTCATGGTGTCGAACAAGTTGAAGTGCTGGAACACCATGCTGATGCCGTTGGCCCGCGCCTCCTTCGGGCTGCGTATCTGCATCAACTGCCCGTTGAGCATCATCCGCCCGGCGTCGGGCTTGATGGCGCCGTAGATGATTTTCATCAGGGTCGATTTGCCGGCACCGTTTTCGCCCAGCACCGCATGCGTTTCGCCCGGCATGACGGTCAGGGACACGTCCTGGTTGGCGATCACGCCGGGGTAACTTTTGGTGATTCCCTCAAGATGAAGTCGGGGCAGCGTCATGTAACGGTTAATTTCATTATTATCACGATGGCAAATAGTCATCGGCACACGCAAAGTTGATGCCAGCACAAGGGTTACCCGATGTGAGGCAATGTTAAAACAAGCTTGTGATCCTGCTTGGCCTATTTTGCTGCGATGCCCTATGCTAGCGCCAACCAGCACCAACACCGATGAACACGCCAACCATCCAATTTATCCGGCGCGGCGAGATTGTCTCGCTGCGCAATGTACCACCCACGCGCACCCTGCTGCAGGTGCTGCGCGAAGACCTGGGCAGCACTGCTACCAAAGAAGGTTGCAACGAAGGTGACTGCGGCGCCTGCACAGTGGTGCTCGGCGAGGCTGAGGACGGGCGCCTCAGGTACCGTGCGGTCAACAGTTGCATTCGCCTGGCACATTCAGTCAACGGCATGGCATTGTGGACTGCCGAGGACCTGGCGGCAAAGGACGGCACCCTGCATCCGGTGCAGCAGGCCATGGTGCACTGCCACGCCAGCCAATGCGGTTTTTGCACCCCGGGTTTTGTCATGAGCCTGTTCGGGATGTACCAGAACCAGGTCTGCCGCCATCAGCCGGTCACGCGCGAACTGGCGCAGCAGGAACTCTCTGGCAATCTGTGCCGTTGTACCGGCTACCGGCCGATCCTCGACGCCGCGCAGCACATGGCAACACTGCCACTGGTACACATTGACGAACCCGATCTGCTACAAAAACTGCAGCTGCTCGCGCAGACCAGACGGGTGCTAGAGGCCGATTCTTCATATATTTCTCCTGTCACGCTGAGCGCCTTGCTAAAGGCCCGTGCGGCGCACCCGGAGGCCCAGTTGGTGGCCGGCGGCACCGATGTTGGGCTTTGGATCAACAAGCTGCACCTGCAGTTTGCGAAGGTGCTGGATGTGAGCCGGGTGCTGGAACTGCGGCGCATCGAAAACTACCCGCACCACATCGCGATCGGCGCTGCCGCCACTTTGAGCGACGCTTTTGCCGCCCTGGTGACTGATCGGCCGCAACTGCAGACTTTTGCTGCCCGCTTTGCCGGGCTGCCGGTGCGCAACTCGGGCACGCTCGGCGGCAACGTGGCCAACGGCTCGCCGATCGGCGATTCGATGCCGCTGCTGATCGCGCTGGGCGCCAACGTGGTGCTGATGAGCGTCCGCGGCCATCGCGAAATGCCGCTGGAGCAGATCTACACCGGCTACCGCAAAAATGTGATGCAGGCTGATGAAGTGCTGGCCTGGATCAAGGTGCCAAAGGCAACGCCAGCTGAACTATCCCGTGTTTACAAAGTTTCAAAGCGCTTCGACGACGACATCTCGGCCGTCTGCCTGGCGCTCCGGCTTGAGTTGAAGGACGGTCAAGTCACCAGGGCATCGATCGGGGTCGGCGGCGTGGCGGCTACCCCGGTGCGCGCCGTCAGGACCGAAGCGGCGTTAACCGGCCAGGCCTGGACGGCAACCACGCCGGAAGCCGCCAGCGCCGTCCTGTGCCAGGAGTTTGCGCCGATTACCGACCTGCGCGCCTCGGCCGCTTACCGGGTGCAGGTGCTGGGCAATTTGCTGCAACGCTTTTGGCTGGAGAGCCAGGGCGTGCAAAACATCAGCCTGGAATCCTTCGCGCCGGAAGGAGAAGCGCCGTGAGCGGCTTGAAATCTTCTTCTGTTCGCCCTGAGCCGGACACCGGGCCGGCTCCGACAAGCCTGGGGCGAACGGTGTGTGGATCAGACACGCCGCATGAAAGTGCGATGGCCCAGGTTGCCGGTACGGCCCTTTACGTGGACGACATCCCGCAAGTGCGCGGCACGCTGCACGCCGCGCCGATTCTCTCTCCCGTCGCCCACGGCAAACTGCGCGGGGTTGACGCCAGCGCAGCCCTCGCCATGCCAGGTGTGCGCGGTGTGCTGTTGTCGCAGGACGTGCCGGGCGGCCCGATGCTGGCATCCTTTGCCGCAGACGAGCCGGTCTTCGCCGTTGACACGGTGCAATACATCGGCCAGGTCGTAGGTCTGGTGGTGGCGGACAGCGTGATGCAGGCGCGCCACGCCGCGCGCAAAGTCAAGCTCGACATTGCCCCTCTGCCCGCCATCCTCAGCGTCAAGCAGGCGCTGGCGGCCCAAAGCTACGTCCTGCCACCGGTTTTCGTCCGGCGCGGTGACGCGGCGCAGGCCTTGTCCAGAGCGGAGCACACGCTGAGCGGCACGCTTGAAGTCGGTGGACAGGAGCACTTTTACCTCGAAGGGCAAGTGGCTTACGCGCTGCCGCAGGAACAAAACCAGTGGCTGGTTTATTCGAGCACCCAGCACCCCGGCGAAGTGCAGCACTGGGTGGCGCACGCGCTGGGTTTGAACAACCATGCGGTGCGTGTGGAATGCCGCCGCATGGGTGGCGGCTTTGGCGGCAAGGAGACGCAGGCCGGGCATCTGGCGGTGTGGGCGGCAGTGGCGGCGGCCAAACTGAAGCGCCCGGTCAAGCTGCGCCTGGACCGCGACGACGACTTCATGATCACCGGCAAACGCCACCCGTTTGCCTATGAGTACACGGTTGGTTTTGACGCGACGGGGCGCTTGAGTGGCCTGAAACTCATGATGGCAGTGGATTGCGGTTTTAGCGCCGACCTGTCCGGCCCGGTGGCCGACCGTGCCGTTTTCCACAGCGACAACGCCTACTTTCTGGAAGATGTGGAGATCGCTTCCTACCGCTGCAAGCTCAACACCCAAAGCCACACCGCCTTTCGCGGTTTCGGTGGTCCGCAGGGCATGATCGTGATCGAGGCCATTCTGGGCGACGTCGCGCGCTATTTGCAGCTCGACGCTCTGGATGTGCGACTGCGCAATCTGTATTCCGACGAGCCGCTCGCTGGCCCGACGCAGCCGCTCGCAAGGCGAGACACCACCCATTACGGCATGTTGGTGGAAGGCAATATTCTTCAGCCATTGCTATCACAATTAGAGCGGTCTGCGCAGTATCGACGGAGGCTAGAGGCCATTTCTTCATATAACAGCAAGAGCCAGGTGATCAAGCGCGGCATCGCGATGACACCGGTCAAGTTCGGCATTTCGTTTACCGCCACGCTGTTCAACCAGGCCGGTGCGCTGGTTCATGTCTATCTGGACGGCAGCATCCAGGTCAACCACGGCGGCACCGAGATGGGCCAGGGCCTGCACACCAAGGTGGCGCAAATCGTGGCCGACGAACTGGGCGTGCCTTTCGAGCGCGTGCTGGCCACGGCCAGCGACACCAGCAAGATCCCGAATGCCTCGGCCACCGCGGCGTCAGCCGGCACCGACCTGAACGGCCGCGCGGCCCAGTTTGCGGCGCGCCACGTGCGCGACAACCTGGCTGCCTTTGTCTGCGGACTTGACGGCTGCGGTGCCGGTGCCATCCGCTTTGCCGGCGGACAGGTGATTTCGCCCAGCGCCACACGCAGTTTTGACGAAGTGGTGAAGCTCGCCTATGCCAACCGCATCCAGCTCTGGAGCGACGGCTTTTACCGCACGCCCAAAATCCACTACGACAAGACCACTTTGAGCGGACGGCCGTTTTACTATTTCGCCTACGGTGCCGCCTGTTCCGAGGTCGCGATTGACACCTTGACCGGCGAGAACCGCGTGCTCAGAGTCGACATCCTGCATGATGTCGGCCGCTCCATCAACCCGGCCATTGATCTCGGGCAGATTGAAGGCGGCTTCGTCCAGGGCATGGGCTGGCTCACGACCGAGCAACTGGTGTGGAACGACGAGGGCTTTTTGAGCACGCATGCGCCCAGCACCTACAAGATTCCCACTGCCGGTGACCTGCCGGAGCACTTCAAGGTCGCCCTGTGGCCGCAGCCCAGCCATGAGGACAATGTGTTTGGCTCCAAAGCCGTGGGCGAGCCCCCGCTGATGCTGGCGATCAGCGTCTATGAGGCGTTGCGCGATGCAGTGGCTCAGGCGCGCGGAGACGGACAAGTTGTGAAATTGATTGCGCCTGCCACGCCGGAGAATCTGCTACAGGCTCTGACAGGCTGAAATGGCGGGAACCACCTCCACCTGAATACCTCTTGTCGCTCAATCGCAGCAGCTCTTGAGCGAGTGGCATCAGCTATTTGGAGCTTTTCGGATCGATGCTTGCGGGCTGGGTTTTCTCAAAGTGCGCATCTTCCCACAAGCCCCAGTCAGTCTCCCCCCCATTGCCTTCCACCACGTCAGGAATCGGCAGGGGACGCGGAACCTGTCGCCTCTCCTTGAAATTGGCCTGGGGTTCATTTGCCTTTGGCATGACCACTGGCGCAGGCACCGGTTCGACCACCGGTGTCACTGCATTGACTTTTGACCGCTTCAAGAACTTGAACATATTGACGATAATTTATAAGTAAGGAGTGCACTGGCCGGTCAGCGGAACTTGTCCAGCCCGGTAAACCCCGAGTGCGTGAAGTCCCCGGGGGACCGGCCGGCGTCGGGCGATCCAAATTGCCCCTCGTGCAAATCGGACAGCACCATCATGGCTGCGACCGCATCCTGATTGAAACCAATGCGGGCCTTGCCCATGCCATCACCGCCACTCATGATCAGCCGGTTAATGTAGGCGCCACATTCTTTGTCACCCCACAAGGTCCGTATCGTGTTGGCGATGCGGTGGTGGTGCAGTTCGACTATTTTTAACGCCTGGTTCTTGCGCAGTTCCTGCGCTTTGCTCTCCAGTGTCGTCTGCTCGGCGGCTTCATCCAAAGCATCCGGGGGCTTGGTTGCCGCCGCTTGCCCGGCATTCGTCGATGGTGGCGTGACGGGTTCGCTGGCGGGCTCCATCGCGCTGAACTTCGAGTCCTGCTCCGCCAAGGCCTCGTCCCACATGCTCCAAACAGTGTCAGGGTCGTCTTCGGTCACTTCCAGCCCGCGCAAGCTCACGCCGTCCTTGCTGGACGGAACCGCCGGCTTGTCGCCCTTGCCCAAAAACTTGCTGAACATGAAATGCCCTGTAATTTTTGTTGAATATTATCTCAGAGCACGAGAATCCGCCAGACCTCAGTCCGAGATGGCAATCAGCCCAAGCGAGGTTTGATCAACTCAAACGCCGGCCAGGGATCTCAAGCCGCGCGGGTCGACCAGTTTCAATGTACGCCCGGATCCACTGATCAGACTGCGTTCACGCAAATGGCGCAGCACGCGTGACAGCGTCTCCGGCGCAATGCCCAATTGCGCGGCAATGGATCGCTTGCGCAGTTGCAGCAGCACCGCCATCACGCCGCTGTCCTCGGGCTCGGCGTGGCGCAAGAGCCACTCGGCGCAACGGGACTCTGCGTCTTTGGCCAGGCGGCTGACGGCAAATTCGGTCTGCTGACGGTGCGCCAGGGCCACGTCATGCAGCACGGTCCGCGCGGACACGGGCATCGCGGCAAGTGAGCGGCGAAACTCGGTCGCCGGCACGCGGCGCAATGACACCTCGGTTTCCGCCATGACGTCCAGCGCATGGGGCAGGTTCAGCACGGCGGACGACGCCTCCAGCCAGCAAGGCCCTTCCTGCACGCCAAGTTGATGCTCCATGACTTCGCCGACCATGACGCCCAGGGCGACTCGACCGGACTCCAGATAGACAACCGACGCGGGAGCGCCGCCCCGTCTGAGCAACAGCTCACCTCGCACGGCAATCTGGAGTGCAACAGCAGGAGGATTTGTTTGGCTTGACGGCATCAGTCGCACTGTGCCGCGATTGAGTCCTCGCAACCTTGAGCAAAATCAAACAATTCAGCGGAAAATCCCGCAAAGGCGGCACGGCACGGGAATATTCGCCCCCGGCAAGCAAGCGGGTGCCGATCAGGTCGCTCAAACCCGCGAAAGTGGCGCCGGCTGTGCCGCGACCGGGTGGTCCTGGCTATTCGCCGAGGTAAGCGGCCCGCACCTTGGGGTCGTTGAGCATTTTTTTGGCTTCACCCGACATGGTGATCAATCCCGACTCCATGACGTAGCCGCGATCAGCGATGGCCAGTGCGCGGCTGGCGTTTTGCTCAACCAGCAGCACCGTCACGCCCTGGGCGTAGACGTCGCGCACCACCTCGAAAATCTTGTCCACCATGATCGGCGCCAGACCCATCGACGGCTCATCCATCAGCAGCACTTTGGGCCGGCTCATCAAGGCACGCCCCATGGCCAGCATCTGCTGCTCGCCGCCGGACAAGGTGCCCGCGAGTTGATCGCGGCGCTCCTTGAGGCGCGGAAAGATCGTGAACACCTTGTCGACATCGGCCAGGATATCCGCCTTGTCGTTGCGGATGTAGGCGCCCATCTGCAGGTTTTCAATGATGGTCATGCGGGCGAATACGCCCCGCCCTTCGGGTACCATCGCCAGACCCTGCTTCACCAGATCCCACGGGCCTTGGCCGCGGATGCTCTTGCCCAGGTACTCAATGTCGCCATCGTTGATCGGCAACGAGCCGGTAATCGCTTTCATGGTGGTCGTCTTGCCGGCTCCATTGGAGCCGATCAGCGACACCAGTTCGCCTTCGCGCACTTCGAAATCAATGCCCTTGACCGCCTGGATGCCGCCGTAAGCTACCTTGAGCCCGGTCACTTTAAGAAAAATATTTGCCATCGTTATTCCTTGTGGGACAGACCTTTGGCGCTGTCCTCAACCATTCAATGCCCACTGGTGCCAAGATAAGCTTCAATCACTTTTTCATCTTTTTGCACATCCGCCGGTGTACCTTCGGCGATCTGCTTGCCGTAGTCCAGTACCGTGACACGGTCGCACAAACCCATCACCAGCTTCACATCGTGCTCGATCAGCAAGATGGTGCGGTTGTCATTGCGGATTTTGTCGATCAGCTCACGCAACAAGACTTTCTCGGTGGTATTCATCCCGGCAGCGGGCTCATCCAGCGCAATCAGCTGCGGATCAGTTGCCAGCGCGCGTGCAATTTCAAGTCGGCGCTGATCCCCATAGCTCAGGGTGCGGGCTTTGTAGTCGGCAAACCTGCCGATCCCGACATACTCCAGCAACTCATGCGCGCGCTGGGCAATTGCCGCCTCCTCGGCCTTGAAACGCGGCGTTCGAAATATGGCGCCCAGCAAGCCCGAATGAGTCCGAATGTGGCGCCCCACCATGACGTTCTCGAGCGCCGTCATTTCGGCAAACAAGCGGATATTCTGGAAGGTGCGGGCGATACCGGCTTTAGCCACTTCATGCACTGCAGTAGGACGATAAGCCTTGCCCGCCAGCTCAAAGCTGCCGCTGTCGGGCGTGTAGAGGCCGGTAAGCACATTGAAAAAAGTGGTCTTGCCGGCGCCATTGGGGCCGATCAGGCCATAAACCTGGCCACGCTTGATGGTGATGCCAACATCGCTCAGGGCCTGCAGGCCACCGAAGCGCTTGGAAACGCCGGTAACGTTAAGTACGGAGTCTGTCATATTCGTTCCTACCTGCTATTCTGAAGCGACTTGCCATGATCCGGCGAAGGCCACAAGCCGCGTGGACGCGACAGCATGATCACAATCATGGCCAGCGCAATCAGCAGCTGGCGCAGGATTGCCGCATCCAGACGCCCGCCGGTCATGGCCTGCATCGGCCCGGCCACGTAGCGCAACACTTCGGGCAATGCCGACAGCATCACCGCACCCAGAATGACACCGGGCAAATGCCCAATGCCACCAAGCACGACCATGGCAACAATCATGACCGACTCCATCAGGCTGAAGGATTCGGGAGAAATGAAACCCTGGAAGGAAGCAAACATGGTGCCCGAGACGCCACCAAAGGTAGCTCCCATGCCAAACGCCAGCAACTTGAGGTTGCGGGTGTTGATGCCCATGGCCTTGGCGGCAATTTCGTCTTCCCGGATCGCCATCCAGGCACGGCCCACCCGGGACAGCTGGAGCCGGTGCGAGATCACCACGCTCAACACGACCAATGCCAGAAACAGGTAGTAATACAAGGAGACCGACATCATTTCAAAGCCGGCAACCGTGACGCTCTTGCCCAGGTTCAATCCGAAAAAGCTCAGGGAATCGATCTGTCCCAGGCCCTTGGGACCGTTTGTGATATTGACCGGGTTGTCGAGGTTGTTCAGAAACACGCGAATAATTTCACCAAACCCCAGGGTGACAATGGCCAGGTAGTCACCACGCAAACGCAAGGTCGGCGCGCCCAACAGGACGCCAAAAAAACCGGCCAGTCCGGCCGCCGCCGGAATCACTATCCACAGCGGTGCGTGCATCCCATTGGGGAACATGGCTGCCATCCAGGCGAATGTCTCGGTCAACTGGGGCGAGGCCAGCAAGCCGTACATGTAGGCACCAATGGCGAAAAATGCGACGTAACCCAGATCCAGCAGACCGGCGTAGCCGACCACAATGTTCAACCCCAGAGCCAGCAACACATAGAGCAGAGCCATATCGGCAATGCGAACCCAGGCATTGCCAAAGCCCTGCAGAATCAGCGGCAGAATCAGCAAGCCCAGCGCCGCAGCCAGGAACGCAATCATTTGTTTTTGTTTCATGACAGTCCTTCAATCAGGCGCGATCTGCCACGCGCTCACCCAGCAGACCCGAGGGTCGCAGCGTCAGCACGATGATCAGCACAATGAACGCAAAAATATCGGAGTAATTGCTTCCCAGCACGCCACCGGTCAGGGTGCCGATGTAGCCCGCGCCCAGAGACTCGATCAGGCCCAGCAGAATGCCCCCGACAACCGCGCCTGCAAGATTGCCAATGCCACCGAATACGGCTGCGGTAAAGGCTTTCAGCCCCGGTAAAAACCCCATCGTGTGCTGAACCGTGCCATAGTTGGCGGCATACATCACACCGGCGATGGCGGCCAGCACGGCGCCAATCAGGAAGGTGGCGGAAATCACCATATCTGGCTTGACACCCATCAGTGCCGCCACCCGCGGATTCTCGGCCGTGGCGCGCATGGCGCGCCCCAGTTTGGTGTAATTCACGACCCACATGAGTACCGCCAGCGATACGGCGGTCATACCCAGAATCAACACCTGAGTCGGTGTGATCACCGCGCCGGCAATATCGAAAGGCGTGGCGGGCAGCAAGGTCGGATAGGGTTTGTAGTTCGGCTTCCAGATGATCATGGCCAGGGTCTGCAACAGCAGAGACATGCCAATGGCGGTAATCAGCGGTGCCAGCTTCGGGCTGTTTCGCAGGGGCCGGTAGGCCACTTTTTCAATCACATAATTGAGCATCGCCGCAACCACACAGGCGATGATCAGGGAGATCAGGAGTATCAACCAACCGGGTGCGCCAGGCATGGCATCCTTCATCAGGCCAATGATGGTCCAGCTGGTCAACGCACCAACCATCAGCACTTCACCGTGAGCAAAATTGATCAGACCAATGATGCCGTACACCATGGTGTAGCCCAAGGCTACCAGCGCATACACGCTGCCTAACACCAGACCATTGATGATCTGCTGTACAAAAATATCCATAAACTTCTCCGATTTTTGGCCGGCGCGTGAGTCAGCTATTTTGTTGACGAGCGGTGCGGCCTTGTGAGCCCTACCAGTTCCTAAGCAATAAGCCTGCCAAACTTGCAACCGAGGGTTGCGAAGCTGACAGCTTGGCGCCTGCGATTGTAGCTAGGGGGTCCCCAAGAATCGACGCCAATTCATGTGGGTTTACCCTTAACATCCGCCAGCATCATCTGAAACGCGAAGCAATTAGGAGAACTGATGCTCACGCTTGCCGATGGCACGCCCGCGCATCGGAATAACACCGCGCAACGAAGATCGACCCTGGCGGCAAACTGGTGAAAAAATCCAGTTATACGGACTCAGCGCAAAGCTCGACCGGCGCCACCTTTTGTCTGGCGTGGGTCAGGCGTCGGGTCTGGCCCAGCGCTTGCGCAATGTCTGCCAACAGGTCTTCGACGTCTTCCAGGCCGATTGACAAGCGCACCAGACCATCGCTGATGCCGTGCGCGGCCCGCTCCTCGGGGGTGTAGGTGGAATGCGTCATGCTGGCCGGATGCTGGGCCAGTGTCTCGGCATCGCCCAGACTGACGGCACGCGTCACCAGCTGCAGTGCGTTCATGAAACGAATCCCGGCCTTCAGCCCGCCCTTGAGCTCGAAAGCGATCATGCCGCCGAACTGGCGCATCTGGCGCCGCGCCAGGGCATGTTGAGGAAAGGACGCCAGACCGGGGAAGTGCACCACCTTTGTCGCGTCGTGGCTCTGAAGCAGTTCCGCCACCGTTTGTGCGCTTTGGCAATGGCGATCCATGCGCAAAGTCAGGGTCTTGAGGCCACGCATGACAAGATGCGCATCCTGCGCCGACATCACCGCGCCAGTCATGTCCTTCAAACCGAAAAGCCGCACCTGGCGGGCCAACTCTGGATCGGCAAATATCGCGGCGCCGGCGGTCAGGTCTCCGTGACCACCGAGGTATTTGGTCATGGAATGCAGGCTCACATCGGCGCCCAGAACCAGCGGCTGCTGCAGGTAGGGCGTGCAGTAAGTATTGTCGACCACCACTCGTGCACCGGCGGCGTGTGCGATGGCTGACACCGCTTCAATATCCACCAGGCGCATGTTGGGATTGGCCGGGGACTCAAAGTAAACGACCCGTGTTTTTGGACCCAAAGCCTTGCGCACATTGTCGGGTTCCGTCATGTCCACATGGCGCACGGTCACACCGAAGCGGGTCAATCCATGCGTCATGAAGGAGAACGTGCATCCGTACAGCGTCATGTCGGCCAGCACTTCGTCGCCCGCCTCCAGCAGCGACCACAGCGTGGCCGTGATGGCCCCCATGCCGGAGCCAAAAACTACCGCCCCCTGGCCCTGCTCCAGACTGGCCAGACGGGATTCCAGCAAGGCCAGCGTCGGGTTGGAAATGCGGGTGTAGAAGTAGCCCGGCTCCTCACCCGTGAAGCAGCGCGCGCCGTAGGCCACATCCGGAAAGGCAAAAGTTGCCGAGGTGTAGATTGGCGGCACCAGGGCCCCTTGATGCTCCGCCGGCTTGTAGCCAAAATGAATTGCCCGGGTGCTGAAGCCCTTTGATTGTTCGGTCTTGCTCATGATCATTCCTTGGTGGGTGGATGGCGTCCGCCCTCCATGGAATTGTTTACCCGGTTCAATGGAATATTTTGGCTATTTAGATCACATTTCAGCTGATTGGAGGTGATACATCCCACAAATTGTGATTTATGGGTAAAATTTGCTCATGATTTTCGAATCCCTGGATAACACCGACCGCAAACTGCTTGATGCCTTGCAGCGGGACGCGCGCCAGACCATCGCGGATCTGGCGCAACAGGTATCGCTGTCGCCCTCGCCTTGTTGGCGGCGCGTACGCCAGCTTGAAGAATCGGGTGTGATCGAAGGCTATCATGCCGAACTCAGCCGCCAGAAACTGGGTTACGGTGTGACCGGCTTTGTACACCTGCAAATGAACAATCACACGCCGGACATCATGGCTGCTTTTGAGCGCGAGGTGGTGGCACTGCCGCAGGTATTGTCCTGCCACAACCTCTCAGGTCACTATGACTACCAGATTGAAGCCATCGCGCCCGATCTGGAATCTTTTTCGCAACTGGTGCGCGTCAAAATTCGCAGTCTGCCGGGAGTGAAAGAGATAGCAACCAGCTTTTCTTTGAAAGAAATCAAGCATGCAGGGATGCTGCCGGTGACATGATCTTGACCAGATCGCAAGCAACTTGTGTTTCAGCGCTCAAGGCCCGCAGCTCGGGCCGGTGCTCGGCACAGGCGGGAATTGCCTTCGGACAGCGGGTGCGAAAACTGCAGCCCGATGGCGGATTGATCGGCGAAGGCAGATCGCCTTGCAGCAGTTGCGAGGTCTTGTTGCGCTCCAGTCGCGGGTCAGCCAGCGGAATGGCACTCAGCAAGGCCTGGGTGTAGGGGTGGCTCGGATGCTGGTAGATGGCCTGCTTGCCGGCGAGTTCCATCGCCCGGCCCAGGTACATCACCATGACACGCTGGCTGATGTGCCGCACCACCGCCAGATCATGCGCAATGAAGACCAGCGCCAGACCCATCTGGGCCTGCAACTCCATCAACAGGTTGATGATCTGGGCCTGGATCGAGACATCGAGCGCCGAGACCGGTTCATCGCAGATCACCAGCTTGGGCTCCAGCACCAAAGCCCTGGCAATGCCGATGCGCTGGCACTGCCCACCCGAGAACTCGTGCGGATAGCGGTTGATCTGCTGTTCGGTCAGCCCCACTTTCGCCATCATGGCGCGCACTTTTTGCATCACTTCTTTACCGCCCATCTGGGGAAAATGGGTGCGTAGCGGCTCGGCAATGATCTGCCCCACCGTCATGCGCGGATTCAGCGACGCCAGCGGGTCCTGAAAAATCATTTGCACACTTTTGCGCAGCGTATGCCAGACATCCGCGCTGGCACCCCGCATCTCCTGCCCTTGCCACACAATGCTGCCGGCGGTGGCCGGAATCAGGTTCAGCATGGCGCGCGCCAGCGTCGATTTGCCGCAACCGGACTCGCCGACGATGCCCAGGGTTTCACCCGGAAAAATATCGAACGACACACCATCCACCGCTTTGAGCACGCGCGGCGGCGCCCAGGGCCAGGGTGAATCGCCCGCCAATTCGAAATGCACCTGCAAATCACGAACCGACAACAAGGCTGGCTGCGCGGCTTGAATGGCCCCCACGCTCGTCACTTCGTGTACCTCGCTGCCGCCCGAGGGGGCGCTCGCTTGCTTGGGGCGGCCCGGCGCGGCGCTCATAGGCTGAGCTCCCTGGCGTAAAGCATGACCTCGGCCACGCTCTTGTGGCAGGCTCGGTGAACATCAGGTCGATCGTCGATCGGCGACAAAGCCGGCCGCGTGTTCACGCAGCGCGCCTCCGACAAAGTGCAGCGCTCACTGAATGGGCAGCCGCTGGGCAGGCGCGCCATATTGGGCGGCGCACCCGGGATCGCCACCAGGGCACCTCCACCCTGCTCGATGCGCGGTATCGCACCCAGCAAGCCGACGGTGTAAGGATGCGTCGGCTGGTAAAAAATGGACTCGGCGCTGCCGTGCTCCATGACACGTCCGCCGTAGAGCACCATGACCTCGTCACATAGCCCGGCGACGACGCCCAGGTCGTGCGTGATCATCACGATGGCGGTGCCATGGTCGCGTTGCAGATCGCGCATCAAGGCGATGATCTGGGCCTGCACTGTCACATCCAGCGCGGTGGTCGGCTCATCGGCAATCAGCACATCGGGCTCGCACAACAAGGCCATGGCGATCATCACGCGCTGACGCATGCCGCCGGAGAACTCATGCGGGTACATGCCGATGCGCCGCGCCGCCTCGGGTATCTTCACTGCCTCCAGCGCCTGCACGCAACGCAGGCGGGCCTGGCTGCGCGTCATGCCCTTGTGGAACTCCAGCACCTCGGTCATCTGGCGTTCCACCGTCAGATAGGGGTTCAGCGATGTCATCGGATCCTGAAAAATCATCGCCACCCGGTTACCCCGGATCTGATTCAAGGCGCTGGCCGGCATACTCAGCAAGTCCTGCCCGTCGAACAGCGCCTGGCCGCTGGCGCGACCATTGATGGCCAGCAAGCCCATCATGGCCAGCACCGCCTGACTCTTGCCGGATCCACTCTCGCCGACGATGCCCAGGGTTTGTCCTCTGCCCAGCGCAAAACTGATGCCGTTGACGGCGGTCACCAGACCATCGGGCGTTTCAAATTGGACGTTCAGGTTATTGACTTCTATCAGGGGCATGTCGGTTACCGTTCTTTGGGGTCGAGCGCATCACGCATGCCGTCGCCAATGAAATTAAAGCAGTACAGGGTGGTCGACAGCAGGCCGGCCGGAAACAGCAAGATCCAGGGCGTGACTTCCATCGCCTTGGCCCCGTCCTGAATCAGCACGCCCCAGCTTGTCATGGGCTCCTGGATGCCCAGGCCCAGAAACGACAGCACCGACTCGGTCAGAATCACGCCCGGCACCGTCACCGTGGTGTAGATCACCACCACGCCCAGCAGATTGGGCACGACGTGCCGAAAGATGATGCGCGGGGTGGACACGCCCATGGCGCGCGCCGCTTCCACATACTCCATCGAGCGCAGCGACAGCGTTTGCCCGCGCACCACGCGCGCCATGTCCATCCAGGAAAACACGGTGATCACGAGCACCACCAGATAGAACTCGCGCCCCAAAATCGTCACCAGCAAAATCGCGATCAGCAAGTAGGGAATGGCGTACATCATGTCGACGATGCGCATCATCAGTGCGTCAACCTTGCCGCCCAGAAAACCGGCCGTCGCGCCCCAGACAATGCCCAGCGACACCGAGGCCAGAGTGGCCAGCAACCCCACCGTGAGCGAGACGCGCCCGCCGATCAGGCAACGCACCAGCAGGTCGCGCCCGGCGTCGTCGGTACCCCAAAAATGCGCGTTTCTCAGGCTCGGGGCCGTGCTCATGGCGTCCCAGTCGGCGCTGTCAAACGCGTGCGGCAACAGCCAGGGGCCGACGATGCAGGCGAGGGAGATCAGCAGCAGCAGCCCCAGGCTGAGCAGCGCCGCCTTGTTGCGCATGAAGCGCCGCCGCGCGTCCGACCACAGGCTGCGTGGCGGGTTGACCAGGTTCGGCAGTTGATCCAGTTTGCTATTCATTTCATAGCTGCTTGCGCAGTGTTGACGGAGGCTGTAGCATGATTTTGTCAATATCGAATCTTGGGGTCGAGCCAGGCATAGGCCAGATCGACCAGCAGGTTCAGCGTCACGGTCAGCACGGTGATCAGCACCACCAGACCCAGCACCAGCGTGTAGTCGCGGTTGCCAGCGCCATTCACGATCAGCTTGCCGAGGCCGGGCAGCGAGAAAACGGTCTCGGTGACCAGGGCCGAGGTGATGGAGGAAATCGCCAGCGGCCCCACCAGCGACACGACTGGCAGCAGCGCCGGTTTCAGCGCGTGGCGCAGCACCACGACGCGGGTCGGCAATCCCTTGGCGCGCGCGGTGCGGATGAAGTTGCTGTGCATCACCTCAATCAGGCTGCCGCGCATGACGCGCCCGATGGTCGAGACATTGATGATGGTCAGCAAGGCCATCGGCAGCACCATGAAGCGCGGCTCAAAGTCGTTCCAGCCACCGGCTGGCAGCCAATGCAGAAGAATTGCAAACACGATGATCAGCACCGGACCCATGACAAAGCTGGGGACCGCGCTGCCCACGTTGCCGAGCAGCATGACCAGGTAATCCACCGCGCTGTTCTGGCGCAGGGCGGCAACAATACCCAAGGTCACACCGATCAGCAGCGACAACAGCAGAGAGCCGCCGCCAATGACCGCCGACACCGGCAGCGCCGCCGCCACCAGATCGTTGACCGACCAGTCGGCGTAGCGAAACGAGGCGCCCAGATCGCCCTGCAACAAGCTCTTCAGGTACAGCAGGTATTGCTGCCACGGCGGCAAGTCGAGGTGGTACTTGGCCTGCAAATTGGCCAGCACCGCGGCCGAGACCTTGCGTTCGCTGTCGAACGGGCCGCCCGGTGTCAGGTGCAGCAGGACGTAGCAGACGGAAATGACGACCAGCATCGTCGGTATCGCCGCCAGAATGCGGCGCAAGGTGTAAGACCACATGGCGCAGGCCCTAGTGCTTGATGATGTACAGGTCTTTCGAGCGGAAGCGATCCAGTGCGTTTTCCAGCGAGTAGCCGCCGACATAGTACTTGACCAGGCGTGGCTGCGAGTACTGCAGCAGCGGAATGATGGGGTAGTCCTCCATGATCATTTTGGAGGCCTGCGTCAGCAGTGCGCGGCGCTTGGCGGGGTCGGTGCTTTGCGAGCCCTGGTTGATCAACTCTTCGGCCTGGCGGTTGCAGTTGAAGTTGTTGTTCTGGTCGGAATCACAGCGCACCAGCGCCAAGAAGGTGGTGGCGTCGTTGTAATCCGCATTCCAGCCATTGCGCGCCATCTGGAACGTGCCGTCATGGCGTTTTTTCAGCAGCACCTTGAACTCCATGCTTTCGGTTTCAATGTTGAGGCCGAGCTTGGTCTTCCATTCCGAGGCGGCGAACACCGCCATTTTCTTGTGGTACTCGCTGGTGTTGTAGGAGAACACAAACTTGGTGCCGGGCTTGACGCCGGCCTGTTGCAGCAGGTTCTTGGCCTCCGCCACGCGCTTGTCCATCGGCCAGCCGGCCCAGTCGTAGGGCGTCACATCGGCGCCGTTGGTGCCTTTCACGATCACGCTGTAGGCGGGCGCCTGGCCATCTGCGGTGACGCGCTGCGCCAGGATGTCGCGGTCAATCACCATCGACAGTGCTTTGCGTACGCGCACATCCTTGAACGCCGGGTCTTGCGTCTGGTACGAGTAATAGCGCAGGGCGATCAGGGGCGAGTTGCGAGCTTCCTTGGGATACTGGGCCTTGTACTTGTCGTAGGTGCCGGGCGGCAACTGGTAGACCCAGTCGTTCTCACCGGATTCGTAGAGCTTGACATCGGCGTAGCCGTCTTCGACCGGCAAGTAGGTCACCTTTGTCAACTGCACGTTGGCGGCGTCCCAGTACTGCGGATTCTTTTCAATCACGATCCGGTTGTTGACCTGCCACTCCTTGAGCACATAGGCACCATTGCTCACCAGCTTTCCGGGCTTGGTCCACTCCTTGCCATTCAGGTCCAGCGAGGCTTTGTGGATCGGGCCCAGGTTGTTGTTGCTCATCAACTCCGGCAGGAATGTCACCGGGAAGGCGGTTTTGACTTCCAGCGTCAGTTTGTCAATCGCCTTCACGCCGATGGCACTGGGCGGCTTGCTGCCCTTGACCACCTCCGGGCCATTGAGCAAAAAGATGCCAAAGGTGGCGGCGTAAGTGGACGCTGTCTTGGGGTCGACAAAACGCCGGATACCAAAGACAAAATCGTCCGCGGTGACCGGGTCGCCGTTGGACCATTTGGCGTTCTTGCGCAGCTTGAAGACCCAGGTGGTGGCGTCGGTCTGCTTCCAGCTCTCGGCCACACCCGGTACGATCTTCCCGGTTTCATTGTTGGCCGTCAGGGCTTCAAACAGATCGCGCGTGATGTTGTGCGCGCCAACAGATTCGGCCAGCGCCGGATCCAGCGTCTCAGGCTCGGAGCCGTTGTTGCGGATCAGGGTCTGGGTCGGGTGCAGTTGCACGCCCTTCGGAATGGTTGCTGCCTGGCCGGCGGCGATCAAGCTGGTGGCCAGCGCCAACGCAATGACGGACTTGTTCAAAACACGGTTCATGGTCTGTTTCCTAATATTTTGTGATTATCGTGCCTGCGCATCACCGCTTCAGTGCGGCAGCTTGCTGGTGTCAATGTCCACGTAGCGCCAAAACGCCCGTGATGTTGGATGGCGACGGTAACCGAGCAGCCAAGGCTGCATCAGGTCGGTGCGGATGCGATGGGTGTTGAATTTGTAAGGCATATAGGCAACCATGATCCTGACCATCTGCTGCATGACGGCCAGGCGTTCAGGGCCATCGGGCAACAGTAATTGCTTCTGGTAGAGTTTGTCGAACTCCGCGTTTTCGAAACGTGCCAGGTTGCCCTCGCCCTTTTCCGGACCGTAACCCAGCGACAGCTGATCCCCGCCATCGGGCATGGATGCACTGAAGCCCAGGCCCCACATCATCAACTTGCCGGCGCGCGCAGCTTTGAGATGCTCCGGCCATTTGCCACTCCTGAACACGATCCTGATGCCGACCGCGTCCATGTTCTTCTTCCAGATTTCGTTGAGTTCGCGATCGGCAGCGGTTGGCGTGGTGAAGTACTCCAGCACCAGGGGCTTGCCATCGGGCAGGTCGCGCCAGCCGTCGCCATCCTTGTCCACATAGCCATACATGTCCAGCAGCGCCATCGCCCTGGCGCGGCTGAACTCGCTCATTTCGGACTTGAACTTGAGGTCGTAGCCAAAGGTCATGGGCGGCAACGGGCCCTGCGCCGGAATCGCCTGGTTGCGACGCGGCAGGCGAATCTCTTCCTCGGTGTTGTAGGCCAGGGCAATGGCGCGGCGCAATGCCACTTTGTCGGGCGTGTAGCCTCCGACAACGGGGTCCTCCATGTTGAAGTAGCTCAAGGTCACTTCCGGGACGGCCACCCGTTCCATCGCAATGTGCCTTTTGGCCAGATTGGGTGCGACCCGATTGTTCGGGATGGCCTGGTAGGCAAAGG
This sequence comes from uncultured beta proteobacterium, assembly GCA_963810395.1. Taxonomy (GTDB): domain Bacteria; phylum Pseudomonadota; class Gammaproteobacteria; order Burkholderiales; family Burkholderiaceae_C; genus Rhodoferax. The sequence continues at coordinate 2,979,505 of CAWENC010000001.1, read as the reverse complement.
CATTGGGCAAGCCCATCAGAAAATCGTGATCATTGCCCAGAAACGAGAGCCAGCGTGGCTGGACCTCTTCGATGATGGAGATCTCCACCCGGTCCACCAGCGGTATGCGTTTGCCCTTCATCTGTCGGTAAATCGCCTGTGAGCGGGCATCATCGACGGGCGGCTCCGCCTCGTAAAACTCTTCCCGGAAGTTCGGATTCTTCACAAAAGTTATTTTGGAGGAGCGTGTCCACTGATCCAGTTTGAAGGGACCGGTGCCCACCGGATGCTCCATGATCTTGTCGCCATACTTCTCCACCACTTCACGCGCCACCGCGCCCTCGACGCTGGCGTCCGCCAGCGAATAGATGAACCGGGGCCGGCTCTCCCCCAGCTTGAACTGGATGGTGTAGCGGTCCAGCGCGTGGATGCCTTCCACCTCCTTGTCGTAGTTGAAGCTGGCACCGGGCTTTTCCGAGTCGCGCCGGAGTTCGTCCATCCCGATCAGCTTCGCGCCTTCGAGTTCGCTGAAGAGCGAGCTTTTGTTCTTGGGGTCGAAAATGCGCTTGTAACTGTAGACAAAATCCTGCGCCGTCAGCTCGCGCTTCCTGCCGCCAAAGGCCGGGTCATCGGCAAAGTAGATGCCGGGTTTGATCTTGACCGTGTAAGTCCGAAAATCATCGCTGATGACGGGCATGCCCAGCGCAACATTGGGCCTGACCTTGACCGGGCGCGCCAGGTAGTCGTAGGCATACAGCGCGTCAAAAATATTTTCGGTGACGATGCGTGAATAGGTGTCCGATATCTGGGCCGGATCGAAGCCGGTTTCGGCAATCTCAAACGCGTAGCGCAGTACTTTTTCGGTCGGGCGATTTTGCGCTTGCAGGCTGCCGGCACCCAGCAATGCGAGACAAGCGCAACACAAAACCCGGAAACATTTGATCTTCATAAAAATAGGCCATTACCTGTTCAAACGGGTGCAAGCATAATCCCTCCGGTCGGTAAACCCATGGTTGTCTCCTCAACTGAAGTGCAAATATGCTCTCTTACATCCTGCGACGCATCTGGCAAATGGTCCCCACACTGCTGGGGGTGATTCTGCTCATCTTCTTCCTGTTCAAGTTCTTTGGCGGCGATCCGGTCGAGATCATGGCCGGCCTGAAGGCCTCGCCCGAACGCCTGGCCTCGCTGCGTGCGCAGCTCGGTCTGGACAAGTCGGTGTGGGAACAGCTCTGGGTTTTCATCCAGCAAATTTTCACTTTCAACTGGGGCAAGAGCTGGACCACGAATGAGGCGGTCTCGGAAATCTTTGCCACCCGCCTGCCGGCCACGCTGACCATCATGACTCCGATCCTGCTGCTTGAAGTTCTGCTGGCCATCGTTGCCGGCCTGGCGGTCGCGTATGTGCGCGGCAGTCTGACCGACCGGGCGATCATGGTCATCACCACCGTGGCCTTGTCGGTCAGTTTTCTGGTCTACATCATCGTCGGCCAGTATTTGTTTGGCTTTGTTCTCGGCTGGTTCCCGGTGCAGGGCTGGAGCAACAGCGTCTGGACCAACCTGACGACCTATGCGCCGCTGCCGGTGTTTCTGGCCGTGCTGGTGAGTCTGGCGCCCGAGACCCGCCTGTACCGCAGCTTTTTTCTGGACGAAATCGGTCAGGACTACGTTCGCACCGCCCGTGCCAAAGGTGTCACTGAAAACGCCATTCTCCTCAAACACGTGTTGCGCAATGCCATGATCCCGATCCTGACCAATGTGGCCACCGGTTTGCCAGGGGTCTTCATCGGCTCTTTTCTGATCGAAGTATTTTTCTCCATTCCCGGTCTGGGGCGCGAAATTCTGGTCGCCGTCAACCGCAGTGACTACCCGGTGATCCAGGCGGCCACGGTCTATCTGGCGGCGCTGACGATGGTCATCAATCTGATCACCGATGTTCTGTATAGTTTTGTCGATCCAAGGGTGACCCTGAAATGAGCACTGAACTTCTGCAAGCACTCCCCCGGTCACCTGGCGTCTGGGCACAGGCCTGGACGCGGTTGAAGACCGACCGGGTCGGCATGGTTTCCCTGTACATCACCCTGTTCTTCATTGTTCTGGTGCTGCTGGCACAGCTTGGGCTGGTGGCCAAGAACTGGCAAAAAGAGGTTGGTACGCCATTTGCGCCGCCGCATTTCATCGGCAAAATAGTCGACGGTTCGCAGAGCGCGGTGGTAGAGACGATCGCAGGCCCCAATGTCGATATCAGTGACGTCGACCCACTGGCACCGCGCTACCAGGAATGGCAGCAGCGCGCCGCCAAGTTCAAGACCACGATTACCGAGAAGTCCGATACCCTGCCCTTTGGCGGGGATCAGTTGGGTCGCGACGTGCTCAGCAAGGTGATCAAGGGGGCGCAGGTGTCGATCACGGTCGGGCTGGCGGCAGCCTTGATGGCGACGCTGATTGGCACGTTTCTGGGCGCCATCGGCGGCTACTTTGGTGGACGCGCCGGGGACTTTCTGGAATGGGTTTACAACGTCTTCACGGCCATTCCGTACATTCTGCTGGTGTTCGCGTTGGCGGCGGTGTTGAAGTCGGGGCCACTGGCGGCCACGCTGGGCAGCGGCGTCTGGACAGTGGTCATCATCCTGGGCCTGGTCGGCTGGACCGGCATTTACCGCCTGGTTCGAGCCGAGTACATCAAGCACCGATCGCGCGAGTACGTGCGGGCCGCCGAGGCGATTGGCGCAACGCATGCCGCGCGCATGTTCACCCACATCCTGCCCAATATCAGCCACGTGGTGCTGGTGCAATTGAGCCTGCATGTGGTGGGCTTCATCAAGGCCGAGGTGATTCTGTCCTTCCTCGGATTGGGTGTGCCGATTGACATGGTCAGCTGGGGCACGATGCTGGCGGAAGCCCAAACGGAACTGGTGCTGGGCAAATGGTGGCAATTGGCGGCCGCGACCACTTTCATGGCCGTGTTCGTCACCGCGTTCGCACTGCTGACCGATGCCTTGCGCGATGCACTCGACCCGAAATTACGTTAGTCCAGGGACACTCATCATGAAACCATTAATCAGTGTTCAGGACCTGCGGGTGTCCTTTCGCATGAGCAAGACCGAGACCGTCGAGGCGGTCAAAGGTGTGAGCTTTGACATCCCCGCCAACAGCACCGTGGCGCTGGTCGGCGAATCGGGAAGCGGCAAGAGTGTCAGCGCCATGAGCATCGTGCGTCTGCTGCCAGAAAACGCCGTGCTGGACGCTGGTAGCAGGATTCTCTACAACGATCGTGATTTGCTGGCTGCGCCGATCGAGGACATGCGGGCCCTGCGCGGCAAGGACATCTCGGTGGTGTTTCAGGAGCCCATGAGTTCCCTCAACCCGGTGTTCACGGTGGGCGAGCAGATTGCCGAGGTGATGCGCATTCACTTGAAGATGAGTGCCAGGCAGGCGCTGGACCGCACGCTCGAACTGATGACCGAAGTTGGCATCCCCAACCCGAAGGAACGGCTCAAAGCCTACCCGCATGAGCTCTCGGGCGGACAGCAGCAGCGCGTGATGATTGCCATGGCGATTGCCTGCGAGCCCAAATTGCTGATCGCCGACGAACCCACCACCGCCCTTGACGTGACGGTGCAGCGCCAGATCATGGAGTTGCTGGCGGGCTTGCAGCAGCGGCAACAGATGAGCATCCTGTTCATCAGCCACGACCTCGGTCTGGTTGGCGAAATCTCCAGCCAGGTCATCGTGATGCGCAATGGCGAAGTGCGCGAAGCGGGCGACGTGGAGCGCATCTTCAACGCGCCAAGCGATGCCTATACGCAGGCGCTGCTGGCCTGCCGACCCCGGCTGGACTCGCGACCGCGGCGCCTGGCGGTGATCGACGACATCGTAAACAAGCGAGCGCTCAGCACCGAGCAGCGCGTGTGCACGCCGGTCAGCGGGCCGGCCCTGATTGAGGTTAGGGGCTTGAGCAAGGACTACGCACTCAAGACCGGCTGGTTCAAGCGTCGCGCGTTCAGTGCCGTCAAGCAGGCGGACTTCTCACTGTACAAGGGTCGCACACTGGGGGTGGTGGGCGAATCGGGTTCCGGCAAGACCACGGTTGGCATGATGCTCACCCGCTTGACCGAAGCCAGCGCCGGCAGCATCATGTTCGAGGGCATTGACCTGGCTCAGCTCAGTGCCGCCCAGATGCGGCCCTACCGCAGCCGCATCCAGATTATTTTTCAAAATCCCTATGCCAGCCTGAACCCGCGCTTTACCGTCGGTCAGATTCTGATCGAGCCGATGCGCATTCACCACATTGGCAAGGACGATAACGACCGGGCGCGCAAGGCCCTGGCTCTGATTGAAAAAGTGGGCTTGACACGCGAGGATTTTGGCAAATATCCGCATGAGTTTTCCGGCGGCCAGCGCCAGCGCATCGCGATTGCGCGCTGTCTGACCATGCAGCCGGAAATCATCGTCTGCGATGAAAGCGTCAGCGCGCTGGACGTCAGTGTGCAGGCCACGGTGCTGAATCTGCTGCTGGACTTGCAGGAAGAATTTGGCTTGACCTATGTGTTCATCAGCCACGACCTGGCAGTGGTGAAATACATGTCGGACGAGATTCTGGTGATGAACGAGGGCGCAATCGTCGAGCGCGGCAGTTCCGAGGAAATCTATGCCCGACCGCAGCATCCCTATACGCAGAAATTGTTGAGCGCCATTCCACGGGGTCTGGCGGGGTCCGCTTAGGCCAGCGGAGATCTTCTCCATGAATCGAATCATCGCCGCTTCGGTCGTGTCCCTGCTGTTGCAGGCCTGCTCCAAAACGCCAGAGCCCCCGGCGCCGGCAGCCCAGGCAGTCCCATCGACCATCGCCTGGGTCAAGCCTGTTGGCGCTGACATTGATTCGATATTTGCCCAGGCCAAAGCGGTCAACAAACCGGTGTTTCTGTACTGGGGCGCGGTCTGGTGCCCGCCGTGCAACCAGATCAAGGCCACAGTCTTCAATCGCCAGGACTTCATCGAGCGCAGCCGGTTGTTTGTGCCGGTGTATCTGGACGGCGACACTTCCGGCGCGCAGAAACTGGGCGCGCAGTTCAAGGTGCGCGGCTATCCGACCATGATTCTGTTCAAACCGAACGGCACCGAATTGACGCGCCTGCCGGGTGAAGTGGAGGCTTCAAAGTACATGGAGGTACTGAATCTGGGGCTGGCCTCCAGCAGCTCCGTCAAGGAATCCCTGGCCCTGGCGCTGGGTGCAGGCGCTGCCACGCTCGCGCCTGAAGCCTGGCGTTTGCTGGCCTATTACGCATGGGATCAGGACGAAGCCCAGCTGGTGCCCCCAAAAGAACGCGCCGCCACCTTGCTCAAGCTGGCGCAAGCCTGCCCAGCCACCGAGCGCGAAGCCGCTTCCCGCCTGACCCTGAAGGCCGTGGTGGCGTCTGCGCTGGACCAGCAAGCCTTGCCCGACGCCCATGCCGCCTTGACACGGGTGTCGCAAATTTTGGGTGATGCTGCCCAGGCGCGGGAGAACTTTGACGTGCTGGTCAATTACAGCGCGGAGATGGCGCCCCTGCTGACCAGGGCCGGCAGCACTGAACGCGGCACTTTGCTGGCGGCATGGAATGCGGCGCTGGATCTGTTTGCCGCGGACGCCAGCCTGTCCAAAGCGGACCGTCTTACGGCGATGTCTGCCAAGCTGGCGCTGGCCAAACTTGACTTGCCCAAAGGCGCTGCGCCGAAGCTGGATACCGCCTTGCTGGCCCAGGTGCGCGCTGCTGCCGCCACGGCCGACACAAGCACCAGCAATACCTATGAGCGCCAGGCTGTCATCCCGGGTGCGGCGGACTTGCTGAGCGAAGCCGGTCTGCTGGACGAGTCCGACGCGCTGCTCAAGGCCGAGCTGCCCAAAGCCGTGTCGCCCTACTACCACATGCTGGTGCTGGCGGCCAATGCCAAAGAGCGTGGCGACAAGGCAGCGTCACTGGACTGGGCCGAGCAGGCCTGGAACACGTCCAAAGGCCCGGCCACGCGCCTGCAGTGGGGCAGCGGCTACGTGAACCGCCTGATCGAGCTGGCGCCGCAGGACGCGGCCCGCATCGAGAAAGCGGCTGCCGGCGTGCTGGCTGAACTCGAAGCCGTGCCGGAAACTTTTTACGAACGCAACCGGCGCGGTCTGGAGAAAATGGGCACGCGCCTGCGGGCCTGGAACAGCCAAGGCCAGCATGCAGCGGTACTCGGGAAGCTGAAGCTGCAGCTCAATGCGGTGTGCGCTAAACTGCCGCCACAGGATGAAGCGCGCACCGCTTGTGCGGGTGTGTTCAAGGGAGGGACTTCATGAAACGATGGCTGTGGGTCGCTGCACTTGCGACGACCCTGATGGCGGTTTCGGTGCAGGCCGAAGACGCAGGCAAGTTGCTGACTCCGAATGCCCAACTCAAGGCCGATGGCATGCCGGGCATTGCCGCCTGCCTGGTGAACAACAAAGGCCACGGCTTTGCGCGCAAGGCCAACGCCGACGACGACTTCTATTCCAGCGTGCAGTTTTTTTAAGTCGACGCTGCTCAAATGAGCTGCGCTTCGATCCAACCTTTGAGAATTTCCATGTCCCGTATCTCCCTTGTTTGTCTGATCCTGGCACTGGCGCTGAGCGCCTGCGGCAAGACCGAACCCAAAGCCGCTGGCGCGGTCGAGCAGCCGCTTCTGATCAATCCGCAGGACCTGATCACGCTGCACAGCGGCAGCCTCGCATCCGGCCCGCCGATCACCGGCTCGATTCAGCCGCAGCGCCGCGCCGATTTGCGCGCCGAAGTCTCTGCTGTCGTGTTGCAGGTATTGAAAGAGAACGGCGACCCGGTGCGCCGTGGCGAGCTGCTGGTGCGGCTCGATGACACGGCGATCCGAGACAGCCTGGCGTCCGCTGAGGATGCCGTGCGGGCCGCCAGTCAGTCCTTTGATCAGGCTGAGCGGCAATTCCAGCGGCTCAAGACCCTGCGCGAGTCCGGCATGGCGTCAACGCAGCAGCTCGAAGATGCGGAAATTCGCCGCAACAACGGCCAGAGCGACCTGTCTGCTGCCAAGACACGCACCGTGCAGGCGCGCCAGCAACTGGAACGCACGCTGTCGCGCGCACCGTTCGACGGCATCGTGAGTGATCGCAAGGTGTCGGCTGGTGATACCGCTCAAATCGGCAAGGAGTTGCTCAAGGTGATGGACCCGACCAGCATGCGTTTTGAAGGGCTGGTGTCGGCGGATGCCGTCGGCGAGGTGATGGTCGGTCAGAGCGTTCGTTTTCGGGTCAATGGTTACGGGCCGCAGGAGTTTGCCGGTACCGTCAAACGCATCAACCCATCGGCCAACGCGAACACGCGCCAGGTCGAGGTGCTGGTTGAATTCACCGGTGGCAAGCAACCGCAACTCGCGGGTCTCTATGCCGAAGGTTACATCGAGGCCGCAAAGAAATCCGCTTTAATGGTGCCGGCCGTGGCTCTGGCGCATGAAGGTGACAAGGTTTTTGCCTGGCGCGTCAAGGCCGGCACGGCGCAAAAAGTCAGTCTGGTGCTGGGCGAGCGGGATCCGCGCCGGGGCGACTTTGTGCTGCGCAGCGGACTCGATGACGGCGACCAGCTGATTCGCAACCCCACCTCGGCGCTGAAGAACGGTCAGAAAGTGCAGCTCGCAGCCTCTGCCGCTACGCCCGCCGCAAGCGCTTCCAGCGCGGGGAAATAGACATGTTCCTGTCTGACTTCAGCATCCGCCGGCCAGTGGCCATGGTGGTCATCATCATTGCCCTGATGTGTGTCGGTCTGCTGGCACTCAAGAACCTGCGCGTCAATCAGATTCCCGACGTCGAAATGCCGGTGCTGGTGATCAACCTGCCCTATCCGGGCGCCTCGCCCGAAACCGTGGAGCGCGAGATCATCAACCGGGTCGAGAAGTCGCTGCAAAGCATTACCGGCGTCTATCAGATCCGCTCCACCGCCAGCGAGAGCAACGCCAGCATCGTGATCATCTTCAACTTCAAGAAGAACATGATCGAAGCCTCGGACGAAGTGCGCAATGCCATCGCCACGGTGCGCTACAAGCTGCCGGTGGAAATGCGCGAACCGGTGCTGGTCCGCATCGATCCAGGCGCTGAACCCATCATGCAGATGGGGCTCTCGTCCACGACCTTGAGCCACGCCGAAATTTCGCGCCTGGCCGAGGATGATCTGTCGAATCGCTTTCGCGCCATCGAAGGCGTTGCCGTGGTCAACGTCGGCGGCGCCTTGCGGCGCGAGCTGAGCGTGCTGCTGCGCTCCGAAAAGCTGCGTGAATACAACGTGTCGGTGACCGAGGTGGTGGCTGCCCTGCGCAACCAGAATACCACCGCGCCGGTGGGCCGCGTCAAGGGTCCACTGGATGAGCAAAGCATCCGGCTGGTCGGGCGCATCGAGTCGCCGGCCGAGTTCGAGCAGATCGTGATTCGCCGGCGCGGGCCGGAAGTGGTGCGCCTGGCCCAGGTCGCCAGCATTGCCGATGGCTTTGCCGAGATGTCGGGTTTCAGCGTGCGCAATGGGCACCCCAACGTCGGGCTTTCGGTGACGCGTTCGCGTGACGCCAGCACCGTGAGTGTCGCCAACAAGGTGCGCGATCTGGTGAAGGAAGTGAACAAGACGCTGCCCAAGGGCACAACGCTGGAGGTCACCCGCGACGGTGGTGAAGAGGCGCAAAGCAATCTCAACAACGTCATCGAATCGCTGATGTTCGGCGCGCTGCTGACGATCTTTGTGGTGTATGCGTTTTTGAACTCCTGGCGCTCCACTTTGATCACGGCCCTGAGTCTGCCGACCTCGGTCATCGCGGCTTTCATTGCCGTGTGGCTGTGCGGCTTCACGCTGAACTTCATGACGCTGCTGGGCCTGTCGCTCGCCATTGGCGTGCTGATCGACGACGCGATCGTGGTACGCGAGAACATCGTGCGCCACATGGCCAATGGCTCGGACCGGCGCACCGCCGCCAGCGAGGGCACGCGCGAAATCGGTCTGGCGGTGGCGGCCACCACCTTCTCCATCATCGCCGTGTTCATTCCGGTGGCCTTCATGGGCGGAGGCGCCGGTGAGTGGTTCCGTCCGTTTGCGCTGACGGTGGCCAGTTCGGTGCTGGTCAGCCTGTTCATCTCCTTCACGCTGGACCCGATGCTGTCGGCCTACTGGGGTGATCCGGTGGCAACACATGATCAGCCGCGCCATCGCCTGGGCCGCTGGCTGGCACGCTTCAACCGCTGGTTTGACCAGCAGGCCAACCGCTATGGCCAGGTCATCGCCTGGGCACTGCACCATCGCCGATCCATGGCCCTGATTGCCGCCTTCAGCCTGGTGGCAGCCATCGGCTTGCACGTCAAATTTGGCGGCTCGAGTTTTCTGCCGGCCTCGGACGTCGGCACACTGGCGATTGAAGTGCGCACGCCGTCGAGCTCCAGCCTGGAATTCGACCGCCTCAAGGTGGAGCAGGCGGCCCAGCTGGCGCGCGGCCTGCCGGAAACCGTGGCCACCAACAGCAACATCTATCCGGGCGGCGGCCGCGTCTACGTGGACATCGGCAAGAGCACGCAGCGCAAGCGCGGCGCCGTGGCCATTGCCACCGACCTGAGGCGCGAGATGAAGCGTCTGGTGGGGGCCGAGTATGTGGTGCTGGACGACCTGAACAACGGCGTGCGCAAGCCGGTGCAAATTCAGTTCTCGGGGCCTGATGCGCGCCGTCTGATGGCCATCACGACTGGCTTTATGGCGCAGCTGCGCCAGGTGCCCGGAGCGGTCGACGTGGGGCTGTCCGAGCAGGACCCGAAAGACGAGCTGCAGATCGAACTGAACCGGGGTCTGGCCAATTCGCTGGGCATTTCGGTGGCCGACGCGGCGCAGGCGCTGCGCGTGGCGTTTGCCGGCGTCGAGGTCGGCGACTGGGTCGATCCGACCGGCGAAGCGCGTGACGTGGCCTTGCGCCTGCATCCGGACGACCGGGTCAGCGCGGCCAACATCGAGCATCTGCCGATCGCGGTCAGCGGCAGCGACATGATGGTGCCGCTGAGCCAGATTGCCAGCGTCACCATGGGCAAGGGCCCGGCGCAGATTCAGCACCAGGACGGCAAGCGCACGATTGCCGTCTCGGCCAACGCGCAGGGCCGCTCGCCCGGCGAGGTCACGGCCGACGCCATGAAACTGGCGCAGAAGATCGAGTTCCCGGCCGGCTACGGCATTGAACTGGGCGGCTCGGCACGCGACCAGAAGGAAGTGTTCACGGAAATGGTCATCGCACTGGTCATGGGCATCGGCCTGATGTACCTGATCCTGGTGGTGCAGTTCGGCTCCTTTACCGCGCCGCTGGCGGTGATGCTGTCCCTGCCGCTGAGCCTGATCGGCGTGGTCGTCAGCCTGCTGCTCACCGGTGGCACGCTCAATCTGATGAGTTTGATTGGTGTCATCATGCTGATGGGCCTGGTGGCCAAGAACGCCATCCTGCTGCTGGACTGCGCACGCAAGGAGGAAGCGCAGGGTACCGAGCGCGAGGCGGCGCTGATGCATGCCGGGCGGCTGCGCTTGCGTCCGATCCTGATGACCACCTTTGCCCTGATCGCCGGCATGCTGCCGGTGGCCATCGGTCTGGGCGAAGGCGCCGAGTTTTACCGCCCGCTGGCCGTTGCCATCATCGGCGGCACCATCACCTCGACGCTGTTGACGCTGCTGGTGGTGCCGACCTTCTATGACAGCATCGAGATCACGCACGACCGGGCGATGGCCAAGTTTCACGCACGCGCCGAGCGGCTAAATCCATTCGTTGCCTTCTTGCTGACGCTGTTGGAGGGTTTGCTGGCCTTGCTGCTGCTACGTTGGGGCTACCGGCTGTTGAAGACGGCTTATCGCGGCGCGACCCGGCGCAGAGCACAGGCATCCGCCACACTGGGCGACGCCACACGGGCCGATTGAAGCCCGGCATTGCGACCACAAATATGCACTATTTCAGGCTGCAAGCGCCGTTCAGTATGCGCAAGGCGCTATTATTTTAGTAGCAATTCGGCAATCGCGCGGGGATAGATCAGATGTTCCTGCGTCAGCACCCGGGCTGACAGCGTGGCAGCCGTGTCGCCGGGCAGCACCGGCACCACCGCCTGCGCCAGGATCGGGCCGTGATCCAGGTCAGACGTCACCTGATGCACGGTGGCACCGGCAAATTGACAACCCGCGTCCAGCGCCCGCTGGTAGGTGTGCAAACCCGGGAATGCCGGCAGCAACGAGGGATGAATATTGAGCAGCCGCCCGGCATAACGACTGACAAACGCCGGGGTCAGAATGCGCATGAAGCCGGCCAGCACCACGAGCGCGGGTTCTTCCGGCGTGTCAAAGCGGTCAATGACTTGCCCCAGCGCTTCATCAAACGCTTCGCGTGAGGCGAAACTCCTGTGGTCCAGCACCTCGGTTGCCAGTGCCTGTTCGCGGGCAAAGATCAAGCCCTTGGCATCCGCCTTGTTGCTGATGACCGCCGCGACACGGGCACCGAACCTGGTCTGCCAGTTCTCGCGCTGGGCTGTTGTTACGATGGCCGCCATGTTGGAGCCGCTGCCTGAGATCAAAATAACGATGTTTTTCATACCTGTCTGAATTATGACCTTGACCTCTACCCCCACATCTCCAGATTCGCCCGCTTCAGGCAGCGCTCTGCTCTCCCCGATTGAGGCCCGCGTGATCGGCACCCTCATGGAAAAAGCCCGCACCGTGCCCGACAGCTACCCGCTCACGCTCAACTCATTGCTTTTGGGCTGCAACCAGAAATCGAGCCGCGAGCCCCTGATGGAACTCAGCGAAGCACAAGTCGCCGGCGCCCTCGACGTCCTCAAGGCGGCCAAGTTGGTGCGGGAAAGCAGCGGCTCGCGCACCACCCGCTTTGAACACAATTTCCAGCGTGGCATCGGCGTGCCGGAGCAGTCTGCGGTGCTGCTCGGACTCCTGATGCTGCGCGGGCCGCAAACGGCGGGTGAGCTGCGACTCAATTCCGAGCGCTGGTACAAGTTTGCCGACATCTCTTCGGTTGAAGGTTTCCTGGAGGAATTGCAGGACCGTTCAGCCGAAAAAGGCGGCCCCTTGACCATCAAACTGGCGCGCGCCCCGGGTGCGCGCGAACAACGCTGGGCACACCTGCTGTGCGGCCCGGTGGACGCAACGCAAACCGGCGCCAGCCGATCGGCCGACGGCGCTGCTGGCAACACGGCCGAGCGCATCGAACGACTCGAAGCGGAAGTGGCGCAACTGCGTGAAACGGTGCAAAAACTGTGCTCCGAGTTGGGCCTGTCACCCGACGGACAGACATAATCGAACGATCGTGCTAAAAACCCACTTTAGTGAAGACTAGCTTGCACTCAAGTCATGTCGCAGCTAGAAATGTGGAATATTTGGAGACCCCCTATGGATTTGGCATTTACCCCTGAAGAGCAGAAGTTTCGCGAGGACATTCGCGCCTGGGTGCGCGCGAACCTGCCGGCGGATATTTCGCATAAAGTGCACAACGCGCTGCGCCTGAGCCGCGACGACATGCAGCGCTGGGCCAAAATCCTGGGCAAAAAGGGCTGGCTCGGCCACGCTTGGCCCAAGTCTTTTGGCGGCCCCGGCTGGAACTCGGTGCAGAAGCATTTGTTTGAGGAAGAATGTGCCTTGGCCGGCGCCCCGCGCGTGGTGCCGTTTGGCCCGGTGATGGTGGCGCCGGTGATCATGACCTTTGGCAATACCGAGCAGCAGCAGCGCTTTTTGCCCGGCATCGCCAGTGGCGAGGTGTGGTGGAGCCAGGGCTACAGCGAGCCTGGCGCCGGCTCCGATCTGGCCTCGGTCAAGACCCGGGCAGTACGCCAGGGCAACAAGTACATCGTTAACGGCCAGAAGGCCTGGACCACGCTGGGCCAGTACGGCGAGTGGATTTTCTGCCTGGTGCGTACCAGCAACGAGGGCAAGCCGCAGACCGGCATCAGCTTCCTGCTGATCGACATGAAGTCCCCCGGTGTGACGGTGCGCCCGGTGGTGCTGCTCGACGGAGAAGCCGAGGTCAACGAAGTCTTTTTTGACAACGTCGAGGTGCCGGTGGAGAACCTGATTGGCGAAGAAAACAAGGGCTGGACCTACGCCAAACACTTGCTCAGCCACGAGCGCACCAATATTGCCGATGTGAACCGCACCAAACGCGAACTCGAGCGCCTGAAACGCATCGCCAAAGCCGAACAGGTCTACGACGACCCCAGATTCCGTGATGAGATCGCCAAGCTCGAAGTGGAGGTGGTGGCGCTCGAAATGCTGGTGCTGCGCGTGCTGGCCGCCGAGAAATCCGGCAAGCAGTCGCTTGATATTGCCGGCTTGCTCAAAATTCGTGGCAGCGAAATCCAGCAGCGTTACAGCGAACTGATGATGCTGGCAGCCGGCCCCTACGCGCTGCCCTTGATCCACGAGGCGATGGAGGCCGGTTGGCAAGGTGATGCTGTCGGCGCCGCCTACTGCGCACCGCTGGCATCGACGTATTTCAATCTGCGCAAAACCACCATTTATGGCGGCAGCAATGAAGTGCAACGCACCATCGTCGCGCAAACCGTTCTCGGCTGACGCCATAGTGCGGTCTGCGCGATGCGCGAACTCACGACTCCCCCGTGCCCCCTCCAGGAGGGGGTTCTATTCAGTTGAATGCAGGTGACAAAATGGATTTTGATTTCTCTGACGACCAGGAACAACTACGCGACGCAGTGCGCAAATGGGTCGACAAAGGCTACGCCTTCGAGCGCCACCAGGCCGGCGTCAAGGCCGGTGGCTTTTCACCACAGGCCTTTGCCGAGATGGCCGAACTCGGTCTGTGCGGCCTGTACATCCCGGAAAAGCATGAGGGCATGGGCATGGGTCCGGTCGAGGGCATGGTGGTGATGGAGGAACTCGGACGCGGCATGGTGCTGGAGCCGCTCAGTCAGAGCCTGATCGCCGGTGCCGTGCTTGACGGCTATGCACCGGAAGCCATCAAGTCAAACTGGCTGCCCAGAATTGCCAGCGGAGCGGCCCTGGTGGTGCTGGCCTACCAGGAGCGCGCAGCCCGCTACCGCCTCGATATTTGTGCAGCAAAAGCGGTTGCAGCACCCGTCGGCCATGCGCTGACAGCTATAAAAAGCATAGTGCCTGCAGGCGATCGGGCGACCGCCTTCCTGGTCCCCGCCATGCTCGACGGCAAACTGGCCATGTTCCTGGTGGAACGTGCGGCCAGCGGCGTCAGCACGCGCGGCTACGGCACCCAGGATGGCAGCCGGGCGGCCGAACTCACGCTGCAGAATGCGCCCGCCAGCCTGATCACGCTGGAGGGCCTGGCCGCGCTGGAGCACGCCGTCGATATCGGCATTGCCGCCACCTGCGCCGAAGCCGTGGGCGTCATGGACAAGACGATGGCGATTACCGCCGAGTACATGAATACCCGCAAGCAGTTTGGCGTCGCCATCGCCAGCTTTCAGGCTCTGCGCCACCGCGCCGCCGATATGAAGATGCAGCTCGAACTGGCCCGCTCGATGAGCTATTACGCCAGCCTGAAACTCAACGCGCCGGCGCCGGAACGCCGCGCCGCACTGGCCCGAGCCAAATATCAGTTGGGAAACTCGATGCGTTTTGTCGGCCAGCAAGCGGTGCAACTGCATGGCGGCATCGGCGTGACCGACGAGTACATCGTGAGCCATTACTTCAAGAAGCTGACCCAGCTGGAAATGACCTTTGGCGACACCCTGCACCAGCTGGGCGAGGTGTCAAAACGCATGCAGGACACGGCAGGGGTTTTTGCCTGACAATTCGGGCGCTTGTTGTCAGGAAACCTGCCGCCGGATATGGACCACAGCCGTGTCATCCTGGTAAATTTTTCGCCATCCGGATTGAGTGTCCAGGTATGACACCGCCGGTGAATCAGGGGAAAGCAGTGTCCAGGAGATTTTGAAGTCATCCAGGGTTTTCTGGAGCTTTTCCGGTTTAAGAGATAGAAGTGACTCGGCGTATGCGTTCAGGTGCTGATCACCGTAGAGGTCGGCGCGGCCGTCGATAAAGACCGGAATCCCACGATAGATCAGGTAGCCGCCAAATTGGTATTGATTCAATACATGGCCCGCCACGCCTGCCTGAATCGCCGCATCCACGGCTGCCTTGGGGGTGATTGAAGCCTCAGTCCGATGCCTTCCAGTTTGGCCGGTGACAAAGCCGGTGACAAGAACCAACGCCACGGCGAGGGCCACGGCCAGGGGTTTGGCCGGCGCCACCAGTCGATCAAAGAACGCATCCAGTGAGGAGACCTGCGGCTTGTCAGCCGACAGCGCTGGATACAGCTTGCCAAATGGAGTGGCAATCAGCATCGGTGTGAGCAGGCCAAAGATCGAAAGATAGCGACCATGCGCCAACGCTTGATGCAACAGGCCCAGTAGCAGCAGCAGGCGAACAGCCGGCAGGCGAAGATAACCCGTGAGTGCCAGGCCAAGCAAGGCCATCAACCACAATTCAAGCGAATTGAATCCCACAAAGCTGGCAGGCATCCACTCAACAATAATGTCCAGATGCTTCAGATTGAGCAGCTTGAAAGCAAACCACAAGCCTTTCCAGCCCGAGGGTGTCAGCATGACAGCCAGCAGCGAAAGGCAAATGAAGAGACCCCAATTTTTCAGCGTGCTCAAGCGGCTTGCAGGTGGGCCATTGAGTGCGGCTTCCAGTGCAATAGCGAGAAGCAGCGCCAGACCAAGCATGAAGCTGCCGTGGAGATTGGCCCACAGAACCATCAGGCCCAGCAGCCACCACGGCGGTGATTGAATCTTTTCGCTGGCATTGATCAAGGAACCGGCCCAGACGGCAAGCATCGGCCAAGCCAGCACATGCGGCCGGGCCAGCAGATGCGGGGCCAACGCGGAAGACGCCAGCACGGTAAACAACAGCGCATAGATGGGTGGCATGCGCCCCAGCAAAAAACGCAACAGGTAGGACAGCGTCAACGCCAAACAGGCCACCACCAAAAAAACCAGGCCGGTCCAGCCGGCCAGATGGTGAGCAGCGGCCAGCAGACATTGCGACAACCATTCATGCGCCACCCAGGGCGCACCGGCAAAGGTATATGAAAACGGATCAAGGCTTGGCACGCTTCGATGCTGAAATATCCAGTGCCCGGTGGCCAGGTGCAGGAAGGTGTCTGGGTCCCCAAGCGTCTGCGTCGTGGTATAGAACAATAGGCCGATGCAAACCGCTAGCGCCACCAGCAGTGGCCACGAAATGCCCAGCGAACTCAAGCCGACATGCGAGGGGCGATGGGGTGTTGGCATGTCACTCGGAGTTTGTCATTGGAGTACCGTGACCGCTATCTTACTTCTGCCCTTTGCGACGCCCGCAAATTTGAATTCAAGCAGCCGGTCATACCTGCAAGAAGTCAGACAAGACTGCTTCTACTCCATCTCACGCACTCTCAAAAATGAAGCAAAGCGCGGCAATCGGCAAGCCACTTCGAAAGCGCAAGGTCTGACCATCCCAGAACGCGCGCAGACCATCGAGCTTCTCGCTGACCAGAAAGCCACTCGGATCCCGGCCGGATTGCCAGAGCCTGGCGAGCATCAGCGCCGGCGGCACGATGGACGAGGTGTGAAGTGCAACGGCATCCGTCCCCGCCGCCGGAGCCGCTCCCGGGAAAAAGCGCTGCCCAAGAGCAGCGCCAGACAAGCGGCACGTCCGCCGGCTGATCGAGGCATCATCGTTTTTCCCCCTGCTGTTGAGCAGGTGAAAGTCTAGCCCCCGGTCAAGCCGCCTGCTTGCAATCCCCGCCCGACATGATCCGGTCGAGTGCCCGCGACACGATCGGCTCCTGATCAAGGACTTTCAGGCGGCGATGCCGCAACAAGGCCGCCACCTCTCTTTCAGAGCGCACAAAAGCGTCGAATCCGTCGCGATTGGTGAATAGCAGACGCGTGCGCATCGGGCTGACCCAGCTCAAACGGCATCGATGCTGCGTGTTCTTGTCAAGCGTGAAATCAAACCACAGCCCACGCGTGAAGGACTTGGCCTGGACATCGAATTCGTCGACGACCCCGGCCAGCTTGCCAGAGCGGCGCTGGTCCAGCTGTTTCATCGCCGCATTGCCGGCATCTTCTTCCAAAGCCGCCGATTCAGTATCGCCCGCGACCGCCTTCGTCATCCGGATCGCCAGTGTGTGCGTCTTGATCAGACGTCGGGTGAAAGTGGCACGCGCCTCGCCGCTCCATTCGATGGCGTCCAGACCCGCATTCAGGTTGCGCACCAGGTCAGGCAGCAGCGCCACCAGTTGCCGACGCTCCGCGGTCCTGGTTTTCGGCTGGGTGGACCAGATCAACTGGTCCATCGTCGTCAGCGCGCTGCCCAACTGCGCCGGATCAGCCTGCACGTTCAACCGGGCATGCGCCAGCACTTCCCGCCACTGGGCCGTCAGAAACGGTGCCAGAAAAGGCGCCAATGGCAACTCCGGTGTCAGGGCTTCAATGCGGTCAGAAATCACCTCGTCGGCGTAAGCCAGCGCCTGCTCAAATGCCTCGCCCACACGCTCCTGGTCCGCAGCCGGTTCAATGCGGCCCTGTACCTGCTGCTCAGTCTCAAACAGGAATTCGGTGAACTCCAGCAGCAGGTCGCTGAACAGGGACAAGTCGTCCTCAAACTCGTTCAACACGCGTTTGACGGTGCTTTCTATGCGCATATAAAGGGGATCGCTCTCCCCCTTCTCGGGCATCCAGGCGACGGACGCCTGCGCCAGCGTATCAACCAGCCGCCGTGCCGGGTGCTCAGTCGAAAGGAAAAAATCGCGGTCGATCATGGCCGCCTTGAGCACCGGGATCTGCAGGCGGCCAATGACAAACTTCATCTGTACCGGAATGGCCTGATCGGCAAAGACAAAATCAAATACTTCGGCCAGCGCATCGACTGTGCCGCGATCAAGTTCGGGGGCGCGGCGGACCTCGTCGCGATCACGCATCTGGCGCAGGATGTTGTGATCTCCCGGATATTGTCCGTCCGGCATCAGCGGCACAGAAGAAACAAGGGCACCGGCTTGCAGGTCGCCCAAGTAACCCAGGAATTCCGGGTCGGCGGCAGCCACCGGCAACTGCGACACGTCGCCTTTCGACTCTGTCCAGGACAGTCCCTGACTGTCCCCGAAACCGTCACCAGCGGTCTGCGACCCCAAACCGAGTCTTTGCAAAAATTGTCGCGCTTGTGCGGCAATACTGCGCCCCGCCGGCGCCAGGGCACCCCAGGCCGAGCGCACCGGGCCTGGCGTCGGCCCCCCCAAACCCATGCGTGCGCTCGCCGTTGAGACCTCGCCGGCGCCAGAGAGGGGGGCGTGTGCCGATGCAGGACTCAGGGGCACTGTTGAAGACGCCACTGCGTCTGATTTCTTGATTCGATGGACGGTCGGAACCCCGATGCCCGCGCGTATCAGGGTGACGTTCAAGTCAGCATACAAAGGAACCAGATCGATGCAATGCCGCGGTTCAAGCACCAGCATCAGGTCCTCTGTGGCGTGATCGTCAAGCCCGCTCTTTTCCCAGGCCATCAGGAACGAGCGGACATACACTTCTGGTCGAAAGGGGTTGCATGACAGCATCGGCGTGCCCAGCCCCAGCAACACCCCCAGGCGCTGGGTCAAAACGCTGAGACTGGCGTCGTAGTGCTCGGTGAAGCGCTGTGCTACGCGATCCAGCAGCAAAATTCGCTCGACCTCGGACACATCAATCAAGGACAGCGACATACCGTCCATTGGATGGGCCGGCGTGTCCTTGCGAATCCCGGAAATTGGCGCGCCGTTCAATGCAAGGTGCAGTTCCTCGTCCATCGATGTTTGCAGCGCGGTATGAAAAGCCTTGTTGAAAACGGAGGCCTGTTTGTACAACAACATACTGGCCGAGCGCAGGTTTTGCGCCCTGGCCTGCGGTGGCCTGGCGTCCAGCAAATCCAGCAAATGCGCACGCACCAGCTTCAGGTTTTCGTCTTCACGCTCAATAAAAAAGGCCAGCGTCTTGCCGACCAGACCACGGATATGGCGGCGCGCCTGAACGCGCAAAGCACGATCAGCGGCGTCAGATGTAGAAGGCGAACGATTGCGCATTTCAGTAGTGCTTGGCCTAATGGAACAGTCCGGACAGATAATGCCGAAGCAGCGAGCTGGAAGCGTACCGTGCGGCCGTGCTCCAGGGCAGTCACCTGGTGGCAATCAACCGTAAGGATGTGTAACAAATGTATTTGAGAAGCGAGGCCGCGTTGCGGGCCCCTAAAACTGCTCAGGACAGCAGTCGTGACGACTTCGGCACATGGGCCATCAGGAACTCCATCTGGTCGGCCAGGATGCGCCGGTTGCGCAGGATGAAATCCTCCCACAGGCTCGGCACGTAAGGCGTGTACAAGAGTGGCATGTTGGCCTGCTCGGGCGTACGGTGGCTCTTGCGATGATTGCAGGGGCGGCACGCCGTCACGACATTCATCCAGATATCGATGCCGTTTTGGGCGAACGGAATGATGTGCTCGCGCGTCAGGTCTTCTTCATGAAACCGGTCGCCGCAGTAGGCGCAGATATTGCGGTCACGCGCAAACAGCTTGCTGTTGGTCAGCCCCGGTCTGAGACTGAAGGGATTGACGTTGGGCACGCCCTTGGTGCCGATGATGCTGTTGATCGTGATGATGGACTGCGTGCCAGTGATTGCATTGTGACCGCCATGAAATACCGCGACCTTGCGGCCCACCTCCCAGCGCACTTCTTCGGCAGCGTAATGCGTCACTGCCTGCTCAAGCGAAATCCACGACTGGGGCAGCCCCTGGGCTGACAACTTCAAGACCTTCAAAACACGCCTCCTGAAACCTTGTGGGGCAGTGGTTATTGGGGTCAGAGCCCAAATTCGCTGTGCGAAATTGGTGTCTGACCCCAATAACCAGCTCTGTCCTCAACCAAATAGTCCATTGACACGAAATGCAATTGTCTCTCGCAATGCGGCCAAAACGGCTCAATTCACTGCTGGGACACAATATACCCTCTTTCTGTGACAATTTGGCTTCCAGCGCTTGATCAATGTGCGCTGTCTGCTATTAAAAAGATAACAATCCAATGAAGGTATTTCGCGGTTTCAAGCACCCCGACGTGGCTCCGGCATGCGCGCTGACGATCGGCAATTTTGATGGCGTGCATCGGGGCCACCAGGCCATGCTGGCGCTGCTTAAAGGCGAGGCGCAGCAGCGTGGCATTCCGGCTTGCGCCTTGACTTTCGAGCCGCACCCGCGTGACTACTTCGCGGCCGTGAGCCACAAGCCGGAGTTGGCGCCAGCGCGTATCGGCACCTTGCGCGACAAGCTGACCGATCTGGCCCAGTGCGGTGTGGACCAGACCGTGGTACTGCCCTTTGACGCACAACTGGCGGCGCATTCACCCCAGGCCTTCATCGATGAAGTGCTGGTCAGGGGTTTGGGCGCGAAATACATTCTGGTGGGTGATGATTTCCGTTTTGGCGCCAGACGCGCGGGCGATTACGCCCTGCTCGATGCGGCCGGCATGGTGCAGGGCTTTGATGTCGCCCGCATGAACAGTTACGAAGTCCATGGGTCAAGAGTTTCAAGCTCGGAAGTGCGCCAGGCGCTGGGCCTTGGCCGCATGAATGACGCGGCGCGCCATTTGGGGCGACCTTATCGCATCTCGGGCCACGTGGTGCACGGCCGCAAGCTCGGGCGCGAGCTCGGTTTCAAGACCCTGAATCTGCGCTTTGCGCACTGGAAACCCGCGGCCAGCGGCATCTTCGTGGTGCTGGTGCATGGCTTGACATCAAGGCCACTGCCGGGCGTCGCCAACATGGGGATTCGACCGTCGCTGGACCCGAGCGATGTCAACGGCGGGCGCGTGCTGCTCGAAACCCACTGCCTGGAGTGGCCGGACAGCCTGGGCCCTGAGGGAGCCTACGGTAAAATCATCCGCGTGGAACTACTGCACAAATTGCACGACGAGCTGAAATACGAAGGTCTGGACGCCCTCACCCGCGGGATAAGACAGGACTGCGACGCGGCACGCTCCTGGTTTGCTGCCCGAATTTGACAGGGCTCGACGACGCACCTTGCCCCGCGTCTGGTTGGCCTTGCAGCTTGTTGCAATACCGAGTCCGTGCACCCTTTCCCCTATTGAGATTTGTCATGACTGAAAAAGTTGATTACCGTAGCACCCTGAACCTGCCGGATACACCCTTTCCGATGCGCGGTGACCTGCCCAAACGCGAGCCCGGCTGGGTCAAGGACTGGGAAGAAAAAGGCATCTACAAAAAGCTGCGCGATGCGCGTGCCGGCGCCCCCAAATTCATCCTGCATGACGGCCCGCCCTACGCGAATGGGCAACTGCACGTCGGCCACGCCGCCAACAAGATACTTAAAGACATGATCGTCAAGGCGCGCCAGCTCAAAGGCATGGACGCGCAGTACATACCGGGCTGGGACTGCCACGGCCTGCCGATCGAAAACGCGATTGAAAAACTCTACGGTCGCAATCTCAGCCGCGATGAGGTGCAGGCCAAGAGTCGCGCCTATGCCACCGAGCAGATCGCCCAGCAGATGGTGGATTTCAAGCGGGTTGGCGTGTTGGGCCAGTGGGACAAGCCCTACCGCACCATGGACTTCGCAACCGAGGCCAACGAGCTGCGCGCCCTCAAACGCGTGGTGGAACGTGGCTTTGTCTACCGCGGTCTCAAACCCACTTACTGGTGTTTTGACTGCGGCTCCTCACTCGCCGAGTTTGAGATCGAGTACGACGACAAAAAAAGCCAGACTCTGGACGTCGGGTTTTTGTGCGCGGAGCCGGAAAAGCTGGCAGCGGCCTTCAACTTGCCCAAAATCGAGAAGGACGCCTTCGCCGTCATCTGGACCACGACTGCCTGGACCATCCCGGCCAATCAGGCGCTCAACCTCAACCCGGCGCTGACCTATGCCCTGGTGGACACGCCGCGCGGTCTATTGCTACTGGCGCAGAGCCTGGTGGAGAAATGTCTGGAGCGCTACCAGCTCAGCGGCAGCGTGCTGGCTACCTGCGAAGGCTCAGCACTGAACCTGCTCAAGTTCAAACACCCGCTGGCGCACATCCACGCTGGTTACGACCGCGCCAGTCCGGTCTACCTGGCAGACTACGCCACGGCCGACGACGGTACCGGCGTGGTGCACTCCAGCCCGGCCTATGGCCTGGAAGATTTCAACTCCTGCATCAAGCACGGCGTCCGCTACGACGACGTACTCAATCCGGTGCAGGGCGATGGCGCTTATGCGTCCGACCTGCCGCTGTTTGGCGGCATGAACATCTGGAAGGCCGCACCCCTGGTGATCAACGCGCTGCGCGACGCCGGGCGCCTGTTTGCCAGCAGCGACCTTGTGCATAGCTACCCGCACTGCTGGCGCCACAAAACGCCGGTGATCTACCGCGCGTCAGCCCAGTGGTTCATCCGCATGGACGAAGGCGAGGGTGTGTTCACCAAAGACAAGGCACCCAAGTCACTGCGTCAGTTGGCGCTGGATGCGATTGAGCAGACTTCGTTCTACCCCGAAAACGGCAAGGCCAGATTGCGCGACATGATCGCCGGACGGCCCGACTGGTGCATCAGCCGCCAGCGCAACTGGGGCGTGAACATCCCCTTCTTCACCCACAAGGCCAGTGGCGAGCTGCATCCGCGCACGCTGGAGATCATCGATCAGGCCGCCTCCATCGTGGAACAAGGCGGCGTCGAAGCCTGGAGCAGATTGAGCGCCACCGAGGTGCTGGGCCATGGTCCGGACGGCGGCAACCACTACGACAAGAGCACCGACATTCTGGAAGTCTGGTTCGACTCCGGCACAACGCATTACACGGTGCTGCGCGGCAGCCATCGTGGCGCAGCGTCTGACCCCAACGCATCCACCAACAGCGAATCCAGCGGACTGTTGGCCAACGCGCACAACAGTGGCCCGGAAGCCGACCTTTACCTTGAAGGCCACGACCAGCACCGCGGCTGGTTCCACTCTTCGCTTCTGACCAGCGCAGCCATGAACGGGCGGGCACCCTATCGCGGCTTGCTGACGCACGGGTTCACCGTCGATGGCGCCGGCCGCAAGATGAGCAAGAGCCTGGGCAACTACATGCCGCTGGGGGAATCGGCGCAAAAATACGGCGGCGAAATCCTGCGCCTGTGGTGCGCCGCCACCGACTATTCGGGTGACCTGGCGATTGACGCCAAGATCCTGGCGCGTGTGGTCGACACTTACCGGCGCATCCGCAACACGCTCAAATTCCTGCTGGCCAACGTCAGCGATTTCGATCCCGCCTCGGAGCAGGTCGAACTCCAGGACATGCTGGAGATCGACCGCTACGCGCTGAGCCGCGCGGCGCAGTTGCAAGCTGAAATTCTGGCGCACTACGAGGTCTACGAATTCCACCCGGTGGTCGGAAAACTGCAACTCTATTGCTCCGAAGACCTGGGTTCTTTCTATCTCGACATCCTGAAAGACCGGCTCTACACCACGGCGCCGAAGTCTCTGGCGCGGCGCAGCGCCCAGACCGCGCTGTGGCAGATCACGCAAGCCATGCTGCGCTGGATGGCGCCATTCCTGAGCTTTACCGCCGAAGAGGCGTGGGCCGTATTGGGTGCCGCCGGCAAAACGCCCGCAGGCACCAGAGAGTCGATCTTCATGGACAACTACAGCGCCTTGGCCGAGCCGGATGCGGCGCTGCTGGCCAAGTGGAACCGCATTCGCGAGATCCGTGATGCAGTCAACAAGGAGATCGAGACCCTGCGTACCGAGGGCAAGGTCGGCTCGTCGCTGCAGGCCAGCGTGACACTCACCGTCGGCGCCGACGACCACGCGCTACTGGCCAGTCTGGGCGACGATCTGAAATTTGTCTTCATCACATCCGCTATTGATTTGATAGCTGGCGACGCCCTGTCAATAAGCGCCAGCACCTCAAATGCCGTCAAGTGCGAGCGCTGCTGGCACTACCGCGACGACGTCGGCCATGACCCCGCTCACCCGACCATCTGCGGCCGCTGCACCAGCAACCTGTACGGCGCGGGCGAGACCAGGAAGTTCGCCTGATGGCGCGCAAATCCCCTTCCGGCGCCGGCGGCATGCTGCAATGGCTCGGCCTGGCCGCCCTGATTGTGATTGCCGACCAGTTGACCAAGGTCCTGGTCATCGGCGCCTACCAGCTCGGCGACAGCACCCGCTTGACAGGTTTCTTCAACCTGGTGCGGGCGCACAACACCGGCGCCGCATTTTCGTTTCTGAATACTGCCTCAGGCTGGCAGCGCTGGTTCTTTACGGCCATCGGCGTGGCGGCGGCGGCGCTGATTGTGTGGATGCTGAAGTCGCACGGCGGGCAAAAACTGTTTGCCTTTGCGCTGGCCTGCATTCTGGGCGGCGCCCTCGGCAATGTGATCGACCGCGTGCTGTACGGCTACGTGGTGGACTTCCTGGACTTCCACTGGCGCTGGCTGGCCCCGCTATTTCCGGGCGGGCATTTTCCGGCCTTCAACCTCGCCGACAGCGCCATTACTTTGGGCGCGGCCTGCCTGATCCTCGACGAATTGCTGCGCGTGCGCCGCAGCCACTGAGCATGGCAGAGGATCATCACCAGCACACACATAAAGGGAAAGCGCGTTGGCCCACCTGTTAAACCTGCTCGCGGCGATTGCGCTGCTGGTCTGGGGTACGCACCTGGTGCGCACCGACATTCTGCGGGTCTTTGGCGCCAATTTGCGCAACATTCTGGCCAAGAGTGTCAGCAACCGAATCAAGGCCACGATCTCGGGCATCGGTGTCACGGCCCTGCTGCAGTCCAGCACCGCCACGGCACTGATTGTCTCGGCGTTTGTCGGCCAAGGCCTGATGGATCTGCCCGCGGCGCTGGCGGTCATGCTAGGCTCCGACATTGGCACCAGCCTGATGGCGGTGCTGTTTTCGCGCGATCTCTCGTGGCTGTCGCCGTTGTT
Source organism: uncultured beta proteobacterium (assembly GCA_963810395.1). Taxonomy (GTDB): domain Bacteria; phylum Pseudomonadota; class Gammaproteobacteria; order Burkholderiales; family Burkholderiaceae_C; genus Rhodoferax. The sequence goes on along the minus strand of CAWENC010000001.1, from coordinate 2,954,553 downwards.
CATTTTTTTTGGCGTGGTGCTGTTTATCGCCCGCCAGTCCAGCACCGTCGGCCATGTCGGGCGCATTCTGATCGGCTTGGGGCTGATGTTGCTGGCACTGGGCCTGGTGACGGTCTCGGCCAATGAAATGACACAGGCGCCCGCCATCAAGGCCCTGCTCGGCTCGCTCGGCAGCGACCTGGCGCTGGAGATCACGGTCGGCGCCCTGTTGTCAGTGCTGTCCTACTCCAGCCTGGCGATTGTGCTGCTGACCGCCGCGCTGGCCAGCACCCATGTGATCCCGGTGGACGTGGCGCTCGGTCTGGTGCTCGGCGCCAACCTGGGCAGCGGCCTGCTGGCGGTGTTGACGACCCTCAAAACCAACGTCGAAACGCGTCAGGTGCCGCTCGGCAATCTGGTCTTCAAGGCGCTCGGCGTCGCTCTCGCAGCGCCTTTCGTCGGCCTGTGGCTGCAGCACGTGCGGCCGCTGCTGGGTGACGTCGCCACCGTGGTGGTGCTGTTTCATCTGGGCTTCAACCTGTTGGTCGGTCTGATCTTCATCGGCCTGACCCAGGTCGTGGCGCGCTGGGTCGCCTACTGGTTGCCGGCCGCAAAAAGCAATCTGGTGAATGGGCGTCAGCGTCATCTGGACCCTTCCGCGCTGGCCACGCCGTCCGTGGCCCTGTCGTGCGCGGTGCGCGAAGCCATGCACCAGTCCGACGTGGTTGAAACCATGCTGCGCGGGGTGCTGGAGGTGATCAGGAACAACGATCTGCCGCTGGCCCAGAGGCTGCAGAAAATGGACGACACGGTCGATGAGCTGTATTCCGACATCAAGTACTACCTGACCAAAATTTCGCGTGAATCGCTGAGCGAAAAAGAAGGACAACGCTGGGCCGACATCATCAGCTTCACCATCAACATGGAGCAGATTGGCGACATCATCGAGCGCGTGCTGGAAGACATCGAAAACAAGAAGATCCGGGCCGGACGCCGGTTCTCCGAGGCGGGCATGGCGGAAATCACCCAGCTGCACGGCCACCTGGTGGACAACCTGCGCCTGGGAATGAGCGTCTTCCTGAATGGCAATCTGCGCGATGCGCAAAAACTGCTCGAAGAAAAAACCCGCTTTCGCAATCTGGAACTCGAATACTCGGCCAATCACCTGGATCGCCTGAGCGATAACAGCCTGCCCAGCATCGAAACCAGTTCCCTGCATCTGGACCTGATCAGCGACCTCAAGCGCATCAACTCGCACATCTGCTCGATTGCCTACCCGATCCTCGACGCCGCCGGTGCCCTGGCGCCGAGCCGACTGCTGCATCCGACTTCGGAGTAGGCACGCCGGCTTGACGCAGATTGCTCTTTCGCAAGTCGGGAACTGAGGCCCGGGCGTGTGTGGGCCGAGGACGGCGCAGTGGGTAGCTCCGCGAATGTCCCCCGCCTACGGCTCCTCCTTGATTTGGCAAAACCCCAAGTCCACGCTGCGCCACCCACTGCGCCGCCCTCGGCAACGAACGTCGGTGGTTTGCGCAGGCGCACACCGCCCCTGCTCGAAGATCAGGTTGGTGGGGCGCTCAGCGCAGCGGCATCAAGGAGGAGCCCGCAGGGCGGGGGACAGCCGCGGAGCTGAGTGCCCCGCCGACCTGATCCACCCGCTATGCTGAACAGGGTTTGGCCTGTCATCATTTCGGGAAAGAACCATAAGTTAATAGCTGCTTACGCATTAATCACGGCCCGTGTAGGCGTTTTGATCACAAGGTCAGAATCGTGCAGCCAGTCGTCCGGCGGGCCTCCAGGTCGCGGTGCGCCTGCTGCACGTCTTCCAGCCGGTAGCGCTGGTCAATGCGAATCTTGACCTTGCCGCTGCTGACCACGGCAAACAAATCATCAGCCATGGCCTGCGTGCTGTCACGCGTGGCGATGTGTGAAAACAGCGTCTGGCGCGTCACGTAGATTGAACCCTTGGCGCCCAGAATACCGGGCGCGAACGGCGCCACCGGGCCCGAGGCGTTGCCAAAACTGGCCATCAGGCCAAAGGGTGCCAGACAGTCGAGCGACTTGTCCCAGGTGTCTTTGCCAACCGAGTCGTAGACCACCTTGACGCCCTTGCCGGCGGTAATTTCCTTCACCCGCGCCAGAAAGTCTTCGCTGCTGTAGTTGATGACAAAAGCCGCTCCGTGCTCCCTGGCCAGCGCGCATTTGGCCTCCGACCCGGCGGTGCCTATCAATTGCAGACCCATGGCGCGGGCCCACTGGCAGGCAATCAGGCCGACACCACCGGCGGCGGCATGAAACAGCACAAAGTCACCGGCCTGCAAGCCGCCCTGCGGCAGCGTGCGTTTGAGCAGGTATTGGGCCGTCAGCCCCTTGAGCATCATTGCCGCACCGGTCTCGAACGAGATCACATCAGGCAGCTTGCAGACACACTTGGCCGGCATCACGCGCAAGTCGCAATAGCTGCCGGGCGGCTGACTGGCATAGGCGGCACGATCACCAACCTTCAAATGAGCGACACCTTCACCCACGGCTTCAACCACGCCCGCGGCCTCCATGCCGAGTTGCAGCGGCAGCGGCAAGGCATAGAGACCGCTACGCTGATAGACATCAATGAAATTCAAACCGACTGCATGGTGCCGGATGCGGATTTCACCCGGGCCGGGATCGCCGACCTTGACAGTCACCAGTTTGAGTTGCTCAGGGCCACCGTTTTGATCAATGCGAATGGCGCGGGAAGATAGTTGGGTCATTTGGGGAGTCCTGAAATTGGAGAGATCCGGTATGGTGCCACGAAATGCCGCCAAACGTCGATCCCGGCGGACAGACCCTGCGGCCCTGGAGGTGTTCGTGGCCACGGGCTTCCCGGAGCGCGTCAAACGCCTTCTGTCAGAATGGGCGCTCTTTGTTTTCGGTCTCACCGGAGTTGCCATGCCCGGATCAAGTTTGCTGACATCGCGTTTGCGTCACGCAGCACGAGTGATTTGCTGCGCAATGACCTTGTGCGCAGCGCTGACGCAAACGCAAGCCGCCCCGGTGCAAACACTGCGCATTGTCGGCGGCCTGGCGGGAGTGAACCAGTTCACGCTTCACGAAGAGCCATTCTGGACCCAAGACCTGCAGCGCCTCAGTGCCGGCAGGTTCGATGCCAATATCGTCCCTTTTGACCGCGCAGGCGTGCCGGCTGACGACATGCTGCGCTTGATCCAGTTTGGTGTCGTGCCTTTTGGCACGGTATTGATGAGTTCCCTGTCGGCGCAATACCCCGAGTACATTGCCGCCGATCTGGCCGGGCTCAACCCCGACATGGCCAGTCTGAAGCGGAGCGTTGCGAGCTTCAGACCCTACCTCGAGAAGATGCTGCGCGAGCGCCATGGCATCGAGGCGCTGGCGCTCTATGTCTACCCGGCCCAGGTGCTGTTTTGCAAGCGGCCCTTCAGCAGCCTGGCCGATCTGGCTGGCCGACGCATCCGCGTGTCGTCTGCCACGCAGGCGGACTTCGTCAGTGCTTTGGGTGGCATACCGGTGCTCACCGGGCTCGCCCAGATGATGGCCAACTTGGCCTCGAACAACACCGAATGTGCGATCACCGGCGCCATGACGGGCAACACCCTGGGTCTGCACGAAGTGACCACTCATGTGCACACGCTGCCGATCACCTGGGGAATGTCGATATTTGGCGCCAATATGGCGGCCTGGGGCGCCCTGCCGCCCGATCTGAAGGCATTGCTGAGCCACGAACTGCCCAGGCTTGAGGCGGCGATCTGGATCGAGAGCGAACGCGAAACTGCCGAGGGACTGAGCTGCAACCAGGGCGCTGCGGACTGCAGCAGTGGCCGCAAGGGGCACATGGTGCAAGTGACTGCCATGGAGCAGGACAAAGGCCGCAGCCAGATGATCTTCGCCGCCACAGTACTGCCGCGCTGGTTGCAGCGTTGCAATGGCCGTTGCAACGAAACCTGGAACCAGACCATCGGCCCGCTGCGCGGCATCATGGCACCGAGTGCCAGATGACGAGAACCAAGCTCACCAGGGCAACCGTCTCGGTGCTGGCACTGGTGGGCGTGTTTTTGCTGGCATTGACACTGGCGTCCGCCGCTCTGATCTGGAACGCCCGCAAAGGCGCGCTGGCTGAAAGTGAAGCGCAGGCGACGCGCTTCGTCAGTGGCGCCGAGGCGGCACTCAATCGAAGCCTGCTGGGTGTGGACGTGCTGCTGGCCAGCATGAACGACTTGCTGGGGCTGTCGGAGATGATGCCCGACTGGATCGATGGCAAGACTGCCAGCGGCTTGATGCATGGTGCCATCCAGCAAAACCTGATGGTGCGCTATGTCGCACTGGTCGACCCTCAGGGTCGGGTCATGGCCTCATCCGACACCTACGGCGCGCAGCTTGCGCTGACCTTGCCGCCAGGTTTCATCGACCAAGTGCTGGCGCAGCCGATCTCGGCCTTGACAGTCAGCGCACCGGTGGTCAGTTTTGCCAGCTCCGAGCGGGTACTTTACTTTGCGCGTTTCATCCAGCTCGGCAATCGCTCCAGGGTGCTGGCGGTGGCAGAAGTCCAGGTATCGGTCCTGACAGCCATCCTGATCCAGGGTGTCGACATCGGCGGGCTGGAGGTCACGCTCGAGCGCGGCAATGGGCTGTTGCTGGCCAGTGTTCCGGCGCAAGAGCAGCGCCTGGGGCAACTGCTCTCACCGCCACTGGCGCAGCCGGTCGAACCCGGCTTCGCAGAGCAGCAAGATTCTGAGCGCCCGCGGAGCACGCCGGCCCGCCTGAGCGGTGTTCCGGCGATCGTGGTCACCCGGCCGATGCTGTTCCAGGATGTGCGGATTGCGGCCAGCATCCCGATCGATGCCGCACTGCTGAAGTGGCGCGCGCAGCGCAACCTGATTGCCGGCGCCACGCTGGCGTTTGCCCTGATGATTCTGGCCTCTGGCAGCTTTGCCATCTGGTATCTGAACCGGCTGGCGCAAGCGCGGCTTGAGAATGCCCAGTCCAAGTCTACGCTGGACCAGGCGCTGGAATCGATGATGAGCGGCTTCGTGCTGCTCAATGCCGAGCGTCAGCTGGTGCGCTGGAACCGGCGTTTCGAGAAAATATTTCCATGGCTGACCGGCAGCATCACGCCCCTGATGTCGTTTCGTCAGGTGCTCGAGGCAACCGCGAAGCATCATCAACCGGGCGCCAGCGAGGCCGAGCTCCGGGACTGGGTTGAGCGGCGCCTGGCCCTGCAGGCAAATCCGCAGGCAGCGCATGAGCAGACCCTGCCAAATGGCCGCGTCATCCAGATCACCGAGCGGCCCACGCCCGAAGGCGGTCTGGTGATTGTCTATCACGATGTCACGGAGTTGCGCCGGTCCGCCGCCGAGATCGAGCAGCTCGCGTTCTATGACTCGCTGACCGCGCTGCCCAACCGACGCCTGCTGATGGACCGCCTGCAGCATGCCATCACATCGAGCACCCGCAGCGCACTCTGTGGCGCGCTGCTGTTTCTGGACCTGGACCGCTTCAAGACCCTCAACGACACGCTCGGCCACAACGTCGGGGACCTCCTGCTGCAACAGGTCGCCCAGCGTCTCAGGGCCTGCGTGCGCGAGGAAGATACCGTGGCGCGGCTCGGAGGCGACGAGTTCGTGGTCATGCTGGAGGACTTGTCCGAACACAGCCATGAGGCTGCTGCGATGGCGCGAAAAGTTGGCAACAAGATTTTGGAGCGACTCAACCTGCCCTACCAGCTTGCGACTCACACCTACCACATCACACCCAGCGTGGGCGCGACCCTCTTCGGTGTGGCGCACTTGTCAGCAGCAGACTTGCTGGCCCAGGCGGACATCGCCATGTACGAGGTCAAATCGCGCGGACGCAACGCCCTGTGCTTCTTTGATCCCCAGATGCAGGCCGCCATCAACGCACGCGCCCAGCTGGAGGCCGACCTGCAGGCAGCGCTGGCGGATTCGCAGTTCGAGCTCTATTACCAGCCGCAGGTCGAACTCGACGGGCCGGTGATCGGGGCTGAAGCATTGATCCGCTGGCGCCACCCGCTGCGTGGCCTGGTGTCGCCGGGCGAGTTCATTCCGGTGGCCGAAGAAAGTGCCCTGATCCTGCCCATCGGCCTGTGGGTGCTGCGCACGGCATGCCGGCAGCTCGCCCTCTGGCAAGGCAGCGCGCGCAGCCGTGAGCTGCACCTTTGCGTCAACGTCAGTGCGCGCCAGTTTCGCCAGCCTGACTTTGTGGCCAAGGTGGCCGACGTGCTGCACGAGACCGGGATCAGGCCCCACTTGCTCAAGCTTGAGCTCACCGAGTCCCTGGTGCTTGTCAATGTCAACGACACCATCGCCAAGATGACAGCACTCAAGGCGCTGGGCGTGAAGTTTTCCGTCGATGACTTTGGCACCGGGCATTCCTCGCTGGCGTACCTGACTGTCCTGCCACTGGACCAGCTCAAGATCGATCAGTCTTTTGTGCGCAACATTGGCGTCAAACGCAGCGACGGCGTGATCGTCCAGACCATCATTGGCATGGCCCGCAACCTCGGGCTGGAAGTGATCGCCGAAGGCGTCGAGAGCCGGGCACAACAACAGTTCCTGGCCCTGCACGGCTGCACGCTTTACCAGGGCTACCTGTTTGGCAGACCGACGCCGCTGGCCGATTTTGAAGCCTTGCTGGCCGGCGCCGCGCCTTGAAGTCAGAACACACCAGGGTAAGCGCCACCATCGGCCAGCACGTTCTGCCCGTTGATGTAGGCGGCCTGCTGGCTGCACAAAAAAGCACAGATGGCGCCAAACTCCCCCACCGTGCCAAAACGCCGCGCCGGGATGGAGTTGCGCCTTGCGGCAGTGACAGCGTCCAGCGACTGGCCCGACTTTTCGGCGGCACCCCGCATGACGCCGCGCAGGCGGTCGGTGTCAAACGCACCCGGCAGCAGGTTATTGATGGTGACGCCCTGAGCCGCGAGCTTGCTGCGCGAAACACCCGCCACAAAGCCGGTAAGACCGCTGCGCGCACCGTTGGAAAGACCCAGGATATCGATCGGCGCCTTCACAGCACTCGATGTGATGTTGACGATGCGCCCGAACCCGCGCGCCGCCATGCCGTCCACCGTGGCCTTGATCAATTCAATCGGCGTCAGCATATTCGCGTCCACCGCCTTGATCCAGGCCTCGCGGTCCCAATCACGAAAGTCGCCGGTCGGCGGGCCAGCCGCATTGCTGATCACGATGTCAAAGTCAGCTCGCACCGAAAATACCGCCTGGCGACCCTCGACGCTTGTGATATCTGCAGCAACAAATTGGACTGTAGCTCCCGTGCGATCTGCGCAGTCAGCTATCAATTGCGTAGCGGATTGGTGTAGCGCGGGCGCCCCACGAGCGACCATCAGCAGGTTGACGCCTTCCTGCGCCAAAGCCTGGGCGCAACCAAAGCCCAGGCCTTTGCTGGCCCCGCATACCAAAGCCCATTTGCCAGCAATGCCCAAATCCATAATAATGCCCTCAGTGAATTACATCCATCCGGCCGCATGATAAAAGCAAACCACCGACCATGCGACGGAGCAAGCCAGTCTGCCTATAATTTATTGTCAGTCCCGAGACCCGCTGCCAGACCAACAGAATTCAAGCCCTTATTCATTTCAACCCACATCACATCATGCTGCGCACTTTTTTGATCGCCCTTTTTGCATGGTCTGCGGTTGTAAACGTCGGGCATGCCGCGGATTTCAGGTTCTCCAACCCAGACCCCAGCGACGAGGCGCAACAGGGAGAGCAGCAAGCCAGAGTCTCGGCGATGCTGCTTGCACCGTGCCGCAACAAGGTCAAGAACCAGAAGATCCTGGTACTGATCGGTGAGAGTCAAAATGGCCATGTGCGGGCCAGTCAGGCAGCGTTCAGTCCGCACTTCGATGCCATCAATTCACGCTTGCGCGCCCTGGGCCTGAGAACCTACACCCAGGCGCAAATCCGCCAGCAGGTGGCGCAGGCCGAGATCGACGCCTACTTCAAGAACGACCCGGATGCCGCGATCAGCGCTTCCAAACGGCTGGCGGCGCAGTACATCCTCAAGGGCCTGATCACGACCCACGCCAGCGTCAATCCGATGGTCAACGTCAATCAGGTCAACATCAGCATGAACTTCACGCTGACCGGCGCCAATGGCAAGATGATTTCACAGGCCAGCGCCGAGAATGCCAGCTACGCCGGGCAGGATACATCGGGCATGGCGCTGACCTTGATCAACGAGCGCGCCGACGAGCTGGTGGCTTCCCTGTACAGCGATTATTGCCAGAACGCTGGCGTGCGCTGAAGCACAGCCATAGAACTCAAGCTTCAATTTCTACAGGCCAAATATTATGAACACCACGCATTTCAATTCTTCAAAACTGGCCCTCATCGCGGCACTGCTGGCGCTGCTCGCAGCAGCTACCCAAGTCAGCGCGCAACCCACTTTTGGCAACCCGTCCCCGACCGCTGGCAGTTCCACCTCGGACAAAGCCAACGCCGCCGCGGATGCCGCAGCGTACCGGGAGGTCGACTATGTGAACAAGGCAGTCAAAGGTCCGGCGCTGGTGGTCATACCCGGTGAGGTGAAAAGCAATAACGCCAGTTTCATGCAGAAGTTCGGGCCCAACAATATTGCCGATTTCGCCGAGCTTGAGTTGTCCAACGCCAACTTTCCGGTACTCGAACGCAGCAACCTGGGCAATCTGCTGCAAGAAGTCTCGCTCGCCTACAACATGGGCGACGTCGCCAGTGCGCGCAAGACCATGAAGATCGGCAAACTCAGGACCACCAAGTGGGTCGTCAAGTTCGACATCCTCAAGGCCGAGCAGATCGCTGAAAACAAGAAAGGCTTTGATGGCCGGGCGGTCGGCGGCCTGCTGTCGATGTTTGGCGGATTGGGGGCCGCGGGGCATGTGGCGGGCTCGGTACAAACCCAGGATGCGACCGGCGTGTGGCTGATCGGCATGCGTTACAAGATCATGGACGCCAACACCACCGAGCAGGTGGCCCAAGGCTACAAAGAACTCAAAATGGAGGTCGGCTCCAGCCAGACCAGCGTCATGGGAATCTCCGAAGGCGCAAAAGGAGGCGTCGGGCTCGATACCATGGTGCAGCGGCTGGTGCAAACCGCGGTTTGGGATATCGACTCCAAATACAAATAAACAAATAAGCAGGCCAAACCGCCTGTGCCGGGGAAAACAAAATGCCAGACATCACCAAACTCGGTAAATACCTGATCCGGCGCGAACTCGGCAAAGGGGCGATGGGCGTCGTTTATGAGGGTTTTGATCCCGTCATTGAACGCACCGTCGCGATCAAGACCATACTGCCCAACAAGCTGGTGGCCACCGAGGCTGGCGACGTGATGGCGCGCTTCAAGCGTGAAGCACAGGCGGCCGGGCGGCTGAGCCACCCGGGCATCGTCGCGGTTTACGACTATGGCGAGGCAGTCGCCGAGGACGATCGGACCCTGGTTGCGGGAGGCGGGACTCTGGAGGAAGCCGGGCAACCGGTCGCCTTCATCGCCATGGAGTTCGTCAAGGGCCGTGAACTGCGTGACTATTTCGAGGCCAACGAGCGCTTCGCGCTGCCCGAAGTCAATCGCCTCATGGGCGAAATACTGGCCGCACTGGGCCACGCGCATGCCCACGGCGTGGTGCACCGCGACATCAAGCCAGCCAACATCATCGTGCTGGACAACGGCAGCCTGAAGATCGCCGACTTTGGCATCGCGCGCATCGAGAAATCCGAACTGACGCAAGTGGGAACCCTGATGGGCACGCCGACTTATATGTCGCCCGAGCAGTTCATGGGCCAGACCGTGGACGGTCGCAGCGACCTGTTTTCCTGCGGCGTCATCCTGTACCAGTTCCTGACCGGCGAGAAGCCTTTTGCCGGCAACAACACCACCATCATGTACAAGGTGCTGCACGAAGAACCGCTGGCGCCTTCCATGCTCAACGTCGCCCTGCCCCCCGCCTTCGACGCGGTGGTCAAAAAAGCGATGGCCAAGAACCCGGACCAGCGCTTTCAAAACGCCGCTGAATTTGCCGCCGCGATTGAAGCGGCCGTCGCCAACCCGGCCTGGGAACCCACCCTGGTCAACGCAGCAGGCACCGGTGTCCAGGCCGCTGCCCCAACTGCCCCAGCCTCCGTTGCTCCGAAGACGCCCGAACCGGCCAAGGCCTCGTCCAGCAAGATGCTCATGGGCGCGCTTGCCGGGGTCGTGCTGCTGGTCGCAGCTGGTGGATATTTCTACCTCGGGCAAGGCGACGCTGGCGTGACACAAACCAGCGCATCGACTGCGGCTGCGCCAGTCGCCGGCGCACCCGCCGCCATCAAGCCGGCAGTGGCGGGCGATCCGCCACAGGAAGCCGGCAATGTCATCATCAGCGCGCTTGGCCTGGTCGACCCCAAGGATCCGCGTTTCAACGGCAATGAGGGTGCGGCACAAGCCGAAGCGCGCGCCGATGCCAAGCGTCAATTGGTCGAAAAAGTGCTGGCCCTGTACGTCGAAGGCAACTCCCTGAACAACAACTACGCGCTGATCGAGCAAAAACTGCTGTCGCAATCGGGTTCCTTTATCAAGACGGTACTCGAGGAGGGCACACCGGTCACCGGCAAGGATGGCCTGCTGGAAACCGAGACGCGTGCCGTGCTCAAGGTACGCGACGTGCAGAAATCACTGAACCAGTTGTCCAAGGATGAAAGAGTCGATTTCATTCGCAATCATGGCGATCCCAGGGTCGCCATCCAGATGACACTGGCCAATGCCGATACCGCGCAGGCCTTGCCGAGTGCACGCTCGCAGCTGGCTGAAAACGTGCTCAAGGAGCGCATCAAGTCTTTCGGCTTTCGCGTCTGGGCGAACGACGGCGAAGCCGGCGCTGGCCCGAACACCAAGGCGGCTGATTTTCTGGTTCAGGGCGAGGCCAAGGTCAAGCAGCTCTCGGCCAAGCTGCCAGCCTCCGGCCTGACCGTCACCAAGACCGTGCTGACCTCATGGACCGTCAAGGCGATTGACAAGTCCACCGGCGAGGAAATCTACCTCAACACCATCACCCCCACCGGACAAAGCTGGGCCACCGAGGATCAGGCGCTGGTCGACATTGGCAGACTGATGGGCGAGGAGTTTTCAAAGAACTTCTTCCTGCAGCATTTCAATTTTGGCGTCAGCCGGACCCGTCTCAACGTCAGCGGCCTGCCCGATGCCCAGACGGCGCGCCTGCTGCTGCGCGAATTGCGTGGTGTGCGCCAGGTGCTTGACGTTCAGCTGCTGGCCGACAAGGGACAGTATCAGCTGCAGCTGGCTGAGGGCAGCGCCACCGACGTGGCACAGGATGCGATCATCAGGCCGCTCAATGCCAAGCTGGGGCAGAACTGCTTTGTGCTGGCCGGATCGAGCGACAGCGAAATCAACATGAGCTTTGCCAGTTCCTGCCTTGATGTTGCAGTTCGCGGCAAACTGGAGACCGCTCCCCCAGCCGGACTGTTAACTGCCCCGGCGGCGCGCGGCAAGCCCTTGCTCAAAGGCAGCTCGGTCAAGTCGGTGGCTTGAGCGTGCCTGGGTCGGGCTGACCCTGCAGCGAAAATTCAACCGTGTCGGTGCTCGACTGCTCAACGCTGCGGCCAAAGGCGATCCGTCCCTGGCCACGCAACATCAGGCCTTCATGCCGCAGCGTGATCTCGGGCTCGCCGTCGATGGCCACGAAAGTGCCGTTGGTGCTTTCATCAATCAGAAAAAACTTGTCCTGAAGTCGCTCGATGCGCGCGTGCTGGCGTGATGCCATGCGATCCGCGACCACAATCTGGCAACCGGCATCGCGTCCAATCAGAACTCCGGCCTTGGCCTTTTCCAGCACGATCACGGTGCTGCCGCAGCGCAGATGCAGTCTGCTTTGCCGGGGCAAGGTGATGATCGACGGCGTCGCCATCGTCAACTCCTCTCCGGCCTGCCAGATGATCTCGCAAACGTCGACGTCGTCGCCCTTGCCTTTGACGGACAGGGCCGCAATCCTGCGCGTCGAGCTCTGCAACAGGCGTGACAGATGTCCAACTGTCGACTGCGTGGTGATGATCTGCTTGGCTTTGGCAAGGCCGACCATGCGCGCCGCCAGATTGACGGTATCGCCAAAGACATCGCTGTTGTCTTCAAGCACCGCACCGAAATGAAAGCCAACGCGAATCGCGCGCTTGACGTTGGATACCGCCGGCAGCGCCATGATCTTGAGCTGCATGTCCATGGCCGCCAGGCAGCCGCTGTCGGCATCTGGCAGCACGCACATGACCTCATCGCCAATGGTCTTGATGACGCGCCCGCCATACTGCCCGACAACGACACGCATCAGCGCGATGCACTCATCGACCATATTCTTCGCCTGGAAATCGCCGAGCGTTTCATAGATCCGGGTGCTGCCCGCAACATCCGCAAACAGGACCGCCATGGTGGCAGGCGGCTTCTGCACCAGCGGTTCAGACTGTGGATTGAAATCGGGGGTCAATACCATTCAAATTCCCTCAGAGCGGCCGGACACAGGCCATGGTACCTTCTGTTGTCAGCGATAAACACGGCTAGCGCGACACGCGTCGCCCGCCACCGGTAAACACAAATATACCCGCAAGCACCAGCACCGTCCCCAGGGCCACCCAGGCGGTAAAGGGTTCCCCCAGAATCAACACGCCCATCAAAATGGTGGACATCGGGCCGACCATGCCGGCCTGCGAGGCCAGGCTGGCGCCGATGCGCTCAATCGCCATCATCACCAGCACCACCGGTACGGCGGTGCAAAGCGTGGCGTTGAGCAGCGAGAGCCAGATCACCGGTGCCGCCACCAGAGCGGCACTCCACGGGCGCAACAGCAAGAACTGCGCAATGCACAGCAGGCAAGCCAGGCTGGTGGCCATGCCGACCAGACGCAGGGAACCCAGACGCTGCACCAGTTCGCCGCTGAAGCTCAGGTACAGCGCGTAGCTCACGGCGCTGAGGAACACCAGCAGCGCGCCCAGCGCCACATCACCACCTTCGAGCTTGACCTCGTGGCCAAACACCAGCAGCACGCCGGCATAGCTGATCGCCATGCCGAACACTTGCGCGCGCTGGATATGGCGCTGGTACAGCACCAGACCGAGCAGCAGCACCAGCGTCGGGTTGAGGTACAAAATGAGCCGCTCCAGCGAGGCACTGATATACGACAGACCGGCAAAGTCCAGGAAGCTGGCAAGATAGTAGCCGGTGACACCCAGGCCCAGGATACCTAGCCAGTCGCCGCGCGTGAGCGGCGGTTTGCCGCGGCTGGACCACCAGGCGATCAGCGCAAAAATCGGCAGCGCAAACAGCATGCGGTACATGATCAGCGTCACCGCATCGACGCCATAGCGGTAAGCCAGCTTGACAATGATCGCCTTGCCGCTGAACGCAATCGCGCCCAGCGTTGCCAGGAGAAGACCGGTTGCTATCTTTTTAGGAGCTTCTTGCGCAATAGGCACGGAGGCTGCAGGCATTATTCTTTGAAAACCTTATGGTGCAGCCGGCGCAGCAACCACCAGACACCGAGCGCCACCAGCGGAATGGCGGCAGCAGCCGTGCTCTCTGCGCTCACCGGCCAGCCCAGAACGTGCGCGCCTTTGGCCAGATAACTCACCAGGCCCACGATGTAGTAAGTAATCGCCGCCACCGACAGCCCTTCCACCGTGGCCTGCAGCTTGAGTTGAATGTCCTGGCGCTGATTCATGGTGCTCAACAAAGCCTGATTGCTTTGCTGCTGTTCAATCTCTACCCGCGTGCGCAGCAGGTTGCTGATGCGCGACACGCGCTGCGACAGGGCGTCTTGCCGCCGGGTCGCCCAGGCGCAGGTGCTGCGCGCGGGCGTCAGGCGACGCTCCATGAATTCGCCAATCGTCTGCATGCCCGGCAAGGCCGCCTCGTGAATGTCGCTGATGCGTTTGTCCACCAGCTCAAAATAGGCGGCACTGGCCGAAAAGCGCGAGTGGGTCGCGGCGTGCTGGCTCTCGACCTGACCAGCGAGTTTGGTCAGGCGGTCCAGCAACAGCGGTTCGTCCTCGGGCGTGGCGCTGCGAATGGCACTCGCCAGATCAGCCAGTTCACGCTCGGCACTCGACAAAATGCTTGTCGCCTCACGCGCGGTTGGCAAACCCAGCAAGGCCGCCATGCGGTAGGTTTCAATCTCCAGCAGGCGCTGCACCAGACGCCCCAGGCGGCGCGGCGACAGGTTGCCAGCCAGCAGCACCATGCGGGAAAAGCCGTCCGCATGGATCATGAAGTCGGTATACACCTCGGCACCGCCGCCCGCCACGCTGGAGGCCAGCAGGGTGTCTTCCAGCAGCATCTGCTTGACCAGCGCCGTGGCGCCAAAAGCATGACTCGACAAAACCCACATGTGCAGGCTCGACAGGCACTGGCCCGGCAAACCGGCCAGCCAGTCCTGCGGCACCGCATCCACCGCCAGTGCCGGCCCCTGCTCTCCAAAACGCTCGGTCGCCAGCGGACACATGAAGGTCCAGGTGACGAATTCAGTGTGCAACTCCCAGCGAATATGGAACGCGCCGACGTCCAGGCGGAAATGACTCGACAGCGGATCCGGCAAGGGCAGATGATGGTCGCGCAACAGCGCCGACACGTGGGCACGGCTGGCTTCACGTTGCGCCGCGTCGCAGACCATGACCACATGCGAGATCGCCAATGGCACCGCCAGAGCCTGTGGCGGACGGGCGTGAACTTCGTTGTGCAGCGCCGCGCGTTGCGGGTGCTGCTGCAGATTGTGTTTGAGTTGCATAGGTGTTCCTGTCGGGAATTGTGCCGCAGATGGGTTTTACTTCGGCTGTTGGCCCAAACTTTGTGTCGCAACTCTTCGCAAAGTCACTCGCTACCAATCATGGAGCGGGTGCCGGTCGGGGGTGGCAGAGATTGGGGTATGGGCCCCCGCCTCATACTGTCAAATGCCCAGAAAACGAAGTTTCAGTGGAGACTAACTTGCTTGCAAGTTATGTCGTAACTAAATCGGCGGGGACCCATGCCCCAATCTCTGTGGGCGGCGTTCTGGGATCACGTAACAAGTTTGGAGCTGCAGCGATGGGCGGCGATGCAGCGGAAGCAGCCGGTGACCATGGAATCAGAAGTACCCGGTTTGGCCATCTGCGGACCTTCAGGTTATCCCTACAGCCGCCATCTGAGTGGCCGTTGCACTCTGAAACCTGCCTGAGTGCCAATTCACACAACTCGGCCATAGCCGTCCATTGCAACCCAAGATGGCAACGTCCGATACGCTTAGGATAGCTGCCATTTCAAAAGCTTTGATACTGTCAGCTCAGACTATGAATTTCTATTTCATTCAACTATGTCGAGCCAGGTCACTTTAGCTGTATGTGTTAGGCTGAACTGTTGAGTACAAGTAGGTAGCTCTGCTATGAATAAACCTTCCAAGATTGAACAGATCGACGCGATATACCGCGCAATCGGCTCAGCACTTTCAAACTGGACCAGAGTTGAAATTCAGCTTTACCAAATCTTTGGTGTAGTTCACGTTCTGACAATCATGCAAGCAGGCGGCGGGTTCTCTAGTGACATGCGAACCCCTTACGCAGTGCTGGACGCAATTGATGGCTTTAGCGCGAAAATTCGAATGATTGACCGTGCATTAGAGTCGGCACTTGGGGAATTAGACGACGATGCGCGCGGCATCTTGAGCGATTGGGGTAAGGCGAATAAAAATATCGTATCCCTTCACAACAATTGCCGCAACTGTCTTGCACACTGGACTGTAGCAAGCGGGTTTGCGGAGGGAGCGCAAGTCAGGTTGGTTCCCCCGCCATATAGCAGTCGCGAACACCAAGGGTTATCCATCGCCGATATTCGAAGTTGGGAAGTTGCCTTCATTGCTGGCGCTGATCGCCTCGTGGATATTGTGTCACGGCTGACCTCTCATCAAGGTTTACAACGTAAACTCGCAATGCAAACAATCGAGCAGGTTCGTATTGCCATTCCGGGAAATTCACCCTTGGTGGAATTAATAAGACGTGAGTTTCAATAACGCCCGATGCTTCCCGGGGCGGGATCTTTGACCGGATGCCAACAAGTGTGGGTCAATTGATTCTGACACTATTGATTTTTCGATGTCCGGCAACTCGCACAAAGCAGATTTCCCGCCTAGCCGTTGAAATAGTTCGTTACGGCCGAGTAATTTGCGGCCCTCCACGTCGAACGGCAGCTCCTCTCAGAAACCTGCCGCAGGGCCAGCGACGTGACGAATGTCTCTTCAGGGTCGTAACTTGCCGGTGGCCGCCAAATATTGACTGACTCCAATGTGTCTGAAACGGTAGTAGGCACGGTTATCCCAATGACCACCCGGATCGGATCAAGCAACAACGCAAGGCGGGGGTGGGGTGGATGCTGGGGGCGATTTCAAAAAAAGCCAAGCGTTGAGAGCCCCCGGCGTCCGCCCTGCCCCCGCCGACCCAAGCTCAACGCAGAACAGCGCAGCGAAACTGCGGCTGTCAGTCTTCGACAAACGCTTCTTCGCGCTTCCTCTTGATCGCCGGCAACAGCACAATCACCAGCATTACCGCAGCCGCAGCCAGCAAGCCGGCGGACAGGCCGCGCGTGACAAACACACTCCAGTCACCGCGCGACAGCAGCAGCGCGCGGCGCAGGTTTTCTTCCATCATCGGACCCAGAATAAAACCCAGCATCAGCGGCGCGGGCTCCATGCCGAGCTTGTTGAAGACGTAACCAATAAAGCCGAAGCCGGCCACCATCCAGATATCAAAGGTGCTGTTATTGGTGGTGTAAACGCCAAGCGCGCAGAACAGGACGATCGCCGGGAACAGCCAGCGGTAAGGCACTGTCAGCAATTTGATCCAGATGCCAATCATCGGCAGATTCAACACGATCAGCATGGCGTTGCCGATCCACATCGACGCGATCAGGCCCCAGAACAATTCAGGGTTGCTGGTCATCACCTGCGGACCCGGCTGGATATTGTGAATCGTCATGGCGCCAACCATCAGGGCCATCACCGCATTTGGCGGAATGCCCAGCGTCAGCAAGGGGATAAAAGAAGTCTGCGCACCCGCGTTATTGGCCGATTCAGGAGCCGCCACACCGCGGATATTGCCCTTGCCGAACGGGATTTCACCCGGTTTGCCTTTCATTTTTTTCTCCAGTGCGTAGGCCGCAAACGACGCCAGCAAGGCGCCGCCGCCCGGCAGGATGCCCAGCGCAGAGCCCAGAAAAGTGCCACGCAACACCGCCGGGGTCATGTCCTTGAAGTCCTGCTTGGTCGGCCACAAACCCTGCACCTTGGCGGTGAAGACTTCGCGATGCTCTGTAGGCAGCGCCAGATTGGAAATGATTTCACCATAGCCAAAAATTCCCATCGCGATCGCGACAAAGCCGATACCGTCGGTCAACTCCGGAATATCAAAACTGTAACGTGCCACGCCTGAATTGATGTCGGTACCAACCAGACCCAGCAGCAAGCCCAGGATGATCATGCCGATGGCCTTGAGCAGCGAACCCGAGGCCAATACCACCGCACCGATCAAACCCAGAACCATCAGCGAAAAATACTCCGCCGGCCCGAACTTGAAAGCCAGTTCCGTCAACGGCGGGGCAAATGCCGCCAGGATCAGGGTGCCGACACAGCCAGCAAAAAAAGAACCTAACCCGGCTGCCGCCAAAGCCGGTCCGGCGCGCCCCTGGCGTGCCATCTGATAGCCGTCGATGCAGGTGACGATTGACGAAGACTCGCCTGGCAGATTGACCAGAATGGCGGTGGTGGAGCCGCCATACTGCGCACCGTAATAGATCCCGGCCAGCATGATCAGGGCCGACACCGGCGGCAAGGCATAGGTGGCCGGCAAAAGCATGGCAATCGTCGCTACCGGTCCGATGCCAGGCAGCACACCGATCAGCGTACCGAGCAAACAGCCAATCAGCGCATACAACAGGTTGATCGGCGTAAAGGCAACACCAAACCCAAGCGAGAGATTTGAAATCAGATCCATGAGCACTCCATCAACCGGAAATAAACGCTGGCCACACCTGGATCTGGAGTTTCAGCAGCAGGATGAAAGTCACATAGCTGCCCAGCGCCAGTATGGTCGCCAGAATGAATATCTCCTTCAATTTGAATTCCGTGCCGGCTTTGGCAGCTATCAATGTCAATGCGTAGATGGCGACCACCATGCCCAAGGAAGGCAATCGGATGCCAGGCAGTCCACCGAGCAAGGCGCCAAACGCCAGATTGGCCGCGACGATGTAGCCGACCGGGCGCCAGATCCATTTGCCAACCTTGTCCCCATCCTCGGTCTCCACAACCATCGCCTTGAAGGTGATGACCGCTCCCAACAGGGTCAGCAGGACACCCAGCATCAGCGGAAAGTAGCCGGGCCCCATGCGCGCGCCGGTGCCGACGGTGTAGCTGGTGGCACCCCAGGCAAACGCGCCGCCCATGGCCATGAAAAGCAGGCCCGAAAAAAAGTCTTTTTGACTCTTGATGTTCATGAATGAGTTCCTCGAAAATCCAGCGATTCATTTTGCACGGAAAACCCGGGCCGCAGGCCTATGGCTTTCACCGATGTCACACCGGTGTTCTAGCTCAGGTCAGGGGCGGCGTGGAGGACAAAACTTCTTCCAGCACGGTCAGGCCTTCGGCTACCCGCATGGCACCGGCCAGCCGCAAGGGGCGCATGCCGTCGCTCACGGCCTGGCGCTTGAGCGCGTCAGCATTGGGCTCGCGGTTGATCTTGTCCTTGAAAGCCTCCGACACCACCAGCAACTCATACAGGCCCATGCGGCCCATGAAACCGGTCATGCGGCAATCGACGCAGCCGACCGCCTTGAACGGCTTGTAAGCCCCGTTGAGTTGCCAGGGCTTCACCACTTCGGCCAGCGCCTCGCGGCTGGCCGCCTCGTCGGGCAGTTTGCACTGCTTGCACAGTGTGCGCACCAGGCGCTGCGCCAGCACCCCGAGCAAAGTTGCGTTGATCAGATACGAGGGAACCCCCAGCTCCATCAGTCGCGTCACCGCCGAAGGTGCATCGTTGGTATGCAGTGTGGAGAACACCAGATGTCCGGTCAGCGCGGCCTGCACCGCCATCTCGGCAGTCTGCTGGTCGCGGATTTCGCCGACCATGATGATGTCCGGATCCTGCCGCATCAGCGCACGCAGTCCTTCAGGGAAGCCAAAATCAAGCTGCGTCTGAACCTGGGTCTGGTTGAAAGACGGCTCGATCATTTCGATCGGGTCTTCGACGGTGCTGACGTTGACCTCTTCGGTCGCCACGCGTTTCAGCGTGGAATAGAGCGTCGTGGTCTTGCCGGAACCGGTGGGGCCGGTGACCAGAATAATGCCGGTCGGACGCTTGACCAGCGCCTCCCAGCGCTGTGCATCGTGCGCCGAAAAACCCAGCGCATCGAGGTCCTTGACGGTGGTGTCGGGATCAAAGATGCGCATCACCATCTTCTCGCCGAAAGCTGTCGGCAAGGTCGAAATCCGCATTTCAATTTCGTCGCCGCGGGGGTTGCGCGTCTTGATGCGGCCGTCCTGCGGACGCCGCCGCTCCACCACGTCCATGCGCCCGAGCAACTTGATGCGCGCCGTCATGGCGCCCAGCACACCGATCGGCATCTGATACACCGGGTGCAACACGCCGTCAATGCGAAAGCGGATCACGCCCTGCTCGCGCCGCGGCTCCAGATGAATGTCGCTGGCGCGCTGGTCAAATGCATACTGCCAGAGCCAGTCCACCACCTGCACCACGCTTTGGTCGTTGGCATCGATCTGTTTGTTGGTCTTGCCCAACTCCACCAGTTGTTCAAAACTGGCGCCACCAACGTTGCCGCCGGCCTTGTTGGCGGCACGCACCGACTTGGCGAGGGCAAAAAACTCGGCGGTGTAGCGCTGGATTTCCTGCGGATTGGCCACTACCAGGCGCACGCTGCGGCGCGACTGCCGCTCCACTTCAGCCACCCAATCGGTGACAAAGGGCTCGGACGTGGCGACCACCAGCTCATGCGGCGTCACCTGCACCGGCAAAATCTTGTGCCGCTCGGCGTAGACGGCGCTCATGGTGTCGGCGACCTTGCCGACATCCACCTTGAGCGGGTCGATGCGCAAGTATTCAAGCCGGACATGCGTGGCCAACCATTGCGTCAGCAACTCGATGTCAAGCGACTTGCCGTCGCTGGCGCGGTGCACCGAAACACTGGCCAGACGCACCAGGGGATGCTGCACACTCTCGGCCTGCGCGCAGCGCGAGTTGATGCGTTGCGCTTCTTCCTTGCTGATGACGCCATCAGCGTGAAGCCATTGAATCAGACGACGCCAATCGAGCGGCCCGCTAAAACTGGTTCGGCTGGTCGGCTTGGAACTGGTGGTGTTGGTCATGTCAGCATCGGCTTGAAAACGCGCACCCACTTGGTGGCGGGCAGACCCCATCGGGCCTGGATGATTTCGGCGCGCGCCATCAACAGCTCGCGTTTGGGTCGGCTCGGTGTGCGCTGGGCCAGCACCACCGTGTTGCCTTCGCGTGTCGGTCTGAAGGCCCACACCGCTTCCTTGCCAAAAGCGGCGGATATCTTTTCAACACTGCGCGCAAAGCTCGATGCGCGGCCAAACAGATTGACCGTCATGCAGCCATCGGCACTCAGCAGGCTGCGACAGTGGCTGTAAAACGGAAAACTGTCGAGCACCGGGGCAGCAGCCTCATGGTCATATAAATCCACCTGCAACGCATCCACCGTGCCCCACCACTTGGGATTCTGAATTTCCTGCGCGGCGTCGGCCAATACCACCTGCATGCGGGCATTGTCGGCCGGCAATTTGAACCAGCCGCGACAGGCAATCAGGACTTGCGGATTGAGCTCGATCGCAGTGGTCTTCATGCGCAGGGTCTTGTGGCAAAACTTGGTCAGCGAACCCGCGCCCAGACCGAGCTGCAGCGCTTGCCGCTGAGGCACGCTATCGGGCTCCACGAACAGCAGCCAGGCCATCATGCGTTCAATGTATTCATGCACCAGCGTGATCGGCTCGTCGAGGTACATCGATCCCTGAATCCACTCGGTGCCCAAATGCAGGTGGCGCACCGGGCCATCGTCGGAGAAATTAACTTCGGGGAGAGCGTGAATGCGTTTTTTCAAGATAGGGGCATTATCCCCAAACATCATTCAGCGCAGTTCACAGCATGCCTGCGGCTGCGCAGCGCTTGCAGGCAGGGTGAACAGGCCACACACCGGGACCCTTGTGAAGAGACAATTTGCTACGTTTTTCATAGCTGCACACGCCCGTCGCAATTGGGCTAGATGGTCAATAGGCTTGAAGAATCGGCCTGCAGTCGTGTTCTGCCTGGACTGAGTGCCGTCTTGCCTCCGGATCATCGGGTGGAGCTGCAGAAGATCGAGGAACCGGAACAGCGTCCAGCATAGCGGGGGGATCAGGCCGGCGGGGCACTCAGCTCCGCGGCTGTCCCCCGGCCTTCGGCCTCCTCCTTTATGCCGCTGCGCTGAGCGCCCCACCAGCCTGATCGTTCAAGCAGGGTCGGTGCGCGACCTGCGCAAACCAGCGTCGCCCTCGGAGCAAAACCCGTGCGGGTACTTAATGAATCCAGCCCATTGTCAGTCGTCCATCACGCACGCATGACCGCGACAAACACGAGTTTGGGTGAACTGTCCGGCAGTATGGTGTCGAGGCTTCGATCAACCAGTTTGATTGAAGGCATGCCCTGGTTGCCGTCGATCGTTTCGACGCTCCGTCCGTCGACCGAATGGACCATGCAGACGTGCTTCCAGCCTGCGGCATGTCCCTCCCGCAGCAGAACAATGTCGCCTGGCTTGAGGTCGTAGCCGTTCCATCCTACCTCCCGATATTCCTGGCTGCCCTTGCCGTCCATCGGGCTGACGCCTTTGTAGCGCAGCAGTTGAGCCGGCGTAGTGTCTTGAATCGCCCAGTGAATTGCCCGTTGCGGCGACCACAGCACGGTGTTCGATGCACCAAACGGATTGTCGAAACCCTTGATTGCGCAAGCCTGGTTCCAGCACCAATACGCAAACCCGCCGCACCAATCCAGTTTGACATCCATGTCGTAGACGCCGAATCCACTGGTCTGGCTGATTGCGCTGTGCATCTGATCTTCGGCAACGCGCATGACTGCTTCGCGCAGTGACAACCTCTGGATCTCCGCACGCAGTTCCGGCGTGACTTGAGCCTTGGCTTTGCCGACCTGCCGGCAACTCGAATCATTGATGACGCGGATCGTCAGGGGCGCAATCCAGTCGCGGCCATCCAGTTGGGCACGAAGCGTCGTCGAGCCGAGCGATTTGCCGACCACGGTCAACCTTCGGATCACTTGATCTTTTTCCCAGCCGGTCAAGGAAGCATCCCGGTGCGCGCTCGCATCATTGGCGTCGCCGGCGACTACTTCCGCGCAGCTGTCGTCGTCGGTAAAGACCTCAAGTCCGGCGCCGGCGACGAGATAGAACTGGGTGCGTTGTTTGACCGCCAAAACCTGCAGGTTGCGGTTCGAATCAAATCCCGGCAGATCGCCGTATCCCGGTTTGCGCAAATGTGCCACGATTCGCCTCCGATCTCAAAAACCATGTTTGCCGTCCCGCCCCGGCGTCGATCTTCAAGCCGCCGAATGCCGGGCTCCGCCAGGCGACGGACTGGCAGGAACTGCTACGCCGCCCGGTGACCGTGGAGCGCATCATATCCATGAGACCAGGCAAATGGAAGTTCGAATCGCGCTTGTCAGAACTGTCGCCTTGTCGAGCAGATAACTCAAGCACTGGGCGTGCCACCTGCAGGCTGACGCCAGACCACCGCCACAATCGCGGCGGCCAGGGTCTGGACCAGGACTATGGTGAGCACCGAGCCGGTCCAACCCCAGCTCTCAAAGGCCAGGCCTGCAACCCAGGCGCCCACCGCTCCGCCAGCGTAGTAACTCAAGTAGTAAATGCCTGTCGCCAGGGACCGTCCCTCGGTGACGTTCCTGGCGATGGCGCCGATGGTGGCGGACTGGCAAAGGAACACCCCGGTTGAACACACGGCCAGGCCGACCACGACGAAGAACAGGGACGGCCAGAGGGTCAACAGCAAGCCGACAGCGGATATGGCCAGTGCCCCCAGAAGAGACCGCATGAAACCTGAACGCTCGATATAACGGCCAGCCATTGGGGTCACGAAAACACCCACCAGATAGACGGTAAAGACATTGGCCAGGCCAGCGGTAGAAAGCTGAAAGGGCGCAGCGGCAAGATGCAGGTTGACATAGGTGAAAGTTCCCACCAGCGAAAACAGGACGCAGAAGCCGACAGCGCAAGATGCCATCAATCGCTTGTGATGCAGGTGACGCCACAGCGTGCTGATGCTTGCGCCGATATGCCGGTTTGGAACAAAGTTACGGGACGGTGGCAGCAGCCACAGCACCAGCAGAGCGCCAAGCAGATTCATGATCGCCAGGGTGACGAAAGCACCTCTCCAGCCCAGCAAATCACCTGCATGACCGGTGATGAAGCGGCCGCAAAAGCCACCCATGACCGTGCCGCTCACATAGCTTGTGGTCATGCGGGCAACCCCGCCCGTGCGGAACTCCTCGGAAATATAGGCAATCAGAACCACCACGATGCCTGGAACCGCCAAACCCTGAAGAAAGCGCAGCACGATCAACCAGTCGAGGCTGCCTGCCAGTGGTATCAGGGCCGTCGGCACGGTCAGCGCAAACATGGAGGTGCACAGGATGATCTTGCGTCCGAAGGCATCGGAGATCATTCCCATAAACGGAGAGACCAGCCCGACCGCCAGCACCGTGGCCCCGACCGTCAATCCGGCCTCTAGCGGAGAGGCATGAAAATCATCCATCACCATGGGCAGCACGGACTGAATGGAGTAGACGTTCAGAAAGGCAAAAAACCCGATGATCCAGACGATCGGTCGGGAAACCTGGAAGCCGTCGCCAAGCAGGAACAGGCGCATGTTGTTGGCAGACATATCGGGAATTCTAGACTTGCGCCTGTGGCAATGTGGCGATAATTTCACCCTCCGCTGCAATCGCCAGCGACCATCGACAAAGGCACACCCAGATGAAAATTCGAATTGCCCAGGCCCCGGACTTCGACCAATGGCTACCGCTATGGAAGGGCTATCAGGCTTTCTACAAGGTCGACATCGCAGATGAGGTGACCAGGCGAACCTGGGAACGCTTTTTGGACCAGCGCGAGCCCATGCATTGCGCCGTTGCTGAAATCGACGGCGTGCTGGTGGGCCTGGTGCATTACATCTTTCACCGCAGCTGCTGGACGCAGGGGGACTACGTCTATTTGCAGGACCTGTTCACCCAGCCGGACCTCAGAGGCAAGGGCGTGGGACGCGCACTGATCGAGCACGTCTATGCCTGCGCCGCCAAGGAGAAGGCCGCCAGGGTGTGGTGGCTCACACATGAGAGCAATGGGCAGGCGATGCACTTGTATGACCAGGTCGCCGACAAAAGCGGATTCATCCAGTACCGCAAAGTCATTTCTTGAGCAGGATGGCCATGGTCGGTTCGGTACGGTCGGGACAAGGCCCAACATTCGGGCCAAGATCGCAAATTGACCGTAGCGGCAGCAGCGCTAATTGACTTTATACGCCGGCAAAACGCTTGCCAAGCGTTGCCCCATCTCGTTCCCGAGAGCCTGTAGCCCGCTCATGGGCCGCACCATGACTTCAAAGTCGATGATCAGGCCTTCAGCGTCAAACTGAATCAAGTCAACACCCTTGAGGCTCTTGTCGCCAACATTGGCACTGAACTCCAGAACCACGCTGAAGCCATCTTCACTCGCGAACTGCCGGTGGTAAGTGAAGTTGCTGAATACTTCCATGACATTGCCAAGAATCAGCGAAACTGCCTGCGCACTGCCATAGGGCTTGTGCGCCATCGGAGACCTGAACGTCGCATCGGGGTGCAACAGGGAGACCAACTCGCCGAGCTCCATTTTTTCCACCATCGCGTGCCACTTTGACAGTGTTGCCGCCACGGCTAGTGGGAGTTGGTGTCCAAGGCTCATATTCTGGTCTCCTGAGTTGCTTTGGTTGGGGCCACGGACAGTGTATGACTTTGAGCTGATCGAGCACCGGACATGAGAAATATCAACAATCAAATCAGATCGAGGACTATTCTTCAACCGGGTTGAGCAGTCCTGAGCAGAGAGCCTCCGCTCGGCGGGGGGTGCGAAATGAGGAGATCCGTATGAAGACTGATCTGGAGAAGCCGCCCCGCATCCGCAGGGCTCAGTCTTGCGCCACTGACGTGCGGGAAGCTGCACGAGAATTTCACGCGGCGGTGACGCAGCCGGACATGGCCCTGGTGATCTTCTTCTGCTCCAGCGCTTATGACCTGGAGGTTCTCGCCGACGAAATGAGGCAACTGTTTGCCGGGGTTCAGGTCGTGGGTTGCACCACGGCCGGGGAAATCGGACCCGCCGGCTACCAGGATCACAGCCTGACAGGGGCGAGCTTTCCCGCCGGCAGCTTTAACGCCGTCAGCGGCCGCCTTGAGCATTTGCAGCGCTTCGAAATTGCCAAAGGTCAAGCTTTTACCCAGGAATTGTTGCAAAAGCTGGACAGCGAGGCGCCGCAAGCTGACGCAGATAACAGCTTTGCCCTGCTTTTGATTGATGGCTTGTCGGCGCGCGAAGAGCCTGTTGCGCGCGCCTTGCAAAGTGCGCTGGACGGGCGCCCAATGGTTGGAGGATCGGCCGGCGACGGTGTGAAATTCGGCCACACTTACGTCTACTTCAAAGGTTGCTTTCATGCCGACAGCGCAGTTCTGACGCTGGTTTCCACGCGATTGCCGTTCAAACCGTTCAAGACGCAGCACTTTATTGCCACTGAGGAAAGGCTGGTCGTCACCGAGGCCGATGCCGCCCGTCGCATCGTCAAGGAAATCAATGGACTGCCGGCTGCGCAGGAGTATGCACGCATCCTGGGTATCGATGCGCGCGATCTCGGCCCCTTGCGCTTCGCGGCCTCGCCGGTCGTGGTGTTGATCGATGGTACGAATTACGTGCGTTCCGTTCAGAAAGCCAATCCCGATGGCAGTCTGACTTTTTTCTGTGCCATCGAGAATGGGCTGGTCTTTCGGGTGGCAAAAGGCGTAAACGTACTGGAGAATCTTGAGCAGACGTTCACCGGGATACGTGCAGAAATCGGCCCACCGCAGCTCGTTCTTGCCTGCGAATGCATTTTGCGCAAGCTGGAAATTTCGCAGAGCCAACTCAAAGACAGTGTCGGCGAGGTCTTCCAGCGAAACAGCACGGTCGGCTTCAACACCTACGGCGAGCAGTTCCAGGGCGTGCATGTGAATCAGACGCTGGTCGGTATCGCAATCGGCGCCGATGCACCGGGGACGGGCGATGCCTGAGTCAGGGTTGTCGGGCGCCAGTCCGGAAGAGCTGGCACTGAAGGGCGAAGTCGCCCGGCAGAGCAAGATCATCCGGGCGTTGATGGACCGAGCCGAACGCAGCACCAGTGTTCAGGGTTCCGACTTCAGCCTGTTCCAGACGGCGGTGATGCTGGAGGAGCAGGTACGCAGCCGCACCGCGGAGTTGGAAGAGGCCTTGCGCGACAACGAGGAAATCAATCGAGCCCTGCGCGAATCGGAGGCGAAGTTTCGCAGTGTCGTGAGCCAATCCCTGGTCGGCATCGCCATCACGGAGGGTGGCAAGTTCAGTTATTCCAACACAAAGTTCAACGAAATTTTCGGCTACAGCGCGGATGAAATCCAGGCACTGGGACCTTGCAATATCACGGCTGAAAAGGACCGACCCCTCGTAGCCGAAAGCATCCGCAAGCGACTCAGCGGTGAAGTGGAGGGGGTTCACTATGTCTTTAGTGGCCTGCGCAAGAACGGCGCCGTGATTGACGTCGAAGCTCATGGCAGCACCATGGATATCGACGGCCAGCGGGCGCTGATCAGCATGGTGATGGATGTAACGGAACGCACCCGCACCGAGCGCGAGGTGCAGGAGCTGCAGGAAAGGCTGCGCGAGCAGTCAACACATGACGCGCTGACCGGCCTCTTCAATCGCCGCTACCTCGAAGAAACCCTGGGCCGGGAGCTGCTGTCCGCCGAACGCCATGGGCATCCCGTCAGCCTGATCATGGGCGACCTCGACTACTTCAAGGCGGTCAATGACCGCTATGGGCATCTTGCCGGTGACGAGGTCTTGCGGGTTTTTGGTGCCCTGCTGAAGCAGCACGCGCGGGGTAGCGATATCTACTGCCGCTACGGCGGCGAGGAGTTTCTGCTGGTGCTGCCGCTGATGGCGCAGGACAGCGCGGTCGAACGCGCCGAGCAGTTGCGCGGCGCTTTGGCCGCGGCCCCGGTTCCCTACGGCGCATCGCTGATTGCGGTGACGGCCTCTTTCGGGGTTGCCACTTTTCCGGGCGATGGCCGCACCGGCGACGACCTGATCGCCGCCGCCGACAACGCACTGTATGCGGCGAAGGCGGCCGGTCGCAACCGCGTCAACGTTTATGCCGGATCGGTCACGTCGTAGCCCAATTCACTTTCGAGGTTTTGCCGACCAGTCAGCGCTCATTCATTGCAGGTCGTCAATGAAATGACAGGGTGCGCAATTGCTTTCCAATCGACCTATTCATCGACGTAAACTTCTGATATTGGCTTGGGTTGCGCCTGAATCTGCACCCGCCTCCAGCCCGACGGTAAATCGACATCTTGACAGGAGTTTCAGTTGACCAATTCCGCAGAAGCGATGCCCTCCAGCGCCTACTCGTTACTCGACAGCGGAGCTTATCGCTCCAGCATACTCACACGCGGTCCCTGGCATCATCAGCACCAGCACGCCGGCCCACCAATCGCGCTGGTGTGCCGCGCCATTGAACATGCCGCGGCGGCGCATGGACTGACCCATATCGCGCGGCTCACCGCCAACCTGCTTCGTCCAGTGCCGATCAGCGAACTCTCAATCGAAGTCGCGACCGACTATGCCGGTCGCAACGCCGGCCATTTCTCGGCGCGGCTGATGGCCGGCGAGAAGGAGGTCGCCCGCTTCACGGCACTGGCCCAGCGCGAGAATGACGTGCCGATTCCAGACGGCCTGCCGGGCCATCCACTGCCGCCGGCACCGCAAGGCCCCGAAGATTTACCTGAGGCCGTCTTCCCCTTCGCTGGCAGGCATGTGGGCTACGCGGACCTGGTCGAGACCCGGGTCGCGCATGGCCGATTTTTCGAGGGACCGTGCGCCATCTGGTTCCGCTTGCGCCATCCACTGCTTGACGGTGAAGCGCCTGGTGTCTACCAGCGCGTCGCAGTCGCCGCCGATTCCGGCAATGGCATTAGCGCGATTCTTGATTTGCAGAGCTACAGCTTCGTCAACTCGGACCTGACCATTAACCTGTTGCGCCGGCCTCAAGAAGAATGGATTTGCATCGATGCACGCACACTCCTCGGTCCGAACGGTTGCGGCCTCGCTGAATCGGCGATCTACGACATTCACGGCCTCATTGGGCGGGCCACGCAGAGCCTTACAGTAAGCCGACGTGACTGATAGCACCGCGGGTGAGTAGGTGCCCGAACCGGTTATCAACGACTACGATGCTGCGGACGGGTTTGCAGCGTGAACCGACATTCGAGGTGAGCCAGGGATTTCCGCCGAGTTCTCCAGAGCGGTCATTGCCGGCGCTGGTCCAGTTTCGGCGTTCTCGGGTTCCAGAAACTCGAAAACTGTCGTTCACCAGAGGACGCAAGTGCTTTTTGTTGAAGGGCTCTTGATTCGCGTAAAGAGTCGTTCGCTGCGGACACATTCCGGGTAAGCCAATTGCGTAGTCACGATGCCGGCTCGGTATGTACATGCTCATACTAGCTTAGAAGGGCACGCTTCTACGCTACCATTCGCCTGTTAGGGTGATGGAAGGTCACAAAAAAATTAGGATAAAGCGAGCCTACATGGATTTTTGTTGTTGCACCAATCGTCAATGGCGCTGCATACATATCTGACGGAGAGAAAATAGTGAATCAATCGAAATGCGCTTGGTCGGCGTTTAAAAGCCCTGTGTCGGTTTTGCTGGCTCATGTCTTTCTTCTCTTTCTCTTCGCCGCATCAGCGTCCCATGCGATCACGCATGGCAGCGGCAATTTCGCGGGCCCCCCACCTCCCACCAATCAGACAGCCACTGTCTTGTTCATCGACGCTGGCGTGCGGGATTCGCAGGCCCTGTTGTCCGGCGTAGCCGCTGGCACCGACGTGATCATGTTGAGGAGCGACTCCGATGGCGTGCAGCAGATCGCCTCAACCTTGAAGAGCTACCGCAACCTCGACAGCATCCAGATCGTTTCCCACGGCGCGCCGGGTATACTGGCGCTGGGCTCCACATCGCTGACTGATGCCAACCTTGAGCGTTATCAGTCCGCACTGCAAACCTGGGGCGATGCCCTGAAGACCCACGGCGACATCCTGCTGTATGGCTGTAACGTCGCGCAGGGAACGGTCGGCGATCATTTTGTCAATCGTATCGGACAACTCACCGGCGCGTCAGTCGCCGCCTCCACCGATGCCACCGGCGCCCAAGCACTGGGCGGCAACTGGCGACTGGAAAAACAGACCAGCCAAATAGCCGCAGAAAAAGCTATATCCGCTCAGGCAATATCGGGCTACGGCCACCTGCTGGCGTTGCCGGCGAATGGCCTGCAGGATGTCACGGATCTAATGGCAAATGGTACGGCGACGCTAGTCAGTTTCCTGCCAGGTTTTACGTTTACCAACAATTCCAACTATCCTTATTTGGGAGATCCTACTCTAGGTGCGAATGGCATCTACCCCAACTTCAACACGATTGGTGCAAGCACGACCTTTACCGTCAACGCGGACGGCACCAATCTGGGCAGCTTCGACCTGACCGCAATCAATTTCACGAATTTTTCTGGTGGAGCGAACTACAATTTTACGGTCACGGGATACAAGCTCGGCGGCGGCACCGTCAGCACCACATTTACCGCGACAGGTTTAACCTTTACTGTGGGCACATATACCAGCTTTACAGGCATTACCGGTTTTCAGGTTACCTTTGCCCCTACCAATATCGCTAATCCCTCGAACATCACTTTCGATAGTTTTACCATTGCGAATGCTGCCGCACCCGCAGTAGCCCCCACCATCACCTCTGCAACCTACGACGCCAGCACCGGCGTGCTGGCTGTTACCGGCACCGGCATGACCACCGGTGACACCATTGCAGTTGCCCAACTGACCTTGACCGGCGAAGGCGGCACGACCTATACCTTGACAACGAGCAATGTCACGGCCAGTAGCGCCACCGCATTCTCCGTTACCTTGAATGCCACGGACAAGGCGGCCATAAACCAGATCTTCAACAAGAATGGCATCAGTTCGACCGGCGGCACCACCTACAACCTGGCGGGGGCGGCCAATTGGGATAGCACAGCCGCGTCCGCCGCGGACACCACCGGAAATGGCATCACCGCCAGCAACGTGGCCGTGCCGGCCATCACCTCGGCCACCTACGACGCCAGCACCGGCGCGTTGGTGGTGACCGGCACGGGCTTCCTGAAACTGTCCGGCGCCACCAATGACATCGTCGCCAACAAATTCACAGTCACGGGCGAAGGCGGTGCGACGTATACCTTCACCGATACCGCGAACGTGGAAATCACGTCGGGCACCGCGTTCACGCTCACCTTGAGTGCCACCGACAAGGCGGCCATCAACCAGATCATCAACAAGAACGGTACGTCTTCTTCCGGTGCCACAACCTACAACCTGGCCGCTGCGGAAGACTGGGCAGCAGGCGCCGATATCGCAGTGGTGGTGGCTGACCTCACCGGCAACGGCATCACCGCCAGCAACGTGGCAGTGCCGACCATCACCTCGGCCACCTATAACGCCAGCACCGGCGCGTTGGTGGTGACCGGCACGGGCTTCCTGAAACTGTCCGGCGCCACCAATGACATCGTCGCCAACAAATTCACAGTCACGGGCGAAGGCGGTGCGACGTATACCTTCACCGATACCGCGAACGTGGAAATCACGTCGGGCACCGCGTTCACGCTCACCTTGAGTGCCACCGACAAGGCGGCCATCAACCAGATCATCAACAAGAACGGTACGTCTTCTTCCGGTGCCACAACCTACAACCTGGCCGCTGCGGAAGACTGGGCAGCAGGCGCCGATATCGCAGTGGTGGTGGCTGACCTCACCGGCAACGGCATCACCGCCAGCAACGTGGCAGTGCCGACCATCACCTCGGCCACCTATAACGCCAGCACCGGCGCGTTGGTGGTGACCGGCACGGGCTTCCTGAAACTGTCCGGCGCCACCAATGACATCGTCGCCAACAAATTCACAGTCACGGGCGAAGGCGGTGCGACCTATACCCTGACCGATACCGCAAACGTAGAAATCACCTCGGGCACCGCGTTCACGCTCACCTTGAGTGCCACCGACAAGGCGGCCATCAACCTGATCGTCAACAAGAACGGTACTTCTTCGACCGGTGGCACAACCTACAACCTGGCGGCCGCCGAAGACTGGGCCGCGGGCGCCGATCCCGCAGTGGTGGTGGCTGATCTCGTCGGCAACTCCATCACCGCCAGCAACGTAGCACCCACCGTGACCAACATCAGCCCGACCTCCGGGCCGACGGCGGGCGGCACGGCAGTGACCATCACCGGTACTAACCTCACTGGCGCAACTTCAGTGACCATCGGTGGCGCAGCAGCTACCAGCGTAGTTGTAGTTAATTCCACTACCATCACCGCAGTGACTCCGGCGGGAACGGCGGGAGCGCAGAACGTGGCCATCACCACTCCCGGCGGAACCGGAACAGGCACAGGCTTGTTCACCTACATCGCCGCGCCCACCGTGACCAACATCAGCCCGACCTCTGGGCCGACGGCGGGCGGCACGGCAGTGACCATCACCGGTACTAACCTCACTGGCGCAACTTCAGTGACCATCGGTGGCGCAGCAGCTACCAGCGTAGTTGTAGTTAATTCCACTACCATCACCGCCGTCACTCCGGCGGGAACTGCGGGGGCGCAGAACGTGGCCGTCACCACCCCTGGCGGCACCGGCACCGGAACCGGCTTGTTCACCTACATCGCCGCGCCCACCGTGACCAACATCAGCCCGACCTCTGGGCCGACCGCGGGCGGCACGGCAGTGACCATCACCGGTACTAACCTCACTGGCGCAACTTCAGTGACCATCGGTGGCGCAGCAGCTACCAGCGTAGTTGTAGTTAATTCCACTACCATCACCGCAGTGACTCCGGCGGGAACGGCGGGAGCGCAGAACGTGGCCATCACCACTCCCGGCGGAACCGGAACAGGCACAGGCTTGTTCACCTACATCGCCGCGCCCACCGTGACCAACATCAGCCCGACCTCTGGGCCGACGGCGGGCGGCACGGCAGTGACCATCACCGGTACTAACCTCACTGGCGCAACTTCAGTGACCATCGGTGGCGCAGCAGCTACCAGCGTAGTTGTAGTTAATTCCACTACCATCACCGCCGTCACTCCGGCGGGAACTGCGGGGGCGCAGAACGTGGCCGTCACCACCCCTGGCGGCACCGGCACCGGAACCGGCTTGTTCACCTACATCGCCGCGCCCACCGTGACCAACATCAGCCCGACCTCTGGGCCGACCGCGGGCGGCACGGCAGTGACCATCACCGGCACCAACTTCACCGGTGCGACAGCCGTGACGATAGGAGGCGCGGCCTGTACCTCAGTGATTGTTGTGTCAGACACCTCGATCACCTGCACCACAGCGGCCCATGCAGCAGGCACGGCCAGCGTGCTGGTCACCACTTCGGGCGGCACCAATGCGGCCAATACGCTGTACACCTATACCCCGGTCAAGAGCTACACCGGAGCCTCGCCAAGCGGCCCCGGTAACATTACGGCAGCTTTCACGGGTGGGAATGCCAGTTGCGCTTACGCCACCTCGCAGTTCAGCAGTGCCCAAACGCCACCCGCTGGCGTGACACTGATCTATGGCGTGTTCAACTTCACGACCAACGATTGTGGCACTGGCAATGCGCTGAACTTCACCATCACCTATCCGCAAAACCTGCCCGCGGGAACTCGCTATTACAAGTTTGGACCTGAGTTTGGCGCCAGCCAGACACCGCACTGGTATGTGTTAGCGGGCGCCGTCGTCAACGGCAACCAGATCAGCTTGACTATCACCGACAATGGCGCTGGTGACAGCAACCCGGCGGCCGGCTTCATCACCGACCCCGGTGGCCCCGGTGTCCTCGATGGCACCGCAGCTACGGCCATCCCGACGCTGTCCGAGTGGGGTCTGATCATTTTGTCTGGACTGCTGGCGTTGGTAACCTTGGTTGTCATGCGCCGCAGGCAGATGTAATTCAGACCGCATCGTCTCGCAATGCCCACTTCGGTGGGCATTTTTTCTGTGCACTCGGCACAAGGCCGATCATCACGGATGGATGACTCATCGGCAACCTAAAGCTCACAATTGAACTTCTGATAAGCAGTCCGTCGTGACCGACTGTTTGCGCTGCGCCGTTGACGACCAACCGACGAAGATGATTATCGCGCCTGGGCGACTGCTTCCGAGTTTCTGGCAACCGTGGCGAACGGCCGGTTCCGGCGAAATCCTAAGTCAGCTTTTGACTTTCCGCCGGGCTGCATGCGGTTCCGATGTACGTCGGGTATGTGTCTATTGCAGTCGAAAAAAATGCACTCGTTGGCCTTGCGAGCCCTTAGTTGATTTTTCCAATCAATAGCGTCAAGCCGCCAAAGACCGTGAACCTGGGTGTATCGCTGTTCAGACCGGCCGCAACCCCGCCGTCGACAACGAGGCGCTTGTTCACGGCATAGCTTGCGGCGGCTAGAAACTGAGCTGTGGACGGTACACCTTGCTGACTGGTCCCAGACAAATCCCCGGCCAGCGTCCATGCGTCGCCGATCTGTCGCGAGATTGCGGCAGCCCAGGCCCATTGGTTCCGCCCCTGGTCTCCCGTGGCATTTCCGAGCCGCGTCAGCATCAGATTGGTATCCAGATGAAAGCCGCTCGCCAGATCGATGCCATAGATCCCCTTCAAGCTGTAGTCGCGCTCACCACTGCCCAGCCCATCGGCGGCAGTAGGCAGTTTGACCGCGGCTTCGATGCCGAAACTCATGCCCTCGATTGCATCCGGCGCCCGGTATTTGAGGGTCAAAGTGGTGTCGCCGCTGCCGCTGAGCAGGGCCGATTGTGCCGGCGCTGTTTCGACACGGGCATCGCCTCCGAGCAGCAGCGCAATGCGGTCATTGACGGAGTACTTCAGCAAATACGGCCAGCTGTTGCGCGAGTCCATGCCGTTTCCACCCAATCTCTGACCGCCAAACTCCAGTTCCAGCCAGCCAGGTGCCGAGATGTTGGCTCCGCTTGTGACCGTGGGCCGGAATGGCGTCGCACCAGGTTCATCCTGGTCCGCATGCGCAAGCACTGGCGCTGTAAGCACGATGCCGTAAAGGCCGGCCAGACCGACGAAGGTGCGAAGACTGTGAAAGGTGGAAGTCATGTTGGTAGGCGAATAGGAATTTCAACGCTGTCAAATCAAGTATCGCACCCCTGCCCGTCAGCCGAATTTGCGCCGGGCGGTGACAATCAATGCTGTGATGCTCGCAAGCTCTATCTCGCCGACCCAAATCGATGGCTGGCGCCGCCCCGCATGAAGCCAGGACCGCTAGTGCTCTTGCTGGTGTTGGTGCTGCTCGGCCATTGGGCCGGCCTGGCCTGGTTGCGTGATCAGGTACCGGTCTTCACGCCGCTGGTACCCATGGCTGAGCCCCTGTTCACGCGGCTGCTCGTGCCAAGCCAGCCGGTCGCGCTGACGCGCCCTCGCCAGCCCCGGCCGCGGCGCACTGCCGTGCCACCCAAGGTCGCGCCGGCGGTCACCGAAGCCGAGCTGGCACCAGCCAGCACCGGCGAGCCGGACCCGCAGGATCATCCAGTGGAATCGCAGGCAAATGAAGCCCCTGCTGAGACCCCGCCCCAGTCCTCACAGGCTGAACCAGAAGCACCACCGCCAATGGCAGCCGCCAGCGCACCGATTGCCGATGAAACCACGCCGGCGCCTGACACTTGGCCTGCGGACACGCGTGTTTCTTACCGGCTGACGGGTTACTACCGGGGCAAGATGTATGGCAACGCCCGCGTGCAATGGCAACGCCAGCAAAACCGCTACCAGGTCCGGATCGATCTGCGCATGGCACTGTTCATCGGCGTGTCCCTGATCAGCCAGGGCGAGGTCAGTGACACGGGCTTGACGCCCAGGATCTATGAGGAGCAGTTTCCGGCGAGCCTGCGGGGCGTGACGTTTGAGGCTGGTCTGGTCAGGTTTCAGGATGGCAGACAGGAGCTGCAGGTGCCGGGTTTGCAGGACACGGCCAGCCAGTTCGTCGAACTCGGTCACCGCTTTTCCAGCGGGCGCGAGACCCTGAAAGTCGGCAGCGAAGTGCGTGTCTGGCTGGCCCGGCCGCAGGGCATGGCCTTGTGGACCTACGACGTCATCGCAAAAGAGACGCTGGCCACGCCTGAGCTCGGACCGGTGTCGGCGTTTCACTTGCGACCGCGACCGATCGCCAACCCGAGCGGACCGATCACGGCCGAGATCTGGTTTGCGCCCAGTCTTCAATACCTGCCGGTGCGGATCCGGATTTCACTCGGTGCCGACAACTTTGTCGACCTGCTGGTTGACCACATCGAGCAGGCCGCGCAAGCGCGGTAAGGCGGCGATGGCGTTGCGCGTCGTGGCATCGGCCAGTTCATCCGGTGTCAAGCCACGCAAAGCGGCCAGTGCCGCACCAATGCGCGGCAGCTGCGCGGGCTCGTTGGGAACCTGAGGCTCACCAGCGGCGCGCTGCCCGGCCGTCTTGTAAAGCCAGTGCGGTGGCATGTCGGGTGCGTCGGTTTCCAGCACGATCGCGTCCAGCGGCAAGCTGCTGGCCAGGCGGCGCAACTGAAGCGCTCGCTCATAGGTCATCGCGCCGCCAAAACCGAGCTTCAATCCCATCGCGATGAAGGCCCCGGCCTGCTGCTCGCTGCCGTTGAAGGCATGTGCGATGCCGTGCCAGGCAGGCTTGCCGGCCGCTGCATCGGCGGCGTCGAGCCGCTCGCGGGCCACGGTGCGCAGCCCCTTGAGCAAGCCATCGGCCGAGCGCCGCACATGCAGAAGCACCGGCAAGCCATGCTTGCGTGCCAGCCGGAGCTGCGCCAGATAAAAATATTCCTGGCGTTCGCGCAATGGGCTGATACACAACTCCGGCACAAAAAAGTCCAGGCCAATTTCACCGACCGCGACCAGGCGCGGATCATCGCGGTGCTGCTGCAATGCCGCGTCCAGCCGGTCCAGGTCGGAGTCCGGCGCCTGCTTCACTAGCAGCGGATGAATCCCCAGCGCATAGCTGTCGCCATAGGCGTGGGCCAGCTCGCGCACGGCATCAAAATTGGCCACACTGACCGCCGGCAGCACGCAGTGCGCTACGTTTTCGATAGCTGCCCGCGCCCGTGCTGCTTGCGCTGCAGGCCAAAACTCCTGTGCGTCAAGATGGCAATGGGTGTCGATCCAAATTGTCATATAGGGAAAATACCATATCAGCGTCATCGCGCTGACACCAGAATGTCATTTATCTGCATTAAGCTGCGCAGACTGTTGGTTTTGTTCCTCCAGCTTCAGAATAGCCCATTTAACAAGGAAATAAGCATGAAAGCTCACCATACCCTGGTTGCCGCCGCCATTCTCGCGCTCGGCGTTGCCGGCTCCGCCACCGCGCAGGAGAAGACCTTCCGTCTGCTGACCTGGGCCGACTATGCGCCGGCCGACGTCGTGGCGCAGTTCGAAAAGGAAAGCGGCTACAAGGTTGAGCTGACCTTGTCCAACAACGAAGAGATGATCTCCAAGCTGCGCGCCACCGGCGGTGCCGGCTTCGATCTGGCCCAGCCTTCGCAGGACCGCATCACCGGCCCGCAGCAGGAGTTCAACATCTACAAGCCGATGGACTTGAGCAAGCTCAAAGCCGAGCTGTTCATCCCGTCGATGCTGGAAGCCACCAAGAAAAACACCACGCTGGCGGGCAAGGTCTATGGCCTGCCGCACATCTGGGGTACCGATGGCCTGGTGGTCAACACCAAGCTGACCAAGATGGCTGACTATCCGGATCTGTGCCGCGCCGACGTCAAAGGCAAAACCGCCGTGCGCCTGAAACGCCCGACCCTGCTGGCGTTTGCCTTCGCGGCCGGCAAAGACCCGTTTGCGCTTTACAACGACGCCAAGGCCTATGGCGCCCTGATGGACGAAGTCGGCAAGACCATGATCGCCTGCAAGGGCAACCTGAAGTTCTTCTGGGACAACAAGGACCAGTTGCTCAACGGCATGCGCACCGGTGAGATCGTCGGCGCCATGATGTGGGACACCGGCGGCTGGAAGCTCAACGGCGAAAAGGCTGAAATCCAGTTCATCGCTCCCAAGTCGGGCGCGCTCGGCTGGATCGACACCTTTGCCATTCCCGCCAAAGGCAAGAACGATGCCGCGGCATATGCCTGGATCAACTTCAACATGCGCCCGGAAATCGCTGCCAAGGTCGGGGCTTCGGCTGGCAACTTCACCGCTTCCAAGGGCGCTGACCAGCTCGCTGATGCCAAGCTGAAGGCCCAGTTTGCTGCCAGCTTCCCGGAAGCGGCGCTGAAGAACGTCAAGTGGTATCCGGCCGTGCCCGCTGGCATCGAGGACATCGAAGGCCGCGTTCTGGACCGCATCAAAGCCGCGAACTGAAGCGGTTTCTGATTTGAGTTCAAACCCTGCTGCGCCCCCCTCTGTATCCGGGGTGGCGCAGCCTGACCTCGAAGCCCTGCATCTGGGCAAGCGCTTTGGTGATTTTGTCGCGGTAGAAGACCTGTCGTTCACGGTGGAGCGAGGCAGTTTCTTCTCCATCCTGGGGCCCTCGGGCTGCGGCAAGACCACGCTGTTGCGCATGATCGCGGGCTTTTCAAGCCCGGATTCGGGCGATATTCGCATTGGTGGCAAGGACATGCATGGCGTGCCGCCGAACCGGCGCCCGGTGAACATGGTGTTTCAGCATCTGGCGCTCTTTCCAATGATGTCGGTGGGCGAAAACGTCGCCTATGGCTTGGCCAGGCGCGGTGTGCCGCGGGCCGAGATCACGCGCCGCGTCGGCGAAATGCTCGATCGGGTCAGCATGTCGGGCATGCAGGTCAAGCGCGTGGATCAGCTCTCGGGTGGGCAGAAGCAGCGCGTGGCGATCGCCCGCAGCCTGGTGCTGGAGCCGACGCTGCTGCTGCTCGATGAGCCTCTGGGCGCACTTGATCTGAAATTGCGCGAGCACATGAAGATCGAGCTCAAGCAGTTGCAGGCCGCCTTTGGCACCACCTTTGTCTACATCACGCACGATCAGTCGGAAGCCTTGGTGCTGTCCGACCATGTGGCGGTGATGAACCAGGGACGCTTCGAACAGGTGGGCACGCCGCAGCAGCTTTACTACGAACCGCAAACGCCGTTCGTGGCAGGTTTTGTCGGCGCCAACAATCCAATCAAAGGTCGCGCCACGCAGGTGAATGCGGGCCTTGTGACGCTCACCAGCGCCGAAGGTCTGGTGCTGTCGGCGCGTGCCATTGGCAAGGTTCAGGCAGGCGACAGCGTGGACGCTTTTGTGCGGCCCGAAGTCGCCAGCGTTGCGCGCAGCGCCACCGTATTTTCCGATGCCGGTGTGCCGCACTACGGCGCCCGCATCGAGAACCTGCTGTTCGACGGCGCCAACTCGGCGGTGCTGGTGCGCGAGACCAGCTCGCAGACAGAATTCCGCATTGCCTTGCCTCAAACCGGTCACCTGTCTGATCTGGTGGTCGGCGAAGCTGTGGTTTTCGGCTTTGATCCACAACGGGCCGTGTGTTTTTCGGTCGACCATGGCAACTCAAAGCCCTGACAGCGGCAAGGCGCAGGCGCGCCTGATGCTGATGCTGCTACTGGCGCCGGCGCTGTTGTGGCTGGTCAGCCTGATCCTGCTGCCGCACGTTGAACTCGGCATCCTGTCGCTGCGGGCTCGCGTCGCGCCCCGTGTTTATGAAGCCAGTCTGACCCAGTACCGGACTTTCATTGACGAGCCGCTGTACTGGCATACCTTTGTACGCACGGCACTGATCTCGATTCTTGCCACCGCGATCACACTGCTGATGGCTTTCCCGATTGCCTGGACGATTGCGAAGCTGGCCCGCGGTCGCAGCAAATCCATGATGTTCGTGCTGTGCCTGATTCCATTCTGGGTCAGCGAAACCGTGCGCACGCTGGGCTGGATGATTCTGCTGCGCGAGTCCGGCGTGCTGCCTGCGTTGATGGTCTGGCTCGGGCTGACACCGGCGCCGGTGGAGATGCTGTATCACGACGCCACCATCCTAGTGGGACTGGTCTACACCTCGATGCTGTTCATGGTAGTACCGCTGATTGGTGCACTTGAAAGCCTGGACGATTCGCTGATCGAGGCGGCCTATGACCTGGGCGGCAACGGCTGGTCGATCCTGCGTCAGATCGTCATTCCGCACGCCGCACCGGGCATCGTGGCGGGCTGCATTGTGGTGTTCATGTTGACCCTGGGCAATTACCTGACGCCGACACTGCTGGGCGGCAAGAACTCGCAGTGGTTCACCGAGCAGATTTATACCCAGTTCATCACCCGCTTCAACTGGGAACAGGGCGCGGCGTTCGGCTTCCTGCTGCTGGGCCTGTCGACGGCCATCGTCTGGCTGGGCCTCAAACTCAGCGGCCAGAAATTTGGCGAAGTGATGCAGCAATCATGATTCCCTCACTGCCCCGCCCGGCCTGGTTGCGCGTCAGCACCGTGGTTTATGCCGTGCTCTTTTTCGCCTTCCTGTTTCTGCCGCTGATCATCGTGGCGGTGTTTGCGTTCAACGATGCACCCTACCCGGCGCCACCGTGGCGCGGTTTCACGCTCGACTGGTTTCTGGGTGCTGCCGGCTCGGGACGGCGTGGCCTGTTCGCCGACAAAGCCATGCTCGGCAGTTTGTGGACCAGCGTCGTGGTGGCCTGCTGGGTCACGGTCTTGTCGGTGCTGGTGGGTACGGTCAACGCTTTTCTGATCGAGCGAACGCAGTTTCGCGGCAAGCAGGCACTCTCTTTGCTGATGCTCGCGCCGCTGGTGATCCCGGGCGTGATTCTGGGGATTTCGATCCTGGCTTTTGCCAGCCGGATTGCGAACCTGGCCGACGACTTGTGGGGCCTGGAGCTGGAGTTTCTGCGCCCCGGTCTGTCACTGGTGGTGCTGGGGCAGTTCTCGTACATCGTGTCGATCGCCACGCTGACCATCACGGCGCGGCTCAAACGCTTCGATGCCACGCTGGAAGACGCGGCCTACAACCTCGGCGCCTCTCGCGCTGCCGTGTTTGGCACCATCACCCTGCCCTATCTGCAACCGGCCCTGATCGGCGCTGCCGCGATCTCGTTCCTGATGTCGTTCGAGAACTTCAACACCACGCTGATGCTGGTCGGCTCGGATGCGCCGCTCACGGTAATGATGTACGGCCGCATGCGCGAAGGTGCGACGCCGGTGCTCAACGCCGTGAGCTTATTTTTGATGGTGGCCTCGGCCCTGCTGGCGCTGACGCTGCTGCGCGGCGCGAAGGCTCCAAACGCAGCAACTTCTTCCTGATATTCGGCGCCAGCGTCGCTGTCATTCTTTTTCCAAATCTTTGCTGTCCAGACGTCGAGCCGCAGCCTGGTAAGCCTCAATCTTCGGGAGAATGGCTAACCTTCGCTCCAGACTCTCACGCGGCCAGTATTTGTCGCGATCGTAATACTCCGGCATGGCCGGTGTTCCTGGCGGCAACGCCAGCCAGGGCTGCTTGGTCGAGGTGAAGATGTGGATGTCGGGTGGAAGGTGATCCGGCTCGTCGAGCGTGCCGACGCGGACAAACTTCACCAGCGGGCCGGCGCCGGCGTAGTTGCTCCAGAGCGCAATCCGGCACTTGGGGCAGCGCGCTATCTTCTGGCCGGCACCACTGGCCGACGGCGTATCAACCAGCTCAGGCTCGCCCGCCAGCAGCGTGACCCTGTCGGCTTCGATCATGGCGTTGAGCGCGAACGAAGCGCCTGACTCTCGCTGGCACCAGCGGCAGTGACAGCAATTGACGAACAACGGATTGGTTTCGACGCGATAACGAACGTAGCGGCAGTCGCAGCCACCTTCGAGCGGGAAGACGGAAGTGGTCATGGTCGTGAGGTGTTTGACAAGCAAATGTGAGCAACGCAGCGCAGGCTGCAAATAGTCAGTAACACCTCATTTGCAGGCCGGCTTGAGCAAATTGTTGCGCTCGTCAATCACCCTGGGTGTTTGTTCTGACGTTTAGCTTCCATCTGATGGAGCCCTGATCGCTGGTGTGCTGATGATGGTCGTGTGGAGGAAATCGATCGTCGTCGTTGCTTGTCACTTCCCGCTTGCAGCCCAGGCAGCGGTAGATTCCAGAGACCGGAACGGTATCGCTTGGGCTGTATTCCGTCTTCCACCAGTCTTTGGCTCCGTCGCTGTTCACCATCGCCGAGTTATCTATGTACCAGGACATTCATTGCTCCTCTCAATAAAGGGACCCGCAGGCCTAAGGCAATTCAATCCGCAATCTTTTGGATTAGCCTGGACGCCGCAGGATTGGCCGGGCATGAAACCCGGCTCTGTACCGTCGCGCTCTATTCGCCTGATGGCTCAGGTTCGCGAGCGCATTCGGTCTTTCCACTATAGCCCACACAAGGTGTAGGGTCACCTCTGCAGAATTAGTTTTTCATCCATTGGCAGACCAAAGTGTGACAAAGTGTTAATTCATCCCAAAGCCTGCGCAAAATCCGCCAGCAAATCGGCGCTGTCTTCCAGCCCCACCGAGAAACGAATCAAGCCATCGGCGATGCCCATCTCGGCACGCACTTGCGCCCCGGCTTCCCAGAAGATGGTGTGCGCGACCGGAATGATCAGACTGCGCGTATCGCCCAGGCCGGTGGCCTTGACCGGCAGTTGCAAACGGTTGATGAAGGCAAAGCAGTCCTGTGCATCGCGCAACTCGAACGACAGCAACCACGAACCGGCACTGAAGTGCTGCCGTGCCACGGCATGCTGCGGGTGTGATGCGAGCATCGGGTAATAGACGCGATTGATCGCCGGGTGCGCTTCCAGAAATTGCGCCAGTTGCAGTGCCGTGGCACTGCTTTGCGCCACGCGCAAAGCCAGTGTTTCAGCCCCGACACTGATCTGGTGCGCGTGCTCTGACGAGAGCGCCGCGCCCATGTCGCGCAGGCCTTTCTTGCGGATCTGGGTCAAGCCCCATTGGCGGGCATCACGCGTGCGATAGCCGACGGAAATATTCGGGCAGGCCTGCCAGTCAAAGCAGCCGGTGTCGGTGACCGCGCCACCCAGCGCCGTACCGTGGCCGGCAATGGTCTTGGTCAGTGAATTGATGACCAGCCCGGCCCCGACACTGCGCGGTCGAAATAGCGCGGGCGAGGTGACGGTGTTGTCAACCACGTAGAGCAGGTCGCGTTCCTTGCACAGCGCGCCAATGGCCGACAGGTCCGCGACCTGCGTGCCGGGGTTGGCGATGGTTTCCACAAATACCAGACGCGTGTTGGGCTGCAGCGCCGCCGCGACCTTGTCACTCGCGGTGGCATCGACCAGCGTGACCGTGATGCCCAGCTGGGACAGCGTTCCGAACAGGCTGTTGGTGTTGCCAAACACATAACGGCTGGCCACCACATGATCGCCCGCACGCAACAAGGTCAGGAACACCGCGCTGATGGCCGCCATGCCGGTGGCGAAGCAAATGCTGCCCAGACCCTGCTCCATCCGGGTAATCTTGGCCTCCAGCGCCGCAGTGGTTGGCGTGCCCTGGCGCGCGTAGTTGAAGCCGCCCTTGACGGTTCCCTGAAACACGCCCACCAGGTCTTCCACCCGGTCAAAGCCGTATTGCACCGAGGTGTGAATCGGTTTGTGAATACCGCCGTGCTCGACCCCGAACTGCTGGTCCGAGTGAACAATGGCGGTGGTGAATCCGGTGTCTTTCATGCTGCTTTCCATCAACGGCGCGTCAATCCGCTCAAACTGCCTCTGACAATTTCCCTTGCACGAGCCGCAATTGCCGCCCGCAGCGCGCTGCCAAAGCTTCATCGTGGGTGACGACGATGAAGGCGGTACCCTGCGTTCTGGCCAGTTCCAGCATCAGCTCGAACACGCCGTTGGCGGTGCTGCGATCCAGGTTGCCGGTGGGCTCATCAGCCAGCACGCAGGCCGGCTGCGTGACCAGGGCCCGGGCAATGGCGACGCGCTGGCGCTCGCCGCCGGAGAGCTCGGCCGGGTGATGCTGCAGCCGGTCCTGCAAGCCCACGCTTGCTAGCATTTTTGTAGCTGTCTGCGCAGATTCGACGGTTGCTTGACGCCGAATCCATAAGGGCATGGCGACGTTGTCAAGGGCGCTGAACTCGGGCAGCAGGTGGTGAAACTGGTAAACGAAACCGAGGTACTGGTTGCGCAGGCGGCCCTGCGCGGCGGCACTCTGGTGCGCCAGGTCCTGCCCCTTCAACCAGACCGAGCCACTGGTCGGTGCGTCGAGCCCACCCATCAAATGCAGCAAGGTACTCTTGCCGGAACCGGAGGCACCGACAATCGCCAGCGTTTCCCCGGCGCGCACCTCCAGGTCAACGCCCTGCAGCACCGTGACATCGAGGCGACCTTCGGTAAAACGCTTGGTCAGGCCGCGGGCGCTGAGGACAACGGAAGCATCGGCGCCGGGCCGCCCCAAGCCGATGACGGCCCCCTCGGGGGGCAGCGTAGTACGCGAAGCGACAAGCGTGGGGGTCATATCATTCATAGCGCAAAGCCTCCGCCGGATTGACCCGGCTGGCGCGCCAGCTCGGATACAGGGTGGCGAGGAACGCCAGCACCAGCGAGATGATGGCTATCGGCACGATGTCCGCCTGTTGCGGATCGCTCGGCATGCGGCTGATGAGGTAGATGTCCCTGGGCAGAAAGCTGGCATGAAACAGCTGCTCCAGTGCCGGCACGATCACATCGATGTTGAAAGCCACGCCCAGGCCCAGCGCCAGGCCAGCGAAGGTGCCAATGACGCCCACCATGGCGCCCTGCACGACAAAGATCCCCATGATGCTGTGCGGACTGGCACCCAGGGTGCGCAGAATGGCAATGTCGGCGCGCTTGTCGGTGACCGTCATCACCAGCGTGCTGACCAGGTTGAAGGCCGCCACCGCCACGATCAGCGTCAGGATGATGAACATCATGCGTTTTTCAACCTGCACCGCGGCAAACCAAGTGCGATTCTGCCGCGTCCAGTCGCGCACCACCAGGCCACCCGTGAGCGTTCGTGCCAGCTCGGCCGCGACTTCGGGCGCCTGATGCAAGTCGCGCAGCTTGATGCGCACACCAGTCGGGCCTTCGAGCCGGAAGATGCGCGCGGCGTCGTCCATGTGCATCAGCACCAGCGCCGAGTCGTATTCAAAGTGGCCCGAGTCAAACGTGCCCACGACCGTCATCTGCTTCAGGCGCGGCACCACACCGGCCGGCGTGA
Organism: uncultured beta proteobacterium; assembly: GCA_963810395.1. Taxonomy (GTDB): domain Bacteria; phylum Pseudomonadota; class Gammaproteobacteria; order Burkholderiales; family Burkholderiaceae_C; genus Rhodoferax. The sequence continues at coordinate 2,909,943 of CAWENC010000001.1, read as the reverse complement.
CCTGGCCGCTGGGTGCCACCAGCGTGACCTTGTCGCCCTGGCGTACACCCAGGCTGCGCGCGAGCTCGCCGCCCAGCACAACACCAAATTCCCCCGGAATCAGACGCGTCAGGGCGCTGTCTTTCAATTCGATCGCCAGGTCGGTCACATCGGGTTCGCGCGCCGGGTCAATGCCCCGGACCATGGTGCCTTTCATGTCTTCGCCCCGCGCCAGCAGGGCCTGCGTCGCGATGAAAGGCGCGGCACCCAGCACCTGGGAGTTGGTCCGCACCTCGGCCAGGGTGCGCGCGACATCCGGCAAGGCGGCGCCATTGGGTGCAAAGATTTCGATGTGCGAGACCACGCCGAGCATGCGGTCGCGCACCTCTTTCTGAAAACCGTTCATCACGCTCAGCACGATGATGAGGGCAGCCACGCCCAGCGCAATGCCGAGCATGGAGACGCCCGAGATGAAAGAGATGAAGCCGTTGCGCCGGGTCGCGCGACCGGCCCGGGTATAGCGCCAGCCAAGAATAAGTTCGTACGGGAGTTGCATTGACCAAGCGGATATTTAGACAGCCGCCATTGTGGCATCCCGCGCCATCACCGCGTGCGGCGACTGACGGCTAATGTTCCTGCGCCACTGCGCACTGCTCGTCCGTGCCGTCTTCGACCCAGAGCTTACCGGGCACATCAAGACTGATCTGCGTGGTCTGCCTGAAACGACGGAACATCTCCAGCGACAGTTCCTCAAATCGCTTGGCACCCAGCGCCACTGGCGTGTTCAATGAAATCATGAAAGCGCCCCCTAGCCTCGAATCACTCTGAGCAACACCGCCACGATGGCAATCACCAGAAGAATGTGGACCAAGCCACCCAGGGTGTAGGAGGTGACCATGCCAAGCAGCCACAGAATGACCAGTATTACAGCGATCGTATAAAGCACAGCAGATCCTTTCGAGTTGAGTTGGGAGCGATTGTTGAGCCCTTCGAGGCATGGGTCTGTGCGATGGCGTACATGGCGCGCGGAATTTCAGCGGCTCATGCATTTCCCGGACAATCGGGCCATGCACCTCCTGATTCCGTTCGCGTTTTGCAGCTCTGAAGGCTGCCGCCAAGCCCTGCCCAGCCTCAGATTGCCCCAGCTCGAAAAACTGCTTTCCCGCCTGAGCGCTGAGCAGCTGGACACTGGCGACGAGGCCAGCCTGTCGCCGCCGCACGAACGCGCCCTGGCCCGGGCCCTGGGTCTGCCGGTGCAGGACGGCCTGATTCCCTGGGCGGCGCTGCAAGGCCAGGCCGACGGCGCCTGGGGCTTCATCACCCCGTGTCATTGGCAAGTGGGCGGCAAGCGGGTCGTCATGAGCGGGCCGGCGCTGCCCGATTTTCCGGCGCAGGAGTCGCAAGCCCTGCTGGCGGCGATGCAGCCCTACTTTGCCGAGGACGGCATCACGCTGCAATACGACCGTCCGGAACGCTGGCTGGCCAGCGGCGACGTGTTTGCCGACCTTGCCACTGCGTCGCTGGACCGGGTGCTGGGGCGGGACGTGGCGAGCTGGATGCCTGACACGCGCAAGGCCGTCAATCTGCAGCGATTGCAAAGCGAAATGCAGATGCTGCTCTACACCCATCCGGTCAATGAGGCCCGCGCGGCGCGGGGTGTTCTGCCGGTCAATTCTTTCTGGTTGAGCGGCACCGGCACCTTGCCTGCGTCGACCCGCCCTGCTGCCCCGGAAGCCGGCCCGCTGGTGATCACAACGCTGCGCGACGCCGCCCTGCGCGAGGATTGGGCAGCATGGGCCGCAGCCTGGCAAGCGATCGATGCCACTCAATGCCTGGCCTTGCTGGCAGCACTGGATCAGGGAGAGAACAGCCCGCTCACCCTCTGCGGTGAACGCAACGCACAGACTTTTGTCGCCAAACCACAATCTCTTCTGCAGCGTTTTATGAACCTTTTTAACACGCAGCCCCCGTCCAGCGTGCTTGAGCAGCTATGAAAATAGTAGTGCGAGACGTGCCGCCCCGCTCTGCCTGGACGCTGGAGCAGGCCGGCGTGCACCCGCTGCTGGCGCAGCTTTACGCGGCGCGCGGCGTGCAGAGTTCGCAGGAACTTGACGATGGGCTGGCGCGCCTGATTGCACCGGGCGAGATGTTGGGCCTGAGCGCGGCGGCGCGCCTGCTGGCCGATGCCATTCAAGTCGACAAGAGACTCTGTATCGTGGCCGACTACGACTGCGACGGTGCCACCGCCTGCGCCGTGGGCGTCCGCGGCCTGCGCCTGCTGGGCGCCCGGCACGTGAGCTACATCGTGCCGGATCGTGTCGTCGACGGCTACGGACTCACGCCACCGATTTCCGAGCGCGTCAAGGCCAGCGCTGCCGATGTGCTGATCACAGTCGACAACGGCATCGCCAGCTTCGAGGGTGTCGCCACGGCACGCGCGCTGGGTTTGCAGGTGCTGGTCACGGATCACCACTTGCCGGCCAGCCGGGACGGCCAGATCGTGCTGCCCGATGCGGACGTGATCGTCAATCCCAACCAGCCTGGCTGCAGCTTTGCCAGCAAGTCGATCGCCGGGGTTGGCGTGATGTTCTATGTGCTGCTGGCCCTGCGCGCCGAATTGCGCCACCGCGGCGTGTTGGAAGCGGCCAGCCAGCCCAAACTCGACGCCCTGCTGCCGCTGGTCGCTTTGGGCACCGTGGCCGATGTGGTGAAGCTCGACGCCAACAACCGCCGCCTCGTGGCTCAGGGCCTGAGAAGAATTCGTGCCCTGATGCTGCCGACCGGACTGGCCGCACTGTTTACCGCCGCCGGCCGGGATGCGAGAGTCGCCACCACCTTCGACTTCGGCTTTGCCTTGGGGCCACGCATCAACGCTGCCGGCCGCCTGTCCGACATGACGCTGGGCATTGAATGCCTGCTGACCGATGACGCGGCCCGCGGCCAGGAATTGGCCAAAACACTCGACGGCATCAACCGCGAGCGCCGCGAGATTGAAGGCTCCATGCGTGAACAGGCGTTTGCCATTGCCGAATCACTGTTCGACGCTGCAACCGAGCCTCCACCGGCGATCTCGGTGTTCGATCCCGACTTTCACGAAGGTGTGGTCGGTATCGTGGCCTCGCGCATCAAGGACAAGCTGCACCGCCCCACCTTTGTTTTTGCTTCCAGTGGCGCGCCGGGGCGCGAGCACGAACTCAAGGGCTCGGGCCGCTCGATCGCCGGCTTTCACCTGCGCGACGCGCTCGATCTGGTGGCCAAGCGCCATCCCGGTGTGCTCTTGCGTTTTGGCGGCCACGCCATGGCCGCAGGCTGCACCATTGCCGAAGAAAATTTTGACGCCTTTGAGCAGGGTTTGAGCCAGGTTGCACAGGAGTGGCTGGACGCCGCCACACTGACGCGTCGCCTCGACACCGATGGGCCGTTGAAGGCCGAGTACCGCCGGGTCGAACTGGTCGACGTGCTGCACAAGGAGGTGTGGGGCCAGGGCTTCGCGCCGCCGACCTTCAGCGAAGAAGTCGAGGTGCTGTCGCAGCGTCTGGTCGGCGAAAAACACCTGGCGCTCAAGCTCAAGCACCAGGGCCAGCCGGTGGACGGCATCTGGTTTGGGCACACCGAGCCGCTGCCGGCACGCGTCAAATTGGCTTTCCGGCTCGATGCCGACGCCTGGAATGGCGTGCGGCGGGTGCGGTTTCTGGTGGAAGCGGCAGAGATCTAGGCGCTGGACGAACCTGTCGCCGTGTGGGAAAGCCCTCAAGAAAACGCATTCGATGGCCCCGGCCTAAAATCGGGGCGTGACATCCATCCTTAATGCCGACCTCCATTGCCATTCCGTCGTCTCTGACGGCACCCTGACCCCGGAAGAACTGGCCGCGCGTGCCAAAGCCAATGGCGTGGAGTTGTGGGCGCTGACTGACCACGACGAAATTGGTGGCCAGCAACGCGCTGCCGCGGCAGCCCGGGCCGAAGGCCTGCACTATCTCACCGGTGTCGAAATTTCGGTCAGCTTTCTGAGCCAGACAGTGCATATCGTCGGCCTGGGCTTCGATGCGGACGATCCGGCCCTCAAGGCCGGGCTCCAGCAAACCCGCGGGGGCCGCGGGCAACGCGCCCTGGAAATGTCCGAAGGGCTGGCCAAGGTCGGCATTCAGGGCACCTATGAGGGCGCCCTGAAGTATGCCGGCAACCACAATCTGATCTCGCGCACCCACTTTGCCCGCTACCTGGTGGAAATCGGCGTCTGCCGCGAAACCTATGAGGTGTTTCGCAAGTACCTGACGGAGGGCAAACCCGGCTACGTTGAGCACCGCTGGGCCAGCCTGAAGAACGCTGTCAGCTGGATCACGCAGGCCGGTGGCATGGCGGTGATTGCACACCCGGCGCGCTACAAGTTCAGCGCCAACGAAGAATTTGCGCTGTTCAGCGAGTTCAGGAGTCTTGGCGGCGGGGGCGTCGAAGTCGTTACCGGCAGCCACACGCCGGCCGAGTATCTGAATTACGCCGAGACGGCCCGCGAGTTTGGCCTGGCAGCCTCCCGCGGCAGCGACTTCCACAGCCCCGGTGAGAGCCATACCGAGCTGGGCGTACTGCCATTTTTGCCGGGCGAACTGATACCGGTGTGGCAGGTGCTGGCAGATCGGATTCAATACGCATCACCTCAAGACTCAGCGGCGGTTGCCGCCGCAGTCCACTGATTCATATGACATTCTGGCGTAGCCGCCAAGGCGGCGGCATTTTGCTGATTGTGCTGGCCACCCTGGCCTTTGCCGTGCTCGACGCCAGCACCAAATACGCCGTGACGCTGGCCCCGGTGCTGATGCTGCTGTGGTTTCGCTACGCGTTTCAGGCGCTGCTGACCTTTGCCCTGCGCTTTCCGGTACAAAAGATGAGCCTGCTCACGACGCCGAATCCGCGCTTTCAGACGCTGCGCGGGGTGTTGTTGCTGATTACCAGTGCCTGCTCGTTTTTTGGTTTGCAGCATCTGCCGGTAGGTGAATTCACCGCCATGGTGATGCTCTCGCCCCTGGTGGCCACGGCCATGGCGGCCTGGATTCTGAAAAACCATGTTTCGCCCCGGCGCTGGCTGCTGATGGCTGCCGGACTGGCTGGCGTCTTGCTGGTGGTACGCCCGGGCGGCCAGGTGTTTGGCTGGGCGCTGTTGTTTCCGGCCGCGCTGGTCGCCTCCTACGCCTGGTTTCAGGTGCTGACCAGCCGCTTGAGCGGGGAAGAAGACCCCTACACCACGCACTTCTATACCGGTCTGGTCGGCACCGTGGTGATGTGCCCGATCGTGCTTTCGAGTTGGGACACTGCTGCGCTGGTGGCGCATTGGCCCTGGTTCGTGCTGATCGGGTTCTTGGGCACCTTTGGCCACCTGATGCTGATTCGCGCCTATATGCGCGCCTCGGCGCCGGTATTGACACCCTATCTCTATGCCCAGATCGCTTTTGCCACGCTGGCCGGCTGGCTGGTATTCGAGCACGTGCCCGACGCGCTGGCCTGGCTCGGCATTGGCATTATTGCGGCCAGCGGCGTCGGCAATGCCATGCTGTCGGCCAACGAAGTGGCAAGGCAAAAGCGCGTCATCATCGGCGCGGCGACCTGAGCCGCCTTCGCCGACAATACGCCCATGCCACAGCTATTTGAAGTTCATCCCGAGAACCCGCAAACCCGCTTGCTCAAGCAGGCAACGGCCCTGCTCGACAAGGGCGAAATTCTGGCGGTCCCGACCGACTCAAGCTACGCGCTGGTCTGCCATCTGGACGACAAGGCAGCGGCCGACAAGCTGCGCCGCATCCGGGGCGTGGACGAGAAGCACCACCTGACATTGCTGTGCCGCGATCTGTCCGAACTGGCCACCTATGCCAAGGTGGATAACCAGCAGTTCCGGCGCATCAAGTCAGTCACACCCGGGCCCTACACCTTCATTCTGGAAGCCAGCAAAGAGGTGCCCCGGCGCCTGAGCCACCCCTCGCGCAAGACCATTGGCCTGCGCGTGCCGCAGCACAAGGTATTGCAGGCGCTGCTGGACCTGCACGATGGCCCCTTGCTGGCGACCACCCTGATCGCCCCGGGCGAGACCGAACCGATCAACAACGCACAGGACATCCTTGAGCGTTACAAGAAACAGATTGCCGGCGTCATCGATGCCGGCGCCTGCGCGCGGGAACCCACGACCGTGGTCGATCTCACCGACACCGAACCGGTAGTGATTCGCCAGGGACGCGGCACCCTGGCGGCGCTCGGTCTGTAAATCACCTGCCTGCCTCCCACTGAGATAATTGCCTGATGGATATTGCCCAACTGATTCAAACCATTGCCCTTTACGCGCTGCCGGTGCTGTTCGCCATCACCATCCACGAAGCGGCCCATGGCTATGTTGCGCGGCACTTTGGCGACAACACCGCTTACATGCTGGGGCGCGTCACCCTCAATCCACTCAAGCACATTGACCCGGTCGGCACCATCCTGATGCCGCTGCTGCTGTACTTTGCCACCTCGGGCGCCTTTCTGTTTGGTTATGCCAAGCCGGTGCCGGTGCGCTTTGGCAAGTTGCGCAACCCCAAGCGCGACATGATCTGGGTCGCACTGGCCGGACCGGGCGTGAATTTCATCCAGGCATTTCTCTGGGGTGCCCTGCTGTTCATCCTGAAAGGCACGGGCGTGACCGAACCCTTTTTCCTGAAGATGGCGCAAGGCGGCGTGCTGGTCAACCTGGTGATGTTTGCGTTTAACCTGTTTCCGCTGCCACCTCTGGACGGCGGACGGATTCTGGTCGGTTTATTGCCCTACCGGCAGGCCGAACTGGTCTCAAGGGTCGAACCCTGGGGATTTTTTATTGTGATGGGGCTGGTGATTTCAGGCATCGTCAGCACACTCTGGCTGCAGCCCCTGATGGCCTTGAGCTATGGTCTGCTCGACATCCTGCTGACTCCGATTGCCATGATCTTCAGCTAGCCCGCCGCTTCTCCGCGTCTCAACTTTTATTGCCATGACTTCCACGCGATTCCTGACCGGCATCACCCCTTCCGGCACACCCCATCTGGGCAACTATGTTGGCTCGATCCGGCCCTCGGTGCGGGCCAGCCAGCGCAGTGACGTCGAGAGTTTTTATTTTCTGGCGGACTACCACGCGCTGATCAAGATCGACGAGCCGGCGCGCATTCAGCGCTCCACACTGGAGATTGCAGCCAGCTGGCTGGCCGCCGGGCTGGACCCGGAACGCGTCACCTTTTATCGGCAGTCGGACATTCCAGAAATTACCGAGCTCACCTGGTTCCTGACCTGCGTCACCGGCAAGGGCGTGCTGAACCGGGCGCACGCCTACAAGGCAGTGGTGGACAAGAATACCGAGGCCGGTGTCGACCCGGAATCCGATGTCACGGCGGGCTTGTTCATGTACCCGGTGCTGATGGGCGCCGACATCCTGATGTTCAACGCCCACAAGGTGCCGGTGGGGCGTGACCAGGTGCAGCACATCGAGATGGCGCGCGACATGGCGTACAGCTTCAACCACCGTTATGGCGAGCATTTTGTGCCGCCCGAGGCCGAGATCGAAGACAGCGTCGCGACCCTGCCAGGCCTGGACGGGCGCAAGATGAGCAAGAGCTACGACAACCACATTCCGATGTTTGCGCCGCGCGAGGAATTGCGAAAATTGATTGCCGGCATCGTGACCGACTCACGCGCGCCGGGCGAGCCCAAGGAAACCGAAGGCTCAGCCCTGTTCCAGATCTATCAGGCCTTTGCCACGCCAGAAGAAACAACGGCCCTGCGTCAAGCCTATGCCAGCGGCATCGCCTGGGGTGAGGCCAAACAACTGGTGTTTGAGCGTATCGACCAAGAGATCGCCCCGCTGCGAGAAGCCTATCTGGAACTGATGAACCATCCGGCCAAGATCGAGGCGATCCTGCTCGCAGGCGCCGCCAAGGCGCGAAAAATAGCCACGCCATTCATGGGCCGCTTGCGCTACGCGGTTGGTTTGCGCGATCTGCGCTCGCAGGAAGCGGTCAAAGCCACCAAGTCAGCCAAATCGGCCTTGCCGGTGTTCAAGCAATACCGCGAAGCCGACGGCCAGTTCTACTTCAAGCTGCAAGCCGCCGACGGCCGCTTGCTGCTGCAAAGTGTCGGCTTTGCATCACCCAAAGTCGCCGGCCAGAGCATCGCCTTGCTGCAAACCCGGGGCGCTGCTGCGCTGCCGGAACTGGCTGACCAGCTGCAAGGCGGGGTCGGCGCGCAAACGCAAGACATTGCAGAGGCCCTGCAAGCGCTGCTTGATGCCAAAACCAAGTGAGTGCCGCTGATACAATCCACCGCTTGAGTCGCAGGAGAGGTGGCAGAGTGGCCGAATGTACCTGACTCGAAATCAGGCGTACCGCAAGGTACCGTGGGTTCGAATCCCACCCTCTCCGCCAAAAATGAGTTTGAAGACTTCCAAGGAAGTCCAAAACCAAAGCAAAAACCCCAGTAGATCAATGACTTACTGGGGTTTTTTGTTTGTTAACGTCCAGTAAGGTGCGTTGACAGCCGGTCACATTTGGGGGCATATTTGGGGGCATAAATCAGGATTTTCTGATGCCCCCACAAAATGTGCCCCCAAAATGTCCCTGACCAAGATCGAATGCGACCGGGCCGCTTGTCCCGCCGACCGCCCCTTAATCCGCCTTGCCGATGAAAAAGGCATGTATTTGGAGATCACCAAAGCCGGCGGCAAATACTGGCGTTTGAAGTATCGCCACGCTGGCAAAGAAAAACGCGTTGCCTTGGGTGTCTATCCGGACGTTTCCCTGGCACAAGCTCGCAAGGCCCGCGACCAGGCACGCGATGCGCTGGCCAGCGGTGACGATCCAGCCCAACTCAAGCGCGAGGCCAAGCTGTCCAAGGCCATCAACGATGCAACCACGTTTGAGGGCGTGGCCCGCCAATGGTGGGCGCATTGGAGCGGCCCCAAGAGCCCACGCCATGCGGACTACGTGATGCGCAGACTTGAGGCCGATGTATTCCCCGCCCTGGGTGCCCGGCCGGTGGCCAGCGTGACGGCTGCCCAGCTGTTGGCCATGGCCAAGGGTATCGAGGCACGCGGTGCCGTGGACATTGCCAAGCGATCATTGCAGACATGTGCACAGATCCTGCGGTTTGCCGTGGCGCATGGCCTGGTCGAACGCAACCCGGCAGCGGACGTGAAGCCGTCCGACGCACTCAAGCCACGCAAGAAAGAGAATTACGCCCGGCTCGACGCCAAAGAAATGCCCGAGCTGCTGCGCAAAATCGAGGCCTACCAAGGCACGCCACACACGCGCCTGGCAATGAAGCTGTTGGCGCTTACCTTTGTGCGAACGGGCGAACTGATAGCCGCCCGCTGGGATGAATTCGACCTCGAGGCCCGGCAATGGCGGATCCCCGCAGAGCGCATGAAAATGAAAACCCCTCACATCGTGCCCCTGGCACCGCAAGCGGTGGAGGTGCTTCAAATTCTGCAAACCGCATCCAACGGCCGCGCACTGCTGTTCCCTGGTGAGCGTGACCACCAAAAGCCGATGAGCAACAACACCATCCTGAAAGCCTTGGAGCGCATGGGCTACAAAGGCCGAATGACTGGCCACGGCTTCAGGGGCATGGCGTCGACCATGCTGCACGAACAAGGCCACGGGCACCACCTGATTGAATTACAGCTTGCGCACCAGGAACGCGACCAAGTGAGTGCAGCCTATAACCACGCCCTCTACCTGGCCGACCGCACAGCCATGATGCACGCATGGGCGAACACCATTGACAAACTGCGCAAGGGTGCAGACATCATTCCGCTGCCCCAGCGGGCCGCGTGAAGGTCGAAAGCCTGGCTCTTTTTCCGGCGGCGCCACGTTTCCAGGCTGCTACTGCGCCAAATCACCGGGGACACTGGGGACAAACCAGGAAAACCAAGCAACCATGCGGGTTTTCAGCCGATAGGGAAGTGCGGACAAAACGTGGACAAAGTGCGGACGAAGTGTGGACACTTTTATATAGTGAGATTGAAAAACTCTCATATCTATTATTTATGGCCGTCGTTCGGCCCCGCCTCTGCCCCTCTTCAAACCTTGTTGGCTGTATTCACACTTAGGCGGAAACGAGCGCAAAAGGGTTTCCCCTTTGGCGCCATTCACACGGCCGCAATCACCGCTTTTTAAAACCTTGACAGGCCGCCAGGTGTCATTCCATAATCCGCTCAAGCCTGAAAAGGCCCGGTGCTTGAAAACACCTTTTTGATTAGCGGGCAACCTCCCCGACAGTGAGGTTTTGTCACGTCTGAACACACAGTTTCGGGCGGGATGGCCAGAACGGTAACGCCTGGCGCACGTCTAATCACGTGTTTTCAACATCCTGTCCACCCGCGTTGCGTGAAAACGATGCGAGTGGTTTTGAAGTCTCGATTAGGAGTAAGAAACCATGACCAAGGTCATTCACCTGCCCAGCCCACGCGCTGGCGACCGCGTGCAGACATCTGCACTCATTCCAAACGCTTTCACCGTCGGTGTCGCCCGTCAACAAGCCATTGAAAATTCCCTCTCCCTGGCGCTTTATCACATCAGGCAGAACGAGCGACCGAGCAACATCCATGCGGCGACTGTGAAGGCCGTCAGGGCCGCTGCCTTGCTCAAACAAGCCTGCACGGAAATCACCACCAACGGGAGGGCCTGAGCCATGGCCAAATCAACAATCAAAACTCCCGGCTTGACCACCGACCAGGCTAAGTTCGCTTTTGATTTCCTACAAGACGAACTGGAAACACTGCTTGCACTGTCAATCACTTTGATGAATCAATTGGAGCCTGATGACCCACAAAACCACGAAGATTACGAGCACATAACAGCATGGCGACTGTCACAGGTGTTGAATGACAGACTGTCCAGTGTGGCTTTCACGAACAATATGCGGACGCTGCTGCTTGGCAGCACAGACGCCCGCAATTCCTCTGTGGAGGTGTCCCATGCTTGATGCGCAATCGACTACAGACAAAGCCCCGGCAGCGGATGCTGCTTGTGGCTTCGGACCCAGCGAGGCCGCTTTGCTGCTACGCAATGTAGCGGCCGCACGCGCCATTTTTCGCGCCGTCTCGCTGGCGGCTGCAGCGCAGTTTGATGGATCGATTCAATATAAGGACAACAAAACGGGACGCTGGCAACCTGCGGTGGACGCGGCCTGCAGCAGGCTGGAAGCTGTGCGCGATGTGCTTATGGAGACGCGAGCTGCGCCCTCCGTTGACTGGTTCACGCCGCTTTCATTGGCAGAGGCGATCGCGTCGGCTCTGTGGTCGGAGACCGGCCGTTCGCAAGCCGATGGATTGGACCATTTGGAGCTGGAAAGCGTTGCACAAGTTGTAATTGATTCGTTGGATTCCATGACGACTGAATGCGGGCGGACGGGCGTGTTTGATTTGGCGAGCGCAGCTGAGACCACCCCAGTACATTGAACAACAGGAAACCAAATAATGAACGTTGATCAATTACTAGCGTGCTCCTCTGTGTTGGGTGAAATGGCAACAAATTTCCATGCATTGCCAACTGAAGACACGCATGCAAAAGAGGCCGGGTTTTACTGCCAGATAGTGCAGAACTATGTGCTGGAGTTTGCGAAACACCTCGTCGATGGCATGGAGCCTTACGATGCGGCGGTGGCCACCGCCGCCGGTGAACTCCAACTGTCAACAGGTGCCTCGATGGTGCTTTCCATTCTGGCTGCAAAGCCAAACCAATAGCTTTAAAGCAGTTTTCGCCACGCCTAGCCCGAGGCCGATCCCCGAGGGCAAAAAGCCGGACACCTTCGCCGGCCTGGCGCTGGCACCTAATGAAGGCGGCACTGTGAAGGGATGCTATGAATGACACAGAGAGGCAAGACACAACTCCTTTGGTTGATCGCTTTTGCGCCACGGCCGGCAAATTCATGCTCCAGTTAGATAGCCTGAGGGAAGAAATAGAGAGGAACGCCGGCACGCCTAAAGGGGAAGCCTATGCGCGATACGCGCAAAGATTAATTCCGCCAGGGCTTGAAGCCTGGTGGCGGATCGCAGATATTCTCGAGGATGCAACCAATGATCCAGAGGTAAGTGCCAACCCCGTCGCGGTGCAGTTTCTACGCATGGTGAAATCGCTTGCGGTTGATGGCTGGGGACGCTCGAGCGTGGCTGAGGTATTGGTTCCGTTGGTGAAACGTGTCAAATCTGAAATTGCCGGTAGGAACGCAAGCCAAAAGAATCATGAACCCCGCGCATGGGTTGTGTCAGAGTGGGAAAAACGAATTGATAAAAGTCAAAGTAAAGCCTCGTTTGCGACGCAATACGCGCCACTAGGAAAAAAGAAATTCAACAACAACAATAATTTTTCCATTACCGCCGACACCATCAAGCGCGATTGGCTACCTAAGATCAAAAAATAGAATTTTTACTCGGTGATTGCTAGCAAACCACGTGGTTTGCTAGGTGGCAACATTTACAGCGAGTAGCGCTGCGAAGACATTACTAGCTTCTACCAAAGGAAGCTTATGTCAACTGCATTGAATCCAACCGCACCAAGTCACGAGCGCTTTCTTGATCTACCAGAGGTGAGAGTTCGGGTTTGTCTTTCCAAGAGTTCAATTTACGAAATGCTGGGGCGCAATCCGCCCGCATTTCCACGACCAGTCAAATTGTCGCGCCGGGCGGTCCGCTGGCCAGAATCTGAGATCTCAAAATGGGTGGCTGATCGCATCGCGCAAAGCGACCGCTAATGGCTGCCATCAAAAGCATGGATCAAGCTCGCACATTGCGCGAGGCTCGCCTGGTTTTTGAGACCAACTTCCCACCCTCATTCCCGATATGGAGCCGGCTTGTTCGCAACAACCGGACAACCAATTTCACGCGCGCGGTGTGGGTGCAGCTCATGCCCAACTTTGACTTGCGCGTGGTCGACTATAGGACCGGCCAGGTGCTTGCGCAGGGGCCGGCGAAACCCTCATGAAAAGCGACTTCACGCCCGGACGCAGTTGCCTGCCGGTACCGACCGCGAACTGTTCACCCACTTTCCATTTCCGTGTGCATCCCGCACACTCATTACCAGCCTTGAAAGGGCATTCTCATGTTTGACTTCCTCACTATCAAGAAATCTGCTGAATCGCTAAAACAATCTGTCGACTCGCTACAAAGTCGTGTCGATGAGTTGCGCGAGGAACAGCAAAAAACCAATGCTCAGATCAATCAAACGCGCAACGCGCCCATCAACAGAGCTGAGATGGCCGACGTGGTGGGCCGTTGGGTGGAAACGTCGGCCGCAAGGTTCACGGCAGCTGTGGCCGAAGAAATGGAACGCAACCCAGCAAGTGGAATTTCTGCCGGAAGAATGGGGCTGTTTTCCCTGGTGCAAGATAGCTCGCACAAGGTAAATGCCGACGCGATGGACAGCGTGATGTGCGCAGTCTTCGGGGGCCAAATCAAGCAAGGTATTGTCGACGCTATCCACGCTGTGGAATGGCCCAACGAAGGGCTTCCAAAAGCGCAGCGCGCCAAGGAGATTGAACGCCTGGAAGGCATATGCCAAAAGCTGGGTGATGAGATTACAGAAATCATTCAGGGGGCGACTCAGTCGGGTATCACGATCAAGTGAATCGGGCTGACGGAAAGCTTCGATCACACACCAGACCACCGGCCGCGCCATTGGCTGGTGAGTTTGCATAGTTCGGCGCATTGATCCCCGGAATGAAAACAAATATCACCCCCGAGCTGATCCGCTCTGCCCTTCAATACGTGTCGGCAAATTTGTCGCGTGATGAGTGGGCGCGTGTTGGCATGGCGATCAAATCTGAGTTTTCAGACGGCACCGGCTGCGAGCTGTTCACCGAATGGAGCGAGACCTCTGCAACTTACGATGCCAAGGCCACGCAGTCCACCTGGCGCAGCATCAAGGCCGGGGGTGGGGTGAGCATTGGCACGCTGCTGCACATGGCCCAGGAAAACGGCTTCACGCTGCCCAAAGCCGACCAGGCAGCCAGCAAGCCAGATCCCGAAACAGTCGCACGCCTGGCGCGTCAACGGGCCGAACGACAGCAAGCCGAACAGGCCCGGCAACAGGCCGCCCACGCGCACGCAGCCAGTGAAGCGGTCGCGCTGTGGGCACAGGCCAGCGAGACAGGCGACAGTCCCTACCTGACGCGCAAGGGCGTGCAGCCGCACGGCGTGCGCTTTGCCGCTGATGGGTGTCTGCTGGTGCCTGTGCGTGACGCAGCTGGCATGCTGTGGAATGTGCAGCGTATCGCACCCGCGAAGCCCGCAGACGGTGGCACCGACAAACTGTTTTTGAAGGGCGGGCGCAAGTCTGGACTGTGGCACTTGTTGGGCGACGTGGCCAGCCTGGCCAGCGATCCCGCCGGGCCTGCGGTCCTGTTGATTGCCGAAGGCTACGCCACGGCCGCAAGCCTGCGTGAAGCAACCGGCCGCCCGGTGGCTGTGGCCTTCGATGCCGGCAACCTGGCGCCCGTTGCCAAAGCCTTGCGCAGCCAGTACCCAGCCGCCTTGCTGGTGCTCTGCGGTGATGATGATGTGCAGACGTATGCACGGACCGGCAACAACCCCGGCCGTGACAAAGCGACGGCGGCGGCACGAACCGCACGGGGCCTTGCGGTGTTTCCTGCAAACCTGCCAGAAGGTGGCAGCGACTTTAACGACCTGCACCAGGCGGCGGGCCTTGAGGCGGTGCGCAGCATTGTGGAGGCCGCGATTGATGCGCACCAGGCAGCGCAAACGGCCGCCCACGCTGCGCAATCCGAAAAGGCAGGCCAGCATAGCCAGACTACGCAGCGCAAGCCCAGCGGGGCCGGTAGTGACTCTGGCGACAGTGGCCGCGATCATGACCCCTTCACGGTTGACGATTCCGGCGTGTGGTTTATGGGTGCCGACCAGGACGGCAAACGCAAGCCACCCGAATGGATCTGCAGCCGCTTGGATGTTGAGGCCCGCACCCGCGACCAGGACGGTGGCGGCTGGGGCTATTACCTGGCGTTTGCCGATCCGCTGGGCAACGTCAAGCAATGGGCCATGCCGGCCCGCATGCTGTCGGCTGACGGTGGCGAATACCGTGCCGCCCTGCTGAATATGGGCCTGCGCATCGCCACGACACCCCGCGCCCGCAACCTGTTGACCACCTACCTGCAAAGCCGCGACCCGGAAGAATTCGCCAGCTGCACCGACAAAATTGGCTGGCACGGCCGCGCCTTTGTGCTACCCAAGGAAACCATTGGCGACTGCGCGGAGCGCATCGTTTTTCAGAGCGACAGCGCAGTGGAAAACACATTCCGAAGCAAGGGCGCGTCCGAGCAATGGCGCGAGCGTGTCGGGGCATTGTGCGAAGGCAATTCGCGGCTGGTGTTTGCGGTGGCGTGTGCCTTTGCCGGGCCGCTGCTGCGCCCGGCCGGAATGGAAAGCGGAGGCTTTCACTATCGCGGTGACAGTTCAAGCGGAAAAACCACGGCCTTAAAGCTGGCTGCCAGCGTGTACGGCGGTGCGAGTTACCTGCAACGCTGGAGGGCAACAGACAACGCTATCGAAAGTATAGCAGCGCAACATTCCGACGCAACCCTAATTTTGGACGAGTTGGCACAGATTGACCCCAAGACTGCGGGCGAGGTTTGTTATATGTTAGCCAATGAGCAAGGCAAGGCCCGTGCTACCCGCACCGGCACGCCGCGCATCCGGCAAACGTGGCGACTGCTGTTTCTGAGTGCCGGTGAATTGGGCCTGGCCGATCACATGGCCGAAGGCATGAAGCGCGCCCGCCCTGGGCAAGAAGTCCGGATGGTTGATATTCCGGTTGATGCCGGCCTGGGGCTGGGTGCATTCGAAAACCTGCACGGGCTTGAAGGCGGCGCTGCCTTTGCCAAACACATCACCAACCAGGCGCAAGCCGTGCACGGTGCCACGGGCCGCGCCTGGCTGGAATGGTTGACGGCCCATGTTGACAGCCTCAAGGCCAGCATTCGCACCACATCAAACGCCCTGGCTGCGCAGTTGATCCCCAAGGATTCAAGCGGACAGGTTGAACGTGTAGGAAGCCGCTTTGCGCTGGTGGGCGCGGCCGGAGAGTTGGCCACACAGGCGGGCCTGACCGGCTGGCCAGTGGGCGAGAGTGAGCGGGCCGCTCGTGCCTGCTTTGATGCCTGGCTGGCGTCCCGTGGTGGCAACGGTAACGGCGAAGTGGTGGCCATGCTGCGACAGGTGCAGCGCTTTTTCGAGAGTGGGGGCGAAGCCCGCTTGGCACTGTGGCACCGTCAAGGCGATGATCACAATCAAAGAACCATCAACAGGGTGGGCTTTCGCCGGCTGTTTTGTGCGGATGGTGAGCCTTTCAAAGATATTGGCAGCAACAAGGCGGACTTGGAGCCTTCGATGACCCATGTCATGAACGAGGGCGGGGCTATGCATTACTACGTTTTGCCTGAGTGTTTCCGCTCTGAGATTTGCCAAGGCTTTGATTACAAGGCGGTTGCACGGGTGCTGGTGGAGCATGGTTGCCTGATCCCCGACAAAGGCAGGGCCTTTGATTCAAAACATCGTCTGCCCGGCATGGGCAAACACCCCGTGTCCTGCTACTTAATTACGCCCGCGATCTTTGCGCTCGAACTGTGAACGCGTGCCAAGAGTCTGCGGTGACGACATACCAAGCAACCGCCGAGCAGCTGGCCAGGCTCTCAGAGCTGGGGATTGCAGACGGAAATTTGGGCCAGCTGCACGTTGCCTGCAGCCGTGAGAATCTACCCGCTGATGCGTGGGGCATTGTCCTTTGGGCAGCGATCCGCCTGGCTGATTTTGAGTGCAACGGTAAAAAGGCAATCAGGACCGGCCGGGCACAGATGGATTCATTCCTTGCCGTGGAGAAAGCCGCCCTGGCTTTGCAAGACGCGATTAAAAAACTGGCGGACGATGACGTGACGCGCTTGGACGGGTGTTTGCACATCACGTCCGAAGTGGCTGCGTTCTCACGCCAGGCACTCGCCAATCTTGATTCCGAAGGCGTGAAAGGCGTCGGTCGAAAGCGGACCAGATGCGCTTACGCGGGTCATATTGCAGCCTTGGCGCAGCAGCTGATGCCCTACAACTTAATCCCCGGCGACAACGGGCCATTTCGAAGGCTGTGCGATGCCGTCTTTTTGGTCGCCGGCGTGCACGCGAATTCACAGGGTGCGATCAAGTATTTCATCAACAACTTGAGGCCCGCAATGCGGTCAGGTGGGCTGTGTTTGTGAGGCTGAAACTCGAAAAATTATCCACCTTTGACAGGTGGAAAATTCGACTGGTTTTGTAGGTAAATGAATCGCTTTGCAGCCGCCGGCGTTGCGTTTATTGTGGGCATTTCAACCACACCATCGAAAGCCAAAACCATGTTTACCCTCGCTCTTGAAGACACCGTCGAAGTCCCGGTCAAGTTCACGCTCAAGGTCGGAAAAGTCAATAAAGCCTTTGCCTTCACCCTCGATGCCACTCGCCACACACAAGATGAGATCGAAGAGTGGACCACCGACAAAAACCGCAAGATCAAAGACATTCTGACTGATGTCGTCACCGGCTGGTCTGGTCAGAAACTGGTGCTGGGTGAAAACAAAGAACCCGCTGACTTCACACCTGAATCTTTCGCCGCCATGCTCGGAGTGCAAGGCGTCGCGGGCACCATCTACGTCGCCTATCTGAATGAGTGCGGCGCCAAGGTGCGAAGCTAGACCACTCGCCGCCCGGTCCGAAAACACAAACTGAGATCTACACACCATGGGCACCACCAGCACCGATATCAAATTCCGCCTCGCCATGGAAGGCGCTGCGGTCGTCAGCTCCGAGATGGATCGCGTCAACGCCGCCCTTGGCAAGATCGAAGGTGGCATCGGCACAGTAAAAAATGCGCTTGGCTTGCTGGGCGTCGGGTTGTCTGTTAACTACTTTGTCGACATGATGAGAAGCTCGATCGATGCCGCCGATCACTTGAACGATCTCAGTAAAACCACCAGCATCTCCGTTGAACAACTGGTCGGGCTGAAGCTGGCGGCAAAACAGTCAGGTGGCGACCTCGACGGCATTGCAGCTTCAATCAACAAGCTGTCGGTCAACATGGGCAAGGATGCGGAACAGTTTGCGAAGCTGGGCGTCACCGCCAAAGACCCGCTGGAGGCCTTTAAACAACTCGCCGACGTGTTCTCAACCCTCAAGGATCCACAATTGCGCGCTGCCCTGGGTGCGGAGGCCTTGGGCAAGTCATGGGCGAGTGCTGCGCCGCTGTTGTCCGAAGGCCGCGACAGGATTCAAGAGATGGTGGACAAGGGCACAAAACTCGCTGGCGTCACCAAGGAAATGGCAGAAAAATCTGACATCTTCAATGACAAGTTGGCCGAAATGCAAGTCGCCTCTGATGCCGCCAAATTTAAGCTTGCCGAAGAAATGCTGCCGACCTTGACCAAGCTGACGACCGCGTTCGTGGGCGCCTATGAGGAAGGCGGCAAGCTGCATGCGTTGTGGATCGCGTTGGGCGGCTTGGGTGCCCTTGCGTTTACTGACGAATTTTCCAGCGCCAAAACCAAGTTGAACCAGGTCAACGAAGATCTAAAGAAAATCAATAAGAGTCAGGATGACATAAAGAACGCGGGCTCGGTCGTGAAGTTTCTCTATGGCAGCGACGAGCTCGACAGTGAGGCCAGTCGATTGAGCAAGCTGAAGACCGATTTGCAAGCTGAAATCGATAAGCCCGCACGCGACGCTGCCGCCAGGGCAGCTGATACCAAGGCGCGTATTGCCGATGCCAAGGCTGAGGCAGAAGCAACTGCCAAGACGACAGAATTTTTAAAACTCAATGATGAGGCGCGCAAGAAAGCCGCAGCCGCGGCAGCCGCTGCCGTCAAGGCCCAAGACTCTTTCGTCACAGGACTGCAAAAAGAGCACGACAGCCTCATCCTGGGGACGGAACAGACCAAGTTGAATGAAGCCGCTACTCTGGGCATCACCGGTGCAAAACTCGAACTGGTCACCACCTTGCTGGAGGAAGACCGGGTCTACAAATTGGCCGTAGTAACCGCGAAAGAACGCGCCGCCCTGCGCCAGAAAGAGTCAGACGACATCGCTGCTTACATGCTGTCGCAGACCGAGAGCTATAACGCCGCCGTCAAAGGCTCGCGAGACGCGTTGACCGCTGCCCAAGCGGAATACGACCAGTTTGGTTTGAGCAAGAGTCAGATCGCCGAGATAACACTGCTGACAATGCAGTCGACACAAGCCAAATTCATTGATGGAACCGAAGGATTCAATGCGGTTCAAAAACAGATAGTCGCGCAAAAAGAACTCATCGATGTGCTTCGCAAAACCGAAATACGCCAGGTCGGTATCGACACCGCCAAAGCCACCGCAGAGGAGTGGAAGAAAGGCTGGGAAGCCACCGACCTGCTGGCGCGTGATGTATTCAGCGCTTGGGCCACCGAAGGCGGCAATGCCGGTCAAAAGATTGGCGACACGCTTAAGAAAGCGCTGCTGTCGGCGATCTATGAAGCCACGATCAAGCCGATAGCGTTTCAGATTTACGCAAGTATCGCCGGGATGCCGTCTGGTGGTGCTATGAGCGCACTTGGAGCGGCCGGAAATGCCGGTAGCGCTTTCTCGGGCGCCTCCAACCTTTACAACGTCATGTCCGGATCATCGGCGCTGGGAACCATGTACGCCAACGCCACGGCGACCGGCATTGATGGCCTGCTGGCGACCAATGCGGCATTTGGCACGGCCGCAACGGAGGCCACAGGCCTTGCGGGCGCGATGGGCGGCATCAGCTCCGTGCTGGCGGCAATCCCCGGCTGGGGCTGGGCTGCCATGGGCGCTCTGGCCATCCTTGGCATGGGTGACCACGGCACCCCGACCAGCAACACCGGCAATGCCACCGTGTTTTACGACCCCACTGGCCACCAGACCGACAAGGCGATCCGCGAGGGCGGCTCCAGTGTGGCCACAGACGCGATGATTGCCAATATGCAGGCGGCGTACATGGCGGGCGCCAAGTCGCTGGGCATTGGCACGGTGGCATCAAGTTTCAGTTATGGCGGAAACACCGGGAAGGATGGACAGTCTCCAAACTTCGCCCTGGGCAGCAACGCGGGTATTTCCAATTTTTACCAGACCGAGACGAAAGTCACTGACGCGGCTGTGAGCCTGGCGGCCAGTCAAGCGGTGTTCTCGGCGTTGCAGGGCTCGGCGCTGCCGGGCTATCTTTCCAAAGTGTTCGACGGCCTCACAGCCAGCACGATGACTCAGCAGCAGATCTCCGACACGCTGGGTTATGCCCAGTCGCTCAAGACGGTGCGCGATGCCCTGACAGAGACGCGCACGCCGCTGCAAATCCTTGCCGACAACATGAAGGCACTGGGCACCACGTCCGAGACCTTCAAGACCGATTTCGTGAAGGCAATTGACGCCGGCATCGGCCCGCAGCAGCTCGCGCAGTGGCAAGCCTTGCAGCAGTCGCTTGACCAGCTCCCGCCCGCTGCTGCTGCTGCCGCCGTCGCCGTGCGCTCCCTTGCCGACATCGCCAGCGAGCGCACCAAGCTCCAGGATCAGCTCGACAGCCTGACCATGACCAGCGCGCAACTGCTCGACAAGCAGCGCAGCTCCATCGACGCCAGCAATCAGAGTTTGTTCGACCAGGTGCAGGCCGCGACCAACGCCAAGAGCGCGATGGATGCAGCGTCCACATCGATGCAGAGTTTTATCGACAACGTCACCGGCCTGGTCGCTGGTATCCATGCCAGTGTCACAGACAGCAGCTTTGCGATGGCCTATGGCCTGCAGGACAACGCGGGCAAATATGCCATGCTCGATGGCCAGGCCGCAGGCTATGACACAGCCATGAAAGCAGCGACCGACATCAACGTGATCGCCAAGAATGCTCAAGCCGAGATCGACACACTCAACAAGGCATGGTCCCTGCTCGATGCCACGCAGCAGACAGCTACGCTTAAACAATATCAAGCCGATCTGCTGAAGGTGGACAGCTTTGTGATCCAGAGTGGAGCGGATGCGCTGAGCCTCAAGAAAGCCGATAACGCGGCGCTGTCGGAAGCCGTGGGCGCGGCGGTGGCCAAGGCGCAGGAAGACTTGATCGCCAGGGTGGTCGCGGCCACGCTGGCCCAAGCGGCGGCGACGGCGCAGCAGGCGGCCGCAACCGCCTCAATTGAACAGGTAGTACGCACGCCTGTTCAATTGAACGTGACCATGGCGAAGGGCATAGAGACAAGCATCTCATGAGAACGCCATTCACCTTGTTGTTCACAGAGCTGGGTCTAAATGTCCGCGTTTCGGTCGCTTGATCGAATGAATCGAGTGAGTCACGCATGCCGAGAGGCGGAGCCCATAGGCGCGTGCACATCCATGACGAGGTGTCCGACATGGATGTGGTCCAAATGGGCTTCGACTGGTGCCTGCTGTCACCGCAGCAGGTAGTGCATTCCAGGCGTGAGTTTCTCCTAACCATGCGGCGATGCACAACCTTCCAACTTCACTATCAAAACTTGCCGGGCCGCCTGTGGGCGGTGGGGCGTGAGAGTTATTTTCGCGCTGCAAATCATGAAATGTCTGTCTCCAGTCACCCGAACAAGGGAAGAGTGGACTACCCCGCACTTCCTTGGAAAGATTTGTCCCCACTTTTTCAGAGAGTGTGGACGGGGTGGGGACGCTCAAGCCCTTTATCCATGCGGTGTCCACAGTGTCCACAGTGTCCACACTCCAAATGTCGACACCCCGAAGACCGAACCATTCGATGCGCCGAAAAATTGCGCGGCGGCTGGGTGTTTGGAGCTGGTCCCTGTGCCCATCACGGTGGCACGTGGTGGGGTACCCCCCCGTCATGGGTCCTTCCAGGACCCCTTGCGACACGGGTAATTCGAACCGCGACATTTCGCTAGAGAGTGGTTTTTTTGTTAGGTTAAGTTGACACGGTCAATCGTAGTTGTATTGGTTCATTATTGAAGGTAGGTTCAGATGCTTAAGAAAGATCTCGCGACGTTGCTGGGTATCAGCGGTGCGATGGTGACCAGGCTGGCAAAGCGCGGTATGCCGACCGACAGCCTGGAGCGTGCCCAGCGCTGGCGCAAGCGGCACCTGGAACCGGGGCGGGTCAAGGGCGTGCGGTTCGACGGCAATTACAAATCCAGCGAGCAAGCGCAACCAACGCGGCCGGGGCCGGCGATCGATCATTTGGCAGCGGCGACCGGACTCTTGAATGTGGCGGCGGCGGCATTGTCTGCCGGCGCTTGTATTGATGCACTGATTGGCGCGTTGCGTGCTGCCCTGGCTGCCGTGCCGGAGCACGAACGCGAGCGCTTGTTGTTGCCGGTGAACGTCATGGACTTGCTGGTGGCGGATGTTGCTGCCCTGCTGCCGGCATCCAGCAATGCCCCGTTGGCTGACAGTGAGGATACCTTGCCACAATCATCCAACAGTGCCCAGTTGGACGAAGGCAATGGCGATATGACTGACCAGGAAGCCGATGAAATGGGCCGCTTTTGGTATCGAGTGGCAGCGGGTGAGATCGTCCCTGCAGCCTCAGGTGACACACAGCGTTGACACATGGCCAACATGGGCGCCGAACCGATGGATCTAGCCTGGTGCGTTGCGGCCGGGCAGTTCAATGAGTCGGTGCGTGACACCCTGCAGCGAGGTTTTGCCACGTTCATCGATGCCGGCGGGACGATTCCGCTTGAACGCTGCTTGAGGTTACCAACAAGCACCGCTCGATTTCGTCTGACTCAGCGCGATCGGTGGCTCGTAGAGGTGGCGAGGTCTACCGAAGGAACAACGTGCTGGGCGAGATCCGTGGCAGTCAGTCAGGACTTGGATGTGTTTCTGTCAAGGGGCGCCTGGAAAGTATGGTGCGACATGCAAGATCCCCCGCCGGGAACAAACGGCCATCGTGTGGCGCTGTTCTACACGGCGAAGTTCAACAATGGCAAGGGCCTGTCACCAAAGCAGGTCAACCGCATTGTTGGACACCTTTTTTGATAGCAGTGTCCAAGCACCAGGTCCATCATTTGAATCACGCCAATGTGGCGGATTTACACAGAGGATTTTATGAATGGTTTTCCTGATCTGGACGCGGTGACGCGTGATGGTGAGAAGGTTTGGGCTGCAGACAAATCTTTGCGGGCAGAGTTTCGCGGCAACAAAGATGCCTACCTGGCTTATCGAAGGGCCGAAGCCAAGGGCCAGGTGCGCGAGCCTGTTCAACAAAAAGTCTCATAGACAAACTTGTCAAGAATCGCGTGCACACATCTGCACGTGTTCGCGGGCAGGGTTCGCAGTTTGGGGGCACATTTGGGGGCACATTTTGATTTTGAAAATCATGAATGCAGCATCCATGCGGCCTGCGAGACGATATTCGAACGACACCCTCCCGCCACCAGCCCATGTTCCGCATGGGCTTTTTGGTTTCTGGGGCCTTCTACCCATCACCCTACCCATCGTTTGGCGTGGTACGTTATGACACGGCGTGACATGACCCACTGCAATGCCCGTGCCCGCCGAGCTGGACATCCGGAAAATGTAAATGCCTGTGACGGGTGGACTGGTGCCTGTGGCTATGTGGCGGGTACCTACGTGCTAGAGTCGCCCCATGGATATGTCCACGCCGACAGCAGGGATGTTCTCCAAGCCAAGACTTTGGCTGGCCGTGTTGCTGCTCGCAGTTATTGGCGCGCCGGTGAACGCTGCGCCTGCACCAAAATCGATCCGCGTCGTCCTTGACGACAACTACCCGCCGTATATCTTTCGTGATTCCGGGGGGCAGGTTCAGGGCATCCTCAAAGACTTGTGGGACTTGTGGCAGCTGCGCACCGGAATTACTGTGGACTTTCGACCCATGGATTGGGGCAAAGCCCGGGCCACCATGGAAAGCGGCCACGCGGATGTCATCGACACCATATTCGACACCGAGGAACGGCGAAAGATCTATGATTTTTCGCAGCCCTACGCAACCATAGAAGTTCCGATCTTCTTCCATCAAAGCATCAGCGGCATCAAGGATGCAGCGTCGATCAAAGGCTTCACAGTCGGTGTCAAGGACGGCGATGCCTGCGTTGACTACTTGAAGGCGCATGGCATCGACCAGCTCAAGTTCTACCCGAGTTACGAGGCCGAGGTCAAAGCCGCGATCCGGCAGGAGATTCGCGTACTCTGTATTGACAAGCCTCCCGCCTTCTACTTCTTCAGCCGCGAAGGCGTCATCGATGAGTTTCGTTATTCGCCGCCGCTCTACGTGGGTGAATTCCACTGGGCGGTGGCCAAGGGCAGGCTTGATCTCAAGCACCTGGTCGAAGAAGGCTTCTCGCGCATCAGCGCCGATGAACGCGCCGCCATCGAAACGCGCTGGATGGGCGCAAAACTGCCCGGTGATGTCTGGCCGGCTGCCGCCCGCTATGGCTCCTATGTGTTGTTGGTCGTGGCGCTGGGAATCATTGCTCTGTTCATCTGGAATACGGCACTTCGTCGGCGCGTTGCCGCTCGTACCGCAGAACTGGAGTTGGCAAACAAATCCTCGCGGGAGAGCGAGGCGCGCTATCGAGCGCTGACCGAATTATCAGCCGACTGGTACTGGGAACAGGATGAACACCTGCGTATGACCAGCATTTCGAGGCCGAACACCGGGCAGTCGGACCTTGAACTGAGCACTTTTGTGGGGCACACGCGCCGCGATGCACCGGGTGTTGTCTGGAATGAGAACGAGTTGCGGCGACTCGAAACCATTACCGAGGCGCGACAGTCGTTCCGCAAGTTCGAGATAGGGGGCATCTTCGCCGGCGGCTCCCAGCGTTATCTGACTTTGAGCGGTGAACCGATATTTGATGCCTCGGGTGCATTCAAGGGTTACCGCGGTGTCGGATCGGACATCACCGACCGCAAGAGGTCCGAAGACGAGATTCAGAGACTGGCTTTCTCCGACCCTTTGACTGGCCTGCCCAACCGCAGGCTGTTGATGGACCGGCTCGAACAGGCGATGGTGAGCGCTTTGCGTCACGGACATCAGGACGCGCTGTTGTTCGTCGATATGGATGACTTCAAGACGCTCAACGACTCGCTGGGCCACGACATGGGGGATCAAATGCTGCAACAGATCACCCAACGAGTGCTGACCTGCGTACGCGAAGGTGACACGGTGGCGCGGCTTGGCGGCGACGAGTTTGTTGTGCTGCTCGAAGATTTCAGCGGGAGCCCCGAGGAGGCTGCGGCACAGGCCGAAGCGGTTGGGAGAAAAATCCATGGCGCGCTGCGTCAAACCTATCAACTTGGTAACCGCAGCTATCACAGCACCGCCAGCATCGGCATCACCTTGTTTGGTGGTGCGCAACGTGAAAGCATCGAAGAGCCCCTGAAACGCGCTGAACTGGCGATGTACAAAGCCAAGGCGTTAGGGCGAGATAACCTGCGTTTTTTTGAACCCGGCATGCGCGACGCCATGAACGCACGCGCGACACTGGAAACGGATTTGCACGAGGCGGTGATCCAGGGTCAGTTCCTGCTGTATTACCAGGCCCAGGTTGACGCTGCCGCTCACCTGACGGGTGTGGAGGCGCTGGCGCGCTGGTTGCACCCCAAGCGCGGCCTGATTGCGCCGGCTGAGTTCATTCCCGTTGCCGAGGCCAGCGGCTTGATCCTGCCTTTGGGTCGCTGGGTGATGAAGACCGCCTGCCGACAGCTCGCCGCTTGGGCTGCTCGACCGGAGATGGCCCATCTCAGCATATCCGTCAATGTCAGTGCCCGTCAGTTCAGGCTGCCAAACTTCGTTCAAGAAGTGTTGGCCATCCTGGACGCCACCGGTGCCAACCCCAAGCGCCTCAAACTCGAACTCACCGAGAGCCTGCTGCTCGACAATATGAAAGACATCATCGCCAAGATGAATGCGCTCAAAGGCAGAGGTGTGTGTTTTTCGCTCGATGACTTTGGCACGGGCTATTCATCGCTGTCTTACCTCAAGCGTCTGCCGCTCGATGAACTCAAGATCGATCAAGGCTTTGTCGAAGACATCCTCACCAATCCCAATGACGCCGCCATTGCCAGGATGGTGGTCGCACTGGCACAGAGCATGGGGCTGGCGGTCATCGCCGAAGGGGTGGAGACCCAGGCGCAGTGCGACGCACTGGCTGGCCTGGGCTGCCATGCCTATCAGGGCTATTTATTCGGCAGACCTCTGCCGATCGAGGAGTTTGAGGCGTTTGCGCTGCGTGCCTGAGCCCGGTTCAGCCCAATATCAGTTTCACGCGCCGAGAAATTCGCCGACCGGGTTGAGGTCGTCAACCCGGTCGCAAATGGCCTTGATGACCACCAGAATTGGCACGCCCAGCAACAGGCCCCACACACCCCAGAGCCAGCCCCATGCCAGCACGCCGACGAAAATCGCAACCGGATTCATCTTGTTGGTGCGGCTGGTCAGCCAGGGAGTCAGCAACAAGGCCTCAATCGAATGGATCACCAGAGACGAGCCGCTGACCAACATGGCCATCTCCAGCGTGCCAAACTGCAGGAAGCTCACCAGTGCCGAACCGGTCGCGATGACGACGCTGCCGATGTAGGGAACCAGATCCAGCACGCCCGCGGCGACGCCCCATACGGCCGCGTGCTCCAGACCGATTGCCAGGAAGCACAACCAGGTGGCCAGACCTACCAGGACGCTGGTGAACAATTGCACCAGCATGTAGCGTTGGATCTGGTCGTGAATCTGATTCAGCGCCTGCAGTGTGATTCTCTTCTTGCTCAGCGTAGGCCCGGTAAGTTTGACCAGTTTGCGCCGGAAGCGGTCGCCCGACGCCATCAGGAAGAAGGTAATCAGCGCCACCACCCCGACTTGACCCAATGTCCCGAGCAAGCCCAGGGTGCCGCTCCACAGATGGTCCTTGATGTCAAACTTCGGCTTTTCGATCTGCACCCGTTGCACGCCCAGCTTGACCGGCGAGGTTTGGGTCGTTTCTTCGGCTGCTTGCTCAATTTGGGCGGCGGCCTTTTGTACTGTGGTCAGCGTGTTGTCCGGCTTGCCTGGCGGCGCGCGAACCGAGTCGCGCAGCTTTTGCGCGGCGGCCGGCAGCAGTTCGACCAGCTTGCTCGCGTCCTCGCTCAGCGAATACCCGGTTGCCGCAACGCCACTCAAAATTGCAATTATCAGCAAAGCGGCGCTCAATGCGCGTGGAATCCGGCGCAGCTGCAGCCAGTCCACCACGGGCGACAGTGCGTAACTGAAAAGCACACCGACCATCAAAGGAATGATCACGGCGCTGGCCCAGCGCAACATGAACACGCTGGCCAGCGTCGCCAGCACCGCCAAGGAGACACTGCGTACATCCACTGGCATGTGCAGCAACACACGGGGCTGCTCGGCTGGCTCCGTGGCGCCTGTTGCCGAGTCTGCGCCATCGCCATCAGGCCGCGCTAAAGGTGATTCCGCCACTACTGGCTCCTGTTTGTCGACGAGGGCATGAGTCAACGCAGAAAAAGAAACAAAAGAGTGTTGATGATGACGGCAGTGCCGATACCGATATACATAAGAAGCTCCGTCGCGTTTCCCACCCTCGAAGAGGATGCATGAAAAAATACTTAGGCGCATATTGAAACAAAGGCAAGCGTCGCCGTCTGTGTCCCAGCCAACATAGTGAAAAACAAAAGATTCATTTATATTGCATCTTTTAAAAGATGCACGTAGAATGCATCATTAGCAAGGTTCAATTCGAACTTGCATCCACTCTTGGCTTAACGCCTTTCATAAGGAATCCTTGTCATGCACGCCACGCGCAAACTCTGGACCTGGCTCGCTGTCATCTGTGTACTGTCTTTTGCCGTTTTGGGCTGGGTCGGAACAGAGATTTATCTGACAGCGCCGCCGATTCCGAAACAAGTCATCAGCAGCAACGGAGTCGTGCTGTTCTCCGAGGGGCAGATTCAACGCGGGCAAGAGGCCTGGCTCTCGGCCGGCGGCCAGCAGTTGGGGTCCGTTTGGGGTCACGGCAGTTATGTCGCGCCAGACTGGTCGGCCGACTGGCTGCACCGTGAAGCGCTGGCATTGCGCTCGGTCTGGTCGCAGCGCGATTTCGGCAAATCCTTCGAGCACTTGAGCATTGGCCAGCAAGGTGAACTCAATGCCCTGCTCAAGAGCGAAATGCGGCGCAATACTTTTGACGCCAAAGCCGACAGTATCACCGTATCACCGGAACGCGCCGAGGCGATAGAACAGGTCAGGCAGCACTACATGGGGCTGTTTGGCAACGACCCGGCCCTCGACAAGCTGCGCGAGCAGTACGCCATGAACGCCGGTTCCCTGCCCGATCCGCTTGACCTGCAGGCGCTGCCGGCCTTCATGTTCTGGTCGGCCTGGTCGGCCGCCACCGACCGACCGGGCGAGACCGACCTGAGCTACACCAGCAACTGGCCGCACGAACCGCTGGTCGACAACGCGCCGACGGCCGGTGCCGGCATCTGGTCCATTGCCAGCATTATTTTCATGATCGCCGCCATTGCAGGCATGATCTTCTACCACTCGACGACCCGGGAGGAAGGCGATCCGACACCACCCAAGGCCGATCCGCTGTTTGACCTGAAGCCGACGCCGTCGATGAAGGCAACCAGGAAATACTTCTATGTGGTGATCGGCCTGATCCTGGCCCAGGTTGCCATGGGCGCCATCACGGCGCACTACGCGGTGGAAGGTCAGAGCTTCTTCGGCTTCCCGCTGGCGCAGATCCTGCCCTATACGGTGAGCCGCACCATCCACACCCAGTTCGCAGTGCTGTGGATCGCCACGGCCTGGCTGGCGACCGGCCTGTATATCGCGCCGGCAATTTCCGGGCATGAGCCGAAGTACCAGAAGCTCGGTGTTGACGTGCTGTTTTATGCATTGCTGTTCATTGTGGTCGGCTCGACTGCTTTTGGCTGGCTCGGCAGCTTGCAGCACCTGGGTAATGGTTTCAGTTTCTGGATCGGCAATCAAGGTCTGGAATTCACCAGCATGGGTCGTGTCTGGCAAGTGCTGCTGTTTGTCGGCTTGCTCTTTTGGGTCACTTTGCTCGGTCGCGGCTTGTGGCCGGCCCTGAAGACACCGTCCGAGAGCCGCGGCCTGATTGCCATGGTGTTCCTGGCCGCGCTGTGCATCGGCGGCTTCTATGCCACCTCGCTAACCTGGGGGCCGCATACGCACTACTCCATGATCGAATACTGGCGCTGGTGGCTGGTCCACCTGTGGGTCGAAGGCTTCTTTGAAGTGTTTGCCACCGCCGTCATCGCCCTGCTGTTCACCCGCCTGGGCCTGATCCGCGCCAGCACGGCCAATAGCGCGATCGTGCTGGAAACCATCGTCTTCCTGTTCGGCGGCATTCTGGGCACTCTGCACCACCTGTACTTCACCGGCACACCGACCTTCGTGATTGCAATCGGGGCCATGTTCTCGGCGCTGGAGGTAGTGCCGCTGGCGATGATCGGGGTCGAGGCTTATCGCAACTACCAGCGCTCCAAGGCGGCGCCCTGGGTGCAGGCCTACAAATGGTCTATTCTGTGTTTCATCGCCGTCGGCTTCTGGAACGTGGTGGGCGCCGGCCTGCTGGGCTTCTCGATCAATACGCCGATCGCGCTGTAC
The DNA here is from genome assembly GCA_963810395.1 of uncultured beta proteobacterium. GTDB lineage: Bacteria > Pseudomonadota > Gammaproteobacteria > Burkholderiales > Burkholderiaceae_C > Rhodoferax. Next base: position 2,880,343 of record CAWENC010000001.1, on the reverse strand, counting down.
TACATGCAGGGTCTCAACATGACGGCCGCGCACGGCCACGCCGCGTTGTTTGGTGTTTACGGAATGCTGGGCATCGGCCTGCTGCTGTTCTGTCTGCGTGGCCTCTCAAGCCGCGCTGCCTGGTCCGACCGGCTGCTGGCCCCGATGTTCTGGTCGCTTAACATCGGCCTGGCCATGATGGTGTTCATTTCGCTGGTGCCGGCCGGTATCTACCAGGCCTGGGCCAGCATCTCCCAGGGCATGTGGTTTGCGCGCTCACCCGAGGTGATTCACTCCAAGCTGATGGAAACGCTGGTCTGGCTGCGCATGCCGGGCGACCTGGTGTTTGCCATGGGCACTTTGTTCCTGGCCTGGTTTGCGCTGCGTTTGCTGACAGGAGCTAAACGCAAACCACTGATTGCAGTGCCGCTGGTTAAAACCAAAAGCGCTTGAAACCGCCAGGGCAATGAATTTTGGACCGTCCGGGAGCCCCTGCAGGGGCTCCCGGTTTCGTTGATCAATGGTCCGCCTGGTGATCCTTCGAAATCGTCAATTTGACGGACCTGGGACGCTTCGACAAATTGGGCAACCCCGCGCCCGCCGAGGGCACCAGGTCGGCCAGCGTAACGCCGTCGAGAACCTGCATATAGCTTTGCAGTGCCTGGTGCAGAACGCCTTTGAGGCGGCAATGCCCGGTCAGCCGGCAGCTGCCACTGGCCGGGTCAAAGCACTCCACCATCGTGAAGTCGGTTTCGGTCTTTCGCACCACCGCCCCCAATACGATGTCTTTGGCGGGTTTGAGCAGCCGCAGGCCACCGCCACGACCGCGCGTGGTTTCCAGCAAACCCTGGTTTGAGAGTTCGACAACGATTTTGGTCAGGTGACTGCGTGAAATATCGTGCGCATCAGCGATTTCGGTGATCGTCACCGGCTGAGCGCGCCCCTCGCTGGCCGCGCAATACATGAGCACGCGCAGGCTGTAATCGGTCCAGCTGGTGAGTTTCATCGAAAGTTCCTTTGTTCGGCGGTCAATCCGGCGCTGCGTAGCCCTGGCGCTATGTGGGTCATTAAAAGATGAATAGACAATGCATTTTATCTGATAAAATATTCACACGTTATGAATCTTTAAAGGAAGCCTAAATGAACGCTCGAATTGAATCACTGGAACAGGATATTGTTGTAGCCCGCGCTGACCAGGCATTGGGTCAAATCGCGGTGCAATTGCCGGGCGCCACCGCAGTGTTTCGGCGCCTCAAACTCGACTTCTGTTGTGGCGGCCAGATCAGCCTGCGCCAGGCCACCCGCGACAAGAATCTGGACTTGAACGCGGTGCTGATCGAACTCGGCGCCCTGGAGCGCGGCAGTGAATCGGTTGACAGCACGGAGCCGGGCGCGCTGGTTGACCACATTCTGGAACGCTATCACGCAGTGCACCGCGCCCAGTTGCCGGAGTTGATCCGTATGGCGCGCCGCGTGGAAGCGGTGCACCGTGCGCACCCTGATGTACCCGCAGGCCTGACCGAGTTGCTGGAGTCCATGCAGGACGAGTTGCTGGAACACATGCAGAAAGAAGAAACCATCCTCTTTCCGATGCTCAAGGCCGGGGGTAATCCGTTTGTGGTGCACCCGATCAAGGTGATGCGCGACGAACACGTCAGCCATGGCCGGCAACTGGAGCGGCTGACCGCGCTGACCCACGACGCCACGCCGCCGCAGGACGCCTGCAACACCTGGCGGGCGTTGTACGCCGGTGTGGCACAACTCGGTGACGATCTGATCAATCACATTCATCTCGAGAACAACGTGTTGTTCGCGCAGTTCGAACCAATCCCTGTCGCCCCCGCTGGCTGCGCCTGTGCCGTCTGAATGGAATAATCGGCCACTGTCATGGCAAAAAAATTCCCCGACCATCCCGAGCATCCAGAGCGGATTTGCTGGGGTTGCGACAAATACTGCCCGGTCGATTCATTGAGCTGCGGCAACGGATCGGAGCGCACACCGCATCCGGTTGAGTTGTTCGGAGAGAACTGGCGCGATTGGGGTAGCGACTACGCCACCGAACCGCAAGACGAGCAAACCAAATGATGCGCATGATCCGAATTTGGACGGCGCCAAGAAAAAAGGACTTAGATTTCTCGTAAGTCCTTGATTTATATCGACATTTTGGTGGGCGGTGGAGGCTTCGAACCTCCGACCCCAGCAGTGTGAATGCTGTGCTCTACCCCTGAGCTAACCGCCCTGAACCGGTTCAGGAAAGTCTGCGATTATGCCCTATTTTCCGACTGAATCCGCCACAGCGTCTTGCCGCCACTGGCTTTGTCGATTTGCCCGAGAACGTCTTCATGTGCAGCGATCTCCTGCTCATTGGCGAGCAAAACCGGCAATTGAATGCCTGTCAGGTCGATCTGCACAACGTTGTGGCCGGTGCTCTCGGTCGACCCCACATCGATCAACAAGGCATCCTGCCCCCGCGTCAGGTTGATGTACACGTCGGCCAGCAATTCGGCATCCAGCAGCGCGCCGTGCAGGGTGCGCCCTGAATTGTCGACCCCCAGTCGCACACACAAGGCATCCAGCGAATTGCGCTTGCCCGGGAACATCTCCTTGGCCATCAGCAGCGTGTCGGTCACACTGAGCACATGTTCATTGAACAAGGGGCGTCCAATCAGGCTCAGTTCCTTGTTCAGAAATCCGACGTCAAACGCGGCATTGTGAATGATGACCTCGGAATCCTTCAGGTACTCCAGCAGATCTTCGACCACGGCCTCGAACTTCGGCTTGTCGCGCAGGAATTCACTGGTCAATCCGTGCACCTTGAGCGCTTCTTCGTGACTGTCGCGCTCGGGATTCAGGTAAAAATGTCGGTTGTTGCCGGTGAGCTTTCGGTTCACCAGTTCGACACAACCAATTTCAATCACACGGTCGCCGGTATCCGCCGACAGGCCGGTGGTTTCAGTATCCAGAAAAATTTGACGCATATTCTCGAGTGGCAAGCGTGGGGCTAATGCTTCTCTTTGGCGTGGTTGATTGAATATTTGGGGATTTCAACCACCAGATTCTGCTGCGCCAGAATGGCCTGGCAACTCAAGCGCGAAGTCGGCTCCAGACCCCAGGCGCGATCCAGCAGGTCGTCCTCGTTTTCATCGGATTCATTGAGCGAATCAAAGCCCTCGCGCACAATGATGTGACAGGTGGTGCACGCACAACTCATTTCGCAGGCATGCTCGATGTTGATGTGATTTTCAAGCAGCGCTTCGCAAATCGAGGTGCCGGCCGGCGCCGAAACTTCAGCGCCCTGCGGACAGTACTCCGGGTGCGGCAGTATTTTGATGATGGGCATGTATTTTCCGTTCAGACCGTGGCTATGCTTTTGCCGGCCAGCGCTTTTTGAATGCCACGATTCATCCGCATCGCCGCGAATGCCTCGGTGCCTTTTGCCAGGGCCTGGGTGGCGGCTTCAATCAGCACGGCATCTTCCAGCGGTCGTGCACTGCGCACCGCCGCCATCAAAGCATCAATATCAGCACGCTCCGCAGCAGCGAGCAAATCTCCGTCGGCGTCGAGTGCGCTTTGCGTCGCCAGCAGCATGCGATCACCATCGACCCGGGCCTCCACCAGCGCGCGGGTTTTCATGTCCGCCTCAGCGGTCGTGAAACTGTCCTGCAGCATGCGCGCAATCTGCTCGTCGCCCAAACCGTAGGACGGTTTGACATCGATCCGTGCCTGGACACCACTGATCTGTTCTTTGGCGCTGACACTCAGCAACCCATCTGCATCGACCGTGAAGGTCACGCGGATGCGGGCCGCGCCGGCGACCATCGGAGGAATACCGCGCAGCTCAAAACGGGCCAGGCTGCGACAATCCGCCACCAGGTCTCGCTCCCCCTGCACCACATGCAGCGCCAGCGCGGTCTGGCCGTCCTTGAAGGTGGTGAAGTCCTGCGCCTTGGCAGTAGGGATGGTTTCATTGCGCGGCACGATGCGCTCGACCAGACCGCCCATGGTCTCGATGCCCAGCGACAACGGAATCACGTCGAGCAACAACAAGTCGCCGCCGGCGTTATTGCCCGCCAGCTGATTGGCCTGAATGGCAGCACCGAGTGCGACCACTTCATCGGGATTGAGGTTGGTCAGCGGCTGACGGCCAAAGAATCTGGCCACGGCCTGCTGTATTTGCGGCATGCGGGTGGAGCCGCCGACCATCACCACACCCTTGACGTCGTCCTTGTCCAGATGCGCGTCGCGCAGCGTCTTTCGCACTGCGGCGATGGTGCGCTGCGTCAACTCGGCAGTGAGTTTTTCGAACTGCTCGTTGACCACCTCAAACTTGACGTTCTCGCCACCGATACAGGCGTGACAGGCGGCGCAATGCGCCGCCGACAGTTCTTCCTTGCAGGCACGTGCCGCGATGATGGCGATCGCCTTGTCCTGCGGCGTCCTGACGCGAACACCGGCCTGAGCCATGACCCAGTCGGCGAGTGCGCGGTCGTAGTCGTCGCCGCCCAAGGCCGAGTCGCCACCGGTTGCAAGCACTTCGAACACGCCCTTTGTGAGCCGCAAGATCGAGATGTCAAAGGTGCCGCCGCCCAGATCGTAGATCGCATAAACCCCTTCGCTGGCATTGTCCAGTCCGTAAGCGATCGCCGCCGCCGTGGGTTCATTGATCAGGCGCAGCACATTCAGGCCCGCCAGCTGTGCGGCGTCCTTGGTGGCCTGGCGCTGTGCGTCATCAAAATAGGCCGGCACGGTGATGACGGCGCCATAGAGGTCATCGCCAAACGTGTCTTCGGCACGATAGCGCAAGGTGGCCAGGATATCGGCGCTGACTTCGACCGGAGACTTTTCACCCTGCACGGTTTGCAGTCCCAGCATGCCGGGATGATCGACAAAATGGTAGGGCAGCTTCTCCCGCCCGAGCACATCCTTCGAGCCGCGCCCCATGAAGCGCTTGACCGATGCAATCGTGTTTTCGGGATCCTGTGCCTGTGCGGCGCGGGCGTCAAAACCGATTTGCCGCCCGCCGCCTTCAAGGTAGCGGACCACCGAGGGCAGGATGACCCGGCCCTGCGCATCGGGCAGGCATTCGGCCACGCCGTGGCGCACCGAGGCCACCAGGGAGTGCGTGGTCCCCAGATCGATGCCCACTGCAATGCGCCGTTGGTGCGGATTGGGGCTCTGGCCGGGTTCGGAAATTTGTAGCAGCGCCATGATTGTCTTGTTCGGGTTGGAGGCGCTATTGTCCCCGCTCTGGCCGGTCCATCTGGTCGAGCCGGGCTTCAACATCACTGGCGAAGCGCTGGATGAACATCAAGCCCCTGACCTGCTGCACCGCCTGCGGGTAGTCTTTTTGTTGATCCAGCAGTTGCTCACATTTATGTAGCGCCTCACGCACGGCCTGTTTGACCTGGAGACCTAAATCGTCTAAATCAGCAAGGCTGCTGGCGGCATCGAGTGCCTCGCGCCAGTCCATTTGCTGCAGTAAGAACTCAGTCGGCATCGCGGTGTTGTTTTCGGCATTCACCGGCGCGGCGTTCAACTCGCACAGATAGGCGGCCCGCTTGAGCGGGTCTTTCAGCCGCTGATAGGCCTCATTGATACGCACCGACCACTGCATCGCCACGCGTTGCGCGGCAGCACCCTGGGCCGCAAACTTGTCGGGATGCGCTTCGCGCTGCAGGTCTTTCCAGCGTGCATCAATCGCCGCACGGTCTTGCGCAAACTGCGGCGTGAGACCAAACAGCTCGAAATCACTGGACTGAAGATTCACACCCGAAACGACTCGCCGCAGCCGCAGCGATCACGCTCTTTGGGGTTGTTGAACTTGAAGCCTTCGTTCAGACCCTCGCGCACGAAATCAAGTTCGGTGCCGTCGAGGTAGGCAAAGCTTTTGGGCTCGATCAGCACCTTGACGCCATGGCCTTCGAACACCATGTCTTCGGGCTCGATCTCGTCGACATATTCCAGTTTGTAGGCCAGGCCCGAGCAACCCGTGGTCTTGACACCCAGGCGAACGCCGACACCCTTGCCACGTTTGGTGAGGTAGCGGGTGACGTGCCGGGCGGCAGCTTCAGTCAGCGTAACAGCCATATCAGTGAGTCAGTGCGTTGTGTTTCTGTTTGTAGTCGTTCACGGCCGCCTTGATGGCGTCTTCAGCCAGGATCGAGCAATGGATTTTGACCGGCGGCAAGGCCAGCTCTTCGGCGATCTCGCTGTTCTTGAGCGCTGCGGCCTGGTCCAGCGTCTTGCCTTTGACCCACTCGGTCACGAGGGACGACGACGCAATCGCCGATCCGCAACCGTAAGTCTTGAAGCGTGCGTCTTCGATGACACCGGTTTGCGCATTCACCTTGATCTGCAGTTTCATCACGTCGCCGCAAGCCGGAGCACCGACCATACCAGTGCCGACAGAGTCGTCCCCCTTGTCGAACGAGCCGACATTGCGGGGGTTTTCATAGTGATCAACAACTTTTTCAGAATATGCCATTTTGTTTACCTCTTTCAATAATCACTGCTAAGCCAAAATGGGCCGGGCCGCGAAGCGAATCCGCAGACAGTGCAATTGGCACGGCAAGGATTCGCGACAAAGATGTGGCGCATTTTGGCGACGCAGTCAATGAGCTGCCCATTGGATGGTGCTGATGTCGATGCCATCCTTGTACATCTCCCACAGCGGACTCAACTCGCGCAGTTTGGCCACGTTGACTTTGATGGTGTCAACCGCGTAATCGATTTCTTCTTCGGTGGTCCAGCGGCCGATCGTCATGCGCAAGCTGCTGTGCGCCAGCTCATCGCTGCGACCCAGAGCGCGCAGCACATAACTGGGCTCCAGGCTGGCCGAGGTGCAGGCCGAGCCACTGGATACCGCCAGCCCCTTGATGCCCATGATCAGGGACTCGCCCTCGACGTAATTGAAGCTCATGTTCAGGTTGTGCGGCACGCGTTTTTCGAGATGTCCGTTGATGAACACCTGTTCCACGTCTTTGAGGCCGGCCAGCATACGCTCATGCAGCGCGCGAATGCGGATGTTTTCACCCGCCATCTCGGCTTTGGCGATGGCATAGGCCTCACCCATGCCGACAATCTGGTGCGTCGGCAAGGTGCCCGAACGCATGCCGCGCTCATGACCACCGCCGTGCATTTGCGCCTCGATGCGCACCCGCGGCTTGCGGCGCACAAACAGCGCACCGATGCCTTTGGGGCCATAAGTCTTGTGCGAAGTCAGGCTCATCAAATCAACCGGCAACTGGTTCAGGTCAAACTCGACCCGCCCGGTTGCCTGCGCCGCATCGACATGGAAAATAATGCCTTTTGCGCGGCAGATGTTGCCGATGGCCGCAATGTCCTGGATCACACCAATCTCGTTGTTGACAAACATGACGCTCGCCAGAATGGTGTCCGGACGAATGGCCGCCTTGAAAGCGTCAATATCTATCAGACCATCGGGCTGCACATCGAGATAAGTCACCTCAAAGCCCTGGCGCTCCAGTTCGCGGCAGGTGTCCAGCACCGCCTTGTGCTCGGTCTTGACGGTGATGATGTGCTTGCCTTTGGTCTTGTAAAAGTGCGCCGCCCCCTTGAGCGCCAGATTGTCGGACTCAGTGGCGCCCGAGGTCCAGACGATCTCCCGCGGGTCGGCTCCCACCAGGGCAGCCACCTGCTCGCGCGCCTTTTCCACCGCAGCTTCAGCCTCCCAGCCCCAGGCGTGGCTGCGGGAAGCGGGATTGCCAAAATGCTGACGCAACCAGGGAATCATGGCGTCCACCACCCGCTGATCGCAGGGGTTGGTGGCGCTGTAATCCATGTAAATCGGAAAATGCGGTGTGGTGTCCATCAAGGGCTCGCTGCTGTGGGAAGGAAAATCGAAAATTGGTCAGCCAGCCTCACATTTTCGAAAATGCGTTGCCGAGGGCAAAAACTGAATTTGGCACGTTCATGCGAATCGGCTTGACCACCGGCATGCTCGATATGGCACGCTTGAGAGTCGGCTTGTCCTCAAGCTGAAAGCCTTTGGCCAGTTGATCGTCGACCAGCTTTTGCAGTGTCACGGAGTCCAGAAACTCGACCATGCGCACATTCAACGCCGACCATAGGTCATGCGTCATGCAGCGCTCACCCTCGCCCAGGCAATTCTCCTTGCCGGCGCAATGGGTGGCATCAATCGGCTCGTCCACCGAGGTAATGATGTCCGCCACCGTGATCTCCGCCGGATTGCGCGCCAGGGTATAACCGCCGCCGGGGCCACGGGTTGATTCCACCAGCTTGTTGCGCCGCAACTTGCCAAACAGCTGTTCCAGATAGGACAGCGAAATCTGCTGGCGCTGACTGATGGCGGCCAAAGTGACAGGGCCATTGCTCTGACGCAAGCCCAGATCTATCATCGCGGTGACCGCAAAGCGGCCTTTGGTTGTAAGACGCATGGCAAACTCCTTCAGTCGTGCTTAGTTGACTATGAGGCTCAAGTATAGCAATAAACCTAGTAATTTACTCGGGTAAGCAAACTGACCAGTCGCCTTTACAAATTTTTACCGCCAGATGAAATAACAACGACGTTGTCGCTGCCCGCCGCGCCAAAGGCCTGCTCCTTCAAAATACCCAGCTGATCGCGCACGCCGGCCGCTTTTTCGAACTCCAGGTTGCGCGCGTGTTCCATCATCAATTTCTCCAGCCGCTTGATCTCGCGTGAAATATCCTTTTCGCTCATGTCTTCCACCTGCGCACGCTGCATCGCGTCGCGCTCCAGCTTTTCGGCTTCCCGGCCGGCCTTTTCGCTATAGACGCCGTCAATCAGATCCTTCACCTGCTTGACGATGGAACGCGGCGTGATGCCGTTCGCCAGGTTGTACGCCACCTGTTTGACGCGCCGCCGCTCGGTCTCGCCAATTGCCTTCTTCATCGACTCGGTCACCTTGTCGGCATACAGGATCGCGCGGCCTTCGAGGTTGCGCGCGGCCCGGCCAATGGTTTGAATCAGCGATCGCTCAGAGCGCAGGAAACCCTCTTTGTCGGCGTCCAGAATGGCCACCAGCGACACCTCGGGAATGTCCAGGCCTTCGCGCAGCAGGTTGATCCCTACCAGCACATCAAACGTGCCCAGGCGCAGATCACGCAGGATTTCCACCCGTTCCACGGTGTCAATGTCACTGTGCAGGTAGCGCACCTTGACACCGTTGTCGCTCAAATAGTCGGTTAGCTGTTCAGCCATGCGCTTGGTCAGCGTGGTGATCAGCACACGTTCGTGCTTTTCCACGCGAATGCGGATTTCCTGCAACACGTCATCGACCTGGTTGCTGGCGGGGCGCACCTCGACCTCGGGGTCGACCAGTCCGGTGGGGCGCACCAGCTGCTCCACCACCTGGCCGGCATGGTCTTTTTCCCACTGCGCGGGCGTGGCAGACACAAAGATCGCCTGTCGCATCCGGGCCTCGAATTCTTCAAACCTGAGCGGCCGGTTGTCCAGCGCACTGGGCAGGCGAAAACCATATTCAACCAGCGTGGTCTTGCGTGAGCGGTCACCGTTGTACATGCCGCCAAATTGGCCAATCAAGACATGCGACTCGTCCAGAAACATCACCGCGTCCTTGGGCAGGTAGTCGGTCAGCGTGGCCGGCGGCTCGCCGGGGGCCGCACCGGACAAATGGCGTGAATAGTTTTCGATCCCCTTGCAATGCCCGACTTCGCTGAGCATTTCCAGATCGAATCGGGTGCGCTGCTCGATGCGCTGGGCTTCGACCAGCTTGCCTTGGCTGACAAACTCCTTCACCCGGTCGGACAATTCCACCTTGATGGCCTCCACCGCCGACAACACCTGCTCACGCGGCGTGACGTAATGGCTGCTCGGGTACACGGTGAAGCGCGGAATCTTTTGCCGGATGCGACCGGTGAGCGGGTCAAACAATTGCAGCGATTCGATCTCGTCGTCAAACAATTCGACCCGAATCGCCATTTCGCTGTGCTCGGCCGGAAAGATGTCGATGGTGTCGCCGCGCACCCGAAACGCGCCGCGCGAGAAATCGACATCGTTGCGCTGGTACTGCATGCGCACCAGTTGCGCAATCATGTCGCGCTGGCCGAGTTTGTCGCCGGCGCGCAGCGTCATCACCATCTTGTGATACGCCTCAGGCTGGCCGATGCCGTAAATCGCCGAGACCGTGGCCACAATCACCACGTCGCGGCGTTCCAGCACGCTCTTGGTGCAGGACAGGCGCATCTGCTCGATGTGCTCGTTGATGGCCGAGTCTTTTTCGATGAACAGGTCACGCTGCGGCACATAGGCTTCAGGCTGGTAGTAGTCGTAATAGCTGACGAAATACTCGACCGCGTTTTTCGGGAAAAACTCGCGAAACTCGCTGTAAAGCTGGGCTGCCAGTGTCTTGTTGGGCGCAAAAACGATCGCCGGCCGTCCAAGCCGGGCAATCACATTGGCCATGGTGAAGGTCTTGCCCGAGCCGGTCACGCCCAACAGAATCTGGAACACCTCGCCGTCATTGACACCGTCCACCAGCTGCTCGATCGCCTCGGGCTGATCGCCGGCCGGCGGGTAGGGCTGGTAGAGCTCAAACGGCGAACCCGGAAAGCGCACAAAGCGGCCGGAGTCCAATGGTTGGACGTCATCAGACGGTGCGAGTGACAAAGCGGCAGGTGCGGGCATGACGGCGATATTTAAATGCAGGACAGCCTGCCATGTTAGCGATTCGTACAATCGCAATCTGGATCAACCAATCCATATCATCATCAACCATGGCTATCCCACACGCTTCCTCGGGTCAACCGATCGATGTTTCACCGCTGGGCAGCGGCTTGAAGGACGCAAAGACCTATGCCCTGTTCAAGACCGAACAGATGGAAGTCATCCGCCTCGTGCTTCCCGCGGGCAAGTCTTTTCCCCCGCATCAGGTCGCTGGCGACATCACCATTCAATGCATGGAAGGCCTCATTGAAGTGACGGCCGGTGACAGCAGGCACCAAATTTCGGCCGGACAGCTGATGTATGTCTCTGGCAGCGTGATGCACGGCTTGCTCAGCCTGGAAGACGCCAGCGTGCTGGTCACTCTGGCCATACAAAAGTAATGCGCTGGCCGGTTCGTCCGTCGCTCGCGGCCGGGGCAGCGACTGGCACGCCGCAACCTGACGATGTGTGATCACCGCTAACAGGATCAATCACGATCCAGATCAACATTTCACCCGGTGAGCGCCCGGTAAAATGCCCTCGTTGAGGCTGACTTGCCTGCCGCTGCGACCTTTCATTCTTTACCAGACTTAACTTCACAGGACCCCCCCATGTCACTCTTTTCCGCTGTCGAAATGGCCCCGCGCGACCCGATTCTGGGTCTGAACGAACAGTTCAATGCCGACACCAACCCTGCCAAAGTCAATCTGGGCGTCGGTGTGTACTTTGACGACAACGGCAAGCTGCCCCTGCTGGCTTGCGTGCTGGCAGCAGAGAAAGCCATGATGGAAGCGCCCAAACCGCACGGCTACCTGCCGATCGACGGCATTGCGGCTTATGACGCAGCGGTCAAGTCACTGGTATTCGGCGCGGACAGCGAGCCCGTCAAGTCCGGTCGTGTGGCCACCATCCAGGCGCTCGGAGGCACCGGTGGCCTGAAAGTCGGTGCCGACTTTTTGAAGCAGCTCAAACCCGCCTCCAAGGTGCTGATCAGCGACCCGAGCTGGGAAAACCACCGCGCCCTGTTTACCAATGCCGGTTTCACGGTCGAGTCCTACCGCTACTACGACGCCAAAACCCGCAAACTCAATTTCGAGGGCATGCTGGCCGACCTGAACGCGGCGGCTGCGGGCAGCATCGTCGTGCTGCACGCCTGCTGCCACAACCCGACCGGCTACGACATCACGCCGGCCCAGTGGGATCAGGTGGTTGCCACCGTCAAGGCCAAAAATCTGGTGCCCTTCCTCGACATGGCCTATCAGGGCTTCGGCTACGGCTTGAGCGAAGACGGCGCGGTGGTCGGCAAATTTGTCGCCGCTGGCCTGACCTTCTTTGTCGCCACCAGCTTCAGCAAAAGCTTCAGCCTGTACGGCGAACGCGTCGGCGCGCTCAGCGTGCTGTGCGAGAACAAGGAGGAAGCCAGCCGGGTCTTGAGCCAGCTCAAGATTGTGATCCGCACCAATTACAGCAATCCGCCGACCCACGGTGGCGCCATCGTCGCGGCCGTGCTGAGCAACCCTGAATGGCGCGCCCTGTGGGAAAAAGAGCTGGGCGAAATGCGAGTGCGCATCAAGTCCATGCGCCAGAAGCTGGTTGATGGCCTGAAAGCCGCCGGCATCAAGCAGGACATGAGTTTCATCACCGACCAGATCGGCATGTTCAGCTACTCCGGCCTGTCCAAAGACCAGATGGTGCGCCTTCGCAACGAGTTTGGCGTCTACGGCACCGACACCGGGCGCATGTGCGTGGCGGCGCTCAACAGCAAGAACATCGATTACGTCTGCGCCTCGATCGCCAAAGTGATCTGAGGTCGATGCGGCCGGCAGCGCAGCGGTTTGTCAGCGATGTCCTCCAGAACCGCTTCAACCGCGCCATTCTGGAGCGTCTGGGTGCGCTGAATTTGCCCGATGCCTGGCTTGTGGCGGGCTGCCTGTTTCAGACCGTATGGAACCTGGCGACCGGCAAAGAAGCGCACGCCGACATCCGGGACTATGACATTTTTTACTTTGACGGCGGTGATTTGTCCGAGCGCGCAGAAACCCTTGTCAACCAGCGCGGGGCGGCGCTCTTCGCCGATCTGGGCGTGCCGGTGGAAATCAAGAACCAGGCACGGGTCCATACTTGGTACGAAGACTATTTCGGCCGTCCCTACAGCGCGCTGGGCAGCGCCCGCGAGGGCATCGACCGTTTTTTGGTGAGTTGCACCAGCGTCGGCATGCGGGCCAAAACAGATGCGCCTGACAACGCCTATGAAGTCTACGCCCCCAATGGGCTGGATCCGCTGTACCGGGGCATCCTGGCCCCCAACGCCAGCATCGACCACGGCCCCTTGTTTGAGTCCAAATGTAGGGACTACCAGACACGCTGGCCCTGGTTGACAATTCAGCCCGACGGCGTCCACCGGACGCGGGACTCAAAACTTATTACTGGTTAGGCATTTTTAAGCCAACCTTAAGCTGTTTCCGCTAAGGTACGCGCTGGGTGTCCTGCACCTACACTGACTCCTCCTAAGGCGGTGTTAAGCCCCGGCCAGCGTGCCGGGGTTTTCTTTTGGCCCGCACCATTCGCAAGCTTCGGCCCCGGTTGTGTTGTACTATGTGGAATGGTTTCCAATTCCATCTCACGCCGCACCGTCCTGCAGCGACAGGCCCTCGCCGGCCTGGGCTTGCTCGGTCTGCCCTACACCTCGGCTTGGGCCAACACCAAGGCCAATGCCGGTGCCGACGCGCGCGCACCCCTGGCCTTTCGCGTGGCACCGCGCCTGGCCGACGCCGCCGAGCTGCTGGCTCCCTCTGCGCTGCAACTGCGGGGCTGGCTGGGCGAGCGCGTGGCCAGCAACGCCAGCCACCGCCTGCTCAACGTTGACACCGCGCCCCTGCTGGCGGGCTTCCAGCACAAGCCAGGCAGCCATCCCTGGATTGGCGAGCACGTGGGCAAGTGGCTGCACGCGGCCACGCTGGCCTGGGCCAGCAACGGCGACCCGGCGCTGCGCAGCAAGCTCGACCAGGTGGCCAGCGACCTGATCGCAGCCCAGGAAAGCGACGGCTACCTCGGCACCTATGTGCCAGAAAAACGCTTCGGACAATTTGACGACGCGGACTGGGACGTCTGGTCGCACAAGTACTGCCTCATCGGCCTGCTCACCTACCACCGGTACACCGGTCACGCCGGTGCGCTGCAGGCCAGCCGCAAGGCGGCCGACCTGCTGATTGCCACCTTTCCGTCCAAGCGCAGCATCCTGGCTGCCGGCACGCACGAGGGCATGGCGGCCACCAGCGTGCTCGAACCGATCGTGCTGCTGTACCGCATCACCGGCGACGCGCGCCATCTGCGCTTCGCCCGCTACATCGTGCAATCCTGGGACGAGCCCAAGGGGCCGGGCATCGTCAAGTCCCTGCTGGCGGGCCAGCCGGTGAACAAGGTGTCCAACGGCAAGGCCTACGAGATGCTGTCCAACCTGGTGGGGCTGTGCGAGCTGGCGCGCGCCACCGGTGAGCGCCCCTTGATCCAGGCCGTGCTCAACGCCTGGCAGGACGTGGTGACAAATCGCCTTTATGCCACCGGCAGCACCAGCCAGTGGGAGCATTTCCAGGCCGACCACGACATGCGCGACGGCGTGGATTACCACATTGCCGAGACCTGCGTCACCACCACCTGGATCCAGTTCAACCTGGCGCTGCTGCAGCTTACCGGCGAGGCGCGTTTTGGCGACGAGCTGGAGCGCTCGTTCTACAACCACCTCGCGGCAGCGCAGCACCCGGCGGGCGACGACTGGTGCTACTACACCGCGCTGGACGGCCGCAAGCAGTACGACAAGGGCATCACCTGCTGCCACTCCAGCGGGCCGCGCGGCATGGCGCTGGCGCCACAGGCCGCCTACCTGCATGGCCGCGCCGGCGGGCATGACGTGCTGCTGGTCAGCACGTTCGAGACCTCCAGCGCCACGCTGATGCTTGGCGGCCAGCTCGTCACGGTGGAGCAACGCAGCGGCTTCCCGTACCGCGGCGAGGCCGTTCTGACCTTGCGCATGACCAGGCCGGCGCGCTTTGCGCTCAAGGTCCGGGCTCCGGCCTGGGCGCAAGCGCTCACAGTGCCGGGTGCCACCTTGCAAGCCGGCTGGGCCGAACTGCCGGCACGGCAATGGAAAGACGGCGACCAGCTGAGCCTGAGTTACCAGCTCGCATCGCGCGTCATGAGCGGCGAGTACACCCACGCGGGCCGCGCCGCGCTCGCCTGGGGACCGTTCGTGCTGGCCTATGAGCAGCAGGCCAACCCCGATCTGCCGCCGCTGCGCAAACTCGGCCTGGTGCAAGGCGCCGTTGCACGCCCCTCACAAATGGCTGGGCCCTTGCGCTTCGAAGCCGAGGTCGATGCGCCGCTGCCGGAATCCACCGCCGCACGCACGCAGAACGCCAAATTTTTTACCTTTGCCGACGCCGGCGCCACGCAAGGCAACTACCGCGTCTGGCTGCGTGCGCCGGGCGTGCCACTGGCATTGCCGCGGCAGTCCGATTCCGTGCTGGCCATCGGCGAAGAAAGCCGCTCGCGCTCGGGCAACGTGGCCGGCTCGATCATCGACGATGACCTGCACAACCTGGTGAACACCTGGAACGGGGAATTCGCCAGCGAGGACTGGTTCGCCGTGACGCTGGATCAGCCCGTCAGCGCCGCGCGATTCGTGTTCACCCACGGCCGCAACTACCACGACGGCGGCTGGTTCGACACCCAGGCGGGCAAACCGCAGGTACAGGTGCAGCGCAGCGCCAACGGCGCGTGGGAAACCATCGGCGAGTTGCAGACTTATCCGGCCACCAGCGCCACCCAGGCCGGAAGCCTGGTCCAGGGCCAGCAGTTTGCGCTACGCCTGGAAGCGCCGGTTCGCTTTGTCGCCGTGCGCGTGCTTGGCACGCCGTCCAGCGGCGACCGCCCGCAGCAGGCCTTTGTCACTTGCACCGAACTGCAGGCGTTTGCGCAGTAATCGCCGGGACGCGCAAGAAAGTAGTCTTTGCCGGGAGCGGCCGGCCAGCAGCCCTTTGATTTGTCCGGTATATTCGCGAAGCAACAGAGACCCGGACTGTCCTCTGTCTCCCTGCATCAAGGCAGGCAACTTCAAATTTGTTGAAAAAGGGTCGGGCGATGGCTAATCTTTTGCTGCAATGTGGGCGCGCCAATCATGGTCGGGGTTGACAAGGTCGGCAAGCCGACCGGGCCGGGGGACGGCGGTTTCCTGGTCACGGATCAGGACGTGCCGGGCAACGTCGTCTTCGAGTTCATCCTGTCCAACTACAACATCGACGGGAACCTGCTCAAGAAAGAGCACAAGGCGCTGCTCGACCGGCACATCCTGCCGTTTCTCAAGGAGAACCGTTTCCACGCCGAGCTCACCGGGACGGCGAGCCGGACCGGGGCCGCGGACTACGACCGCCAGCTATCGCGCGAGCGCGTCCACCGCGTCCGCCAGTACCTCATTCAAAAAGGGCTGACCGACTCCCAGGTGCCCGCCTCGGACATGAAGGCGGTCGGCAAGGATCTGTCCACGTCGAAGTTCGACGAGGACGAGCTTGAACGCTCCGTCCGGATCCGGATTGTCGTCGGCGTCCGACCGGTCCTCGTGCTGCCGCACGTTGTCGTCCCGCAGGTCGTGCCGCCGAAAGGACCCAGGCCGGCAGCCCCGCCGCAAGTCCTGCCCGAAGTCATTATCGAAGTCGACACCCGGGTGCCGTGGGCGATCCAGGAACTCAGCGGCGTCAACGTCGGCGCCTCGTTCGGCGCCGGCGCATTTGGCGTTGGGGCCGGGGTGCAGGCGGGAAGCGTCGAGTACCACTTCCTGCTGGTCAACCTCAAGACCCGGCAGATGGCCCAGTGCCGTTACTTCGGCGTGGCGGTCGGAGCCGGCATCGGGCCTGCCGGACTGAAGCCCGGGCTCGGGCCCAGCGCCGGCATGTCGATGACGCAAGGGAGCCACACCTGGGACACCTTTCACACCAAAGCCGGCACCGGCTTCGACGACTTCGCCGGCACCTCCCGCTGGGTCGAGCCGGCCGGGCTCGGCCTCGGGAGCAGCATCTCGGTCAAGGCCTTCCTCACGTTTCAGAGCCTCAACGTCACCGTGCGGGTCTCGACCGGCCACACCATTGGCACCCCCGGGTCGCTCGCCAGCGTCGGCAATTTCCACCTCAAGCCGCCGTTCCAGCTACAGCTTTAGCTGGCAGGCCTTGCGGTCTACACCTTGCGGAAAGAGCAGGTGCCAAGCCACTGGCTTCAGTATTTCTCGCGGTGGCGCTGTGACGAACGTGCTTGGGTGGTTTCAGAGAGGTTTTTGCTGTTGCCACATATCGCCCTTGGGCAATGCACGCGGGTATGCTTCGTCGTGCTCGTCCGACAGGCTGCTGAGTGCCATCAGCACCTCGAATGGAAAGCCTTTGCGAGCGCCATGACGTGTGTCCTGGAGCAGCGAATCCATATAGGGTGCAAATTCCGCGTGACCCCAGAAGGTGCGCAATTTCACCCCGATATGGGGAAACGCGTCGTTGATTACAGTGAAATGAGGATTCTGGTCCAGCATGCTTTCACCTCACGGAATTGGTTCATCCGCCCGGCGCACGAAAGGAAGCAGGTGTGTCCCCTCGCATCGTCGGCGATATCTTGCGCCACGGGGTCGTGCGCCGAAGATGGGGATGCTGCGAGTCGACTGCGACCACTCGTGCATGACGAATACGCGCGGCGCCAGCGGGCTTGAGTTGACTGTTGGACTAATCCAGTTTGGCCTTGGGCACCATGCCGCATGTCTCAAGCGCTAAAACCGCGTGGCCAAATGCGATATGCGCGTGCGTATCTGCTTGCCGTGCGTCACCTGCATCTTCCAGCAGTGCGGCTTGCCGATGATGCTTTGCGGCTTTTTCATGCTGTTCCGCGGCCTTGCGATGACGGAACTGAGGGGTAATGATTGATCTGTTGCGAGCGAAAGGCGCATCTGTTTCGGTCAAATAGTTCATATACGTCAAGTCCAAACTGGTTCAATACTGCATCGTAGGATTTAAAGATGCAGCCGACTGTCTGTTAGCGCACACACGCCGCGTTGGCGGCGAAATGCCCGAACTCGGCGCATGAACTCCAGCGCGCGGGCGCTTGGAAAACAGACACGGTATGATGAACCGGACCGACTCTTGATGGGGAGCATTCAACATGAATATCGTCCAATCCTCTCTCACGCCTTCATCACCACCGCGCGCCGAGGGCCCTGAGATGGTCCAGGGAGACTGGACTTTCCAGTGCCTTGGTCTCAAGTTACTGGGAACAGCGCAGTTGGGAAACCCACCCGCGCCGCTGAAATCCAAGCCGGCGCTTCCAGCTTCAATGTCACCCATCGGCATGGGTTGGCGCATGGGCTGGGTGCAGGTCAATGTGCAGGAGTGGTCCTGGGCCCTTTACCGCCAGACTTCCGGAGAGTCGGCGACGCTGCTGAACCGGCCAAACTACACGGCACTGGACAACGGCGACCGCGATGGCAACGATTTGTTTTATCAGATCAGGGCACCGTTCTACCAGGAGCTCAGCGCGAATCAGCCGTCGGGTTCAATCGAATTGACCGATCTGCCGATTGCCCGTTTCAAGCCGCGGCAGCCCATGTCGGGCGGGGACGCCTTGCTCTCGGACATTGGGGTGCGGCTGAGTTTTGTCTGCGCGCTTGTGGCGCTCGCGCCGGATGATGCGCTATACGTGCTCCACTGGATACCCTGGTACGTCCAGTGGAGTTGTGAATTCGCCCCCGGTCTCGATGGTCGCGGCTTCCGCAGGATTGCGGCCGGGACCAGGGCGGGCACGGGTGCGGTGCAAACGGGCGTGCCGCCAATACTGGCACAGGCGCTGGCAGGCGCCCGGGGCTCGACGGCCAATGCGCTGGCAAATGCTTCGCCGATACCAACCGTGCTCAGCAGAAGGATGGATGTCGACGCCAAGTTGAGATTCTTGCGCGCCCGCGGCTGAACTCATTTTTCGTCGCAAACCGGTCCTGCCTAAAATTCGACCCATGGCCCGCATCTATCTTCGGCACAATCAAGACGAAATGGTCGTGATTTACGACATTGATGCTGCGGTCGGTCGATCGGCGGCTAACCGCCGCGATGATGTGCTGCTGATCCAGTTCTTTCTGAGAATAGCGATGCTTGATGCGGATTCACCGGGATATCGTCCGCCCAACGCTGAACCAATCAAGATCGATGGCGTTTGCGGCCCGGGCACCCAGGCCTACATCGACTTCTTTCAGCAAGAGGCGAAACGCCGGAATCCGTCGCGCATGCCGATCACTGACGGCAAGATCGATCCGCTGCACACGCCTTTTCGCCGATCCCCGCTGGAGAATCAGGTTCACGACATCTACGCGCTCAATCGCCTTTATCAGAAGCGACGCCCTCACCACATCAACCTCGCGAAAGACGTCCTGTTTCCGCCTGCCCTGACTGCCAGCTTCTACTGAGGGACCAGGAGAGTCGACGAGGACAGGCAGCGACAACGGCTGCAGGGCGCCAATGCAGCACACCCAGCTCACGCACTGCCCCCCGTGTCTCGGTTAAGTGCAATTCTCACACTCGCCGAGCCGCCCCCAAACGTAACCCAAAAACACTCGCACAGTGCAATCTTGCGACCGGGCATCAAGCTCCTCCGCCCTTCCTCACTGAGCGCGGCTCGAAAGAGTTCCTGCCCAGCCATTGCGCTGGGGCTTTTTGGGACTGGTGCTGGTCTGCGTATTCTCAGTTTTGGGTGGTGCAATCAAATTCGTTGCCTACTTACACCGACCAAGATAGTTCTCACCGAATCTGCTCTGCGCTTGCGAATTGTCAAATTGAGACTCACACGGAGTTACACACTGTAGTCGTTTTGCTGCGGCAATCGGTCGCAGGAACACTTAAAAAGGAGAAGAGGATGAAAGTTCTATTCACTTTGTTGTTGCTCATGGTGGGTAGTTGTGGCGGCGGCGGCGGTGGGGTATCGCCCCAAATGACTGCTGAGGCTTATTGCGCCACGTTTCCCGCCAATGCCTACGGGAACCTCTTCTACTGTGGGACAGCACAGGTAAATTATTGGCTGACTGATTTCCCGGACGGATCACACGGGTATTGCATGGGCGCAAACGAGAATCTCAGTGGGGTCGGATACTCCGTCACCCTTTATAGCGGAACAGGAGTGTATCCAGTGATGTCCCAATCTAACGCGTCAAACCTCTCAAGGTTGTTGGGAAGTCAAAGCGGCGGCTACATCAGGTGTACCCGGCAGGAGTAAGGCCAGCGCTTAAAAACATAAGGGGTTCAGGGCTTCTCAGAAACTTGGTGTGGCCGTCGGATTACCCAGCTTCGTGAAGGCCGAGCACTCTGACCGTCGTCAGCACTTTGGCGGCTGCCCCCTATTCGCATGGGCGACAAAATTGACCACAACGTGCACTCCAAGTGCTTGCGTCTTGGCCCGTCCAAAGTTGTCTCACTGCCAGAGCACGGATGTAATCATTGGACGTTAACAAAAGCATCTGAATCAAAATGGCGCGATGCTACCTTCCAATTGGGCATCCAGCCCCTGCGCTTCACCTCCCTGAACGCGGCTTGAAAGAGCTAGACCCAGCCTAACCCGCCGGGTATTTTTTGGCGGTTGGTGGCGCTCCACCGTACAAAATCCGGTACTGAGGGCGGTAGAGCGCAGGTATATGACGACAACAAAAAGGGTTTGCTACTAAGTTAATAGCAGCAAACCCCTGAGTCTATTGGTGCCGGAGAGATGAATCGAACACCCGACCTTCTCATTACGAATGAGCTGCTCTACCGACTGAGCTACACCGGCTGGAAAGGGGCGAATTATAGCCCGCGCATCTGCATCAGTCGGCCAGGGCGTGCGTCACGACCTCGCGCACGTCGTTGCTCAAATCGGCCTTGGCCGCCACGCGTGACAGGGCTTCGCGCGCGGCATGGCGATAGGGCTCGGCCAGCTTCTTCCAGCGGTCCAGTGCGCGCGCCAGTCTGGCGGCCACTTGCGGATTGAAGCTGTCGAGTTCCATGACCCGCTCGCTCCAGAACACATAGCCGGCGGCATCGGCGCGGTGGAAGGCGCCCGGGTTGGCGCTGCAATAGCTGAACAGCACGCTGCGCGCCCGATTCGGGTTGCGGATGTTGAAGTCAGGGTGGCTCATCAGCTGGCGTACCGCCGGCAGCACCTGGCCGCCACGGTCGCAGGCACCGGCCTGCAGCGCAAACCATTTATCCAGCACCAGTTCTTCGTTCTTGAACTGGCTGTGAAAGCGCGCCAGTGCCGGTGTGGCGAGTTCATGCCCGCTGCCCAGCAGGGCGCCGAGCGCGTTGACGCGATCGGTCATGTTGCCAGCATCCTTGAAGCGCTGGTAGGCCTTGCCCGGCCACACGCTGTCGCCGCTTTCGCGCGCCGCCAGGCACAGCTGACCAAGCGCCATGCCGGCCAGCGCGCGCCGTCCGGCGGACAGGGCGTCGGGCCGGTAGCTGCCGTTGTCGCAGTGGGCCTCAAACGCCCACAGCCAGTCGGGGGCCAGTGCCGTTGCCAGCTGCGAGCGCATGGCTTCGCGCACCGCATGAATGCGCTGCGGGTCGACCACGTCAAGCTGCTCGGCGATGTAGGTCTCGGACGGCAGCGTCAGCACCAGCTCCTTGAAGGCGGCGTCCAGCTTGGGATGCCGCAGAACCGTGCGCATGGCCTCGATATAGGCATCATTTAGCACGCCAGCCCCCGTTGAATCTGCGTGAGCAGCTATCGAATTAATAGCACTCCGGAGTCCCAGGCGCTGGCCCGCTTCCCAACGGTTGAACGGATCGTTGTCAAAAGCCAGCAATGTCAGCAGTTGCGCGTCGGTGTAGTCAAAGTCCAGCAGCACCGGGGCGCTGAAGCGGCGCAGGATCGAAGGCACGGGCTCCTCGGCCACGTTGACGAAGGTGATCGACTCGCTGGGCTGGGTCAGCACCAGCAGGTGGCTGTCACCGGATGCGGCGGCGCTGTCCTGCAATTGCAGCGGCAAGGCGGCACCGCTGCTGCCCACCAGCCCCAGGCTGACCGGAATCACAAACGGCTCCTTGACCTCCTGGCCCGGCGTGGCGGCGCAGCTCTGATTGAAGTGCAGCGTGTATGTCCGGGCCTCGGCGTCGTATTCGCCGCGGGCCGCCAGCCGGGGCGTGCCGGCCTGGCTGTACCAGCGCTTGAACTGTTCGATCAGGCGCGCCAGTGCCGACTCGGGGTTGGCGTCGGCAATTGCCTGCGCGAAGTCGTCGCAGGTGACGGCGTCACCATCGTGGCGGGCAAAGTACAGCTCCATGCCCTTGGCAAAACCGGCGCGGCCCACCAGCGTCTGCATCATGCGCACCAGCTCGGCGCCTTTTTCGTACACCGTGACGGTGTAGAAGTTATTGATCTCGACGTAGCTGTCAGGGCGCACCGGGTGCGCCATCGGGCCGGCATCCTCGGGGAACTGGGCAGTGCGCAGCACACGCACGTCTTCGATGCGTTTCACGGCCCGGGCCGATGCGTCAGCGCACAAGTCCATGCTGAACTCCTGGTCGCGGAACACCGTCAGGCCCTCTTTCAGGCTCAGCTGGAACCAGTCGCGGCAGGTGATGCGGTTGCCGGTCCAGTTGTGAAAATACTCATGGCCGACGACGCTCTCGATGTTCGAGTAGTCGGCATCGGTGGCGGTGGCCTGGCTCGCCAGCACATACTTGGTGTTGAAGATGTTCAGGCCCTTGTTCTCCATGGCGCCCATGTTGAAGTCGCTGGTGGCGACGATCATGAAGCGCTCCAGATCGAGCGCCAAACCAAAGCGCGCTTCGTCCCAGACCACCGAGGCCATCAGCGAGTTCATGGCGTGTTCGGTCTTGTCCATGTCACCGGGACGCACATAGACCTGCAGCAGGTGCTCCTTGCCGGCGCGCGAGGTGATGCGCTGCTCGCGGCAGACCAGCTGGCCGGCCACCAGCGCAAACAGATAGCACGGCTTCTTGTGCGGATCGACCCAGGTCGCAAAGTGGCGGCCCTCGTTGCCGGCGCCTTCCAGCAGGCCCTGGGCAACCAGGTTGCCGTTGCTCAACAGCACCGGGTATTTCTGCTTGTCGGCGCGAATCGTCACCGTGAAACTGGCCATCACATCCGGGCGATCCAGAAAGTAGGTGATGCGCCTGAAGCCCTGGGCCTCGCACTGGGTAAAAAACGAGTCGTTGCTGACGTACAGGCCGGTCAAGCTCGAATTCTTCAGCGGCGCGCAAGTGGTAAAGATTTCCAGCTCGAAGCTGTCCTCGGCCGGCAGGTTTTCCAGCACCAGCTGGTTGCCGTCGATCTTGAACGAAGTGCCCACGCCGTTGACCAGTACCCGCGCCAGATTGAGCTCTTCACCGTCGAGCTTCAAAGGCTGGGCCGCCACGGCCGGGTTGCGGCGCAGCGTCATCTTGTTCAGCACGCGGGTTTTCGCCGGGTCCAGGTCAAAGGTCAGGTTGACAGTGTCAATCCAGTACGCGGGCACGGCGTAATCGGCACGCCGAATCACATGGGCGGCGTCTTGTCCATCACGAATTTGCAACATGCAGGTTCTCCAAAAAATCTGAGTCAATTAAATCAAAACAATTGCGCGCTTGCCGGCCCACGCGCGCTCGACAGCGGCGCCGCCGTAAAAGTGATTACACGCCCTGCTTCAATGAAGCTTCAATGAATTGATCCAGGTCGCCGTCGAGCACTTTCTGCGTGGCTGAAGTCTCGTAATTGGTGCGCAGGTCCTTGATGCGGCTGTTGTCCAGCACATAGCTTCGAATCTGATGGCCCCAGCCGACGTCGGTCTTGGTATCTTCAATTTTTTGCATCTCTTCCTGGCGCTTGCGCATCTCGTGGTCGTAGAGGCGACTGCGCAGGCGCTTCCAGGCCACGTCACGGTTGCTGTGCTGGCTGCGCCCGTCCTGGCACTGCACCACGATGCCGGTCGGGATATGCGTCAGGCGCACGGCGGAATCGGTCTTGTTGATGTGCTGGCCACCCGCGCCGCTGGCCCGAAAGGTGTCCACCCGCACGTCGCTGGGGTTGATGTCGATCTCGATCGAGTCATCGATCTCGGGATAGACAAACACGCTGGCAAAACTGGTGTGGCGGCCGCCGGAGGAATCAAACGGCGACTTGCGCACCAGCCGATGCACGCCGGTCTCGGTGCGCAAGAGTCCAAAGGCGTATTCGCCTTCGACCTTGATGGTGGCGCCCTTGATGCCGGCGGTGTCCCCGGCGGTTTCGTCCTCCAGCGTGGCCTTGAAGCCCTTGCGCTCGGCATAGCGCAGGTACTGGCGCAGCAGCATGCTGGCCCAGTCGCAGGCCTCGGTGCCGCCGGCGCCGGCCTGGATATCCAGAAAGGCGTTGAGCGGATCGGCCGGGTTGTTGAACATGCGGCGGAACTCCAGCCCCTCGATGACGGCGGCCAGCTTGGCGGTCTCGGCCTCGATCGCCAGCAGGCCGGCTTCGTCGCCCTCCTCCTTGGACATCTCAAAAAGTTCGCTGTTGTCAGCCAGCTCGCCGGTCAGGTTGTCGAGCGTCACCACGACACCGTCGAGCGCCTTTTTCTCGCGGCCCAGTTCCTGGGCACGCTTGGGGTCGTTCCAGACGGTCGGGTCTTCGAGCGAGGCGTTGACGGTTCTCAGGCGTTCCGATTTGGCAGGATAGTCAAAGATACCCCCGGAGATCGACGGTGCGAGCGCTCAAATCGAGAAGTTTGCTGCCAATGAGGTTGATGCGTTCTGCTTCCATGATGCGGGTCCTAAACAATAAATATCGAATAACCTACCATTTTAGTCGGGACCGCGCCCGCTCAATCAATGAAGCGCTCGATCAGCCCGGCCAATACCTGCGGCTGGTCGTGGTGCATCATGTGACCAGCATCCTCGATCCGGGCGATTTCGACCTGCGGCACGGTCTTCAGGCGCTCATGGTACTGCGCCAGCGTGAACTTGCCCTTCCACCACAGATCCAGGCTGTTGTCCGAGGCCTCGACCGACAGCACCGGCATGCTGATGCGCCGGTAAAGCTCCATCAACTCGTCCACCCGGTAAAGCTGCGCGTTCGAGATCTTGTGCGCCGGGTCGCCCAGAATGCGCCATTTGCCCTGGGCGTCTTCTTGTGCCCAGTGTGAGGCAAGCCAGTTGGCCTTGTCCGCGCCCAGACGCGGGTTGGTCTTCATCAGGCGGCGCGCCACGCCGGCCACCGTGTCGTAGGCCTTGAGGTCCATTTCGCCCCGGTGCAGCTTCTTGAGCTCATTCATCCACTTGGCGTAGCGGCCCGGCGCCTCGTCGGGCGTGGTGGCAGGCATGCCGAAGCCTTCGAGATTGACCAGGCGGCGAATGCGCTCGGGGCGCACCCCGGTGTACAGCATGGCTACGTTGCCGCCCATGCTGTGGCCGACCAGATTGACCTGGGCGCCCGGGGCATAGTGATCGAGCAGAAAGTCCAGATCGGCCAGGTAGTCGGGGAACCAGAAGTTGTCGGCACCGCACGAGGGCGTCAGGCCGTAGCCGCGCCAGTCGGGGGCGATCACGTAATGGCTGTGGCTCAGGGCATCGACGACAAACTGGTAACTGGCTGCCACGTCCATCCAGCCGTGCAGCATGACCAGCGGTATCCTGTCGGCAGACGGCTCGCCCCAGACCAGCACGTGGTATTGCAGATTGCGGATAGCGACAAACTCGCTGCGGGATCTTCTTTTGACTTGGTACATTTCAGACTTCAGGGGATTTCGAATTCACGCCAGCACCCATCATAAGGAGACTTGCCATGGCCGTCAGTCAAGACAGGGACAAACCGCAGCCGGCGCTGGCGGACAACTACGCCGCACTGCACGCCAGCTTCGAGTGGCTGGTGCCGGAGAAATTCAATATCGCGCAGGTCTGTTGCAGACGCTGGGCGGCTCTGCCGGACGCTACAAAACGAATAGCTGTTCACGCAATGCACACGGGGGCTGCAGCCACTTCTCATAGCTACGCAGAGCTGCAACAGCAGGCCAACCGCCTGTCCCATGTGCTGGTCGGGCTGGGGGTCGGACGCGGCGAGCGCGTGGCCATCGTCATGCCGCAGCGCTTCGAGACTGCGGTGGCCTACATGGCGGTGCTGCAAATGGGCGCCGTCGCCATGCCGCTGTCGATGCTGTTCGGGCCGGACGCGCTCGAATACCGGTTGCACGACAGCGAAGCCATCGTGGCGATCTGTGACGAGAGTTCGATTGCCAGCGTGCTGTCGGTGCGCGCGGACTGCCCTTTGCTGGAGCGTGTGTTGGGTGTCGGCGGCGCCGGTGCGCGGGCCGACCTGGACTACTCCGATGCACTCTCCAGCGTCAGGCCTGAGTTTGCGCCGGTGTCGACGGATGCCGATGAAGCCGCGGTGCTGATCTACACCAGCGGCACCACCGGCAACCCCAAGGGCGCGCTGATCCCGCATCGGGCCCTGATCGGCAACCTGACGGGCTTTGTCTGCAGCCAGAACTGGTTTGGCTTCAATGGCCGCAACAACAGCGCGACTGAGGCCGTGTTCTGGTCGCCGGCCGACTGGGCCTGGACCGGTGGCCTGATGGACGCGCTCCTTCCCACGCTCTATTTTGGCCGCCCGATCGTGGCCCATAACGGCCGCTTCAGCCCGGACACCGCGCTGGCGCTGATGAGGCAGTTTGGCGTGACGCACAGCTTTCTGTTCCCGACCGCGCTCAAGGCCATGATGAAGGCCTATCCGGGCAGTGCCACCCAAACGGTGCGCCAGCAGTTCAAGCTGCGGCTGCAAGCCATCATGAGCGCCGGCGAAGCGGTGGGCGACGCCGTGTTTGACTACTGCCAGAGCCAACTCGGTGTGACGGTCAACGAGATGTTCGGCCAGACCGAAATCAACTACATCGTCGGCAACTGTGCTGCGCTATGGCCCCCAAAGCCCGGCAGCATGGGCAAGGGCTACCCGGGTCACCGCGTGGCGGTGATCGACGACGACGGCAAGGAATGCCCGGTCGGCGTGGCCGGTGACGTGGCGCTCAACCTGTTTGACGTTCACGGCCACCCGGACCCGATCTTCTTTTTGGGCTACTGGAAAAACGAAGCCGCGACGCTGGCCAAATTCAGCGGCAACTGGTGTCGCACCGGCGACCTCGCGGCGCGCGACAGCGACGGCTATCTCTGGTACCGGGGCCGCGCAGACGACATGTTCAAGGCCGCGGGCTATCGCATCGGACCCGGCGAGATCGAGAACTGCCTGGTCAAGCACCCGGCCGTGGCAAACGCCGCGGTGGTGCCCAAACCCGACCGGGAGCGCGGCTCGGTGGTCAAGGCCTATGTCGTGCTTGCTCCTGATTTTATAGCTGCTCGCGCAAGATGGACGGGCGCTACAGGCCAATTTGACACAAATCTGGTGACCGAACTGCAAAACCACGTCAAAGGCAAGCTCGCACCCTACGAATACCCCAAGGAGATCGAGTTTGTAGACGCTCTGCCGATGACCACCACCGGCAAGGTGCAACGCCGTGTGCTGCGGCTGCAGGAAGAGGCGCGGGCCCGGTTGGCGGCGGGCTGAGGCGCGGAAGTGGCAGAACCCGTAAACTCGTGCCACTTCAAAAACCTGCGATCTTCTGATAACCATGAAAACCGTTCAACTCGGCCAAAGCGACCTGCACGTCACCCCCATCTGCCTCGGCACCATGACTTTTGGTGAGCAGGTGGATGAAGCCACCGCTCATGCGATTCTGGACCGCTCGCTGGAGCGCGGCGTGAACTTCATCGACACCGCCGAGATGTATGCCGTGCCACCGCGCGCCGAAACCTTCAACGCCACCGAGAAAATCATCGGCAACTGGTTCGCCAGGAGCCCCTCGGCGCGCCAGAAACTGGTGCTGGCCACAAAGGTGGCCGGTCCGTCGCGCGGCATGCCCTGGATTCGCGGCGGCAGCGGCGACCTGACCAGCGCCGACATCATCGCCGCCTGCGAGGGCAGCCTCAGGCGGCTGCAGACCGACGTGATCGACCTGTACCAGATTCACTGGCCGGTGCGCAACGTGCCGGCGTTCGGCTTGGTGTATTTCGACCCTGCCAGGGACAGCGCCGGCATCTCGATTCACGCGCAGCTCGAAGCGCTGCAATCGCTGGTGCAGGCCGGCAAGGTGCGCGCCGTCGGCTTGTCCAACGAGACCCCTTACGGCGTGCATGAGTTTGTGCGTCTGGCCGAGCAATATGGCCTGCCACGCGTGGCCACGGTGCAAAACGCCTACTGCCTGCTGAACCGCACGGTGGAAAACGGCCTCGATGAAACCATGCACCGCCTGCAGGTATCCCTGCTGGCTTATTCGCCGCTGGCCTTTGGCTTGCTGACCGGCAAATACGACGCGTCCGGCCTGAGCGGGCCGGGCGCGCCGGCGAATGCACGCATCGCCAAGTTCGAGAGCACCCGCAAGCAGCGCTGGGGCCGCCCCGAGGCGCTGGCGGCGGCACGTCGCTACAACGCACTGGCGCTGGAACACGGCATGACGGCGACACAGATGGCGCTGGCCTTTTGCTACACCAAGTGGCAGGTGGCGAGCACCATCATCGGCGTCAGCTCGGTGGCGCAACTCGACGAAGATCTGGATGCCTGGGGCACCACGCTGGCGCCCGAGCTGCTGAAAAAAATTGACGCCCTTCGATGGGAAGTGCGCGACCCGGCGCAGTAGCCTGGCGCAGGCCGGAGGGCTTCATTGCCGGCAGCGGCACAATGTGGTTGACGAACGCCGGAACTGCTCATAGCATGATCCGGCAGGTCACAAATTCATCGTGCAATTTTTTTCATTTGGCGGAGGTCTGAATCAATGAGCCCAGCATTTTCAAATTCGGAGCCCCAGCAATTTCTGGAAGCCATCAGGGCACTGGAGGCTCGCCTGATCGGCCTTGAAAAAGTCCTTAACCCCACCGACCCGACACGCACAAGGTTCGAGCCCCAGAAGTTGATTGAAATCATCGCCAGGCTGGACTCTCGCCTGAGCAGTCTTGAAAAAGTCCTTGACCCCAGCGGGGCCGGATTCACTCTGGGTTCGGTGGACTCGTCGATCACCGTCAACCGGGTCGGCGTGGTGATCAGATCCAGGGATATTGACCTGATCGCGACTGGCAAGATCGCCGTCAAGGCCGCTGGCCAGCTGACGCTCAAGGGCGCGAAAATTACCGAAAATTAAAGCCCGCCAGCGCTAACTGGCAAGTCATTTTTTTTCGGTCATGGCAAAAAAAGACCACACCAGCGTCACCCCCGCCACCCAATTGCTGAAAGCACACGCGGTGCCGTTCACCGAGCATCCCTACGAGTACCTGGAGCACGGTGGTGCGCTGCACAGCGCCGAAGTGCTCGGCTTTGATCCGTTCACGGTGGTCAAGACGCTGATCATGCAGGACCAGGATGCCAGGCCCCTGGTGGTGCTGATGCACGGCAACCGCAAGGTGTCGACCAAGAATCTGGCGCGGCAAATCGGCGCCAAATCGGTGGCGCCGTGTTTGCCGGAAGTCGCCAACCGGCACAGCGGTTACCTGGTGGGCGGCACCTCGCCGTTTGGCACGCGCCGGGACATGCCGGTGTATATTGAAGCGTCGATTCTGGAACTGCCGAAGATTCTGATCAATGGCGGGCGCCGCGGCTACCTGGTGGGGATCGATCCGCAAGTCTGCGTCGCCTTGCTGGGCGCGAAAAGCGTTCATTGCGCCCTGCTCGACTGATTTGTTGCCGCCGGCACGCAATCGGGCACTGCGGGCTGGCAAAATGAGCCTTTCGCGCGCCGGCCAACGGTGCCACAGCAGGAGATCTTCTTGGAATCAATTCGACCTTTCTTACCCATCGCGGCGGCCCTGGCCGGTTACCTGATCGGATCGCTCTCGTTTGCGGTCATCGTCAGCCGCGTGATGGGCCTGAACGACCCGCGTACCTACGGCAGCAAAAACCCGGGCGCCACCAACGTGCTGCGCTCCGGCAGCAAATCCGCAGCCATCGCCACGCTGCTGCTGGACGCGATCAAGAGCTGGTTGCCGGTGATGCTGGTCAGGTGGTATGGCAAACCTTATGGCCTGGAAGACGGCACCATGGCGATGGTCGGGCTGGCCGCCTTTGTCGGTCACCTGTACCCAGTGTTCTTCAAGTTTGTCGGCGGCAAAGGGGTCGCGACGGCTTTCGGCGTGCTGCTCGGCCTGAATCCGATCCTGGGTCTGGCCTCGGGAGCAACCTGGCTCATCATGGCCTTTTTCTTCCGCTACTCGTCACTCGCCTCGCTCACGGCGGCGGTGTTTGCGCCGGTCTATTACGTCTTTGGCGATGGTGTGGCCTGGTACATGAACAAAGGCGTTTTGCTGGCGCTTTGCATCATGTCGCTGCTGCTGATCTATCGTCATGCCGAAAACATCAGCCGCCTGATCAAGGGCAGCGAGACCCGCATCGGCAAGAAGAGCAAAGCTTGAGGAAATCCGGATGAAATTGTGTGTGCTTGAGAACGACGTGCTGGACCCTGAGCTGGCGGCACGCTACACCGGCTTTGGCAGCATGTTCAAACGCCTGTTTCTGGAAGCCGGCGCCGACTGGAGCGTGGATATTTTCAATACCGTGCAGGGCCACTATCCGCCGTCGTTCGACGACTACGATGCCGTGCTGCTGACCGGCAGCCGCTCGGATGCGTTCGCGCAGGACGCATGGATCCTGGAGTTACGGCGTCGGGTCACGCAGTTGCTGCAGACGCGCAAGAAATTATTGGGCGTGTGCTTTGGTCACCAGCTCATCGCCCTGTGCCTGGGCGCCGAGGTCGGGCGTGCGCCGCAGGGCTGGGGTGTCGGTCGCATGCGCTACCAGTGGCACGCGCCCGAAATCGCGCCGGCTTATGGCCGCAGCGAAATCGCCCTGCTGGCCAGCCATCAGGACCAGGTGCTTGAACTCCCCGAAGGCGCCACGCTGCTGGCCAGCAGCGAGTTTTGCCCGGTGGCGGCTTTTGCCGTCGGGCAGGAAGTATTTTGCGTACAACCGCACCCCGAGTTTGTCGAAGACTTGAGCAGCTACCTGCTGGACAAGCGGCGCGCGCTGCTGGGTGAATTGCTGTACACGACCGGCATCGACAGCCTGAACCTGGGCCACGACGGGCTGGACATGGCGCGCATGATGGTGTCGTTTGTGGAAGGCGCTTCAAACCCGGCTGCGGGCGCCTGCGAGCTCCGGCTGTAGCCGCAAGCGCTCGGCCGCGCTATAGCAGAGAAAACGCTTGTTGGTCGCCCGGCCGATGGTGCACAGGCCCAGGCGCTGCGCCACCTCAAGCCCCATCTGGGTGATGCCACTGCGCGACACCACGATCGGCACGCCCATCTGGGCCGACTTGATCACCATCTCGCTGGTCAGGCGACCGGTGGTGTAGAACACCTTGTCGTGGCCGGTCATCGCCTCATCGGGCTGCAGCCACATCCAGCCGGCGATGGTATCGATGGCGTTATGGCGGCCCACATCTTCCACGAACACCAGCATCTCTTCGCCCCGAAACAAGGCACAGCCGTGCACCGAGCCCGATGATTTGTAAGTCGTTTCCTGCAGCCGGATGGCGTTGACGATGTCATAAAGCTGCCTTTGACTCAGCGTGGCCTCAGGCAGCACCAGATGGTCGACTTCAGCCATCAGGTCACCGAAGACACTGCCCTGGCCGCAACCGGTCGTGACTACCCGTTTGGCTGTGCGCGCTTCGATATCGGAAATCCCCTTGCGCGTCTTGACGGCGGCGGCACCGACGTCCCAATCAACGGTGATGGATTCGACCTCCTGCACTGAATGCACCAGGCGCTGGTTGCGCAGAAAACCCAATACCAACAGCTCGGGCTGAGCGCCCAGGGTCATCAGCGTCACCAGCTCGCGCTTGTCCACATAGACGGTGAGTGCGCGTTCCGCCGGGACCGAGACGCTATCGAGCTCACCAAACTCATTGATCGCACTCACCTCGCGCGTCAGCGGCGCGCGGGCCTGGGTCAGGTAAGGCCGGTGGCTCAGGATTTCTTGGCCGGTGCGGCGGCAGAGGCAGCCGCGGCAGCAGGAGCGGCCGCTGCGGGTGTATAGACAAAGGCGCCGGGGTCGGCACAGGCAGGTAGCGCAGCGGCGGCCCGGGTTTCTTTGCCAGCGGCTTTGGCGGTTTTGTAAAAATGCGCCGCCACCTTGTCCTGCGACTTGCACAACTGGTAGCCCTCGACCTTGCCAGTCCAGGCGGTCTTGGCTGCCGCCTCGGCGGCTTTGGCCTTGGCTTCGTCAGACAGCGCCGGCAATTTTGCCAGTACCGCGGAGCCGATCATCAGCAGGCCGACAGTGAACACTAGTTGTTTCAGAGATTTTTTCATACAGGTCTTCTCAAACTTGAACAGGTTGACCGGAAACCGGTGTCTGCGAACGCTGGGCCGGAATCTTGCCGCTCTTGATGTCTTCAAGCCACAGCGCATGGTGCTCCCGCGCCCAGGCTTCGTCAACGTAACCGGTTCTCATGCCGTCGTAAGCGCCCTTGGTTCCGATGGTGCCCATGTAGATGTGGCCCAGGAACATGCAGATCATCGCGATATTCGACACCGCGTGCACCATGTGGGCGATCTGCATGCTGCTGCGCTCATAGCCCAGACCGGGCAACAGCTTGTCCAGGAACAGGCCCGAGGCCACCGCGATCAGGCCCAGCACAAACACACCGCCCCAGAACGTGACTTTTTCTCCGGCGTTGAATCGTCCCGACTTGATTTCCTGCCCGGACAGGATGCCGCCGCCCTTGAGCATCCAGTTCACATCGCCCTTGACCGGCAGGTTGTCGCGCATGAAGGTCACGATCACCACCAGCAGCGACACGGTAAATACCGGGCCGGCAAAGTTGTGCGCATTCTTCAGGAAATACGTCAACCAGCCAAACAGCGTCGTGCCAATGACCGGCAGCAGGAAGAACTTGCCGAAGGCCATGACCACACCGGAGAGCGCCAGAACACAGAAGGCAATCGCGTTGGCCCAGTGCGCGGAACGCTCCAGCGGCGTGAAGCGCTCGACCATGCGCCCGGTGGGCTCGTCCTTCACCTTCATCGGTCCGACGCGCCAGTGGAACAGCCCGATCGCGATCAGCACGATCAGCAGCAGCGCGCCGCCATAAGGGATGATCAAGTTGTTTCGCACCTGCCGCCAGGCCTCGCCAGCATTGGTCAGGCGCGAACCCGGGTATTGCACGTAGGGCTGGATCAGCACACCGGCTTCAGGCGCTTCCGACTTGGGCAGACTGCTGTAGCCGGCCACTCCGGAGCCGACCTGGCGCCACATCGGCGCGTTGTTTCCGGGCTGCACTTTGGCGCGTTCGCCATTGGTTTGCGTGGCGTAACCCGGCTCCTGGCTGGCATCCGGTTTCACCTGGAAAATATTCTGGCTCTTGATGGCTCCCGCATCAGCCGGCGCCGCCTGCGTTGCCGGGACCGAGGCCACTGCTGCCGCAGCAGGACGACTTTGCGCCCAGGCGCCGCCGCAGGACAGGACCAGGCTCAGCGCCAGCGCAGGAGTCACAGAAAAGGCGTTTTTCATTCTTGCCTCCGGTTCAATTCATGCGCGTGTAGTCGTTTTGACCATACTGGTTGCGCGCTTTGAGCTGCGACTCCCAACTGGTTTTGTCGCCCTGCTTCCAGTCCTTGTTGGCAAACGCTTTGCCGGTGCCGGTGTAGGCCGCTTTGTCCTGCTTGGCGGATTCAAGCGCTTGCGGCTTTTCGCCGCAGGCGCTCAAGGCGGCAAGCAGCGCCAGCGCGAACAATGTGTGCTTCATGATTTTGCTCCTTCAGGGGCCGCAACGCCGGGCTGACCGGCTTGTTTCGATCCGTACGCCGTGCCCCAGCCCCAGACTTCAGCGCCTTTACCGCGCTTGAGCACCCGGTTGCGGAAGATGTCGGCCACCACATCGCCATCACCGGCGATCAGGGCCTTGGTCGAGCACATTTCGGCGCAAACTGGCAGCTTGCCTTCGGCCAGCCGGTTGCGGCCATATTTTTCGAACTCGGCCTGGCTGCCGTTGACCTCCGGGCCACCGGCGCAGAAGGTGCACTTGTCCATCTTGCCGCGCACACCAAACGTGCCCTGCGACGGAAACTGCGGCGCACCAAACGGGCAGGCGTAACTGCAATAGCCGCAACCGATGCAGACATCCTTGTCATGCAGCACCACACCTTCATCGGTGCGGTAAAAACAATTGACCGGGCAGACTGCCATGCACGGTGCATCGCTGCAATGCATGCAGGCCACCGAGATCGATTTTTCACCCGGAACACCATCATTGAGTGTCACCACGCGGCGCCGATTCACGCCCCAGGGAACCTCATGCTCGTTCTTGCAGGCGGTCACACAACCGTTGCACTCGATGCAACGCTCGGCGTCACAAACAAATTTCATGCGTGCCATATTTTTCTCCTTATGCTTTCTCGACGTTGCAGACCGTGGTCTTGGTTTCCTGCATCATGGTCACGCTGTCATAACCATAGGTGGTCGCCGTATTGATGGCTTCGCCACGCACGATCGGGGCCGCGCCATTCGGGTAGTAGGCGAGCATGTCATCACCTTGCCAACGGCCGGAAAAGTGAAACGGCATGAACACCGTGTCGGGACCGACACGCTCCGTCACCATCGCCTGCACATTGAGGCGGGCGCCGGTCGGCGTCGAAACCCAGGCACGCTCGCCATTGCGAATGCCCTTGGCCGCGGCCACCTTGGGGTTGATCTCGATGAACATCTCCTGCTGCAACTCGGCCAGCCAGGGGTTGGAGCGGGTCTCCTCGCCGCCGCCCTCGTACTCCACCAGTCGACCCGAAGTCATGATGAACGGGAACTTCTCGTGCACCTTGTCGGCGATGTTCTTTTGCTGCACCGTCTTGTACAGCGTAGGCAAACGCCAGAACGCCTTTTTGTCATCGTGCGTCGGGTACTTGGCCACCAGGTCCGGGCGAATGCCGTAGAGCGGCTCGCGGTGCTGCGGAATGGCATCCGGGAAGTTCCAGACCACGGCACGCGCCTTGGCATTGCCGAAGGGATGGCAGCCATGCACCTGCAGCACCACGCGCTGGATACCGCCAGACAAATCGGTCTTCCAGTTCTTGCCTTCAGCGGCCTTCTTTTCAGTCTCCGTCAGGTCGTCCCACCAGCCGAGCTTTTTCAGCAGCACATGGTCAAACTCGGGATAGCCGGTGGTGATGTCCGCGCCCAGCGAGTGCGAACCATCTTCCGCCAGCAGATTGACGCCATCGCGTTCCACGCCAAAGTTGGCGCGGAAATTACCACCGCCATCCATGACGTGTTTCGAGGTGTCGTACAGATTCGGGGAACCAGGGTGTTTCAGCGCTGCATTGCCATAACAGGGCCACGGCAAGCCGAAGTAATCGCCAGTGAAGTCGTAGCCGGTTTCCTTGTCTTTGCCGCCTTTAGCCTTGAGCGTCTTGACATCGAACAGGTTCATGTTGCGCATGTGGGCTTTCAGGCGCTCCGGGCTTTGGCCGGTGTAGCCAATGGTCCAGACACCGGCGTTGATTTCACGCAGGATGTCTTCCGGCACAGGTTCGTCCAGGCCTTTGACTTTCTGCATCTTGTAGTTCTTCGACAGTTCCTTGCCAAAGCCCAGCTTGTCGGCAAACTGCTGCATGATCATGTGGTCGCTGCGGCTTTCCCACAAGGGCTCGATGACTTTTTCACGCCACTGCAAGGAGCGGTTGGAGGCGGTCACCGACCCGCTGGTTTCAAACTGCGTGGCGGCGGGCAGCAGATAGACCGCGCGATTCTGGTTCAGGTCTTCCGGTTTGCCCGGCATGGCCGCCATGGCGGCGGTGGCCGAAGGATAGGGGTCCACGACCACCAGCAAATCGAGCTTGTCCATGGCGCGCTTCATCTCCAGACCGCGCGTCTGGGAATTGGGCGCATGGCCCCAATAGAACACACCGCGCAGATTGGAATCCTGATCGATCAGCTCATTTTTTTCGAGCACGCCATCAATCCAGCGCGACACCGTGATGCCTGGCTTGCTCATCATGGCTGGTGTTGCAAACTGCTTCTTGATCCACTCGAAATCAACCCCCCAGACCTTGGCGAAATGCTTCCACGAGCCTTCCACAATGCCGTAGTAGCCGGGCAGCGAATCAGGATTGGGGCCGACGTCGGTGGCACCCTGGACGTTGTCATGACCACGGAAAATATTCGTGCCGCCGCCGGATTTGCCGACATTTCCGAGCGCCAGCTGCAGGATGCACGACGCGCGCACCATGGCATTGCCAATGGTGTGCTGGGTCTGACCCATGCACCAGACCAGCGTGCTGGGCCGGTTGTCGCTCATCATCTTGGCGACCTTGAAAACCTGCTCTTCCTTGACGCCGCAGGCTTCTTCGACCTTGTCGGGCGTCCATTTGGCGAGCACGTCTTCCTTGACCTTGTCCATGCCATAAACACGATCATTGATGTACTTCCTGTCTTCCCAACCATTCTTGAAAATGTGGTGCAGAACACCGAACAGGAAGGGAATATCCGAGCCGGAGCGGATACGCACGTACTCGTCCGCCTTGGCCGCGGTGCGGGTGAAACGGGGGTCAACGACGATCATCTTGGTGCCGGTTTCCTTGGCGTGCAGCATGTGCAGCAGGCTCACCGGGTGCGCCTCGGCGGCATTCGAGCCGATGTACAAGGCGCACTTGCTGTTCTGCATGTCGTTGTACGAGTTGGTCATGGCCCCGTAACCCCAGGTGTTGGCCACACCCGCGACCGTGGTCGAGTGGCAGATGCGCGCCTGGTGATCACAGTTGTTGGTACCCCAGAAGCTGACAAACTTGCGCATCAGATACGCCTGCTCGTTGTTGTGCTTGGAGGAGCCGACAAAATAAATGCTGTCCGGTCCGCTGGCCTTGCGCAGTTCCAGCATCCTGGCGCTGATCTCGGTCAATGCCGTGTCCCAGCTGATGCGCTCGTACTTGCCGTTGACCAGCTTCATCGGATAGCGCAAGCGATACTCGCCGTGACCATGTTCACGCAAGGCTGCGCCCTTGGCGCAGTGCGAACCCAGGTTGATGGGCGAGTCAAACACCGGTTCCTGGCGCACCCAGACACCGTTCTCCACCACCGCATCGACGGCACAACCGACCGAGCAGTGCGTGCACACCGTGCGCTTGATCTCGACCTTGCCTTCACCGACCGCCACATTTGCGCCAGCCGCCTGCGCTTTCTTGACCAGGGTCAATTGCGAGGCCGCCAGACCGACACCCACGCCCAGGCCCGAGCGGCGCAAAAACGCGCGTCGATCCATCGTCGGAAGTGCCTGCGACAAGCCACGCCGCAGACTGTGGACAAAAGGCGAGCGCGCCAGTGCCCCAGTCGAGGCTGATTTTTTGGTTAACAACATGTAAGTCTCCAGACGACGTATGGATTTGGGCTCAGACCTGAGCCGTCTTGTAATACTGCTTGACGTGATCGCTCAAGGAGTAGCCGCCACCTTTTTCCGGCATCACCTTGGCGACCGGTGCGCCTGCGCTCGCCACCGGTTTGACCAGCGGCATGACACTGGCAACGGTGGCGATCGCACCGGCTGTACCGGCGCCAGCAAACAGGGTCCGGCGCGACAATTTGAATGGGGATGAAGGCATCTTGAAGTCTCCTCGAATACTTGCCTATGAACCAAACGACATATCCAAATATACCCCGAATCCCGCAATAGCAGGGCGCATCTGCATGCAGGAAAACCCTATGGACTCATGTCTCCGCCAAGCGCGCCACCGGCGACGATGCGCGATCAGTCCAGCATGTCAAAACCTTGCGCCTCAACATTCATGAAGGCACGGGTCAGCCCGGCAACTGCGGCATAAAACCGGGCCTTGGGTTGCTGCTGCAGCGCATCACACAGCGCCATCACCCAGGGCTGCAGGTAGGCGGAAAAGAACGCCCGCTGGCGGGTCAGATTGGCGACTGCGGCATCGTCCCCGGCAATCAGGTAGCGCATCACCTCACACAGGCAGGCGACGTGATCCTCGGTCTCAGACATCGCCTCATCGCGCGCCAGACCCAGACTGGCCAGCTCGGTGCGCAGGCGGGCCAGCGGCTTCTCGTTCAAAAAGCCGCTGAGGTAATGCGAGCCATACAGATAGACCTCGGGCTTGCCGACGCCGCCAAACAGGGCGTTGTACTCGGCGGCGATGACCTCGTCCGGCAGCTCGCGCGCCAGCCCCACCAGAGTGCGCCAGGGCTCTTCCAGAAAAGCGCCGGCGGCCGGTGCATCGGTTGCCGCGACGCGCAGATTTGCCAGCAATTCAGGAGCTGGCGGTGCATAGTAGACAAGAGACAGAAACCCGTACAGCTCAGAGCGGGCGGTTTCCTCGTCGAACGCGCTGCTGTGCGCCGGTTCGGGCAATGGCATCATGATTTCAGGTCCGTGATTTTGATTTCGTTGTCAGCCGAATAAATGTCGATGACGCGGCAGTCGCCGCACATTTTCAGGCGCTCCAGCGCATCGCCCTGGAACATGCTGTGCTCCGACAGCTTGCCCAGCATGGCTTCAATTGCCTTCAGCGTGCCAAAGGGTTTGCCGCAGCGCACGCAGGCATAGGGCTGCATCCGGTTCAGCAGCACCGCTTCCTTGCGCTCCGGTGCCAGATTCAACCGCGGCACCAGCGTCAGGGCGTTTTCCGGGCAGGTCTTGACGCACAGACCGCATTGCACACAGTTTTTCTCGATGAATTTGAGCTCGGGGGATTGCGGATTGTCCGCCAGCGCACTGGCCGGACAGGCGCTGACGCAGCTCAAACACAAGGTGCAGGCGTCCTTGTCGATCGCCAGTGCACCCAGCGGCGAGCCGCTCGCCGGCAGTGCAATCGATCCGGTCTTGACCGGTGCGTGGCTGATGAAAAAGTCCAGCGCCAGTTCCAGCGTCGCGCGTTTGTCGGCCTGCACCGCAAAGCTGGCGCTGCGGCTCACGCCTTGCGCCGGCGCAGCCTGCAAATCCCGATCCAGTGCGGCCAGGTCGCGCGCATCCCGGGCTTGCAGCAGGCGGAAATGCTCGCCCTGATAACCCAGCCCGGTGAGAATGGCCTGTGCCACCGCCATCTGGCCGCGCACGGCGTCCACATACTGCGGCGCTTCCTCATCCGTCATCAGCACCCAGACCTGGGACGCACCATAGGCCAGCGCCGTCAGCCAGAGCTCCAGCCCGGTCGATGAGGTATGCCACAGCGACAGCGGCAGAACCCGTGCGGGCACGCCATGGGTGCCGTCCTTTTGTCCTTTTTCCAGCTGCGCCGAGCGGCCCAGATCCCCAAGCAGCCGTGCTCCCGCGCCCTGGCTGTGCAACAGCAGGGCGGCATCCTTGCCACCGTTGCGGGCGTAAGTCGAGAGCAGGGTCTTGACTTTGACCCCCTGATCCGACGCACGCGGATAGGCAAAGCTCATGGCCCCGGTGGGGCATACCGTGCTGCAGGTGCCGCAGCCGACGCAGAGATTGGCATTGACCTTGATTTGTTGCCGCTGGCGGTCACTGCTGATGGCCGAGGCCGAGCAGACATCGATGCACGCGCTGCAACCCTCTTGTTGATTGCGACTGTGGGCGCAGAGCTTTTGCCTGTAGACAAAAAACTTCGGCTTCTCAAACTCGCCCACCAGCTCACGCAACTGCAGCAGGGTCTTCAGGTCGCGCCCGTCCCAGCGCAGATAGCCCTGCGGCAAGGCGTGCTGAGTGAAAGCCGGTGTGGCGCGCAAGTCCAGCACCAGGTCAAAAGTCTCGCTCAGGCTCTCAGGCGCGCGATTGAAATCAATCGCCCCGGCCACCTTGCAGGCTTTCACGCAGGCACGGCTGGCATCGCAGACTGTCAGATCGATCTGGTAATCCAGCCCGATGGCATCCTGCGGGCAGGCCGCCAGGCAGGCATTGCAGCGCGTGCACAGGTCCAGGTCGATCGGGTTGTTGCGCAGCCACGTGAGTTCGAAGGCACCGAGCCAGCCCTTGAGCGACTGAATCCGGCCACCAAGCACCGGGTAACGCCGCTCCTGCGCCGCACCCAGGTCGCCAGCACCCTGGGTGAACAGGGTCACGTCCAGCGCCTCACCCAGCAGCTCGGCCGCATGCTCGGCCGCGCCCAGCTCGCCGATGATCAACAGCCGCCCGGCGCTCTGGTAAGCGACTGTGGCCACCGGATCGGGTTCGGGCAAGTGGGCAGCCGCCAGCAGGGCCGCAATCTTGGCACTGGCTTTGCCCGCGTCGCGGCTCCAGCCCCCGGTCTCGCGGATGTTGACAAAGCGAATCGGCGCCGCCGTGGCACCTGACTGCTCCGCCAACTGGGCAAAAAGCCGTGTCTCCTGGGTGCAAGCCACCACCAGCTCTTCACCGCTCTCGACAGCCTTGAGGAAGGCGCCGGCTTCGCGGCGGCACAGGGTGCTGTGCAGTGTCAGGGTCTCATTCAGGGACGCGCCCAGGCTGCGGGCGTCCAGTGGCATCGTTTGGTTGCAATCGCAAATCAGTGTTGTCATGGTCTATGCCCGGCTCGTGGGGCGGGTTCTCGGTAACGGGGTCGGTGCCCGAT
Source organism: uncultured beta proteobacterium (assembly GCA_963810395.1). Taxonomy (GTDB): domain Bacteria; phylum Pseudomonadota; class Gammaproteobacteria; order Burkholderiales; family Burkholderiaceae_C; genus Rhodoferax. The sequence goes on along the minus strand of CAWENC010000001.1, from coordinate 2,840,140 downwards.
TGTGGCGGCTGCGCGGACTGCACCACGGGGTGACGTGCCCCGGCTATGTCCTTTTCCGCGCTTTCTCCCTCGTCCTCAAACAGCTTGAGAAATTTGGCGCTCGCCATTTGACGCAGCATGGATTCAGGCAGGGGATCGGGTTGTGAATAATCATCAATGTAAATATCCAGGCGGTCCATCACGTTGTAGTGCGGATCGGTGAACAGTTTCTTCATGGCGGCGTTGCGCACCTCAGGGGCCACACCGCGGGCCGCAAACGGCGCAAAGTTGGACTCGGCAGTGAGGCTCTTTACATCGTCGAACGAAAGTGGCGCAGCTTGCTGAAGCGGCTCGGCGTCGGTTTCTGTTGCAGTTGCCCGATGCGACTGGACCACTCCCGGCGGCGCAGCGCCCGGCGCAACGGACAAGCTTGGCACTGGCTCGGGTTTGAGCACCGGCTGCGTTGGTTCCGCCAGCGCCTTGCCGGCACGCACCGCCCGTTTGCGCTGCGACCAGCGGCCCAAAAAACCGTCAGCCATGACCGGCACCCGATTTCTTTTCAGTGCTGATGGAGGCCGGATTGCCAAAGCGGTCGGTGAGTGAGCGGAAACTCTCCGGCCGCCTGCGCCGCTTGGGTTCATCGACATGGTGTTCAGCCACAAACGCCCGCAGCCACTCGACCACCGCGGCCGGTGCGGCCACCTGCTCCACCGTTTCCTGCGCATCAAGCCAGCGGCCCGCATCGTAATAGCTCAGGCTGACCATCTCGGGCCTGGCGATCGGCTCAGCTGCGATGCCCGCCTCTTCTTCCATGCGCCACAGCACAAACCAGCACGGCGCCTCGGTGCTGGCATTGAGGTGATAGCCCTCGGCATCATCCCTGAACAATTCAACGCTGTAGCCCGGATGCAGCCAGCGCTCCTCGCTATCATTTTTGTAGAGCAGGCGCGCTACGGCGCCAAAGCCGTCCTCGTGCGGAACCACTTCAGCCAGCACCCAGCGCCAGGGCTGCCAGCGGCTCATGGGGCCTTCGATGCGCTCGCGGCGCATCACGACGGCAACTTTCAGTTCAGGACGAGGGGTATTCATGGCAGACTGCAATGTAACGGATTGGCAACAACCCCGCGCCCCGGCGGATAACTGCCCGGACGCGACGATCTCGAAATCAGGAATGACCTGAGACCGGGTGCACGCGGCAGCGTCGCCCGGTCAGTAGCCCGCAGCGTGCAGCGGCACACCACCACGGCGAATGGCCACCGCGCAGTACTTGAACTCCGGAATCTTGCCAAACGGATCAAGCGCGGCATTGGTCAGCAGATTGGCTGCGGCCTCGTAATAGGCGAACGCCATGAACACCGCGCCACGCGGTGTGCCGTCATCGCGGCGCACTGGAATAGTGACTTGCCCGCGACGCGACTCGACCGTGATCGCGTCGCCCGGCGCCAGCCCGAGCGCCTGCATGTCATCGCCACACAAAGATGCCGTGGCCATCGGCTCCAGGGCGTCGAGCACCGTGGCGCGACGCGTCATGCTGCCGGTATGCCAGTGCTCCAGCTGGCGCCCGGTGATCAGCACAAAAGGATACTGCGCATCGGGTCGCTCGTTGGCGGGAATGATGTCGGCCGGCACCAGATGCACACGGCCATCAGCGGTGTCGAAGTGGTCGATGAAGACGGTCGGCGAACCAGGGTCATCGGCGCTCAGGCAGGGGTAAGTCACGCTCGATTCACGCTGCAAGCGCTCCCAGCTGATACCCGAGATCGTCGCGTGCATGGCCTGGCGCATTTCCTCAAAGACCTCGGCGACGCCGTCATGTTCGCCTTGGTAATTCCAGTTCAAGCCGATGCGTTTCGCGATCTGCTGGATGATCCACAAATCGGGCCTGGCCTGGCCTGGCGGGTCAAGCGCCTGCCGGCCCAGTTGCACCATGCGGTCGGTGTTGCTGACGCTGCCGGTCTTCTCGGGCCAGGCGCTGGCGGGCAACACCACGTCGGCCAGCCAAGCGGTTTCGGTCATGAAGATGTCCTGCACCACCAAGTGCTCCAGAGAAGCCAGCGCGTGGCGGGCGTGGTTCAGGTCGGGGTCGCTCATGGCCGGGTTCTCGCCCATGATGTACATGCCGCGCACCTTGTGCGGGTCGCTGCCGGGCGCCAGCGCCTTGTGCATGATCTCGACCACGGTGTAGCCGGGCTGGCGGTCCAGCGGCGTGCCCCAGAAATTCTCGAACCATTGATGCGCAGCCGGGTCGGTGACGCGCTGGTAGTTGGGGAACATCATCGGGATCAGACCGGCATCGCTGGCACCCTGCACGTTGTTCTGGCCGCGCAAGGGATGCAGGCCGGAGCCGGGTTTGCCGATCTGGCCGGTCACCGTGCACAGCGCAATCAGGCAGCGCACATTGTCGGTGCCATGCACGTGCTGGCTGACGCCCATGCCCCACAGAATCATCGCGCCTTTGGCCCGGGCGAACTCGCGTGCCACTTCACGCAGTGTCTGCGCGGCAATGCCGCAGATCGGCGCCATGGCCTCCGGGCTGTAGCCCTTGACGTTTTCCTTCAGCACCTCATAGTTGCTGGCGCGGGCACGGATGAAATCCGCATCAACCAGGCCTTCTTCAATGACGGTGTGGATCAGGGCGTTGAGCATGGCCACATCAGTGTCAGCCTTGAACTGCAGCGTGCGCCAGGCGTGTCTTCCGATGTCGGTGATGCGCGGGTCAGCGAGCACAATCTTGACGCCATTTTTGGCCGCATTCTTCATCCACGTGGCCGCCACCGGGTGGTTGGATGTCGGGTTGGATCCGATCACGAAGATCAGGCCCGCGTTGGCCACATCGTTGATCTGGTTGCTGACCGCGGCCGAACCCACGCCTTCGAGCAGCGCTGCCACGCTGGAGGCGTGGCACAGGCGCGTGCAATGGTCGACGTTGTTGGAGCCAAAGCCGGTGCGCACCAGTTTCTGGAACAAATAGGCTTCTTCGTTGCTGCCCTTGGCGGAACCCAGGCCGGCCAGCGACTTGCAGCCATGCGTGTCGCGCAGGCCCTTCAGCGTGCCCGAGCTTAGCGCCAATGCTTCTTCCCAGCTTGCCTGCCGAAACACCGAAGACCAGTCTGCTGTATCACGGTTGAGATTCTGCAGGGCGGCAGGGTCTTTGGGCACGCCAGCCTTGCGAATCAGCGGCACGGTCAATCGCTGCGGACTGTGCGCGTAGTCGAAACCAAAGCGGCCTTTGACACACAGGCGCTTGTGGTTGGCCGGGCCGTCGCGTCCCTCCACACCAACGATCCTGTTATCTTTGACCTGGTAGCTCAGCAGGCAGCCGACGCCACAAAACGGGCAGACCGAGTCCACCACTTTATCCACCCTCTGCGAGCCGATCCGGGTCTTCGGCATCAGCGCGCCCGTGAGGCAGGCCTGCACACATTCGCCGCAGGCAACGCAGCTGCTGTCACCCATCCGGTCATTCAGGTCGAACACGATAGCACTGTGCGCACCGCGCAGTGCGTAGCCGATCACGTCATTGACCTGCTCTTCACGGCAGGCCCGCAGACAGCGCTTGCACTGGATGCAGGCATCCAGATTGACGGCCATCGCCGGATGCGACACATCGGCCTTGGCTTGCTCGCGCCGCAGTGCTTTGAGCTCGGGACGCACAGAAACGTCCAGGCGCGTCGCCCAGTCGCTCAGCTCCCCATGCTGGCCTTCGGAACCGGTGTCATCATTCCATTTGTAGCCCACATCCGGCATGTCCGACAGCAGCATCTCCAGCACCATTTTCTGGCTCCTGAGGGCGCGCTCACTCGTGGCCTGCACTTCCATGCCGGCGCTGGCGCTGCGGCAACAACTGGCTGCCAGGGTGCGTTCGCCCTTGATCTCGACGACACAGGCGCGGCAGTTGCCGTCGGCCCGCATTCCGTCCTGATGGCATAGATGCGGAATATCGACACCATAGCGCTGGGCGGCTTTGAGAATGCTTTCACCTTCCAGCGCATGGACGGTTTGACCGTCAAGCTTGAACTCGACGGTTGGCAGCGCGATCTCAGCCGGTTTGGCAGACCGATCCAATTAGACGATCTCCTGCGGAAAATACTGCTGCACGCAGCGCACCGGATTCGGCGCCGCCTGCCCCAGGCCACAGATGGAAGCATCCGCCATCACGCTGCACAGATCAGTCAGCGTGGCCTGGTCCCAGACTGCCGCGCGCATCAGCGCAGCGGCCTTGGCCGTACCGACCCGGCAGGGAGTGCATTGACCGCAACTCTCGGCGGCAAAAAAACGCATGGCATTCAGTGCGGCGTCCCGCGCCCGGTCCTGCTGGCTCAGCACCACAACGGCCGCCGAGCCGATGAAGCAGCCATAGGGCTGCAAGGTGTCGAAGTCCAGCGGAAGATTGTTCAGGCGGGCCGGCAAGATGCCGCCCGACGCGCCACCGGGCAGGTAGGCGTAGAGCGTGTGGCCTGCCAGCATGCCGCCGCAATGCTCGTCAATCAGTTCCTGCACGGTAATGCCGGCCGGTGCCAGTTTGACGCCCGGCAGCTTGACCCGGCCACTGACGCTGAAACTGCGCAGCCCTTTGCGGCCATGCCGGCCAAAGCTGCTGAACCAGTCGGCGCCCTTCTCCACAATGTCGCGCACCCAGTACAGGGTCTCGAAGTTGTGCACCAGCGTCGGTTTGCCAAACAGGCCGTTCTCGGCAACGTAAGGCGGGCGCAGGCGCGGCTCGCCGCGTTTGCCCTCGATGCTTTCGAGCATGGCGGACTCCTCGCCGCAAATATAGGCGCCAGCGCCGCGACGCAGTTCGATATCGGGCAGCGGACAGGGTGGGTCGGACTGCAAGGCTTCGATCTCGCGCGTCAGCATGCGCCGCGCGTCGTGGTATTCGTCGCGCAAATAGATGTAGCAGGCCTCGGTGCCCGTGACCTGCGCCGCAATCAGCATGCCTTCCAGAAAGCGATGCGGGTCGCGCTCCAGGTAAGTGCGATCCTTGAACGTGCCCGGCTCGCCTTCGTCGATGTTGACGGCCATGACACGCGGCGCTGCCTGCTCGCGCACGATGCGCCACTTGCGCCCGGCGCTGAAGCCCGCTCCGCCCAGACCACGCAGGCCGGCGTCCTCCATCGCCCGGATCACGCCCTCGGCCGGCTCTTCGCCGTTCACCACGGCGGCGGCCAGCGCGTAGCCGCCGTGTTGCCTGTAAGTCTGAAACGCTATCATATTGATAGCTGCATGCGCATTGTCGACGGGCGCTACAGCCCTATTTGATTCAAATTTCGCGGCTTCCGACAGCGCCGCCAGGTCGGCCTGAGGTACTGCCCGCTGGCCCACCAGCGCGGCGGGCGCCTGCTCACAGCGACCCAGACAGGGTGCGGCAATCACGCGAACCGTATCGCCCAACAAGGCAGGCAGACGCGAGATCAGTTCTGCCGACCCGGCCATCGCGCAGCTCAGGCCGTCGCAGACCCGAACCGTCAGCGCAGCGGGGATCTGGTCGTCGCCCAACAGTTCGAAGTGGTGGTAGAAGGTGGCGACCTCGTAGACTTCGGCCATGGGCAGCTTCATGTCGCTGGCGAGCGCCGCCAGGTGTCGCTCGAACAGACCCCGGTAGAGATCATTGAGCAGGTGCAGGTGCTCGATCAGCAGCTCACGCGGATGACCATCGGGCGGCGGCAGGCCGATCAATGCGCGCACTTCCTGCAGCGAGACCTCGTCGGGCTGGCGGCCTTTCAGCTTTGACAGCCGCTGCGCCGTCTGGCGCAACCGATCCGGCGTCGCCGGGACCGGCGGCGGCCCGGCTGCAGCAATGGGTAAAGTGACAATGGGCATGGCCGGCAAGCTTAGCGACTTGGCAGGGAATGGCAAGCCCGGGCCATCCTCCACGCTTGCAGTTCTTCTTCTATCGTTTGGGCCCGCCGCGGCCGTCTTCCATGTCATTGGGTCTGCTCGCTGCAGGCGCTGGCCTTTGACCACGCGGCTCGGCCTGGGGTGCCGGTTGGCTCTGTGGCGGTGGCGGCCTCGGCGCGGCGACCGGCGGACGGGGTTCGAGCTGCCTCGCAGCCGGGGCTGGGGCGGGCGGGGCAACTTGCGCGGGCGGAACCGGCACTGTCCGTTGCGCTGGTGCGGGAGCGGCCGTCGGCGGGACGAATTTTGGCTCAGGCGCGCGCTGCACTGGCGCAGGCGGCGGCAACGCAATCGGTTGCGCGGGTTGTGCACGCTGCTGTTCGTTTCCACGCTGTTGCCCCTGGCCACGCTGCTGCCCCTGGCCACGCGGCTCGGCCCTGGGTTCGGCCTGGATCTGTGCTGGCGGGGGCAGTGGCCTGGACGCGGCAACCGGCGGACGAGGCTCAAGCTGCTTTGCGGCGGGAGCTGGCGCGGGCGGGGCCACTTGCAAAGGTGGAACTGGCTGGGGCTGGGTCAACCGCTGTGGCGGCGCTTGTCTCGCCGGAGCAGACGGAACAACTTGCGGCAGAACCGGCTTTGACTCGACCGCGCGTTGCGGTGGCGCCGGCGGCGCGACGGTTGGTGCGCGCTGTTGGCCGCCTCCACGCTGATCCGCGTTGCCACGCTGCTGCTCCTGAGGCTGCGTCACCGGCACGCCCGGTCTGACCGGCAATGGGACAGCCTGGGGCTGCGGCGTCACTTGTCGGGATGCCGCAGGCACCGCAGGTACTACGGGCATCACGGGCACTGCGAGCGCCTTTTGCCCATCCGGCTTCCGGCCAGCATCGCCCGGTCTGGCGCCCGGTGTCGGCGCCGGAGGAGCTGCCTTCGGCGGCGCCACTTGTGCGGGGCCAATCACTTTGACAACCGGCGCCAGCACAGCGGCTGCGGGTTTCAAGGCCTTGCGTGCGCTGTCATCGAGCGGCTTGCCAGGCTGGGCGGTCAGTTGCTGCTGTTGCGCCGCGAAGCCGACATGCGCAACCGGAGGCGCAGTGCGGGCCACCACCGGCCGCTCGAAGACCCGAGGCGGCGGTTTGTCGGCCGCGCTGGCGGCACCACGCACGCTTTGTACGGTCGGCGCGACACGCGGGGCAACGGCCATCGGCGCGCTGGCCAGCAGCGTCTCCCCGGACAGGCGAACCCTCGCCCTGGACACCGGCTGCGACTGTACAAACGCGGTCGTCGGCACGGCAACCACCGCTCCCGGTACTTGCCGGTTGGCATACACGACGTTGGTCACATTGTTTACGTTCGTCGTGTTGTAGGTGTTGTACGAGTTGTTGATGACGGTGGTGTTGATCACCGTGTTGCTGCGGTTGATGTTCTCGAAATAGCTGCGGCTGGCCGAATAGGCCGGTCGATAGACCTCACGTGGCGCCAGTGGGAACCAGGCGACGCCGCCGACATTGCCGCCGGAGATCGCCAGACGGAAATTGTCGCCACCGACGAACACCACCAGCGCCGGGGCGTAATAGGCCGGGCTGCGCACCGGACCTGGCACCCAACCCCATCTGTTACCGAGGTTGGCCCAGCGGCCGTAATGGGACACGGCGAAGCCCCAGGGCGCGTCGTCGATCCAGGTCCAGCCCCAGGGGTCGATCCAGGCCCAATGACCGTCGCGGTAAGGTGCCCAGTCAGCCGCCACGCGATTCGGCAGCCAGACGTTGCCGTAGGTCGCGTCGACACGCCAGGTTCCGTTCGCATCCAGGTCCTGGTAGCCGACCACATCGGCCGATACATAGCGCGCAGACGCCGAGCGGTCGAAAGCGCGGTCACGATCACTGGCCCAGCGATCAAATTCGTCGAGGCCCGGCAGATCCAGATATTCGTATTCGCGCAGGCCGGTCCCGATGAAGCGATACGGTTGCCGCGAATCAACCACGTACGCGGCATCTTCTCCAAGCGCCTCGCCCTGGCCCCGGCGCACGATGACGTCGGTGGCATAGCCGTCGGGGTCCACCGCAATGCGATATTCACCCGGTTGGCGTAGCGTGAAGGCGAGATTTGGCGTATCGACTTCAAACACCTGGTTCGGTGCCAGGCGGCGCACACGAACATTCAGTGTGCCCTGCGTCAACTGCAATTGGGTGATCCGCTCGTCAAGACTGAGAATCGCGACACTGGTGTTGGCGTTCATGCGAATCACGGCGCCGCCGACCTGAATTTCGGCCCGCGCACCGCCGTCCACCCAAAGACGATCGCCGTTGGTCAGCGGCCGATTGACTGTGGCCCGGACCCAATCGTTCTCGCCAGCCGGCGAGAAGCTGACCGCGCCAGCGGTGTAGCCCAGACGCGCCACGCGGGATGGTGGATCAGCACTGGCCCCGGCGCTGAAAACCAGCGTGGCGGCGCCGAGCATGAAGCCCAGGACCCGGGAACGAAAAGATTGCATCTGCATGATGACTCCTTACGAAAGATTGCACTACCTGGGCCGGTCGGGCCGATCGGGTCACGAAACGGCATTCACGGCATCCGGTCAATGTCCAGCCATAACGCGGCTGACCCCGGTTTCGACGTCATTGATTACGTTCTGTTGCAATGATCCTCACCAGCATGCCCGGCGCGGCACGGCTCTTCTGTTCGGTAGCGCACGGTCCAGGGAAAAGCTTCAGGTATCTTTGGAAATCTTGATCGATGGGAATTTCGAGGAAAAATCCTTGTTTTTGGCGGCAATCGACAAGGCCACCTTGCGCGCGACGGCCTTGTAGATGCCAGCCACGTCGCCGTCCGGATCGGACACCACGGTCGGCTTGCCGTTGTCGACCTGCAGACGAATCTGCATGTTCAGCGGCAAAGCACCGAGGTAATCCATGCCGTATTCAGCGGCCATCTTCTTGCCGCCGTCGGCGCCAAAAATGTGCTCCACATGGCCGCACTGGCTGCACACGTGCACCGCCATGTTTTCCACAATGCCCAAAATCGGCACCCCCACCTTCTCGAACATCTTGATGCCTTTTTTGGCATCCATCAGCGCGATGTCCTGCGGCGTCGTCACAATCACTGCGCCGGTCATCGGCACGCGCTGCGAGAGCGTCAACTGGATGTCGCCGGTACCCGGGGGCATATCGACAATCAGGTAATCCAGATCACGCCAGTTGGTCTGGCGCAGCAGTTGCTCCAGCGCTTGCGTGGCCATCGGGCCGCGCCAGATCATGGCTTCATCCTGCGCCACCAGAAAACCAATCGACATGACCTGCACGCCATAGTTCTCCAGCGGTTCCATATTGGTTCCGTCGAGGCTTTCCGGGCGGCCCTCAATGCCCATCATCATCGGGATGCTGGGGCCATAAATGTCGGCATCGAGCAGGCCCACACTGGCGCCCTCGGCGGCCAGCGCCAGCGCCAGGTTGACGGCGGTGGTGCTTTTGCCGACACCGCCCTTGCCAGACGCGACCGCCACAATGTTCTTGACCTTGGGCAACAACTGCACACCGCGCTGCACCGCATGCGGCACGATCTTCATCTTCACGTTGACCGACACGTTATTGACCCCCGCCAGCCCTTTGGCAGCAGCAATCAGCGCCTTGCGAAAACCGGCAATCTGACTTTTCGCCGGGTAACCCAGTTCGACGTCGAAAGCCACGTCACCCTCGGTAAGGGTCAAATTCCGGATCGATTTGGAGGACACAAAATCGTGTCCGGTATTGGGGTCGATCACACTGGCGAGTGCGCCCAACAGCATCTGTTCTGTCACTGTCATTAGTTTCTCCTTAGGCTGATAGTCTAGCGAAGACTGTTTTAACCTTGTTCCAGCGAGCCCATCAGGGTTTCCCCCCGCCAGGACGCGCAGACCCGCCGCTGATAATGAGTCCATGGCATGTGACTCCACACCAGCGCCCGCCACCGGGCTATTGCTCACCGGCGGCGGCGCTCGCGCCGCGTACCAGGTCGGCGTGCTGGAGGCCATTGCCGACATCAGAAAAGCCGCTGGCGCGCTGGACCAGCCGAACCCGTTTCCGATCATCACCGGCACCTCGGCCGGGGCGATCAACGCCGCCGCCCTGGCCTGTGGCGCCGATGACTTCGATCGCACGGTGCGCAACATCGCCGAGGTCTGGAGGAATATTCATGCCGAACAGATCTACCGGTCGGACTCGTTCAGCATGCTGCGCTCAGGCGCCAGCTTGATGACCTTGCTGGCACTGGGCTGGCTGGTATCCAGATGGCGCCACAAGAAGCCGCGATCGCTGCTGAACAGCTCGCCGCTGGGCAACTTTCTCCGGAAATTGGTGCCGCTGGAGCGCTTGCCCCATCTGATTCGCGATGGCCATCTGCAGGCCCTGGCGATCACCGCGTCAAGCTACAGTTCGGGCGAGCACATCACTTTCTTTGAGGGCAGCGAACGGCTCACGCCCTGGATACGATCGCAGCGGCGTTCGGTGCGGGACCGCATCACACACACCCACCTGCTAGCGTCATCGGCGATTCCTTTCGTCTTTCCGGCGGCCTCACTGAAAATCGACGGGCAGACGCAGTATTTCGGCGATGGTTCCATGCGGCAATCCGCTCCCGTCGCTGCCGCCATTCATTTGGGCGCCAGCCGGATCCTGGTGGTGGGCGCTGGCCGCATGCACGAGCCCAAGGAAGAACGTCATCTGCACACCAGCAGCGACTATCCGTCACTGGCGCAGATCGCCGGGCACACCCTTTCGAATATCTTTCTCGACGCCCTGGCGGTCGACGTCGAGCGGATGCGCCGCATCAACCACACGCTGTCGCTGGTACCGCCCGAATTGCGCGAGGCCAGTACCCTGCGACCGGTGGAATTACTGATGATTGCACCGTCGCAACGGCTCGACGCCATTGCTGCCCGCCATGTCGACGAATTGCCGCCCGCCGTGCGAACCATGCTGGGCGGCGTCGGCGTGTCCTCCAGCAGGGCCGATGTCAAGGGCGGGGCGCTGGCAAGTTATCTTCTGTTTGAGTCCGGTTACACCCGCGAACTGATGGCGCTGGGCTATGCCGATGCCCAGAAACAAAGAAACGAAATCTGCAAATTCTTTGGCTGGACTGATCCCGAGCCAGCGCCACCGCTGGCTGAGGCGGCCAACAAACCGGTGATCGAACGCCGCAGCGACCCGCTGCGCTTGCGTTAGATCGATTTTGTTAATATTTTTGCGCGCGGACCGTGGTCAGGCGGGCGGCAGGTTGGCCGGACCCGATGCCACCTGCCCGACTCCTCGGAGTTGATGGTGCAGATAACCTATTTCCGATTCAGACACATACCCGACGGTCAGAATTTTCGGTTGTCAGTCGGTTTGGTGCCCTTTCCGGTCATTCAGGAGGGGCTCCCAGAAGTCACGTACGCAGCGAAGGAGTCATTCAGGTGTGCCGCCCGATGAACTATAGTGCAGGCGGAGCATTTGCTCACACAACTTATCCAGCAGCCGAGTTGACGTAAAAACCGGTGTGCTGGTATTTCTGGAACTGTTATGACCCCTGACGTTGAACGAAAGTCGCCGGAACCCCATATTCCAGGCGGGTCCCAGCGGCTTTTCTGTTCCGATGTTAGGGCGACAAATGCAATGTTAGGGAGACAGGTTGCTGTCTCCCTATATTGAGTTGGTCTCTTGTTACGGAGAGCGGTATGACAAACGATAAATGTGAAGGCAAATGTAATTGCGACATCGCCTTGCGAATGCGTGAATTTGAGATTACTCAACTCGCGCAACGCAATAATTTCTTCATGATTTTTCAAGGCGTAATGTTGGCAGGAGTCATTCAGTCTGCTCATGGCAAACCTGTTGTTAGTTTTTTGGTATGTGTCGCAGGTTTTTTTATCTCGCTATTCCAAATTGGCATGGCCTCAGGAGCTAAGTATTGGCAGGAATATTGGGAGGCCGAGTTATCAAAAAGCCAACCAGACTTATTTCATGAAGATGATTGCAAATACAACAACACCGTAAAAGGTCGCCTTACAAAGCGAGGTATTAGTGGCCTCATTGAAAGGTTAATAATGCGTCGCTACTCCGTTAGCCGTATACCTATTTGGGTGGGTCTGACATTTTTGGTTATTTGGTTATTTTTGGTTCTATGCACTCTTCGTGGCTTTCCGCCATTAGGCATTCGGTCTTTAATAGTGGGGTTTTAATCGCTATGCCCAACCCTGCGGTCAACGCGGACGCTCCGCCGAAAAGCCAGCGGGCCGCCGGTCACCTTGAACGTTAGGTCTCGCTCACAATTATGGAAGTCAAAGGCCCCGTCGGACGCTTGCTAGCACTGCTTCTAAAGACTTGGAGTGCGCCGATTCTCCGGTTCGGAATTCGCCGCGATGGGCGATTTCATGTTGAACTGCTGCCAGCCTTGGATGAGCTACTTCGTCAGTCGCCCGGAATCGATGCTCGGCTTGCTCAACTTGATAGCGCACGAGACAACCTCGTCATAGCGTTACAAGCCGTCGATGAACTAAAGGCCACGGCCGAAACAAATAAGCGGGAACTCAGTCAGGCATTGGAGCGTATTGAGCAAACCCAAAGCGAGAAAGCCGCCGCAAAGAAAGAGCTAGATAACATACGACAAATCGCCGAGGCCGATGTGGAGGTATTTAAGCGTCTTGCGGGCGTTCCTTCTCGGGGTCAAATCGCTCGCGAACGGTTTATTGGTTTCGTTATCGGAGTACTTGCCTCGGTCGCTGCTACTGGGTTTGTCTGGTTTGGGTCATGGCTATTGGAAAACATCAAGACCTAACCTTTGCTTCGACACGGACGAGCACAAGCAAGCTTGCGCTAGCCGGTGAAGCGACACGTTAGCCCTCAGTATGTCCACCGTCACAGGCTTCTCCGAGTTCGCCGACGACGAGCACCGAGCTCAAGCAGAGGAACTGCTTCTCGAACTTGGGCGCTTCGCCGTGGAATTTGAACGTGTCTGTGAGGCAATGCGGCAGGCGATTGTGCTGATATTCCAGTCCGAAGGGCTGCAGCATCAGGGCTTAGCTCAGGTTGTCATCGGCGATAAGGCATCCGCCGAGCTTCAGGTTCTTCTTGGTGCCCTATTCTCGGAGCTTCGAGCGCGAAACGACGAAGCGGACTTCAAAGCTTTGCATGACGTATTGAAAGATGTCAAGCAGCTTACAGAGGAGAGAAACACCGTCGTGCATACAGCGTGGCGATTCGGAAAAGGTGCGGCCATCGGAGAGTTGTATGCATCTGCAGTTCGCCCTCGCACGAAGCAAAAGCAGGGCGCTGTCCCAGAGTATTGGGGCATGTCAGTCTCTTACCTGCGGGAGCTCACTCGTCGCTCAATGGTGTTGCAGGTGAAGTTGCAGCGAGTTCACTACTGCATTCTCCAAGCTGACCTCAAGGTTGCGGTGGAACTTGGACGCCCGCTATGAGGGCTAACAGGTCAATCGACGCGGACGCACAACTCCATCCGTGCGCTTCGCGCACTCGCTCAATGTGCGCCGGACATTTCCGGCGTTAACGACTGCTTTGGGGCTGCGCGAAAGTCGGCAAACAGCGTTCAGCGGGTACGCGGAACCATGTGCATGACCGTCCGCTCCTGGTCGGGAAGAGCCATCCGTGGGCATGACCTGTATGACCGGTTACGCTCAATGGCGCCTTTCAAATCGCAAACTTCCGCAGCACCGTTGGACCCCATTCGAATTTCGCGCACCCATCACTTTGTGGGGCAGGTGGATTGGGTGTCCGGGCGTCGGCCAGAGAACGGATACCCGGTCCGCCTTCCCACCCACCACACGACACAATTCAAGTTGCTACCTATGCAAGCTGAATCGGGGGAGGCAACACGCACTGGCTCAAAGCTTCATTTCCAGCTTGATTTGCACATTTACAAATGAAGGTGCAATGGTTTGCGTCGTCTCCCGAATCGATTGGCCAAAGGGATTGACCGAGGTCAGACTGCCCCCGGTGAGGTACTCCCGTGCTGCGAAATTGCTGGCCGAGATACGCAACTGATAGACCGGGTTGATGGCCCACACCAGATAGGCGTCGGCAACCAGCTTGTCGCCCTGCACCACCGTTTGATCATCGCTTAGCCGGGTCGTAAAACCTGGCGTCCAGTTGACATTGCCGCCGACAGTGACCGGGACCCCGGCAAGCCGGTATTCGGCGCCCAGGTTGGCCGTGCCATCGGGCTGCTGATCGAGCCGATTGTTCGGTCCCGGAACGCCTTGCACGGTCGAGTGGAACAGGCTGGCATTGGCGCGCAGGTCAACTTTCGGAGCCTGGGGGAACATCTCGCTGATACGAAACTTGGCTTCCAGTTCGATGCCCTGAGTCCTGGCATCACCCACGTTCTGCTGACGCGAGACCCAGCGCGGCACGTCAGCCCAGGAGACATTTTCCAGCGTCGTCTGGCTGCGCATCAGGTTCTGGATCTGGCGATAGAACACGTTGGCACTGATCAGGCCGCCGCCGGGAACATAGTGCTCGTAGGCGACGTCCAGCCCGGTCGCCAACTCGGGTTTCAAATTCGGATTTCCGGCTTGATCCGGATGAATTTCCTCGTTGCTACCGCGGCCCGGGAACATGCTGTTGATGGTCGGTCTGGCAATCAGATTTTGCAATGCCGGCGAGCGATAGCTGCGGGTCAGACTAAATCGAAGTTGATCCTTCACTTCCAGGTTCGGTCGCCATACCGCATGCAACAAAGGGGTCAGTACGGCGCTGCGATTGGTGACGTCCGGGGTGCCGGCTGCCACGCTGCCGGTGGTGGCAACACCCTCCCAACGCAGTCCGGCATGCGCCGCCCAGTGCGGCGTGACGGCCCATTCGTCCTGGGCATAAACCGCTGCCCGAAGACTCGATGCCGTCAGGTTGCCGTCGAACTCCGTGAGCGGCGATTCCCCATTTTGCAGCGTGGTCGCAAACTCATTGCGACGATTCGATTCCAGTTCCGCACCGGCCACCAGGCTGTGCTGGTCTGCCAGCACCGTGGTGTACTTTGCATTCGCGTTGAAGGTGCTGTCATGCTGGTCTGACTGATTGCTGGAGGCTACCGTGCCGCCCTGGGAGCCGCCGAAGTTCTGGCGCAAGGAATTGTTGTCCCAATCGCTTTGCCCCAGGCTGCCGCTGAACCGAAGATTGGCGCCATCCTGCATCTGATGGATCCACAGGCCAGCGACGCGTCTGATGGAAAAACGGTTCTCAGAACTGCCGCTGCTGCTGTCATACGGAACGACGCCACCACTCTGCACCAGTTGACTGGCGAACGTGGCGCTGTTGTGCGTCTCGACGAACATCGGCATCAGCGTGAAGGAGTCGCCGTTGTCTGCTTGCCATTGCAGACGGCCATTGGCATGAATGGCATCGCGCAAGCCGGTTGAGGCCTTGGCCTCGGACCGATGAATGACTTCACCGGTGTCGAGGTTCTCCGTCAGCGTGGAGGTGGAGACATCGTTCGAGCGTTCATTGTGCGCGGCTGAAATCGAGAAGTTGTAGATCAGCCGCCCGACCTTGTCATTGCGTGACCAGGAGGCACCGGGCTGCGTGTGGCCGTTTTCCATACCCAGCCCGAGATTCACCGTATTGACGTGCTTGCTGTAGCCACCACGCGTAATGATGTTGATGGTGCCGGCGATGGCCCGGGCGCCGGTCTCGGCTGTGGGTGCACGCAAAATTTCAATCCGCTCGATTTGGTCGGGTGACAAATCATCCAGGGAAAAGCCGCGCGGCACGCGCTCGCCATCCAGCAGAATCTGGGTGTAGCCGTTGCCGAGACCCCGCATGCGTGGCGCGCCCCCGCGCCCGGGGCGCCCTTGCATGGTGATGCCCGGCAGGCGCTTCAGCAGTTCGCCCACGGTGCTGTCACCGTAGCGCTCGATCTCATCTCGTTCCACGATGATTTTCGCCGCCGTGGAGAGCCTTCTCTTTTCCGTGTCATCGGCAACGCCGACGACGTTCACCGGTTTCAATGTGATCCCCTGGTCGGACTTTGCGGGCGCTGGGGAGTCAGCCGCCGAAGTCGATAGCCCGCTTTGCGATTGAGCAAGCAGCTGGCAAGAGGCTGCCGCCAGCAACCAGCCAAACGCTGGCCCGCGAACTGAACCCGGCTTGCCCACGAGTCGTGCGATCTTCATGCGGAGAATTATGGCCGGGCAATGTCAAGCAATGGTTAACATGACACAATGGACCGCAGAACTTCACTGGCAGCCATTGCCGCCTTGCCCACACTCATGACAAGTTCACCCACCAACGCAGCCAGCCTTTCGGCGATTCAAGGGCTCAAGCGCTCATCGACCCTGCCGGTACTGTTCGTGGGCCATGGCAGCCCGATGAACGCGATCGAAGACCAGCACTGGCGTCGCGCGTGGCAGGCGATGGGTGTCGAGATACTGGCACGCGCTGAGCAGCCTCAGCTGATCCTTTGCATATCGGCGCACTGGCTGACACGCGGCGGCTGGCAGCTCACTGGCATGCCAAAGCCAAAGACGATTCATGACTTCGGTGGTTTCCCGCAGGCGCTGTTTGACCAGCAGTACCCGGCACCAGGTGCGCCGGTGGTGGCGCAGAAACTCGCTCAAGAGCTGAAATCTCCCGCAACCGGCAGTGCACTCGGCGTCGACCCCGCGGAGTGGGGCTTTGATCACGGAACATGGTCGGTGCTCAAGCCGATGTTTCCCAAAGCCGATATCCCGGTACTGCAGCTGAGCATGGATTACGGTCGCCCACCGTCGGAGCACTATGCGCTGGGTCAGCAGCTTCACCAGTTGCGACAGCGTGGTGTGCTGATTGTCGGCAGCGGCAACATCGTTCATAACCTTCGGGCCACCAGGCGGGACACTGCGGCCGATGAGGCTTATGACTGGGCCAGGGAGTTCGACAGCTCGGTGCAGGAGCAGATCAAGAAGGGGCAGCTGGATGCACTGCAAGACTTTCAGGCACTCGGTGCAGTTGCCACGCAGGCACATCCCACGCATGACCATTATCTGCCGCTGCTCTACGCCGCAGGTGCAGCGCGACCGACTGAAATGCCGCGCTTTTTCAACACCGGCTTTCAGTCGGCATCGATCTCCATGCGCTCAGTCCTGTGGGGGTAACGCTTGATTCGCGCCGCCTGGCTGGGTTGATAATTCAGGCTTGATCTGGAGTAAGAAATGCCGATTTACGAATACGCCTGTGGTGACTGCGGTCACGAGTTTGAAGCACTGGTTCGCTCCAGCACCATCCCGGAGTGCCCGACCTGCCACTCGACTAAGCTCGAAAAATTGCTATCCGTGTTCGCCACCACCGCGGCGACGCAGCGCGCTGCGCCGGTGCCGCCGAGCCCCTGTGATTCTTGTGGACACGCTGGCGGACCGGGCTCCTGCGCCTTCAATTGAGCAAGCGACAAGCGTAGCGACCCATCACCGAAGCAGCTCAGCGACTCGAGCGCGCCGCCAGGCCAGCAATCTGCGTCACTGCCCGTCGCGCACCAGTCGAACCGGGCCGGGCGCCGCGCGACGGTCACGACTCATCCGGCCAAGGCTGAAACCGACGTACCACCCGGAGTCGTCACCATCCGCCGAACTGGACCAATAAAAGAGGTCTTTCAGGTCCATATTCGGGAACACCGTCACGTCAAGTCTCGGCTCCGCCTGGCGCTCAGGGTCAATCAGCGACGCCAACTCTTCCTTCGTCGGCACGCGCCAAACTCCCCCTGCCAGCCGCTGAGCCTCATCAAAGGTGAATTTCTTCACGCTGCCGACGCAACCCGAATCCTGCTTCCAGCTTTGCCCGACACTGCAGCGTTGCCAGGTCAGGTTCGCCACCTTGTCATAGACCGTGTCGCCATTGAGGACATAGCGTGGATTGACCACGGAGGCATCGGGAGCCGCCTGGGCAACGATAGCCAGGCACACGCCCAGCATCAGCGCAATTTTTCTCGGTAGCCCACTAAAAGCTTTCATTGTTTTCTCCAATCTGGAAGTGAAACAAAAAACCGCGGCCACAAGCACCGCTCATGTACCGCCATTTCAAGCGTAGGAGGTCAGAAACAGTCGGAAATTGATAAATCGCAAGGCAGGCTTATGTTCAGCCTGTCGTTTTCTGTGGCGGCATGCCCGCAACGCCAAGCTACAAGGACGCCGCTGGATCAAACACGGCCGCCGGGCGCTGGCCCGCCAAAGCTTGCAGCAGGTTGCTGGTCGCCAGCATGGCCATGGCCTGCCGGGTTTCATAAGTCGCCGAGCCGATGTGCGGCAACGCCGTCACCTTGGGGTGCGTGCGCAAAGGCGAGTCCAGCGGCAGAGGTTCGGTCGCAAAGACATCAAGACCGGCGGCGCGCAGCGTGCCGCGGTCAAGCGCGTCGAGCAGCGCGTCTTCCTGCACGATGGCGCCACGGGCACCGTTGACAAAAATCGCGCCCGGTTTCATCAGGCCGAACTCTCTCGCGCCCATCAGGCCGCGGGTTTCGTCTGACAAGGGCAGCACAACCGCGACGATGTCGGCGCGTCGCAGCAAGTCATCCAGCGGCGTATGGACAGCTTTGCCAGCCAATTCGGGCGCCTCGTTCGTCAGATCCGCCGGCCGGCGGCTGTGATACAGCACCGGCATGCCAAAGCCCAAAGCGGCACGTCGCGCCAGCGCCTGGCCGATGCGGCCAAAGCCCAGAATACCCAGCGTCTTGCCGTGCACATCCCAGCCGAAAAGATCCTCGCCGATGTTGCGCGTCCAGCGACCCTCGCGCACCAGATTGGCCAACTCGACCAGACGCCGGCTGCTGGCCATGATGAGGGCAAAAACGGTGTCGGCGGTGGTTTCGGTCAGCACGCCAGGCGTGTGGCACAACATGATGCCGCGCGAGGCCAGCGCTGGCAGTTCGTAATTGTCGACGCCCACCGACAAGCTGGAGATGACTTTGAGCTGCGGTGCGCGGGCCAGCAGCGCCGCATTGATGGAGTAGCTGGAGCCGATCATGCCTTCCGCGGTGGCCAGTGCCGCGTGAAAGGCGGCGGCCTGTTCCGGCACGCGCGGGTTGGCTACCGTGACCTCGTGCTGCGCCTTCAGGCGTGCCAGCTGGTCAGGTGGCAGTTCCCGGAACACCAGGACCTTTTTGCGTGCGCTGTCCGCCGTGTTGACAGGCATGGTTTAAAGCCCGGCTGCGTCGAGTTCGGCACGGGTCGGCAGGCCTTCGCTGTCGCCCAGCACCTGCACCGCGCGCGCCCCAATCCAGGCGCCGCGCCTGACTGCCTCGGGCACGCTCAGGCCCTCCAGCAGCGCGCTGATGACACCGACCGCAAAGCCGTCGCCGGCACCGACAGTGTCCACCACCTCGGCCACGGGAAAGGCTGGCATATGGCCCGCACCGTCTCCGCCATCGAAATAGGCCCCGGCGCTGCCGAGCTTGACCACCACCAGTTTGGCGCCGCGCTGGCGGTAAAAACGGGCAATACCCTCGGGGCTGGCGTCACCGGTCAAGAAACGGCCTTCCTCCAGTCCCGGCAGCACCCAGTCGGCGCGCGTCGCCAGGTCGTTGATGGATTCGCGCATCAGCTCGGGCGTGGCCCACAGCGTGGGCCGCAAATTCGGGTCGAACGACACGCTGCGACCGGCGCCGCGCATCAGGTCCATGGTCTTGCGCGCCGCCGGCAAGGTGGTCGCCGAGATGGCGGCAAACACGCCGGTCGCATGCAGGTGGCGCGCACTGAGCAGCCAGGCTTCGTCGATATCGGCCACGCCCATGTGGCTGGCAGCCGAGCCTTTGCGGTGGTATTCCACCGGTGGGTCGCTGCCGTCGGTGACCTTGCCCTTGAACTGAAAGCCGGTGTTTTGAGTTGGGTCGCAAACCACGTGCGAACAGTCGATGCCTTCCTGCGCCATGGCGGTCAGCAAATAGCGGCCCATGGAGTCGGTTCCCAGGCGACTTGCCCAGCCGACCTTGAGACCCAGGCGCGCCAGGCCAATCGCCACGTTGGTCTCGGCCCCGGCGGTGCGTTTGTGAAAAGTTTCCACCAGCTCCAGCGGGCCTGGCTGGTCGGCCACCAGCAGCTGCATGGCTTCGCCAAAAGTAATAACGTCAAGCGCCGGGCTCATCGAGTGGCTCGCTGGGTGTCTTGAGAACGGCTGTGCGCGCGCCCGGCCATGCTGGCGGCAATCTGGCGCAGTTGCACAATTTCCTGGCGCGCAACCGTCAGCAAGTTCTCACCCGTCAGCGGGTATTCGATCGCCCAGGGCACATCTGAGGGCAAGTGATGCAACACCGCACGCCAAGGGGCGCTGGATTCGACCAGCGGCACTGCGACCCAGCGTTGCGGCTGACGCTGCACGCCTTTGCAATGCACATAACGCACCTGGCCAGCAAGTGCGGCAGCCGCCTGCAGCGGGCACTCGCCGGTCCAGTGCCAGTTGCCGATGTCAAAAGTCATGCCAGGAAAAAATCCCACAATATTGCTTGCCTTGAAAAAGTCCTGCAGCGCGACCAGTGTTCCAGCGGCAGCGGTCTGGTCGTTCTCGATCAGCAGCTCGGTCTCATTCGCCTGCAAGTGTTCCTGCAACGCGCCAAACGTGCAAAGGGAAGAAGGGCCGAAGCCGCCGATGGCCATTTTCAGCCGTGCGGCGCCGAGTGCTTTGGTGGCAGACAGGGCGCGCTCCAGGGCCGGCAGGTCCAGCCTGCCGTCTCCGGTCCAGAGGTATTCGGCACTGGAATACACCGCATCTTTGCCACCGAAGCGCAAAGCCTGCGCAATCGCCGGGAGTTCGCTGGCCGCATCCTTCAGCAGTTCGCCGCGCACTTCAACACCATCGGCGCCCGCCGCCAGACCAAGTTGGGTAAACCAGAGCTGGCCGTGCCTGCGCACTTCCGCCGCGCCAAAGGCAGACAGCGAAATCAGGATCGGCGTGCTCGGCTGCATTGTGGCAGCCGCGTCGGCGGCACGAATCTCAGTGAGCATGCTGAGAGCTCAGGATCTGGCCCAGAAAATTGCGCGTCGTTTCATGCTGGGGGTTGCTGAAGAACTGTTGGGGTGGTGCCTGTTCGACGATCTTCCCGTCCGCCATGAAGATCACGCGATCGGCGACGCTGCGGGCAAAACCCATTTCGTGCGTGACGCAGAGCATGGTCATGCCGTCGTCGGCCAGGCTGATCATGGTGTCCAGCACCTCCTTGACCATCTCCGGGTCCAGCGCCGAAGTCGGCTCGTCGAACAGCATGATCTTTGGCGTCATGCAAAGCGCGCGGGCAATCGCCACCCGCTGCTGCTGGCCGCCCGACAGTTGGCTCGGGTATTTGTGTGCCTGTTCCGGAATACGTACCCGCTTGAGGTACTTCATCGCAACAGTTTCTGCCTCGTCCTGGTTCAAGCCGCGCGATCGCACCGGAGCGAGCGTGCAATTTTGCAGAATAGTCAGGTGCGGAAACAGGTTGAACTGTTGGAACACCATGCCGACTTCCTGGCGCACCGAGTCCACATTGCGGCCGCCAGCGGTCAGGTCGATGCCGTCAACCACAATGCGACCCTGCTGCACCGTTTCCAGCCGGTTGATGCAGCGGATCAGTGTCGACTTGCCGGAGCCCGAAGGCCCGCACACCACAATGCGTTCCCCGGCCGCCACCGTCAGGTTGATGTCGCTCAGCACCTGAAACTTGCCGAACCATTTGTCAACCGCTTCCATGCGGATGATGGGCTCGGAGCCGCCGGTTGGCGGCGCGGGAGATTGCATTGTGTCTGTCATGAATACACCGTTGTCGGCAACAGGGACTGGTTTATTGCATCTTCGGCAGGTCGGTTTCCAGCCACTTGCGGTACAGCTTGTTGAGTTCGCCGTTGGCCGTGTTGCGGTCAACGAAGCTGTCAATTGTTTTCAGCAGCTCGGCCTGGCCGGGCCGCATCACGATGCCCATGACCTGCTGGCGCAGCAGGAATTTGGCCTCGAAAGAGTTGGCAGGTGCGCGCTTGTCGATTTGTGCTGCCACGGTGGTGGAGCAGCCGATGGCGTCCACCTGACCCGACATCAGTGCCTGCATCGCCGAAGCGTCGTCGTCGAAGCGGCGAATCTCGGTGCCCTCCGGCGCCGCGGAGGTCAGCGCCACGTCCTGGGTGCTGGCGCGGGCCACGCCGACGCGTTTGCCCTTCAGGTCGGCGGCGGCCTTGATGCTGGCCTTTTTGTCTCCGTACAGCACGATGCTGGCGGCTGCATAAGGCTTGGAAAACTGGACCTGCCTGGCACGCTCGGGCGTGATCGCCAGCGAAGCCACCAGCAGATCAACCTTGTTGGTCAGCAAAAAGGGAATGCGGTTCGGGCCGGTCACCGGCACCAGATTGAGCTTGATGCCAAGGTCTCTGGCCAGCAGGCGCGCCACGTCGGCGTCGTAGCCATCGGGCTGGTTGCTGGCATTCATGGTGCCATAGGGCGGAAAGTCGACCAGCATGCCGATCGTGAGCTCGCCTTTTTTCTTCAGCTCGGCCACAGTTTGTGCACTGACTGAGGGCACCCAGGCCGACAGGGTGGCAGCCAGACCCAGGGCCAGGGCGGTCGTTGTGAAGAGGCGGCGTTGCAGATGCTTGATCATGGTGAAGTCTCCGTGAGTTGAGGTGAAAGTTGGCGGTTGAGAAAGTTGAAACGTGTCAGCGTGTCAGCGCGGCTGCGTGCTGGCGCTCCATGCGGGCGGCCAGCAGCGACAAGGGCCAGCACAGCACAAAGTAAATGCCGGCAACGACACTGAAGACGATCAGCGGCTGGAAGGTGGCATTGTTGATGATCTGACCGGAGCGCGTGACCTCGGCAAAACCGATGATGGCGGCCAGTGAAGTGCCCTTGATGATCTGCACCATGTAACCGACGGTCGGCGCCAGCGCGATTTTGAAGGCCTGCGGCAGGATCACGTAGCGCATGCGTGCCGCATAGCGCAGGCTCAGCGCCTGTGCCGCCTCCCATTGCCCGCTCGGTACGGCCTGGATGCAGCCACGCCAGATTTCACCCAGGAAAGCGCTGCTGTTGAGAATCAGTGCCACGCCCGCCGCCACCCAGGGATTGATCTCCAGGCCCAGCACCGGCGCGCCGAAGAACACCAGAAAGAGTTGCAACAGCAGCGGCGTGCCCTGGAAAACCTGGATGAAGCCGCCCGCCAGTGCGCGCAGCACCGGCTTGTCGCAGGTGCGGCTGAGGGCAATCATCAGGCCGCCGATGGCGCCGCCGATGAAGGCGATCATGGACAGCGCCACGGTCCACTTGGCGGCCTCAAGAATGAACAGGAATTCGGGGAAACCGAAAGTACGCATTAGCGGCCTGACGGGTAGTTAAGGGTGCGCTGGTAGATGGCACGGAACAGCGCCGAGAAACCTAGCGCCAGCGCCAGGTAGATCACGGCCACGACGATGTAAATCTCAAAGCTGCGAAAGGTCTGCGACTGCAGGTTGGCCGCGACCGATGTCAGGTCGTCCGCTGAAATGGCCGACACCACGCTGGAGCTGAGCATCAGCAGAATGAACTGGCTGGTGAGCGCCGGGTAAACGGTGCGCAGCGCCGGCTTCAAGATCACGAAGCGGAATATTTCGTGGCGTTTTAGGCTGAGCGCCAGGCCCGCTTCGATCTGCCCCTTGGGAATCGACTCGATGCCGGCGCGGATGATCTCTGTGGCGTAGGCGCCCAGATTCACCACCATGGCGGTCAGGGCGGCGGTGTGAGCCGACCAGCGCAATCCCAAGGCGGGCAGCGCAAAAAAGAAAAAGAACAGTTGCACCAGAAACGGTGTGTTGCGGATCAGCTCGATGTAGGCATTGATGAGCCAGCGCAGCGGGCGCGGGCCGGCGGTTTTACCCCATGCGCACAGGATTGCGACCACCAGACCCAACAGCATGGCCAGCATTGAGAGTTCGATGGTGCTCCAGGTGCCTCGGAGCAGCAGCGGCCAAGCCGCAAAGACATCACCAAATTGAAACGAATAGTTCATGAACGGATGCAAACACTGAAACCGGTTTCAGCTAATTATAGAAGTACTTCTATCGGCCTTGAACTAAGGAAAACCCTAGGGGCCGGGGCCGAGTGCGGACACGGAGGAGCCGCGCGGCACCAATCGGCCGGACAGCAATATCTGGCGTGGCGGCAGTTCCAGGCCTTTCAGGCGCTCGATCAGACAACCCGCGGCGATCCGGCCCAACTCGTTGGTCGGCTGGGCGATGGTGCTCAGGCCCGGGCCCACATAAGGCGACCACTCGGTGTCGTCAAAGCCGACCAGGCCGATATCGCTGCCCAGGCGCCAGCCCAGACGCGCCACCGCCGCCACCACGCGCAGGGTCACTACCGCATTGCTGGAGAACACGCCGGGCGGATGCTTGCCGGCACGCTGGCGCAAGCTGCGCAAGGCGTTGTCCAAGGCCCCTTCGGCGTCGTCGGCGCTGCTTTCAAAGGTGCTGCCGTGCAGGCCTGGGATGGCAGTCGCAGAATCGCGGATAAAACTGCGAAAAGCCGTCTTGCGCTCTTCGCGGGAACTGACGTGCTTGACCGGCTCGGAGACAAACAGCAACTCGCGGTAGCCTCTCTCGACCAAGTGCTGAGCGGCCAGACGCACCGCACCGGCATTGTCCAGCGACACAAAGTCGGCTTGCATGTCATGGTGGCGCCGGTCGACCAGCACCACCGGCTTGCCGTGGCGCGCAGCATCTGCAACGGCACCCGCGTCACGACCCAGCGTGTTCAGGATGAAGCCCTCCACCTGGTAAGCGGTGAGCGTCTTGATGGCTTCGGCTTCGCGCCGGCTGTCATTGCCCAGGTTGAACAGCATCAGCAGGTAGCCGGCCTCCTGGCAGGCTTTCTCGGCACCGCGCAATACCGCCACCGAAAATGGGTTGGTGACGTCGGCTACCACCAGGCCAATCAGCCGCGAGCGCCCGCGCTTGAGCGCCTGCGCCATCGGGCTCGGGCTGTAGGCCAGAGCCGCAATGGCCACTTCCACCCGCGTGGCTATTTCCTTCGTGAGCAACTTTTCCCGGTGATTCAGAAACCTCGAGACCGTGGCTTTGGAGACGCCGGCTTCGCGTGCCACATCCGCAATGGTGGCGGGTTTGGCGGAGGTGGATGGGGGATGAATTTTGGCGGACATTTCAAATGGGACAAGGTTTTGTTGACCAACTGAAACCAGTTTCAGCCAAATGGTAACACTAGACTCTGCAACTTGTGGTCGCCACTATTTGCCTGGCGAATTGATCGATTTGCACGGCTGATAAAGACGCTGTTTGCCGATTGGCCAGCATTTTCTAAAGTTTCACATGAGGAATCACGGTATGGCAACAAGTCGGTCGGGCGGCCAGATTTTGGTGGATCAACTCAAGGTGCACGGGGTACGGCACGTCTTTTGTGTGCCTGGCGAGAGCTTCCTGGCGGTGCTGGACGCGTTTTACGATGTGCCGTCGATTGAAGTCACGGTCTGTCGCCAGGAGGGTGGCGCGGCCATGATGGCCGAGGCCCACGGCAAACTCACCGGGCAACCCGGCATCTGCTTTGTGACCCGGGCACCCGGCGCCACCAATGCGTCAGCTGGCATTCACATCGCCCGACAGGACTCGACGCCGATGATTCTGTTTGTTGGTCAGGTTGAACGCAGTGCCCGCGAGCGTGAGGCGTTCCAGGAGCTCGATTACCGGGCCGTGTTTGGCAAGCTCGCCAAATGGGTGACAGAAATCGATGACTTGCGCCGCCTGCCCGAACTGGTGTCAAGAGCATTTCATGTCGCCACCTCCGGGCGCCCCGGTCCGGTGGTCATTGCCTTGCCCGAGGACCTGCTGACCGAGCTCATGGAGATCGCCGAGGTCGATGCCGCCCCAGGTCCGGCCAGCTTGCCCTACCAGGTGGTCGAAACTGCCCCCGGCACGCAGCCCATGGTCGAATTGCACAAGCGCCTTGAAGCCGCGCAGCGCCCGCTGATGATTCTGGGGGGTAGCCGTTGGTCGGCCACCGCAGTGCAACACATCACCTCGTTTGCAGAGCACTATCAACTGCCGGTGCTTTGCTCGTTCCGACGGCAAATGCTCTTTTCGGCGGATCACGCCTGTTATGCCGGAGACCTGGGTCTGGGTCCAAATCCCGCCTTGCTCCAGCGCATAAAGGAAGCCGATCTGGTGCTACTGGTCGGCGGCCGTCTTTCTGAAGTGCCGTCGCAAGGCTACAGCCTGATGGAGATTCCGGTGCCCCGACAAACCCTGGTGCATGTCCATCCCGATCCGGACGAACTCGGTCGCGTCTACCGGGCGCACCTGCCGATCCATGCGTCGCCCGCGGCCTTTGCCCAGGCCGCAGCTGCACTGGCGGCGCCAAAAAATCCGCCCTGGAGCCAATCGGCAAAGGCAGGGCATGATGACTATCTTCAATGGAGCGACCCGAGCCCGATCCACATCCCTGGTGATTTGCAGATGGGAGAAGTCATGCGGCATCTGCGCCAGGTCTTGCCGGCCGACACCATCATGTGCAACGGCGCGGGCAACTTTGCGATCTGGGTGCATCGCTTCTGGCCCTTCCGCCATTACGCAAGCCAGCTTGCCCCGACCAGCGGCTCCATGGGTTACGGCCTGCCCGCCGGCGTCGGCGCCAAACGCTTGTGGCCCGAGCGCAGCGTGTTGGTATTTGCCGGGGATGGCGATTTCCTGATGCATGGGCAGGAACTCGCCACTGCCGTGCAATACCAGTTGCCGATCCTGATCATTCTGCTCGACAACGGCATGTACGGGACGATCCGCATGCACCAGGAGCGCAATTACCCGGCGCGTGTCGTCGCCACCGGCTTGAAAAATCCCGACTTCGCCGCATACGCCCAGGCCTTTGGCGCCCACGGCGAACGCGTCTGCGACACCGCTTCCTTCGCCCCGGCGCTACAGCGCGCCCTGGCCAGCGGCAAGCCGGCGCTGCTGCATTGCCTGATCGACCCGCAAGCCATCACGCCCACTTCCACGCTGGACGGCTTGCGCCAGCAAGCCCTGCGCGCTTGATGCTCCACGGCTTGAGTCATGCAGGCCGGCCTCGGTGAGGAGCGCATCGGCCGCGGCAGGCGCGACTAAAATCGGAGCCACTCTCTGAAAGTCAAGCGCCTCATGCCACGTCAACTCTTTGTCACCACCGCCCTGCCCTACGCCAACGGCAATTTCCATATCGGCCACATCATGGAGTACATCCAGGCCGACATCTGGGTGCGGTTTCAGCGCATGCAGGGCAACACGGTGCACTTTGTCTGCGCCGACGACGCGCACGGGGCGCCGATCATGATTGCCGCCGAAAAGGCGGGCAAGACGCCGCAGCAGTTCGTGGCCGACATCGCAGCCGGGCGCAAACCCTATCTGGAGGGTTTTCACATCGGCTTTGACAACTGGCATTCGACCGACGCGCCTGAGAACCACGAGTTGGCGCGCCAGATCTACCGCGACTTGCGGGATCGGGCGGATGGTTCGCTGATCCAGAAAAAATCGGTCGAACAGTTCTTCGACCCCGAGAAGAACATGTTCCTGCCGGACCGTTTCATCAAGGGCGAATGCCCCAAGTGCGGCGCCCGGGACCAGTACGGCGACAACTGCGAGGAATGCGGCGCGGTGTATGCGCCCACCGACCTAGTCAACCCGTACTCGGCCTTGTCAGGTGCCACGCCGGTACTCAAGAGCGCCGAGCACTTCTTCTTCAAACTGTCAGACCCACGCTGCGTCGAGTTTCTGGAAGACTGGGTTCAAAGCAGCAACACGCGGGGCGTGCCGCGCCTGCAAGCCGAGGTGCTGAACAAGGTCAAGGAGTGGTTCTCGACGCGCAAGAACCCCGACGGCAGCACCAGCGAAGGCCTGGCCGACTGGGATATTTCGCGCGACGCGCCCTACTTCGGCATTGAAATTCCGGATGCACCGGGCAAATATTTCTATGTCTGGCTGGACGCGCCGATCGGCTACCTGGCCTCGCTGAAAAACTACCTGGACAGGATTGGCGTGGACTACGACAAGTTCATGGCCGACCCGGCCACCGAGCAGTACCACTTCATCGGCAAGGACATCGTGACCTTCCACACGCTGTTCTGGCCCGCGACACTGCATTTCAGCGGCCGCAAGACGCCCGACGCGGTCTTCGTGCACGGTTTTTTGACCGTGAACGCCGAGAAGATGAGCAAGAGCCGTGGCACCGGTCTGGACCCGCTCAAGTACCTGAGCCTGGGCATGAATCCCGAGTGGTTGCGCTATTACATCGCCGCAAAGCTGAACGGCCGCAATGAAGACATCGAGTTCAGCCCCGAAGACTTCATGGCGCGGGTGAATAGCGATTTGATTGGCAAGTATGTGAATATCGCTTCACGTGCGACCGGCTTTCTTGCCAAGCGCTTTGACGGAAAACTTGGCGCTATCTCGGCCGACGGTACCGCGCTGCTCAACCAGTTGTATAGCGAACGCACCAACATCGAGCAGTTGTATGAAAGCCGGGAATACGCCAAGGCACTGCGCGAAACCATGCTGCTGTGCGACCGCGTGAACGAATACGTGGATGCCAACAAGCCGTGGGAATTATCCAAACAGTCGGGTATGGAAGAGCGACTGCACGATGTCTGCAGCGTGTGCATCGAAGCATTCCGGGTGCTCACAGCCTACCTCAAACCGGTGTTACCCGCACTGGCTGAACAAGTTGAGATCTTTCTGACGATCACGCCACTGACGTTCGCAAGCGTCGACCAGCCCTTGACTACGGGCCACCGCATTGGCAACTACCAGCACCTGATGCAGCGCGTCGACATCAAGCAGCTTGAAGCATTATTTGAGGCTCCAGCCCCCGTCGAACCTGCACAAACCGCTACTAAATCAATAGCACCAGGTGGCGAAGAGATTGCCGCAAGCATCAGCATCGACGACTTCGCCAGGATCGACTTGCGCATTGCCAGGATCGTCAATTGCGAGGCGGTTGCGGGTTCCACCAAATTGCTGCGTCTGACCCTCGATGCCGGTGAGGGCCAAACCCGAACCGTGTTTTCCGGCATTGCCAGCGCCTACCAGCCCGAGCAGCTGGTGGGGAAACTCACTGTGCTGGTCGCCAACCTGGCGCCGCGCAAGATGAAGTTTGGCGTGTCCGAGGGCATGGTGCTGGCGGCCAGCCATGGCGACGAAAAGACCAATCCAGGCATTTATGTCCTGGAACCCTCAAGCGGCGCGCAGCCGGGGATGCGGGTCAGGTAAAAGACGCTGAGGCGATCAGGCGCGCCGGCGTACGGCGGCCAGGATGCCGCGCAATATCTCGATCGGTGGCGGGGGGCAACCCGGCACCACGACATCGACCGGGATCACGTTCGCGACCCGGCCGCAACTGGCGTAGCTCTCGCCAAAGATGCCGCCGTCGCAGCCACAGTCACCGACCGCCACCACCAGCCGGGGCTCAGGCGTCGCATCGAAGGTGCGGCGCAAGGCGGTTGCCATGTTTCGCGATACCGGCCCGGTCACCAACAGCAGATCGGCGTGGCGCGGACTGGCGACAAACTTGATGCCCAGTCCCTCGATGTTGTAGTAGGGATTGCCCAGCGCATTGATCTCCAGCTCACAACCATTGCAGGAACCGGCATCGACCATGCGAATCGTCAGCGCCCGCCCCAGGATGTCGAGCACATCCGCCTGAATCCGGCCAATTTCCTCGCCTTCGCTGCCTCTAAAGTAAGGTGCCGGCTCGGTGCGAATTCCGCTCTTGACGATTTGCTTGACGACCTTCCAGATCATAGATCCTGCCCCGAGTAGCTGAGGTTGAATGACTTGTTGATGAGCGGAAAGTCGGGCACGATGTTGCCGATCACGGCATGCTCGAGCACCGGCCAGTTTTGCCACGAGGGGTCATGCAAATGACAGCGGAGAATGCGATGCTGCCTGGCCGCGCTGTCGAGTTCGAGTGCCACGAATATCTCGCCGCGCCAGCCCTCGACCCAACCCGCACCATGGCTTGCCTGATCAGGCAGGAGAACTTCCTGCAAGATGGCACCCGCTGGCAGGTCGGAGAGTATTTTCCGGATCAAGCGCAAGGACTCGAATACTTCCTCAAAACGCACGATCACCCGGGCGGCAACGTCACCGTTGCCGTGGGTCGCCATCCTGACCTGCAACACGTCATAAGGCGCGGCCGGATGGTCGCAGCGCAAATCCCACGATTGCGCACTGGCTCGACCAGCCAGACCGGTCAAACCCAATTGCGCGGCCAGGGCCGGGCTGACACGCCCGGTGGTCATGAAGCGATCCTGCAAGCCGGCGTGCTCGTCATAGATGGTGCGCAAGGCCTGAACTTCGGCCTCGATGGAGTCGCATTGCCGGAGCATTGGCTCGATGTGTTCAGCATGCATGTCGCAGGCCACGCCACCCGGCACCACGCAGTCCATCAGCAGGCGGTGCCCGAACGCCGCCTTGGACCGGCGCAGCCAGTCTTCCCGCAGGCGGGAGAACTGCGCCAGGCCGAAAGCAAATGCCGCGTCGTTGCCCAGCGCACCGAGGTCTGCCAGATGGCAGGCCACCCGTTCACGCTCCAGCAGCAGCGCGCGCAAACAGGCCGCTCGCAGCGGGATCTCACAGCCGGCGGCCGATTCAAGCGCCATGCAATAGCTCCACGCATAAGCAACGGTGGAATCGCCCGACACCCGACCCGCAAGACGCCCAGCCTGCAACGGTGCCAACTGCGTCATGCGCTGCTCGATCCCCTTGTGCGTGTAGCCCAGGCGTTGCTCCAGGCGCAAAACCTTTTCTCCGACCACGGAGAAGCGAAAGTGACCGGGCTCGATGATGCCGGCGTGGACCGGGCCGACCGCGATCTCGTGCACACCATCACCCTGGACACGGACAAACGGGTAATCCAGCAAGGGCAGATCAGGAAACACCTGGTCTGCTTGCGCCGTGGGGGCCAGAGGGAAAAAATCCGCCGGCCAGGCGCCGTGATTGAGCCAGGGACGCTGGTCTTTAGCGCCTTCGGCGCGCAGGCCGGACAAATCAGCCACGGCCCGCTGCATCCTGCCGGCCGCCGGGAACAAGGGCACCAGATCAGGGTAGGTCTTGTGCTCACCCTGCAGCGGCAACTCGATCCAGAGCAGACCCTCCAGCGTCACATAGGCGGCACACACCGACGCACCCAGCTCCTGTGCAAAGCCCCATACGGCCAGCAAGCGCCCGCCGGCCTGGCGCACCGAGGAGGCCGCAGTCAGCCAGTCATCCCGCGTAATGCGGGCATGCCAGATCGGCACCGGCGCCGGCATGCGCGCCAATTCCACATTCAAGCCGGAAATCTTCATCGACTCAGCCCCCCAGCATCAGCGCCGCCTGAACGTACCAGCCGTTCAGGTAGGGTGGAATATACAAACCCAGCACCAGACCGAGCCCGATGTGAACAAACACCGGCACCAGGGCCGGTGGGTGCAGCAGTGGCTTGAGCGTGGTCTCGCCAAACACCATGGGCAAGACCCGAATCAGGATCGAGGCGAAAGCGACGCCCAGCGAGAGCAGCAAGAACGGCGTCGCCCACGGTTGCTCGCGCATGGCGGTGGTCAGAATCAGGAACTCGCTGGCGAAGACTCCGAACGGCGGCATGCCCAGGATCGCCATCACGCTCAGCATCAGGCCCCAACCGACGGTCGGATTGATCTTGATCAGGCCGCGAATCTCGCTCATGACCTGGGTACCGGCTTTTTGCGTCGCGTGGCCGACCGTGAAGAAGACCGCCGACTTGATCAGGGAATGTACCGTCATGTGCAGCAGACCGGCAAAGTTGGCGACCGGCCCGCCCATGCCAAAGGCGAAAGTGATCAGGCCCATATGCTCGATCGACGAGTAGGAGAACATGCGCTTGACGTCTTTCTGACGCGACAGGAAGAACGCCGCCACGACCAGCGACAGCAGGCCAAAGCCCATCATCAGTTGCCCGGCCATGGGGCGCTGCAAGGCCCCATCGGTCAGCACCTTGCAACGCAGCACCGCATACATGGCCATGTTCAGCAACAGGCCCGAAAGCACCGCCGACACCGGCGTTGGGCCCTCCGCATGGGCGTCGGGCAACCAGCTGTGCAAGGGCACCAAGCCGACTTTGGTGCCGTAACCGATCAGCAGAAAAGCAAAAGCCAGCGTGATGATCGCCGGATCGAGCTGCACCTTGATGGCATCCAGACTGGTCCACAGCAGCGTGGCGCTCTCCGGGCCGAGCACTTTTTCGGCGGCCATATACAGCAGCACGGTGCCAAACAGGGCCTGCGCAATGCCGACGCCACACAGGATGAAATATTTCCAGGCCGCCTCCAGGCTGGCCGCCGTTCGATAGACGCTGACCAGCAGCACGGTGGTCAGCGTCGCCGCCTCCATCGACACCCAGACAATGCCCAGGTTGTTGGTCGTCAAGCCAAGCAGCATGGTGAAGTTGAACAACTGGTACATGCTGTGGTACAGCCGCATGCGCATCGGCGTCATCTTGCCGTGATCCTGTTCGACCCGCATGTAGGGGCGCGAAAAAATGGCGGTGGTGAATCCGACAAAACAGGTCAGCGTCACCAGAAATACATTCAGCGGATCGATGAAGAACTGCTTGTCCCAGACCAGAATCGGTCCGTCGCTGACGATCTGCGCCGTCAGCGCGCAGGCGGCAACAAAAGTGCCGAAACTGAAAGCAACATTGATGTTGCGCGCGAAATCACGGTGCCCGGTGAAAGCCAGAACCGCACCACCCATAAGCGGTATTGCCAGAACAAAAAACAGGGCGTACACAGTCAGTCTTCCTTGAGCGCTTCGAGGTTGTGAATATCCAGACTGTCGAATTTCTCGCGGATCTGAAACATGAACACGCCGAGGATGAGAACACCCACCAGCACATCGAGTGCAATGCCAAACTCGACAATCATCGGCATGCCATTGGTCACCGACGTTGCGGCAAAGATCAGCCCGTTTTCCATCGAAAGAAAACCGATGACCTGCGGCACCGCCTTGGAGCGGGTGATCATCATCATGAAGGAAAGCAGCACGCAGGCCAGCGCAATGCCGAGGGAACCCCCGGCCATGGTGTGGGACAGGCGCGAAATCGGCAAGGCCAGGCTAAACGAGAAGATCACCAGTCCAATACCCACCAGCATGGTGGTCGGGATGTTGATCAGTGTCTCCACGTCCCAGCGCACGTTGAGCTTGCGGATGACCCGGTGCAGCATCCAGGGTATAAAAATGACTTTGAGCGCCAGCGTCAAGCCTGCCGAAATGTAAAGATCAGGCTGATGGGTCACATACCCAAGCAGCACCGAAGCCGCCACCAGGGCAGCGCCCTGTATCGTGAAGAGATTGATCAGCGAGACAATGCGGCGCTGCGAAATCATCGCAAACGACAGCATCAGAATCAGCGTGGCGAATACATTGATCATCTGGGGCACGAACTTGATCATGAGACCCCCAGCAGGATATTCACCAGCAGACCGATCACCGCCAGCAAAAAAGCGGTGCCGAGAAATTCAGGCACGCGAAATATCCGCATCTTCGCGCTGGCCGTCTCGATGCACGCCATGACGATGCCGCCCACGGCGAGCTTGATGATCAGAACCGGCAGCGCTAGCAGCAAGGCTAACGGCGCATGCGCTTGTGCGACACCCCACGGAAAGAACAATGCCAGTCCGATGCAGGAATAGGCAAACAGTTTCAGGCTGGCCGCCCATTCGAGCAGCGCGAGGTGGCGCCCGGAATATTCCAGAATCATGGATTCGTGGATCATCGTGAGTTCCAGGTGGGTTTCCGGGTTGTCCACCGGCACCCGGGCATTCTCGGCCAGCGACACCATGATGAAGGCGATACCGGTCACCAGAAAACTTGGGTAAATCGCAAATTCGCGGTGCGCCAGCGTGTCGACGATGGTCGTCAGCGAGGTCGAGCGCGACACCATGGAGGCGCAAAAAAGCACCATCAGCAAAGCCGGCTCAGCCAGGAATCCGACCAGCATCTCCCGGCGCGCGCCAAGAGAGCCAAATGCCGTGCCCACATCCATCGCCGCCAGCGAAATAAACACCCGCGCCAGTGCAAACAGGCCCACCAAAGCAATCGCATCGGCCGCCGGTGACAGCGGCAGATCGGTTGACAAAGTCGGAATGATGGCGCTTGCCAGCAGCATGCAGCCAAAGACAATGTAGGGCGTGGCGCGAAACAGCGGCGAGGCATGCTCGGCCAGCACCGATTCCTTGTTGAACAGCTTGCGCAAAACGCGGTAGGGCTGCATCAGGCCCGGGGCGGACTTGTTCTGCAGCCGGGCACGCCATTGGTTGACCCAGCCCGACATCAGCGGCGCAATGACCAGCGCCACCACGATCGCCATCAGTTGCGACAGGAGTCCGAGCCAGCTCATTGCTTGACCACCAAAAGAACCACGATCAGGGTCACAAAGCTGTACATCAGATAGACCGAAATGCGCCCCTGCTGCAACAGGCCGATCAGTCTCGAGATCCGTTCCACCGCAGTCGCCACCGGCAGATAGAGCCAGTACCACAAGGGGTCTTCCACCGTCACACGATAACGCGGCTGCTCATCGAACGGTGTCGGCAATTCGCGTCGCATGCGGAACATGGGCTCGAATATTTGCCGGATCGGTTGTCCGAATCCTTCCGCCGTATCCTGCATGCGCGCGTTCTGCCAGGGGTATCCGCAATCCCAGGGTGGTACGCGCCGCGTGCCGCGCTTGTAGGTCTTGCGCACCAGGAAGTAGGCCAAGGCGAAGCAGGCCACGACACCGAGCAGGAAAATCGACGGCGCGTAACTTGCACGTTCGATGCTCACCGGCACCAGCAGCCAGCCGTTTCCGGACAGCGACTGCGCCAGGCCGACCGACACCAGCAGCTGGGTCACCGGTTCTATGACGCCGATCACTTGATTAGGCAGCAGGCCCAGCACCAGACAACCGGCGGTCAGCCACAGCATGCCGATGCGCTCCCAGGAATCGGCGTCATGCGCCTGCGAGAGTTTTTCCTCGCGCGGCTGGCCCAGAAAAATGACGCCAAAATACTTGACCATGGTGAAGCCCGACAGCGCGGCAATCAGCGCAATCAATCCGGCCAGCACCGGCACCAGCATATTGAGGAACGAGCTTGGCAAACCGGTCGTGAACAGAAAACTCTGCAACAACAACCACTCCGCGACGAAGCCGCCCAGCGGCGGCAATCCGGCGCAGGCCAGGACGCCAATCAGGGTCGGCCAGGCGACCCACGGCACGTAGCGCATCAAACCGCCGAGCTTGCCCAGGCTGCGCTCGCCGGTGGCATGCATCACGGCACCGGTGCTGCAGAACAGCAGACTCTTGAAGAAAGCGTGGCTGACGATGTGATACAGGGCGGCCGTCAAGGCCAGCGCGGACAGTGTCTTCATGCCATAAGCCGAGAACAGCAGGGACAGGCCGATGCCGGCACACATCAGACCGATGTTCTCGATCGACGAATAGGCCAGCAGACGTTTCATCTCGACCTGCACGGTGGAGAAGACGACTCCAAACAGCGCCGTCGCCAGGCCAATAGCCATCAACAGGGCGCCCCACCACCAGATGCGTGTCTGCAGCAGGTCAAACGACACCCGCAGCAGGCCATACAGCGCGATCTTCAGCATCACGCCACTCATCAGGGCCGACACCGGAGACGATGCCGCCGGATGTGCCTCGGGCAACCAGACGTGCACCGGCAGGATGCCGGCCTTGGCGCCAAAACCAAACACCGCAAGCACAAACGCGATGGAGGCCCAGAACGGCGACAGGTGCTGGGCCCGCATATTGGCAAATGTGTAGTCGCCGGTATTCGCCTGCAACACCCCGAAACACAGCAGGATGCCCAGCGCGCCCACGTGCGCCACCAGCAGGTAAATGAAGCCGGCGCTGCGAATTTCGGGAATACGATGATTCGAGATGACAAGGAAAAACGACGCCAGCGCCATGGTCTCCCAGACCACCATGAAGGCATAGGCATCATCGGCCAGCACCACCATCGCCATGCTGGCCAAGAAGACGTGATATTCCAGGCAAATCAGGCCGGGCGGTGTGCCCTCACCCTTGCGAAAATAGCCTGCTGCAAACGCCGACACGCCTGCTGACACGCCGCCAATCAGCATCAGGAAGAAGCTTGACAGGCTGTCCAGCCGCAAATGAAATGGAAGCTGGGGCAGACCGATGGGCAGCACTGCCACCTCGGCACCATTTCCCGCCGCGCTCAGGGTCACCCCCAGCAACAGCAGAGAAAAAAGGCCTCCCACCGGAAACAGCACGACGGCAACGAATCTGAAGCGCCGCAGCGCAAAGACACCCAGCACCCCGATCAAGAGCCAGGCCACCACCACCACCAAAACCCAGTCCAGATGAACCCATGCCGCAGGATGAGCAAAACTAGTCATTGCGTGCCAACAAAAAAACATACGAATGCATAACCCGCTTATGGTACAACCATTTTTTTCAGAGTCGGGTGCGCATCGG
Source organism: uncultured beta proteobacterium (assembly GCA_963810395.1). Lineage (GTDB taxonomy): Bacteria > Pseudomonadota > Gammaproteobacteria > Burkholderiales > Burkholderiaceae_C > Rhodoferax. The sequence continues at coordinate 2,803,919 of CAWENC010000001.1, read as the reverse complement.
GCAAGCCGGCCGGGCAGGCTAAAATGAAGGCGAAAGGTTTAGCTCATGAATATTTTTTACCGCCCCATGTACCAGTCTGAAGCGACCCAGTTCCTCGATCAGCTCAAAGTCAAAAACCCGGATCTGGCAGCGAAGCAGCTTGAGGGTCGGGCACTTTTGTGGAACAAGGCGGTTGACCGCGGCGCCTGGGGCGAATACCGCGCGGCCCAGGTCAAACAACAGCCTTATGTCTACCAGACCAACGCCGACTAGAAGAAGAATTGGCCTCTAGCTGCCGTCAATAATGCGCAAGCGGCTATATTTTTGATAGCATCACAATGTCTGATATGGCTCACGGCGCTGAGCTGATCACCGAAATCACAGCAGCTTCATTGAACGGCATGCCCGACGTCGTTGATCACGTCGCGGTGGCGCGCTTGTATGGCGAACCCCTGTTTGCCATGCCGCAGGATCTGTACATTCCGCCGGATGCGCTCGAAGTCTTTCTGGAGGCTTTTGAAGGTCCGCTTGACTTGCTGCTGTACTTGATCCGCAAGCAGAACTTCAACATTCTCGATATTCCGATGGCGGGCGTGACGCGCCAATACCTGGTGTACGTGGAGGAAATTCGCAGCCGCAATCTGGAACTGGCGGCCGAATACCTGCTGATGGCGGCGATGCTGATTGAAATCAAGTCACGCATGCTGCTGCCACCCAAGAGGATCGCCGAAGGGCAGGAGGCTGAAGATCCGCGCGCCCAGCTGGTGCGCCGCCTGCTGGAATACGAGCAGATGAAGCTGGCAGCCGCCAGACTCAATGAGCTGCCTCAGCTGGGTCGCGATTTTCTCAAGGCGCAGGTCTTCATCGAGCAGTCACTGCAGCCGCGTTTTCCGGACGTGAACGTCGCCGATCTGCAAGAGGCCTGGGCCGCGATACTCAAGCGCGCAAACCTGGTGCAACGTCACAAGATCACGCGCGAAGAGTTGTCGGTGCGCGAGCACATGAGCCTGGTGCTGAAGAAACTGCAGGGCCGCCGCTTTGTTGAATTTGAAGACCTGTTCGATCCCGGCCAGGGCACGCCAGTGGTGATTGTCACTTTCATCGCGCTGCTCGAACTCGCCAAGGAAACGCTGATCGAAATCACCCAGGCCGAAGTGTTTGCCCCAATCTACGTCCGGCTGGCGTATTCACCTGCTTGAGAGTGCATGCCATGACCCACTCTGCCCGCCATTTTGATGTATTGATTGTGGGCAGCGGCTTGGCGGGGCTCAATGCCGCCCTGCTGCTGGCGCCAGATCGGCGTGTCGCCGTGATCACCAAGCGTGCCCTGTTTGAGGGCTCCAGCGGTTTGGCGCAGGGCGGGATTGCCGCCGTCTGGAACAAGGACGACAGTTTTGACGCCCATATCAACGACACACTGGTCGCCGGGGCCGGCCTGTGCGACTTGGAAGCCACCCGTTTCGTGGTCGAACACGCACCCCAGGCGATCGCATGGCTGCAAGAAATGGGCGTCCATTTTTCCGAAGAAGACGGCCAGTTGCACCTGACCCGCGAGGGTGGGCACAGCGCGCGGCGCATTGCGCATGTGACCGATGCCACCGGTGCCGCCGTGCAACACACCCTGATTGAGCGCGTGCGTCAGACAGCCAACATCACCCTGTTTGAAAACCACACGCTGGTGGACCTGATCACCGACGCCAAACTGGCCTCGCGCCGTGGCAGCAGCGCGAGCGCCGACCCATACGCGCAGGCGAGCCCCAATCACTGCCTGGGCCTGTACGCGTTGGACGAGGTCACGGACGAAGTACTCACCTTCCAGGCCCCGCACACCATTTTGGCGACCGGCGGCGCAGGCAAGGTGTACCTCTATACCACCAACCCCGATACCGCCACCGGTGATGGCATTGCGGTGGCTTGGCGCGCCGGCTGCCGGGTCAGAAACATGGAGTTCATCCAGTTCCACCCGACCTGCCTGTACCACCCGCACGCCAAATCATTTTTGATCAGTGAAGCCGTGCGCGGAGAAGGCGGGCGCCTGCTGTTGCCCGACGGCACCCGCTTTATGCCGCAACACGACCCACGCGCCGAGCTGGCCCCGCGCGATATCGTGGCCCGCGCGATCGACTTTGAAATGAAAAAAGGCGGATTCGATTGCGTCTATCTCGATATTTCACACCAACCCCTGAGTTTCCTGAAAGAACATTTCCCCAATATCTACGCCCGCTGCCTGGAACTGGGCATCGACATCTCCAAGCAACCCATTCCGGTGGTGCCCGCCGCGCATTACACCTGCGGTGGGATACTGACTGACCTGGCGGGACGCACTGACGTGGCGGGTCTCTACGCCATTGGTGAAACCGCCTGCACCGGCCTGCACGGCGCGAATCGGCTGGCGAGCAACTCATTGGTGGAGTGCATGGTCTTTGCCCAAGCCACCGCCGAAGTCATCCAACAAGCCTCGGTGGCTCCGCTGCCAACGCTGCCGGCCTGGGACGACAGCCGCGTGACGGATGCCGACGAAGCGGTGGTGATCTCGCACAACTGGGATGAGTTGCGCCGCTTCATGTGGGACTACGTGGGCATTGTGCGCACCAACAAGCGGCTGGAACGCGCCGCTCACCGGATCGCCCTGCTACAAGGCGAAATCCAGGAGTTTTACGCCAACTTCCATGTCACCAGCGACTTGCTGGAGTTGCGCAACCTGGTGCAGGTGGCGGACCTGATAGTGCGCAGCGCCCAGGCCCGCCATGAGAGCCGTGGCCTGCATTTCAGCCGCGACTATCCGGACCTTGCTGCCGTCGCCCTGCCAACCATTCTGGCGCCCTGAGGCCTGGCGGACCGCGACGCAGAGCGCGATTGGCGGCCCCGGTTCAATCCGCAAGGCTTGTACTCTTCCAGACCGTGATGGCGAAGCACAAGATGGCAACCCCTACCAAGGACGAGACTGCGCCCAGCGCCGGTTCGACCATGGTGTAGCCACGAAACAGCAGCGTCAACAACACCATTTGCACGAAATGGGCGGGTATATAAATCCAGAAATGTGCCTTGGCCCAACCGGTTTGGGCGGCCTGCGGGAAGGCCCGGTAAAACAGCCCGAACAGGCACATTGACACCCAGCCCAACAAGTTCAGATGTGCATGCACCGGGAACATCGAATGGTCATGACTGGCGGCCATGAATAATCCCAGCGAGACGCCGACGATCAGATAGAGGACCGCAATACGCAAGAACCAGTTGCTGAAGGTATTCAAGTGAGGCTCCTCAAGTAATGCATGCACCGAAACAGGGTGCAAACCGGCTTCAACGTTGTGCTGTCAGTCTAGGTTTTGCGCCCGTGCGCCACAAGGCGCGGGCCTGCATAATGGGGTCGCACAACTGCATAACCCCCCTCACCGCGCCTGCCCATGTTCGACTGGAACGATCTGAAATACCTGCTGGCGGTGGCACGTCATGAGAGCACTACCGCGGCCAGTCGCGCACTGGAGGTCAATCAGTCCACCGTACAGCGCCGGCTGGTCGAGCTGGAGCGGTGCATGGGGCAGGCCCTGGTGCGGCGTCACCCCAGCGGTTACCGCCTGACCTCTTTTGGCGAGCAACTGCTACCGCTGGCCCAGCAGGTAGAGCAGGCTGTGGCGGCGCTGACGCAGCATGTCGAGACCTTCCAGCGCGAGGTCGCGGGTGTGGTGCGCATCACCTGTCCGGAACCACTGGTATACCGTATCACCAATTCAACACTGTTTGATCGCTTCCGTGCTCGCTATCCCGGACTGCAAGTGGAATTCGTGATGAGCGACAAGTACCTCGATTTCTCAAAAGGCGAGGTGGACATTGCGCTGCGTTCGGGCGACACGGAGGATAACGCGCTGGTTGGACGCAAGGTCGGTGACTCCTTGTGGGCAGTCTATGCCAGTCCGAAGTACATTGCGCGGCGCGGCCAGCCTGATCGCGTGCAAGACCTGGAACGCCATGACTGGGTGGGCTTTGACGAAACCATGGCCAAGCACCGCGCAGCACAATGGCTGCGCCAGGTAGCCCCCAGCGCTCACGTCGTGGCACGCAACAACAGCATGCTGGGTTTGGTCAGTTCAGTGAAATCGGGCCTCGGCCTGGCCGCCCTGCCGACCGCGCTGGGTGACGCCGAGCCCGATCTGGTGCGGGTGCTGGCCCCGATCCCGGAACTGGCGCGCATCTGGCGTGTGCTCACCACGCCGGAGCTGCGGCGCACGCCACGCGTGGCGGCCTTGTTCGACTTTCTGGTCGATGAAGTCGAGGCGTTGCGGCCCATCATTACGGGCTAGTAGCTCCTTCCAATTTAGCTGCTCAAGGGAGACCCGGAACCCGCCGGGTTTCGGCCAGCTCTTACGCAGCCCCGATCAGAGGCACCAGGCTACCCGCATCCTGTCCCCCCTTGAGCGCCGAGGTGAAAGCCAGCATGCGGTCTATCGGCACGCGGGCGCGCGGGATCAACGCCGGGGCTACGTGAATTTCGTTGGCGCCGGTTTCCAGCACCTGGGCCAGACCGGCCAGACTGTTCATCGCCATCCACGGACAGTGCGCGCAGCTCTTGCAGGTGGCACTGTTGCCGGCGGTGGGCGCTTCGATAAAGGTCTTGCCGGGGTTGAGCGCGCGCAGCTTGTGCAGCATGCCTTTGTCGGTGGCGACGATGAACTCGGGCGCATCCATTTCCTGCGCTGCTTTCAGGATACCCGAGGTGGAACCGACGGCATCGGCCAGCGCCACCACCTCGGCCGGCGACTCCGGGTGCACCAGCACCTTGGCCCTTGGGTGCTCCTTTTTCAGCGCCGCCAGCTCGAACGCCTTGAACTCGTCGTGCACGATGCAGGAACCGTTCCACATCAGCATGTCGGCGCCGGTCTCGCGCTGGATGTAGCTGCCCAGATGCTTGTCGGGCGCCCACAGAATCTTGTGGCCTTTGTCTTTCAGAGCGCGCACGATGTCGAGCGCGCAGCTCGACGTCACCAGCCAGTCGGCGTGCGCCTTCACTGCCGCGCTGGTGTTGGCATAGACCACCACGGTGCGCTCCGGATGGGCGTCGCAGAAGGCGCTGAAGTCGTCCGCCGGGCAGCCCAGATCGAGCGAACAGGTGGCGTCCAGATCGGGCATCAGGATGCGTTTTTCGGGCGACAGTATCTTGGCCGTCTCGCCCATAAAGCGCACGCCGGATACCACCAGCGTGCTGGCCGCATGGTCGCGCCCGAAGCGCGCCATCTCCAGCGAATCGCTGACCAAGCCGCCGGTCTCTTCCGCCAGGTCCTGCAAATCCGGGTGTACGTAAAAATGCGACACCATGACCGCATTTTTTTCTTTCAGCAGGCGGCGAATTTTGTCTTTCAGCGCGGCACGTTCAGCCGGCGACGGCTCCGCCGGCACGCGGGCCCAGGCATGGCGCGTCGGGCACACAGCGTCCGGTTCGGCGGCGGCGTTCAAGTGCGGCTGTTCGTACTCGACATCCAGCAGCGGGTTGGTCATCGTATTCAAGAGCGGGTCCTACAACGGTTCGAAGCGCATCGAGAAATCGACCGCCTTCACATCCTTGGTCAGCGCGCCGACCGAGATCCGGTCGACGCCGGTTAGCGCCAGCCGGCGCACGCTGTCCAGCGTAACGCCGCCCGAAATTTCGAGCACGGCGCGCCCCTGGTTGATGCGTACCGCCTCCAGCAACTGCGCATCCGGCATATTGTCCAGCAGGATCATGCTGGCACCGCAGGTCAGCGCCTCGCGCAGTTGCTCCAGCGTTTCGACTTCGATCTCGACAAACTGCGCGTCGCCAGCCACCTGCGCCGCGCGCTGCAACACCGCCGCGATGCCACCGGCCGCCGCAATGTGGTTCTCCTTGATCAGGATGGCGTCGTACAAGCCGATGCGGTGGTTGCTGCCGCCGCCCATGCGCACCGCGTACTTCTGCGCCAGCCGCAGGCCCGGCAGCGTCTTGCGCGTGTCAACAATCTTCGCCCGGCTGCCGCTCACCGCCTGCACATAGGTCGCGGTCTGCGTCGCCACGGCGCTGAGCAACTGCAAAAAGTTCAGTGCCGTGCGCTCGGCACTCAGCAGCGCTCGCGCCGCGCCCTCGATCTCCAGCACCACCTGATCGGCTGCGCAGCGTTGCCCCTCGCCGACCCGCCACGTGATGTGGGCCTGCGGGTCCATCTGCCGCAGCGTCGCCTCGACCCAGGGCGCGCCGCAAATCACAGCCGACTCGCGCGCCAGCACCCGTGCCCGGGCGCGCAGCTGCGGGTCCACCAGAGCGGCCGTCAGGTCGCCGGGACCCACATCTTCCTGCAAAGCCCGTGCCGCATCGGCCTGCGCCAGTTTGGTCACGGCTTCAGTAGAAAAATCGAAAATTCTGCTCATGGACGCAAGCATAACGGCATTGGAGAAAGAGCTCCCGCAGCAGCACGCTGGCGACAGTGCATCTTGAACCCGTGCGTGGGGATTGCTTTCGCAAGTCAGGAACCGAGGCCCGGGCGTGTGTGGGCCGAGGGCGCCGCAGTGGGTAGCTCCGCGAATGTCCCCCGCCTGCGGCTCCTCCTTGATTTGGCAAAACCCCAAGTCCACACTGCGCCACCCACTGCAGCGCCCTCGGCAACGAGTGTCGGCGGTTCGCGTCAATCGCACACCAACCCTGCTTGAAAGGTCAGGCTGATGGGGTGCTCAGCGCAGCGGCATAAAGGAGGAGCCCGCAGGGCGGGGGACAGCCGCGGAGCTGAGTACCCCGGCAGCCTGATCCTCCCATTATGCTGAACGGGGTTTGGCATGTCATCATTTCGGGAAAGACCATAGGTCTACCGCGAACATCGAGTCCCTCAAACCAGTTCCGCCGTAGGCCCCCGCCCCATCAGCAGCGCCACCGCCTCAGCCGGTTTGATTGTCCCGTCCAGCAGCGCCACCACGCCCTGCGCGATCGGCATCTCGACGCCCAGGCTTTGCGCGCGCTGCACCACGGTGCGGGCGGAGTAAACCCCTTCGGCGACATGACCCAGTGAGGCTACCGCCTGTTGCAGGGTCTTGCCCTGGGCCAGCAGCAGGCCGACCTGGCGGTTGCGTGACAAATCGCCGGTGGCGGTCAACACCAGATCACCCAGGCCGCTCAAGCCCATGAAGGTCTCCGCCTTGGCGCCCAGCGCCACACCCAGGCGCGTCATCTCGGCCAGGCCGCGGGTAATCAGTGCCGCACGGGCATTCAGACCCAGATTCAGGCCATCACACAAGCCGGTGGCGATGGCCAGCACATTTTTGACCGCGCCGCCGACCTCCACGCCGACGATGTCGTCATTGGCATAGACCCGCAATGTCGGGCTGTGAAAAGCGGCAACCAAGGCCTGGCGCACCTCTGCATGCGTACTGGCGGCCACCAGGGCGGTCGGCTGGCCACGCGCCACTTCGAGCGCAAAACTTGGGCCACTGAGTACACCCGCTAACAAATCAGGAGCCGCCTGAGCTTGTACTTCATGGGCCAGCAGGCCAAAAGAATCGGCGGAACGGGCTGCTTCAAAACCCTTGCATAGCCAGGCCACCGGCACCCGGCAGCGACGCAACTGGGAGAGTGTGTCGCGCAATCCGGCCATCGGTGTCGCCACCACGAGAATATCTGCCCCGGCCGAGAGCCGATCGAGTTGCGCGCCGTCGGACAAACCCGACGAAATCACGGTCAACGAAGGCGGCAGCGCGATGCCAGGCAGATAGCGCCCGTTTTCGCGCCGCTCCTGCATGGCGGCTGCCTGGGCGCTGTCGCGCGCCCAGAGCGTCACGGCGTGCCGCGCCGGCGCATTGCTGCAGGCACTGAGCGCCAGCGCCGTGCCCCAGGCACCGGCACCAAACACTATGATTTTCATAGTGCCTTACGCAATCGCTACAGGGGCTACAGGGCCAGCTAACCAGCCAAATTACTGGACGGCGACGGGCGCTGCTTCTGTTGCCGCGGCGGCCTGCTGCGCTTGCTGCTGCTCGTACATCGCCTGGAAGTTGATTTCCGCCAAATGCACCGGCGGAAAACCACCACGCTGGATCAGGTCGGCCACATTGCCGCGCAGGTAGGGGTAAACGATTTGCGGGCAGGCGATGCCCATGATCTGGCCCATCTGATCCTGCGGCAAATTGCGGATCTCAAAAATACCCGCTTGCGTGGCTTCCACCAGGAACATGGTTTTTTCCTTGATCTTGGTCTGCACCGTTGCGGTTACCGTCACCTCGAAAATGCCCTCCCCCACCGGATTGGCACTGACACCGAGCTGGATGTCCACGGTCGGCGACTCCTGCTCCAGCAGGATGGCGGGTGAATTGGGTTGCTCCAGCGATGCCTCCTTGAGGTACACGCGCTGAATCTGGAAAATGGGGTCTTGTTGCTCGGCCATGAGGTTTCCTAAATTATTTGGGAACGGAACCGACTCGCCTGCGCGCAAGCTGCGGTCTGTCCCCCAGGGTTTCAGTTAAAAAATAATGCCCGCTCTGTGAAATCCGGAACGGGCAAGCGATTGGAGTCAGGGGAGATTATCTCAGGTGAAAATCGGTCGGCGGCAATCCGGGCAAAAGGCCAGGCGGATCAGGCCGCGTTCAGCAGCGGCAGCAGGCCGCCCTGGGCATCCAGCGCCACCAGATCGTCACAACCGCCGACATGCGTCTGGCCTATGAAAATCTGCGGCACGGTGCGCCGCCCGGTGATCTCCATCATCTTGTCGCGCTGCGCCAGATCGGTGTCAATGCGGATTTCCTCAATCTGCGCGACGCCTCTGGATTTCAGTATTTGCTTGGCGCGGGTGCAGTAGGGGCAGACGGCGGTGGTGTACATCTTGACGATTTGCATGAATTTGTTCCTTTTCAATCAGACCCAGCTCAGGCCTTTTCAACCGGCAGGCTGGCCGCTTTCCATGCGCCCAGGCCCCCATTCAAGGATTGGGCCTGCTCGTACCCCAGTTTCTTGGCGATGCCCAGCGCCCGATTGGAGCGTGCACCCGTCTGGCAGACCAGAATGATCGGCAGCGCCTTGTTCTTCACGGCAGCAGGCAATTTCTCTTCGAGCTGGCTCAAGGGAATATTCCTGGCACCGCCGACATGACCGGCGGCGAATTCGTTGGCTTCGCAGACGTCGATGACCACCGCTTTCTCGCGGTTGATCAGTTGCACCGCCCCGGCCGCTGTCAGCGAGCTCCCGCCGGCGCCCTTGAGCACTGGCCAGAACAGCATGCCGCCGGAGACCAGCGCGACCGACAAAATCATCCAGTTATCGAGAATGAATTTCATTTTTTCCTTAGTAAAATTCCAGAAACCTTGCGGGGCCGACTGCAGCAACACCTGGCGGGCCGGGTCCAATTCCAACTGACCATGCGTGCTGCGGTAAACCGGATATTTTAGAATGGATGGCTTGCCCGCGTCTCATTTCCCCGTATTTGCCCTGACGCGGACCCCCGCCATTGCTGCCCAACCCCGCTTTTTCTGAACAAAAACCATGCACAAACTCGTTCTTATCCGCCACGGCGAATCGACCTGGAATCTTGACAACCGCTTCACCGGCTGGACCGACGTGGATTTGACACCCCTGGGCATCGAGCAGGCGAAGGATGCCGGGCGTCTGCTCCGGGCTGAAGGCTATGAATTTGATGTTGCCTACACCAGCGTCCTCAAACGCGCCACCCGCACACTGTGGCATGTACTCGATGAGATGGACCGCACCTGGCTGCCGGTGGTCAACAGCTGGCGACTCAACGAGCGACACTATGGCGCCTTGCAGGGACTCAACAAGGCTGACATGGCCAAGCAGTATGGCGATGCACAGGTGCTCCAGTGGCGCCGCAGCTACGACACGCCGCCGCCGGCACTTGATCCGGGCGACCCGCGCTGCGAACGCGGTGACCTGCGCTACGCCAGGCTGCAGCCAGATCAGGTTCCCTTGACAGAATGCCTGAAAGACACTGTCGCGCGGGTGATGCCGTTCTGGAACGAAGCACTGGCGCCGGCCCTCAAGGCGGGCAAGCGCGTGCTGGTGGCGGCGCACGGCAACTCGATCCGGGCGCTGGTGAAATACCTGGACCATATCTCCGACGCCGACATCGTGGGACTGAACATCCCCAACGGCATTCCGTTGGTGTATGAACTCGACGACGAGCTCAAGCCGCTCCGCCACTACTACTTGGGCGACGCCGAGGCGGCAGCCAAAGCGGCTGCGGCTGTCGCATCTCAGGGTAAAGCTTGAGTAAATCGGGAACCGCTGCCTGCAAAAAGCGTCCAAGCGTGTATATTGAACTAGGCTGAACTTTGCGATTGAAACTATTTATGGCTCAAAAACTGAAAATTGCCGCCTGGATTTCACTTGGCCTGGTGGCAGGCGCCCTGACGACAGTTTCGCTGCAGACCGTGGCGCGCGGTACGCTGGCGCCCTTGCCACTGGAAGAGTTGCAGCAGTTGGCGGCAGTATTTGGCATGATCAAGAGCAATTATGTCGAACCGGTTGACGACAAGAAGCTCATCACCGATGCCATCGCCGGCATGGTGGCGGGGCTGGACCCGCACTCGGTCTATCTGGACAAGAAAGCGCTCAAGGACTTCAATGAAGGCACGACCGGCAAATTTGTCGGCGTCGGCATCGAAATCTCTCAGGAAGATGGCCTGATCAAGGTGGTCTCGCCGATTGAAGGTTCCCCCGCCTTTCGGGCTGGCATCAAGCCCAATGACCTGATCATCAAAATCGATGACACCCTGGTCAAGGGCCTGACGCTCAGCGAAGGCGTCAAGCGCATGCGTGGTGAACCCAATACCAAAGTCCTTTTGACCATTTTCCGCAAAGCAGAGAATCGCACCTTCCCGGTGCCGATCACGCGCGAGGAAATCCGTACCCAGTCAGTGCGCGGCAAGGTGATTGAACCGGGTTATGCCTGGATTCGCCTGAGCCAGTTCCAGGAACGAACGGTGGCGGACTTTGCGCGCAAGGTCGAGGATATCTACAAGCAGGAACCCCAGCTCAAGGGACTGGTGCTGGACCTGCGCAATGATCCCGGCGGTTATCTGGACGCCGCAGTCGCCGTGTCGGCCGCGTTCTTGCCAGAAAACGTGACCGTGGTGTCGGCCAACGGCCAGTTGGCGGAGAGCAAGTTCACTTACAAGGCGGCACCCGAGTTTTACCAGCGCCGTGGTGGTGCCGACCCCCTGAAACACCTGCAGGACGTCACCAAGGGCGCGCTGAAAAGCCTGCCCCTGGTGGTGCTTGTCAACGAGGGATCGGCCTCCGCCAGCGAGATCGTCGCGGGTGCCCTGCAAGACCACAAGCGGGCCAAGCTGTTGGGCAACCAGACCTTTGGCAAGGGCTCGGTGCAAACCGCGGTGTGCCTGGATTCCGCCTTTCGCATGGACAATTGCCCCAGCGCTGCGCTGAAGCTCACGACCAGCCGTTACTACACGCCCAGCGGCAAATCGATTCAGGCCAAAGGCATCGTGCCTGATGTCATGATCGACGAAACCGAAGAAGGCAATCTGTTTGCCGCGCTGCGGACACGCGAGGCTGACCTGGAAAAGCACTTGAGCAGCGGCCAGGGCGAGGAAAAAAAAGATGCGACCAACGAAAAAGCCCGGGAAGAGGCCCGGATCAAGCTCGAAGAGGAGCTGAAGAAACCGCTGGCTGATCGCAAGTTGCCCGAATACGGCACAGAGAAGGATTTCCAGCTGGTTCAGGCCATCAACCAGCTCAAGGGCCGGCCGGTGCTGGTCAGCAAGACCATGGTTGAACGACCGGAAGAAAAGAAAGAAAACTGAAGACGCCGATGACTGACGAGCACCTTCTGCGCTACTCGCGTCATATCCTGCTCAACGAAATCGGGATTGAAGGTCAGGAGCGCATCTCAGGCAGTCATGTTCTGGTGGTGGGCGCGGGTGGTCTGGGCTCGCCAGTTGCCCTGTATCTGGGGTCGGCCGGCGTCGGACATATCACCATCGTCGATCACGACATCGTGGACCTGACCAATTTGCAGCGACAAATCGTCCACAACATGGCGCGTGTCGGCCAGCCCAAGGCCGAGTCAGCCCAGACGGCGATTGGCGCCATCAACCCCGGGGTGCAGGTGACCCCGATCGTGGCGCGCGCCGACGCCGCTTTGCTGGACTCTTTGGTGCCGCAGACCGACGTGGTGCTGGACTGTTGCGACAACTTCGCCACCCGTCAGCTTATCAATGCCGCCTGCGTCAAACACAGCAAACCCCTGGTGTCCGGTGCGGCGATCCGCTTTGACGGCCAGATCTGCGTCTATGACTCACGCGATGCAAGCTCGCCCTGCTACGCCTGCGTCTTCTCGCCTGACACCACGTTCGAAGAAACCCGCTGCGCCACGATGGGGGTTTTTGCACCGCTGGTGGGCATCATCGGATCGATGCAGGCGGCAGAAACGCTCAAATTGCTGAGCGGTGCCGGTCGACCGCTGACTGGGCGCCTGCTAATGCTTGATGGGCGCGCCATGGAGTTCACCGAGGTCCGCATCGCGCGCCAGAGGAACTGCCCGGTCTGCGGCACGGCGCACCAGGACACAGGTTCATCGACTCAAGACGTGGCAAGCCCCGTGACGCTTGCGGAAATCGCGCGGTAACTCGGCTTGCCGAGCCGCGAACAGGCCCAGACCTGAGCCGCGTGCCAGGGTTTCCTCGGCCGCATAAGGTCCGGTGTCGCGACGCCAGCGATAAGACCAGGCCTGGCCTGAACGCACCATTTGCGCACCCAGGTCATTTCCGTTGAGCCAGACGCGTGCCAGGCCCCGACCGTAGACATCCTGCCGCCGAACCGCCACCCGGACCTGCTGATGCAGCACCATTTGCGCCAGCAGCGCGCGTGAAGCGGCACCGCCGGCCTGACAGATCTCGGGCGCATCAATGCCATCGATGCGCAGTTTGCGCGGCGTTCCACCGGTGTCTGGCTGTACCCAGAGCGTGTCGCCATCGGCAACATAAGTGACTTTTCCATTAAAGACAGTCGCCGCATCGACGTTGCCGGTGATAAACAGGAAAAAGACACTCAACAAGCAGCCACTGGCGGCTTGCCGAACACGCCGAGAAGGAATGACGCCGGGCAGCGCGCTCAAGCCCGGCCAATGATGCAGGCGGTGGCCATCAATTCTTCCAGCAGTGCCAGAGAGACCTTGCCCGACACCGAATAAGGATTGAGCTCGGGCTTCTCCGCGTACTTGAGCAAAATCGAGGCGTTGATTTTTGACATGTTGACCTGCCCCATGGTCCAGCCGCCAAAGCGCCGCTCGGCTATTTCTTCGTAGTGCAGCAGCACCACCTCCTTGTGGCGAGGGTCTTTCTGGATGTGTCCATAGAGTTCGCTCACGGCATTGCGCCCGCCTTCGATGGCCTGCAGAAAAATGCCGCCACCATAGCAAAGAATACCGGTGATGCCGCACTCCGGGTTGTGCTGACGCGACTGGCCCAGAATCGCCTCGATGGCTTCGGGGCTGGTGTCGATGGCACGACTGGCATAGAGCAAACGAACCAACATGATCAACCTTTCTTCGGAATCAGCGAGAGGAATTCACGGCGCAGGTTGGGGTCCTTGAGGAAGCTGCCGCGCATAACCGAATTGATCATCTTGCTGTCCATGTCCTTGACGCCGCGCCAACTCATGCAAAAGTGACTCGCCTCCATCACGACCGCCAGGCCGTCGGGCTGGGTCTTTTGCTGAATCAGATCGGCCAGTTGCACCACCGCTTCTTCCTGTATCTGCGGTCGGCCCATGACCCACTCGGCCAGTCGCGCGTACTTGGACAGGCCAACCACGTTGGTATGTTCATTCGGCAGCACGCCAATCCAGATCTGGCCAATGATCGGACAAAAGTGGTGGCTGCAGGCACTGCGCACCGTAATCGGTCCGACGATCATCAACTCGTTGAGATGCTCGGCATTGGGAAACTCGGTAATGTCAGGGCTGCTGACATAACGGCCATTGAAGACCTCCTGGAGATACATCTTGGCCACCCGGCGCGCCGTCTGGTCGGTGTTGTGATCGTGTTCGGTGTCAATCACCAGGCTGCTGAGAACAGCCTTCATCTTCTCTTCCACTTCGTCGAGCAACTGGTCGAGCTCGCCGGGCTGGATAAAGTCTGCGATGTTGTCGTTGGCGTTGAAGCGCTTGCGTGCCGCCAGCAGACGTTCCCGAATTTTGACGGATACCGGGCTGCCTTCATCGGCATCAGCTGGATTCATGGTGCTTTGGCTTTTCATTAACATGGAAGAATGGTAGCAGCGTTTTACTTGTAAGGTTTTAGGCCTCTGGCATCCGTCAGTGTTGCGCAGGCAGCTATCAAACTAATAGCGTTTACCCATCAGGTACAAAATCAGGCGCATCAGACCCAGGGCGATGCGATCCAGCAGGCGCTGTCGCCAGGGTCGGTTGGCGTACACCGCCGGGTCGACGCGCGTGCCACCCTGGGTCATGGCGGTCTCAAGCCGCAGGCGCAATTCCTGCGCAAAAGCGACATCATCCACCACCACATTGGCCTCGCGCGCCAGCAGCAGGCTCAATGGATCCAGATTGGATGATCCCACCGTGGCCCAATGGCCGTCAATCACCGCGACCTTGGCATGCAGGAAGCTGACCGAGTATTCGTAAATCTCCACGCCTGCCGCCAGCAGCGCGCCGTACACCGGTCTGGCCGCATGGTATTGCATGAAATACTCATAGCGCCCCTGCAACAACAAACGCACCCGCACCCCGCGCCGCGCCGCATGAATCAGGCCCCGGCGCAGTTTGCGCCCGGGCACAAAATAGGCATTCGCAATGATGATTTCCTGCTGCGCCTCGCCAATGGCTTTGCGGTAACTGCGCTCGATCCGGGAGCGGTTGCGCAGGTTGTCGCGCAGCAGCAGGTCGGCGCTGGTGGTGTTGTCCGAAGCGCTGCTATCCGACCCCACCCGGTCCGCACTGGCATCGGCTTCGGCGCGGGACTGCAGCGCCAGCTTCACCGCTTCCTGCAATGCTTCCCAGGCGGCTGAAAAATCGCTCTGGCGAGCGGTGCTGGCCGCCTGTAAGCGCCACCAGAACTGCGCCGTGGCCATATAGACCGCCTGCACCAAGGGGCCGGTTACACGCACCGCGAAGTCAAACCGGGGGACATCCAGAACGCCATAATTCGGGTCATAAAAATCATCGAGCACGTTGATCCCGCCGCAAAAGGCGACCGAACCATCGACCACGCAGAGCTTTCGGTGCAGCCGACGCCAGCTGGTGGGAATCAGCATTCCGAGCCGCCCCAGCGG
The DNA here is from genome assembly GCA_963810395.1 of uncultured beta proteobacterium. Classification (GTDB taxonomy): domain Bacteria; phylum Pseudomonadota; class Gammaproteobacteria; order Burkholderiales; family Burkholderiaceae_C; genus Rhodoferax. Next base: position 2,788,691 of record CAWENC010000001.1, on the reverse strand, counting down.
AGAAAAAATGCGCCACTCGACACCTGCAGCCTTGAAGCGGCCCGCCCATTCGGCAGGAATATGCGGGGTACCCACACCGTCCATCACCAGATACACCGCCACCCCGCGCTGCGCCGCCCGCTCAAGCGCCGCCGCCACCCGTTCGCCCGAAGCCTCGACACTGAAGATGTAGGTCTCAAACCTGACCTCGTGCGCGCTACGATCCACGGCTTCAATCAGCGCCTGAAAAAAAACCTCTCCACCCTGCAACAGTTGAACCTGGTGACCGGGTCGCAGTGGTGACATGGATTCCCTATAGTGTTGCGAGCAAAACTTGCGGCGCCGCCGTCACGCCCGGTCCGGCAAAGTTTCAATTTTCGGAAGACCAAACTCGGCAATCAGCGGCAAGTGGTCCGACATGCGCCACCAGATGCGCCCGCGCGGCACTTCGACGCTCATCGGTATCAGGCCTCTGGCATAGACGTAATCGAGCTGCACTACCGGCATCCGCGACGGGTAGGTGGCTTGCCCTTTGCCCTCGAACGATTTCAAATTGCTGGCGCTCAGCGCCCGCCGCACCACGACGCCCCAGTCATTGAAATCCCCGGCGACGAGCAGCGGCGCAGTCGCCGGCACTTCCCGCTCGATGAAACGCTGCAATTGCGCCACCTGGCGCGCCCGGCTGGCCTTGATCAGGCCCAAATGCACCACCACCACATGCACGGCACGGCCATGCACGATCACTTCGACGTGCAGCAGACCACGCTGCTCAAAACGGTGGTCCGAAATGTCTTCATGCTGATGCGCCAGCACCGGCCAGCGCGACAACAGCGCATTGCCGTGCTCGCCATGACGAGTCACGGCGTTGGTGCGGTAAACGGCTTCGTAGCCTTCCGGCGCGAGGAAGTCAGCCTGGGGCATGTCTGGCCAGCGCGTGAAATACTCTTCCTCACGCCGGTTCAGCCTGCGCACCTCCTGCAGGCACACGATGTCTGCATCCAGTTGCTCAACCGCATGGCCCAGGTTGTGGATCTCCAGTCTGCGCCGCGGTCCGATGCCCTGCACGCCCTTGTGAATGTTGTACGTTGCGACACGAATCGTATTCATGCTGGCACCCCCGCTCTCAGGAAATTCGGCAGCATCAAACAGGCTTCCGCGTTGGAAGGCGAGAAACACGCTGCCGCGGCGTCACAGTAAGGCAACCACTGAAACGCCGTGTGCTCGCGCGGGCTCAGGGTCACCGGCACCCCGGCCGGCACGCGCAAACCAAACAAATGCTCGATGTTGCGCGTCACACCCGGCGCATAGCGATGGCGCCAACCGGGGTAGATGTCATAAACGTTTTCAAGCTGCCAGTCATGCAGACAGCCCGCCAGCGGCGTGCCCGGCAAACAGTCAATGCCAGTCTCCTCAAGCACCTCCCGTCTCGCCGTCTGCTCGAAGGTCTCGGTCAAGTGATCCTTGCTACCCGTGACGGATTGCCAAAAATCAGGAGTGTCGGCTCGTCTGATCAGCAGTACATCCAGCGCCGGGGTGTAAATCACCACCAGCACGGACTCGGGAATTTTGAAAACTGTGGCCATAAAAAAAGGGCGCTGAAACAACGCCCTTTCATTCTGCCTGAATCCGTGAGGACGGTATCAGGCAGCCTTGCTGGCCTCAGGCGTACGCAATCGGATGTGCAACTCGCGCAGCTGCTTTTCGTCCACCAGCGAGGGCGCTTGCGTGAGCAGGCACTGGGCACGCTGGGTCTTGGGGAAGGCAATCACATCGCGGATCGACTCGGCACCAGTCATCAGGGTAATGATGCGGTCCAGACCAAAGGCCAGACCGCCATGCGGTGGCGCACCGTATTGCAGGGCATCGAGCAGAAAGCCGAATTTATCCTTTGCCTCTTCGGGCGTGATATTCAGGGCATCGAACACTTTTTGCTGCACGTCAGCCCGGTGGATACGCACCGAGCCACCGCCCATCTCCCAGCCATTGAGCACCATGTCGTAGCCTTGGGAGATGCATTTTTCGGGCGCCGTCACCATCCAGTCCTCGTGGCCTTCCTTGGGTGCGGTGAAGGGGTGGTGTACTGCGGTGTAGCGTTTGGATTCCTCGTCGTACTCGAACATCGGGAAATCGACCACCCACATCGGGCGCCAGCCTTTCTCGAACAGGCCATTCTTCTTGCCGAACTCGCTGTGCCCGATCTTGATGCGCAGGGCACCGATCGCGTCATTGACAATCTTTTCCTTGTCGGCGCCGAAGAAGATCAGGTCGCCATCCTGCGCGCCAGTGCGGGCCAACACTTCGGCCAAGGCCTTGTCGTGAAGGTTCTTGACGATCGGCGATTGCAGGCCCGGCCAGCGGGCGGCCTTGTCGCCCGGGCCTTTGGCCAGATCGTTGACCTTGATGTAGGCCAGGCCCTTGGAACCGTATATCTTGACAAACTCGCCGTAGCCATCGATCTCGCCACGCGTCAAGCCGCCGGTTTCCCGCGCCCCACCAGGAATGCGCAGACCGACCACGCGGCCGCCCTTCATCGTGGCGGCGCCGGAAAACACCTTGAAATCGACATCGGTCATCACATCGGTCAACTCAGTGAATTCGAGCTTGACGCGCAAATCTGGCTTGTCGGAGCCATAGCGATGCATCGCTTCGGAGTAGGTCATGACCGGGAACTCTCCCAGGTCGACGCTCAAAGTGGCCTTGAACACGGTGCTGATCATGCCCTGGAACATGTCACGAATATCCTGCTCGCTGAGGAAGGAGGTTTCAATATCGATCTGCGTGAACTCGGGCTGGCGGTCAGCGCGCAAGTCTTCATCGCGGAAGCACTTGGTGATCTGGTAGTAACGATCAAAACCCGCCACCATCAGGAGTTGCTTGAACAGCTGCGGGCTTTGCGGCAGCGCAAAAAAGTGACCTTCGTGGACCCGGCTCGGCACCAGGTAATCACGCGCGCCCTCGGGCGTGGACTTGCCCAGCATCGGGGTCTCGATGTCAATGAAACCGTTGGCGTCCAGAAATTTGCGCACTTCCATGGCCACGCGGTAGCGCAGCATCAGGTTGTTCTGCATGTAAGGGCGGCGCAAGTCCAGCACGCGGTGCGTCAGACGCGTGGTCTCGCTCAGGTTCTCGTCGTCCAGCTGGAACGGGGGTGTGACCGACGGATTGAGCACCGCCAGTTCATGGCACAGCACCTCAACCTTGCCGCTCTTGAGGCTGTCATTGACGGTGCCTTGCGGACGCGCACGCACCAGGCCTTTGACCTGGATGCAAAACTCATTGCGCAGGCCTTCAGCCACCTTGAACATCTCGGCGCGGTCGGGATCACACACCACCTGAACATAGCCCTCGCGGTCCCGAACATCGACAAAAATGACACCGCCATGGTCGCGCCGGCGGTTGACCCAGCCGCACAGGGTCACGGGTTGGCCCAGCAGGGCTTCGGTCACAAGACCGCAATAGTGGGAGCGCATCGCCATAGACAGCTTTCAAAACCCGCCTGGTGAGGCGGCACAGGTTAGCAAAAAAAGGAACTTATTTGGGAGCCAGCCGAACCGCCGCTGAGGGGGGCACGGATCCCATGGAAATCACATACGTCAGAGCCTCATCGACACTCATCTGCAATTCAATCACTTCGGAGCGCGGCAGCATCAGGAAAAATCCGCTCGTCGGGTTGGGCGTGGTGGGCACATAAACACTGACAAAATCCGCGCCCAGGTGCGCAGCCACCTCGCCGCTGGGCGAGCCGGTCTGAAATGCGACCGTCCAGACGCCCGCGCGCGGATACTGAACCAGCATCGCCGTACGAAACGCATTGCCATTGCTGGAGAAAAGTGTGTCCGAGACCTTCTTGACACTGTTGTAGATCGACTTGAAAACCGGGATATGCGCAAACAGGCGGTCCCACTGTGCCAGCCACCAGCGACCGGCCACATTGGAGACCAGTGCACCGGTTACCAGCAAGGTCGAAAAAACCAGCACCACACCCAGACCGGGAATATGACGCAAGGGCTCGATCAGCGTGCCCGCCGAGGTCGGCGTCAAGGCAACCAGACCCGTCAGCAAGCCGCCAAAAATGGCGTCGAGCAGCCCCACCAGCCATAACAGGACCCAGATGGTGATGGCGGTCGGCAACCAGACCAGCAGGCCGGTGAGCAGGTATTTTTTGATAGGCATCAAAATTCCAGGTCTTGCAGGCAAGGTGTCAAGGACAGGCGCTGGAGCCGCCGCCGGGAGCAGCGGCAGGTGATGGCGCTGGCGTTGCCGGCTTGGCCCCCTCGGCAGCTGGCGCCGCCGAGCCAGTGCTGTCAGACGCGGTCGTGCCAGGTGACACGGCAGCCGCCCCGCCACCCTTGAAATCAGTGGCGTACCAGCCCGATCCCTTGAGCTGGAAGCCCGCCGCTGTCAACTGTTTCCTGAACGCAGACGCGCCGCAACTCGGGCAGTCCGTCAACTGGGCATCCGACATTTTTTGCAGCACGTCTTTGGCAAAGCCGCAGGACTCGCATTTATAGGCATAAATTGGCATGGCAATATGGCTCGGACTTCAAATAGCAAAGCCTTGGATTATAAAGCGTCGCCCCCAAAACCCTTCGCTAGAAGACCCGAACCCGAACAATCACCTGCATCACCACCAGGCCCAGCACAAAGCCGACGGCGCCATACACAATCGCCTGCAACAGCCGGTTGGTGCGTTTTTGCTCTGCCAGCAAGGCACCGATGGCACGACCTTGACCGGACTTGTTGCTCTGAAGAAAATCAAACAGCAGCCGCGGCAGCTCGGGCAGCAACTTGGCATAAAGCGGCGCCTCGTTGCGCAACTGGTCCATCAGCTTCTTCGGTCCCAGTTGATCGATCATCCACTTTTCAAGAAACGGCTTGGCGGTATTCCACAGGTCCAGATCAGGGTCGAGCTGGCGTCCCAGGCCCTCGATATTGAGCAGGGTCTTTTGCAGCAGGACCAGCTGCGGCTGGATTTCGACATGAAAGCGCCTTGACGTCTGAAACAGGCGCATCAACACCAGTCCGAGCGAGAAGTCTTTCAGCGGTCGGTCAAAGTAAGGCTCGCACACCGAGCGGATCGCCGACTCCAGTTCATCCACCCGGGTCGCCGGTGGAACCCAGCCGGATTCGATGTGCAGCTCGGCCACCCGCTTGTAGTCGCGCCGGAAAAAAGCCGTGAAGTTTTGCGCCAGGTACTCTTTGTCCGATGCCGTCAAGGTACCGACGATGCCGAAATCGAGCGAGATATAGCGCCCGAAGGTGGCGGGCTCGATGCTGACCTGAATGTTGCCGGGATGCATGTCGGCGTGAAAAAAACCATCGCAAAACACTTGCGTGAAGAAGATCGTCACCCCGTCGCGCGCCAGCTTGGGGATATCCACGCCCGCGGCACGCAGGCGATCCACCTGGCTGATGGGCACGCCGCGCATGCGCTCCATCACAATCACATCCGTCATGCAGTAATCCCAATACATTTCGGGGATCAGCACCAGGTCCAGCCCGGCCATGTTGCGCCGCAGTTGCGCGGCGCTGGATGCTTCGCGAATCAGGTCCAGCTCGTCATGCAGGTACTTGTCAAATTCAGCGACGACTTCACGCGGCTTCAGGCGCCTGCCGGCATGTGATATGCCGTCGACCCAGGCCGCCATCATGCGCATCAGGCTCAGGTCTTTTTCGATGGCCAGCAGCATGCCCGGACGCAATACCTTGACCGCCACCTCGCGGTGCTGGCCGTTGCGGTCTTTCAGCACGGCGAAATGAACCTGCGCAATCGAGGCGCTGGCCACCGGCTCGCGGTCGAACGAAACAAAGATGTCGCCCACCTTCTTGTTGAACGCGCGCTCGATGGTGGCAATCGCCACATCGCTGTCAAACGGCGGCACACGATCCTGCAGGCGGGCCAATTCATCGGCAATATCGAGCGGCAGCAGATCGCGCCGGGTCGACAGCACCTGCCCAAACTTGACAAAAATCGGGCCCAGGCTCTCCAGAGCTTCGCGAATACGCTGCCCGCGGGGGGCATCGAGATTGCGCCCGATCGACATAACTCGGGCAAGTGCCGCCAGCCAGGGCTTTTGAAAGCTGGTCAGGAACAATTCATCCAGACCATAGCGAAACAGCACCCAGAAGATGAAACCGCCGCGAAACAGACGCGTCATGCTGGCGCCTTGCCGGTTCCGCTTGCCGCGACTTTGCCGAGGAACTCACGCAAAGCCAGGGCCATGCTGCGGGCGGCCTGACCCAGGGTGTGGGCCGGCACGTCGCCGATGACACGCGACAAATCTTCTTCCATGTCCCAACGCACATGGTCCACCAGCCAGTTCACCTCGGCGGCCAGTTGCACGTCACCCTCGATGCGCACCGGGGGCTTGTCGCCGCGCAGCGCCGCTTGTGCCAATGCAAACGGGGATTCTTCAGTCAGTGACAGCACCAGGTCAGGCTTCACATCAGGGGCCGCCAGATCGAGCAAACCGGCCGGCGTTGCGACCAGTTTCATCGCGAACAGGCGCCATTGCATCAGCACAACACGCCCTCTTTGCCGGGCCAGGCGGTCTGTGGCTTCTTTCTCCTGCAGCAAGATGTGGTTCAGCAGCAGGATAATGCGCCGCTGCACCTCGTCGGTGACCCACTCGGGGGGCTGCAAACCGGAGGGAGACGAAAGGTTCTGGAGGAAGCCCTCCAGCAATGAAAAAGGGGACTGTGTTGCCATAGCCCCCGATTATTCCCTGAATTCGGACTGAAATCGTTGCCGATGGCCTATTGCAGGGCTTGCACCCCCGCCACCAACCAGCCGCTGCGGCCGCTTTTGGGTTTCGTCATGTTCCACACTTCACGGAATGGGCTGGGGCCGGCTGAGGGCTGCTCACGGATCATGCCGGAAAACTCGACACTGGCCATGTAATCCTCACCCAGGTCTTCAATCCCCAGAAGCTGGGCTTCAATCATGACGACATCGGTCAGATTGACCGGCCCGCCGGTGTGGACTTCACGCTCGGCGAGCTGGGCCTGAATCTCCTGGAGCATGGTGTCGGTCATCATGGCGCGCAGCGCATTGATGTCCGACTTGTCCCAGGCCGCCTGCAAGGACACGAAATTCGCCTTGGCCGACTGGAGAAACCCGTCGGTGTCGAAACCGGCCGGAATGCCCCAGCTTTGCGAGCCGCCCAGACTCGATCCAATCATCGACCCGGCCGCTGCGGTCCCGACTTTGGATGCTTCAAACGCCATGCTGCTGCGCTCCCAGGGCCGGGCCGAGGCATCATTGCCGACATTTTCTGGCCGATAGTCGACCGGCACCTGCGCCACGTTTGCCGTCGATGCCCCCTGAAATGCAAACGGCGGGTTGGCGCCGGCCGGCGACTGCGCCGCCCTGCGCGAGCGCATGAACCAGCCCACCGCCAGCATGATCACCAGCGCCAGCAAGGCAAACATCATGAACTGGCCAAAGGCTGCGCCCAATCCCAGGGAATTTGCCAGCCAGGCCAGGCCCAGACCGGCAGCCAGACCACCCAGCATGGCACCCCAGGGCCGCTTGGGCGCCACTGCAGCCGGCGGCGTGGCGGGTGCGGCAGGTCTCACTGCGCCTTGCGTCGGCGCCGCCTGGCGTTGCGTCACATTACCCGACTGTTTGCCGATCGACCGGCCACCGCCAAGGCGCGCAGCCTCGGCATTGACACCCGCCAACAGCAAAAATACCGTCAATATCAAAGTCCAAAATCTCATTTCTTCTCCAAAGAATTCCCGCTTAGGTGCTGGCTATTTCCCAAATCACAAGATCAGCACTTGATTCCAACATGTAAAGCTACCAGTCCGCCGGTCAGGTTGTGATAGTCCACATGACCAAACCCGCTTTCACGCATCATCGCCTTCAACTCCTGCTGCCCCGGATGCATGCGGATCGACTCGGCCAGGTAGCGGTAGCTGGCGTCGTCTCCGGCCACCAGTTTGCCCAATTTGGGCAGCACTTTGAAAGAATACCAGTCATACGCTTTTTGCAGCGGCGGCGCCACTTTGGAAAACTCCAGCACCAGCAATTTGCCGCCCGGCTTGATGACGCGGTTCATCTCGGCCAGCGCCACGTCCTTGTGCGTCATGTTGCGCAGGCCGAAAGCCACGCTGACGACGTCAAAATGATTGTCCGGAAACGGCAGCTTCTCGGCGTCGCACACCAGAGTGGGAAGTGAAACGCCGGCATCGAGCAAGCGGTCACGCCCGGTGCGCAGCATCGCTTCGTTGATGTCGGTGTGCACCACGCGCCCGCTTTTGCCGACTTTTTTGGAAAATGCCAGCGCCAGATCACCGGTGCCGCCGGCAATGTCAAGCACCTGGTCGCCTTCATGAAGGTTCGCCACCAGCACCGTGAACGCCTTCCAGGCACGGTGCAAGCCCATCGACATCAGATCATTCATCAGGTCGTATTTGGGCGCGACCGAATCGAATACGCCCCGGACGTGCTTTGCTTTTTCGGTTTCTTCAACCGTGGTGTAGCCGAAATGTGTTGTTGTCATGACTGCAATACTAGACGCGAAATACCAAACTGGGAATCAGTCGGCGAAGGCGCCGTGATTTCTGTCTCTATTGTAATGAAATATGGCCTTAGCCACCGCCCCTATTGTGTAAACAGCTATACATTTAATAGCTAAACGGACTCAGTGACTATCGCAGCTTTTGCCGGCTTTTTCCGGCATCGGCGCGTCGCGATCGACGCCGGCCGCCGACAGGCGGGCGCTGTAGTCAGCCCACAGCTGGTCCTGCTGCGAGCCCAGAAAGTAAAGATAGTCCCACGAGAAGATGCCGGTGTCGTGGCCATCCGAGAACGCCGGCTGGATGGCGTAGTTGCCAACCGGCTCCAGCCCCGTCAACTCGACCAGGCGCTTGCCAGTTTGCAGAACCTCCTGCCCCGGCCCATGGCCGGCCACTTCGGCCGAAGGCGAATACACGCGCAGCAGCTCGAACGGAATGCGGAATGTTTCGCCGTCTGAAAAACTAAGCTCCAGCACCCTGGACTGGCTGTGAACCGTAATCGACTGCGGCGTCGGAGCGCCGGATTGCAAACCTGCCATATGAACCACCTTTTTCGGGACCACCCGTTACGAAATCAAAACCATCACCAGCCGGAACGCTGCGGGGCCAGCGCACGCCTGATCGCCGCATGCACATCTTCCAAACGGGACTCGACGGCAGCACAAGCCGCCACATCCACCGGGCGCCGGGCTGCGCTCCAGACCGGCGCCGGAAAGTGCGTGTCCCAGTCAAAGCGGGCGATCACATGCCAGTGCAGGTGCGGCACCACATTGCCCAGGGCCGCCAGGTTGATCTTGGTCGGCTGCAGATGGGCGCGCAGGGCCTGCTCCACGGCATTGACAGCGGCCATGCACAGGCTTCGATCCGCCAGGCTCAGGTCCGAGAACTCGGCCACATGCGCCGTCCACACCACCCGGTAGAAGGCCGGGAAACCGGCCTCGTCAGCCCGGATCACCCTGAATTTCTCACCCTGATACACCAACACACCACCAGTGGTAGAGCACAGGGGGCAAGCTGAGTCGGTCATGCCTTGGGCCACTTCTGCAAAATCGTCGTTGCGAGCGCAGCGTGGCAATCCATGGATCGCCACGGCCTGCGGCCTCGCGATGACGAACACAATATTTTTGTCATTTCCACAGCCCTTACACCAGCACGCGCTCAATGCCGCCGTCATTGGCTTGCCGGACGTAGCTCGGCATCCATTGCTCACCCAGGATCTGCCGTGCCATCTCGACCACGATGTAGTCGGCTTCCAGCAGGCCGGTCTTCAGATCGTCCTGATACCGATTCAGGCCCATCAGGCAACTCGGGCAGGAGGTCAGAATCTTGAGGTTCTGACCGGCCGGCACGCTGCCTGCTTCGCGCAAGGCGGCTTCGCCCTTGCGGATTTCTTCTTCCTTGCGAAAACGGATTTGGGTCGACACATCGGGGCGCGATGAGGCCAGGCTGCCACTCTCGCCGCAGCAGCGTTCCGACTGGACGACCTGATCACCCAGCAAGGCCTTGACGGTCTTGATCGGCTCCTGCAGCTTCATCGGGCTGTGGCAGGGGTCATGAAACAGGAACGCCCCGGCATTCTCCAGCGTGATTCCCTTTTCCAGCAGATATTCGTGGATGTCCACGATGCGGCAGCCGGGAAAAATCTTGTCGAACTCGTAGCCCTGCAGCTGGTCGTAGCAGGTGCCACAGCTCACCACCACGGTCTTGATGTCGAGGTAGTTCAGCGTGTTGGCGACACGGTGGAACAGCACGCGGTTGTCGGTGATGATTTTCTCGGCCTTGTCAAACTGGCCGCCGCCGCGCTGCGGATAACCACAGCACAGGTAGCCAGGCGGCAGCACGGTTTGCACACCCGCGTGCCACAGCATGGCCTGAGTGGCCAGGCCGACCTGGCTGAACAGCCGTTCGGAGCCGCAGCCGGGGAAGTAGAACACCGCCTCGGTGTCTGCGGTGGTGGTTTGCGGGTTGCGGATGATGGGCACGTAGTCTTTGTCTTCGATGTCGAGCAAGGCGCGGGCCGAGCGCTTGGGCAATCCGCCCGGCATTTTCTTGTTGATGAAGTGGATGACCTGCTGTTTGACCGAGGCGGTGCCCACGGTTGACGGGGGCGCCTGCGTCTGCTTGCGGGCCAGCACACTGAGCACCCGGTTGCCCAGGCGCTGGGCCTTGAAGCTGATTTGCGTGGCACTGCGCGCCAGCGCAATGGCATTCGGGCTGGCGGTGCCGATAAACCAGGCCTGAAATTCCGCCGCCGGGCGCCACGACTTCTTGCCCATCTTGCGCAACAGGTTGCGCATATTCATGGTCACATCGCCAAAATCGATATCCACCGGGCACGGCGACAGGCATTTGTGGCACACCGTGCAGTGGTCGGCCACGTCTTCAAACTCTTCCCAGTGCTTGATGCTGATGCCCCGGCGGGTCTGCTCTTCGTACAGAAAGGCCTCGACCAGCAGCGAAGTCGCCAGAATCTTGTTGCGCGGGCTGTACAGCAGGTTGGCGCGCGGCACGTGGGTGGAGCACACCGGCTTGCACTTGCCGCAGCGCAGGCAGTCTTTGACCGAATCGGCAATGGCGCCGATATCGCTTTGCTGCATGATCAGCGACTCATGCCCCATCAGCCCGAAGCTGGGGGTGTAGGCATTGCTCAGGTCGGCATGCATCAAATCAGCCTCCAGCCCCCGTCCCACTTGCGCAGGCAGCTCTGAATTTCGTAGCAACTTGCCTTTGTTGAAACGCCCCTCCGGGTCCACCCTGGTCTTGTATTCGGTAAACGGGCGCAGTTCTTCGTCGCTCAGGAACTCCAGCTTCGTGATGCCGATGCCATGTTCGCCCGAGATCACACCGTCGAGCGAGCGCGCCAGCGCCATGATGCGTTTGACCGCGCCGTGCGCCGCCTGCAGCATGTCGTAATCATCGCTGTTGACCGGAATATTGGTGTGCACATTGCCGTCACCGGCATGCATGTGCAGCGCAGCCCAGACCCGGCCCTTGAGCACGCGTTGATGGATGGCATTGCACTCCAGCAGGACCGGCTCGAAGGACCCGCCGGTAAAAATGTTCTGCAGCGGCGCCCGCAGCTGGGTCTTCCAGCTGGCGCGCAAGCTGTGCTCCTGCAACTGCGGAAACAGCGACGCCACGTCACGCAGCCAGCCGGCCCACAGCGTGCGCACCTCGCCGATCAGCGCCAGCGCCTGCGCCACACGGTCCTGGAGCATTTCCGCCGACGGCGTTTCATTGGCATCGTCGTGCTTGCCGAGCGGCAAATTGCCTGTGACAAAGAACTCTTTCAGCGCGTCACACAGGGCAATCTTGTTGCGCAGGCTGAGCTCGATATTGATGCGCTCGATGCCGTCGGTGTACTCGGCCATGCGCGGCAGCGGGATCACCACGTCTTCGTTGATCTTGAAGGCGTTGGTGTGCTTGCTGATGGCGGCGGTGCGCTTGCGGTCGAGCCAGAACTTCTTGCGCGCCTCCGGGCTGATGGCAATGAAACCTTCGCCGCTGCGCGAGTTGGCAATGCGCACCACTTCGGAGGTTGCGCGCGCCACGGCATCGGCGTCGTCACCGGCGATGTCGCCGAACAGCACCATTTTCGGCAGGCCGCCGCGTTTCGATTTGGTGGCATAACCCACGGCCTTCAGATAGCGGTCATCCAGGTGTTCCAGGCCCGCCAGCAGCACGCCCGAGCGCTTCGCTTCGGCGAACATATAGTCCTTGATCTCGACGATGCTCGGCACGGCGCCATGGGCATGGCCAAAGAACTCCAGGCAGACGGTGCGCGTATGCCCGGGCATGCGGTGCACCACCCAGCGCGCGCTGGTGATCAAGCCGTCACAGCCTTCTTTCTGGATACCCGGCAAGCCACTCAGAAACTTGTCGGTCACGTCCTTGCCCAGACCCTCCTTGCGGAAGGACTTGCCGGCAATATCCAGGCGCTCGGTGCGCAGCAGCGTCTTGCCATCGGCCTTGAAATACTTCAGCTCGAAACTGGCCACTTCAGCGTCGTGAATCTTGCCCAGGTTATGGTTGATGCGCGTCACCTCAAGCCACTCGGCTTGCGGTGTCACCATGCGCCAGCTGGCCAGATTGTCCAGCGCCGTGCCCCACAACACGGCTTTTTTCCCGCCCGCGTTCATGGCGATATTGCCGCCAATGCACGAGGCTTCGGCCGAGGTCGGATCCACCGCGAAGACAAAGCCGCCGCGCTCCGCCGCATGGGAAACCCGCTGGGTCACCACGCCGGCCTCGGTCCAGACCGTGGCCACCTCGTGGTCCAGGCCCGGCAGCCGGACCATCTCGACTTCCGACATGGCTTCGAGTTTTTCGGTATTGATGACCACGCTTTTCCAGGTCAACGGAATCGCACCGCCGGTATACCCGGTGCCGCCGCCGCGCGGGATGATGGTCAAGCCGAGTTCAATGCAGCCCTTCACCAGCCCGGCCAATTCGGCCTCGGTATCGGGTGTCAGCACGACAAACGGGTATTCGACACGCCAGTCGGTGGCATCGGTCACATGACTCACTCTTGAGAGGCCGTCAAACTTGATGTTGTCCCTGGCGGTGAGTTTCGCCAGCACCCGCTGGGTCTGGCGGCGCAGTGCGGCCACGGCCCCGAAGGAAGCATCAAAGCGCTGCACCGCGAGCGTCGCCGCTTCGAGCAGTTGGCCCACCAGGGCATCACGCTCCGGGTCGGTGTCGGGTGTACGGCGCTTTTGCACCTCGTCCAGGCGATGATGCAGGGCTTCCACCAGCAGCGCGCGCCGCTTCGGGTTATCCAGCAGGTCATCGAGCAAATAGGGGTTGCGCTGCACCACCCAGATATCGCCCAGCACCTCATACAACATGCGCGCCGAGCGCCCGGTGCGGCGTTCGTCACGCAGGCGGTCGAGCCAGCTCCAGGCCTGCTCGCCCAGCAGGCGAATGACGATTTCGCGGTCGGAAAACGAGGTGTAGTTGTACGGGATTTCGCGAATCCGCTCGTGCACGGGCAGCGGGCTCATCGAGGCAGGCAGTAAGGAATTGGAAAAAATCGGGGCGTTCATCGGGTTCTGAAAGTACAGCCAGAACGTACCATGAGATGGAGAGTGAGAGAAATAGCCCGGCTGGCCCGAGATATTACCGCAGCGCAGCATTCACCTACTGCCCTGCGGGGCACACTGATGGAAACCCGGATATGAGGCCGGCAAAAACATGTGTTTAATCAAGAGTTGCGCTGATTGACATATTTTTGTCGCGTAACCGTCACAGTTGATGGCTATGCTCAGCCCTTTAACTTCAAGGAGATTGCATGAAATTGAGATTTGCCGCCGTTGCCCTTGCAGCGGCTTGTTCCCTGTCGGCCCACGCGGTGACCGAAGTCCAGTGGTGGCACTCCATGACTGCCGTCAACGGCGAATGGGTCAATGACCTGGCCAAGGACTTCAACGCCAGCCAGAAGGACTACAAGATTGTGCCCACCTTCAAGGGCACTTACGACGAATCCATGACGGCTGCGGTGGCGGCGTTTCGCGCCGGCAACGCGCCCAACATCCTGCAAGTGTTTGAGGTCGGCACCGCCACCATGATGGCCAGCAAAGGTGCCATCGTGCCGGTGGCCAAGGTCATGAAGGACGCGGGCTACAAGTTTGACCCGACGGCCTATGTCTCGGCCGTGGCCGGCTATTACACGGCGCCCAACGGTCAAATGCTGAGCTTCCCGTTCAACAGCTCGACCACCATCTTCTACATCAACAAGGACGCCTTCAAAGCCGCTGGCATCGACACCACCAAAGCGCCCACGACCTGGCCTGAAGTGGCGCTGGCAGCTGCCAAGCTCAAAGCCAGCGGTCACAAATGCCCGCTGACCATTGCCTGGCAGGGCTGGACCCAGCTGGAAAGCTTTTCGGCCTGGCATAACGTCGAATTCGCGACCAAATCGAACGGCCTGGCCGGACTCGATGCGCGCCTGAAAGTCAACTCGCCCTTGCACCAGCGACATATCGAGAACCTGGCCAATATGGCCAAGCAGGGCCTGTTTGTCTACAAGGGTCGCGCCAATGTGCCCGAAGCCAGCTTTGTCTCGGGTGAATGCGCGATGATCACCACCTCGGCCGGTTTTTACGGCAACGTCGCCAAGAACGCCAAATTCGCCTATGCGCTGGCGACTTTGCCCTATTACCCCGATGTACCCGGCGCACCGCAAAACACCGTCATTGGCGGCGCCAGCCTGTGGGTGATGGCAGGCAAGAAGCCCGAAGAATACAAGGGGGTCGCGGCCTTCTTCAATTACATCTCCAGCCCCGAGGTGCAATCTGCCAGCCACAAGCGCACCGGTTACCTGCCGATCACCACGGCGGCGTATCAGTTGACCGAGAAATCCGGCTTTTACAAGGAAAAACCAGGCACCGACATTGCCGTGCAGCAGATGATCCGCAAGGTCACCGACAAGAGCCGCGGCATTCGTCTGGGCAACTACGTGCAGATTCGTCAGGTCGAAGACGAGGAACTGGAACAAGTCTGGAGCGGCAAGAAATCTGCCAAGGATGCACTCGACGCCATCGTGAAACGTGGCGATGAGTACCTGGAGCGCTTCCAGAAGGCCAACAAGTCCTGAAAAAGCCGCTGGCGTTGAGCTTGTCGAAGAGTCCCCGGTGTCAATTGACCGACCGGGATCCAGCTTTGACGGGCTCAGCCCGGACGGATTCAGTTTCAAAGACGAGCTTTAAGCGATCTCATGGAAAAACGCGTCCAGTTCCGTTCGCCCTGGCTGCCCTGGCTGCTGCTGGCACCACAGGTCATCGTCATTGGCGTGTTCTTCTTCTGGCCGGCGGCGCAAGCGCTGCTGCAGTCATTTCAGGTTCAGGACGCGTTTGGCATCTCGACCGAATGGGTCGGGCTGGATAATTTCAGGCGCCTGTTTGGCGACGACAGCTACCTCGCGTCCTTCAAGACCACGGCGCTGTTTTCCGTGCTGGTGGCGGTTCTGGGGATTGGCTTGTCGCTGATGCTGGCGATCTTTGCCGATCGCATCATCAAGGCCGCGATGTTCTACAAGACCCTGCTGATCGTGCCCTACGCGGTGGCGCCGGCCGTGGCAGGTGTGCTCTGGATCTTCATGTTTTCGCCGTCTCTGGGCGTCGTCGCCTATGCGCTGGGGCAACTGGGCATCAACTGGAACCACTTGCTCAACGAGGGCCATGGCATGACGCTGATCGTGATGGCCGCGGTGTGGAAGCAGATTTCCTACAACTTTCTTTTTTTTCTGGCCGGCCTGCAGAGCATCCCCAAGTCCCTGATTGAAGCGGCCGCGATTGACGGCGCCAGAGCTTGGCGGCGTTTCTGGACTATCCAGTTCCCGCTGCTGTCGCCCACTACCTTCTTTTTGCTGGTGATCAACATGGTGTATGCCTTCTTCGACACCTTTGCGATTGTCGACGCCACCACCCACGGCGGCCCCGGACAGGCCACCTCGATCCTGGTTTACAAAGTCTATTACGACGGTTTCAAAGCCATGGACCTGGGCGGCTCGGCGGCGCAGTCGGTGGTCCTGATGACGATCGTGATCGCGCTCACCGTGGTGCAATTCCGCTTTGTCGAGAAGAAAGTCAACTACTGATATGGTTGAGCGCAGCCCCTTTCTGACCTTTCTGGCCCACGCGGTCATGATTCTTGGCGTGCTGGTCGTCGCCTTCCCCTTGTACCTGGCTTTTGTTGCCTCTTCGCACACCGCGCAGGAGATTGTGCAGGCGCCGATGCCCTTGCTGCCTGGCAGCCACCTCTGGGAAACCTACCGCAAAGCCCTGTTGGGCGGCGGTAGCGGCCCAGGCTCCACCGCGCCGGTGGCGCACATGATGTGGGTCAGCCTGGTGACGGCGCTGGTGATCACGTTTGGCAAGATTGCGATTTCGCTGTTGTCAGCTTTCGCCATCGTGTATTTCCGCTTTCCATTCAAGAGTTTTTTCTTCTGGGCGATCTTTGTCACCCTGATGCTGCCGGTCGAAGTGCGCATCGGTCCGACCTACAAAGTGGTGTCCGACCTCGGCATGCTCAACACCTATGCCGGCCTGACCATTCCGCTGATCGCCTCGGCCACCGCGACTTTCCTGTTTCGCCAATTTTTCATGTCGGTTCCGGACGAACTGACCGAGGCGGCGCGCATGGACGGCGCCAGCCCGATGCGCTTTTTCTTTGACATTTTGCTGCCGCTGTCCAAGACCTCGATTGCCGCCTTGTTTGTCATCCAGTTCATCTACGGCTGGAACCAGTACCTGTGGCCGCTGCTGGCGACCACCTCCGAGGAGATGTACCCGGTGGTCGTCGGCATCAAGATGATGGTGGCCGGCGGTGATTCTCAAAACGAGTGGAACGTGGTCATGGCAACCGCCCTGCTGGCGATGCTGCCACCGGCCACGGTTGTCATCCTGATGCAAAAATGGTTCGTCAAAGGGCTGGTGGATACAGAGAAATAACCTTGCGGGACAGACCGCAGCTACGCGAAGCGAGCCAGCTCTGTCCTCAACTGATTGGAAACATGGCCTCAATCACTTTAAAAAACGTCACCAAACGCTACGGCAGCGGCAAGACCGCCAACCAGGTCATCCACGGCGTGAATGCCAGCATTGCCGATGGCGAATTCATCGTCATCGTCGGGCCTTCGGGTTGCGGCAAGTCGACGCTGTTGCGCATGGTCGCCGGGCTGGAAGAAATCAGCGACGGTGAAATCTCCATCAACAACCGTGTGGTCAATGACCTGGAACCGTCCGAGCGCGACATTGCCATGGTGTTCCAGAATTACGCGCTGTACCCGCACATGAGCGTGTTCGACAACATGGCTTACGGGCTCAAGATCGCCAAGGTGCCGCTCGCCGAAATCAAGACCCGCGTCGACAAGGCGGCGAAGATTCTTGAGATTGGTCCGTTTCTGCAGCGCAAGCCGCGCGAACTCTCGGGCGGGCAGCGCCAGCGCGTCGCCATGGGTCGCGCCATCGTGCGCCAGCCGCAGGTGTTTTTGTTCGACGAGCCGCTCTCCAACCTGGACGCCAAGCTGCGTGCCCAGACGCGCCTCGAAATCCAGAAGCTGCACCGCGAACTGGGCATTACCTCGCTGTTTGTCACCCATGACCAGGTCGAGGCCATGACGCTGGCGCAACGCATGCTGGTCTTGAACGCCGGCGTGGTCGAGCAGTTTGGCACGCCGGAAGAGGTCTACACGCGCCCGGCCACCACCTTCGTGGCCAGTTTCATGGGCTCGCCACCGATGAACCTGATCAAGGACGCCCCCGGCTCAGCGGCGGACACCATCACCGGCGTCAGGCCCGAACATCTGGACATCACAGCCAGCGGCTGGGCGCTGCGGGTAGAGGCAATAGAAATGCTGGGCGCCGAGCGTCTGGTCTATGGCCGATGGAATCACGGCTCGGGAGACGAGCTGGTCACCATCCGCACCGAAGAATCACACGTCATACCGACCTTGGGTGAAACCATTCACGTTACCCCCCGCGCCGGCAAGACGCACTGGTTCGACGCCAGCAGCGGCAAACGCAAGGACGCATCCCAATGACGCGGGTCAGCCACGAGCACTGGCCTTACCCACGCTGGATCGCCCATCGGGGCGCGGGGAAACTGGCACCCGAAAACACACTTGCCGCGTTTCGTGTCGGCGCCAGCCACGGTTACCGCATGTTTGAATGCGACGTCAAGCTGAGTGCCGACGGCGTCCCGTTCCTGATGCACGACGCCACGTTGGAGCGCACCACCAACAGCCTTCAGCAGCTGGGGGCTGCGGCCAGTGCGGTCGGCGGCGATCATCCCTGGAGCACGCTGTCGCAACTCGATGCCGGCAGCTGGCACTCCCGCGCTTTTGCCGGCGAGCCGCTGCCGAGCCTGCAAAACGTCGCCCGTTATTGCCTGCACAACGGTTATTTTTTGAACCTTGAAATCAAGCCCACGCCGGGGCTGGAGCGCCAGACCGGCGAAGTGGTGGCGCAACACGTCGCCCGGCTCTGGCAGGAGGCCGCCGTGCCGCCGCTGCTGACGTCCTTCCGGCCGGAAGCGCTGGAGGCGGCCCGCGCCGCACAGCCCGAGCTGCCGCGCGGCCTGTTGCTGCACTCGCTGTGGACCGGCTGGCGCGAAGCCGCCGTCGCGCTGGACTGCGTTGCCATCGTCTGCAACCAGGCGCTGTGGGACGGTGCCAGCGTGGCGCTAGCGAAAAGCGCGGGGTTTCGCACGCTGAGCTACACCGTGAACGACGAATGGGCCGCGCAACGCCTGACCGACCTCGGCACTGACGGTATCATCACCGACCGGGTCGACTTGTTCTCACCGGCACAGCCAGACTGATCCGCCCCGAACAGGAGTACGCATGACCGCCACCTGCCCGAACTGCGCAAAAGAAAACAGCGATGGCGCCAAGTTCTGCAGGTTTTGCGGCGCCTCAATGGCAGCGCCTGCTCCCCTGCCGGCCGCGCCAACGCAATCCGCGATGTTCGAAACCAGGCGCCCGTCCTACGCGCTGTGGGGTGGCCTGGTGGCTGCGGCTCTGATCCTTGGCGCGGGCGGCTACTGGTTTATCGCCAACTCAAACCAGACAACATCAGATTCGGCGCCGGCCGCAATGAACCCACCGCCTTTACCTGCGCCGGCACCGGCTATGACCGCGCCGGAGCCGGCTGCGGCGGCGCCCGCCATGGCGGCGGAACCTGCGCCCGAACCGGCTCCCGCGCCAGCGCCTGCGCCGATGCCAATGCCTGAGCCCGCCGCCCAACCGGCACCAGCACCGCGCCGGACAGCGCCCAGACCCAACGTCAAACCGATAGTGCAGAAGCCGGCTCCGAAGCCGCTGGCGCCACCCGTCGCCGAAGCGGCACCGATGCCCGCGAGTCCAGCCCCTCAAACTGTACCGTCCACCAACGCCACCAGCCCGCAGGAGATCTGCGGCAAACGAGTTTTTCTCGCGCTGGCTCTGTGCATGCAGGAGCAGTGTGAAAGCGCGCGCTTTACCAACCACCGTCAATGCGTCCAGATGCGCCAGCAGCAAAAAGACAGCATGGACCGCGCGCGCGACAACCGCTAGCGCCGTTCTGGTCTAGAACCAAGGAGTCATCCCATGCCATCCAGTCAACCACCAACCACCTCCGCCGCCACCGGCCTGATGGATTTGCTGCTGCGTTCCGGCGAAGCGCTGCGCAACTGGCGCGCCCTGCTGACTCTGGTGCTGACCGGTGTCGTGACCCTGATTATCTTGATGGCTGCGGCTGCTTCCGGCAACGCTTTTGTGACTTTTTTGGGCGCACTGCTCAACTTCATGATCTTCAGCGTCGGCGTTTCGGCCACCGGCATCCTGTTGATGGATCAGGCCCTGGACCAGGCGCCACGCGGCATCGGCAGCGCCATCGCTGACGGCATTTTTGCCGCCATACGCCTGTTCGTCATCATGCTTATCGGTGCTGCCGTGGCCTTGCTGGTGATTCTTGCTGTCGCCGTATTGGTGCTGGTCTGCAAGATCCCGGTACTGGGCAGCTTGCTGTACGCCGTGGTGTTGCCAGGCAGCGTTCTGGCGGTGGCCTTCATCTATGCCGGCCTGTATTTTGTGTTTGCACTGGCCGGGGCATCGGTATGGTCGGGCGCGCCACTGCGGCAGGCGGTGACCACCCTCTACGCCATCATCACCCGCCGTCTGGTTGAATCTGCGCTGGGGGTGGTCGTGCATTCGCTGCTGATGCTGATGGTCGCCGGCCTGATCATGGTGTTCGTTCTTGCGGGTGTCGGCGTCGTCGTGGGTTTGAGTGCCGGCATTCTCGGCAGCAGCATCGGCATGCCCAACCTGTCGATGCTGTCTGGCGGCTCAGGCGCCGGCGGGATTGTTTACGCCGGCCTGTTCGGCTTTGGCATTCTTTTCGCCCTGATCGGCGCGGTGCTGTTTTCCATGACGATCCTCGGGCTCAACCGCCTCTACCTGCACCTGACTGCCAATCTGGACCTCGCGGGCGCCAGTGCGGCCCTGAACGGCCATCTGGATGCAGCCAGGGAACGCGCCCGGGCGATGCAGGAAGAAGCCCGCCGCCGCGCCGAAGAGATTCGCCAGCGCACGCCACAGGCTGCGCCTCAGAACGACGATCAAACCGTTGTGTCGCCAATGCCGCCGACCGCAGCCAGGCCTGCACCGATACCCGCAGCGATGCCCGCGCCGATTTGCCCCAAGTGTGCGCATGGCATCGCCTTCGACGATGCTTTCTGTGGCAATTGCGGCCAACGGCTGAAATAGGCCCCGCTTCGCCGATTCTTTTGGCGTCTGAAGCGGCGCTCAGGCGCGCCAGCCGCGCAGCATGAGCCACTGGCTGGTGGCGCAAGCCAGCGTCATGCCGAGATAGGTGGCCAGTTTGCCGTCATGGCCAAAAAACCATAAACCGAGCCCGAGCAGACTCACGCATACTATTAAATTGATAGCTGCTTGCGCATACAGCACGGGGGCTGAAGACACTTTTTTTACAAAGATACGGGCTAGCAGCGGCAGCAGAACAGCGACACCCAACGCCGGTGCCATGAAATTCAACAAATGAATCAGCAATTCAAGTGGGCCCATCAAACCTGATGTTTCTGGTAAAAAAATGTAGCAACAACGCGCCCGCAAGGTCTTGCGGTGTACTCTGGCGCACGTTCATGGCAAGGTCCATTTTATAATCCGCACATGGCAGTCTGGGCTTTAGGTATCAATCACACAACCGCGCCGCTCGATCTGCGCGGTCGTTTTGCGTTCGCGATCGATCAGGTGGAGCCGACTTTGCGGGCCTTGCGTGAGGCGCTGACGCGGCATCCCGAAGCGGCACTGATCTCCACCTGCAACCGCACCGAGATCTACTGCGCCGGCGAAAAGCCGCAACTGGAAAACACGCTCGATTGGCTGGCGCAGACCGGCGGCGTCGCCCCTTCGCTGCTGCGCGCCCACGCCTACACAATGCAAGACAGCCTGGCCGCACGCCATGCCTTTCGGGTGGCCAGCGGGCTCGATTCGATGGTCCTGGGCGAGACCCAGATTCTGGGCCAGATCAAGAACGCGGTGCGCGCCGCCGAAGCCGCGGGCGCCCTGGGCAACACGCTGAGCCAACTGTTCCAGCGCTCGTTCGCGGTGGCCAAGGAGGTGCGCAGTTCGACCGAGATCGGCGCCCATTCGATCAGCATGGCCGCCGCCGCCGTGCGCCTGGCCGGGCAATTGTTCGAGGACCTGGGCCAGGTCCGGATTCTGTTTGTCGGCGCGGGCGAAATGATCGAGCTCTGCGCCACCCACTTCGCCGCCAAGACACCCAAAAGCATCGCCATTGCCAACCGCACGCTGGAACGCGGCGAAAAGCTCGCCAGCCGCTTCGGCGGCGAGGTCATGCATTTGTCCGATTTGCCCGATCGCCTGCACGAGTTTGATGCCGTCATCAGCTGCACCGCCAGCACCCTGCCGATCATCGGCCTGGGCGCGGTGGAACGGGCACTGAAACGCCGCAAGCACCGGCCGATGTTCATGGTCGATCTGGCCGTGCCGCGCGACATCGAGATCGAAGTCAAGGAGTTGGAGGACATCTACCTTTACACCGTGGACGACCTGGCCAGCGTGGTGCAGACCGCGCAAGCCAGCCGCCAGGCGGCGGTGGCGCAGGCCGAGGCAATTGTCGACGCCGGCGTGCTGAGTTTCATGCACTGGGTGGATCAGCGCGGCTCGGTGCCCCTGATTCAGCAACTCAACGCGCAGGCCGATGAATGGCGCAGCGCGGAGATCAGCCGCGCGCGCAAGCTGCTGGCCAAGGGCGACGACGTCGATGCCGTGCTGGAAGCGCTCTCCAGGGGGCTGACGCAAAAGATGCTGCACGGCGCCATGGCAGAGTTGCGCGCCGGTGACGCACAGGCCCGCGAGCGTGCCAGCGTCGCCATCCAGCACTTCTTCTTGCGCAAAGAGCGGTAAAAATGCTGACCCCCACGCTTGTCACTTCGTGTACTGCGCGGCGCACCGCCGTCTCAGCGCAGCGTTAGCGACGCTGTCATGGCGGGCATGCCCCGCCCTCCGTCGAACCCTGATCAAACCCAGGACGACAAAAAGCCGCCCAAACCAGAACGACAGAACCGTCAACATCATCCATGAAACCCTTTCTCCGCCAACAACTCGCACGCTACGCCGACCGTCTCGGAGAGCTTGAATTCCTGCTCTCGCGCGAGGACATCATGAAAGACATGGCGCAGTTCCTGGTGCTGTCGCGCGAACATACCGAAGTGGCCTCGGTTGCCAGTCGCTGGAGCCGCTATGGCCAGCGCGAGGCCGATCTCGCCGCGGCCCGGGAACTGCTGGGCAGTTCTGCAGGCGACGCCGACATGACGCAGATGGCACAAGAAGAGATCGACAGCGCCTCCGCCGAACTCCAGCAACTCGAAGGTGAGCTGCAGCGCATGTTGCTGCCCAAGGACCCGGACGATGCGCGCAACGCCTTCATGGAAATCCGCGCCGGTACCGGCGGCGACGAATCCGCGCTGTTTGCCGGCGACCTGGCACGTATGTACACGCGCTACTGCGAGCGCCGCGGCTGGAAGGCGAGCATCATCAGCGAGTCTCCCAGCGAACTCGGCGGCTACAAGGAAGTGGTGCTCAAGATCGAAGGCGACCAGGTCTATGGCGCCCTGAAGTTCGAGTCTGGCGGCCACCGGGTGCAGCGCGTCCCCGCGACCGAGACCCAGGGCCGCATCCACACCAGCGCCTGCACCGTCGCGGTACTGGCCGAACCCGACGAGGCGGTGGCGATCCAGATCAACCCGGCGGATTTGCGCATCGACACCTACCGCGCCAGCGGTGCCGGCGGCCAGCACATCAACAAGACCGACTCGGCGGTGCGCATCACGCACCTGCCCACCGGCATCGTGGCCGAATGCCAGGACGGCCGCAGTCAGCACAGCAACAAGGCCCAGGCACTCAAGGTGCTGACCGCGCGCATCCAGGAAAAGGACCGCAGCGAGCGCGCCGCCAGGGACGCGGCCGAGCGCAAGAGCCTGATCGGCAGCGGCGACCGCAGCGACCGCATCCGCACCTACAACTTCCCGCAGGGGCGCCTGACCGACCACCGCATCAACCTCACGCTGTACAAATTGCTGTCCATCATGGAAGGCGATCTCGACGACGTGGTGCAGGCACTGCAAGCCTATGAAGCGGCGCAGCAGCTGGCAGCGCTTGAAGTCGGCGCAGGCTGAACGTGCCCACGCTCGCACAAGCGCTTATCGCAGCTCAGTCCGACGGCCTGGATCGGCTGGACGCGCAATTGCTCTTGCTGCACGTGCTGGATCGACCAGCGCATCAGCGCGCCTGGCTGCTGGCCCACGACAGCGACACCCTGGCGCCAGGCGCACAAGCCGCGCTGGACGCCTGCGTGCAACGCCGCACCGCCGGTGAACCACTGGCCTACATCACCGGCCACAAGGAATTTTTTGGACTCGACCTGATGGTGGACGCCCGCGTGCTGGTGCCCCGGCCCGACACGGAAACGCTGGTGAATTGGGCGCTCGAGGTGCTGGCCGGGCTACCCGATGCGTCGGTCATAGATCTCGGCACCGGCAGCGGCGCCATCGCCCTGGCGCTGAAGACAACACGGCCCGACCTGCAAGTGAGCGCCATCGACGCCAGCACCGATGCACTGGAAGTCGCCCGCACCAACGCGCAGCGCCTGCAACTCGCGGTGCAGTTCCAGCAGGGCTCGTGGCTGGAGGGCGTGCAAGCCCGCTACCACGCCATCGTTTCCAACCCGCCCTACGTCGCCGCGCAGGACCGGCACCTGAGCGAGCTCCGGCACGAGCCACTGCAGGCACTGGCCAGTGGCGACGATGGCCTGGACGACATCCGGCAAATTGTCAGCCAGGCGGCGGCGCACCTGCACCCCGGCGGCTGGTTGCTGCTGGAGCACGGCTACGACCAGGCCGGGCCGGTGCGTGAGCTGCTTCTAGATGCCGGCTTTGAGAACGTCCAGTCGCGGCAGGACTTGAACGGCATCGAGCGCTGCAGCGGCGGACAGGCGCCACAAGCCTGACGAGTGATAAGCTGACTCCGGCAACCAAATTTCATCAATTCAGACTGGAAAAACCATGACCGCTTATCTGGTAGTTGATACCGCCCTGACCGACCCGGAGCTGTACGAGCAATACAAATTGAGAGCCAAGCCATTGGTGGAAAAATATGGCGGCGAGTACCTGGCCCGAGGTGGCAAGCTATCCGTCAAGGAAGACACACTTTGGACTCCGACCCGAATGGTCCTGGTCAAATTCCCGTCGGCTCAAGAGGCTGAATCTTTTTATCAGTCGGAAGAATACCAGGAGGTCTTGAAGATCAGCAAGCGCTCGGCCGACCGGACCCTCTTCATCCTCGAAGGTATTTGACGCTACTTCACCTGCAGCATGCCCCGGCTTTCGATGAAGGCCACAACCTCTGCCAGCCCGGCCCGGGTCTTCAGGTTCGTCATGACAAAAGGCCGCAGGCCGCGCGGCGTGCTGCGCATGCGGATGGTGTCGGAGCGCATCACTTCCAGGTCGGCGCCGACGTAGGGTGCCAGGTCGGTCTTGTTGATGACCAGCAGGTCGCTCTTGGTGATGCCGGGTCCGCCCTTGCGCGGGATTTTTTCACCGGCGGCGACGTCGATGACGTAGATCGTCAGGTCGCTCAACTCGGGGCTGAAGGTGGCGGCCAGGTTGTCGCCGCCGCTCTCGATGAACACGATGTCGGCATCCGGAAAATCAACCAGCATGCGGTCGATCGCTTCGAGGTTGATGGAGGCGTCTTCACGGATCGCGGTGTGCGGGCAGCCGCCGGTCTCCACGCCCATGATGCGTTCCGCCGGCAAGGCGCCGCTGACGGTCAGCAGGCGCTGGTCTTCCTTGGTGTAGATGTCGTTGGTGATGGCCACCAGGTCGTACTGCTCGCGCATGGCTTTGCACAGCATTTCCAGCAAGGTGGTTTTGCCCGAGCCGACCGGGCCGCCGATGCCGACGCGCAGGGGTGGCAGGTTCTTGCTGCGGTTGGCGATATGGTGCAGTGTGGACATAATTTAGTGCTATAAATTTAGGAGCTGCTTGCGCAATAGATACAGGGGCTAGGAGCGAAAAAGTCTTGAATACTGAACCTCGTGCTGGCTGCTCAGGATCGCCAGCATCGGGGAGAAAGCCTGGCGCTCGTCGTCAGGCAGTGACAGAGCCAAGTCCACGGCGGCGGGTATCTCTGCCGTTAGCGCCGACAGGATGCGCTGCCCGGCGCTTTGGCCCAGCGGTACCGATTTGATGGCCGCCTGCACCATGTTCTCGGCCCAGCCAAAGGCGTAGCTCAGCAGGCAATCGCGCACCGGGGCCTGCGTGGCCGAGGCCGCTAGCGCAAAGGCCAGCGGGTAGGTCGGACCCAGGGCAGCCAGGGTGTTGATCTGCTCAGTGCGTGCTGTCGTGTGATTGCGCAGCCACTCCAGCAGCGAGCGGCCCATCTGCTCGGATTGCGCGCGCAGTTCGCCGCTCTCCCGGGTCTGCAACACCCAGGCGTTGAGCTCTGCAATGCGGGCATCGTCGCCACGCTGCCAGGCGGGCAGGGCCTTGGCCACCACCGCCAGATCGCTGCGCGCCAGGCTCAGGTGCAACTGATCCACCAGCCACTCGGATGCTCCTGATTCTGTAGCTACTCGCGCACTATCGACGGCTGCTTCAAGGCATTCCGAGTAAGAAAATCCGCCGATAGGCAGGGCTGGCGAGGCGAGCCACATCAGCTGCATCAGACTGGAATCTCTCATGCTGGCTCGCGCTTCAGTGGCTGTGCCCGTGACCGTGCTCGTGCTTGCAGCCGGGACCATGCACGTGGGGCGCGGCGGCTGCAATCGGAATGCTGACCGGCTTGGGTGCCGCGTGGGCATGGTCGTGGCCGCCGCTGGAATAGGCGCCAGCCTCGGGCTCGAACGCCTCGGTCGCCTCGCGCAACGTCAAGTGCATGGCGCGCAGCATGTCGGCCAGCACGTGGTCGGGCTCGATTTTCAGATGATCGGGTGTGAGCTCGATCGGTACATGGCGGTTACCGAGGTGGTAGGCGGCGCGCGTCAGGTCAAAGGCACTGCCGTGCTCGGCGCAAGCGGTGATCACCAGCACCGGCTGCGCCGCGGCCAGCACCTTGATCAGCGAGCCGTCCGCGGCCAACAGCACATCACCGCCGCGCACCACGCTGCCGCGCGGCAAAAAGATGCCGAGTTGCCGGCCTTGAGAGTCGACGGCGTCAAAGCGGCTTTTCTGGCGCACGTCCCAGTCGAGTTCGACTGTCGCGGCGCGCTTGATCAGCACCGGTGCCAGTCCGGCGCCTTGGGGCATGAGTTTGTTGATGATCAGCATGTTTTTATGTACGCAGAAACTGGGTTTAGGTCGAGACCTTGAAATCGGGTCGGCAATGGCGATAATATAACAATTGTTATAACTTGGGGGATTTGCCATGTCGGCACTCAAACTCACGCAAATTGGTAACTCCTTAGGTGTCATCCTGCCCAAGGAGGTATTGGCGCGGCTCAAGCTGGTCAAGGGTGACACGGTTTTTCTGACCGAGGCCGCCAACGGTATCAACCTGAGCGCCTACAACCCTGACATGGAGGAACAACTCAAGCTGGGTCGCGAGTTCATGCATGCCTACCGGGACACCTTTCATCAGCTGGCTAGATGAGCGCATGGAAGTGGGTCAACCGGCAAGTGCTGTTGCTGCTGCATGACGAGAGTCTGGCGGAACACGGCGGTGCCAGTGGATTGCGCGACCAGGGATTACTGGAATCCGCTCTTGCGCGTCCGCTCAATCTGGCGCTCTACGAAAAGCCGGATGTAGCTGATTTGACAGCGGCTTATTGTGTGGGCCTGGCCAAAAACCATGCGTTTATCGACGGCAACAAGCGCGCCGCTTTTTTGGCCGTCGGTTTGTTTCTTGCGCTCAATGGCTATCGTCTGAGTGCGACGCAAGCCGATGCCACGCTGATCATGCTGTCAGTCGCTTCCGGTGGTTTACCGGAAGCTGACTTCGCGAACTGGATTCGAAAATATCGCCAGCCCTACAAGGCATAGACATAGTGACTGCGTAGGCAAAGCTGCAAGGCGAACGGCAAAATACAAGGGCGTCGCAATGCTCGCGCCAGACGTGACGCGGCTCCAGACAGTTCCTTCCTACGCGTCAATGGTCGGTGCGCAGATAGCTGGCCTGTTTGGGCAAGCGAAGGCTGACCAGGAAGGCAATCACCATCATGGCTGTCACGTACCAATAGAAAGTCGACTCGTAGCCGATTGACTTCAATCCCAGCGCCACGTATTCGGCCGAACCTCCGAAGACGGCGTTGGCAACCGCGTAAGAGAGACCGACACCCAGGGCGCGCACTTCTGTCGGGAACATTTCGGCCTTCACAATGCCGCCAATCGAGGTGTAGAAGCTGACAATGGAAAGGGCCAGCAGAATCAAGGCGCCCGCGGCAACCGGACTGGCAATGCCCTGAAGTGCGCTCAGAATCGGCACCGTGGCGACCGCCCCCAGGCTGCCGAACAAGAGCATGTTGCTGCGTCGGCCGATGCGGTCCGAGAGCGCACCAAACAGGGGTTGAAGGCACATGTAAACGAACAGGCACACGGTCATGACATTGCTTGCCGTCTTGATCGACATTCCTGCCGAGTTCACCAGATATTTCTGCATATAGGTGGTGAAGGTGTAAAAGATCAGCGAGCCGCCGGCGGTGTAACCCACCACGGTAAAGAACGCAGCCTTGTGGTTCTTGAAGATTTCGGCCACGCTGCCGGCGGCCTTGCTGCTGCGGGTCTGGGCAGTTGTGGTTTCATGCAGGGTGCGACGCAGAAACATGGCCACCACAGCGGTCATGGCGCCGATGACAAAGGGAATGCGCCAGCCCCATGCCTTGAGTTCGACGTCCGACAAGAACTGCTGCAACAGCACCACCACCAGCACCGCCAGCAGTTGCCCGCCTATGAGCGTCACGTACTGGAAGGACGAATAGAAACCACGTTGCCCACGCATGGCGACTTCACTCATGTAAGTCGCTGTCGTGCCGTACTCTCCGCCGACGGAAAGTCCCTGCAGCAGACGCGCCACCAGCAACAGCACTGGGGCTGCAGTGCCGATGCTGGCGTAGGTTGGCAGACAGGCAATCATGAGCGAACCTGCGCACATCAGCATCACCGAAATCACCATCGAAGTCTTTCGACCACTGCGGTCGGCAATGCGGCCGAACAGCCAACCACCGATGGGACGCATCAGAAAGCCGGCGGCAAAAACCCCGGCGGTGTTGAGCAACTGCGTGGTTGGATCGGCCTTCGGGAAGAAGGCGGGCGCAAAGTAGATCGCGCAAAAGGCATAAACGTAGAAATCGAACCATTCGACCAGATTGCCGGACGATGCGGCGACGATGGCGAAAATCCTTTGGCGCTTTTCCTGAAAACTGTAAGGGGACGCTGTGGGCGCAGCAGTCGTGGTGGTCGCATTCATTGCAATGGTTGCAGCGGTCATGATGTGGGTGTCTCCTGTGGTGTTGTGTGGTGAAGTTCCCGCTGTCGCGTGGAACGTCCAACCCGGAGCCCAGTGTCTATCGCCACGGCGCAGGTGTCATCCGTAGCATGAGCGCGTGGCTCTGCGTAATCCTACGTAGGGGATTTCCCGATCGCCTTCGGCTGGCTCGATCAGAGGCCGTGATCGCGAATGAATCGGTCGAGTTCGGTGGGCGTGCTCAGACCCAGCTTGGCGTAGGCCTTGGCGCGGTGGGTCTCAACCGTCCTCGGCTCGCAGGGAGGCGACAGTGTTCGGGCAATCTCCTTGTTCGAGTCTCCATTGGCCACACGCCGCGTGACCTCCTGCTCGCGCTCGGTGAGCCGGTCCCACAGTGCCAGCGCCTTTTGCCGCGCGCCTGCCGTCGCGTCCACTACGGCGGCTCGAGCGAGTGCCAACTTCACCTTTTCCAGAAAAATGTCTTCGCTGCAAGGCTTTTCCAGCCAGCCAAAGGCGCCGCGCTGAACCGCATCGACCGCGGTGGAAATGTCACCGTTTCCCGAGAGAAAAAGAACCACCAGCGGACTTGCTGCCGCGCGCAGCTGATCGAACACCTGCAGCCCGCTTATGCCGTCCATCCGCAAGTCCAGGATCACGCAGCCGCCATCCTGCAACTTCGCCGAAGCCAGAAAGGCTTCACCGGAGTCGAAGGTCTGGACCGCGTGGCCGCGTGACAGCAACAACATTCCCAAGGAGCGTCGCACGGCCTCGTCGTCATCCACCACGTAGAGATTCAGGTTCGCAGTACTCATGTTGTGCAGGCCAATTGGATGATGAAGACGGCGCCACCATCAGCCCGGTTCTCAAAGGATAGCCGACCTCGATGGCTCTCTATGATGGTGCGGCAAATATTCATTCCGAGTCCGAGTCCATCGGGTTTGGTGGTAAAAAATGGTTCGAAAAGGTGTCCGGCGACCTCGTTGCTGATGCCCGGCCCCCGGTCGGCGACGCGCACGACTATTGCCTCATCACCCTGCAGGGTTTCAATCTCCACCACACGCGCTTCGGCTGGAGTGTCCTGCATGGCCTGCAGACTGTTCATCACCAGGTTGAGGATCACCTGGCCCAACAGCACCCGGTCGCCCGACACCTGAGCCAAGCCAGGCTGCTGGCGTTTCACGACGCGTGCGCCATGCATGCGGATTTCGGCCTGGAGCAGGAGCAGGATGTTGTCGATGATGTCGTTGAGCGAACAAGTCTCCATGCCGCGCGTCTGTTGCTGCGCCAAGCCGCGGATGCGCCGCACGATTTCGCCCGAGCGCTGTGCCTGCGTCTTGATTTCGTCCAGGCTGTCCACCAGCAGCGTCTGATTTCCCTGTTGCGCAAAAGCCTGCGCGGCGCTGGCGAAATTGCTCAGTGCCATCAAAGGCTGATTGAGTTCATGGGCCAGCGCCGAGGCCATCTCGCCCAGACTGGCCAGGCGTGAGCTGTGCTGCAACTGCTTGTCGTGCAGGCGTTGCCGGGCCTCGCCGCGCTTTTGCTCGCTGATGTCCACCACCGAGCTCATCCAGCCATTTTGTTGCCCCTTGGCGTCGATCAGGGGCGCGGTGTAAACCATGGTGTGCACCTCGTGGCCATCCTTGTGCAGGATGCGCGACTCGAAGCCGGTGAGCGCGGCGCGCCCGCTCAAGGACGCGTCGCTGTCCTGCCAGTGCCGCTCCAGATCGTCCGGGCGCCAGTACGGATAGGGCGGCAGGCACCCCAGTAGTTCGTCAGCGCTATAGCCCGTGATCTCGCACAGGGCTGGATTCACGTAGACAATTCGGCCCTGCAGGTCCCTGGCGCGCATGCCCACCAGCAGCGAGTCTTCCATCGCCTTGCGAAACGCGTGGGCCTCCTGCAGTTCGCTGGTGCGTTCACGCACTTGCACTTCCAGCTCGCGCCTGGCATCGCGCTGTTCCCTGAATCGGCGTTCGCGCAGGCGCCAGAAAAGTCCACCCAGCAGCGCCAAGCCCGCCGCCAGCGCACCTAACACCCAGGTGAGGATGCGGACCTCGGTCACCGGTGCATCGTCGGCCATCACGGTCAGCGTCCACCCCAGCTCCGGCACGCTTTCGTCCATTGCCACAAAGCTGCGCGTGCGACCATCGAGTGTGACACGCACACGATAGCCTGGCTGGCCTGGCGCGCGCTCCACGCTCCAAGGCACTGTGGCGAAGTCACTGCGACTGCCGTACTGCTTGTCGGCGCGAACAACCTCAAGATCCTCATGGGACAGAGCGCGCTTGCTTTGGTACCGCCACGCCGAAACCGAACTCATGAAGAATATCCCGCGCGCGTCCGCCAGCATGATCGGGTCGCGTGAGTTGGCCCATGTTGTCTCAATCTCGTGCAGACTGACTTTGACGGCCACCACGCCCAGCAGAACGCCGTCGCGCCGCACCGGTGCAGCGATGAACAGGCCAGGATCTCCGGTGGTCTGACCAACGCCGTAGAACATGGCACGCAGACCGGCGCGCGCATCCCTGAAATAGGGCCGGTTGGCATAGCTCTGACCAACAAAGCTCTGCGTTAGGGGAGCATTCCAGTTGCTCGCGACCAGCGCCGTACCGTCCACGTCCATCACGTACAGCGCGACCGATCCGGCTTGCCGGTTCACATCCTCAAGGTAACGGTTCACGCGGTCTTTCAAAGCCTGGTCGTGGGGTGCGGCCAGCACCGCCACTACGTCCGGATGCCGGGCTGCGGTGTAGGGCAGATAGTTGAAATTGGCCGCCGCGCCGCGCAAGGCCAGAGCGTGCACTTCCATGTCGCGCGCCATGACTTCAGCCAGGGACCTGGCCTCTCTTGCGGCGGCCCATTGGCCAGCCCACCCGATCAACCCGGTCGCAGCGATCAGCACCAGCATCCCGATCGCGACTCGGCGATAGCGGTCTGCGGAGGTCGTCGCGGGAACGGCGGTGAGCTTATCGGGCATGTCGGAAGGAGCGCGTGAGGACGGGAGTATCGCGCAATCAAGGACGCGCACCGCCAAGGTCTGAACCGCAGGACAGTATTTCTGCCGTCGCCGGCGCAGCTGGCCAGTGCCGTCAGCGAAAGACGGCTTTTGACACATGGGGACCGCCGTGAATGGCGGTTGACCGGTCCGCAATACTTTGAAATTCGACTTCCAGTCTGGTTAGACCTCAAAACAAAAAGTAGCGCTGTGTCAGCGGCAGACTGACAGCCGCTTCGCAAGTCAGCAACTGACCATCGGCACGCACGCTGTAGGTCTGGGCATCGATTTCCATTTTCGGCAGGTAGCTGTTGTGCACCATGTGCTGCTTGCGCACGCCGCGAATGTTCTTCACGGCGCTCAAGGTTTTGGCCAGACCGTAGCGCTGCTGAATGCCGGCGCTTAGGCCTGCCTGCGACACAAAGGTCAGCGAGCCGCGCGTCAGTGCGCCACCGTAGGCGCCGAACATCGGGCGGTAGTGCACTGGCTGCGGCGTCGGGATCGATGCATTGGGATCACCCATGGCGGCCATGGCGATGAAGCCGCCTTTCAAAATCAGCGCCGGCTTGACGCCGAAGAAGGCCGGTTTCCAGACCACCAGATCGGCCCACTTGCCGACCTCGATACTGCCGACCTCGTGGCTGATACCGTGCGCGATAGCCGGGTTGATGGTGTACTTGGCGACATAGCGTTTGGCGCGGAAGTTGTCGTTGCGGCTGCTGTCTTCGGGGACCCCGCTAGCGGTCGCTTGCGGGTTCTTCAGCCAGCCGCGCTGCCCCTTCATCTTGTGCGCGGTCTGCCAGGTGCGGATGATGACCTCGCCAACGCGGCCCATGGCCTGGCTGTCGCTGGACATCATGCTGATGGCGCCGAGGTCGTGCAGCACGTCTTCGGCGGCAATGGTCTCCTTGCGGATGCGGCTCTCGGCAAAGGCCAGGTCTTCGGCAATGCCAGCATCGAGGTGGTGGCAGACCATCAGCATATCCACATGCTCGTCGAGCGTGTTCGTCGTGTAAGGCATGGTCGGGTTGGTGCTGGAGGGCAGGAAGTTGGCCTCGCCGACCACGCGCAGGATGTCGGGCGCGTGACCACCGCCGGCACCTTCGGTATGGAAGGCGCACAGCGTGCGCCCCTTGGTGGCGGCGATGGTGTTCTCGACAAAGCCGCTCTCGTTGAGCGTGTCAGAGTGGATCGCGACCTGCACGTCAGTCTCTTCGGCCACATCCAGACAATTGCTGATCGCCGCCGGCGTCGTGCCCCAGTCTTCGTGCAGTTTGAGACCGATAACGCCGGCCTTGACCTGCTCATGCAGCGCGGCCGGCAGACTGGCATTGCCCTTGCCCAGAAATCCCAGGTTCATGGGAAAGGCGTCGGCCGCTTGCAGCATGCGTTCGATGTTCCAGGGACCGGGCGTGCAGGTGGTGGCAAAAGTGCCGGTGGCCGGTCCGGTGCCGCCGCCCAGCATGGTGGTCACGCCGCTCGCCAGTGCCTCTTCGATCTGCTGCGGGCAGATGAAGTGAATGTGCGAGTCGATGCCGCCGGCGGTGACGATATTGCCCTCGCAACTGATGACCTCGGTGCCGGGGCCGATGATGATGTCGACGCCGGGCTGCACGTCCGGGTTGCCGGCTTTGCCGATGGCGACGATGCGCCCGCCTTTGAGACCGATATCGGCCTTGACGATGCCCCAGTGGTCCAGGATCAGCGCGTTAGTCATGACGCAGTCGACCGCTCCGCCGGCCTGCGGGCCGGTGCCTGATCCATCACGAGTGCGCTGTGACTGCGCCATGCCGTCGCGTATCGTCTTGCCGCCGCCGAACTTGACCTCTTCGCCGTAGCCGCCGGCGCGCAGCGTGAAGTCTTCCTCGACTTCAATCAGCAGATCGGTGTCGGCCAGCCGCACCCGGTCGCCCACCGTGGGACCAAAAATCTCCGCATAAGCTTGTCGTCCGATCGTTGCCATTACAGAGCCCCCTTGATGCTGGCGTCAACCGGTCCGTTGGTGAGTCCGCGAAAACCAAAAACCATGCGGTCACCAGCGTAGTCCACCAGTTCAACCGTGCGTTGCTGCCCGGGCTCGAAGCGCACCGCCGAACCCGATGCGATGTTCAGGCGCATGCCCTGGGCGGCGGTGCGATCGAAACCCAGCGCGCCATTGGTCTCGGCAAAGTGGTAGTGCGAGCCGACCTGTATCGGGCGGTCGGCGGTGTTTTTCACCACCAGCGTAAGGGTGCGACGTCCGGGGTTCAGTATGTGCTCAGAGCCGTCGGTGATGATTTCGCCAGGGGTCATGGGTGCCTTTTTTTATAAGGTAAATCAGGTGCTATACCAAGCGTTGCTTGCGCAAGCAGCTACTATTTTTATAGCGACTTTCATGTTGGTCGAGACTTCAAACAATCGGCTGGTGCACCGTCACCAGCTTGGTGCCATCGGGGAAGGTGGCTTCGACCTGGATGTCGGGGATCATCTCGGCGATGCCGTCCATGACATCGGCGCGGGTCAGGATGGTGCGGCCCAGGCTCATCAGTTGCGCCACGGTCTTGCCGTCGCGCGCGCCTTCCATCACGGCCGCGCTGATCAGGGCCAGCGCCTCGGGGTAGTTGAGTTTCAGGCCGCGCGCCTGGCGGCGTTCGGCCAGCAGGGCGGCGGTAAAAATCAGCAGCTTGTCTTTTTCACGAGGGGTAAGTTCCATTTCGTTTCACTCAATGCTTTGATTAGCTAGCTCGTGCGGCCGCAAATGCCGGCCGAACGCGCGGGGTGAGTTCCATGAGTTCCATTATGCAAAACCCGTGCCGTGGCATGGAATGTGCACCGTAAGGGTGTGACTTCCACCGCCCTTCCACCCTCTCCACCCGAAGCGCTGCAGCGCATCACGCTGGTCCGGCGCGACTACAACGGCTGGGTGGCCAGCGAGACCATGGAAGACTATGCGCTGCGCTTCACACCGCAGCGCTTTCGCAAGTGGTCCGAATGGCGCGTGGCCAACACCGCGTTTGGCGCCGCCTCCTTCCTGGTGCTGGAGGCGGTGGGCGCGACACTGCTGGTGCAATACGGTTTTACCAACGCTTTTTGGGCGATCCTTGCCACCGGACTGATCATTCTTCTGGCCGGCCTGCCGATCAGCATTTACGCCGCCCGCTACGGGGTCGACATGGACCTGCTGACGCGCGGCGCCGGATTTGGCTACCTCGGCTCGACACTGACCTCGCTGATCTACGCCTCGTTCACCTTCATCTTCTTCGCGCTGGAGGCCGCCGTCATGGCCTATGCGCTGGAGCTGGCACTGGGCATTCCGCCGAGCTGGGGTTACCTGATTTGTGCGTTGCTGGTGATTCCGCTGGTGACGCACGGCGTATCCACCATCAGCCGTCTGCAGGTCTGGACCCAACCATTGTGGCTGATGTTGCTGGTCGTGCCCTTCTGTTATGTGTTCGTGCTCGATCCCGGTGCCTTCTCGGGCGTGCTGCACTACAAAGGGGAGAGAGGCGTCAGCGCTGATTTCAGTCTGCCCCTGTTTGGTGCGGCGCTCACGGTCGGCATTGCCTTGATGACACAAATGGGCGAGCAGGCCGACTATCTGCGCTTCATGCCGGTTCAAACTCCAGCCAATTCGCGCCGCTGGTGGTGGAGCGTGCTGGTCGGCGGTCCCGGCTGGGTGATTCTGGGCGTGCTCAAGATGCTCGGTGGTGCGCTGCTGGCGTACCTGGCCATCAGCCACTCGGTGCCGATCGATCGTGCCGTGGACCCGAACCAGATGTACCTTGCGGCCTATGAATATGTGTTTCCCCGCTACGGCTGGGCCGTGGCCGCCACTGCGCTGCTGGTGGTGATCTCGCAGCTCAAGATCAACGTCACCAACGCCTATGCCGGGTCGCTCGCCTGGTCCAACTTTTTCTCGCGCCTGACGCACAGCCACCCAGGCCGCGTGGTCTGGGTGGTGTTCAACACGCTGATTGCCTTCATGCTGATGGAGATGAATGTGTTTCAGGCGCTGGGCGATGTCCTTGGGCTGTACTCCAACATCGCCATCGCCTGGATGATGGCGGTGGTGGCAGACCTGGTCGTCAACAAACCGCTGGGCCTGTCGCCGCCGGGCATCGAGTTCAAGCGGGCGCACCTGTATGACATCAACCCGGTGGGCGTCGGTGCCATGACGCTGGCTTCCGTTTTGTCGGTCACGGCGCATCTGGGCTTGTTCGGCCCGATGGCCCAGGCCTTCTCGGCCCTGATCGCGCTGGGCACGGCGTTTGTCACGGCACCCTTGATTGCCTGGGCGACAAAAGGCAAGTACTACATCGCCAGAAAGAGTGACGTGCCTGCGAGTGAAGGCGCTTACCAACGCTATCAGCTCAAGCGCTGTGTGATCTGCGAGCGCGAGTACGAAGGGCCGGACATGGCGCATTGCCCGGCCTATCAGGGCGCTATCTGCTCGCTGTGCTGCACGCTCGACGCGCGCTGTGACGACCTGTGCAAACCGCAGGCCAAGCTGTCCTCGCAGTGGACCGCCACGCTGCGCCGGCTGCTGCCCCAACGCAGCTGGCCGTATCTGGATACCGGCCTGGGCTACTTCCTGTTGCTGATGCTGGTGATCGCCCCGCTGCTCGCCAGTGTGTTTGGCCTGCTGTATCGCCAGGAACTCAACGCGCTGGCGTCCACAGTAACTAACTTTGAGCTGTTGCAGGCGCCACAAGCGGCGCTGCGTTCGGGCTTTTTCAAGGCCTATATGGCGCTGCTGCTCATCGCCGGCCTGGTGGCCTGGTGGGTCGTGCTGGCGCACAAAAGCCGCCAGGTGGCGCAGGAAGAGTCGAACCGACAGACCCACTTGCTGATGCAGGAAATCGAGTCACACCGCCAGACCGACGAGGCCCTGCAAAACGCGAAGGCGGTGGCGGAGCAGGCCAGGAATGCCGCTGACCAGGCGAACCAGGCCAAGAGCCGCTACATCAGCGCCATCAGCCATGAGCTGCGCACGCCGCTCAACAGCATCCTGGGCTATGCGCAGCTGATGGGAGAAGACGCGTCGATTCCGGCGCATCGCAAGCAGGCGGTCAGCGTCATCAAGCGCGGCGGTGAGCACTTGCTGTCGCTGATCGAAGGCACGCTGGACATTGCGCATATCGAGAGCGGCAAGCTCACGCTCAAGCTCAAACCCATGCACCTGGCCCCTTTTGTGCAGGAGATCGCCAGCCTGTTTGAGCTCGAAGCGCAAGCCAAAGGCCTGGCCTTTCATTTTGAGGAAGACGGCGCCCTGCCCGCCATCGTGCGCGCCGACGAAAAGCGGGTGCGGCAGATCTTGATCAACCTGTTGGGCAATGCCGTCAAGTTCACAAGCAGCGGGCAGGTCGTGTTTCGCATTCGCTATGCGCGAGAAATGGCGGCGATTGAAATTGAAGACACCGGGCCCGGCTTGTCAGCCCAGGAGCACGAGCGCATTTTTGAGCCTTTTACCCGCGCCAACGCGGCCGGTGCGACCGCCCCTGGCGCCGGTCTGGGCCTGACCATCGCCAAAATGCTGACCGATTTGATGGGCGGCGAGCTGACCGTGAGCAGCACGCCGGGCCTGGGCTCGGTATTCAAGGTCAAGCTGTTTCTGCCGGAGGTGCGCGTGACCTCGGGTGCCGTCGGTGCCCTGTCTCTGTCCGGATCACCGGCTGACATGCCCAGGCCCCTGGTCACCCGGCCGCGTCACGCTTATGCCGGGCCGCGCCGCCGCGTGCTGGTGGTGGACAACGAAGAGGCCGACCGCGAACTGCTCATCCAATTGCTGCAGCCGCTCGGTTTCGAGTTGCGCACGGCCGCCAGCGGCCATGACTGCCTGGACCTGCTCGCCACCGGCTACCAGCCCGACGTCATCTTCATGGACCTGGCGATGCCCGGCATCGATGGCTGGGAAACGATTCGCCGCCTGCGTGCGCTGGCAAGCGCCGGCCCGCATGCCGGGGCACATATCGCCATCGTCTCGGCGAATGCGTTTGACAAGGGGCTGGACAACGACGTTGGCATTCCGAGTGAAGACTTCATGCTGAAGCCGGTGCGCCACTCCGAATTGCTGGACTGGCTGGCGCTGCGCCTGTCCCTGACCTGGCTGGAGACCGCTGCGCCCGCGCCCGCCCCAGTCGCTGCGGCAACAGCCGTGGCATGGGTCTACCCGGCGCGAGCGCAGCTGGATGCGCTGCGCGAAGTGGTGAGCCTGGGCTACTACCGCGGCATCGTCAACCAGCTCGATGAAATCGAAGCGGCTGATGCGCAATGCGCCGCCTTTGTGGCCGAGATGCGCGGCCTGGCCCGGCAGTTCCAGTTTGAGGCCATGAACCAGCAATTGAACCAGTTGCCTGTCAACCCGAACTTGACACCAAAATGCCCAAGCCATCCATAGACCAAACCCTGAACCGTGCCAGCAGCGACGTGGTGCTGATCGTCGACGATGTGCCCGACAACCTGTCGGTGCTGCATGACGCGCTGGATGAATCCGGCTACACCGTGCTGGTCGCGACCCACGGTGAAGCCGCCCTGCAACGCGCTGCGCAGGCCCTGCCCGACATCGTGCTGCTGGACGCCATGATGCCGGGCATGGACGGCTTTGAAGTGGCCAAAAGGCTGAAGGCGGCAACGCTAACAGCGCACATCCCGATCATCTTCATGACCGGCCTGACCGAAACCGAATACCTGGTGGCCGCGCTGGAGGCTGGTGGCGTCGACTACGTCACCAAGCCGATCAAGCCGAAAGAAGTGCTGGCCCGCATCGGCGTGCACCTGCAGGGCGCGCGTGAAAAGCGCCAGGCCCGCAACGCGCTCGACGCCTTTGGCTATGCCAGCATCACGGTGCGCGTCAGCGACGGCAGACTGATGTGGCAAACGCCGCTGGCGCGTGAACTGCTGCTGCGCTATTACGGAAGCGTTGCACCGCAAACGCCCGAGCCGGTGTGCCAGTGGCTGCGCCGCCATGTGGCAGGGACCGAAGTACTGATCGAGCCGCCGCGCCTGAGTATCGAGCTCGGTCCCAAGCGCCTGACCTTTCGCCTGCACCAGCAGATCGGTGACTCCGAGGGCGGCGGCGACTGGCTCATCATCATGCAGGAGGTGTCCGACGAAAGCGTGATCGAAGCCATCAGCCTGAGCTTCAAATTGACGCCGCGCGAAGCCGAGGTGCTGTACTGGGTCGTCAAGGGCAAGATCAACCGCGACATCGGCGACATCCTGGGCTCCAGCCCGATGACCGTGAAGAAACATCTGGAGCGCGTGTTTGCCAAGCTGGGGGTGGAAACCCGCACCGCCGCCGCTGGCATGGCGATGAGCCGGATCCGGCAGCTGCATCCGCAGTTTGAGGGGTAATTTGAGGGCTTTTTGGCCTCTGGGCGCCGTGCAGCAGGCACGGACAGCTATCTATTTTGTAGCGAATCGATGCGGATCACTGAGGGCTATTGGGCAACCGGGGCAATCCGTCGCTGGCAGTTTCGAGAATGCAATGCCATGCGATTCGAGTCTCTGCTCGCTCCCCGAAGCGGTCGATTCTGAGCACTGGAATGCTGTCATTTTGACCGGATGACCGGCTGCTTGGTGCCCAAAGCGGACGGTGGCGATTCCAGCTTGAATGTTGGCCGTGCAGCGGTTAGCCGTCCATGATTACTAATCCGCTTGGTCGGTTTCAACAATCGTTCACCGCTCTGGAATCGCACGTTATATGGGCATACGTTGCGTTTAGTCAAAGGCACGCCCTCTCGCTGGGCTTAAATAATCAGTTGGACTATCGCTTCAGGTTTGACCTATTGACGATGCCTCGAATCGCGGAACAGCGTGGTCCCCAGACTTTGCTCGGGGACGTTTTCTGACCTGAGAAAATATGAGGCATATAGCGTAAAAAGAGCCAAAGCTTTAGAACTGAGAGGCCTTCCCATGCGTAAGCTGTTTTCAAGTCTCAGAGCTCGTGTCCTGCTGCTTATCGCAATTCCGTTTGCGGTAATGCTCGGCATGACCCTCTACCATACGCTTGGCGAGCGTGAAGAGCGGCTTGCGCAAGCCAGGACGCGTGTTCTTGATACTGCGCGAGTCATGGCCGGAGAACAGCAGCGAATCATCGAGCACGTCCATCAAGTGTTGTCTTCAACAGCACTGCTGCCCGAGGTGCGTCGCGGAGTCGCGTCGGAGGAATGCAACCGCGCGCTTACGGGGCAACTCCAGCAGGAGCCGAGCCTGGCTGCCATTGCGTTAGCCGTTGCCAATGGGGACGTTATCTGCAATGCAACCCCTACTGCGCAACGCGTCAGCATTGCCGACCGCGACCATTTCAAGGGCGCAATTCAGACGCGCAAATTTGCCGTAGGCGGCTACGTTATTAGCCGGAGCGCTGGCAAGCCCAGTCTGGGATTTGCCCTTCCGCTACTTGATGAGGCCGGCGTCCCCCGGACCGTAGTTGCCGCTTCGCTTAGCCTTGCCTGGTTGAAACAGGAATTGGCCAGAGCGCAGCTTCCAGAAGGCGCGCGAGTGACGGTGGTGGATGGGGAAGGACTGGTCCTCGCAAGTCATCCCGACCCCGAAGGGTGGGTGGGCAAGCGCGCCGCTGAATTGCCCCTGTTGAAGAGCATCCTTGACAAGGGCGGTGAGGGGACTGAGGAGGACGTAGGCCTGGATGGGCAACGGCAGGTTTTCGGGTTCGTGCCATTGCATCGAACAGCCTCCGGACAGACGTATCTCTGGATTGCCATCCCCAAGGACGTTATCGTTGGACCTACGGAACGCGCGTTCGTCGTGAGCCTGCTGGTCGAATTGGCATTGCTTGTTCTGACGTTTGGGGCTGTGTGGGTGGGCACCGAGGGGCTTCTCGTGCGGCGCGCTGCGGCGGTTATACGGGCTGCGAACGAACTGGGCAACGGTAATCTGGCCGCCCGCACGGGGGTTAAAGCCAGTGACGACGAGATTGGACAGCTGGCGCAATCCTTTGACCGGATGGCTGAAGAGTTGCAGACGAAGGTAACGCAACTCTCCCGGGCGGTCCGTGCGCTACGGGTCCTGTCGGCCGGCAATCGCACCTTGCTGCGCGCGAAGCAAGGGGAACAGCATCTGCTCGAGGAGATGTGCCGTGCGATAGGCGAAGCGGGCCGCTACCGGATGGTCTGGGCCGGGTACGCCGAAAACGACGTGGAAAAGAGCATTCGCCCGGTCGCCCATTGGGGAGGCGTGGCCGACGGATATTTCGAGAACGTCAAACTCACGTGGAGTGAGACTGAGAATGGGCGCGCGCCTC
This sequence comes from uncultured beta proteobacterium, assembly GCA_963810395.1. Taxonomy (GTDB): domain Bacteria; phylum Pseudomonadota; class Gammaproteobacteria; order Burkholderiales; family Burkholderiaceae_C; genus Rhodoferax. Next base: position 2,747,474 of record CAWENC010000001.1, on the reverse strand, counting down.
CCGGCCGCGCAATTCGCACCGGCATTCCGGTGGCGGTACAAAACAGCCAAAGGGAAGCCGGCCCACAGCCCTGGCAGGACTATGCGCTGCGTTGCGGTTGCGGCGCCTCCCTTGCTCTGCCCTTGCGCATAGATGACCACGTCATCGGCGTGCTGAACATCTGTGCCGAAGAGCCGGACGCATTCAGCGATGAGGAAATCGAATTGTTGAGCGAATCCGCAGCCGACCTCTCATTTGGGATTGCCAGCCAGCGTGCCGAGCTTGAGCACGCCGACATGAAGGTTACGTTGAAGTCCGCCGAGGAGCGGTTTAGGGCAGCCGCGGAAGAGAGCCTGGACGCCTTATTCATCACTCGATGCGTGCGGGACGAAGGAGGACACATTGCCGATTTCGAGTTCACTGACATCAACGGCCATGCTGCAGAGATGGTCGGAATGGCGCGAGAGAAGGTCATCGGCCAGAAGCTTTCCGAGCTGTTTCCTATCAACCGTACAGGTGGCTTCTTCGACAAGTATGCTCAAGTGGTGGCTACTGGCACGCCGTTGGAGGAAGAGTTCCAGATTGACACGCCGGAGATAAAAGCAAGGTGGCTGCGGCACCAAGTGGTGCGCGTGGGCGACGGTATCGCTATCTATTCCCGGGACATCACCATGTGGAAGGAGGCCGGCGCCCACCTAAAGGAAAGCGAAGAGAGACTGCGGCTAGCCACGGCGGCTGCACACATGGGCGCGTGGACTTGGGACCTGAAAAGCAACCGGTTTTCGTTGTCGGACGGAACTGGCCCGGTGTTTGGCTTGCCACCCGGGGAGGGTTTTCGCACACCCGAGGAGCTGATTGAAGCTATCCATCCTGAAGACAGCGATATGCTGGCTCGGGCTCTGACAGAGGGCCGCGAGAAAGGCACGCCCTTCCGGGCGGAGTTCAGGACCATTTGGCCGGACGGGACGCTGCACTGGGTCGAGGGCCGGAGCTACTTTTATCGTGGCGCGACGGGGGTTGTGGAGCGCGGAGCGGGCATTGCGATGGACATCACCAAACGCAAAGCAGGCGAGCTGGCGCTTATCCGGTCCAATCGTGCCTTGCGCACGCTCAGCGCCTGCAACAAAGCGCTCATTGATGCTGTCAGCGAACCCGAGCTTCTCAATACTGTCTGTCGACGTATAGTGGAAACAGGAGGCTACGGCATGGCTTGGGTTGGATTCGCCGAGCAGGACCCGGCGAAAACGGTGCGCGTCGTCGCCCAATATGGCATTGACGAAGAGTACCTGGGGTCAATGAACATCACCTGGTCCGATACCGAGCAAGGGAGTGGGCCTACCGGCACGGCCATCAGGACAGGCACGACGCAGGTGAGCCAGAATATCCTGACTAATCCCAGTGTGACCCCGTTGCGCGACGCGGCGCTTGCGCGTGGCCTCCAGACGAGCATTGCAATGCCGCTGAAGGGGCTATCCGGTACCACTGGTGCGCTCACGCTTTACGCGCGCGAGCGTGATGCCTTCATTGAAGGCGAAGTACGGCTTTTGGAAGAACTCGCTGATGACCTCACCTTCGGCATCACGATGCTACGCACCCGGGTCGAGCGCGACGGCATGACCTATGCGCACCTGCACCATGAAGAGATATTGCGAAAGAGCCTGGAAGAATCCATCCAGGCCATCGTCAACACCGTGGAAATGCGTGACCCGTACACGGCTGGCCATCAGAAGCGCGTTGCCCAGTTGGCAGTTGCCATCGCCAGCGACCTGGGGCTAGCGGAAGACGCAATCCACGGCATTCAACTCGCTGCAACCGTTCACGATTTAGGAAAAATACGAGTCCCTGCGGAAATTCTTGCAAGGCCTAGCAAGTTAACCGACGTCGAATTCATGCTCATCAAGGCGCACCCGCAGGCCGGCTACGACATTGTGAAGGGAATTGAGTTTCCATGGCCCATCGCCGACATGGTGTTACAGCACCACGAAAGGCTCGACGGCTCGGGGTACCCGCAAGGGCTCAAAGGGGACCAAATTTTGCTGGGGGCGCGAATTATGGCGGTTGCGGACGTGCTCGAGGCGATGGCTTCGCACCGACCTTATCGCCCAACACTGGGGATTGACGTCGCGTTGGCCGAGATTGAAAGAGGGCGCGGTACAGCTTATGACCCAGCAGTTGCCGACGCTTGCCTGAAGCTATTCCGCGAAAGCCGGTTCGCGTTTCAGACCTAGGGTTGCTGGTTAAGGTGAAGGTAGAGCGGAGAAACGGGAGTTGCATGCGTCCGAGCTGTCCAGGCGCCAAAAGCAGGATACCGGCTCGCCGTTCCGTCCACCATTAACGGCTTGTCCAAGGAGCGTGCCATGAGCGAAGAGACCGATAGACTGCATTCAGACTTGGTCGCGTCGCAAATAGAGGCCAAGAATTTGCAGGGAGGCTAGCGTCACATGGGTACTGTTCGTTAATGCCTGCCGTGGCGCCACTGGCCGGTCAATGCACTTTCGTAACGATAGTGGCGGTCGGGGTGGGTTCCGCAACGAAGTTGGAGTTCAAGCTACCGCCTCGGTCGAGTTTCGGCCCCATACCGCAATGCCGCATCAATTGCATCCATAAGTTCGTCGAGCTTGTACGGTTTGGTCAAATACCTATAGCACCCGGCTCTGAGTCCCGCCTCGACCTGCTGTGGATAGGCACTCGAAGAAAGCGCAATGACCAGAATATGGCTGGTCAAAGGGTTTTCGCGCAGCATTTTCAAGAAATTGAGACCAGGGAGGTCGGGCAAGTCGGTATCCATTAGCACTACGTCGGGCTGATGCGACCCAGCGAGTTCGATGCCTTGATGGCCACTGAGGGCCGTCATCAATTGCAAATCACTGCGACGTCCAATCAAGGCCTCAATCAGGAGCGCGTTGGCCGAATCGCTCTCAACATTGAGCACAGTTTGTTGGGGCGTTTGTACCGCCTGCAACTTCGAGCGCTGATTTTTGTCTGGGTCGTGCATCAGTCTTCAAGAGTCATTTGGGCAAAGAGCTGAACTGACCTTGCCCCCGAAAAACGTACTCCATATCTGACTCCTTCCCTTGGAACCATAGTATTGTTGCCACCGATGAGACCTTAACCCGAATGTTGGCAAATTGAGAAAACGCAAAGAAGGACAGTCTGGGGGAAAAAAACTTGGAATTCAAGCCAAGCCGAGAGCATCGACGGCCTGCCGCCTCGGAGCGCCAGGTCTCGGTCGCGTGGCGACAGCCACAACGGTGCACGAAGCGGTCAAAAGAATCTCCAATGGTTGTGCACGATATTCGCGCAGAGTCTGGGAAATGACGACCCGGGTTGAAGCCGCTGGTAGCGACCGCTGCCACTCCCCTGTGTGCCTTTGCAAGGTCAATTTCGCCGACCAGAGGAAAACCGTGTGATGGAAAAGTGAGCGTGGCGGCGCAATCTCCTGTCTCCACTAGGGACTTCACGTTCGCCTGGCGCGGTCTATTCTGACCGCGCCGGGTCTTTACTATTGCGAGCCACGCTTACGGATGTGAACTACAGAAGGTTGGCTCATATCACACTCGTTGTGGCTGCGGCCCGCACACGGCGGACTACCCTTACTTCCCGGCTGGCCTGCTCCAGCAACTTCTCAACCTCCACAGATAGTTGCTCTGGGGTGGCGTCGTTTGTGTCGAATAGGCGCATCAGCCCAATTGCAGCAGCGATGCACCCGAGAGGAACCATCATGGCGAAAATTAGGGTGACGAAGCTCATTTGAAAATCCTCGGTGTCAACGGTCTTGCGACTGGCGTTGTTGCTGGTCGCCTTCGCATTGCCAGTCAGGAAAGTCGTCCAGGAACACCGTATCCTGAAACGATAAATCGTCATCACCGATTGCCAAACCCAACTGTTGCGAGAATTCACGCTTTCCCTTGAGGTCAGTCCAGGGGATTGCATTTAGGTCGCCAGGCACTGTGACGCCTTCAGTTGATTCATCAAAAGTGTTCATGCCGCGTTTTTAATAGACCCCGGGAGTTGAGTCGGTGCGGTAGCGCACAAAAATAAACCCAGCGGATTGGGCTGGGTTGAAGTCACCGTGGAGCTTGCCGCGCTCTGGAGCTGAAGCGCAGGGGCTTGATGCCCTATTCCAATCTAGCACTGCGCTATTTCGATTGGCTTGACCTAGCGCAACAAAGCGTCATGGCTGCATGGGATAGCATCCTTTCCACCGAACGATGGAGTCGGGTAACCCGAGAGACATCGATATGGAACACGAAACAACGATACCGTCGGTTCTGATGGCGAGAGACTATGACCGCGGACCAATAGAGCCATCGAACCCCCACCCCATCTGGAAAATCTTATTGGGTGCAGTCGTTCTCCTGTTCCTGGTCCTGTTGTACAAGCGCTGACTGACGGCTCCGGCTGGGACACAACCCGGCGTGCGCCCGTCTCAGTCGTGGTGCTAATGTCAGCAACCGGCAAAGTCGAATGACCGGACCCTGTCTTTCTTGAGCCCTTTGGGTTCCGCAACTGACCGTCCGCTCCTGGTCGCGTGGCGACTTTCGCGGGCGCAGGGTAGATGCCAATTGTGCGGCGGGAGCTGTTATTCAGGTGCATGATGTACTGAAACGTACATATCAAGGCCTTATAAACCGCCCAACGAATGCCGCACCAGCGATATGGCCAGCACCCACATGGTCAAACCAATCAAGTAATCCAACATCTGCCATGACTTCGGTCGGGCAAACCACGGAGCCAAACAACGCGCGCCGAAACCCAATAATCCGAACCAGGACAAGCTGGCAAAGCTCGCACCCGCTACGAACCACGGGCGCAACGCAGGTGGTTGCTGTGCACCAATGCTGCCTACCAGCAGCACGGTATCCAGGTACACATGCGGATTAAGCAGCGTGAAGGCAGCAGCCTGCGTGATAACAGCCGCCAGACGCAAACCTGTGCCAGATTCTGCCGTCTGCAACAGGTTGGATAGCTGGGCGCGACGAATCGCCTGCCAACCATAGGCCGCCAAGAACGCCGCTCCCGCCAGTGCCAACGCACGCGCGAACCCCGGATTTCCACCCAGGGCCTGCGCCATTCCAAAGACGCCGGCAGTAATCAGCATTGCATCCGCCAGGGCGCAGAACAGCACCACACTGCCCACATGCTCGCGGCGTAACCCCTGGCGCAGCACAAATGCGTTTTGCGCGCCAATAGCCACGATAAGCCCAAGGCTCAAGACCAGCCCCTGCACAAAGGCTGGAATGAAGGCAAAAGAGGGTTCAAGCAGGGGTGTCATGTCGCAAGCTTGCCTGTTTTTGCAAATGAAGACAAACTATCATTTATTAATCCAATTTAGGAAAACTAATTTCATGCTGGACTACGCTTCGCTTTCGGCACTGGCCGCAGTAGTGAGGGAGGGCAGCTTCGAGCGGGCTGCACGTGCACTGCATGTGACACCGTCGGCAGTTTCACAGCGCATTCGCCTGTTGGAAGAGCACATTGGGTGTGCCTTGGTAGTACGCGGGCAGCCGTGCCATGCCACGGAGACGGGGCGACGCCTTTGCCAGCACGTGGACCGGGTGCGTCTGCTGGAGCATGAGTTGCACGGCGAAGTCCCCGCATTGGGGCAGGATGGGGACGCACGCGTGTCGCTGCCCATCGCGGTGAATGCTGACAGCCTCGCCACTTGGTTTGCACCGGCGGTTGCGGCCTTCGCCGCCGCTGCCCCTGTTCTGATGGAAGTTGCAGTGGATGACCAAGACTACACCTCGGAATGGTTGCGCTCTGGGACTGTGCTGGCAGCGGTGACGGGCACTGCACGGCCGGCTTCAGGCTGCAATAGCCAACCGTTGGGAGCCATGCGCTACCTGGCGGCTGCCAGTCCTGACTTTGTAGAACGCTATTTCGCCACAGGCGTTGGCACCAGCAGTCTGGCGCAGGCGCCTAGTCTGGTGTTCAACACTAAAGACGAACTGCAATCGCGCTGGGTGCGACGCCTGTGTCATCGTCATGTCGAATTGCCTCGGCACACACTACCCTCTTCACAGGCCTTTGTCGCGGCATCGGTTGACGGAATGGGGTGGGGCCTTCATCCGCAGTCGCTAATCAGCAATCATCTCAAGAGTGGTTCGCTTCTGGAGCTGGTACCCAATACACCGCTGGATGTGGCGCTTTATTGGCAACAGGCGCGGGCTGCTTCATCGCTGTTGGACGGGCTGACCCGCCAAGTGCTACTAGCGGCGGGTTCAGCACTACTGCGGCGCTAGATTTAAGGTACGCCATAACGAGACTCGAATGTCAGGTCAGCGGATGGCAAATTGCAGGTACCAGCTACCGCTTCCAGTTTCCGGCGGGTACTCTGAACCACCAACATGACCGTCCACTGTTGGTCGCGTAGCGACAGTGAGAAAGGTGCACGATGCGGCTTTTTGCATTCCAACTTTGCTGGGCTATAGTGCAGACGCCCAATTCATTCATTCGTTAGGCCGCACAACCAACCGCGGAGGTACCTGTGGCGAACTCCAAACAAGTCGGCAGTCTCGTGGGTCCCACCCTTGTCGCGATGCTCATCTCTGAATTCCCGTTGGTTCAGCCACACCTCTACGACGCTCAGATTCCACCGGTCATCTATCTCTCGGGTGTCCTCATGTTCGTCGCGGGCCTTGCTGTCGTGCGAGCGCACAACCTATGGGCGCGGAACTGGACCGTGCTCATTACTCTTTCCGGCTGGTTCTTCCTCATCCTTGGTCTTTTCCGCATGTTCGCGGCAAGCCAGTATCGGCAGACTACGCAGGGCATGAGTTCAGCGACTTTCATGATTCTGGAAGGCTGCTTCTTGGTCGTCGCGCTCACCATCACCTTCAAGGCGTACGGCCCCAACACCAAATGACTCATCCCGTGCCGGCAAGCGTGCCACCCAACCCCTCCTCTCAAACCTTGGGCACGTCATGAAGCAACGAAATTACGTCAAATCGCTGATTCCTCCCCAAGTGCCGTAAGCACATCAGTCGTTGTTGACGGTCAACACCGGAGAACGTGGCTTGGCGGCATCTACGGTGAACCTGTATGTCGCCGGGCTCGGCACTTCGATGACAAGGTTCTCGCCACCTTCACGCAGGGCTTTGGCGCTGCCCAGTGTGACCGATTGGTTATCCCCAGAGCCACCAAAATCGGTGGTTTGCCAGTCCTCTGAACCGACTTTGAATTCATACCTTCCCTTGGCCAATGCGATTTTGACGCTGTAGTGCCCGTTGTCGCTGGCCACCAGTTTGCTTTGAATGCCCCAGTCGTTCATGCTGCCGCGCAGGTAAACCGGTGCGCCTGCAAAAGGCTGTGCCGCATCCGCGGTGCGCGCAGCGACCGTCTCTTTCCCGTCCTGATACACCACCAGTTTGACCACCTTGCCACTGCTGTCGCGCTCAAATTGGCCCTCTGCGTTGGTCTGTTCTTCGAGGAAGCGGTCGGCCTTGCCTTCCATCGGAAAAATAAAGAAACGCTGCTTGTCATTCAGGGTAACCGTCAGCTGACCCAGTATCGGGCGGACCAGAAGATCCACCCCATCGCTCGCCCGGTAGTGTCCGCCATAGGCTTGCGCCACGGCGGGGTCCAACGCCACCGCGGCAGGCGCAGGCTCATCTGCACGCGGCGCCTCAATGACCGCGCCACGCTGCGTGAGCGTGACAGCCACGACCTTGCCACCCTGGCGAGAAAAGACAAACCGGGCACCTACCGTTGGCAGCGAAAAACTGTCCACGCCGCTAGGGGTAAGGGCGTTGAACGCCTGTCCAGTCAGCCGGCCGTACAACGTCTTTCCTTGAACGACAAAGGTAAACGCCATGCCCTTGTTGATGCGAAATACTCCCGCATAGTCAGTGAATGCTTTGACTTCAGCTTCAGTATCTACGCCCTGAGCGCTCATGGGATAGCGAGTGGCGAATATGTCGCCGTCTACCCGTCCGATGGGCGCTTCGGCGTTACTCACCATCAAGATGGCCACCTCATGGGTGTCGGGCATGAGCAACCACTGCGTCCGGTAGCCACCGGTTCCGCCGCCGTGCATATAGGTTCTCTTGTTGGCGGGCCCACGCATCTGCACCGCGTAACCAATGTCATTGAAATCGATTTTTCCCAAGGGCGTGACCAGGCGCTCAGCCGCCGCGCCGAGTGGCCCGGCCTTGCCATCGAGAACTGCGCGACCAAAAATCAGCATGTCCGCGGCAGTGGAACGCAAGCCACCGGCCCCGGCGAATGCCTGCATTTCCCAGGGTGACGCCGGCTTGCTGCCAGAGTAAGGCTGGGCTAACCGCTGTGCTTTGTCGCCCAGGCTGCGAACCGTGTCTTTCATTCCCAAAGGTTCGGTGATGCGCTCGCGCACTAGCTGGTCCCAGGGCTTGTTGTAGTGCTGGGACAGCAATTGGCCCAGCAAGGCGACACCCAAATTGCTATAGACGGCGTCGCAGGGCGGTAGCGCCCGCAGCTTGAGGGCGACAAGTGCCGCCAGCATCTTGTCCCAGCCATAGTTGGGATACGGATTTTCCGGTGCCGCGTCTCCTGCAAAATTCGCCGGCATCCGGGGCAGACAGGAACTGTGCGTCACCAGCTGCTTGAGCGTAATGGCGGCTACAGGAGCCGAGAGCTTGGCCTGCCCTTGCAGCAAGCTGCCCAGGTTGTCGTCCAAATGCAGTTCACCCCGCTCCACGGCCTGGGCCAGCAGCAGCCCGGTAAACACCTTGCTGACGGAGCCGATTTCGAACAGGGCCTGGGCTTGGTCGTCTCCCTGCACAAGCTTGCCGGCGCTGTCGTTGCGCACGTACCCATATGTTGCCTTGCCGCCGCGCCATAGGCCAACGGCTGCCGCACCGGGTTGCCTCCCAAGTGCGGCCTTGGCCAACTCGGTGGGGTCGCTCGCCAAACTCAGGGCTTCTGCGTTCGCGACGTGCACCGTCAAGACGAGCAATACACCGCCCAAGAACTTGATGCCATTGGCGCATTGGTTACGGATTGACATTATGGGTACCTTTGACATGTGTGGTCGATGCGGACTGGATGTTTTGTTCACTGGTCCGCCCAAAAAGACTGCTAAACCGGAGCAGCATCATGATTACGGTCGGCCAGCATAGCGTGTTCAGTACGTCGTGAAGACTAGCTCTCCAACGCCAATATCCCAGGCTGGCGACATCGTCGCGCATATCAAAAATCTCCCCGACAACGGCGACCACCAAAACTGCAATCCATGGAGCAATGGAACGGACGGACCGTCGGAATACTGCAGCAGTCACAAAAAACACGGTCAAGCCAACGTAGACATGCAGCGCGTCCTTACCCAGCCCGGTGCCAGAGACGAATGCCAGTTTTATGGCTTGTACGGTTGAGGTTTCCATGGCGAGTAACGAATAGTGGCAAATTGCCGCGAGGCCAAACCAATATATACCAAGACCATGTCCCTGGTTTGACGCGTGAGCACCCTCTTGTGGTCGCAATTTGACCGTCGCTTGCACTGCGATAGTTGACATTCGCCCCAGTAGGATGGCGTAATAATCCAGTCGCCACCGCAACGACGACGAGCACCCACATCGTGAACCCGACGAACCAGAGGCTTACCTTCCGCCGCTTGGCTGAGGACGACCTTTCGCTGCTTACTGACTGGCTGCATCGGCCGCACGTTATCCAGTGGTGGAGCAGTTGCAATGTCGCCCCTGACTTGGAAAGCGTCCGGCGGAAATACCGTCCACGAATGGTGAGTACGTCTCACATCAAGCCGTATATCGCGTACCTTGATACTGAACCGCTCGGATTCATCCAGTCTTACGTGGCGGTCAAGTGCGGCGAGGGGTGGTGGGAGGAAGAAGTTGATTTGGGCGTACTTGGAATTGACCAGTTCCTCTGTGACGGCACCAGACTTGGTCAAGGGCTGGGCAGCAAGATGGTCAACGCCTTCGCCCAAGAGTTGTTCTCAGACCCCAGCGTCACCAGGGTTCAAACTGACCCAAATCCCAATAATGCCCGTGCGATTCGCTGTTACGAGAAGGCTGGTTTCCAGGCGGTTCGAGAAGTCAGCACACCTGCCGGACCGGCCTTATTGATGGCCATGATGAAGGCAAATCAACTTCGGAACAAAACGACTGACTCCCGACAGTCTTTAACGGGTACGCTGTCTGACGGAGGGCTATAGTGGCGGGTGGCGAGCCCTAGCTCTTCCATCAAGAGGAAGTGCCTCGGCAAGCCGGGTTGCTCCACTTGTTCAAGCGCTACCCGTAATTTCATCCATGATAGAAACCAGCGGAGGTCCGAATGAAGTTCTTTGCAGTAGTCGCGTTCGTAGTGAGCATGCTTTTCGGAGGTGCGGCGCAGTCGCAAGAGGCTGAGGCCATTGCCAAGGCGGAAGCTGCTGCTGGCCAGTGGCTTGCACTAACTGATTCAGCTAGTTATGCGGCCAGTTGGGAGCAAGCAGCAGGTATGTTCAAGGCCGCAGTGAGCAAGGCAAACTGGGAGAACGCGCTACAGGGCGTCCGGACACCATTAGGCGTCGTTAAATCCCGGAGACTGAAGTCCGCTCAATTCACCAAGTCACTTCCAGGCGCACCGGATGGTGAGTATGTGGTCGTTCAATTTGAGACACAGTTTGAAAACAAAGCCAGCGCGGTTGAAACCGTGACGCCGCAAAAGGACAAAGACAACTCGTGGCGAGTTTCGGGCTACTACATCAAATAGTGCGGGCTAAGCGGCCCTATGTGGACTTGAGCGGGAGACGGTCCGGCAAGCCTATGCCTGCACTTGGTCGAACCAAGGCATTGATGTGCCTTCCGAGTCGTGCACCAAGTCCATTGAAATGCCGGCAGCTGGCGAGATATCAGATAGCGTCAATACCATTCCGGTGAGACTGATTCAGAGTTTGCTTGCCGCGGCCCAGACACTGGATTTCTCAACATCGTTGTACCAAGTGTTGAACTGAGACCTATAGGCTTGCCAAGGCTCTGCCAGAACCGAGCGGGGGTCTGCGCTTAGGGCGTATGCCATAGCGCCGCTTCGGGGTTGGTGCGAACAGGGGTTGTTCGCTCAATTGGTCGACATTGAATTTACTGGCGACATGGAGTTTGGCTTTAGACTTTGCCATGGTGGTTGAGCTTTCTTGGCTTTGCGGTTGTTGAAGTCAGAACCCATATTCTGTAGGGCCTGACGGCTTCAGCCACCAACTTCAACCTTCAACTACGAGCGGGACATCGCCTGTGATGCATCAGCTTCCTATTTCACAGACTCGCCAAGCGTTAGGACTGCTCGGTTGGCTGCTGCTAACGTTCGCCGCAGCTGCTGTCGGAGGGTTCGCGTCGGCAAGCGCGGGGGCATTCTACGGGGAGCTTGTTCGGCCTTCATGGGCACCCCCGGGCTGGCTGTTTGCTCCAGTCTGGTCCGTTCTGTACGTGCTCATGGGCATATCGGCATGGCTGGCTTGGCGAGTGCACGGCTTTGCGGGCGCCAAGAGTGCGCTGCTTGTCTTTGTCTCCCAATTGGCCGCTAACGCCCTATGGACCTGGTTGTTCTTTGTCTGGCGTCAGGGTGGCCTGGCCTTCGCCGAGATACTTCTGCTTTGGGTTCTTATCGCTGCAACCATTGGCCTGTTCTGGCGAGTCAGCAGGCTTTCGGCAGCGTTGCTCTTTCCGTATCTGGCATGGGTGTCTTTTGCATCGGCGCTCACGTTGTCTATGTGGCGGCTTAACCCCGGGCCCCTCGGATGAACTCCACCAAAATTCGGCCTACCCCTTCGGTCAACCGAACCCGCCGCAAGCGGCAACCCTTTCGTCGAGGGGAGGCCCAACAGCATTGCGCCGCGAGGCTCCGAGGTATAGCCCGGCGCTCAAGCGGGCGGTCTTCAGCCGGTTTTCTGTTCAGCGCGTCTGACTGTCCGCTCCTGGTCGGAAGCACCAGTCCGAACCGTGCCCTGAGCGGTCGCACGAGGCCGTACAGTAATCGGCGGAACTGCTGCGAAAGCGGCCATCCAAGTCCATTGTTCAGTGGGCTATAGTTCTTGACAAACCGCCCTTTGACATTTATTAGTCAGCACAGAGACCCTTCTTCTGTATGGTCCGCATGATGAGTCAAACTACCGTCACAATCAAACCGCTTTCCCCCCAGTTGAAGAAAGACTTCTTGAGCTTCTTTGATGGCTCGGCGTTTTCTGACAATCCAAAATGGTCCTCTTGCTACTGCCAGTGCTTTTATGAAAACCATGCTGTGGTCAAGTGGTCCGAACGCACTTCGCCGCAGAATCGCGCGCTGGCCTGCGAACGCATCGAGAACCAGTTAATGCAAGGCTACTTGGCGTATAGCGACGGTACTCCCGTCGGTTGGTGCAATGCAGCGCCACGCAACCTACTTCACGCCCTGGACGACGAGCCCACGCCCGATTCACAGGAAGTCGGCACCATTCTCTGTTTCCTTGTCGAGCCGAGCCACCGAGGCCGTGGTGTCGCACGTCAGTTGCTGGAAGCCGCGTGCGACGGACTTCGCCAGCAAGGCCTGCATGTCGCAGAGGCTAATCCGCGAACTTCGCCCACTTCGGCAGCTGAAAACCACTTCGGCCCGCTCAACATGTACCTTTCTGCCGGCTTCACTGTGCAACGAGAAGATTCGGACGGCAGCGTATGGGTCCGTCGTTCTCTCGTAGGAGCAACGGAGAGTATTGCTTGACTTAGTACGCAACGGCTTCTAACCCTCGCCTCCACATCATCCATTATGTGGGTCAACATCGGGCCGTTCAAACTCACTTGAACGGCTGGTCTTGAGAGTTTTGGGCTACCGCTTTCAGCCCTGACTTGCCACATAGTCATTCAAGTCGTATGACTGCATCTGGTTGCGTGACGCCAGTCAGAACGGTGCACATTCTCGACGTTCAAATTTATAGACAGCTGACGCTAAACGTAGAGATACCCGGCGCTACGTCGCTTTGTCGCTCAGCGTCCGTGTTGACTGCCATCTTGGCCGTACGTGGTTACTTGCGGCGGCGGAAGTGCGAAGCCGCGCCGTAAGCCAGAAGCGCTAGGAGGGCTGACATGGCGGCGCCCTGAGCGAGCGCGAGGTCGCGCTTAGCGATAGCGCCCGCGATAAATAGTAGCGTGAGAACTCCAAAGAACGCGAAGCACGTGAACCAAGCAGCGGGACTTGCGATTGAGCCGACTGGGTTGGGTCGAGCGCGCAGTAGGCGATACCCGACCGTTGCCAAGAAGTAGGTGACAGCAGTTGAGAAAGAAAGTAAGGCCCACAAGAACAATAGTCTGCCTTCGCCGCGAACGATGGCCGTCAAAATGAAAAGGTTAAAGGCAGCAAGGGCTGCGGCGACAAGTACTGAAACACAGCCAATGGCCTTCTCCATGCGGCGCGAGCCATGCGCCAGCAGGGCATCTTGGAGTTGAGTTGACCTATCGTGGTGAATCATCTGCGGTCCTGGCGGCCTAATGACAAAGGGATGTGTTGAAGCTGGGCACTATAGCCCGACAGGAACATAGCGCACTAGCCCCGCCGTCGAAAGTCGGCTCCTGGTCGCAATTTGACCGTCTCTTTGCGCAGCGATTGAGGTTCTTCAGCCATAAACTATCCAACTTTGACACATCAGTACCCCACCAACCATGAGCAACAATGCAGCGATGAGTCTGGATTACCTCATTAGAAAAGCACAACCTGAGGATGCCAAGCGCTTGTCCGTGCTGGCCGCTCAAGTGTGGCTTCACACATACGCAACGGACGGGGTGTCGTCCCTCATCGCCGAATACGTCCTGAACGAGCTAACTCCTGAAAAATACACAGCGTTGCTGCAAAGTCCGTCGGCCCTGATTTTGGTCGCAGAGCAAGGCGAAAATCTGCTGGGCTTCGCAGTTGTTCAGTTGGAAACCGCGTGCCGAATGGCCCAGGACGCGACGGCGGAACTTGCTACTCTGTATGTTCAAGCGCACTTCGTTGGCAAGGGTATTGGTTCAACCTTGCTCGAAGAAGCGCAAGACCTGGCGAAGGTTCGAGCCAGCGGCAGGCTCTGGCTTACGGTGAATGTGAAGAACGAGCGGGCAACCATGTTCTACGCCAAGCACGGGTATACGAAAATTGGCACCTATGTCTTTGTTCTCGGAGATGTGGGACATGACAACCACGTCATGGTCGGTGCACCGTCATAGGTCTCACACTCACGAACAGGCACCGCCTCAGCGCAATGACAATCGACTTCGACAACGCTACAGACGAGGCCTTGGCTGAATTGGATGCTTTGCTGGCTGGTCACGAGAATAATTGGTGGGACTCGTTCTACGGCAACCGCGCGAAGCCGTGCCCCTTCTTCGGGACATTTCCTGACGAAAGCCTGGCCAAGTGGATAGACGAAGGCCTGGTTCGCCCAGGTAGGGCCCTTGACCTGGGCTGTGGAAACGGAAGAAACGCCATCTTTCTCTCCCGCTCGGGGTTCGCGACTGAGGCCGTCGACTACTCCCTGACTGCCATCGATTGGGCAAGAGAGCGTGCATGTGAGGCCGGCGTAGACATTCTCCTGCGCCATCAATCCGTGTTTGAGTTGCAACACGAGGCCGGCAGCTACGATTTGGTCTACGACTCCGGTTGCTTTCATCACATTCCCCCGCATCGACGAAACAGCTATATCGCACTGGTGTCCCGCGCACTGAAACCGGGTGGGTTATTCGGCTTGGCCTGCTTCAGGCCTGAAGGCGGGAGCGGCTACTCGGACCAGGAGGTTTACGAGCGCCGGTCGATGGGTGGCGGCCTGGGCTACGCGGAGGAACGCCTGCGCGAAATCTGGTCCAACGCGTTGCGGGTTCGCGTCCTCCGCCGAATGGACAAGCCGAGCACGGAGAGTGGGTTGTTCGGAGAACCGTTCCTGTGGGCGCTTCTGGCGCAAAAGACGTGAGGCCTACCCCCTATGATTCCCCAAGAAGCCTGCTTCTGATGTGCGCCAATGGACCTACTCAGATTTCCCGCCCACTTTCCACCAACTGATAAGTGGAAAAAGTTCTTTATTGGAGTCCGATGGCTTGGTCCGGACCTTTCCTTTTTCAAGGACTTAAAGGAGCTTCAGGCCAATCGCGATGCAACCACCATGGCCGCTTGGGGCGGTGGGCCAAGACAGATGCTCGCGGAAAAAATATCTCAAATATTGAAGTCACAGCTTGGCTGGCGTTCGCCAATCTTCGTGCCTGACGATGCTTCTGAGGTTGCATTTCATGGACCTCGATTCGATTTTGTCGATTCAGACAGCGCATTTGAAGATGTGGTTGAGCTGTTGGAGCGCGACTACGGTTTGAAGCTCCCTCCTTCGTTCTGGGAAAAGATGGGGAAATCAACTTTTGGAGAATTGGTTGATGCCATACTTGCGCAGCACACAAATAACTCGGACATTGAACGACCGCTATTGAGGAAATCGTAAGAGCGCTCGCTGCTTCCAGCGGGTACTCGACACCCCACGCTGGCCGGCTGGTCTTGGTCGGGTGGCGCCGGTCAAGTTCTCGAATCAGACGTCGCTGTTGCAGCGGGAGCGGGTATTGACGACCGGCCGCCCTATGGCTGCCGGATTGCCCTCCAGCCAGAAGTCGCTCGTCGCGTTCGGTAGCATCGGGGCCTCTGACTGACGGTGGTCGCACACGTGCCATGTTTTCGCCAGCCGTCAGTCCGATTGTCGATTCGTCGCAAAGTCCGGGAGGCGTCGGGCACCGCGACCTAAACTGCCCGCCATGAAGATACAAACACAACTCAGGCAAGCTTGGCGCTCTTACTGGATTCTAAAAAAGCATCGCAGTGAAGCGACCTGGGCGCGTCTGCTGATCAGTATCGGAAGCGCACTCATCGTCGCCCTCGTCACGGTGCTGGTGACCGGATTCTTTACAGGTAATCTCACCAATAGCGCTTGGTGGTCGAGTGATGTTGTGGCCTACCTGTTCATCACCGTGTGCATCACATACGCCACACTGCATGCGCTGTATCGCGGCCTCGAGCGTGCGTTGCCAGCCGCCACGATCAATCGCATGTCAGCTTGGCGTGACTGGCGCGCAAGCGTGGTCTTCAGCGCGCTCGGCATCTCAGGTACCTTGCTGGGGGGGGCAATGGGGATGACCCTGATCAGCTTGCTGCTCCCCGTGGATGCTTGGGGATTCATCGCCGGCCAACCAAAAATTGTCAGGAATTTTTTGCTGATTACCGCCCTGATTACATGCATCCACTGGCTTTGGTCGCGGCTGCACGCCAAGCGCCAGGCGCTGAAACTCCAGGCGACAGAATCCCAGTTGCGTCTGCTCCAGGCGCAGATCGAGCCGCACTTCCTGTTCAACACACTGGCCAATGTTCAAAGCCTGATGGATCACGATACGCCCCGCGCCAAGTTGATGCTGGAGGCATTCACTGATTATTTGCGCGCCAGTCTTTCCCAATTGCGCAGCGCCGACAGCACGCTTGCGGCTGAGCTGGACATGGCGCAAAGCTACCTGTTGCTGCTGCAAATTCGCATGGACGAGCGGCTGCGGTTTGTGATCGAAGCGGATGACCAGGCGCGCGCCGCCATTGTTCCGCCGCTGCTACTACAACCCCTGGTTGAGAACGCGATCCGCCATGGACTGGAACCCAAGGTCGAGGGTGGCCAGGTGCGCATCAGCGCCAGTGTGATCGATGGTCGCCTGCAAGTCTGCGTCGATGATGATGGCCTCGGCCTGAATGCGCCACGCCGGGTCGGTCGCTCCGGTAACGGTGTGGGGCTGGCAAATATCCGCGCCCGGCTGAAGACGCGTTACGCCGACAATGCGGAACTCAGTCTGCAGCCGCTGCCGGTCGGCACGCGGGTATGTCTGAACATTCCTTACAGCGTCACGCCATGACCCGAGCCCTGATCGCCGATGACGAACCCCGCCTGGCTCAGTACCTGAGCAAGCAATTGGGCCAACTCTGGCCTGAACTGGAGATCGTCCACGTCGCCAGGAACGGCATCGAAGCTGCGGCCAAGATTGCCGAGCTACAACCAGAGCTGGCGTTTCTGGACATCCAGATGCCCGGTCTGAGTGGACTGGAGGTGGCCCAGGGGATCGAGGGTTCGACACGGGTCGTATTCGTCACCGCCTACGACGAATACGCCGTGCAGGCCTTTGAGCAGGCCGCGCTGGACTATCTGCTGAAACCCTTGAGCACCGAGCGCTTGACGCGCACTCTGGAACGAGTCAAGGCCGCGCTGAACCTTCGGCCGTCAACGATAGCCGACTTTCCTGATGCCCGCTTGGCAGAGGCACTGAATCGCCTGCTGCGCCCACCAACCAGCGCGGTGCCGCGACTGCGCTTTGTACGCGCTGCTCACGGCGATTTAATGCACCAGATTGCGGTCGACGACGTCCTGTTCTTTCACGCCGACGACAAATACACGGTTGTGCAGACGGTGGGAGGCGAGCATTTGATTCGTACGCCCATTGTGGAGTTGGCCGCGCAACTGGATCCGGACCAGTTCTGGCAAGTGCACCGCTCGACACTGATCAACCTGAAATACCTGGCAGGCACAAGGCGCGACGAGGCCAGCCGGTTGTTCGTGCGCATCAAGGGCCACGGACCGGAGTTGCCGGTCAGCCGTGCCTACGTTCATTTGTTCAAGGCTATGTAGAAAGTTCAGCTTCCTGGACTCGGCTTGCAGTGATAGGACGTTAGCCTCAGGTCTTCGGATGACCGGTCCGGAGTGATCCATTCAGATTGTTGGATGACAGCAATGCGTCTTGGATTCAAGCTGTCGATGCAACACACTAAACACCGCGTAAGCAGAAGGAGTGTTGCAAATTCGCGTTCATACCATCCCCCAGCTGCGGGGAGATGGGCATAACGCTAATTGATGTTTCAGCCGGGATGGGCAACGGTGCGTAGAATGCGCCTCACATTCGTTGGTGAACCCTCTTCTTCCCCCTAGCGAGAAAGCAATGAACAAAAGAAATATCGAGCTGGTGAAAGATTCCTGGGCGAAAGTGGCGTGGGACTCTCCCAGGCTGGTTTCAATTTTTCATGTCGAGCTGTTCAATCGCGACCACGAGGCCCAGGCCTTGTTCGTGGGTGAAAGAGGCAACCGGGTCACCGGCATGATGAAGGCGATCGACGTGGCCATACATAATCTGGATGACTGGGAGTCATTCACTCCTTTTCTTCAAGACTTCGGCCGCCGACACAACGCCTACGGCGTATTGGAATCTCATCATCGAAGTTTTTGCGACGCGCTGCTTTCGACACTGGGACAAATGTCGGGAGGCAGTCTGGCGCCAGACACCAGAGATGCGTGGATCGACCTGTACCAGACGATGGAAAAGATCATGACCGATGCACCTCCCACCCAGCATTGAGAGACAGCCAGCAGCTGGCAAGTTTGCCATGATCGTGCTACATTGCGATCGGGCGACAAGCCCCCGCGCTTCACCTCCCTGAGCGTGGCCCGAAAGGGTTCCGGCCCAGCCACAGTGCTGGGTTTTTTTTGATTGTTGCGGGCGAGATCGATCAGGCGCTGAGTCGCCACCCCTGCCAACCGGTCCACATGGCCGCCAGGATCAGCAAAAGGCCAACGGAACGCCCGATCTGTACCTGACTGCGCGGGTTATTGCGCAGCCAGTTCTGCATGCCCCCGGCACCCCAGGCCATGCTGCCGTAAACGCCGGTTTGCGTCAGCGTGATGATCAGTGCCATCATCACCGCCTGCAAGCCGAGCGCGCCGTATTCTTTTCGCATGAACTGCGGAAATATCGCCAGCATGAAGACATAGGCTTTCGGGTTCATCAGACACGTCAGCGCGCCGCGCCAGAAGGTCTGGACCAGGGAGCGGCGTGGTGCCTCGCTCACCTCGCCCAGCGCTTCAGCGCCGCGCCACAGGGAGCCACCGATCCATGCAATGTAGAGTGCGCCGACCAGCAGCATGGCGTTGAAGGCCATGGGGTACAGGCGCAGCACGATGCCGATGCCCAGCGTTGCCATGAGCACGTGAACGACACCCCCCAGGACCACGCCGGCAACTGCCGCAAAACCGGCCCGGCGCCCGCCGGCCAAGGCGCTGGCCACGACAAAAGCCATGTCGAGGCCGGGCAGCACGATGACGCCCAGCACCATCAGGCCAAACAGCCAGAGATGGCTGGTCTGGATCATTGTCAACAAGGTCACGATTTCGTCCTTTCATCTCCACGGCGGGAGGCTTGGAGAGAAATGTAGAGTTGCATCCGGACAATATCCGCCCTGATTACTGCCGGAGCGTTTTAAACTTGCGCCATGTCATCCCCCACCACCCGAGTGCTCGCCGTTCTGGAGTTGCTGCAAAGCCATGACTCGCTCAGCGGCAATGCGTTGGCGCAACGGCTGGAAGTCGATGGGCGCACGCTCAGGCGCTACATAACCAACCTCCAGGATCTGGGGATTCCGGTGGTGTCGGAGCGCGGGCGTTATGGCGCCTACCGCTTGACGCCAGGCTCCAAATTGCCACCGATGATGTTCACCGACGTGGAGGCCCTGGCCCTGTCGGTCGGCCTGCTGTTTGCAAAGCAGCTGGGACTGGCCGCTTCGGGCAGCGGCGCCCAGAGCGCGCAAGCCAAGCTGGAACGGGTGATGCCCAAAGCACTGAGCGCCAGCTTGCGCGCTGTCGGCGAAACCGTGCGGTTGGACCTGTCGCAAGCGGCGGCAAGCATCCCCGGCGAGGCCTTGCTGGAAATGAGCGCGGCAGCCCATGCGCGGCATCGCGTCAGACTGCAGTACGGCTCTGCGAAGGACGAGACCACCGAGCGCGAGTTCGACTGCTACGGTCTTGCCTGGCGCGGCGGGAGCTGGTATGCGGTGGGCTATTGCCAACTTCGCCGCGGCCTGCGTTCCTTCCGGCTTGACCGCATCAAGTCGATTGCGCCGCTGAAGATTTCTTTCGAGCCGCCGGTAAATTTCGATGTGGTTCGCCACCTCGCACTGGGGCTGGCGAGTTTGCCGAGAGCGCACGCGGTTTCGGTTCGGCTCAAGACGGATATGGCAAGCGCGCGCGCCGAGCTGTTTGAGGCGATCGGCTTGTTCCATCCTGCAGGTGATGAGGTGATGCTGTACAGCCAGGCCGATGATCTGCAGTGGTACGCCAGGCAACTGGCTCGCCTGTCATTTGACTTCGAGATCATTGAGCCAGCCGAGTTGCGCCAAGCGGTGCGGGATTGCGCCACGCGTCTGCGCCGTCTGGCGGGCAAAGCGCCTCGGCGGGCAGCCGTCTGACCAGGTGCGAGCGCAGGCCATGCGTCGCTCAGGCGACAGAGCCGCAAGCCTGGTGCAGGGCGAAGCTTGCTAATCTGGGCCGCATGCAGATTTCTGAACTTGCCCAACGCACCGGTGTCTCGGTGCATGCCTTGCGGCACTACGAACGCCTCGGAATGCTCCATCCGGCGCGGCGCGCCAGTGGCTACCGCGTGTACACCGAGGCGATGCGGCGCGAGGTCGTATTCATCGCCATGTCGCGTCAGGTCGGGTTTTCACTCAAGGCGATTGCAGAACTGCTTCCCGCCTACCGGGCCGGTCGCCTCAGCATTGATCAGATGGTGCAGTCGCTACGGGCACGGGTGGCAGAAATTGACTTGCAGGCCGAAGCCCTCAAAGCGCAGCGCGGCCAGGTGATATCGCATATCGCCTGGCTGAAGAAGCAGCAGCGCGAGCACACAAGCCGAAGGAAAACCAAACCATGGCCATAGAAACCAATCATTCAAATCCCCGGTTCCAGCAACTTGAGCAACTGGTGCTCGCCATGCCGATGGCGCGCACTCTGGGCTTGGCATTTACCCGTATCGCAGCCGGTGAAGTCGAGCTCGAAATCCCGGTGCTCGAAGCCTTTACGTTTCGTCCCGGGCAGCTGCAAGCAACGCCGGTATTTGCCATCGCCGACTTTGCCGCCGTGGCCGCAGCGGGCACTTTGCTGGCGCCGGGCTGGATCAATGCCACCGTGGATGCCACACTCAAACTCGTGGCACCGGCCAAAGGCGCGCTGCTGCGGGCCCGAGGCCGGGTGGTACACGCCAGCAAACTCCTCACAGTCTGCGCGTCGGATGTCTACGCCGTGAGCGAAAGCGGCGCCGAGACGCTGTGTGCCACGCTGCTGGGCACGGCGCGTAATATCGACACGGACAGCGGCAAGCCAGTGGCCGCAGCTCACGCCGAAAGTTGAAACCGTAGAAGAACGCCGCGTTACGATCAAGGAACGATGAAGAATCAGGAGAAAGAATGACCCAATATTTAGGCGTCGATTGGCTCGCGATGTGCCTCACGTTTCTGGCGATCTACCTCCTTGGCAACAAGAGCCGGAATGGGTTTGTTGTCATGATGCTTGGCAATCTCTGCTGGTCAGCTATTGGCGTATGGGCTGGCAGCTACGCAATGGTCATCGCCAATCTCGGCTTTTTCTCCATGAACGTTCGCGGCTTCATCAAGTGGGCGCCATCGGAAAGCACCAAGGCTTGAGCAGGAATTTGCCACAGCCCGCGTCCGCCACACAACACCGTCACCGCATCCACCAAGAACATTGACAGCATCGAAAGGCTCCGTGCCCTGTACCCAGCGGCGAACGAGCGGGCGCTCAGGAGACAGCTCTCCGCACTGGACCCCCAAATTGCCTGCGCTTCATCGAGCTTTCGTCGTTTGTCGTCGTCGCCAGCGGCAACGTGGCTCATTCGATGGATGCCTCGCCACGCGGCGAGGCTCCCGGCTTTGTCAAGGTGCTTGACGAACGGACGCTGCTGGCGACCATGGGCAAATGATCAATAGCCAGACCGGCGTCGAGGCACCGGCCGAAACCCAGGAAGAAATGCTGGCGCGCTATGCCGCTGATCTGTAGCCGCTCAAATCAATGCTGGTCAAGGCATTCTCACGCAATGCCTCAGCTCGTCATTTAGTCTGCAATCTGTTTAGGTAGTCGACCAACGCAAGAGTGCGGGCACGCACGAACATTTCCTGGTCGTAGGGAACATCCACAAAGTACTCGGCCGCCACTACGGTGTCCGCCCTGTATTGCTTGCCCCATATAGGCATCTCGCGCCCTCCGTGTTCTTTGACGTACTGTCTGCCATCGATTACCGCTGAAATCCGATCAACAGGGAATACTCCGCCGTTATTCTTTTTCAGTATCGTCAAGTCACTCGCGGGCTTCTTCAACAATTCGCCGTAGGACCCGTCACCCTTCCCGACCGGACCATGGCAAACCATGCATTTGGACTCGTACTCCCGCTTTCCGATATCCAGTTTCCCCCCGCTTTGCGTTTGCGCAATGCCAATTGCGCTAAACGAAATCGTCGTCAGAGCGACAACCAATGTCCGCATGATGTTCATCATAGTAAGCTCCTGAGTGATAACAATTTGCATACCCGCCACAAACCAATGCCTTTCTAGCGGTATCAACTTCATTTTTTAGCTTGAGCCCAAACGCCAACCAGCCGTTTGATTATTCGCAAAGGGGGACAAATTTGTCTAAAAAAGAAGACCCCGTAATTCGCACTGGCATGCAGTGGAGACTGGTCACCGCGAGAGGTCCAAAGCAGAGCTTCGCTTGAGAAAAATCAATCTCCGATGCTTTTGAACTTCTACATTCAGATCGGTTTGTGGGTTCTTGTATGGGCAGTTCCTGACGTGATTTGTCGGACCCGCAGTTGTTTGGCTGGATATACAGGAGGTAGATGATGAAATACTCATGTGCAACGAAAGTATCAGTGTCCCTAATTGCGCTAGCGATGCTCAGCGGGGCGGCATTTGCTCAAGCAGGGAAGTCTGATTTTGGCAAGGATGAATACAACTCAAATTGCGCCGTTTGCCATGGCGTCACCGCCAAGGGGAATGGTCCTTATATTGAGATGTTGCGACGCGAGCCAACCGATTTGACGACGCTGGCAAAGCGCAACGGAGGCGTCTTGCCGGTCAACCGCCTGTACGAGATGATTGAGGGAGCCAATGTTCCCAGTCATGGCTCGCGCGATATGCCTATCTGGGGGAGCACATACCGGGCCGAATCGCGCGACTACCTCGTCGGTCCCGGCCAGGACCGTGCGGGATATGTGCGTTCACGCATTCTCGCGCTCATTGACTACATCAATAGATTGCAGGTGTACTGAACGGGCATGTAGTAGCGGTCCCTGCCATCGCTACTACAAGTGCAGTACACGCACCTGGTAGGGCTCGAACGCCTGCTGCACGTCAGCTTGATGCGTTCGCCGGTGGGCTACGCACTGGGGTGTCGGATCGCGAGAGCAGCTTTGCTCTCCGCCGCGGCACAAAAAGAAAAGGACACCGCAGAGGTGCCCATCTCCGTACCTGATTGGTTCCTCGGCCTGAGCACGCAGCTGAAACCCCGCTTGGCGATTTCGCGGCTTGGCGCAAAGCGTGCCGTCATCCCAGCGGATGAAGTTCCAATCACGGTTTCTTTCGGGTGTGCTGGGGAGAATGCTGTTGCACAACACCGGGCTTTGGGCTTGACGTTGGCCGTCATTGAATTTTTCATTGCTGGAGCTTTTGTGAATTTGTCCCGCTCTTGCCTTTTCGCCTTGACTGGAACGCTTGTATGGTCGGCATTGGCCGCTTCGACGGCGCTGGCACAGTCGAACACCGGGTCTCGATCCAGAGAAATTTTCTACAACGGAAACATTGATGCCTGCGAGCTGACCGACACAGCCGTCTTCACCATTGACCGGCCGGTTCGCATCGAGCAGTTCGACGTCTGGTATCGGTGGCGCAATCGCGAGGAGTCTGTCGCCTACAGCCTTTCACAGGACGGCCAGACGCTGCGCAACGGCGTCCTCATCCGCGGCGGCTGCGACCCCTATCAGGAGCAATGGTGCAACGCGACTGATCGGTTCAACCTCCGTCTCGCCCCCGGCACCTACGCCGTACGTACCGAACGCGCCCGCGTCTGCCAGAACCAGGGCAGCAACGGAATAGGCTTTGTCAAAGTGTTCGGGTCACGGCATCAGGCCGCGATATCCGGTTGCCCGTATGGCGATGAAGCGGATTCGGCCGCCGCATTTGCGGCCTGAGAACCAACTGCGAGGCACTCTTTTACCTCTGGCGACCGTGGAACATCCGTGAGCCGCTATTCAATTTGTAGCAGTTCGGTGCGGCTCAGCGATCACTTGACCATGTTCTGCGTTATGCGATCATCAGATCCCTTCAAACATCCACTCTGAAAGGACTTCATCCATGAACAACAAAAACTTCCTGTTGCGTCAATGCATGGTCGCAGCGCTCATTTGCATCAGTGCCGGCGTGGCCCTGGCTGATGATGTGCTCAAAGGTATTGAGCAAGCATTGTCCCAGGCGCAACAGGAAAAAAAAGGTGTCACGCTGTATGTCCAGGGTCAGACGATTGGCGGCGGCGTGGTGCGCATCGAACCCGGCCAGTGGGTGGAGTTGCGCAGCCAGCAATTTGGCCGCATCATCGTGCGCCTGGACCGGATTGACGGGTTGGCGCATTCCTGAGTCGGTCAACCGCAACACTTTTTGGGGGCATACCATGTTCGATCGCCTTTCGCGTAGTTGGCATCTGGTCAAGGCCAGCTGGGCCGTGCTCAGGCAGGACCAGCAACTGCTGGTGTTTCCGTTGATTTCCGCCATTGCCGCGCTGGTCGTGATGGCCACCTTCGCGCTGCCGTTGTTTGGCCTGGGCCTGCTGCAGGGTCTTTCGGGGGGACAAAACGCCGCGAGTTCAATGGCCGGCTACGCGCTTGGCTTCCTGTTCTACGTCAGCCTTTACTTTGTGATCTTCTTCTTCAACGCGGCGCTGGTGGGCGCGGCGATGATCCGCTTTGACGGCGGCGTGCCAACGGTCCGGGACGGCTTGCGCCTGGCCAATTCGAAATTCGGCAGCATCCTGGGCTACGCGATCATTGCGGCCACGGTCGGCATGATTCTGCGTGTCATCCAGGAACGCGTTGGATTTGTCGGGAAGTTCATTGTCGGTTTGCTGGGCGTGGGCTGGACCGTCGCCACCTATCTGGTGGTGCCGATCCTGGTCACGCGCGACACCGGACCGATCGAGGCCGTGAAGGAGAGCGCCAGCGCGCTGAAGAAAACCTGGGGCGAAAACGTCGTCGGTCAGGCCGGCATGGGTACGGCGTTTGGCCTGATTCATTTCTTCATCTTCATTTGCGGCATTGCGCTGGTGCTTGCTGCCGCGACCACTGGCAGCGCCATCCTGATCGGTTTGGCGATCCTCGTCACGCTTGTCGCCGTGATCCTCGCGGCCCTGATCCACGCCGCACTGGGCGGCATCTACGCAGCGGCCCTGTATCGCTATGCCAGCAGCGGTGTGGCCTCGAATGGCTTTGATTCAAATGCCTTGCAACTGGCGTTTGCGCCGAAGAAGTAGCGCTCAAGGCCCCGCAGCGACATCCTTCGGCACCTTGCGCCAGACGCTCGCCAGCCAGGGCTGTTGTTCAATCGGCAATCCGGGCGGACGATAGAAGTGCATTAGTTCGACAAACCCGGCAGCAGTCATATAGTGGCGCCAGCTGTCAAGATCATGGTAGACGCCGTACCGGTCGCGGTTCCAGCCTTCGTCGTTATTGCCTCTGGGGTTGGAACTGAACAGCACTCCATTGGGTTTCAGCGTGGCGTGCAGTTCCGACAGGACACGCGGCAGCGCCTGGCCCGGCACATGAAACAGGGAAGCATTGGCGAACACGCCATCAAAGTGATTCGCTGGCAAATCAAGTGCCAGGAAGTCCTGCTCCCATACCTCGCAACCACTGTAGGCGCGCGCCATGTCCGCAAAACGCGTGCTGCCCTCCAGCCCGACCGCGATATGCCCCTGCTCCCTGAAGACCTTGAGATCGCGGCCCGGCCCGCAGCCAAAGTCGAGTAGTGCGAACGGTGGCCTGCCTTCGATAAATTGCAGTAATGCAGACATGTTCTGGCTCACGTCGTGGTCCCGTGTGCCGGCAAAAAAATCATCTGCGTGCTGGTTGTAGTACGCCAGCGTACGACCGACTGAATCACTCAACGCCTGGGCTGTCAATGTTGTTTTGCGCTTCATGACTGCAAGGATAGCCCACTGCGATGCGCCGGGCATTGATCCGCCCGCGGTAATGGCTACCACAGCTTGAGCGATATTTGCCTGCTTGTATTCTCTAATATTGCGATGTTTGATCTAAATCAAAACCTTGCCTGAGTACCGGGAAGAAACTTCCGGCATCCGGCGGTGACGACAAATGTGGCGGGTCGGCGGATGCCAGGAAATACCAGAATACCCGTCAGCAATGCTGGCCGAATATGAAGGTGACTGCAATGTCGAACTTCGAGATCGTGGCACGAGAGGATTTCTCCGACGTCACCTATCTGCTTGAGGTGCGCCATCCGATGATGGCCAAGGCCGCAAAGCCAGGACAGTTCGTGATCGTCATGCTGAACGAGCAAGGCGAGCGCATTCCACTCACCATCGCCGACTTCGACACCAAGCGCGGCACCATCACCTTGGTGATCCAGGCGGTTGGCAAGACCACCAAGCAAATGCAACAGGAATGCCGGCTTGGCACCTCGCTCTATGGGATGGTCGGCCCGATGGGGATACCGAGTCCGATCGGCCATGCCAAGAAGGTGATGTGCGTCGGTGGTGGCCTGGGTGTGGCGCCGATATTTCCCCAGGCGCGCGGCTTCAAGGAGAGCGGTGCGCATGTGATCGCAGTACTCGGTTTTCGAAACAAGGATCTTGTGTTCTGGGAGAGCAAGTTCAAAGCGGCCTGCGACGAACTGATCCTCTGCACCAACGACGGCTCGGCGGGCATGAAGGGGATGATCACCGACGGCATCAAGGTCGCACTGTCTCTGCACCCCGATATCGACGAGGTGATTGCGATCGGCCCGCCGGTGATGATGAAGGCCTGTGCAGAGGCCACGCGGCCCTATCAAATCAAGACCATGGTGAGTGTCAATCCGATCATGGTTGATGGCACCGGAATGTGTGGCGGCTGCCGGGTGAAAGTGGGCGGGCAGGTCAAATTTGCCTGTGTCGATGGACCTGACTTCGATGGCCACCTGGTCGACTTCGACGACTTGATGACGCGCCAGCAACGTTACGCCACAGTCGAAAAGGAAGCTCAGCAACGCTGGTCGGAAAGTTGCCGCATGACCAAGCCGGTCGGTCCCGGCGCGTAGGAGGGGCAGACCGATTTGGCGATCAGGATTGCGGCACGGTTGTGAGTCGATTGAGGACATTGAAATGGTCAAGAAAAAGACGATACGAACGATTCCACAGGAGCGCACGCCGATGCGCGAGCAGGATCCGCAGTTGCGAGCCAAAAATTTTCAGGAGGTAGCCTGCGGTTACAGCCTCGAAGATGCGCTGCGTGAGTCTGACCGTTGTCTCATGTGCCCTGACGAGCCGTGCATTTCCGGCTGCCCGGTCGGAATCAACATTCCCGGCTTTATCCAGAAGATTGGCGAAAAGAATTTTCGCGGCGCCTACGACATTCTCACCAACACCAATCTGTTGCCGTCGATCTGCGGTCGGGTCTGTCCGCAGGAGAACCAGTGCGAGGGCGTCTGCACCGTCGGTGAGTCGCTTGAAGCGGTGGCGATCGGTCGACTCGAGCGCTTCGTCGGCGACAGCGCGATCAAGGAAGGCTGGGTCAACATTCCGTATATCGAGCCCAACCGCTTCCGCGTTGGCATCGTTGGTTCCGGCCCGGCCGGCATGGCCTGCGCGGCCGACATGGCCAAGGCCGGCTGCGACGTTACCGTCTATGAAGCCTTTCATCAGCCGGGGGGTGTATTGAAATATGGCATTCCGGATTTCCGTCTGCCCAATGAGGTTGTCGACGCGGAGATCGACAAGCTGAAAAAGCTTGGCATCAAGTTCGAATGCAACACCCTGGTTGGGCGCTTGTTCACAATCGAACAGATGCTCGATGAGATGGGCTTCTCTGCGGTATTTGTCGGCGTCGGCGCGGGCTACCCGACGATGCTCAATATTCCGGGGGATTCCCTCAACGGCGTGCTTTCGGCGAATGAATTGTTGACGCGCTGCAACCTGATGCACGCCAGGGACTTTCCGACTTTCGACACGCCGCTGCCGATCGGCAAGCGGGTCGCCGTGGTCGGCGCCGGCAACACCGCCATGGATGCGGTGCGGGTCTCGATCCGGCTCGGCGCCGAGAAGGTCTACTGCGTTTACCGGCGCTCGCGCACCGAGGCGCCGGCGCGTGCCGAGGAAGTCCATCATGCCGAGCAGGAGGGGGTCGAATACCACTGGCTCACCAACCCGGTGTCGATACTCGACGACGGCAAGGGCAGCGTGCGCGGCATGCGCTGTGTGCGCATGGAACTGGGCGAACCCGACGCCTCGGGGCGGCGGCGTCCGGTTCCGGTGGCCGGAAGCGAATTTGATTTCGAGGCCGATTTGATCGTCTACGCCATCGGCACCAACGCCAATCCGATCATGGGCCAGACGTCCATGCTCAAGCTGAATGAAGCAGGCTACATCGGCACCGACCAGAACCTCGCCACTTCGGTGGCAGGCGTATTTGCCGGGGGCGACATTGTCACCGGCGCAGCCACCGTGATCGAAGCCATGGGCGCGGGCCGCAAGGCCGCGCGCAGCATGAAGGCTTACCTCGGAATCAGGGATTCTGCGCTGGCCTATGGTGGCGATGGCGCCGCAGCCGGCACCTTGTTCGGAATCGACATGAGGGAGCGGAATTTCGCGCGTGTACGGGTTGCTTAGGAATCGCTCAACAGCGTCTACGGAAAACAGCATGAACCAAATGACCAAGCAGAAGCCGAGCAAAAAATCCGGCAACAAAACGACGTCCCCCGCCAGCGGAAAAACGCCGATCAGGTTGAAAGAACATATTGTCGAAATCATCAGCGATTCCGGCGAAGGCGCGCAAAAATGCGGCCAATCCCTGGGCGCCATCGCGGCACAGATGGGCAACGGCATCTGGACCACGGAAATCATTCCGGCGGAAATCCGTCCGCCCGCACGCAGCGTCGCCGGCGCCAGCGGCAATCGCATCCGCATCGGCTCAGGCTACATCACCAACGGCGGCGACGAGACCGACCTGGTGGTGGCATTCAATGAGCAGGTGCTGCTCGGAAGGGTGCGGGCGAAGGAGCTCAAGCCCGGTTGCATTATCCTGCTGGAGGACATGTGGCGCAGCCACACTGATCCAAAGATCGTGGCTTCCTACATCGAGACCCATGACAGGCTGCTGGCCGCCGGCTACAGGGTCATCGAGATTCCGATGGAGCGCGAGTGCCGCACCATGGTCGCGGATGCGCACCGCGGCAAGAACATGTACGCGCTGGGCATGCTGTGCCACATTTACAGTCTGGATCTGAAGCTCGCCGTCGATCAGATCGTGATCGCCTTCGGCAAGAAGGATAGAAGCGTGGTCGACGCGAACATCATGCTGCTGGAGGCCGGGAAAAAGTGGGCCGAGGCGAATCTCGATTTCTGCTACAGCATCCCGGCGACGCGCTCGACCGAGCCGCAGATCGTGGTCACCGGCAACACCGCGCTGGCCTTGGGCGTGCTGGCGTCGGGGATGGAAATCTGCGCCATGTATCCGATCACGCCCGCGACTTCAGTCTCGCACTATCTGTCCGAAGTGTTCGAAAAGGTGGGCGGCATGGTGCACCAGGCCGAAGACGAGATCGCCGCCTGCGCGTTCGCCATTGGCGCCTCCTACGCCGGCAAGTGCACGATCACCGTGACGTCGGGTCCGGGCTATTCGCTGAAACAGGAGGCGATTGGTCTGGCGGTCATGGGCGAGATTCCGCTGGTCATCGTCAACGTCCAGCGTGGCGGACCCAGCACCGGTCAGCCGACCAAGATGGAACAGGGCGATCTCATGGCCGCAATTTTTGGCAGCCACGGGGACGCGCCCAAGGTGGTCCTGGCGCCGGGCACGATCGAGGAATGTTTCTACTCGATCATCACCGCGCGCAAGATCGCCGAAACTTTCAATATGGTGGTGGTGGTGTTGTCCGACGCAGCACTGGCCACTTCACAGCAACCCTTCCCGCGCCCGCAATTCAGTGAGAGCTGGATGGCGCCGCCGATTGACCAGAGTCCGGTTCCCAAAGGAGCAAGACCCTACGACTGGGACGCAACCACGGGTCTGGCGCGGCGTTTCATTCCTGGCCAGCCCGGCGGCATGCACACCCTGACCGGACTCGCCCATGACCGCGACAGCCACGTGGCCTACGATGCCGAGATCAACGAACAGACACTGCGCTTTCGCAGCCTGAAGCTTGCAGCGCTGCAAAAAACGCTCAGGCCGCCGCCAGTGTTCGGCGAACCCAAGGGTGATCTGCTGGTGATCGGCTGGGGCAGCACCAAAGGCGCGATCGAGGAAGCGGTCGAGGCGCTGCGTGCCGACGGGCACAAGGTGTCTTCCATGCACCTGCAATTCCTGCAGCCGCTGGCCCCGGGGATCAAGGAGATCATGCTGGGCTTCAAGCAGGTCATGACCATCGAGAGCAACTGGAGCGACCGCCCCGACGACGAAATCATCAACGAGACCAATCGTCGCTATTCCTCGGTTGCCATCCTGCTGCGCGCGCGCTACCTGATCGATGTCGACTGCTGGAGCGAGGTCAAGGGCCAGCCGATCAAGCCAGGCACGATCCGCCGCGTCATGTTGGCCAAGCTGAAAAGCAAAGCATAAAGAAAGGTGAACCGCCATGAACATGATGTCCGCCACGGAGTGCCTGCTGCAAATGTCCGACGAGCACTTCGAACTCGAAGACTATCAGAGCGGCGTACCGCGCTGGTGCACCGGCTGTGGTGACAATGCGATTCTTGCCGCGGTGCAGCGCCTGTGCCGCGACGAAGCATTGTTGCCCGAGAAGACAGTGTTCGTGTCGGGCATTGGCTGCTCCAGCCGCTTTCCGCATTACATGAAGACCTATGGTTTCCATGGCATTCACGGCCGCGCGCTGCCGGTCGCTGAAGGTGTCAAGATGGCAAGACCCGACCTGACTGTGTTCGTCAACACCGGCGATGGCGATTGCTGCAGCATTGGCGCCGGGCACTGGATCCACGCTCTGCGCTACAACATGAACCTCACGGTGTTCCTGCACGATAACCAGATTTATGGCCTGACCAAGAAACAGGCCTCGCCAACCTCACCAATCGGCACCAAGAGCAATACCACGCCGCGCGGCAGTTACCTCGAAGCATTGAACCCCTTGACGGTGACGCTGGGGGTTCAGAACGTGTCCTTCGTCGCGCAGGCGGTTGACTGGATTCCGGAGGTCCTGTTCGACATTGTGAAGGCGGCCTACCACCACAAGGGGCTGTCCTTTGTTCGCATTGTGCAGCGCTGTCCGGAGTGGTTGCCCAGCTTGCACGATCCCTGGATGCACGACCCGAACCGGGTGCAGCTGCTCAATCACGAGGACGGTCTGCAAATCAGCGCCGGCATGTCCCGGATCTACCAGAACCAGCTGCAGCACGACCCGTCAGACATCGACCGGGCGCGCGAAATCGCATCCGGCCACGACACCATCCCGGTCGGAATCCTGTATCGCAACCCAAATGTTCCATGCTACGAGAACCTGCGGCTGTCGGACAAGCTGCGCACACCCGAACTGACACGCAGCGGACTCAATGCCGAGCTGGACAAATATACGGTCTGGCCTCAGGAATCAGAACAGAAGGCAGGTAGATAAAGTCATGGAAGCAGACACTCAAGCACAAGTTGCCTTTTTCTTGACGGGCAGGCGCTCGAGCGAACACCTGGACGCCGTCGATGGACTGGACCTGCGCCCTGCCCTGTTTGCCGGCTATCGGGAACTGACCCAACTTCGCTACGATTTTCCTCTGGTGCTGGTTGAGGGTCGTGCCGATGACCAGTTCATGCAATCGCTATCAGGCCTTATCGACGGGGCACTGGCAGGCATCGCCCCGGGTGGCGACGGCGAGCGCATCAGAAAGCACGCGCTGCGCCTGGAGCAGGAAATTCGCACGCTTGCCGCAGGCTGCGTGGTCGGCTCGCTATCCGAGCTGTGGGACAAGGCAGCCGGACAACTCGCCAGGACGGCGGACAAATCGCTGGAAGACAGCTTGCGCCGCGTGCGCGCCGCAATCAAGGTCAACGGCGCCGTGCTTGACTGCGACGCTGTGCTGCCCTTGCGCCTGCTGCAGCATGGATGGGCGGCGGTGCAACGACAGAAGGCCGCGACCTTTCGCAAGAAGATCGACCGGCTGGTACTGAAGCTGTCTGACATCATCAAGGCCGACTATGAGCGCTCTGACGCGGGGCGCAGCGCCAGGAACCTGAAAACGGCAGTTGGAACCGGCTTCAGTAACACGTTTGACTTCGCCGCGATGTCGCACCTGCTCTCGAAGGCGCTGCCGAGAGACAAGTTTCCCGAGAGTCGGCGCCTGCGCATTGGCCAGCTGCTCGATACCCTGAACACGCAGCGCTTCATCCCCGCGGATGCGGCTCTCGCGGCCAGGGCAGGCGCCACAAAACCCTACACGTTCCTGTTCACCAGCTGTGCCGAGGCACTGTCGGCGCTGCGCGAGCGCGGCCCGAAGCAGATCGAACTCGCCCGGGCGATTGCCATAGCCGAGCTCGAGATCAGCGGCCAGTACAGCGAATCCAGGCACGACGCCTTGTTCGAACAGTTTGGTGCAAACGGGCTCGATCCGCAGGACCTGGCGGAGTTTCCTGACTATCTGGTCTGCCTTAACGCGGAAACGATGCAGGCTCTTGAGCACGCCCATCTGATGGAGATTCTGTCCTCGGGCTTGCCAATCAAGGTTTTGCTGCAGATTGACGACATCCTCGAGGAGTCCTCCGACCGTGACGGCAAGCTCACGTCCGGCATGCGCAGCAGGCAAATCGCCAGCATGGCGATAGGACTCAACGAAGTGTACGTACTGCAGTCGAGCAGCTCCAACCTGTACCGCTTGCGCGAGCGCATGCTGCGCGGCCTGGGCTATCGTGGTCCGGCGCTGTTCAGCGTATTTTCAGGCGCCAGTGCCGGGGCATCCGGTGTACCGCCCTATCTGGTGGCTGCGGCCGCAATGGAGTCGCGTGCCTTCCCGGCCTTCACCTACGACCCGTCGGCGGGCCCGAACTGGGCCTCACGTTTTTACCTTGAAGCGAATTCACAGCTTGATCTGGATTGGCCGATTCAGGCCTTTGCCTATGAGGACGAGCAGCATCAACGGGTATCAGAGGATGTTGCTTTCACGCTGGTCGATTTTGCTGCCAGCGATCGACGCTACGCCGGCCACCTGGCACGTGTCCCACGGGATAGGTGGAATGGCAGCCTGATTCCAGTCGACGAGTCCCTGACAGGCGAACGCAAGGGTCTGCCGGACAAGGTGCCGAGCGTGATGATGATCGACGCCAACAACATGCTGCAAAAATTGATCGTTGACGAGCGTCTGATCCGGCAAGCGCGTCGTTGTCGCGAAATGTGGCACAGCCTGCAGGAACTGGGTGGCGTCCACAATTCACACGCGCAGGCGCTGCTGCTGCGCGAGAAGAAGTCCTGGGAAGAGCGCCTGCAACAGACGGCTGAAGCACAGACTGCAACAGCGACCAGCCCGCAAGCCGCCGCGACGACTGACGCCGCGCCAGTGGCAGTGACCGCGACCGTGGAGCAGGAACCCGAAAGGTCGCCTGACGAAGCCTACATTGAAACCGCACGCTGCTCGACCTGCAACGAGTGCACCACGCTCAACAACAAGATGTTTGCCTACGACGCGAACAAACAGGCGTATATCGCCGACATCAATGCCGGCACCTACGCACAGCTGGTGGAGGCGGCAGAGAGCTGCCAAGTGTCCATCATCCACCCCGGCAAGCCGCGCAATCCAAAGGAGCCGGGTCTGGAGGAACTGCTCAAACGCGCCGAGCCGTTCCTGTAGGGTGCCAATCAAGCCAGGGCGTCGTTCACCTGATCATTGAACTCTGCCTGACTCACCGCGTCGTCAATCTCACGCGGCAGCGCGTCGCGCGCCGAGAACACACCCAGAACCTTGGACGCCGGAGAAACGACAGGCAGGTATCCGATGCCATGCTCGATCATGAGCAACACCGCTTCAGCCACTTTCACATCCGGCCCGACAACGTGCGGGTTGTGCGTCATGACCTCGGACACGCGCGCCGTTTGCGGATTGACTCCCTTGGCGAGCACGCGTGTCAACAGGTCATGCTCGGTCAGAATGCCCGACAGAGCCCCAGTGGCGTCAATAATGAGGACGCTGCCACAGTTGTCTGCGGTCATCAGCCAAACCGCCTCCATGACACTGGCAGACGGTCGCACGCTGACCAAGTGGCGGTGGGATATGGTTTGAAATACGGCGCGTTCAGGCATGGCGTGGGTCCTTTCCAAAATCACATGTTCAAGAGAGGGGTGGCAGCCAGCAGATTGAACTGAAGAAGGATGCCTATGTTTGATCTACCGCAAGGAAAGATAAAATTACATGGCAAATTGCATCCGAATCGGTCAACGGGTTTCCTGCTCCCAAAGCAGTGGCAATGAAGCGCTGATACGTCTGACTTGCCTGACTCTAAATCGCAGCCGGCGTGTCGTCGTCTCAGGGCTTGCCGTTGTTGTGCTTTCATTCCACAAGATTTCGGCATCAACCGCGAGCTGAAGCAGGTCGCCTGATTCGAAATCGACAAACAGCAGGCCCGCACGGGGATTGAGCGCGATATTGCCGATCGTGTTGAAGAACGAGTTGCCAACGAAATCGGCAATCGAGAGCGTGTCATCGCCTTCAAACCGCACAAATCCGGGCGGCCCTCCCCGATGCGAAACATCCACCCCATGTCGTGTCTCGCCGGCATCGTCGGCATCGTCGGTAGCGGGATAGGCCGTGGCGATGAAGAACGTATCGGCTCCCAGAATTATCCGACGCGCTTGCGCATCCAGTTCCTGCAACTGCTCGGCACGCTTGGGCCGGGCTGCGTTGGAGGCCAGGTAAGTGGCCTTGCGGGGATGAATGTACTTGGGACAATTGCCAAAGCTCTGCTGCACGCGGACCGCAAAGCCTGCGTCGAAAACCCGCTCGACAAGCCCGTTAACCCGGTTGCGCCGGCGGGTATGGGGCTCGATCCCCAGCAACCCAACCGGCGAACCGGGCGCCAGACAGTGGTGCAGTGGGTCGCCCTGCGCCGCATGGGCATGAATTTGCAAAGTGCGCGCGTCGGGCGATTGAATGAATCCCGGCGGGTTCGCCAGCGCACTGGCCCAGGGTTGACCGGCTGCGTCTACCACTCCTATCAGCAGAAACGGCAGTTGGGCGAAGAATTGCCGGTGCTGCTCGGGCAGTTGATCGCGTATCAGACGGTCTCCCAGCAGCGCAAGCTTGTCGCGCACGCCCACAAGTTGCTGCACATGGCGCTCACCCTCGTGAAACGCCTGGTTCACGGTGCAAGGCCCTCCACGACGGATTGCTTCATCGGCACAAACCCCGGCAGTCCTTCAATTCGCGCCAGCCAGCGCCGGATGTTGGGGTAGGGTTCCAGGGACACCCTGCCCTCGGGCGCCCGTGCGACGTAGGCGTAGTTTGCGACGTCGGCCAGAGTTGCATGACTGCCCACCAGAAACGCCTGGTGCTGCAGGACTTGCTCCATCACCGCGAACAATGCTTGCGCACGCGCTATGACTTCATCGGCGTTGTAGGCTCTTCCAAACAGAACGATGGCCCGCGCCGCTGCGGGTCCAAACGCCAGCAAACCAGCTGCCACGGAAAGCCAGCTTTGAACCTGCGCCGCCAGCACCGGCTCTCGCGCCAACCATTGCTCGTTGCCGTATTTTTGCGCCAGGTAAACAAGGATCGCGTTCGAGTCCGCCAATGTGACGTCGCCATCCCGAATGACGGGAACCTGGCCGAACGGATTCATTTTCAGAAAGTCCGGCGTCTTTTGCTCCTTGCCGGCGAGGTTCACTTCGATAAGTTCGAAGGGCAAGCCAAGCAGCGACAGAAATAACTCTACGCGGTGGCTGTGCCCCGACACAGCGGCACGGTAGAGCGCAATCGGCTGAGATGGGCGGACAACGCCTTGTGACTGCATGCTGTTTCCTTTGATGTGTGGTTGCCGATGGATTGTTATTCATCACTTAAGTTGAATAAATGCCTTGAATGTTATTTGACTACTCCACTCAATGAATAGAATTCAGAGATGGACAAACTCAAGGCCATGCAGGTTTTTGTGCGTATCGCCGATAGCGGCAGCCTGACGGCGGCGGCACGTTCGCTGGACTCGTCACTGCCGGCGGTGGTGCGCTCCCTGTCGACTCTGGAGGCCCAGCTGAAGGTCAGGCTTTTCAACCGCACGACGCGACGCATCGCATTGACCGAAGAGGGCAAGCAATATCTGGCCAGTTGCCGCCAGCTGTTGACCGCGGTGGACGACGCCGAGATGGCCCTGACACAGCAAAGCAGCGAACCCAGCGGCCCGCTCACGGTGACGGCTCCGGTGCTGTTTGGGCAAATGTACGTGGCGCCTGCGATCACCCGATTTGTCCAGCGCTACGACAAGGTCCGCCTTCACGTCATCCTGCTCGACCGGGTGGTAAACCTCCTTGAAGAAGGCATCGATGTCGGTGTGCGCATAGGATCGCTGGACGACTCGACACTGGTCGCCCAGTCGGTGGGGAGCACCCGACGGGTGGTCGTCGCCAGCCCGGAATTCCTGTCCCGCCATGGATTGCCCAGGAGCCCGAGGGATCTGCAAAAACTCAATTGCATCTGCACCCTCAACCCCGATAACTCGTCGTGGAGCTTTCAGCACAACGGGAAACCGCTGTCGGTGGCCGTTTCCGGCAATATCGAATTCAACCAGGTGGCGCCGGCCATCGAGGCTTGTGCCTCGGGCCTCGGCGCGGGTATGTTCATGTCCTATCAGGTTGAACCACTATTGCGAGAGGGCAGGCTGGTGCTGCTGCTGGAGGCCTTTGAGTTGCCGCCGCGGCCCATCAACCTGGTTTATCCGCATGCGCGCCTGCTGCCAACCCGGACCCGGCTGTTCATCGAATGGATGAAACAGGAGTTAAGACGCTAAAACATCCAGGAATATCCATGGGGCGATCGTTTGCGCAAACAAACAAGTTGTTTCGGTGATTTTCACAACTGCGGCAAAGACATAAATTAGCTGTACTCCAACTTCTTTTGAAAGCTGATCCAATGTCCACACCGCTCCTGTCCCCAGAGCTGGGTTCTGTCGCCATGACGGCGATGTTCACCGGCATCCTCTGGATTCCCGTCATCGTCAACCGCCTGCTTGAAATGGGACCATGGAAGGCCCTGAAGAACCCAGAGCCCGATGTCCGCCCCCATGCCAACTGGGCCTACCGCCTGGCCTGCGCGCACCGCAATGCCATCGAAAACCTGGCGGTGTTCGCGCCGCTGGCGATCCTGGTTCATCTACTGGGCGCGGGCAACGCCCTGACGGCAACCGCCGCTTCCGTCTTCTTCCTGAGCCGCGTAGCGCATGCCTTGATCTATAGCTTCGGCATCCCCTTGCTGCGCACGATTGCTTTCGTCGTCGGTTTTTGGGCTCAGGTCGTGATGGCCGCCCGCATCTTTGGCTGGCTCTAGGAGCTACGGCAATGCAAGTCAAACCAGATTCCGTTTGCGCCATCGTTGGCGCCGGGCCCGGCAACGGCGCTGCGCTGGCGCAAAAGTTTGCCGCCGCCGGCTATCGCGTCGCGTTGCTGGCACGGGACCGTGATCGCCTGGCCGAATTCGCGACGACACTCCCTGGCGCTGCCGCCTACCGCTGCGACCTCGCCAGCGCCGAATCGATCAGCGCCGCCTTCGCGGCGATTGAACGCGAAATGGGTCACGTCGATACCCTGATCTACAACGCCGGCAAAGGCGTCTGGGGAGATGCGCTGTCGGTGACGCCGCAGGATTTCGAAAGCGCGTGGCGCGTCAATACATTCGGGGCCTTCCTGTGCGCGCAGCACGTGCTGCCGGCCATGATCGCCGCCGCAAGCGGCTCCATCGT
Source organism: uncultured beta proteobacterium (assembly GCA_963810395.1). Classification (GTDB taxonomy): domain Bacteria; phylum Pseudomonadota; class Gammaproteobacteria; order Burkholderiales; family Burkholderiaceae_C; genus Rhodoferax. Next base: position 2,709,558 of record CAWENC010000001.1, on the reverse strand, counting down.
CTTCATCGGCGCGACGGCTTCGCGCCGCGGCGGCGCGCAAACCGCGGCCTTCGCGGCAGCCAAGGGCGGTCAGCGACTTCTAGCCGAATCCCTGGCCCGCGCCTATGGCCCCAAAGGAATCCACGTCGCGCTGCTGGTGATTGACGCCGTGGTGGGCGAACCCCTGGCGCGGGCCAGGTTGGCGGATCGTCCCGACGACTTCTTTTGTGCGCCTGACGATATTGCGGACACCGCGCTGATGCTGACCCGGCAAAAGCGTTCTGCCTGGACCTTTGAGCTGGAAGTGCGCCCCAACGCAGAGAAGTGGTGAGGCAGAATCGAGCCCATTGATGAAAACCGCCGAGCCACCCGCAGAGTCAGCCGCCCCCGCCTGTGCCGATGATCTGCTGAGCAGCGCCTTGCGTTCGCTGCACATCAGTGGGACGCTGTTGCTGCGCGAAGTCTATTCGTCACCCTGGGCGGTGGCCATCGCCCGCGCTGATGCGCTGAAGTCGCTGCTGGACGTCAAGCCCGGGACACGCGTCGTCGCCTTTCATCTGGTCGAGTTTGGCCATTGCGAAGTTCGGACCGCCAGCGGAGCGGCTGAAATCCTGCAAGCCGGCGAAATGGTGATTTGCTTTGGCGGCGAAGAACACCGGATTTGCCAGGGCAAGCCCTCCAGCGTTCAAACCGTTCAAGACTTGTTGGCAGGCGGGCCGAATCTGCAGCATCCCGATGCGACCGGGAGGCCTGCCAGCGCGTCACTGATTTGCGGCGTCTTCCTGCTCCAGCACACCGCATTCAATCCCCTGTTTGCGGCACTTCCGGCGCTCATGCGCGCCAGCTTGTCCCGCCCCGGCGAGCTGAACAACCTGTCCGGCATTGCCCGACTGATGGTGGAGGAAATCGAGCGAGGCGTGTTGGGTGGCAGCTATGTCATCGAGCGCTTGCTGGAAGTGCTTTGCGCACAAGCGGTGCGCGCCTACTTACAGTCCGCGCCGCGCCACCCGACGGGTTGGGTTCGTGCCATTCAGGACCCGATCGTCGGCCGTGCCATGGCGGCGATTCATTCTCAGCCCGGCACCGACTGGTCGGTACCGCGACTGGCCCGGGAGGTCGCCATGTCGCCATCCCGCTTCGCGGCCCGGTTTTCCGATACGCTGGGTGACAGTCCGATGGCCTACGTCACCAAATTGCGCATGAATGTGGCGTGCCGGCTGCTGACCACGTCGCAGACCGGCATCGACCAGATCGCCACCAACGTGGGCTACGAAAGCGCTGCGGCTTTCAACCGCGCTTTCAAGAATCACCTGGGGCTTGCGCCCGGTGCGTGGCGGGCGCACGCGGCTGCGGCATGAGCATGCGGGCCGGCTCTACGACGGCGTCGCCAGCCACCACGGCTTCAGATGCTGCGACTACATATTGAGTTGATAGAAAAACAGGCTCTTCCGGCTGTTGCACAATTCAATCCAAATCTTCCAGAAAGCCCAGCCATGAGCCTCGACTACACCCCTTTGGGCAATGCCATTGCGCAGCTTGAAAAAAGCCTGGCCTATGCCCACTCGCCAGCCGCACTGGCTGACCCCGGTCTGCGGGAGCAGTTGCGCAACTCGGTGATCCAGTGCTTTGAGTTCACCTATGAACTTTGCTGGAAAATGCTCAAGCGCTACCTGGAGGAAACCGAGGCCACACCGGCTGATATTGACATCAGTACCTTTCAGAACCTGATCCGGCTGGGCAACGAGCGTGCCTTGCTGCGCTCCGACTGGCGGCTATGGAAAACCTACCGTCAGGCTCGCACTGACAGCAGCCATACCTACGACGCGGCCAAGGCCGAGGCCGTGTTTGCTGTCGCGCCTGACTTTCTGGAAGAAGCCAAAGCGCTCCTGCGTGAGCTCAGCCACCGCAGCGCCCAGGCCTGAGCAAGTCATGACTACTCAAGCGCTCACCGGCGATCCTCCCATCGACATCACCCTCCGAGACTGGGTCGATGTGCTGCGCATCCTGAGCGAGCAAGCTCCCGGCGTGGAGGTATGGGCGTTCGGCTCGCGGGCCAGACGCACGGCGAAACCCTATTCAGACCTGGACCTGGCGCTGATCACCCGCCAGCCCCTGTCTCTTGAGCAACTGGCCGCCATCACCGATGCCTTCGCCACCTCGGACCTGCCGATTCGCGTCGACGTGGTCGACTGGGCCGCCACCAGCGACGCCTTTCGCAAAATCATTGAGCGTGACAAAGTGGTGCTGCAGGCCGGCGCAGCGGCCTGAAGAAGAGCCCGAAGTTGGAGTCATTCTTGAGAGTACTTTAGGCCGCTAGCCACCGTGGAATATGCGCATGCAGCTATCTATTTTGTAGCAAATAGCCCAACGTGACGGCAGCGGCGCGCAGCGCAGCCGTGTCATAGCCGGCGTAGCCAAACAACCAGCCCCGGCGCGGCGACTCGATACAGTAGCGTGACAGTGGCGCCACAAAGACACCCTTCGCCTGGGCTCGTGCGGCCAAGGCTTGGTCGTTCTGGCCCGCAGGCAACTCGTGCAGCAGGTGCAAGCCCTGCGCGCTGGGCTGCAGCACCAGTTGGCCCCGACTGGCCTGGGCCAGGGCCTCGATCAAGACCTGCTGGCGCTGCGGGTACAGCTCGCGCATGCGGCGCAGATGGCGCAGCAAATGGCCGTCGGTGATGAAGCGGGCCAGCACCTCCTGGGCGTCGCCCGGAGCGTGGCGATCGCTCAAGGCGCGGGCCATGGCAAAGGCGCCGGCCAGCGCATGCGGCAGCAGCACAAAGCCCAGTCGCAGTCCTGGGTGCAGGGTCTTGGAGAAGGTGCCCACATACAGCACGCGCTCGGCATGCGGCAGACTGCACAGAGCGGGCAGGCGGTGCGTGCCGTACTGGAACTCGCCGTCGTAATCGTCTTCCACCAGCCAGCTCTGCCGAGAGTTGGCCCAGTCCAGCAAGGCCAGGCGGCGCTTCAAGCTCATGCGCACCCCGGTCGGAAACTGCGAGGTCGGTGTCACCACCGCCAACCGGGCGGCGGGCCAGCGCGTGGCGGCCTGCTCAATCATCAGCCCTTCATCATCCACCGGCACCGGTCGCACCGTGACGCCGTGGCCCGCCAGACTGGCGCGAATGCCGGGGTAGCCGGGGTCTTCCACCAACGCTTCGTCGCCCACGTCCAGCAACAAGCGACCAATCAGGTCAATGGCCTGCTGCGAACCCGAGCACACCAGCACCTGCGCCGCCTCGCAGCGGATGCCACGTGAGGCCCACAGCCATTGCGCAATCGCCTCGCGCAATGCCGGGGCACCGGCCGGGTCCAGATACTGCGCCTGCGCCATGCGCTGGGTTTTGGAGGCCTGGCGCGCCAGCCGGTCCCACAGGGCAAAGGGAAAACTGGCGACCTCCGGCGTGCCGATGCGAAACGGCTGGGCCGCCTGCAGGGGCGGGTTCCAGCGCAGCACGGTGTCGGCTATCAACTGGCCGCGCCGCGACAGGCCGGAGCTGATAGCTGGGCGCAACGCTTTACGCGCGGTGCCCAAAGCCCCAAGCTCCCCTGCCACATAGCTGCCGGCACCCACGCGGGCCACCACATAGCCCTCGGACTGCAGCCGCTCCATGGCCCACAGCACGCTGTTGCGCGACACACCCAGCGTCTTTGCTTGCTCACGCGAGGCAGGCAGGCGCGTACCGGGTTTGAATGTGCCTTGTTCCATGGCGCGGCGCAGTTCCAGATACACCCGCTGGCGTACTGACTCGGCTCGCGGCCTGGCTGTAGTGGCTCTTTGAATCATGCTGAATTGGCCCTTCGCAAAGCGTTTGCAATTTATAAACTAAGGAGCCATTTTATAAACCCACACCCAGCACGGAAGAGTTCACCATGGCCCAGCACACCAGCACCGTTGTCTGGCAGCGCGACAACGCTGCCTTTGTCGATCACCGTTACAGCCGGCGCCACGTCTGGCAGTTCGATGGCGGCGCCGTCGTGCCGGTTTCGTCCTCACCGCATGTGGTGCCGTTGCCGTATTCCGACCCGGCGCGGGTCGATCCCGAGGAAGCCTTTGTCGCGGCCCTGTCAAGTTGTCACATGCTGTGGTTTCTGGACTACGCCGCACGCGCCGGTTGGGTCGTTGATGGCTACCGCGATCAGGCCGTGGGTGTCTTGGCGCGCAACGCTGAGGGCCAGCAGGCCATGACCCGTGTCACGCTGCGCCCGGCGGTGCAGTTTGCCCCCGAGCGCCGGCCCACATCGCAAGAGTTGAAGGACCTGCACCACCGCGCGCACGCGTCCTGCTACCTCGCCAACTCGGTCAAGACCGAGGTGTTGTGCGAACCCATTTTTGAAACCGAACCCGGGCCCCAAGCATGACCTACCTGCCGCCGCACTTCGCAGAGACCGAGAACGCCATGCTGCACGCCTTGGTACGTGCCTACCCGCTGGCCACCTGGGTGGTGCAGCACCAGGGCGAGCTGTTGGTGAATCACATTCCGTTGCTGCTGGATGCCGAACGTGGCGACAACGGCACGCTGTTGGGTCATGTGGCGCGCGCCAACCCGGTTTGGCAGGCTCTTGCCGAAGGGGCTTCGTCGGTGGCGGTGTTCAGCGGGCCACAAGCCTATGTGTCGCCCAGTTGGTACCCCAGCAAACACGCCCACGGCAAGGCCGTGCCGACCTGGAACTACGCCACCGTGCATGCCCATGGCGTGCCCCAGGCCTTTGACGATCCGGCACGGGTGCTGGATGTCGTTACCCGTCTGACCCAGGTGCATGAGGCCGGGCAAGCCCTGCCTTGGCAAGTCTCCGACGCGCCTGCCGACTACGTCGCCAGCCTGCTCCAGGTCATCATTGGCATCGAGATCCCGGTGCAGCGCTGGGTCGGCAAATGGAAGGCTAGCCAGAACCGCCCCGCCGCTGACCAGCAGGGTGTTGCCGCCGGGCTGAGCGGCCAGGGCAACGAGGCAGCGGCGCAGATGGCAGCCCTGGTGCAACAAAGGATCAAACCATGAGTACAACGCAACCCGGTTCTCACATCACGGTGGACGCGCTGCGCCCCGAAGACTACGCGGCGTGGCTGCGCCTGGCGCAGGGCTACAAGACTTTTTATGAAACAGAACTCCCTGAGTCAAGCTATCAACAGACCTGGCAGCGCTTGCGCAAGGGGGACGGCGTCTTTGCCTTCGCGGCCAGGGTGGATGGGCAGATGCTGGGCATCACGCACTACCTGTTTCACCCCAGCAGCTGGTCGGCGGATGTCTGCTATTTGCAGGATTTGTTTGTCGACGAGGCAGCGCGCGGCCAAGGCGTAGCGCAGGCCTTGATTGAGCAGGTGGCTCGCGCGGCCCGCGAACGCGGCGCCTCCCGTTTGTACTGGCTGACGCACCAAAGCAATGAACGCGCGCGCCGGCTCTACGACCGTGTCGCCAGCCACCAGGGCTTCATTCGGTATGACTATGCGCTGGGCTGAAGGCGAAGCCTTGACAAGCACGCGTTTTGTAGATATCTTATAGATATCACATTTGAAGAGAATCAGCATGAGCCCTCGCATCGCTACTGAACAAATTGCGTTTCGTTACCGGACCATTGACAGCACCACCGGCGTGACGCGCGAAACCGCAAAGCGTCTGGCGGAACGCCTGGGCGTCGACGAGACGCAAGCCATCCACATTGCGCTGCGCAACATGGCTGTCAAGCTGCTGCCGCAGTATGAAGCAGATGACGGTCCGCTGACTGCGTCCCAAGTTCGCCAGATCAAGAAGCGTGTACCGCAGAACAAGAAGCGCTCGGTGCGCTCCAGCCTGTTTGAAGCAGAGACGGCATGATGCCCCGGTGGTGGGAGGAGCCCACCGCAGGTGAGATCGTTTGGTGCCATTTTCCGGACGATGTCAGCCCGCGACCCAAGCCACGGCCAGCGCTGATTCTTGCGGTGTTTGGCGACGACGCACCGCAGTTCCATGTGCGAGCGGCTTACGGCACCAGCCAGCGAACCACCACTTTGCACCGGGGTGAATTCACTATTGCGCGTGAGCGCAACCCGGCGGCTTTTGATGCCGCAGGCCTGAGCTTTGATACCAAGTTCGATTTGAAACAGGCGCTTGATCTGCCGTACACGACCGAGTGGTTTTCGGTGCCGCCCGCCGCGCCGCACGGACAGACCCCCAAGCTGGGCACGCTGCACCCCTCGCTGGTGCGCGCCGTGCAGGCAGCGTTTCGGGCGGCAAGTGGATGAGCGGAATCCTGGCAACAACATCAGAGTTTGTTGAAGAGTTTCAATTGGCGGATATGAAAGGTTTCAATTAGCCGTGCTCCAAGATTACAATTAGCCGGTGCTCACTTTGCCACTCTCACCCGATGCCCCTGCGCTGCTTCGCATGGCGCAAGCGAGCTTGCAAGCCAGTTTGGCGGATACCCCGGTGGTGCTGATTCAAGGCCCTCGGCAATGTGGCAAAACCACTCTGGCGCGCACCGTGGCAGAGCCTGCCGGTTACGGATACGTCAGTTTTGACGATGACAACTTGGTGCGCGCAGCGCAGGCCGATCCATTGGGCTTTGTGAGCGACCTGCCCCCCAGGATGGTGTTGGACGAAGTTCAGCGCGTGCCCGAGATTTTTACGTCCCTCAAGCTCGCTGTGGATCGAGATCGCCAGCCTGGCAGGTTTCTGTTGACTGGTTCGGCAGACGTGCTTTTGCTGCCCAAACTGGCTGATTCACTTGCAGGGCGGCTCGAAGTCATCCGCTTGCACCCCTTGGCGCAAGTCGAATTGCGCAAGCGGGAAGCCTGTTTTTTGGGGCAACTCTTTAGTGCGGATTTCAAATCTGCAGCGTCCGAACGCATGGGCCTGGCGCTGGCCGAGCTGGTGGTAGCAGGGGGCTTTCCGGCGGCACTGACGCGCCAGCCAGCACGCCGACGGGCTTGGTACCAGGCCTATGTGCAAACCCTGGTCCAACGCGACGTGCGCGACCTGGCACGCATCGCAGCGCTGGATGTCCTGCCACGCTTGCTGGAATTGGCGGCAGGCCAAACCGCGCACCTGTTCAACGTCAGCGAGTTGGCGGGTCCCTTTGGCCTCAGCCGCCCCACGGTGCGGGATTACCTGACCCTGCTGGAGCGGGTGTTTCTGGTTGATCTCTTGCCGCCTTGGCACGTGCGGCACATCAACCGCCTCGTCAAGACGCCGAAATTGCATTTGGGCGATACCGGGATCGCAGCCGCGCTGTTGCGACTGGATGCCGGGGCCTTGCATGCCAACCGGGCGCTGCTGGGGCAGTTGCTGGAGACCTTTGTTTTTCAGGAGTTGCGCCGCCAAGCCAGCGCCCACCCCGAGGCCATTGCCTTCTATCACTTTCGCCATCGTGACGACCACGAGGTGGACATCGTGCTGGAGCAAGGGGCGGTGTTGGCCGGTGTCGAGGTCAAAGCCTCTGGCACGGTGCGAACGGAAGATTTTCGTGGCCTGCGAAAACTCCAGGAGATTGCGGGGGAACGTTTCGCCTGTGGTGTGGTGCTGTATGACGGTGAGGCCAGCCTGCGCTTTGGGCCACGTCTGTTTGCGCTGCCGATGCGGACTTTGTGGTCGGACCGGTCTGCGCGTGGGTTTGCCTGGCCTGAGTCAGCTGGTGGCTGAATACCAGCTACTGCGCGACCTGCCGGACACCCTGGACAAGAGTCTGCCGAGCATTGCCGAGATTGAAGCTGAACTGGCGGGTGAGCTGGGGACGGCTCCGTGAAGAAACAACTGTTGTCTGTAGCAAAATTGAGAGTGTTTTAGGCCTCTAGCCCAGGTGGAATAAGCGCAAGGAGCTATCTATTTTGTAGCGCATTAGTGAATGAAGCCACTCATCTTCTTTGTTAACCAAATTAACCAATAAATCAAAATTGACTGATTAACCGAAGTTAACTAGAATTTCTTCCGTACTTTGGCTCACCAAGAGAACATTCCGCTCTGCTGTCAATGGCTGCTGATTACGAAGAGGTTGAAATGATTGTCCTTAAAGCTACGCAAGAAAAAATATTCGCCGTCCTGCAATCCATTGCAGACATTGTTGATCGACGGCATGTACTCACAGGTGTTCTTTTGCGTGAGTCTGGTTTGGAAACGTTCGAGCCAAACAAGACGGCAAGAGCCATCGTGCAGTTTTTCCGGACGGCTCACTGCGCAATTGGTTGCAGCATTGGCGCTTTGCTTTCTGCGGGAGCGCGTCAAGTGAGGCAAAGATTAGTGATTCCCAGACTACGTCTCGATGGTTTCTTCTCGGCCAGCAAAGTCAACCTGCGTAACGCTCCTTAAAGGGCCCTTTTTTCAGAATCAACGCATGAACACTTTAACCCTTCACTCACCATTTGCCACAAAACCCGCTCAGCCCCGCCATGAAGCGACCGCCAGCCCCTATGCCTCTGCTGCGCAGACCGCAGCCTTGCTACGCTCGGGCGTGCAGTACCGCCGTGACCGCATGGAGGCCGCCGACATGATCACCACCGATGAAGCCGCCGAACTGGCAGGCACCAGCCGCGTGACGATCAATGCCTGGATCAAGAGCGGGCGCTGCATTGGCTTGACCAACCTGCGCCGCGGCTTCAAGCTGCCGCGCTGGCAGTTCGAGCCCGCCATCTGGCCCGCCTTGCAGCCCATGGCCAAAGGCCTGGGCAGCAGCGATGGCTGGCAGTTGCTTGCGTTTCTGGAGTCACCCGCTACTGCGCTGGACGGTCAGACACCGCGCGCCGCACTCGAACAAGGCGCCCCGCTTGAGCGCATCCTGGCACTGGCAACGGCTGAGGCACATTGACCTCATCCATGAATTTCAAAGACCTTAACCCACCAATCACTGAGCTTCCTGCTCACCAAACCTGGCACCGCGTGCAGCGGAAAACGGCACGCAGCGACAGCGTGCGAATAAGTGGTTTCGTCCTGGCTCCATCAGGTGGCATGGCCGGCCGCTTTGATCTGGCGAGCGAGCCCACCGCTTACATGGGTGACAGCCCGGAGACTGCGTTGTATGAATCGCTTTTCCGAAGAGAAGTGCGAAGTTGCCACTGGGATCGTTTGCAGTTGCGCACGCTGGTCAGCTTTGAGACGCAGCACCGATTGCGTCTGGTGGACCTACGCGGGCTGGAAGAACGCTATCCGGTGCTGCAGTCGCTACGTTACGAATCAACGCAGAGCTTTGCGCAGGACTGCCGACGACAAGACTTGCACGGCATCCTCTACGCCTCGGCCCAACACCCGTACCACGGCTGTCTGTGCCTTTTCAAGTCTGGCATCGAGAAGATGAAGCGGACATCGTCAACGCCATTGGTCAAGCCGGGCACCGAGCAATTGCACAAGGCGGTGATGGTCGCCGCGCGTGGGTCGCAGGTGCCGATTGTTCGAGAGTAATGAAGCCGCCGCTACGGATCAATGTGTCGCAACAGAAGACCTGACACCATGCCTGGTCTATGTGACAGGCCATTAACCTCTCTCGTAACTTGTACTTTTCTCGAAAAACAAAAATATGCTTTCAAATGATCGCGAAAATTATGCAGCGCTGGCTGAGCTCACAAGGTCCGCCGAAGATGGGCGGTGCCCGATTGTTTTTTGGATAGGTGCTGGGGCAAGTTCTTGGGCCGGCTATCCAATGTGGCAAGAACTTGCTTCTCAAATGCATTCTCGATTTGTTCGGGAGGTGACTCAATATGATCGCTCAGCCGGAACCTGCGAATTGTCTGAAGATAAATTTTCAGACCTATTTGAAAGGATGCGGCTCGCGGACCAGCCCAAGTATTTCAATCTGCTGGCCCAGGCTTTCAGCCCGCAGCCAATTAACGCTGTTTATTCGCGCATGGTACGCGCGCTGCAGTCAGTTGAGCCGTTGTATATTTTGACGACAAATGTCGATCAAGGGCTGGAGCACCAGTTCACCAAAGCGACCACAGTGCAAAGTTCAGACATTGAACGCATCCCCACACTGCTGCGGGACCGCAAGTCGTTTGTCTGCAAGCTTCACGGTACATCAAGTGCCGTGGAAACTATGGTCTTTTCCAAAACAGATTACGAGCGCCTGAAGAAAAATAATGGATATCTGTCAGCCCTTCGTGAAGTGTTTTCGACCTCAATAGTCATATTTTTTGGCTACAGCCTACGCGATGACTATCTTCTTCAACTCCTTTTGGAAAATGATTCACAAAAGCCGCTCTTCGGGACTGGTCCGCATTTCATGGTGACGGCGAGTTCTGCTCCACATATTCCGCCTACGGTTAGACGAATCCTTTATGACGCCGAGTTCGCCGATCATCGCGATGCACTGCAGGTAGTTGAAACTACGGCTCACGCCCTCGCAATGCGGCTGGACAAAATGGCTGTGCCTCAGTTTGTCACTGCCAAATCGACGAGTACTGTAAAGAGTGTTTATTACATTGCAGACTTGGTGCCGTTTGGCACCATGCAGACGTCCCAAACAATGACTATCGAATCTTTTGACGCGGGCGGTAGTGATGCTCGTCAAATGGTCGTGGGAGATGGATACATAGATGGAGAAGTACAGATCACCAATTACTCGGCATTGCATGACGTAATAGTCGGGTTGATCTGTTTTGACACCGTATGTTTCGCGCTGGATCGACTTTCGATCGTTCACAACCTTCTCGGCGCAGACGCATTTTGGGAGCTATTGAGACTGCAGGCCATTCGCATAGTGAAAGTGCCCGAGCATTCGGGCGTAATCTTTGAAAGCGAGCAGTCGGTAATAGGTGATCTCGGTGACATCTCACTTGGTTCTGCGACAAGTGCACTTGGTGACTTTGCCAAGATTGGTAACGATGAACTTATCCGGCGGCACATTGTCCCGGTGCCTGGCAAGGAGAAAGACGCAGAAAAAAGTATTGAATTCTTGGCCGCAAATATCTTCGATGTTTCCGCTCCAGGAATCGCTACTGGTTTGGCCGATAAGACACGTAGCGCCTTGATGCATCCGTCGATTCGCAGACTGCTGGGGCTCAGCGGAGGGACTCCGAATGGCACGGTTCCCAGGTGGCTAGCTTTCCCAATATTGCGGTTGGCTCGGGTGATGGCGACTGGCGTGGTGTGCCAAGCTATTGGTGCCTCAGCGACCCGAATGATTTGGGGAAGTGAACGATTGGCGACTGCAGCATTCTCTGCGGCGGCGGGCAAAGATTGGGCCGACGATGCCGCAAGTTATGTGTTGACGGGCCGGTTTAATTCGGATGTTGGTGCGATAGTGGCTCGCAATCCTGAACTGCTTTCACAGATAGTGGCGTTCAGGGCGTCACAACAAGGTGAGGACTTCCGCAAAGAGATCGTAGAAAGGCTTCACACGGATGAAGGTGCCCAAGTTGCAGCGGCAGTGAATTCTGGGTTGCGCCAAGCTCTTCCGGTAACCGTCCTAGAGCAAGCAAGAAATCAATTCTCAGGACTCTTTGTTCCGATCGATTGCCAAGGAGTTCTTACGCCTGCATTTTGGGGTGACTTGCGGAATGGGGAGATCCGTATCGCTGCCTGGCGCAAACGGAGTCGCAAGATGCTTGAAGAAATATGCGTTAACCAAAAACTAAGTCCATACAGCTTTTGTCCATGTGGTTCAGGTGAAAAACTGAAGTTCTGTTGTTTGGCCGCCTTGCCCTAGGTGCAAGTTCAAGTATGGGTTGCTCTTCTTGCTGCGATTTGATTGGATTCCCAACCCCTGGTTGTTTGATGCCTCTCTCTTTCTGTTCGGGTCAGGCCACAGATATCCGCTCTCCCCATACGCCACTCGGCGTATTCCCCAATCCCCCGTGCTTCCCTAAAGTCACCCCATCGTTACGCAAAAGCCCGATCCCACAGGCCGCCGCGCAGCGAGATGGTTTCTTTTTTACCTACCGGAGAAGCACACAATGCAACGTCGTTTTACTCTCAAGGCGCTTACTGCCGCCGTCGCCCTGGCTACTCTATCGAGCCTGCCAGCCCATGCCGCCGACACCATCAAGGTCGGCATTTTGCACAGCCTCTCGGGCACCATGGCCATCTCGGAAACCGTGTTGAAAGACACCGTGCTGATGGCCATCGACGAGATCAACGCCAAGGGTGGCGTGCTCGGCAAGAAGCTCGAACCTGTGGTGGTTGACCCGGCCTCCAACTGGCCGCTGTTTGCCGAAAAGACCAAGCAGTTGCTGGGGCAGGACAAGGTCGCCGTCATCTTCGGCTGCTGGACTTCGGTGTCGCGCAAATCGGCGCTGCCGGTGCTGGAAGAAATGAACGGCCTGCTGTTCTACCCGGTGCAGTACGAGGGTGAAGAGCTGTCGAAAAACGTGTTCTACACCGGCGCCGCACCGAATCAACAGGCCATTCCGGCAGTCGACTACCTGATGAGCAAGGACGGCGGCGGCGCCAAGCGCTGGGTGCTGCTGGGCACCGACTATGTGTATCCCCGCACCACCAACAAGATTCTGCGCGCCTACCTGAAATCCAAGGGCGTGAAGGACACCGACATCGACGAAAAGTACACACCGTTTGGTCACTCTGACTATCAAACCATCGTGGCTGACATCAAGAAGTTCTCCGCCGGCGGCAAGACCGCCGTGGTGTCGACCATCAATGGTGACTCCAACGTGCCCTTCTACAAGGAGCTCGGCAACGCCGGCCTGAAGGCCAAAGACGTGCCCGTGGTCGCATTCAGCGTGGGTGAAGAAGAGCTGCGCGGCGTCGACACCAAGCCGCTGGTGGGCCACCTGGCCGCCTGGAACTACTTCCAGTCGATCAAGAACCCGACCAATGACGAGTTCATCAAGAAGTGGTCAGCCTACGCCAAGGCCAAGAAGCTGCCCGGCTCCGACAAGCCTCTGACCAACGACCCGATGGAAGCCACCTACATCGGCATCAATATGTGGAAGCAGGCCGTTGAAAAAGCCAAGTCCACCGATGTCGACAAGGTTATCGCCGCCATGGCCGGCCAGACCTTCAAGGCACCCAGCGGCATCGTCAGCAAGATGGATGAGAAGAACCATCACCTGCACAAGTCGGTGTTCATTGGCGAAGTCAAGGCCGACGGCCAGTTCAACGTGGTCTGGAAAACGCCCGGCCCGGTGAAAGCCAAGCCCTGGTCGCCGTACATCGAAGGCAATGCTTCCAAGCCTGACGAGCCAGCTAAAAAGTAAGGCGCCAGCCTACTGCGCAACCCGATCTGGGGCTCTGCAGTGCTCACCGTACATGCGTACGGTTCCGCGCTTCAAGCCCCTTCTCGGGCCGCTCGCTACGGCTATCCCCTCACTTCTGGTGAGCTCTTCAAAGAAGTTGCAGCGTGGGCATCCGTCACGGTGTCCACCCTACAGGTTCTTTCATGCTGATACGAAAACTACTCCTACTTGCTATCTTTTTTATAGCTTCTCACGCCCATGCATTAAGCGTTGACGACGTAAAAGCCATTGCATCCGGTGAGTCCGATGCGCGTGTTGCGGCTTTGAACAAGGCCGTCGCCACGGCGGACGACAAAACTGCCGCCTACTTGCAGGCGCTCGCTGACGACGCCGTCAAGCTGGCCGGTGACAAGGTGTTTATCGTGCGTGACGGCAAGGGTTTTGACCCGGTAAGCGGCACGCCAGTCGCCGTGCCCGAGGGCGCAGAAGACGTGATGATCAACAACCGCATGCGCGGCGAGCTCGATTCGGCACTGGCTGCACTCAAGCTGTTCTCCAAAGATGAGAAGACCCGCATCGCCGCCATCAAGCAGTTGCAAAGCGATGCCGATGAATTCAAGTTGCCGCTGATCGAGAAGGCGTTTGCCGCCGAACAAAACTCGCAGATCAAACAGCAGTTGGGCCTGGTGCGCGCTGCCGCGCTGCTCAACAGCACCGACAGGACCAAGCGCCTGGAGGCCGCCAAGCTGCTGAGCAGCAGTGCGCAGGCCAATACCAAAACCGTGCTGCTGGCGCGGTTGACTCAGGAGACCGAGCCGGACGTCAAATCCGCATTGCAGAACACGCTGCGTCAGGTTGAGGCCGCGCTGGCCTGGGGCGACCGGCTGGGCGCCATCTTCAGCGGCATCAGCCTGGGGTCCATCCTGCTGCTGGTGGCGCTGGGGCTGGCCATCACCTACGGGCTGATGGGCGTGATCAACATGGCGCATGGCGAGCTGATGATGATCGGCGCCTACGCCACCTATGTGGTGCAGGGGATGTTCCAGAAATATCTGCCGGGTGCTTTTGACTGGTACCTGCTGGCCGCCGTGCCGGTGGCATTTCTGGCTTCGGCGCTAATGGGCGCTGCGCTGGAGCGCAGCGTGATCCGTTTCCTGTACGGTCGCCCGCTCGAAACTTTGCTGGCCACCTGGGGCATCAGTCTGATGCTGCAGCAACTGGTGCGCAGCTTTTTTGGCGCGCAAAACGTCGGCGTCGAAAACCCGTCGTGGATGAGCGGCGGCGTGCAGGTGCTGGGCAACTTGTCGCTGCCCTACAACCGGCTGGTGATCGTCGGCTTTGCCGTGTTCGTGTTGCTGGCGGTGGCGTGGCTGATCGGCAGAACGCGCCTTGGTTTGTTCGTCCGCGGCGTGACCCAGAACCGCCCCATTGCGTCGTGCATGGGCGTCAACACCGCCCGCATCGATACCTATGCGTTTGCGCTGGGGTCCGGCATTGCGGGGCTTGCCGGTTGCGCTTTGAGCCAGGTCGGCAACGTCGGGCCGGATCTGGGTCAGGGCTACATCGTGGACTCGTTCATGGTGGTGGTGCTGGGCGGCGTCGGCCAACTGGCTGGCACCGTCTATGCCGCCGTGGGCCTGGGCGTGCTGAACAAGTTTCTGGAGGGCTGGGCCGGTGCGGTGTTGGCCAAGATTGCGGTGCTGGTGCTCATCATCATCTTTATTCAAAAGCGTCCGCAAGGCATCTTTGCCATGAAGGGCCGGAGCGCTGAAGCATGAGCACCAGCGTCACTCTTCCTTCCAAAAATCCGGTCCTCACCCGCAAAGGCTGGACCGCCTTCATCCTCGCCCTGTTGCTGGTCTGTGCGGTGGCGCCGGCGCTCAATCTGCTGGTGCCCAAGGAGAGTCTGTTCCACATGAGCGATTACGCGGTGGCGCTGCTTGGCAAGATCATGTGTTACGCCATTTGTGCGCTGGCGATGGACCTGATCTGGGGTTACACCGGCATTCTGAGCCTGGGGCACGGCGTATTTTTTGCACTCGGCGGTTATGCCATGGGCATGTACCTGATGCGCCAGATTGGTCTTGAGGGCAACTATAAAAGCAATCTGCCCGACTTCATGGTGTTTCTGGACTGGAAGACGCTGCCCTGGCACTGGACCTTCAGCGACAGCTTCATCGCGACGCTGTTCCTGGTGCTTGCAGTGCCCGGTCTGGTGGCCTTTGTATTCGGTTACTTTGCTTTTCGCTCGCGCATCAAGGGCGTGTACTTTTCCATCATCACGCAGGCCATGACCTTTGCCGCGATGCTGCTATTCTTCCGCAATGAGACCGGCTTTGGCGGCAACAATGGCTTCACCGACTTCAAGCGCATTTTGAACATCCCGATTGCCACGCCATCCATGCGCATGACACTGTTTGTGCTGACCGGCGTCACGCTGCTCGGTTTCTTTCTGCTGGCGCGCTGGCTGGTCAATAGCAAGTTTGGCCGCGTCTTGCAGGCGGTGCGCGATGCCGAAACGCGCGTCATGTTCAGTGGCTACTCGCCCGTTGGCTACAAGCTCACGATCTGGACCCTCTCGGCCATGATGTGCGGCGTCGCCGGGGCCTTGTATGTGCCGCAGGTCGGCATCATCAACCCGAGCGAAATGAGCCCGGCCAACTCCATCGAGATCGCGATCTGGGCCGCCGTCGGTGGCCGCGCCACGCTGATCGGCCCGATCATCGGCGCCTTCATCGTCAACGGCGCCAAGAGCTGGTTAACGGTGGCCTACCCGGAGTTTTGGCTGTACTTCTTGGGTGCGCTGTTCATTGGCGTCACGCTGTTTCTGCCGAACGGTGTGGTCGGGCTCGTGAAAGGGATTTCGTCATTGCTAGCCCTTCGACGGGCTCAGGACAGGCTGCAGCCCGGCAATCCACCTGCAGCCAAGGGGTCCGGCAAATGACACCTGATCTCCTTGAAGAAGGCGCACGCCGACTCGCGGCGCGCCAGCAGAGAGAGCAGTTTGGCCATACCGAGTCCGGCGGTCGCGCCGCCGGCTTCTCGCGTATTGCCATACCGGGTGAAGTAGACGTGACGCATGGCCGCATCCTCTACCTGGAAGATGTCAGCGTCAGTTTTGACGGCTTCAAGGCCATCAACCAGCTGTCACTGGACATTGCACCCGGCGAGTTGCGCTGCATCATCGGACCCAATGGCGCCGGCAAGACGACGCTGATGGACATCATCACCGGCAAGACCAGGCCGGACCAAGGCACGGTTTTTTTCGGCAGCACGATCGACCTGCTGCGCTACACCGAGCCGGAAATTGCGCAGATGGGCATCGGGCGCAAGTTCCAGAAGCCGACCGTGTTTGAACACTTGAGCGTGTTCGAGAATCTGGAGCTGGCGCTCAAGACCAACAAGGCGGTGACGGCGTCGATCTTCTTCCGTCTGGATTCAACGCAAGCTGACCGCCTGCTGGAGGTGCTGCACACCATTCATCTGGCAGGCAGCGTGAGAACCCAGGCCGGCAATTTGAGCCACGGCCAGAAGCAGTGGCTGGAGATTGGCATGCTGCTGATGCAGGACCCAAAGTTGCTGCTGCTCGACGAACCCGTGGCCGGCATGACGGACGAGGAGACCGAGCGCACCGCCGAGCTGTTCTTGAGCCTCAAAGGCAAGCACTCGCTGATGGTGGTGGAACACGACATGAGCTTCATCAACACCATCTCCGACATCGTGACCGTGCTGTGCGACGGCTCGGTGCTGGCGCAAGGCACTCTGGACGAGGTGCAGACCGATGAGCGGGTGATCGAGGTGTATCTTGGACGCTAGGTTCGTTGGCCGGGTTTTGCGCCGACGGTCGCGTTCGTTGTGCCGGGGTTTCGTCCCGGCGGCCGACTCACTTTCTTTCGCGTCGCCGAAAGAAAGTAAGCAAAGAAAGGGCGACCCCGCTGTCTGCGTCCCTACGCTTCGCTACGGGCAACCTGCGCTGCTCACAAAACGGGGGCGATACGCAAACTCGCTTCGCTCAAACACGCGTCTCGCTGATCCCCGCTTTGCTGCGCTGCTCGGCGCATACAGAGGGGGAAGTCCGTATCACCCAGCCCAGCAGCCTGAACACGGATTCAAACAAGTACGCGCCATGGCGCGTACTTGTGGGCTTCGGTTTCTGCCTTCTGAATTCTGCATTCACGGTTACCGCCGTTATGAGGAGACGAGAAGCGCAGGTGAAGCCGGACAAGGGCTGGCGTTGTCTGAGCGAAGCGAGTTTAGCCAGACCCCGGTTGCACCGAGCATCGCAGTGTGCCCGCGCAGCGGGCCGACGAATCCGGCTCGCCTTTTCTTTGCTTACTTTCATTTGGCGAAGCAAAAGAAAGTGAGTCGCCCGCCGGGGCGAGACCCGGCTTCCCTCTTGGAAGAAGTTGGCCCATGCTGAGAATCAACAACATCAACCAGTACTATGGCGGCTCGCACATCCTGCGCGACGTGAGCCTGCGGGTGCAGCCCGGCAAGATCACGGTGCTGCTGGGGCGCAATGGCGTCGGCAAGACCACGTTGCTCAAGTGTCTGATGGGGCTGGTGCCGATCCGTGGCGGCAGCATCGAATTCGAGGGCCGGCCGATCCACCAGACGACACCTTATGAGCGCGCCCGCGCCGGCATCGGCTTTGTACCGCAGGGGCGGGAGATCTTTGCCCGCCTGACAGTCGAGGACAATTTGCGCATGGGTTTGGCGTACAAGAGCGCCAGTACGCCCATGCCAACGGAGCTGTTCCAGCTGTTTCCGGTACTCAGGCAAATGCTGCAACGCCGTGGCGGCGACTTGTCTGGCGGGCAGCAACAGCAGCTCGCGATCGCGCGCGCGCTGGCGGCGAAACCCAAGCTGCTGATCCTGGACGAGCCGACCGAGGGCATCCAGCCCAGCATCATCAAGGACATCGGCCGCGTCATCCGCATGCTGGCCGACAAGGGTCTGGACGGCCAGCGCGTGGCGGTGCTGCTGGTCGAACAATATTACGACTTTGCGCAAGAGCTGGCCGACGACTATCTGGTGATGGAACGCGGCGCCGTGATTGCCAGCGGCGCCGGCCGGGACATGGAGGCCAACCGGGTACGACAGCTGGTCTCGATCTGAGCCCTGCCGCGCCCTTCGGCGTGCCGGCCTGGCGCGGTCTGTAGCGCGGCAGTCGCGATGATTCAGTCGACTAACATCACCCCATGACCTGGCACGCTTCGCTCTCACTGGACTACACGCTGGAAGCCGGCCGCAGCGTGACGCGCTTCGTTCACGACGGTCCGCTGCGCGTGCTGCAAAGCCTGTACCCGGAAGGCGACGCCGTCTGCCACAACGTGCTGGTGCACCCCCCCGGCGGACTGGTGGGCGGCGACACACTGGACATGCGCGTCGCGCTGGGTTGCGGTGCGCACGGACTGGTCACCACGCCCGGCGCCACGCGCTTTTACCGCTCGCAGGGCGAGCGCGCAGTGCAACGAGCGCAGCTGAGTCTGGCGGCCGGGGCGCGCTTGGAATGGCTGCCGCTGGAAGCAATTTTGTACAGCGGCTGCCAGGCTGAAAACCACCTCATTTTTGACCTGGCTCCGGGCGCTGAACTGATCGCCTGGGACATCGCGGCGCTGGGCCTGCCGCACGCAGATCAAGCGTTCTCGCGCGGACGCTTATGCCAGCACATCGAGATGCCGGGCGTCTGGCTGGAGCGCGGTGTGCTTGACGCGGACGATAAGCGGCTACTGGCGAGCCCGCTGGGCCTGGCTGGGCAGCATTGCATGGCATCCATCTTCTTTGCGGCGGGCAGCGCTCTGGACCGCCCCCGGCGCGAGTTGGCGCTGGATGCCGCGCGGCTGGTGCTGCAGGACCACGCGCTCAAACCCAATGCCGGCGTCACCAGCCCGAATCCGCAACTGCTGGTGCTGCGCGTTCTGGCCCCGCAAGTGGAGCCGGCGATGGATCTGCTGAAAAAGGTCTGGGCCGTCTGGCGCCAGGCGCTATGGAAGCAGGCTGCGGTGCGGCCGCGGATCTGGGCGATGTGAGCCCCGCCGTCGCCCGGATGCCGTTTTGAGTCAGTGGTGGTGGCCGTGCTCGCCATGCACGTGACGGTGTGCAATCTCTTCCTCGGTGGCCGCGCGAACCGCCGTCACCGTGACGTTGAAGCGCAAAGCCTTGCCCGCCAGAGAGTGGTTGCCGTCCAGCATGACCTTGTCGCCCTTGATCTTCATCACGGTGAACATCTGCGCCTGCCCGTTTGCACCCAGGCCCTGTAGCTGCCCGCCGACCTTCACACCGGGCGGAAACTGGGTTTTGGGAATGGTCTGCACCAGGCTCTCGTCGCGCAGGCCAAAGGCGTCCTGCGGCTGCAGGTCCAACGTGATCTGAAAGCCCGGCATTTGTCCTTCCAGCGCGGCCTCGATCTTCGGGAAGGTATTGCCGTAGCCGCCATGCAGGTAAACCATCGGTTCGCTGCTTTCTTCGAGAATCCTGCCCTGGGCATCGGCGACCTTGTAACGCAGGGTGACAGCGGTGTTTTTTTCGATTTTCATGCTTGTGTTGGAGTGGTCGAGGTAATTGTCTGCCTGCCATTCTCGCACTGTGGCGCACCTCGCGATCACCTCCCACGCGAAAAATGCGATGGGTTTTTGCCCTCCAGCCTCCGTGGATACTGCGCAGGCAGCTATATTTTTCATAGTACCCCAGACTCATCCCTGTGCCGGGCAGGGATACCGGGTGCGGCGGCGCGGGCGAAGGTGAAATAATCACGCCATATTTTTCAAGGACTGTTTGACATGAGCGACACACAACAACGCATTGATGATCTGGTGAAATCCAACGACGTGCTGCTTTTCATGAAGGGCGACGCCAATTTTCCCCAATGCGGATTTTCCGGCCGCGCGATCCAGATCCTGAAGGCCTGTGGCGTTGATCCGAAGACACTCAAGACCGTCAACGTGCTGGAGGACGACGCCATCCGCAATGGCATCAAGGAGTACAGCAACTGGCCCACGATTCCGCAGCTGTATGTCAAGGGCGAGTTCATCGGCGGCTCGGACATCATGATGGAGATGTACGAGAGTGGGGAATTGCAGCAGGCGCTGGGCACCAAGGCCTAAGCTAGTCGGCCGGGGACCTCCAACATCCTGGTATCAGTTGAGGACAGAGCTGGCTCGCTGCGCGTAGCTGCGGTCTGTCCCGCAAGGTGGACCTCCGACATCCAGGTATTAGTCGGGGACAGAGCTGGCTCGCTGCGCGTAGCTGCGGTCTGTCCCGCAAAGTCTCAGAATTCCCAAAGTTTCTTCGCACCGAGCACGGCATTCGGATACTGCGCCTGGCCGCGTGAGCCGTTGTAGCGTCCCAGCGCCAGGAACAGGTCGCCTTTTTCACGATCCAGATAGTGGCGCAGGATGACGCAGCCAAAACACAGATTGGTCTGCATGTGGAACAGGCGCGACACGTCCTGATGGCCCAGCAGGCGCATCCAGAACGGCATGACCTGCATGTAACCGCGTGCGCCGACACTGGAGACGGCGTGCTTGCGGAAGTTGCTCTCGACCTGGATCAAGCCCAGCACCAGCGAAGTCTCGAGCCCGGCACGCTTGCTCTGGTACCAGACAGTTTGCAGAAATTCCTTGCGAAGGTTCCAGTCCGATCCCGGCATTTTCTTCTTCAGGCGCTCGCTCACGCTGCCAAGCCAGCGCAGGTACCGCAGGCGTGACTCGGTATCGGCAAACTCGGGCACCGGCGGGGCACTGTTCGAAACGGCCGAACTCAAGGCGCTGCGGACCGCGTCCGCCATCGGCTCTTCGAGCTGACCGCCGGCCACAGCTGGATCATGAATGGATAACAGCCCAAGCCCTGCCATCAGGGACAAGAGGCTGCTTCTCCTTGAAACCATGCGAGCCGCCAAAGGCCTGTCAAGCCTTCAGTCTGGCTTGAATCAGGCCGACGATTTCGGTGACGGCGACCGGGGTCGCCGCTGCGTCGCGACGGTGCTGGTACTCGACCTCACCCACTTTCAGGCCCCGGTCACCGAGGGTCACGCGATGCGGCACGCCAATCAGTTCCCAGTCGGCAAACATCGCGCCGGGGCGCTCGCCGCGATCATCGAGGATGACGTCGACCCCAGCGGCCAGCAAGTCGCCATACAGCTTGTCGGCCGCCGCTTTAACCTCCGGGAAACGCTCCGGGCTGATCGGACACAGCACCACGCTAAAGGGCGCCAGTGCGTCCGGCCAGATGATGCCGCGCTCGTCATGGTTTTGCTCGATGGCGGCGGCGGGCAAACGCGTGATGCCAATGCCGTAGCAGCCCATTTCCATGAACTGAGGCTTGCCATTGACATCGAGGAAGGTGGCGTTCATGGCCCGGCTGTATTTGGTGCCAAGGTAGAAGACTTGGCCAATCTCAATGCCACGCTCGATCGCCAGCACGCCCTGGCCGTCAGGCGATGCGTCACCGGCCACGACGTTGCGCAGGTCAGCCACCAGATCGGGTTCGGGCAGGTCGCGGCCCCAATTCACGCCAGTGAAGTGAAAATCGGGCTCGTTGGCACCGCAAATCCAGTCGCTCATGAGCGCCACCTCGCGATCGACCACGATCTGAACCGGTTTCTTCAAGCCGATCGGACCCAGGTAGCCCGGCTGACACCCAAAGTGATCCTCGATTTCCGGCACGGTGGCGAAACGAAACCCGACGTCGAGCCCCGGCAGCTTGCCGACCTTGACCTCGTTCATGTCATGGTCGCCACGCAGCAGCAGCAGCCAGATCTGGGTCTTGACGACTTCTTCATAGTCGTTGAGTTCATCGGTGGCCAGCACCAGCGATTTGACGGTGGTCTGCAACGGCAAATTCAGCAGTTCGGCCACGTCGGCACAGGTACTTTTGCCCGGTGTCGCGGTTTTCGCCATGATCTGCGCTGGCGCCTGGCGTGGGCCGATGGGGGCCAGCGCCTCGGCCTTTTCCATGTTTGCCGCATAGGCGCTGGTCGGGCAATACACAATCGCATCCTCGCCGGCGGCGGCAATCACCTGGAATTCTTCGCTCAAATCGCCGCCAATCGCACCACTGTCAGCGGCCACGGCACGGTAGGTGAGCCCAAACCGGTCAAAAATACGGCGGTAGGCAGCCGCCATCACCTGGTAACTGGCCTTGGCCGCAGCTTGGTCGCGATCAAAGCTGTAGGCGTCCTTCATGATGAATTCGCGCCCGCGCATCAAGCCAAAGCGGGGGCGGCGCTCATCGCGGAATTTAGTCTGGATCTGGTAGAAGTTTTTTGGCAACTGCTTGTAACTCTTGATTTCCTGGCGTGCGATGTCAGTGACCACTTCTTCGCTCGTCGGTTGCACCACAAAATCACGACCATGCCGGTCCTTGAGGCGCAGCAACTCGGGGCCCATCGTTGCAAAACGACCGGTCTCTTGCCAGAGTTCCCCTGGCTGTACCACCGGCATGCTCAACTCCACCGCACCAGCGCGATTCATTTCCTCGCGCACGATGGCTTCGACCTTGCGCACCACGCGCAAGCCCATGGGCATCAGCGTGTAGATACCGGCGCCGAGTTTCTTGATCATGCCGGCGCGCATCATCAGTTGGTGGCTGACCACCTCGGCGTCGGCAGGGGCTTCCTTGAGGGTGGAAATGAAGAATTGGGAGGCTTTCATGGCAGGGCTCTGGAAATAACTGGGTACTGTGCCACTTGCTGCGCAGCGCTTGCTGTGCATAATGGACGTAATTTAAGAATTGGGGTTTGATTATGCTTGACCGGGAAGGCTTTAGGCCCAACGTCGGCATCGTCCTGCTCAACCAGAAGAATCAGGTATTTTGGGGTAAGCGAATTCGTACCCACTCTTGGCAGTTTCCGCAGGGTGGCATTGACCGGGGAGAGACCCCCGAGCAGGCCATGGTTCGCGAACTGCACGAGGAAGTCGGGCTCCAGCGTGAGCATGTTCGCATTATTGCCCGCACCCGAGACTGGTTGCGCTACGAGGTGCCAGACCGCTACATTCGCCGCGATGCCCGCGGCCATTACAAAGGCCAGAAGCAAATCTGGTTCCTGCTGCAACTGCTGGGTCACGACTGGGATCTGAACCTGCGCGCCACGGACCATCCCGAGTTCGATGCCTGGCGCTGGAACGACTACTGGGTGCCGCTGGACGCCGTGGTCGAGTTCAAGCGCGGCGTTTACGAAGTTGCGTTGACCGAGTTGGCCCGCTATTTGCCGCGCGCCGAATTCCGCAACCGGTTTTTGCGCCAGGGCATGCGCCCGCTTGACCAGGAATCGGGGTTTGACGCCCTGCCGGGCGGCCACCTTGAACTGCCACCCGGAGCCACCTTCGAGCCGGGTCCACCAGCCAGCTACGACGCCGGCAAGCATGAGAAAACGAATGAGACTTGACAAGCTGTTCTGGCTCGGCCTGACCCTGCTGGCCACTGGTGCGACCGCCCAGATGGCGACAGACCCGGTCGGGAAAGCAAGCGAGGCGCCGACCCCTCCGGCGTTCAACCGGGCGCGCGTGATTCCGATCGAGATGCCGAGATATGTTTCCCTGCGCTTCGGAGTCGATCCGGCCACGCTGTCCATTACGCCTGACGGCATCGTTCGCTATGTGATGGTGGCCACCAGTGCGGCGGGGACGGTCAGCGCCATGTACGAGGGGATTCGATGCGCCACGGGTGAAGTCAAGACCTACTCCCGCTACAACGCCCAGGGGCCGTGGTCCCCGGTCGAAAATCCGCAGTGGCAGGACTTGAGCGGCAATCTTCCATCCAGGCACGCCCTGGCGCTGGCGCGACAGGGTGCCTGTGAAGGCTCCATGCCGGCCAGTTCAACAAACGCTATTGTCAATACCCTGAAAAATCAGACCCGGGGTCCGGCCCGCTAGACGCGCACGCTGCTGCGGCGCAAGGCCGCAGCACGCTTTACCAGGTCAGCACCAGATTGTCCCGGTGCACCATTTCCGGTTCGGCGACATAGCCCAGCAGTTTTTCAAACTCGCTGGACGGTTTGCGACAGATCAGCCGCGCCTCGGCGCTGGCATAGTTGGCCAGGCCACGCGCCATCTCCACCCCTTGCGCGTCGCGGATGGCGATCACGTCACCGCGTGAAAAATCGCCCTCCACGGCGGTCATGCCGATCGGCAACAGGCTGGTGCCGGCAGCGCGCAGCTTCTGCACCGCACCGGCATCCACCGTCACCGAGCCGCGCAACTGAAGATGATCGGCAATCCATTGTTTGCGTGCCTGCGTCTTCTGGGTCTGCGCCACCAGCAAGGTTCCAATCGACTCGCCCTGGGTCAAACGCAGCAGCGCGTCGGGTTCCCGGCCCCAGGCAATTACGGTCGAGGCGCCGGAGCCGGCGGCACGCTTGGCGGCCAGTATTTTGGTGATCATGCCGCCGCGGCCAATACTCGATCCGGCACCACCGGCCATTGCTTCCAGCGCCACATCGCCGGCCTTGGCTTCATGAACAAACTGAGCGCCAGCGTCTTTGCGCGGATCAGCGGTGTAAAGCCCCTTTTGGTCGGTCAGAATCACCAGCGCATCGGCTTCCACCAGATTCGCCACCAGCGCACCCAGCGTGTCGTTGTCACCAAACTTGATTTCGTCGTTGACCACGGTGTCGTTTTCGTTGATCACCGGCACCACACCCAATTTGAGCAGGGTCAGCAGGGTCGACCGGGCGTTCAGGTAACGCTCCCGATCCGCCAGATCAGCGTGAGTTAACAGCACTTGAGCGCTTGTCAGGCCGTTTTCGCGCAACTTGGTCTCGTACATCTGCGCCAGACCCATTTGTCCGACAGCCGCTGCCGCCTGCAGTTCATGGACTTCGTGCGGCCGGGTGCTCCAGCCAAGGCGTTTCATGCCTTCGGCGATGGCACCGCTTGAGACCATGATGACTTCTCGCCCGTCGCCTACCAGAAGCGACAGTTGGCGGCACCATTCACCGATGGCCGCTGCATCGAGCCCGCGCCCCTCATTGGTCACCAGGCTGGAACCGACCTTGACCACGATGCGCCGGGCATCACGCAACACAAGCGAAGCAGTATTTTTTGCCATATTGGCTTCTAACCCCCGTCAACAATGCGTAAGCAGCTACCGAATATGTAGCGTTTTCAAATCACTCGGAATCCGCGGCAAAGCGCGGATCGACCGCCTCGGGCTCCTGCTCGGCCTTTTGCTGCGCCTTCACATGCTGATAGACCGCTTTGATCAGCGCTTCACAGCCTTCCCGCGTCAGCGCCGAGATCTCGAACACCGGACCCTTGAATTTGAGGCGTTTGACAAAATCCTTGACCAGTGCCGGGCGCTGCTCCAGCGGAACCATGTCGAGCTTGTTGAGGACCAGCCAACGCGGCTTGTTATAGAGTGCCGGATCGTATTTTTTGAGCTCATTGACAATCGCCTTGGCTTGCGCGACGGTATCGACCGCGTCATCAAACGGTGCCATGTCGATCACGTGCAGCAACAAGCGTGTGCGCTGCAAATGGCGCAAAAAGAGATGCCCCAGGCCGGCCCCTTCGGACGCGCCTTCGATCAAGCCAGGCAGATCCGCCACCACAAAGCTCTGCTCCGGCCCGACCCGCACCACGCCTAAATTGGGATGCAGGGTGGTAAACGGATAGTCGGCAATGCGTGGGCGTGCGTTCGATATGGCCGTGATCAGCGTCGATTTACCGGCATTGGGCATGCCCAGCAAACCGACGTCAGCCAGTACCTTGAGCTCGAGCTTGAGATTTCGTTTTTCGCCCGGCCAGCCAGGCGTCTTTTGCCGCGGTGCCCGGTTGATGGCACTCTTGAAACGCAAATTGCCAAAACCACCATCACCGCCCTTGGCAATGGTGATGATCTCACCGGGCGTCAGCAGTTCGAACAGGACCTCGCCGGTTTCGGCATCCGAGATGATGGTACCGACTGGCATTTTGAGAATGATGTCGTCGCCCGCCGCGCCAAACATGTCGGAGCCCATGCCGTGCTCGCCGCGCTTGGCATCATGGCGCCGGGAGAAGCGATAGTCGACCAAGGTATTCAGGTTGACGTCCGCCACAGCGAAGACATGACCACCGCGGCCTCCGTCGCCACCATTGGGGCCGCCAAACTCCTTGTATTTCTCATGCCGAAACGAGACGCAGCCAGCGCCACCATCTCCGGCGGAGATGTCAATATAGGCTTCGTCAACGAATTTCATGATTCTTCAGGCCTTATAAACGAAAAACCCCGCGCATCGCGCAGGGTCTTGATTGGGAGCGCCCAGCAAATTATGCCGTGGCAACGCTCACCGTCGGTTTGTTCATGGCGCCTTTGGTGCCAAATGTCACATGACCGTCCACCAGCGCAAACAGGGTGTGATCCTTGCCGATGCCGACATTGGTGCCGGGGTGGAACTGGGTGCCGCGCTGGCGAACAATGATCGCACCCGCACTGATCAATTCACCACCGAATTTCTTCACACCGAGCATCTTGGGCTTGGAATCGCGCCCGTTGTGCGTAGAGCCGCCGCCTTTTTTATGTGCCATGACCTTTTCCTTAAGCCGAAATCACACCCACCAGCAGCTCAGTGAACTGCTGACGATGTCCTTGACGTTTTTGGTAATGCTTGCGACGGCGCATCTTGAAAATGCTGACCTTGTCGTGCTTGCCGTGAGCCACCACCGTGACACTCACTGTTGCGCCGGACACCAAGGGTGTGCCAACCTTCAGATCCGCGCCGTTGCCGACCGCCAGAACCTCGTTGAACACAATCTCTTGGCCTACGTCCGCAGCAATCTGTTCTACTTTAATTTTTTCGCCAGCAGCAACCCGATATTGCTTGCCACCGGTTTTTATGACCGCGTACATGTTGACCTCTTGAATTTAGCTCTGGGAACGGATTTTCACAGAGCCCGTTACTATAACATAGTGGCACGGCTGTAAGCTGTGACCAATTCATCGCATTTGCTGGCAGCGCCGGCTTTCTATAATCTGTCCACACAACTGCTTATTTGTCTTGCAAGTCAATCCATCCAGCCCATCTTCACCCATGTCAATCATCGCGCAGGATATGCGGGAGGTTGATCAGGTCATCGCCAGTCGACTGAACTCCGGGGTACCGCTGGTGGGCCAAGTCGCGCACTACCTCATTGCCGCGGGTGGCAAACGCTTGCGACCGGCCCTGCTGCTGCTGACCTGTGGCGCACTGGGCTACCGGGGCGAGCAGCGCTTCAATCTGGCCGCCGTCGTCGAATTCATCCATACGGCGACCTTGTTGCACGACGACGTGGTCGACGATTCTTCCCTGCGCCGGGGCAACGCCACCGCCAACGAAACCTTCGGCAACCCGGCCAGCGTGCTGGTGGGCGACTTCTTGTACTCCCGCGCCTTCCAGATGATGGTCAGCGCCGAAAACATGCGCGTCATGCAAGTGTTGGCGGATGCGACCAACATCATCGCCGAAGGCGAGGTGTTGCAGTTGACGAACATGCACAACGCCGCTCTGGATGAGGCGGGCTATCTTCAGGTCATACGCTCCAAGACGGCAAAACTGTTTGAGGCCAGCGCACAGGTTGGGGCCATCCTCTCGGCAAGCAGCCCCGAAATGGAACAACTTTGCGCCGAGTATGGGCAGGCACTGGGTACCGCATTTCAGGTGATCGACGACGTGCTTGACTACACCGGCGAAGCGGCCGTGATGGGAAAAAATCTGGGAGACGACCTGCGCGAAGGCAAGACCACACTGCCGCTGATTTCCGCCATGCAACGCGGCACACCCAGCCAGCGGGACATCATCAAGACGGCGATTGAGACCGGCGGCGTCACGATGCTGGAGCAGGTGCTCGATATCGTCAAAACAACCGGAGCACTGGATGTCGCCCGTCTCGCCGCGACCCAGGAGGCGCAACGCGCCATCGCGGCCGCCCGACAGCTTCCACCGGGTCCGCACACAGAGTGTTTGATACAATTAGCGACTCAGTTGCTTGAGCGTCAGAATTAACACTTCGTACAGGCGGTCACGGCAATTTGGAAATTTCGGAATGTAGCGCAGCCTGGTAGCGCACTTCGTTCGGGACGAAGGGGTCGGAGGTTCGAATCCTCTCATTCCGACCAATAAAATCGACGGGCTAGACTAGATTTTGGTCTAGCCCGTTCTTGTTTGCTCTGTGATGTCGATGCCCGCCCTCTAGTGTGATTGCCAGCAACGCCGGTTGGGGCAGTGAACTGACGACTGATCAGGCGTTGACCGGGTCGTACCCGTGGGGGTTGCCACTTTGCCAGCGCCAGACATCCTCGCACATCTGCTGCAGACCGCGCCTGGCCTGCCAGCCCAGAACCCGGCGGGCATAGCCTGGGTCAGCAAAACAACTGGCAATATCACCCGGGCGCCGGGCGACCATCTGGTAGGGCACTGATTGCCCGGTGTACTGCGTAAATGCGTTCACCATCTGCAGAACCGATACGCCCTGCCCGGTGCCCAGGTTGGCCAGCAAGAAGTTGCCAGGCTGCGGCTTTGACAGGTGATCGAGCGCCGCCACATGGCCCTCTACCAGGTCCATCACGTGAATGTAGTCACGCACACCGGTGCCATCCAATGTCGGGTAATCATTGCCAAAAATGCTCAGCCGGGGCCGTCGACCACTCGCCACTTGGGCAATGAAAGGCATCAGGTT
Organism: uncultured beta proteobacterium; assembly: GCA_963810395.1. Lineage (GTDB taxonomy): Bacteria > Pseudomonadota > Gammaproteobacteria > Burkholderiales > Burkholderiaceae_C > Rhodoferax. The sequence continues at coordinate 2,680,854 of CAWENC010000001.1, read as the reverse complement.
GTCGGGCGTGCCCAGCGGGTCTTCACCCAGCAAGCCGCTTGGGTGAGCCCCCACCGGATTGAAATAGCGCAGGCAGGCGATGCGCCATGCGGGGTCTGCCGCAGCCACATCGCGCAAGACGTTTTCCACCATCAGCTTGCACCGGCCATACGGGTTGGCCGGTGCCAGCGCGGCAGACTCGGGCACCGGCACAGCCACCGGGTCGCCATACACCGTGGCCGAAGACGAGAACACCAGCTGCCTGACACCCGCGCGCTCCATGGCTCGCACCAGACTGATGGAACCTGCCACATTGTTGTCGTAATAGCGCGCCGGCTGGGCAACAGACTCTCCCACTGCTTTGAGCCCGGCAAAATGGACTACGGCGGAAATCGCGTACTCGCCGAACAAATGATCCAGCGCCCGCCCGTCACGCACATCACCCTCTACCACCGCGGGCGCTGTGCCGCCGATCTGCCCCATACGCTGCAACACGCCGCGCTGGCTGTTTGAGAAATTGTCAAAAATCAAAAATGGCAAACCAGCCGCCGCCAGGGCCACGCCCATGTGGGAGCCGATATACCCGGCACCACCGGTCAGCAAAATCATGTCAATTCACTTTCGTTATTCAATTGCGACGGCGTCGGCTTCAGACCAAGCGCCGGGCGGAGGGTGGCATTGTCACTCCGGGCGCAGTTGTTGTCATCCCGGGCTCAACCCGGGATCCATGGATTGCGAATCGAGTCCGCATTCACAGCCTGGATGGCACGCAATCACAACATAGGGGCACGCAAGTCCAGCGCAAAAACAAAGGCCGCCAGGAACATACCTGACGGCCTTTTTCGCTGGTGAGCCGATACGTGCGTTAGCGCAAAGCCCGGCTCAGTACCCGGTTCTCAGGCCAGATTGGCATTGTAGATGGTGCAAATACCATTGGGCTGCACGACCAGGCCAACCATGCAGGTCGGTGGCGTCTGGTTTGGAGGCAGCGTGGCAGGCGGCGTTGCGCTGACGCCAGTCACCGTTTGTGCAACTCCGGTCAAGTTGGTAATCGTGACCACATTACCCGTGGGCCCGGTTGTCACCGTGCCGCCACCCGCGTTGAGCATGGAACATGCGGTCCAGGAAGTACAGTCGGGGACGGCCCACCCGCCTGGTGCGGCATGGGCGTCGCCCATCAGCCGGTTGCCACCCATTCCGCCAATCGCCAGCCCGAACGCGAGAATCACCGAAGCCAGAGGCTTGGCGCCTCGCTTGTTACGCAGGGTATAGACAGCCAGGGCCGCCAAGGCCAGCGCCAGCCCCAGCATGGCCCACTCGGACAAGGTTGGTATGGACGCCGTCGCGCCAGCAGGCGCATAGCTCACCAGCACGGTGTTGGGCGCTGCCTGGGCCCAGGCCGTTGCCTGCTGCAGCGCCAGCACGGTCGCCGCCGCCCCGAGGCCAAATTTCCTGTACGCTATTTTCATTGTCCTGTCCCTTTCATGTGTTTGAAGTTCAGCATCGTAGCCGAGAAGTTGAGCACATGGGTCCAGAGCAACTCGATTGGACTGTCGCCGTCGGCCGGCCGCGTGGTGAGACTGCAACCGCGCAAATGGTCTTTCCCCATCAATCACGGTGATCCCTCATGCCAGGGTATCGACAAACTCGGGTAGCATCAAAGTCCATGACGCTGCGTGTTCTTCATATTGGCAAGTTTTTTCCACCCCAGCGCGGGGGCATGGAGTCATTTCTTTCCGACCTGGTCGAAACCCAGCGCGCCCAGGGCATCGAAGCCCACGCCCTGGTGCACGGCCAGGCACTGGCTGGCGATCCCTCCTGGCTGCGGCGCGTGCCGGTGCAGGCCCAATTCATCTACGCCCCCTTCGCCCTGGGTTTCAGAGCGGCGCTGGTACGCGCCATCAGCGAAATCAAGCCCGAGGTGTTGCATCTGCATATGCCCAATACCGCCGTGTTCTGGGCGCTGACCGTGGCCAGCGCGCGCCAGATCCCATGGGTGGTGCATTGGCACTCCGACGTCGTGGTGTCGACCGAGCGCATGGCCCTGCGCATGGCGTACAAGCTCTACCGTCCGTTTGAGCAAGCCGTGCTGGACCGGGCCGAGCGCATCATCGTGACCTCGCCACCCTATCTGACAGCCAGCGAGCCGCTACGCCGCTGGCAGCACAAATGCGCGGTAATTCCGCTGGGTATCGTGCCCGACCTCCCCGCCATGGCCGGCCATCCACCGCACTGGCAAGCAGAGGGCCTGAAGCTGCTGTCGATCGGCCGGCTGGCGCATTACAAGGGCTTTGAAACCCTGATTCGGGCGATCAGCGGATCCAGGAATCTGCAGCTCATCATTGCCGGCCAGGGCGAATGCTTGGACGCTCTGCAAGCCCTGGTACGCGGCAGCACCGCACCGGGTACGCTGCCCAACGTACAACTGGTCGGTGAAGTCAGTGAAGACGACAAGCACCAGCTGCTCGGCAGCTGCGAGGCATTTTGTCTGGCCTCGATCGAACGCACCGAAGCTTTTGGCATGGTCCTGCTCGAAGCCATGGCGCATGCCAAACCTTGCGTTGTCAGCCAGTTGCCGGGCTCGGGCATGTCCTGGCTGATCTCCTCCAGCGCTGCCGGCCTGAGCCATCTGCCACCCGGCGACGCCAGCGCCTGGCGCGCTACGCTGGAGCAGCTCGCGCATCAAACCGAAGAACTCAGGCAATGGGGCCAGCAGGGCCGGCAAGCGTTGGTCACCCGGTTTTCGATCGGCGCCTGCGCCGCCGCCATCGCACGGCAATACCGCATGGCTCAAGACGAACCGGTCTCCAGGCCCGCGCACTCATCCACGTTGATTGTGATTCCGGCGCGCGACGAGGCCGCCACCATCGGCCAGGTGGTCAGCTCCCTGATTGCAGCCGGTTGGCGGCATATTTTTGTCATCGACGATCACAGCGGCGACGACACTGGCAACATCGCGCGCCGCGCCGGGGCCACCGTGGCGCGCCCGATATTGCCGCTGGGGGCCTGGGGCGGCATGCAGCTTGGTGTTCGCCATGCCCTGGCCCATGGTTACGAAGCCGTCATCACCATGGACGCCGACGGCCAGCATGAAGTGCAGGAAATCCCCGCCCTGTTGGCCGGTCGTGCCAACACCGACATCGTCATCGGCGCCCACCCGGAACGCGCCAGTCGCCTGCGCCGCATTGCCTGGCGCTGGTTTCGCACCATTGCCGGCTTCGAGTTGCGTGACATCACTTCAGGTTTTCGCTACTACAACCGCGCGGCTATCGAAATCCTCGCCGCCAGTGAAGCCACGCTGATCGACTACCAGGACGTCGGTGTGCTTCTTTTGTTGCGCCAAGCCGGACTGAGCATCGCCGAGGTGCCGGTGAGCATGAACACCCGGCAGGTCGGCAGGTCCCGCATCTTCTACTCCTGGCCGAGCGTTGCCCGTTACATGATCACCACCACCGTGCTGTGTCTGGCGCGCTGGCAGCTTTCACCCAGGGCCCGGACCCGGCCGCGCGCCTGAGTTCAGATGGCGGACTGGTCGAGCTCGCCGGTGCGGATGCGTACCACCCGTTCCACACTGGTCACGAATATCTTGCCGTCGCCAATCTTGCCGGTGTGGGCGGCCTTCACGATGGCATCGACGCAACGATCGACATCCTCGGTCTTCACGACGACTTCGACTTTGACCTTGGGCAGGAAGTCGACCACGTATTCGGCGCCCCGGTAGAGTTCGGTGTGGCCCTTCTGACGGCCAAAGCCCTTGACTTCGGTCACCGTGAGGCCGGTCACGCCGCATTCAGCCAGGGCCTCACGCACTTCTTCCAGTTTGAATGGTTTGACGATGGCGGTGATTTGTTTCATGGTGTTCCTTTAAAAACCGGAGAAATCTCAACTCGCGTCAGGCGCGAAATTTATTGGTAATAGGATAACGCCAATCCTTGCCGAAACTGCGATGCGTGACACGAATGCCCACCGGGGCCTGGCGGCGTTTGTATTCATTGATCTTGATCAAGCGCGTGACCTTCTCCACATCGGCGCGGGCAAACCCGGCGGCAATGATCTGCTCGATTCCCTGATCATTCTCCATGTAGCGCTCCAGGATCGCGTCGAGCACTTCATAGGCGGGCAGGCTGTCCTGGTCGGTCTGGCCGGCGCGCAACTCGGCGCTCGGCGGACGGGTGATGATGCGCTGCGGAATCGGCTCCGGATGCGTGCCGTAGGGATCATTCGCGTTGCGCCAGCGCGCCAGCCGGAAAACGGTGGTCTTGGCCAGGTCCTTGATCACGGCAAAGCCTCCAGCCATGTCGCCATACAGCGTGCAATAGCCGGTCGCCATCTCGGATTTGTTGCCGGTGGTCAGCACGATGCTGCCGAACTTGTTGGAGAGCGCCATCAGCAGCGTGCCGCGAATGCGGGCCTGAATGTTCTCCTCGGTCGTGTCTTCTGCAAGACCCGTGAATTCACCGGCCAGAGACTTCTTGAAGGCCTCGAACTCCGGCACGATAGAGATTTCGTCATAGCGCACGCCCAGGCGCTGAGCCATATCACGCGCGTCAATCCAGCTGATATCGGCGGTATACGGCGAGGGCATCATGACGCTGCGCACCCGGTCTTTGCCCAGCGCATCCACCGCCACGGCCAGCACCAGCGCGGAGTCAATACCGCCTGACAGGCCCAGAATCACGCTGGGGAAGCCGTTCTTGCCAACGTAGTCGCGCACGCCGAGCACCAGTGCGTCCCACAGGTCGGCATCGGGAGATCGCTCCGGCGCCACTTCTGCTACTAAATGAATAGCTGCCTGCGCCCGACTGACGGTCACTGCAAGCATATTTTCCACAAAACTCGGGGCGCGTCCGGCGACTGAGCCGTCAGCGCTGAGCGCGAACGAATGCCCTTCAAACACCACTTCATCCTGCCCGCCCACCAGATGCGCGTAGACCAGCGGCACACCGCAGGCCTGGACCCGGGTGCGCATCATCTGCTCACGCTCATTGCCCTTGCCAACGTGAAAAGGCGACGCATTGATCACCGCCAGCAGCTCGGCGCCGGCTTCCCTGGTCAAGCGAGCCGGCTCCTCGAACCAGGCGTCCTCGCAGATCAGCAGACCGACCTTCACCTTGTGGCCCGGCGCGCCGGCTTCAAACACGCAAACGCCCCGCCCCGGAGTGAAGTAACGACGCTCATCGAACACCTGGTAGTTGGGCAACTCGCGTTTGGCGTAAGTGGCCAGCACTGCCCCTTCGCACAGAACGCTGGCCGCGTTATGCCGCTGTTGCACTGCCACCGAGCGGGTGCGCTGATCGCCCCCAGTCGGGTGCCCGACCACGACAGTCAGATCTTTTAACCCGGCCAGCTCGCGGGCCACTGTTTTCACGGCATCATCACAGGCGGCAATAAAGGCCGGGCGCAGAAACAGGTCTTCGGCGGCATAACCGCAAATCGACAGCTCGGGCGTGAGCAGGAGGCGCACGCCGTCGACGTAAGCGGAGCGTGCCGCGGCGATAATTTTTTGCGCGTTGCCCGGCATATCGCCGACGACGAAATTAAGTTGTGCAACGCAGAGTTTGAGTGTCATGGACGTCAAGGAAATGGAAGCGCAGTGATGCAGGAGTCGAACGATTATGTCATTCGGGTATTGAATTCGCCGATCGAGGTGAATGCCGCGGCCTGGAACGCGTTGCTGGCCGGGCAGACCGAGGCGACGCCGTTCATGCGACATGAATACCTGCTGGCGCTGCACGCCAGCGGCTGCGCCACGCCCGAGACCGGCTGGACCGCGCGATTCTTCCTGCTGGAGAGGGGCGAAGCGCTGGTGGCGGCCTGCGCCCTCTACCTGAAGAGCCATTCCCATGGCGAATATGTGTTTGACCACGCCTGGGCCCATGCCTACGCGCGCCATGGCCTGGCCTACTACCCCAAGGCACTGGTGGCCGTGCCTTTCACGCCGGTGCCCGGCTCACGCTTGCTGGCACGTGGCGCGGCTGAGCGGGCACTGCTGGTCAAGGCCCTGATTCAGTGGTGTCAGGCAGAAAACCTGTCATCGCTGCACCTGCTGTTTGGTGGTGACGACGATCTGAAGGCCTGCGAGCAGGCCGGCCTGATGCTGCGCCACACGGTGCAGTTTCACTGGACTAATCAAGCCCCAGCCTACGCCGACTTCGAAGACTTTCTGGCCTCGCTGTCGCACCACAAGCGCAAAAAAATCCGGCAGGAGCGGCGCAAAGTGCTGGATGCCGGCGTCAGCTTCCGCTGGTCGCTCGGGGCCGACATCAAAAAGGCCGACTGGGAATTTTTCTATCGCTGCTACGAGCGCACCTACCTGGAACATGGCAACCCACCCTACCTGAACCGGGACTTCTTTCAGCGCATGGCCAGCACCCTGCCGCAGCACTGGCTGCTGTTTGTGGCAGAGCGGCACGGTCAGCCAATTGCTACAAGTTTGATAGCTGTCAGCGCATACCATGCAGGTGCTGCAGGTCAAAATTACACTATAAATGAAGGCATTGCCTATGGCCGCTACTGGGGCGCGCTGGAGCGCGTCGACTGCCTGCACTTCGAGCTTTGCTACTACCAGCCGCTGCAATGGTGTATCGAGCACGGCTACCGCCGCTTTGAAGGTGGCGCCCAGGGCGAGCACAAACTGGCCCGCGCCCTGCTGCCGGTGAAAGCCAGCAGCGCCCACTGGCTGGCGCATCCGGCGTTTGCCGATGCGGTGGAGACATTTCTGGAAAGCGAGAACGAAGCCATTGGCGGCTACCTTGACGAGCTGCAAACGCGCAGTCCCTTGAGGAAGGACGGCTAGCGCCAATCCGAAACCCGAATGGCACAATGAACGCCCGCAGTTAACCGCGGCAGGAGACAAGACCTTGAACACGCTGAGCGGCCTGGACGCCTCTTTCCTCTACCTCGAGACGCCCGAGATGCCGATGCACGTGGGCTCGTTTTGCCTCTATGAGCTGCCGGCGGATTTCAAGGGTAGCCTGCACCGGGCCGTGCAGGCGCATATCGCACAGCGCCTGCATCTGGCGTCCATCTTCACGCACAAGCTCGGCTTCATGCCACTGGACCTGGGCCACCCGGTGTGGATCGAGGCCAAAGAAGTTGACCTGGACTTTCATATCCGGCGCATCAAGGGCAAGACCATCACGCTGCGCCAGGCCGAAGAAGTCTGCGCGACGCTGCACAGCCAGCTGATGGATCGCCGCTACCCCTTGTGGGAATTCCATGTGTTCGAACGCATCAAGCGGCCCGACGGCAGCCTGTGCGCCGGGATTTACTCCAAGGTCCACCACGCCGCGCTCGACGGCAAGGCCGGCACCGTCCTGAGCAACGCCATCATGGACATCAGTGCCACGCCGCGCGAGGTCCGCGCGCCCGATCAGCAGCGCAAGGGGGGCAAGCAGCCCGAACTCAAGGTCGGCGAAATGATTGGCGCGGTGTTTTCCAATTCGCTGGCGCAATACGTCAAGCTGATCAAGGCGCTGCCGCAAGCGGCGCAGGCCTTTGGCAGCACGCTGGTCAAGCAGTCGCTCAATCAGTCCGGCACCAGGACGCGGGCCAAATCCCCGCTGCGCCTGGCACCGATGACCGATTTCAATGTGGCGGTCACGAGCGCGCGCAGTTTCGGCACCGTCAGCATCCCGTTCGCCGACTGCCGCGCTGTCGCCAAGGCGGTCAACGGTTCCTTCAACGACATCGTGCTGTGGCTTTGCGCCACCGCCTTGCGCAGCTATTTGCGCCAGCATGGCGGCATCCCGAAGAAGCCCGTGCTGGCGGCGATGCCGATCAGCCTGCGCGAGCACGGCAATCAGGACCTGAACACGCAGGCCTCAATGACCGTGGTCGAACTCGGCACCCAGTTCGCCGACCCGTTGAAGCGCCTGCAGGCCATCATGAGGTCCACCGCCAAGGTCAAGAACGCGATGCTGGACCTCAAAGGATCGATCCCGACCGACTACCCGTCCCTGCTGGCGCCGTGGATTGTCGGCGGTGTCGCGAAAGCGGCTTACAGGGTGTACAGCGCAGCCGGTCTGTCGCACCGCCTGCCGATGCTGGCCAATCTGGTGATCAGCAACGTGCCGGGGCCGCAAGTGCCGCTGTATATGGCTGGGGCCAAAATGCTCACCTTTCACCCGATGTCGATCGTGGTTCATGGCGTCGCGCTCAACATCACGATCCAGACCTATGCCGGCTCGGTGGACTTTGGCCTGATTGCCGACAAAACGGCGGTGCCGCAGATTCACCAGTTGACCGACGCGCTGCTGCAGGCCTTTGATGACAGTCGCCAGCTGCTGGCAGCGGCACAAAAAGTCGCCAAGGCGACGAAAACCAGGACGCCCGCCTCTAAACGCACACCGGCGTAAGCTTTCCCACAGCAGAAAATGGTAGCTTCATACCAATGGCAAGCAAGCGACAACGCAAAACATCAATTGACAGCGGCACCCCGCCCTCAGCACCCAGTTCGTGGCTGATGGCGATGGAGTTGCGCGCTTTTTGGGAAATGGGATCAGTCGTTCCGGCCTGGCCGTTCTTGCGCCGGGCACCGCGCGGTGACGGTCACTCGGTGATCGTGTTCCCCGGCCTCTCGGCCAGTGATGCCTCGACCCTGCCGCTGCGCAGTTTTCTTGAGAACCTGGGCCACGACGTCTCCGGCTGGAACCAGGGTTTCAACTTCGGACCCCGCGCCGGCGTGCTCCAGGCGGCGCGGCAACAAATCATCGACACCTTTCGCGTCACCGGCCGACAAGTGAGCCTGGTGGGCTGGAGTCTGGGCGGCATCTACGCCCGCGAGCTGGCCAAGGAACTGCCGGACTGCGTGCGCAGTGTCGTCACCATGGGCACGCCGTTTGCCGGTTCGCACGAGAGCACCAACGCCTGGCACTTGTACCAACTGGTCAGCGGGCGCGACATTCACCGCGAGGTCGAACAGTTTGACTTGCCAGGTGCGCCACCGGTGCCGACGACCTCGATCTTTTCCCGCAGCGACGGTGTGGTGGCCTGGCCCGCCAGCATCCAGACACCCGGCAAGACCAACCCGCAGACTGAAAACATTGAAGTCGTCGCCAGCCATCTGGGGCTCGGTCTGAACCCGAGCGCCTGGTGGGCGGTGGCCGACCGGCTCGCGCAGGCGCAAGGCCAGTGGAAACCGTTTGCGCGCAAACGTGGACTGCAGGGCATCATCTTCCCCGATCCAGAGCGCTGACCCGGGATCACGCAGGGACGCCCGACCGGGCGTCGCGGCTATCGACTTGGTGCGAGAATCGCCCACCCCAAAAAGGAAACCCCATGCCATCTGCACGCGAGCTGTTTGACCGCCTCAACACCGACTATTCTGCCGTTCACAAGACCAAGGAAGACCTGTTCTGGGCCACCTACATGGCCACCTCAAGCGACGACGCCGGCTTTGCCCGCGCCGAAGAAGCCTACAAGAACTTCATCTCGGACCCGGCGCGCCTGGCTGCCGTGCGCGGCGCACTGGCCAGCCTCGGCGCGACCGACCCGGATGACGCCACGCGGGCGCTGCGCCATGGCCTGACGGGTTGGCTGGCCCTGTTCGAGAGCAACATCATTGACAGCGACGCAGCGCGCCAGCGCATGAGCGAGCTGATCCAGCTGGAATCCGATCTGTTCGCCAAGCGGCGCGCTCTGGTGTTGCAGCATGTGGGTGAAGCCGGCCAGCTTGAAGACGCGACCTTGAGCTCGCTGGCCACCAACCTGGCCACCAACCGCAACGAGGCGGCGCGCAAGAGCTCGCACGAGGCGCTGATGTCGCTGGAGCGCTGGGTGCTGGCGCAAGGCTGGCTCGACATCGTCAAAAAGCGCAATGCCTTTGCCCGCGCGCAGGGTTTCGAAAATTATTTTGACTACAAGGTGCAGAAGAACGAGCAGATGTCGGCGGCGCAGTTGTTCAGCATTCTGGACGATTTCGAGCGTCGCACCCGCGACGCCAACACCCGTGCGCTGGGCGATCTGGCGCGCGCGCGCAGTGCGGACGCGACGCAGCCCTGGAACCTGCGCTTCTACATCAGCGGCAACGTGACGCGCCAGTTCGATCCCTTTCTCTCATTTGCCAAAGGGCTGCAACGCTGGGTCGAGAGCTTTCGGCGCCTGGGCATCAGCTACCGCGGCGCCACGCTGCAGCTCGACCTGCTGGAGCGCGCCGGCAAGTACCAGAATGGCTTCTGCCACGGACCGATTCCCAGCTACTTTGATAGCCAGGGGCATTGGGTGGCGGGCCAGATTAACTTCACTGCCAATGCCACGCCGGACCAGATCGGCAGCGGCGCGCGCGCCATCAACACCCTGTTCCATGAGGGCGGGCACGCTGCTCACTTTGCCAACGTGACGCAGAACTCCCCCTGCTTCTCGCAGGAGTTCGCCCCCACTTCGATGGCCTACGCGGAGACCCAGTCAATGTTTTGCGACAGCCTGCTCGACGACGCCGACTGGCTCAAGCGCTATGCGCGCAACGCCCAGGGCGAGCCGATTCCGGTGGAACTGATTCACGCCCGCATCGAGACCACGCAACCCTTTGCCGCGTTCGCCGAGCGCGGCATTCTGGTCGTGCCCTACTTCGAGCGTGCGCTGTACCAGTTGCCGGACGATCAACTCACGCCCGAGCGTGTGCTGGCGCTGGCGCGTGACTGTGAGCTGCGTATCCTGGGCGTCGCCGTCAGCCCGCGGCCGATGTTGTCGATTCCGCATCTACTGAATCAGGAGTCGGCCGCCGCCTACCACGGCTACTTGCTGGCGAATATGGCGGTGTACCAGACGCGCGCATGGTTCGAACGCGAGTACGGTTACCTGACCGACAACCCGGCCGTCGGTCCGCTGCTGGCGCAGCATTACTGGGCCCGGGGCAACAGCATCAGCCACAACGACACGCTGCTAAGCCTGACCGGAGAGCCCTTCAACGCGAAGTATCTGGCCGACAGTTGCAACCAGACCGTGGCGCAAGCCTGGGACGAGGCGCGAGCCAAGATGGCAACGGCGGCGACACGCGACTACCCGGCGCCGGCTGCCACCAGGCTGGATGCCGTCATCCGCATCGTGCACGGTGCCGAAGTGATTGCCGACAACAGCGAATCCGACCAGTCCATGTGCCAGCAGTTTGAGCGCTGGGTCGGGCAGCACTATCCGGCGAGCATTGAGTAGCGCCAGCGTGGTAACCCGCGCCGGCGCCATTGACACTCACGGATGCTATACATTTAGTAGCTGTCTGCGCCTATTGCACGGCGCATGGAAGCCAATTTGGCTGTCATTTTGGCGTTTCGGACCACTTCACACAACGCTACCGTTTGCCTGCCTGGTCCAGCGCTGAACGCGCCAGTTCATTGAAGACCACGACCAGATCCTCCGGCGGCAGTGGCGTGCGTTGCTCAATCCACCAACTCAATAGCTCCACAAAAGCGCCCGCCAACCAGCGGGCAACCGCGACGCGCGGAAGGCGGCCCGTTGAGGCGGGCAATTCGTCGCTGATCAGGCGGATCACCATTTCGCGAAAACGTTGTTGCACCACATAGCCGCTGCGTCGTCCGATCAAGCCGCGAAACACCTTGCGTTGCTGGTACGCATGCTCAATCAGCCCAAGGGCGAACTTGAAGCCGGTCAATGCCTCGGGACTGAAGTTTGCATTGTCGGCACGGACCTGGGTTTGACGTTGCAGCTCGGCTTGCAATCCCTCAAAACCACCCTGCAGCAGGGCATCCTTGTTGGGGTAGTGCAGATAGAACGTCGAGCGGCCAATATTCGCCCGCTCGCAGATATCCTGAACGGCAATTTCATCCCAACTGCGTTCGGCGATGAGACCTATCAAGGCATCGCGCAATGCGCCGCGCGTGCGCAGGCTACGGCGATCGACAGGCACATTGACATCAGACTTCTTCATGGCAAATCCTGAACACCAAGGCGGCCAGTGTCTGTAATTGAACAGACGGCTTGCAGCTGTATGTGGACGCTGGACCAAGGCTTGAACATAATGGACACGTGTCTATTTTAAGGTGCTTTCTGATGATCAAACCAAGTGAAAAGGCCAGGCGCATTGCCTGCGCGGAGAGCTCAACGGGTGGACGGGCAGGCGCTATTCGCAGCGCCATGCTGGCCTCGGTGCTTGCGTTCGGCGCCTCCGGCATTTCGGCGGGGACTTACGCCCCAAACATCGGTGCTTTGACTCTGCATGTCACCGGGTTCGCAGATGCCCGCGGGCATGCGGTGGCCAAACTCTATGCGCCTGGCGACAACGTTCTGGGGGCCGGGCGTTGGCAGGTGCGCACGCCCATTGGTGCCAACAGCGCCGTGCTTCGCTTCGAGGGCTTGCCAGCAGGGCGCTATGCCGCAGTCGTATTCCATGACGAGAACGACAACGGGGTCATCGACCATGGCCTGCTGGGACCAGCGGAGCCGATCGGGTTTTCAGGCGGGTTCGTGCTGAATCTCTTGTCTGGACGTCCCGATTTCGAACGCCTGAAATTCGAATTCAAGCCGCCGGCGCAGACGCTGGAACTGCAGCTGCGATGAACGGTAACGCATCCAGCATCAGCGCTGCCAGAAAGCAGACAAGACGCCAGTCGCACCAAAAACCCACTGAAAGAAATTTATGACATATAGAGAAAAATTCCCCAATGCAGAACTTGCATCGACTCGAACTGAATTGCCACGCGTTCCCCAGCAGGGTTGGGCCAGCCATGGCAGCAAGCTCATCAAACTTTGCGCGGTGACCAAAACTTACCCTGGTGCAGATGGCGGCTTTACCGCGCTCAAGAATGTTGACCTCGAATTTTCCGCCGGCGAGTACCTTGCGATCGTCGGCAAGTCAGGAAGCGGAAAGTCGACGCTTCTGAATATGCTTACCGGCATTGATCACCCGAGCAAGGGCACGGTGGTCATCAACGGCACAGATGTGCACACACTGGGCGAGAGTGCATTGGCGAGCTGGCGCGGAAAGAATGTCGGGATCGTCTTCCAGTTCTTCCAGCTCATCCCTACCCTTACCGTTCTTGAAAATCTGCTGTTGGCCATGGATTTTGTCAAGGTCATTCCAAAGAATGAGCGACAGCATCGCGCCGAAAAGCTGCTCGAACAAATGGGTATCGCCCAACACGGCCGCAAACTGCCATCAGCGCTGTCGGGTGGAGAACAACAGCGTGCCGCAATCGCCAGAGCTTTGGCCAACGATCCACCGATCGTGATTGCAGATGAGCCGACCGGCAACCTGGACAGCCAGACGACCGAGGTGATTCAGAGCCTGTTCAAACAGTTGGCTGACACGGGGAAAACCGTCATCGTCGTGACCCACGACCAGACTGCCATTGCAAAATTTGGCCGGGTGGTCACACTCAAAGATGGTCTGGTGGACAGCGACCGGCAAATGCGCGTTGAAGAACAAGGTGGCCTGCCATGAACATGATTTTCAAGAAGGCCTTCAGCGACTTGCGAAACTCTCCAGGACAGACGCTGCTTGTCATTTTTGCGCTGGTCATTGGACTGTGGGGCGTTGGCGGGATTCTCGTGTCCTACACCATTCTTAACCATGATCTGAACGAAAACTTCACCCAAACAAAGCCGGCGCATGCCGTGCTCGTGTCGAAAGACTTCGCAGGCCTGGACCTGAACGCCCTTAGAGCCAGGGCTGAGATCGAAAGCGCGGAATTGCGCGATCTGTCGATGCAAAGGATCGAGGTTTATCCCAACGACTGGATTCCGCTTTGGCTGTTTGGCGTGGAAGATTTCAGTCATTCCACACTGGCGCTGATCTACACGCAGAACGGCAGGTCGATTCCGACGCCTGGAACCATGCTGATGGAGCGTGACGGGCGACTGGTGTCGAATCTTGATCTTGGTTCACGTGCCCGAGTACGAGCGGGTCAGCGCGTGCAGGAGGTTCCCATTTCCGGGATCAGCTTCGACCCGGCCCAGGCACCCGCGACGCAAGACCATTTCATCTACGCCTATGTTGACAAGCAGACCTATGCCGACATCACCGGCCAAGCGACCAACCAGCGACTGATACTGCGGGCAAAAGGCGCTCGTACCACGAAAGATGTCGAAGCTGCGCTGAATGGGACTCTTGATTACTTCAAATCCATCGAAATCCAGGTTTCCAGCGTCAATATCCCAAAATTCGATGAGCACCCGCACCAATGGCAACTCAACACCTTGTTGTTTCTTCAAGGCAGCATCAGCCTGTTGGCCTTCTTAATGGGTGGCGTGCTGGTGTCCCAAATCATGGCCTCGATCCTGGCCAAGCAGGTACGCCAGATCGGCATCCTCAAGGCTATTGGCGCTTCGCGCTGGCAGGTCATGAGTATCTACCTGATCATGGTATTGGCACTGGGCATCGCCGCTGGCGTCATTGCGATCCCCTTGGCCGTGGGGTCAGGCTACGCCTTCTCCTACTTCGTGGCCGGAAAACTGAACTTCGACATACTGACCCGGGATTTGCCGCTGAATGTGTATTTCGCACTCGTTGCGGCCAGTTTGGTGCTGCCCGTCCTGGTGTCGCTGCCCGCCATTCTGAAAGGAATCAGTCTGCCGGTACACGATGCATTGAGCAGCTACGGAATTGCCGCAAATGCCGTTGGCCAGTCTGCGAGGCCGGTTGCGGCCTCCTGGGCGCCGCGCTGGTTGATTCTGGCTGCCAGAAACAGCTTGCGGCAAAGGCGGCGCTTGTTGGTGACCATCTTCACGATGGCGCTGGGCGTGGCCATCTTCAGCACCGGATTCAATGTGCGCCAGTCCCTGGCGAATCTGCTGGCCGACTTCGACCACAGCATGAAGCATGACGTGCAAGTCGTGTTGAATCGGCAAATGCCGCGTGAACGTGCAGTCGCGATCTTCGCTGGCATCAACAATCTGGATCGAATCGAGACCTGGAATGGCGGTCGGGGCGAGTTGCAATCGCACGTGGTCGCAACGGACAACGGACTGGGCATCGTGGCTTTGCCGCACGCGACGGATCTCTTCAAACCCAGACTGGTTCAGGGACGGTGGCTGCAACTGACTGAGCCAGCCGAAGTTGTCATGAACCAGAAGGCCATGGAGATCTCCGGAAATCCACCGATCGGCAGCATTCAGCAACTGGAGATCGGCGGCAAGAGTCTCAAGGCAAAGTTGGTGGGCGTGGTGGAGGAACTGGAGAAGGCAAAGATTTATGTCGATCTGGATCAGTACGATGCGTTTGCCAATCCGGATCACACCATCAACAGCCTGATGTTTGTCGCCCGGGACAAGCGCTTTGAAAAGGTGATGGCATTGAAGCGGGATATTGAAGCAGTGATTGCATCGTCCGACCTCAATGTTCTTTATGTGATGTCGCAGGCAGAGCGGGTGAAGATCATCTTCGACCATCTGAACATCATCCTCACAACCATCGTCTTTCTGTCGCTGCTGGTGCTGGTGGTCAGCGCGCTGGGCATGGCTTCGGCAACCGGCATCACTATTCAGGAGCGAACCCGTGAGATCGGCGTGATGCGGGCGATCGGCGCCACGCCGCAGATGATCTTCGAAATGTTTGTTGCCGAGGGCATGCTGACGAGCATCGCCAGCATCGTGCTGGGCCTGCTGCTGGCGTGGCCCTTGAGCATGCTTGCGTCGGTGTTCTTCGGCAAATTGATGCTTGGCGAAGGCGCTGCACTGCGTTACGCGTTCAGCACCGGAGGGTTCTTGATTGTGCTCGGCACGACCTTGGTATTCGGATGGCTGGCGAGTCGGGTCCCCGCGCGTCGCGCCATACACATTTCAACCCGCGATGCGCTGGCCTATGTCTAGTTCAGCCGCCACAATGCCCTACTTGCTGGAATGGTCGACGTTGATGAACGGCGTGGCGCCGCTGGTCACGCTGGGCAGCTTGCCATCCCATTTGGCAATGGCAGCACGTTCATTTTCAATGCGGCGCAAAGACAATAACTCAGGTGTGATTTGCAGCCGCTGCAGGGCCAAGGACTCGGCCTCGGCCTTGGCACCCACCACCTTTTGCTGGGCTTCCACTTGCAGGCGCTGCAAATCGCGCTCGGCCTGTTGCTTTTGCTGCTCGGCTTTCACCTTGTTTTCAATAGCGTCAGAGAAGCTCTTGGAAAATGCAAAGTTGATCAGGTTGAACTCATCAAGCACCAGGCCGTGACGCACCATTTTTTGTTTCAGCAGCGCCGCAATCTGATCGCGCACCACGGTGCGCTGGGTAATCAATTCTTCCGCGGTGAAAAGCGCCGTCACCGCTTTGACCGACTCATGGGTTGCCGGAATGATGATGCGCTGTGCCAGGATGTCCGTCGACGGGCCAACACCTTTGAAGGCTTCCACTGCAAAGACCGGGTCGAGGTGGTAGTTGATTGCCACCTTGGTGTGCACGGTCTGCAAGTCTTTGGACGCCGCATCGCCCTCGCCCTCACCGTTTTGAATCTGCACATTCATCAGGTTCATGGATTGGGCGATGGGCCAGCGGAAATGCAGGCCGGGTTCATACAGCGCATCACGCGCCGAGCCAAAGGTGGTCATCACGCCACGGCTGCCTGCGGGCACGATCGCCACCGGAGCCAGCATGACAATCACCACGCAGGCGCCGACAAGGATCACCAGCTTCTTGGCCCAACCACCTTCGTACACACCAGCTAATCGACTACCTAATGCCATGAAATGCTCCCTCAATTATTGGAAACGAGTCAACCACCGTTGGGCAACCATACTCCGAGGCTGATTCTAGGTGCCGGATACCGGCCAACCCATCTTCGACGCGGGCGAGCAGATTGAATGACTCATCCCGCTGAATTGCGGTTGCCGGTCTCGCGGCAGAGCCGACGTTCATTTTGGCGGTCAGCTTTCCGCAACGGGGACCGACAATTTCAGACTGAGAGCGTGTCTTCGTTTCCGCGATCAAACTGCTCTCAACCTTTCACTCAAAGATTGGTTGGTGGTCCGCAATGCGGCAATGCAATCGCGGCCGGTAATACCTGCCAGGGACCAATTGCTGCCTTTGGTTTGTTGTCCCCGTTTGCTGACATTGGCAGATGCGATTTCCCGTACCAGTCTTGCACAGAGGCCTTATGATTTTTGTGTGTAAGTCTCAGGTGCAGTGACAACCGACATTCACGCCTCATCCAAAAAACGCCAGACGCCTTTGCATGAAGGCCAGGGCTGACGGGCTTGCGCCCTACGCAAAAATTGCAACTGTTTGGGTCCCAGAGAGAACCAGCTTTCCCTTTTCGTTCCAGATTTCCATGGTCTGAAAGGAGTAGCCATTCCCTGCTCGCTGGCTGGTCGAGCGCAACAAGAACCATGCGCCAGCGATCACGGATTCCGCAATATCCAGCGTCCATGTCATGGAGCTTATCGGCGCAAACTCGGTAAAGCATGCCATGACCGCCAGCGGCAAGCTGTCGCCCAGGGCGAGCAGCGCAACAACCGGGTCCACACCAGAAGCGTCGAGGTGTCGGACCCATGCAATAAGTTCTGGATGATCAGAACCCGATACTGGTAATGATTTACCAGCAAAGCGAAGTTCAAAGTTACTCAGGGAAGCCGGCGCTTGGTTGACGGTACCGAGTCTCGGGTAGTTTTCAGGCCCACTGACGGAGGGAAATTGGTAAAAGTCATGCTGGATTTTGCTTGGCCTTGGATCGGCAAAGATGAACATCACGCGCATGGCCACATCCGCCCCAGCCATGCAGTCAACCGAAATACATGTCGCCGACTTGCCTTGTCGCAGTACGAGCGTCTTGAAGGTCAGCGATTTCGATGCAGGTCCAACAAACAGTATCTGAGCCGACTTCAGAGGTGGAAGGTCAGGAGGGGCATCGCGCAGTGCAGACTGAAGTGCCAGCGCTGCCGAGAGCCCGCCGTAAATTGTTCGTCCCTGAAACCAGTTAGAGGGCGTATTGAATTCAGAAGACGGGTTGAAGTCTTCGATGATTTTGGTGAGAGATGTCATGAGGTTCTCTAGTTGTGGTCGGCTGCGGGGCAGGATTTCAGCCGAGACCAAACGACTTTCTAAGGCTTTGATCCACCGGCCCCGCAGGCATGAAGCGGCGCAGCTTGCTCAAGAGCGATGCCTGGCCTTTCGGGGTATGGCGCATGCGCCACGCGCCCAGAGCAGCGGCAACTATCGTGTTGGCAACACTGTCCGGCCCGGGTGCCGTTCCAACGTTCTTGGCCACTGCGCTGGATACTCGCTTGCGGTCAGCCTCATAGGCCGGGATTTTGTTGCTGGCTTCGGGCGAATTGACGTCAAGATTGCTCTTGGTGAAACCGGGCTCGACCAGGGACACACGTACTCCGAACTGGCGTACTTCCTGATCCAGCGTCTCGGACATGCCCTCAACAGCGTGCTTGGTGGCGGAGTAGAGCCCCATGTAGGGGGCGGGCAAGAAACCCAGCACCGAACTGACGTTGACGATTCTGCCGGAGCGTTGCGCGCGCATGTGTGGCAACACCGCCTGGCTGGTGCGCAAGATGCCAAACACGTTGGTATCGAACATCCATGTGGCCTCGTCAACCGACGTTTCCTCCGCCGCGCCGAGCATGGCGACTCCCGCATTGTTGACCAGCACGTCGATGTGCTTGGCGCTATCAATGACAAATTGGATGCCGCGCTTGACGGAGGCGTTGTCACGAACGTCCATCTCGACGAGTTGCACTCCAGGCAGCGGCTGGGTCTTGGCGATGCTGCGCACCGTACCAAAGACCTGGCAGCCTTGCTGGGCAAACTTTTCTGCTGTTGCACGACCGATGCCTGACGACACTCCGGTAACAACAACGACTGTAGGTTTCGACATGGAAGCTCCTTTTCAGCCCACCTGACCCAAATACACGCCAGCCGATAGCCCCTGCTTCACCTTGCGGCTCAAATCATCGGCCAGCACTTCGTCCTGGCCCGCTTCCAGTGCGGCCAGCGTCTGGCGGGCTACGTCCAGCGGGTCGGCCTTGGGGCCCGGCACGCCGCGGGCCATGTCGGTATCCATGAAGCCCACATGCACGCCCACCACTTGGGTACCCTGAGGGCGCAACTCGCCGCGCAGGCCGTTGGTGAGTGACCAGGCGGCGGATTTTGACGCGCTGTAAGTGGCTCCGGCGCTGATGTTGAGCCAGCTCAGCACCGACAACACGTTGACGATGGCACCGCCGCCGTTGGCTTTCAGGATGGGTGCAAAGGCCAGGCTCAGCGCCAGCGGGCCAAAGAAGTTGGTCTCCAGTTCGGCGCGGGCGGCATCTGCGCTGCCTACTGCGAGCAACGCGGTATTGCGGTAAATACCGGCGTTGTTGATCAGCAGTGTCAGATCCGTGCAGCGTGCGGCTGCGGCGGCAATATCGGCCGCGTTGGTCACGTCGAGTTGAATCGGCACGACGCCCTGCAGCGTGATGCTGCCGGGGTCACGCGCGGCGGCGTAAATCTTGGCAGCGCCCGCTTGCAGCAGCGCGTTGACAAAGGCCTGGCCCAGGCCGCGGTTGGCCCCGGTGACGAGGACGACAGAGTTTTTGATTTGCATGGTGATCTTCCTTGCTGGGTTGATGAAAGGGTTGAATAGGCGAGCGGGTTAGATGCGTTCCAGCACGGTGGCAATGCCTTGCCCGCCGCCTATGCACTGGGTAGCCAGCGCGTAGCGGGCGTTTTCACGCACCAGCAGAGCGGCGGCTTTGCCAGTGATGCGTGCGCCGGTGGCGCCCAGCGGGTGGCCAATGGCCAGGCCGCCGCCGTCGATGTTGACCGTGGCGGGGTTCAGGCCCAGCTCGCGCATGCAGGCCAGGGCTTGTGACGAGAAGGCCTCGTTGATCTCCACCACGCCCAGGTCGGCCACGGTCAGGCCCGCGCGCTCCAGCGCCTTGCGCGTGGCGGGTATCGGGCCAATGCCCATGACGGCCGGGTCCACGCCCACGCTGGCAAACGACACAATGCGCGCCGTGGCCTGCAGGCCGTGCTGTTTGGCAAATGCTTCGCTGGTGACCAGCAAGGCCGCCGCGCCATCGGTCAATGGGGACGATGTGCCGGCGGTGACCACGCCATCGGCCTTGAAGACGGGGCGCAGCGCGGCCAGTGCCTCCGCGTTGGTGCCGGGGCGGATGCAGCCGTCCTGTGTGACCCAGTCGCCCGCAGGCGCGGTGATGGGGACGATCTCGTCTTCCAGTCGCTCAAACTCGCGGGCGAATGCAGCCTTGCGGTGGGACTCCACGGCCAGGGCTTCCTGGTCAGTCCGACTCACGCCCCAGCGCTGGGCCACGTTCTCGGCGGTGTCGCCCATGCTCATGTAAGCGGCAGTCTGTTCCAGCAGTTGTGGGTTCGGCGAGAAGTTGAAACCGCCCTGCGGCACCATGCTCATGGACTCCACACCCACGCACAGGAACGCATCGCCCATGCCGGCCTCGATCTGCGCTGCCGCAATGTGCAAGGCCTGCATGGACGAGCCGCAGAAGCGGTTCACCGTCATGCCACCTACCTCTATGGGCAGGCCGGCCAGCAGGCCGACGATGCGCGCCAGGTTGTTGCCCTGCGCCGCCTCAGGGTAGGCGCAGCCCAGGATCACGTCTTCCAGCAAGGCGGGATCCAGCTTGGTGCGCTCCAGCAGGCCCTTGACCACCTGCGCGGCCAGGTCGTCCGGGCGCACACCGGCCAGCGCGCCCTTCTTGGCAAAGTGGAACGGAGAACGGGCATAGCCGGCGATAACTGCTTTCATGATGAGTTTCTGTTAAATGATGATCGTAATTATTGAATTATATGATGAACATCATTAAAATAACAAGACCTACCGGAGAAAAACCATGAAAGTCACAAGGGAACAAGCTACTCAGAACCGCGACCGGGTGCTCGATGTCGCCGCGCGCCTGTTCCGCGAGCGTGGCTTTGACGGCATTGGCGTGGCCGATTTGATGAAAAGTGCGGGTTTGACGCACGGCGGCTTCTATGGACAGTTTGCTTCCAAGGAAGAGCTGATGACCGAGGCCTGCTCACGCTCGCTTGCCAGCGCGTTGGCGATGTGGACCAAGATCGGCGGTCGCGCCAGCGGCAACCCGCTGGCGGCGGTGATGAAAGGCTACCTGAGCAAGCAGCACCGCGACAACCCGGGCGAGGGCTGCGTGATGGCGTCGCTGGGTGCCGAAGCAACGCGTCATGGAAGCGGCCTGCGCCGCGCCGTGACCGATGGCACGCGCGCGATGCTGGACTTGTTCACATCTTTCGCGCCAGGGCGCATCAAAGCGGTGAAGCGCGAGCGCGCGGTGGTGGCCTATGCCAGCATGGTGGGTGCGCTGATACTGGCCCGCGCCGTGGATGACGAAGCGTTGTCGGACGAGATACTGCAGGCGGTGGTGACGGCATTGCCTGGCGCCAGCGCCAGCTGACCTGAGCGGCTGCAACGCTTCTTTTGCACGTCACAGTCCCGTCATCTTCAGCACAGCTTCGGGTAGTCGAGTGCCCTGCAATGCGATCTTTGATACGGCCGTTTCAATCTCAGTCAAGTCGGTTGATATAAGCTCAAGCAAACAAAGCGTTGAGGCCACGCCGCTGGCAAAACACGTAGGCAGGCCCGCGAGCGTGGGCAGAGAACGGATACCCAGTCCGCCGACCTGCCACCATTCAACGCGAGGTTTTCGATTTGCTACTAAAACAGTAGCTGTCTGTGCATGCTGCGGAATGCCCAGAGGTCAAAAACATCAACAACTATTGTCAACCAACGCTGGCCCGCCCTCGGTACCGTCGTCGGCCGGGTGGCGTTCTCAGGGGGTGCGCGATCCATCGAAAGCGAACGACAAGGCAATGGTCAGTGCGAGTCGAATCATGGTCAAGTCCCCGCAGCATCTGACGGTTTTCGCCGCCAGGGCACCCTTCACGCCGCGCACAAGGCCAGCCGATAAACCTCTTGCTGGTGAGTCTCAATGGTGCCGTAGATGAGGCGATCCAGTTGCCCGGCCTCGACCAGCTGCTTCATGTGATCAAGGACCACTGGCACCGGTAGTCCGCAGCGGTAGGGGCGGTTCTGGGCCAGGGCCTGGAAGATGTCAGATGCACGCAATAGCCGGGCCTGAAACGGCACTTCCTTATCCATCAGGTGGAACGGGTAGCCCTCGCCGCTGGGAATCTCATGGTGAAAAGAAGCCCATTGCGCGATTTCCTCGAAGCCCGGAATCCGCGACAGGATTCGAAAGGTTTCATACGGATGGCGGTTGATCTTGCGTCTTTCGCACTCGGTCAGTGACCCCGGCTTGTCGAGGATGAAATCCGGGACGCCCAGTTTCCCCAAGTCGTGCAGGTAGCCGGCCAGTTCGAGCTTGGCGCAATCCTCGTCATCAAAATCGCAACCTTGCTTGAGGACGCCGCAAAGGTAGCTGGCGATTCGCGCAACACCCGCGGAGTGCTCGGCGGTAAATCGGCTTTTTGCATCGACAACATGGGAAAACAGACTAGCCACGCCAAGCAGCGTGTCAAGGTCGGTCTCCGTCTGTTGCGCGTGACGGGAGATGTTCTCCATGTGGTCGCGCACGGCATCAGCGTCCAACGCCAGCCAGAATGCCTCCTTGCGGGAAACATCGAGGAAGGTCTTGACCAGATCCGGGTCAAACATCTCTCCTGACTGATCCGAAATTTTCTCGCGTATCGCCGGTATCTGTTCCAGCAGCTGGTTCTTCAGCATCGCAGCCCCCACGAGCGTGTCGACGCGATCCACCAGGAAGATCAGATTGCCGACTAGTTCGGTTTTTCCGTAGTGATCCTTCAGCTCGGACCAGTGCGTGTGATGCAGCCGAATCGACGGCGCGAGATGCGACAGCGGCGGGAACTGCGACAGCAGGTCAGCCCCGGATTCGGCGTGGCCCTGCGAACCATTCCAGTCAAATGCTGTCACGATCTTCAGATGCAAATCTGAAGATGAAACGCCGATGTCGTGAAGCAGGCTGGCATCGAACACGGCATCCTTGTCTTCCTGGCACCATCCAAGGGCATGCAAGACCTCGTTTGTCATGATGCCCACGCGCTTGCCGTGGTGGACATCGTTGATGCCGACCAGATCCAGCGCGTCCGACAGGGCGTGGACGACGCTGCGGAAATTGACAAATAGAGACATGACGGAGAACGGCCTTACCCGCCAATGCTACGCAAGGACGCAGGCGCATTCTTGACAAATATCAATGGATCAGTGGATCAATGGCGTCACGACCCGCGGCTACAGCATCAAGCCCGCCGCGCAAACGCCTCAAACTCCTGGACCGGCAGTGGCCGGCTGAACAGATAACCCTGGTAGTTGTGACAACCCAAACGCGCAAGGAAGTCACGTTGCGCCTCGGTCTCGACCCCTTCGGCGATCACAGTCAGCCCCATGCTGTTGGCCAGCGCAATGACCATCTTGGCGATGGCTGAATCGTTCAGGTCAATAAGAATGTCGCGCACAAAGCCCTGGTCGATCTTGAGTTTGTCCAGCGGCAGGCGCTTGAGATAGGAGAGCGACGAGTAGCCAGTGCCGAAGTCATCGAGTGAAAACCCCACCCCGATGCCTTTGAGCGCGTTCATCTTGGCAATCACGCCCTCCACATCGGAAACGAGCATGGTCTCTGTCAGTTCGAGCATGAGCCGATTCGCCCGGGCGCCAGTGCGCTCCAGCACGGCCAGCACCTGATCGACGAAGTCGTCATGGTGGAACTGGCGTGCGCTGACATTCACCGCCACCGTCAGGTGTGCCATCCGGGGCTGACTGGCCCATCGCGCCAGTTGCGTACAAGCCGTCTCAAGCACCCAGCTGCCCAAGGGCAGGATCAAGCCGGTCTCCTCCGCCAGTGGAATGAATTCGGCCGGTGATACCAGGCCGCGCCGGGGGTCCTGCCAGCGCACCAGTGCCTCCACCCCGACGATCCGGCCGTCGTCCGTCACCTGGGCCTGGTAATGAAGGCTGAACTGATTCTTCTGCAGGGCTTCACGCAGAGCGGATTCCATCGCTACACGGGCACTGACTGCGGCCTGCATCTGGGGGTCGAAGAAACGAAACGTGTCGCGCCCGGCGGCCTTGGCCTGATACATCGCCAGTTCAGCCCGCTTCAAAGGCTCTTCGGTATCCGATCGCTGGGCTGCATCGAAAAGCGCGATGCCGATGCTGCAGGTGCTGCGATGCTCGGAACTGCCGAATTGGTACGGCGGGTGCAGCGCCGCCAGGATTTTTTGAGCCACAACCTCAGCTCGGGTGGCTGCTTCCTGCGGGTTCCTGCTCAATTCTTCCAGCAGCACGACGAATTCGTCGCCACCAAGGCGGGCCAGGGTATCACCCTCGCCGACGCAACTGCTCAAACGTTTGGCGAATTGTTGCAGCAGCAGATCGCCTTGTTCGTGACCCAGGGTCTCGTTAAGCGTCTTGAAGTCATCCAGATCGATCAGCAACAGCGCATTCCGACATTTGTGCTGAACGCTGGCAGCCAGCGCCTGTTTCAGCCGGACGCTCAAGAGCCGCCGGTTGGGCAGGCCGGTCAGCATGTCATAGAAGGCGAGATGCTGGATTTGCTCCTTGGCGGCTCTGTATTCTGTGATGTCGCGAGTGACGGACAAAATGCATTGCACGCCGGCAAGAGTCGTGACATGCGCCGACATCAGCCCGGTGATGATCTTGCCGTTCTTGTCAACAAAATCGGCCTCCATGTTTTCAATAAAGCCATCATGCTGCATGGCCTGAACCAGTTTCTGCCGGTCCTCCATGTGGCGCCAGACATTTATTTCCTTAGAAGTCTTGCCAATGACCTCTTCCCGCGTCCACCCGATCATCCGCAGGAATCCGTCGTTGACTTCCAGATACAGTCCGTCAGAAAGGCGATTGAAGTTGATCGCGTCGGGACTGGTCTCGAATGCCGTGCGGAAGCGTTCCTCGCTCTGGCGCAACGATGCCTCGGCCTGCAGGCGCCGGTCCAGCATCGCATTGAGTTGGGCCGCTATCTGGCGAAGCTCTGTCGGGCCGGCCAAAGGCGCACGCTCATGGACAGCACCTGCGCCAACGCTTGCCATGACTCTGGAAATCGCCTCAACTGGCTTGGCCATGCGTCGTGCCACCACGCTCGTGATGATTGCCACCGCCAGCAGCAGTGCGATGATGAATGCAAGGCGTTCATATGCCAGTTGAATCGCCGGCCCGAGTACGGCAGCCTCGTCGAGAGAGGCAAAGGTGATCCAGTCCGAGTTGGCGATCGGGGCGAAAGCGTAAAAGCGCTCAACTCCAAGATAGTCGAGTGAACGCATCGTCCCCTTGCGCTCCTTCAGGATGACCCTGGACGCCGCTGCTTCGGATACCGTTCCAATGCGTTTCTCGGAATCATCCGAACGCGCGATGATGACGCCGTCACTGTTGACAATGCCCACCACGGTATGGGGTGGAACGTCCTCGCGGGAAATCATCGGCCGGTAGTTGACCAGATCGACTGCAACCGCCACGACACCTGTCAATTGCCCGGCATCATTCTGGATTGGATAGGCCAGAGTAGAAACCCAGCGCCCGGTGATGAAGCCTTTTGCCGGCTTGCCGACGGTAAATTGGCGGGTACGAACGACTTCATTGAAATAGTATTTGGGATCAGGGCCGGCACTCTGCCCTGGCGCAATACCGACTGCGCTGCACACCAGATGCCCCTTCGCATCCAGCGTCAGTACGTTGGCGTAAGCCGGTTGGAGCATTTTCAACTCGGCAAGCAGCGGATCGCAGTTGGCCATGTCAAGCGCCTGCACCTTGGGGCGCCGCGAAATCGCCGACAGGAGGAATTTGGCCTGGGCCAGAAATTGCTCCGTCTGCGCCGCAGAAATGGCGCGAATGGTGCCCGCTGTCCGGTAGGCTTCAGCGGTCTCGGCTGCGTACTGGCGATAGGAGTCATAGGCCAGTGACAGCATCAAGGCGAACAGGGGAATGGCGGCAAGCCCTAGCAGGGCCGCCCGGATCGGATAGCCCATGCTACGCGCCACCGTAGTCACGTCCATTGTGACGGGCGCATCGTGTGATTCGCTTCCGCGCTGCGATCTTTTCGAGTGAAACAAGCGGCCCCCCATTTCAACATGCATCGTCTGGCGAAACTGCTTGAGGCCGGGACTGCGCGTCAAACCGAGCGCCTAGGGACATGGTGCCGCGAATTCTAGGCTGTTCGCCGGAGGCAAGACAAATTGCGCCGTGCGGTGTGTCAGTCAGTGGCGGCTAAAGGAGGCGGTCACCCACCGCTGACGCTACCGAACAGGAAACGAACCAGTTCAGGACCCAACAAAATTGGGAACTCGCCGCTCAATGAATGACGCTATCCCTTCCTTGCAATCCGCTGACCTTGCGCTTTGCACCAGCAGCTGGTGTTCCAGGTCGAGATGCGATTTGAGATTATGAGAAAAAGCGCTATCGCACAGTTGTTTGACGCGTCCGTAGGATAAGGTCGGCCCGCTGGCGAGCTCCTGGGCCAGGCTGTCAACGGCAACTGTGAGTTGATCTTCCGGGTGCACCTGGTCAACGACGCCCAGACGCAGGCAGTCGTCTGCTGACAAGGCACGATTGCGCATGAAAATCTCTTTGGCTCTGGAAGCGCCGACGCGGCGTGTCAAATAGTAGGACGCCCCCATATCGGGTGACAGCCCAATGCCGCAATACCCGCCGCGCATCTTGACCGTGTCAGAGGCCAGCACAAAATCGGCGCATAGCGCGAATCCGATTCCGGCGCCACCCAAGGGACCATTGACGGCACTGATCACAGGGATCGGCAAGTTTGCCAATTTGTGGATCGCAGGATGTGCAAACCGAAGAACTTCCTCTACCAGCTGATCCAGCTTCTGCTGATTTTCCTGAAACTCGCCGATATCTCCGCCGGCACAGAAGAACTTGCCTCGGCCTGTGATCACGACCACGCGAACATCGGGCTCAGTCATCCGGTTGATGCCCTCGACCATGTCAGTGCGGCTGGCCAGACCGATTGAATTCGCGTGATCCGGGCGGTTGAATGTGAGGCGGCCGATGCCTTGATCCACACTCCACAGAATATTCTTCTCCATGTCTATCCCCTTGCTTCGATTTCATGAATTTCCATCTCGGAGAAACCCAATTCTCTCAACACTTCAAGCGTGTGTTGCCCGGCTTTTGGAATGGCTCCCGCCACACCGGGGGTACGGCTGAACCGCGGTGAGGGCGCAGGGTGGGTGATGCCGTCGGTCTGAATGAAACTGCCGCGCGCCACGTTGTGTCGATGTTGCGTCGCTTCGACAAAATCCAGCACCGGCGCGAAGCATACATCTGTGCCTTCCAGCAACTCGCACCACTGGTCTCTGCTGCGGGTCTTGAAGAGGATTTCCAGTTTGGCGCGCAAGACCGGCCATTGCCTGCGCTCCCACTGGAGTTTGAAATCCGGGTCGTCAATGTCGCAGCGCTGCAGCAGCTGGGCGTAGAACTGGGGCTCGATCGAGCCAATGGAAACGAACCTGCCGTCGGCACAGGTGTAGCAGCCGTAAAAATGGGCGCCACCATCCAGCATATTGGCCTGGCGCTGTACTGACCATTGGCCCGTCTTGAGCATGGCGTAGTACATAGCCGACAAGGCCGACACCCCGTCGCAAATGGCTGCATCCACCACCTGACCCTGGCCCGAGCGGCTGGTTTCCAGCAGGGCGCTGACGATGCCGAAGGCCAGCATCATGGCACCACCGCCCATGTCGCCGACCAGATGCAGTGGCGGCGTGGGTGGCCTGTCCGCGTGTCCCATCGCGTTCAGCGCGCCGGTGATCGCGATGTAATTCAGGTCGTGCCCGGCGGCTTGGGCCAGCGGCCCGGTCTGCCCCCAGCCCGTCATGCGACCGTAGACCAGCCGTGGGTTGCGCTGCAAGCAAGGCGCCGGACCCAGACCCAGGCGCTCCATGACGCCAGGGCGCATGCCCTCTATCAGCGCATCACTGCGCTCGGCCAGACACAGCACGACCTCGATGGAAGCCGGCTTCTTCAAGTCCAGCACCACGCTGCGGCGACCCCGGTCCACGATGCTGCCGCCCCCGCCAAGCACACCGGGTGTTTTGCGGTCGATGCAAATCACTTCGGCCCCCATGTCCGCCAGCATCATGGCGCAGAATGGTCCCGGGCCGATGCCAGCCATTTCCAGGACCCTGAAACCGGTCAAGGGACCAGCCATGTTGTTCCCCTGTCAGGCCGCGGCAAGGCCCATGGACCGCGAAATCAGTTCTTTCATGATTTCGTTGGTGCCGCCGTAAATTCGCTGCGGCCTGGCGTCAGCGTAGGCGCGGGTGATCGGGTATTCCCACATATAGCCGTAGCCGCCAAAAAGCTGAACGCATTCGTCCATCACCTTGCATTGCAAGTCGCTGCACCAGTATTTCGCCATGCTGGCGGTGGCCACTTCGAGCTTGTTCTGCAGTAGTTCCTCAATGCATTTGTCGACGAAGACGCGGGCGATCTGAACCTGGGTTTGCAGTTCCGCCAGGGTGTAGCGCGTGTTCTGGTAGGTCGAGACCGCCTGGCCAAACACCTTGCGCTCCTTGACGTAAGCGACCGTCCAGTCGATCGCCGCCTGCGCCGCTGCCACGCCGCTGATGGCGAGCTGCATGCGCTCCCACTGAAGTTCCTGCATCAGGCAGATGAATCCCTTGTTTTCCTGCGGCTGCCCGCCCAGCAGGTTCTCCACTGGCACCCGCACGTTGTTGAAGAACTGCTCGGCAGTGTCTTGCGCCTTCAAACCCAGCTTTTTAAGGCGCTTGCCTTTCTCGAAGCCCGGCATGCCGCGCTCGACCAGCAGCAGGCTGGTCCCTTTGGCTCCTGCGGCGGGGTTGGTTTTGGCCACCACGACCACAATGTCAGCGTGCCACCCATTGGTGATGAAGGTCTTGCTGCCGTTGAGCAGATAGAACTCTCCCGTGGCATCGCTTTGTCTGATGGCTGTGGTCTTGATACCCTGCAAATCCGAACCGGCAGCGGGCTCGCTCATCGCAATCGCACCGATCATTTCCGCGCTGGCCATCCTGGGCAGGTAGTTGAGTTTTTGCTCTTCGGTGCCGTAGTTCAGGATGTACTTCGCCACAATCTCACTGTGCAGCGTCAGGCCAAGCAAGCCCGCAAAGCCAGCGCGGGCAATCTCCTCCATCTGCACGACCGAATAGAGTTTGTCGGCGCCTGCGCCTCCGTACTGTTCCGGGATGGACATGCACAGAAAGCCGTTTTCACCTGCCTTGCGCCAGAGTTCCCGATCGACGTAGCCCTGGTCCTCCCATTGTTCGTAGAAAGGGGCAACTTCCTTCTGCAGAAATCGGGCAAAACTGTCGCGAAAAGCTTCGTGGTCAGAGTCAAAAAGTGTGCGTTCTATCATGGCGATTCTTCGATTTACTCGAAGCCCCCGCCGCACACCAGCACCTGTCCCGAGACGTAATTGGACTCGGGGATGCAAAACATGAAGACAGCACCAGCGGCCTCCGCTGCCGTGCCGCCCCGGCCCAGCGGAATGGTGGCCTCAAGCTGCTTCATCAAGGCTGGATTGACACCCACCTTGATGGCGCGGCCTTCGATGTCGATCCTGGCATCACCATCGGCCGTGGCTTCCGTGAGGCGGGTGTTGATCAGCCCGAATGCCACGGCATTGACGTTGACCTTCATGCGTCCCCACTCCTTGGACAAGGCCTTGGTCAGGCCAAGGATGCCGGCTTTGGCTGAAGAATAGTTGGCCTGTCCCGCATTGCCCCCCGTGCCCGCGATCGAGGAGATGTTGACGACCTTGCGGAACACCTCACGACCGGCTTCCTGCTCGGCCTTGCTGAGTGCCCGGATCACCGGATGCGCGGCGCGCAGAATGCGAAACGGCGCCGTCAGGTGGCAGTCCAGAATTGAATACCACTGCTCGTCCGTCATCTTCTGGATGACGTTGTCCCAGGTGTAGCCGGCGTTGTTGATGATGATGTCGATGCCTTTGTAGTTGTCCACCGCGGTCTTGATGAAGCGCTCGGCAAAATCCGGCGCCGTGACACTGCCGTGGCAGGCCACGGCGTCTCCGCCAGACTGCTTGATCTCTTCGACCACCTGGTAGGCGACGTCTTTGTCCAGATCGTTCACGACCACGCGCGCGCCCTCGGCGGACAACTTCAAAGCCACCTCTCGACCGATGCCGCGACCGGAACCGGTGACCAGGGCGACTTTACCCTCGACTTTCTTGCTCATGTGATTTCTCCAGTGTTTGCGAAATTGAATCGGGTTGTGACCAGGGCCAGGTCAGGGCAAGGAGATCAGCGCCTCACCGACCACCTTTTTGTCGCCGTATTGATTGCTGGCCTGAATTTCGACGCGCACGCGGTGCTCGCCGTCCTGTTCCAGCTTTTCGATGACGCGCCCGCTGCAGGTGACTTCGTTGTGGAGGTGCGTGATGCCGACAAAGCGCACATCCAGCTTGCGAATGCGGTCCTGGCCGACCCAGCCGGTCAACATGCGTCCCAGCCAGGCCGCTGTCAGCATGCCGTGGCCGAACACGTCAGGCATGCCGGCCTTGCGCGCGAAGTCGGTGTCGATGTGCAGGGGCACATGGTCGCCCGAGCCGCCGGCATACAAAGCCAGCATGGTGCGATTCAGCGCCGGCAAGACCAGATTCGGCAGCTGTGTGCCCACTTCGACAGCGTTGAATTGGGGATTGCTCATTTTTTGCCTCCTGCTGGATTGCGAATGACCGTCGAGCACTTCATCCTGACCACCAGTTGGTTCGACTGGTTGACGACCGTGGTTTCTGTCACCAGAAATTCCAGCGCACCGCCCTTCTTGTCGTAGATGTCCGTCACCCGTGACTCGTAGCTCAGGCGGTCACCGGCAAACGCCATCTGCAAGTATTCGAAGCTTTGTTCACCATGCAGGATGGTTTGCAGATTGACGCCGAGGTCGGTGATCCAGGAGGTGGGATCCGGATCATCGAGCATCTGCAGGCAGAAAAAATAGGTCGGTGGTACCGGCAGCGAACGGTAGCCCGCCGCCCTGGCTGCGGCTTCGTCGGTGTAGACTGGATTGGTCTCGCCAATCGCTTTCGCAAAGAAGCGCAAGCGCCCTTTTTCAACCTCGGTGGTGATGCGGCCGTAGGTTTTTCCGATGTGGGCTCTATCCAGCATGGCGGCCTCTCAGACTTGGCCGTACATGGTGACGACGGCAGCGCCACCCAGGCCGAGGTTGTGTTGCAGGGCAATCCTGGCGCCCTTGACTTGCGTGCCTTCGGCGTTGCCGCTCAATTGGCGCGTCAACTCATAGCATTGCGCCAGGCCGGTGGCACCGAGCGGGTGACCCTTGCTCAGCAGACCACCGGAAGGGTTGGTGACGACCTTGCCGCCGTAGGTGTTGTCGCCCATTTCCACAAAGCGCTCGGCTTCACCGACAGCGCAGAAACCCAGGCCCTCGTAGGTCAGCAATTCGTTCTGGGCAAAGCAATCATGCAACTCGCAGACGTCTACTTCGTCCGGTCCGATGCCGGTTTGAGCATAGACTTTTTGCGCAGCGTCGGCCGTCATCTGGAAACCGACCAGATCGATCATCGAGCGTGATCCGAAGGTACTTGGGAAGTCAGTGGTCATGGCCTGCCCCAGAATCTGTACCTTGGGCGAGAGGCCATGTCTTTCTGCAAATGCCTTGGACACCAGCAGCGCCGCAGCGCCGCCGCAGGTCGGCGGGCAGGCCATGGAGCGGGTCAGCACGCCCGGCCACAGGGCCGGCGACTGCATCACATCTTCTTCGGTCATCTCGGTGCGGAACAGTGCCATCGGGTTGTTGACCGCATGCCGACTGGCTTTGGCCCTGATCTTGGCAAAGGTTTCCAGCCGGGTGCCATATTTTTGCATGTGCTCCTGGCCAGCGCCGCCGAAATAGCGCAAGGCCAGCGGCAATTCGGCGCCGCCGGCTATTTCGGCACACAGCGTATCGAATTTGGCAAACGTGCTGGGCCGGTCGGTCCAGTGCGTGCCCAGGGCGCCGGGCTGCATCTGCTCAAAACCCACCGCCAGCGCGCAGTCAACCGCGCCGCTGGCAATCGCCTGGCGCGCCAAAAACAGCGCGGTGGAGCCGGTGGAACAGTTGTTATTGACGTTGATGACCGGGATGCCGGTCATGCCGACCTCATAAAGCGCGCGCTGGCCGCAGGTTGAGTCACCGTAGACGTAGCCGGCATAGGCTTGCTGCACCCGCTCGTAGCCAAGCCCGGCGTCGGCCAGTGCGAGCCGAATGGCCTGTGCCCCCATTTCAAAATAGGGCAGGCTGGCCCCGGGCTTCTTGAACGCAATCATGCCGACCCCGGCCACCAAGATTTGCTGTGTCATTGTGTTTGTTCCTTTGGAGATAAGTGTGATTTCATGCGGCTGCGCTTGCACGCGCCCTCATGCGTTGATGGCGAGACCAATTTGCTTAACCGACGCTTCGCTGCTGGTTTTTCCAGAAAGGCTCGCGCAGCTTGGTCTTCAGAATCTTGCCGGCTCCCGACAGCGGCAGTGCTTCCAGGAAAGCGACGCTGCGAGGGCATTTGTAGTTGGCAATCAGGGCCTTGCAGTGCTCGATGATGCTGTCCGGTGTGGTTTGCGCGCCCGGCTTGAGAACCACGGCAGCGTGAACACGCTCGCCCCATTGCTCATCGGGTATGCCGATCACGGCGCACATGGCAACGGCTGGGTGTTTGAGCACGGCGTTTTCGACTTCGATGCTGTAGACGTTTTCGCCGCCGGTCACGATCATGTCCTTGATGCGATCCACAATGAAGACAAAGCCTTCCTCGTCCATGCGGCCGCCGTCGCCGGTGTGCATCCAGCCGTTGCGCACTGCAGCGGCGGTTTCCGCTGGTTTGTTCCAGTAGCCCAGCATGACTCCCGGGCCGCGCACCGCCACCTCACCGACCGTGCCACGCGGTACCTCTTTGCCTTCGCCGTCCACAATGCGAACCTCGGCCAGCGTGCAGGCCGTCCCGGCAGAGCGCATCTTGCCCAATGAGCGCTGCTCGGGCAGGTGATATTTCGGCAGCAACAGGGTGGCAATGGGCGAAAGCTCGGTCATTCCGTAGGCCTGGCAGAAGGCGGCCGAGGGCAGCGCCTTGGTGGCGCGGTCTAGCACCGCTTCGCTGATCGGCGAGGCCCCGTACAGAACGGACTTTAGGCTGTCGAGCTGGTACTTGCCGATTTCCGGATGGTCCACCAGCATTTGAATCATGGTCGGCACCAGCAGGCTGGCCGAGACCTGCTGGCCCTGGATCGCCTCCAGGACGCCGACCGGGGTGAAGCTGGGGATCATCACGTGGGTCGCGCCAGCGGCCAGCAAGGCATTCATGAAGGCGCCATCGGCCAAATGGAACATCGGCGCGGCGTGCAGACCCACGCTGTCCGGCGCCACCACGCCGTTAGCCAATACTGTCAAGCAGTTGCTCGCCAGATTGGTATGGGACAACATCACGCCCTTCGGAAAACCGGTGGTGCCGCCAGTGTAGAAGACGCCGGCCAGATCACTGCCTGCACGGTAGGCGTCCTCGACCGGCGCCGTATCCGCCACCAAGGCCTCGTATGACAACATGCCTTCAGGGGCTTCGCCATCGCCGGCATGGATCAGCACTTTCAAAGACTTGCAACTGTCTTTGAGACCTTGCGCCATGACTTTGAAGGTGTCGTCGACGATCAGTATGGCAGTTTCGCAGTCGTCGATCGAGTAGGCGATCTCGGCCGCGGTCCAGCGGATATTGGCCGGGTTGACGGCGCCGCCGGCCCAGTACACCGCCAGGTAGTATTCCAGGTAACGATCTGAATTGAGCGACAGCATGCCGACCCGATCTCCCGTTTTCAGCCCGAGGCTGCGCAGGGCACCGGCCAATTTGGCGACTCTCCCGGCAAGTTCGGCAAAGCTGCGCTTTCGGCCCTGAAAAACGGTCGCGATGCTGTCTGGCTTTTGCTGGAGTGCCCGGTGCAGGCCTTGGGTCAGGTACATGGTGAATCTCCTTTTCAAGATTGCCGCAACAAGCAGCAACCGGATTGATACGAACCATGCAATGTTACCGTCCGGTAAGTAATATGTCCAGTAGGTATTTTCCCTGACTGCTAGAATCCCCGGCCATGAAGACTGCAAGCAGAAGCGCAAAGAGCAAGCACGGGGGTTCCCAGCCAAGCCCGACCGCGCCAGAGCCGAGCACCGCCCGATGGGGAAATGAAATTCAGAGCAGTGCCGAGCAGGGGGACCTCAAGCGTTCTGCAATTCTGCGCAAAGCGGCGGAGCTATTCAACGAGCGCGGCTTTTACGAGACATCGCTCAACGAACTGGCGAAGCGCCTGAACGTCACCAAACCCAGCCTTTACTACTATTTCAAAAACAAGGATGACATCCTGCTGCAAATCCTGAATCAGGCCACCATGGAATTCACGCCGGCCATGGCCATGGCCGAAGAGTCCGGTTTATGTGGTCTCGAAAAACTTAAAATCTTCGTTACCCAATATACGGTGTGCATGACTGGCGTCTTCGGAAAATGCATGGTGCTGTCGGGCTTGGGCCCGTTGGAGCCAGCCAGCAGGGACGAGCTGACCCCGACGTTTCGCTTGTTGGACAGCTTTGTCAGAAAGCTATTGGATGAAGGTATCCAGGACGGCTCGATCACCCCTTGTGACACCAAGATCACGACGTTTTCGATATTTGGCGCCATGCACTGGCTGGCCAGGTGGTACCGGCCGGGCGGAGAACTCAGCCCTCAGGAGATTGCGGATCGGGTGTTCACCCTCTTTGATACCGGGCTCAAACCGGTTGGAAGACGGCTGAATTCGCCCTGACGTCGGGTACGGTCTTTCTGCCTAACGACGAACCAATCGCAGCGCCAACTCGTGTGCCAGGCTCGGATGAGGCACCTTCGGGTAGGGCGGCTTGGGCCATAGCCAATCGCTCTGCGGAAACAGCGCTCGCATGGCGTTGACGTCGCAGTGATAAGGCGGGCCGACTATCAATCCCTGCTCGCTTGCCGCAGGTCGAATCATTTGCATGAACAACACCCAAAGAGTGCCGGCCGGCTTCAGCCAATCTTGCAACTGTCTGGCATATTGAACCCAATGGTCCGGGTGAATTGCACACAGGCAGGTTTGCTCGTAGATGCAGTCGAACGCTTGTGTCGGGTGATAACTCAGCACATCCGCTTGAATGATTTCAGCTTTGAGAGAGCCAGCGCGCAAGAGCGCTCGCGTATTTTCCACTGCGGCTGCGGTGTAGTCGATGCCGGTGACGTCGAAGTTGCGCCTGGCAAGTTCTGCCACTTCCCAGCCGCTTCCGCAGCCCGGGACGGCAATACGGCAAGGTTGCAGTTCACCCCTATCGAGCCAGGCCAATAGCTGAGGACTTGGACCGCCACGGTCCCAGCCGGTTTCCTTGTTCTCGAAGCGTTGTTGCCAAAACTCGGTGCTCGGACCTGCCATGCTGGGTACTCGCTGGTGGTGGTTGAGTCAAGCCTGAAGCCCAGGCAACACCCAATTTTCAGGGATGCGAACGCTGGTAGTTGGCGATGCCGTCCATGATTTCCTGGCGCGCCGACTCCGGGCCTTCCCAACCCAGAATCTTGACCCATTTGTTTTCTTCCAGATCCTTGTAGTGTTCAAAGAAGTGGGCGATAGTCTTCAGGCGCACCGGGCTCAGGTCTTCGGGTTTTTGCCAGCGCGTGTAGAGCGACAGAATCTTGTCGATCGGCACTGCCAGCACCTTGCCGTCCTGGCCGGCTTCGTCTTCCATTTTCAAAATGCCGATGGCGCGGCAGGTCACCACGACGCCGGGAATCAGCGGCACCGGCGTGATCACCAGCACGTCCACCGGATCGCCGTCGCCGGAAATCGTTTTCGGCACATAACCATAGTTGGTCGGGTAATGCATGGCCGTGCTCATGAAGCGATCAACAAAAATCGCGCTGGTCTCCTTGTCCACCTCGTACTTGACGGGGTCGGCGTTCATCGGGATCTCGATGATCACGTTGAAAGACTCAGGAACGTTTTTACCGGGGGTGACGTTGTCGAGGGACATGGTGCGTTTTTTTAAAATTGAGTTAGATCAGAAAAGCATAAGTATTAACCCTAATTTTACTTGCTGCCCCGCTGCTGCGCCCAGAAAATCGAATTTTCACGGTAAAGTCCGCGCGTTGGCCAATCGCCTGCATCAATCATCCGTTGATGTCTTTGCGAGGAAGCAACGCAACGGTGGTGCCGCTCGCGTTGCACCATTCCTCAGCGAACCAACAGGAGATTTTTATGACAGGCAACCCAGCGCTGATTCTGGCGCTCATTTGCGGCTTTATTGCCGTGGCTTACGGCTTTTGGGCCCGCAGCTGGATTCTTTCCCAGGATGCCGGCAACGCGCGGATGCAGGAAATTGCAGCCGCCATTCAAACCGGCGCTGCCGCCTACCTTGCGCGGCAATACAAAACCATTGCCATGGTCGGCGTCGTGCTGGCAATATTGATTGGCGTCTTTCTTGATTCTTTAAGCGCCGTCGGCTTTGTGATTGGCGCCGTACTCTCGGGCGCCTGCGGGTTCATCGGCATGAACGTCTCGGTTCGTGCCAACGTGCGTACCGCACAGGCCGCCACCAAGGGCATTGGCCCGGCACTCGACGTCGCCTTTCGCGGCGGCGCCATCACCGGCATGCTGGTGGTGGGCCTCGGGCTGCTGGGTGTCACCGGATTTTTCTGGTTCCTGGTCGGCAACGGTAATCTGACGCCGGACAAGAATCTGGCGCACTTGCTCAACCCATTGATCGGCTTTGCATTTGGTTCCTCGCTGATTTCCATCTTTGCCCGGCTCGGCGGTGGCATTTTCACCAAGGGCGCTGACGTTGGCGCGGATCTGGTCGGCAAGGTTGAGGCCGGCATTCCCGAAGACGACCCACGCAACCCGGCGGTGATCGCCGACAACGTGGGCGACAACGTCGGTGACTGCGCCGGCATGGCCGCTGACCTGTTCGAAACCTACGCCGTGACGCTGATTGCCACCATGGTGCTCGGCGCCCTGCTGGTCGCTGGCGCCGGCATGAGTGCCGTGGTTTATCCGCTGGCGCTGGGTGCGGTGTCCATCGTCGCCTCCATCATCGGCTGCTTCTTCGTCAAGGCCTCGCCCGGCATGAAGAACGTCATGCCTGCGCTGTACAAGGGTCTGGCCGTGGCCGGCGTGCTGTCGCTGATTGCTTTCTTCTTCGTCACGCAATGGCTGATTCCCGACAACGCGATCAGCGCCAGCGGCAGCCAGATCAAGCTGTTTGGCGCCTGTGCCGTGGGCCTGATCCTCACCGCCGCACTGGTGGTGATCACCGAGTACTACACCGGCACGCAATATCCGCCAGTAAAGCACATCGCCCAGGCTTCCACTACCGGCCACGGCACCAACATCATCGCCGGTCTGGGCGTGTCGATGCGCTCCACGGCCTGGCCGGTTCTGTTTGTCTGCGTGGCGATCTACACCGCCTATGCGCTGGCTGGTTTGTACGGCATTGCGATTGCCGCCACGTCCATGCTCAGCATGGCCGGTATCGTGGTCGCCCTTGACGCCTATGGCCCGATCACCGACAACGCCGGTGGCATTGCCGAAATGTCCGAAATGCCCAAGAGCGTGCGCGACATCACCGACCCGCTGGACGCCGTGGGCAACACCACCAAGGCAGTCACCAAGGGCTATGCCATCGGCTCCGCCGGTCTGGCCGCCCTGGTGCTGTTTGCCGACTACACGCACAAGCTGGAAAGCTACGGCAAGGTCATCAGCTTTGACTTGAGCAACCCGATGGTCATCATCGGCCTGTTCATCGGTGGCCTGATCCCATACCTGTTTGGCGCCATGGCGATGGAAGCGGTAGGCCGCGCCGCCGGTGCCGTGGTGGTCGAAGTGCGCCGCCAGTTCAAGGAAATCAAGGGCATCATGGAAGGCACGGCCAAGCCGGAATACGACACCGCCGTCGACATGTTGACCACGGCCGCCATCAAGGAAATGATGATTCCGTCGCTGCTTCCCGTGGTGGTGCCGATTCTGGTCGGCCTGATCCTCGGCCCGGCCGCTCTGGGCGGCCTGCTGATGGGCACCATCGTGACCGGCCTGTTTGTCGCAATCTCCATGTGCACCGGTGGCGGCGCTTGGGACAATGCCAAAAAATACATCGAAGACGGCAACTTTGGCGGCAAGGGTTCCGAAGCGCACAAGGCGGCGGTCACCGGCGATACCGTCGGCGACCCATACAAGGACACCGCCGGCCCGGCCATCAACCCGCTGATCAAGATCATCAACATCGTGGCCCTGCTGATTGTGCCGGTGATGATGAAGATTCACGGCGCCTGAATCGGTCGATTTCCCCTCCTGAAAAAACCCGCTTCGGCGGGTTTTTTCATTGGAAACCATTTGTTTTCTCGAAGCGTCCCTGCGCCCAACCAAGTAGCCGACGGGATCGCTGCATTCCACGAGGACGGCGAGACTGTGCTCGCGAACTCGATTTTCGGATCGCTCCCGCAAATGTATACTGCCAAAAAAATTGGCTATCCATCAGACCGGGGGTAATCATGATCAGCATAGAACGGGACGGCAGCGGGCGCACTTACCAGATCTGGAAGCAGAACCAGATGAATTCCTGCGGCATCGCTTGTATGTGGATGGCGCGCGGCATTGCCCGGCAGACAAGCTTCGCCGAAGAGGAATGGAATCTTGCCGTACGCCTGTTCGGGGCTGCCGTGGGAAGCGCAACGGCACGACTCGGTGTGTCGGCAACGGGGCCGATGTCGCTCAACCCTCGCGCCTTTTCAAACAACCAAAGCAGCATGGCCTCCGCCGTTGCCAACTTCGGCTTTTACGACACCCAGTTGGCGGCCGCTTTGCGCGCCGATGGCCTGCGGGTGGATACGAACGGGCTCGACCACCACGGCCATATCATCGCGAACAAGATCGCCTACAACCGGCCCGGCATTGCGTTGCTCCAATGGAACCCCGGGCCTGGTGGTCACTTCGTCGTCGTCGGCCGCTGCACGCAACGGTCCGTCTCATTTCTTGACCCCTGGGACGGCCACGTCAACGAACAATACAACACCGGACAGTACACCGCTCCATACGGCGGTTCCGGCCAAATTGTCTCCGTTCTCAGCATTTCGGCGTAGGACGCACGGATCGAGCGTGAACCAGCATGTGCACTTCCATGTGGCGTGGTCGACGCGGTGTTTGAGATGGTGGCGGGTGGCGAAGCGTCTATGCCAGGCAATTGCAAATGGACTTCCAGGAACCTGACATTCGTGGTGGTCCGCTCCCGCTGCAGGCTTGTCCGTTGCACGAATCAAACTGGTTATCGGAATCTCGATTCAAAGTTTGGGCCAACAGCGTAGCAGAACCCCAGTACCTCAATCATCCAGCTTGGGTAGTTCCTGTGGGTCGGCTTCCACAAACGCGCTGGCATGAGTTCGCTTCAGTGAGATGCCGGCCCAATTGGCGACCCACGGTCCCAACCATCGAGCCTCCTCAGGTGAGCCCATGCCGTCGAACGCCAACTCGCGCCCGGTGTTCATTTTGTCCCGATAGCTCAGGATGGTGGCCCATGTTCCAGGATTGCGGGACGAATTGTTGCTTCCCGGAGGCGAGTAATGCTGGGCAATGCCGGTGATGTTCGAGCGAATGACTTCGCTGGACTTGTTGCGCCAGGCAGAGTGGCGCCTGGCCACCAGGCCGTCGCTGGTAAATGTGTATTGGGTTCGCGCAAACCAGCTGATATCGAGGCAATGAATGCCGAATGCCACCAGACCGCCAGGAACCAGCAAAATAAAAATCAAACCGGCAACGGTGAGCTCACCACCCAATAACCAATAAGCACCCCAGGCACCGCCGGCGACCGCCAGTACGCCCAATAACGTCAACCAGATCTGCGCCTTGCCGCCGCGCACGGCATAGGTCAGCACGCTGCCATCAGCGCCATCGGTCGATTGCGACCAGAACGCCGGTATGCCGCTTGCCTTTGTCATGATTGCTCCTCCGGTTTCAGCGATCGCCGCATCATAAACCGGCGCTCACTCGCCGAAACCGCCGGTCCGCCTCTGGATCCAATCGCTGCCTGTAAGCACATCAAATTCAACAAATTTGCGGCGCATCAGTGCGATACTAGAATTTGGCGTAGAAGATGTCCCCAAAGTGCAAGCATGAACCACCTCCAACTCATCCGTCGTTCGTGTCTGTTGTCACTGGCACTGATGATGACTGGCTGCTCGTCGATGTTGCCGCGTGCATTCAGCGAGTCATCGCAATTTGAAGACTTTGATGCAGCACATCGGGCCATCGACGCGCTGGTTCCGATGAAGAGCGATGTCGCCGAGCTGTCCCGTCTCGGCATCGATCCGGTAAAACAGGCGAACACAACCATCCTGACGCAGGCCGACGTCGTGCGCCGATTTGTTCCAAGCTCCCTGCTCAAACGCGAAGACCTCGATCCCGGTGTGCTTGCCTGCCTGGAGGCGCGCGATGCCTGTCGCGGCTGGGAAATCACGGCGGCACACATAACCAAAGCGCGCACTGGCAATTTTTTTGCCGACTTTACCAATTTTTCTCGCCGCACCGAGACCACCGGCTGGCGCTTCAACGCCTTGATCCTGCTGGTGAACGACGTGGTGGTCTACCGCGCCTGGGGCGGACAGCCCAACGTCAACGAGATTGAGTCCACTACCAACCCGCTCGGGCCGCTGCAGGACATGGGTCCGGCGATCGTGACCCCCCGGTAACGAGACCGGCGCGTCAAGCGCCG
The DNA here is from genome assembly GCA_963810395.1 of uncultured beta proteobacterium. Classification (GTDB taxonomy): domain Bacteria; phylum Pseudomonadota; class Gammaproteobacteria; order Burkholderiales; family Burkholderiaceae_C; genus Rhodoferax. The sequence goes on along the minus strand of CAWENC010000001.1, from coordinate 2,640,217 downwards.
TGCCGCCTGGTTTTGCCAGGCAGAGTGAGCATATTGTTACAAAATCAGATAAAGTTGCACGCTAATCAACCAGAAATTCGGGAGTACTCATGTTTGACTTTTTGAAAAGCAAGCGTCCGACAAAGCCGGCGGAGGCTGCGCCCAGCTCGGTTTCACCCAACAGCAGCAATAGCGTCAGCCATAGCAGCGACGTTCGACGCGAGCTGATCCGGGTGGTGCTGAAAGACACCTTGAGACAGCATGGAATTCCGCTCGACTGGCTCGCCTGCGAGGTGATTGTCATCCCGCGAGCGCTTGACAAGGAAGAACTGCACATCCAGCTGGTGCTGATGAAATGGAACGAGCAGGTGCTGCGCTATGCGGCCGCACTGCAACAGCAGTTGCTGGCTGGTCTGGATCGATTTGATCCGGAGGTTGACCACTCCAAGTACATTGTTTCATGGCGTTTTTCACCGAACTGCGGCAGCCCGTTCATGTTCATGCCTGAGCCGAAGTTCTGGCTTCAGAGCGCGCCGCCGAAAGAGCCGGAAGCACCGGTGTCGGTGCTCGACCGGCGCCGCGCGCGGCGCCCGGCAAAAGCTGCCCCGGCGAAACCGGCGCCTGCGGTCCACAAAGGCGTCGCCGCAAGCTATGAGCCAACCCAGATTGCGCCCCTGGGTTGACCTTGCGGCGCTGCCTTCGTCAAAGCGCCATCCTCCCCATGACTGAGCACCAAACCCCGCGCGTCGTGCCGCTCGTCGACCAGCGCACGGCCGCCTTCCCGACACCCAGCGCCGCCTTCTCGCCCGGCACCCGCATGGCCGCCAACGGCCTGCTACTGGACGCGCTGCAGCGCCCCCTGCTCGACTTGCGCATCAGTGTCACCGACCGCTGCAACTTTCGCTGCAACTACTGCATGCCGAAAGAAATTTTTGACAAGGATTACGCTTACCTGCCGCACACGGCATTGCTGTCGTTTGAAGAAATCACCCGCGTCGCCCGGATTTTTGTGGCCCACGGTGTGCAAAAGATTCGCCTCACCGGCGGTGAACCGCTGCTGCGCAAGAACATCGAAGGGCTGGTCGAACAGCTGGCGGCTCTGCGCACGGTAGACGGCCGACCACTGGATTTGACGCTCACCACCAATGGTTCGCTGCTGGCACGCAAAGCCAAGGCACTCAAGGCGGCCGGTCTGCAACGCATCACAGTCAGCCTCGACGGCCTGGACGACGCGGTGTTTCGTCGCATGAATGACGTCGACTTTCCGGTCGCCGATGTGCTGGCCGGCATTGACGCCGCCCAGAGCGCCGGCCTGGGACCGATCAAGATCAACATGGTGGTCAAGCGCGGCACCAATGAACACCAGATATTGCCGATGGCGCGGCACTTCAGGGGTTCTGGCATGGTGCTTCGCTTCATTGAATACATGGACGTCGGCGCCACCAACGGCTGGTGCATGGACGAGGTGCTGGCGTCAAGCGAGGTGGTCAAGCTGATTCATGCCGAATTGCCACTGCTGCCGCTGGATGCAACCAGGCCAGGCGAGACCGCCGAGCGCTGGGGCTATGCCGATGCAGCCGGGAAACACGACCTGAAGGCCGGCGAGATCGGTGTCATCAGCAGCGTGACCCAGGCCTTTTGCGGCAGCTGCAACCGGGCCCGGCTGTCCACCGAAGGCCAGCTGTATTTGTGTCTGTTTGCGTCCCGTGGCTACGACCTGCGCTCGCTGATCCGGGCCAACGCTCCGGATGCCGATCTGATTTCCGCCATCGGCCACATCTGGCGCGGCCGCAGCGACCGCTACTCGGCACTGCGCAGCGCCTTGCCAGCGGATGCGGGCGGCGGCGTGAAACGGGTTGAGATGAGCTACATCGGAGGCTGATCTGATCAACCCAGCTGACATCACAGGCCTGATCCTGGCCGGCGGACGCGGCTCGCGCATGGGCGGCGTGGACAAGGGCCTGCAGGCCTTCAACGGTCTGCCGCTGGCGCTGCACACCCTGACGCGCCTGCAGATGGGCGGCGGCGTTGGCGGCATCATGATCAATGCCAACCGCAATCTGGCCGCCTACGAGTCTTTTGGCGTGCCGGTCTGGCCCGATGGCCTGGCCGACTACGCCGGGCCGCTGGCGGGCTTCCTGACCGGCCTGGAGCGCTGCGAGACGCCTTTTCTTGTCACCGTGCCCTGCGATACCCCGCTGCTGCCGCTGGACCTGGTGCCGCGGCTGGCTCAGGCGCTGCAAGCCCAGGCGGCTGAGATCGCCATGGCGGCCGCACCCGAAATCGGCCGGGATGGCCAGCCGCAGGTGCGCGCCCAGCCGGTGTTTTGTCTGCTGCGCGTGGAGTTGCTGGAAAGTCTGGTCAAGTTCACCCATGACGGCGGACGCAAGATCGACGCCTGGACCGCGCTGCACAAGACCGTGCTGGTGCCCTTTGATTTGCCGGGCGATGATCCGCGCGCCTTCTGCAACGCCAACACACTGGCGGAATTGCAGCAACTGGAAAACCCCTGAATGAAGACCCTGGACAGCATCGCTGCCGAGATTCAGGGCTACGATCCGCAGGCCTTGAACGCCAGCAGCGTGGGCGGCTTTTTGTCACGCCTGGTGGAGCCAGTCAAGGAGCTTGAAGAAGTCGCGATTTTCCAGGCCCTGGGCCGCGTCCTGGCGCAGGACCTGATCTCGCCCATCAGCGTGCCGCCGCACGACAACTCGGCCATGGATGGCTTCGCGTTTGACGGGGCACAACTTTCAGACCAGGCGCCTTTGACCCTGAAAGTCATCGGTACCGCGCTGGCCGGAAAAGCCTGGCCGGGCCGCATCGAACCCGGTGAATGTCTGAAGATCATGACCGGCGCCATCCTGCCCGCCGGACTCGACACCGTGGTGCCGCAAGAGTTTGTCACAGTTCGGGCTGACATCATCACCATTCCTCCTAACGTGATTCAAGCCGGCGACAACCGCCGCCTGATGGGCGAGGACCTGATGCAAGGCCAGCCGGCGCTACAAAAAGGCGAGCTGCTCACGCCTGCCGCGCTTGGTCTGCTGGCTAGCTTGGGCATTGAAAAAGTGCCGGTGTGGCGCAGACTCCGGGTCGCTTATTTCTCCACCGGCGACGAGATTTTGAGCCTGGGCGAAGCCGCGCGTGAAGGCGCCGTGTTCGACAGCAACCGCTACACGGTATTCGGCTTGCTGACGCGCATGGGCTGCGAAGTCATCGACCTGGGCGTGGTGCGCGACGATCCGGCGCTGCTGGAGGCCGCTTTCGTGCGCGCCGCGCTGGCCGCCGACGTCATCATCACCAGTGGCGGCGTGAGTGTCGGCGAAGCCGATTACACCAAGGCCATGATGAAGAAACTCGGTGACGTGGCCTTCTGGAAGATCGCCATGCGGCCCGGCCGGCCAATGGCGGTGGGCCGGATTCTTAAAGACAAATTGGCCTCTAACGCTTATGCATCAAGCGTAGACGGCTATCAAAAAGAGAGTGCATCAAGTTCCTCCGGGGCTGCGGTGCTGTTTGGCCTGCCGGGCAATCCAGTGGCGGTGATGGTGACTTTTCTGGCCTTCGTGCGACCTGCGCTCCTGCAGATGATGGGCTGCAGCGCAATGGCACCACCGCTGTTGAAGGCGCGCAGTGCACAGGAGATCCGCAAGAAACCGGGGCGCACCGAGTACCAGCGCGGCATCGTCAGCAGCGCGCCAGACGGCACGCTGCAGGTCAAGACCACCGGCAACCAGGGGTCGGGCGTGCTCAGCTCGATGGTGCGCGCCAACGGCCTGATCGTGCTGCATCACGGCCAGGGCAATATTGCTGCCGGCGACGAGGTGGATGTCATGATGTTTGAGGGGGTGATTTGAGACCCGCGCGTGCCAGTTTCAGACGATACCGAGCCTCCAGACTTTTTCCCAGCCGAATGGCAGGTTTTTCAATCACGCGAAATGACAAACCGGCAAGCGCAGTCGTGGTTACCAACGAAATGGCCGCGAACATCGGAACGTTGATCCATTCGACGGCAAAATTGTTCTCCTGCATGATTGAGATCAATAGCGCGATCACGAACGGATGAAGCAAATAGGTTGAATAGCTGATTTCACCGATCCAGGCAAACATTCGCGGCACTCGCCGTACCCAGAAGAAAGTCAGCAGAAATAGCGCGACGGCACTGGGATAGGCAACGCCCCAGCGAAGGTTTTCCGGCTTTGCGTGCATTGCATACTGAATCAGAGAGTACATCGATGGACTCAAGACCAGGGCCGCTATCAGAAAGGTGAGCCCCTGCTGCATATGACGGCCACCTTGGTGGCCTTGGCCTGAGGCCTGTTGCCGTGTGTAAGTCAGATGGAAAAGACTGCCCCATAAGATCAAGGCCAGGTTGTGTGGCAACATTTGCCATTGGAGAAGACGCGCCGCTGGCAGCAACTCAAACATCATCATGGCAAAAACCAGCACCAGGAGGAAACACGTTGCCGCCAAAAAGCGGGCGCTATTGAACAGGCCGCAGACGAACAGCAACGCGGCGATTGCGTACGATATGACCTCGGTCTCCAGGGTCCAGTAGATGCCAAGCATTTGCGCACGACCCAACGGTTCCGGCAACATTGTCAGGTTGGCGGCAATTGTGGAAAACCGGTATGCCTCTGGTGGACGGAAGAAGACCAGCGCCAGCAAGATCGAAAACCAGAACAGGGGATAAAGCCGAAAGAAGCGCCGAATAAAGAAACCACCAATACCATCGTCGGTCTGCCGGAGACTGTTCGACACGGTGAATCCGCTGATTAAAAAGAACAGGACGACACCCGTTCGACCGATGTCAATGGCCAGCGATGCGTCAAAAAACCACACGCTGTGACCGAATTTTTGGGCGATAGGCGCATAGGTTTCGCTCGCATGAACGATCAATACCAAAGACGCCGCCAGACCTCTTAGCGCGTCCAGACTCCGGTTTCTTTCATGACCAGACCAGGCATCCGGTTCACTCGTCATTTCTGATCACGTCGCCGTAGTGCCTGCTCGACCCCCAGGTTGGCGAGCTCATCGGCTCGCTCGTTGCCCGGATGACCGTTGTGTCCCCTGACCCAATGCCAATCGATTTTGTGCCCGGCGGTGCTGACCAGCTGGTCCAGACGCTGCCACAAGTCAACATTCTTCACCGGCGCCTTGGCCGCCGTTTTCCAGTTTCGTGCCTTCCAGCCTGGCAGCCATTCCGTCATGCCCTTGAGAACATATTGGCTGTCCACATGCAGCCTCACATGGCAGGGGCGCTTCAAGGCCGACAGGGCCTCGATCACCGCCATCATCTCCATGCGGTTATTGGTGGTGACCAGTTCGCCGCCGGACAGCTCCTTTTGCGAGCCAGCGGATTTGAGCAGCGCGCCCCAGCCGCCGGGGCCGGGATTGCCTTTGCAGGCGCCGTCGGTGTAGATATCTATCGCGTTCAATCAGGACTCCCCATGACTCATGTCGTTTAAAGCATCAGCGCCAGTCAATCCGGCCCGGTTGGCTACAGAAACCGGCGCACTCGCCGGAATTTTGGCAGTCTTCCAGGCCGGGCTCAGCAGTGTCATCCCGCGCACGCGCTTGACTGCCACCAAGAAATACAAGGCCCCGAAAATTGGCCACCAACGCGCCCCGGCGCGGTCCATCCAGGCCAGGGTCTGCAGCCATTTTTCGCTCGAAGATGCCGGCCGATAGCAGCCAAAACGCGCCACCTCAACCTCGAAACCGAGCAGCCGAAGCCAGTCGCGCAGGCGCCAGTAACCAATGAATTTACCAGCTTCGGGCAAGAACAGCTTGCCCAGACCAAAGCGATGATGCAGGTGCGCGCGGCGCTGGCGCAGACCCCACAAGCTGGCCGGATTCAGGCCACAAATCACCACCCGGCCTTCGGGCACCAGCACCCGCTCAACCTCGCGCAAGGTCGAGTGTGGATCGGCGGCAAGCTCCAGTGCGTGTGGCAACAGCACCAGGTCCAGGCTGTTGGCCTGGAACGGCAGAGCGCAGAAATCAGTGACGAAGGCCGCGCCTGGCGCCGAAACCTGGCTGGCAAGCCAACGGTGCGGCATGCGGTTGCAGGCCAGGCCGTCAAGCTCGGGCAAACCCAGTTGCAAGGCGTGAAATCCGAAGATATCCGCCACGGCCAGATCCAGCTGGGCGCGCTCCCACGCCAGCAGGTAGCGCCCGGGCGGAGTAGCGAACCAGTCGTGCAAACCTATAATTTGATCGCTCATGAAGTTAATTCCGCTACCCGCTTTCAACGACAACTACATCTGGATGTTGCATGACGGACGTCAAGCGCTGGTGGTTGACCCCGGTGACGCGCAGCCTGTGCTTGAAGCCCTACAGCGCTTTGGCGTGCAGCTTGAAGCCATTCTAATCACGCACCATCACGACGATCACACCGGCGGCGTCGCGGCTTTGCGCCAGACGACCGGCGCCCGAGTATTTGGCCCGGCGCGTGAAGTCATGCCGGAACCTTTGATGCGCCTGAGCGCTGACGCGACCGTGACGTCGCTGGGGCTGACTTTCAAGGTCATCGATGTCCCCGGCCACACCGCCGGTCACATCGCCTATTTTTGTGCCAGCGTGGACGCTGCGCCGCTGCTGTTCTGTGGCGACACGCTGTTTAGCGGCGGTTGCGGGCGCCTGTTTGAAGGCAGTCCGGCACAGATGCTGGCCTCGCTCGACGCCCTGGCGGCACTGCCGGAGGCGACACGCGTATGCTGCGCCCATGAATACACTTTGGGCAACCTCCGATTTGCGCGCGCTGTCGAGCCTGACAACCGGGCTCTGGCCGAATACTCGGCCAGAGCCCAGGACTTGCGCGCGCGCCAGCTTGCCACCCTGCCCTCGACCTTGGGCTTGGAGCGCGAGATCAACCCTTTTTTGCGCACCCGCCAGGCCAGCGTCATTGACGCCGTGCAGCGCGTTGATGCCAGCGCCCGCGACGAAGTGAGCATTTTTGCCGCCCTTCGCCAGTGGAAAAACCAGTTTCAATGAAATTTCTCAACATCTTCTTGACGAGCAGCCTGCTCTGGCTGGCTGGCTGCGCCAGCACCGGCGTCACCACGCGCACAGACCAGCCAGCGCCTGCGCCCGCAGCGGCACCAAGCGCTGCCCCTGCCAGCGCCGAGGTCAGCGTCCCGGTTCCGGCCCCAGTGATCCCGAATGGCGCGCTCAAGCCCATCACCGCCGCGCAAGCCAGTTCCAAAGCCGTGACCGAGCTGGCGGCGCCGGCCGATTTGTGGGACCGCATTCAGCGCGGATTTGCCATGCCGGATCTGGAAAGCGACCTCGTGCATGATCGCGAGCAGTGGTACAGCACCCGACCCGACTACATGCTGCGCATGACCGAACGCTCACGCAAATACCTGTTTTATATTGTCGAGGAGCTGGAGCGGCGCGACATGCCAACCGAGCTGGCGCTGCTGCCGTTTATCGAGAGCGCCTTCAACCCACAAGCGGTCTCAAGCGCCAAGGCCAGCGGCATGTGGCAGTTCATGCCTGCGACCGGAAAAACCTTCGACCTGAAACAAAACGCTTTCCGCGACGACCGGCGTGACGTGCTGGCTTCAACCCGCGCGGCACTGGACTATCTGCAAAAACTGCACGACATGTTTGGCGACTGGCACCTGGCGCTGGCGGCCTACAACTGGGGCGAGGGCAGCGTCGCCCGAGCCATCGCCAAAAACCAGCGCGCCGGTCTGGGTATCAGCTACACCGATCTGAAGATGCCCAACGAAACCCGTTTTTATGTGCCCAAGCTGCAGGCCGTGAAAAACATTCTGGCCAAGCCAGACGCCTTCAGTGCGCGCCTGCCGCTGATCGAAAACCACCCGTATTTCCAGACCGTGGACATCAGGCGTGACATCGACGTGGCGCTTGCGGCCAAGCTGGCCGAGGTGCCGCTGGAAGATTTCAAGGCGCTCAATCCTTCGGCCAATCGCCCGGTGATTCTGGCCGCAGGCACACCCCAGATCCTTCTGCCATGGGACAACGCCGCGATCTTTCAAAGCAACCTGGACGCCTACGGCACGGGTCAGCTGGCCAGCTGGACCGCCTGGCAGGCGCCCAGCACCATGAAGCCAGCCGATGCCGCCAAGCGTGTCGGCATGACCGAGGCCGCGTTACGCAGTGTCAACCACATCCCGCCGCGCGTGCTGATCAAGGCCGGCTCCAGCCTGCTGGTGCCGCGCTCGAAAGCACATGAGGCCGATGTGACCATGCATATGGCCGACAACGGCCAGATGTCGCTGACGCCCGAAGCCATCGCGAAACGCAAAGCAGGCAAAGCGGTTCGCCAGGCGCTGGCGCAAAGCAAGCCAAGGGCCAGACACAGTGCCAAAGCCAAGGCCAGATCGGGCACGCAGCTGGCGCAGAAAAAGCACGGCAAAGCCATACGCGTCGCCAGGAAATAGTACTAAAAACATCTGCAGATGCCGTGCAGCCTGCGTGGGCAGCTATCATTTTTATAGCTTATCAACCTCTCCCTGACGCGGCTGCCACTTCATCAGGCGCCGCTCAATACGCCCCACCAGGCTATCGAGCACGAGCGCACACAGCGTCAGCACCACAATGCCGGCAAATACGGTGTTGACATCAAACGTGCCTTCGGCCTGCAAGATCAGGTAACCGACACCGCGTGCCGAACCCAGGTATTCACCCACCACGGCGCCGACAAAAGCCAGACCGACTGAGGTGTGCAAGCTGGAAAACACCCAGGCCGTGGCGCTGGGCAGGTAGACCGTGCGCAGCAACTGGCGCTGATTGGCGCCCAGCATCCGGGCATTGTTGAGCACCACCGGACTGACCTCCTTGACACCCTGGAAGACGTTGAAGAACACGACAAAAAACACCAGCGTCACCGCCAGTGCCACCTTACTCCAGATGCCCAGACCGAACCACAAGCCGAAGATCGGCGCCAGAATCACGCGCGGCATCGAATTGGCGGCGGTGATATAGGGCTCCAGAATGGCGCTCGCCAGCGGCGCCAGCGCCAGCCACAGGCCACAGATCAAACCCAGCAGCGTGCCCAGGCCAAACGCCAGCACCGTCTCCAGCAAAGTGACGCCCAGATGGTGGTAAATGTCGGCCCGGCCGGCCAGACCGTCGGGGAAGAAGGCGCTGGCACCCCAGCCAAAAGGCATGAACCATGACCAGATGCGCCCCAGCACCTGCACCGGTTCTCCCAGGAAGAAAGCGATTTGCTGGTCACGCGAGGCCAGATGCCAGAGCAAAACCATCAGCACAAACATGCCGAGCTGCCAGACGCGCAAATTGCGGGTCGAGGGTTTGAAGTAGCGCCACATGTCAACCCCCCTGGCGTGCGCCGCGCCGGGCCGCCCCAAGCAAGCACCGCCCACTCGGGGGGCAGAGAGCTACACAAAGTGAGCGAACGTGGGGGTCCATTGTCTTCAGGCTGCCTTCCTGAGTTGCTGCGCGTAGCCCTTGAGCACTTCGTCGCGCAATACCTGCCAGATTTGCGAGTGCAACTCGACAAAACGCGGCTGCGTGCGCACCTCGGCGACCTGGCGCGGACGCGGCAAGTCGATCGCAAACTCCCCGATCGGGCGCGTCGCCGGACCGGCCGACAGGACCACCACGCGGTCGCTCAGCGAAACCGCTTCGTCCAGATCGTGCGTAATGAACAGCACCGCCTTTTTCTTCGCCGCCCACAGCTCAAGCACTTCGTCTTCCATCAACTGGCGAGTCTGGATATCGAGTGCGCTGAAGGGCTCGTCCATCAGGATGATGTCGGGGTCCAGCGCCAACACCTGGGCCAGCGCGGTGCGCTTGCGCATGCCGCCCGAAAGCTGATGCGGGTAACGATCGCCAAACTCGCTCAATCCGACGCGCTGCAGCCACCCGGTCGCCTGTTCGCGGGCCAGGCTGTCGGGCACGCCCCGGTATTGCAGACCGAGCATGACGTTGTCAAGCACGCTGCGCCAGGGCATCAAGGCATCCGACTGGAACATATAACCGGCGCGGGCGTTGATACCCTTCAAAGCCTGGCCAAACACCAGCACCTGTCCACTCGACGGTGCCAGCAGACCGGCGCCGATATTGAGCAGGGTCGACTTGCCACAACCGGTCGGGCCGACCACCGACACAAACTCGCCGGCCCGGATGCGCAAGGTGGTGTCACGGACCGCCGTGTAACGCTGCGATTGCGCGTCACGCGCACTGAAAATGCAGGAAATGTCGAGAAATTCGAGCGCGAATTCAGACATGAAGGACTCAGGCTTTGAAACGCGCCTTGGCTCTCCGCGCAAACTCGTTGGTGTAGGTTTTGGCGAGTTCTATTTTCTCGACCTTGATGGCCGGATCAAAACTGGCCAGCACGCGCACTGCCGTGCGTGGACCTTCATCCGGGATCACGCCATCGTTCGAGATCGCCTCGCGCACCTTGTTGAACGAGGCCAGATACAGAGCTCGGTCGCCGAGCAGGTAGGCTTCCGGCACGGTCTTGATGATGTCGCTCGGGCCGGCTGTCTGCAGCCACTTCAGGCTGTGCACCATGGCATTGGTCAGGGCTTGCACCGTGTTCGGGTTCTTCTGCACGAATTCCAGCGGTGCGTACAGGCAACCGGCAGGCATGACACCGCCAAAAACGTCGACTGTGCCTTTCAGCGTGCGGGTGTCGGCAATGATGCGGATCTCGCCTCTTTGCTCCAGCATGGTCATCACCGGGTCGACGTTGCACATGGCATCGATCTGGCCGGAATGAAAGGCCGTCAAGGCGCCAGCCGCGGTACCGACACCGATAAAGCTCACGTCCTCCGCCTTCAGGCCCGAGCGCGACAAAATCAGCTTGGCCACCATATTGGTGGACGATCCGGGAGCAGAAATACCGATCTTCTTGCCCTTGAGATCAGCCACCGACTTGTAATTGGGCATGGTCTTGGGCGAAATACCCATCGAAATCGCCGGTGCCCGGCCCTGCAGCACAAAGGCCTGGAATTTTTGCCCCTTGGACTGCAAATTGATGGTGTGCTCATAGGCCCCCGAGACCACGTCGGCAGAGCCACCGACCACGGCCTGCAGTGCGCGCGAGCCACCGGCAAAATCGCTGATTTCAACTTCCAGGCCTTCGGCCTTGAAATAGCCGAGCTGCTCGGCAATGGTCAGCGGCAGGTAATAAAACGCTGCCTTGCCGCCGACGGCAATGGCAATTTTGGTCTTCTCAAGCCGCGACTGCGCCCACAGCACCGGCGCGACCAAAGAGACAGTCGACAAGGCAGTGACGGCTGCGAAGGTGCGACGATTGAATTGGGTCTTGTTCATGATTTTTTGCTCCACTTGACTGAGCCCAAGCTTAGTCGGCCATGCACCATCGCGCATCGGGAACTTCCCCGGGGGGGGTTTGTACCTAGCCGCCAGACTTTGTCAGTGATAGCCTACAAACAGAATGCCGATATTGGCTGCAAACGCGAGGCTCCAAAAGACGCTGCGCGCGCTCGCCAAGCCGGTCACATACATCATGATGTACATCATGCGCAGAACGATATAAACAAAGGCCAGCAGGTCCAGGCGGGTCTGCTGCGCGCCCAGCTGGTGCGCAATGATGACAGCACCGATAAAGAACGGCAGCGCCTCAAAACTATTGGCCTGCGCCGCGTTGGCACGGGCGCGCCAATCGGTTTGCCGCGCCAGCCAGGCGCGCGGATTGTGGTTGTCAAAACCACCCTCGCGGCGCGGTTTGCCGAACATGCCCGACTTGGCCAGGGCGGCGCAGGCAATGGGGAGAACGGCGGCCATCAAGACGCACCAGTAGGCAACGGTAAAGCGCGCAAACTGCATGATTTATTTGTAATGAAAAGTTACTCGATGTTGTCAACGCCGGTCCACCAGCGCATGTGCGATGGTGCCCAGGTCGACGTACTCCAATTCACTGCCCACCGGCACGCCACGTGCCAGTCGGGTCAGATGCAGGCCTTTGGCTTTCAGTCCTTCGCTGATCACATGCGCAGTGGCCTCACCTTCGGCCGTGAAGTTGGTGGCCAGAATGACTTCCTGCACCAAGCCGTCGCAGGCACGGTCGAACAAGTCTTTCAGGCCGATATCCTTCGGACCGATGCCGTCCAGCGGACTGAGCTTGCCCATCAAGACAAAGTACAGCCCCTTGTAGGCTCCGGTGCGTTCCACCGCCGACTGGTCGGCCGGCGTCTCCACCACGCACAGCTTGCTGGCATCACGCCGGGTATCCAGGCAAGTGACGCAAATGTCGGCCTGGGTGAAGGTGTGGCAACGCTGGCAATGACGCACGCTGTCGGCGGCGACTTGCAGCGCCCGAGACAAGGCTTGCGCGCCGGGACGATCATGCTGCATCAGATGAAACGCCATGCGCGAAGCCGACTTCACGCCCACTCCCGGCAAGCGGCGCAGCGCCTGGATCAGCGCGTCAAGTGAGTTGGTGTCAGACATGTTTTTCAGCAACGGTGGGGGCGTAGCGAGCGAGCGTCAGCCTAGGCGGACGGAGCGCAGCGACCGGAACGTACTTCCCGTACGTGAGGATTGCGAGCACCGTCCAACGACGGATCACGCATGCTCGGTAGCCAATCCACTAGAAGGGGAACTTCATGCCGCCGGGCAGGCCTGGCATGCCGGCGGTGACCTTGCCCATTTTCTCGGTCGAGGTTTCCTCGGCCTTGCGCACCGCTGCATTGAAAGCCGCCGCCACCAGGTCTTCGAGCATGTCCTTGTCCTCGGCCAGCAGGCTGGGATCGATGGTGACACGCTTGACGTCGTGTTTGCACGTCATCAGCACCTTGACCAGACCGGCGCCGGCTTCACCGGTGACTTCAATGTTGCCCAGCTCGTCCTGGGCCTTTTTCATGTTGTCCTGCATCGTCTGCGCCTGCTTCATCAGGCCGGCCAGTTGTCCTTTGTTGAACATGGGGTTTCCTTGGTTTATGTTTGAGAGAAATTCTTGGGCTAGTTTGAATTCGTCATTGCGAGCGTAGCGCGGCAATCCAGGCGGTTCGATATGTCATTGAGAGGAATCAAGCCGGCTTGATACTGCCAGGCACGATTTTCGCCCCAAAATCGCGCATCATGGTCTGCACAAAGGGATCGCCAAAAATGATTTTTTCGGCCGCCAGCTGCCGCTCGGCCGCTTGAGCCGCGTTGCGCCGGGCCGGGCTGTCGGTCACGCGGCCGACTTCCACCACCAGGCGCACGGCGTGGCCTGCGGCCTGCAGCGCAGTCGCCAGACGGTCGCGACTGCCAGACTGATTCAGCGACTCGCGCTCGACCCGCAAAATCCACTGGTCGGTGTCGCGTGCCACCAATTGCGACTGAAGCGCGAGTTCGCGCACCAGGGCGGTGACGGCCTCGGCGACTATGAGCTGCTGCACCGTGTCGTGCCAGAACGCGCCCTCTTCTGTCGGAACCAGCACCGCCGCGGCCTGGCCGGCTGCGGTTTCGGCCCTTGAATCAGCCCTTGAATCGGCCTGCACTCGCACCGGAATTGCTACAATATTTGTAGCTTGTTGCGCAGGCTCAATGCGTGCTGGCAGGCTTTTTTCTTCAAGAGTCCGGGTTTGATGGCCGGTCTGCGCGCTGCTGCTGACAACGTGCAACTGCTGGCCCGGTGGCGCTGTCGGGACAACCGAATCCGGCGGCGGCGCGGTCCGCGTGACGGGCAGGGTCGGCGTAATCGGGGTGGCCGGCGTGTCAATCAGAGTTTTTTTTTCAGCCATCGGCTGATTGCCTGCCTGCTTGCCAGCGCGCGGCTTGAACGCCAGCAGACGCAGCAGCACCATGGTCAGGGCTGCATACTCATCCGGCGCCAGACCCAGCTCCGTGCGGCCGTGCAGGCACATGCTGTACAGCAGCTGCGTCTCGTCAGCCGGCATCAGCGCGGCCAGCCGGTTCAGCTCGGCCGCGTCCGGATCGGCATCATCAGCGTCGGCGCTCGACGGCACGGCCTGCAGGACCGCCATGCGCTGCAGCACGGCACTCATTTCTTCCAGCGTCGAGGCCGCACTCAGACCGTTCAGGCGCAAAGCCTCGGAGGTCTCGACGACGGTCTTGCCGTCGCTGCCGGCCAGGGCATCGATCAGGCGAAATACATACGAGCGGTCGACGCTGCCCAGCATCTGGCGCACTGTGGATTCCCCGATCTGGCCGGAGCCGAACGAAATCGCCTGATCCGCCAGGCTCAGGGCATCGCGCATGGAACCGCGCGCGGCCCGCGCCAGCAGGCGCAGCGACTGGCCGTCGGCACTGACGTTCTCGGTTTGCAGAACCTTGACCAGGTGCTCGCGAATGGTCTCGGGCGCCATCGGACGCAGGTTGAACTGCAGGCAGCGCGACAGCACCGTCACCGGCACTTTTTGCGGGTCAGTGGTGGCCAGCACAAATTTCAGGTACTCGGGCGGCTCCTCCAGCGTCTTGAGCATGGCGTTGAAGGCATGCCCGGTGAGCATGTGGACTTCGTCGATCATGAACACCTTGAAGCGCCCCTGGACCGGTTTGTAAACCGCCTGTTCCAGCAGCGCCTGCACCTCGTCCACACCCCTGTTGGAAGCGGCATCGAGCTCGGTGTAATCAACAAAACGGCCGGCATCGATGTCGGCACAGGCCTGGCAGACACCACAGGGCGTGGCCGTGATGCCGCCCTGGCCGTCCTGCCCCTGACAATTGAGCGACTTGGCCAGAATCCGCGAGATCGTGGTCTTGCCGACGCCGCGCGTGCCGGTGAACAGATAGGCATGGTGCAGCCGCTGCGTGGTGAGCGCGTTGACCAGCGCTGTCACCACGTGGTCCTGCCCCACCATCTCGGTGAAATTGCGTGGGCGGTACTTGCGGGCGAGCACGAGGTAGGACATGGCAGCGATTCTACGGGGTGCAACACTCGTGCCCGCGACGGAACTGGGGTGCATTGCGCCGCTCGTGTCCTCCGCCCTGCGGCTCCCCCTTTACCTCGCTTTGCAATACACCCCAGTCCCGTCGCTGGATGTGCTTATATTTCACCGCTGGCGCGCACACCCCTGTCCCGGATCAGCTTGGCAGGGAGTTCTGCGCAGGTAAAGGAGGAGCCCGCAGGGCGGGGGACACGGAGCAGAGCGCCCTGCCAAACTGATCCGCACAACCTGCCGCGCAAGAACTGTTGCCTACTCTACAATAGAGCCTGACGGGCCTTCCCGCATGGTGAAGCGGCCAACCGGGTCAGGTGGGGAACCAAGCAGCCCTAACTGTGGAGCCAGTGCCGGGGTCGAGGCTCGTCAACCTAATTCAAAATGCGCTAGCCGTCGCGATCACCGGAATGCGCGATTCCCGTTTTCTTTCCGGGTCATGCCATTCAGATCACCGGCCTCATCCTCAGGAAATGACCCGCAAACGACTCCATCGCTTGGCGCGCCTCTTCTCCCGACCATTTCTGGACGCAGAGCAGGCTATTTCAGCCACGACCGAACGCTTCGGCTGGATCGCCTTGCCCGCAGCTCTGGCAGCGATGCTGGCATCCTGGTGGGTCTATGTGCCGCTGCATGAGCTGTTCCATGCCTGGGGTTGTCTGCTCGCCGGTGGCAGCGTCAGCAAGCTGGAGATTGACAGCAAATATGGCGCCGCCTGGATCGCGCACCTGGTGCCCTACGTGGTTGCTGCCTCCGACTATGCCGGGCGCCTGTCGGGGTTTGACACCCATGGCAGCGACCTGGTGTATCTGGCCACCGATTTTTCGCCCTACCTGCTGACCCTGGCGGTCGGCGTACCCGCGCTTCACCTTGCCACTCGCCTGGCCAACCCTTTCGTAGTCGGCGCTGCCCTGCCCTGGGCCTGCGCGCCGATCATGGCGCTGACCGGGGATTTCTACGAAATGGGGTCGATTGTGGTCAGCCGCCTGGCCCAGCCCTGGTGGCCATCTGCGCCAGCGAGTTGGCGCTCGGACGATCTGCCACAGCTACTGTCGAGCGTGTTCAAGCAGTCTGGCAGCGGCATTCCTACAGATGTGATGGGGCTGGCTGCGGGGTTCTTGCTAGGCACCCTTGGCGCATTCATGACCTACTCAGTGGGCGCCTGGATTTCGCAGCGCATTCGAGGTCGCAACCCGGACCAATAGGCGATGGAAGGAAAGCGCTAGCAAGACGAGCCAGGAGTCTGCGATGGCGCTATCCCCGGGCTCCTGGCCGCTGGCAAAGCGCACATCGGCCCGGCGTAAAACCGGATCAAATTGCGCCCCGCCACTTTGGCTTGGTACATGGCGGTATCCGCCCACTTCAGGATTTCGTCCTGACCGCCTTCGTGATTGACAAATACAACGACGCCGATGCTGGCGCTGCAATGGTGTTCGACCAGCGCGTCCGGCAGGCCTTCAGTCTTGATGGTCAGCACATAGGGCTCTGCCAGGCTGATGCGGATCTTTTCTGCAACCTTCGCGGTCTGCAAAGTTGATTCGGCTTTGTCGCAGTCCAGTTCGTTGAGCATCACGACAAACTCGTCGCCGCCGAAGCGCGCTACCGTGTCGACCTCGCGCACACAATGCTTGAGCCGATCTGCCACCTCGATCAGCAGCAAATCCCCAACGTCATGTCCATGCGTGTCGTTGAGCGGCTTGAAATTATCCAGATCAAGAAACATCAGGGCGGCATAGCGCGCACTGCGCCTGCTCGCCGCCATGGTCTGACTCAGACGCTCGTTGAGCAAACGACGATTGGGCAATCTGGTGAGGGCGTCGTGGAACACCAGCTGGCGAATCTGGTCTTCCATCAGTTTGCGCTCGCTGATGTCGCGGATGCAGACCTGAATCGCGGGCTCGCCATCGTAAACAATCGCCGTTCCCTGGACTTCGACATCGATTGCCGTGCCGTCGAGCTGGAGGAATCTAGCCTCCACCATCGGCACAATCGCTTCGTGCGCATTGATGCTCTTCATCCGGGCTCTCTGGGCTTCAACAAAATCCGGATGAATCAGCTGCTCGGTGGATTTGCCGACCAGGGCCTGCGCATCCCTGGCGCCAAACAGCTTGATAGCCGCCGGATTGACATAAAGTATGGTCCCCATTCGATGAACCAGAATCGGCTCGGGCGACCATTCAATCAAGGTGCGGTAGCGTTCTTCGCTCTCCTGCAGCGCGGCCTCGGCCAGCTTGCGCTCGGTGATGTCCTGCGTGATGCCCACCGCCCTGAGCGGCCGGCCATCCGGCGCAAACTCGAGTTCCGCTTTTTGACGGATCCAGCGGATCGAACTACCGACCATGGCGCGGTGCTCATGGTCAAAGGCGCCACCCTGGAGCGCAGCCTGCCAGGTCCGATCCACAAGCGCCCGATCGTCCGGATGAACATGCGCCAGGTAACTGGCGTGGCTTCCCAGCGTTCGATGCGGCAGGCCAAAGATGCGGCAGGTCTCGTCGGACAATTGCAGCGTGTCAGCCGGGATGTCGTACACCCAGCTACCGACTTTGGCGACCGCTTGCGCCTGGTGCAGCTCGGTCTCGCTGGTCTCGAGATCGAAGGTGAGTTGAACCAGATCGTTGCTGGCACGGCGCAGTTCCTGCAAACGGTTCTGGTAGGCGCGCACCACAAAAACCACCAGCACCGCCGAAAGGACATAAACGATGATCTGGTCGGCGGCGTAAATCGAGTGCGGCGGGACCAGCGGCTTCGGCAGGAAACCCCGGGCTTCAGCCAGCACCAAACCCAGGGTCAGCGCCACCGTGGTGCCGGCCAGGGCCAGCGCGACACGCGAGCTGATCAGCCAACCGGCCATCAAGATGATCAAGGGATAAACGATGACGACCGGTGCATGCACACCACCGGTGACGACGGCCACCCCCGTCATCACACTCCACACGCCCAACACCAGCACCCTGATGGCGGCCCCCACCCTGCCGCGCGCCAGCAGGTACCACCCGGCCAGTGCCACCACAAGCAGGAGCAGAGGCGCAAGCAGGGATGCGCTGGCATTCGGTATGACGACACCCAGCGCCATCTCAGTCACCACGGCACCGATCAGAACGACGGCGACGGTGTACTTCACCAGGATCAGTGACGGTTCCCTGGAGGCAGGAGCGTCGATCTCGTAGCCCAGCAGCGACTCGTTTTGAGTGGTAATTTTTTCCCCCTTTGATGCCGGAGGCGGCCTTGCCATTCCGCCTATTGCTTCAATTTGTAACCAAAGTATGCCAGAACTCCCTTACCGGCCTGTCTGCCACTGGCAAAACACGCGGTCAACAGGTAGCCGCCGGTAGGCGCTTCCCAGTCGAGCATCTCGCCGGCGCAAAACACACCGGGCAACTGCTCCAGCATCAGGTTCTGGTCCATGGCCTCAAACAGCACGCCCCCGGCCGTGCTGATGGCTTCGTCAATCGGGCGCGTCGCGACCAGCGTGATCGGCAGGGCCTTGATGGCGCAGGCCAGTTGCGCAGCATCGTTGATCTGCTCTTTGGATAGCAGTTCGTGCAGCATCGCGGCCTTGATGCCATCGAGGTGCAGGCGGCTTTTCAGGTGACTGGACAGCGAGCGCGAGCCGCGTGGGTGGCGCACCTCGGCCAGCACGCGCTCGGCCGACATATCAGGCAGCAAATCCAGATGAAAAGTGGCGTGGCCGCTGCGGATGATCTCGTCGCGCAGCAGGCTCGACGCGGCGTAAATCAGGCTGCCTTCGACGCCCGTGGCGGTGGCGACAAACTCGCCTTTGCGCTGGAAACCGACGCCCTGCGAGGTTGTGAGGCGGATCGCCACCGACTTGAAGGGCTGACCTGCAAAGCGACTGGCAAAGTGCTGGCTCCAGCCACGCGCGGTGTCGAGCGGCTCCGTCCGAACAGTATTGGCGACATCAAAGCCGCAATTCGCCGGCAGCAAGGGCGCCACCGCGATGCCGCGCGCCTGCAGCCACGGCACCCAGGCACCGTTCGAGCCCAGGCGCGCCCAGCTGCCCCCGCCCAAAGCCAGCACCACGGCGTCGGCTTGCACCTGCAGCGGGCCTTGCGGGGTCTCGAACATCAGATTGCCTGCATCCTGAGGGTCTGCTCCCCAGCCGGTCCAGCGATGCCGCATGTGAAACTGCACGCCCGGCCCGGCTGCGGGATGACGCAGCCGGTGCAGCCAGGCGCGCAGCAGCGGCGCCGCTTTCATGTCCACCGGAAACACCCGGCCCGAGCTGCCGACAAAAGTCTCCACCCCCAGCGCCGTCGCCCAGGCGCGCACCTGGGTGCTGCCAAAGCCTTGCAGCAGAGCCTCGATCTGCTGGCGCCGGGCACCGTAGCGGGAAGCAAAAACATCGGGCGCCTCCGAGTGCGTCAGGTTCAATCCGCCCTTGCCGGCCAACAGGAACTTGCGCCCCACAGATGGCATCGCATCGTACAAATGCACCTCGACGCCAGCGTTTGACAGCACGTCGGCGGCCATCAAACCGGCCGGACCACCACCGACCACAATCACTTTTTTCACGGCATCACTTTTCATTGTTAAAACACTTCTATAAATTCGTCATTGCGAGCACAGCGCGGCAATCCAATGCGCGAGTTGTCATTGCGAAGAGCGTAAGCGACGCGGCAACACGCCCTGCGGCCACGCGATGACAGATATGTGGATTCATGGAAGTGTCCTTAGCTGCCATCCGCCAATTCCACCAGCTTGCCTTGCGCAGTCAGGAACGCAGCTTTAACAAGCGCCTGCGGATAGATAGCCTGCACAGCAGCACGGTAGTCGCGCAACTGGGCCACCAGCTCCGGCTGGACTTGCGGCAGGGGGGCCGACTTGTAATCCAGCACCCACCAATGGCCGGCGTGCGCGCCATCCTGGCGCTGCACCAGGCGATCCAGCCGCAGCGCCCTGCCCTGGTACATCAGCTCGACTTCATTGCCTTGCCAGCCGAGCACCGAACCATCCCAGGCCCAGTGGCCCTCACCCTGCAAAATGCGCGTGGCCATCGCTGCCGCCTGACTGCCCTGCTCCGGGCTTAACGCAAACTCGCGCGCCGCAGCCAGCGTGTTGGCGCTGGAGACCTGAGCCCATTGCAGCAGGCGGTGCATGGCCTGGCCGATGCGCGCGGTGACTGAACCGGCCTGCGCCGCAACGGCATCGAGTAGCGCGCCATCGGCATTGGGTTCGCCGTTCGGAAGCGTGATTGCTTCTGCATTTGCTATTATTTTTATAGCTGTCTGCGCAAGTTGAACGGAGGCTTGAGGCAGTTCCTTTATATAAAAGGCGTTGTCGCCAACAGGCTCGGCCGTGCCTGTCGCTACTGTGGCCGTTGCCGACTGGGCATCGGTCGGAAGCGGCTGCGCCAGAGGCGCCAGACGCTGCCACCAACTGCGCTGCGCTGCGCGGTACGGCGCGATGCTGGATATCGCCAGCGTGTGCCGGGCCCGTGTCATGGCGACGTAGAAGGCATTGAGCTCTTCGCGCTGGCGCTCCAGCCGCTCGGCCTCCAGCGTCGCCGCGGCGCAGGCCGGGGGCTGGCTCTCGCTGGTCAGGAAGACAAATTTTTCGGGCCGCGCGGCCTCGCCCGGCCAATCGATCAGCACGCCCATGGTCTCGGCATTGCGCTCGGGCGTATCGGTGTCGAGCAGCAACACGGCACCGGCTTCGAGCCCCTTGGCGCCGTGAATCGTCAGCAGCCGCACTGCCTGCGGATTGACCACGGCAGGTGCCAGCACGCCGCCGGCCTTGAGCGCGCGCACAAAAGCATAGGGCGTGGCAAAGCGCCCGCCGCCGAGCTGCAGCGAGACATTCAGCAGCGCCGTCAGGTTCGCCAGCACCGCCTCGCGCTGGTTCACCGGCGCCGCGCAGGCAAAGCGCGCCAACACATCGCCATCGGTGTAGATGGCCTGCAGCGCGTCGTGTGGCGGCCATTGCGCCAGCCACCCCTGCCAACGCATCAAACATGGCGCTGGCGACCGTCCATCCTGCGTGAGCAGCTCTGATTCCTGTAGCAAATCAAACCACGGCAGATTTGCTTTCTGCTGCCCGATGGCGAGCTGCGCCAGTGCTTCATCCGCCAAATCAAACAGCGGCGACTTGAGCACGCGCGCCAGTGACAGGTCGTGCTGCGGCGACACCAGCAAGTCGAGCAGGGCGACCAGGTCCTGCACCTCGCAGCAATCAATCAGGCTGGTTTTTTCGCCAATCTGGGCAGCGATGTGCAGCTTGCGCAATTCATGCTGCAAAGGTATCAAGCCGGCGCGTTTGCGCGACAACACCATGACGTCCGACGCTTGCAGGCCGGTGCTGGCAAGCTGCTGCGCAATCCAGGCTGCGGCCTGGCGCGCTTCGAGCGTGCGCAGGGTTTCTTCCGGCAGCTCGCGCGGGGTGACCAGGCTGTCGCGCCAGGTGGCATCGCCCGCTTCGTCTGCTGCGTCGTCGCCCTCACCCATGGCCCCGGCTGGCGCTGCGGGCCGCGGGATTGGCGGCAGTTGGCAAACCAGGCCGAGGTCCGGGGCACTGGTGGTGTGCGTGCGGAAACCTTCATAGCCGTCGGCGGCGACCGCCTCCGTCATAGCCGCATTGACAGCGGCGATGACGTCGCGGGCGTTGCGCCGGGTGTGGTCGCAACTCAGCAGATCCCCCTGCAGGCCATCGCGCACAAAAGCCTTGGCCGCCTTGAACACCTGCGGCTCGGCGCGGCGAAAGCGGTAAATGCTCTGCTTCGGGTCACCCACAATGAAGACGCTGGGCGCCGTGCCACCGGCGCCGGCGTAGCCACTGAGCCAGGACTTGAGCGCCTGCCACTGCAGCGGGTTGGTGTCCTGAAACTCGTCAATCAGCAGGTGTTTGATGCGCGCATCGAGCCGCTCCTGCACCCAGCCACAGAGCACCGGGTGGCTCAGCAGCAGCAGCGCGGCGCGCTCGACGTCGTTCATATCGACCCAGCCACGCTCGCGTTTGAGCGCTGCGAATTCCTGGTGCAGCACCCGGCTGAGCCGCGCCATGCGTTGCTGATAGAGCCAGGCTGCGTGCTGCAAACGCGCCGCGACCACGCGCTGCACCAGCTCTTGTGCCGCGCGCACGCGCTCGATGCCGACGATCTTTTCACTGAACTTGCGCGGCGCTTCCTTCTCGGTCAGCAAGGCCCTGACTGCCGCCGGAATGTCGCCAGCGCCGAGTGCCGCCTCGAGCTCAAGCCCTTTGGCTGAAAACGTTTTGGCGCTGGCGCCACCCAGGGCTCGTGCCGCGTCCAGCAGAGTCTGCCAGCGTTGTGGCTGCGCGGCCAAAAAGTCCTCCGGCGCATCGAGCCCGGCGAACTCGGGGTACTGTGTGGCGAAATGCTGCACCGACTCATCGACCACGCCTTGCGCGTCGGCCAAAGCAAATTCGGTGCGCTTGTCGAGGGCGGTTTGCAAGGCCTTTTCGGTCTGCGCGCGGCCATAGTCAAAGACCACCGCTTCGTAATCCGACTGGCGCCCGGCATCTGCCAGCAGCGCGGCGTAGAAGCGGCGCCAGACCAGCGCCTTGGCTGACGCGTCGTCTTCCAGCAACTCGTAGTCGGCGGGCAATTCCAGCTGCTGCAAAACGGCCAGCGGCGCACTGCGCAACAAGGCGGCAAACCAGCTGTGAAAGGTGCGCACCTGCACCTGGCGCCCGCTGCTCAAAATACTTTGATACAGATTTGATAGCTGCTCAGGCAAGTGGGACGGTGCTTGCATGGCATTTGGTATCACAACACCACGGTCGCGCAGGGCTTTCAGCAGCGTCTCGCGCTCAGCGCCGGCAAAGTCAGCCAGCCATTGGTAGAGACGTTCGCGCATCTCGCTGGCAGCGCGTTTGGTAAAGGTGATGGCCAGAATCTCGTGCGGCTGCACGCGCAACTGCCCGCTTTGCGCATCCACGCCATCGAGCAAGGCGCGCACGATGCGCGACACCAGCATCCAGGTCTTGCCCGCGCCCGCGCAGGCTTCCACCGCCACACTGCGGCGCGGGTCGCAGGCAATGGCGTAGAAGGCCTCGGCAGTGACAAGCTGACCGTTGTGCTGGTAGGCCGGCAGGGTTTCAAAGTTGGACATTGATCGGTCAAGTTTCGTTATATGCAGGTCATTGCCGCAGTCACCCATTGAGGCCAACGCAAAGTGAAGCTCAAATTTCCCACCTTGAAAAACGCGGCCACATGAGGCTCCTCTCTTCCGCCCGGCGGGGCGGGAGAGAGGCGGGGGAGAGTGAGTGGGGAAAAAATCACAAAAAAGTTGCCTTCACATCATTCCCAAAAATCCTTGCGACACAAGCCCCGTGCAGCGCAAAACTCGCAAGCCTTGCCCTCCCCCAACGCCGGCATGGCAACGCCCGCCTCGATCCGCGCCATGTCATCGGCAATGCCTTCGAGCAACTGGTCACGCAAGCCGACGATGTCGGTTTGCACGAAGCTTTTGGTGGCGTCCTTTTCACCCACATTCACATAGGCTGCGGCCAGCGTGTCATCCGTCAGCAAGGCTGCGTAGAAGGCGAGCTGGGTATCTTCCAGCGGCGCCTTGATGCGTTCGGCGGTGGTTGCGCGGGTCTCGGTCTTGTAGTCGATCACCAAGGCGCTGCCGTCGGGCAGGCGGTCAATGCGATCGATCTTGCCGACCAGCTTCAAACGCCCGAGCGGGGTTTCTTTCCAGCTCTCGGCCGCTTGAAAAACAGCTCCGCCGGCCTCGTGAACAGTCAGCCAGTCGAGATAGCCGGTGCGCACCCTTGGCCAGGCCGCAGCGAACGGCAGGAATTCGCTTCTCGACAAACCCAGTTCCGCCGTCGCCTGCTCAGCTGCTACTTTAATCATAGCTGTCCGCGCAGGCTGATCGGTGTCTGGCGCCCTAGCTAATGCCTCATGAAAGATCTTCAGCAGGCAGTGCAGCCAGTTACCAAAGTCGCGTTTGCCGAGCTCAAGGTCGAGCTCATCGGCATCCTGCAGTCTGAGTTGGCGCAGCGCAAAAAAACGGTAGGGGCAGCGCCGTAGGTCTTCGTAAGCGCTGCTCGACAGGCGGGTCACCGGCAGTGCATCACCCGTGGGACGCGGCATGACACAAGGCCGGGCGGTCAGCGCACGCAACACGCGCGGATCGGCGGCCGGCGCGTGCGACTGGAGCAGCTGCAATTCCTGCACGAAGCCGCTGGCCATCAGGCGCTCGCCGCCATCGCTGCTGCGCCACAGCAGGTCAACCCGGGGAAACTGCAAGGCGTAAAGCCAGCAGGCGCGGGCGGTCGCGGCCAGTTGTTCACGCGAAGGCAGGCCCAGCAGCGCGCGCTGACCTGGGCTCCAGGCGCCGCCCGGCTCCGGGGCGGTGGGCAGGCGGACCTCATCGCAGCCGGGCAACACCACCGCCGCCAGCGTCCGGCCGAGCAACTGGCTCAGCGGCAGGATCAGGACTTGCGCCGGCGTGGCCTTATCCGGATTCTCTGGCGTAAAACTGGCGTCATCGAGCGTCTGGCTGATCCACGCCATGAACTGGCTCTGACTCATGCGCTCTGTGACATGCGCAAATTCGGCTTCAAAGCCCTCGCGCAAGCGCAAGGCATCCAGCACCGCCTGGCCAGCCGGGTCCAGCAGCAACAACGGCCATTGCCCGGCGCTTTGCAGGGCAGTACGCAGATCAAACAGCCAGCGTGTCAAGACCCGCCCCGCCTGGAGCGCGCCGCGCAGCGCCTGCAGCTGCAACAGCAGCGCGTCGTCCGCCGGCACCGAGCGCCACTCGTGCACGCCATTGCGGCGCCAGCTCGCCTCCAGCTGCGACACACTGGCAGAGGCAAAGGCCGGCGCGTGCTTGAGCCAGTCGAGCACCGCATCGGTCGAAGCATCCCGGACACAGGCACGCAGCAGGCTCATCAGTGCGCCGGCCGCGCGCGTGGTGGAAAGCTTCCAGCCGGTCTCGTCTCGCAGCGTCACACCGCGCTGGCTCAACATGGCATGCACCCGACGCGTCAACACCCGGTCCTGCGCGACCAGGGCCACTGGCGCATGACCCGCCGCCAACTGCGCCAGCACGCAGGCAGCGGCACGCTGCGCCTCGTCCTCGGCATCCTGCGCGGCATGCAAGGCCAGCTTGCCGGCCGTGCCACTCGGCGTGTCCAGATCAAGCGGCGCCGCCAGCGATAGCGCGATGGCACGTTCAGCCAGGCGCTGCAGCAAGGCCTGCGCCACGGGTTCGGCCTGAAAACCCTGCACCACCACCAGGAGCTCAGGACTGGCTGAAAACAACTCGTCGGTCGGGTAACTCGAACTTGCCGCCCAGGCCAGCGCGATGCGTGCCGTCGCAAGCTCCAAGGCCAGCACAGTCGCCTCCAGCCCGCTGGCCAGCGGGCCTGCCAGACCGGCTGCCCACTGCGCCCGCTCCACCGGCGGCACGGCGGCAGCCAACCGGGCCAGGCTCCAGGCGGCCTGCATCAAGCGCCCGGCCAGTACCTCCTGATGCGCGCCCAGTCCGGCACGCGACAGCATGGAGGCCGCTGTCAGCACGTCATGCGCAGCGTCCTGCCGGATGTCGTCCGGACCCGGCGCAAAACCACCAAGGCTGCGGGTCCAGTTCATGCTGGTCTCGAAACGTGGTAAAAACTGCGCCTCCGGGCCGGCGGCGGCCTCGCCGTCCGGCCCGCGCAGCCAGGCCTTGTGTGCTTCCTGCATCAACTGGGCGTAGGGCAGCAACACCACCACATGCGACGGATGCAGCTGTCGGCGCACCATCTCGGCACGGATCTGCCCGATGACGCCGTCCCACGCCTGGTCGGCATGATGCTTTTTTACTATTTCAGCCATAGGAAACAGGCAATCGTTGGGGGGACTTGGTTTCTGTCACAATTTCCCCACTTTACCTGTTACCGAACATAAAACTGAAACTTTACGGGGCAGATCGCAGTATCGTTGCGCAAGCGAGCCCCGTCCTCAACCAACCAAGGAAATACCATGGCCAGCGAACTTATCAAACATGTATCCGACGCCACTTTTGAGGCCGAGGTGCTGCAATCCACGCAACCCGTGCTGGTGGACTACTGGGCCGAGTGGTGCGGTCCCTGCAAAATGATTGCACCGATTCTGGAGGAGGTGTCCGCCACCTACGAAGGCAAACTGCAGATTGCCAAGATGAACGTGGACGAAAACCGCGAGATCCCGGCGAAATTCGGCATTCGTGGCATCCCCACGCTGATGCTGTTCAAAGATGGCCAGTTGGCGGCCACCAAGGTCGGCGC
Source organism: uncultured beta proteobacterium (assembly GCA_963810395.1). GTDB lineage: Bacteria > Pseudomonadota > Gammaproteobacteria > Burkholderiales > Burkholderiaceae_C > Rhodoferax. The sequence goes on along the minus strand of CAWENC010000001.1, from coordinate 2,614,145 downwards.
CATGAGCAAGTCCCAAATGACGGCCTTTATTGACCAGCAACTGGCCTGAGCGAAGGCGCTGCAAGCATCCCTTCCATGTCATACCGGGCTTGCCTGAAGAGGCTTGGCGCGTCCCCGGTGTGACACTTCCGCAAATTTTCCTGTCATAATCGCGCCAGTTCACTGACTCCCCCCGGGTCGGTTCGAGTTCCCGGTTTAGAACATTGAGGCTGAGGATTGCGATCCGCCTCACCCAAACCCCCCCTGAATTTCGTCCAATTTCCCCTACCTGGTCACTCCATGCACTTAAACGAACTCAAGGCACTGCACGTGTCAGAAGTCCTCAAGCAAGCTGAAGATCTTGAGATTGAAAATACCGGCCGCATGCGCAAGCAGGAGCTGATGTTCGCCATCATCAAGAAGCGCGCCCGCACCGGCGAGCAAATTTATGCCGATGGCGTGCTGGAGATTTTGCCCGACGGCTTTGGTTTTCTGCGCAGCCCCGACACCAGCTACACCGCCAGCACCGACGACATCTACATCAGCCCGAGCCAGGTGCGCCGCTTCAACCTGCATACCGGCGACATGATTGAAGGTGAAGTGCGCACCCCCAAGGATGGCGAGCGCTACTTTGCCCTGAACAAGCTGGAAAAAGTCAACGGCGGCGGGCCCGAAGAGAACAAACACAAGGTGATGTTCGAGAATCTGACGCCGCTGTTCCCGAACAAGCAGATGAAGCTCGAACAAGACGTCAAGACCGATGAAAACATCACCGGTCGCATCATCGACATCATCGCGCCGATCGGCAAAGGGCAGCGCGCCCTGCTGGTGGCGCCGCCCAAGAGCGGCAAGACCGTGATGATGCAGCACATCGCCCACGCGATTGCAGCCAACTATCCGGAAATCCACATGATGGTGCTGCTGGTCGATGAGCGGCCCGAAGAAGTGACCGAGATGCAGCGCACCGTCAAGGGCGAGGTGATCGCCTCCACCTTCGACGAGCCCGCCGCCCGGCACGTGCATGTGGCCGAGATGGTGATCGAGCGCGCCAAGCGCCTGGTCGAGCTGAAAAAAGACGTGGTGATCCTGCTCGACTCGATCACCCGCCTGGCCCGCGCCTACAACAACGTCGTGCCTTCCTCAGGCAAAGTGCTGACCGGCGGTGTCGACTCCAACGCCCTGCAGCGTCCGAAGCGCTTTTTGGGCGCCGCACGCAATGTCGAAGAGGGCGGCTCGCTGACCATCATTGCCACCGCGCTGGTCGAAACCGGCAGCCGCATGGATGAGGTGATCTTTGAAGAATTCAAGGGCACCGGCAATTCGGAAATTCACCTGGATCGCCGTCTCTATGAGAAGCGGGTGTTCCCGTCAATCCAGCTCAACCGCAGCGGCACGCGGCGTGAAGAACTGCTGTTGGCGCCCGATATTTTGCAGAAAACCCGCATCCTGCGCCAGTTTCTCTACAACATGGATGAAATTGAATCCATGGAGATGGTGCTCAAGCAGATGCGCGCCACCAAGACCAACAGCGAGTTTTTCGACCTGATGCGCCGTGGCGGCTAGGCTATAATCTACGGTTTCACGCGATAAGTACGGCAAGCTTTTAATTGTGCAACGGTTTGCACAAGGGCTGACGCGGCTAACGCAACTGATGGAGAAGATATGAAGGCAGGCATTCACCCCAATTACCGCGAAATTTGTTTCATGGACACGTCCAATGGTTTCAAATTCGTGACCCGCTCTTGCGCCAACGCCAAAGAGATGATCAAGATGGAAGACGGCCGCGAGCTGCCACTGTACAAGATCGACACCTCCAGCGAGTCGCATCCCTTCTACACCGGCACACAAAAATCGGTCGACAACATGGGCGGCCGCGTGGAACGCTTCCGCAACCGTTTCGGCAAGACCGCAGCCAAATAAACTGGCCCGCGTCATTGCAAAAGGCAGCCCGGGATACCGCGCTGCCTTTTTTCATCCCTATTAACATCGCGGCGTGAACCAACCAACCCCTGCCATTGTTGCCCAAGGTGCAGTGCACCGCCTGCCGCGCATCGCACTGCTGTTGTTCTGCGTCGCATATGTACTGCCGGGTTTCATTGGGCGCGAACCCTGGAAGAGCGCCGACATCCGGGCGTTCGGCTATATGTTTGAACTCGCTCGGGGTGCAACAGACTGGTTCGCGCCTCAGTTGCTGGGTTTGCCACCGGAAGTCGATGCGCTGCTGCCCTATTGGCTCGGTGCCTGGGCCATGCAACTGGCGCCAGCCTGGGTGGCAGGCGACCTGGCGGCTCGTATCCCATTTGGATTCTTGCTGACCCTGACCCTGTTCGCCACCTGGTACGGCACCTACTATCTGGCGCGCAGCCCCGAGGCGCAGCCGGTGGCGTTTGCTTTTGGTGGTGAGGCCTCGCTTCCGGACTATGCGCGTGCCATGGCCGACGGCGGTTTGCTGGCCTTTCTGGCCTGTCTCGGGCTGGCCCAGCTGTCGCACGAAACGACGCCTGCGCTGGCACAGCTTTGTTGCACTGCCTTGACCTTTTACGCCCTTGCCGCCCTGCCCTACCGTGCGCGCCTGGCCCTTGTTTCCGGTGTGCTCGGACTCGCCGGACTGGCTTTGTCGGGGGCGCCAACCATGGCGATTTTGCTGGGCGCGGGGGGGGCTGCGATTCATTTCCTGGATCGCAGCACACCAGCCGAAGCCATGCACCTCAACGCCCGGCGAACCCTGGGCATTGCGCTGCTTACCTTGTTGGTGGCGTGGTTGGCCACCTGGCTGGATTTGTGGCGCTGGCGCATTGAACTGCCCGAGGCCAGCTGGACCGAGTGGCGCAGCCTGGGGCGCCTGTTGCTGTGGTTCACCTGGCCGGCGTGGCCGCTGGCATTGTGGACCTTGTGGCGCTGGCGCCACCAGTTGATTCGATCGAGTGCGCCGAGCCGGCATCTGGCGCTGCCTTTGTGGTTTGCCGGCGTTGCCATCTGCGCCACACTGACCACCACATCGGCCGACCGCTCACTGCTGCTGGCATTGCCGGCGCTGGCGGCACTGGCGGCATTTGCCCTGCCGACGCTGCAGCGCAGCGTGACAGCGCTGATCGACTGGTTCACGCTGCTGTTTTTCTCGGGCTGCGCCATCATCATCTGGGTCATCTGGATTTCCATCCAAACCGGGGTGCCGGCACAACCTGCCGCCAACGTCGCGCGACTGGCGCCGGGCTTTGAACACAGCTTCTCCCTGCTTCCATTTTTGGTGGCGATTGCCGCGACCATGGCGTGGCTGGGCCTGGTGAGATGGCGTGTCGGCCGGCATCGTGCCGCCATCTGGAAAAGCCTGGTGCTGCCGGCCGGCGGTGCGGCCTTGTGCTGGCTGCTGCTCATGACCTTGTGGCTGCCGCTGCTTGACTTTGCGCGCAGCTACGTTCCCCTGGTGCGCCGCACGGTGGCGGTATTGCAGCAGCCTGCCTGCGTTGAAGCCTTTGGCCTGAATCGGGGTCAGATCGCGGCATTTCAGTTTCACGGCAATCTGCTTCTCAGGCCCGTGGGCACACAATTCAGCTGTGCGTGGCTGATCGTCGGCAAGGACGCGATGAAAACACTGCCGGACAGCGTTGACCTGACGCAGTGGTCATTGCACAGTGCCATACGCCATCCGTCGGACCGGTACGAGGACATCGTGATCTACCAGCGCAGGCCGGATGCCGGGTCGTGACTGAAAGCAGGTGAAACTCAGCGTTGAGCGAGCCTGCCGCGCGAGGACTATGCCGGCGTTTTCCTGTCAGGCTTGTCTTTGACGGGAAACTTCTTCTCCTTTTGCTGCTTTTTGAACCAGTTTTTCAGCATTCTTTCTTCATAGCCGAAGCGGGTCACTGCGGGACCGCCGACACTGGACAGAAAGTTGAGGTCCTTGATATCTTCCTTGCCCGATACGACCAGTCCCTGAGCGGCGCTTGTGAGCCTGTAGTCGAAAGCTATCCTGGGCCGATAGATATTCTTGACAATGCGGACGTTTTCCAATGACCTGCCGCCCATTTCGTTCATCCTGTTCACCTCGCCCGCGAGATCGATATCGGTCACGGTGACTTCGAACAGATAGCCGTCAGGGAGTTGTTTTGCCAAATCAGCAAATACCAATTCAAAATCGCTGAACAATTTCTCCCGAAAACTTTCCCGTAACTCATTGCCTTCGCGGATATCAGTGTATTTATCCGGATCCTGCCAGGTGACTTTGGCTTCGCCCGCATAGGCGGCGCCGCTGATGAACGAAATTGTCAGCAAACCAAGAAGAAAATTTTTCATGATGCAATCTCCGCTGTGGCGGTGGAACCCGGACCGCTATTTCCGCAAATCATCGCTGCGCTGCATTGTGGCCTGTTTTAACAAAATCTGGACCAGGAGTACTGCTGCCGCCGAGCTTGCCAATGCCGGCGACGCAGTGACAATTTGAGCCAGGCCATGAACCGCCTGCATGCTGACTTGCTGCACGCAATTGGCCAGAGCGATCACATCACTGGTCTGGACCTTCTGTACCTCGTCAATGCCTACCCGCAAGTTAAGCGACGCACTGCGCAGGCGGATGCTGGCAAAGATTCCATTGGCAATGGCGACCAGGGAAAGTATTCCCAATGGCCTCATCAAGTGCTCTATCAGGCGGCTTTTCTCGACGGCCGGTGCAGTCTCATAGACTTTTCCAACCAGTTGTGAAAGCAGGCGACTCTTTGTGACCGGGGGCGCCGACTGGTACACCTCGGCAACCAGTTGCTCAATCGGAATTTCAGGACCTTGAAGCATCGGCTGCCCCAATGTATGGGCTTCCGGGTTCTCGTTGGTTTTCACTGTATCTTCTCCTGGTCATTTGTTTTCACCCAACAAGCTCGGGCTACATGGCTATCGGCGTCGGTGATTTGAAGTGTGGGGAGCGTATGTGTAGACCGGGTTGCGAAATGTATAGCGCAGGTAAACTGTTGTCTCTCGCGGTGCGCTTTTACCGGGTTGCGGCCGAGGCGCCGCAACCATCACGTGTTCCGGCTGGCCAGCCACTAAAGCCCCAGGGATTTCGCCGACAGGCCCAGTGCCAGTCCGAGCAGCTGTGTGTACAGCAGGGTGCGAATCGACGGGTCGGCAAGGTCCGCCCGAACCGACTGAACCCCATCGAAGCGCAGATGGCAATGCGGGCAGGCGGTGCACATCACTTCGGCACCGGACGCCAGGGCATCGGCGATCTTGGCGCGCGTGATTTGTTCCGACAACGGGGCGTTGGCCGCATGCAGCGGATCGCCGCAGCAGTCCAGCCGCCGGGGCCAGTCGACCGGTGTCGCGCCGGTCAATTGGATCAAGGTTTCGAAGATCGTCGGCGCCATCGGGTTGTCGAAACCTGCCACGTTGCTCGGGCGCAGCGTGTGGCAGCCGTACTGGGCGGCGACCCGCAGACCGGTGCGCGGCTGGCGCACCGCGGCGGCCAGCGCGTCGACGCCGATCACTCGGGCCAGCAGTGGCAAGACGTGCTCGACCTGTGCCTGGCCCGACCAGGCCAGACTCTCGGCGGCCAGCGTCTGGGTAACGCGCGAGCGCAGCGAAGCGTCCTCACCCAGAAAGGCGATCGCGTTCCGCAAGGTGCCGAAGCAGCAGGCGCAAGGCGTCAGGACGTTGAGGCCGGCGCGCTCGGCCAGAGCCAGGTTGCGGGCGGCGGCGACCACGAAGGCGTCGCGGCTGACGTCCCGGGCCGGATAGCCACAGCAGTTGAAATCCAGATCAACCAGTGTCACGCCCAGATGCTGCAAAACGGCGCGGGTCGAAGCGGCGTAGGCCGGCAGTCGCGAGGGGATCTTGCAGCCCAGGAACAGCGCGTATTTCATGACGGCACCCTCCGGCTGCGCACAGTGCCCAGGCGCTGCACTGCCAGCGCGCGCAACTCGAGCATGATGTCGGCCACGCGTATGCCTTGCGGGCAGTTCTCCTGACACTGGTAGCAGCTGGCGCAATTCCAGACCATGCTTGAGCCCAGCGTGAGGTCGCGCAGACCCAGTCGCAGCAGGTTCATCACCTTCTGTGGGGTCAGATCGACGCCGTAGGCGGGGTCGGTGCTGTGCGCTACCACCGGGCAGACGTTGGTGCAGGTCTGGCACTGGACGCAGCGTGAGAAGCTGCTGCGGTCGGCGGATAGCGGTGCGCAAGAGGCATCCGGGTCGAAAAAGCTGCGCGGCCAGGAATCGCTCTGCAAGGACTCGGCCCAGGCCAAGGCAGGACGTGCCGGTACCCACTGCGCCGGCGCTGGCAGGCCGGCAGCGGCCAGATCGGCGCGCCCGGCCTGCCACAGGTCTTCCAGATCCAGCCCCACCGGGCATTCGCTGGTGCAACGTCCGCAGTCGGTGCACAGGAAGGCGCCTTCGGCAGCCCGCAACGGCGCGTCCCCCGCGTCATCACCCTGCTGACCGGACGGCGGCCAGCAACCGCTGGCCAGTGCGCCGGTGGCGATGAGCTTGTGCGAGGGCAGCAGATACGGGTTGTCCAGATAGCGTGCCAGCGGAGCCACCGAGCAGTGCGCATCGCAGATACCGCAGCGCACGCAAGCGTCCAGTGCCAGCGCCCGCCGCGCTGCCCGCCCAGCGCTGGAGAACGCCGGATTCGACGTCGCGCCATTGACCAGCAGGCTGGCGGGGGCGGCGACAGCGTGGAAGAAGCGGGTCAACGGCAGCGTCGCCAGACCAATGAAACAAGCAAAGACGTGGAGATAGAGCAGCCAGGTCTCAGCGTGCCCCCGGTCCAGAACACCGGCCAGCGGCGCCAGCAGCCGGGCCACCGGGTAGGAGACAAACGCGGAGGCGGCCCTGGCGTGGCAGGTTTCGCAGTCAGCGTCATGCATGGCGCGCCCCTTTTTCATCACCTCTGCTGCGACCGGCTCCTTCAGATCGTCGAACGCCACCCCGAACTCGCTGGCCCAGAGGGCGCGCAGCGGCATCAGTTCCACTGGATCGGTGCTGCCGTTGAACTCCCTGGCCATGCGGTAGAACGCCTGCGGCGAAGCGATCTTGTCGGCTTCCAGCAGGAAACCCGTCACCAGCACAAAGCCCAGCAGCGCAACGAAGGCCGCGGCCATGGGTGGGCGCGCCGGCGCAAAGCGCCTGCGCCGGCGCCACAACCCGAACAGAAACAGTGCCACTCCAACCAGCACCATCACCCCGAACAGATTGCGCAGAAAGAGATAGGGATTTCGGGTCGACTCGTAGCCCGGGAACAGCTTCACGGTGACGACTGCCGCCAGGGCGTGCATCAGCAGCAACAGCATGAATCCTACAAAGATGAGCAGGTGTGCCAGCCAGCGAGACTTGTCGCTGCGGTACAGCCGGCGCTGCAGCAGCACGTCGAGGAACAAGGCACCGAGAACGTGAAACACCCGTCGGCTGAACAAGGCCGCGGCAGCGCCGCGCAGCAGCGCGTGCAGCCGCTGCGCCAGCGTCACCGCTTGCACGTCAGGACCGATACGCAGCCGGAACCAGGCCGAAACGCGCCACAGCAAGCCCAGGGCGCACAGCAGCAGCGATGCGTTCAGGGCGGTCTGAAAGAGCGCGTGCGACATGATGCTAGCCAGCCTCGGTCCCGCGCAGCTGATGCGTAAGCTGTTCGATGGCCGCCCAGGCGGTGGCAATGGCCAGTCCCGAGCCGCACTTCGAGCGCATCCAGTCCTGCTGCGCCAGGATGGAGCCGATCGCGAAGAGTCTCGGCCAGGCCGGCTTTCCGCTGGCGTCCAGCGGCCGCCAGGCAGCGTCCACCCGCAAGCCGGCGCGATTGATGGCGTGGCCCGCCGGATCGAGAAAGTCGCGCTGATGCCACGCGTCACGCGAGGCCGGTTGTTGCACCGGCAAGCCGAGGATGCTCTCGCGCACGGACTGCCGATCAGCCGTCAGTCCGCGACCGCTGAATCGCCCCGTGGCCAATACCACCGCGCTGGCGGTGATGCGCTCACCCCCCGGAGCGCCTTCGAGGTCCAGTAGGGCCGTGCTGCCATCAAATGTCAGCGCCCGCACGCTGGCCTGTTGGCGGCGCTGCACGCCGTGGACTGAGGCGACCGTTTCCAGCGCGCCCAGCAGCCGCAGCCCAGGCACCGACGTCGGCATGGTCGGGATTTCGAACACCGGTACGCCCAAGCCGGCCTCGAAGGCCGCATGAACCTCGCGCGAGCGAGCCAGACCCAGCACCGCCGGAAGCCCGACGACACCCGCATCGCCCAGCAGTGGTTTGATGAGCGCAATCGTCCGCTCACACGTTTCCCGGGTTTCCAGGGCACGTGCAAGGTGCACGGCGTAGACCTCGGGCACGGCTTCGAAGCCCGGAAAGTCGATCCGCCGGTGCCGCAGATCCGGCCAACCATCGGCCAGCGTCGCGGCGATCTGTCGCGCGCTGAACTCGCGCAGGCCGCGGAAATCCACCAGTAGGCACGGTGGTCTCCCTTCCAGTGCACCAACGCCCGCAACCATGGTCAGCGGCACGCCGAAGCTGGTTTTGACCGTCGCTATCGATGTCAGCAACTGGCTGTTGCGCTCACCCAGCGGGGCGTAAGCCATCCCGGCGCCGGCCAGGGCCGCTACAAAGCTCTCGAACGCCGTGCGGATAGCGACGGGAGCGACCCGTGCCAGAGGATGCTCAGGTTGCTCGCGTGCCAGGGCTGCCAGGGCGGCGTAAGGCGATTGCCACAGGCGATGCTCCACAACCGGGTGGACCGCCAGAAGATCCAGCAGACCGCTGGCGAACAGAATGCCGCCGCTGTTGCCGACCTGGATGCACGAAAGACCCCGCTGCGCGGCAAACAGGGCCGCAGCCATGCCCGCCATGCCGGCGCCGATCACGGCGACGTCGTAGCTGTTGGCCGGTCCGCCGGTCATCGCCTTAGCTCGCACAACTCTTCTCCGAACAGGCCGCAATGCAGCGCTTCCGCCAACTCCGCCTGGGCGAGTTGCTCGCCCCACAGGACGGCGTGCTGGCCGCGCCAGCGTTCGCCGACGAAATCAAGCATCTCGGCGAGGCCGCGCCGGGCCTGGAAATCGCCTTTTTGATACAGGTGGGCCAGCATGCGCACGGTGCAGAAGCCGCCCTGGCAGGCGCCCTTGCCGACGCGGCTGCGCAAACCTATGTCGGTCAGTGTCGGGCTGTCGCCGGCCGCACACAAGGCAGCGTAGATCGCATCGACGGCACTGGCCGGCACCATCTCGCATTCGCACAGCAGCGTGTCGTCCGGTCCGTGGGAAGCCATCCACTCGCGCGCCGAGTGAGCCGGCGCGGTCCAGGCACCTTCCGGTGCCTGCGGCAACAGCATCGTGGCGGTGAGGCAGGGGCTTGTTACGCCCAGGCGCCGGCAGACCAGATCGGCGGCGCGCTCGGCCATCAGCCGGCAGGTGGTGAGCTTGCCGCCGGTGAGTGTGGCAAAGTTGTCCAGACCGTGCTCCTCGTGGTCGAACAAGGCAAAGCCGCGGGACACCGCACGGCTGTCCGCCGCGTCGGCAGAGCCCAGCAGCGGACGCACGCCGGCGTAAGCGCGAATGAAGCGCATCGTCGCCAGGGCCGGCAACATCGGCGCGGCCTCCTCGATGATCAAGTCGGCCTCGGCGGTGCTGGGGCGAACGTCTTCCAGGGAGTCGACCCGCGTCGACGTCGTGCCGACGATGGAGACCGTGCCGCCCGGCATCATGATGTCGCCGTTGCCGGGCCGGCGCAGGCGGTTGAGCACGCGACTGGCCAGGCGTGTGTGCGTGACCAGCAGCGTTCCCTTGGAATAAGTCATGGCTATCGACGCGCCGGCCAGCAGCGCCACTTCCCGTGCCCAGGCTCCCGCGGCATTGACCACCTGCGCGGCTTCGATCCGCAGTTCCTCGCCGCCGGCCGGGGACTGAAGGCGCACCGCGCGAATGCGTCGCCCCTCGCGCTCGAAACCCACCACGCGGCTGCGCCGCATCAGCCGCGCACCCAGGCTGCGGGCTTGTGCCATGCTTTCCAGGGAGAGTCGGAACGGGTCGATGGCTGCATCGGGCACCTCGAACACCGCGATCGTGCGCTGCGACAGCGCCGGCTCCTGGGCGCGGGCCGCGGCGACGTCCACCGCGCGCGCCGTGATTCCGGACCGGGTGCAGTGCGACGGGAAGTCGGCGATGTAGCGTTCGTCGTCCCCTTGCACGGCGACGAAATAGCCGCCAGTGTCCTGGATCGTCTGCGGCGCCACTCGCTTGAGAATGTCGCCCTCGGCGCGGCACTCCATCGCCGCCGCCGAATCGCCGGCGACATAGCGCGCGCCGCTGTGCAGCAGGCCATGATTGCGCCCCGAGGCGCCGGCGTTGAGGTCGTCTCTCTCGACCAGAATGCAGTCGACGCCGCGCAAGGCCAGATCGCGCGCCAGCGCCGTGCCGGTGACGCCGCCGCCGATGATCAGGACCTGGGTCTGGATGACAGATGGGAAATTCAATTCCATCGCCTTTCGCACGCCGCGCCGATGAAGGACAGGGAGCTCACTTCCGCCTGGACCAGCTTCGCCATTGACGTGAGACCCGGGGTGTCGCAGCACTGCCACGGCGCCAGCAATTCTGTTGAAACACTTACCTGGCTAAAGCTTAGCCGTGAGTGGCGTGCCGGCATTGATGCACGTCAAACGCCGACGATTGGATCCAGGCCTTGCGTGTCGCCGCCTTAGCTCTGGGGCTATAGGAGATCGCAGAACGAACCGCTACGAGGTGCGTCCAACACGGGCAAGTTCACGGCGGAGGATTGCGTATATTCGCCGCATCTTCACATGCACCGTTTGAGAAATGTCATGTCCATCACAAAAACCGACTGCCTGGCGCAGGACCAGAATGATTCTCTGGCGCATTTGCGTGCCGAGTTCAACCTGCCCCCAGGCATCATCTACCTGGACGGCAACTCGCTAGGCGCCCAGCCCAAGGCGGCGTTGGCGCGTGCCGGGCAGGTCATCCGCGAAGAATGGGGCGTGGGGCTTATCCGCAGCTGGAACACGGCCGGCTGGTTTGCCCTGCCGCAGCGTTTGGGCGACCAGCTCGCGACCCTGGTGGGCGCCAATGCCGGTGAGGTGGTGGTGACGGACACCACTTCCATCAACCTCTACAAAACCCTGGCCGCAGCCCTGCGCAAGCAGGAATTTGTCGCGCCGCACAAGCGCCTCATTGTCTCGGAACGGCGCAACTTTCCGACCGATCTGTACATCGCGCAAGGCCTGATCGACCAGCTCTGCGCTCACGGCGCTCCGGCCTACGAGCTGCGCCTGATCGACTCGCCCGACGCGTTGACGGCTGCCATGCGCGACGACGTGGCCGTGCTGATGCTCACCCACGTCAACTACCAGACCGGCTATATGTACGACATGGCGGCCAGCACTGCGCTGGCGCACCAGCACGGCGCACTGGCGCTGTGGGACCTGGCGCACTCCGCTGGAGCCGTGCCGGTCGATCTGAACGGCGCGCGCGCCGACTACGCCGTGGGCTGCACCTACAAATACCTTAACGGCGGCCCCGGCTCACCGGCCTTCTTGTGGGTGCACGAGCGGCACCAGAACAGTTTCTGGCAGCCGCTGTCGGGCTGGTGGGGCCATGCGCGCCCCTTTGACATGGAGCCGGGCTACGCGCCACACGACGGCATTGCGCGCTATTTGTGCGGCACACAGCCCATCGTCTCGCTGGCCATGGTGGAGTGCGGGCTCGACATCTTCGCCAGGACCAGCATGGCCGCACTGCGCGAAAAGTCGCTGGCGCTGACCGACCTGTTCATGGCCTTGGTGGCGCAGGAGTGTGCAGGCTTTGCGCTCACGCTCATCACCCCTGTCGACAAACAGCACCGTGGCAGCCAGGTGAGCTATGCGCACCCGCACGCCTTTGCCGTGGTGCAGGCGCTGATCGCACGCGGCGTGATTCCGGACTACCGCGAACCGCACATCGCCCGCTTTGGTTTCACGCCGCTGTACACCAGCTTCGTCGACTTGTGGAATGCGGTGGCGATTCTGAAAGACATTCTGCAAAGCGCCTGCTGGGATCAGCCACAGTTTCATCAGCGCGGCGTGGTGACCTGAAAGTGCTATCACAATAATAGCTACCTACGCACGGCCTATGCGGAGTGTGGGCGTATTTGATATGAGAATTGCCAAGACGCTTTCATCGATGCGTCATGTTTTTGCATGCTGTTGGATTCATTTCCGAAACTGCAAGAGCAACACAACAATGGAAACGACTGGGGCGGCGAACCTTGACCATCACCGTCATGGCGCAGTTGGGTGCGTCCGGATCCGAGAGTCTTCGAAAGGTCTTGGCATACGCCAGTCAGTTGCTTGTCACTCGCACTTGGTGTTTCACGGTCGATTCTTAGAACTGGCATCTACTCATTTTGAATAACTGACAGGCCGCTAAGTGCCCAAACAGGCGAAATTTTGCCGCATCTCAAAGAGCGTTGCCCAAATTACGCAGTTCCATCACGAAGACTTGGAATCGAGTCATATTCCTGGCTGTAACCTTAGCCTTGAGATAGGTGCTGACGTGATTTATATTTTTCTGACCTCGCCTCAACCCAGTTGGGTGGAGTGCCCCTGCAGCTAGCGCATCGTTCATTGCCTTGAAAGACCTATCGCTTTGGTGAGCTAGATGATTTCTGATGTCGATCAGCGCGTTCACAACAGCCTTTTCTCTGGCAGTTCGGTTCGAAAATCTGCTTGCGTCAGTTGGTACTAGCCAGCGCCTTGCCTGCTCGACCATGGCCGCAAAATTACTGAACGCTACGTTGTTGCCTCGACCATCCACAAGATCTTCAATGTCCGACTTCTTTAGATGTGTGGGGACGCCAAGTTTGCAGTAGCGTTGAAATATAGTCTTCTGCTTGTCGGTGAGTCCCTCTTCAAGCGCGTCCTTGAGGTGGGAAGCGAATCGAGAAGAATCTCGGTTGATGTATGCCACGAGCAGGTCACTTATGAACCCTTCCCACTGAACTGCGACGGCGAGGAATGAGTTTTCAACCAAGAAGGATCGCTGGCTGTCCAACGCCAATACTGTCTCAGTTGCTTCGTAAAAAGCCAGAAGATCAGTTAAGTTGGAATTGAAATCACCTCTCAGTTCTGTTGGGTTTAGTTTTCTCTTCGGATAGCCTTCTAGTGATTATCGATTCTGCCTTGGCGCTGCTCCCGTATCACGTTAAGAGCCAGTGCTTGGCTCGATTGCCGGCGTTCGAGTGACTCCAGACTTTTGTCAATATTTTTTGTCGTTTTGGGGTAGCTCTGCTGCAAGCAATCCAGCCAATGTTCCCAATAAGTCTGTTGGCAGGAGCATAGGAAAATCGCCCAAGATCGTGTCTGTAACGTGTCTCATCAAATCGCCGGCGCGACGATTTTTGGGTTGCAAAAAACCAAAAGAGCTAACTATTGCCTTCTCAAGTTCATGGTCATCTAAATGCAAATACTTCTTTGCAACTTTTAGCGACATGCCGTTTATGTACTGCACTTCTACAGTCTCTTTCTCTTCCAATGCCGAGTTCAACACAATGCTTTGAACAGTATCAACTGCACGTTGCCACCGGCTCCCATCCCAATTGGACAGCGAGAGATAACTATCGCTAATCTCAAAAATCCCCTTGCTTCTTCCAAAATCAAGATTCTCACGCGCAATTGTTGTGACCAACAACACGGGGTCAAACAGCAACGACTCAAGACCGTCACGAATTTTCGGAGATAGAACGTGTATTCGACCGCTTGGGTCGCGTTCACCATCCCAGTCAACCAGTCCAAGAACACTTTGATTGCCCCCGCCTGCCAATCCTTCAACCAGCCGAATGACTTGCTCACATCCTGAGTTCTTTTCACCTCCGGACTCATCTCGTTTTCCAACCTCTATGAATACAAGTGAGCGCTCTGAATTTAAGTGTCCCTTATAACGTTGATAGAGTGAGTCATACAGATTGGCGTCAGTTCGGCTTTCAACAAAAATTTGACGTCTTCCATCAAAGGAGATCGATAACGTAGGAACTTCGGCCGTGAGCAGGGAAAGTGCCGCGCTCTTGGCGATTTTTTCAAGTCGAGGACCTGATGGGTTCATAGAGTAAATTGCATCTTCGGGGGCTAGAGCGACAGTTGACGGGCTGTGGGTGGTGAGGATAACGGCGACGTTTTTATCCCGAACGAGAACATTTTGAATGGTATTCAATAATGACTTGGTCATTGATGGGTGAAGAGGCGCGTCAACTTCATCGAGGAGTAGCAGCTTTGGAAAGACTTTCGACTGTCTACCATCCTGCGAGTTGTAGAGACACAAAGCAAATGACATTAAAACCTTTTCCCCCGAAGAAAGGTCCTGAAACCTCATTTCAACAGGGATGGAGATTTTTTGAAGCTTCGGCTCATAAGATGTGGTTTCGTGTAGCGGGGGGTTATCTACCCTGAAATCAAGGCGGCATTCCTCTAATATTTGATTCACAAAAACCCAAGGCGGGTTGCCATATTTTTCAACAAACTGGTTCGACGAAAGATGCTTTGTCTCTGGGTCATCTTTTGGTGGATATTTCTCCAGCCGATCATTGTCATGAATAAGTTCGCGGTAAGTGGTGAAGACCCGTCCAAATGCCTGCTTAAACGGATCAACTTCGCCCCAAAGGAAATTTTCATTTTGAAAAAAGGCTGAGTGCGATGAAAGTGCAAAAATTTCAGGCGAGGCTTGTTGAATTTTTGGCAATGCTTTACGCCAATGTTCATCCCCTATCTGACCAAACGCTTGTTGAGATATCTGAGCCCCTAGCGATTTGATTTGATTTTTAATCTTGCTATCGACTTCCTCAGCTCTATTGGGGTCTGCCAGAATCTCACGCAACTTCTGCGTAGTCAGGGAATGAATGCCCTTAATGCTAGAACAATACTGTGGAGGCACACCTTGTTGAATTGCAAATTGCTGAATGGATGGAAATGTTTGCTCTCGTTGCGACTGAATAACATTGAACCATTGAGAGCGTTGCGATTGATTTTGAGACGGATCGAAAATGCCAGTATCAGTAGGAATAATTGTTGTCGAATCAAACAGTCGAACATCAGTTTGTATGTCGTTTACTAATGATGAGCGGACTTTTCCAGACGCAATGGCAGTAAGCAGGTGAGTTTTTCCAGAACCATTTCGCCCTGTTAGGACGACGAAATTGGGCAGGGAAGTTTCTTCTAGTTGTGTTATTGACTTGTGTACCGATTGAAAAGTAAGGGTGTTTGGCATGTTGAGTCTTGGAGCACGTCAGATTCGGAATCCCCCCGTTCAAGTAACACGGGGCGTTAAATACAACGGCTCATAATAAACTCTTTACGGTCGTTCCGACATCACACAAAGGGGTGGCCTTGCACTATTGAGAGGGTACGCGCACATCGCACCAGAGGGCCTGCAAATTGCTGCCAGTCGGCTCGACAATGCGTCCTGAAGTACGCTATGGCTACGCCAAAATAAAAGAAGGACTGACCATGACAGCCAGTCCCCTCTCAAATTTTGGTAGGGCGTGTAGGACTTGAACCTACGACCAAAGGATTATGAGTCCTCTGCTCTAACCAACTGAGCTAACGCCCCAACCGAAGCCGCGATTGTAAAGGCCTACTTGTGGTGGCTTAGCGCGTTGCTGACCAGTTTGGAGGTAATGTCCACGATCTGGATCATGCGGTCATAGGCCATGCGGGTTGGGCCGATGACTCCCAGCGTGCCGACCACCTGGCCATCGACCTCATACGGTGCGCTGACGATGGACAAGTCTTCGAACGGCACGACCTGGCTCTCACCGCCGATAAAAATCCGCACGCCTTCGGCCTGGCCGGCGACATCGAGCAGGCGCATGAGCTGTGCTTTTTGCTCGAACAATTCGAAAGCACGGCGCAGGTGACCCATGTCGTTGGAAAAATCGGTCACCGCCAGCAAATTTCGTTCGCCCGAAATCACCACCTCGTCCTGGGGCTCTGAAATAGCGTCGGAACTGACGGCCACGGCCGCCTGCATCAGAGCTGCAATTTCCGAGCGCAGCGTCTCGACCTCGACTTTCAAGCGCCCGCGCACCTGTTCAATCGCCAGCCCGACGTAGTTGCTGTTGAGGTAATTGGCCGCTTCAATCAGCTGCGCCTGGGAATAATCCAGCTCCGTAAAAATCACGCGGTTCTGCACGTCGCCCTCCGGCGTCACGATGATCACCAGTAAACGTCGCTCTGAGAGTCGCAAGAACTCGATGTGACGAAAAACAGAAGAGCGCCGTGGCGCAATGACAACGCCGACAAACTGGGACAGGCTCGACAGCAGGTGGGCAGCATTGGCAATGACTTTCAGCGGCTGGTCCGGTGCCAGGCTGTGGGTTTCAAATTGCTCGCGCCGCACGGTCAACATGGTGTCGACAAACAGGCGATAGCCGCGTGCCGTCGGGATGCGCCCGGCCGAAGTATGCGGGCTGGCAATCAGCCCAAGTTCCTCCAGATCGGACATGACGTTGCGGATCGTGGCGGGCGACAATTCCAGGCCCGATGCTTTTGAAAGCGTGCGCGAACCCACCGGTTGTCCATCGGCAATGTAACGCTCGACCAGCGCTTTCAATAACAACTTGGCACGGTCATCCAGCATGAGGGCATTTTAGTGATGTAATTTGCCGATGAAATCAAAATTCTCGCGTGTGGCGCTGATAGGCAAATACCAGACGGTGGCAACCGGTGCTTCCGGGGCGTCTTCGCGCAGCGCGCTGGAGAGCGTTGCTGATTTCCTGGATGCCCAGGGTTGCGAGGTGGTTTTGGAGCAGGACACCGCCACCAACATGGGAATTTCCGATTACCGGATCTTGACGGTCCCCGAGATCGGCGCGCAATGTGACCTGGGTCTGGTGGTGGGTGGCGATGGCACCATGCTGGGCATTGGCCGCCAACTGGCTCATTTTGGCGTGCCGCTGATCGGTATCAACCAGGGGCGCCTGGGCTTCATTACCGACATCCCGTTCGGCAGTTTCGCCGCCACACTGGCGCCGATGTTGCAGGGCGAGTACGAAGAAGATCATCGCAGCCTGATGCACGCCATGGTGATGCGCGATGGCCACTGTGTTTTTGACGCCCTGGCGATGAACGATGTGGTGGTGAATCGTGCCGCCAGCTCGGGCATGGTCGAGCTGCGGGTCGAAGTGGATGGCCATTTTGTGGCGAACCAGCGTGCGGATGGCTTGATCATTGCCACGCCCACCGGTTCCACGGCCTACGCGCTGTCGGCCGGGGGGCCGTTGTTGCATCCGACGATTCCGGGTTGGGTATTGGTTCCGATTGCGCCGCATACCTTGTCAAACCGGCCAATTGTTCTTGCCAATGCGACCGAAATTGCGATCGAAGTAGTGTCCGGCAGGGATGCCAATGCGAGTTTTGATACGCAGTCGCTGGCCTCGCTGCTGCACGGGGACCGCATCGTGGTGACGCCGTCGAAACATCATGTGCGCTTTTTGCACCCCAAAGGCTGGTCCTACTTTGACACGCTGCGGCAAAAATTACACTGGAACGAAGGAGTAGCCTGACCGTGAGCCTGAAACGCATTGTGCTGCGCGATTTCGTCATCGTCAGCGAACTCGATCTCGATCTGGCCAGTGGCTTCACGGTGCTCACCGGCGAGACCGGCGCGGGCAAATCGATCCTGATCGGTGCGCTGCAGCTGGTCACCGGCGGACGCTCCGATGTCGGCGTCATTCGTGAAGGCGCCCAGCGCACTGACGTGAGCGCCGAATTCGACAGCACGCCGGCTTTGGCGCTGTGGCTTGAAGCCGCCGGATTCGAGCTTGGTGACAGCCTGCTGCTGCGTCGCACCGTCGACTTGCAGGGCAAGAGCCGCGCATGGATCAACGGCAGTCCGACCACCGTCACGCAGCTGCGTGAGATTGGCGAGCAGCTGCTCGATATTCATGGGCAGCACGCCTGGCAAAGCTTGACCCGACCGGAGGCCGTGCGGGACCTGCTGGATGGGTATGCACGCGTCTCGTGCGGCACCTTGGCAACACTTTGGCAACACTGGCGTCAGGCTCAAAACGAGCTGCTGCAAGCCCACAACGCGCAGGAGTCGATGGACCGGGAGAGGGAGCGCCTGGTGTGGCAGATTGGCGAGCTCGACAAACTGGCACCTGGGTCCGACGAATGGGACGCGCTCAACCTTGAACATGCGCGTCTGTCCAACGCGCAGGGTCTGCTGGACGCGGCGCAAGGTGCGGTGCAGGCGCTCGATGGTGACGACAGCGGTGCGCTTGCGGCGCTTCACAACGCCAGCCAATTGCTACAACAACAGGAGCAGTTTGAGCCCTATTTCAAGGGGCTGACGGAGGTCTTGACTTCCAGCCTGGCACAGGTGGAAGATGCCGTTCACTCCTTGCGCGTCTACCTGCACCGGACCGAGCCCGACCCACAGCGCCTGGGTGAACTCGATGAGCGCATGAGCTTGTGGCTGTCTTTGGCCCGGCGCTATAAACGCGCCCCCGCGGAGTTGCCGGATTTGCTCGCCGGGTGGAAACAGGAACTCGAAAAACTCGATGCCGCTGCCGATCTGGCGGGACTGGAAGCCGCGCAGAAGGCGGCACTCGAAGCCTACATGAAGGAGGCGCTGCGGGTCTCGCAGGCGCGCAAAAAAGCGGCACCCCAACTTGCCAAAGCCATCACCCTGGCGATGCAGGGCCTGGGCATGCAGGGCGGTCAATTTGAAGTGCTGCTGCAAAAGTCGGCTCAGCCGATGCAAAGCGGCCTGGAGGAGGTCAGCTTTCTGGTGGCCGGGCATGCGGGCAGCAGCCCCCGTCCGGTCAACAAGGTGGCGTCCGGCGGCGAGTTGTCTCGCATCGCCTTGGCGATCTCGGTCACCACCAGCCAGCTCGGCGCTGCACAGACACTGATTTTTGACGAGGTCGACTCCGGCATAGGCGGCGCCGTGGCCGAAACGGTCGGTCGCTTGTTGCAGCAATTGGGTGTTGATCGGCAGGTACTGGCGGTGACCCATCTGCCACAGGTGGCCGGTTGTGCCGACCACCATCTGCTGGTGTCCAAACAATTGCAGGGCAACTCGACCGTGAGCTCGGTCAGTGCGGTGCAGGGCGGACAACGGGTGGCAGAAGTGGCCCGCATGCTGGGTGGTGAGCGCCTCTCCAGCACAACGCTGGCCCACGCCAGGGAAATGCTGCAGGCACGGGAGTCATTTGATGAAGGCTGAAGAGCTGGATTTGCAGATCGTCCTGATTACCGGGATGTCCGGCTCTGGCAAGTCGGTGGCGCTGCATGCGCTTGAGGACGCCGGCTTTTTCTGCGTCGACAACCTGCCCCCGGAATTGCTGGTGCCGTTTGTCGAGCTTGAGCAAGCGCACCGGGCCAGCCGGGTGGCGATCGCCATGGATGTTCGCAGTGCCACCTCTCTTCCCCTGCTGCCAGAGCAGCTTGCCGTGCTGCAAAAGCAGGGAATCACGGTCAAGTCCCTGTTTCTGGATGCCACGACCGAAACCCTGGTCCGGCGCTATTCCGAAACCCGGCGCAAGCACCCGCTCTCGCAACCGACTGACGATCATCCGCTGCATGACCAGCGTCGCGTTCTGGTGGACGCCATTGAGCTGGAACGCCAACTGCTGGCGACCCTGCGCGAGCAGGCCCACATCATCGACACCAGCATTATTCGACCTTCGCAGTTGCAGGGTTATGTCAAGGCGCTGATTTCCACACCCGGCGAGCAGCTGACGCTGGTGTTCGAGTCGTTTGCCTTCAAGCGCGGGGTTCCGGGCGACGCCGACTATGTGTTCGACGTGCGAATGCTGCCGAACCCGCACTATGAGCCTGAACTTCGCCATTTGACCGGTCGCGACGAACCAGTCGCGGTGTTCCTCCAGGAACAGCCGGACGTCGCTCAAATGCTGGAACACATCCAGAAGTTTCTGGACCACTGGCTGGATGCCCTGGCGCGGGATCACCGAAGCTACGTGACGGTGGCCATTGGCTGCACTGGCGGACAGCACCGCTCGGTCTATCTGGTGGAACGGCTGGCGAAGCTGTTTGGAGACAAGTGGGTCACGCTGAAACGGCATCGGGAACTCGACGCAACAAGTTCCTGACCGGTGCCGGCAAGCCCAGGCTGGGCCATTTGTCGGCTGCCACCCACAGACCTTCCAGTCCGGCCAAAGGGGTGGCCGGCAATTCGACCTGGACCGGGTGCAAATACAGGTCCTTATGCGTCAACACATGGGTGAACGAAGGGGCGTCGTGCAACGCTGAGCGACAGTGCGCTGGCACGGCCGCCGCAAGCGCCTCGGGGCTGTCGAACAGCGGAAAACAGTAAAGCCCGGCCCAGACACCTGGAATCGGACGCTTGCTCAGCCAGACCGAGCCATCGCCGGCTTGTGCCCAAAGCAGCCAGATCGACTGCGAACTGCGTTTGAGTTTGCGCGTCTTCACGGGGTATTGTTCAGGCTGCCCGGTCTTTCGCGCGACGCAGGAGGGCGCAAGCGGGCAAAGCGTGCAGGCAGGCTTGCGGGCAGTGCAAATCGTGGCACCCAAATCCATCATTCCCTGGGTGTAGCGCGGCATGGAATTTTTCAGGTCAGACACCGGAAGCAATTTCGTCGCCTCATCCCAAAGCAGTCGTTCGCTCGCGGCCAAGGCCAGATCCTGATCGAAGCCCAGGAAGCGGGTCAGAACGCGCTTGACGTTGCCATCCAGAATCGCCACCCGCTCTCCAAAGCACAGGGATGCAATGGCGCCGGCGGTGGAGCGACCGATGCCCGCCAGGGTCTGGAGCTGCACTGATGTGCCTGGAAAAATGCCATGGTGCAGAGCCATGACCTCACGTGCGCAGCGATGAAGGTTGCGGGCGCGGCTGTAGTAGCCCAAGCCACTCCACAAACCCAACACGTCGTCGAGCGGAGCAGCGGCCAGTGAGGCTACAGTGGGGAAATGCTTCAGGAAGCGCGGGAAATAGTCCAGTACCGTGGCCACCTGCGTTTGCTGCAGCATGATCTCGGACAACCAGACCTGGTACGGGTCGCGTGAACTTTGCCAGGGCAGGTCATTGCGGCCATGCGTTTTCTGCCAGCTCACGACGGCAGTGAAAAACTTCCTTGCCACTGTGTCAACAGCGTATGTCAAACACGCTCGGAAGCGCGCGTTGCGTCGGGATGAAGCGGCTTGGTCGCTGTGACCAGATAGTCTGTGAGTTCTGAAAGCTTGGCATTGAGTTGATTCAGGGCCACTTCTTGTGCCTTGATTTCGTCAATTCGATCGCCAAGCCCGCCAGAGGCCTGTTGTATGCGGTCAATCGCTTCCAGCCGCCGGACGAAATTGCGGCGTCGTTCGCGCAACTGGGTGTCCAGCTGGGCTGCAGCCGATTTGCTCCACAACTCAATATCGCTCAGCACTGCCTCATGGATGGAGCGAAGGCGGGTGGAAAGTGCCCGCACCAACCGGTCCGAAAATTCAGATTGCGCGAGCCTGAAAACATTCCCAATGCCCAAATATTGCAGATGACCCTTTTCCACCAGATCGAGATCCTGCAGGTGGCGCCCGAGGGAAGGCTCGGTTGGCGTCTGCAGCGAAAACCCATACTCGGCATTGAGCTGCCGGAAGGTTGCCGCCAGCATGGAGTCAATTTCAGAGCTGGCGGTTTGAACCTGTCGCAAGCTGGCGCGCAGGCGCTCAAAGGTTTCACCATAGGCTCTCTTGACACCCAGTTTCAGGCCTTTTTGCTGCAAGGCGGCTGTCAATTGAGCCATTTCCTTTTTCAGTGATTTCGGCCCCAGCAGACTGAAAACTTCACGCAATAGTTTCAGGTGAACTGATCGCACCGCATGGATCTTCGCGCCCCCCAGATCAAACTCCGACTGTTCCTGCGAAATTCGGGAACGCATGTTCTTGATCACGGCCGAGTTTTTGCCTTGCAGACCCTGAAGTTCCATCAGCTGCTCGGTCAGATCCCGTCGGCGAATGTGAATGACACGGCTGGTTTCGGAGCGCAAATCTGAAACGCCGCCAAATATTGCAGCCCCCAGCATGATCTGCCGTTGGCCCAGGATGCGCTGGCTCAGCGCGTCTTCCAGCGCGGGCAAGCAGCTCTGTTCGAGCAGAGCCGCATCGTTGGTCACTTTCGCCACCAGTCCCTTTTGGGCCGAAATGGCAATCACCTGTTGCTCCGGAATATCCAGGATCTCGGCGGTGCTGGCCCGCTGGCGCTCGATTTGCGCCTGCATCTGGGCCGGGGAGCTCAGGGCATCCCACAGCGTATCGATCTTGTTCAGAACCACCAGGCGGTTCCTCTTGTCATCCGAATCATTGACCAGGTGCTCACGCCAGATCGAGAGATCCGATTTGGTCACGCCGGTGTCGGCTCCGAGCAAAAAGACGACCGCATGCGCCTGCGGAATCAGGCTGACCGTGAGTTCAGGCTCGGCGCCAATGGCGTTAAGCCCTGGCGTATCGAGAATCACCAGGCCTTGTTTCAGCAGGGGATGGGCAATATTGATCAGGGCATGACGCCATTTGGGTATTTCGACCAGGCCATGCGCGTCGATCACGGGGTTGTCTTCAGACGCTTCGTTGTGCAGGAAGCCCAGCGCTCTGGCCTCGGCCTGTGTCACGCGCAGGGTTTCAGCGACTTTTTCGAGCGCAATGGACAGCTGCTTGGGGTCGTTCACGTCCAGATTGATCCGCGTCCACTTTTCGGGCACCATGCGCCATTCCATCAGCGCCTGGGGCTGCCGGCGCGTTTCTATCGGCAATAGCCGCAGGCAAGGCGGTACGTCTGCATCAAAGCCCATTTCGGTTGGGCACATGGTCGTGCGCCCGGCACTGGCAGGCATGATGCGCCGCCCATAGCCGGCGAAGAATATGGCATTGATCAACTCGGATTTTCCACGGGAAAACTCCGCCACAAACGCGACCATGATCTTGTCGGCGCGGACGCGAGCCTCCAGACGCTGCAGGCGCTCTTCGACGCCAGCGTCCAGTAGTTCGTGATCTTTCATCCACTCGGCGAGCAACTTGAGCCGAAGTGCAAACTCACGCCGCCAGGTGCTGTGCTGATCAAACTGTTCGTTGAATGAAGTTCCCAAATTTCCTCCGTGCGGTCATTCAATATAGCACCGGTCAACGCTTGGGCGTCTAGGCTTTCTGGCAATGAGGGCAATAAAACGTCGAACGTTGTCCCTGGCGCAAAGATCTGATGGGGGTTGCGCAGACCCGGCAGTTTTGCCCTTGCCGGGCGTAAACCATGGTCTCGTTCTGAAAATGACCGCGTTCTCCATTGGTGCCGGAGAAATTTCGCAGGGTGCTGCCGCCCTTGGCCACGGCGCGCGCCAGCGTGTCCTGGATCGCCGCGTGAAGTTTGGCAATGCGTGCCCGGCTCAATCGGGCAGCGCTGAGAGTTGGTCTGATGCCTGCCAGAAACAGTGCCTCCGAGGCATAGATATTGCCCACGCCGACAACAACATTACCCGCCAGCAAGACCTGCTTGATCGCCGTCTTGCGACCCTTCAATCCGGCCTGAAACTTGTTGACATCAAAATCTTCTGACAGCGGCTCCATGCCGAGATTTCCAAGCAGCTTGCGGGCCTGCGGCGCGTCTTCGCTGTCGACGTAAACCACGGCGCCAAAGCGGCGCGGGTCATTGAGTCGAAGCGTGCCGGAGCTGGTGACGAGCTCAAAGTGGTCATGTTTGCCCAGGGGGGGCAAGCGCCTGGCAAAACTCAAGCTGCCGGACATACCCAAATGCACCAGCAGCAAACCAAGATCGAGATCGATCAATAAATACTTGCCGCGCCTGCGCACACCCCGTACCGATCGCGCAACCAGTTGGGCCGCTGGACAGCCCAAAGGCCAGCGCAAGGCTTTGCCCATGAAGACTGACAGGACCTTGCCTCCCGCAATGTCGCTGGCGAAGCCCAATCGCGTGATTTCAACTTCGGGTAATTCAGGCATGGCAATCAAATATGGCTGGCATGGATTATTATCGACCGATGCTGCGTTTCAACCGTTTCCCGCTCTTTGTCGTGTTGGTTTTTGCACTCAATGCGAATGCACAGTCGCCCGAGAACACAAAGCCTGCGCCCACCAGTTCAGCATTGGATAGTGCGCTCTTTTATCAGCTCCTGTTGGGGGAGCTCAACGTCCGCGGACCGGAGCCAGGCGCGGCTTTTTCACTGATTCTTGACGCGGCGCGAAAGACGAACGACGCCGGTCTGTACCAACGTGCAGTCGATATTGCACTGCAGGGGCGTTCCGGCGAGGCGGCACTTTTGGCAGCACGGGCCTGGAAGCAGGCGCTTCCCGCTTCGAAGGAAGCCAATCGCTATGTCTTGCAGATATTGATTGGCTTGAACCGCATCGGTGAAACAGTGGAGCCGCTCAAGAACGAGATCGCGGCGGCAGACCCGAGTGACCGCGTCGTGGTCATCGGGTCCATCCGGCGCTACTTTGCACGTGCCGGCGACAAACGCCTGGCGGCGACGGTGGTCGAAAAAGCACTGGCTGAATACCTGGCTGGCGCGTCAACCGGCGCCGCGGCCTGGGCCGTCGTCGGACGCATGCGATTTGATGCAGGCGAAACAGGCGGGGCGCTGGAAGCCGCCGGCAAGGCCCAGGCAATTGATGCCAATTCGCCAGATCCGGCGCGGCTGGCCTTGTTCATGATGAACGCCAAGGTGCTGCAGGCTGAAGCGCTCGTTAAAAAGTATCTTGAAGGCAAACCACAGCCTGAAGTGAGGATGGACTACGCTCGCGTGCTGCTGGACGCACAACGTTATGCCGAAGCGCTAACCCAGCTGCAGGTCATCACTGCTGAACAGCCGGACTACCCCCAAGCCTGGTTGATACGGGGCGTCATCGAGTTGCAGGATGGCAAGGCCGCTGCCGCTGAGCAAACCCTCAAGCGATATATTGAACTCGCCCAGTCGAGCAGCAATGTGGGGTCTCACGCCAGCGCGGATCGCGGCTTGACTCAGGCTTATCTCTCGCTGGCCCAGATTGCCGAACAACGCAAAGATTTTCCGCAAGCCGACGCCTGGCTCAGCCGCATTGACAACTCCGATGACCTGCTCGGCGCCCAACTGCGGCGGGCCAACATTCTGGCCCGGCAAGGCAAGTTGGAGGAAGCGCGCGAACTGGTCCGCAGCCAGCCTGAGAAGTCCCCCGCAGACGCGCGGCTGAAAATCACTGCGGAGGTGCAACTGCTGCGAGACGCCAAGAAATTTGACGACGCCTATGCGCTGCTTGGAGCCGCTGCGGCGGCGAACCCGAACGACTTTGACCTGGTTTACGACATGGCCATGATCGCCGAGAAACTGGGCCGTCTGGAAGAAATGGAGCGATTGCTGCGCAGCGTGATCGCGGGCCAGCCCGAGTACCCGCACGCCTATAACGCGCTTGGATACTCCCTGGCGGAACGCAACATCCGCCTGCCCGAAGCCCGGCAGCTGATTTTGAAAGCCCTGGAATTTGCTCCCAATGACCCCTTCATCACGGACAGCCTGGGCTGGGTTGAATTCCGCAGTGGCAATCTGGCCGAGGCGCGGCGCATTCTTGAGGGCGCATTCAAGGCGCGCCCGGATGCGGAAATTGCCGCGCACCTGGGCGAAGTTTTGTGGGCCATGGATCAGCGTGACCAAGCCGTGAGCCTTTGGAAAGCGGGGCTGCAGATCAATGCGGACAATGAGACCCTGCTTGAAACACTCAAGCGCTTGCGTGTCAAACTGTGAGGTGGCCGGTGAAAGCCGTTTGCATCGCAGTATTGCTTGCTACAGGTTTTATAGCTGGATGCGCATTACCGACGGCGGCTACAGCGCCATATCAGTCCGAGATTTCGGTGTGGCGCGGGCGCCTTGCGCTTCGGATTGAGGCCGATCAGCTGCAGCCGGACTCCGCCCCAAGTGCGTTTAGCGCCGGATTTGAACTCAGCGGCAATCCCCGGGCCGGTGAATTGACGCTTTATACCCCGCTGGGTGCTACTGCGGCCGCCCTATCCTGGACGCCCCAGACTGCGGTTCTGCGTGCCAACGGATCGGTTCGTTATTTCGATTCGCTGGACGAATTGATCAGGCAGACGATCGGCACCGATCTGCCCGTGGCCACACTTTTCGCGTGGTTGGCGGGCGATAAGCTGGTGCTGGCCGGCTGGAGCGCGGACCTGTCGGAACATGCCAACGGCCGGATTACGGCCAGGCGTACCGAGCCCGGGCCCGTAGCGGAACTGCGGCTGATCCTCGAAAAGTAGCGTTGAAGCTCTGTCTTGCATATGCACTCGCTTTACGACATCTCCGCTCCGGCCAAGCTCAACCTGTTTCTGCACGTCACCGGCAGACGGCCCGACGGCTACCATCTGTTGCAGTCGGTCTTCATGCTGATCGACTGGTGCGACACGCTGCATTTCGAGCGCCGCGCGGATGGGCAAATCAGCCGCGAGGATCTGGCTGCGCCGTTGCCGATCGAGGACCTTGTCGTCCGTGCTGCACGCGCCCTGAAGCAGGCCAGCGGCTGTGCGTACGGGGCGCATATTGGAATCGACAAGCGCATCCCCGCGCAGGCCGGCATGGGCGGCGGTTCGTCCGATGCGGCGTCGACACTGCTGGCCCTGAACCGCCTGTGGGGGCTCGATTATTCGCTGGAAAAACTCAGTCAAATCGGGCTTCGGATCGGTGCCGATGTGCCGTTCTTTCTTGGCGGGCGCAACGCCTGGGTCGAAGGTGTGGGTGAGAAAATCACACCCATCGTCCTGCCAGCGGCCGGTTTTTTGGTGGTCAAACCACCTGAAGGGCTGGAGACTGGACTGATTTTCTCGGATTCCTCTCTGAAAAGGGACAGCGAGACTGCTATAATTTCCGGCTTCGCTGCAAATACCTTTGGTTTTGGCCGGAACGACTTGCAGGCTGTTGCCCAAAAACTTTGTCCAGGAGTGACTCAAGCCCTTGAATGGCTTGCCTGCCTGGGGCTCAGTGGCCGGATGACGGGCTCTGGAAGCGCAGTGTTTGCACCTTTGTTGCAGCCGGTTGATTTGGGAACCGCGCCGGAAGGGTTTCAGGTCAGGTTATGCAACAGTTTGCAGGTTCACCCCTTGTTGGGTTGGGCAAGCAGCGACAGTTTATCGGTTGACGGCGTTTAGCGGTCAACCCGTGTAGGGGAGTCGCCAAGTTGGTTAAGGCACTGGATTTTGATTCCAGCATGCGAAGGTTCGAATCCTTCTTCCCCTGCCAAAATTTAGGTTGTACGTGGCAGAAATTGCACGTACATGCGCAATCACTCAATCGCTGGGATACTCATGCAGGCTCCGCAACCTCCTGATTTCATGGTTTTTACCGGCAATGCCAATCCGGCGATGGCAGCGGACATCGCCCGCTACCTGAACATTTCTCTGGGTGCTGCAACGGTTGGCAGGTTCTCGGACGGCGAAGTGACTGTCGAAATCAATCAAAACGTCCGGGCCAGAGACGTTTTTGTGGTCCAGTCGACCTGCGCGCCGACCAACGATAACCTGATGGAATTGCTGATCATGGTCGATGCGCTCAAACGCGCCTCGGCCGAGCGCATCAGCGCAGTGATTCCCTATTTCGGCTACGCGAGGCAGGATCGTCGTCCGCGTTCAAGCCGGGTCCCGATTACCGCCAAGGTGGTGGCCAATATGCTGCAGACCGTCGGTGTGGCACGGGTCCTGACCATGGATTTGCATGCCGATCAGATTCAGGGGTTTTTTGATATCCCGGTGGATAACATTTTTGCGTCCCCGGTCCTGTTGGGCGATCTGCGGCAAAAAAATTATGATGACCTGATTGTGGTGTCGCCCGATGTGGGCGGCGTGGTGCGTGCCCGTGCGCTGGCCAAGCAGCTCGATTGTGACCTCGCCATTATCGACAAGCGTCGCCCAAGAGCCAATGTCAGCGAGGTCATGCACGTCATCGGTGAAATTGACGGCCGCAACTGCGTCATCATGGACGACATGATCGACACGGCGGGCACCCTGGTCAAGGCAGCAGAGGTGTTAAAAGAACGCGGCGCCAAAAAAGTTTACGCGTATTGCACGCATCCCATATTTTCGGGACCGGCCATCGAGCGCATCACCAATGGCGATGCACTCGACGAGGTGGTGGTGACGAACACCATTCCCTTGAGCCAGACAGCAGTGGGCTGCCGGAAAATTAGACAACTGAGCGTGGCCCCCTTGATCGCCGAGACGATCCTGCGCATTGCCAGGGGTGACTCAGTTATGCGGTTGTTCTCGGATCAGGAAAATCTTTTTTGAGGTTTCATTAAAGGTATTGCTGGTTCGGGCAAAAGTGGGCTCAGGCACGAATGATTTCGCGCGTTGAGTCTTTTTAAAATCGGAGTCACACTGGTCGCGGTGGACTCCTTCAGGAGTTGAAACTATGAAATTCGTCGCTTTTGAGCGCGCCAAGCAGGGTACGGGTGCGAGCCGCCGTCTCCGCGTTTCCGGTCGCACGCCGGCTATCGTCTACGGTGGCACGGGTGAACCCCAACTGGTCGAACTTGATCACAATGCCCTTTGGCACGCCCTGAAAAAGGAAGCGTTCCATTCCACCGTTCTGGATATGGAATTGAATGGCAAAGAGAGCAAGGTATTGCTGCGCAACGTGCAAATGCACCCCTTCAAGCAGCTGATCCTGCACATCGATTTCCAGCGTGTTGATGCCAACACCAAGCTGCACATGAAGGTGCCACTGCACTACAGCGGCGATGAAAATTCACCCGCGGTCAAGACCGAGGGCTGCATCGCCGATCACGTGGTAACCGAAATTGAAGTCAAGTGCCTGCCGGCAGACTTGCCGGAATTCATCAAGGTGGATTTGAGCGGCCTGAAAAAAGGCCACCCACTGCACCTGGATGACATCGTGTTGCCCAATGGCGTGACCGCTGTGACGCGGGGCAACAAGAACCCGGTTCTGGTGGCCGTGATGATGGTTGCGGCCGCGGAACCGACGGCTGCAGCTGCCGCCGGTGGCGCAGCGGACGAGGCAGCGGCGACAGCTGCGGCGCCTGCTGCCGCTCCCGCAGCGGCTGGCAAGGCAGGCGGCAAGGCCGCACCTGCCGCCGCCAAGGCACCTGCTGCCAAAGCGCCTGCCGCCAAAGCACCGGCAGCCAAGAAGTAGTCTTGATGCATTGGGGACGAGTCAGGCAGCTTCGCAGTTTGCCGCTCGTCCCCTGATTTTTTCCGGATTGCCAGCTGATTCATGATCAAACTCATTGTTGGTCTTGGCAATCCCGGCCCCGAATACGAATTCACTCGCCACAACGCAGGTTTCTGGTGGATTGACGCGGTAGCGCGGGAGCTCAAGACAAGTCTCGTGATGGACAAGATGTACCACGGCCTGGTGGCCCGGACATCCGTCAACGGGCAAACGGTCTGGCTGCTCAAACCTCAAACCTTCATGAACCTGAGCGGCAAATCGGTCAGCGCATTGGTCCGATTTTTCAAGATCGAAGCTCAGGAAATACTGGTGGCGCATGACGATCTGGATATCGCGCCGGGTGAGGCCAAGCTTAAATTTGGCGGCAGCCACGCGGGCCACAATGGTTTGCGCGACATTCATGCGCAACTTGGCACCGATGATTATTGGCGCCTGCGATTGGGTGTCGGCCATCCGGGCGTCAAGTCAGAGGTCGTCAACTGGGTGCTGAAAAAGCCGGTTCTGGATCAACGTCTGGCGATTGACCAGAGTATTGACCGCGCGCTCAAGGCACTGCCGGATTTGTTGGCGGGTCGCATGGACAAGGCGACTATGATCGTGCATACCAGCAAGCCGCCCCGGCCAAAGCCACCCCGACCTGCTGATGCTGAGTAGCAGATCCGGACCCGCCCGCTCGATCGAAAGAGGCACAAGAATATGAAAACTCCTCCATTAAGCGCTATGCTTATGATAGCTGTCAGCGCTTTGTCGACGGTTGCTGCAGCCGAAACGGCTTATAAATGTGGCGACAGCTACAGCCAGACCGCCTGTCCCGGCGCAGTCCTCATTGATGCCACAGACAGACGAAGCGCGGCACAAAAGGCGCAGGCCGATCAGGTAACGGGACGCGATGCCCGAATGGCCGACGCCATGGAACAGGCCCGGCTCGAACAGGAAGCCAAGGACCTCGCCGCGAATACGCCGGTGCCCAAAAAGGTGAACCCCGTGACGGAAAAGAAGGTCGTGGGCAAGCAGGTCAGCAAGAAGAAACGCAAAGCACCGGAATACTTCACCGCCCAGGTGCCGGGCGAAAAAAGGAAACCGCGGAGCTCAAAAAAGACGGTCCTGAAAAAAGACCCGACCAAATCCTGACACAGGCCGCGATCGTCGAGCGGTTCACAGGACCACGGACTTCCTGGCTTCAAGCTGCAGGCGCCGGTATTTTCGCCACAGCGTTTCACGATCTTCGACGAACTCGGGGTTCACCGGTATGCAGGCCACCGGGCACACCTGCACGCATTGCGGCTCGTCAAAATGGCCTACGCATTCAGTGCATTTGCGGGGGTCGATTTCGTAGATTTCCAGTCCCAGGTAAATGGCGTCGTTAGGGCACTCCGGCTCGCACACGTCGCAGTTGATGCACTCGTCAGTGATGATCAAAGCCATGGCTGGGCACCTGTCGAACTAGCTGGAACCGGTTGTCATTCGGCGGCTTGATCCTGGTCCTGATCCTGATCCAGTTCCGGCGCTTCAAGCGCCTTGACGATCATGACCGGTACGCCTGCTGCGTGCAGCATCTCGTTGGACACCGAGCCGAGCAAGGCACTGCGCAAAGCTGTCATACCGCTGGCGCCCATGACCACCAGATCACATTCAAAATTTTCCAGAATATCGACCAGCGTGTGCGCCGGATCCCCCGAAGCTATCTCGCATTGGTAGTCGATATTGGCGTCCTTCAACAAGGTCTCCGCGGCCAGCAGGGTGTTGGCACCGGCGGCGGCGCTCACTTGTTCAATCACTTGCGGATCGTGCGCCACCACCAACTCGTACAGGGTGGCAGGCTCCTGCACGTTGGCCAGCACCACACTGGTGTTCAGGCCATCCTGTGCCATGCGCATGACGAAGCGGACCGCCTCCAGGGAGGCGGCTGAACCATCGATGGCCAATAATATTTTCATTTTTTCTCCTGCACAATTTGAGGGTCAAGAATACCGCGTAGAACGCCGACTCCGGCTGCAATTTGCGATCAATCAATATACGCTTCGGCGCCCCTACTTTGACGCCAGACTTCTAACTTTTGCTATCAGGCGCTGGTTCACGTCAGGGGACACGAATTTGTCTACCTCGCCGCCAAGCGAGGCTATTTCACGCACAAAAGTGCTTGAGATGAACTGATATTTATCACTTGGCGTGAGGAACACTGTTTCCACGTTGGGCATCAGGCTGCGGTTCATGCCTGCGAGCTGAAACTCATAGTCAAAGTCAGTCACGGCGCGCAAGCCGCGCACCATTGCCTTGGCACCCTGCGCCACGACAAAGTCGCGCAACAGGCCGGAAAAACTGTCAACTTCAACCTGCGGGTATTTCTTCACCGCCTCGCGCACCATGTCGATACGTTCCTCCAGGGAAAACATGGCCTTTTTGTGATGCCCGGCAGCCACCGCCACAATAATACGGTCAAACAGCTGCGTGGCCCTTCGGACCACGTCCTCGTGGCCAAACGTCATCGGGTCAAAGGTACCGGGGTAAACAGCAATCACGTTGTGGGCCATATCGCGCCTGTGGGTCAGTTGAGGGTAAAGCTCAGAGGCTTTTCTTCTCTCAGGGCTCTCCTGCGCCGCATTATGCAGTGCGCCAAGGCCGGCTACCCAAGACGCCGGAGCAAATGGGCGTGAACGGCGCCCGCCTTCATGTGCCGGTGTATCCTCAGCCCGGCGGTTTGAAGCTGCGCGTCGGTCCACGGGATGGGCGCTTCCAGGTATACAAAGCCGCTCGGCGCCACGGCGCGGCCCGCAGCTTGCAGCGCCGCCTCAAATAGTTCAGAGTCAAAAGGCGGGTCAAGAAACACGGCGTCCATGCTGGCCGGATCAAGCTGCTTGAGCGCAGCCAGTCCATCGCCACGCACAATTTGCGTCGCACTGGCCTGTAGCCGGGTCTGGATGCGCTTGAGTTGTTCCGCCAGCGCGGTGTCCCGCTCAATCAAAAGCACTTCCTTGGCGCCACGCGACGCGGCCTCGAAGCCGAGTGCACCGGTGCCGGCAAAGACATCGACACAGCGCCAACCGGTCAGGTCCTGTCCCAGCCAGTTGAACAGGGTTTCCCGAACCCGGTCAGGCGTGGGCCGCAAGCCTGGTTTGTCAACCACAGCGAGTTTGGTGCGCCGCCACTGGCCGCCAATGATGCGCACCTCATGGCTCTGCGCGCTCCCGGGGCGCGGCGCCTGCGACAGACGCGCGGTCGGTCTTGATGCACGGTCGTCAGCCTCGGGCAATGGTCGACCCAAAACAGGTGAGCGGGCCGCGGCGCGGCTTGGGTCAACGGGGCGTCTGGGTGTTTTCATAGAATGCAGTGATTCTAAGAAGTCGCCCAATGTTCAGTTTTTTCAAAAAAAAGCCCCCACCCGTCCCCGCTACCGACCCGACGGCTGCCCAGCCGGTCCCTCTGGCTGAAGGCGCCAGCGGGTCGCTGATTGGACGGGCGCTGGTCACGCCGATCGAGGTGGCACTGCCCGGCGCGGTATCACCCGAGCGGACCAGGTGGCTGGACAAACTCAAAGCGGGTCTGGGCAAAACCGCCTCTGGCATTTCCAGGGTGTTTACCGGCGCACAGATCGACGAGGCTTTGTACGAAGACCTGGAAAGCGCCTTGCTGATGTCGGACGCGGGCGTCGCGGCAACCGGCTACCTGCTCCAGGAACTGCGCCGCAAGGTGAAGGACAGTGGCGTCACGCATCCGGTGGCGCTGAAAAACATCCTGGTGGCCAGCCTGACAGAGTTGCTCCAGCCGCTGGAAAAAACGCTGGTTATCGGGCAGCACAAGCCCACCGTGATCATGGTGGCGGGTGTCAACGGTGCGGGCAAGACCACTTCGATTGGCAAGCTCACGCAGCATCTGATCAAGCATGGCGCCAGTGTGCTGCTGGCCGCGGCCGACACCTTCCGCGCCGCGGCGCGTGAGCAGCTCGGCGTCTGGGCCGAGCGCACTACGGTGGAGATCATCAGTCAGCAGGGCGGTGACCCGGCAGCCGTGAGTTTTGACGCCGTCAGCGCCGGCAAGGCACGCGGTCGCGACGTGGTGCTGGTGGACACGGCCGGGCGCCTGCCGACGCAGATTCACCTGATGGATGAACTCAAGAAAATCAAGCGTGTGGTGCAAAAAGCCGACCCCTCGGCACCGCATGAAATCCTGCTGGTGATTGACGGCAACACCGGACAAAACGCAGTGGCGCAGGTGAAGGCTTTTGACGACGCCCTGCAGCTCACCGGCCTGATTGTCACCAAGCTCGATGGCACCGCCAAGGGCGGCGTGTTGGCAGCGATTGCGCGTGAGCGGCCGGTCCCGGTGTATTTCATTGGCGTGGGAGAGAAACTTGAAGATCTGGAAACCTTCAACGCCCGTGAATTTGCGCAGGCACTGCTGTCGTGATCACCGGGAATGACAACAGAAGCTTCGCGCATGACTGCCCTGCTCCCCCGGATTGAAATTGAAAGCGCGCCGCAACCCACGGCAGCGGTGATCTGGCTGCACGGTCTGGGTGCCGATGGCAACGACTTTGCGGCCCTGGTGCCGCAACTTGATTTGCGCGCCTGTCCAGCGATCCGCTTTGTGTTCCCGCATGCGCCCAGCATGCCGGTCAGCCTCAATGGTGGTTATGTGATGCCTGCGTGGTACGACATTCGCGGCACCGATCTGCTGAGCCGGCAGGACGGCCCGGGCATCAAAAAATCCGAACAGGAGATTGTGGCCCTGATCGAGCACGAGACCTCACGCGGCATTGCGGCACAGAACATTGTGCTGGCAGGGTTTTCACAGGGCGGTGCGATGGTGCTGCACACCGGCTTGCGCTTTCCCAAGAGGCTGGCAGGCATCCTGGCCTTGTCGGCTTACCTGCCACTCGCCGAAACCTTTGCTGCCGAGCGTCATGCGGCCAATGCCCATACATCCATCTTCATGGGCCACGGCAGCTTGGACCCGGTGGTGCTACCGGCGCGCGGCGAGAGCACGCGCGATTTGCTGCTCAGCACGGATTACCCGGTGCAATGGCACAGCTATCCGATGGAGCACAGCGTGCATCCGCGCGAAGTGGCCGACATTTCAGCGTTTTTGGCGACTGCTCTGTGCCACGGCAACACCGCGACCTGAAGCTTCGACTGACCGCCCGGGGGCTACTTGCTGGCCGCTTTTGCTGGTGGGCGCGCCGCCTTGGAAGCGGACACCTTGGCTGTGGGCGCCGCAGTCGCCGGCAGGCCCAGTCGTTTGCCGACGGCCTGTTCCAGTGCCTTTAGCTTGGGCGTGATCGCGCTTTCGGTTTCGGCGATCAACTTGTCCAGCAGTGCTTTCTGCATCTCGCCGCCCATTTGCATAAACTTGCGGTTAACCGGCGACTCTATGATGGCAACCAGTTGCTTCAACTCGTCCTCGCTGAACTTTTCTTCCAGCAGGGCACCAATGGTTGAAGGTGCTAGCTTGGCGGCCCGCTCGCGCACCAGCGGCACCGCCTCATCCAGGTATTTTTTGAGGTCGGAATCAATTTCCTTTGCGACTGTATCGCGCTTGTCGGCCGTCACCTTGGACTGCAGGACCAGACTGGCCTGCTGCATCATCTGCGCCGCCGGGCGTTCAGCCAGTGTTTGCGCAGCCTGCTCGATAGCGGGTTGCTGCAACTTCAACACTTTGGCCACCAATTCCTTTTTTGCCACACTGGACTCTGCCTGAGCGACACCTGAGAGCGCCAGCAGCGCCACGACGAACAACTTCTTCATTACTGATTCCCTTCAAGTCAACAAAATCATGGCGGCAACGTTGGCGCCAGGAAAACGCCGCATTATCACCCTGCGTGAAAGCAGTTCTCGACAATCAAGCACGACAGGGCAAACTTCGACTATGCTGGCAAATTGTTTGATTTTCTGGGTGGCCTGACTGAAACCATCGAAACACTGGTCTTCCCGGTCGCTGGCCGGGTTGACCAGAAGCCATGGCGGGAGACCAGGATGAAGACACGAAACATCGCCAACGACAGTCATTTTGCTACTAATAGTATAGCTGTCTGCGCAATGTTGACATGGCCTACAGGCATTTTTCGTCTAAATTTGTCAGTGATCAGGTGTCACCGGATGTATTTCCTCGCCATCGGCGCCGGCTGGGCGTGCGCGCTGACATTGCCACCAAGGCGGGCGACGACGCGGCGATCAAGGTTTGCGTCTTGTTTGATCATGCAATGGCTGACATCCCTCTGATGCAGACCGCAATCCTGGTACTGGGGCACAGCGTCATGGGTCAGGAAATGCCGCATGCAACGCTGTGCTATGTTTGGGACAGCCGATACCCGGTCGGCACGGCGGGCACCAACCCCCACACCGCCCGGGTGCGCTACATCGTGGTCAATGGACCTGAGACGCCGGTAGGCCAAAGGCCGGTGAGGCGGGCGGGTTGATTCTTCGAGTCATTGATTCCGATACCAAAGACTTTTGAGTAGAGATTTATTCATGAAACATCTGCTGTTGCTCGGCGCGGGACACGCACACGTTCATCTGCTTTCCATCTTGGCCTCCCGGCCATTGCCGGGCGTTCGAGTGACACTGGTGGCACCCTATCCGCGCCAGTTGTATTCAGGCATGGTGCCGGGCTTTGTGGCCGGGCATTACACGCTAGACGACTGTGCCATCCCCCTGGAGCCACTGCTGAAAGACACTGGTGTCGAGTGGCTGACCCGCAGCGCCGCAGGGCTTGATGCCGCCGCGCGCAGCGTCACGCTGGACGATGGCAGCACACTGAGCTACGACTTCTTATCGGTCAACACCGGGCCGGTACAGAGTCGCAAGCAGGTTGAAATGATGATCCCGGGTGCCTGTGAAAACGGTCTCTTTGTGCGTCCAATCGAGTCCTTTGCCGACCTGTGGCCACGGGTGCTTGAACGGGCTCAATCGCGGCCCCTGCGCGTCGCGGTGATTGGCGCTGGCGCCGCCGGGATCGAATTGGCGATGGCAATTGGGCATCGATTGCCAGGCTCCTCGGTGACTTTGCTCGCTGGCGGACCAGGCGTGGGGGCCAACTACGTACCCGCGGTGCAACAGCGCATCGTCAAGGTATTGAAGCAGAGACGCATCACCCTGCTGCCGGACAAGGCGGTGGGCATTGCAGCAGGAGAGGTCAGACTCGGCGGTGGTGCCCGCCTGGTCTGCGATGTGCCGGTGATTGCCGTCGGCGCGCAAGCGCCAGCGTGGTTGCGGGGCAGCGGCCTGGCACTCGACGAGCAGGGCTTCATCGCGGTCGATGCCTGTCAGCGCGCCACCAGCCACCCTCAAGTGTTTGCTGCCGGCGATATCAGCACGCGCGTGGACCGGTCCTTGGCACGAAGTGGCGTTTATGCCGTGCGCGCTGGCCCGCCTTTGGCCAGGAACCTGATCGCCCTCCTGTCGGGGCAGGGGCTCAGCCCCTATGTACCCCAGGAAACGACCTTGAATTTGCTGTCATGCGGCGCGCATTACGCGATAGCCATCTGGGGCAACCATTCGGTCCAGGGACGCTGGGTGTGGTGGTGGAAAAACTGGATTGACCGCTCGTTTGTGAGTCGTTATCGCAAGACTTGAGCCTTGACCGTTGACCCTGGGAGAGATGGAGGGGCGGATGGTGTCAGTGCCGTCGGCCGTCAGATTGCAGATTACTTGATTTAAATCAGAAACCAGCCAAACCCATTGGATATATTGAATCCGGTGAAGTGGTTTTGATTTTCAAGGGCGAGGAGGGTCGATATGGATAGAAAGCGTTTCCTCGCGCTGTTCATGGTGTCGTCCATCGGGCTGGTGTCGGGAGCGATGGCAGCCACCATTCAGCAGCGGGTTGACATGGCGCAGCGGCGCATTGAGCACGGTATCCGGTCGGGCGCCCTGACTCGTGAGGAGGGCCACAGGCTGCGAGACGAATTCAATCGAGTGCGTCGCGACGAGGCACGTGCGCTCTCCGATGGTCATCTTGATCGTCGGGAACGGGAGCGTTTGAATCAGGAGCTGACCCGGCTGGAGCGTCACATTTCCCGTTTGAAGAATAACGATTCAACCAGACGGGATGAAAGGGGCCGACGAATCTGAGCGGGGTCGCTATTCATCCGCAAGGGCTTGGCCGGAAATGCCGGTTCCTGGAGTGTCAATTAACTCAATGAGGAAAAAATGAAATATTCAAAAATACTGGGTGCTATCACGGTGGCGCTGGCGGTTTTACCGGCAACCGCTTTCGCGCAGGTGGGCTACGTTTCCAGGCAGGTGAATCTTCGCGCCGGGCCGGCTACGGAATACCCCGTAGTCGCAACCTTGCTCCCTGGTGTCGAGATCGTCGTACAAGGTTGTCTGAGCGACTATCGCTGGTGCGACGTAGTGGTCGGCCCGAACCGCGGCTGGGTCTATGCGGCAAACATTGTTTATCCGTATCAGGGCGCGAACGTGCCTGTGCTGACGTACGGCGCGCTGATTGGACTTGGCATCGTCGCCTTCAGCGTTGGAGACTATTGGGATCATCACTACCATGGTCGTCCCTGGTATCCGCAACGGCAGCACTGGGTTGACAGGTCATGGCCAAGATTCGGGCCGGGCGGCCATCGTCTGCCAGGGCCAGAATATCGGCCAGGCGATCATCGGCCTCCCCCACCAGGGCCAGGATTCCGGCCGGGTGATCATCGCCCCCCGTCAGGGCCGGCAGTCAGGCCGGGCGATCATCGCCCCCCACCAAGGCCAGCAGTGAGGCAAGGCGACCATCGACCCCCAGCAGGGCCAGCCGTCAGGCAGGGCGATCATCGTCCACCATCAGGGCCAGCGGTGAGGCAGGGAGGCCAGAATTCTTCGCAGCGAGGGCAAAGGCTGGAAGATAAAGGCGCTGGTAAGTAGTCCGCGTCGCCCATGACCGGGCGACGAGCACAGGCTGGGAGTTTTGCTGCCTTCGTCGCTGATGCCCGTGTTCCGTTTGATCGAGGGAAGCCTGAATGAAATTCTTTGAACTGAAAACGCTTGCATTGGGTTTGATTCTGGTTTCTCCGGGTGTCTTGGCCGCAGCGCCCAATTGCCCGGACGGCAATACCGATCCGAATTGTCCGAACCGCGTTACCGAAGGCGCGAATCGCGCGCAGCAGCAGGCACAACAAAAGGCGCAGCAGCAGGCGCAACAGCAGCAAGCACAGCAGCGTGCCGCTCAGCAGCAAGCACAACAACAACAGGCGCAGCAGCGTGCCGCTCAGCAACAACAAGCGCAGCAGCAACAAGCGCAGCAACGAGCCGCACAGCAGCAGGCGCAACAACAACAGGCGCAGCAGCGTGCCGCTCAGCAGCAGGCACAGCAACAACAGGCGCAGCAGCGAGCCGCTCAGCAGCAGGCGCAAACACAACAGACGCAGCAGCGTGCTGCCCAGCAACAATCTGGTGTCAACCGTCACCAAGAACCAACGCCGACCACGCAAGGCCAACTCCCAAGTGGCGGACGCCAGGCCGGTGTGGCTGGTGGGCCGGGTCAACGCCCGGTGACCGGACAGACGCAGACACCGCCGCCGACCGCGCAGGGTCAGCTCCCAAGTGGCGGACGTCAGACTGGTGTGGCCGGTGGGCCGGGCCAGCGCCCGGTGACCGGACAGACACAGACACAGACGCCGCCGCCGGGCATGCAGGGCCAGCTCCCAAGTGGCGGACGTCAGACTGGTGTGGCCGGTGGGCCAGTTCAACGCCCGGTGACAGGACAGACGCAGACACCGCCGCCGGGCACGCAGGGCCAGCTCCCAAGTGGCGGACGTCAGACCGGTGTGGCCGGTGGGCCGGGTCAACGCCCGGTGACAGGACAGACGCAGACACCGCCGCCGACCACGCAGGGTCAGCTCCCGGGTGGCGGACGTCAGACTGGTGTGGCCGGTGGGCCGGGCCAGCGCCCGGTGACCGGACAGACACAGACACCGCCGCCGGGCACGCAGGGCCAGCTCCCGGGTGGCGGACGTCAGACTGGTGTGGCCGGTGGGCCGGGTCAACGCCCGGTGACAGGACAGACGCAGACACCGCCGCCGACCACGCAGGGCCAGCTCCCAAGTGGTGGACGCCAGACCGGTGTGGCCGGTGGGCCAGGTCAACGCCCGGTGACCGAACAGACGCAGGCACCGCCGCCGCCGGGCATGCAGGGCCAGCTCCCAAGTGGTGGACGCCAGACCGGTGTGGCCGGTGGACCGGGTCAACGCCCAGTGACAGGACAGACGCAGACACCGCCGCCGACCACGCAGGGCCAGCTCCCAAGTGGTGGACGCCAGACCGGTGTGGCCGGTGGGCCGGGTCAACGCCCGGTGACGGGACAGACGCAGACTCCGGCCACTACACAAGGACAAGCGCTTGGTGGCGGACGGCAGCCGGGCGGACCAGCAGGTGGACCCGGGCAGAGCGGACGTCGGCCGACACCGGCGCAACCGGTCGCGGTAGATGCCACCACCAGCGTGGTGTCGCACGGGGATCGCAGTGGCTTCGACATTCGACGCAAGAACACAGATGGTTCGCAGGTAGTGATAACGCAAAAGGTTCTGCCCGATGGGAGCAGGAGGGTGACGGGCTTCAAACAAAGCGAAAATTCACGCGATGGGACGAGTACCCGGATTTATTCCGATGGGCGACGCGTCACGCAGGGGCGCGACTTTGAGAGCCGCTCGGTCGGCAGCGGGATGAACTTCGTGACGAACCACAATGGACTGCGTTCAGCGACGCTGCCTGACGGCAAGCCGGCCTTTCAGGATCGCCTCACCTCATTGCGCGATCGTGATGGCAGCCAAAGGCAGGTGATTGAGCGCACGCATTATGCGCACTGGTCGAATGGTCGGCCGGAACACGAGGCGCGGCCATTTGTTCGCCAGTACGACGTTGGCCACATTCACGGTGCGCCGGTGGCTGAATACCGTCCGTCGCGTTTTGAACCGCACTTTTACCGCGGCTTTCACTCGCGCTATGCGGGACCGGTGGTGGTCGCCGGACTGGCTGCCGCGGCCGCCTGGGTGGCATTTGATTCCGGCTCCGCTAGCACGGCCTCTGCCGCGACTTACACCGATCCGGTTGCCCTGATGGGCGACCTGCAAATTTCATCAGGATTTGAGGAAGGTTATGCCTATGTGGCACCCTCGGGCACCGTGCCGGTTTATGACACGCCTGAAGCCGCGGCGCTGCGCAGTCAGATGGCCGCGGTGCAGCAGCAAGTCAATACCAGTGTTCAGGGCAACACTTCGCTCAAACAACAGTTAGGCGCAGTCGATGTTCAAGCAGGGTCCTCGCAGGTGCAGCAAGCGGTTGGCAATGCAGTGCCGGTGCAGATTTCGGAGGAAGTGCGGCAACAGGTGCGAAAACAGGTGCGTCTGAGTGTTGCCATGCATCAAAATGGTCGTCCGCTGGTCTTGGGTGACGTGTTGGCGTCCGGCTACGCAAAAATCTACCTGTTTCAAACCGCGCAACCGGTGAATGTTGCCAACGTATCCGCGGGCGCCGAGTGTTTCCTCAATACCGGCGATCTGATCAGCTTTGCCAGGCTGCCTGCCAGCGATAGCGTCGTCGCCGAAATGAAGGTGATCGCCAGTGGATCCAACAGTTGCCAGCCTGGCGAAGTGGTGCAGGTGGGCTTGCCTGAGTTGCAGGAAATGCTCAATGGTTTTAGCGAACGCGTGGAAGACAACATGAAGAAGGTGACGGCCTGTGCCGCCTCCGGGCGCTGCTAGGGACGACTTGAAACGTGGCCTGAAAAAAATGTAGATTGGAAAGATAAAAATGTTTTGCTCGAATTGTGGCAAGGCCATCAAGCCGGACACAAAATTCTGCCCGCACTGTGGCGTGCTTCAGGCGGCTGAATCGGTACCGCCAGCGGCCCCTTTGCCACCGCGCTACGAGCCCGCGCCTGGCACAACACCATCAATGCCTTTGCCCGCAACCGGGTCGCCGCCGCCGGCGCGCGGCGGCAAATCGGCGTTGTTCGCCGGCGTCGCGGCGCTGGTGCTGGCGCTGGTCGGTGGTGTCGGTTATTGGGGCTGGAGCAACAAGGTGGCGGGCGACGAAGCCGTGCGCAAACTCGCCAGCGATGAGGAAGCCCGCAAGGTCAGCGCTGCGGGCGCCGAGCGCAAGCTTGCGGATGAAGAGCAACGCCGGCTTTCCGCTGAAAAAGCAGCGGAAACAGCCGAACTCGCAGCCGCCCAGGCCTTGCTGGACAAGCATATTGCGGCTGAAGAGGCCCAGGCGCAGGCTGGCGTTTCGGGCAAGCCGGTCAGGCGCTGAAGTGGAACAGTCTTTGACGCCAAGTCAGGGCGTTTTGATGACTTGGTGCGAGCGAAGGTTGACTTGGGTCAATAGAGGGCCTGTCAAAAGGCGGCTAGCATTTGGCACCGGAGGAAATTATGTTTGATCAACCCCTTAGAAGTATCATGGAGCAGAAGAAGTTTCTCGCTGCTCCGCCGCAAACAACGGTCAGTCAGGCGGCCAGGCTGATGGCAGACAAAAATGTTGGCGCTGTGTTGGTCATCGAGAATGAACGTCTGGTCGGTATCTTTACCGAGCGCGACGTCGTATTTCGTGTCATCGCGCAGGGGCGCGATGCCAAGACCACTCCGCTGGTTGATGTGATGACTGCATCGCCCAAGACCCTGGATCCGGGTAAATCTTACGGACACGCGCTGGTGATCATGCAGGAAAACGGTTTCCGTCATATGCCGGTGGTTGAGAACGGCCGAGCCGTCGGCATCATTTCATCGCGTAATGCGATGGATCCCGACCTCGAAGAGTTCGTCGCAGATGAACGGCGGCGCGAATTCTACCGGTAGCGCGTGGCATCGACAGTTTCAAAATATCTTCAGCCCCGGTTCACCCGTTCCTGCTGCAATGTCGCCGATTTCAACCGCGGCGTCAAAACCCTGTTGCCTGAAAATTGCCAATACCGCGTCAACCGCCTCGGGCGCGCACGACACCAGCAGGCCGCCGCTGGTTTGCGGGTCTGACAACAGGGCCTGATCAACCGCGGAAAACCCCACCGGCAGACTCACCTCTGGCCCGTACCCGGCCCAATTGCGCCCGGAGGCGCCGGTGACATTGCCTTGCAAAGCCAGTTCGCGCACACCGTTCAACAGCGGCACGCGCGACCAGTTGATTTGCACGTTGCAGTGGGCACCGCGCGCGATTTCCAGCGCGTGACCGGCCAGGCCAAAGCCGGTCACGTCGGTCAGTGCGTGGACGCCACTGAGCGCCGCCAGTTCCGGGCCGGGGGTGTTCAGTTGGGTGGTGACGGCGATCATCTGCGCGTAACCGGCAGCAGCCAGTTTTTCTTTTTTCAGCGCCGCCGACAAGATGCCTACGCCCAGTGGTTTGCCCAAAATCAGCCTGTCACCCACTTGGGCGTCGGCATTGCGTTTTACCCGGCTCGGGTGTACCAGGCCCAGGGCCACCAGGCCATAAATCGGCTCCACCGAGTCGATGGTGTGGCCCCCGGCGATCGGAATGCCGGCTGCGCGGCACACGCTGGCGCCACCTTCGAGGATTCTGGCGATCGTTTCAGTTGACAACACGCTGATGGGCATTCCCACCAGCGCCAGCGCCAGTATCGGCTTACCGCCCATCGCGTAAACGTCCGAGATGGCGTTCGTGGCAGCAATGCGGCCAAAGTCAAAAGGGTCGTCGACGATCGGCATGAAGAAATCGGTGGTGGCAATCAGCGCCTGCTCGTCGTTGAGTTGGTATACCGCGGCATCGTCCGAGGTCTCGATTCCGACCAGCAATTCCTTCGGGATCGGCAGGGCGGTCGTGCCTCTGAGGATTTCCGAGAGCACGCCGGGGGCGATCTTGCAGCCGCAGCCACCGCCATGGGACAGGCTGGTCAGGCGTGGCTGGGTTGATGGGGGGGTGGCCGAATTCGGGTTTTCGGGCATTGCGGTGGCCTTGCTCATGTGCTTTTCCATTGGTTCAACACCTCATTATCTGACCTGCGGACCCCTTGCCGGGCAAGGCCTATGATCCGGATTGAACTTTTGAATTGGCACTCGATCGTAGAGAGTGCTAATATAGTAGCTGTGACACAAAAGGAGTTCTGGCATGGCTAATCAAAATGGAGTTTCAGGCGCTGCCCTGGCAGTCGCCAATCCGTGGGCACTGGTGCCCCCGCTGGGCAATCTGGACGCCTATATATCGGCCGCCAATCACCTGCCGATGCTGACGCTCGAACAGGAGCAGGAGTTTGCGCGCAAGTTCAGACAGGACAACGATCTGGAGGCTGCCGGTAAGTTAGTGCTCTCTCACTTGCGGCTGGTGGTGTCGGTGTCGCGCCAGTACCTGGGTTACGGCTTGCCGCACGGTGACCTGATTCAGGAAGGCAATGTGGGCCTGATGAAGGCCGTCAAGCGCTTTGACCCCGACCACGGTGTGCGCCTGGTGAGCTATGCGCTGCACTGGATCAGGGCCGAGATTCACGAGTACATCCTGAAAAACTGGCGCATGGTCAAGATGGCCACGACCAAGGCCCAGCGCAAGCTGTTTTTCAACTTGCGCTCCATGAAACAGCGCTACAAGTCCGATGACGCTGCGGCTGACTTGGGCACGCACCGCGATACCTTGAACGAAGGGCAGATCGACGCGATGGCGGCCGAGCTGCATGTCAAGCGCGAAGAAGTGATCGAGATGGAGACGCGACTCTCCGGTGGCGACGTGTTGCTGGATCCGAGCCCCTCGGACGACGGCGATGATGCTTTTGGGCCGATTGCCTATTTGACCGACACCCGGCACGAACCGACCGAGATGATCGAGGCCCACCAGCGCGACGTGCTGGCCAGTGATGGCATTGCCACG
Source organism: uncultured beta proteobacterium (assembly GCA_963810395.1). GTDB lineage: Bacteria > Pseudomonadota > Gammaproteobacteria > Burkholderiales > Burkholderiaceae_C > Rhodoferax. The sequence continues at coordinate 2,570,241 of CAWENC010000001.1, read as the reverse complement.
GCACTGCAAGCGCTGGACGCGCGCAGCCGGCGCATCGTGGAAGAGCGCTGGCTCAAGGTCAACGATGACAACACCGGCGGCATGACGCTGCATGAGCTGGCGGCCGTGTACGGCGTCAGCGCCGAGCGCATTCGTCAGATCGAGGTGGCGGCCATGAAGAAGATGAAAAAAACGCTGGCCCAGTACGCCTGACGCCCGGCGTCTGAGCCACAATGCCCCTGACGACTTTGGTGGTCAGGGGTTTTTTCTATTCAGGAGCCAGGAATGCGACGCCGGATATTTCGATTTACTACGTTTTTCATAGCTGCATGCGCAATCTGCACGGTGGCTGCAGCCCAAAATGATACTAAAAATGCAGCCCCTTGGCCGACCCGGGCGGTGCACATCATTGTCGGTTTCCCGGCGGGTTCCTCCCCCGATCTGACGGCCCGCACACTGGCCGAGCCGCTCTCCAGGGCGCTGGGCCAACCCGTGATCGTGGAAAACAAGGTCGGTGCCGGCGGCAATATCGCGGCAGATTACGTTGCCAAGGCAACCGATAACCACACCATCGGTCTGATGATCAACGGCAATCTGACGATTGCCAAACTGCTCAATCCGAAGCTGGCCTACGACCCGCTGAAGGATCTGACACCGATCAGCCTGATCGGTGTCTCGCCGCTGGTGCTGACGGCGCCTGTCGGCTCCCCCGGCGCGACGCCAAAGGACTTTCTGGCAGCGGCCCGCAGCGCCGGCGACAAGTGGAGCTATGGTTCGCCAGGCGTCGGCACGGTCGGCCATATCGGCATGGAACTGTTCAAGAACCAGGCTCAAATCAAACCGCTGCACGTGCCGTACCCGGGCTATCCGCAGGTCGCCAACGCGATGTTTGGCGGCCAGTTGCAGCTGTCGATGCTGCCGCCTGCGCTGGCCATGGCGCAGATCAAGGCTGGCAAATTGCGTGTCATCGGCGTCACGTCGAGCGGACGCAGCCCGCTGGCGCCGGATCTGCCCAGCTTGTCCGAGGCCGGCGTGCAGGGTTTTAATCTGGAAATCTGGAATGCCGTCGCGGCGCCAAACTCGCTACCCAAACCGGTGGTGGCCAGATTGTCTGCCCTGTTCAGCGACATCGCACGTGCCCCCGAAATGCGCCAGAAGCTGTTTCAGCAGGGCTGGCAGGTGGCCGGCACTTCGGCCGAAGGCCTGGCCCGGCGCATCAAGCTCGATACTGCGCTGCTGGGCGGCGTCATTGCCCAGCTCGACATCAAACCGGATTAGGGGTTCTTCAGCAACAGCCTGATGTCCGCCGCCAGCGCCGGCGCACCGCTGCCGTAGCGGGCGAACAGGCGCAGTCTGCCCTGCGTGTCATACACATAGCTGCCGGCCGAATGGTCCATGCTGTAGCTGGTGGGCGTTGGGCCATCGACCTTCTTGTAATAGATCTTGTAGTCCCTGGCCAGCAGCGCCAGTTTTTCGGGCGTCGTGTAGAGCGCCAGGAAGGTCGGATCAAAGGCTTGCATATAGCCCTTGAGCACCTCGGGCGTGTCGCGCTCGGGATCGATCGTCACAAACAGGCCCTGCAGGCGCTCGCCGTCTTTGCCCAATAGCCGCTTGACCTCGGCCAGATCGGCCATCGAGGTGGGGCAGACTTCCGGGCACTGTACGTAGCCAAAGAACATCACCACCACTTTGCCGGCAAAGTCCTTCAGACTCCTGGCCTGGCCATTGTGGTCGGTCAGGGCAAAGTCGCGGGCGTAGTCGGCACCGGTGATGTCGATCGCGGAAAACCCCGGGCCCTTTTCGGAGCATGCAGTCAAAACGCCTGCTGCCGCCGTCATACAGGCGCAGGCAGCTATCAATTTCAGAGCGTTTCGTTTAATCATGATGCGTCGGTTTGGCGGTCGGGCCGGCCGGCTGTGCCAACCGCAGTCTTTCCGCGGATTTTAGAAAACATAGTGATCCACCAACAGGGCGGCAAATAGCAGGCTCAGGTGGATCAGTGAAAAGCGAAAGGTCTTGCGTGCCAGCAAATCCGAGTAATCACGCCAGAGGTAGAAGCCATACAGGCAGAAGCCAAAGCTCAAACCCAGCGCCGCGATCAGGTAGATCCAGGAACTCATGCCGTAGATATAGGGCATCAGGCAGGCGGCGAACAGAACGATGGTGTAGAGCAGCACCATCAGCCGGGTGAATTCGTTGCCGTGCGTGACCGGCAACATCGGCAGGCCCGACTTGCGGTAGTCCTCGACCCGGTACAGCGCCAGCGCCCAGAAGTGCGGCGGCGTCCACAAGAAGATGATGAGGAACAGAATCAAGGCTTCCGGCCCGACGTTGCCCGCCATGGCAGCCCAGCCCAGCACCGGCGGCATGGCGCCCGAAGCGCCGCCAATGACGATATTTTGCGGCGTGAGCGGTTTCAGAATCACGGTGTAGACCACCGCATAACCGACAAATGTGGCAAAAGTCAGCCACATCGTCAGCGGGTTGACCCAGACGTAGAGCAGTGTCGAACCCAGCACGCACAGCACACTGGAAAACAGCAGGGTTTGCCGGTTGTCCAGTTCGCCCTTGGCGGTCGGGCGCCAGGCAGTGCGCTTCATTTTGGCGTCAATGCGCTGTTCCACAATGCAATTGAATGCCGCCGCCGCACCCGCCACCAGCCAGATTCCGAGGCAGGCCAACAATGCCTGCCGGATTTCGCTCCAGGATGGAACGCCGGGCACGGCCAGCACCATGCCGATCAGGGCGCAAAACACGATCAACTGAATCACGCGTGGTTTGGTCAGCGCATAAAACTGCCTGACAGCGGAAACCAGGGCCGAAGTGGTGTTGGCGCTCATGCGATGCGTCGATCTGCAGAGTAAGTCGCGCCCAATGGCGCTTTCCGGCGATCACGGTCGCTGCGGCTGATGGCCAAGGCCCAGGTCATGACGAGAACCAGCGCAGCCGCTCCACCGGTATGCAGCACTGCCGCCGCCAGCGGCCAGTTCAACACCACATTGCTCAGGCCGGTGCTCAGTTGCAGCCCGGTGAGCGCGGCGATCCAGCGCGACTGGGTGCGCAGTGTCGGCACGCGGTTCAAGCGCCAGGCCAGCACACCGAGCAATAACAGAACGATCATCGCCACGACACGGTGAACGTAGTGGATCGCCGTCAAGGCAGCGAAGTCGATGGTCTCACCCGCGCCGGTCAGACCCAAGTCGCGCCACAGCTCAAAGCCGTGCTGAAAATCCATCATGGGCCACCAGCGGCCCTGACACTTGGGGAAATCGGTGCAAGCCATGACAGCGTAGTTGGTGCTGACCCAGCCACCCAGTGCCACCTGCAGCACCACCAGCCCAAAGGAAAGCCATAGCAGCCAAAGCAATCCCGACTCGACCGGAACCCGTGTCGTCTCTCCCTCAAGTTGCGAATAACGCACGGTCTGCACGCATAGCAGCGCCAGCAGCACCAGTCCGCCCAGCAAGTGCAATGTGACGATGGCGGGAAAGAGCTTCATGGTCACAGTCAGGGCGCCAAAAGCGCCTTGAAGGCAAACCCATAGCAAAGTGAGTGTCGGCCACCAGGGATTGCCTGCTCGGACCTGCATGTCCCGCCCGCCAGAACTTCTACCCAGCCAGGCGGCCGCGGTCAGCACCAGAATGAGCACGCCGACGCTGGTGGCCAAGTAGCGGTGAATCATTTCAACCCAGGCCTTGCCGTGCGTCACCGGCCCACCGGGCATCGCGCCTTGGGCTGCGGCGATTTCCGCGTGGGCGCCGATCGGACTGGCGTTGCCATAGCAGCCTGGCCAGTCAGGGCAACCCAGGCCGGAGTCGGTCAGCCGGGTAAAGGCACCAAACATGATCAGATCGAAAGTCAGAAACAGCGTCAGCAGCGTCAAGGCCTGAACTCGGCGCAGTGGTGTGGCACGTCGATGGCGTGACCAGATCCAGGCCAGCGGTCCCAAAGCCAGTGCCACGCCGCCAAGCATCAAGAATGCCAGCGGTGACAGGTTGTACAGAGATGGCGCGGGCATAAACCTTATTTCCCTGCTTGAGCCGAATTCTGACGCCCGGGCAGATCCCAGGCCGCGGACGCCCGCAACAGACGTTCAAGATCGTTTTTCGCTTTGGCGGCGCTGGACAAATCCAGTTTCGCCGGGAAGCGCATCATCCAGTTGCCGATCGGGTCCACCAGATAGAGGTGCTCGGCCAGCTGATGACCACCGGCAGGCGCCAGCCAGGCCGACAGTTCCGCCGGCGAGACTCGCAGCACCGTGGCATCCTTGATCGCAGGCAGCAGCTTGTCGGGCACGGCCACCGAGTCCGGAATCAGCCAGACCCAATCGACGCGATCCTTGTCTTTGCCCAGGCTTTCACGCATCTGGCGCTGCAGATACAGGTGACGCTGACAAAGGTCATCGCAGGCGCCGCCCGCCACGCTGAGCAACAACCATTGCCCACGCAATGCCTGCAAATTGCTTTTCTCACCGATCAGATTCAGGCTCGGCAAGTCGGGCAGGCTGCGTTGCGGCTCAATCAGCTCACCAAAATTGCGGCGCCCTTCAGGCCGTATCACGTAGTAGGTGAAATAGGAGGCCACGACCGGTGCGGCACAGACCAGTAGCACGGCAAGCATCTTCCAGCGGCCACTGGCGGTGCGCCCGGCCTGATCGTCCATGACCCGCTCCGGCGCGGGCATCGAGTGCACCGTCAAACCCAGCGGCTGATCGCCCTGGCCGACAGAAAAGCGCGTGGATGCTTCAGGCGCGCGGCGGGTAGATGAATCGTCTAACAATTTGGAACCAGACATAAAGAAACGTGATCAGACCACTCAGTGCGAACCATTGAAAAGCATAGCCGTAATGCTTCTCAATGCCGGTGTCGGCCGGCGGCCAATCACGCAACAAGCCTTCGCTAGCGCTGCCGGTCTGCAGCACAGAAATGGGCAGCAAAGGCAGACCTGACTCGGCAGCGAAACCGGGAATATCCAGATTTTGCCGGATGCGCCCAATCTGCGGTTGGCCCAGCTCAAATAGCTTGGCCGGTGGCGGGGCAATACGGCCCTGAATTTCCAGTTCCCCGGCGGGCGTTTCAATCGCTGGCAAGTCCGAGCGATCAAGAAAATTTCGCGCCACCCAGCCGCGTTGAACCAGGACCACGGCCCCGGTGCCGTCGAGTTTCATCGGGGTGACGACATACCAACCCACTTTGCCTTTCATCTGGCGGTTGTCAAGGAATACCGTGCGCTGGGCGATCCATTGACCGCGCAAGCTCACGCGGCGGTGAAGTTCGGACATTGGATCAATACGCCCGACCAGGGACCGGCCATCCAGTCCGGGCAACGCGGATTGCTGCTCAATGCTGATCTGCAAGGCTTCTTTCTGCGCCGCCCGCGATAACTGCCAGCGTCCCAGCGAGAGCGTGGCAGTGATCGCCAACAGTGCGCCCAGGCTCAGCAGCCAGAACTTCCAGCGCGCTTTCACGAGATAATCCGGGGCATGAAATATTTGGTCATTTTTGCATTGCTTGCCATCGTCGGGAGCTTGGGTGTGGCCTTGTTTTTCATGATGAAGAGCGACCGGGACGGAAGATCCAGGGATCAGAAGATGGTGCTGGCCCTGGCCTTGCGGGTAGGCATTTCGATTGTGCTCTTTGTCAGCATCCTGGTGGCCTGGAAATTCGGGCTCATTGAACCGACCGGGATCGCCGCCGGGCGGTGAATTTTTTCAACCTGGCAACACGCATGGGTCGCCGCAACGAAAAAGGCACCGCGAGGCGCCTTTTTTTTGGCCGCGCTCGAAGTCAGAGCCAGTAAACCAGGGTGTAGAGTCCCAGCCACACCACGTCCACAAAGTGCCAATACCAGGCCGCACCTTCAAAGCCGAAATGACGCTCTGCCGTGAAATGGCCTTTTTGCAAGCGCAAGGTGATAAACAGCAACATCAACATGCCGATGAGGACGTGAAAGCCGTGAAATCCCGTCAGCATGAAAAAGGTTGATCCGTAGGCACCGGAACTCAACTTCAGATTGAGCTCATGATAGGCATGGTAGTACTCATAGCCCTGAACGCACAGAAACACAAAGCCCAACAAGACCGTGAGCCACATGAACGCCACAGTCTTGCTGCGCTGGCCGACGATCAAGGCGTGATGCGCAATCGTCATCGTCACACCGGAGCTCAGCAGCAGGGCGGTATTGATGGTCGGCAGCCAGAATGGCGTCATGGTCGTGAAGGGCTCGATCGTTCCGGCCGGTGACCCGGTCGCGCCGACTGCCAGACTCGGCCACACAGCCTTGAAATCAGGCCAGAGCAGGGCGTTCTCGGCATTCCCCAAGGCGGGTATCGAATGGCCGCGCACCCACCACAAAGCGGTAAAAAAGGCACCGAAGAACATCACTTCGGAGAAGATGAACCAGCTCATGCTCCAGCGGAAAGATAAATCGATCTTGTGCCCGTACTGGCCGCCTTCACTCTCGCCCACCGCCTGACTGAACCACTGATACAGCACGCCCAGAAACCAGAGCAGACCAAAGCACAGCGAATATTTGCCCCAGTCTGCACCGTTGATCCACTGGCTGGCGCCAAGCAGCACAAAAAACAGGCCGAAGGCGGCAAAAGCCGGATGCCGTGACGGGCTCGGAACAAAATAATACGGCTTTGTACCGTGGGTTGTTGAACTCATGTCAGCTCCATTCCTTCCAATTCTTTTCAATCTATTTCCGGTCAACGGTGATGCCCTATTTGGCCACCACCAGGTTAACCACCACTATCAAACCAACGACCAGAATCATCACCGCCACGAATCCCACCACGATGATGTGAAACGGGTTGACGTGAGCCGCATCCTTCTGCAATTCGCTGTTCTTCCTGATGCCCAGAAACGACCAGGCGACCATCCGGATGGTGCGCAGGAATGACCCCAAGGGCGACGGCCTCTTGCCCGGCTCAATATCACTCATGAGCCAGTTCCAATCACTGCCTGCGCGGCGGCATCGGCCACCGGCGCCGCCGGTGTCTTGCCACCGACCTCAAAAAATGTATACGACAGCGTGATCGTTTTCACGTCTTTGGACAACTTGGGATCAATCACAAAAACCACCGGCCAGGACTTCCTTTCGCCCGGCTCCAGCGTGTACTGGTTGAAACAGAAGCACTCCAGCTTGTTGAAATGGGCGCTGGCCTGCACCGGCGCATAGCTCGGAATGGCCTGTGCCGACATGCGGCGATTCTGCACATTCTGAAACTGGTACATGACCGTGGCCAATTCGCCAGGGTGAACATCAAGTGAGCGCAATGCCGGCTTGAACTCCCACGGACCGCGTGAATTGGCGTCGAATTCAACCGTGATGGTGCGACTGGCATCCACCTGGGTATTGGCCGGCAGTGTCGCCTTGACACCCGGAATGTCGCGCTCGCCGAGGGCCAGAATATTCACGCCGGTGGCCTCGCAAATCGCCTTGTAGATCGGTACCAGTGCATAGCCAAACGCGAACATGCCAGCGGTGATCACCACGAGCTTGCCCACCAGCTTGACGTTTTCCAGCCGGATGGTCATGCCTTACTTGCCCAGAAAAAGGACTTTGGCCATGAAACCGACAAACAATGCCAAGGCCACCGATGCCAGGATCAGTGCAGTTTTCAGGTTGGCTTTCTTTTGCTCGGGGCTCATATAGTGCTGCTCGGTGGATGCATCAAGCGATGATCCTGGTCGCTGTGGCGTCCAGCTTGGGGGGCGTCTCAAAGGTGTGGAAAGGTGCTGGCGAGGGCACTTCCCACTCCAGGCCTTCCGCGCCTTCCCAAGGTTTTTGTGGCGCCTTCTGGCCCTTGCCCCGCAGCGTCGGCAGGACAATGAAAAGCAGGAAAAATACCTGCGCAAAACCAAAGAAGAATGCACCCACCGACGCTACCGCGTTGAAATCGGCAAACTGCATCGGGTAATCCGCGTAGCGTCGCGGCATCCCGGCCAATCCCAGGAAGTGCATCGGAAAGAAAGTGATGTTGAACGCGATCAGCGACCACCAGAAATGGATCTTGCCGCGGGTTTCGTTGTACATCACACCGGTCCACTTCGGGCTCCAGTAGTAGAACCCGGCAAACATGGCAAACAGCGAGCCAGCGACCAGCACATAGTGGAAATGGGCCACCACGTAATAAGTGTCCTGCAACTGAATGTCAATCGGTGCCATGGCCAGAATCAGGCCGGTGAAGCCACCCATCGTGAAGACGAAGATAAAGCCCACCGAAAACAGCATCGGCGTCTCGAAGGTCATGGAACCTTGCCACATGGTCGCGACCCAGTTGAAGATCTTCACGGCGGTGGGCACCGCCACCAGCATCGTGGCATACATGAAGAACAGCTGGCCGGTCACCGGCATGCCAGTGGCAAACATGTGGTGTCCCCAGACAATGAAGGACAGGATCGCGATCGACGAAGTTGCATACACCATCGAGGCATAACCAAAGAGCTTCTTGCGCGCGAAGGCCGGCACAATCTGGCTGATGATGCCGAAGGCCGGCAGAATCATGATGTACACCTCGGGGTGACCGAAGAACCAGAAAATGTGCTGGAACATCACCGGGTCACCGCCGCCAGCCGGATTGAAGAAGCTGGTGCCAAAATGGCGGTCCGTCAGCGTCATGGTGATGGCGCCGGCCAGCACCGGCATCACGGCGATCAGCAAATAGGCGGTAATCAGCCAGGTCCAGGAGAACATCGGCATCTTCATCAGGGTCATGCCCGGTGCGCGCATGTTGAGCACCGTCACGATGATGTTGATCGAGCCCATGATGGAGCTCGCGCCCAGCAGGTGCATGGCAAAAATACCGGCGTCCATGCTGGGGCCCATCTGTAGCGTCAGCGGGGCGTAAAGCGTCCAGCCGGCGGCCGGTGCGCCACCCGGCATGAAGAACGAGCCGACCAGCATCAATGCCGCCGGAATCATCAGCCAGAAGCTGAAGTTGTTCAGACGGGCAAAGGCCATGTCCGGTGCGCCGATCTGCAACGGAATCATCCAGTTCGCAAAACCGACAAAGCCCGGCATGATGGCGCCGAACACCATGATGATGCCGTGCATGGTGGTGAGCTGATTGAACAACTCGGGGTTGACAAATTGAAGGCCGGGTTGAAACAGTTCGGCCCGAATGATCAAGGCCAGCACGCCGCCAATCATCAGCATCGTCAGGCTGAACAGCATGTACAAGGTGCCGATGTCCTTGTGGTTGGTTGCGTACACCCAGCGCTGCCAGCCTGCAGGCGCATGCGCGTGATGATCGCCATGGGCGTGATCATGATGGTCTAGAACGGCACTCATTGCGATTTCCTTCTCGATTCTTCTCTTTGTGATTGGGCAGCTTACTTGCGGGCTGTCGTGACGTCAGCCGGCTGAACCAGCTGCCCGGTCTTGTTCGACCAGTTGTTCTTGGTATAGGTGACGACGGCGGCAATTTCGGTGTCGCTGAGCTGCTTCCATGACGGCATCACGTTGTTCTGGCCATCGGGCAGGACCACGGTCCGGCCATTGAGCAGCACGGCGATCTGTTTGCCGATATCGGCGTCGAGCACCACGGCCGAGCCATCCAGCGGCTTGATCGTGCCGACGCCCTTGCCGTTGGGCTGGTGGCAGGCGGCGCAGTTGGCGGCGTAAACCTTTTCGCCGCGCTTGTACATGTCCTCGGCGTTCCAGACTTTGGTCGGATCATCGGCTTTGGCCGCCAGTTTCTTCATCTCGCCATTCACCCACAGCGAGTAGTCCTGGGCCGATACCACCTTGACGTGGATCGGCATATACGCATGCTCTTTGCCGCACAACTCGACGCACTGGCCGTGATAGTCGCCAATCTTGTCGGTGCGGAACCAGGTATCGCGGACAAAGCCCGGAATCGCGTCCTGTTTGATGCCAAATGAAGGGATCATGAAAGAGTGAATCACGTCGTCGGCGGTGGTGATGAGGCGAATCTTCTTGTTCACCGGAACCACCATCGGGTTATCAACTTTCAACAGGTAGTCGTCGACGACTTCGCCCGCCTTGGGGCCGCCGTTGTTGGACATCTCGCGTTGCGTCTTGTCGAGCGCAGAGATAAAGCCGATGCCCTCGCCTTCACCCTTGAGGTAATCGTAGCCCCACTTCCATTGCATGCCGGTGACCTTGATGGTGAGGTCCGCATTGCTGGTGTCTTTCATCGCCACCACCACTTTGGTGGCCGGTAGCGCCATCAGGATGACGATCACAAACGGAACGATCGTCCAGATGATTTCGACGGTCACCGATTCATGAAAATTGGCCGCCTTGTGCCCCACCGACTTGCGGTGTTTCCAGATCGAATAAAACATCACGGAGAACACGGCGACGAAGATCGCCGTGCAAAGAATCAGCATGAACCAGTGAAGCCAGGCCTGTTCTTCCGCCACTTTGGTGACTGCCGGGTGCAGATTGAGCTGCCGCACCGACGGACCGCCGGGCAAATCGCCGGTGGCAAGCGCCACGCTGAAGGCTGCCGAGCCTGCCCAGGCGCCTGCGGCCAGCAGCATGCCGGCCAACTTGTTCAAAATGCTCTTCATCTTGCTCACTTTTCCTGTTTCCTCAAATTAGGCACCGCGCAGCGCCATTCGAATCTCTCTGGCCAGCACCGGCCGCAATTCCGGCCGCACAAAACGACCCACATCGATGGAGTGCCCCTGACCCGACAACTCAATCAACGATCGATCAAGCAATTTTGGTTCCACACGAACCGATTCGCGCCGAAACTCCGCACGTTCCAACCTGCCCGCGCTTTCAAGTTCCACCACGAGGCGTGTACCCTGAAGATAGATGCGCTCGCCGTCCCTCGCGTGCCGGGCGTATAGCAGAAAACCTGCACCCACCGCCAGCAGCTCAAGCACGGCAATCAACAGAATCAGCATCGCGCCCTGAAACCAGAACACCGTGCCAATAGCCGCCGACATGACGCACAAGGAGACGTAAAACCAGCCCAGCTGACCCGGCGTTACGGCGCGATTGCGTCGCAGAAACCACTGAATGTTTTTGCCCTGAACTGTTGCGAAGCGAAATACCATTTCCGTCATAAGTTTTACCTGCTGCACACCATTGCGGACAAACGCCGGACGCAACACACAGTGGTACAAGCACCGATCATCGGCGGATTATTGTAGCCGACGCTTTTCGTCAGGTTTTGTTTTGTCAAGCCCGTTTCTCAAGGATTCCTCGGAAACGTTTTGCGTTGGCTCAAGGTTTCGCGCATTTGCTCCAGCGAAAGCACAGTTTCAGCCTGCATTTTGAGGCGCGGCGCTGGCTTGAAAGCGTGCCCGTAAATCACCTCAAAGGTCAATTGCAAGGGCGCATCTGCCAGTGCCGCGTGCAGTCGCTCGCGCCATTGGCGCCCACGCAGAGCGGCAAAACGCTGCGGATGAAAATTGCGACCCAAGCCGCGCAGCTCCTGCAGCAGACGCTCAGGCGTCTCAAACGCCAGGGTGATGCGCTCCATGTCCATCACCGGCTCGGCAAACCCGGCGCCAGCCAGCATGTCGCCCCAGTCATGCATGTCAGTGAACTCATGCGAGGGCGCGGGCCAACCCAGCGATTGATAGATACTGCGCAGCTCCTGCAGGGTATCGGGCCCGAGACAGGAAAACATCAGGAAACCATCTGCTGCCAGCGCGCGGTGCCACTGCATCATCAGGTCCTGGGGATCGGCCGTCATGTGCAGGGACATATTCGCCCACAGCATCTGCACGGCACCCTCGGGTGGCGTCTCAAAACGCGTCGGCCCGGCAGTCCAGCGGGACGGCTGCCACCATCGTTTTGCTATCAGTTTAGAAGCGTACTGTGCTTTTGCAACGTCGGTTTCGGCCACAAAGCAGGTCGCATCGGGGTAGCGCTGCGCGAGCAGGGCATGGGCCTGCAGGCCGCCGCGTACAGGCTCCCAGTGGGCCCAGTTTTGCGGTTGCAGTTTGATCCAGCCGAGCCGCGCTTCCATCCGGCGCGCCACTTCCTCGTGCAGCCAGGGCGAGGCTTCGGCGGGCAAATGCTGCCATCGTCGTGCTGCTCGGGGGTCAATGGTTGGGGGTTGCTGGGTGGACATGCTGAACTGCCTGCGCTCGCCAGAGTATATTGACTCGATGTTTGCCGGATTGATCAAAGGGATGCTGCAAGCGCTGCCGAGCCAGTGCCGGGTCTGCCATGCCTGGCCGACACAGCCGATTTGCGAGGCTTGCGTGAATCGTTTTGCCCAACCCGGGACGCGCTGCGAAACCTGTGCGCTACCGGTGCCCGGGCAAGTCAGACGCTGTGGCGCCTGCGTCAAGACGCCACCACCGCTGGACGCATGCCTGGCCGCCGTGGCCTACGCCTTTCCCTGGTCGGACCTGATCGTCGATTACAAATTTCACAATAACCCGGGCCTGGCGAGCGCGTTTTCCCTGCTGTTGCGCAGCACCCCATGGGTCGAGCCGGCACTCGATGCCGCCGACCTGGTGCTGCCCATGCCCTTGTCGGCAATGCGCCTGAAGACCCGTGGCTTTAACCAGGCCCTGCTGCTGGCCACACATCTCGCGCCGGAAAAAACCGACAACCGATTGCTGCTTCGCATCCGGGACACGCCGCCGCAAAGCTCGCTCAGGCGGGCTGACCGGCTGAGCAGTCTTGACCATGCCTTCGCCATGGAGCCTCTGCTTGCCTCGCGGGTCAAGGGTGCGAGGCTGGTGCTGATTGACGATGTCATGACCAGTGGCGCGTCGCTGTATGCGGCGGCGCGGGTACTCAGGGCCGCCGGCGCGGCACACATCACCGGGCTGGTGATTGCCCGTACTGAATGAGGCCCCCACGCTTGTCGCTGCTCGTACTGCGCTGCCCCCCGGAGGGGGCCGTGCCTTGCTTGGGGCGGCCCGGCGCGGCGGCGTTTCGCGCTGCGACAATCCCCCCATGTTTCATATCGTGCTGGTTGAACCAGAAATCCCGCCCAACACCGGCAATATCATTCGCCTGTCGGCCAACACCGGATGCACGCTGCACCTGATCGAGCCGCTCGGATTTTCCATCGACGACAAACAACTGCGCCGCGCCGGGCTGGACTATCACGAATACGCGACCCTCAAGCGCCATGCCGGCTGGCAGCAGTTTCTGGAGGCCGAACAGCCGGCGCCTGAGCGCCTGTTTGCCCTGACGACGCGCGCCACCCGCCTGGTGCATGACGCGCAATTTGCCCCCGGTGACTGGCTGGTGTTTGGCTCCGAGACCCGCGGCTTGCCGGAGTCAGTGCGTCAATCGTTTGCACCGGCACAATGTCTGAAGCTGCCGATGATGCCAGGTCAGCGCAGCCTGAATTTGTCCAACGCCGTCGCCGTGACCGTATTTGAAGCCTGGCGGCAGAATGCCTTTGCAACTGCTGCGGCGGCAGCCGACCAGCTTTAAGGATAATGCCGCGCCACTGACTCGGCGACGCATACCGGCTTCGATGAACCTTCGCGTTCAATTGCCACTTCCCAGTTCATTTGCACGCCGTTCTGGTCGATCGCCTCGCTCTTGAGCAGCTTCATGCGGGCACGCAGGCGGCTGCCGACCGGCACCGGCGCCATGAAACGCACTTTGTTCAGCCCGTAATTCACGCTCATGCGCGTCTCCACTATCGTCATCGAAGACTGAAAAAACCTCGGGATCAAGGCCAGCGTCAGGAAGCCGTGCGCGATCGGGCCTCCAAACGGACCAGTCTTGGCCTTCTCGACATCAACGTGAATCCACTGGTGGTCGCCGGTGGCTTGCGCAAACAGGTTCACCTGCTCTTGCGTGATGGTGATCCAGTCGCTGACGGCAACTTCCTGGCCAGCCAGGCCGGACAGTTCAGAAAGAGTTTGAAATGTTTTCATGCCGCCACTGTAACGACGCCGGTGCGGGTTGCATGTCAGGTCAGCGACAAAGCGACCCGGCGCGGTCCTCAATCAATGATGGATCTTTGGCGAAATGATGACATGCCAAATTTCGTTCACCATTGCGGGGGATCAGGCTGGCGGGGTACTCAGCTCCGCGGCTGTCCCCCGGCCTTCGGCCTCCTCCTTGATGCCGCTGCGCTGAGTACCCCACCCGCCTGATCTTTCAAGCGGGGTTGGTGTGCGACCTGCGCAAACCACCACGTTCGCTGCCGAGGGTGCCGCAGTGGGTGGCGCAGCGAAATCAAGGGGGAGCCGCAGGCGGAGGACATTCGCGGAGCTACCCACTGCGGTGCCCTCGGCACACACGCGCCTGGGTCTCGGTTCTCGACTTGTGAAAGCAATCTGCATCACGACGGCTTGGCTGGAACGTTGTCGTGAATTTGGGCGCTCTCTATCAGCGTTCCAGCCACTCGCAGATCGTCTGCCACTGCGCCAGATCCTTCTCCACCCGGCCGGGCGCCACATCAAACAGGGTCAGGCCGCGTGCCGCCAGATGAATATAGTTTTGCGTGTCGCGCAGGTAGCTCAACACCGGCAAGCCCAGGGATTCAACAAATTCGTGCAGTTTGTCGGCGGCGATGGTGCGGGCATCGACCCGCATGCCCACCAGTCCAATCTGCAGCTTGTCATGGTGCTTGTTCTGCAGCAACTGATCCAGAAACGCCCGTGTGGCAAAGATATCAAAAACACTCGGTTGCAAGGGCACGATCACCTTGTGCGCCATCTTCATCACGTCATTGAAGCGCCAGCCGTGCAGGCCGGCCGGCGTGTCCAGCACCACATGGCTGGTGCCCCGGGGGGCTTTGGCAATCAGGTCGGCGTTCACGTCCCAGGTGGTGATCGGGCGCGCCGCGGCCGGGCGCAGTCCCAGCCACAGGCGCGAGGACTGCTGACGGTCGGCGTCGCCCAGCATCACGGCATGTCCTTGTGCCGCGAAATAGCCCGCAATATTGGTGGCGAGGGTGGACTTGCCCACACCGCCTTTTGGATTGGCAACCACGACCACTGGCATGAGGCGCTCCTGGTAATTGAACTTTGCGCTATGTTAGCGGTATGGACGCACAAAACCAAACTTCCGCGAACCCAGGCCCGGGTCAGGGCATTTACCTCCTCGCCGCGCACCCGAACTGGCGTGAATCCCGCGTCAACCGGCGCTTGCTCGACAGCGCCGCCAGCGTGGCCGGCGTCGAGACCAATGACTTGTACCAGTGCTACCCGGACTACTTCATCGACGTCGCCGCCGAGCAGGCGCGGTTGAAGGCCGCGCAATTGCTGGTGCTGCTGCATCCGATCTACTGGTATTCCATGCCGGCCCTGCAAAAGCTCTGGCTCGACGATGTGTTGAGCTACGGCTGGGCCTATGGCGTGGGGGGCGATGCATTGCGCGGCAAGGACCTGTGGCTGGTGGCGAGCACCGGCGGCCCGTCGGAGTCTTATCACCCGCAAGGCTACAACCGCTATTTCTTCGACGCCTTCCTGCCGCCCTACGAGCAAACTGCCGCCTTGTGCGGCATGCGCTTCCTGCCGCCGCTGCTGCTGCACGGTGCCCACAGTGCCTCCGAAATCGAAGTCGCGCAGCATGTCGAGACTTTCCGGCAGCGCCTGCAAAGCTACCCGCACTGGCCCGAGATGGACGAACTCGACAACTGCCCCACCTGCGACGTGCCACTGGCGGACCGCCCCAAGGACTGACATGGAACATATTCCGAACTGGCTGGTCAACAGTTTCATCTACCTCAGCGCAGCGGTCATCGCCGTGCCGCTGAGCAAGGCGCTGGGTCTGGGTTCCATCATCGGCTACCTGGCGGCCGGGATTGCCATTGGCCCGTGGGGTCTGGGCCTGGTCACCAATGTGGAAGACATCCTGCACTTCGCCGAATTCGGTGTCGTGCTGATGCTGTTTCTGGTCGGGCTGGAGCTCGAGCCCAGGCGCCTGTGGAGCTTGCGCCGCCCGATCTTTGGCTGGGGCAGCGCGCAGGTGCTGGGCTGTGCCCTGCTGCTGACCGGGGCCGCCCTGGTGTTCGGTGTCGACTGGCGCGTGGCACTGGTGGCCGGCCTGGGGCTGGCCTTGTCCAGCACGGCGATCGCGCTGCAGGTGATGGGCGAGCGCAACCTGCTGCCCACTGGCAGCGGGCAGGCAGCGTTTTCGATCCTGCTGTTCCAGGACGTGGCCGCCATCCCGATCCTGGCGCTGCTCCCGCTGCTGGCCCGGGTTTCAGCATCAAATGAGGCTATAGTGCCCGTCAATCATGCGCAGGAAGCTATCAAAATAATAGCAGTCATGGCAGCCATCGTGCTCGGCGGTCGGCTGCTGATGCGCCCGCTGTTTCGCTGGATCGCCCGCTCCCGGACGCCCGAGATCTTCACCGCTGCCGCCTTGTTGCTGGTGGTCGGCATTGCCGCCTTGATGCAACTGGTGGGCTTGTCCATGGCCTTGGGGGCGTTTCTGGCTGGCGTGCTGCTGGCCGAAAGCGAGTACCGACGCGAACTGGAGACCGATATCGAACCCTTCAAGGGTTTGCTGCTGGGCCTGTTTTTCATCGCCGTCGGTATGAGCATCGACTTTGGCGTGTTGCGCCAGTCGCCGGCTCTGATGGCGTTGATCGTGCTGGGTTTTCTGGCCGTCAAGGGCCTCGTGATCTACCTGCTGGCATGGCGCATGAAGCTGCCGTTTCAGGAGCGGCCGACGTTCACGCTGCTGCTGGCGCAGGGCGGCGAGTTCGCGTTTGTGGTGTTTCAGGCGGCCACTGGCTCGAGCGTGCTCCCGGCGCATACCGCCTCGCTGCTGATCGGAGCCGTGGCCGTGTCGATGCTGCTGAGCCCGCTGATTCTGGTGGCCATCGACCGGCTGCTGTTGCCGCGTTACGCCCGCCTGGGCAAGGTCACGATGGCCGAGATTTCCGAGCCGCAGGAGGCGCCGGTGCTGATTGCCGGGTTTGGCCGCTATGGGCAAATCGTGGCGCGCATGATGCTGGCGCAAGGTATCCCCTGCACCGTGCTGGACCACGACGCCGAGATGATCGAAGCCGCGCGCAGCTTTGGTTATCGGGTGTTTTACGGTGATGCCAGCCGGCTCGACCTGCTGCGCACGGCCGGCGCCGCCGGCGCCAAAATTCTGGTGCTGGCGGTGGACGACGTGGCGCAGTCGCTGGCGATTGTGGATCTGGTGCAGGCGCACTTCCCGCAACTGCAGATCGTGGCGCGGGCGCGCGACGTCACCCACTGGAACCAACTGCGCGACCGCGGCGTGATGCGGGTCGAGCGCGAGCTGTTCGAGTCCAGCCTGCACAGTGCGCGCAGCGTGCTGGAGTTGCTCGGGCATGGCGCCCATGAGGCGCGCCAGACCGCCATGCGCTTTCGGCAGCACAATCTGGAATTGTTTGAAAAGATGCATCCGCATTACCGCGACCGTGCCAAGCTGATCGCCGTGGTCAAGCAGGGGCGCCTGCAGCTGGAAGAACAAATGGCGCAGGAGCGCACTGAGCGCGCCGGGCAGCGGCCGCCAGGCTGGGACAATCCGGGGAACCCATAAACCGAAAGGATGAAGATGAAAATCGATTCAAAGGATTTCCGGGTGCAACAGGGCGCAAGCGTCAAGCTCAAGCAGTGGCCGACGCTGGTGAAGCCGGTTTACGATTCGAAAGAGCAATATCAGGAACTGCTGGCGCAACATGCGGAGAAGTTAAGCGCGCTGCAACAACTGCATTACGCATCCAACCGCTATGCGGTGCTGCTGATATTTCAGGCCATGGACGCCGCCGGCAAGGATGGCGCCATCAAGCACGTGATGTCAGGCGTCAATCCCCAGGGTTGCCAGGTGTTCAGTTTCAACCACCCGAGTGCGGCGGAACTGGAGCACGATTTTCTGTGGCGCAGCACCCAGTGTTTGCCGGAACGCGGCCGGATCGGCATCTTCAACCGGTCTTATTACGAGGAGGTGCTGATCGTTCGGGTGCATCCCGAGATCCTGCGCAGCCAGGGCTTGAGCGATGGGCGCTCCGGCAAGAAGACGATCTGGCAGGAACGCTATCGTTCCATCGTGGACTCGGAGAAGCACCTGTATCGCAACGGCACCCGGATCATCAAGTTCTTTCTGCACCTGTCGGAAGAAGAGCAGCGCAAGCGCTTTCTGGCGCGTATCGACGAGCCCGACAAGAACTGGAAATTCAGTCTGGCCGATATTCAGGAGCGCAAGTTCTGGAAGCAGTACATGCAGGCTTATGAGGCCTGCCTGAGCGCAACCAGTACCCGAATTGCGCCCTGGTATGTGGTGCCGGCCGATGACAAGGAGAACGCCCGGCTGATTATTTCCCGGATCATTCTTGACACCTTCAAGGCGCTCGACCTGCGCTACCCCGAAACCGACGCCACGCGCCGACAGGAGTTGCAGTCGCTTCGCGAACAGTTGATCAAGGAGGCGCCAGGCAGCCGCTGAGCCCGAAAAAACGCCGGCAGTCAGGGCGCGGGCGCGTGCTCCGCTCCAGCCTGCTGCTTGAACATCGGAAAATATTTTCGGTCCGCCATGAAAAGGTGCTGCGCGACAACGGTGTTGGCCAGAAACTCCACCAGATCGCCCAGTGTGGTTTTACCGGCGTCGGCAAGCGCCTTGATTTCCCCGGCACGCGCGAGCAATCCGGCATGCGCGCGCCGGTGCGACTCGAGACCTTCGTAACCATGGAGGGCGAGCAATTCTTCCTCGTCGGTGAAGTGCTGCACGATGTGCGCCAGCAGCTTGTCCAGTGCCGCGCTGAAGGCTTGCGGGGACGACGCTGACGCGAACGAGGCATCCAGCAGTGCGTTGGCCAGTTCGAACAGCTCGCGGTGCTCGCGATCGATGGTGGGCTCGCCGCATTCATAGCCTTCCTGCCAGACCAGGCGAATCGCCGACGGACCGCTTTGCGCCGCCCACAGGTCGGAACTGCCGTGCTCGTCGACGCAGACGCGGTTGCGCCCGCCGTCCTTGGCCCGATAAAGTGCGTCGTCGAGCCGATGAAACCAGATCTCGGCGCTCTCTGTCGCCACGTGTTCTGCCACGCCCAGGCTGATCTGCACCGATCCGACACCGGCAAAACGATGCTGCGCCACCTTGGCTCGCATTTTCTCGGCCAGTGTCGCGCCGGCGCGGTAGCCGGTGGCAGAGGCGAGCACCACAAATTCTTCCCCACCCCAGCGAAACAGCATATCGACCGACCGGATCGTGGCGCTGATCACCTCGACCAGTTCGCACAGCACCGAGTCGCCGACCTGATGACCGTAGGTGTCGTTGACCAGTTTGAAATGGTCGATATCGAGCAGCACGAGCGACACCGGCTGCCGGGAGCGGATGCTGCGGTCGAGTTCGGAGGCCATGACCCGGTCGAAATGAGCGCGGTTCCAGGCTCCGGTCAGGCGGTCGGTGGAACTGCGCCGCTCGAGCTCGGTGACCTGGCTTTGCAGTTGATCGAGTTGATGCAGCAAGCCGGGATCCGTCGCGTCGTCAATGATCAGCATCGGATTGCCTTGAACCAGGTGCACCTGAGCCCTGATCTCGATTTCACCGTCCCTGCGGTCCGGCACATGAAGCGTATGCCAGCCCGGCACCGGTTTGTGTATCAGCGCGTGCAGCGGCGCCGATTCGAGCGCCTGGGCGCCATAGGTTCGCTCAAAGCGATCGTTCAAAACCAGCACCCTGCCGGCATCATCGAGCAGCGCGATCGGCAGCGGGAAGTGCTCAATCAGGCTGTGCACCGTCGGGTCGGTCAGCCACTCGACACTATTTTTCGACATGTTCATGGTTCACCTCGTCTGCCAATTTGCTTGATATCAGGTCAGTCCGGAGCGACCATCGGATTCGCAAGCGCTGTCAGGTTTTGAATACAAAGCCTTTCTCGTGAAACAAACCGACGCAGGAGCGGACCACATCCGCGTCATAATATTTTCCTGCATTCGCGCTGATCTCCTGCAGCGCCAACTCGTTGCCGAGCGCCGGCCGGTAGGGCCGGTGCGAGGCCATGGCTTCGACCACGTCGGCGACCATCAGGATCCTGGCCTCAAGCAGAATTTCCTCGCCTTTTAGCCCGCGCGGATAGCCGGACCCATCGATCCGCTCATGATGCTGGAACACGATTTGCGCGATCGGCCAGGGGAAGTCCACGCCTTTCAGGATGTCATAGGCGGTTTGGGGATGCGTCTTGATCAATTCGAATTCGAGAACCGACAGCTTTCCCGGCTTGCTCAGGATTTCCGCCGGGACGTGAATTTTCCCCAGGTCATGCACCACGCCAGCCAGATAGACGCTGCGCACATGGTCTTGCGCCAAGCCCATGTCACGGGCGATGGCCGTGGCGAGTTCAGCCACGCGACGCTGGTGCCCGGCGGTATACGGATCGCGCATTTCCACGGTGCTGGCGACCGCCTGGACGGTGGCCTCCATGCTACGCTGCAGGCGCTCGGCACTGCGTTCCTGGGCATGGCGGGTGCGCAGTGTCTGGATACCGAAGGCCAGGTCATCGGCGAGTTCCTGCAATAGTTTGATTTCGACTTCATTGAAGGCGTTGGGTTCGGCGGCATAGACTGTCAGCACGCCCAAAATTCCCGCGGAATTCTTCAGCGGCAGCGCAATGCTGGACTGATAGCCGCGCGCAAGCGCCGCCTCGCGCCACGGCATCAACGCCGCTTCGCTCTGGAAGTTCTGATTGACCTGGACAACTCCGGTTCTGATCGCGGTACCGGTGGGGCCGCGGCCAAGCTCGGTGTCCGCCCAACTGATTCGGGCCGCTGCCAGGTAGCCTTCGTCGTAACCGAATTGAGCCAGCGTGCGCACCGACTTGTTGGCATCGTCTTCGGCGCTGCCGACATAGGCCAGGCGATAGCCCCCGACCTCGACGATGACGCGGCATATTTCGCTCAGCAATTGCGTCTCGTCGCTGGCTTTGATCAGCGCTTGGTTGCAGTCGCTGAGAGCCCGGAGTGTGCGGTTGACATGCCGCAGCGCGAGCTCCGCCTGCTTCCTCTCGGTGATGTCGCGCACGATGCCGATGGCGTGCCACTGGCCGCCAAGCATTGCCGACGAGATTGACAGTTCGACCGGAAACTCGGTGCCACCGCGCCGCAGTGCGACCGTCTCGAGTGTCTTGTTGACCACCGGTCCGGTGCCGCTGGTGCGGAATTGCTGTAATCCTTTGCTGATTTCCTCGTGCCGGCGCGCCGGTGCAATCAGGACGTGCAGGTCCCGGCCGATGACTTCCTCAGCCGCGTAGCCGAAGGTCCGCTGCGCCGCGGCATTCCAGTCGGTGATGCTGCCCTCCTGGTTGACGACGATGATCGCGTCCTGCGCGCTGGCACCCATTTGCCGGAACTTGTTCTCGCTCTCACTCACCGCTTTCTCGGCCTGCTTGCGCGCGGTGGCGTCGGCCAGCTCGCGCTTGACCACCGAGCCCAGGCGCCCGAGCCGGTCCTTCATGACGAAGTCGGTGGCGCCGGCTTTCATCGCCTCGACCGCAGTCTCCTCGCCGACTTTGCCGGAAACCAGAATGAAGGGCAGGTCCAGACCGCTTTTCTTCGCGATCAACAGCGCATCCATGCCGCCAAATCCAGGAATCATGTAGTCAGAAAGAATGATGTCCCAGGACTTGTCACTCAGCGCCGCACGCATCGCCGATGCCGTGTCAACCCGCTCCGATACCAGCTCGTAGCCGCTCTTGCGCAATTCGCGCAGGATCAGCGCGGCGTCATCGGACGAATCCTCGACGATCAGAACCCGCAGATTTGTCCTGGCCTCAGGCATGGCTGGCTCGCGTTTCCGGGTCCCAGGTCATTTTTGACCCAATGGCGGCGGTTCGTTGAAAACCAGCCAGTACAGCCCGAGCTGGCCAACGGCGTCGACAAACTTGTCGAAGTCGACCGGCTTGCGGATGTAGCTGTTGCAGCCGAGCTTGTAGCCGCTTAGCAGATCCGAGTCCTCATTCGAGGAGGTCAGGATGATGACCGGAACGAGCTCGGTGCGTGGGTCCGCGCGCAAGCGCTTCAAGACCTCGAGCCCGCCGATCTTGGGCAGCTTGAGGTCGAGCAGGATGATGGACGGCTGGCGCTTGCCGGAATCGAACAGGTAATCGACCGCCTCCTGGCCGTCGTGCGCGACGATCACCGGATTGGCAATCTTGTGCTTCCTGAACGCGCGCAAAGTCAGCATCTCGTCGTCGGGGTTGTCTTCCACCAGTAATATCGTCTTCGTTTCCATGATTTGCCCCTTCAGCTGGAGAGCGTGAAATAAAACGTTGCGCCCCGATCAGGCGCAGACTCGGCCCAGATGCGCCCACCGTGGCGTTGCACGATGCGCCGCACCGTCGCCAGGCCGATGCCGGTGCCGGGGAAGTCGCTGACGCTGTGCAGACGCTGGAACGGACCGAACAAGTTCGCTGCGTGCGCCATATCGAAGCCGGCGCCATCGTCGCGCACGAAGTAGGCCGGCTTTCCGTCCTTGTCGGTCACACCGAGTTCAATGCGTGCGTTCGGATGCTTGCCGGTGAACTTCCAGGCGTTGCCGAGCAGATTCTCAAGCAGCACGGCAAGCAAGCGCTTGTCGCCGCGCACCACAAGTTTCGCCGGAATCTCGAAGACAACGCTGCGCCCGGGATCGGCCGCCCTGAGAGCGTCGGCGACCGTGCGCGCGAGCTCGCTCAAATCGACCAGCTCGAGGCTCATGTCCGAGCGCGTCAGGCGCGACAGGCCCAGCAAGGAATCGATCAGTTCGGCCATCCGCTGCGCCGCCGCCCGCACGCGGTGCAGCGCGTCCCGGCCGTCGGCGTCGAGACGATCGGCGTAGTCTTCCTCCAGCACTTTGGCGAAACCGTCGATGCCGCGCAGCGGCGCACGCAGGTCGTGCGAGGCTGAATAAGTGAAAGCTTCCAGCTCCTGGTTGGCCGCCTGCAACTCAGCCGTGCGCGCCAGTACGCGTTGCTCAAGAATGACATTCTGTTCGCGCATCTGCGCCTGGTGGACGCTGCGCTGCGCCAGCAGCGACAGCATCAGCAGCGCCAGCGCGGCCGAGCCGAACAGCGCTGCGTAGACGAAAAGGTTGCCACGCCAGTCCGCAAGGGCAGCCTCAACACCGGCGCCATACACCAGGATCACGTCATACCTGGGCAGCTTGTGAAAAGCATACAGGCGGTCGATGTCGTCGGTTTTCGAGGTGGCACGGTAGGCGCCCTGGTCAGCGCCTCGGGCAAAGACGAAAAGCGGCGCGTTGGTCGGAATCGCAAGCGCCGCGGGCTCGATTCTGGGCGTCCTGGCCAGGAACTTGCCGTCGCCTCGCACCAGCGCGACCACGGTGTCGGTCGCCGGCACACTGCGGTTCCAGAAATCACTGAAATAGCTCTCGAAAAGGGTGACGATGACAACGCCGTCGAAGGCGCCGCCGCTGCTGCTGCGACGGCGCGCGAAGTTGAAATTCCAGCCCTTCATGACCTTCGCTTGAACCAGTTCCCCGATGGCGGTGCCGACATCGCGCTCGCGCAATGCCTTGAAATAATCGCGATCGGCCACGCTCACCGGAGACAGCGGCAAGGGCTGGCTCGCGTTGCGAATCCGCCCGGAACTGTCGGCGAGCCAGATCGCCTGCGCCTGCGGGAAGTTGTCTGTGATGGCCTTCAAGTGGTCGTGGACCGCCTTTGATTGTTCGATCTCGTCCCAGGTCATACCCTCGAGCCGATCGCTGACGTGCTCGGCAATCAGCTCATCGGTCTGGAACACGTTGAGCGCCTGGCTGTAAAAAACTTCAGCCGATCGCTGGACGTCGCGCTGTGCTTCTTGCATGGTCGTCTGGTAACCCTGCCAGGCAACGACGCCGAACGTCCCAAGGGGCACCAATATGGATGCCGCCGCCAGCGCCCAGAAGGTTTTCGGCGTCGGGTGGTAGGAGTCGACCTCGCGGTTCGGTGCCGGCTCGGCGCGGCGAAGCGCGAATTCGACCAGAACGTTGTAGATCATCCAGAAAGCAAACAGTTTGAAAACGTGGCCAATCAGATTCGCAGGCCCATAAACGCTTGCGTACTTGGTGAAGCTGAATTCCGCGCCGATGGTGAACACGTTGGCGAGCAGAATGCCCGCCACAATGCCCTCGTCGATGAGGCTGCGGTGGCGCCACAGGTTTGCCATGGCGCCGGCGAGGATGACGATGATCAGGTACTCGCTGTAGATCTTGAACGGCGTCAGGCCCTTGCCCTCGATGAAGCAATCGGGAAAGTTCCCGCTCATGATGAAGCTGATCAGGGCGACGGCGATCAAACCGAACAGCGCGAAGGTCCAGCCGCGGCGCATCGGACGCGTGATAAAGAAAGGCGCGACCAGCAGCAGCAAGGCCTCGCTGTAGCGCGCGGCAATCCAGAGCTGGGTCGGCTCGTTCGATGTCACGACCGATGGCAGGACGTGCATGCCCTTGAAGGCCAGCGTGTGCACGAAATCGGTTGTGCCGATCCAGAAATAGCCACACCCGAGCGTCGTCAGATAAGGGTTGCGCAAGGTGGCGTAGGCGTGCCAGGTGACAACCAGGGCAGCAGTCGCAATCAGCACCGTGAGCAGTTCGAGCACGGTGTGGAACAGCAGATAGCTATAGAAACTGCTGGCGACAAGAAGCAGCGCCAGCACGGCGGGAATGTGCCAGCGCCCGCCGACCATGCGATTCAGGTTTTGCGCAAAATTCATCACTCACCGCTTTCCAGATTCGGCGACATGCGTCCGCAGGCGCGAAGCCGCCAATGTTGAGATTTTCACGCCGCGCCAATCCGGAGAGTTGATTAAGATCAACAACGACAACACGCCAGCGGTAACGCGGTTGAAATGCGCTTGTGCGCCGGGACAAACTATTGCGAATATCCTGCTGCGCTGCGATCTCACTCACGCTGCATATTAAAACAGGCTGCAGACTCCGTCAACACTGCATAGGCAGCTACTATTTTAGTAGCATCCAGGGTACGGCATCCGATACCAGCTTGACTCCGGTCAAAAACATGCCGAGGTACAGCAAGCGGTAAAACAATACCTGGTTGATGCGCCGGGCCAGATGCACCCCGACCCAGACGCCAATCGGTGCAAGCGGCAGCAACACCAGCGAGGTGGCCAGGTTGCGCCAGTCCAGCAGGCCGAGCCAGGCATACGGAATCCATTTGGCCAGGTTGATGACAAAGAAGAAGAAAGCCATGGTGGCAGTGAACTTCACGGGTGACAGACGCAGCGGGATCACATAGGCGCTGATCGGCGGGCCGCCGGCGTGAGCAATGAAACTGGTAAAGCCCGAGGTGGCGGTCAGAACGGCGCCCAGCCAGCGTGGCGGCGGCGCGCTGTCCATCTTTGGCGGGAACAACAGGCGCTGCGCCAGAAACAGCAGCGTGAACCCGCCGACAATCGCGGCCACCGTTTTTGCATCGAGCGCCTTGAAGAGCAGTGCCCCGATCACGATACCGGCCAATCCCCAGGGGATCAGGAATTTCAGCAGCTTCAGGTCAAAGTCCTTGCGAAACGCGGCCATGCCCAGGATGTCCATCAATAACAGCACCGGCATCAGGATGGCGGCCGCCTGCGGCACAGAAACGGCCAGCGCCATCATGGGCACCGCCAGCGAGCCAAAACCAGCGCCAAAGCCGCTCTTGCTCACGCCCAGCAGCAACACGGCGGGAATGGTGACGGCGTAGAACCAGGGGTCGGTGATCAGCGGAAACGTCATGTCGGGATCAAACGCGCTCAAGAATGAGAGCAATGCCCTGCCCGACGCCGATGCACATGGTGCACAACGCGTAGCGGCCACCGATTTGGTGCAACTGGTTGACTGCCGTGGTCGCCAGCCTGGCACCGGAAGCGCCTAGCGGATGACCCAGCGCAATCGCGCCGCCCCAGGCATTGACGCGCCGGTCGTCATCCTGCAGACCGAGCAGGCGCAGCACCGCCAGCCCCTGCGCGGCAAAGGCTTCGTTGAGCTCGATCACATCCATCTGTTCCAGCTTCAGGCCGGTCAGTGCCAGCACTTTTTGCGTCGCCGGCGCCGGGCCGATGCCCATGACGCGCGGCGCCACGCCGACGCTGGCCATGCCGAGCACGCGCGCCCTGGGCGTCAGGCCGTTCCTGGCGGCGCTGGCTTCATCCGCCAGCAGCAGGGCACAGGCGCCATCGTTGACCCCGCTGGCGTTGCCCGCCGTGACGCTGCCCTCGGGTCGCACGATCGGCTTGAGCCTGGCCAGCGCTTCAAGCGATGTTTCACGCGGGTGCTCGTCCTGGTCGACGACGATGGCGTCGCCTTTCTTTTGCGCCATCGTCACGGGTGCAATTTCGCGTGCCAGAAAACCGGCCCTTTGCGCGGCGACCGCTTTCATCTGGCTGGCCAGCGCCATCCGATCCTGGGCTTCGCGCTCAATCTTGAACTCGGTGGCCACGTTTTCCGCCGTCTCGGGCATGGAGTCCACGCCGTATTTTTCCTTCATCAGCCGGTTGATGAAGCGCCAGCCGATGGTGCTGTCGTAAAGCGCGTTGCTGCGACTGAAGGCAGTTTCGGCTTTGGGCATGACGAGCGGCGCGCGGCTCATGCTTTCGACACCGCCGGCGATCATCAGCGTGGCTTCACCGGCCTTGATGGCGCGGGCAGCGGCCCCGACGGCTTCCAGGCCCGAGCCGCACAGGCGGTTGATGGTGGCACCCGGCACCTGAAACGGCAGGCCCGCCAGCAGACTGGCCATGTGCGCCACGTTGCGGTTGTCTTCGCCCGCCTGGTTGGCGCAGCCATAGATCACATCGCTCACAGCCTCCCAATCGACGTGCGGGTTGCGCGCCATCAAAGCCTTGAGCGGGATGGCGCCGAGGTCGTCGGTGCGCACACCGGCGAGGGCGCCGGCGTAGCGGCCGAAGGGGGTGCGAATGGCATCGCAGATATAGGCTTGGTTCATGGCATTTCCTGACTGCTTGGGTACAGAGCTGGCGGGTGGATCAGGCTGGCGGGGCGCTCAGCTCCGCGGCTGTCCCCCGCCCTGCGGGCTCCTCCTTGATGCCGCTGCGCTGAGCGCCCCACCAACCTGATCTTCAAGCAGGGCCTATACGCCTGGAACGGTGTCGTGAATTTCGAAACTCTCATCAAGTGCATTTTCGCTGTTGCAAGCCTCGGTCGCTGAACCATGGGCGACAGCGCGCGACAATACGGCCCACCATGTTTTCACCCTCACAAGCCGACGTCCGCCGATTTTTTTGCTCTGTTTATGCCAAATCAAAGGCAGGGCAAGCACTGGAAGCTATTGAAACCATAGCAAGCCTGTGGCTCGACGAGCACCCCGAGTACCACGCGGATATGGCCGACGTGGACGCCGCCTTGCTGGCGATGCAGCAGCCGGAAGATGGCAAGAGCAATCCCTTCCTGCATCTGTCGATGCATCTTTCCATCAGCGAGCAGTGCAGCATTGACCAGCCGCGCGGTATTCGCCAGGCGGTCGAGCTGCTGACGCACCGCCGCGATTCACTGCATCAGGCACACCATGAGGTGATGGAGTGTCTGGGCCGGATGATCTGGGAAAGCCAGCGCGCCGGGCGCGCGCCTGACGGAGCCGCCTACATCGCCTGCGTGCAGCGCCGGGCGACGCAGGACTGAGAGATCGCGGGACCGTGCTTACCTGGCAGAGCATCAGTCAGAGAATGAAAACCGTTGCTCCGAGAAAAGCCGCAGGCAGGCATCGACCGCCGCCGCATCGTAGACGCTAGCCCGGCCGCGTTCAATTTCTTTCAGCGCGCTGTCGATTCCCAGTGCCTCTCGGTAGGGTCGATGCGAGGCCATCGCCTCGACCACGTCCGCCACCGCCATGATGCGGGACTCGAGCAGGATTTGCTCGCCCTTGAGTCCCTGCGGGTAACCCGAGCCGTCCTGCCTCTCGTGATGCTGCAGCACCATGGTGGCGATCGGCCAGGGGAATTTGATGTCTTTGAGAATGTCGAAGCCGGTTTGGGCATGACTCTTGAGGAGCATGAATTCGATTGCGGTCAGCCTGGTCGGCTTGGAAAGAATTTCCGCCGGAATGCTGATTTTTCCCAGGTCATGAATGCTGGCTGCGAGTCCAATGCCTTGAATCCTTTCTTCCGACATTCCCAGTTCCCGCGCAATGGCGATGGTCAGTTGCCCGACTCGCCGCTGGTGGCCGGCGGTGTAGGGGTCGCGCATCTCCACGGTGTTCGCGATGGCCTTGATCGAGTCCTGCAGGCCCCGCCGCAGCATGTCCACATGGTGTAGTTGCTCATGGGCGATGCGGTCGCGCTCGGCCCGGGTGCGCAGGGTGACGATGCCGAAGGCCAGGTCTTCAGCGAGTTCCTGCAACAGGATGACTTCGTCTTCATTGAAGGCGTCAGGCTCGGAGGCGTAGATGGTCAGCGTGCCCAGCAAGCCCGCAGCACTCTTGAGCGGCAGCGCAATGCTGGATTGATAACCACGTTGCAGTGCTGCCTCGCGCCACGGCGCCAAGGCCGGGTTGACCAGGAAATTTTGATCTACCTGGATGGCGCCAGTCCGCATGGCAGTGCCGGTGGGGCCGCGACCCCGCTCGGTATCGGCCCAAGTGATGTTGGCTGCCGCCAGAAAGCCGTCATCGAAACCATAACGCGCCACCGGGCGCACCGTCTTCGCCGCGTCCTGCTCGGGGAATCCGACCCAGGCCAGGCGGTAGCCGCCGGTTTCCACGATCAGCCGGCAAATCGCCTCGAGCAGCCCGGATTCGTCTGTGGCGCGCACCAGTGCCTCGTTGCAGGCGCTGAGTGTGCGCATGGCGCGGCTTGCTCGTTGCAGCGACAGTTCGCCTTGCCGGCGCTCGGTGATGTCGCGGTAGTTGATGACGATGGCATTCACCCACGGTTCAGCCAGCAAATTGCTCACGGTGCTTTCAAGCCAGCGCCAGGAGCCGTCTTGATGCCGGAAGCGATATTGAGTGGTAAAACTGCCGCCCGGCCTTTGCAGCAGCTCATTGAGCAGAATCAGGAACGACTCGAGGTCGTCTGGGTGGGTGTAGTCTTTCGGATCAATGCCGACAACGGTTTCCGGGGCATAACCCAGAATGCGCTGGGTGGATGGGCTGGCATAAAACAACTTTCCATCCATTCCCAACAAGGAAAACCCATCCGTCGCGTTTTCGATCAGCGCGCGAAAGCGCTTTTCGCTGTCAGCCCTGGCCTGTTCCGCCTGCTTGCGTTCGGTGATGTCAATGAATGTCGCAAGGACTTTGTCGTCGACGATGATTCCACTGATCAGAACCGTGCGCTGCGCACCACTCTTGCAGCTTACCGTGCATTCAAGAGGCTCGACAGTCGTTCTCTCTCTTGCCGCTCTAGCCACGGCAACACCCCAACTGTCCATCACCTCCTGCCGGTAAAATGCATCCGGGTAGGCCAGTTGCCACCATTCCTTTAGCGTCGGTATGTCGTCAGTGGTATAGCCGAGGACCTCGGTGAACTGTTCGTTGGCCAGAACGATGCTGCCCTCATTGCCGACCACCGCCATGGGAATGGGCGCCTGCATGAAGAAGCGTATGAACTTCTGTTCGCTCGCACGCAGCTCCTGTTCCACCTGTTTGCGTCCGGTGATGTCGTGGGAGATGCCCAGAATGCCAACGATCTGACTGCTTTCATCACGCAGGGGTACCTTGGAGGTGCGTACCCAGAACATGCTGCCATCTGCCCTGGTGGCCTGTTCTTCGTAATCCAGCTTGGGCTTGCCCGATTCCATCACTGCCAGATCGTCGGCGATGTAGGACCCGGCCCGATCCTTCCACACCATCTCAAAATCGTTTTTGCCGCCCAACTGGTCCGGACTGGAGAGCCCGGCATCGCGCGCAAACTCGGTATTGCCGCCAAGATAGTGCGAATTGCGGTCTTTCCAGAAGATGCGGGCCGGCACATTTTCCACCACGGCCTGGAGCAGATCCTTCAATTTCCGCCGCGTTGCCTCGCTGTGTTTTTGCGCCGTGATGTCGCTGAGGATATGTAGCGCGTAAAGGGATTTGTCGTGCTCGTCGCGCGCCGTGTAGCTCCTGGAAAGAAAGAGCTTTTCGTCGACATGCACTTCTTCCAGACTGCCGCCGGGGCCGATTCTGTCTATCGCATCCTTGCAGCCGGGCATCGGGCCGGTGCCATGTGGGAAGACTTCCCAGTAGGGTTTGCCCAGCACCTGCGCTTCGGTCACACCAGCCTCGCGGCAATAGGCAGTGTTGGCAAGCAACAGGCGGAATTGCGTATCGTGGAGAAACGCCGGGTCTTTGATGGCGTCGAAGATGTGACGCCAGATTTCCGCATTGATTGGCATCTTCCAGGTTTGGGCCGTGTAACCCCGCTGCGGCTTGATGGCTTTCATTTTTGATCACCTCCCTTGTCGGCGCAGCCTGCATTATGCGACGGTCGTTCCTTGCTATCAATGCAATAGCTGCCCGCGCTTGATATACGGGGTCCAGAAGTGAAAAAGCCGCTCAAAAAGCGGCTTTTGTGGGGAAATCGGCAGCGTTACTTGAACCTGGGTTGCGGCAAGGTCTTGAGTTCACTTGGCAGCGAAGCAACGTAATTCGCCAGTTCCTTGAGTTCGGCCAGCGTGAATTGCTTGGCGACGCCGCCCATGATCGGATTCGAGCGGCCCCAGAGCGCGTTGCCCTCGGTCTTGTAGGCCTTGAGCGCGACATACACATAGTCGGCATATTGGCCCGCAATCCTGGGGTAGTTGGGTACCAGCGGCTTGCTGAAGCTCTCGCCATGGCAGCTTACGCAAGCGCCTTTCTTGACCAGCTCGACGGCGTGTGCGTTGCCGTCAGCCGCCTTGCCCAGCACCGACGCATTTTGCACCTTGCCCTGAGCCTCGTAATAAGCGGCGATATCGGCAATGTCCTGGTCGTTCAGACCGGCGGCAATGCCGCGCATGGTCGGGTGCTTGCGATCGCCCTTTTTGTAGGCCGTCAGTGCCGAGGCAATATAGTTGGCACCTTGGCCCGAGATCATCGGGACTTTGTAAACCTCCGGAAAACTGGCTTGATAGCCCTTGATGCCGTGGCAACCAATGCATAAAGTGATTTTTTTCTCTCCGGTTTTGGCGTCGCCTTTGAGTTCCTGCGCGTTCGCAGAGCAGACCGTCGCACAAGCGACAATCAGGACGGAAAGTGAGGGCAAGAATTTGTACATTTTGCGAAGACAATCAACCATTGTTTGAGATAGATCAAAGTTTCATTATATAGACCAACAATCCTTCGCCTGACCCCGGCGCTGCTTCCCGGTATCCAGCCAAAACCATGAAATTCCAAGGAACCCAAAACTACGTCGCCACCGAGGACCTGATGTTGTCCGTGAATGCGGCCATCACCCTCAAGCGCCCGCTGCTGGTCAAAGGCGAGCCCGGTACCGGCAAGACCATGCTGGCCGAAGAGGTCGCCGGTGCGCTGGGCATGCCGCTGCTGCAGTGGCACATCAAGTCCACCACCAAGGCGCAGCAGGGCCTGTACGAATATGACGCGGTCAGCCGCCTGCGCGATTCACAGCTGGCCGATGTGGACGGCGGTGAACGCGTCAAGGACATCCACAACTACATCGTCAAGGGGGTGCTGTGGCAGGCCTTCACCGCTGCGCAACCGGTAGTGCTGCTGATCGATGAAATCGACAAGGCCGACATCGAGTTTCCGAATGACCTGCTGCGTGAAATCGACCGCATGGAGTTTTATTGTTATGAGACGCGCGAACTGATCCAGGCGATCAACCGGCCGCTGGTATTCATTACCTCCAACAACGAAAAAGAGCTGCCTGATGCCTTCTTGCGCCGCTGCTTTTTCCACTACATCAAGTTTCCGGATGCCGACACCATGCGGCGCATTGTGGACGTGCATTTTCCCGGCCTGAAAAAAGAGCTGCTGACCGCCGCCATGAAGACCTTTTATGACGTGCGCAGCCTGCCGGGTCTGAAGAAGAAGCCCTCCACCAGCGAGCTGCTGGACTGGCTCAAGCTGCTGCTGGCCGAAGACATTCCGCTTGCAGCGCTGCAAACCCAGGACGACAAAGTGGCGGTGCCGCCGCTGGCCGGTGCCTTGCTCAAAAACGAGCAGGATGTGAGCCTGTTTGAAAAATTGGTGTTCATGCAGCGGCATAACCGCTGAAGCACAGCGCTGAAGTTGATGACCGAGAAAGACCGAACATGTCCTTTGTTGAACCCGTTACCCTGAGCGACCGCGGTGTTGAGCTGGTGCCACTGGCTCTGAGCCACGAAAACGGTCTGCGCGCCGCAGCGCTGGACGGCGAGCTCTGGCGGCTGCGCGTTACCTCGGTGCCCGAGCCGGAGCAAACCCGCGCCTATATCGAGACCGCGCTTGCCATGCGCGAGGCCGGCAACCGCTTTGCCTTCGCCGTGCTGGATGCCGCCAGCGGCGTGGTGCTGGGTTGTACCAGCTATCACGACATCGTTGCTGCCATACGGCGTGTCGAAATCGGCTGGACCTGGTATGCCAAAAGCTCCCAGCGCACCCATGTCAACTCGGTTGCCAAGCTGCTGATGATGACGCATGCGTTCGAGACACTGGGCTGCCACGTGGTGGGTTGGCGCACCGACAATTTCAACTTTGCGTCCCAAGCCGCGATTGAGCGTCTGGGCGCCAGAAAAGACGGCGTGCTCCGGGGCCACGCGCTGCGGCGCGATGGCACCATTCGCGACACCGTGATGTACAGCATGCGCAGCGGCGAATGGCCCGAAGCCAAGGCCCAGTTGCTGTATTTGCTGGACAAAAAGCACTGAATCTGGCGGCGCCACGGGTGCCATTTGGTGTTGGAAACCGGTTGGGTCCGGCGCGACGTGCGTGATGCGGTGTTCGAAATACCGGATGAATGACAGCAATTCGATCGACGTATATACTTGCAGGATATACACCAGGAGCCAGCAATGAACAAACTACTCTCTGCTGCCCAGAACGCCCCGCAGCGGCAAACCACCACGGTTTTCACCTCTGGCAATAGTCAGGCAGTGCGTCTGCCCAAGGCATTTCGAATCAGTTCCAGTACCGTGGAAATTGAGCGCCGGGGCGATGAAATCATCTTGCGGGAAAGAAAACGGACCGTGGGTGACATCCTGCGGCAATTGCCACAGATCAGCGCCACGGAAACCGGGGAATGGGAGCGTGTTGCGGCCCTCATCGACGATCCTCAACCGCAGGAACGCGACTGGAACGCGCTCATGGGCGTGACGCAGCCTGCCAAGCCCGCAACCAGCCCAAGGGGCGGCGCCAAGCTCAAGAAGACAACCCGCGCGTGATGTATCTGCTCCACACCAACATCGTCAGCTACTTCCTGCGGGGCAACTCGCCAACCCTGAACGAGCGAATTTTGAGTAGTACCCCAGAAGAACTGGCGATCTCCGCCATCAGCGCGGGGGAGCTGCGTTATGGCCTGCACCGGCTGCCACGGTCGCGGCGATTTGCCGTGTTGGCGCGGCAGCTGGACGCGCTACTCAGCGCCATCCCGGTGCAAGCACTTCCCGCTGACGCAGCGCGGCACTACGGCATCGCACGCGCGCAACTCGAAGCCGCAGGCACGCCTATTGGCGGTAACGACCTCTGGATCGCGGCGCACGCCCTGGCGCTGGGCATGACGCTGGTGACCAACAACACCCGCGAATTCGCGCGGGTGCCAGGGTTGAAGCTGGAAAATTGGGCATGAATTACAGTTGTCTCGACTTCCGTTGGGGAATCCCATGCTGATTGACTTCTTCTACACCCTGCGCGCGGCCAAACTGCCGGTATCGGTCAAGGAGTTTCTGACACTGCTTGAGGCTTTGAAACAAGGCGTGGTCGGCCCCAACCTGCGCGCGCCCGCGGGCGATCCTGAGCCCACGGGCTACAAGATTGACGATTTCTATTACCTCAGTCGCGCCGCGCTGGTCAAGGACGAAAAGCATTACGACAAGTTCGACCGCGCCTTTGCCGCCTACTTCAAGGGGGTTGAGACCATCGCCGATTTCACCAAGGAAGTGCCGCTGGAGTGGCTGCGCAAGAATCTCGAACTTAACCTGAGCCCGGAAGAACTTGCCAAAATCGAAAAGATGGGCTGGGACGAGCTGATGGAGACGCTGAAAAAACGTTTTGAAGAGCAGAAAGAACGTCACGAAGGCGGCTCTAAATGGATCGGCACGGGTGGCACCAGCCCGTTTGGCGCTTATGGGCAGAACCCGCAAGGCATCCGCATCGGGCAGGCGGGCAGCCGCAACAAGAGCGCGGTCAAGGTCTGGGACCAGCGCGCCTACAAGGATTACGACGACACGCAGGAGCTGGGCACGCGCAATATCAAGGTGGCGCTGCGCCGCCTGCGCAAGTTCGCCCGCCAGGGCCATATTGAAGAGCTGGACCTGGAGGACACGATTCATTCCACGGCCGCCAACGCGGGCTATCTGGATATCAAGATGGTGCCCGAGCGCCACAACAACGTGAAAGTATTGCTGCTGATGGATGTGGGCGGCACGATGGACGAGCACATCGAGCGCGTGGAGGAAATGTTCTCGGCTGCCAAGACTGAATTCAAGCACCTGGAGTTTTATTATTTCCACAACTGCGTCTATGACTTCATGTGGAAAAATAACCGGCGCCGCTTTGCCGAGAAATTTCCGACCTGGGACATCATCCGCAAATACAACCGCGACTACAAGCTGATCTTCATCGGCGATGCCACCATGAGTCCGTATGAGATTTTGCAGCCCGGCGGCAGCGTTGAATACAACAACGAAGAGGCGGGTGTCGAATGGCTGGGGCGACTCACCAGCGCCTTCCCGAAATTTGCCTGGATCAATCCCGAGCCGCAAGGCGTGTGGCAATACCGTCAGAGCATCAGCGTGGTGCAACAGCTCATGAGTCAGCGCATGTTCCCGCTCACGCTTAAAGGGCTGGACGACACGATGCGACTGCTGAGCAAATGAAATGGCTGCTGGCGGGCGCGCTGCTGATCGGCGCACCCGCAATGGTGTTTGCGCAAGGCCTGCCCGCCAGCGCCGCCGCCGCGCCAGCGCAGGCCGCTTTCAATCTTGAAATCGACGCGCCTGACGAGGTCCGGGGGCTGCTGGAGCGCCACCTTGAATTGCTGCGCTACCGCGAATTGACGGATCTGAGTGACAGCGAACTGGCGCGCCTGCTGACAGCTGCGCGCCAGAACACCCAGGACCTGGTGGCCACACTGGGTTACTTCAGGCCCGACATTCGCATCGAATCGACAACTGCCGGCACGGGTGACAAGGCGCGCGGGGTGAAGCTGAGCGTGGCGCCCGGCGAGCCAACGCTGATTGAAGCGGTGCAGATTGAGTTCAGCGGCCCGGTCGCCAGCGATCCGGCGGCGCTGGCACAGCGACGGCAGATCGAGGCCAGCTGGCCGCTGCGAGCCGGTATGCGTTTTACCCAGGTCGCCTGGGATGCCGCCAAGCAGCAGGCCTTGCGCGAACTGACGTCGCAGCGTTACCCGACCGGGCAATTGGGCGCGAGTCTGGCCGACATCGATCCCGACCGGCGCCGCGCGCAGCTTTCCGTGACACTCGATTCCGGCCCGGCCTACCGGCTCGGCGAGCTCGTCATCAGCGGCCTGCAGCGCCAGGACGCCGAACTGGTCATCCGGCTGGCGCGCCTGACGCCTGGCGCCGACTACGATCAGAAACAGCTGGTGCAAGCGCAGCAAAGGCTGGCCGACAGCGGCTACTTCGACTCGGTTTTTGTCTCACTGGATACCTCGGCTGCGCCGAGCGCGGCACCGGTGCGCGTGCAGCTGCGCGAGGCGAGCCTGAAGAAGCTGGTGCTCGGCATCGGCGTCAGCACCGACAGTGGTGCCCGCCTGTCGGCCGAGCAGACGCATCTGAAGCTGCCCGGCATTGGCTGGCGCGCCGTCAGCAAGCTGTTGCTGGACCGCGAGACGCGCGCCATCAGCACCGAGCTGACGGCGCCGCCGGATGAAGACAATTGGCGCTGGGTCAGCTCGGCGCTGTTGCAGACCCAGCAGCTGGGCAGCTTCGAAGTCGGCAGCCAGCGCCTGCGCGGCGGGCGCAGCCAGAGCAGTGCGCGCATCGACCGCAATTACTATCTCCAATACGACCGGGCCGACACAGCCGCCACCGACGGCAGCGCGCCGGTGCTGGCCGAGGCACTGACCGCCAACTACGGCTTTACGGTGCGCAATTTCGACAGCCTGCCCTTTCCCTCCAGCGGCTGGGGCTTGGCTCTGGAACTCGGCGTGGGCACGACGCGGGGCAGCCAACAGGATCCTTTTGCCCGCATCCGGACGCGCTGGCTGGACTACCAGGCGCTGGGCCGCGGCAGCGACAGCGCAGGCCGCGACCGGCTTGCCGGCCGCATTGCCTTGCGCGCCGAAGCCGGCGTGGTGCTGGCCAAGGACGGCGTCGCCCTGCCGAGCACCCAAATGTTTCTGGCCGGTGGCGACAACAGCGTGCGCGGTTACAGCCTGAACGAGATCGGAGTCACCTTGCCGAACGGCCAGACCACGGCCGGTCGCTATCTGGCCGTGGGCAGCGTGGAATGGCAGCGCCCGATCAGCGCCAACGGTCGCCTGACAGACTGGGAAAGCACGCTGTTCATTGATGCCGGCAGCGTCGCCGACAAGACGTCCGATTTGCACGCCCGGGTCGGCATCGGCGCCGGCGCGCGCTGGAAAAGCCCGGTCGGACCTTTGCAAATTGATCTGGCCTACGGCGTGGATGTGCGGCGCTTTCGGCTGCATCTGAATGTCGGCTTTACCTTCTGATGAAAGCCCTGCGCATCACCGTCGCTGTGCTTGCCGCCCTGCTACTGGCTGCGCTGGCCCTGGTCGTCTCGCTCGCGCTCTGGAGCGGCAGCAGCGCATCGCTGGCGACCTCGCTGGAACAACTGACGCGCTACCTGCCAGCCGGCCAGAGCCTGGAAGTCAAAGATGTCAAAGGCACGCTGCGCGGGGGCGGCAGCATCGGCTGGCTGCGCTGGAAAAGGGGCGAACTCAGCGTCGAGGCGAGCGATGTCAAAGTGGCGTGGACACTGCGCTCGCTGCTCGACGGCGACCTGCGGCTCGGCCAGGTGGCGATCAAGCAGCTGCGCATCGACGACCGCCGTTCTCCATCGGCCCCGACGCTGCCGACCGATCTGCGCCTGCCGCTGCGGGTCGATGCGCCGTTTTCGGTGGACACGATGGAGTGGGTCGGTCCACCTGCGCTGCAGATCACTGGTTTGGTTGGACACTATAAGTTTGATAGCAAAGAGCACATACTGGACGTGCGCCAGGCGCATATTTCATCCGGTCAATACCGGGGTCACGGGCGTTTGCAGGCGCAGGCGCCGATGGCGCTGTTCGCACAACTGGAGGGCAGCGTCCAGACCACGCTCCCGGCGAGTCGTCGGCCGCTGATGGTGCAGGCGCACGCGGAGCTAAAGGGCGCGCTGGCCGGCGTTGATGCCGCGCTGGCACTGCAGGCCTCACTGCTGCCTGAGCTGGAGGCGGCGCCAGCCAGCAAGGTAAAAGCGAAGCAGGCGATGCAGGCCAATGTCACGGCCCGCATCCAGCCCTGGCAGGCGCAGCCGGTGGTCAACGCTGAAGCCAGCTGGCAGGCGCTGGACCTGGCGGTGCTCTGGCCGCAGGCGCCGCAAACACGGCTGGACGGAGAAGCCACGGTCACGCCCGCGGGCAAGGGCTGGCAGGCCGGCGTCAAACTCGACAACAGTTTGAGCGGCCCGTGGAACCAGCGGCGCCTGCCGGTGCAAAGCCTCAAGGCGAGCGTCGAGTTCGTGGCTGGGCAGTGGACGGTCAAATCCCTGCAAGCCAGCGCGGCCGGTGGCCACATCGAGGCGCAGGGGAAACTTGCCGGCACAAAGAACGCCATCAACAGCGCGCAATGGCAAGTCAGCGCCACGCTCCACGGCATCAACCCGGCGGCGCTGGACTCGCGGCTGGCGGCGACTGCAATGGACGGTCAAGTGACGGCGCAACAGGCGCCGTCCGGCATCGCTTTCGACGCGCGCCTGCAAGCCGCTGCAGGCAACACCGAGGCGGCCAAACCCAAGGCCACCAGCGCCGCTGTCCTCGCCGGCCTGCGTTTGAAAACCATCCAGGCTCAAGGCCTGTGGCGCGCGCCACTGCTGAAGCTGGAAACCCTGAGCGTGCAGGCTGATGACGCGCAGCTGCAGGGCCCGCTGACGTTTGACACTGGCAGCCAGGCCGCCGAGGGCCGACTCGCGCTGATTTTCCCCGGCGCCGAGGCGAAACTGGAAGGGCAGATCGCCAGCACCCGCGGTCAGGGCGACATGAGTCTGCGCGTGACGGATGCCGCGCTCGCTTCGCGCTGGCTGACCCGGTTGCCGGGCGCGCCCGCAACCCTGAGCCAAACAGCGATTCAAGGTGAAGCAGCGTTCACCGGCCACTGGCAAGGCGGCTGGCAAAAGCAGGGCCAGGAGTTGCAGATTCAGGCCAGCCTGCGCGCACCCAAACTCGACGTGCTTGGTGCCGGCCAGCCAGCCGATCAGGCCTGGCGTCTGCGCGAGCTGCAAGTCGACCTCAGCGGCACGCTGCGCGCACTGAGCCTGAGCGCTCGGGGCCAGGCCGAGAATGCCAGCAGCCACTTCGAACTGCAGGCGCAGGCCCGTGGCGGTCGGGTCGACGACGGCCTCTGGCAGGCTGGCGTGGACACCGCCGAACTCACGGCGCGCAGCAGCCTGCGCCCCGGTAGCTGGACATTGCGGCTGAGCGAACGCCTGGCACTCGATTGGAAGCGGACGGGCACAACGCAGACGCTGGAGGCCGCTGCCGGCAGCGCCCGACTGAGCGGCCCGGTGCC
Source organism: uncultured beta proteobacterium (assembly GCA_963810395.1). Lineage (GTDB taxonomy): Bacteria > Pseudomonadota > Gammaproteobacteria > Burkholderiales > Burkholderiaceae_C > Rhodoferax. The sequence goes on along the minus strand of CAWENC010000001.1, from coordinate 2,531,565 downwards.
AGGCCATGCCGGCGTGAGCTGGCAAGCGGCCCGCTGGTCGCAACAAAAGACCGGCACTGAATGGCGCACGCAGGGCAGCCTCCAGGGTCTGCCGCTGGCCTGGCTGGACTTGCTGGGCCAGACGCAGATGGCCAACCTGGGCCTGCGCGGCGACCTGTTGTTTGGCGGCCAGTGGGACGCCACCGGCGGCGAGACACTGCGCCTGCGCGCCACGCTGGAGCGCACCGGCGGCGACCTGCAGCTGCAAACCGATAGCGCCAGCGCAGGCACTTTGCAGGCCGGCGTGCGCGATGCGCGCCTGTCTGTCACAGCGGATGGCGAGCAGCTGGCCGCCAGCCTGCGCTGGGACAGTGAACGTGCCGGCCAGGCCCAGGCGTCCTTCAGCACCCGCCTGCAGCGCCAGGACGGCGCCTGGCGCTGGCCGCTCGATGCGCCGCTGGCCGGCACGCTGCGCGCACAACTGCCTCCCGTGGGCGCCTGGTCATTGCTGGCGCCGCCGGGCTGGCGGCTGCGTGGCACGCTCGATGCCGATGCCGCGCTGTCGGGCACACGCGGCAAGCCGCAATGGCGCGGCACGCTGCGCGCCCAGGACCTGGCGCTGCGCTCGGTGGTCGATGGCATCGACTTCAGCCAGGGCACGCTCAGCGCCAGCCTGAATGGCGAACGACTCGACATCAATGAATTCACGCTGCAGGGAGCGGGTGGCGCCAGTGGTGGCCGGCTCTCGATCACCGGCACCGTGCAGTGGCTGGCATCAGTCGGGCCGGCGGCCACGACCGCCTCGCGCCTGAAAATGGAACTCGATGCCACTGCCCAGGCCCTGCGCGTGAGCGCACGTGCCGACCGGCGGCTGGTGCTGTCGGGCAAGTTGACGGCCCGTCTGGATGAGGCGCGCCTGCGTATTCGCGGCGCGCTCAAAGCCGATCAGGCGCTGTTCATCCTGCCGGAAGACACGGCGCCCCAGCTGGGCGACGATGTGCTGGTGCGAACCGTCGGCCCGAGCCCGGCGAGCACCGATCAGGCGGGCACGAGCGCCAGCCTGCGCGTGACGCCGGATGTAGCCGTCACGCTTGATCTCGGCCCCGACTTCCAGGTGCGCGGGCGCGGCCTCGTCACGCGCCTGGCTGGCAGCCTGGAGCTGCTCAGCACCGCAGAACACAAGCTGCTGCCGCGTCTCACCGGAACCGTGCGCACCGTCGGCGGCACCTATAAAGCCTATGGTCAGCGACTCGATATTGAAGAGGGCGAGCTGCGTTTTGCCGGGCCGTTTGATAACCCGGGGCTGAATATTCTGGCCATCCGCCCCAACCTGCAGCGACGCGTCGGGGTGCAGATCAGTGGCACGGCGCTGTCACCGGTCGTGCGGCTCTACGCCGAGCCCGACTTGCCCGAGGCCGAGAAGCTGGCCTGGCTGGTGCTCGGCCGTTCTGCCGCCAACGGCGGTGCCGAGACGGCCGTGCTGCAGCAGGCGGCGCTGGCACTGCTGGGCGGCAAGGGCCGGGGCCTGTCAGGCAGCCTGGCTGAAGCGCTGGGCCTCGATGAGCTGTCGATGCGCGGATCCACCGCCAACACCGACGGCAGCACCACCGGCGCCACCGTGATGCTGGGCAAGCGCCTGTCGCGCAACTTTTACGTCGCTTACGAACGCAGCCTGGCCGGCACACTGGGCACGTTCTATCTCTTTTACGACCTCTCGCGCCGCTTCACACTGCGCGCCCAGGCCGGCGAGCGCAGCGCCGTCGATCTGATTTTCACCATCCGCTACGACTGAGCCGGCAGAGCGGGTGGCCCTTACAATGCAGGCCACCCGCCGCCGTAGTTCAATGGATAGAACGAGCGCCTCCTAAGCGCTAGATATGGGTTCGATTCCCGTCGGGGGCGCCAGCTTCTACTGCGACAAAATCCAGTCAGCCAGATTCTTGAGCGCCACCGGGTCCTTGGTATTGATGACCTTGTGCTCTTCTTCAGCGCCATCGTCCATCTTGACTTTGGGTGCAGTCGTTATTTGCTGGATGACTTTGTCCTGTCCGTCTGCCTTGCCCTTGTACTTGAGGGCAATCTTTTTCAGTGCCGGGCCGGATTTGGTCTTGTCCACTGAATGGCACTTGCTGCACTCGTTCTTTTTGAACAAGGCTTGAGCCGCATCCACATCGACGGCAGCATGGACCGGCAAGATGCCGGCGAGGGCCAGTAGCGCTGAGGCGCTGACAAGAGACAGGGAAAACTTCTTCATTTGAAACTCCTTAAAGGCTTTGCATAAGCCTCACGCACTCAACGCAGTGCGGGAGTCATGTGATGACGACGGTAAACATTGCTTACACGACTTTACAGGCCAGTGGCCTGTCGCTGGCCCCACAATTTGGTCCGGGAGCTTGCTGGCTCTTTCAGCGCAGGGAAAGCGGCTCCGTCGCGGCGAAATCGTTTTGCATGAAATCACGCTCGGAGGGAGGCAGGTCAAACTTGGGCCGTGGCGGCGTGCGCACGCTTTTGCGCCGGTCCATGATCGGCGTGACGTTGGACGCAACGGATGCGGGCTCGGACTGCGTCCAGGCCTGCGGCTCGGGCATCTGGCTCAGTGGACAACCGCAACTTGGCGCAAAACGCCAGCTCACGATGTACTGCGAATGGTCAACGCTGGGGTCAAATCGATCAAGCCCCTGCAACAACGCGCGCTCCAGCGCTTGCGCGCACCGCATCAGCGTCTCACTCCATTTGAGGACGATCAACTGGATGATCAAATCCTCGGCGCCGCCCCGCCGTGGCAAAACAACCACCTCGCATGTCAGCCAACCGGCGGGCACGCTGTGCATGCGCAAGGTGTCCTTGAGCACCACACGAATCAGCTCGCGGTGAATATCGGTGTGTTGCTGGGTGCTGGTCTGGGCCAATTCAGCCGACCATTGCGAGTCGGTACGCGGCTTGGGTTTGGTTTTTCTAAAAAAATCGAACATGCTTGAGTTCCCCCTGTTGATCCGTGTTTCCGCTGCCAGCGCGAATGGAATAGAAATTCTGGCACAAATCCCGTGACTTCGCAGGGCACAGGGTATCCAGGGCTGCGGCGTTCCCGCGTTTGCGCTTATCGCGACACCGAAAGCGGACCCACATCGCCGACGCGCGTCAAGCCGCCCAGGTCAGTGATGCGAATGTGACGGTGATCCACGTCGAGCAGCTTGCGCTGCTGGAGTGCAGAGAAGGTGCGACAGACGGTCGCCAGTGTCAGGCCCAAATAGCTGCCGATGTCGCTGCGTGACATCCTCAGACGGAAGTCCTTCGGTGAATAGCCGCGTGCCGACAACAGCTGCGACTGGTTCAGCAAGAAGATCGCCAGCCTTTGCTCGGCGTTTGTGGTGGCCAGCAGGACCTTCAAACGTCGTTCACGCACGATCTCCCGACTCATATATTGCATCAGTGTGCGAATCAACTCGGCATTGTTCGCCGTCAACTCAGACAGGAATTCGTAGGATATGGCGCACACTTCCGTATCCTCCAGCGCGGTGGCGCTACTGGCATGCTGACCTTCAGCCAGGCCGTCGAGCCCGATCAACTCCCCTGCCATGTGAAAGGCGCTGACCCGCTCAAACCCCTCGACCGACTTCAGGCTCGACTTCAGGTTGCCACTGCGCACCTCGTACAGGTATTTGAAGGACTCGCCCTCGCCGTACAGCTGATGACCGGCCTTGATCCTGCGCCGGCCGAAAATCACGCTGTCCCTGCAATCCATGTCCTTGCTCGCCAGGTCGCCTGGCAGGCACCACGCGCGCAGATTGCAGCGCGAGCAATGCGACCTGGGCAGCCGGGCGGCTGCACGGCCCGCACCCGAAGGTGAAGGCGTGACAGGCAATTGTCGAGCATGAAATTCGAGTGGTTTGATAAGCATGGCTGTCCAACTCTACCTCAAGAGACAAAAGTCGTGCCGGTTCGTCGCAATCTTTCGCCACTTTCTCGCGCCAAAAATGCAGTCTGTCGCAATGCCCGTGCAACCCGGTTCCAATGCATCTACATTCTCTTCAACCGGCCACGGTGGCCTCAAATTGGAGAGAACATATGAACACAAATCGCACGACCCGCTTCGCTGCAGTCATGCTCGCTGTATTGATGGCTGCAACCCTGAATGGCGCCATGCTCTGGAAGTTCGATGCCGTCGCCCAGGAAGGAATGCTTGCCAGCAGTGCACAGGCGAGCATGGTGACGCTGGAATCCGTCAACATCGTTGCTCCAAGGTCCTGAGCCTGTGAAAACGCTGCTCTCGCTGATCCTCTGGCTCATGCTGTTCGTGCTGTGCTGGCCTCTGGCGCTGCTGGCACTGGTGGCATGGCCGATCGTCTGGCTGATCTCGATCCCCCTGAAATTGATCGGCATTGGCGTTGGCGCAGTGCTGGCGCTGATCAAGGCCATTCTGTTTCTTCCGGCAACGCTGCTGGGCTATCGCCACTAGGGCATCATTGTTGATGCCGGCCTGATATAAGGAGGCCCTGACATTTCAAGAATGATTTCAAATGGCCCTACGCGTCAGCCTGTTCACCATCGCCGCCTTGCTGATGGCAGCACATTTTTTCCGGGAGAGCAATTTCCTGCTCGTCGCCCTTTGTCTGGCAACACCACTGCTGTTCCTGTACAAAAAGCGCTGGAGCCTTTTCCTGTTGCAGTTTGCGGCCTATTGCGCCGCGACAACCTGGCTCGGAGCCACCCTTCAACTGGTCCAGCTTCGACAGCAAATCGACCGGCCGTGGACTGTCGCCGCCGTCATTCTCGGATCCGTCATCTTGTTCACCCTGGCCGCGGGACTGCTATTGAACTCCCGCTGCATGCGTGAACGCTACCCAGCCTGATTCAGATTGCTTTCGCAAGTCAAGAACTGAGGTTCCAGCATGGGTGGGCCGAGGGCGGCGCAGTGGGTAGCTCCGCGAATGTCCCCCGCCCTGGGGGCTCCTCCTTGATTTGGCAAAACCCCAAGTCCACGCTGCGCCACCCACTGCGCCGCCCTCGGCAACGAGTGTCGGTGGTTTGCCTTAGTCGCACACCAACCGCGCTTGAAGAATCAGGCTGGTGGGGTGCTCAGCGCAGCGGCATAAAGGAGGAGGCCAAAGGCCGGGGGACAGCCGCGGAGCTGAGTGCCCCACCAGCCTGATTCTCCCGATAAACTAAACCGGGTCTGGCGTCAAGACCAGCTAAGCGCCAACCGGCAGATAGCGCCGCAAAAACTCAAAACTATCGCGCCAGCAGCGAATCGCCTGCTCGCGCCAGAACATCACATGAAAGGCGTGGGTCTCACCGGGGTAATAGTGAGCCGCGTGCTCTGATCGCAAGCGCTTCAGCGCGTCTTCGAGCCGCTGGGAGTCGGCGGCAACCGGATCGGCCAGACCAGCAGCGATGAAAATTGGTGGCAAGTTTTGCGCCCTCGTCATGGCTTCAACCAGGCACAGCGGGTCGGCCAGCGCATGCTCCGCACCGGGATGCTGGGCGAACTTTCCCAGGTAGGAACGGGACGCATCTGTCGCAATGCCGGCCGCCAACGCCGACACGCCGGCGCGACGATAGCGCTCCGGCTTGCTGGTCTGCAGGAAACCACAATAAAGCAAAGCTGCGTGGGGTTGCAAACCGCGCTCGAACAATGGCGCGGCGAATGGCTCGGGTCGAGGCGTGCAGCATGCCAGCGTGACCGCCAGGGCCAGATTGGCGCCGGCCGACTCACCGGCCAGACCGATGCGCTGAGGGTCGCCGGCGTAGTCGCTGACGTGCTCCGCCGCCCACAACCAGGCGGCGCAGGCATCTTCGACGGCGGCTGGAAACGGATGCTTTGGTGCCAGCCGGTAATCGACATTGCACACCAGATAGCCTTGCGAGGCATAGGCCGCGGCCAGCGCCCGGTGCGTGCGCTTGGAGCCGATGGCAAAGCCACCACCGTGCAGGTAAATCAGCACCGGATGTGGCCCGGCTCCGACTGGCTGCAGGATGTCGAGCAGCAGCGGCTCGCCGCCAGGGCGGGCATATTCAATATCTTCGATCAGCCGGCAGGCGCTCATGCGCTGCCTCATCCGCGGCATCCAGTCGACCACGCCGGCGAGGGCATGCATACCGGCATCCAACACGATGCGACGCGCCAGTTGGCGCGAGGCAAGCATGTCCAGCCAGCGACGCATGCGTTGTTCCCGTTGCCGGATTCCCGATAGCGCTAGGCCACGTGAAGCGCCCCGGTCCCGAACAGGCCGATCAGCCCGATCACGATCAGGTAAATGGCGACGATGAAGTTCAGCAGCTTGGGCATGACCAGGATGAGAATCCCGGCCACGAGCGAAATCAGCGGTGTCAGACCGAGGTGAAGGTTCATGAGTTCTCCAATGCTATTGCGTGAAAAAATATACCCGAGTCAGCATGATGCGCCAGCGGCAGATCGCGGGTCTGTGCGTCGCCGTACAGATGTCCACCGCGCCCCATGGCCGAACTCACAATGTAGCGCGTATTTTTGAGTAGACGCGCCAGAACTGCGCCTCCTGCGTGGTCGCAAAATTGATGCGCATCAGCGTGCTGGGCTGCCGACTGGCGTGGAATAGCGCGCCCGGCGCCAACAGGTAGCCCTCGTCGAGCATGCGCTGCGCCAGCGCGTCGGTGTCGACACCGGTATCGACCCAGCCAAACAAACCCGCCGGCGGCGCGGCGAAAGTGCAGCCCGCCGACAGTGCCAGCTTGACGCTGCGGGCGCGCGCCTGGTCCAGCCTTGCCCGCACCCGCTCGGCATGGCGGCGCAGCTGGCCTTGATCGATGCACCAGGCCAGCGCCTTCTCCAGCAAGGCCGGCGTCGTCAGGGTGGCAAGCAGCTTGGTGTCGAGCAGCCGTTCGAACAGCGTCACCGGCGCCGCCATGAAGCCCACGCGCCAGCCCGGCGCCAGGATCTTGGCAAAGCCGCTGACATAGATCGTGCGCTGCAAATCGTCCAGAGCGCACAACCGGGTCGCATGCTCCGGCGCGAGGTGGCTGTAGGTGTCGTCTTCAACAATGTGGAAGTTGTGCTGGTTGGCTAGCTGCAGCACCCGGTGCGCGCTGCCCGGCGTCAGACAAAAGCCGGTCGGGTTGTGGAACACGCTGACACTGACGAAGAGCTTGGGCTGGTGCAGTTCGCAATAGCGCGCCATCACTTCCAGATCAGGCCCGGAAGCAGAGCGCGGTACCGGCAAGATACGCATGCCCAGTGCCGCCAGCCGGGCAAATTCGATCGCCCAGCCAGGTTCTTCCACCATCACATGGTCGCCCGCACGCAGCAATGTGCGGCTCACGATGTCGAGCGCGTGGGTGGCACCTACCGTGGTGATGATCTGCCCGGGTGCCGCATGGATATTCAGACTCAGCAGCTTGTGCGAAAGCGACTGGCGCAGGCCACTGTCGCCGGCCGGCTCGCCGTATTGCAGCGAAAACGCCTGCAACTGCTGCCTGCTGGTGACCCGGCGCACCGCCGCCGGCATGAAGCTGGTTTCCAGCCAGTCCGGTGGAAACGCGCCCATGCCAGGCTGCGGCTTGCCGCTATTGCCCTGGAACATGCCACGGATCAGCGCCGTCGCGTTGACCGGCACCGGTTGCGCCTGATAGCTGCCCCGCGCGCTGGACCGCGCTTCCGATGATGCTATCGAATTAGTAGCTGCTTGCGCATTGCCTACGGGTGCTGCAGCCCGATTTCTTACATAAAACCCCCTGTTCTTGTGCGCTTCGACCAGGCCTTGCGCCAGCAACTGGTCATAGGCCGCCACCACCGTGCTCGGGCTCACGCCCTGCTGCTGCGCGCACTGCCGCACCGAGGGCAGGCGCGTCTCGGGTGCCAGCAGGCGGGTGCGGATGCGCTCGGCAAAACGCCCGGCGAGTTGCTCGGCCAGTGACTGCGACGCGGCTTTGACTAACATGCGGATTCCCTTCTCTTTAAACCTGTGTTGCCACCGCTGGCAATACAGCTTCAGCAAATGTTCCTTAAAGTGTACTGCCAGTGTATTGGTTTTGCCTATAAAGTCTGAGCCATGACTACCCGCACCCCGGCCCATGACCAGCACTGAACTCTCGGCTTTGCTGCTGCTGTGCACCGCCGCGACTTTTACGCCCGGCCCCAACACCACGCTGTCCACCGCGCTGGCGGCGAACCTGGGCTTGCGGCGCGCGCTGCGCTTTGTGGTCTCGGTGCCGGTCGGCTGGGGCTTGCTGTTCAGCCTGTGTGCCGCAGGCGTCGGCGCCATGGTGCTGCTGTTGCCCGCGCTTCGACTGGGCATTCAGGCGCTGGGTGTGGCCTACCTGTTGTGGCTGGCGCTCAAACTGTTCAAGGCCGACAGCCTGGCGCAAGCCGACGCGGCCCAGCTCAATGTCACGTTCTGGCAGGGCGTGATGCTGCAGTTTCTCAACATCAAGGCCTGGATGCTGGCACTCACCGTGGTGGCCGGCTGGCTGGCCGGACGCCCGGATGCCGGCGCGCGCTTTGCCATCGTGCTGCCGCTGATGCTGGCCTTTGGCCTGTGCAGCAACCTGACTTACGCGCTGGTGGGCTCGTTGCTGCGCCAGTGGCTGGCCGACCCGCAGCACGCCGGCCGGCGGCTGCGCTGGTTCAACCGCAGCATGGCCGCCGTGCTGGTGCTCACCGCCGGCTGGATGGCAACGTTTTGAAAAAGCCAACTGATGAGGACTGATCGATGAAAAAGCTGGGACTGATTGGCGGCATGAGCTGGGAATCCACGCTGCCCTACTACCGTGAAATCAACCTGGCGATCAAGGAACAGCTGGGCGGCCTGCACTCGGCCAGGATCATCTTGTATAGCGTCGATTTTCATGAGATCGAGTTGCTTCAGGCCGCCGGACGGTGGGACGCTGCCGGTGCCCTGCTGGCCGAGGTGGCGCAAACGCTGGAGCGCGCCGGCGCCGACGGCCTGGTGCTGTGCACCAACACCATGCACAAGGTCGCTGATGTCATTCAGGCGGCGGTCCACATCCCGTTGCTGCACATCGCTGACCCGACGGCCGAAGCGATCCGCCGCGCCAGCTTCAACACCGTGGGATTGCTCGGCACCCGCTTCACGATGGAACAGGACTTCTACCGCGCCCGGCTGGAAGGCCAGCATGGCCTGACCGTGCTGGTGCCGCCGCAGCCCGAGCGTGAGCTCGTGCACCGGGTGATCTACGAAGAGCTGTGCCTGGGCCAGGTGCTGCCGGCCTCGCGCGAGGCTTTTCTGCGCGTGATCGCCGGGCTCGGCGCACAAGGCGCGCAGGCCATCATTCTGGGCTGCACCGAAATCGCCATGCTGGTGCAGCCGCAGGATTGCGAGCTGGCCCTGTTCGACACCACACGCCTGCACGCCCGCAGCGCGGCCCGGTGGGCACTGGCGATCGATGCGGAAGAAGAGCGCCCATGACCGCACAGCCTCACGCCATTCGCAACGGCCTATGGCTGGGCGCCCTGGGGGTGGCCATTTTTGCCCTGACCTTGCCGATGACACGCCTGGCCACCGGCACGGCAGCTGCCCCACAACTCTCGCCCTGGTTTGTCACCTTTGGCCGGGCGGCGCTGGCCGGGGCGCTGTCGCTGGCTTTTTTGCTGGCCACCCGCTCGACGCTGCCGACACCCGCGCAGCGCAAGCCACTCGGCCTGGCCCTTTTGGGCAACGCCATTGGCTACCCCCTGTTGCTGGGTTTTGCGCTGCGCCAGGTCAACTCCGGCCACGCCGCGGTGATCACGGCGCTGCTGCCACTGACCACGGCGGCCATCGCCGCGCTGGTTCTGCACCAGCGGGCGCGAGTGGGGTTCTGGCTGTTTGCCGCTTTGGGCAGCGCGCTGGTGGTGGCGTTTTCACTCTCGCGTGCCTATGGCCCGGGCCACGACTTTGGATTTGAGTGGGCTGACTTGCTGCTGCTGGGCGCGGTGTTGGCCGCGTCCATGGGCTATGTGTATGGCGCCCAAGTCACCCACGCGCTGGGCGCGGAGCGTGTGATTTGCTGGGTCTGCGTGATGGCGCTGCCCCTGACCGTGCCGGGAGCCTTGCTTACCTGGCCCGAGCACAGCGTCAACAACTCGGCCTGGCTGGGACTGCTTTACGTGGGCGTTTTTTCCATGTGGGCGGGCTTTTTTGCCTCGTACCGGGGCATGGCGATGGGTGGTGCGCTGCGTGTCAGCCAAACGCAATTGTTGCAACCGTTCTTGAGCATTCTGGCCGCTGTGCCGCTGCTGGGTGAACCGCTGGAATGGGTGACACTTGGGTTTGCGCTGGCCGTCATGACCACGGTATTTTTAGGCAAACGTTTTTCTGCACCAACACCTGTTTTTTCTAGAGCATCAAAGGAATCTTCATGAGCAAGCCCGCATCCCCCTGGACCCTGGCCAAACGTGCCGCCCGCATGAACCCTTCCGTGATCCGCGAAATCCTCAAGGTCACCGAGCGCCCCGGCATCATCAGCTTTGCCGGCGGCCTGCCCTCGCCTAAAACGTTTCCGGTGGCCGAGTTCGAAGCCGCCTGCGCCAAGGTCTTGCGTGATGATCCGCAGGCCGCGCTGCAATACGCTGCCAGCGAGGGCTTCGGGCCATTGCGCGAGATGGTGGCCGAGGGCTTGCGGCGCCAGGCGGCGTCTGCCGGATTGAACTGGCCGGTGGACCCGGCGCAGGTGCTGATCACCACCGGCTCGCAACAGGGGCTGGACCTGGTGGCCAAAGTGCTGATCGATGCCGGCAGCAAAGTTCTGGTCGAGTCGCCCACTTACCTCGGCGCGGTGATGGCCTTCACGCCGATGGAGCCCGAGGTGATCAGCGTGGCCAGCGATGACGACGGTGTTGACATTAAGGCGCTACGGCAAGCTGCGCTTGCCGGGGGAAAAAGGGGTCAGAGTCCAAATTCTGCTGCGCAGATATTGGAATCCGACCCCAATTTCCCCCGCTTTCTCTACGTGCTGCCCAATTTCCAGAACCCGACCGGCCGCACCATGAGCGAGGCGCGCCGTGCGGCCCTGAGTCTGGAGGCAACGCGAATCGGCCTGCCGCTGATCGAAGACAACCCCTATGGCGACCTGTGGTTCGACACCCCGCCGCCGGCACCGTTGACGGCGCGCAACCCCGAGGGCTGCATCTATCTGGGCTCGTTCTCCAAGGTGCTGGCACCCGGCCTGCGGCTGGGCTTTGTCGTGGCACCCCAGGCGGTGTACCCGAAACTGCTGCAGGCCAAACAGGCCGCTGACCTGCACAGCCCGGGCTTCAACCAGCGCATGATTGCCGAGGTGATGAAAGACGGTTTTCTGGAGCGCCATGTGCCGACCATCCGCGCGCTGTACAAAGCGCAGCGCAACGCCATGCTCGATGCACTGGCGCGCGAAATGCCGACCGGCCACCCGGATGCCTCGCTGAGCTGGAACACCCCGGCCGGTGGCATGTTTCTCTGGGCACGTTTGCCCAAGGGCATGAGCGCCGTCGATCTATTGCCCTACGCCGTGGCCAAAGGCGTGGCCTTTGTGCCGGGCGCGCCGTTTTATGCCGACCACGGTGATCCGCGCACCCTGCGCCTGTCGTTTGTCACCCCCAGCGTGGAAGAAATCCAGCGCGGCGTGGCGGCGCTGGCGGCTGCCATCAAGACTTACGCTACCGGAGTGGAACCATGAGAAACCGCGCCTTCAAACAGCTTGACGTCTTCAGCGCCACGCCCTATCTCGGCAACCCGCTGGCGGTGGTGCTGGACGCCTCCGACCTGTCGACGCAGGAGATGCAGCACTTCGCGCACTGGACCAATCTGTCGGAAACCACGTTCTTGCTGCCGCCCAGCCCAAAGGGTGCCGCCGCCGGGGCCGACTACCGCGTGCGCATCTTCACCCCCGGCGGTGAACTGCCGTTTGCCGGCCACCCGACGCTGGGCACCTGCCACGCATGGCTCGAAGCCGGGGGCACCGCGCGGGCATCAGAAATAGTGCAAGAATGCAATGTTGGCCTGATCCGGATTCGCCGCGAGGGCCCGCGTCTGGCCTTTGCCGCACCGGCGCTCAAGCGCGGCAACCCGAGCCCGGCGTTGCTGGCCCGGGTGGCGGCAGCGATGGGGCTCAAGGCCGATCAAATCATCGCCGCGCAGCTGCTCGACAACGGCCCGGTCTGGCTCGGCCTGCTGCTGGACAGCCAGTCAACCGTGCTCGAACTGGCGCCAGACCATCTGGCGCTCAAGAACTTGGGGCAAAAAGTGGGTGTAGCCTCCATCGAACCTGCGCAGACAGCTACTACTTTGATAGCAAGATCGAATCGCGAAGCGCGCGCCTTCGGTTCTCGTTCGGTGCAATCCGGCGAAACCGAAGAGTCGCCCCAGGTCGAAGTGCGGGCCTTTGCGGCGCCGGTGGGCGTCAATGAAGACCCGGTCACCGGCAGCTTTAACGCCAGCCTGGCCCAGTGGCTGATCGCCGACGGGCTTGCGCCCAGCAGCTACGTCGCCGCGCAAGGCGCCTGTCTGGGCCGCGCCGGACAGGTCCATATCGCACGGGACGCCAGCGGCCAGGTCTGGGTCGGTGGCGACAGTGTCACCTGCATCGACGGCGCTGTGAATCTGTGAGCACCAGGCCTGCGCCCATCGCGCACTACGAAAACTTCCCGGTCGCGTCGTTTCTGTGTCCGGCGCACCTGCGCCCGGCGGTTGCCGCCATCTACCACTTTGCCCGCACGGCCGACGACCTGGCGGACGAAGGCGACGCCTCACCGGCACAGCGACTGCTGGATCTGCAGGCCTACCGGCAGGACTTGATCGCCGCCAGTGACGCGGCCTTGGTGGTGCGCGCAAACACCCGATCCGAAGCGGCGCCGCAGACCGGCCTGAGCCCGCGCTGGCCCCAGGTCTTCGGGCCGCTACAACAGGCGATTGCCACCCACCATCTGCCGACTCAATTGCTGCACGACTTGCTGTCCGCGTTCGAGCAGGATGTGATCAAGACGCGCGACGGCACCGGCTATGCAGACCAGGCCGAGTTGCTGGATTACTGCCGCCGTTCCGCCAACCCGATCGGCCGCCTGCTGCTGCATCTTTACGGCGTCACCGATCCGCAGGCCCTGCGTTTGAGCGATGACATTTGCAGCGCCTTGCAGCTGATCAACTTCTGGCAGGACTTGTCGCTTGACATTCCGCGCCGCCGCTACTACCTGACGCAACAGGACTGCAGCCGCTACGGTGTGCTGCCGGCCGATCTGATGGCTTGCAGGCAGACCGGGGCCGCTACACATCTGATAGCTGCTTGTGCAGATGCAGCAAGGGCCAGGATGCTCAACGGCTCCAGCCTGGTGCACCGGATTCCGGGCCGTGCCGGCTGGGAGTTGCGGCTGGTGGTGCAGGGCGGCTTGCGCATTCTGGACAAGTTGGGGGCGATGCAATTTGCCACGCTGACAGCGCGACCGACGCTGCATTGGCGCGATTACCCGGTGATGCTGTGGCGCGCGCTGTGGATGTGACAATAGATGGATGTCTCCTGAGCAATACGTCCAGCAAAAAGCCGCCGCCTCGGGCAGCAGTTTCTATTACGCCTTCCTGTTTTTGACACCGCCGCGGCGCGCCGCCATCACCGCGTTTTACGCGTTCTGCCGCGAGGTCGATGACGTTGTCGACGACATGGTGGACCCAGGCGTGGCCGCCACCAAGCTGGCATGGTGGCAGGCCGAAGTCGCCAAAATGTTTGCCGGACAAGCCACTCACCCGGTGATGCAGGCGCTGCTGCCGCACCTTGCCAACTACAAGATCGAGCAGCACCACCTGCAGGCGGTGATCGAAGGCTGCCAGATGGACCTGACGCAAACCCGTTACCTCGACTACCCCGGCCTGCAGCGCTACTGCCATCTGGTGGCCGGCGTGGTGGGCGAAGTGGCCGCCAGCATCTTTGGCCAGACGCAGCCGCAGACCCTGCTCTATGCGCACAAGCTGGGGCAGGCGCTGCAGCTCACCAACATCATCCGCGACGTCGGCGAAGACGCCTTGCGCGGGCGCATCTACCTGCCGATGAACGAGTTGCAGCAGTTCGACGTCAAGGCGCATGAGATCCTGAAGCGCAGTTACTCCGGGCGTTTTACCGAGCTCATGAAGTTCCAGGCCCGACGCGCACAAGCCCTGTACGACGAGGCGCTGGCCCTGCTGCCGGCGCCGGATCGCCGCGCCCAGAAGCCGGGCCTGATGATGGCCAGCATCTACCGCGCCCTGCTCAATGAAATCGAGCGCGACAACTTCCAGGTGCTGCACCAGCGCATCAGCCTCACACCCTTGCGCAAGCTCTGGCTGGCGTGGAAGGTACAGGCGCTGGGGCGGCTCTAGTTTGCTGCCCAAGAAACTAATCGCTCATTGATGACGTCGGTTATTTTTCCCCCACTCACTCCCCCCGCCCTCTCCCGCCCCGCCGGGCGGAAGAGGGAGCCAACAGCCGTATCTGGCCGCGTCTTCAAAGGCAGGAAGTACACGCTCGGCAGGCTCGTTGAGGCAGAGTTGCTTAGCCCAGAAGTGGAAATAGATGGGCGCGGTTTTGCCACCACAAGGCGGACGAACAAGGCACCTGGCCACGAGATCTGCGCGAAGCACTGTTTGACTTTGAAGACGCGGCCAAATGAGGCTCCCCTCTTTCGCCCGGCGGGGCGAGAGAGGGGCGGGGGGAGTGAGTGGGGGAAAATCAAGTTATGAAGATCGCCATCATCGGCGCTGGCTGGGCCGGCCTGGCGGCGGCGCTGGAGGCGACGCTGGCGGGGCACGATGCTGTCGTTTTCGAAGCTTCTCACGCCGTCGGGGGAAGGGCCAGGGCCGTCAAAGGCGCCTTGTCTGACGGCACGCCGGTGTCGCTCGACAACGGCCAGCACATCCTGATCGGCGCCTACACCGAGACCTTGCGGCTGCTGCGCGTGGTCGGCGTTGACCCTGGCATCGCGCTGCTGAGTCTGCCCATGACGCTGCGCTTTCCGGACGGAAAAGGTTTGCGCTTTGCGGCCTGGCCGACGCCGCTGGATGCCTTCGCCGGCATTGTCAGCGCGCGCGGCTGGAGCCTGGCTGACAAGTGGTCCTTGCTGCGCCTGGCAAGCGGCTGGCAGCGAAGCGGCTTCCAGTGCGCGGCGAGCACCTCCGTGGCGCAACTCTGCCGCGCTTTGAGCCCGCGCGTGCGGGCCGGGCTGATCGATCCGCTGTGCGTGTCGGCCCTGAACACGCCGAGCGAACAGGCCAGCGCACAGGTTTTTTTGCGCGTGCTGCAGGACGCCCTGTTTGGCGTGGCTGGCGGCTCGCGGCTGCTGCTGCCGCGCGTGAATCTGTCCGAACTGTTTCCCGATGCCGCCGTGCAATGGCTCGGCGCAAAGGGTGTCGAAGTGCAACTGGGCCTGCGCGTGGATTCGGTCGTGCCGCAGGGCGCGCAATGGCGGCTTCTTGGCGAGTCAGCGCCGGAGCAATTGTTTGACGCCGTGATTCTTGCGACTTCGGCATCCGAATCAGTCCGGGCCCTCGACAAGACGGCGCAGACAGCGCCCGATTCAATCGCAAAAAATATTCGGCAATGGGCCGCTGTGACGCGCGCCCTGCAGTTCGAGCCGATTGCCACGGTCTATGCCTGGGGCAGCGGTGCGACCCTGGCGCAGCCGATGCTGACGCTGCGCAGCGATGCCGCCAACCCGGCCCAATTCGTGTTCGACCGCGGCCAGCTCGGTGGCCCCCGGGGTCTGCTGGCCTTTGTCGTCAGCGCCAGCAGCGGCGATCGCGCAGTCCTGCAAACGCAAGTGCTGGCACAAGCGCGCCAACAGCTCGGGCTGACGTTGCAAGCCGTGCAGACAGTGGTGGAAAAACGCGCCACCTTTGCCTGCACGCCCGGCCTGCTGCGGCCGGATCGCCAAATCGCGCCCGGACTGTTCGCCTGCGGCGACTATGTCGCCGGTCCTTACCCGGCGACCCTGGAGGGCGCAGTTCGCAGCGGCATGGCAGCAGTTGCAGCCGCCGATATCAAGCGCTAGCCGGCGCTAGCATTTCAGCAGACCGCCGAGCATCCCCATCAAATCGCCGGCATTGCCGAGTCCGCCTTCCGGCATCACACCGTGCGGTGTCAGCTTGTCGATCAGCCCCGGCAGCACTTGCGACAACTGATCCGACGCCTGCGCCGGATCAATCCCCAGTTGATTGGCAATATTGCCAATCGTGTCACTCCCCAGAACACTGGAAATCTGATCCGCCGAAATCGGCAGGTTCTCACCCCGGCCAATCCATGACCCGATCACATGGCCCAGGCCGGCTTGCTGGAACTTGTCCGCCAGACCGCTCAAGCCGCCCAGTTCACCGTTGGTTGCCAGCAGGCCACCCAGGGCGCCGGACAAACTTCCCTGCTGCTGCAGCTGGCCGGTCACCGCTCCCAGCACCGAATCAAATAGACCCATGGTTCGCTCCTGAAGTAGGCACGCATCATAACTTTGGCTCGTGCCAGGCCGGGGCTTCGGGCGTTTATGATGCAACGCGAGACGCACCCATAACGAGGAGACAGACCCATGAAACGCGCCCTGAAAATTTTCGCCCTGCTGCTGGCCGCCCTGCTCGTGGTCGCCGCTGCGGTGGCGGCCTGGTACCTGCACGGCAAGCAGCCGCTGCGCTCCGGGTCGATGACTTTGACGCAGCTCAGCGCGCCGGTGAGCGTGCGCTACGACGAGCGCGGCGTGCCGCACATCCGGGCCGAAAACGAAGCCGACTTGTACCGTGCGCTGGGCTATGTGCAGGCACAGGACCGGCTGTTTCAGATGGAGATGATGCGCCGCCTGGCGGAAGGCGAGCTGGCCGAGGTCCTGGGGCCGAAACTGGTGGACACTGACCGCTTGTTTCGCACCCTCGGCATTGGTGCCCATACCCAGAGGATGGCTGCCAGGATGGACCCGCAGAGCGCCACCAGCAAGGCCCTCGCGGCCTATCTGGACGGCATCAATCAATTCCAGGCGACGCACCCCGCGCCGCTCGAATTCGATCTGCTCAAGATCCCCAAGCGGGCCTTCACCGCCAAGGACGCACTCGCTGCCGGGGGCTACATGGCCTACAGCTTTGCCGCCGCCTTTCGCACCGAGCCGCCGCTGACCTTTATCCGCGACAAATTGGGTGCCAACTATCTGAAGGTGTTTGAGCTCGAAGGCGATTCGGGGAACACGATCACCCCCAGCGCGCCAGGCAGTCCGACGGCGGCCATGCAGCCGGGCGACTGGCAGGCGCTCGACCAGCTCGCCCGGTTGAGCCAGGACGCGCTGGCAAGCGCAGGCCTGCCTGAATTCGAGGGCAGCAACGCCTGGGCGGTGTCCGGCAAGCGCACGGCCAGCGGCAAGCCACTGCTGGCGGGCGACCCGCACATCGCCTACTCGGCACCCGCCATCTGGTACGAAGCCCATCTGTCGATGCCAGGATTTGAGCTGTACGGCCATCAACTGCCGCTGATCCCGAGCGCGCTGCTGGGCCACAACACACAATTTGGCTGGAGCCTGACCATGTTCCAGAATGACGATGTGGACCTGATTGCAGAAAAGATCAACCCGGCCAATCCCAATGAGGTCTGGTATCACGGGCAGTGGGTTGAGCTGCAAAGCCGCACCGAGACAATTCTGGTCAAGGGAGAAAAACCGGTTCAGTTGACGCTGCGGCGCTCGCCCCACGGACCGATCATCACCGATGCCTACAAGGACAGCCTGGGCAACACCCCGGTGGCCATGTGGTGGGCATTTCCGGAAGGCGAGAACCCGATCCTGGAGGCTTTTTATGAGCTCAACCGCGCCGACACGCTGGGCAAGGCACGCGCGGCGGCCAGCAAGATTCATTCCCCCGGCCTGAACGTGGTGTGGGCCAATGCCGGTGGCGACATCGGCTGGTGGGCAGCCGCCAAGCTGCCGATCCGCCCGGATGGCGTCAACCCCCGCTTCATACTCGACGGCAGCACGGCGGAGGCCGACAAGCCGGGCTCTTACCCCTTCAGCGACAACCCACAGGAAGAAAACCCGGCGCGCGGCTACATCGTTTCTGCCAATGACCAGCCCAAGTCCAAAGGCGTGCGGCCGGTGCCGGGCTATTACGCGCCACCGGACCGGGTGCAACGCCTGGACGAGCGACTGCGCGACGCCAGCCTGCGCGCGGATATCAGGAGCGCCCAGGCGCTGCAACTCGACATCCGCAACGGCTATGGCCCGCGCCTGCTGGCACCGCTGCTGCCGGTGTTGAAGTCTTTTGTCACGCTGCCGGCCGAGCGCGCCATGCTGGACGGTCTGGCAAGCTGGGACGGCAGTTACCCAGTCGACAGCATCACGCCCACCGTCTTCAGCCAGCTGCTGTACGAGCTGGCGCGCGCTGCCACGGCCGACGAACTCGGTGAAGTGCAGTTCAAGAATCTGCAGAACACCCGCGCGCTGGAGACTGCCCTGGTGCGCCTGGCCGCCGATGCCGATTCACCCTGGTGGGACAACCGCAACACTCCGGCGGTCGAAACCCGCGCGGACACGCTGAAAGTAGCGTGGCTCGCCACCATGAATCACCTCAAGGCGACCCTGAGCGAAGACCCCGCCGGCTGGCGCTGGGGCAAGGCCCACACCTTGACCCACAACCATCCGTTGGGCGCCCTGAAGCCGCTCGACCGGCTCTTCAGCGTCGGGCCGTTTGAAGCCCCGGGCGGGCGTGAAATACCCAATTGCTTGGCTTACTCCATCGGCCCGGCGCCGTGGCCGGTCACCTACGGCCCATCGACCCGGCGCGTCATCGACTTTGCCGACCCAACGCATGCCGTCGGTATCAACCCGGTGGGCCAAAGCGGCGTGCTGTTTGACGCGCACTACAAGGACCAGGCGCAAACCTTCATCGCCGGCGGCTACGTGCCGGAGCACCTGAGTGACGCGGATGTGGCGGCCAACACGCGCAGCACCCTGACCTTGATGAAGCGCGCTGCGATATTTGAATCGGATTCTGCGCGATAAATCTGTAAACTTTTTGTTTCGTGTGGCGCAACGAAATTACCACACATGAAAGGTTCAGAAGTTAAGTACGGTCATTTTGATAGTCAGCCAAGGTAACCATACACGATTTCAAGCACCGTCTCTGACCAGGCCTTCCACCTACATGGTGGACACGATAACCAAGGCGTCGGGCTGACCGCGCGGCGTCAATACATCCTTGGTCGCTAGATCAACGCTGCCGTTCATCAAAGGCCCCCAAGATCGCCAGCATCTTCGCGCCTCTCTCAACTGCCATTTGCATATTACTGCCATCGGGGATCGCTATGCCGCATATCAGCAACATGGCCGCCCAGCGAATGACGCTCAAGACGAAGTCCGTGCCAGGTGTATTCGCGTCCAGTCCAAAAACCAATTCTTCCAGGCAAGGAAGCGGCATGTAGATCAAATCGGTCGCGTCAATTGTGGTGTTGTCGTCCATGACTTAGTAACCTGCGTTGCCTTTGGCGCGCGCCAGTTCGGCAATGATGGATTTCGCGGTGGAGGCGTCGGACTCGCTGGCGACGTTGAAGCTGCCATAGCCGGGGATGTTGATGGTGTAGGTGTGGTTGGTACCGCCACCGGTTTGACTGCCCGCCTCTTTCTTGGCATTTTCGGCAGCGTTCTTCAAAATCGCTTGGCTGATGGCGTCCGCCAGCGTGCTGTACCAGTTACCGCCCGAGTAAGCATCCTTGATGCCGTTGGGTGTGGATGGCCTGCCATTGGTAATAAATTGATCCGCTATCGCCAGCGCCTGTGCATCGCTTAGTCCAGCGCTCTTAGCTTGCTGATAAACGGATGCCTTTGTTGGGGTGTCGGCCTGGATTCGATTGCCGCTCTTATCGGTGGCGAAACCTTCTTTGTCCACGCCCCGGCGCTTGTTTTCCAGCTCAATTGCCTTTTCGATCGCTGCGTTAGATCGCTCCTGGGCTGCATTCTGTCTCTCCAGGGCCGATGTGACGGAATCGACAGCGTTCCTTTGTCCACCTAAATGCCCTGTTGTTCTTTCGATGGCCGCCGCCGCTTCAGCCTGCGTTTGGACCACCATTTTTCCGTTTTCATCGAAGGTAACGCTCAGACCGCGTACTGCACCTTCAGTTCTGAGCACGGCTTCAGTCACGGCGTGCTGTGTGCTTCCGACTTCACCGGAGGCTGCTATGGCGTCAGCGGCATATTTTTTGAAACCGTCAGCAAGTTCACGAGCACTGGCGGTCCCACTTTCCTTCATGGTTTCATAGGCGGCTTTGCTCTTTTCGGCGGTGTCCTGGAATGTCTTGTCACTGGTAACACCCAGCTCTTTCATGGCCTCGCGCACGCTGTTGATTCCGGGTTTGGCTTTGTCAAGCGCATCGCTGAGTTCATTGGCCTTTGTCTTGGCCTGATCCAACAGCCCGTCGGTCACCTTGTCGCCCAGCACCTTGCGTACGGACTCTATTTGCTGGCGCACCGCCTCGATGGCTTTCTGGCTGTCGGCGGTGTCGATGCTTTTGCTGATGCTGGCAGTCAGCACCTGGGCGGTATCCACGCCCTGGGCCTTGAGCTTGTCCAGGCCGATGATGATGGCTTCGGTATCGTTGATGGCACTGCGGCTGGCCTTGCCCATGCCGCCTGCGATCACATCAAAGTCCAGGCCGGTGCGGCGCACCGCTTCCTGGAGCTGGGCGCCTGCGATCTGAGACAAGCGTTCGGCTTCGCGCGCTGTGCCCTTGAAAGCGGCCTCGGCTTTGACCTGGAACACGGCCAGGTCTTCACCTTTGAGGGCAACAGCCCACGCGGCAGCAAACTCAGTGGCGCTGATCTTGCCATCAGCAGCCAGTTTGTCGAGCACACTGGCGGCGTTCTTGATGCCGGGTATGCTCGACAGATCGAAGTCCTTGCCGATCTTGGCAATCGCATCGGCAGCGGTCGATCCCTCCTTTGTCAGCTTATCGAATTCGGCAATGGCCGCAGTGCCCGCTTTGGACAAATCAAACTGTTTGTCAATTGCCCCCTGGGTGGCATCAGCAATGCGCTTGCGCGAGGCCGCCGCATCGTTGGCGATCTGTATGGCCGTGCGGTCGGCAGCGGACAGTTCTTCAGTCTTGTCCTTATAGCCCGCCAGCTTGGCAATACCCTCGCCGATGGCGGTGCCGATGTCGTGAAAGTTGGTCACGATGCCCAGCAGCGTCAGGGTCTTGAGCATGCCCAGGATGCTGGCAAAGCGCCCGATACCGACAGCGGCCGTGGTGCCTGCCGCGCCTGCGGCATTCACGGCGGCGGTGCTGGCCGCCACCTGCACAGCAGCTTGTGAAGCGGCCACACCGATGCCGGTAAAGTGCTGGGCCAGCTTGAGCGCCGCAAACGCGGCCGCTGCCTGGCCCGCGTCAATCAGGTAACCGGCTACGGTTTTGAGATTGCTCGACAAAGCGTTGATCGCGCTGGCCGCCAGGCTGCTGGCGCTTGTGCCCTTGTCGGTCTCGCCTACATAGAGTGTCCAGTTAGTGGAGAGGTTTTGCAGCGCGCGTCCCACGGTGGGGGGCAGCTTGCCGAACTCGCTGCTGATAGTGTCGGCCTGGCCTTGCAAGGCCTTAATGACGGTCTCGCTGGTCAACTGCCCAGCTTCGGCCATTTTGCGCAGTTCACCAGTGGTGGTATGCAAGCCCTCAGCCACCGCTTTGGACAGGCGAGGCGCCTGTTCCATGATGGAATTGAATTCGTCACCACGCAGCACGCCGCTTTGCAGCGCCTGTATCAACTGCGTTATCGCCGCATCGCTGGCTTGGGCCGATGCACCACTCAACTGCACAGCCTGGTTGACGGTCTCGGTCAGCTTGAGCGCTTCGGCCTGCCCCACGTTCATGGCCTTGCCTGCATCGGCCAGCTTAGTGAACAAGGTACCGGTGCTCTCCAGACTGCTGCTGGTGCGTTGTGCCACGGCCGTGATGCCCTCAAAGGCAGTCTGGAACGCTGGACCCTCACCAGTGACCAGTTTGATGCGGGCTTGCAGGTTGTTATAGGCGTCGGCGGTTTGCGCCACATCCTTGGCCATGGTGGCAAGGCCCTGCATGCCGATGAAGCCCGCGTACAGACTCTGCATCAGCGCCAATTGGTGGCTGATGGAGCCCACGCCATCCTTGATATCCTGGTGCGAGCGCTTTTGCGATGCCGCTGAATTGGCGGTAGCCTGCGCACTGTCTTGCCAGGCGGGCACCATGGCGTTTACTTCGGTGCGAACCTGGGCGAGTGCGGTTTTGACGGCACCCTGTTTTTGGCTCAGATTGTCGGTGCTGATGCCGTATTGCGCGAGGCTTTCACGTGCCGCCCCGAGTGCCACGCTTTTGGCGGTAACCTCGTTTTTTGCAGCATTAACTGCATCGCGAAGCTTCTGCAGCTGGGCCGTCTGCGATCGCGTCGGCGCCTCGACCGCAGAAAGTTCCCTTCCCATCTTTTGCGCGGCGGCCTGCGCTTCGATGAGGCCAGCAGCGGCTTGCGTCGCCTCGCGCTTGAGGTCCACAAAGTTCTGTACAGCGGCGTCTTTTTGCCCAAGTTGGCGCAGTGCATCGGCACCGGCCAGAGCGCTCTTCTTGAGGTCACCATCCAAGGTGCCGGCCAGCTGCTCAATTTTGGTCGCAAGCTTATCGACATCGCTGCCGCCGCTTACATCGGCATTGATCTCAATGCCCACTTCCATATTGTTTCCACTCATACTCGCTGCCTACCTTCTAAAATGTGCCCATGACGCGCTTCATTGCCCTGGTGTTCTGCCTGACGTTTCTCTTCCTTGCCGGTGGCTGGATCAAGTTCGGCATGGTGTTGTCAGGTGCAATTGCGGCCATGCTGGTGGCTTACACCGCCTGGCTTTTCATGCGCATGTTCCTTGGGTCTCGGCGCTAAGGCTTACACGCCGTCGCAAGACGGCTTTCACGCAAGCTCAATGCCGATTTCGAGCAGACTTTCCTTCTCTTGACGAACCCATGCCTGCGATTGGGCGCCGGTGTGCAACTCACAAGTGAAGAGCGCATGTGGTCTCACCGGGTCGGCGTGGCCGACCATCGAATCGAGCATGAAACGCGGCACATACAAGCCCTCGCGACTCGTGTTGATCTGTGTCGTTTGGCCGTGTTCATACAACAGTGAGTTCAAGGCCATAAGCCTCTTGTACTGCTCAGCGGTTTTTGCTGCCGCAGCAACATACTCCGCACCCAAGGCCTCGGCTCTGCTGTTCAGAAAGCGGCGCATCAGGATTGATTTCTCATTTTGCAATTGCTGTAGTTCTGCCTGCGAATCTTGCAGCCTGCGCTGGAGACCACCGACAGTTTGCTTGAGCGCGACCAGGGCGGGCGTTGCAGCTTGCTGTTGCTTGCTCAGCCTGGCAATCTCTGCGTCGAGCTTGTCAACTTCGGCGCTCTTTTTTTCTCCAATGGCAATGGCCGCCAGCAGGTCTTCGCGCTGATTCTCCAGCGGCGCCAGGTCGGGCAGTGCCGCCTGCTGCTCGGCGATTCTCGCCTCACACTCGCCAATGGCTTTCTCCAGTTTTTTGATGGTGGCACTGGTGGCGGCCGTGGCGAGCTGGTTTTCCAGCACGGCGATGGTTTCAGGGGATTGAGTAGGTTCAGTTTTCATGGTTTGGTCCGTTATGAATAGGTGGTTGAAGTGATCACATTTCGAAAGAAATTGCGCCATCGGTGGATGGCACGCTGAAGCTGGCATCCGCCAGGCCTTTCACGGCTGGTGGCTGGGCGCCAAGCCATGCGACATGGCGCAAATACCAGCTACCAGGCGCCGGGTTATGGCCACTGTGTGGCGGGTAAAACTGTGCGCTGCGCTTCTTGAACGATCCTGCTTTCACGCTCTCGGCAAACGCCGGATCGATCTGATCGGCCATCATCAGCAAGCGCCCATCGGGAGTCGCCTGCAGATTTTTGACCCAGCCGTAAGCGGGCTTGTTGTCACCGGAGTGGCCCAAGGTCAAGGGCGCTTCATGGCGTTGCGGGCTGTAGCACGCGGCCATCGCCTGCACGTCGGCCTGCGTAAAACTGCGCTTGTTTCCTTCATTGTCCACGTGGACACCCGCCCGGAAAATCTCAATCGGCTGACGCGCCAGCAAGGTCGCCCCGCCACTGGTCGCACCCTCGCTGAACGATGCCGTCTCTTCGAATCGCACGCATTCCAGGGCTTCCGAGTAGCTCACGCAGTTCTCTGCGGCGTAGCGGGTGGCGGCTACATGCAGCTTGGCATCAGAAGTGACGGGCACACCAGGTGTCGCTGACTCGCTGAAGTTTGCGGATGCGTCGCTCGCAATGGTGGCCGCATTCTGCAACGCTTCGCCGTAGCTCACATGATGTTTGAAGGAATAGGCCCTGGCGGCGCGGTCCAGTTCGGTGTCTGAAAGTGCGTGATTCATGGTGATGGTTTTCCTGCATCGGTCAGTGTGCTGAGACTGCTTTTTCTTGTCGTTGGTCTTTTTCCAGCGCAGCCTGTTCCTTGAGGATTTGGCGTATGCGCATTTCTGTGCATTTGTTCTTCCTGGCCAATTCCCGGATGTTGTTACCCCGGTATTCGTTGGCAATCAGGATGGCCTGCTCTTTCTTCACAAACCAGTTCCCGTTAGGCAAATAAACGGAATTTCCGCCGAAGCTTGAGATGAACTGATACACCGTGCCAACTGCCGCCTCAGCCAGCACTTGATCGGGTATTTTTTCAAGGCCCACACAGAACCGCAGCGCGGCAAAATTCAGTTCCACAATCTCGCGCCACACCTCCGGCACATCGCCACCGAATGCGGCATGTACCAACTCAAGCTGTTGGCTGGTTACGAGGCTGGCATCTATCGGGGTGAATTTGGAATATTTCATGCACCGATGATCAAAGAGTTTCATCTACTCCAATAATTAAAATACTTTAAATATTGGTCTGTGCCGAAGTCAGAAACAATAGCGCTGCGCAGCCGTTGCATTGAATGCCCCGAGCATCGCAACAAATTGGGCATAGGACTGGTTACCAAAACCCCAATCGTTTGCATGGCGGCTGCGCATCTTTTCACACCGAAGACCTACAGACAAACTTTCCGGCTGGGTCCGGCATTCACCGACTGACCGATTTAAAGCCCCGTGGCTGAGCCAAGCGACTGCGCTGCAATCCTCGCATCAACTGGAATGTTGGGACGCACTGGGAGCGATTGGGACGGCATTGCGAGGTATTGGCGACCGGTCCGGATTTACAGGCGCTTCCAGTCGCGAGGGTTGATCTTGATGAGATAGGGCTTCGTGGCTCAGCACCCTGCCACCACCTGGGCATCTACCTGCTTCCATGCCACTGCGGCAGCTGCATTCATCGCGCGGCAGACCAGGTTGTTCACGACCAGGGGGAAGCACATGCTGCGCGCGTCGGTCGGCCGGCCGCCACGCGGAATGTGAATCAACCTGGCGCGGATCGCGTCGGCCGCATCGGGCGCCATCACGTCTTCGTACTTCAAGTCGAAGCGCGCGAACTTGTGTTTCAGGTAGGCCTCCAGCTCAGCGTCCAGGGGTTCGAGCTCGACGATCTCGCAGCGCTGCATCACCTCGCGCACCTCGGTGTTCTGGCTGCCCAGGCGATCGCGCAGCTCGGGCTGGCCGATCAGCGCCACGCCGAGCAGGCGCTGCATGCCGTCTTTCAGTTCCAGGAAACGCTTGAGGTGCTTGAGCGTGGCGGTGGGTAGGCAGTGCGCCTCCTCCACCACCAACAGGTGGCGGCGGCCGGCGCGGCGGCTGGCCTTGAGCAGGTCATGCACCTGCTGAAAGCGGGCCTGCGGGCTGCTCTTGACCTGGAGCTTCGGGTCCAGCGCGTAGGCGATCGCCTCGGCGATGTGGCTGCTCTTGAGCGTCTTGCCCTTCTGGTCGCTGGCCTCCATGGCCAGCACGTAGGGGCGAATGACCAGCACGTCGCGCTTGTCAGCCTTGATGCGCTCCTCCAGGTCTTCGGCCAGCGTGGTCTTGCCCGCGCCGCTCTCACCGACGATAGCGACAAAGCCGTGATGCTGGGCGGCATCCAGCAGCGTGGCGCGCACGTAGCGCACGCTGGGCGACTGGAACACATCGTCCGGGCTCTGCACGTCATCCACGAACGGATTGCGCGGCAGCTTGAAGTGCTTGCGTGCCTCGGGAGTGAGGGCTTGGTTTTGAAGTAGCATAGGGTCTTCCTTGGTTTCAGTTTCAACAGTTGGGACTTCGGGAATGGCCTTGGCACAGTGAGAATGTGTCAAGGCCGACTTTTTTCTGAGCGAGATGCACACAGCCGCCAGGTCGGCATCTGCCAAGCCAAGCGTGTCCAGATAGGCTTCGGCCTTCTTCAGCGCCTGGTCGGCCCCAAAGGACGGCCACTCGCCATGGGCACATATCCGGCTGACAGCAGAGCGGCTCAAGCCCATGACGCGGCGCAGGTCAGACTGGGGCACACCCAGCTGTTTGAGCAATGCGGCGGTGCTCATAGGCCACCCCCGGCCACCATGCGCAGGCTGGCACGTACGCTCAAGCGGGCTTGCAGATCGGCCAGCTGGTCTTCGGGCACGCCCTCGGGATACCAGGCACGTACCTGGCCGTTCTTGGTGGCGTCCATGGCCACACCCGCCTTGGCCAGCCAGGCCGCGACTTCAAACAGCGTCAGCAAGCGCACCGGCAGCGGCGTCAGGCTGGTGGTGGTGCTGCTCACCATGTCGGCGCCGCGCAGCGGCAGGAAGGTGCGCTGCGGCGCCTGCTCGATCACCTTGAACGGGTCGATGCGGCTGCCCATGGGCACGGCACCAGCCTTGCGTTTGGCGGCGGCTTCTTCATCGGTGGCGGCGTCATAGGCAAAGCGCTCGACTTCCTTGCGGTTGGTGTCGAGCAGCGTGTCGGCCGGGCGGGCGTAGTCCTCGCCAATGGTG
Source organism: uncultured beta proteobacterium (assembly GCA_963810395.1). GTDB lineage: Bacteria > Pseudomonadota > Gammaproteobacteria > Burkholderiales > Burkholderiaceae_C > Rhodoferax. The sequence continues at coordinate 2,504,761 of CAWENC010000001.1, read as the reverse complement.
TTGGCGCGCTCGCTGAAGCCCGCGTCATCCTTGGCGATGGCCGGGATGCTGTGCAGCAGTTCGTTGCCGTTGGCGTCTTTCAGCACCACCATCGCGGCATCGCTCACGTAGGGGTTGACCGTGATGTGCAGCTTCTCACCCAGCATCACGCCAGGCACGCTGCGCACGCAGAACTCACGGCCCTTGAACTGCACCGTCAGGAAGTCGCTCACCTTGCGCGACTCTGGGGTGTGCGTGAGCAGCTCGTAGCACAGGGCGGCCGGTGGCGCGATGCGCAGCTGCTCGGGGCCTATCGTCATCCACTGCTCGTAACGCGTCTTGCCGTGGCGGCTGTGCACCTTGTTGGCGTTGTACCAGCAGGCCCAGCGCTGCGCCTGGGCGTTGAGGTCGGCCAGGTCGCGCACCGGGCGCAGCCGCAGCCCGCTCTCAAAGCTGCGCTCGATCAGGTCGCGGGCCTTTTCCACCTGGCCGGTGGCGCGGGCGTTGCCGGCGCTGTGGGCGATCAGATCGACCTGCAGGCGCCGCGCCAGGTTGGCAAACAGGCCGCTGGTATTGGCGCTGCCCATGTCCATCATCAGGATGAAGGGCACACCGTGCATCGGGTCAGCCTCGCGCTTCTGGATGGCGGCGATGAAGCTCTCAGCCAGGTTGGTGCCCGACTCGGCGCCCATGACATAGTTGACGAAGATGGCGCCGCTGTTGTGGTCGGTGACCTCATAGCTCCAGACGCGATCGGCTTCGATGCGCTTGAGGTTGGCGGGCTTGTTCTTGTAGAACTTGTCACGCTCCATTACCTGCAAACCAGCCTCGCGCTCGGAGCGGGCATTGAGGTAATACAGCACGCAGATGGAGGCGTCGATCTGCCACACATGGTTGGGGTGCAGGCTCTTGAGCTCGACCGCTGGCGTCGGGCGGTTGAGCTGGTCGGGGTGCATGCCGTAGTGGCGCAGGGCGCGGGCGATCGCGCTGTCAGACAGGCGCTTGATCTCACCGCTGTCGGCGTCCGTATATTCACAGCGCACCTCGCCATTGGCGCGCAGGATATCCACCGCCTGGCCGATGGAGAGCAGGCGTTTGTTGGTCTTGCGATGGCTGGTCATCAGCAAGGCGCTGATGGCGATGGCCTCTTCACGGCCGAGCAGCACATCGCCCGCGTCACAGCGGCGTTTGCGATCTGGTTTCACGGTAACTTTTCCCAATTTGCGATGCAGGGTTGCGGCACTCATGCTCAGCTCGGCGCAGGCCGCGTCGATCAGCGCCCGCTTGGTGCCGCGCGGGGCGACAGCAGTGGCTTGCACCAGCTGCACCAGGCGCGCGACGATTGCCGGGTTGAGAGACATGAGGGCCGGGCGGGCGATGAGTTGATGGGTGGTGGTCTACTTGCCGGCCCACTGCGCCTGCTCGGCCATCAGCTGCAGATCGGCGGCGTTGCTCACATCGGGCAGGTTGAACTCTTCGCGCAGCGCGGTTACATCCGCCTGCAGTTGGCCCAACAAGCCGGCCATAAACACTGTCGGCTGCTGTCCGTCATGCTCGATGTAATGACTGGTCAGCGCATGGAAAGCTTGGCGCATCTGGCCACGCACACAGCCCAGCGCATCGTTCATCAGTTCGGTGGCTTCCTTCTGCAGCTCCAATTGCTTCTGGTCAGGCGTGGTTTTGGCGATATGGCGGCTGAGCTTGTTGATCTTGGCGTCCTTGGTGGCCAGGAGCTTGTCGGTAGCGTCTTTTTCAAGCTTTGCCTCCACCATATCGTCTTGGGCTTGTGCCAGTTGCGCCGCGAGGTCTTCAATGATGGCGACTACCTCGGTCTTGCTCTCGGATTGAATCGCGTCAGCCACAGCTGTGCGTTGCGCATCCGGCAGGGAGCGGATCAGGCGCAGTTGCCTGCGGTTCAGGCCCAGGCGGTTTGCGGACTCGTAGGAGTCTTGACCAAGGGCGTTCAGATCCTTGCTGGCATCGACCATTTTGGCGTAACCAACGCCAAAGACGATTCTGCAAAATTCCTCCAGATTTCTCGCCATGGCGAGATTGCCATCCGGGCCGGAAATTGCTAAGTCCTTGTATTTATTGGATTCCTTTATTTCATCGAACAGCCTGATTCTCGCCACGGCGAGAAATTCGGCCTGCACGTTGGCCATCTGAATGGCGCCCACTTGGCGGCCTAAGTCGAAGATTCCGGTATCACGCACCCGTTGATCCACGATGCCATCGGTGCGCATTTGCACCTTCACGCGGCTCCCGCGCGGTAGCCCACCCGTGCCGGTGCCGGGAGAAAGCTCACGTTTTTGTAGCGCGTTCCCTGGTTGGCGTGCTGACAGGCCATGCGCCATGTGCCCATTGGGTTGACCAGTTGCAGGGCTGCGACGTGCCAGCCTGAGGCCTTGGGCGGGTCTGCGGCGGTCATAATGCACCGCCCATGCTCTGGCTGAACAAGTCATTTCTCACCGGCATGAACTGCGCGTTTTTGTCAGTCACATCCAGAACGCTCTTGGCGCACTCGCGGTACTCCCTCAGTACGCGCTGTTCGTCCACGGTCAGGGACGCCTGATAGCGCAAATAGGAAACGCCACGAATGGCGGCTCTGACTTGAATTACCGTCATCGATTTGATGCTGTTCAGCGTAAGCCCGAGGACCTCGCCACCGTTTTTTAGTGTGGCGATTTCATCTGCCTCCAGTACCAGTAACTCATTCAATTTTGAGACGGTTTCCACGGCCTCAAGAAGCTGCGCTGAGCTAGTCCCGTGAAACTCACGCGACAGTCGCATAAGGCGACTTGCCTCGCTCTCGGTGTATCCAAGCCTCTTCAAGTGTGGGATGAACTCACCATGCTGAAGTGATGCCTTGAACTTCATCAGTTGAAAGCCAACCGCAATGGCTTCCTTCGCTGTGTAACCGCCTTTCGGCTTGGCGGTGGGCAGGGGTGAATCATGGGTGTTTTGGCTGGCATCCATCAGACCGACTCCCGTGCTTTCGATACCAGTTTGTCACGCTTGCGCGGTGCCGGTTTCTTGGCTATGGCCGCGTGTGTTGACGTTGATTTTTGCTTGTCCAAAAGTTCAATCCAAAGTGTTATCACGCTACCAAAATCTTCATCAGTGAGGGACGCTTTCACCAATCCATCCAGGACGTATCTTCCGGCATCGCGGGGCGTGTGGATGGCGTCGCCAGATGCAATTTTCAGGGCATAAGTCCAGTCCAACCAATTCAATTTGCGTTCATCCCTCTGCGCTTCATAACGGGCATCCAGAGCCCTAATGACAGCGCGTAAATCATCGACCTGTTTGCTCACAAAATCATTCAGGTCAGAAGCATCAAACAGACTTGATTCAGCACCCACAGCGCACAGCAAGCCAGACACCAGATTGAGCTGACCGCGCACCGCTTGAAGGGCGTTGTACTCGGTTTCAGAGAGGGCAAAGTAGTTCATGATTTTTATCCCTTCAATGTGTTTCAGTCGGGTTGAACATGAACCAGTCACCGGCTGCACTGGCAACGGCTTCGCGGCGGTTGACCAGGAAGGCCTGCGCCAGGCAGCGGGCGCGGCGTTTGATCCAGGACAGACGTGTGCGAGTGAGGGGAAGCGGGGCGAGTGCGCGCTTGAAGTTTATTTTGTCAGCCATGATGGGCTCCTGTACAACAGTCTTGAAACTGCCCCTTCACTACCAAATGAAGGAGGCAGGCCATGCAGGTTGGTAGACCGGGTACAGGAACCGGCACACCCTTGCGGGTGTCCCACATGACCCGCCAAAAAGGGAGCCATGCCCAGCGCAACACTGGGAAAAAGAAAAGCCGCTGACCTGTTGAGGGGCGCGGCTGTTGCGCCTGTACTACCGGGCTACCAAACCCGGCCACTTTCGTGACAGCGCGACTATATCACTTTCACACTTAATGCCACCAATTAACACTTATGACAACTAATTAACACACAAAACTGCTTTGCGACGGCTCAACTTGATAAATATTCACCAAGCGATAAAATATTACCGACTTGCCTACAAACAACAACCGGTAAAATGTTATCGTTCTGAAAATGTACGCAACTAGGCAAAATGTTACCGACCTCGCGCAGAACTCAACTCGGTAAAATAATACCGACACAACGGCGGATTCCCATTTGAGAAAGAACCTATGCGTATCCATGTGACAGCGAACGGCAAAGCTACCTCCATCTCGGTGGATGAAACCCTTATGGACTATTTGGGGGCTCATTTTGTTAGGGATAAACCCAAACTTCATACTGATGCTGAGAAGCAACTTGAGCTGGCAAAGATCAGAATTCAAGAATTCGTTCGTTCATCAAAAGAACTGCCGGATAGAGACTTGAGCCAGTTCGTGCAGAACGTAATTTTAAGTTACATAGTGAATCCTGAGTATGAAAAAATCTTGGAAACTCGCGGCCCCCGGTTCGATGCGAAGGCCAAGCGAGCCGCCGATCTCAGAGAGCACGCCGCATTTCTAAGCAATCCAGACAACCAAGCGCTTATTAAAAGCGTTCAAGAGTGGAAACCGACGCCTGAGCAACTGGCCGCAGCAGCCGAGCGCAAGAGGCTGAAAGAAGCTCGTTCTGCAAGACGTTTGCGGATAACATCCACGCCTTAATTTGATCAAGCCCTGCGCGCACGGGGAACACTCTTCAACGGCTTCTGCTGTTGCGCCGCCTCCCATACACCCAGCAGGGCCAGGGTCCGGTAAAGCATCTTGCGGGCCTCCAGGAATTCTAATGGTTCGTCCGGCTTGGCAGGGTGGCTGTGAACGTCGATCCGGTCAAAGTCCATAGCCGCAGCGCCCCACTCAGGCGCAACGTTGCGGGCCAGTTCCGGAAAGGTCTTGAGCAGGTACGGCAGCACGTCCCTGAGCACCACAAACACACCATTGGCCCAGTTGTCCACCTTGTTGATTTCAGCCTTCAACGGCTCCACGGCCCGGGCGGCGGCAATAGTCATCTGGACACGCATCCAAGCGGCTGTTTCTGGTGAAAGGTCAGCGGGAACATTCATGATGGCACCTCGATAAAGTGGTTTGTGTGCCTTCATTGTTCGATCTGGCTGAGTGAATTGCTAGACCCAATTTGAGTTTTTGTTTGGAAGGGGTTTTCAGCCTTGCAGGGGACGGTTGGCAGTGGGCGCCTCCGTTTGGCATTTCACCCCTAACGTTCGGAGTTTTTCCGCACTGTGCGGAGCTGGGTAAATCACCGACGTCGGCGATTTTCTTTCAATCTCCATAGCTACGACGCCAAAAAATCACCGACGTCGGTGATTTTTTGGATGCCTCACCCACTCCAAACGGCTTGGAATTTTCCCGAACCGGTTCGGAGTCGGGTGAATCACCGGCTTTGGTGACAGATGTGCCCAACAAGGTGCAAAACTCTTCCCAAGTACCACTCAAACCGGGATCGTCTCGGTCTTGACCTCGACGGTCGAGGTTGTACGCAGAACCGTTCGGAGTCAGCATGGCAGTAATTGTCTGGGTTTAACTCCAAACGTTTGGAGTTTTTCCGCACGGTGCGGTATGTATGAAAATCACCGACGTCAGTACTTTTTTTTGCGCTGTAGCTATAGATGACTCCAAACGAATCACTTACGTCGGTGATTCTTTGATGCCTCACCCACTCCAAACGGTTTGGAGTTTTCTGCACCGTGCGGAATTTTTTTGACCTCGACCGTCGAGGTCAGCCAGTCTCCGAACGGTTCTGAGTCCGAACGCCTTTACCAAGTACGACTCAAACCGGGACCGTCCCGGTCCTTCATTTCGCCAAGTGCTTGATATAGCTTGTGTTCTTTGAAAAAAGCCATCTTTGAAACCGCGACCGTCCCGGTGAACTTTGCGATGGAGTCGGCCGTTTGCGTGGTTAGCCAGGGCAGGCGGTGGAACTGGCGCTATTTTTCCAGCCAAATGGTGACTAGAACACCAGCGCTATTTGTGAAGCGCAACCCATGCTGTTCCCCTGATGAGGCATCAACACCAAGACTCTTTTCGATATTTCTTTTCAAGATTTCTGGCGACCCGGAAACAATCAGTTTTTCCCGCTTGAGCTGGCCTTCAGTGAGAGCCCTGGTGCGACAGCGGCAGCTGGTTCCATACGGTGGATAAATAATTTCCCAAACCGGATCACTTTTGCACCAAATTACACCATTCAAAGCGGCATGACTGGGGTGAGTGCTGGGGTCTATCACTGCCATGAACATCAGATACGGAAAAGCATCAGCGGCCATCTGGGCTTGTCGCTGCTGGTTCATGTATGCAACTTGATCACTATGCTGCTGATTCATCTGCTGGCTTCAGAACCAGCGAAAGGCTAAACGCTGGGTGCTGGTGAAATGAGTGTGCTGGCGGTGCACGGGTTCGAACCGGCCATCAATGCCCACCCCAGGTGAGATCACCGCCAACGCGCAAAGGATAACCGATGATCACCGTCAACGTCAAAGATCGAAACGTTCTGACCCATCAGGTGACCCGTTGGCGCCGATGGCAGCGCAGCTCACCGGCTCGCGCCAGGTGTGCTGCAATTCCCTGGGGTGATTTCGCGCACCGCCTTACAGCGCCCGCCCATGCGCGCTGGAGGCGCGGGAAGCGCTTGCAGCGCGAAGTAAAGCCGATTACTGGACTTTTCCGAAATTGAATGGGAATATTACGAGACCAGACACCAAAGGACTGATATGGGCCGACGTTCAAGTATCGAAAAACTCTCACCGGAGGTGAGAACCGCCGTGATCGACTGCATCCGTGCGCATCGTCACTTTACACTTGACGAAATTATTTTTACCCTTGAAGAGCGTGGCTTTACTGAAGTCTCACGCTCTTCCCTTCACCGCTTTCTTCCAAGTCTAGACAAAAAGGATGCGTTGTGTGCCAATCCAGACGAAGGGACAATAGTGACTATCGTGGAGCGTGGTAGTGGTGAGGTCAGGACGGTGAAAAGCAGTGCTTCAGGTCTTGCAATTGATGAATTGATTAAGAAAATAGGGTTCCCTGATAATGTTTCGTGACACGAAAATAATTTTCATGATCCCTCGTTTCTATATCCAGCCTGTTCCCACTAAATCCAGAAATACCGCGCGTGGGACCATAGAAATATCTCACTCGTCTTCACCTTGACACCGGCTCGCTGATTCTTTCCCCCACTCATACCCCCCGCCCTCTCCCGCCCCGCCGGACGGAAGAGGGAGCCAACTCCCATATTTGGCCGCGTGTTTGAAGTGAGGAAGTACACACACAATGGTACGTTGAGGAGGACCAATGATGTTGTTGTCATGCCGGGTTTGCCCCAGCATCCAGTGGTTGAGGGGCAACGGATTGGGGATATCGTCCGCAATAGAAAAACGCTATCCGCCCTGGCGCATCTGCGCACGTGTACTTCTTTACTTCAAACACGCGGCCAAATGAGGCCCCTCTCTTCCGCCCGGCAGGGCGGGAGAGAGGCGGGGGTGAGTGAGTGGGGGAAAGAGAACTGCGCGAAAATGCACGGATGACTTTCCTCAAGCCTTCCTCTTTCGCCGACGAGCCGCCCTTCAGCCATGGCCAGGTGCCGCGCACCGCCGTGCTGTATTGCAACCTGGGAACGCCGGACACGCCGACCGTGCCCGATGTGCGGCGCTTCCTGAGCGAGTTCTTGGGCGATCCGCGGGTGGTCGAAATCCCCCGGCTGCTCTGGCTGCTGATCCTGCACGGCGTCATCCTGCGCGTGCGGCCGGCCAAGTCAGCAGCCAAGTACGCCAGCATCTGGCTGCCCGAAGGCTCGCCGCTCAAGGTCTGGACCGCGAAACAGGCCTTGCTGCTGCAGGGCTGGCTGGCGCAACGCGGACACGACGTGAAAGTGCGCTATGCCATGCGCTACGGCAGCACCTCGATTGCCGAGCAGCTCGATGCCCTCAAGGCCGAAGGCAGCACTCGCGTGCTGATCCTGCCGGCCTATCCGCAGTATTCAGCGACCACCACCGCCAGCCTGTTTGACGCGGTCTACGCCTGGGCCGGCAAGGTGCGCAATATTCCGGAGCTGAGGTTCGTCAACCACTACCATGACGACGCCCGCTACATCGACGCATTGGCGACCAGCATCCAGCGCTACTGGAAGGCCAATGGCCGCCCGGACCAGCTGGTGATGAGCTTTCACGGCGTGCCCGAGCGCACGCTGCAACTGGGCGACCCCTACCACTGCGAATGTTTCAAGACCGCACGCCTGCTGGCCGCGCAATTGGGTTTGTCCGGCGAGCAATACAAGATAACCTTTCAATCACGCCTGGGCCGCGCCCGCTGGCTGCAGCCCTACACCGAGCCGAGCCTGATCGCCATGGGCAAAGCCGGCGTCAGGCGGGTCGACGTGGTGTGCCCCGCCTTCACCAGTGATTGTCTGGAGACGCTGGAAGAAATCAACATCGAAGGCCGTGCTGCATTCCTGACGGCCGGCGGCAAGGAATTTCACTACATCCCCTGCCTCAACGACGACCCGGCCTGGATCTCCGCACTGTGCGAAATCACACAACAGCATCTCGCCGGCTGGCCGACACAAACCGCAGCCGACGCCAGCCAGCTGGCAGCGTCCCGCGCAGCCGCACTGGCGCTCGGTGCCAAGCGCTGATGAGCCGCTAAATTGCTATCAATATTATAGCGGCCTGCGCCTATTCAACGGTCGTTTGCGCCAGATCAAACATATAGGTGGGAGCAACCATCGGGCACCAGGCCCGAAGGCATAATTATTTCCGGGCCCAAAGTGATCCACGGTCAATATCTGCATGAACCTCAAACTCTCTCCGTGGCGCTCGCTCAAGACCCGGGTGACTCTCTTCACGCTGGTCATTTTTGTGTTCGGCATCTGGTTATTGGCGTTTTACGCCAGCCGGATGCTGCGCGAGGACATCCAGGCCCTGCTGGGCGCGCAGCAATATTCAGCGGTTTCGATACTCGCTGCCGAGGTCGATCACGAGCTCAGAGGCCGTTTCAGTGCGCTGGAAGAAGTCGCCAGCCGGGTCGACTCCACGCTGCTGAACAAGCCAGCGGCCTTGCAGACGCTGCTTGAACAGCATGCGATTCTCCAGCGCATGTTCAATGGCGGCGTCGTCGCCTTGCGCCCGGATGGCACTGCGGTGGTCGAAGCGCCAGTGACGGGCGGGCGCACCGGCGTCAATTACATCGAGCGCGATGACGTGCTGAGCGCGCTCAAGCAGGGCAAGGCGGCGATTGGCAAGCCACACCTCGCCAAACGCCAGAAGAATCCGGAATTCGGCATGGCGGTGCCGATTCGCGATGCGCAGGGCCAGGTCATCGGCGCTCTGAAGGGCGAGATCAACCTGGCGCTGCCCAATTTTCTGGACACCATGACCGACACCAAATATGGCCAGGGCGGCGGCCAGCTGCTGGTCGAGCCGCAACGCCGGTTGATCATTACCGCCACGGACAAGAATCGGGTCATGGAAGCACTCCCGGCGGCAGGACTGAATCCGGTGCTCGACCGTTTCATCGGGGGCTACGAAGGCTCTGCGGTGTTTGTCAACCCGCTGGGCGTGGAAGTGCTGGCTTCCGTCAAGCAGGTTCCGCTGGCGGGCTGGTACGTCGCCTCCATCCTGCCCGCGGCGAACGCCTTTGCCCCGATTCGCGCCATGCAGCAACGCCTGCTGATCGCCACACTGCTGCTCACCTTGCTGGCCGGAGCCCTGACCTGGTGGCTGCTGCGACGCCAGCTGGCGCCGCTGCTGGCGACCGCAAAAACGCTCGCCGCCCTGCAAGACAGCCAGCGATTCCCCACGGCCTTGCCGATTAGCCGGCACGACGAAATCGGCCAGCTCATCAGCGGCTTCAATCACCTGCTGGAAACCCTGCGCCAGCGGGAGAATCTGCTGACACAAATCCTTGACACCTCCAGCGTGGCGATCTTTGTGGTGGATATGCAGGGGCGCATCACGCAAGCCAACCAGCGCATGGCCGAGATGTTCGGCTGCTCGCCTGATGCACTGGTAGGGGCTGAATATGTTGCGCTGGTGCACCCGGCACAACGCGAGGTCGGACGCCAAAATATGCTGGCCTTGCTGGCCCGCGAAATCGCCTCCATGGACGCGGATCGACTTTATTGGCGCGCAGATCAAAGCGAATTCTGGGGCCACCTGACAGGCAAGCGTTTCCATGACGCCACAGGTGAGGCGCGCGGGCTGGTCGGCGTCATTGCCGACATCACCAAACGCAAACAGGCGGAGGCAAGAATCGTCGAGAGCGAAGAACGTTTTCGCACCCTGATTGAGGAGTCGCCCACCGCCATTGCGGTTCATCGCAACGGGGAAATACTCTACGTCAATCCGGCTGCCGTCAAGATATTTGGCGCCAACTCGGCACGGGAAATCGTCGGTAAACCGATCCTTGATCTGGTTGCGCCTGAATCTCACCGGGTTGTCCAGGCGCGGCTGGGCGGCATTGCCGAAACCGGCATCGCCGCGCCGCTGATCAACGAGAAATATCTCCGGCTCGATGGCACATCGGTCGACGTCGAGGTCCAGAGCAGCGCGATCATCTACGATGGCCAGGCGGCCATCCGGACCGCCTTTCGCGACATCACCGAGCGCAAGCTGGCACACGAGAAGCTCCAGCTCGCAGCCAGCGTCTTCACCCACGCCCGCGAAGGTATCGTCATCACCGATGCCATGGGCGACATCATCGATGTCAATGAGGCTTTCAGCCGCATCACCGGCTACAGCCGCGAAGAAGTGCTGGGCCGCAATCCGCGCCTGTTGAGCTCGGGCCGTCAGAGCAAGGAGTTCTACGCCGCGATGTGGCGCGACCTGAGCGAAAAAGATCACTGGTATGGCGAAGTCTGGAACCGGCGCAAGAACGGCGAGCTGTACTCCGAAATGCTGACCATCAGCACCGTGCGCGACGAGCACGGCGCGGCGCAGCATTACGTCGCCCTGTTCTCCGACATCACGCTGGTCAAGGAGCATCAACGCGAACTCGAGCACATCGCCCATTTTGATGCGCTCACCAACCTGCCCAACCGCATGCTGCTGGCCGACCGCCTGCACCAGGGCATGGCCAGCGTTCAGCGCCGCTCGCAACGGCTGGCGGTCGCCTATCTCGACCTCGACGGCTTCAAGTCCATCAATGACAAGCACGGACATGAAGCCGGTGACATGTTGCTGATGACCGTGGCGGCGCGAATGAAGCAGACCCTGCGCGAAGGCGACACGCTGGCGCGCATCGGTGGCGACGAGTTCGTGGCCGTGCTGCTCGACCTGAACGACAACCAGGCCAGCGCGCCGATGCTCAAGCGCCTGCTGGTGGCCGCCGCCGAACCGGTTCGCCTGGGCGAGCTGGTGCTGCAGGTTTCGGCCAGCCTGGGCGTCACCTTTTTTCCGCAAGCCGACGAGGTGGAAGCAGATCAATTGCTGCGCCAGGCCGATCAGGCCATGTACCAGGCCAAGCTCGCCGGCAAGAATCGCTACCACTTCTTTGACCCGGAGCAGGACCGCAGCATGCGTGGTCATCACGAGAGCCTTGAGCGCATCGATCGCGCGCTGGCGGAGCATGAATTCGTGCTGTATTACCAGCCCAAGGTGAATATGCGCACCGGGGCAGTCATCGGTGTCGAGGCCCTGATCCGCTGGCAACATCCGCAGCAAGGCCTTTTGCTGCCCGCGGATTTTCTGCCGGTGATCGAGGATCATCCACTGGCCGTCGATATCGGCGAGTGGGTCATCTCCAGCGCGCTGGCGCAAATCGAGCTTTGGCAAGCCCAGGGCCTGGACATCCCGATCAGCGTCAACGTCGGCGCGCGCCAGTTGCAGCAGGCGGATTTTGTGCAACGCCTGCGCGAGCTGCTGGCGGCGCACCCGCGGGTCAAGCCATCGCTGCTGGAAATCGAGGTGCTGGAGACCAGCGCACTGGAAGACCTGGTGGGCGTATCGCGTGTGATTGAAGACTGCCACCAGATGGGCGTGATGTTTGCCATGGATGACTTCGGCACCGGCTATTCGTCGCTGACCTACCTGAAGCGTTTGCGCGTCACGCTGCTGAAGGTCGACCAGAGCTTCGTGCGTGACATGCTCGACGACCCTGACGACCGGGCGATTCTGGAGGGCGTGATTGGCCTGGCCAGCGCATTCCAGCGCAACGTCATTGCCGAGGGCGTGGAGACCATTGCCCACGGCACCTTGTTGCTGCAGCTGGGCTACGATCTGGCGCAAGGCTACGGCATCGCACGGCCGATGCCGGCTGCGCTGTTTCCGGCCTGGGCCGCGGCCTGGCAACGCGACGCGGCCTGGGTTTCAGCCAGCGCCCCCTAGGCCCGTCGGGCCGCAATTCTTCTGCTACGCTTGCGCAGATGTCCTTGCGCCCCCCTCTTCTTGTGATTCCTGCCATGCCGGCGGGCCTGACGGTTGTGATTCTGTCGCTGCTGCTGGGTCTGCAACCCGTCACCACCGATTTGTACCTGCCCGCGCTGCCGGCGCTGACCGAGGGTTTTGGCGCGCCCATGGCGCAGGCCCAGCTGACGCTGACCGCCTTGCTGCTGGCGTTTGGCTTGTCGCAGCTGATCTGGGGACCGCTGTCGGACCGCTTTGGCCGACGCCCCATTTTGTTGATCGGCATGACAGCCTATGTGCTGGCCTCAATTGCCAGCACACTGTCCGTCAGCATGGACATGCTGATTGTGTGGCGCACGGTGCAGGGTGCCGCCATGGGCGCCGGCGTGATGTGCGCCCGTGCCATCGTGCGGGATCTGTACCCGCCGGCCGAGGGTGCGCGCATCATGTCCAAGGGCTTGAGCGGCCTGGGCCTGATTGCCTGTCTGTGCGCCCCGCTCGGCGGCCTGTTGTCAGACTGGTTCAACTGGCGCGTGGCACTGCTGGCGCTGGCGGTTTTTGGCGCCGCCTGCCTGGTGCTGGTAGCGCTGCGCTTTACCGAGACCGTGCCGCAAAAAAACCCGCGCGCGCTGGAGCCCGCAACCTTGCTGCGCATCTGGTTGACGATCCTGCGCAACCCGGTGTTCTGGGCCTTTTCGGCGCTGTCGAGCGCCTCCTACGCTGGCCTGTTCACATTTCTGGCCGCGTCGTCTTTTGTATTCATCAAGGTCCTGGGTTTGAGCAAGACGCAGTACGGGCTGGTGATGTTTTCGATGGCCTTCACCTATCTTGTGGGCACGATACTTTGCCGACGCATGCTGGCGCGCTATGGCGTGCGCCGCTCGGTGGCGATTGCCGGCGGATTCACGCTGTCGGGCGGCACCCTGATGGGCGTTCTGGCGCTGTGCGGCCTGCACAATCCCTGGGCCATCATGCTGCCCTTTTACTTGTTCATGCTGGCCCACGGCGTTCACCAGCCCTGCGGCCAAAGCGGTGCCGTGGGGCCGTTTCCGCAGGCCGCCGGCGCGGCTTCGGCGATGAATGGATTCCTGATGATGCTGGCCGCCTTTGGCGTCGGCAGCTGGCTCGGCGGCCATATGGATGGCACGGTTTATCCACTGGTCCTGGGCATCTGGTTCTGGAGCGTGCTGATCGCCCTGGCGGCCTGGACCCTGGTGCAAAAACAGGGGAAAACGCGTGAGCACTGAAATCCCTGCCAAGCCAGCGCCGGGCCAGCTGCGTTACCTCGCCCTGGCCGGCCCCACGGCATCAGGCAAAACCGCCGCCGCGATGGCGATTGCGCGGGAACTTGAGGTCGAGATCATCAGTGTCGACTCGGCGCTGGTCTATCGCGGCATGGACATCGGCACCGCCAAACCGACGCCGGCCGAGCTGGCAGCGGTGCCGCACCACTTGATCGACATCCGCGACCCGCTGCAAGCCTATAGCGCCGCCGAGTTTGTCAGCGACGCGCGCGCCCTGATCCAGGACATCACGGCGCGTGGCAAACTGGCACTGCTGGTCGGTGGCACGATGCTGTATTTCAAGGCACTCTTTGATGGCATCGACGCCATGCCCAAGGCCAGCCCGGCGATTCGCGCCGAACTCGAAGTTCAGGCACGCGAGCAAGGCTGGCCCGCGTTGCACGCCGAGCTGGCCCGGGTGGACCCGGCCACCGCCGCACGCCTGCACCCGGCGGACTCGCAACGCATTGCCCGGGCGCTGGAAGTTTTCCGCTTGTCGGGGCAGCCGATATCGAGCTTTCATACTACAAAAAATGTAGCTGCCCACGCAGATTCAACGGGGGCTGGAAGCCTGAAAGACGATCAATCTTCACCTGACGAGTCGCTGCTGATGGCACTCGAACCGCTGGACCGGGCGTGGCTGCACCAGCGCATCGCGAAGCGTTTTGACGCCATGCTGACGGCTGGCTTTCTGGAAGAAGTTCAGGCGCTGCGCGCGCGCGGAGACCTGCATGCCGATTTGCCGGCCATGCGCTGCGTCGGCTACCGCCAGGCGTGGCAATACCTGGACGCGCTCCAGTCGCCCGGACCGGGCGGCCCGTGGCCGATGAGTGAACTGCGCGACAAAGGCATCTTCGCCACGCGCCAGCTCGCCAAGCGCCAGATCACCTGGCTGCGATCCATGTCGCAGCGCCGCGTGGTGCCCTGCGACGCGCCCGACGCGCTGGATCAGGTACTGATTCTTGCCAGGAATTTTGCCCAGCCTTTGGATGCGGGAAATATATGAGTCTGGTGATCACCGATCTGGACAAGCACTATGGCGAGGTTCTGGTGTTTCGCAACGTGTCGCTGACCGTGGCGGAAGGTGAATTCGTCGCCATTGTGGGCGAATCCGGTGTCGGCAAATCGACGCTGCTGAACTGCATGGCGGGTCTGGACAACTGGGACAGCGGCTCGGTCGTGCTGGACGGTTTTGACCTGGGAACCCTGAATGACGACAGTCTGGCACGCCTGCGGCGTGAAAAAGTCGGCTTTGTGTTTCAGGCCTTTCATGTATTGCCGCATCTGGATGTGGCGCAAAACGTGGCTCTGCCCTTGATGCTGCTAGGCCAGCACGACAACGCCCGGGTGCAGGCCATGCTTGAGGCCGTGGGCCTGGCTGGACTGGGCCAGCGCCTGCCACAGCAACTCAGTGGCGGTCAACTGCAGCGGGTGGCGATCGCGCGCGCGCTGGTGCATCACCCCAGCCTGCTGCTGGCCGACGAGCCGACCGGAAATCTCGACCCCGGCACCGCGCAAAAGGTGATGGATGCATTGATTGCACAAACCCGTCAGCAGGGTGCCTCCCTGGTGCTGGTCACCCACTCCGAGCTTGCTGCAGCGCGGGCGGATCGGGTCGTCAAGTTGAGCGTGGATGGGGTTGGCTGAGTCCGCCCCGGAGCCATTTCGATGAATTTCTTCAGTGTCCCGACTTGCCCTTGAAACTGAAGGCACCCTGAGTGAAGAGCTTGAGGCAAGCGTCGACCACCGCCGGTTCATAATATTTCCCGCGCTGCTCCCTTAGCTCTTGCATGGCGGCATCAATGCCCAGCGCGGGTCGATACGGGCGATGCGAGGAAATGGCTTCCACCACGTCCGCCACCGCGACGATCTTTGCTTCCAGCAGAATTTGCTCGCCCTTCAGCCCAGCCGGGTAACCGCTGCCATCGATGTGTTCGTGGTGCTGCAACACGGTTTGCGCAATCGGCCAGAGGAAGTCCACGCTTTTCAGAATTTCATAGCCAGCCTCCGGATGCGTCCGGATCATTTCGAACTCGATCTTGGTGAGCTTGCCGGGTTTGCTCAGAATCTCCGCCGGAATATGAATCTTGCCAAGATCATGCACGATGCCCGCCAGATGCAGGCCGTATACCGTTTGTTCGGGCAGCCCCATGGCACGCCCGATCGCCTCCGCGAGTTCGGCCACACGCTGCTGATGGCCGGTGGTGTAGGGGTCGCGCATTTCAACCATGCTGGCGACGGCGCTGATGGTCGACTCCATGCTTGCCTGCAGGCGTGCCACACTTTTTCCCTGAGCCTCATGGGTGCGCAAGGCACTGATCCCGTAGGAAAGATCATCCGCCAGTTCGGTGATCAATTTCACTTCCTCCGCGTGAAATGCCTGCGGATCGGACGAGTAAATCGTCAGCACGCCCAATTTTTCTATGTTGTGCCGCAGCGGCAGTGCGATGATCGATCGGTAGCCGCGCTTCAGGGACTCATCCTGCCAGGGCCTGCTGGCGAGATCGCCGTCGGAGTATTGATGGATTTGCGCAACGCCGGTCCGCACGGCGATACCCCAGGGACTGCTACCGCGCTCGCTATCCGCCCAACTGAGTTGAATTCCGTCCAGGCAGCCTTTTTCGTAGCCGTAATGCGCCTTCGGCTGCACGGATTTTTCTTCGTCGTGCTGCGCGAAACCGACCCAGGCAAAACGGTAGCCGGCGATGTCCACCAGGACATGACACATTTCCTCCATCAGCGCAATTTCATTGGCTGCGCGAACCAGCGCCAGATTGCAGCTGGAACGCGTCAGGAGCGCGCGGTTCACGGCCCTGAGCTCGCGTTCAGCCCTTTTGATTTCTGTCACATCGTGCGAAACAGCCGATATGCCGACGATTTTCCCGCGCTCATTGCGGATCGGCGAGAGCGCCAGTGAGACGTCGATCTGGGTGCCGTCCTTTCTGAGCCGGGTGGTCTCAAAACGTGGTTCCTGTTTGCCGTGCTTGATGTTTTCGATCAATCCCTTTATTTCCTGCTGGCGATCGGCTGGAACCTGCAGCAGACGCGGTTGCCCGATCATCTCGGCGGCGGAAAAACCATAGATGTTCTGCGCGCCAAGATTCCAGCTGGTGACCAATCCGTTCAAATCCTCGCCAATGATGGCGACCACCGAGGATTCAACAATGGCGGCCAGCTGGGCGCGTGCCGATTCGGCCAACTGACGCTCCGTGATGTCGCGCAGGATGCCGACCGCGTGCCAGCGCTGATTCAAATAGAGCGCCGATGTCGACAGGGAAATCGGAGATTCGTGACCATCCTTGTGCACGACCGTCAATTCAACTGTCTTGCCGATAAACGGGCTGGAGCCGCTCGTCCGGAATTCGGCGAGGGCCTCCAGGTAGCCTGAGCGATAACGCTCCGGCACCAGCACATCCAGGAAATCCCGGCCCAGCACCTCTTCAGTGCGATAGCCAAACATGCGCTCGGCTGCAGGGTTCCAGTAGGTCAGCTGGCGGGCGTCGTCGATCATCACGACCGCATCCTGGGCGGCATTGGCGATGCCATGGAATCTTTTTTCGCTTTCCCTGATCTCCTCAAATTGGCTCCTGACCTTGCCCGTCAGCATTTCCGCATAGTTCTTGTACTCAGAATTCCCTTCCGTCAGTTTTCTAATGTAGTTATCACGCACCATGCTGTAAAAATACAAAAGACCAGCCGTCAGCACACTGGCGCCAAAAATCCGGGATTCCAGCAGGAATTGAAACCCTTCCCGCCAGGCGATCACCAGACAAACCAGCAGCGTGTACAGGAACGACAAGACGGTCGCATTTCTTCTGTCCAGCCAGAAATAGCTGTAGACAATGGTTGGAAAGAGCCAATAAACCGATGCCGCGCCATGGAAATAGGTGGCGAAAACCACAACGCCCGCCAACAGAGTCAAGAGCAGGATCGGCGGGAATAGAAACCGGTTTTTGTTTCGAATCCAGATTAATTGCAGCAACAGGGCGAGCGCGGTCACAAAATCGGCGGCAATGACGATGGACGGCTTGGCGGCCCACAGGGAGAACGCGGAAATCAGCGCGGCGACAAGGGCGAACACGCAGCTTGACACCATCAGCTGTTTTTCAACAGCCTGGGTGTCAGTCAATTCGTCCAGGCGAAAGAACAATGTCTTCAAGGCGAGCTTCCCTCCCGCTCATTTCGCGCATTCCTGAGCCCGTGGCCACCGCTAACAGCGCTCAATCTGAATAGCAGCGGATCAGTATCGTGAAAGGTGTGGGACCTGTCTTGATGAAAATCAAGGCAGCTGGTAACACCGTGGTTTATGTTTGCGGCGGGCTAGCGGGCATACTCGTCCAGACCCACCACACCAATCTTCTGCAGGCCCGATTGCTGGGAAGCAGTCAGCGCCGCAGCCACGCTGTCGTAGCTGGCGCTGCGATCGGGCCGGATATGGATCTCGGGCTGCTCGCGCAGTTGTGCCGCCGTTTGCAGTCGCTGGTAGAGCATGGCGCGTCCGGCAAGGGGCTCGCCGTTCCATAGCAGCTGATTCTGCGCGGTGATCTCGATCTTCACCACCACCGGCTCAGTCATCACGGGTGGCGGCAATCCGGCAGGCATTTCCATGTTGACCGAATGCAGCTGGATCGGGATGGTGATGATCAGCATCACCAGCAGCACCAGCAACACGTCAATCAGCGGTGTGATGTTCATGCTCGACGCGAGCTCGGGTGCGCCGGGATCGAGGGCCTCGTCGAAATCAATTGCCATGTTGGGGCTCCGTCACGAAGCCGATGCGCGTGATACCCGCCTGCTGGCAGGCATAGAGCACCCGCGCCACGGCCTCGTAGTTCGATCGGGCATCGCCCCGGATATGAACCTCGGGCTTCGGGGTTCGCGCGGCGAACTGCCTGAGCTTGTCCTGCAGACTTTGCGGATCAGTCAGGCGGGCGTCAAACCAGTAGGTCGCACCACGCGCATCGACCGAGATCACCACGGTCTCCGGCTGGCTTTGCTGCAGCTGGTTCGTTTCCCGCGGCAAACGCACCGCCACCGATGTGTTGATGACGGGAATGGTGATCAGAAAGATGATCAGCAGCACCAGCATCACGTCCACCAGCGGCGTGGTATTGATCTCGGACAGCGCGACGTCATCGTCGTCCGCATCTTTGTAGCTGATGGCCATGATCTAGTCGTCCTTGGTCGTAACTGCAGCGCGCTGGCGCTTGTCGATTTCAACCAGCAACAGGGTGTGCAACTCGGAGCCAAATCCCTTGACCGCGTGCAGGGTCACCCGGTTGCGCCGCACCAGCCAGTTGTAGCCCAGTACCGCCGGCACCGCCACGGCCAGGCCCAGTGCCGTCATGATCAGCGCCTCGCCAACCGGTCCGGCCACTTTGTCAATCGAGGCCTGACCGGACACGCCAATCGTCACCAGCGCGTTGTAAATGCCCCAGACGGTGCCGAACAAGCCGACAAATGGCGCCGTGGAGCCGACCGTGGCCAGCACCGACAGGCCTTCCTGCGAACGCATTTGCAGCGACCCGACCGAGCGTACGATGTCCTGACTGAGCCAGGAGTTCATATCGACCTGCCCGGCCAGGCTGGGATGCCGGCGCGCGGCCTCGATCGCCGAATCCATGATGAAGCGAAACGGACTGGCTTTATCGAGCGAATCCGCGCGCCGGCGCAGCGACTCCGCGCTGGCAAATGCCTTCTTGGCCACCAGCGCCTGACTGCTCAGACGGCGCTGCTCGAGCAGCTTGGCGATGATGAAATACCAGCTCAGCAGAGACATCACGGCCAGAATCAGCAAGGTCGTCCTGGCAACCAGGTCGCCCTGCGCCCACACCGAACGCAGGCCATAGGGATTGGCCACGGCGTCACTGGCAGGCGGGATGATTGCCGAAGCGGCGAGGTTGGGCAGCGCAGTCACGGCCGAGGTGCTGGGTGCAACCGTGGTCGCCGGGGCTGCGGCGCTGGCGGTCGCCGTGGGCGCATTGGGCTGCGCCTGCACCAGACCCGCGACGCCGGCCACCAGCGTCAAACAGAGCAGCCAGACTGGAGCGCGTCGCGTGAAGAGAAATCGTTTGGACATGATGCTTTCCTGGGTTCCTTGAGAAAACGGGTGAAGGTGTGACGGGGTCGGGCGCAAGACTACCTCGGCGGCTTGCACTTGCCGCTGGCAACCTCTATGGGGATGGTGATCACACTCAGCAGGCTACCCCCGGGGCGGATGCAATCGGGCTTTTCAGCAGCCGACACACCCTCGGCGAATCGGTCGCGCCGCCGCCCGCCATTGAGTTGTTCGTTGGCCAGTTCGGAGAGGCTGCGTTGACCCGACGGCTTATACATGCCGGGATACAGATTCATATTCAGCGGCTGTTTGGCCGCAGCCGGTGCCGCCTGGGCGCCACTCGGTCCGCTTGACTGCGGCGGCGCTGCCGACACCGGTTCCACCGGCGTGATGGCCGCAGGCCGGGCCGGAGCCGGCGTCGGCGCAGGTGCCGCCGAAAGTACTGGTGCTGGTGCTGGTGCTGGTGCTGGTGCTGGTGCTGGTGCTGGGGCTGGGGCTGGGGCTGGCGTTGGCGTTGGCTCAGGTACCGGTACAGGCGCAGGTACTGGTGCAGGCGCAGGCTCCGGCAGTGGCAACGGTGGCGGCTCGGGGACAAGCACCGGCTCTGGCTTCGGCGGTACGGGGAGCGGGATCGGCGGCGGAGACTCTGGCACCACGATTTCCCGCGGCACCGGCAATGGTGGCGGTGGCATAACGGGCGGCGGCTCAATCGCCCGCGGTGCTGTCACTACCGGCACCGGTGGCACGGGCTCAGGCACCGTTTTGACGGGACGCACCGGGACCGGCTGCGGCAGCGTGATGCGCGCGGGTGTGGGCGGCTTTTCCCGCACTAAGGTGATGGGTGCCAGATACCGCACCACGGATCGCACCGTGTGCAACACCGGTGCCGACTGCAGTACCAGCCACAGCAGCGCCAGGTGCAGCACGCCAGCCGTCAGCACCGCCGGCATGGACATGCGGGGCGTCTGGGGCAAGCTGTTTGCCAGCGGATCGACCAGGCTCAGGCCGATCACTGCAAAATTCGGAAATCCATCATGGCAGCTATCTTACTGTGCGCTGCGGCGGCAAGCGCTGCGCTGTGTTTGTCAATCTGGCGGGCGAGCCCGGCACCCCCAGAAGAAGCTCATTCGATGGTCAGAGTTTGTGCGCCGCCAGAGGTCTGTTTCTTCGGCAAGGTCAGCGTCAGCACACCGTTGTCGTACTTGGCTTTGGCCTGGGTCTGGTCGATGTCCACCGGCATCTGGAAGCTGCGCGACACGGCGCCAAAATAGCGCTCGCTGCGCAGCACTTTTTCGTCCTTGCCAGAGCTGTCCTGCTGCTTGACTTCAGCCCGCACGGTCACGACGTTGCCGTCGATTGATATATGGATGTCTTCCTTGCTCACGCCCGGCACTTCGGCTTGTACCGTGTAGCTGCCGTCGCTCTCCTTGACGTCGACCTTGATTTGGGCCGGACTCGGCAAGGGGTCACCGTGCAGGGGCTTGACATAAAAGCCCGGAGCGACATCGCGGAAGAAGTCGTCAAAAAGGTTGCCGCGGCTGATCAATGAGTTCATTTGCTCTCTCCTTTGCATGAGTTACCAGGATGACAGCCCACGGCCCAAAAGGCCAGGGCCACCGTCTTTCAATATGGGGCGTGCCGCACCGTTCTCAAGCGCCAACTGCGCGCGCCTTGATGCAGATCAGGCACGCAAAGTGTGGCGAAATCACTGCGCCTGCATGCGCATCTGCCGTTCGCGCTTGCCCTCGCTGTCGATGGCGGCGACCAGCAAACCGAGCTCCTGCGCCAGGATGTCGAGCACATCGTCGAGCGTCACGACACCAATCAGCTCGCCTTTCCCACCGACGACGGGAATCCGCCGTACGCCCTTGCGGCGCATGGTGTACATCAGGTCGATCAGTGAGTCTTCCTCGCGTGCGGTGACCGGGTCGGTCGTCATCACGTCCTCCACCAACAGGGTTCCGGGGTCGAGATCGGAGGCCACCACCGCGGTCACGATATCGCGGTCGGTGAGCAGACCCACCACGGTCCGCAGTCCAGCATCTTCATCAACCACGACCAGGCAGCCAACGTGGTTTTCCCGCATCAGCCGCGCAGCACCGTTCAGAGGCGTCTTTCTGAAAGCGATGGTCACGCCGCGTGTGCAGATTTCGCCTGTGGTCAAACGTTCACCCATAGATTTCTCCCGGTTTTAGTGCCTGTGGGATGTCATCGCGGAGGCAGCTCACCCGGCACTGGTACAGCGTGCTGCTTGACCGCTCCCCTGCGCTTGCGCACGACGTCCTCAAGCTGGCGCTTCATGTTGTCGAAGGCGTCACGCAGGGCCACGTACACATCTTCATTCTGGACCCGGTTCACGACCAGCTCGTGCCCAGGCAGCGTCAGGTCGATGTGAACGCTGAAGGGACGCCCCTGGTGCTTGTGCTTTTGCTCTTCTTCGATGCCGACACGGCAAGCCATGATGTCGGGGGCAAACGAAGCCAGCTTGTGCGCGTGCTCACGCGCGCTGGCCTCCAGCATTGCGGAAGCCTCCATGCCGTGAAACTGGATATGAACTGGCAACTTCATACTTCACCTCTGCACTGACATAAAGATAAAAGCACATTTTCCGAGCCGTCGCGGGCGCGCCCTTGAGATTTGTCAACTGCGCAATACACTGCACCCAGGTTCCCGCCATCCACTCCCATGATCGAACTGCTGAAAACCTTTTCCTGGCAAGAGCTGCGCCAGCACCCGTGGCGCAATGCAGCCGCCATCGTGGCAGTGATGCTGGGGGTGGCGCTGGCGTTCTCGGTGCACCTGATCAACGCGTCGGCGCTGGACGAGTTCTCGCAGGCGGTGCGATCGGTTGGCGGCCAGCCTGATCTGGAGCTGCGCGGCGTCAAGGGCAGCTTTGACGAAGCCGTCTTTACGCGTGTGGCACGCCACGCCCAAGTGGCTGTGGCTTCACCGGTACTGGAACTCGGCACCTATGCGCTCACGCCTGACGGGCGACGTCTGACCTTGCGCGTGGTCGGCGTCGACGCGCTGGTGGTGGCCTTTGTGGCGCCGGATCTGATGCCGCTGCCATTCCAGAGCGCCGGGCGGACGGCCCTATTCACGCCGGGCACGGTTTTTCTGAACCCGGCGGCACGGAAGAACCCGGCGGCGACCTTGCGCCTGCAAAGCGGGCTGGAATTGAAAGAAGTCCGGGTGGCGGGCTCCGTCCGGGCCGGCGGCGCGGCACTGGCCGCCATGGACATCGGCGCCGCGCAGGAGTTGTTCGGCAAACAGGGGCAGCTGACACGGATTGATATTCGACTGCTAGCCGGCGTCGATCGGGCGGCCTTTGTCCGCAGCCTGCAAAGCGCGCCCGACTGGCCAGCCGGCCTGACCCTGACCGAGCCGGCCGACGCCCAGGCCCAGGTCAGCGACCTGTCCAGAGCCTATCGCGTCAATCTCAGCGTGCTGGCACTGATTGCGCTGTTCACCGGCGCGTTTCTGGTGTTCTCGGTGCTGTCCCTGAGCGTGGCCAAGCGTTCGCAACAATTTGCGCTGTTGGGCGTGCTGGGTCTGAGTGCACGGCATCGGCTGGCGTTGGTGCTGTGGGAATCCCTGGCGCTGGGACTGGTCGGCAGCGCGGCCGGTGTTGCCCTGGGCACGGCGCTGGCGGCGCTGGCCCTGCGGCTGCTGGGCGGCGATCTGGGTGGTGGCTTTTTTGCCGGCGGAGCACCGAGCCTGCAATGGAGTGGCTGGGCGGCGCTGCTGTATGGCGCTTTGGGCGTGCTGGCCGCGCTGGTGGGCGGCTGGTGGCCCGCGCGCCAGGCGCAGCGCCTGCCACCGGCGCAAACGCTCAAGGGCCTGGGTGCCGGATTGATGCCGCGCCAGAGCCACTGGATCAGCATCATTTTGATCGCTGCCGGCGCTTTGCTGACCCGGGCTCCAGCGATATTCGGCATACCGCTGGCGGCCTACGTGTCGGTCGGCCTGCTGCTGCTGGGCGGCATCACGGCCTTGCCCTGGCTGATCGCGCTGCTGCTTGACCGGCTCGCCCCCAGGGTGGCGCGCCAGACGCTCGGGCTGCTCGCGGTGGAGCGGGCGCGACGCCAGCGCGAGACCGCCGCGGTGGCGGTCAGTGGTGTCGTGGCCTCGCTCAGTCTGGCGGTGGCGCTGACCGTGATGGTGGCGAGCTTTCGGGAGTCGGTGACGGTCTGGCTGGACCGCGTGCTTCCCGCCGACCTGTATCTGCGCAGTGCCCGATCGCTGGGCGCCAGCGATACGGTGTTTTTCAGCCCGGAGTTTGTGCAGGCGGCCAGCCATCTGCAAGGCGTGCAGCGCGTGCAAACCCAGCGCCTGATGCAGCTGCTGCTCGATCCGGCCCAGCCGGCGGTGGCGCTGATCGCGCGCGAACTTGACGACCCGGCGCGCAGCCTGCCGCTGGTGGACCCGCCGATTGCGATACCCCCCGGGCAAATCGGCATTTATGTCAGCGAAGCCATGGTCGATTTGTATGCTGCCCGCGCAGGCCGTGTCTTCCCTCAGATTTCGGCATCATTTAGGCCTCTGGCCCTTTCTGCATCTGCGCAAACAGCTATCTTTTTTGTAGCAGGCGTGTGGCGTGACTACGCCCGCCAAAGCGGTGCCATCGCGATCGACAAAGCGGTGTTCGAGCGCCTCACCGGGGATGGTCGCGCCAATGATCTGGCACTCTGGCTGGACCATCCGCTGGAGGTCGGGCAGGTTCAAGCAGCCCTGCGCGCGCTGGCCGACAGGCACAGCCCCGGTGCCGGCGCCTTGCTCGAATTCGGCACCGCCAGCCAGATCCGCGCTACCTCGCTGCGCGTCTTTGATCGCAGCTTTGCCGTGACCTACTGGCTGCAGGCGGTGGCGATCGGGATCGGACTGTTTGGCGTGGCGGCAAGCTTCAGCGCGCAGGTGCTGGCGCGGCGCAAGGAGTTTGGCCTGCTGGCCCACCTGGGGCTGACGCGCCGACAGATTCTGCAAGTCATCGCGCTAGAGGGTGCCGCCTGGACTGGCGTCGGCGCGATCGCCGGACTCGGGCTGGGCCTGGTGGTGTCGGTGGTGCTGGTACATGTGGTGAACCCGCAAAGCTTTCACTGGACCATGGATCTGATGCTGCCTTGGGGCCGGCTGCTGGCGCTGTGCCTGGCGGTGGTGACAGCCGGTACCGTCACTGCATGGGTGGCAGGACGGGCCGCTGCGGGCAAGGACGCGGTGCTGGCGGTGAAGGAGGATTGGTAGCAGCACATGGTCTGCAATTCGGGCGCCCAGCTCTCGGGTCAGCCGAATGCGAAGCCCTTAAAAAATCAATGCCCCGAAGGGCATTGGCAAACTTGATGGCTTATTCGGTATCAGCCGACACGGTTCGGTTCTTCCGGTTGTACTTCAGAGTGATCTTGTTGATCTCGCACAGGTCGAACTCTTCCCAAACTACTTCTGATTCATCGTCATCAAAGACGACTTTCAGATCTTGTTTGCAGGAACTCTTGTCTGAAAACTTGAACAGACGTGACCTGCCGTTATCAAGATAGCCTTGCCCCATGCGGTCATCGCCCCAGGAGTTTCTGTGAGACGGCGAGATGTAGATCTCGCGCAGCGTATAGCCGGTACGATTGAGCAGGGTGAAATCCGCATCTCCGGCAAACGCCGCGCCCGCCGCCAGCACTGAAGCAACTGCGGACAACAACAAACCGGTTTTAATAATTTTCATAACTAGCCTTGATAAGGAATGGGAAATTGGAGAGAGAGTTCAAAAACGGTTTGAACCTGCCATGCCCTGTTGGACCTGAAGATAAAGCACGTAGAAGTTGCCCAGCGGCACCAGGTTGAGCAGCTGGAACCAGCCACTGTGATCGGTGTCGTGCAGGCGACGGGTGGCCGCTGAAGTGATCGGCAGCAACAGCGCCAGCAGGGCTACCGCCACGCCATATTCGTGGACCAGGGCACCGCCAATCAGGACGATCGTAAAGAATAAAACGAACCACCAGTATTCCGAGCGCGTCGCACGGCCACTGAAGTCTGCGTATTTTGTCAAACATGTTTTAACCGAATCCACCAGCGTCATCGTTCTCTCCGAAAAATGGAACAGGACTGGACTTTATGTTGCGTGTAAAAGAATTACCATGGTCCATTTAGACCATGCGGGCTGCGCGGATTGGGTGGTTTAATGGCCGCCATGACCGCCCCCCGCATTTTGCTAATCGACGACCACGCCATGTTCCGTGCCGGCTTGAGCCTGGTGATCAGCACCGCGATACCCGGTACAACCATTTTTCAAGCCGGCTCTTTGGATGAGGCGATAAGCAGCACGCCCGATGACGTTGACGTGGTGCTGCTCGACATCAAGCTCCAGGGCTTGAGCGGGCTCGAAGGCATTACCCTGCTCAAGCGCAAATGGCCCATGGTTCCGGTACTGATGTTGTCGTCTCAGGCCGAGCCGGAAACGGTGCGCCTGGCACTGACACGTGGTGCCGCCGGTTTTGTATCGAAGGCAGAGACCGCCGACAAGATTGTCGAGGCGATCCATCTTGTGCTGCGCGGCCACTTTTCGGAGTTGTCAGCGCCTGCCAGCAGCTCGCTGCAGCGGCGCCTGACGCCGCGCCAATGCGAGGTGCTGGAGCTGCTGCACCAGGGGCTGTCGAACAAGCTCATTGCCCGCCAGCTGTCGCTCTCGGATAACACCGTACGTCGGCATGTGCAGGACATACTGGAGTTTTTTGACGTGGTGAGCCGAGCCGAGGCCGTGTTCGCGGCCCGCCACCAGGGTCTGATTGGCTGAGGTTGCGACGCAAATTGCGGGGACAACATGAAAGGCAATTCGCTACCCCTGGCCGAAGGGCGCATTCTGGTTGAGCAATTGCGGCAGTTGCTCGCTGGCGTGGGTAGCACCGTGCTACCCGTTTTTCTGGTCACGATGCTCATCGTCTGGGCTTTATCCAACGACAGCAATGCGCTGTATCTGCGGGTTTGGGGCGTGGCGGTGGTGGTGTCGAACCTGAACTGGTTTCTCTATGCACGCCGCCAGCGTGCCAGGGGTGTGACGGACTCGCGCGCGGCGCAAGTGGTGTGGACGTTGATGGCCATCAACCTGGTGGGCGGCTCGCTCTGGGGCTCTCTGGTGTGGATTGGATTCGATGCCGCCAATCTGGCAAGCAGCATTCTGGTGTTTTCTGTGCTGGCGGGTATGGCGGCGGGGGCGGTGTCGACCCAAGGGCCGGTGTTGCGCCTGTACCTGGCTTTTCTGGTCCCGGAAATGACGATCGCAATCGCCAAGTTGTGGTTCACGGGAGATCCGGCTTTTTGGAGTCTGGGAGTGGCCATTGCCTTGTATGCTTTCGTCATGCTGGGACAAGCTGGAAACTTTGCCCGCGCGGTGCGCTCATCGATTGATTTGCGTTTTGAAAACCGCGAGTTGCTGGAGAAGTTGCGTCGAGAGACAGAGCTTGCGGACGCCGCGCGACGCGAAGCGGAGCAGGCCAACGCAGCCAAGTCCAAATTCCTTGCCGCCGCCAGCCACGATCTGCGCCAGCCGATTCACGCGCAGGGCCTGTTCCTGGAGGTGCTGTCGCGCTCGGCATTGAACCCCCAGCAGCGCGAGTTGCTCGCCAGCGCCAGCGCGGCCAGCGACGCTTCGGCCGAGATGCTCAACACCCTGCTCGACTTTTCGCGCATCGAGGCCGGTGTGATCGAGCCGCAGGTGCAGGCGTTTCGGGTGCAGCCCCTGCTCAACAAGATCGAGCGGGAATTCGTGCGGCAGGCCGATGCCAAGGGCCTGACGTATCGCTCGCGCGAGAGCGCGCTGGTGGTGCGATCCGACCCGGCGTTGATTGAGCTGATCCTGCGCAACCTGGTGTCCAACGCAATCCGCTACACCGAGCACGGCGGCCTGCTGGTGACCTGCCGACAGCGTGGCAATCAGGCTGTGCTGGAGGTCTGGGATACCGGCATTGGCATTGAGACATTGCAGCAGCGTGAGGTGTTTCGCGAATTTCACCAGTTGGGCAATCCGGAACGGGATCGCAGCAAGGGCTTGGGCCTGGGGCTGGCGATTGTGGACGGGCTGGCGCAAACGCTGGGGCATCAGCTGACATTGGAATCCACGCCGCGGCGTGGCAGCGTGTTCCGGCTGGCCTTGCCGATCACCACTGCGGCTTTGCCAGTGGCGCAGCTGGCCGTGGAACCGGGTAAAGCGCAGAAACTCGATGTGCGTGTACTGGTGGTGGACGATGAGGTGGCCGTGCGTGCTGGCATGCTGCATCTGCTGCGCGATTGGGGCTGTGACTGCGAAGCCGCGGAAACCATTGAAGAAGCACTGGCACTGGCGCGTATCCGCAGGCCAGATTTGATCATCAGCGATTACCGCCTGCGCGGGCAGCGCACCGGAATAGAGGCCATTGTTGCCTTGCGTGCATTATTGGGAGACGCCCTTCCCGCCCTGTTGATTACCGGCGACACCGCGCCGGACCGGCTGCGTGAAGCGCTGGCCAGTGGCATACCCCTGTTGCACAAACCGGTATCGCCCAGCCAGCTGTACCATGGATTGATGACGGTACTGCCGCCCTGAACCTGGAGGCGCCCGATTTCCCGTCGCTAGAATGATGTGCATGCCTTCCCCCCCTTCGTCCACCCCAGATGTTGAAGCGGAAGCACAGCGACTGAAGACCGCCCTGCTTTATCGCAACGCGGGCACGGCGCAGATGGTGAATGTCGTCAATGGTTCGCTGCTGGCCTACGTCAACGCGACCCTCGACGCCTCCACCATAACGGCTTTTCTCTGGTGGCTGGTGGTCCTTGTGATTGCAGCAGGACGCTACGTTCTGGCACGGCGTTTCTTTGCCGCGGCGCCGGATGCGACGGCTGCCGTGACCTGGCGCAACCGATATATCGCAGCCACCGCGATGGCCGCGGCCGCATGGGGTGCGGGCACTGTGCTGTTCATGTGGAATGCGCCCGATGAAGCGCGATTGTTCACCGGGCTGGTGTTGTCGGGGATGGTGGCGGGGGCGGTGCCGCTGCTGGCGCCGGTGCCGGCAGCCTTCAGAACTTTCGCGTTGCTGGTCAGTGTCCCCATGGCAGCCGCGATATTCCTGCAGGCGAATTCGGCGCTGCACTGGGCGTTCGGATCGATGACGCTGGTGTTCCTGGCCGCCGTGCTGTTCAGCGCACGCTACCTGCACGAAACACTCGATGGCGCAGTACGTCTGGGACTGGAAAAAGGCCGCATCGTCGAAAACCTCGAGCACTTGCGCGCCGCGGCCGAAACCGCACTCGCCGAGCGCAAGCAGGCTGTGGCAACCCTGCAGGCCAGCGAGGAGCGTTATCGACTGATCCTCCAGCACTCACCCACTGGCATCGTGCAGTACGACAGTCAGCTCGTCATCATCTTCTGCAATCAGCGTTTTGCGGACATTCTCAAAGCTCCGCATGAAAAACTGATCGGGCTGGACATGCGCACGCTCAAGGACCAGCGCGTGTTGCCCGCGCTGCGGGCGCCGGTCGAGGGGAAAGCCGGCGCCTATGAAGGCGAATACATTTCGACCCTGAGCGGGGTCAAGGTCTGGGTCAGCATGACCTGCACACCACTGTATGGCGTCCATGGCGGCCATGATGGCGGCATTGCCTTCATCGACGACATCTCCGAACGCAAGCGAATCGAGTCCGGCCTGCAGCAAAGCGAGCAAAAGCTGCGCGCCATCACCGATAACGTCAACTCGGTGATGTTTCTGAAGGATCTGGCCGGGCGCTATCTCTATGTCAACCGGCAATTCGAGAAGATGTTCCATGTTTCCAACGAGGAAATCCAGGGCAAGACAGATCACGATATTCTTCCACCGGCGATGGCGGAAACCCTGGTCAGAAATGACCAGGTCGTGATCCGGTCCGGGCAGTCGATCGAGGTCGAGGAACAGGTGCCTCAGGACGGCATCCTGCACACTTACGTTTCGGTCAAACTGCCGATCCGGGATGTCGCCGGAGAAATTTATGCTGTATGTGGAATCGCCACGGACATCACCGACCGCAAGCGCGCCGAGGCCGACCTGCGCATCGCTGCCTCGGCCTTCGAATCCCAGGAAGGGATGATCATCACCGATGCCCAAAGCGTGATCCTGCGAGTCAATTTGGCTTTTACCGAGAGCACCGGCTACTCGGCTGAGGATCTGGTGGGCCAGACACCGCGCATGCTCCAGTCAGGCCGTCACAGTTCCGATTTCTTTCGCGTCATGTGGGAAACCATCCACCGCACCGGCGGCTGGCAGGGTGAAATCTGGGATCGGCGAAAAAATGGCGAGATATATCCAAAGTGGCTCACCATCTCTTCGGTGAAGGGCGACGATGGCAAGGTCACCAATTACATCGGCACGCATTACGACATCACGGAGCGCAAGAAGGCAGAGGAAAAGATTGCCGAACTGGCCTTCTTCGACCCCCTGACCCGTTTACCCAACCGCACACTGCTGCTCGATCGCCTGAAACAGACCATGACCGCCGGCAACCGCGCCGGGACTTTCGGTGCGCTGCTGTTCATCGATCTCGATCATTTCAAGACCCTCAACGACACCCTCGGTCATGACAAGGGAGATCTCCTGCTGCTGCAGGTGGCGCAACGACTGGCCGCCTGCGTGCGCGAGGGAGACACCGTGGCGCGCCTGGGTGGCGACGAGTTTGTGGTGGTACTGGAAAACCTGAACCAGAATTCGGACGAGGCGGCCACGCAGACCAAGGCCGTCGGTGAAGTCATTCACGCGACCCTGAATCAGCCCTATCAGCTCGGGGCCATCGAGCACCGCAGCACGGCGAGCATCGGCGCCACCCTGTTTTGCGGGCATGAAACCCCGATCGATGATTTGTTGAAGCAGGCCGATCTTGCGATGTACAAGGCAAAGGAAACCGGGCGCAATGCGCTGCGCTTCTTTGATCCGGCGATGCAGACTGTCGTCCTGGATCGAGCCGCTCTGGAGAAGAGTCTGCGACAGGCGATCCATGAGCAGCAGTTCGTGCTCCACTATCAAGCTCAGGTGGTCGGTGAAGGCAGCCGGGTGACGGGTGCGGAAGTGCTGCTGCGCTGGGTTCATCCGGAACGCGGCATCGTGCCTCCGACCGACTTCATCCCTCTGGCGGAGGAGACCGGATTGATTCTGCCTCTGGGTCATTGGGTGCTGAAGACTGCTTGCACCCGACTGGCCGCATGGGCCTCCCAGCCGGCCATGGCCGATCTCACAGTGGCAGTCAATGTCAGCCCGCAACAGTTCCGCGAACATGATTTTGTGGCCCAGGTTCTGGCCATACTCGATCAGACCGGCGCCAATCCGCAGCGCCTGAAACTGGAACTGACCGAGGGCTTGCTGGTCAACAACGTGCAGGACATCATTGAAAAGATGTATGCCCTGAAAACCCGGGGCGTGGGGTTTTCTCTTGATGATTTTGGCATCGGTTATTCCTCGCTTTCCTATTTGAAGCGCATGCCGCTTGACCAGTTGAAGATCGACCAGTCATTTGTACGCGACGTGCTGATCGACCCCAACGATGCGGCGATTGCCAGGACCATCGTGGCACTGGCCCACAGCTTGGGGCTCGAGGTGATGGCGGAGGGCGTGGAGACGTGCGCCCAGAAGGACTTCCTGGCCAACGCCGGCTGCCAGGCCTATCAGGGCTACCTGTTCAGCCGGCCGGTGCCGGTGGAGGATTTTGAGGCCTTTGTACTCCAGCACCAGCGACTGGCGGCAGTCGGTCCGGAACAGTCGCAGATCCCATTGAGTTAGGCAGGTGCGCGATTTTCCGGCCCCGGATGGAGAAGTGAACCCGCTATGCTCTGCTCATGACTACCCCCACCACCTCATGGCTGCACAACGCCATTGCCCTGATTGAGGCTGATTACCAGCGCAGTGCCGACACGCACCTGATCCCGCTGGCGCTGCCCGGCTTCGCCAGATGCGGCATCGACCTGTATCTGAAGGACGAGTCGACCCACCCGACCGGCAGTCTCAAGCATCGGTTGGCGCGCTCGCTATTCCTGTATGCGCTGTGCAACGGCTGGCTGCACCAGGGCTCGACCGTGGTCGAATCGTCCAGCGGATCTACCGCGGTAAGCGAGGCCTACTTTGCGCGATTGCTGGGCCTGCCCTTCATTGCGGTGATGCCACGCGGCACGTCGCCGGAAAAAATCACGCAGATCACGTTTTATGGCGGACGCTGCCATCTGGTGGACAGCGCATCGGCAGTGTATGACGAGGCCCGTGCGCTGGCGCACCAGACCGGTGGCCACTACATGGATCAGTTCACCTACGCCGAACGCGCCACCGACTGGCGCGGAAACAATAACATTGCGCAAAGCATGTTCACGCAGATGGCGCATGAGCGCTTTCCGATCCCGCGCTGGATCGTGGTCGGCGCCGGCACCGGGGGCACCAGCGCAACCATCGGCCGCTATGTGCGCTACCAGCGCCATGCCACCCGGCTGTGCGTGCCCGACCCGCAGGGCTCGGTGTTTGGAGAGTACCACCGGACCGGAGACGCCACCTTGACCGGACCGGGTTCACGCATTGAAGGCATCGGCCGTCCCCGCGTCGAGGCCAGCTTCATCCGCACGCTGGTGGACCGGATGTTGGAGGTCCAGGATGTCGATTCTGTGGCCGCCATGCGGGTGCTCTCTGACCTGCTGGGACGCAAGGTGGGCCCATCCAGCGGCACCAATTTCGTCGGCATGCTGACCCTGGCAAACGAGATGCGCGCCCGGGGTGAATCGGGCTCCATCCTGTCGCTGCTGTGCGATGCGGGCGAGCGTTACCTTGCAACTTACCATGATGCGACCTGGGTGCAGCAGCGCCTGGGCGACTGTGGCCCTGCACTGACCCGCATCCGCGCCCAGATAGCCTGAAGCCCGCCATGGCGCATCCTCCAGGCCGTCTCTCGCGTCGTCACTTGCTGGCGGCGGGCCTGATGGCACCCCTGTCGCAGGTGCCGGCCCAGGCGCAGGCGCCGGTGCTGAATCCGCGCGTCTTGCAGTTTCCGCGCGACCGCGGCAGTCACCCCGATTTTTCGATCGAGTGGTGGTACGTCACCGGCCGTCTGGTTTCAGGCGTCGACGCTGAACCGGGTGCAAGCGCCGTGCCGACAACAGGCACTGCTTCCGGTTCAGGTTCGGGCCGGCGCGAGTTCGGTTTTCAGCTGACATTTTTTCGCTCGCGCGTGGCGGCCACCCAGACCATGCGATCCCGCTTCGCTGCGAAGCAATTGATCTTTGCGCATGCCGCCGTCACCGACGTGGCGGGCAAAAGGCTGATGCATGATCAGCGGATTGCGCGTGAAGGCTTTGGGGTGGCGCAGGCGAGCGAGCATGACACCGCCGTGACCCTGCGCGACTGGTCACTGACACGCGAGGCCACGCAATACAGGGCGATGGCCGCAGGTGACGGTTTTCGCTTTGACCTGAGCCTGCAGGAGACCCAGCCACTGCTTTTGCAGGGCGATCGGGGTTTGTCACGCAAAGGGCCTGATGCAACACAGGCGAGCTACTACTACAGCCTGCCGCAGCTGCAGGTCGCGGGCAGCCTGGTGCTTGCAAGTCACCCGATGCCGGTGCAAGGCACTGCCTGGCTGGATCATGAATGGAGCCAGGCAATGCTGCATCCGCAGGCAGTGGGCTGGGACTGGATCGGCATGAACCTGCGCGACGGCAGCGCGCTTACCGCCTTTCGCCTGCGTGATGGGTCAGGCAACTCGTTGTGGACCGGAGGCTCGTATCGTCATCCGTCCATGGGGGCAGCGCCTCACGTCTTCAGCCACGGCGACCTGCAGTTCCAGGCGATTCGCAGTTGGACCAGCCCATTGACGCAAGCCAGGTACCCGGTCGAATGGACCGTGCGCATCAAGCCTACCGGTACCGACAGCCCGCCAAGCGAGTTCTACACCATCAAAGCCGTGATTGACAATCAGGAACTCGACAGCCGCGCCTCCACTGGGGCGGTCTACTGGGAGGGTTTGAGCGCGCTGTTCGACAGCAGCGGAGATCTGGTCGGCCATGGTTATCTGGAGATGACGGGTTACGCGGGAGCGTTACGTCTTTAGTCGCCCGAGTGAATTTGTTTGCATAAACATCCGATATACGGGGTATAACTATCCTGACATTGAAAATGTACAAGATTCGCGCCCCCCGCCGCTCAAACATGCTTGCACGACTCGGCTCGTTTCTGATCGGCCTGACGCTGCTCGGCAGCGGTGCGATGGCTGGCGAAGCTGAAGATTTTGGCAAGCTTGAGGCCATCTACCAGATCGCGCTGACTGACAACGCGCGCGCCTTGACCGAAGCACAAACGTTTGCCGCCGGGATGACCCCCGGAACCTCCTACGCGGTGCGCGTGGAACTACTCAAGACGCGCTTGCCAATCCTGCTCGAAGGCGGACAGCCCCAGGTTGCCCGGGACGACATTGCTGAATTGCTCAAACTCGGCACCAAACAGGGTGATTTCGCGAGCATGGCGCTGGCTGACATTTGGGCGGCCGGTCAAAAGACCGATGCCGATCGTCCCGAGGAGGCCTTGGCCCTGCTGACCGAGGCCAGGAAATTTGCCGATCAAAGTGCCGACCCGTTCGCCCTGATGTTGCTGAACCGCTCCCTGGCAAACGTCTACGGCAAACTCGGCCAATTTGAAAAGGCGCTGCAGCACGCCTTCAGCGCGCTGCGTCTGGCCGAGCAGCAGCCCAGGCGACGGGCGCAAGCCAGGCTCGATCTGCTCAACCAGCTCGGCTCCTTGTATGTTGCCATGAAGGAGCCGGGCAAAAGTCTGGCCAGTTTCGACGCGGCACTGAAGCTGGCGCCAGAAGCAGGCTCCAGGACCTTGTTGGCTGCCGTCAAGGTGAACCAGGGCAATGCCCTGGCCGATCTGGGGCGCAATGACGAGGCGCTGGCGGCCTACCAGGAAGCTCTGGCCATCAGCCAGAGCTCCGGACTGATTGAAACCGAGGTTGTGGTTCTGATCGATCTTGCCGACCACCACTTGCGCGAACACGCATATGACCGTGCTGCGAATTTCGCCCGACAGGCGCTCGTCAAGGCCGGGCGAATCAACAACAAATCCAGCATCGCGGTGGCACGCGCGAACTTGGGTTTTGCGCTGGCCGGGCTTGGCAATCTGAAGGAGGGAGTGCAGCACATCAATGCGGCACTTTCGACCTACCGGGAGACCGGCTCCAGGACCGACGAGGAGGCCCTGACCGCCGAACTCAGCGCGCTGTATGAAAGAACCGGGCTGCTGCACGAAGCTCTGGTGACGTCGCGCCGCCAGCTCAAACTCAGTCGTGAAATCTTTCGCAACGATCAGGCCAAGGCGATTGCCGGTTTGCAGGAGCAGTTCCACGCCGAACAGCAGCAGAGGCAGATCGAATTGCTTGC
Source organism: uncultured beta proteobacterium (assembly GCA_963810395.1). Lineage (GTDB taxonomy): Bacteria > Pseudomonadota > Gammaproteobacteria > Burkholderiales > Burkholderiaceae_C > Rhodoferax. Next base: position 2,469,747 of record CAWENC010000001.1, on the reverse strand, counting down.
CCGGGGGAACCAGCTCAAGGACACTGAGCTTGCCAACCGCAAGCTACAACAGACCGTCGCCCTGCTCGGCATTGCCGTCATTTTGCTGGCTTCATTTTTCCTGCTGCTTCTGTACCGCAGGCTGCACCAAAGCAACAAGAGACTCAAGCAGGCGCACGACGAGCTGGAGTTTCATTCTGTGCGCGATCCACTCACCGGTTTGTACAACCGCCGCACATTTCTTGATCTGATGAAGCGGCGACCCCACCCGGGCGCCGCCGGACGCCGCGAAAATAGTGCGGTCTCGCCTGACGGACTGGTGATTCTCGATGTCGATCATTTCAAGCAGGTCAACGACACCTGGGGCCACGCCATTGGCGACGCGGTATTGGTGCAGGTCGCCCAGCGCCTCAAGAGCACGATTCGTGAAACTGACAGGGTGCTGCGCTGGGGGGGCGAGGAATTTCTGGTCTACTCGCCAAACGCCAATCCGCAGCATCTCAAGGGTCTGGTGGAGCGCCTGTTGCAGGCCGTCGGCACGCGGCCCCTGCAGATCGACGGGGCCCCGATTCCGGTGACGGTCACGGCCGGCTTCATTGCTCTGCCCTATGCCGGACTACCGGAAAGCGTCTGCAATTGGGAGCGAGCTTTGCAAATTGCCGATCTGGCTCTCTACCTGGGCAAGATCAACGGCCGCAACCGCGCCTATGGTGTCGGACCATTGCTGGTCGCGCCAGAGGAAGCGCTGCCAATCCTTGATCACGATCTCTCGGCGGCTTTGAAGGCCGGCATGTTTGAATTGATTGAAGTGCTGGGTCCGGCCCAAACCACCAGCACCGACAGCTGAGTATCCCAGCGACGCAGCCTGTCTGGAGATGACCAGCCAGGCGATATAAGCGTCAATGTGCTCCAGCAGCGGCGTCAGTGCTTCCAGTCTCTTGCTGCCCAATGTGGCCGGCTTTCCCGGGCCGTGACAGCCACACCAGCGGGATCAACAACAGGAAGATCAGCGCCGAGACAAAGAAGACGTCGTTCACCGCCAGCATATAGGCCTGCTGGTCAATCAGCCGATTGACCTGCGCCAGCGCCTGCTCGGGTGTGAAGCCCGCACTGTTCATGCCGGCCAGCACCTGGGTTGCCGTGGCATTGCCCAGGTGGATCGACTCAGTCAATTGCGCGTGGTGCATGGCGGCGCGGTCCTGCCACACGGTGGTGGCAATCGAGGTGCCAAACGAGCCCGCCACGATGCGCACGAAACTCGACAGGCCCGACGCCGCCGGGATCTTGTCCGGCGCGATACCCGAGAGCAGGATGACGGACAAGGGAATGAAGAAGAACGCCATGGCGATGCCCTGCACCACGGTCGGCAGCATCAGGGTGCCAAAGTCGGCCTGGGTGTTGAAATGCGAGCGCATCAACAGCACTATGGCAAACACCACAAAGGCAAAACTGGCGAGCGCGCGCGGGTCCATCCGGTAGACATTTTTGCCCACGATCGGCGACAGGATGATGGCGAAAAGTCCGACCGGTGCCAGCAGCATGCCGGCGTCGATCGAGGGGTAGCCCATGAATTGCTGCAGCCACAGCGGCAGCAACACGACGTTGCCAAAGAACAGGCCATAGCCGACCGCGATCGCCAGCGTGCCGGACCAGAAGTTGCGCCGCTTGAACAGACGCAGGTCCACCACCGGATGTTCTTCGGTCAGTTCCCAGGCGAGGAAAAAGGCGCAGCCCACCAGCGCCACGATACCCAGACCGACCACTTCGGGCGAGTGAAACCAGTCGAGTTCCTTGCCTTTGTCGAGCATGATCTGCAGCGCCCCGACCCACAGCACCAGCAAGCCCAGACCGACGCCATCAATCGGCAGCTTGTGCGTCACGCTCTCGCGCTTGTGGTAGATCGACCAGACCATGAAGGCCGACAGCAGACCGACGGGAATGTTGATGTAAAAGATCCACGACCAATTGACGCTTTCGGTGATCCAGCCACCCAGCAGCGGGCCGACCACCGGCGCCACCAGCGTGGTGATCGCCCACAATCCCATGGCCAGACCGGCCAACGCCGGCGGATAACTCGACAGCAGCAGGCCCTGGGAGAGCGGAATCATGGGACCGGCAACGAAGCCCTGAAGGGCCCGAAAAATGATCAGCATCGTCATGTTCGGTGCCAGCCCGCACAACCACGAGCTCAGCACAAACAGCAGCACGCTGGTGATAAACAGGCGGACCTGGCCGAAGCGTTGCGAAAGCCAGCCGGTCAGCGGCAGCGCAATGGCATTGGCGACACCAAAGCTGGTGATGACCCAGGTGCCTTGGTTGGCGCTGACCCCCAGATCACCGGCGATGGCCGGAAGCGACACATTGGCGATTGACGAGTCGAGCACGTTCATGAACGTCGCCAGCGACAGGGCGATGGTGCCCCACAGCCGGGCGGTGCCCTGCAGTGGTGGCGGGTTGAATTGCGTTGCGGTGGCCATGTGCGACCCGCTTACATCGGCGCCATATCAATGCCGGCCCAGGTTGGCAGCCACAATCTTGCGCACTTCTTCGGTCGCGCCACGGTCCTGCGCCTCATAAACCGCGGTTTGCACCATGGCCTGGGCCCGCGGCGCATCGGCCAGCATCTTGCCGTCCTGCTGGCTGACATCGACCGTCACCAGCATGGACAAACCGACGCGCAAGGGGTTCTGGGCCAGCTGTGCGGCATCCAGCGCCACACGCACCGGCACGCGCTGCACCACCTTGATCCAGTTGCCGGTGGCATTCTGCGCCGGCAACAGCGCAAAGGCAGCGCCGGTCCCCATGCCCAGACCACTCACCACACCCCTGTATTCGACTTTTTTGCCATACAGGTCAGCGCTCAGGCTGACCGGCTGGCCAATGCGGATATTGCGCAGCTGCACTTCCTTGAAGTTGGCATCCACCCACAGCTGGTTCAGAGGAATGATGGACATCAAGGGGGTGCCGGCGGCCACGCGCTGGCCGAGCTGCACGGTGCGCCGGGCGACAAAACCATCCACCGGCGCCGGCAATGCGGCACGCTCCCTGGCGAGCCACGCCTCGCGCACTTTGGCGGCCGCCGCTTGCACACTGGGGTGCTGGTCGATGTCGACGCCTTCGGTCATGGCCCGGTTGCTGGCCAGTTGTTCCCTGGCGGCCGCGACGCCGGCCTGGGCCGAAGCCAGCGCACTCTTGCCGTTGGCTACTTGTGTCTGGCTGTGGCTGAGTTCCTCCCGGGACACCGCGCCATCGCCAACCAGCGACTGGCGGCGATTGAAGTCGTCGCTGGCACGCGTAATTTCGGTTTGGGCCTTGACCACATCCGACTCGCGCACGGCAATCTGTGCCATGAGGCTGCCGTTGTTGGCATACAGCGTGCGCACCTGGCGTACGGTCTGCGCCAGATTGGCCCGAGCCTGATCCAGCGCCACCCTGGCGTCAGCCGGATCGAGCTTGACCAGCGGCTGACCGGCTTTGACGAAGTCGGTGTCGTCGGCCAGGATCGCCATCACGGTGCCGCCGATTTGCGGCGTGATCTGGATCACATTGCCCTGCACGTAGGCGTTGTCGGTGGACTCGTAATGGCTGGCGACCAGCCATTCATAGGCGGCCCAGCCGAGACCAACAAGGATGACGACGCCGGCAATCGCGCTCAGCGCCCTTTTTCGCGCTGGATTGCTGGCAGCGTGCGTGGTCAATGGTGGGGTTTGGGGTTCAGTCATGATGGTGAAGACTCAAAATCGAATGTGATTTATTTCTGCGCCGAGACAGCCGGCAACTCGGCGCGATAACCGCCGCCCAGTGCGCGCATCAGGGACACCTGGGTATCGAGCGAGCGAGCGGTCAAGTCCACGCCTTGACGGCGTTGATTGAGCACCGCCGTTTCAGCCGCAAGCACGCTCAGAAGGTTGGCCAGCCCGGCCTCATAGCGCCGCCTGGCAATGTCATAGGCATTCTCGGAAGCCGCCAGCGCCGCCTGCTGCTCGGCCTGCTGGCGCGCAATCGCTTGCGCCGAGGACAGCTGATCGGCCACGTCGCGCACGGCGTCGATCACGACCGCGTTGTAGCTCTCGATGGCGGCGTCCAGCTCGGCGCTTTTACCGCGCAGATTGGCGCGCAGCCGGCCGCCGTCAAACAAGGGCAAATGAACCGCCGGGCCAAGGCCCCACTGCTCGCTGCCGGCGCCGAGCAGGCGGTCCAGACCAATACTGGAAAAGCCGGCAAACGCCACCAGATTGACGTTCGGATAAAACTGGCTCCTGGCGCCGGCGACATCCTGAGTGGCGGCCTCGACACGCCAGCGGGCGGCGGCAACGTCGGCACGGCGACCGAGCAAATCAGACGGGACATTTGCCGTATATGCTACTGTTTTTATAGCTGCTTGCGCAGGTTCATCAAGCGCTAGCGGCCTGTTTGGCTGTCCTATCAGAGCTGCCAGCGCGTGCCGGACCAGCGTCATCTGCTCCTGCAAGGATTCAATCTGGAGCCGGGCATCAGGCAAGGTGGCTTCGCTTTGTCGCAGTTCGAGCCGCGTATCGAGTCCGGCATCGAGACGTTTTTGCACCAGTTGCAGCACCTGCGTGCGTTGCGCCAGCATGCGCTGCGCCAGAGCCAGCTGATCGTGCAGACGTGCCAGCGAGAAGTAGCTGCGCGCCACCGTGCTGGCGAGCAGGGTGCGGGCGGCATCCGCATCGGCTTGCAATGCGCGGGCGTTGCCCAGAGCGGCTTCAAGCGCGGCGCGGTTCTTGCCGAAAAAATCCAGTTCCCAGCTGCCGCTGACTTGCGCCGTGCCGGTCTCATAGATTGAGCCCGCCAAGGGCGGCGGAATCATGCCATTGGCGGTAAACAGCTGGCGCGTGGCGTCGATGCCGGCGTTGAGTTGCGGCCCACCGGCGGCATCGGTCATGGCGGCGCCAGCCTGGGCGCGGGCCATCCTGGCCTGCGCAATCTTGAGACTCGGGCTGCTGGCCAGGGCCTGATCGATCAAGCGGTTGAGTTGCGGGTCACCAAACTCGCGCCACCACTGGGCACTTGGCGCAGAAGCTTCGCTTTGACTGGCCAGCAATTCAAGGGACGCGGCATCGCGCAGCGTGGCTTGTGGCGCAATGCCTTTCAGGTCGGCGCAAGCCGACAGGCCAAGCGCGGCGATGATGAGAAGCGCGGACAGGGTCAGGTGCCTACACCCGGGTTGATGGTCACGCGGCATGCGGGTCTCCTGAGTTTGTCTTGATCGGGGCCGACGCTTGCGCCGCAGTTTGTGCATTGCCAAGGATGCGGCGCAAAAAGCCCTTCAGGGTTTCAAATTCGTCGACTGAGAAACCGGCGAGATGCGCATTTTGAATCTGGCACAACACTGCCGGGATGCCTTCCGCCGCCTGACGCCCGGCAACCGTCAACTCGATGTTGACGACACGCCGGTCCTCGACCGATCGCACCCGGCGGCACAAGCCCTTGGCTTCGAGCCGGTCCAGCAGGCGGGTCATGGCACCCGCGTCCAGATGGCACTCGCGCGCCAGTTCGGCAACCGTGGAAGCACGGCGCATGAACAGCTTGAGCAATGGAACCCATTGGGCATTGGTCAGGTCGCTGGATTCAAGCTGACGCTCGACCTCGTGCGCCACGGTGATCAGCACGCGTCGCATCAGATAGCCAACGCTCTCCTCCGGGTTGTAACCGCTGGCGCAGTAAAACTCGACGCTGGCACAGGCGCCGTCGGTTGGCCGCGGGCGGGAAGCGGCAGATTTTTTCGAGGCAGTCATAAGGGTGCCGATATTATTTGCTTAGGCAATTAGTGTCAAGGCTTTGTTTGGCATGGCAACAGTTTGTGCGCTTTTTGGCTACACTCCGAGTCATGTCCAAGCCCGCCCCTGCCAAAGCCTCGCCACGCTCCTTATCCGGTCTGCTGCCATTTCTTTGGCCTTACCGCGGTCGCATCGGATTGGCACTGCTGTTTCTGGTGCTGGCTGCGGTCGCCACGCTGGCTTTTCCGCTGGCCCTGCGCAGCCTGATTGACGCCGGCCTGGTGCAATCCGACAAGGGCGCGCAAGTGATGGCCTTGCGCGAGCACTTTGTGGCCCTTTTTGCCGTGGCGGTTGCCCTGGGCCTGTTTTCCGCCGCGCGCTTTTACATGGTGAGCTGGCTCGGCGAGCGCGTCACGGCCGATTTGCGCAACGCCGTTTATGGCCATGTGCTGCAGCAAAGCCCGGAGTTCTTCGAGACCACGCAGACCGGCGAAGTGCTGTCCCGCCTGTCGGCCGACACCACACTGGTGCAAACGGTGGTCGGTTCATCGCTCTCGATGGGTTTGCGCAACACCGTCATGGGCATTGGCGCCTTGGGCATGTTGATCTGGACCAACCCCTATGTGATGTTTCAGGTGCTGGGAATGCTGGTGGTCGTGGTCGTGCCCTCGCTGTGGTTTGGCCGGCGCGTGCGCAAACTCTCTCGCGCCAGCCAGGATCGGGTTGCGGACTCGAGCGCCATTGCGGCGGAAGTGCTGAACGCCATTCCGGTGGTGCAAAGCTACACCGCCGAGGCGCGCGAGTCGGCGCGCTTCAATGCCTCCACCGACAATGCTTTTGAAACCGCCGTGCGGCGCACCAGAGCCCGCTCGGTGCTGGTCGCATTCATCATCATTGCGACTTCGGCCGCGCTGCTATGGGGTTTGTACCAGGGCACGCAGGCGGTGATCGCCGGGCGCATCAGCGCCGGAGACCTGGGGCAGACGGTGCTGTACGTCATCATCCTGGCCAGTGCCTTTGCAATTCTGGGCGAGGTCTATGGCGACTTGCTGCGCGCCGCCGGCGCGACCGAGCGGCTGATGGAGTTGCTGAACAGCCAGTCCCCCATCACTTCACCCTTAAATCCGGTTCCAGCACCCGTGCAGCTTGCGGGAAGCGCTATAAAATTTGAAGCAATCAGGTTTCACTATCCGTCCCGCCCGAAGCAGGCTGCGTTGAGCGATTTTTCACTTGCGGTCAGCCCAGGCCAGACTGTCGCCCTAGTCGGCCCCAGCGGTGCCGGCAAAAGCACGGTGTTTCAACTGCTGCTGCGCTTTTACGATCCGGCCTCGGGCCGCATCACGCTTGACGGCGTGGCGACGCGCGACATGTCCTTGTCCGACTTGCGCCAACGCATCGGCATCGTGCCGCAGGACGCGGTGGTTTTTTCCAGCAGCGCGCTGGAGAACATTCGCTACGGCAAACCCGGTGCCAGCGACGATGAGGTCAAGGCCGCAGCGCAGGCGGCCTTTGCCGACGAATTCATCCGCGCACTGCCCGAAGGCTATGACACCTTTCTGGGTGAACGCGGCGTGCGCCTCTCCGGCGGTCAGCGCCAGCGCATTGCGATTGCCCGCGCCATGCTGAAAAACCCACCCTTGCTGCTGCTCGATGAAGCCACCAGCGCACTCGACGCCGAGAGCGAACGCGTGGTGCAGCAGGCGCTCGAAAGCGCCATGCGGGGCCGCACCACGCTGGTGATCGCGCACCGCCTGGCCACTGTCATCAAGGCCGATCACATTGTGGTTCTGGATCACGGCCGGCTGGTGGAGCAAGGCACGCACGCCCAGTTGGTGACGCACGGCGGCGTTTATGCGGGGCTGGCGGCATTGCAGTTCAATGCCTGATTCCATTTCCAAATCTTTCCTGTTTAGGCGTCGAGCCGCAGGCAGTGCTATCGCACGGCAAGGCGAGACAACAACGACAGGGATGGTTTGGAAATGGAATGAATTCCAGCACCAGCCCTGAACCTCAGCTCAGATGACGCAGTTCGCGCAGCGCCACCGAAATCGGCGCCAGATCCGGGCTTTGCGTGCTGATGTTCTGCAACAGTTTGCACAGACGCGTAATCGCCATTCCATGCTGGACGGACCAGTCGGCGACGCTTTCAGAGCGGGACAGCAAGCCACGCGTGATCTGGCTGGCAATGGAATAAACATCGTCGCGCGCACTGGCCCGTGCCTGGGTCTGCCACAAGGTGTCGGTCGGCAGGCGGTTGATCTCGGCACGCCAGCTTGCCAGTCCGAGTGCCGCCTCGACACCGAAATAGCTGCGTGCCGCCTGTTCCAGACCGGTGTTTGCGCCTTGTGCCAATTCGACCAGATCAAGCGCCGGGAAGATGAACTCCAGCGCTGACAGGCTTTGCGCCAGGTCCGACTCGACACCCGCGTTAACCAGGGTCTCGGCGGCCCGCTGCCAATTCGCATTGGCCGCGCCTGGCAACCAGGCTTCCAGGTGGGTGCGAAGCTCGTGCGCACCCGGCTGGTAGCGCTGGATCAGGGTCGGCAAGTCAGTGCCGGTTGAGCGCACCCGCAACATCCAGCGCGAGGCACGTTGCGTGATGGCTGTGAGTTTGCTCAACAGGTCAAGCTGCAAGGAGGTCGAGACCCGGTAGTCGAGCGCATCGATCTGATCCCAAAGCGCTTCCAGATCAAAGATTTCACGCGCCAGCGTGTAGGCGCGCACCACGTCGGCCGTGGTCGCCGCGGCCTCCGCCGCAAGGAAGTTGACAAACGTTGCGCCGGTGCGATTGACCACCGTGTTGGCGATAAAGGTGGCGATGATTTCGCGTTTCAGCGGGTGTCTGGCAATCGCGTCGCCAAACTTTTCAGACAGCACCTTGGGAAAGTAGGCCTTCAACGCACGACCGAAGTAGGGGTCGTCGGGCAGGTTGCTCGCCACCAGTTCGTCAAATACCGACATCTTGGCGTAGGCCAGCACCACGGCCCCTTCCGGCGCGGTCAATCCCGTCTTGCGGGCCCGACGCCGCGCAATCTCCTCATCATTGGGCAGGAACTCGATGGCGCGGTTCAAATGCCCGGCACCTTCAAGCCACTGCATCAGGCGCTGCTGACCATCAAGCACATACAGCGGGCGGTGGCAGGCGATGTCCAGCGCCTGGGTCTGATAGTAGTTGTCAGCCAGCACCAGGTGACCCACTTCCTCGGTCATGGAGGCCAGCAGGTCATTGCGCTGTTTGAGCGTCAAATCGCCTGCTTCCACGATCCGGTCGAGCAAAATCTTGATGTTGACCTCATGGTCGGAGCAATCGACACCGGCGGAGTTATCGATCGCGTCGGTGTAGATCAGCCCGCCATTTTGCGCAAACTCGACCCGGCCATTCTGCGTGCAACCCAGGTTGCCGCCCTCGACCAGCACTTTGCAGCGCAGCTCGCTGCCATTGACGCGAAAAGCGTCGCCGGCCTTGTCACCGGCCTGGGCGTGGGTCTCGAAAGACGCCTTGACGTAGGTTCCGATGCCACCGTTGTATATCAGGTCCACCGGCGCCTGCAAAATGGCATGCAGCAGCTCTGCAGGCGCAAGTTCCTCGGCCTCGATGCCGATCACGGCACGCGCCTGGGGCGAGAGCTTGATCGACTTGGCGCCGCGGGCGTAGATGCCGCCACCCTCGGAAATCACCTTCCTGTCAAAATCATCCCAGCTCGAGCGCGGCAATTGAAACAGGCGCTTGCGCTCCGCCAGGGAGCGCGCGACATCCGGTGCCGGGTCGATGAAGATGTGGCGATGATCGAACGCCACCACCAGTTTGATGTAGTCGGACAGCAGCATGCCGTTGCCAAACACGTCACCCGACATATCCCCAATGCCGACCACCGTGAACGGTGTGGTCTGGGTGTTGATCGACAGTGCGCGGAAGTGCCGCTTGGTGGACTCCCAGGCACCGCGCGCGGTGATGCCCATTTTTTTGTGGTCGTAGCCGACCGATCCACCGGAGGCAAACGCGTCGCCCAGCCAGTAGCCGTAGTGAGCCGACACGCTGTTGGCAATATCCGAAAAGGTCGCCGTGCCCTTGTCGGCCGCAACCACCAGGTAGGGATCGTCAGGATCGTGCCGCACCACTTGATCGGGAGGTACGACGGCACCCTGCACCAGATTGTCTGTCAGGTCCAGCAAGCCCGACAGGAACAGCTTGTAACAGGCAATGCCTTCGGCCATATAGGCCTCGCGCTCACTGGCCGGTGGCGCCTTCTTGAGGACAAAACCGCCTTTCGAACCAACTGGCACGATCACGGTGTTCTTGACATGCTGGGCCTTGGCCAGACCCAGGATCTCGGTGCGGAAATCCTCGCGCCGATCGGACCAGCGAATGCCACCACGGGCAACCTTGCCAAGACGCATGTGCACGGCTTCCACGCGCGGCGAATAGACCCAGATCTCAAACAGGGGCTTCGGCTCGGGTATACCGGGCACGTCGTGCGGGTTGATCTTGAAACTCAGGTAGGGCTTGGCGGCACCGGTGTCGGTCGTTTGCCACGCATTGGTTCGCACCGTCGCCATGATGACGGCGTAGAACTGGCGCAGGATCCGGTCTTCATCCAGACTCGCCACAGCACCCAGATGGCCTTCAATGCGCGCGGCAAGTTGATGTTGCGCTTCTGTTCTATCTGCAAGCCGCGCGGGGTCAAAACGGGCGTCAAACAACTCGCTGATTTCCTGCGCAATCACGGCATTTTTGTGTAAGGTGGTTTCGATGTAGCTCTGGCTGAAGGCAAAGCCGATCTGTTTGAAGTAGTGGGTGTAGGCACGCAAGACCACAATGGCGCGGGCGTCCAGGGTCGTGCTAAGCACCAGTTTGTTCAGGTCGTCGCTTTCCACCTCGCCCTTCCATACCAGGGCAAACAGGGCCTCAAAGCGGGATTTGACGACCGACAGCTCGGTGGTGACCGGCAGCTGCAAACCGAGGTCGTGAATCCAGAACTCTTCGTTATTGCTGCCATCGCCAACATGATAGGGGTGCTCATCGAGCACGCGCGCGCCCATGCACTCCAATACCGGCAGCGAATCCGACAAAGCCACCTTTGCAGTGTTGTAGATCTTGAAACGCAGTTGGCCGGGGCTCGCGTCCAGCGGCCGGTATAGCTTGACGGCCAGAGAGGATAGCGGCGTCAATTCCGCCAACACCTGCGCGTCTTCGGCCGCCACGGGGGCGGAAAAGTCTTCCCGGTAAGCCGTGGGGAAAGAGTCGGCAAAACGATGCGCCAGCCTCAAGCCCTGGCCTTCACCATGGGCGTGCAGCAACTCCTGCGTGCAATCGTCTTCCCAGCGCTGCGCCAGCCTGGCAATGCGCGCTTCCAGAGCGGCCAGATCGACGTTATGCGGCGCCTGGTCCCTGGCCCGTACCAGGTAATGAATGCGCGCCAGCGGACTGTCAGTCAGTGTCGGCGTGAATTCGAGTGACTGGCCGTTGAGCGCGTCGGAGAGTTCCTGGCCAATCTTGATGCGCAGTTCGGTGTTGAAGCGCTCACGCGGAACAAACACCTGCGCCGAGGTGAAGCGCCCAAACGGGTCGCGGCGCAGAAACACCCGGGTGCGCTGACGCTCCTGCAGGCGCAGGATGCCGATCGCGTGCTCGGTCAAGGTGGCGGCATCAATCTGGAACAATTCGTCGCGCGGGTAGGCATCCAGAATGGATTGCAAGGACTTCGCCGCATGGCTGTCGGGCAGCACGCCGGCCGCGTCAATCACTTGAGCCGCGCGACGACGCACTTGCGGAATGTCGCTCACCGACGCCGAATAGGCGGTGGAGGTGTACAGGCCCAGGAATCGGGCTTCGCCAACCACCAGGCCGGCGTCATCAAAACGTTTGACCGCAATGTAATCCAGCCAGGCCGGGCGGTGCACTGTGGCGCGCGTCATGGCTTTGGTCACTAGCACCAGTTGATCGGAGTCCAGCAGCGCCACTGCGGCAGACGGCAACACGCTGATGGGGGTTTGAACCGCTCCCCGCAGCACGCCCAGGCCGGACTCGGGGATGGCCACCAGACTGATGCGATCGCCATCGCGTTTCAACTCGTAATCCCGGGCTCCCAAAAACGTGAAGTGTTCGTCTTCGAGCCAATGCAGGAAATCAATGCCTTCTTGCTGGTTGACTGAAGACAGCAAGGAGCGCTTGGTCGCGGCGCCCGCAGCCTGCAGTCGCGTCAGCATCGGACGCCAATCCTGCACTGCGGCACGCACGTCGCCCAGCACACGCGCCAGGTCGGCAGCCAGCAGGGCGCGGTCGGACTCGCTCATGATGCGGTCGCATTCGACGAGAATCAGAGACTCGATGAGGCTGGACTTTTCCTTGCCTGGTGTGGCGCTGGCGGTGCTGACCACCTGGCCTTGCGCGTCACGCTGCACCAGCAGCAACGGGTGAACTATCCAGTGCGCTGTTCGCCCGGTACGGTTGACCGCCATGGTGACAGAGTCAACCAGAAAAGGCATGTCGTCGTGAACAATCTGGATGACAGTGTGCTCGCTGACAAAGCCGTCTTCCGCCAGCGTTGGGTTGAAGACGCGGATTTTGGCCTCTTGCGCCGCGCGTGAGGACTCCAGCAAACGCCAGTGCGCATTGGCGATGGCAAACAGCATGGCAGGGCCACGCACCTGGATCTCGTCAGGATCGGTGTTGTCGAAATAGGCCGATACGAAATCAGCAAGCCGGTCGGCAGCGGCGCCGGCGTGTTCCCGGGTATAGGAAATTAGCGCAGCGAGCGTGGGATTGGTCATGGCATCTCCGGTTGATCTTGTGGATGTCGCGGATTCTAGGCGTGCAGTCCGTGTTTGAGTGGACTATGGCGGCGCCCTCATGGCTATATGCAAGAGTCGCATTACCCCTGTTTTTGTGCTCCCGAACGAGTGCCGGTCGGAGCCCTACTGCAACTGTCCCTTCAGCACTTCCGGCAGCGGCAAAGGCATGACTTCGATGCCCTCCTCAATCAGGGACTCGGTCTCGACAGGTGATGCCTTGCCCCGGATGCCGCGTTTTTTTACTTCGCCGTAATGCATCTTGCGGGCTTCTTCGGCGAAGTCATTGCCGACATCATCGGTGTTGGCCAAAATGCGCCGTGCCAGCGCCATCCAGGCCGCCTGCAGTGTCTGATCCATCCCAACGCTGGAGACCAGCTCTTGTGAGCCAGGCGCCCCGGAACCAACATTGCCCAAGTTGAGGCGCGGTGCGCTCAACCTCTTGGTAATCGACGCGTTGCCACACACCGGGCACTCGACCAGACCACGCTCGATCTGGTCCAGGAAATCTGCTTCAGACCCAAACCAGCCTTCGAATATATGCTGTTGACCGCATTGAAGATCCAGAACTTTCATGTGCCCATTATCCGGCAATGGGCAGCGTGGCAGCCGGCTGCCAATTCAAAGTCCATTCGCCCGCCAGGACGTTTTGCAGCCACAAGGCGCCACTCAGCGTCTTGCCATCCGTCACCCGTCCGTCACGACACCACCGCAGCAAGTCGGCAGGGGTGGCGGTGAACACGTCCAGAAACTCGCCCGGATCGAGCCGTCGCGCACCCAGGCTCAAACCGCGGGCAAACCAGATATCAATGAACTCGTTTGAATAGGAAATGACCGGGTGCAACATACCAGCGCGCGCCCACTCGCGTGCCGTGTAGCCAGTCTCTTCCTTGAGTTCACGCTGGGCGCAAAGCTGGATGTCCTCTCCCGGATCGAGCTTTCCTGCCGGGAATTCAATCATCACCTGCCCGACTGGATAGCGGAATTGCCGCTCCAGCACCACCCGCAGTTCGCCTGATGGTTCTTCAAGCAACGCAATGATCGCGACTGCCCCGGGATGCGTGAGGTATTCGCGGCTGGTGGAGACACCGTCGGGCAATCTGACGGTATCGCGAAACAGGTGAAGATAGTCACCGCGAAACAACTCTTCGCTGGCGAGTCTTTCTTCAATCAGGTGCTTATCGTCCATGGCGATCGGGGATCAGCACTCGCTGCAGTTCGACAGGCAACGAGTGCAGCCCGCATGCTGCATCAAAAATGAACTGCGTCAGTTCAAGACCTGGGCCGCAGACACAGCTTCGTTGATCAGGTCCCCAGCATCTGCACGATTGCATTGGCGCACAAAGCCATCAGGCTGCCGGGCAACAGGCCAAGGACCAGCAGCAGAGCGCCATTGATCGATAGCACAACACGCACATCGAGAGGGGCCGACTTGGTGCTGGTGGTAATAGTCGGCTTGTCAAAGTACATCACTTTGACGACGCGAAGGTAGTAAAAAGCACCGATCAGGGACATCATCACGGCAAACACCGCCAGGCCGATATTGAAGGTCTGACCGGTAGCGACCAGTGCCTGCAGAACAGCGAGCTTTGCGTAAAAACCCACCATCGGCGGAATGCCTGCCAGGGAGAATAAGCATAGCGCCATCACACCGGCATAAAGCGGGCTGCGCTCGTTCAAGCCGGCAAAATCCACGATCTCCTCACTCTCGAAGCCATCACGCGCCAGCAGCAACATGACGCCAAAGCTCGCCAGCGTCGTCAGCACATAAGTGATGACGTAGAACATGGCCGAACTGTACGCGTTGGCAGCGTAGTGAACATCGCCATTGACCACGCCCGACATCAGGCCGATCAGCACAAAACCCATGTGCGAAATAGTCGAGTAGGCCAGCATGCGCTTGAGATTGGTCTGCGCAATGGCCGCCAGATTGCCGACAAAGAGCGAGCCGATCGACAACACCATCAACATTTGTTGCCAGTCGATCGCCAGCGGCAGCATGCCCTCCACCAGCAGGCGAATGAAGATGGCAAAGGCCGCCAGTTTGGTGGCACCGCCAATGATCAGGGTCACAACCGTGGGCGCACCCTGGTAGACATCAGGAATCCACATGTGAAACGGCACCACGCCGAGCTTGAAGGCGAGACCGGCAACCACAAACACCAGGCCAAAGATCAACACCTGATGCTTGATTTGAGCTGAGTTAATGGCCTTGAACACTGCACTCACATCCAGCGACCCGGTCGCGCCGTAGATCATTGACAAGCCATACAACAGAAATCCGGAAGCCAGTGCCCCCAAGACAAAGTACTTCATCGCCGCTTCCGTCGCGGTCGCGTTATCGCGACGCAAAGCAACCAGCGCATAGCTCGACAGGGTGAGCAACTCAAGCCCCATGTAAATCACGAGGAAATTGTTGCCGGAGATCATGATGAAGATGCCGAGCAAAGCAAACATGCTCAAGGAAAAAAGCTCGCCACCGCGCAACATGTCCCGGCCTGCCGCATAGGGACGGCCATAGACCAGCGTCACCATCAGGGAAACAGTGGCAAAACACTTCAACCAGTTGCCCATCGGGTCACTCACCACCATGTTGCCGAAACCGTACACGGTTGCTCCACCACTGGCGTAACCTGCCTCGAGCGCAGCCACCACGGCCAAAGTCGCAAGGGTCAGCCAGTGGGTGCTTGAGCGCCGAGCGCTGGTCACACCGAGATCGGCGAGTGCGATGACGCAGGCCATGAAGAGCAGGATGATTTCGGGGTAAGCCGAGATCCAACTGAGTTTATCGATCATGTTCTATCTCTTAATTCAATTTGGTCACATCAGACTGATCAATTCAGTTTCGACACTGCCACGTGCTTGAGCAAGGCTGCCACCGAGGTGTCCATCACATCGGTAAATGGTTTCGGATAGACCCCCATGTACAGAACGGCAACGGCCAACAGCGTCAGCATCAGGAACTCACGCGAGCTGATGTCAACCAGGGTCTTGACATGATGGTTGGCGGCCGGTCCCAGGTAGACACGCTTGAACATCCACAGCGTATAGGCTGCGCCGAAAATCAGCGCGCTGGCGGCGGCAAAACCCAGCCAGAAATTGGCTTTGACGGCGCCCAAAATGACCATCCATTCCCCGACAAAGCCCGCCGTACCCGGCAAACCGCAATTGGCCATGGAAAATAGCAACGCAAAGGCGGTGAATTTCGGCATGGTGTTGACCACGCCACCGTAGCTTGCAATCTCGCGTGAATGAACCCGGTCGTACAACACGCCAATCGCAAGGAACATGGCAGCAGATACGAAACCGTGCGAAATCATTTGCACCAGCCCACCCGACATCCCCAGGTCACTGAAGATGAAGAAGCCAAGGGTGACAAAACCCATATGCGCAACCGACGAGTAAGCCACCAGCTTCTTCATGTCTGTTTGAACCAGCGCCACCAGACCGACATAGATAACGGCAATGACAGACAAGGCAATCATCAGCCAGGCCCATTCGTGCGCAGCATCCGGCGCAATAGGCAAGGAAAACCGGAGAAATCCGTACGCGCCAAGTTTGAGCATCACCGCAGCCAGCACGGCCGATCCGCCGGTGGGCGCTTCAACGTGCACATCGGGTAGCCAAGTGTGCACCGGCCACATCGGGACCTTGACTGCAAAGGCCGCAAGAAAGGCAAAGAACAACAATGTTTGTGTCGTACCGCCCAGCGGGAGTTGCTGCCACAGCGCGAGGTCAAAACTGCCGCCCGACTTGGTGTACAGGAAAATCAGCGCGATCAGCATCAGCAGCGAGCCGAGCAATGTATAGAGAAAGAACTTGAACGCCGCGTAGATCTTGTTCGGCCCACCCCAAATGCCGATGATCAGATACATCGGGATCAGTGTGGCTTCAAAGAACACATAAAACAGCATGCCATCAATCGCGCAGAAAACACCGATCATCAATCCGCTCAAAATGAGGAAGGCGCCCATGTACTGATTGACACGACGGGTAATGGCTTCCCAACCGGCGATCACCACGACGACATTGATAAACGCGGTCAAGAGCACGAACCAGAGCGAGATACCGTCCACACCGAGGTGGTAGTTGACATTGAAACGCTCGATCCACGGTGCCTTCTCGACAAACTGCATGGCGGCCGTGCCAAGTCTGAAACCGCTATACAGCGGCAAAGTGACAAGTAGACTGACAATGGCACCAATCAGTGCGACCCAGCGGACGGTACGCGCCTGATCATCACGACCGAGTGCCAGCAGCACAGCACCGAAAGCGATCGGTGTCCAAATAGCCAGGCTCAACAATCCCATTTTTCTTATTCTCCTATTTGAGCCAGACGAAATACGTCATCAGCACAAAAACACCCAATATCATGACCAGCGCATAGTGGTACAGGTAGCCCGACTGAACCCTGCGAACCGCCCCGGAAACCCAGGCGACCCCTTTCCAGGAACCATTGACGAGCGCGCCATCGATCACAGACTCGTCACCGCCCTTCCACAAACCAGTACCCACGCCCCTGACGCCACGAGCGATGATGTTCTCGTTGATCCAGTCGAGGTAGTACTTGTTCTCAAGCAGGGTGTAGATCGGCTGGACACGGGATTTGATGGCCGCGGGCAAGGCCGGATTAACCATATAAAGGTAATAGGCACTCGCCACGCCCGCCAGCGCCAGCCAGAACGGCAAGGTTGTCAAGGCGTGCCACGCCATTTGCACCGGACCATGGAATGCCTTGGCCAGTTCCTCCATGGCAGCGTGTTTTTCCCCATCGATGAAGATGGCGCCCTTGAAAAATTCCCCGAACAGCATTGGTTGAATCGTCATGAAACCGATCACAACCGAGGGAATTGCCAACAGGATCAGCGGCACCGTCACGACCCAGGGTGACTCGTGCGGCGCGTGATGCTCTTTGGCGTGCCCATGGTGATCGTCATGGTGCGCGTCCGGATTCTGGTCGAAGCGCTCCTTGCCATGAAATACCAGGAAATACAGCCGGAAGGAATAAAAGGCGGTTACAAACACGCCCGCCAATACGGCAAACGATGCAAAACCGGCGGCTGGCAGATGGCTCTCGTGCACCGCCTCAATAATGCTGTCCTTGGAATAGAACCCGGCGAATAGCGGCGTTCCAATCAGAGCCAGAGAACCCAGCAGCGTGGTAATCCAGGTGATTGGCATGTACTTGCGCACACCGCCCATCCAGCGGATGTCCTGGTTGTGATGCATGCCGATGATGACGGAACCTGCTGCAAGAAACAGCAGCGCCTTGAAGAAAGCGTGCGTCATCAGATGGAATACCGCCACAGAATAGGCAGAAGCGCCGAGCGCCACCGTCATGTAACCGAGCTGCGACAGCGTCGAGTAGGCCACCACGCGTTTGATGTCGTTCTGAATGATGCCCAGGAAACCCATGAACAAGGCCGTGATGGCGCCGATCACCAACACGAAGTTCAGGGCCGTGTCGCTGAGCTCAAACAAGGGTGACATGCGTGCCACCATGAAAATACCGGCCGTCACCATGGTCGCCGCATGAATCAGGGCAGAGATCGGGGTTGGGCCTTCCATCGAGTCCGGCAACCAGACATGCAGCGGGAACTGCGCTGATTTACCCATGGCGCCAACGAACAGGCAAATGCAGATGACGGTGACGAGCATCCAGTCGGTACCCGGGAAACTCAGTTTCGCCAGCTCGGCGCCCTTGGCGAAGGCCTCTGTGTAATTCAGCGTACCGGCAAACGCAACAATCAATCCGATGCCAAGAATGAATCCGAAGTCACCCACACGGTTGACCAGAAAGGCCTTCATGTTGGCAAAAATGGCCGTTGGCTTGTTGTACCAGAAGCCGATCAGCAAATAGGACATCAAGCCAACTGCTTCCCAGCCGAAGAACAACTGCAGCATGTTGTTGCTCATCACCAGCATCAGCATGGAGAATGTGAAGAGAGAAATGTAGGCGAAGAAACGGTTGTAGCCTTCGTCTTCTTCCATGTAGCCAATGGTGTAGATGTGAACCATCAAGGACACAAAAGTCACCACTGACATCATCATCGCAGTCAGGCTGTCGACGAGGAAGCCGATCTCCATTTTGAGCCCACCGACCACCATCCAGGTATAAATGGTTTCATTGAAGCGGGCGCCATCCAGCGCCACGCTCTTGAGAGTCATGGCAGACAGGATAAATGACAGCAGCACTCCCAGGATGGTGAGTGAATGTGACAGGCGGCGACCGATCCAGTTGCCGCCGAACTTGGTACCAAAAACGCCGGCCAGAACAGCCCCCAGCAACGGGGCCATCGGCACCGCAAGAAGCGTTGTAGCGGAAAGGGTTTGACTCATTTTCTTAACCCTTGAGCGTATTGAGTTCGTCCACATTGATGCTGGACTTGTTGCGGAACAGCAGCACCAGGATGGCGAGTCCGATGGCTGATTCGGCCGCGGCGACGGTCAGAATGAAGAACACAAAAATCTGGCCATGCATGTCGCCGAGGTAGTACGAAAAGGCCACGAAATTAGTATTGACGGCGAGCAGCATCAGTTCAATGGCCATCAACAAAACAATCAGATTTTTCCGATTCAGGAATATGCCGATCACGGACAGCGCAAACAGCATGGCCCCCACGGAAAGAAAATGTCCAAGCGTCAAGGTCATACTTTTTTCTCCGCACTCGTCGCAATAGCCACAGCGTCGACCTCAGCCACACGGGTGGAGGCCATCTTGATGACGGTCAGCCGATCCCCGGCCTTCACCCGAATCTGGCTGGACGGGTCGACAAATTTGTTGTCCTTGCGCCGGCGCAGCGTCAAGGCGATCGCAGCAATCATCGCGACCAGCAGAATCGCGGCGGCTATTTCGAGAGGGTAGAGATACTGGGTATAGAGAACCTTGCCCAGTTCCCGGGTATTGGACAGCTCGGCCGTCGCCTGTCCCAGCACTGCGGCCGTACGAGGTTCTTCACTACCCCGAAAACCGCCCATCAACACGGCCGCCATCTCGAGCGCGATGAGCACGCCCACCACGGCAGCCAGCGGAAAATGTTTCCAAAATCCTTCGCGAACACTGTCGACATTGATGTCCAGCATCATCACGACAAAAAGGAACAACACCATCACGGCCCCAACATAAACCAGGACCAGCGCGATCGCCAAAAATTCAGCCTTCAGCAACAGCCAGATGGCTGCGGCCTGAAAGAATGCCAGCACAAGGTATAGCACCGCATACACAGGATTGCGCGCCGTGATAACGCGAAAGGCGGCAAACAGCAGCACAGTCGAGAAGAAATAAAAGAAACCGGTCTTGACGTCCATGTATCGCTACTTTTTTCGGTGGTCTTAAAGTTGAATCAGTTCACGAATCACTAGCGGTATTTGGCGTCAGCCGCCCTTGCCGCCGCGATCTGGGGTTCATAACGGTCACCAACTGCCAACAACATTTCTTTTGTGAAATACAGGTCCCCCAGGGCTTCGCCGTGGTACTCCAGAATTGATGTCTCAACAATGGAATCCACCGGGCAGCTTTCCTCGCAAAAGCCGCAAAAGATGCACTTGTTCAAATCAATGTCATAGCGTGTGGTGCGCCGCGAACCGTCGGAGCGCACCTCGGACTCAATGGTGATCGCCATTGCCGGGCACACAGCCTCGCACAGCTTGCAGGCAATGCATCGCTCCTCGCCGTTCTCATAGCGGCGCAATGCATGCAGCCCGCGAAATCTCGGCGACAACGGTGTCTTTTCTTCCGGATACTCCAGGGTAATCTTGCTTCGAAATGCGTACTTGCCCGTCAGAGCCAGGCCCTTGAAAAACTCGCCCAGCATGAAACTGGACAAAAAGTCCTTCAGCGAGAAGGAACTTCCGTTCGACGTTTCAATAGAACTTGAAGTAGGGGTAGACATAGACAGCTCGAATTACTTCCAAATGTTCCAGGGGGTCTGCATCCATACCCCGACAACCACCAGCCAGACCAAGGTAACCGGAATGAAGATCTTCCAACCCAGGCGCATGATCTGGTCATAGCGAAAGCGCGGGAAGGAGACCCGCACCCAGACAAACATGGTGACCACCGCAAATGTTTTCAGGCCCAACCAGATCCAGCCTGGAATCCAGTTGAATACGGCACTGTCGATCGGCGACAGCCAGCCGCCCAGGAACATGATCGTGCACAAAGCCGATACCAGCCAAATGTTGGCGTATTCGGCCATCTGGAACATGGCCCAGGACATGCCGGAATACTCCACCATGTGACCAGCGACGATCTCCGACTCACCTTCAATCACGTCGAACGGAAGCCGATTCGTTTCGGCCAGGCCGGAGACAAAATAGATCACAAAAATGGGCAATAGCGACAACCAGTTCCACGACAGGAAGCTCAAACCGATCTGCGCAAAATGACCTTTGCCTTGCCCGGCGACGATATCCGTCAAATTCAGACTGGCCGAAACCATCAGCACCACCACCAGACAAAAACCCATGGCAATTTCGTAACTCACCATTTGGGCAGAGGCGCGTAGCGCGCCCAGAAACGGGTATTTGGAATTGGAGGACCAGCCTGAAATGATCACGCCATAAACTTCCATCGAGGTAATGGCCATCAGAAACAGCAAGCCGGCATTGATGTTGGCGCAGGCAACGTCGGGACTGAACGGAATCACAGCCCAAGCCACCATGGCCGGCATGACCGTCATCACCGGGCCCATATAAAACAAGAATTTATCCGCCGCCGCCGGCTTGAGAACTTCCTTGGTCATCAACTTCAAGGCATCCGCAATAGGCTGCAGCAAACCCCAAGGCCCGACACGGTTCGGTCCCAGGCGGATTTGCGCCCAACCAAGCAGTTTGCGCTCCCACAGGGTGGTGTAGGTCACCAGGCCCATCACCAGCATCAGGACCAGGACAACCTTGATCAGCGCCCAAACCACAGGCCAGGCATAGGCCGACCACCAAGGTGCATCCAGCATGCCTTGACCAAAGGAGAAAATGACGTCAATCATGCTGTCGCCTCCTGCGCCACATCATTTCGTCTGGCGTCTGCCGTCAGTTGCAGGCTTGAGGCACGCCGCACCAGACCATCCAGGGCATATATGCCCGCCACCACCGGCGCTGCCACCGCAGGAGTGAGATCCACAGCCGCCTGTGTGGAGTTGTTCAACGCTTTGGCGGACAGGCACGAATCGCCCTCACCTGGCAATCCGCTGACCCGCTTGCGCACATCCTGAGAGGACTCAAAGTCAAAGCCCGGCACACCGAGCATATTGCCCAGCACGCGCAACACTTTCCATGCAGGGCGGGTTTCACCCAAGGGTTTAACCACCGCGTGAAAACTTTGCACACGTCCCTCAGCATTGACAAACGTGCCCGAGGTTTCGGTAAAAGGTGCAATCGGCAACAACACATCGCTGAAAGCCATGTTTGATTTGAAAGGACTCAGCGTCACAACCATCTGGGCTTGCGACAGACCGGTCTTGGCCATTGCACCTGCTGCGGAATCAAATTCAGGCTCGTTGTTCAACAGAATGGCCGCCTTGAGTCCGCCAGCCAGCATCTGCCCGGCATTCAGACCACCTTGCCCCGGCACTGCACCAACCAGCTGCGCGCCAACCGTGTTGGCAGCCTCAGTCAGGTAACCCACCGTCGCCCCGGTTTGTGCGCCAATCCAGTTGGCAAGCGCCAATAAACTCGACGCCTTGGCGTGATGCGCCGCTGCATTGCCCAGCAGAATGGCTTTCCGCTCACCACTCGACAGGGATTGGGCGATGCTTTTGGCCACCGCGCTGACAGTACCCTTGACCGGCGCAGAAACGCCTTTATCTGCCGCCACGGCGGCTGCAACGTCAGCCAAGGCCTGAACCCACGAAGCAGCGTCACACAGCAGCGTATTGGCAACTGGCATGGCCCAATCCTGTGCTACTGAATTAATAGCACTCACAGCACATCCCTTGCGAGCGGCTTGACGAATTCTCTGAGCAAACAAGGGATGATCCTTGCGCAAACTGGAACCCACCACCAGTACCTGCTGGAGCTCGGACAAAGACGCTATCGAAGTGCCCAGATAACGCACACCTTCTTGCCCTGCGAATTCCGCGTTGCGCAGCCGATAATCAACATTCTGACTGCCCAAACCGCGAATCAATTCAGCGCCAAGAAACAACTCCTCAAGGGTGCTGTGGGGGCTGACCAAGGCCCCGATGCTTGACGCGCCATGGTTGGACTTGATCTGCTTCAAGCCATTGGCAACGTACTCAAGCGCAGTTTGCCAATCGACATCAAGCCACTTTCCACCCTGCTTGAGCATCGGCGTGGTCAGGCGATCATCGCGATTCAGTGCTTCATAGGAGAACCGGTCCCGGTCAGCAATCCAGCATTCGTTGACTGCCTCGTTCTCCAGCGGCACGACACGCATGACCTTGTTGTTCTTGACTTGCACGATCAAGTTGGAACCGGTCGAGTCATGCGGGCTGATCGACTTGCGCCGCGACAGTTCCCAAGTGCGAGCGCTATAGCGGAACGGTTTGCTTGTCAACGCACCGACAGGACAAATGTCAATCATGTTGCCGGAGAGCTCCGAATCGATCGTCTGACCGATGAAGGTCTCAATCTCGGCATGTTCGCCTCGATGGGACATGCCCAGTTCCATCACGCCGGCCACTTCCTGGCCGAACCGGACGCAACGGGTGCAATGGATGCACCGGCTCATCTCCTGCATCGAAATCAGGGGACCGACATCCTTGACCGCGACAACACGTTTTTCTTCCTGGTAGCGGGACGAAGACGCGCCGTAACCGACCGCCAAGTCCTGCAACTGACACTCGCCGCCCTGATCACAAATAGGACAGTCCAGCGGGTGATTGATCAGCAAGAATTCCATCACCGATTGCTGGGCCTTGATTGCCTTGTCGCTCTTGGTGCGGACAATCATGCCCGGCGCTACCACGGTGGCACAGGCCGGCATCGGCTTGGGGATTTTCTCGACATCCACCAGGCACATGCGGCAGCTCGCAGCGATGCTGAGTTTCTTGTGATAGCAAAAATGCGGGATGAAGGTACCGGCCTTTTCCGCCGCATGCATGATCATGCTGCCTTCTTCAATGTCAACCTTCTTGCCGTCGAGTTCAATTTCAATCATCTTGGGACTCGCTCAGACGTAAGCTGGGACCATGCAGGTCTTGTGCTCTATGTGATATTCAAATTCAGCACGGAAATGCTTCAGCATGGCCCGCACCGGCATGGCTGCCGCATCTCCCAGTGCGCAGATCGTGCGCCCCATGATGTCTTCAGCCACGTTGTCAAGAAGATCCATGTCACCAGGACGGCCAGCACCATTTTCGATACGGTCCACGACGCGCGAGAGCCATCCGGTGCCCTCGCGGCACGGCGTGCACTGACCGCAGGATTCATGCATGTAGAAATAGCTCAGCCGCTGCAAACTCTTGACCATGCAACGGCTGTCGTCCATGACGATCAGCGCGCCGGACCCTAGCATGGAGCCGGCCTTGGCGATCGAGTCATAGTCCATGGTGCAATCCATCATGATCGCGGCCGGCAGCACTGGCGTGGACGAACCTCCTGGAATCACCGCCTTGAGCTGGTGACCCTTGCGCACCCCACCGGCGAGTTCCAGCAACTTCGAGAACGGCGTGCCCATCGGGATTTCGTAATTGCCGGGCAGTTCGACGTCGCCGCTGACCGAAAATAGCTTGGTACCGCCGTTGTTGGGTTTGCCGCATTCCAGATAAGCCTTGCCGCCACGGTTGATGATCCAGGGGACAGCGGCAAAGGTTTCGGTGTTGTTGATGTTGGTCGGCTTGCCGTACAGACCGTAGCTTGGCGGGAATGGCGGCTTGTAGCGTGGCTGCCCTTTCTTGCCTTCCACCGACTCCAGCAAAGCGGTTTCCTCGCCACAGACATAGGCGCCGAAACCGTGAAACGCGTGCAGTTGAAAACTGAAGCCGCTGCCCAGAATGTTGTCGCCCAGCAAGCCCGCCGCGCGCGCCTCGGCCAGTGCGTCTTCAAAGCGTTCGTAGATCTGGAAAATCTCGCCGTGAATGTAGTTGTAGCCGGTGCCGATACCCATCGCGTAGGCGGCGATCAGCATGCCCTCGATCACGATATGCGGATTGAATTGCAGGATTTCGCGGTCCTTGCAGGTGCCGGGCTCGCCTTCGTCTGAATTGCACATCAGGAACTTCGGCCCGGCATACTGGCGCGGCATGAAGCTCCACTTCAGCCCGGTCGGAAAACCCGCGCCGCCACGTCCTCGCAGGCCGGATTCCTTGACCGTCGCGATGACCTGATCGGGCGTCAAGCCGGCGCCTCCGTCCTTGCCGAGAACCTTGCGCAGGGCCTGGTAGCCGCCGCGCGCCTGGTAATCCTTCAAACGCCAATTGGCGCCGTCGATCCCGGCGAGAATCTGAGGACTGATGTGCCGAGCGTGAAAGCAGGTCTCCACCCCCGTGGCCTGAAACTGGGCAAGAATGTCTGCAGCGGCCATCATTCGTCCCCCGCAGCGCGCAGGCCATCGACCAGCTGATCAAGCTTGTCGTTGCTCATGAAACTGCACATCGTCTGGTCATTCACCAGCATGACCGGGGAGTCCGCACACGCACCAAGACATTCACACTGCTGCAAGGTGAACATGCCGTCTGGCGTGGTCTCACCCATATTGATGTTGAGTTTTTGCTCCAGATGCTTCAGCGCCTTGCCGCCATCACGTAACTGACAAGGCAAATTGGTACAGACATTGAGCTTGTACTTGCCAACCGGCTGCTGGTTGTACATGTTGTAAAAACTGGTGACTTCGTGCACCGCCATCGGCGCCATGCCCAAGTACTCGGCCACCGCTTTTTCGCTCTCGGCACTGACATAACCAGATTCCCGCTGGACGATTGCCAAACAGGCCATGACTGCAGACTGCTTCTGATCCGCGGGGTATTTGGCAACTTCCTGGGCGAAGCGCGCTTTGGATTCTTCCGAAATCATCGATCAACTTCCCCAAACACAATATCCAACGAACCGATAATGGCGACGGCATCGCCAATCATGTGACCACGGCCCATCTCACCCAATGCGGCCAGATGAACAAAAGCCGGAGG
The DNA here is from genome assembly GCA_963810395.1 of uncultured beta proteobacterium. Classification (GTDB taxonomy): domain Bacteria; phylum Pseudomonadota; class Gammaproteobacteria; order Burkholderiales; family Burkholderiaceae_C; genus Rhodoferax. The sequence goes on along the minus strand of CAWENC010000001.1, from coordinate 2,444,153 downwards.
CCGAATCTTCATGCGGTAGGGTTTGTTGGCGCCGTCACTGATCATGTAGATGCCGAACTCACCCTTGGGATGCTCGATGGTGGCGTAAGCCTCGCCTTCTGGCACCGAGAAACCTTCGGTAAAGAGCTTGAAATGGTGAATCAGTTCTTCCATGTTTGATTTCATGGATTCACGACTCGGCGGTGCAACCTTGTGATTGTCGGTAATGACCGGGCCTGGATTGACACGCAACCAATCCACACATTGCTTGATGATGCGGTTGGATTGCTTCATTTCCTCCATGCGCACCAGATAGCGGTCGTAGTTGTCGCCTTCCTTGCCGACCGGGATGTCAAAATCCAGGCGGTCGTAAACCTCATAGGGCTGCTTCTTACGCAAATCCCAGGCAACCCCCGAGCCACGCAACATGGGACCGGAAAAACCCAGATTCAAGGCACGTTCGGGGGACACAACTCCGATCCCCACCGTGCGTTGTTTCCATATCCGGTTGTCAGTCAAGAGCGTGTGATACTCACCCAGATAAGTCGGGAAACGCTGGGTAAAGTCGTCAATGAAGTCAAGCAAACTGCCATCCCGAGCGCGATTAAGCCGTTCGGTGGACTTGGCGCTGCGAATCTTGTTGGGCTGATGCCGCGCCATGGTGTCAGGCAAATCGCGATAGACGCCGCCCGGTCGGAAGTAGGCAGCATGCATGCGTGCGCCGCTCACCGCCTCGTACATGTCGAGCAAATCTTCCCGCTCACGGAAAGCGTAGAACATGACGGTCATCGCCCCGCAGTCCAGCGCACCGGCACCGATACACAGCAAATGATTCAGCAAGCGGGTAATCTCGGAAAACATGACCCGGATGTATTTGGCGCGCAGCGGCACTTCGAGGCCCAGCATTCTTTCAACCGCCAGACAATACGCGCTCTCATTGCACATCATCGACATATAGTCCAGACGGTCCATATAGGGCAGTGCCTGGATATAGGTCTTCGTTTCAGCCAGCTTTTCGGTCGCGCGATGCAGTAGTCCGATATGTGGGTCAGCGCGTTGAATCACTTCGCCGTCAAGCTCGAGCACGAGGCGCAAAACGCCGTGCGCCGCCGGATGCTGGGGCCCGAAATTGAGGGTGTAGTTTTTTATTTCAGCCATAAGCGAACTGCCTAATGCAACCCTCCGTAGTTTTCTTCACGGATGATGCGAGGTGTGATTTCACGTGGTTCGATCGTGACGGGCTGATACACAACACGCTTTTGCTCAGCGTCGTAACGCATCTCGACATGGCCCGAAATCGGAAAATCCTTGCGAAACGGATGGCCGATAAAACCGTAGTCGGTCAAAATGCGACGCAAATCAGCGTGACCTTCGAACACGATGCCAAACAGGTCGAAAGCCTCGCGTTCAAACCAGTTGGCGGAACTCCAGATATCGCACAGCGACTCAAGCACCGGGAAATTGTCGTCCGGTGCAAACACTTTGAGCCGCACACGCTGGTTCAGACTTACCGATAACAGGTGACAAACCACACAGTAGCGCAAGCCGGTTTGTGGTTCATCCCGGTAGGTTGAGTAGTCCACCCCACACAGATCCATCAACTGCTCAAAGCGACAGGTCGGATCATCGCGCAGAATTCTTGCCGCCTGCAGGTAATTTGCCGCATCGACGACGATGGTGAGCTCCCCCAGCCTCAAGACACTGCTGACGAGCAAATCGCCCAGCGCCGCCTCGACATGAACTTTGATGGTTTGCGGATTTACCGCGTACGTTGTCATCGACATCCCTTCACGTGCGTGCAATGGTTTGCGTGCGGCGAATCTTGTGCTGCAGCTGGATGATGCCGTACAGCAAGGCCTCTGCTGTTGGCGGGCACCCTGGCACATAAACATCCACCGGCACAATGCGGTCACAACCTCGCACCACTGAGTAGCTGTAGTGGTAGTAACCCCCACCGTTGGCACATGAACCCATGGAAAGCACCCAGCGGGGCTCGCTCATCTGATCGTAGACCTTGCGAAACGCCGGTGCCATCTTGTTGCACAGCGTTCCGGCGACAATGATCAGGTCGGCCTGACGCGGACTGGCGCGAAATACTTCAGCACCAAAACGGCTGATGTCGTAGCGGGCCGTGGTGGATTGCATCATCTCCACGGCGCAACAGGCCAGACCAAAAGTCATGGGCCAGATCGAACCGGTTTTCGCCCAGTTCACCACCGAGTCGTAACTGGTGGTGATGAAGCCTTCTTTTAATACGCCTTCGATCATCGCTTCATTCCCAGTCAAGGGCCCCTTTTTTCCACTCGTAAACAAAGCCCACGACGAGAATGGCCAGAAATACCATGACCGCCCAAAATCCCAGTGCACCGATGTCTTTTAGAGAGACCGCCCAGGGAAACAGAAATGCGATTTCGAGGTCAAACAAGATAAACAGAATCGCCACAAGGTAGTAGCGCACGTCAAATTTCATGCGGGCATCTTCGAAGGCTTCGAAGCCGCATTCATAAGGAGAGTTTTTGGCGGGATCAGGCCGATTGGGCCCTAGGATATACCCGATCACCTGTGGCGCCACACCGACGCCGACGCCGACCAGGATAAAGAGGAAAACTGGCAAGTACTGATCAAGGCTCATCGGTCGATTGTGATCCAGGTTTAGGCTTGCTGCATTGATCCACATCAAGCATTTTTATTTGGTGCCGTCGGCGAGACTCGAACTCGCAAAGCTTTCGCCACTACCACCTCAAGATAGCGTGTCTACCAATTTCACCACGACGGCGTCTCTCACGTGCCTGAAGCGCACCCTGCGGTTTTAGCCTCTCGGACAGTGCCGCAGTTTACCCTTAAATCATCCAATTTCCGGATGAGCGGAGGTAATTTCAGCAGCAATCACTTCGATGGAATCTGGGTCGCACCCGATGCCGGGACCACGGGCGTAGCGGCCACTGGCGCCGGCGCGGTGACGGGCGCGCCCTCAAGCACGCTGCCGGAGCTTGCTACCGGACGGGCGGTACCAAAATAGGCCAGCAAAAGTGTGCAGACAAAGAACAGCGTGGCGAGCACAGCCGTGGTCCGCGACAGAAAATTCGCGCTGCCGCTGGCGCCAAACAGGCTGCCCGAGCCGCCGCTGCCAAAAGCGGCACCCATGTCCGCGCCCTTGCCATGCTGCACCAAAATCAAACCGACCATGGCGACTGCCGCAATCATCTGCACCGCCAGCAGAATGGTAAGAAAAACATTCATCGAATACTCCTAAATATGTAGCTGCTCGTGCCTGAATTCACTGGGCAGAAGCAATAATTGATAAAAAGTCCGGGGCCTTGAGCGCAGCACCGCCGATCAAGCCACCATCAATATCGGGCTGCGCCAGCAACTGCGCTGCATTGGCGGCGTTCATGCTGCCGCCGTAAAGAATTTGAATGCGACCGGCCTGATTTGACGCCGCCTGCAATTGCGCGCGCAAAACAGCATGCACCTGCTGCGCCTGCTCAGCACTGGCAGTCTTGCCGGTACCAATGGCCCACACCGGCTCATACGCCACCACGATCTCGCTGATGCAATGGCCGTTGGCGTGGATCACCGCTGCGAGCTGGCGCTTGACCACCTCTTCAGTCCTGCCCGCTTCGCGCTCAGCCAGCGTCTCGCCAACGCAAACAATCGGTGTCACGCCACAGGCCAGCGCACGCTGCGCCTTGGTCGCGACCAGCGCATCGGTCTCGAAGTGATATTGACGCCGCTCCGAGTGACCTACGATGCAATAGCGCACGCCAAATTCCTTCAGCATGGCAGCCGAAATTTCACCGGTGAACGGCCCCACCTCCTGCGCCGAAATATCCTGCGCGCCCAGCTGCAGCGCACTGCCAGCAAGCAGCACCTGGCACTGGGCCAGATAGACCGATGGAACGCACAGCGTCACCTGGCAAGTCGGCACGCCCAGCCCAGCCAAAAGACCCTTGACCAAAGCCTCGTTGGCAGCCAGGCTGCCATTCATTTTCCAGTTGCCCGCAATCAGCTTTTTTCTCATGTGACACTCCATGTCAAAACAATCTTGCCTATGTGCCGGTTGGACTCCATCAGCGCGTGCGCCCTGCCTGCGTCCTGCGCCGGGAACGTACTGTGAATCACCGGCTTGATGCTGCCATTCTCAATCAGTGGCCAGACCTTTTTCAGGCACGACTGTGCCAGTGCCGTCTTGAAAATAACTGAACGAGCGCGCAGTGTCGACCCCGTCACGGTGAGGCGCCGACGCAGCACAAGACCGGCGTTGATTTCACTCTTGACGCCACCCTGCACAGCGATGATGACCAGACGGCCATCCTCACTCAGACACTCAATCTCTTTGGCCACATAGCTGCCAGCGACCATGTCAAGAATGACATTCACACCCTGACCGAGCGTCAAGCGCTTGATCTCGTCCTGGAAATCGTGCGTCCTGTAATTGATGGCATGGTCGGCACCCAAAGCCAGACACGCGGCACATTTTTCATCGCTGCCCGCCGTCACGATGACCCGCGCGCCCATGGCTTTGGCCAGTTGGATGGCGGTCACGCCAATGCCGCTGGAACCGCCCTGAATCAGCAAGGTTTCACCTTTTTGCAGGCCTCCGCGATCGAACACATTGCTCCAGACCGTGAAAAAAGTCTCAGGCAGGGATGCCGCCTCGACATCGCTCAAGCCTTTGGGCACAGGCAGGCACTGGCCCACCGGCGCCACGCAAAACTCAGCGTAGCCGCCGCCGGCGACCAGCGCACAAACCCGGTCCCCGAGCTTGAAGCCAGCCCGCGCCAACTCTTGCGAATCGCCCTGCTCGACCACACCCGCCACCTCCAGCCCGGGAATATCCGAAGCACCCGGGGGCACCGGATAGTTCCCGGTACGCTGCAGGACGTCAGGCCGGTTCACCCCGCTGGCTGAGACGCGAATGAGCAACTCACCGGCGCCAGGCACCGGAACAGGCCGCTCCGCCAGTCGTAAAACATCTGGCGCACCAAAAGAGGTGATTTCAACGACTTTCATGGTCGATTCAAGCGCTAAGCCCCGTGCAACCTGCGCTGAAAGCTATCAATTTGATAGGTCTCAGTTGCCGGCAAAGTCACAAGACTATCAAGCACGCTCTGAGCCGTTTTGCGCCGGTCGATCCAGCAGGGCTTTCATGGACAACTTGATGCGCCCCTTCTCATCGGTCTCCATGACCTTGACCCTGACGATCTGGCCTTCGGACAAATAGTCGGTGACCTTCTCGACACGTTCATGCGCAATCTGGCTGATGTGCAGCAGACCGTCTTTGCCGGGCAGCAGATTGACCAGCGCCCCGAAGTCCAGAATCTTGGTGATCGGGCCTTCATAGACCTTGCCGATCTCGACTTCGGCGGTAATTTGTTCGATCCGGCGCTTGGCTTCTTCGGCCTTGGCAGGATCAGCCGACGCGATGGTGATGGTTCCATCTTCGTCGATATTGATCTGGGTGCCGGTTTCCTCGGTCAGCGCACGGATCACTGCGCCGCCCTTGCCGATCACGTCGCGAATCTTCTCGGGATTGATCTTCATGGTGAACAGGCGCGGCGCGAAGGTCGACACTTCAGTCTTGGCCTCGGCCATGACTTCCTGCATCTTGCCCAGAATGTGCATGCGTGCTTCCTTGGCCTGTGCCAACGCCACCTGCATGATTTCCTTGGTGATGCCCTGGATCTTGATGTCCATCTGCAATGCAGTGATGCCATTGGTGGTCCCGGCGACCTTGAAGTCCATATCACCGAGGTGATCTTCGTCGCCCAGGATGTCGGTCAGCACGGCAAAGCGGTTTTCTTCCTTGATCAGACCCATGGCGATACCCGCCACGTGGGCTTTCATCGGCACGCCTGCATCCATCAGGGAAAGGCAGCCGCCACAGACCGAGGCCATCGACGAAGAGCCATTGGATTCGGTGATTTCCGACACCACGCGCATGGTGTAGGGAAAGTCTTCCTTGCTCGGCAGACAGGCCACCAAAGCGCGTTTGGCAAGCCGGCCATGGCCAATCTCGCGCCGCTTGGGCGTCCCGACACGACCGGTTTCACCGGTGGCGAACGGAGGCATGTTGTAGTGCAGCATGAAGCGTTCTTCGTAGTCGCCGGACAAGGCGTCGATGCGCTGCGCATCACGTTCAGTGCCCAGCGTGGTCACCACCAAAGCCTGCGTTTCGCCACGTGTGAATAAAGCCGAACCGTGGGTCCGCGGCAGCACGCTGTTGCGGATTTCGATCGGGCGCACGGTACGGGTATCGCGGCCATCGATGCGCGGCTCGCCGGCCAGAATCTGGCTGCGCACGATATGTGCCTCGATGTCAAACAGCATGCCTTCGACCTTGACGCTGTCAAATTCGACACCATCCACCTTCAGGTCGGCCATCACGACTGCATAGGCTTCGCGGCAGGCGCGGGTGCGAGCCTGTTTGTTGCGAATCTGATAAGCCGCCACAAGCTTGTCCTTGGCCAGCGCGCCGACCCGGGCGATCAGTTCCTCGTCCTTGGCCGGTGCCTTCCAGTCCCACACCGGCTTGCCGGCGTCACGCACCAGTTCGTGGATGGCATTGATGGCGATATTGCCCTGCTCATGGCCAAACACCACGGCGCCGAGCATGATTTCTTCAGACAGCTGCTGGGCTTCCGATTCGACCATCAACACCGCAGCTTCAGTCCCGGCCACCACCAGATCCATTGCCGAATCCTTGCGCGCGGTCTGCCCCGGGTTAAGCACGTATTCGCCATTGACGTAGCCAACGCGCGCCGCGCCGATCGGGCCGCTGAACGGGATGCCGCTGATGGACAGCGCCGCACTGACCGCGATCATGGCGGCAATATCGGCATCGACTTCGGGGTTCAAGGACAGGGTGTGAATCACCACATGCACTTCGTTGAAAAACCCTTCAGGGAACAGCGGGCGGATCGGGCGGTCAATCAACCGGCTGGTCAGGGTTTCAAATTCGCTGGGACGGCCTTCGCGCTTGAAGAAGCTGCCGGGAATCTTGCCTGCGGCATAGCTCTTTTCCAGGTAGTCCACGGTCAAGGGGAAGAAGTCCTGACCGGCCTTGCCTTCGGTCTTGGCGACCACGGTGGCCAGCACCACGGTGCCGTCCATGTCCAGCAGCACAGCGCCGGTGGACTGGCGGGCGATTTCGCCGGTTTCCATGGTGACCGTGTTTTGGCCCCACTGGAAGGTTTTCGTGACTTTATTGAATATGCTCATTATTTTCTCCTGGTCAGTTTGGGAGGTGCAGGCCACCTCGCCCGAGCCCGGATTCAGCATGACAGAACACGATGCCATTCCAGAGAAATTCGATCAAAATCACTCTGGAATGACACAGCTTCGCTCTGTTGTTGCCTTCTCCGAAGTAAAAAACGCCTGAGCTAGGAACCTAACTCAGGCGTTCATCATTCGATTGATCGATTACTTGCGCAGACCCAACTTGGCGATCAGCGCGGTGTAACGGTCAGCGTCTTTGGACTTCAGGTAGTCCAGCAGCTTGCGACGGCGACTCACCATGCGCAACAGACCACGCCGGCCATGGTGGTCTTTGGCGTGAGTCTTGAAGTGGGGGGTGAGTTCGTTGATACGGGCGGTCAGCAGTGCAACTTGCACTTCCGGGCTGCCGGTGTCACCGACTTTGCGTGCGTTATCCTTGACGACAGCGGCTTTGATACTGGATGCGATCATGTCATTTTCCTGTTTAATAAGTACTTGCGTCAGGCGCTGGAACTGCCCCTGACGTGTGCTTGTGCAATGTGCAAAGCCGTTCAATTATAGCCATTCCTGCAATTGTGGGATGGACCCGCCATTCCTGAATGGCGGATAGCGTCCGGCAGGACAGCTACTTGGCCCGGAAAGACAGCCACTTGCGCAGCCGTTCCACCCCTTCCACCAGCCGCTGCGGGTCCTTCGACGCAAAACACCAGCGCAGCCAGCCGCGCGCCTCGGGCCCGAACGCATCGCCCGGCGCTAGACCCAGGCCGGCCTCGACCACCAGCCGTTTCGCCGTGGCGAGCGAATCGTCAAAACCGGCCAGCCGGAAGAAGGCATACATGCCGCCACTTGCCGGGGCCACCTGCACCCCAGGGATTGCCCGCAATAGGGGAATCAGCGTGTCGCGACAGGCCCTCAGGTGGGCCACAACCCGCGGTGTCACCTCATCTGTGCCGCGCAGCGCGGCAACACCCGCGCGTTGCGTGAACACCGGGGCGCACGAGGTGTTGAACTCAATCAGCTTGCCCATGTGGTGCGTCATGAACGGGGGCATGACCAGCCAGCCGAGCCGCCAGCCGGTCATCAGAAAGCTCTTGGAAAAGCTGTGTACCACCACCAATCGGTCATCGGGCCTGGCGACATCCAGGAAACTGGGAGCACAGCCATTCGGCGAGGCATCAAAATAAAGCCGCTCATAGACCTCGTCGGCCAGGATCCAGGTGCCGGTGCCGCGGCAATGCGCCAGGATGCACTGCTGCTCCTCACGGGTGAGCGTCCAGCCGGTCGGATTGTTCGGGGCATTGACGATCAGCACTTTGGTGGCAGCAGTAACGGCCTGCAACAGGGTGTTGATATCGAGCGACCACACGCCGTCCACCGGCACCAGCGCCACGCACTTGACGCGGGCTCCCATGATGGCGGGCTGCGCCGTCAGATTCGGCCACACCGGCGTCAAGGCCACCACCTCGTCACCCGCATCCACCAACTGCTGGATAGCCAGCATCAGCGCGTTGACGCCGCCACTGGTCACGGCCACCCGGTCCACGCCAATCGGGCCGTGGCGCGCGCTCATGTAGCTTGATATTTCCTGGCGCAACTCGGGCAAGCCCAGGTTGTGAGAATAAAAGGTCTCGCCGCGCTGCAGCGACTCGATCGCCGCCCGGCGAATGAACTCGGGCGTGACCTCGTCACTTTCTCCAAACCAGAAAGCCAGCACATCGCTGCGCCCGATGCCGGCGTTGGCGACTTCGCGGATTCTGGATTCTTCGAGGTTCTGGATGACTTGACGCATGGCCGACCCGGCTTGGGTGCTGCTTACTGCACAGGGCGTTGCATTTTGCAGCTGGTGGGCTGCTCGGCTCGATCCGCAGCGATCGTCTTGATGACCCGAAAACCGTAGCCCGAGCCTTCCACATCAAACTTGACGCCCGGAGCCCCTTGCCGCTCCATCAAGCCGACCACCAGCGGCTGCTGGAACTGATGGTCGGACGCCCGCATCACGCCGCTCTGTGAGGCAATAGTGACTCTGGCCTTTTCCAGTTGCCCGGCAACCGCTATTGAATTCGTCGTGCCTGCGGATTCAATCGCCTGCACCAGCGACTCCATCATCAGCTGCATGCGCATGTGAACATAGTCGTCCGCCGGATTCGGGAAACGCTGGCGAAACGACTGATAAAAAGTTTCGCTTTGCGCGCTTTGCACGTTGGGCAACCATTCCGCCACCGCCAGCACCTTGCCAACGCCGGCGTCGCCAAGCGCCGCCGGCGCACCCAGGGCATTGCCGTAAAAGGTATAGAACTTGCCCTCAAAGCCCACTTCTTTGGCGGCTTTGACCAGCAGGGTGAGGTCGTTGCCCCAGTTGCCGGTGATGACAGCCTGCGCACCACTGGCCTTGATCTTGTTGGCATACGGCGCAAAATCCTTGACGCGGCCCACGGGATGCAACTCGTCACCGACGATCTGCACGTCTGAGCGCAAAGCCCCGAGCTGGCGACGCGCCTCGCGCGCCACGGCCTGGCCAAAACTGTAGTCCTGGCCAATAAGATAAACACGTTTCAGAGTCTGATCCTCTTTGAGCACTGCCATCAAGGCACTCATGCGCATATCCGCATGGGCATCGAAGCGGAAGTGCCAGAAGCTGCATTTTTCGTTGGTCAGAATCGGGTCCACGGCCGAGTAGTTCAGAAACAGCACGCGCTTGTCCGGCTCGCGCTCATTGTGCTTGTTGATGGCATCAATCAAGGCCGCCGCGGTGGCCGACGAATTGCCCTGCATGACAAACTGTGCGCCGTCGTCAAGCGCCGACTTCAGCGCCGACAAGGCCTCCTCGTTCTGGCCTTTGCTGTCATAGCGTGCCAGCACCAGTGGCCGATTGCCGCCACCCGCCGCCGCCAACTTGACACCACCGCGCGCGTTGACGCGCTCCACGGCCCAGATCAGGTTACGGTAAACCGCCTCACCGGTGTTGGCAAACGGACCACTGAGGCCTTCGATCATGGCAATCTTGATTGGCGTCGGCTGGGCCATGGCCAGGGTCGGCAGATATAGCGCCAACGCCAGCCATTTCAAGGCCTTGCGCAGAAGAATAAACATCGTGGAATTTCTCTTGAAAAGAGCCGCTTCATTCGCAGATTGGACACAAGCGGCTGTTCGTGTTGAACGCCGCACAGTTTACTAGGAGTCAAGCCATGTTTTTTGCCGCCACCGCCCCGGCCAATTTTCGCCGCCACGTTTACGCCCCTGGCGCTCGCTCACTGGAGCGCTTTCTTGAAGAAACACAGAGCGCCAGCCGGACCAAATCGTGCGCGATCCAACAGGATGAAAAGTCCTACACGCTGACATTTGATGTCCCGGGCATCGCCAAGGACCAGTTGAACATCGGCATCGAAGGCAGCGTCGTGCGGATTGAGACCAAGGAAGGCGCGCCACGGCACTACAAGCAGGCTTATGAATTGCCACAGGACATCGACGTGGCCGGCAGCGAAGCCAAACTGGAGAACGGTGTGCTGACACTCAAGCTCGGCAAGCAAGTACCGGTGAGCCGCGTCACGCAATTGACCGTCAGCTGATAACGCTATCAATAACATAGCTGCTTACGCAAGCAGCACGGCGTCTAGTGGCGGATTTATATAAAATCTAGCGGCCAGCGCGGTTTCACATCGAAAGCGTACGCCGTGCTCGCCACTTGCACGCCGGACTGCAGCCGCATGGCGGCGGCCATGGCAATCATGGCGCCGTTGTCGGTGCACAAGTGCAACTCGGGGTAATGAACCCTGACACCGCGCCTGGCACATTCGGCATCGAGTTGCTCGCGCAGGCTTCGATTGGCGCCCACGCCACCGGCCACCACCAGCCGCTTCAAGCCGGTCTGGTTCAACGCGGTCAGTGACTTTTTCACCAGCACCTCGACAATCGCCGCCTGCGTCGATGCTGCCAGGTCAGCCAGCATGTTCGCAGGCAAAGCCTCAACCTTGCGGCCCTGCGCGAGCGCCAGTTTTTTGGCCTGCACCAGCACCGCCGTTTTCAGGCCCGCAAACGAAAAATCCAGATCGCCGCTGTGCAGCAAGGGCCGCGGCAACTTGAACGCCCGCGAGTCACCCTGCTCAGCCAGTCTGGAGAGGGCCGGACCACCCGGGTAAGCCAGCCCCAGCAACTTGGCCGACTTGTCAAAGGCCTCGCCCGCAGCGTCATCGATGGTCTCGCCCAGCAGCGTGTAGCGCCCAACCGCATCGACCCGCATCAATTGCGTGTGGCCACCCGATACCAGCAGGGCCACGAACGGAAATTCGGGCGGGTCGACGCTCAGAAACGGCGACAGCAAATGCCCTTCCAGATGGTGCACGCCCAGCACCGGCTTGCCCAGGGCCGCGCCCAGCGCACAAGCCACACCGGCGCCCACCAGCAAGGCGCCGGCCAAACCGGGGCCACGGGTAAAAGCCACCACGTCCACATTCGCCAGCGTGGAACTCGACTCGGTCAATACCTGCTCAGTCAGCGGCAACACTCGGCGAATATGGTCGCGGCTGGCCAGCTCCGGCACCACACCGCCATACGCCTGATGCATCTCGATCTGGCTGTACAAGGCGTGCCCGAGCAACACTGGCAAAGCACTGCCGCACACCTCGACCAGCGCCACACCGGTTTCGTCGCACGAAGACTCAATCCCCAACACCCGCAAGTTTTTCGCCATAGCCATATGGTCTGAGTTTAGAGGGCTGACGGGCGGGCCTGTCCGATCCGACCTGCCGCTTGAGCGCGCCCGGGCTCCGGCGCCAAACCCAAGCCAGCCAGGTAGGCGCCGATGGCCATCTCCGCCACAGGCACCAACTCAAAGACCGCTGGATTGAGCAACCAGGTATGGATCAGCCCGACCACCAGCGCATGCAGGCCTTGTGCCGCCGTGGACGGCGACGGCAGCGCAGGAAGTGAGCGCCGCGCACAGGCATCCAGCAGGCTGCGCTGCATCCGGCGCACCACATCAGCCTGGGTTTGCAACTGGCGCAGCTTGACGGCAAGCAGTTCATCGACGTACTCCACCTTCAGGGTGGCCACTTCAAAAACCTGACGCGTCCGCTCATCTGAAGCTATTTTTCGCATCGAATCAAGAATTGCGCATTTCAACTCGTCCAGCGGATCCAGCCCGTCATCTTGCCCAATTTGGTGCAAGGCATCCTCCATCGGCAGGGTGATGCGCTCCATCATGGCGTTGAACAAATCCGCCTTGTTTTTGAAGTGCCAGTAAATGGCGCCCCGACTCACGCCCGCGGCTTGTGCAATGTCATGCAAGCTGGTGCGGGAAACGCCTTTTTCGGCAAACACGCGCTCGGCCGCGTCCAGCAGCTGATGGCGGGTGGCAAGCGCTTCTTCTTTGGTGTGGCGAGCCATGACCGGTGACTTTCCTAATATTTACACGACAGAAGGGTTTTTCTATACATTCATCATTGTATGTATAATTTCCGGCACGGTCTTCAATACCGTGCAGCAGCCACAATTTCTCCGTCGTTTTTCTGGAATACACCATGCCTATACCGTGCACCCGGCTTGTCGTCCCTGCCCCTATTCCACAGCGATCGTCATTGCGTCTCAGCCTGGCCTTGAGCGCCCTGGGCGTGTCGGCCCTGCTGGCCGGCTGCGGACAAAGCAACACCGCGCCCGCTGGCCCTGCTGGTGGCATGCCCCCGGCAGAGGTAGGCGTGGTCACCGTTAGCCCTCGCGACGTGGGCTTGATCACGGAATTGCCCGGCCGACTGGAGGCCTCACGCGTGGCCCAGGTGCGGGCACGGGCGGCAGGCATCCTGCAAAAGCGCTTATTTCGTGAAGGCAGCGATGTGAAGGCGGGACAGCCTTTGTTCGAGGTCGACGCCAGCCCGTACCAGGCTACATTTGCCAGCGCCCAGGCGGCTCAGGCCAAGGCCGAAGCCAACCTGATGCAGGCCAGTGCGCAAGCCGAACGTTTCAAGCCCCTGGCAGAGGCCAAAGCCATCAGCCTGCAAGAGTTCGTGGCCGCTCAGGCGGCCCAGAAGCAGGCCGAGGCGGATGTCGCCATGGGCAAAGCGGCCGTGCAGAGCGCGCGCATCAATCTCGATTACGCCCACATCATGGCTCCGATCTCGGGTCGCATTGGCCGCGCGCTGGTCACGGAAGGCGCTCTGGTTGGCCAGGGTGAAGCGACCCAGCTCGCGGTGATTCAGCAGATTGATCCGTTGTATGTGAACTTTACGCAATCAGCTTCCGAGGTCATGCAATTGCGCCGGGCCATGGAAAGCGGTCAGCTCAAACGTGCCGGTAGCCAGGCCGCCAGTGTTCGCGTGGTGCTGGAAGACGGCACCGAGTATGCCCATCGCGGCAAACTGCTGTTCTCGGACCTGACGGTCGACGCCACCAGCGGTCAGATCACGCTGCGCGCAGAAGTGCCCAACCCCGCCGCTGCGCTGTTGCCGGGTCTGTTTGTGCGCGTTCGGCTGGAACAGGCGCAGGCCAGCAATGCCATCACGCTGCCGCAGCAGGCGGTCACTCGCTCGCCGCAGGGCGACTCGGTCATGGTGGTCGGCTCCGACGGCAAGGTCACGCCACGTCCAGTCAAGGTCGGTGGCCAGCAAAACGGCCAGTGGGTGATTCTGACGGGTCTGAAAGCCGGTGAACAGGTGATGGTGGATGGCTTCCAGAAACTGCGCGGCGACGCCCCGGTCAAGCCCGTACCGTGGCTGGCAGCAGGCAGCACGCCGGCAAAACCCGTCAGCACGGCAACCGCAGCAGCGTCGGCCCCGGCCAGCGCGGTCGCCAGCGCCGCGCGCTAAGGAGCCCGCTTCAATGGCCAAATTTTTTATCGATCGGCCCATTTTTGCATGGGTCATTGCGCTCTTCATCATTGTGGCGGGCAGCGTCGCCATCACGCAATTGCCGATCGCGCAATACCCGCCGGTGGCGCCACCTTCAATCATCATTTCAGCCGGCTATCCAGGCGCATCGGCCAAGACGCTGGAAGACAGCGTGCTGACGGTGATCGAGCAGGAAATGAACGGCTCCCCCGGCCTGATCTACGTTGAGTCCGTGGCCCAAGCCAATGGCACCGGCCAGATGACGCTGAGCTTTCAGCCAGGCACCAATGCCGACCTGGCGCAGGTCGATGTACAAAACCGTCTGTCGCGCGCCACACCGCGCCTGCCGCTGGCGGTGACGCAGCAGGGCGTGCGGGTGGACAAGGCGCGCAGCAATTTTTTGCTGTTTACCATTTTGTCCTCGGACGACCCGGCCATGGACCCGATCGCTTTGGGTGACTACGCCTCTCGCACCGTGCTGCCGGAGTTGCAGCGCGTCCCCGGCGTCGGCCAGGCGCAACTATTTGGTACCGAGCGCGCCATGCGCATCTGGATTGACCCGGCCAAGCTGGCCGGGCTGAACCTCTCGGTGACCGATGTCAGTGCTGCCATCCGGGCGCAGAATGCGCAGGTGTCGGCGGGCGAAATTGGCAGCTTGCCCAACGTCGCCGGGCAAGGCATCGCCGCTACCGTGCTGGTGGATGGCCAACTGGCCAGCGTGGAACAGTTTGGCAAGGTACTGCTGCGCGCCAACACCGACGGCTCGAGCGTGCGGCTCAAGGATGTGGCGCGCATCGAGCTGGGTGGCCAGGCCTACGCCACCTCGGCGCGCCTCAACGGCGAACCGTCCACTGGTGTTGGGGTGCAGCTCGCGCCCAGCGGCAACGCGCTGGCCACCGCCGCCGCGATACGCGCCAAGATGCAGGAGCTGGCGCGCTACTTTCCGAAGGGCATGACCTGGGCGATTCCGTATGACAGCTCGCGCTTTATCGCGACTTCGCTCAGGCAGGTGACCGAGACTTTGCTCGAGGCCGTGGTACTGGTGTTCCTGGTGATGTTCCTGTTTTTGCAGGACTGGCGCTACACCGTCATCCCGACCATCGTGGTACCGGTGGCGCTGCTGGGCACTTTTGCCGCACTGCTGGCCATGGGTTTTTCGATCAATGTGCTGACAATGTTTGCCATGGTGCTGGTGATCGGCATCGTGGTTGATGACGCCATCGTGGTGGTCGAAAACGTCGAGCGCATCATGAGCGAAGAAGGCCTGTCGCCGCTGCTGGCCACGCGCAAGGCGATGGGGCAGATTTCGGGCGCCATCATTGGCGTCACTGTGGTGCTGATCTCGGTGTTTGTGCCTTTGGCATTCTTCAGCGGTTCGATTGGCAACATCTACCGCCAGTTTGCGGCGGTGATGGGCGTCTCAATTGCGTTCTCCTCATTTCTGGCGCTGTCACTCACGCCGGCGCTGTGCGCGACGCTGCTCAAGCCGGTCGAGGCCGGCCATCACCATGCCAAGAGCGGCTTTTTTGGCTGGTTCAACCGGGGCTTTGCCAGAACCGCCAAAGGCTATGAAAAAGGCGTGGCCCGGCTGCTGCCGCGGGCGGCGCGCTATTTGCTGATCTACGCTGCCATCGTGGTGGCTGCCACCCTGTTCTACCAGCGCCTGCCGACCTCGTTCCTGCCCAATGAGGACCAGGGTACCTTGCTGGTCAATGTTCAGCTCCCCCCCGGCGCCACGCAGGAGCGCACGCTGGCGGTGATGAAGCAGGTGGAGGGATTCATCCTCAAGCAGCCCGAGGTTCAGGGCATGGTCAGCGTGCTGGGTTACAGCTTCTCGGGCCAGGGGCAAAACGCAGCACTGGCGTTCATTACGCTCAAGGACTGGGCCGAACGCAAGGGACCGGGCAGTTCCGCACAGGCGCTCGCCGGGCGCGCGTTTGGCGCCTTGATGGGCATTCGCGATGCTTTTATCTTCCCTTTGAGCCCGCCGCCAATTCCGGAACTTGGCAACGCCTCGGGCTTCAGCTTTCGCCTGCAAGACCGCGCCGGGCGGGGCCACGCCGCGCTGCTCGCGGCACGCAACCAGTTGTTGGGCATGGCGGCGCAAAGCAAGGTGCTCACCCAGGTGCGCCCCGACGGTCTGGAGGACGCCCCGCAACTCCAGCTCAACATCGACCGCGACCAGGCCAGCGCGCTGGGCGTGAGTTTTGACGCCATCAATGGCGTCATTTCCACCGCGCTGGGCTCCGCTTATGTCAACGACTTTCCCAATGCCGGGCGACTGCAGCGCGTGGTGGTGCAGGCCGACGCCCCGGCGCGCATGCAGGGCGACGACCTGCTCAAGCTCAATGTGATGAACAACAAAGGCCAGATGCTGCCGCTCTCAAGCTTTGCCAGCACACGCTGGGTCACCGGCGCCATGCAGACCGTGCGCTACAACGGCTACCCGGCGATGCGCATCGGCGGCAATGCGGCCCCTGGTTACAGCACCGGTGCCGCGCTGGCCGAGATGGAGAAGTTGGCGGCACAGCTGCCCGAAGGGTTTGGTTTTGAGTGGACCGGCACCTCGCGCGAGGAAAAGCTCGCCGGTGCCCAGGCCATGATCCTGTACGGCTTTGCCATCCTGTCGGTGTTCCTGTGTCTGGCGGCGCTGTATGAAAGTTGGACGATTCCCATGGCGGTGGTGCTGGTGGTGCCGCTGGGCGTGCTCGGCGTGATCCTGGCAACGCTGTTGCGCGCCTATGCCAACGACGTCTATTTTCAGGTCGGCCTGATCACCATCATCGGCCTGTCGTCCAAAAACGCCATCCTGATCATCGAGTTTGCCAAAGACCTGCAGGCGCAGGGCAAGAGCGTGATCGAATCGGCGCTGGCAGCAGCGCACCTGCGTTTCCGCCCGATCGTGATGACCTCGCTGGCCTTTACGCTGGGTGTGCTGCCGCTGGCCATTTCAACCGGTGCCGGCTCGGCCAGCCAGCGCGCCATCGGTACCGGCGTGATTGGCGGCATCCTGACCGGCACTTCGCTGGCCGTAATCTTTGTCCCAATCTTTTTTGTCGTGGTACGCAGCCTGTTCAAGGACAGCGCGCGCCAGCAGCAGGTTCATGCCGAGCAGGCGGCGCACATGGGAGTGCATAGCGATGAATAAATACATGATGCGTTTTAGGCCGCTGGCACCCGTTGCACTTGCGCTGACAGCTACTATTTTTATAGCAAGCTGCAGCCTGATGCCAAGCTACGAGCGGCCAGCTTCGCCCGTCGCGGCGCAGTGGCCGGCGTCAGCTGGCCTGACTGAGCAGCCTGGCAAGCCTGACGCCCAGGCAGCGCCAACGGACGTCTGGCAAGACTACTTTACCGACCCCACCTTGCGCCAGCTGATTGACACCGCGCTCGTCAACAACCGGGATCTGCGGGTAGCGGTGCTCAATATCGAGCAAGCCCGCGCGCAACTGGGCATCCGCCGCGCCGATCAGTTTCCCACGCTGAATGCCGCCGTCACCGGTTCGCGCACCCCCGGCAGCAACGGCTCAATCACCAGCGTTTACACCGCCGGATTGGCGGTCACGGCCTATGAGATTGATTTCTTTGGCCGCGTGGCGAGCCTCAAAGAGCAGGCGTTGGCCCAGTACCTGGCCAGCCAGGAGGGCAGCAAGACGGTACGCATCAGCCTGATCGCCACCGTCGCCCAAACCTGGCTGAGCCTGCTGGCAGACGAGGAACTGCTGGCTATTTCCAGGCAGACACAGCTCACCCGCGAAGACTCGCTCAAGCTCACGGAACTGCGCCTGAAGCATGGCGCTGCTTCAGAGCTGGAGCTGCGGCTGGCCCAGTCACTGCTGGAAGGCGCGCGTGCCACACTGGCGCAACAGGAACGCCAGCGCGCCCTGGATGAAAACGCACTGGTGTTACTGCTCGGACAAGCCCTGCCAAGCGAGATACGCGGGCAGTTGGCAGGCAAACACCTCACGCAACAACGTTTCTCCGAGCTTCCCGCCGGTTTGCCTTCGGACCTTCTGACACGCCGGCCAGACATCCGTCAGGCCGAGCAACAGTTGATCGCGACCAATGCCAGCATCGGTGCCGCCCGCGCCGCCTTCTTCCCCCGCATCTCGCTCACCGCCGGTGCCGGATCGGCCAGCAGCGAACTGGCGGGTCTATTCAAGGATGGCTCCTGGGGCTTTACGCTGGCGCCTCAACTGGTGCTGCCGCTGCTGGACGCTGGGCGCAACCAGGCCGGACTGGAATCGGCCCGAGCGGCGCGCGACATTGCCGTCGCCCAGTACGAAAAGGCGATTCAAAGCGCTTTCCGTGAAGTGTCCGATGCCCTGGCCAGTCGCGACACACTGGCGCGACAGCTGAAAGCCCAGCAAGCCCTGCTGGAGGCCGAAGCAGCGCGTTCACACCTGACCGAGCTGCGCTACCAGAACGGCGCGGCGAGTCAACTCGACTGGCTCGATGCGCAGCGCTCGCTATTTGCTGCCAGCCAGGCGCTGGTGCAGACCCAGCTCGCGTATTTGCAGAACCAGGTGGTGTTATTCAAGACTCTTGGCGGCGGTGCGCCGGGCTAGACGGGTCACAATTCTGGGCGTCATAATCCACCCAGACTCCGGAGACTTTCATGACAAAGACAGCCAAGGTTGCAGTATTGCTGGCCGGTTGCGGCCATCTCGACGGCGCCGAAGTACGTGAAGCGGTTTTGACGCTGCTGGCGCTGGATCAGCATGGCGCAGCATTCCAGTGCATCGCGCCCAACGCCCTCCAACACCACGTGGTCAACCACCTGACCGGCGAGCCGGTGCCGGGAGCGCAGCGCAACATTCTGGAAGAATCCAGCCGTATCGCCCGCTTGGGCCAATGCCTGGACCTGGCCCAGGCGCGCATGCAGGATTACGACGCGCTGGTGATGCCGGGGGGCTATGGCGTAGCCAAGAACCACTGCTCATTCGCTTTCAAGGGCGCCGAGGCTGAGGTGCGCCCGGATGTGGCGGCCTTTGTGCGCAGTTTCTTCGACGCCAAAAAACCGGTTGGCGCGATTTGCATTGCTCCGGCCTTGGTCGCATTGACCTTGCATGGACACCTCAGTGCCGCGCTCACCCTGGGCAACGACGCCGGCTGCGCCGCAGCCATGCAGCAGCTCGGTCAGCGACACCAGAATACGCCCAACGCCCGCGAGATCGTGATCGACGAGGCACACAAGCTCGTGACCACGCCGGCCTATATGTTCGACGATGCCCGACTGAGTGACGTTTTTGTCGGTATTGAGCGTTGCGTGGCCGAAGTGCTCAAGCGGATCTAGTTCGAACTCGACGCCTGCGCGATCACAAGCCAATGAATTTCACGACACCGACAAAACATCTTTCCACGATACAGGTTCTGCTGTGCGGAGCCATCATCCTGACGCTCTCGATGGGCATCCGCCATGGCTTTGGTCTTTGGCTGCAACCGATTACGCAAAATCGGGGCTGGAGTCGGGAGACCTTTGCCTTTGCCATCGCGATCCAGAATCTGGTCTGGGGTTTTTCCGGCATTTTTGCCGGCATGCTGGCAGATCGATTTGGCGCCTTCAGGGTGATTTTTGCTGGCGCCATTTTCTACGCGCTCGGCCTCGCGGGCATGGCCGCCGCGACGACGCCACTGGTCTTTGCCGTCACGGCGGGCGTGCTGATTGGTCTGGCGCAGGCTGGCACCACCTATGCCGTCATCTATGGCGTGATTGGCCGCAACGTGACTGCAGACAAGCGATCCTGGGCCATGGGTGTCGCCGCAGCAGCCGGTTCCTTTGGTCAATTTTTGATGGTACCGACCGAAGGCCTGCTGATCAGCAGCATGGGTTGGAAAGAGGCATTGATGATCCTGGGCCTGGCCTCCCTGATGATGGCGCCACTGGCCTGGGGTTTGCGAGAACCCGGCTTGACAGGCAGGACTGGCGGCCAGCGCGAACAGAGCATTCTTCACGCCATAAAGGAAGCTTTTGACTACCCAAGCTTTCGGCTGCTGATGGCGGGTTATTTCGTTTGCGGCTTTCAGGTCGTCTTCATCGGAGTGCACATGCCGAGCTACCTGAAGGACAAAGGACTGTCACCCGAGGTCGCAAGTTATGCGCTGGCACTGATTGGCCTGTTCAATGTGTTCGGCACGTACGCGGCCGGCGTACTGGGGCAACGCATGCAGAAGAAGAACATCCTGGCTTTCATCTACCTTTCGCGCGCCGCGGTTATCAGCGTTTTCCTGCTCGCTCCCTTGTCGCCCCTGAGCGTTTATGTTTTTTCCGCTGTCATGGGCTTGCTGTGGCTTTCCACGGTGCCACCAACCAATGCCACCGTGGCGCAGATCTTTGGCGTAGCCCACCTGTCGATGCTGAGCGGTTTTGTGTTTTTCAGCCACCAGATCGGCTCTTTCATGGGCGTGTGGTTGGGCGGCTACCTGTATGACCGCACCGGCAGCTATGACCTGGTCTGGTACATCGCCATTGCCCTGGGTGTGCTGGCGACGCTGATCAATCTGCCGATCAAGGAAACCTCCATCAGCCGCAGTCCCGCTGCGGTCGGGGCCTGACCTCACGCAGGCAAACCACGCAATGCCTGGTCAAAAAATCTTGCTTTACCTTGCTGCGGTTTGCGTACTATTGGCCGTGTTTACCCTTTACACGCGGCCCGACTTCCTGGTCACCCTGGCAAACCAGGTTTGGGGCTGTTTCTGATTTCGAAAAAGAATGGAAGACAAACCATCGATGACCGCTTTGCCTCGGTGTGAACCCGTATCCGGCTGGGTGCAACGCTGGTCTCACCTCGTCCCGCCAGGCGGATCGGTGCTGGACATCGCCTGTGGGCAGGGCCGCCACATGAAGTGGTTCGCTGAAAAAGGCCACGCCGTCACCGGCGTCGATCGCTCCCCGACGGCGATCGAGTCCGCGGCCCGCTTCGGCGAAGCGGTATTGGCAGATATTGAAATCGGTCCGTGGCCCCTGATGGACGGCACACAGGTGCGCCAATTTGCAGCGGTGATTGTCACCAACTATTTATGGCGAGACCTCTTTCCGGTGATCGCACAAAGCGTTGCGCGCGGTGGGGTGCTGATTTATGAGACTTTTGCCAAAGGCAACGAAACGCTGGGCAAGCCGTCGCGTCCGGATTTTCTTTTGCAACCGGCCGAGCTGCTATCCGCCTTTGAGGAGTTGCACATCGTCGCCTTTGAGGACGGGTTTCTGGACAAGCCGCCTCGCCTGGTGCAGCGGATCGCCGCAGTGCAGCTTGGCCTGCCCCATCAGACCAATCGGCCCGCAATGCTTGACGCGCTCTAGTTAGAATGCTCTTTTACTGTTAATTAGCACTTGGACATGACATCCTTAACCGGTCAAATTACAGGCAGCATCGTGGCGCTTGTCACTCCCATGCACGACGACGGCAGCGTGGATTACCCTGCGCTGCGCAAGCTGATCGACTGGCACATCGCCGAGGGCACCGACTGCATTGGCGTGGTTGGCACCACCGGTGAATCCCCGACCGTCAACGTGCAAGAGCATTGCGAAATCATCCGCGTCGCTGTGGAGCAGGCCGCCAAGCGCGTTCCCATCATGGCCGGTTGCGGTGCCAACTGCACCGCCGAAGCGATCGAACTGACCAAGTTTGCCAAGAAGGTCGGGGCGGACTGTCAGTTGCAGGTAGTGCCCTATTACAACAAACCGACGCAGGAAGGCCAGTACCTGCACTTCAAGGCCATCGCCGAAGCGGTCGATCTGCCGATGATTCTTTACAACGTGCCCGGTCGCTCCGTGGCCGACATGGCGCATGACACCGTATTGCGCCTGGCTCAGGTGCCAGGCATTGTTGGCATCAAGGAAGCAACCGGCAATATCGATCGGGCACAGTGGCTGATCCGGCAGGCGCCCAAGGGTTTTGCGATTTATTCTGGCGATGACCCCACAGCGGTTGCTCTGATGCTGTGTGGCGGACAGGGCAATGTCAGCGTGACAGCCAATGTGGCGCCCCGGCTCATGCACGAGCTGTGTGTCGCGGCCATGGCGGGGGACACAGGACGGGCGATGGAAATTCAGTTCAAGCTGCTGCCCTTGCATAAAAACCTGTTTGTCGAGGCCAATCCGATTCCCGTGAAATGGGCCATGGCGCGAATGAAACTGTGCGGCGGCGCCATTCGGCTGCCCATGACGCGTTTGACTGAAACCAATGAAGCGGTCGTCGAGAGCGCGTTGCTTGCATGCGGCCTGGTCTGATCGACCTGGTCAGACCTCATCTATTACCCTAAGGGATACTTCTTGTGAATCATTCTTCCAGACTTACATTGCTCGGCCTGTCGTTGGCGCTGGCTGCATGCTCGGCGTTCGAAAGCGACAGGATCAACTATAAAAGTGCGGGCAAAGGCCCTTCGCTGGAAGTGCCCCCCGACTTGACCCAGCTTTCACGCGACACACGCTATGCGGCTCCTGGTGGCCCGGTGTCTGCATCGAGCTTCCAGGTGGGCCAGGCCAGCCAATCGATACCCACCGCCCTCAATTCCCTGGGGGACGTTCATATTGAGCGGGCCGGTACACAGCGCTGGCTGGTGATCAATCGACCCGCCGACAAACTGTGGGAACCCGTGCGCGACTTCTGGCAGGAGAACGGTTTCCTGCTGTCGATGGACCAGGCCAATTTGGGCATCATGGAAACCGACTGGGCAGAAAATCGGGCAAAACTTCCGCAAGACTTCATTCGCAACACGCTGGGAAAGGTGTTTGACTCACTGTATTCCACCGGCGAGCGCGATAAATTTCGCACGCGACTGGAGCGCAATGCGAGCGGTGGAACCGACATCTTTATCAGTCATCGGGGCATGATCGAGGTTTACAACAGTACTGCCAAAGAAACCACGGTGTGGCAGCCGCGCCCTGTCGATCCCGAGCTTGAAGCGGAATTCCTGCGGCGCTTGATGGTCAAGCTGGGAGTGACGCAGGAGCAGTCAAAGGCCGTGATCACTGCCGGGACCAGCAAGAACAGCTCACGCGTCACGGTGGTGAATGGGCAAACGGTGGTGCAGATTGATGAAGGGTTTGATCGCGCCTGGCGACGTGTTGGCCTGTCTCTGGACCGAACCGGGTTTACCGTCGAAGATCGGGATCGCAGCCAGGGAGTCTATTTCGTCCGTTATGTGGCACCTGGTTCCGACAAGTCAGAACCCGGCTTCCTGAGCAAACTCTTTAGCGGCTCGAAAGGAGATCCAGCTCCCCTGAAATACCGCGTTGCGGTGGTCAGCCAGGATAATTCCACAACCGTATCCGTGCGCGACGCCGACGGCAAGCCAGACCTCTCAGACAATGCACAGCGCATCGTGAAGTTGATTGCTGACGACCTCAAGTAGTTCGATCCCGGACTGTCACGGCCCGGCGATCCGGGCAGCGGCAGTCTGATCGTCGCGCCGATGTCAGACGCGCACAAAAAAGCCACCTGACGGTGGCTTTTTTAATCAACCAAGTTGATATTAAATGAAGCTTACTTCTTGACTGCGGCATTGGCGGCATCAGCAGCCTTCTTGGCGGCATCATCACCGGCAGCCTTGGCAGCGTCAACCACGGCAGCGCCAGCGGCAGAAGCTGCACCGGCAGCAGCAGCGCCAGCAGCGGAAGCGGCATCAGCAGCAGCAGCAGCAACCGGAGCCGAAGCCTCAGCGGCCGGAGCGGGTGCCGCAGCGGGTGCTGGAGCCGGAGCGGGTGCTTCTTCCTTTTTACCACAAGCAACCAGAGCAGCGGCAGCAATGACGGCTGCCAAAACGAGCGATTTATTCATTTGAATATTACCTAGTAAGTTAACAAAACAATTTCCGGAAATTGTCAGTGCAGAAAAACTGCAGGGACCAAGCAAAAATGACTCGAGCTCTTTTTGCTTAGGCGCGAATTATAAAACCAAAATTCCACCATTCCAACGCAGGTCTGCAAAATTGGCTACAGATCAGTGCCGAATCGCCACACACTCAGCCGGCTTGCAGAGCTGGAATCAAGGAATCCGCGGTTCAGGCATTGCGCGCCGGGCGCTTCTTGGCATCGCGCGGCACAAAGACCTTGCCGCCATTGCCGGGCCTGACGCCCATGGGCTTGCCAAACGAGGGTTTGCGGGGGCCGAAATCACCACGCGGAGCGGCGGCTTCGCCACGGGCACCGGCAAAACGGTCGTTGAAACCGCCCTTGCGCTCGTAGCTGAAGCCCTCTGGCGCGCCGCCACTGCGAGCATCGCGCTGAGCAAATCCGCCATTGCTATTATTCTGATAGCTTCTTGCGCCCGAATCACGGGGGCCACCAGCATTTCTATCCGCAAAGCCAGGACGATTGGCGCCGAAACCGCCCGGGCGGCCACCAGCACCGAAATTGCGGTCACGGGAATGGAAGTCACCACCACGGCTTTCACGGCCGCCAAAATTGGAATTGGGACGCGAGTCAGGGAAGCGCTGTTGCGGCTCCATGCCGGGAATGGTTTCGCCCTTGAACTGCTGGTGGCTGTAGTGCTCGATATCCATAATCTTGCGCCGGTCACGGAATTCGGCAAAGGTCACTGCAATGCCGTCACGCCCGGCGCGCCCGGTGCGGCCAATCCGATGGGTGTAATCCTCGGCCTTCATCGGTAGCCCAAAATTGAACACGTGGGTGATGGTGGGCACGTCGATACCGCGTGCCGCCACATCGGTAGCAACCAGAATTTGCACCTGCCCCTGGCGCAAGGCCATCAAACGGCGGTTGCGCAGGCCCTGGCTTAAGGCACCATGCAAGGCAACGGCGGAGAAGCCTTCCTGCTGCAGGTCGTTGGCCAGACCATCACACTCGATCTGGGTACTGGCAAACACCAGGGCCTGGTTGATGGTGGTGTCACGCAACCAGTGGTCCAGCAATTTGCGCTTGTGCTGTGCGTTGTCGGCCCAAAACAGCTTTTGCTGGATGTTGGCGTGTTTTTCTTGTGGCGAATCGATTTGCAGTTTTTGCGGTTCGCGCATGACGCGCGCAGCGAGTTGCTGGATGCGCGGTGCAAAAGTAGCGCTGAACATCATGGTTTGCTTGCGGGCAATGGTCAACTGATTGATTTCAGCCAGATCATCGGAGAAGCCCAGGTCGAGCATCCGGTCAGCCTCGTCCACCACGAGGAACTGCACCTGGTCGAGCTTGATTTGCATCGAGCGCTGAAGATCCAGCAAACGCCCCGGTGTGGCCACCACGAGATTGGCATTTTGCAGTTTGGCAATCTGCAGTTGGTAAGGCATGCCACCGACAATATTGGCGATGCGCAGACCGCGGCAGTGCTGCACCAGATCAATCGCATCGTGCGCCACCTGCTGGGCCAGTTCACGCGTCGGGCAAACGATCAGGGCGCCGGGCGCGGCTGGCACGAAATGGCGCGGGTTGGTCGGATCCTTGCGCTTGGGCCTCTTGGGAGGCGCCTCGCCCTTGGCCGCAGCCTCCGCCACGGCACGCTCAAAGTCAGAGCGCTCTTTAGCCTCAGCCTGCGCTTGCTGAGTCAGCAAGGTGTGCAGAACTGGCAACAAGAAAGCGGCGGTCTTGCCGCTGCCGGTCTGGCTTGAGACCATCAGGTCAATAAAACGGGGGGCATCGCCGCCCGTGCTCTCGCCTTGCATGGCAAGGGGAATGGTTTTGAGTTGCACCGTGGTTGGCTGCGTGAAGCCCAGGTCTTTGACGGCCTGGATCAGCTCAGGCGCCAGGCCCAGGGCCAGAAAGCCGTTAGGGGCCTCGACCACCGGCGGCGACGCTTCAACGACCTTTTGCGTCACCTTGGCTGCCTCATGGGAATCAATGGAAATAGTTTCGACAAGCGATACGTCGCCCGTCGCTTGAAAAGCGTCAGTCATGAATTTACTCACACGCGAGCGCCGCAGGATGTGCGACTGCTCCGTCAATGGTTAAAAAACATCAACCATCAAACGGAACCTGCTCTGACTCACAAGGAGTTCAATCAGCGCTGGGGGCCCTTCTTGAGGAATAACGCTTGCGCGAATTCGCTCTGAGCCCGGTGAATGAAGGGAGATGTGCAAATGTGCGCCGCTCTCGGCAGCGCAGCTTTCTATTATGCCATGGATTCGGGTTTCTACCTAATCACCCACTCGCAAGGTCATGGTTCAGTATGAATGACCGCCGTTACAAATTAGTTTTATGGCTTGGCCCGGAAGTACGCTCTCAGCACCAGATCGAGATGACTGGCCAAATTTGAAAGCAAAACAAAGCGCTCTTGCTCTAGCGTTCCGTGCAGCCTGGCTTTGTCAAACTTCACCACCACATCGAATTCCAGGAGTGCATCAGGACAATCTTGAAAACTGACCGTCAGCAATCGCTGATCCGTCTCCTTGACCGTCAATTTGAAAAGTTCTTCCACGCGTTTGTCCGTTCGTATTAGTTCGCGCAAAGTCGGTCAGGATACACCGCGCGAACAGCAAGTTGGGTGTTGCTCCTGCCCCTAGGGTTCCTACTGTATAACGCCACAACCCATCAAGACTATCATGTGACACCAGACAATAGACAAAGTTTACAGAGGGAGATGGGAAGTGGCGACAAAACATGCACATACTTTTTCGGCGTTTAGCGGTGATCAGCTTAGCGCAACTTGTGACCAATGGAGAAAGGATGCCGCTAAAGGTCTTGGTTTCCCATCAGACATAGACCAATTGCTTTCATGGGTTCAGACTCATGATAAACATCAAGACGCTGATTCCATGGCTTATGGTATCTTTGTAAAAGACAGTCTGGTAGCCGATGGAATTTGTGAAGTTGTTGCCACTAGAGCGCGTAAGAATTCGCCATGGATAAAGCTGTTACGCTTGCGTTTAAGACCAACATTAGACGAACGTATATACTTAAGAGAGATTACAGCTCAATCTGAGGCGATGGATATTTTTGCATCTGCTGTTTTAGGTGTCGTTAAATTAACCAACAAACATGCAGCCAAGACGCTCAAGATTTTTGGTCGTTCCAGTGAGCAACTAGATTTTTTACAGTCACTTGCCGTGCACCTACAGAGAGAGGTTAAGGGCGCGACAGTAAAGATAGAAGGCCGCTGGCTTGTCATTGTTGTGAGTTCGTAATTTTATTACTCAAAGAGAACACCATGAATACAGTTTTAAAGTTCCATATTCCTGCTACAGATGGTAGGAGTGTTGCCGACGTGCTAACGCCAGAAATCATAGTTAGCAGCATAGCCGCAGCCGTTGAAGCATATGGATCAGAAGCTTTTGCTATGGCGTTTACGGCCTTTGGAGAACAATCCTCGGTCGTTGAGAAATTAGCTGCTTAGCATTTTCTGCTTCAAATTAAAAAAGGGCCATCGGCCCTTTTTTAATGCTCCATCGTATCCATCATCAAAACAATGTCTTCCATATCCCAAAGGAAGTCAGTAACGCCCGCCTCCATCGCCGGCGTCGTCTTGATGGTCTTGTGAATTTTCACGAAGTTGTAGACCATGAAATAGAAGCTGACCGCGTGCATGTGGTTCTCCAGCTTTTTGCTGAATGCGTTGGTCAGCCGAGTGAACCGGCGCATCCCCATACGCATCGACAGATTGGCCCGCTCTACGTGTGATGTGCTGATGTGGTCAGCGTCTGGATTGCCGTAGACCCGGAGCTTTTCGCTGCTGGTCATCGTTGCTGGGCTGTAGCGGCGTTTTGATTCTTTCAAACCCTCATCGGCATAGGTCTTGTTCAGCACGCCATAGTCCACATTGCCCTTGAATGCATGCTCTACAGCCTCGGGATAAACCTTGAGGCCATCGGTAGTCAGTTGGACCCGAACGGCCAGGCGCGAGGCCAGATCATCCATGAAGTCGTAAGCGCATTCACGGCTGCGGGTGCCAACCAGCCAGCACGGCATCAACTTGGTTTCCGGGTCAATGGCCGTGAAGGTGTAGCAGTCGCCATTTCCGGATTCATCATCAGCCGGGACGTTCTTTTGCTTCATGCCAATGAAGCTCCAGATTTCGTCAACCTGGACCTTCTTGATCGTGAGATTGCGCATGGCCCGGTCTTGGTACAGGGCGCAGGCTTCGCCAGCATCGGCCAGCAGTTTGAGGATAGTGTTCTTGCTCTTTCCGGTGATCCGAGACGCTGCATTGACGCCGATTCCTTCTGACAAGGCATTCAGGATTTGTACGCGGTCTTGGGTGGAGAGCTTGTTCATCATCTGCTTTCGTATAGGTCAGTTTAAATTATAGTTTGTAACTTTGATGTGTCAACAGTTATTTTGATAATATAATCAAATTTATTGTAAAGGAGATCAAGATGAGCGCGAAGCGGATTATTGAAAAATTTGGTGGGCAAACTGTTCTTGCTGCATTAGTCGGGAAGGGTCAAAGCACAGTGGCGTACTGGGCGAAGACCGGTACTATCCCTTCAAAATGGCAACCAAAGCTCCTGGAACTGGCTGCAGAAAAAGGGTTGGATTTGCAACCTAGCGACTTTCTCTCTCCAATGGTGGAGTCGGTTTTGATGCCTGCAGAAAATGAGGTCATTCCGAAGGCAACGCACTGGGGGGAATTGGATATTGCCGGCACACATATTCCAAGCTATGTACTCAATACAGGCGACCGTGTCTTCAGTCTAAAAGGGGTTGTGGTCAGTTTGATAGGTACAGATGGCGGTCAGTTGGCTGAATACCTCAAGGTTCGAACCTTGCAGCCACATTTGCCGCAAGATTTGATACCTACTGAAAATGGTGAAGTCCCTGCTTTGTTCAAGTTCGACACTGGCGGAGAAGGAATTGCCAAATACGCGCTTGGAATTAAGGTGGAGCGGTTCAACGACCTATTACGCTCATATTCCAGCGCCCTCATTGACCACGCCCTCAGCGCCTACGACAAAACAAAACTCTCACTGACCGCAAGGCAAATGGAAATTGCCAATCGTGCCGTGAAGTTTCAACAAGCCTGTAGCGATGTTGGTTTGGTTGCGTTGGTGGATGAGGCTACCGGCTACCAATACGAACGAGAAGTTGACGCCCTGCAACTAAAGTTAAAGCTCTACCTTGCAGATGACATGCGCAAGTGGGAGAAAACTTATCCAGATCAGTTATGGGCTGAGTTTGGTAGATTGACCAACTGGAAAGGCACCCTGCATCAGAGGCCGAAATATTGGGGAAAGCTCATCATGGAGCTGATCTATGGCTACCTTGATCCAGACGTGGCCAAGTGGCTTAAAGATAACGCACCAAGGCCGATGCATGGGCAAAATTACCATCAATGGTTAAGCAGCCAATTTGGGTTAAAAAAACTTACCGAGCATATTTGGCTTGTCGTCGGCATGGCTGCCGCTTGTCACAATATGGCGGAACTTCGGCAGAAAATGGCCGAGCGCTTTGGTCGGCATCAAGTGCAGTTGACCCTATATTTACCTATTGCCCAAAGCTAGACCGACCTTCTTCTTGGATGACTGTCGGGCCGCTACCTTCTTCACCGGAGGTGCGGCCTTTTTCTTGGCTGGCACAGGCTTGGGCTTCTCTCCTGTGGCCTGCTGAACCACATCAAAAGCGACTTGGGTGAAATCTTTTTTAGGCATCCTGTAACAATAGCATGAGGTTCATTCTGAATCTAGGGCTTTGTAACTTTTGGGGATTCAGACTGATCCACTACCACTCGCAAGAAGTGCTCCCGGTAGTGCTCCAGCTCCTCGATCGACTCGAGCACATCAGCCAGCGCGGTGTGCCGCTGCTTCTTCTTGAACGATTTGTAGACCTCGGGCCGCCAGCGTTTGGCCAGTTCCTTCAGCGTGCTCACGTCGAGATTGCGGTAGTGAAAAAAAGCTTCCAGCCTGGGCATGTATTTCGCCAGAAAGCGCCGATCCTGCCCGATGCTGTTGCCACACATCGGCGAGCCGTTCTTGGGCACGTAGTGACTCAGAAAGTCAATCAATTGCGTTTGCGCTTGGTCCTCGGTCAGGGTTGAGGCCTTGACCTTGTCAATCAAGCCGCTCTTGCCATGGGTGCCCTTGTTCCACGCATCCATCTGGTCGAGTAACGCATCGTCCTGATGAATCACCAGCACCGGGCCTTCCACGCGGGGATCGAGATTGGGCCCGGTGACAATCATCGCGATTTCGATGATCCGGTCGTGCTCCGGGTCCAGACCGGTCATTTCGCAATCAATCCAGACCAGGTTCTGGCCGGATTTGGCCAGCGTGGCGTTCGCAGGGGGAGTGTTCGTGGGGTGCATTGCCCGAATTGTCGCCGATGGCCTAAACTCGCCCGCCATGACTGACTCGTTTCCCGCTTCTTCTCCGTCACTGATCCTGACCTATGCTTTTGCGTTGACGCTGCTGGCCGTGCTGCTGTTGAAGTTCTGGCTCAGCTCGCGGCAAATCCGGCACGTGGCGCAGCACCGTGGACAAGTCCCCGCCGCCTTCGCCCAGACCATCACCCTGAGCGCGCACCAGAAAGCCGCCGACTACACCCTTGCCAAAGCGCGCCTGGGTGTGCTGGAACTGTCCCTGGGGACGGCTTTGCTTCTGGCTTGGACACTGCTGGGTGGGCTCTCCATGCTGAACCAGGCGCTGCTGGGCTGGCTCGGGGGTGGCCTGGTGCAGCAACTGGCCCTGCTGCTGGCCTTTGTGCTGATCAGCGGCCTGCTTGATTTGCCCCTGACCCTTTACCAGACCTTTGTGGTCGAAGAGCGCTTTGGCTTCAACAAGATGACCGTCAAGTTGTGGTTGCTCGATTTGCTCAAGTCGAGTCTGATCGGTGCGGCCGTTGGCCTGCCGCTTGCCGCGCTGATCCTGTGGATGATGGCGGCCGTAGGTGCCTGGTGGTGGCTGTGGGCCTGGGGCGTCTGGATGGGTTTCAATCTGCTGCTGCTGCTGATTTACCCGACCTTCATCGCGCCGCTGTTCAACAAGTTTGCGCCGCTCGAAGACGAAACACTCAAGGCACGGGTCACGGCGCTGATGAAACGCTGCGGCTTTGCCGCCAAAGGGCTGTTCGTGATGGACGGCAGCAAACGCAGCGCCCATGCCAACGCCTATTTCACCGGCTTTGGCGCGTCCAAACGGGTGGTGTTTTTTGACACTTTGCTGGCAAAACTTTCAGCGGCTGAAGTTGACGCCGTGCTGGCGCACGAGCTCGGGCACTTCAAACACAAGCACGTCATCAAGCGCATCCTGTCGATGTTTGCCTTGAGCCTGCTTGGGTTTGCCCTGCTCGGCTGGCTGGCGACCCGGACCTGGTTTTACACTGGCCTGGGTGTGCAGCCCAACCTGGGCGCGCCCAATGATGCGCTGGCGCTGCTGCTGTTCATGCTTGCCCTGCCGGTATTCAGCTTCTTCGTCACGCCACTGTTTGCCCAACTGTCGCGCAAACACGAGTTTCAAGCCGACGCCTATGCCGTGGCTCAAACCAGCGCCGCGGACCTGTCCAGCGCCCTGCTCAAGATGTATGAAGACAACGCTTCGACGCTGACCCCGGACCCGGTGTATGTGCGGTTTTACTACTCCCATCCAGCTGCCTCCGAGCGCCTGACGCGAATGGCGGCCTGAGTGCAAAGCGGCTCGCAACCGGCTTTCGGCAACACTCATCTCCCTATGTCAAACAAACCTGCAGAACACGTCAGACGGGCGCTGACAGCTACGGAAGTTGTAGCGAAACTGGCGCAGCTGGAAGGCTGGACGCTAAGCGGCGACGGCAAGCAAGTGGCGATCGAGAAGACCTTCACTTTTGCCAACTACTTCGAGACCATCGCTTTTGTCAACGCCGTGGCCTTCATCGCCCACAGGCAGGACCATCACCCCGATTTGTCGGTCCACTATGACCATTGCGTGGTGCGCTGGAACACCCATGATGTCGGCGGCCTCACGCTGGCTGACTTTGATTCCGCGGCGCGGCTTGACGCCCTGCTGGCATGAGCGAACGCGACCAGGCACAGCGCTGATGCAACGCGCCACACTCGACCCGGGCCTGATCGTCGCCAACTATGGGCGCCACTTTTTGGTCGAGACGCCCGAGGGCCAGCGCCTGATCTGCCACTCGCGCGGCAAGAAGAGTCTGGGTGTGGTGGGCGACCGGGTGCTGTGGCAGGCATCGACCGACGAAGGCACGATCGAGAAGATCGAGGAGCGCCGCAACCTGTTTTATCGCCAGGACGAAATTCGCACCAAGTCATTTGCCGCCAATCTGGACCAGGTGCTGATCCTGATCGCGGCGTCGCCCGAGTTCTCCAGCAGCCAGCTTTCGCGTGCCCTGATCGCGGCCGAGGCTGAACACATCACGCCCATCATCGCGCTCAATAAAAGCGATCTGGTGGAGCCCTTTGAGCGCGCCTGGGCGTGGCTGCTGCCGTACCGTCAGATGCATTACGGCGTGCTGCCGCTGTCACTGAAACAATCGGGAGAGGTGGTCCGCTCGGAGCTTATGAAGCTGCTGCACGGCAAGACGACGCTGGTGCTGGGGCCGTCAGGCGCCGGCAAGAGCACCCTGATCAACCTGCTGGCGCCCGGCGCGCTGGCGCAGACCGGTGAAATTTCGCAAGCACTCAGTTCCGGCAAGCACACCACCACCAGCACCACCTGGTACTGGGTCGACACTGACAAGACCACGGCCCTGATTGACTCGCCCGGTTTCCAGGAATTTGGCCTGAACCACATTGATCCAGCCCAGTTGGCGGCCTACATGCCCGATCTCAAACCCCATGTTGCGAACTGCAAGTTCTACAACTGCAGCCACTTGCATGAACCCGGCTGTGGTGTCATTGCAGCAGTCAAATCAGACTCCAGCCCGGACAGCATAAGCGTCAACCGCTATAAAATTTATAGTGATCTGTATGCTGAACTGAGCCAGACCAGAAAATACTGACAGCGCCAGGCCGCTGCTCAGGGCACCTGGCCCGGCTGACCAAGCACCTCATCCAGTGCCTGCACCAGCCGGCCGCATTGCGCCGGCGTGCCAATGCTGATGCGCAGGTACTGCTCGATGCGCGGCAGCTTGAAGTGTCGTACCAGCACGCCACGCTCGCGCAGGCTGGCCGCTATGGCTGCGCCAGCGTGATCGGGATGCCGGGCAAAGACAAAATTGGCCTGCGACGGCAGCACCTTGAAGCCCAGATCTTCCAGTGCCAGCACCAGGCCTTCGCGGGCGTTCATCACCGCCTGGCGCGTTTTCTCAAAATAGGCCCGGTCCTCAAACGCTGCCACCGCGCCAGCGAGCGCCAAACGGTCCAGCGGATAGGAGTTGAAGCTGTTCTTGACCCGCTCCAGGGCCTCGATCAGATGCGCCTGGGCACAGGCAAAGCCGACCCGCAGACCGGCCAGCGAGCGCGACTTCGACAGAGTGTGAACCACCAGCAGATTCGGGTAGCGCGCGACCAGCGGTATCGCACTTTCGCCCCCAAAATCGACATAAGCCTCGTCCACCAGCACCACCCGGGTCGGATGCAAACGCAGCAGTTGTTCCACGGCCTGAAGTGACAAACCGATGCCGGTCGGCGCGTTCGGGTTGGCGATCACCACGCCCGCCACCGAGTCACCATCCCTGCGTGCATAAGCAGCGACATCGAGTTCGAACTCATCGGTCAAAGGCACGGTTTCCGCCTCAATGCCATAGAGGCGACAGTACACCTGGTAAAAACTGTAGCTGATGTCGGGCATCAGCAAGGGTCGAGCGTGCTGGAAAAATGCGAAAAAAGCGTGCGCCAACACCTCGTCAGAACCATTGCCGACAAATACCTGCTGTTCGGTCAGACCGTGATGTGCAGCGACGACATGGCGCAGCGCTGTCGACTCAGGGTCGGGGTATAGCTGCAAGCCCTGTTGCGCGGCCGCCCCGATGGCGGCAATCACGCGCGGTGAGGGCGGGTACGGGTTCTCGTTGGTGTTGAGCTTGACCAGCTTGTCAATCCTGGGCTGTTCACCTGGCACATAAGGCACCAGCCGGGTCACTATCGGGCTGAACAAAGAACGGTATGAAGGAGAATCTGCTTTCATTTTGATAGCTGCTCACGCATGCATGACGGAGCTTGGGCCCCTATTTGGCTTATAAAGTTAGCCCAGCAGCCGGGCCAGGGTCAGCAGCGCCAGCAAGACCATCCACATCACCACCGTACGCCACACCAGGCCGACGATGACCGCCAGGTGGGCCAGTTCCGGTGTCTGCCCGGGAGAGGCTGTTTCGGCTGGTCTGTCCGCCGGTCCGGTGGATAGCGGGGGCGCATCCACTGAAGGAAATTCAAACGCCGGCGGGGCAAGCCCCAATCTGATATTCACCGCACCCGCCGTGGCCGCCAGCACGATGCCATCGTTATCCCCGACAAATTGCGGCACGTAATTGCGCCAGCCGTCAATCGCTTCTTCAAAGCTGCCGACCACCGCAAAACTGAGCGCCGTCATGCGCGCAGGCAACCAGTCGATCACCGCCCAGGCATTGGCGGCGGTCTGCTGCAGGGCTTCACTGACAGGCTGATGGTGCGCCTTGCTCTTGTGCCGCCAGTAGCGAACCACAAACTCGCCCAATCGGTACAGTACCGCCCCAGCGGGACCGAAACCAAAAGCCGCCAGCACCGAAAACCAAGCCAGCACGCCAAACACGTGGCGGTGCGCTGCCAGCACCGAATGTTCGATCACGTGGCGCACAATTTCGCTACGCGGTAACTCGCTGGCGTCGAGTTGCTGCCACTTTGCCAGCAACACACGGGCGCGATCTTCGTCGCCATCGGCCAAAGCATCCCTGATCTCGGTGAAATGAAAACTGAACTGGCGAAAACCCAGCGTGGCATAAAGCACCGCCACACTCCAGGCGACCGCCAGCGGCCACCCCAGAAAAGCATCCAGCAACTGGTAAATGACCAATGCAATCAGCGCCGGGCCGACTACCGCAAAGCCCCACGCCAGCCAGCCATGAAACTGCTTGCCGGCATCAAAATTTCGGGCGCTCCAGCGCACCCAGGCGCGCAGACCGGCATGGATCGGATTGCCCCGACTCAAGGGTCGAGCCTGCTCCAGCAGCAAGGCAAAAAGCACAGAGATGAAGCTCATGCGGTCATCATAGCGGCAGCACGCGTCAGGCCGACAGCAGGCGATAAAAATTACGCAACATGCCGGCCGTGGCGCCCCAGATAAAGCGCTGTTGCAAGTCGTCCTGATACGGCATCGAGAACCATTCCCGGCGTACGCCTTGCCACTCAAAAACGTGACGCCGGTGATGTGCCGGATTCATCAGGAACTCCAGTGGCACTTCAAAAACAGCCGCCACTTCACCCGGATTCGGGTTCAATGTAAAACCGGTTTGCACCAGCGCCACCACCGGCGTGACGATGAACGCCGAGCCGGTAAGGTAATGTGGCAAAGCGCCCAGCACCTGGACAAACGACGGCTCCAGTCCAAGCTCTTCCTGTGCCTCGCGCAAGGCCGTGGCCGTTGCATCGGCATCGTCCTGATCCGCCTTGCCTCCGGGAAATGCAATCTGGCCTGAATGGTCGGAAAGGTGCAGCGTGCGCTCGGTCAGCAAGACCGTGGGGTGTTCGCGCATGACGATCGGCAACAGTACCGAAGCGTGCATCGGTGTCCGGTCCGAGAACGCCTGCTCGGCGCGCAACTCGGGCTGCCACACCGGAGGAGCGGCGAAGCGTTGTCGCAAAGCCGCAGGCTGCAACGAGGCCCTGGCCACCGCTGGCAGATGCGAATCGACAGCCGCTACCGGCACCTGGCGCGGGTCGAAGTGCGGCAGCTTTGACAAAGAGCTTGGAGGATGGTTTGACGACAAGTGACTGAAACCTTGCGGGACAGGCCGTCGCTACTTGATGCGAGCAAGCACTGTCCTCAACTGTTTAAAAGGATGACTGAAACAAAAAAGGCCGCCACAAGCATTTGCTGGGGCGGCCTCTCGCAAAAGCAGTTCGGTCTATTCGGCAGCAACCGCAGTCACAGGGGCCGCCGTCTTGCGAGCGGACAATTTTTCCTTGATCCGGGCCGACTTGCCGCTGCGATCACGCAGGTAGTACAGCTTGGCACGGCGCACATCGCCACGACGCTTGACTTCGATGCTGGCGATCAAGGGGCTGTAGGTCTGGAAGGTACGTTCCACACCTTCGCCGCTGGAAATCTTGCGCACCGTGAAGCCACTGTTGAGGCCACGATTGCGCTTGGCAATCACGACGCCCTCGTAGGCCTGCACGCGCTTGCGGGCACCTTCAACCACGTTGACGCTGACAATCACCGTGTCGCCAGGTGAGAATTCGGGTATGGTCTTCCCGAGACGAGCAATTTCTTCCTGCTCAAGGGTTTGGATCAGATTCATGATGTCCTCAAATGATCTTGGTCGCGCCAGTGCCGGAATTGACACAAAGGCCTTGTTGCAAACGCCACAAAGCGGCCGACCAGAGGATCGAAAAGCCTTTTATTATAGCCCGGACAGAAAGTCCAGGTCCGCAGCACTCAATCGTCCCAGCCTGCGCGCCTCTTCTATCAGGTCCGGTCGCAGGCGCAAAGTGATCGCCAGCCGCTGCTCACGCCGCCAGCGCTCGATCTGGACGTGATGGCCGGAGAGCAGCACCTCGGGTACGTCCCGGCCCGACCAGCTTTCAGGTCGTGTGTATTGCGGGCAATCGAGCAAACCGTCGAGCATCGGGTTGAAACTGTCCTGTTGATGGCTATCGGCGGTGTTCAGCACGCCCGGCTGCAAGCGGGCCACGGCGTCCAACAAGGCCATGGCGGCCAGCTCGCCGCCCGAGAGCACAAAATCCCCAAGACTGATCTGTTCAGTGACGTATTCGTCGATGAAGCGCTGATCCAGGCCCTCGTAGCGGCCGCAAACCAGCACCGCCCCCTGGCTGCCGGCCCAACGCTCCACCATGGCGTGATCGAGCAACTTTCCCGCGGGAGAGAAAAGCACGACCGGCGCGGCGTCATTTCGCTGAGCCTGAATGCTCTTCAGGCACTGAGTCAAGGGCTCGGCCAACATCACCATGCCGGGACCGCCGCCGAATGGACGATCATCCACGCGCCGGTAATTCCCTGAAGCGAAGTCGCGCAGATTGACCGGTCTGACATCGACCTGGCCAGACTCAAATGCGCGCCGAGTGATGCCGCTGCTCAGGAATGGGCCGAATAGTTCCGGGAACAGGGTGATGATGTCAAAGCGCATACGGCCCGGCTCAAAAATCTGCCTGCCAGTCCACCACAATCCGTCGCCCCGGCAAATCGACCTGGTCGATATAGACCGACACAAATGGAATCATGCGCTCAAGCGTCTTGCCGTCCTGTTGATAGTCGATGACCAGCACGGTCTGGGCACCGGTCGACAGCAGTTCCCTGACAGTACCGAGCGCCACATCCTCACGATTGACCACGTTCAAGCCGATCAGGTCAACCCAGTAATACTCGTCTTTGGCGGCGCTTGGAAAACTGGAACGCGCGATAAAAATCCGGGCCCCGCGCAAGGCCTCGGCAGCGGTTCGATCTTCAACTTCATGGGCTGAGGCGACCACGCTGTCGGAATGAATTTTGGCTTCTTTGATGGCCAATTTGGCCACGCCGGAGAAAGTCCTGGCGCCGATCTCGGCAGGCAGCAAGAACCAGCGTTTGGAAGAAAAAAGCGCCTCGGGATCGGCGCTGTAGGGCAGGACTTTGAACCAGCCCTTGACGCCCCAGGCATCAGCAATGCGCCCAACTTCGATCGCATCCGCCGGCAGGTCGGCGGCTTCGAGGCCGGGCAACATCTTTCCAGAATCAGGCTGCTTTTTTAGCGGCTTGATTGAGCAGACGCTCCACGGTCGGCGAGGCTTGTGCGCCGACGCTTTTCCAGTAAGTCAGGCGATCCTGTGCAATGCGGATGCTCTCTTCATTGGCAGTCGCAATCGGGTTGTAGAACCCAAGGCGCTCGATGAAGCGGCCGTCACGACGGGTACGCTTGTCAGCAACGACAATATTGAAAAACGGGCGTGCTTTTGCACCGCCACGGGCGAGTCGAATGACGACCATGATTTATCCTTTGGGGTGATGGCGTTTTAGTTCCATCATATGATTCAGCACTTAATTCAGCGCTTGAGACACGCGACATGACCACCCGGCCAGCGACACACTGAATATCTTTCCATTATAACGTTTCTTGCTCTTATGCCCATAATCCGCCCCAGCCAGTCTGACGATGTCCCGGCGCTGACCGCCATCTACGCTCACCACGTGCTTCATGGCACCGGCACTTTCGAGCTTGAACCACCCTCGCAAATCGATATGGCGAACCGCCGTGCGGATGTGCTGTCCAAAGGATTGCCTTACCTGATCGCGGCGAAAGGAGACCAGATACTCGGCTTTGCCTATTGCAACTGGTTTAAACCCCGTCCCGCCTACCGCTTCTCGGCTGAAGACTCGATCTACCTGGCCCCGGAAGCGATCGGTCTGGGGCTCGGACGGGCGTTGTTGGCCGAACTCGTCATGCAGGCGGAAAAAGCCGGCGTGCGCAAATTGATCGCCGTGATTGGTGACTCGGCCAACGCCGGTTCCATCGGTGTCCACCGTTCTGTTGGATTTTCCGACGTCGGCGTGCTCAAATCCTGTGGCTGGAAGTTTGATCAATGGCTGGATGTGGTCTTGATGGACAAAGCCCTGGGCCTGGGCGACAGCAACGCCCCGGCGTAATTCAAGTGCGCATGAAAAACAAGACCCTCGCTGCCTGGCTGGCATTCATTGGCGGTCCTTTGGGCCTGCACCGGTTTTACCTGCGGGGACTCGGTGACATGCTGGCCTGGTTGCTGCCCCTGCCGACCGCTTTGGGACTTTACGGCATTGAGCGGGTGCAGCAAAACGGACTGGACGATCAGTGGAGCTGGGTGTTGATTCCGTTGCTGGGTTTCACCATCGCCGGTTGCGCACTCACCGCCATCGTTTATGGTTTGATGGCGCCAGAGAAATGGAACGCAAAGTTCAATCCGTCGGCGCCACCGGACGCCGCGCCCGGTCAGACCAACTGGTTCACCATCGGCGCGGTTGCCCTGGCATTGCTGGTTGGAACGACGGTGCTGATGAGCAGCATTGTGTTCAGCTTTCAACGCTACTTCGAATATCAGATCGAGCAGGCACGCCAGATTTCGCAATGAAATAGTCTTGCTGGCGCCGTAAACAGGGCGCGAGCAGCTACATATTTTATAGCATCAGAAAACCCGCAAACTGATCCAGTAGGCAATCGCGGCGACCAAGGCCGTGGCCGGAATGGTCAGGACCCAGGCCCAGATGATGTTGCCGGCAATACCCCAGCGCACCGCGCTGGCGCGCTGGGTAGCGCCAACGCCCACGATGGCACCGGTGATGGTATGTGTCGTGGAAACCGGAATACCCAGGATGGCGGCTGCGAAGAGCGTGATGGCGCCGCCCGTTTCGGCACAAAACCCATGTACCGGTTTGAGCTTGGTAAGCCTTTGTCCCATGGTCTTGACAATGCGCCAACCGCCAAACATGGTCCCCATGGCAATCGCCGCGTAGCAGGTAAACACTACCCAGGTCGGTGGTGACTTGTCTGCAATTTCGGCATAGCCGGTGGCGATCAGCAGCATCCAGACAATCCCGATGGTTTTCTGCGCATCGTTGCCGCCATGACCCAGGCTGTAGGCACCGGCAGACACCATTTGCAGGCGGCGAAACCATCGGTCGACGCGACTCGGTGTGCTCAGGCGCAAGGTCCATGACACCGCAATCAACATCAGCGAGCCCAGCAGGAAGCCCATCAAAGGCGAGACAAATATGAAGATCACGGTTTTCATCACGCTGGCGAACACCAGCGCCGAGGCGCCAGCCTTGACCATGACGGCACCCACAATACCGCCGATCAGCGCATGTGAAGAACTGCTGGGTATGCCGTAATACCAGGTCACAAAATTCCAGATGATGGCCCCCATCAGCGCACCAAAAACAATGTGCACGTCGATGACACCCGGGTCGGCCAGACCTTTCCCGATGGTGGCCGCGACGCTGAACTGGAAAACGAAGATCGCGACGAAGTTGAACAGGGCCGCAAAAAGCACGGCCTGCCCGGGCTTGAGCACGCCCGTGGACACCACGGTGGCAATCGAGTTCGCGGCAT
This sequence comes from uncultured beta proteobacterium, assembly GCA_963810395.1. Taxonomy (GTDB): domain Bacteria; phylum Pseudomonadota; class Gammaproteobacteria; order Burkholderiales; family Burkholderiaceae_C; genus Rhodoferax. Next base: position 2,404,121 of record CAWENC010000001.1, on the reverse strand, counting down.
CATGAAAGCCGTTCATGAAGTCGAACACGACGGCGAGCGCCACCAGCAAGATCACCACCCACAGACCGACCTGGACCGATGCCATGACGCCCCGGCCTCAGGAATTCTCGAGGACGATGCCCTCGACGACGTTGGCGACGTCTTCGCACTTGTCAGTGATGGTCTCCAGCAATTCATAGATCGCCTTGAGCTTGATCACTTCGCGCACGTCGGGCTCTTCCCGAAAGAGTTTGCTCATGGCGCTACGCATGATGCGATCCGCATCCGACTCAAGCTGGTCAATTTCTTCGCAGGTTTTCAGCGCCGCCTCCGCCGTCGCCGGATCGGCAATTTTGGCCAGCAATTTGACAGCGTCGCGCACGCGCTCGCAACACTTGACACTGACATCGGTCAGACGAACGATATCCTCTGTCATGTGATGCACGTCATACAGCGCCATCGTTTCGGCCGAGTCCTGAATCAGGTCGGCGATATCGTCCATGGTGTTGATCAGCGTATGAATCTGCTCACGATGAATCGGCGTGATGAATGTCTTGTGGATGCCTTTGTTCACCTCATGCGTCACCCGGTCGGCCGCACGTTCGGCGATGTCAACCTCGGAATTGTATTTTTGACGCAACTGGAGATCGCTGTAATTGGCCACCAGTTTGGAGAACGCGTGGGCCGCCTCCACTATCCGGTCCGCGTGCTGATTGAACATTTCAAAAAAATTGCCTTCACGCGGCAGTAATTTGGCAAACAGCATCGCTAACTCCAGGGAGAAGAATATTCAATCGGATGACAATTCAATGACAAGGCCGAGTTTAACCGTCGCCTTCGCGCCAGCTGGTCCCGCGCAGAGATATTGTTCAGGCGCTGCGAAAGATGAAATAGACCGCACCCACCATGCACAGCGCCGCCCACAGATAGTCCAGCTTCAAAGGCTCTTTCAGGTACAGCACGGCAAATGGCACAAACACCGTGAGCGTAATGACCTCCTGCACGATCTTGAGTTGCCCCACCGTGAAACCGGCCTGCTGAAAACCGATGCGGTTGGCCGGCACCTGCAAGGCATATTCAAACAAGGCGATGCCCCAGCTCACCAGCACCGCAAGGTACCAGGGCGCGGTAGCCAGATTCTTCAGGTGCCCATACCAGGCAACGGTCATGAAGATATTGCTGCCCAGCAGCAACAGCATGGTTTGCAGGGACAGCGGCAGGGACTGGAATGCATTCATGCCGCGGATTATCTCCGTGGCCAGCTCGGCACTGCCCAGATAGACATTGCTGTTCTTGCCCACCCGTTCGGGAAATTGCAGGTGGACGTAAAGAACACGATAGCGCCCTCTTTCATCTGCGCCTGATTTCCCATGCACAGACTGCAACCCGGCATTTCCATGCGTGCACCGGCTAAGCCCGGTAGCGGCAGCTCCTGAACGCTACATAATTAGTAGCTGCCTGCGCAGGTGCGACGAGGGCTACAGCCTGAAAATCCTTAATCCAGCAGCAGCATCAGGATCGGCGTCAGGTCCGCCCGCTTGACCGTGAAGACATAGGCCGCCATTCGGCCGATCAACGGGCTGGCACCAAAGCCGGTATTGTTGGAGGTGGCATCCTCGCCATCCACCGCAAAGGCATACAGCACATGGGTGCCGGGCTGCAGTGCTACGGGGTTCGCTGCATAGGAGCCCGGTCCGGTTGCCACCGCGCGCTGCCATTTGCCTTGCCAGGTATCGACCTGGTAGTACGCACCCCGCATTGGGGTGAAGGCGGTGCTGCTGAGGTTCAAAGAAAAGTGCGGACTGGGACCATGGCTGATGTTGCCCGTGAGCGGTGCAATGCCGGTCATGGCCATCAGGCCACTGGTCTGGACGGCCGCCTCGGTGATGACCGTGACATTGGCAGCGCCGTAATTGGCCACGTAGATCTTGTTGCTCACCGGGTCAACGGCCACCACCATCGGGTGTGATCCCGCAGCCAAAGTCAGAGTACTTGTGCTGGTGGTGGCGCCGTCAATCACCGAGACGCTGTTGCTGTTGAAGTTGGCGACATAGATCTTGTTGCTCACCGGGTTGACGGCCAGCGCATAGGGCGCTGCGCCGGTCGCCACGGTGCTGGTGACCAAGGTGGCGCCGTCAATCACCGTGATGTTGGCGCTGGCGCCATTGGCCACATAGATCTTGCCGGTCAGCGGGTTGACGGCCACCGACCGGGGGCTTGTTCCCGCTGCCACGGTGCTGGTGGCGTTGCTGGCGCCGTCAATCACCGTCACGGTGTTGCCGTCGATATTAGCCACATAGATCTTGTTGCTCACCGGGTTGACGGCCACGGCATAAGCGCCCAATCCGGTCGCCACAGTGCTGGTAGTGTTGGCGCTGCCGTTGATCACCGTGACATTGGCGCTGCCCAGATTCACGACATAAATCTTGTTGCTCGCCGGGTCGACAGCGATCGCCCGGGGGTTGGCTCCCGTCGGCACGGTGCTGGTGGCGTGGCTGCTGCCGTCGATGACCGTGACATTGCTGCTGGCGTAATTGGCCACATAGATCTTGTTGGTCACCGGGTTGATGGCCACCGCATTCGGCGTGGTTCCCGTCGCCACGGTGCTGGTGGTGTTGGTGGCGCCGTCAATCACGGTGATACTGTTGCCGGCTTGATTCGCAACATAAATCATGTTGGTCACCGCGTTGACGGCCACCGCAGAGGGGCCCAATCCGGTGGCCACGGTGCTGGTGGCGTTGCTGGCGCCGTCAATCACGGTGACGGTGCTGCTGGTGTAATTGGCCACATAAATTTTGCCGCTGGCCGGGTTGATGGCCACCGCTGTGGGGCCGAGTCCTGTCGTCACGGTGCTCGTGAGGTTGGTGGCGCCATCAATCACACCGACGTCGCCGCTGCCAGAGTTGGTCACATAAATCTTGTTGGTCACCGGGTTGGCTGCGATGCCGCTAGGGCCTGCTCCAGCGACTACCGTGCTGGCCGCATTGTTGACGCCGTCGATAACGGTCACACTGGAAGCGAAGCTGGCGATGCCGTAATTGGCCACATAGATTTTGTTGGTCACCGCATTGACGGCCACCGCATTGGGACTGGTTCCAGCCGCCACGGTGCTGGTGGCGTTGCTGGTGCCATCAATGACGGTGACGTTGGCGCTGCCGTTATTGGCAACATAAATCCTGTCGGTTACCGAGTTGATCGATATGGCTTTCGGGCTGGTTCCGGCCGTCACGGTACTGGTGGTGTTGAGGAAGCCGTTAATCACCGTCACGGTGCCGTTGCCCATATTGGCCACGTAAATTTTGTTACTCACCGGGTTGACGGGCACGGCAATCGGGCTTGCTCCGGCCGTCACGGTCGCGCTGACGAGGTTAGTGGCACCATCGATGACCGAGACGTTGCCGTCACCGGCGTTCGCGACATAAATCGTGTTCGTCACCGGGTTGACGGCTACACCGGCCGGGATCGTTCCAACCGTCACCGTGCTGGTCACGTTGTGGTTGGCCCCGTCGATGACCGTGACGTTGCCGCTGGCGCCATTGGCAACATAGATTTTGTTGGTCACCGGGTTGACGGCCACCGCCCGGGGAAACACTCCCGCGCCAACGGTACTGGTGCTGTTGTTGACACCGTCAATGACCGTGACGTTCGTGCTGTTGTAGTTCGCCACGTATATCAAATTGGTTACCGGGTTGACGGCGATCGCCACGGGGTTGGTTCCCACCGTCACGACGCTGGTGGCGTTGCTGGCGCCGTCAATCACGGTGACGTTGCCGCTGGTGTAATTGGCCACGTACGTCTTGTTGGTGATCGGGTTGACGGCCACGGCCTGCGGGCTGGCGCCTGCGGCAAGCACGGCCGTTATCGTCTGGGCCAGCGCGATCGACTGGGCGCAACAGGCCAGCCAGAGGCCAAATATCACGCGCGACAAGAATTGTGAAAATCGTGACATGGCTCTTTTTCTCCCGTTGGAATTCTTGACAAATGCAGCGCAGCGACAGTCTAGCGATTTGGAGTGCAAAAGTCACCGCTCAAGGTGTGGGTAATCGCGGGCGTCAACAAAACGCTACATAATTTGTAGCTGCTTGCGCAGGTGCAGCGGGGGCCACAGCCTGAAAAGCCTCAATCCAGCAGCAGCATCAGGATCGGGGTGAGGTCCGCCCGCTTGACCGTGAAGACATAGGCCGTCATGGTGCCGATCAGCGGGCTGGCGCCAAAGCCGGTATTGTTCGAGGTAGCATCCTCGCCATCCACGGCAAAGGCATACAGCACATGGGTGCCGGGTTGCAGCGCGGTGGGTGTGGCGGCGTACGCCCCGGCGCCTGTGGACGCCGCGCGCTGCCAGTTGCCCTGCCAGGTATCAACCTGGTAATAGACCCAACGCACCCAGGTGAAGGCGGTGCTGGCGGCGTTCAAGGCAAAGTGCGGGTTAGGCCCGTGGCTGATGTTGTTCGCCAGCGGCGTAATGCTGGTGTTCAAGCCGTTGCCCTGCGCGGCGGCTTCGGTGATGACGGCCAAGTCGTTGCTGCTGCTGCCAATTGCCACGTAGATCTTGTTGCTCACCGGGTTGACCGCCAGCGCATTGGGACTGGTTCCGGCCATGACCTGCATGCTGATGCTGTTGGTGGGGCCATCGATCACCATCACAGCATGGTCGGTGACGCGGCCGATGAGCACATAGATCTTGTTGCTGACCGGGTTGACCGCCACCTCCCACGGTTGTGAAAATCCGGTTCCGGTCGTCACCGCGAGCGTCGCCTGGGTGGCACCATCAATCACTGTGACGCTGTTGTTGTTGCGATTGGTCACATAAATCTTGTTGCTGACCGGGTTGACGGCTATCGTCCAGGGCTGTACCCCCGGTGCCACGAAGCTGGTGGTGTTGGTCGCGCCGTCGATCACAGTCACGCTGTCACTGGAGTTATTCGCCACATAGATCTTGTTGGTCACCGGGTTGACGGCCACATCAGAGGGGCCTGATCCCACGCCCGTCGACACCGTGCTGGTGGCGTGGGAGGCGCCGTCGATGACGGTCACGTTGTCGCTGTTGATATTGGCCACATAAATCTTGTTCGTCACCGGGTTGACGGCCAGCCGATACGGGCGGTCTCCAACCATCACGGTGCTGGTGGTGTTGCCGACACCATCAATGACCGTGACGCTGTTGCCGCCATTGTTCGCCACATAAATCTTGTTGGTGACCGGATTCACGGCGATTGCAGTTGGGTGGATTCCCACCGCCACAGCGGTGGTGGCATTGGAGATGCCGTCAATCACGGTGACGTTGGCGCTGCCGTAATTGACCACATAAATCTTGTTGCTCACCGGGTTGACGGCAATCTTATTTGGTTGTGAGCCTGTGGACACGGTGCTGACAGCGCTGGTCGTGCCATCGACGATCGTGGCCAGGTTGAGCGTGCCATTCACCAGATAGATCTTGTTGGTGACCGGGTTGACCGCCACCGCGTTGAAGCCCGAACCCAGGGAGGTCGTGGTCGCGACGTTGGTGGAGCCATCAATCACACCGACGTCGCCGCTGCCAGAGTTGGTCACATAAATCTTGTTGGTCACCGGGTTGACTGCCACGCCTCTGGGGCTGGCTCCGGCGCTTAGCGCGCGGATCGCGTTGCTGGCGCCGTCGATGACGGTCACGCTGGCGAAGACGCTGGCGCAGTCGCAATTGGCCACATAAATCTGGTTGGTAACAGCGTTGACGGCGACCGCAGCGGGGTTGACGCCGGCCACCACGGTGCTGGTGGCGTTGCTGCTGCCGTCAATCACCGTGACGTTGGCGCTGCCGTAATTGGCGACATAAATCTTGTTGGTCACCGGGTTGACCGTGACGCCTCTGGGGTTGATTCCGGTCAGCACGGTGCTGGTGGCGTTGGTGCCGCCGGTAATCACGGTGACGCTGTCGCTGTTGTAATTGGCCACATAAATCTTGTCGGTGACGGGATTGACCGCCACCGCAAGCGGGTTTGCTCCCACCGCCACGGAGCTGACGGCGAGAGTAACGGCGTTGAGGACCGACACGGTGGCGCTGAGGTAGTTGGCGACATAAATCTTGTTGGTCACCGGGCTGACTGCCACTGCAATCGGGTTGAGGCCCACCGTCGCGGTGCGGATCGTGTGGTAGGTGCCGTCAATCTCGGTGACGGTGTTGCTGACGCTGTTGGCCACATAAATCTTGTTGGCTACCGAGTTGATGGCGATAGCCGATGGATTGGTTCCCACCGTCACCGTACTGGTGGTGTTGCTGAAGCCATCAATCACCGTGACGCTGGCGCTGCCTTGATTGGCTACATAAATCTGGTTGGTCACCGGATTGACCGCTAGCGCCACCGGGTTGGTTCCCACCGCCACCGTGCTGGTGGCGTTGCTGGCGCCGTCAATCACCGTGACGTTGCCGCTGGTGTAATTGGCCACATAGGTCTTGTTGGTGATCGGGTTGACCGCCACGGCCTGCGGGCCGGCGCCTGCGGGCAGCACGGCCGTGATTTTTTGCGCCAGCGCCATCGACTGCGCAGCGCACACCAGCCAGAGGCCGACCATCAGGCGCAACAGGTATTGTGGAAAACTTGGCATGCTCATTTTCTCCCGCTGGTTTGGTTGGCAAATAGGTCAAAGCTCAGTTTATCGATGGATGGTGCCAGCGTCTTGCCGCACAAGCCGGTGCGGCGAAGTGCCGCCTGGCACCGCCTTCGCAAATACATTGCTACATATTTTATAGCTGCTTGCGCAAGTGCAACGGGGGCTACAGCCATAAAAGACGATCAATCCAGCAACAGCATCAAGATCGGCGTCAGATCGACCCGCACCGAATTCAGATCCGAAATTTTTGCGACGAAGGCGTCCATCGACCCGCCCAGCGTCGCCTGAAACGGGTTCCTGGTTGGGAAATTGGAGGAATTGGTCTGGCCTGTGACATAGGCACTGCCAAATCTGTCCAGGGCGATGCCGTAGGCCTGTTCAACCCCGCTCTGGGCGCCCAGATATGTGCTGAACAACAAGGCGTTGCCCGCCGCGTTGAGCTTGCTGATAAACGCGTCACCGCTTCCGGCGCTGGCCTGCAGGGACGCCACGGTGGGGAAGTTGCTGGAGGCGGTCCACCCCGCGACATAGGCGTTACCACCCCGGTCCACTGCCACGGCGTAGGCATTTTCTCCATCACTGCCACCCAGATAAGTGCTGTACACCAGGGCACTGCCGGCAGCGTTGAGCTTGGACACAAAGGCGTCAAACCCGGGCCCGCCTTTGAGCACTTGCAACGCTCCCGGGGTGACCGGGAAGTCGATGGAATCGGTTTTGCCAACGACATAGGCATTGCGCGCGGCGTCCAGCGCGATGCCGTTGACAGCGTCATCGGTCGCGCCACCCAGGTAGGTGCTGTACATAAGCGCGCTGCCGGCGGCGTTGAACTTGACAACAAAGCCGTCACTCCGACCTGTTGCGACGCCACCCCAGGTCGGCTGGATCGTGCTGGTGCCCGCACCGGGGAAATTGGGCGAGCCTGTCGTGCCCCCAACATACGCGCTGCCCCCGCTGTCTACGGCGATGGCGCCGCCGTCGATACTGAATTCACTGGCGTTGCCACCCAGAAACGTGCTGTACACCAGAGCGCTGCCGGCTGGATTGATCTTGGTGACAAAGGCGTCAAAATTGCCCAACGACGCGTTTTGTGCTTGCAACGGGGCAGCGGTCGGGAAATCACCCGGGCCGGGGACGCTGCCCTGAGAGCTACTGGTGTGGCCCGTGACATAGGCATTGAAGGACGCATCCACGGCGATGCCGTAGCCCCTCTCATTCCCGCTACCACCCAGATAAGTGCTGTAAACCAGCGCGTTACCGGCAGCATTGATCTTTGTAATGAAGGCGTCGCCGCCCCCTCGGTACAGCGGCTGAATTGCCCCGAGCGTGGGAAAGGGGATCAGGCCGGGGCCTGCGGCCGTGGGGGAATCTGTCTCGCCCGTCACATACGCATTCCCAGTGCTATCCACCGCGATGGCGTGGCCGATGTCATTGCCGCTTCCACCCAGATAGGTGCTATAGACCAGGGCGGTGCCCTCGGGGTTGAGCTTGGTGACGAACACGTCATTGCTGCCGACCCAATTCGCCTGGATCGGGCTCACGTTGGCGCCGGGAAAATTGGTGGAACTGGTCTGGCCCGTAACGTACGCAGCGCCGGCGCTATCCACCGCGATGGCATGGCCGATGTCGTTTCCGCTGCCGCCGAGATAGCTGGAATACGACAGCACCGGGTCGATGACCAATGGCTGGCGGGCGTCGTAGCTCGCCACCTGGAACCCGGCACGCTTGCGGCCGCGCAACACATAACGCCCATCCACCTCGGTGCGTCGGCCCTCAAGCTCCTGATACACCACCGGCTTGCGCTGCACCAGTTCGCCTGCGGCCGTGGCGAGGATCAGGTTGCCTTGTCGGTCCAGCGAGAGCTTGCGTGCGCCTTCAAAGACCAACTCGATGCGCTTGGGGTCCGCCCCCGGCGCCAGCACGAAGTCGTATTCCAGCTGCCGCTGGCGGCCGTAGTAAACCAGATCAATGCCGGGATAGACGGCGGCGTATTTCACGCGGGCGTACTGCGCCACCTCGCGTTGCCAGTTGCCGGGGTCGTTGCCGATGAAGTAATTGCTCTTGCCCGGCAGGGGATCCAGCCCGGAGAGCGCGGGCTTGGTGTTGGCGTGGGCCAGCCGCATCCGCAACACCGCAGCGCCCGCTGCTTCATTCCCCTTGGCGACTTTGGCCTGCGGCGTTCGCAGGTTCAGCACCGCTTCCCGGGGCGTCAGAAAAACACCATAGCCCTGTCCTCGCGCGAGGAACTTGACCTGACTGTCGGTCTGACCCTGGTTGATTTCGAAACTCAACGGCAGCTTGCCGTAGCTCGACGACACCTGAGACGCGCCTGCGGCTTCAGCCGCAGGCGTCATCGCCGCAATCGCGCTGGCTGGTCCCTCTACCCATAGTAAGGTCGCAAGCAGCAGCCAAGTCGTTCCCCAGAACAGTTGCTTGCGTTCACGATCATGATTTCGAGTCGTCATGTTGCGCTCTCCTTGGGGTTTGGAAAATTCAACCTGTGCAAGTGTCAGTATGCGTGATTGCTTCACCCCGGTCAATTGACAGCCTTATCCATGACATGACTTTTACAGCCTCAACCAGTCGGTCAAAATGTGCATGCCGGCGCCAATGAGGTGCCACACAATTTACGGCCACCTTCGCGGGAAGCGCGGGAGCTGCAGCCTGAAAAGCCCTAATCCAACAGCAGCATCAGAATGGGTGTGAGGTCCTGATTTCTAAACGTGACCGTGGTGCTGGCTGTGCTGGCAGGCCCGTAGCCAAAAAAGTTGCTGGCAGCCACGCTATAACTGGTGCTTGCCGTCGGGCTGACAACACAAGTCGCGGAACTGGTACCGGCGCACACGCCACCGACCCAGACGTAGTTTGTGGCAGTCGCCGGAGTGCAACTCGCGGTCAGCGTGGTACTTTGACCCTTGCGCACCCAGGCAGGATTGGCGCTGAGGGTGCACTGCGGGGCCAGCGGAGAAACCTGCCCGGTGCCGTTTACGGGCGCCGTATGCGGCTGCTCCGGCACGTCGGTGAAAAAGCGGGCACCGCCGTTTTGCAAACCCGCTGTCCGGGGTGCAAATTTAATGTTCAATGTACAGGTTCCGTTGACCGGCAACTGGACCCCGCTGCAGATATCTTTCTCCGAGAAATCTCCGAGCATCGAAATGCCCTGTATGTTCATGGGCCGGGTCCCTACGTTCTTCACGATCAGGGTCTGCACGCCGCTGGACAAACCCACATCCACCGTACCAAAATCCATGGGGCTCGGGCTGAACGAAATCAGCGGTGAATCCGCAAATACCGCGTTGACCTGCGTCGCGGCCGCAATGGTCAGCGTACAAGTCGGTAGTGCCGGCAACGCAGGCACGGCGGCACTCAGACAAGCACCGCTCCAGCCCTGAAAATTACTTGCCGGGCTGGCGGTCAAGGTGACGATGGTTTGCCTGGGAACGTCTGCATTGCAGACCGTGCCCGCCGCGCCGCAGTTGATGGCACCGCCGCTGATATTGCCTGCGCCGGTGGTGGTGACCTTCAAGCGCACGGTATCGAGCACATCAAATGCCACAAAGCCCTGGCCACCGCGCACCAGGCGCAGATAGCCGGCTTGAGCTGGCGCGACATAGAAACTGCCGTTATAGGGCACCCTCGTATCCACCGCGTATTGGCGCCCATTTCGACCGTAATGAAAGTCCACCGCCCAAGCCATGCCGGGTTGCCCAGCAACCGGTGTGGATGTCCAGAAATAAGCCCAGATGTTGGCGGCTCCATTGCCGGTAGTCGGCGTGCCGGGGAACAGCGCGGCATCCACCGCCGGCTGACCCGGTGCTGCATAGTTGACGATGGACGCGAGTTCATTCCTGTTGGGCACGCGCCAGTCGGAATAGGTCTTGTACAGGGCATTGTTGGCCGCCACGGCCGTCCCCAGTGCCACCTGCCAGGTTCCCATCCAGGGCGTTGCCGCCCCGGAGGCACAATTGGCCCCGCTGCGCCCATAGGGGCACTGGTCCCACATCAAACCGGTGTTGGGGTCGCTCACCGTGCCGTCTGCGTTGTCTGTGAGCGGTGACAGGCTGGCAGTAGAAATACTGCGCACCAGCCGCACCTGGTTCCTGTACGACTGCGCAGGGTCACTGATCGAGCCATACATGAAATCGACCGTCCACGCACCAATCGTGTAGTTGACGCTGGGAAGACTGGTCCAGTACTCGCCATTCCAGGTATTCGGAAAATAGCTGCCGTCAATCAGCGGCGGCGAGGCCAGCCCGTTGTGCACCAGACTCATCAGCTCGCGCGGTGTCGGCACGCGCCAGCCGGTGCTGAAACCGCAGCGGTTTGCGCTGTTGTGGCCGGCATCGGGAAAGGTGGGCGCAACCGCATCAGCCCACCACGCCGGCTGGCTTTGCAAGGACCACATCAGGTTGGTGACGTTGTCGCGCGTACAAGCCCAGTCGGTCGTCGCCGTCGCGCTGGCCGTGCCGCTGGTGTTGGCAGCCAGGGTACCGGTGCACAAAGCTGATCCTTCGTAGCCGCCGTTGAAACACACGCGGGCAAAGTCAAACCCCGCAGCACCACCGCCCGATTTGGTCAAGCCCACCGACGACGCCGCAGCAGCGTCACGGCCGATGGTGGGGTCCTGATGCGGGTACAAAGCCGCTGTCCCGGCATTGGCGCTGCTGCACGCAGCCAACAGGGAGCCGTCGTAACACAACAGCGCACCGGTGTCGTTGAGTCGGCCAACCGGGAGTTGCTTGATGATCGGTGGCACCAGCAGGCTGTGGGCGGTGCCCGCAGCGAGCAGCAAGGCCAGCAACGCCACACGCACCGGCCAAGCCTGAGCCAGATTCGACCCTCCGGTGATGGGCACAAGGGCAGACTGGACCGCGACGCGACTCTGCATGGAAACACTCCGAAAAAATATTTGCGCAGGATAGCAGCATTCAGCGTGTGCCACATGACAGACACATTGCTGCAAAAACAGGAGCTGCAAACGCCCGCGCAGCCTGTGCTACCGCCTAAAAGACTGTCAATCCAGCAGCAGCATCAGAACCGGTGTCAGGTCCAGGTTTCGGATCGTCACCGTGGCCTGCGCAGTGCTGCTGCTGCCTGCCGAGTTGCTGGCGCTGAGTGTGCAACTGTAGGTGGTGTTGCTGGTCAGACCGGTGATCTTCAGGGGCGATGCACTCCCCTGCGTGGTGATCGGTGCGCCGCCACCGGCCGGGCTGCATGCCGCTGCATACACAATGCCGGGCAGCCCCCCGTCCGCGACCGGCGGGGTGAACTCCAGCGTCACACTGCCTTTGCCGGGAATCAGCCGAACGAGCGTCGGTGCGCCGGGTTTGCCAGCCGGCCAGACCGAGAACATACGGGCTTCGCTGGGCGACGCATTGACAAACATGGTCAGGCGGTAATAGCCGACGGGCAGTGCTGCGAGCACAGCAGAGGTGTAGCTGCTGTTGGATAGCGCTGTTGGCGTTGCGTAGCTAATCGCCCCGTTGTCCAGGCGCTGCAACTGCACCAGCGGCTGGCTGCTCGCCGAATCGCTGCCGTTGCCCGACGATGGCCCCGAGTACGCGGTAAAGCTGTAGCTGTTGCCGCCCAGCGCCAGGGCGCGATTGGGATAAAGGGGTTGGGTCACCGTATCAACATAGGGGCGGCCGCTGACCATCCCATAGTTGAGGCCGGCGTCGTAAAGTTCGACGCCGGGCAGGTTGTAGCCGCCGACGACCATCACCTTGCCATTGGGCAGCAGCACCGAGTCATGGCTATACCGATTCACCGATAGGCTGCCGGTGCTGAACCACTGGCCGGACAAGGGATCGAAAACGTCCACAGCCCAGTGATCGCCGTTCAGCATGACCCTGCCGTTGGCCAGCAACACGGCCCGATGGTTGTAGCGAGCATTGGGCAGGTTGTTGGTCAAGGTCCATTGGCCGGTGGCTGGGTCATACAACTCGGCAGAACCGATCCGGAGGCCGTTGTTGTCGGCGCCGCCGGCAACCAGCACTTTGCCATTAGGCAGCAGCGTGGCGGAGTGGAACATGCGCGCCACCTGCATGTCGCCGGTCGCAACCCAGAGGTTGGTGGCGGGGTCGTAGAGCAAGGCGCTTTTCAAGGTGCCGACGCCGGGGCTGCCACCTGCGACCAGTACGCGTCCGTCGGGCAACAGAGTCGCGCTGTGGCTGGAACGGACACCCAGCATGTCACCGCCGGAGGCCCAGCTATTGTTGTCTGGATCGTACAGTTCGGCGGAAGTAGGGGGGTTACCGAAAGGATTTTCTCCGCCCGAGATCAAGACCTTGCCATTGGCCAGCAGCGTTGCCCGATGTCGGCCGCGGACAAGGGCCGGACTGGCCGCGGCCGAGGTTTGATTCAGGCTCGGGTCGTACAGTTCGGCGCCGGCTACATAGCCGCCAACGATCAGCACCTTGCCGTTGGCGAGCAGCGTGGCGCTGTGTTCCTGCCGGGCAGCAAGCAGGTTGCCGCCGGGGGACCAGATTTCGGTCACCGGGTCATAAAGCACCGATGTATTCAGCGCCACAGCCGAGTTAGTCGCATAGGAGGCGCCCCCTGCAACCAGTACCTTGCCATTGCCCAGCAGCGTGGCGCTGGGTTTGGAACGAGCTTCGGGCAAGGGGTTGGTCGCGTGCCAGGCACCCACTGCGTAGTCGTAACGCTGGACGGTCGCCAAATCCGTACCGGTCGAAGCGCTTCCACCTGCGACGATGACCGTGCCATCATTGAGCAATGTTGCCGTATGCGCTGCTCGTGCCGGTACGATGCCCGCTGACCATTGGCCCGAGAGCGTGTCATAGAGTTCGGCGGTGGCGCGGTAGGTGATGGGAGAGAAGCTGTCATGGCCGCCGACGACCAGCACCTTGTTGTTCGGCAGGCGGGTCGCGGAATGGTAGCTGCGGCTTTCCAACATTGATCCGGTAGCTGTCCAGCTGCGCGTGCTTGGCTCGTAGAGCGCCGCGTCGGCCAGTGGACCGCCATAGTTGACGCCCCCGACGACCAGTACCGTGCCCATGTCCATCAGCATGATGGTGGTGTGCCCGACACGCGCAGCGGGCATGGCGCCGACCGATGTCCAAAGGCCGGTGCTCGGTTCGTAGACGGCCGAGTTTGCCAAAATCGGCGGCGTACCGATTCCAGACGTTCGAGCATAGCCACCGGTGATCAGCACCTGACCGCTTCTCATCATGGTGGCCGCGTGGCCGTCGCAAGCGTAGGGCAGCGGCCCGGTGGCAGTCCAATGTCCGGTAGAGGGGTCGTAGAGTTCGGCATCGGAACGGGAAGTGCCTGCGGAAAACCCACCAGCGACCAGCACTTTGCCGTTGGGCATCAGCGTGGCCGAATGCATATCACGCGCACCACCCATTGGGTCGGTCAAAGTCCACAAGCCCGTTGCCGGGTCATAAAGTTCGGCGCTGGCGTAACCAGAGCCCCCGGTCACCAATACCTTGCCGGTGTGCAATAACGTGGCGGTGTGGAAGAGCCTGGCCGCGTTCATGCTGCCGCTTGCTTGCCATTGCCCTGTGGCAGGATCGAAAAGCTCGGAGGTATTGGTGATGAAACCGGTTACCCCACCGGCTATCAATATCTTGCCGTTGGGCAGCAGCGTGGCAGTTTGACCGCTTCTGGCAATCACCAGGGAATTGACGCTGGTCCAGCCGGCAGCCGCCACATGCAGGCATGCCAAAGCCAGGGCTGATGCAATGACAAACCGAAAGATCTTATTCATCAGGATCACCTCACTGAGCAGGCCAGAAATGCTACGGAATCAGGAGCTGCTCACGCAGGTCCTACGGGGGCTGCAGCCCAAAAACACCATGAACTCATCAATCAAGCAACAGCATCAGGATCGGCGTGAGGTCTCCGGCCTTGACGCGATACGTGACATTGATGGTCGCGGTCGTGCCAAAGTTGACCACGGCACTTTGCGGTGGCGCTGTATAGGTCCTTCCGCTGATGATCACGTTTGGCGGAGTGACTGTGTAGGTGCCGGTGGGCACGTCGCTGAGATTGAATCCAGTGCCAGTCAGGGTGCTGTGTGTGGTGCTGTAGGCATCTGGCCCCGTGATCGCCAGCAATGCCGTGGAGCTGGCAGGAAGCCCGCCCAAGGTAACGCTCAGCGACCCGATCTGGCGCATCAGGTTGGCGGTTACGCTTTGAGCCGAGCTCATCGTCACCGTGCAGGTTCCGGTACCGCTGCAACCGCCACCGCTCCAGCCGGTGAACATCGATCCGGCCGTTGGAGCCGCCGATAAGATTACACCGCTGCCGAAGGCAAAGCTCGCGCTGCAGGTCGCGCCGCAGTTAATGCCGGCAGGGTTGCTGGTCACCGTGCCAGCCCCGGTGCCCGCCTTTGATACCGTCAGCGTTTGCGGCCCGGATACGCCGCTGGTCGTAAAGCTCTGTACGGGTGTACTGGTGAACGTTCCATCCGATGTGACAAATCGTGCCCGCCAGTAATAGGTGGTCGAGGGGCTCAAACTTGTCAAGTTTGAGGTTATGGAATACGACGCTCCCGTGGCCGGAACGGCGCTCGACGACGAGCTTGAAGGCGGGGGATTGGTGGTTCCGTAGTCAATGTACAAGGACCCGGCGTGGTAGTAGCTCAGCAAACTGAACGCCAGGTTGGCTGAATTGGCCGTGATAGCGCTGCTTCCAAAGCCTTGAAAAGCGGCCTGATAGAACACAGTGACCGGCTGATACGGGAGGAGAGTGTACGGAGGGTAAGCGCTTGATGCCGCCACTGTAAGGCGATGGGAAGACGGCCCTGCAAGCCCGAGCAATTGTTTGTTAAAAACCACCGGCACTCTTACTTCAAAGAACCAGCCCGGCGGCAAAGCGGACCAGCCAAAAAAATATCCGCCGTAATTTGTGAGCGACTGCGGCGCTTGCGTACATTTCGTGGCGGTGACGTCTGACCAACTACCACCGATCACGCCGAGATAGCAGTACACCGGATTTGTCGCGCTGATGGCGAGGCTCGCGCCATCGGGCAGGAAAAACTCCGGCCCGAATGCGTCGTTTACGCACGGACTTATATTATTCCCAACCGCACGCACGTACGCGAGATCTCCCGTCTTGGGATACGGCTCGTTCGGATCCGTGAAGTATCCCGTATTGGTTTTCAGCACTTCCACCGGGGTGCCGGAGACCGGACAATTAGTCGAACTCCATACGTAGTTCCCGTCGAAATAGGCACGCGCGGCGGCAGCTGGCTGTGCGAACAATGCCGCGATGCAAACGAAGCAAATCAGCAGGCCGTTCAAAAACAGCGGCAAAGTTCCACGCCGGAAATTAGCAGGCGTGCCGGTCTGGCCATAGGCTATTGGCTTCATGGTTTGTCCCCTCTCCTTCTTTGCTGGCATCAGTTGGCCAGTTCAATCACGGCAATTTCGATACATTACTCCAAAACGAGTAGCCACATACATAGGTAATACGAGGTCTACAGTGAAAAACAGTCTTATGAGGCTTAATCCAGCAGCAGCATCAGGATCGACGCGAGGTTTACGCCCTTTCGGGTCATAGTGGGCGCTGCCGCTGAGGCGGTGCCGGTGCCGGCCGAGTTGGTGGCGCTCAGGGTGCAGCTATAGCTGGTGTTGGCGGCCAGACCGGTCACAACAATGGGTGAACCGGTGCCGGTAACAGGCGCAACAACCACGCCACCGGCACTTGTGCAACGCACGGTGTAGTGATCGATGGCCGCGCCACCGTTGTCATTGGGTGCGTTAAAGGTAACGCGAAGTGCCGGCTGGCCGGCGCTTGTGGCGCTCACAACGCTCACAATGCTGGGCGCGTCTGGCGCAATCGGTGGCGACGGAAAGCTGAACAGCATGGCGTTACCCGGCACACCGTTGACGATCGGTGTGGCGCGGTAATAGCCCGTGGGCAGAATCGCCGGGGAGTCGGAGACGTAGCTTGTGGCGCTAAAACGCGAAGCCTTCAACCACTGGACATAGCCGTTGTCCACGCGCTGCAATTGCACCACCGGCACGTTGCTGGCCGAACTCTGGCTGTTGCCGCCGCTGGCCTCGCTGTCACCGGTCAACCCGCCGCCCGTGAGGCTGACTTTGCCCGTCGCCGAGGACACCCGCGCACTGCTCACCGTGGACTGGCGGCTCGCCAAAACACCAAGGTCGAGCAGATCCGACAATCCGCTGGCCTGCCCGACTGTGCCACTGAGGCCACCTGAAACCAGCACCTTGCCATTCGCCAGCAAGGTAATCGCGCTGCTTGAGCGTGCCAGGCTGATCTCGCCCAGGTTGGTCCAGCTGATCGTTACCGGGTCGTAGAGCTCCGCCGTCTTGACCGGCACGCCAGCGGCGGTGCGCCCACCCACGACCAGCACCTTGCCGTTGGGCAGCAGGATCGCTTTGTGGAAGGCCCGGGGTACCGTCAAAGCGGGCGGGACGCGCCACATGGTCTGCAGAGTTGTGCCACCGGGGTTGTAGATCCGCGTCTCTGCCAGATAGCCCGAGGCACTGTCATAGCCGCCGGTGATCAGCACCATGCCATCGGGCAGCAAGGTCGCGGTATGCCCGTGACGCGGCGTACCCAGTGTGGCAATGGTGGCCCACGTCGTGAGGCTGGTGGCCGGGTTGAACAGCTCGACCGAACTCAGAGAGACACCGCCGGCGCCGCGACCCCCGGTGACCAGTATCTTGCCGCTGCTGAGCAAGGTAGCCGTATGGTCCGCGCGTGCGGCACCCAGGTTGCCCGCCGAAGACCAGGTATTGTTGGCCGTGCTGTACAGCTCGGCCGAGGCGGTGGGGACAGCGCCCGTGCCCTCGCCGCCCACCACCAGCACATCGCCGCTGGGCAGCACGCTGGCCGTGTGGAAGGCACGGCCGGTGACCAACGGCGCGCCGGCGGACCAGGTGTTCAGGGCCAGGTCGTAGCTTTCGGTACCCACGGGGTAGCTTGTGCCCGCTACTCCGCCAGCCACGAGCAGCTTGCCGTTGGTCAGCAGCGTGGCAGTATGCCCACCGCGCGGCGTGGCCAGATCCGGGCCCGCCATCCAGAAATTGCCATTGACAGGGTCAAAGATTTCGACGCTGCCCGGGTTCGCGACCGCCGTCGTTGTCACCACCGGTGCACCTGCAGGGGCATGTCCGCCCACGGCCAGCACCTTGCCATTGGGCAAGAGCGTTGCGGTATGGCTGGCCCGCGCATGGGCCAGCGCGCCTGCTGCCCCCCAGCTCAGGTTGGCGTTCTCGATGAGTTCGATGGTGTTGGTAAGACTCACAGCTCCATTTACGTTGACGGTGCCACCCGCCACCATCAGCTTGCCATTGGCCAGCAGGGTGGCGGTATGGCCGTATCGCTTGTAGACCGGGGGTGCAACCGACGTCCAGACATTGGTTGCCGGGTCGTAGAGCAGGGTGTCACCCAGCGCAGAGACCGCACCAAAGCCCGCCGTGACCAGCACCTGGCCGTTGGGCATCAGGCTGGCGGAGTGGCTGTAGCGGGCCGTCGGCAGGGGCGCGGCCGCTGTCCACGTAGTAGGGCTGGCCGGGTCGTAGAGCGCTACCGTCGCAATGGCGCCCGTGCTGCCCGAACCACCGACCACCAGCACCATGCCATTGGCCAGCAGAGTTGCGGTATGAGAGTCCCGGGCGCCCGCGTTGCCCGCTGTGCTCCAGGTATTCGCCACCGGGTCGTAGATTTCGGCGGAACTGAGCAGGCTCGGACCATTGCCGCCTACCACCAGCACCTTGCCATTGGGCAGCAAGGTGGCCGTGTGGCTGCTGCGGGCTGCCAGCATGGGTGCGACAGTGGTCCACGTGTTGCTGGCCCGGTCGTAAATTTCGGCACTGTTCAACCAAGTTCCGGCCACTCTGGGATCGGGTTCGTTGTACCCGCCTGCTACCAGCACGCGCCCGTCTGGCAAGCGAGTGGCCGTATGACCTTGGCGCGGCACGCTCATACTGGCGACCGCAGACCAGCTGGTGGTCACCGTCGGGTAATAGATCTCGGCGCTGGCGGTGGTGATGCCTGCGCGGCCACCAACGACCAGCACTTCCCCCACCGCGTTCAAGGCCGTGGCTGTGTGGTAACCACGCGCCACCGTCATGCTGCCAGTAGCCGTGGCCCAGGTATTGGAGTTGGGGTCGTACAGCTCGGCGCTGCCCAAAGGCACCCCCGCGTTGGTGCCCCCTGCCACCAGCACTTTCCCATCCGGCAGCAAAGTAGCCGTATGCGTACTGCGCGGTGCCGCCATGGTCTTTCCGGCGACCCAACTCACGCCAGCGAGGTAGGAGTTGATGGCGACACTCTGCGTCACCTGCGCTGCGGGCAGGTAGCTGGCGCTGCCCGCCTGATCCGCGGCAATGGTGCATGTGCCGGCAGAAAGCATGGTCACGGTGCTGCCGCTCACGGAGCAGACGGCGCCGCTCAGGCTGCTGAACACAATCGGGCTGCCCGCGGTACCACTGCTTGAAGATGCGGAGACGACGAAGGTGCCACCCGCAGTAAAGCTGCGCGGCCCCGGATTCGCGCCAAAGGTGAGGGTCTGCGGCGTCAGCGTGGCGGCCTGGATCAGGATGTCCTGGGTGACTTCCAGCGCCGCCGAATAACTGGCGTTGCCTGCCTGATTGGCGGCGATGGTGCAGGTGCCCGGCGTCAGCATGGTCACGGTCGTGCCGCTGACGGAGCAGACGGCAGGGCCGGTCAAGGGCGGCTTGGCTGTGAAGGTCACCGGCAAGCCGGAGCTGGCCGTGGCCGACACCGTGAACGTGCCGCTGGCCGCAAAGGTACGCGGCCCCGGATTCGCACCAAAGGTGATCGATTGCGGCATCAGCGTGGCACCGCCCCCGGCGGCAACATTCACACCCACCGTGGGGAACAACCACGGGCTGCTGTTGCCGTCGAGCACACGAATATTGGCGCTGAGGTTGGCGTATTGCGCGACGCTGGTGCGCACCGGGATCAGAAATTCCCAGTTGTGGCCTTGCGGCAAAGGCCACAGGTTGGCGTGTGCCGTGTCGGCGGAAGGAATCCAGTAAGCGCCCTGATTGAGCGAGGAAGGCGGCAACACCTGCGGGCAACTGGCATCGGTAAAGCGCACACCGTCGGCAAAACAAGCGACCGGGTTGGTGGCGGATATGTCAAGCACAGTGTTGGGTGGCAACTGGATTTCCGCATACACGCGTTGCCCGGAACAGGAATTGCCCTGACCCGAGAAATAGACCGTCGTGTAATAGGTGTTGTTGGCGCGGGTACCGGCATCGCTCCAGTAACCCACGTAGGTGGCCGCACCAAACTCGGTGTAAGCCGGGTTCGTGTCCGTCGCAAAAATGATGCTGGGGCAGTTCCAGATCGTCGACTCCTTGATGCCACCGGTAAGCCACCCCGCGTGCGCCGACCCGGCACACAAGAAGAACAGCGCGCCCAGGCACAAGGCCAGCGTTCGGAGCCAGAGGTTGACAAGAAAGCGCGTCCGGCAATGAGCTAAGGGCATCATGGTTTGTTTTCTTCCATCCATAGTTGAAACCATTCGGTCAAAAAAAATCACAGCGATCTTGATAAATTGCTACATTATTTATAGCTGCCTGCGCAGGCAGCACGGCGGTTACAGCCTGAAAAACCTCAATCCAGCGACAGCATCAGGATTGGCGTCAGGTCTGCACCGGCTTTTTTTTTGCTCATCATACCCAACGATATCACGCCAAATATCGCATCGTGGAATAGCCCACGATCCACGTGCTGACTTGGGGTTTTGCCAAAACCCTTGAATTTCTGCCCTGCCTGCCAGGTCCAGCACCAGAAGTTCTGTCCAGGAGAGCGATTTCCGGTGCACCCGGCACGCCACACCCTCGCCCGTCTGCGCATCACAGTTGTCCCACAGCAGCGGCAATCTGTTCGCTGGCAAAAAACCCCCATTGACCGCAGGCGTAAGATAGCCAGCCAAAGTCGCCAGCACTGCGAGACGGCTGCAAGATAAAAGGGGATTTCGCCATGAACCTGCTGTCACGTCTTGTTGTTCATTTGTTTGCTCTGCTGCGCTGCCTGGCGCTGCCGGGGCGCTGCCCGGCGCGGCCAGCGCCTACAGCCAGGATCAGACCGGCGCAAGTCTCATTCAATCGATCCTGGACGGGCATGCTGACGGCACTGGCCGTGATGTTGAGCTGCATCGGTGTCGCCCCCGCGCAAGCCGCCCCAGGGCCGCGCTTTGCAAAACCAGCCGGCGTGGCAACGGGCGCGTGCGACAGCTGGGCGAATGCCTGCGACCTGCAACGCGCGCTTGCGATCGCGCTGGAAGTTTCAGCCGGCGCCGTTTGGGTGATGGAAGGCACCTATACACCGACCACCACTAGCCGTGATCCCCGCATTGCCACCTTTCTGCTGACAACCGGTGTGAGCGTCTATGGCGGCTTCACCGGCACCGAGACGGATCTCGGCCAGCGCAATCCGGCGACGCACGTCACCATCCTGAGCGGGGAGATTGGCGCGGCAGGCAACAGTGACAATTCGTACCATGTCGTCACCGGCGCAAACGGCGCAACCCTGGATGGATTTACGATCACGGCCGGCAATGCAAATGGCATTTCGCCCTATGACTACGGCGGCGGGCTGCTCCACAACTCTGGCGCGCTGACAGTTTCGAACTGTGTTTTCTCCGGCAATGGTGCAGTCTTTGGCGGTGGCATCGCCAATGCCGCCGCCACGCTGACCGTTACGAACAGCACCTTCTCCGGCAACAACGCCAGTTCGGCCGGCGGAATTTACAGCACTAACACTGGCACGCTGAACATTGCGAACAGCACGTTTTCCGGCAACAGCGCCGCCCAATGGGGTGGCGGCATCTACAACTGCAGCATGTTGACTATTGCGAACAGCACGTTCTCCGGCAACAGCGCCTTTTGGGCCGGCGGCATTTTAAACTGTAACACTGGCACGCTGAACGTTGCGAACAGCACGTTCTCCGGCAACAGCGCCGGCCGATGGGGTGGCGGCATATACAACGACAGCACGCTGACGATTACGAACAGCACGTTCTCCGGCAACAGCGCCGCCCAATGGGGTGGCGGCATCTACAACGGGTATAGCGGCCCAGCCACGCTTCGAAACACTATCGTTGCCAATAGCGTATCTGGCGGGAATTGTGGAGGCACCTTCATCAATGGCGGCAACAACATTGACGACGGCACGTCGTGCGGTTGGGCTTCAACCGACGGTTCGAAAAGCAGCACCAATCCTTTGCTGGGTCCGCTTGCGAATAACGGCGGACCCACCCAAACCTTTGCCTTGCTGCCGGGAAGTCCTGCGATCAATGGCGTCACGTTCAATGCGCCGAACGGCGCACCTTCTACCGACCAGCGCGGCGTCGCGCGACCGCTTGGTGCACGATACGATATCGGAGCCTATGAACGTAACGCCTCGGACCTCACGCCGATCCTGATGCTGCTGCTGGATTGAAGTTCGACTCCGGGATAGGGGAATCCCGTCACATCGGCAGCGGCAATTTGTTCGCTGGCAAAAAACCCCCATTGACCGCAGGCGTAAGATAACCAGCCAAAGTCGCCACCAGTGAGAGACGGCTACAAGATAAAAGGGGATTTCGCCATGAACCTGCTGTCACGTCTTGTTGTTCATTTGTTTGCTCTCCTGCGCTACCTGGCGCTGCCGGGGCGCTGCCCGGCGCGGTCAGCGCCTACAACTCGGATCAGGCCAAAGCAAACCTCATTCAATCGATGCTGGAAGAGCATGCTGACTGCATTGGCAGTGATGTTGAGCGTCATCGCTGTCGCCCCCGCGCATGCAACGACATTCACGGTCACAAACCTGAATGACAGCGGCGCAGGATCATTGCGCCAAGCAATCGCTAATGCCAATAGCAGTCCGGGCGCAGACACAATCACCTTCAACGTCAGTGGAACGATTCCACTTGGCTCGACACTGATCATTTCCGATGCAACCGGGCTGACAATCGATGGCACAGGGCAGACGGTGACAATCAGCGGTGAAAATTCCGTGCGTGTGCTTGTTGTCTATTTCTCCCTTACGCTGATCAACTTGAACATAGCGAATGGTAGTGCCACCGATTATTACGGTGGCGGCATTTGGAATACGGGCACATTGAACGTTACGAACAGTACGTTCTCAAACAACAAGCCAGCCATCAACTCTGGCGGCGGCGCCATTTTCAACCAAAATGGCACGCTGACAGTTACGAACAGTACTTTTTCTCAAAACAGCGTGCCGGGCCTCGGATCCGGTGGCGGCGTATATAACTTCAACGGCACAGCCACCATTACGAACAGCACCTTCTCTAGCAACAGCGCAAGCCAGTATGGCGGTGGAGTTCTCAACACCTATGGCGGCACACTGACCATTACCAACAGCACCTTCTCTGGCAACAGTGCGAGCAGCGGCAATGGCGGCGGCATTTACAGCGATGGCAGCGCAGCGACACTTCGCAACACTATCGTGGCCAGCAATACGGGCGGGAATTGTGGCGGAGCGATCACCAACGGCGGCAACAACATTGACGATGGCGCGACCTGCGGCTGGAGCTCTGCCAATGGTTCAATGAGCGGCACCAATCCTAATCTCGGTCCGCTCGCCAATAATGGTGGGCTCACGCAGACTCTTGCGGTCCTCGCAGGCAGTCCCGCAATTGACGGCGTAACGTTCAACGTGCCCAATGGCGCGCCTACAAGCGACCAGCGCGGCGTTGCGCGTCCGCAGGGCGAACGGTACGACATCGGCTCATACGAGACGACTGCACAGTCGGGCCCTCGCTTTGTGGTCAACTCGATTGCCGATACCGACGACACAGCCTGCGAAACCGCTCCCGCTGGCAACTGCACGTTGCGCGAGGCGATCAATTCCGCCAATGCCGCTGCCGGCGCAGACACCATCGCCTTCAGCGTCAGCGGCACGATTGCACTTGGCTCCACTTTGCCGGCCATCACCGATGCGGCCGGACTGACGATTGACGGCACAGGGCAGACGGTGATCATCAGCGGCGAGAATGCTGTGCGCGTGGCGATCGTCAACGCAGGGGCCTCGCTGAACGTGAATAGATTGACGATCGCGAACGGCAATCCTGGTTCCAGCGGCGGCGGCCTCTACTTCTATGGCCCTGGTACGCTGACCATTACCAACAGCGCCTTCACGGGCAACAGCTCCAGCGGCGGCGGCATCGGCGGCGGCCTTGAAATCAATGGCGGCACTGCCGGCATTACGAACAGCACCTTCTCCGGGAACAATGCCTCCGGCAGCCTCGGCGGCGGCATTGCCATCAGCGCAGGCACGCTGACCATTACCAACAGCAGTTTCTCCGGCAACAGCGCGTTTCAAGGCGGCGGCATCAACAACCTTGGCGGCACAGTGACACTACGCAACACCATCGTTGCCAATAGCACATCGGGAGGGAATTGTTATGGTGCGATCATCAACGGAGGCAACAACATTGAGGACGGCACGTCGTGCGGCTGGGCTTCAACCAACGGCTCGATGAGCAGCACCAATCCTGTGCTGGGCGCGCTGGCGAATAACGGCGGTCCCACCATGACCTTTGCCCTGCTCCCGGGCAGTCCTGCGATCAACGGCGTGACGTTCAATGCGCCGAACGGCGCACCTTCTACCGACCAGCGCGGCGTCGCGCGGCCGCGTGGTGCACGATACGATATTGGAGCCTATGAACGTAACGCCCCGGACCGCAGCTGGCTGATGTTGTTGCTCGATTGAGGCAGTCCGGTTTCGCCCTGCAGGCACCGTACTACTTGCGTAAGCAGCTATCAGTTCTGCAGTGTGTTTGACCCGCATCAGAGCCATCATCGGGCGCGCTAGCAAGTATTGCGGGGCTGGCCCTGAGCAAAAAAGAATGAATGTGGTGCACAATTCGCATCGGTTGTCAGTTTGTGGAGGAATCACCATGGGCATTTCTGTTCGTTGGATTTTCAAGGACGCCGCGACCTTGGTCGGAGGTCTGTGCACCGGCCTGGTCATGGCTGCTGCGCCAACCCTGCCCGACACCGGGCAGACCACGTGCGACAACGGCTCCAACGTCATGGTGGCGTGCAGCTCAGCCAATACGGGGGACACTGCCACCTACCCGCGCCAGGACGGCCGCTTTGGCAGCGACCCCAAGGCCGCGGCAGGCACCTTGGTCAAGACGGGCGGCGGGGTTGCCGGCTTTGATTACACCAAGGTCGCCTACGCAGGCAACGATCTGCCATCGGGTGCTGTGCAGGGCTCCCTGGTGACGGACTGGTCTTGCACCCGTGACAATATCACCGGCCTTACGTGGGAAGTAAAAACACCCCCCGCAGGTTATGGTGCCTTGCAAATGCATGCCAGCGACAATCTCTACTTTTGGTACAACGGCAATTCAACCACCAATGGCGGCAACTGGGGATGCCCAGGCTTGACATGCGAGGTTCCGCCAGTCGCTTTGAGTTGTCATACGACGTCTGGGTGTAATACCGGCTCATTTGCGGTGGATGTCAATGCCACGACGTTGCCGTTGTGCGGGTACAGAGACTGGCGCGTGGCCACCCGCCGCGAGTTGCTGACACTCATCAATGCGGGGGCAGTTGGCCCGAGTATCGACGCCAATTATTTTCCGAACGTTAATGGTGAGTACTGGACTGACACGTCCGCAACCGTGAATACCGGGAATGCGTGGACTGTCAGTCTGACCAATGGCGGCACTGCTTTCCGCGCCAAGAACAGTGCCTTTCCAGTCATACTGGTGCGCGGCGCTCAGTTTTAAGCTTTCCTGATTTATCAGAATTCGCGTCCATACCCACACCGGGAGCTCGATATGCGCCGTCATCCATTTTTCCCATGGTTACCATTGGTTCTGCTGTTTTTTGCGCTCTCTGGTTTGCCTGCGCATGCCGGGCTCACGTGCAACGCCGGCACAGCGGACCCCTATTCGGTTCAGTCAACGCCTGACAGCGACTTCTTGAGCCTGGGCACCGACGTTGTGATTCATGGCAAGACGGGCTTGTGGTGGAAGGCGTGCTCGGAGGGATTGAACTGGCTCGCCAATAGCACCTGCTCGGGCACGGCTTCGGCGCTGAACTGGCAAAACGCTTTAATGGCCGCCAATACAGCCAACACAACAGCCTATGGTGGTTTCACCGATTGGCGCCTGCCAAACAAAAAGGAACTTGAGTCCATAGTCGAGACCTGTGGCCATCTTCCGGCCATCAATATGACCGCATTTCTGGACGGTCCGTCGCGCAACTATTGGTCGAGCAGCACAAATATCAATACCCCGACGCAGGCTTGGGGCGTGGGCTTTGGCGATGGAGGCACTTTTGCCGGGCTCAAGACGGATGCCAATCTGGTACGCCTGGTGCGTGGTCCGGGTCTCGGAAATGGTCTCGGTGATGGCGTAGCGGCGTACGATCTGGTTCACCCTACGGCCAGCGTGATTTACCTTGGCAATGGGAACAATGGCGGCACGGTGCCGGTGGATGGCCATTCCTACGCGTCTGGTGCAGCGGCAACGGTGTTAGGTAACACCGGCGGGTTAACCAGAAATAATTTCAATTTTTCCGGCTGGAATCTGATGTCAAACGGCCTCGGAAACAACTATCTGCCAGGCAACACATTTACGATGGGCAGTCTGAACGTGGTGCTTTTTGCCAACTGGACATCCCTGGATTCCGAACTCATCGATCTGACCACATCGGTGGGCAGTCTGTCGCCTGTCTTCACTAGCCCCACGCTGGCTTACACGGTTTCCATACCGAATGCCAACTCGTTCATCACCGTGACACCGAAATCAGCGGATCCCACGGCGGCGATCATGGTTTCCTATTTCCCGGTGGTATCGGGAAGCGCTTCACAAAAAATCAATATTCCAGTGGGCACCTACACGGTTCCCATCACGGTGACTGCGCTGGGCGGCAAGGCAGTCACAAATTACAAAATTACCGTGTCTCGCGCCAATGCCGTGCCCAATGCACCCACCATCGGCTCGGTGCTGGCAGGCCCAGGCCACGCCACGGTGTCGTTCAGCACAACAATTGCGGGGGGGCTTGCAACTTCGTTTACGGCAAGCTGCGTGGCTGCCGGGCACGCCACGCGCACAGGCAGCGGCACAGCTTCTCCCGTCATCGTTGCGCAACTGAGCGGAGGCGTCGTCTACAGCTGCTCGGTGGCGGCAACGAACGGTTTGGGTACCAGCGCATCGTCTGCATCGGTTGCAGTCACGCCGCGTACCGACTTGACGCCGGTATTGATGCTTCTGCTGGACTGAAACGACGGATAACGGCAAAAAGGTCGCGGGCTCAATCAACGGCGCATCGTTGAATTTGCCGCAAGGTGAACTTATTGTGCCGGAGGCGGCTACAGGTCTGCAATTTTTCGAGGTCAGTGTCCGGTAAAGTGAATTATCGAGGAACATTCAACATGAATTCGATTCTGATTCGGTATCCGTCTTGTTCGTTGTTGCTGTCGGTTTGCTTGCTTTGCAGTACGGTTTTCGGGGCGGCCTGGGCGGATACGGTGACTGGAACCTTCACGGCCGGAGCCCTGCCTGATGCCATTGCGTTGAACCCGGTCACCAACAAGGTGTATGTGGCCAACAATACCGGGAATAGCCTGACCGTCATTGACGAGTCACGGTCACCCACGCTGGTGCGCACCATGACGGTGGGGTCTGCGCCCGCCACGCTGGCGGTCAACCCGGCCACTGGCAATATCTACGTGGCCAATAACCTGGGAGACAGTGTCAGCGTCATCAATGGCAACGGCGCGATCGATGTGGTGCAGGCCACGGTCAGCACGGGGCGCAGTCCTCTGGGGCTTGCGGTCAATCCGGTTACCAACAAAGTGTACGTAACCAACACCATGAGCGATACCGTCAGCGTCATAGACGGTAGCACGAACCTCGTTATCAAGACCATCAATGTGGGGGTGCAACCCAGTGCGGTGGCCGTCAACCCGGTGAGCAACCTGGTGTTCGTGGCGAACAAGACCAGTGGCACGCTGTCGGTCATCGACGGCGCGACAGACACCGTGCTTTTTACACCAGCCACCGACCCCAATCCGACGGTTGTGGCCGTGAACCCCAAGACCAACAAGGCGTATGTACTCAATCAGAGCAGCGTGACGGTATTTGATACCACTATCGCCTATTACCCCGGTGGGGCTGCCTTTGCCAGCGCGGCAGTCACCGTACCGGTCGGAAACAAGGGCCAGGCGCTCGCGGTGAACAATCTGACCAACAAGATTTACGTGACCAGCACCACGCCAAATGGCGGGTTCGTCATACCTGGCTCCATCAAGGTGATCGACGGTGCAAGCAATACAGTGGTTGATATTACTTCTACCGTAGTCCATCCGTATGGCTTGACGATCAATCCGATCACCAACCAGATTTATGTTCCGGACAACTACATGAACAATATCCGGGTGATAGATGGCAATACGCTCACGGCGACCACCTTGACGTTGGCGACAGGCACCTATCCGCTGCTGGCGGCGGCCAACCCTATTACGAATCGGGTGTACATCGCCAACCAGAATGGCACCGTGACCCGGCTCGACGGCATGAGCCATGGTGTTACCACCGTAGCGGCGGGAATTCAAAACGGCATCAACCCGTCAGCCCTGGCGGTCAACCTGGCCACACGCAAGGTCTACGTGGCGCACTATGCCGGAAGCAATGTCAAAGTGCTGAGCGGGTCCAACCAGGATGTGGTGAGCACGGTGCCCGTCGGCACGTTTCCCACGGCCATTGCCGTGAACCAGGCCACCAACCGGATCTATACCGCCAACATTCAAAGCAATGATGTTTCGGTGATCGATGGCGCGAGCGACACGGTCGTTGCCACGGTGCAGGTGGGCGTCGCACCCATGGCGGTCGCGGTAAACCCGGCAAGCAACAAGATTTACGTGGCCAACCGAAATGGGAACTCGGTCACCGTCATTCTTGGGGCAACGAACACGGCGATAGCCACCATACCGACTGGTGGGTTCCCGGAGTCCATTGCGGTGAACCTGCTGACCAACAAAATCTATGTTGCCAACGCTGCCGGCTACAACGTGAGTGTCATCGACGGGGCCACGGACACGCTGATCAAGAACATTGCAGTGGAAATCGTGCCGAAGGCGATTGTGGTGAACCCGGCCTTGAACAAGATCTACGTAGCCAACAGCGGCAGCGGTACGGTGAGCATCCTCGACGGGACCAGTGATGTGCTCTCCAGGACGGTGGCCGTGGGGTCAGGCCCGGTGGCCTTGGCGCTGATTCCCATGACCAACAGGGTCTATGTGGCCAACGTGGGTGGTGGCTCCGTTTCCGTGATTGATGGTCTGGATACTGTGAGCAGCATCGCCACGGTCGGGGTGTCGCCCACCGTCGCGGTGGCCAACGTGGTAAGCAACAAGGTCTATATGGCCGGTTGGTCCGGCACCGGTGGGGTGGCGGTGGTCGATGATCAAAGTGCCACGGCCACCACGGTGGCTCCCGGGGCTTTCTTTGATGCCCTGACAGTGGACCCCATCTCCGGGAAAGTGTTCGGTACCTACGGGGGACGGCCGGACAGCAATGTCACGGTCATTACCGACTCGGTCAGATATTATTCCGCGCCGCAGGTGACCGCTGATCTGCCCAGGGGCAGCGTGGCGCGCACGCGGATCCAGGAATTCGCCTTTGCGTTTCCGTCGTTTCGCGGTATTGCACAGCGCTACACCGATGTTTACTACCAACTCGACACCAGGCAGGGCGTGTGGCAAAAGGCAACACCCAATGGAAGCACCTTTACCGGGACCGCGCAGAAGCTGTTGCCGGGAACCCACGTCGTCTACGCTTTTGGGGTGGACGGCGCGGAGGCCACTTCGATCAACGCGGGGCAGCAAAGCACGCCCCAGACCGGACATATCGCGGCGTTCGCGTTTTCGGTACTGCGCCCTGTAGACCTAACTCCGATCTTGTTTTTATTGCTTGATTAAGTCCGCATGCTTGGTGGTGACGCGTCTGTCATCGGGTGGCCACGGACACAGCACCCTCCGTCGCGCTACGCCCGCAGTTTTACCCTGGGCGTCAAAGGCGACTTGGCGGACGCCCTGCGTCATCAGGCCATCAGACCGACATCAGGCCTACACCGTCGCAGCTGCGTCCACGTAATCCTGAACCTTGTCGAAATTCAGGTACTGGTAAACCTTGTCACTGGCTGCCGTTAGCACGCCCATGTCAGCCATGTACTCGGCCCGCGTCGGGATGCGACCCAGCTTGGCGCAGATGGCGGCCAGTTCGGCACTGCCCAGATAGACATTGCTGTTCTTGCCCAGCCGGTTCGGGAAGTTGCGGGTCGACGTGGAGAACACGACAGCGCCCTCTTTCACTTGCGCCTGATTTCCCATGCACAGACTGCAACCCGGCATTTCCATGCGCGCGCCAGCTGAGCCCAGGACTCCATAATGCCCTTCCTCGCTCAACTGTTTGGCATCCATCTTGGTCGGTGGCGCCATCCACAGCTTGACCGGAATATCACGCTTGTTTTCCAGCAGTTTGGAGGCGGCGCGGAAATGACCGATGTTGGTCATGCAGGAGCCGATGAAGACTTCTTCTATCTTGGCGCCGGCCACTTCGGACAGCGTCTTGACGTCATCCGGATCATTCGGACAGGCCACGATCGGCTCCACAATATCGGCCAGGTCGATGTCGATGACCGCGGCGTATTCGGCATCCTCGTCGCGCTTGAGCAGCTGCGGATCAGCCAGCCAGGCCTGCATGGCCTTGATGCGGCGGCTGATGGTGCGGGCATCGGCATAGCCGCTGGCAATCATCCACTGCAACATCGTGATATTGCTGTTGATGTACTCAATGATGGGTTCCTTGTTCAGGTGCACGGTACAGCCACCGGCGCTGCGTTCGGCGGACGCGTCACTGAGCTCGAAAGCCTGCTCCACTTTGAGGTCGGGCAAACCTTCAATCTCCAGAATACGACCCGAGAAGACGTTCTTCTTGCCTTGTTTGGCAACCGTCAGCAGGCCGGCCTTGATGGCGTAAAGCGGAATGGCGTTGACCAGATCGCGCAGTGTCACGCCCGGCTGCAGCTTGCCCTTGAAGCGCACCAGCACGCTCTCGGGCATGTCCAGCGGCATGACACCGGTGGCGGCACCAAAGGCCACCAGACCGGAGCCGGCCGGAAAGCTGATGCCGATCGGGAAACGGGTGTGACTGTCGCCGCCGGTGCCCACGGTATCGGGCAGCAACATGCGATTCAGCCAGGAGTGGATGATGCCGTCGCCTGGACGCAAGGCGATGCCGCCACGGTTGTTCATGAACGCCGGCAGCTCATGGTGCATTTTCACGTCGACCGGTTTCGGATAGGCCGCGGTGTGGCAGAAGGACTGCATCACCAGATCGGCGCTAAAGCCCAGGCAGGCCAGGTCTTTGAGCTCGTCACGGGTCATCGGGCCGGTGGTGTCCTGCGAGCCGACGCTGGTCATCCTGGGCTCACAGTAGGTGCCGGGGCGCACGCCCTGCTGCCTGCCAGCGACCACCGGGAAACCGCAGGCACGGCCGACGATCTTTTGTGCCAGCGTGAAACCCTTGTGGGTATCGACCGGGTTTTGCGGCAGACGGAACAGTGTGCTCACCGGCAGGCCCAGCGCCTCGCGCGCCTTGGCCGTCAGGCCGCGGCCGATGATCAGCGGAATGCGGCCACCGGCGCGCACTTCATCAAACAGCACCTCGCTCTTGAGTTTGAACTCGGCAATCACTTTGCCATCTTTTAACGCTTTGCCGTCATAGGGACGCAGCTCGATCACATCACCCATGTTCATCTGGCTCACGTCGAGCTCAATCGGCAGCGCGCCCGAGTCTTCCATGGTGTTGTAGAAGATCGGGGCAATCTTGCTGCCCAGACAGACGCCACCGAAGCGCTTGTTGGGCACAAACGGAATGTCTTCGCCGGTGAACCAGAGCACCGAGTTCGTGGCTGACTTGCGTGAAGAACCGGTGCCGACCACGTCACCGACGTAGGCGACCAGGTTGCCTTTGGCTTTGAGTTCATCAAAAAACTTGACCGGCCCGCGCTTGCCGTCTTCTTCCGGCACGATGCCGGGACGCGCATTCTTGTGCATGGCCAGCGCATGCAAAGGAATGTCCGGGCGGCTGAAGGCATCCGGCGCCGGGGACAAATCGTCGGTGTTGATCTCGCCGGCCACCTTGAACACCGTCAGCTTGATTGATTGCGGCACTTCGGGGCGCGAGGTAAACCACTCGGCATCGGCCCAGCTTTGCAGCACGGCTTTCGCCTGGGCGTTGCCCTTGCCGGCTTTTTCCTGCACATCATGAAACTGGTCGAACATCAACAGCGTCTTCTTCAGCCCATTGGCCGCGATCGGCGCAACGGCCGGGTCGTCGAGCAAGTCCACCAGTGGACTGATGTTGTAGCCGCCGAGCATGGTGCCCAGCAATTCAGTCGCTTTTGCCGGGGAAATCAGCGCACATTTCTCGGTCCCATGCGCCACAGCGGCCAGATAGCTGGCCTTGAACTTGGCCGCGTCATCGACGCCAGCGGGGACGCGATGCGTGATCAGGTCCAGCAGCGTGGCTTCTTCACCCTTTGGCGGATTCTTCAGCAGCTCGGTGAGCTCGCCGGTCTGTTTGGCTGACAGCGGCAAGGGGGGAATGCCGAGGGCAGCGCGCTCAGCAACATGGGCGCGGTAAGTTTGCAACATGATTTACTCCTTTTTAATCATAAAAATGGTTCAAGCCCTTATGCGACAGGCGTGTACAGCTATCTATTTGGTAGCAGATGCCGCCGGTGCATCAAACAGGCTGGGGGCCGGATTCTTGACTGCCGCCTCCGCGACCACGGCCTGATCCGGACTCATGCACTCATCGGCCAGCCTTTGTCCGAGTTTCTGGTTCATCAACATCGACTTGTTGGCCAACTGCAACCAGACCGCCCCGGCCTTCTGATCTTCGAGCCGGATGGCACCGGTGCTGGAGACCACCGGGAACATCCGGTATTTCACATTCTTGATCTGCAGATCGAAATAACCAGGGAATCTGGCGTCTGCCGTCAAGGTGACGAAGGCGCCCAGCTCGCACGGCAATTTTCCCTGGTATACCCGCTCTGCGATGGCCAGTTCCTCGGGTGTCAATGCAGCCTCTGCCGCCTCGATGCCAGAGGCCATTTGAACTGCAGTGGACTTGAGTTCGACACGACTTTTGGACATGGTCCTGGCTTTGACCTTGGCCTTGACAATCGGTGCGCCCTGCGCAGGGGCCGCAGTCTGCGCCATCAGCACGACAGGCAGCACAGTCAGCAGGAATATTGCAAGAAGCTTTTTCATTGCTTGTAACCTCGGTTAATGGCGTTGATCCGAAAAATAGACCTGGGCTTTGTCAGGCAGAGGTCGGCCGGTCTGCTTGGCCCGCTGCAGTACATGCCAAAAATAACGATAACTGGCGCGGTCATACAATTTTCCCTCAAAAGAGATCGGCGCCCAGTCGGCCTGGCTGGCTGCCCCCATGATGTTCGCGGCCATTTCAATCTCTTGCGGGTCGGGCGCAAAGGCCTCCAGGATAGGCTTGATTTGCGTCGGATGAATGCTCCACATCCGTGTGTAGCCCAAGGCACGGCAAGCACGTCTGGCGGCGCCCTTGACAAGGGCTGCGTCCTTGAATTCAGTGACCACACAGTGCGCTGGCACTTTGCCCCAGGCATGGCAAGCAGCGGCAACTTCCAGTTTGGCACGCAACACCAGTGGATGCGTGAATTGATCGAATTGGTCGTCACCGTGGTCGGCACAGACGGTCATCGCGCTGGCGGGAATCGCCCCGCCATGGCTAGCCACAAAGTCCATCAAACCAAAACTGATTGACTGCACCCGTGGGTGCGCCGCGATCTCGAAGACATGCTGCAGCGCGGCCGGTGACTCGATCAACACATGCAGGGGTAAAGGATCGGGTCGCCCGGACCTGGACGCCGCTTGATCCAACAGCTGCACAGCGCGTCCGACATCGCCCAGCGCTTCCACTTTGGGAATCATGACATGGCACAAACCAGCCGCCGCGCCACCAACGATGATGGCAACATCCTGATCGAAAGCCGGGTGGTCCACCGGGTGAACCCGCACCGCGATCCGGGCAGCCTCGCCATATGCTCTCTTTTTTGTAGCTGCCTTCGCTTGTTTGACAAGCTCTGCAACCAGATTTGCATGATTTTTTTCGTCACCCGTGGCGGCCCCATCTTCACAGTCCAGCGTGACATCGAAGACACAAGAGCCAAACTCCTCAAACATTTCTGCCTGAAGCGCCAGACTCTTGATCATCTTCGACTCGACCCCGCAGTAATGATCACATACCGGCAGAGATACGGTGGCTTTGAAGCCAGCAAGAACGTTGCGGGGGTGTGGCATGGTCGGTCTGGTCACCCCGCACTGGACCCGGCGCCAGCATGACAGGGCGCCCGAGCTCGAGGATGGGCTGATTGAGCCTACAGTAGGTGAGCGACGCCGGCCTGCTCGTCCTGCAACTCTTTCAGAGTCTTGTTGATGCATTCCTGGCTGAATGTATCAATGGGCAAGTCTTGTACCACTTTGTATTCGCCACCCGAGCAAGTTACGGGAAAGCCGAACATCGTGTCCTTGGGGATGCCATACTGACCATCCGAGGGGAGGCCCATGGTGACCCACTTGCCGTTGGTGCCAAGTGCCCAGTCGCGCATGTGATCGATGGCGGCATTGGCCGCGGATGCTGCCGAGGAGACACCACGGGCCGCAATAATGGCGGCGCCACGCTTGCCCACGGTGGGCAGGAAAGTGTTGGCGTTCCAGTCCTGATCATTGATCATGTCCTTGACACTGGCGCCGTTGACGGTGGCGAAGCGGTAATCCGCATACATTGTGGGCGAGTGATTGCCCCAGACGGCCATTTTTTCGATATCGGCCACTGCTTTGCCAGTCTTGGAAGCGAGCTGGCTCAGGGCGCGGTTATGGTCCAGACGCAGCATGGCAGTGAAATTCTTGCGTGGCAGATCAGGCGCGCTCTTCATGGCGATATAGGCATTGGTGTTGGCCGGGTTGCCTACCACCAGCACCTTGACGTCGCGACTGGCCACAGCGTTGAGGGCTTTGCCTTGCGCCGTGAAAATGGCGCCATTGACGGCCAGCAATTCGGCGCGCTCCATGCCAGGGCCACGCGGGCGAGAACCAATCAGCAAAGCGTAATCAACGTCCTTGAACGCCGTCATTGGATCACTGTGCGCCTGCATCCCCACCAGCAGCGGGAATGCGCAGTCCTGCAGTTCCATCATCACGCCCTGCAACGCCTGTTGCGGCTTCTCCATGGGCACTTCGAGCAATTGCAGGATCACCGGCTGGTCCTTGCCCAGCATTTCGCCAGAAGCGATGCGGAACAGGATGGCGTAACCAATTTGACCTGCGGCGCCGGTGACGGCAACGCGGACGGGCTTTTTGCTCATGGTAAGAACTCCAGAAGTGTTGAGAAACGAGGCCTGGTGGCAACTCAAACAGGATGTCTGAGCCCCTCAGAATGCGATCGAGTTTACTCTGGAAAACCCTTAGTGGTCAATTTCATCTTATGTCTTATATAAGATAAGATGCGCTGCACTATGCGCCCCCCACGCTCTCCACAGGCCGACGGCATTCCTGCTGGCGATGACGGCACTTTGGTTCCTGTCGCGGCTGCGGCGATGGCACCGGCATTCAGTCCGCTATACCGACAGATCAAGGGGTTGATCCTGAACAGCCTGCGGTCCAGCGAATGGAAACCAGGCGAACTGATCCCCAGTGAGATGGAATTGGCGACACGCTTTCGCGTCAGTCAGGGCACGGTGCGCAAAGCCGTTGATGAGCTCGCCGCCGAGAATCTGCTCATGCGTCGCCAGGGCAAGGGCACCTTCGTCGCCACCCATGCCACGCAGCAAGTTCAGTTCAGGTTCTTGAAACTGGTCCCGGACAGCGGCCCCCCGGGCAGCGAAGGCCCGGCCCGGCGCGACATCATTGACTGTCGTCGCGCCAGAGCCAACGCCGAGATTGCACGCGCACTGGCCTTGCGCACCGGCGATGTGGTTCTGCAAATACGCCGGGTTCTGAGTTTTTCCGACACCCCCGCCATTCTGGAGGACATCTGGCTGCCGGCGGCCCCATTCAAAGGCTTGACCACCGAGCGACTGGCCAGTTACGAAGGCCCGATGTACGCCTTGTTCGAGACAGAATTCAACGTGCGCATGGTTCGCGCGAAGGAGAAAATACGGGCCGAATCGGCTGTCGATGGGCGTGAAACGCTATTGAAAGTGGAGCGTGGCACGCCCTTGCTGAGTGTCGAGCGCATCGCCTACACGTACCGCGATGAGCCTATGGAGTTGCGCCGCGGCTACTACCGTACCGACACCCATCACTACCTCAACACGCTGGGCTGACAAATAGGTCGCGATCGCGGAAGCGCAGTTAGATCAAACTTTCTTCAAAAATATTTCCGGCGTCGCGTGTGCGCGCAAAGGTGCGCGCTGCGTTGCCATAGAATGATAAAAGCTGCTTTTGCCGGTTACAAAGCAGTGACCCAAAACATAGAAAGCAAAGTATGTCTGAATCAGCAACGAGCACAACAACCAAGCGGCCAGAGTTCAGCAATATCGACTTCGGCAGCCTCAGAACCTACCGATGGCCGCTGGCCTCCCTGGCGTCCGGGATGCACCGCGTCAGCGGTGCGATCATGTTCTTCCTGATGCCTTTCATTATCTGGATGTTTGACAATTCGATTTCATCTGAAATCTCATTTGAAAAATTCAAGTCAGCATTCAATGTCGGCATGCTGGGTATCCCCGGCGTACTCTGGAAGCTGGTGGCACTGGGGCTGATCTGGGCCTACCTGCATCATTTCATCGCCGGTCTGCGTCACCTCTGGATGGATACCCATCATGAAGCCTGCACCAAGGAATTCGGCAAATCGTCCGCTGCTTTCGTGATCGCAGTCACCCTGGGCCTGACGCTGGTGCTGGGCGCCAAGCTGTTTGGGCTTTACTGAATCTTGCGGGTCAGTGCTTCAAATCCACCCCAAACAACATAGGAAACTCATCATGTCTGTCAATTTTGGTTCCAGGCGCCTCGTGGTCGGCGCTCACTATGGTATGCGTGACTGGCTGTCCCAGCGCGTCACTGCGGTCCTGATTGCCCTCTTCACCGTACTGGTCCTGGCGCAACTCGTTTTTTCCAAAGGCCCGATCGGCTACACGCAGTGGAGCGGCATTTTCTCTCCTCAATGGATGAAGTCGCTGACCTTCGTGGTGATCCTGGCTTTGCTGTACCACGTATGGGTGGGCATGCGCAACATCTTCATGGACTACGTCAAACCTTACGGCGTACGCTTTGTTCTGGATGTATTCGCCATCGTCTGGCTGCTGGCCTGCTCTGGCTGGGCAATACAGGTGTTGTGGCGCCTGTGAAACCTTGACCCAACACGCCTGCACAGGACATCTCACAAAAGGTTCACAAGCGCCTGCTTGTTGCATCAAAAAACCAGGATTCAATACAAATCATGACTGCTTCTTCCAAAATTACCAAGCGCAAATTTGATGTCGTTATCGTTGGTGCTGGTGGCTCCGGCATGAGCGCTTCGCTGCAACTGGCCAACGCCGGCCTGAACGTGGCAGTGCTCTCCAAGGTATTCCCGACGCGCTCCCATACCGTCGCGGCGCAGGGCGGCATCGCCGCATCGCTGTCGAACATGAACGAAGACAACTGGGATTTTCATTTTTACGATACCGTCAAGGGCGGTGACTGGCTCGGTGACCAGGACGCGATTGAATTCATGTGCCGCGAAGCACCCAAAGTGGTCTATGACCTTGAGCACTACGGCATGCCATTCGACCGCAACCCGGACGGCACGATTTACCAGCGCCCGTTTGGTGGCCACACCAGCAACCACGGTGAAAAGGCGGTGCAGCGTGCCTGCGCTGCCGCCGACCGCACGGGCCACGCGATGCTGCACACCCTGTACCAGCAAAACGTCAAATCCAAAACCAACTTTTTTGTTGAATGGATGGCGCTCGATCTGATCCGCGACGCCGAGGGCGATGTGGTCGGTGTCACCGCCCTGGAAATGGAAACCGGTGACCTGCACATTCTGGAAGCCAAGACGGTGCTGCTGGCCACCGGCGGGGCCGGGCGGATCTTTGCCGCCTCCACCAACGCCTATATCAACACCGGAGATGGTTTGGGCATGGCGGCACGCGCCGGCATTCCCTTGCAAGATATGGAATTCTGGCAATTTCACCCGACTGGCGTATATGGTGCCGGTGTGTTGCTGACTGAAGGTTGCCGCGGAGAAGGCGCCATTTTGCGCAACAGCAATGGCGAGCGTTTCATGGAGCGCTATGCGCCGGCCTACAAGGACCTCGCCACGCGTGATTTCGTGTCGCGCTGCATGGATCAGGAAATCAAGGAAGGCCGCGGCTGTGGTCCAAAAAAGGACTACATCAACCTCGACATGACCCACCTCGGCGTCGAGACCATCAAATTGCGTCTGCCATCGGTATTCGAGATTGGCCACAACTTTGCCAATGTTGATATCACCAAAGAGCCGATCCCCGTGATCCCGACCAACCACTACCAGATGGGTGGTGTGCCAAGCAGCATCACCGGACAAGTGGTGGCGCCCAGAAACGGATCTCAGGAAGTCGTCAACGGCCTGTATGCGGTGGGTGAATGCGCCTGCGTCAGCGTGCACGGCGCCAATCGGCTGGGCTGCAACTCCCTGCTCGACATCATCGTGTTCGGATTTGCTGCGGGCAACCACATCATTGAGACCAACCAGAAGAACAAGAACCACAAACCGCTGCCAGCCGATGCAGCCGATGCCTCACTGGAACGCCTGAACCGCCTGGACGCCAGCAAGTCCGGCGAGTACTCGCAAAAAGTGGCTGACGACATCCGCGCCGCCATGCAGTTGCACGCCGGTGTTTTCCGGACGCAAGCCAGCATGGACGAGGGTGTGGTCAAGATCGCCAAGCTGCGCGAACGCGTCGGTGGCATCACGCTGGCGGACAAGTCAAAAATCTTCAATACCGACCGCATCGAGGCTCTGGAAGTTGACAACATGATCGAAGTCGCGCAATCCACCATGGTTTCCGCGGCTGCGCGGCACGAATGTCGCGGCGCTCACAGTGTGCTGGACTACGACCGTCCCGCTGATGACGCCACCTGCCCACTCGGACGCGATGACGTTAACTGGCTCAAGCACACGCTTTGGGACAAAAAGACCAACAGCCTGAGTTACAAGCCGGTGGTCCTCAAACCATTGACTGCCGAGTCCATCGCTCCAAAAGTCCGCACATTCTGATAACTTGCGGGACATACCTTTAGCTCTGTTCCCGACTGACCAAGAAAGCAAATCATGGCGAAACGCACTTTCAAAATCTACCGCTACAACCCTGACACCGACGCCAAACCTTACATGCAAACCATCGAGCTCGAACTCGATGGCAGTGAGCGCATGCTGCTGGATGTTCTGGTGAAGCTGAAGGCAGTCGATCCCACCATCTCCTACCGGCGCTCGTGCCGTGAAGGGGTCTGCGGATCGGATGCGATGAACATCAATGGCAAGAACGGCTTGGCCTGCCTGGTCAACATGCTGACCCTGCCCGACACCATTGTTCTGAAACCACTGCCCGGACTGCCGGTTGTGCGCGACCTGATCGTCGACATGACGCTGTTTTTCAAGCAGTACAACTCGATCAAGCCCTATTTGATCAATGACACGCGCCCGCCAGAGAAAGAGCGCCTTCAAAGCCCGGAAGAACGTGACGAACTCAACGGCTTGTATGAATGCATTTTGTGCGCCAGTTGCTCCACCAGTTGCCCTGTTTTCTGGTGGAATCCGGACAAATTTGTCGGCCCGGCAGGGTTGCTTCAAGCCTACCGCTTCATTTCCGACAGCCGCGACGAGGCCACCAGTGAGCGCCTGGACAACCTGGAAGATCCTTACCGCTTGTTCCGTTGCACCACCATCATGAATTGTGTCGATGTTTGCCCGAAAGGA
The DNA here is from genome assembly GCA_963810395.1 of uncultured beta proteobacterium. Classification (GTDB taxonomy): domain Bacteria; phylum Pseudomonadota; class Gammaproteobacteria; order Burkholderiales; family Burkholderiaceae_C; genus Rhodoferax. Next base: position 2,364,568 of record CAWENC010000001.1, on the reverse strand, counting down.
CTGAATCCGACCGCCGCGATTGGCAAGATCAAGGAAATGATGGTTCGCCGCGCTCTCTAGCCCGGCATGGGAACTTGCGCTATGGCACAGGGTGATGAACTGATCGATCAACGGGCGCTCAGCAAGCTGAAATGGCGTTGCCGTCGTGGTTTACTGGAAAACGATATTTTTATTGAGCGGTTCTTCCGGCGATTTGAATCCACCCTGACTGTCAAACAAGGGGAAGGTTTGAGCGCCTTGATGGATCTGAGCGACAACGACCTGCTGGACCTGCACCTGGAGCGCAAATCGCTGGCGCAGGTTTCGGCTGACGCGCAAGTCACTGCCGACTTGAATCGCGATGATGTACGTGAAGTTTTGTGTATGTTGAGAAAACCCCTTGAAAGGTAAAAAATGAAGCTCTCTGACAATAAGGCCACCCTGTCGTTCAGCAACGGCAAACCGAATATCGACCTACCGGTCTACGAAGGTACTGTCGGGCCGGATGTGATCGACATCCGCAAGCTGTACGGGCAGACCGGCATGTTCACCTACGACCCTGGCTTCTTGTCCACGGCATCCTGCCAGTCGGCGATCACTTACATTGATGGCGACAAGGGCGAACTGCTGTACCGTGGTTACCCGATCGAGCAGTTGGCGACGCAATGCGACTTCATGGAGACTTGCCACCTGCTGTTGTACGGAAATCTGCCCAATGCGGCCGGCAAGGCTGAGTTCACCAAACGCGTGGCCAACCACACCATGGTGAACGAACAGATGCAATTCTTCCTTCGCGGCTTCCGCCGGGATGCGCATCCGATGGCCATCATGACCGGCCTGGTGGGCGCCCTATCGGCTTTCTATCACGACAGCACTGACATCAATAACCCGGAGCACCGGGAAATATCGGCCCTGCGCCTGATTGCCAAGATGCCGACATTGGTGGCCATGGCTTACAAGTACAGCGTTGGCCAGCCTTACATGTACCCGCAGAACAACCTGAGTTACGCGGGCAACTTCATGCGCATGATGTTTGCCACACCGTGCGAGGACTACAAGGTCAATCCGGTTATCGAACGTGCCATGGATCGCATCTTTACGCTGCACGCCGATCACGAACAAAATGCATCTACGTCGACGGTGCGTCTGTGCGGCAGTTCTGGCACCAACCCGTTTGCAGCCATTGCCGCAGGCGTGGCCTGCCTGTGGGGTCCCGCACACGGGGGCGCCAACGAGGCTTGCCTGAACATGCTGGGAGATATCCAGAAGATGGGTGGCATTGAAAAAGTCGGCCATTTCATGGAACAGGTGAAAGACAAGAATTCGGGCGTCAAATTGATGGGCTTTGGACACCGGGTCTATAAGAACTACGACCCGCGCGCCAAGTTGATGCAGGAAACCTGCAAGGAAGTTCTGGGTGCGCTCGGACTGGAGAAAGATCCTTTGTTCAAGCTGGCAATGGCACTGGAAAAGATCGCCCTCGAAGACGAATACTTCGTGTCACGCAAGCTTTATCCCAACGTTGATTTCTATTCAGGCATCGTGCAGCGCGCGATCGGCATTCCGGTCAACATGTTCACCGGCGTCTTCGCGCTGGCCCGCACCGTGGGCTGGATTGCACAACTCAATGAAATGATCAGCGATCCGGAGTACAAGATTGGCCGTCCGCGTCAACTCTTCACGGGTTCCGTCAAACGGGATGTTCTGCCGATCGGCAAACGCTGAGCCTATCCTGTTCGATGCGCCCGCCGGATGGCAACATCGGCGGGCGTTTTGTTTGCGAGCGCGCCGGAATCACTGCGCCGCTTAAAATCGCAGATCGCCAAGGAAAACCACATGGGCCGCACAAATACAGAAATGCACGGACGAACGCTGTACGACAAACTATGGGATGAGCACGTCATCCACACCGAGGAAGATGGCACTGCCATCCTGTACATCGACCGCCATTTGGTGCATGAAGTCACCAGTCCGCAGGCTTTTGAAGGACTGCGCCAGGCTGGCCGCAAGGTGTGGCGCATCAGTTCCATCGTGGCCACTGCAGACCACAACACCCCCACCACGGGATGGGAGTTGGGTTACGACGGCATCTCCGACAGTACCAGCAGAGAACAAGTCGTCACGCTGGACACCAATATGCGGGAGTTCGGAGCGGCCGCTTACTTTCCGTTCCTGTCCAGGCGCCAGGGAATCGTCCACGTGATCGGCCCTGAGAATGGGGCCACTCTGCCGGGCATGACGGTGGTGTGTGGCGACTCCCATACCTCCACGCATGGCGCCTTCGGTGCCTTGGCCCACGGCATTGGCACCAGCGAAGTCGAGCATGTGCTGGCCACGCAGACCCTGCTGGCAAAAAAGGCCAAGAATATGCTGGTACGGGTTGACGGCACGCTGCCACGAGGCTGCAGCGGCAAAGACATCGTGCTGGCCATCATCGGCAAGATCGGCACCGCCGGCGGCACCGGCTACACGATTGAATTTGGTGGCTCAGCCATTCGCGCCCTGAGCATGGAAGGCCGCATGACCGTTTGCAACATGGCGATTGAAGCCGGAGCGCGCGCCGGACTGGTGGCCGTCGACGAGAAAACCATCGACTATGTCAAAGGCCGACCGCTGGCGCCGGGGCACAGCGCGGTCAATGGCTCGGCTGCCGCGGTTGAATGGGATCAGGCGGTGTCCTACTGGAGAACCTTGCACTCTGACTCGAACGCCAAATTCGACACCGTGGTCACGCTGGATGCCAGTCAGATCATTCCGCAAGTCACCTGGGGCACTTCCCCCGAAATGGTGCTGGGCATAGACAGCCGCGTGCCGGACCCGGACAAGGAAAAAGATGTCAACAAACGCGCCGCGATTGAGCGTGCATTGACCTACATGGGGCTGGAGCCCGGAAAGCCTCTTGACGACCTTTACGTGGATAAAGTGTTTATCGGCTCCTGCACCAACAGTCGAATTGAAGATCTCCGCGAGGCGGCTTCGGTGATCCGCAAGCTGGGACGAAAAGTGGCGCCCAATGTCAAGCTCGCCCTGGTGGTCCCCGGCTCCGGGCTGGTCAAGGAGCAGGCGGAACGCGAAGGCTTGCATGAAATTTTCAGGGCTGCCGGCTTCGAGTGGCGAGAGCCCGGCTGCTCCATGTGCCTGGCCATGAACGCTGATCGGCTGGAACCGGCTGAGCGTTGCGCCTCGACCAGCAACCGAAACTTTGAAGGACGCCAGGGCGCTGGCGGCCGCACTCACCTGGTCAGCCCGGCCATGGCCACGGCCGCAGCCATCTATGGTCATTTTGTAGATATCCGGAAATTTATTTGACCAGTTTGTTCGGGACCACATCATGAAAAAACTTCTTGCGTTAGTCGTTGTGTCTTTCAGTTTTGCCCTGATCGGCTGCAACACCATCAAAGGCGTGGGACAAGACCTGCAGAAAGCCGGTGAGAAGATCGAAGGCGCGGCGAAGAAATAAGGAATAGCCATGCAAAAGTTCACCTTGCTCAAGGGCCTGGTCGCCCCGATGGATCGCGAAAATGTCGACACCGACGCCATCATCCCGAAACAGTTTCTTAAATCGATCCGTAAAACCGGGTTTGGACAGAATTTATTTGATGAATGGCGCTATCTTGACGCCGGCTATCCCGGACAAGATCCGGCGAGCCGCAAGCCGAATCCGGACTTTGTGCTGAATCAGCCTCGCTATCAGGGCGCATCCATCCTGCTGGCGCGCAAAAACTTTGGCTGTGGCTCCTCGCGCGAACACGCCCCCTGGGCGCTGGATCAGTTCGGTTTTCGCGCACTCATCGCACCCAGCTATGCCGATATATTCTTCAACAACAGCTTCAAGAACGGTTTGCTGCCGATTGTGCTGACTGAACTTCAAGTCAGCCAACTATTTGACGAGGCAGCGGCCTTCCCCGGCTACGCCTTGACCATTGACCTCGAACGACAAGTCATCGTCAAACCCGGGGGTGATGAACTGCCGTTTGAGGTGCAGCCTTTTCGGAAATACTGCCTGCTCAACGGTTTTGACGACATTGGCCTGACCCTGCGTCACAGCGACAAGATCAAGACCTTTGAAGCCCAGCGTCTTGCAGAAAAACCGTGGCTGGCCCATACCCTGCTTGCGTAAGCAGCTATGATTTTTGAAGCTTCGCGGGACCGACCGCGGTGACGCGAAGCGAACCGGCTCTGTCCCCATCACTTTTAACCAGATTAAGTTCAACATGAAGATTGCAGTGTTACCCGGCGACGGCATCGGTACTGAGATTGTGGCGGAGGCGGTCAAGGTATTGAACGCCCTCGACCTCAAGTTCGAGATGGAGACCGCGCTGGTGGGCGGTGCCGCGTATGAAGCTTATGGCCACCCGCTTCCGCCGGCCACACTCAAGCTCGCCAAGGACGCGGATGCCGTGCTGTTTGGCGCCGTCGGTGACTGGAAATATGACAAGCTCGATCGGCCGCTGCGACCCGAGCAGGCGATTCTGGGGCTGCGCAAGAACCTGGCGCTGTTTGCCAACTTCCGTCCTGCCGTGTGCTATCCGGAACTGGTCGGATCCTCCAGCCTGAAGCCGGAACTGGTTGCTGGTCTCGACATCCTGATCATCCGTGAGTTGACTGGCGACATCTACTTCGGTCAGCCGCGCGGTCGCCGCGTGGCCACTGACGGGCACTTTCCGGGCACCGAGGAAGCTTTTGACACCATGCGTTATTCACGCCCCGAGATCGAGCGCATTGCCCACGTCGCTTTTCAGGCTGCGCGCAAACGCAGCAAACGCGTGACCAGCGTGGACAAGGCCAACGTGCTGGAAACTTTCCAATTCTGGAAAGACGTGGTCACGGAAGTCGGCCAGCAATACCCCGACGTGGAACTCGACCACATGTATGTCGACAACGCCGCCATGCAACTGGTGCGCGCGCCGAAGAAATTTGACGTTTTGGTCACCGGTAATTTGTTCGGTGACATTCTGAGTGACGAGGCCGCCATGCTGACCGGCTCCATCGGCATGCTGCCCTCGGCGTCCCTGAATGCCAGCAACCAGGGCCTTTACGAGCCCAGCCACGGCAGCGCGCCCGACATCGCCGGCAAAGGCATCGCCAACCCGCTGGCGACCATTCTGAGTGCTGCGATGATGCTGCGCTTCAGCCTGAATCAGGAAAAGGCGGCTCTGCGCATCGAGGCGGCAGTCAAGTCGGTGCTGGCACAAGGGCTGCGCACCGCCGACATCTTCAGCCCCGGCACGACACGGGTCAGCACGGTTGAAATGGGCGCGGCAGTGGTAAAAGCCCTGTCTTAGTTTCGCTTACAATTAAATCAAATGATGCACCGCAATACGCTCATCCACCAGTCGACAGCCAAGCTCCGAATGGACAGCGGCGTGAGCGTGTTGATGTTCTCTGCAACCACCAAGACGACAACCATTAAAGGCTGACACAGCCCGGTTCGTCGCGCCCCACCGGCCAGACGAGCCGGGCAGATGAAATTCCTGTATTTCAAATATCTGAAAGGGCAACATGATGAAAATTGGCAATCTGGTCGGCCTGGTAGGCTGGCGTGGCATGGTCGGCTCGGTGTTGATGGACCGCATGCAGTCTGAGGGCGACTTCGATCTGATCGAACCGGTATTCTTTTCGACGTCGAATGCGGGCGGCAAGGCCCCGGCGCAGGCAAAAAATGAAACCGTCCTAAAAGACGCGTCTGATATCGATGCGCTGAAAAAATGCGACATCATCATCAGCGCACAGGGCGGCGACTACACCACCGCCGTCTTTCCAAAGCTGCGTGCTGCCGGCTGGGCCGGTCACTGGATCGACGCGGCCTCCACGCTGCGCATGAAGGACGACGCCATCATCGTCCTCGATCCCGTCAACCTTCCGGTCATCAAAAATTCCCTGGCCAGGGGTGGCAAGAACTGGATCGGCGGCAACTGCACCGTGAGTTGCATGTTGATGGGTGTCGGGGCGCTGTACAAGGCGGGTCTGGTGGAATGGATGACCACCATGACATACCAGGCAGCCAGTGGCGGTGGCGCACAGCATATGCGTGAACTGTTGACACAATTTGGCACCCTGAATGCCGAGGTCAAGAATTTGCTTGACGACCCCAAGTCAGCAATTCTGGAGATTGATCGCAAGGTCCTGCTCAAGCAGCAATCCTTGACTGCTGCGGAGACCGCCAATTTCGGCGTACCGCTGGGCGGCAGCCTGATACCCTGGATCGACAAGGACCTCGGCAACGGAATATCGCGCGAGGAATGGAAAGGCGGCGCCGAAACGAACAAGATTTTGGGCCAGGGTGCGGCGTTCGGCACGGCTGATACGCCGGTGGACGGGTTTTGCGTTCGCGTGGGCACCATGCGTTGCCACAGCCAGGCCCTGACCTTCAAGCTCAAAAAGAACGTGCCAACAACAGATATTGAAGCCCTGATCGCTCAGGACAACGCGTGGGTCAAGGTAGTTCCGAACACGCGCGAAGCCAGCATGGCTGACCTGACCCCGGTGGCCGTCACAGGCACCTTGGCAATCCCGGTCGGTCGCATCCGAAAACTGGCCATGGGTCCGGAGTACTTGGGCGCGTTCACGATCGGTGACCAATTACTATGGGGTGCCGCCGAGCCCTTGCGCCGCATGCTGCGGATTTTGCTGGCCGCCTGAAAGAAGTTTCAAACCCTGCAAAAGGTCTGCCACAACCAGTTACCTTGCACAGTCAGCCGTGGTCGTTTGACAACATAGAATCCGTCTAATTGAATTATGGCGCTCATCGATCCAAGCTTAGGAGGTCTGCTAACTTGTCAGCCTAAGCCATTGATGTTATGGTGCCTTTTCAAATTTTAACTACCGAAGCATTTGTTCGGATAATGAGATGCTTTCCCCTGTTGATCGAACACCGGAGTCCACAAATTGATTGCTAAGTCAAATCGCTGGCAGAAAACCATCATGGCGACCGCGGCCGCGGCTTTCTTTGGCCTATATGGATTGAATGCAGCAGCGCTGTCGCTCGGTCGCATCACGGTCCAGTCCGGTCTTGGCGAGCCTTTGCGTGCCGAAATAGAGATTCCGGACATGAATGCAGAGGAAGCAGCCTCGCTAAAAGTGGGCGTCGCGCCACCTGATGCATTTCGAGCCGCCGGACTTGACTACAACCCGGCCATGGCAAGCCTGCAAGCCACACTGCAAAGGCGTCCAGACGGACGCGCCTATCTGCGCTTGAGCAGTGACCGGGCCGTCAACGAACCTTTTGTGGACATGATTCTTGAAGCCAGGTGGGCAACCGGCCGCATTGTTCGCGATTACACCCTGCTGTTCGACCCGCCGAGTTTGCGACAGGCAGCGCCAACCGCTCCGACGTCGACCCAGGTGCCGGCCCAACCCGCTGCTCCATCAGTCGGCAGCCGGGCGGCTACGCCCGCAAGGGCGGCAACGCTGACTGGTGCACGCCCGGCTGAACCTCTTCATGGGACACCTAGAACACCCGTTCGCACCGGCGCGGGCAAGCCACCGGGCCAGGAGGGCAAGTCATCCTTTACGGTCAAGTCCGGAGACACCGCCAGCAAAATAGCGGCGGCAGTGAAGCCTGCCAATGTGTCGCTCGACCAGATGCTGGTTGCTCTGCTGCGTGCCAACCCCGAGGCCTTTGTGCACGATAACGTCAACCGCATCAAGGCGGGCGCGATCATGACCGTGCCGACAGAGGAACAAGCCCAGGCCACACCTGTCGCCGAAGCCACCCAGATCATCGTTGCGCAAAGCAAGGATTTCAATGAATTCCGCAGACAACTCGCCGGCAACGCACCCAGTGCCCAGGTGGCTGCCGCCGAACGCACAGTCAGCGGCAAAGTCGAAACCCAGGTCAAGGACAAGAAACCAGCGACCACGGCGCCCAACAAACTGACCTTGTCCAAAGGAGCCGTCCAGGGAAAATCCGCTGAAGACCAATTGGCAAAAAGTCGCGGCACCCAAGAAGCCGCCACCCGAGCCGCTGAAATCACCAAAAACATCAGTGACCTCGGCAAACTGGGGGCAACATCCGGTGTCGTGGCGGCAGCCCAGCCAGCGGCGGCTTCAAGCCCTGCCAAAGCGGCTGCTGTGCCTGGCCCCGCTGCCCTTAGCGTCCCGGCGCAGGCCGTGACACCCGTGCCGGCGAGCTCTGCGCCAGCGCCGGCGGTAGTCGCCGCAGCCTCGAAACCGGCCCCTGCGGCGTCGCGGACAGCGTCCGCACCAAAGCCGGCTGCATCGGCCGCGGCAAAACTTCCGGCAGCTGCCGTGGTACCGCAAGCCGAACCCAGCATGGTTGATGATCTGATCGAAAACCCATTGGCACCAGCTGGCGCCATCGGTTTGATCGCTCTGCTGGCGGGTTTTGGTTTTTACCGAGCCAGGCAGCGCAGGATCGCGGCCCAGGCCGACAGCGTGTTCCTGGAAAGCCGTTTGCAGCCTGACTCGTTCTTCGGTGCCAGTGGCGGGCAGAGTGTCGATACCAGCGACAATGCCGCCACCGGTTCCTCCATGGTGTATTCGCCGAGTCAGCTTGACGCCGTGGACGACGTCGATCCGGTCGCCGAAGCCGATGTTTATCTGGCCTATGGCCGCGACATGCAGGCTGAAGAAATCCTGAAGGACGCCCTGCGTACCACCCCCGGTCGGGTCGCGGTCCATCAGAAATTGCTGGAAATTTTTGCCAAGCGGCATGACACCAAATCATTTGAGGCGACGGCAACACTGGTCTTCAGGATCAGCAATGGCCAGGGATCGGATTGGGAACACATTTGTGAACTTGGACAGGGCATTGATCCGGACAACGCCTTGTACCAGCCCGGGGGACAACCCAACAATCCGGATGGCACCCCTTCACGTCCGGTGCCACTGGATTCCGGCACTGTTCCTGTGAGCTACGCGGATCCACTGGCAACCGAAGCCCTTGCGCCTCAGGTCGGCGGCTCGACGGATCTGGATCTGGATCTGGACTTTTCACTTGACGAGAAACCTGTCAGCGCGATCCGTGAAACCAGGGCCAGCAGCGCCCAATCCGCTCCCGAAAATCAAGCGCAGGAATCAGGCAGCGCGCCGCTCGATCTGGACTTCGGCCTGGATACCGAGGCCACTGCATCTTTTGAAACACCCCAGGCCACGGTAAGAACGGAACCCGTCAACTTTTCTCTCCCCGAACTGGACATCGCCAGTCACAGCCGGACCGAGCCTCCCACGGACAGCGAAGATTTCAAGCAACAGGCGGCGGCCAGTTTTGGGGCCACCACCCCAATCCCCTTGAGCGCTGAAGCGACAACGCCGGTCCCTCACGATTCGGGCATGCTGGAATTTGACCTGGGATCCTTATCCCTTGATTTGGGAGACGAACCCAAGACCGACGACGCCTTCATGCCAAGCGAACAGGAAGATCCGCTGGTGACCAAGCTGTCGTTGGCAGACGAGTTTCGCGCCATTGGTGATGATGACGGGGCACGGGCGCTGATAGAAGAAGTGATCGCTGAGGCCTCGGGCGACATCAAGATCAAGGCGCAACGCGCCCTGAACAATCTTTAGTCGATACGGCCCCGCCGTGAGGCTGGCACTCGGCATCAGCTACAACGGTCAAGCCTATCAAGGCTGGCAAAGCCAGTTGTCTGGCCAGACGGTGCAGGACAAGCTAGAAATGGCTTTAGGCAAGTTCGCCGCGCAAAGAGTTTCAACCCTGTGTGCCGGCCGAACCGATGCCGGCGTGCATGGCCTGATGCAGGTCGTGCATTTCGATACCCCGCTGGAGCGCAGCGCGTCTTCCTGGGTGCGTGGCACCAATGCCTGTTTGCCGCGCGACATTGCCGTGGAATGGGCCCAGGCGGTACCCCATGAGTTTCATTGCCGCGCCAGCGCGCTGACACGCCGCTACGCCTATATCCTGCTGGAGTCAGCGGTACGTCCCAGTGTCGATGCGGGGCGTGTCGGCTGGGTCTTCCGGGCGCTGGACCTGGTCGCCATGCGGCAAGGTGCAGCGCACCTGCTGGGTGCGCATGACTTCACATCGTTTCGGGCCGCCGCCTGCCAGGCGCTGTCCCCGGTCAAGTCGCTCGAACGCATCGACATATCACAACGCGGGGCCTACTGGCGCTTCGAGTTTGAAGCCAACGCGTTTCTGCACCACATGATCCGCAACATCATGGGCTGCCTGATCGCGGTGGGCCAGCACAAACGACCTCCTGACTGGCTGAAAGAAGTGCTGCTGGCGCGCAGCCGAGACGCGGCTGCGCCAACTTTTTCACCCCACGGGCTCTATTTCCTCGGCCCCCGCTATGCCCCGCACTGGGGTTTGCCAGATCGCACACCTGCGTATGATGGACTGCCATGACATCTGCCCGACTCTTTCCCTCACGCACCCGGATCAAGATTTGCGGCCTGACGCGTGAAGCGGATGTGGATGCCGCGGTGGCCGCCGGCGCCGACGCCGTCGGCTTTGTGCTGTACGGAAAAAGCCCGCGCTACGTGTCGCCCGAACGGGCCGCGGCGCTGGCCCGGCGACTGCCCCCGTTCGTCACACCGGTGCTGCTGTTCGTCAATGAAAGCGCTACAAAAATAATAGCTGCCTGCGCTGCTATCGCGGGGGCTACCATCCAATTTCATGGTGAAGAGACGCCCGAGCAGTGCCTGATCGCCACGGACCAGGGGCGCCGGCCATTCTTGCGGGCGGCACGCATTCCGCTGGGCGAAAGCGGCCGCCACTTTGATCTCGTAAAATACGCGCTCGATTACTCAACAGCCCAGGCCATTTTGCTCGACGCGCATGTCGACGGGTATGGTGGCGGTGGGCAAACATTCAATTGGTCACTGCTGCCTCCAAACGTCAACGCTCACCTCGTCTTGAGTGGTGGGCTGAACGCTGCCAACGTGATCGACGGCATCCTGCAGGTACGACCCCGGTGTAACACCTTGGCGGTCGATGTGAGCTCGGGAGTGGAGATGTCCGGTCCAGGAAACAAAGGCATCAAGGACCCCGAAAAGATCAACCAGTTTGTCGCCGCCGTTCGTGCCGCTGACCGACAACTTGCAGAACTGTCAAAAAATGTTTGAGTATCAACAACCTGACCCGACAGGTCACTTCGGAATCTATGGCGGCAGCTTCGCCGCCGAGACGCTGACGCACGCGCTCAACGAACTCAAGGCCGCCTACGCGCGCTACCAGCATGATCCGGCGTTCATCAAGGAATTCAATTACGAACTGGCTCATTTTGTGGGGCGTCCTTCGCCTGTCTACCACGCTGATCGCATGAGCCGCGAACAGGGTGGCGCGCAGATTTTTCTCAAACGCGAGGATCTGAACCACACCGGCGCGCACAAGATCAACAACACCATCGGCCAGGCCATGCTGGCCAGACGCATGGGCAAACCGCGCGTGATTGCCGAGACCGGTGCCGGCCAGCACGGCGTCGCGACGGCCACCATCTGTGCCCGCTATGGCCTGGAATGCGTGGTCTACATGGGCAGTGAAGATGTCAAACGCCAAAGCCCCAACGTCTACCGCATGCATCTGCTGGGCGCCACCGTGGTGCCGGTCGAGAGCGGCAGCAAGACGCTGAAGGACGCCCTCAACGAAGCAATGCGCGACTGGGTCGCCAACGTGGACAACACCTTCTACATCATCGGCACCGTGGCCGGGCCGCACCCCTACCCGATGATGGTGCGCGACTTCCAGAGCGTCATCGGCACCGAGTGCCTGGTGCAAATGCCCGAGATGCTGGCGCAACAGGGCTGCAAAGCCGCGCAACCGGATGCCGTCGTCGCCTGCGTCGGCGGTGGCAGCAACGCCATGGGTATTTTTTACCCCTACATCCAGTATGAAAACACGCGCCTGATCGGCGTCGAAGCGGCGGGTGAAGGCATGGACTCGGGTCGCCACTCGGCCTCCATCCAGCGCGGCAGCCCGGGCGTGCTGCACGGCAACCGCACCTATGTATTGCAGGATGACAATGGCCAGGTGACCGAGACGCACAGCATCAGCGCCGGGCTGGACTACCCCGGCGTCGGTCCGGAACACGCTTACCTGCATGACATCGGCCGAGCGGAATACGTCGGCATCACGGATCAGGAGGCACTGGATGCCTTTCACTACCTGTGCCGCACCGAGGGCATCATTCCGGCACTCGAATCGAGCCACGCCGTGGCCTACGCCATGAAGCTGGCCAAAACCATGCGGCCAGACCAGTCGATTCTGGTCAATCTGTCGGGCCGTGGCGACAAGGACATCGGCACCGTGGCCGACTTGAGCCACGCCGACTTTTATTGCCGCCCAAGTTGCAAGGGCCAGTCGGTCAAGGGCTCGGAATCCTCCTTCTTTGGCGCAACGCAGCAGATCGTGAAGGTGCAGAAATGAGCCGCATCGCCACTACCTTCTCCAAGCTCAAAACCCAGGGCCGCAAGGCGCTGATCCCCTATGTGACAGCCGGTTTTCCATTCGCCGACATCACGCCAGAGTTGATGCTTGCTTTTGTTGCGGGCGGCGCCGACGTGATCGAGCTGGGTGTGCCCTTCTCTGACCCCAGTGCCGATGGCCCCGTGATTCAGAAGGCCGGTGACAAGGCACTGGCCTTTGGCATCGGCATGGTCCAGGTGCTGGCCATGGTGCGCGCCTTTCGGACTCAGGACGCGAGCACCCCGGTGGTGCTGATGGGCTACGCCAACCCGGTGGAGCGCTACAACCAGAAGCATGACCGGCGCGACGGCCAGAGCGCCTTTGTGGTGGATGCGGCCAGCGCCGGCGTCGACGGCGTGCTGATCGTCGACTACCCGCCGGAAGAATGCGAGGGCTTTGCCGCTGAGCTCAAAAGCCACGGGCTGGACCTGATTTTCCTGCTGGCCCCGACCAGCACCGACGAGCGCATGCAGCAGGTCGCAGCCGTGGCCAGCGGCTACGTGTATTACGTCTCGCTCAAGGGCGTCACCGGCTCGGGCGCGCTGGACACGGCCGCTGTGGAGGCGATGCTGCCGCGCATTCGCCAGCATGTCAGCGTGCCGGTTGGCGTCGGTTTTGGCATCCGCGACGCCGCCACCGCCCGCACCATTGGCAAAGTAGCCGATGCGGTGGTGATCGGCAGCAAGATTATCCAGTTGATTGACCAACAGCCACGCAACCAGGTGGCCGCGGTGGCGCAGAATTTCCTGCGCGAAATCCGGTCCGCACTGGATTCATAATCCACTTCTCTTACCTCTGACTAACGGAGACTTCCCATGAGTTGGCTCGAAAAACTGCTACCGCCCAAAATTGCGCCCACGAACCGGGCCGACCGGCGCAGCGTGCCGGAAGGACTGTGGATCAAATGCCCCAGCTGCGACAGCGTGCTGTACAAGACCGATCTGGAGCAAAACCAGAACGTTTGCCCGACTTGCGGCCACCACCATCGCATCGGTGCGCGGACCCGGCTCAACTTCTTTCTGGACAATGAGGGTCGTTACGAAATTGGCCAGGAAGTGCTGCCAGTGGATGTGCTCAAGTTCAAGGACAGCCGCAAATACCCCGAACGCCTCAAAGAAGCTCTGGAAAACACCGGCGAAACCGATGCGCTGGTGGTCATCGGTGGCGCCGTTCTCGGCATCGGCGTTGTTGCCGCGTGCTTCGAATTTGAATTCATGGGAGGCAGCATGGGCTCGGTGGTGGGCGAGCGTTTTGTGCGAGGGGTGCATACCGCGATCGAACAAAAAGTTCCTTTTGTCTGCTTCTCCTCGACCGGCGGCGCACGCATGCAGGAAGGACTGCTGAGCCTGATGCAAATGGCCAAGACCAATGCGGCGCTGACGCATCTGGCCAAAAAAAGTTTGCCCTTTATCAGCGTGCTGACCGATCCCACCATGGGCGGGGTGAGCGCGGGCTTCGCATTTTTGGGTGATGTGGTGATTGCCGAACCCAAGGCCTTGATCGGTTTTGCCGGCCCCAGGGTGATTGAATCCACGATGCGGGTCACGCTACCTGAAGGCTTTCAACGCGCCGAGTTTCTGCAAACCAAAGGCGCCATCGACTTTATCTGCGACCGCCGTGAACTGCGCAAGACCATCGCCAACACGCTGGCCATGCTGACGCGCCAACCGGCCGATGCGGTGGGCTGAGCCGAAGAACCATCAGTTCAAAGCAGCGCCGCTGCCTGCAGATGTCCCAGCACAATAGACGCGATCTGCAGCAGAACCAATAGCACCAACGGCGACAAGTCAATGCCGCCGACCAGGGGCAGTACCCGTCGGATCGGCTTCAAAGGCGGCGCGCACAGGCGCTCAATGACATCCGAAATCACCGATTGGGTCGGCATCCAGGAAAGCACGGCGTACACGATCACCAAGCCTGTGAAGCCGGAAATAATCAGGCGCAGCAGCCCAAAGGCGGCCAGAATCGGTACCGCGAACAAGCCGCCGCTGGCTCCCGCCAACAGCCACAGCAGCCCGAACTGCACCAGTTCCAGCAGGCAGGCCGCCATCAGGCTGGAGCTGTCGATTCGCCCGATCGCGGGTAGCACACGCCGCAGCGGCAGCACCAGCCAGTCAGTCAGGGCAAAAACAAAGCGTCCCAGGGGGTTGCCCGAGCGCGCTGACATCGGGATACGCTGGTACTGCATATAGAGCCGCAGCAAGCAGGCGCCGGCGAGCACGCCGGTGGTCACTTCAAGCAACAGGGAAATGATTTGGTAGAGCATAAATATGCCCGAATCATAGCGAGCGTACCCGCTCCACTTAAAATCTGATCCTTTAGCCCCTCCAGGCCGGCAACAGCCCTTCCCGTTCCTCTAATTGCATCCCTCATGTCAGACCAACACACCGCCCCATTGCCTCAGGATGAAAACCAGCTGCTCGCCGAGCGGCGCGAAAAACTCGCTGCGCTCCGTCAGAGCCAGGCCGAGGGCAAAGGCGTTGCCTTCCCGAACGATTTCAAACCCACGGATCACGCCGCCGATCTGTTTGCGGCGCATGCCGGGCAAACCACCGAAGGGCTGATCGAGCAAAACGCCAAAGCCAAAGTGGCCGGGCGCATGATGCTCAAGCGCGTCATGGGCAAAGCCAGTTTTGCCACCTTGCAGGACAGCACCGGGCGCATCCAGATCTACATCAAGGGCGAGGATGTGGGTGCCGACGTTTATGCCAGCTTCAAGCACTGGGACCTGGGCGACATTGTGGCGGCCGAGGGCACGGTCTTCAAGACCAGGACCGGCGAACTCTCGATCCACGCCAGCAGCGTGCGCCTATTGACCAAAAGCTTGCGCCCGATGCCCGACAAGTTTCACGGCATGAACGACCAGGAGCTCAAATACCGCCAACGCTATGTGGATCTGATGATCGATGAAAGCACCAGAGCGCGCTTTGTGGCGCGCAGCAAGGCGGTCAGCGGCATCCGCGATTTCATGGTGGCGCACGACTTTCTTGAGGTCGAGACGCCGATGCTGCACCCGATCCCTGGCGGCGCCAACGCGAAGCCTTTCGCGACGCACCACAACGCGCTGGACCAGCAGATGTTCCTGCGCATTGCGCCCGAGCTCTACCTGAAGCGCCTGATCGTGGGCGGCTTCGAACGCGTGTTCGAGATCAACCGCAACTTCCGCAACGAAGGCATCTCGGTACGCCATAACCCCGAGTTCACGATGATGGAGTTCTACGCGGCCTACTGGGATTACCAGGACTTGATGACCTTCACCGAAGCGTTGATTCGGGATGCGGCGCACAAGACCGTGGACACGCTGCACTTGAGCTACGGAGGCAAGTCGGTCGATCTGGCCAAACCTTTTGAGCGGCTCACAATCCATGAAGCCATCTGCAAACATACCGTGGGCGGCGAGTTGCTGGAGGGCAGCACCGATCTCAAGGTTGACAACGCGCCCTGGCTCATCGCCGCCCTGCGCAAATTGGGCCTGAGCGAGGCCAAACATCATCTCTCGTCCCGAAGTCTGGCCAGCCTGCAAGTGCTTTATTTTGAGGAAACGGTGGAAGAGAAACTCTGGCAGCCGACCTTCATCTGCGAGCACCCGGTGGAGATTTCGCCGCTGGCGCGCGCCAGCGACCACAAGCCCGGCGTCACCGAGCGCTTTGAACTCTACATCACCGGGCGCGAGTTCGGCAATGGTTTCTCCGAGCTCAACGATGCCCAGGAGCAGGCGGCCCGCTTCCAGTCCCAGGTCGCAGCCAAAGACGACGGCGATGACGAGGCCATGTACTACGACCACGACTTTATTCGTGCCCTCGAATACGGCATGCCGCCCACCGGCGGCTGCGGCATCGGCATTGACCGGCTGATGATGCTGCTGACCGACAGCGCCAGCATTCGCGACGTTATCCTGTTCCCGGCGCTGCGCCGCGAAGCTTAGGGAAAACAGACCTCTAGCGCCCGTCACTACTGCGTAAGCCGCTATGACATCCATAGCACGTTTGGAAGCATCCCAACCACTGAGGTATCTTCAGGGCTATGCTCCAGAAACCCTGGCGCAGATCGCACAGCTGATCGATCGTCAGCGCCTGGGTGAATGGCTGCAGAATAAGTACCCGAACGCCCACGGCGTCCGGACTGACAAGGCCCTGTTTGACTACGTGCAGGAACTCAAACAAGTCTATTTGCGCGGCGCCGAGCCCCTGGCGAAGGTGCTGTTTGACAGCAAGCTGCATGTGGTTGCACACGCCCTGGGCACGCACACCAGCATCTCACGCGTGCAAGGCAGCAAGCTCAAGGCAAAACGCGAAATCCGCATCGCCACACTGTTCAAGGAGGTGCCGCCGGAGTTTCTGAAAATGATCGCCGTGCACGAACTGGCGCATCTGAAAGAGCGCGCTCACGACAAGGCCTTTTACCAGCTCTGCAGTTACATGGAGCCGGGCTACCACCAGCTGGAGTTTGAACTGCGGGTCTATCTGACGCACCTGGAAATATCCGGTAACCGGCTGTGGGGGCTGGCAGAGCCGACTGCCGGGACAGTACACGGCAACACGCGTCTCAAGGGCGTCGCAGTGGCGTGAGCAAGTCCGATAGCCCGTTGTGGTCAATCTCATTCATCAGGGCCAGCAGCCGGCCGATTTCGCCTTTGGGGACGCCTGCGCGCGCAAACCAGCGCAGATAGTCGCCCGGCAAATCAGCAATCAACCGCCCTTTGTATTTGCCAAACGGCATGCTGCGCGTGACCAATAGTTGCAGGTCTTCGGGCTGCATGCTCAGCCGCCCGCGCGCTTGACGACCAGGCCCTGGCTTTTCAGCATTTCGATGACGCGCTCGCAGTGGTCGCCCTGCACTTCAATCACGCCGTCCTTGACCGTGCCGCCCGAGCCGCAGGCAGTTTTCAGTTTCTTGCCCAGCGCCGCCAGCGCCATGGCATCGAGCGCCAGCCCTTTTACCAGGGTCACGTCCTTGCCGGCACGGCCCTTGGTCTCGCGCGACACGCGCACCACGCCATCGGCCGGCCGCCTGGTTTCGGTCGCACGGCACAGGCAGGCCGCGACTGGCTGGCGACAAGCCGGACACATGCGGCCCGCCTCGGACGAGTAGACCAGGCCGCCGCTGGTGGATTTGGATTTCATGACCGGATATAAATTTGTCGCTGCGGGCCAGATTATCAAACACAGGTTCAGGTGTCGATTGATCCGCAAAGTCGCCCGGACAGCATTGGTTTGGCTCTCGCAGACACGCTAAGATCACTCCATGGATCAAGGCGTACGCCCCCCGATTTCCCTACGCCAGCTGATTCTGACACGGATCAGCGTGTTGATTGCGGCGACCACGCTGCTGGTAGCGGCCGGCTTTGTCTGGTTCGGCCTGGTGCCGATGGCCGGGCAGATTGCCCAGGACCAATTCGACACCGCCACGGCGCGGGTTGATGCCGGGCTGGACACCCTGTTTGCGCCACCGGTCCATCTGCTCAACATGAGTCGTGGCTGGCTGGCCGGTCAGGCTCCGGATTTAAACTCACCCGAGGCTTTTAACCGTCTCTTCCAGCCGGTGCTGGAAAACTCGCGACAAATCACCTCGGTAGTGGCCGGCACCTCGACCGGACAGGGTTGGCTGCTGTTGAAACTGGCTGACGGCAGCTGGCGCAACCGCATGACCGACATTCCAGGCTGGGGCAACGAGCGTCATTTGCTGCTCGAGCACCGGGACGATGGCGGCACTTCCAGCAACTGGGTCAGCCAGCGCTACGATGCACGCGAGCGTCCGTGGTTCAAGGTCGCCGTGGCTGGCCAGACGGAGCACAGCGTGCACTGGACAGCGCCTTACACCTTCTTCACGACCGGTGACCCCGGTATCACGGCTTCGAGCTTGATGCGCCTGAGTGATGGGCGCGATTTTGTGCTCGGTCTTGATCTCATGCTGCGCGACCTGTCGCAAAGCACCCTGCACGCCAGCGTGGGCAAGCAGGGACTGGCGCTGGTGATCACCGGGGATGATCGCGTCCTGGCCTTGCCGGCACGTCCGCCAGCTGTCTCCGAGGCCGACTGGCTCGGGCGCGTGCTCAAGCCGGTAGCGGAACTGGGGCTGGCGCCGGTGACCGACGCGGTTGCCAATTGGCACCGCGCGGGCCGCAAAAACGAGGGTGTGATGCGCTACGCTTCAGCCGGAACCCAATGGCTGGCCAGTATTCACCCTTATCCGCTGGGCGAGCAGCAGTTATGGGTTGTCACGCTGGCCCCGGCGACCGATTTCGCACCGGCCTGGCTGCCGATCGTTTCAGCGCTGGCGGGTGCCTTGACGCTGGTCCTGTCCCTGGCCATTCTGATCGCCCGCCGGGAGACCAGACGACTGACCCAGCCGCTGGAATCGCTGGCCAAAGTCAACGAGCAGATCGGCCAGCTCGATTTTCATACGCGGGTGCCGGTGGACAGTCAAATTATTGAGATCCGGCAATTGGCCAGCGCCCAGGACAGCATGCTCGGGCTGCTGCAGAACAACCAGCAGGAGTTGGCCGCGCGTGCCGAGGCCTTGAGCGCCCAGATCGCCGCGCTGCTGGCCGCCGAAGAAAAGCTCCAGTTCGCCGCCAGCGTCTTCACCTACGCCCGCGAAGGGATCACCATTACCGCCGCCGACGGCAGCATCATCGATGTCAACGACACCTTCACCCGCATCACCGGCTACAGCCGCGACGAGGTACTGGGCCAGAACCCGCGCATCCTGAAATCCGATCGGCAGGGCCAGGAGTTCTACGCTGCCATGTGGCGCGAGCTGATCGAAATAGGACACTGGAGTGGCGAACTCTGGAACCGGCGCAAGAATGGCGAGGTCTACGTCGAGATGCTCACCATCAGTGCCGTGCTGAATATCCAGGGCGCGGTTTCGCACTACGTCGCCCTGTTCTCTGACATCACAGCGCTGAAAGAGCATGAGCGCGACCTGGAACATGTGGCCCATTTCGATGCCTTGACCGGTCTGCCCAACCGCGTGCTGCTGGCGGACCGCCTGCAGCAGTCAAAAGCGCAGGCCTTGCGGCGTTCCCAGCGCCTGGCAGTGGCGTATCTCGACCTCGATGGCTTCAAGCGGATCAACGACGCCCATGGTCACGACGCTGGTGACCAATTGCTGGTGGCGATTGCCGAGCGCATGAAACAAACCCTGCGTGAAGGCGACACCCTGGCGCGTCTGGGTGGTGATGAGTTTGTTGCGGTGATGCTCGATCTGCCGGATATCGAGGCCAGCGAGCCGATGATCAACCGGCTGCTCGCCGCCGCCGCCGAGCCGGCCCAGATCGGCGATTACATGCTTCAAGTCTCGGCCAGTCTGGGGGTCACCTTCTTTCCGCAGGTCGAAGAGGTGGATGCCGAGCTTCTGCTGCGCCAGGCCGATCAGGCCATGTACCAGGCCAAGCAGAGCGGCAAGAATCGCTACCACGTCTTCGACGCCGAGCAGGACCGCAACCTGCGCGGTCACCACGAGAGCCTGGCGCGCATCCGCAAGGCACTTGCCGAGCGCGAATTTGTGCTGCATTACCAGCCCAAGGTCAATATGCGCACTGGCATCGTCATAGGTGCCGAGGCGCTGATCCGCTGGCAGCACCCTGAAAGAGGCCTGCTGTTGCCGGCGGAATTCCTGCCGCTGATTGAAGATCATCCACTGGCCATCGACCTCGGCGAATGGGTGATTGACACCGCGCTGACGCAGCTTGAACTCTGGCATGCCAGCGGCCTGGACCTTCCGGTGAGTGTCAATGTCGCCGCCCGGCAATTGCAGCAGAGCGGCTTTGTCGATCGCCTGCGCAAGATACTGGCAGCCCATCCCTTCGTCCAGCCTGGCCATCTGGAACTGGAGGTACTGGAGACCAGTGCGCTGGAAGACATCGCGCACGTATCTAAAGTCATCGAGGAATGTCGGCAAATCGGCGTCAGCTTTGCCCTCGACGACTTTGGTACCGGCTACTCATCGCTGACCTACCTGAAGCGGCTGCCGGTCACACTGCTGAAAATCGACCAGAGCTTCGTGCGCGACATGCTCGACGACCCGGATGATCTGTCGATCCTGGTCGGCGTGCTCGGCTTGTCGAAGGCGTTCCGGCGCGAGGTGATCGCCGAAGGCGTAGAGACCGTGGCACACGGCACCATGCTGCTGCAACTCGGCTGTGATCTGGCTCAGGGCCACGGCATCGCTTACCCAATGCCCGCAGGCGACATGCCGCAGTGGTCAGCCAACTGGCGCATCGACCCCGACTGGGAGTCGCTGCGCGCCGCCAAAGCTGCCGATTTGCCGCTGCTCTTTGCCAGTGTCGAGCACAGCGCCTGGATTGGCGCCATGGGAAATTATCTCAAGGGAGAACGCCATGCACCGCCTCCGCTGGACCTTCATGAATGCCACTTTGGTCAGTGGCTCGATGTTGAGGGCTCGGCCCGCCACGGATGGAAACCGGGCTTTCAAGTGCTTGAGCGATTGCACCGCCAGGTCCACGCGCTGGGGGCCGAGCTGTGCGAACTCCACGCCAAGAATCAAAATCGACTAGCCGTGGAGCGCTTGCCGGAACTCCATGATCTTCGCGATGCCCTGCTTGAGCAGTTGCAGTTGCTGGTGCGAGACAATTGACATCGAGGCATCAGGGAAGATCGGACTATGCTACATTTTTAGTAGCTGTTCACGCATGCTCAACGGTCGCCATCTGCCAAAATGGCTTGCAGAATTCACTCTCAGGAGCACATCATGTCGCGTCCCCGTATTTGGGCAACCAAGGTCGCCGCCCTGATTCAGGGTGGCAATAGTGCCGCGGCGCTGGCACAGATCAAAGTCGCTCCGACGGTGAAAGACGTGCAGGAGTTGCGGGTCATGCTGGCGAGTGCAAATCTGCTTGCGCGCCACCCGAACGTTGATGCCGCCACCCGGGACCAGATCGCAGCCCTGTCGGCGCCACGACTGCACCGTTCACCTTGAGTCGCCAGGCGGTCCGGCTCAGGGCAGCAGCGTCAGCGCATGCATGTAGTCCTGCTGCACCATCAGCTCGTCCCAATCGGTCGCCCGGCTGCGCGGCAACAAGGCGCAACGGCGCTCTTCGCTGGCCTCCAGCGGCTGCCAGGCACCCTTGAGTTGCGCCTCGGTCAAGCCATCGATCAGCAGGTCGATCGCCCCACCCGCGCCCTCGCTACTGGCCAGCGACTGGTTGCACAGCAGCACCATGTCGCAGCCGGCGTTGAGCGCTGCAACTGCCGCCTGGGTAAAGCTGAGCTGTTTGCCATCCAGCCAGCGGGCCCCGGCCATGGACAGGTCATCGCTGAATATCGCGCCGCCAAAGCCGAGCTGGCGACGCAGGATATCGTTCAGCCAGCGGGATGAAAAGCCGGCCGGCCGCGCATCCACTTTGGGGTAGATCACATGCGCCGGCATGACGCTGGCCAGCACCGTGTTGAGCCAGCCATAGGGCGCCGCGTCCTCGGCCAAAATGGCTTTCAGGCTACGCAGGTCCAGTGGAACGTCGGTATGCGAGTCGGCCCGGACAAAACCGTGGCCAGGAAAGTGCTTGCCGCAGTTCGCCATGCCACTTTGCAACAGGCCATGCATCAGGCTCCTGGCCAGCAGGCTGACAACGCGCGGATCACGGGCCAGCGCACGATCGCCGATGACGCTGCTGGCACCGAAATCTAGATCCAGCACCGGCGTGAAGCTCAGATCCACGCCACAGGCGCGCAACTCGGCACCGAGCACAAAGCCGCAGGCGGTGGCAGCATTCGTGGCGCGCATGGCAGCGCTGCCCTGCCCGCCTTGGCCATCGTGCATCCACATCTCGCCCAGTGCGCGCATCGGTGGCAAGTGCGTGAAGCCATTGGTCTTGAAGCGCTGCACCCGGCCACCTTCGTGGTCGACGCAGATCAGCAAGTCGCGGCGCACTTTTTTGATGTCGTGACAAAGCCCGGCCAACTGTGCCCGGTCCTGCCAGTTGCGGGCAAACAGGATCAGGCCGCCGACCAGCGGGTGTTTCAGGCGTTGGCGATCAATTTTGCTCAGGCTCAGGCCGGCAATGTCGATGATCAGAGGTGCGTGCTGGGTCATGCGGACTTTCAAAGAAGATATTTGCTATGTATTTAGTAGCTGTTTACGCCCGTCGCACCTGGTATAGAGGCTGTTTTATCTTGAAATTCAACCACGCAGAAGCTCGCGGCATAGTCGCTCTCGTCGGTGACGCTGACGTGCGCGCTGAGGCCTCTGGCGTCAAACCAGTCTTTCAATGCGCCGTGCAAGACAATGATCGGCTTGCCGGCCTGGTGCTGGCCTTGTGGCAAATTGACCACCTCGCACAGGCGCCAGCTCATGGGCAGCCTCATGCCCAGACCGATGGCTTTGCTGAAGGCTTCCTTGACGCTGAAACGCGTGGCCAAATAGCGGATGCCACGCTCGGGCCAGCGTGCACTGCGCGCCTGCCAGGTGACAAACTCGGCCTCGCTCAAAATTTTCTTGGCAAAACGATCACCGTGGCGCGCCAGGCTGTCGCGGATGCGGCGCACGTCGCAAATGTCGGTTCCGATGCCGTAAATCATTCGTCATTGCGAGGCCTTAGGCCGTGGCAATCCATGGTGATGAAGCGATCAACGGTACACCGATTGCCACGCTGCGCGCGCAATGACAAAAAACCGTCATGACCGTCCTTCATTAATGCATTGCAGATACGCCTGCACCGTGGCGCTGTAACCCATTTCCAGCGCGTCGGCGATCAGTGCGTGGCCAATCGAAACCTCGCTGACACCGGGCACGCGATTCAGGAAGGTGGCGAGGTTGTCGCGGTTCAAATCATGACCGGCATTGACACCCAGGCCCAGTTCCAGCGCCGCGCGGGCGGCCGCCACAAAGCGGTGCAGGTGAGTGGCCTGCTGCGGCGTGCCCCAGGCGGCGGCATACGGCTCGGTGTAGAGCTCGACGCGGTCAGCGCCCACGGCTTTGGCCCCCGCCATGGCTTGCGGGTCGGCGTCCATGAACAGGCTCACACGCAGCCCCCAGGCGTGGGCTTGCGCTATCAGTGGCTGCAGGCGATCAGCATCGATCGGAAAACTCCAGCCATGGTCGCTGGTGAACTGGCCCTCGGAGTCGGGCACAAAAGTCACTTGATGGACTGGCAGCTTGCGCGCAACCAGCTGCTGCACCACCGCCATCAGGTTGTGCAAGGGATTGCCCTCGATGTTGAATTCACGGTCTGGCCAGGCTTGCAACAGCTCGGCCAGATCGCGCACATCGCCGCCGCGGATGTGGCGCTCGTCCGGCCGCGGATGCACCGTGATGCCGTGGGCTCCGGCCTGCAGGCACAGCGTGGCGGCGCGCGTGACGCTGGGAATACCCAAATGGCGGGTGTTGCGCACCAAGGCGACTTTGTTGAGGTTGACCGAGAGCGCTGTCTTGTTGTTCATGGAGCAGACATAGGTTGCTGTAAATTCGTCATTGTGAGCGCAGCGCGGCAATCCATGGCTCCTGGATTGCCGCGCTGCGCTCGCAATGACGGGAATATGGATTCATAAGAGTAGCTATAGGGATTGCAGGTCGATCATCATTTGCCGAGTGCGCAGGGTGTTCACCCCGCAATGGTAATTCAGCAGCGTGCGCAACTGGGGTTTGAGTTCCGCCATCACTTCCGAGCAGGCGCGCAAGGTGGCAGTAAACGGTGCCCGATCGGCCAGAGACTGCTGCAAGGCGACCCATTGCGCACCCCGCAGGCTGGCCGGGTCGGTGGCATTGGTTTGACGCAAGCCTCCCTCGGGCACCAGGCTATAGCGGCTCTCTGGATCGAGCGACAGCAGCGTCAGGGTCTGGGCATCGAGCAGCGGCAGCAACCCGATTTCACGCAGCAGCAGCAACTCGAAGGCGCGTAGCCCCGATTGCAGGACCTCGCCATGTTCGGAGGCAATCACCTGCACCACATTGGCATACACGTCGAACAGGCCCGGATGCGGGTCATCGCGCGCCAGCAGCGTCAGCAACAGTTCATTCAGGTAATAGCCGGACATCAGCGCATCACCGGTCGGCATCACATGGCCGCCCTGCCACTCCGCGCCCTTGAGCGTGCGGATTTCCGCATCGCCACCAAACGCCAGGTGCAGGGGTTGCAGCGGCAACAGGATCGGACGAAAGCTCGAACTGGGCCGCTTGACGCCCTTGGCCACCAGCGCAATGCGGCCATGGTGGCGCGTGAACACCTCCAGAATCAGGCTCGACTCGCTCCAGTCGTAGCGGTGCAGAACGTACGCTGGTTCGTCAGAAATGCGCTTGGTGGCCACGCGGTCAACATCTTCATTGATAGCCGAAGGAACGCACCCGGGCCTCGTCATCGGCCCAACCGGAGCGCACCTTGACCCACAGTTCGATGAACACCTTGGCGTCCAGGGCTTTTTCCAGTTCCACGCGGGTCTCGGTGCCGATGCGCTTGATGCGCTCGCCCTTGTCGCCAATCACCATCGCCTTGTGGGTGTCGCGCTCCACCACAATGGTGGCGGCAATCTTGAGCAGACGCTTTTGCTTGCCACGGCCGGCTTCTTCCTCGAACTTGTCGATCACCACCGTCGACGTGTAGGGAAGTTCATCGCCAGTGAGGCGAAACAGTTTTTCGCGCACGGTCTCGCTGGCCAGAAATTTCTCGCTGCGGTCGGTCAGTTCGTCCTCGGCATACCACCAGGCCTGCTCGGGCAGGTACTTTTCGCAAATGCCCAGCAGGCGCTCGATGTCTTTGGCGTTCTTGGCCGACATCGGTACGAACTCGGCGAAGGCGTGGCGCTGTTGCATCTCCTGCAGCCAGGGCGCAATGTCGGCCCGGCGCGTGACCTGATCGAGTTTGTTGGCCAGCAGCAGCGTCGGAATGTCCTTGCCCAGCAGCGCCAGCACCTTGGCATCGGCCTGGTTGAACATGCCCGCCTCGACCACAAACAGGATCAGATCGACATCACCCACCGCCCCCATCACGGTCTTGTTCAGCGAGCGGTTCAGGGCGTTGTTGTGGCGCGTCTGAAAACCCGGGGTATCGACAAACACAAATTGCGTGGCACCCTGGGTGTGCATGCCGGTGATGCGGTGGCGTGTGGTTTGCGCCTTGCGCGAGGTGATGCTGATCTTCTGCCCGACCAGCGCGTTGAGCAGGGTTGATTTGCCCACATTGGGTTTGCCGACGATGGCGATCAGACCGCAGCGCTGACCGGCAACTGGCGCGCCTGCCGGTGCCGCGACGCGCATGCTCTTGAGCATGCTTTCAACATCGCTTTGGCCTTCAAGCCCCGTATCACTTGCATGAGGCGCTACTGATTTGGGAGCAATGGCTTTCCCCGCCGGTGCTTTGATTTTGCTTGCAGTCATGATTTACTGGCCTTTGCCTTGAGTGTTTGCAGCATGGCGGCTGCCGCAGCCTGCTCGCCGGCTCGCCGCGAGCCCCCGATTCCACGCTCTGACAAATTGAGTTCGATGATTTCACATTCGACGTCAAAGGTTTGCTTGTGCGCCGCACCCAGCGTGCCGACCACACGATACAGCGGCAAACTCATCTTGCGTCCCTGCAGCCATTCCTGCAACTCGGTCTTGGGGTCTTTGCCAATGGCTTCCATTTCCGGATTGATTTCAACCGCCTTGAAAAGGCGCTGCACCAGGCCTTGCGCCGCCGCGTAGCCGGCATCCA
This sequence comes from uncultured beta proteobacterium, assembly GCA_963810395.1. Classification (GTDB taxonomy): domain Bacteria; phylum Pseudomonadota; class Gammaproteobacteria; order Burkholderiales; family Burkholderiaceae_C; genus Rhodoferax. Next base: position 2,338,556 of record CAWENC010000001.1, on the reverse strand, counting down.
GATAAACCGCGCCGATCACTGCTTCGAGTGCGTCGGCCAGGATGGAGGGCCGCTTTTGACCGCCCGAACGGCTCTCACCTTCGCCCAGGCGAATGACCTCGGGCAAACCCAGTTCGACGGCCAGGTGGTGCAGCGTGTCCTGCTTGACCAGATTGGCACGCACGCGCGACAAGTCGCCCTCGGGCAGCGCGCTCAGGCGCTGATACAGCAAATCGGCGACGACCAGTCCCAGCACGGAATCACCCAGAAACTCCAGGCGTTCGTTGTGGTCGGACGAGAAACTGCGGTGCGTGACGGCCCGATTCAACAAACCAATATTGGCGAATTCGTGCTGCAAGCTGCGTTGCAGCGCCATCAAACCATCAGTCAAGCCGGTACCTCTGTGCTGCCACGTTATCTGGAACGTCCGGTATATTTGAGCGTCAAATAGCCCGGACCGGCCAGGTGAATTTCACGCTGGTAAGCGAAACTGACGACGATCTTGTCGCCTTCCTTGGTCACGTCGATTTCCTTGGCGGAAATTGAGTTGATGTTGTCGACCTCGGTGGCCTTTTGAAAAATATTGCGCACTTCAGCCACGGTATTGCCCTCGCTCGCCTTGTTCACCGCTTTCAGAACCGCCTGGTACTCGATCGCCGTGGGTATGATTTGCGCAATGATCACGCCAGCGACCGCCAGAAAGCCGCCTACCACCAGCAGGCCCAAAAATGTCATTCCACGCTGCCCTGACTTGAACTTGGTCATACATCTCTCCTAATCAGTTGGAGGACAGAACTTGCCCGCATCGCCTGGCTGAGCTCTGTCCCACAAGGTTCTCCAGCGCCATGGCCTTTTCAGTCGAATGACCCGATGCGCTTCAAGCTGCCGAAGTTCATCCAGACAAAAAATGCTTTACCCACAATGTTCTTGTCCGGCACAAAACCCCAGTAGCGTGAGTCGAGCGAGTTATCGCGGTTATCACCCATCATGAAATAGTGACCTTGCGGCACTTTGCACACCACGCCTTCCACACTGTAGCGGCAATTCTGCTTGAACGCAAAATCGTCTGCGCCCGGGACAAATGCCGGGCGGTCATCGTCATTGAGCAGCCGGTGCTTGTGCGCGCCCAGGGATTCCTCATATTGTTTGAAATAGCGCATCGCGTCTTCGTCAAAGAATTCAGGCAACGCCCTGGTCTCGATCACCTGTCCGTTGATGCTCAGGCGCTTGTTCAGATACGCGACTTCGTCGCCCGGCACACCAACCACACGCTTGATGTAGTCCAGGCTCGGCTTGGGCGGATAACGGAACACCATGACATCACCGCGTTGCGGCGCAGTGCCCTCGGTGATTTTGGTGTTGATCACCGGCAGGCGAATGCCATAGTGAAACTTGTTGACAAGAATCAGGTCGCCCACCGTCAGTGTCGGGATCATCGATCCCGAAGGGATCTTGAATGGCTCAAACAGGAACGAGCGCAGAAAAAAAACGGCGATGATCACCGGAAAGAGCCCGGCGGTCCAGTCCAGCCACCAGGGCTGCGCCAGGATGCGCCCCCTGGCTTCGGCCAGGTTGCCATCCACCTGGCTGATCCCTTGTTTGGTCAGTTCCTCGCGGCGCCGGACGGCCTCTGCTTCCAGCGAAGCGGCTGCCTTTTGACGCAGCGGCAAAAAATAAAAGCGCTCCGCCAGCCAGTAAACACCGGTGACAACGGTTGCCAAAAATAACAGCAGCGCAAAATTGCCTTCGAGCATGCCAAAGTACCAGGCGCCAGCGTAGCCCACAAAGGCCGCCAGAATAAGGGAGGTCAGAACTTGCATCAGGAACCTGCCCCCGCGCCTTGTGACGGCCTAGCGGCGCTCACTGGAAAACCTTCGTGCTGCGCACTGCGGTGCGAGCTTGCTTGGGGACGGCCCGGCGCGGCGCTCATGCGTCCACCTGCAATATTGCCAGAAATGCCTCTTGCGGCACCTCAACCGAACCAATCTGTTTCATGCGTTTTTTACCCTGCTTTTGTTTGTCGAGAAGCTTGCGCTTGCGCGAAATGTCACCGCCATAGCATTTGGCGATCACGTTCTTGCGCATGGCTTTGATTGTCTCACGCGCGATAATGTTCGATCCGATGGCGGCCTGGATCGCAACGTCGTACATCTGGCGCGAAATGATTTCCCGCATCTTGGACACCACGGCACGGCCGCGGTATTGTGACTGCGAGCGGTGCACGATGATGGACAGCGCATCGACCTTGTCGCCATTGAGCAGAATGTCCACCTTCACGACGTCGGCGGCACGGTATTCCTTGAACTCGTAGTCCATCGACGCGTAGCCTCGCGACACAGACTTGAGTTTGTCGAAAAAGTCCAGCACGATTTCTGCCAGCGGCATTTCGTAGGTGAGCATCACCTGGCGACCGTGATAGGCCATGTTCAGCTGCACGCCACGCTTCTGGTTGGCCAGCGTCATGACGCCACCGACATACTCTTGCGGCATGTACAAGTGAACCGTGACAATGGGCTCGCGCACTTCATCGAGTCGCCCCTGATCGGGCATCTTGGCCGGGTTCTCGACCATCTTGACGGTGCCATCGACCTGCACCACCTGGTACTCCACGCTCGGCGCGGTGGTGATCAGATCCTGGTCAAACTCGCGCTCCAGGCGCTCCTGCACGATTTCCATGTGCAGCAGGCCCAGGAAGCCGCAGCGAAAACCGAAACCCAGTGCCTCCGACACTTCGGGTTCGTAGCGCAGCGACGAGTCATTGAGCTTGAGCTTTTCCAGGCTGTCGCGCAAGCCTTCGTACTCGCTGGCTTCGGTTGGGTAAAGACCGGCGAACACCTGCGGCTGGATCTCCTTGAAACCGGGCAGCGGCTCGGTGGCGGTCAACGCAGCGCCACCGGTACCAGGTTTGATCAGGGTGATGGTGTCGCCCACCTTGGCCGCCTGAAGCTCGCGAATGCCGGCAATGATGTATCCGACCTCACCCGCCTCCAGCGAATCACGTGATTCGTTGGCCGGTGTGAAGACGCCCAGGCTGTCGGCGTTGTAGCTGGTACCGGTAGCCATCATCTTGATGCGCTCGCCCTTGGCAAGCCTGCCGTCGACAATGCGAACCAGCATCACCACGCCCACGTAGGTGTCGAACCAGCTGTCGACAATCATGGCGCGCAACGGACCCGCGGGATTGCCCTTGGGTGCCGGAATGCGCGCCACCACCGCTTCCAGAATTTCCTCGATGCCCATGCCGGTTTTGGCGGAACAGGCGATCGCGTCGGTGGCGTCAATGCCGATCACATCTTCTATCTCGACCTTGGCATTCTCCGGATCGGCGTTGGGCAAATCCATCTTGTTTAATACTGGCACCACCTCGACGCCCAATTCAAGCGCGGTATAGCAGTTGGCGACCGTCTGCGCCTCCACCCCCTGGCTGGCGTCCACCACCAGTAAGGCACCTTCGCATGCGGAGAGCGAACGACTCACTTCATATGAGAAGTCAACGTGCCCGGGCGTGTCGATCAAATTGAGGTTGTAGATCTGCCCATCGAGCGCTTTGTATTTGAGCGCTGCGGTCTGCGCCTTGATGGTTATCCCACGCTCTTTCTCGATGTCCATCGAGTCCAGCACCTGGGCCTCCATCTCACGTTCCTGCAAGCCACCACAGCGCTGAATCAAGCGATCTGCCAATGTCGATTTGCCATGATCAATGTGGGCGATGATCGAAAAGTTTCTGATGTGATTCATCAATGAGAGCGCTTAAGTGATTGAATTAAAACGATGCGAACAATAAAAAAGGGCGCGTCGTATTCTGACGCGCCCTGAACCAACAATCATTGGCAACTGCGAAGGTTGGAACTTCATTGTAGGCAAAAAGCCAGGAAGGTACAGCCCCGAATTTGGTCACCATGAGTCGTTGCAGTCCAGCAACATGAATCTTATACACAACTTATTAACAATTTTAAAAGTCATCCTCTGGACAACTTGTGGGCGAACTGTGGATCGCCTGTGCGGCGTTCCAATTCATCCCGTATCGTGGACTTCAAGCTTTTCAATATGCCATTAATCACCGATGTTCTTTTGCCATTCTAACAAATCAGTACTTACACGAAATTAAAGTTAGTAAGCACCAACATTTAATAGCTAAAAAGACAGGCAAAAATATATTTTTTTACCTGTCTTTTGAGTGCAACTTGAACCGCGAACGCCCGGATAGAGCCTATCGCCCGGGCCGAATGACGACAATCTGGGCCATTTCGCCGCGACGAATCACCAGCGCAATAGGTTTGCTTCGGTTGGTCTTTGCGACTGCGGCCTCAAAGTCCTTGATGTTGCTGATCTCGATATTTGCCACCGACACGATGACATCACCTTCGCGAATGCCGGCGCGCGCCGCCGCATCGGCAGCGGCTTCAACCTTCACGCCGCCCTTGATCTTGAGTTCCTTCATCTGCGCGTCGCTCAGCTCGCTGACTGACAGGCCAAGCGCCTGACCGGCGGAGGATGCCTTCGGTTTTTCATCCTTGTCGGTCGCTTTCCTGGCCGTCTTGTCAGCCTCGATCTCGGCAATCGTCACCATCAACTCTTTGGTACTGCCGCGACGAAACACGGTCAGACTGCTGCGTGTGCCGGGCTTGGTGCCGCCCACCATGCGCGGCAAGTCACCGGATTTTTCCACCACTTTGCCGTCAAACTTGATGATGATGTCACCAGCTTCAACACCGGCTTTGTCCGCCGGCGCACCAGCTTCAACACCGCGCACCAGGGCACCCTGGGGCTTGCCCAATCCGATCGACTCTGCAACCTCTTTGGTGACTTGATCGATCTGCACGCCAATACGGCCGCGCGACACCCGGCCCGAGACCCGCAACTGTTCGCTGACCCGAACCGCCTCGTCCATCGGGATCGCAAACGAGATGCCCATGGAGCCGCCCGAACGTGAATAAATCTGGCTGTTCACGCCCACGACTTCGCCACGCATATTGATCAGGGGACCACCCGAGTTGCCCGGGTTGATCGCCACATCCGTCTGGATGAAAGGCAGGTAGTCGCCGGTGTCGCGCTGCTTGGCACTCACAATGCCGGCCGTCACCGTGTTCTCCAGGCCGAAGGGAGATCCGATGGCCATGACCCATTCACCCACTTTGAGCCGGCTGACATCGCCCACTTTGACCGCCGCAAGGCCGGTAGCCTCGATCTTCACCAGCGCGATATCGCTGCGCTTGTCAGCGCCAATGATTTTGGCCTTGAACTCGCGCTTGTCGGTCAGTGTCACGAGCACTTCGTCAGCGCCGTCAACGACGTGGGCATTGGTCATGATGAGACCGTCCGGCGAGAGAACGAAGCCGGAACCGACACCACGCGGCTGCTGTTCCTCTGGCAGTTGAGGGTGATTCTGGCGCGGCGGCTGGTGCGGACTGTTGGGCAGATTGGGCATCGGCAGCCCAAAACGACGGAAAAATTCGAGCATCTGCTCGTCAACACCACCCATGCCGCCCGGCGCTGCCACTTTTTCCAGGGTGCGGATGTTCACCACGGATGGCCCCACCTGCTCGACCAGATCCGTGAAATCGGGCAAGGTGCGCGTTTGAGCCAGCGCCGGTGTCAAAGGCGTTAGCGCGAACAATGCTGCAAGCGTCAAGGTGGCTGCAAGAACCCGGGTGTTCAACTTCTTCCAATCAACTTTGATCATCATCGACTCTTCCTTATAAAAAACAGATAAAAACTGCTCGGGGACAGAGCTTTGCGATGCTTCGGACTGTCCCGTACTAATCAGTTGGGGACAGAGCTTCGCTACGCTTAGGACTGTCCCGCAAGGTTTCAAGATAGGGCCTTATTTCGTGCGCTCAAGCCCCCGTGCAAAGGCTGCCAGGGTTTGCTGCGGCACCTCGCCCACAGCCGACAGCCACCAGCTCCCGCTTTGCAGCGTGAGCATGTTGGTAGCACCCACGGCCGAACTGCCGGGTTGACCATGGGGCTGGAAATCAAACGGCTCGACAAACAGCGAGACCGATGCCAATCCGTCAGAGAAAATCCATTGCAGGGTGTTCATATGCCCGCCAGTGGAGGTGCGACCCATCGACCGGCGGTAGCAGCTCATGGGCTTGAAACCCGGCACTGCATTCTTCACCACCCAACCCTCAGCTTCGGCCGTCGTCTTCTCCAGTCCGGGCTTCTCGATCTGGTAGCCCCTGGTATGGCCCATCATCTGACTCAGCGCCAGCATGCTGACCGGGACACCGAGCTGCAGCTCGGAGAAAGCCGCCTGTTCCAGCACCTGTCCATCCCCATCGAGGGTCTGCAACTTGACCACCAATCCGGTTTTCTTTTCAGCCCAGACCCGATAACCAAAACGCCAGCTGTCAATTGGCGAGAGTTGCATGACATCGGCCTCATAGCCGGCCACGCGCTCGCTGCCAGACGCACGAATGCGATAAAACTGCGCGATGGAAGAGTCTTTTGATTTCAGCAACTCCGGAAAAAGATTCAGGGACTCGCGTTTTTCAGCTACCACCACCCGGCTCTCAGGCAAAAACGTCATCACCTGATCATTGCGCCGGAATGTTGAACGCGGCACGCCCGTCAGGGATTCCACGCGCTCCATTTGCTGCACACCGTCACAGACATGCCAAATGCGCGCGCTGGAGATGACCTGCCCGGCAGACACGACAAAGGTGCCTACATAGGCACGCTGGCGCGACGCCTCGTGCATGCGCAACAGCCACTCGCCAACGCTGCGATTGACGGCAACCGCCCCCGGATTCACATCGACGGACGCGGATTGAGCCAGCGCCAGGGGGCTCAATGCCGCGATTGCAAGCCCCGCAAAGCAACGGGCGAGACGGGCTGCAACCCGGTCTCTGTCCGCACCAGAGCCCGCCCATGATTCAACGCGTCTCAAGGCGTCGCTCCCTCAAATGTGGCGTTGCGAAGAAAACCGGCCGGCATCTGAAATGCCGACACGCCACCAGACTGCCGGTGTGCCACCAGCAGCGCATCGAGTTGCGGGTCGCGGATCATGCGCTGTGGTGCTGCACCGACCACGGCCTGCGGCAACGCCGCCTCGGGTTTGACGGCCTGCACCGGCACCTGCGCGAGCTGCTGCGGATCGCCCGATCCACCGACTGAGTGCCAGGCAAGCACCGACAGTGCCGCCAGCGAGGCGGCGACAGCCCCCCATTTCCAGCCAGAATTTTTGTCGTTGGCGCTCCCAATTTCTGACGTTTTCGGACCTCCAGTAGCCGTTGATATTGCGTACCCAGCTATAACATTCGTAGCATCCAGGCTGCGCACGGGAGCAGGCTCCTGGGCCAGACGGCGACTGACGCGACGCATGAAATCGGCGTCGCGCGTGCCGGTCATCGCTGTGCCCGAGCGCAGCACGTCGCCGACCACATGGTAGGCATGCCAAGTCGCTCGGGCCTCGTCATCCTGATCAATCCACTCGACGGTGCGGGCGAATTCTTCCCCACGCAATCGCCCGTCGGCCAGCGCCGACACAAGTTCATGATTTTTCTCGGCTTCCTGCATCATCCGTTCCAATCTCGTCTTTGCGCATCAAGTGCTTCACCAGCGCTTGCCGGTCTGGCGTTCCAGCATCGGCTTCACTTTGGCAGATATCGCCTCCCGCGCACGAAAAATGCGGGAACGAACCGTACCGATCGGGCAATTCATCACGTCCGCAATATCCTCATAAGTCAAACCCTCAATTTCCCGCAAAGTCAGCGCCTGGCGCAGGTCTTGCGGCAAGGCATCCAGGGCAACATTGACCGCCATGCCAATTTCCTTGGCTGCCAGCACCGACTCCGGAGTTTCATCGCTTGTTGGTTCACTTCCGGCCCAAAAAGTTTCATCCTCGTCGTCACCTGACTTGAAGCTGCTCTCCGACACGACAGGATCGTGCTTGAGTTCGAGCAGGAATTTCTTGGCTGTGTTGACTGCGATGCGGTAGAGCCAGGTATAGAACTGGGCATCACCGCGAAACTGATGCAGCGCCCGATAGGCACGGATGAATGTCTCTTGCGCGATATCTTCCACCAGATCGGTGTCGCGCACCATGCGGCCAATCAAGCGCTGAATCCGGCGCTGATACTTGATGACCAATAGCTCAAAGGCACCCTTGTCACCGGCTACGGCGCGCTCCACCAGCATCACATCGCTATCAGTGGCGGCGGCCAGTTCCGGTAAGGGCGGCGGTATTGGTTGCGCAGCCACAATCTCACCCGGGAGTGCCGGCGGCGCCGGCGCCGATGGCCTGGTCCGGGCCGGCGCCGCCGCGTGAAAAGACTGCGCGTCGCAGAGCGTTCCAGTACAACACATCGTGCCTGCGCTCGGGGCAAAGCCAGATCCGGGCGCCGCAGCCAGGGCGCAGACTCAGCAGCAGACAAAACTGCAAATCCAGCTGCACCCGCAGATGACCACTAACCGGGGCCAAGGCACCGGCACCAGTCCAGTGCCAGCTGCGCCCGTCCCAAGCCAGGATCCCCGATGGCGCCTTGCGCCAGGCTTCGAAAGCCATGACAAAGACAGCCAGCGAAACCAGAATAAACAGCCAGTGACGCCATGGGGACGCAGCAGCGCCAGCGTACCAAAGCAGATCGACCAGAGTTGCCGCCAGGGCCGTCGAGCCCACGAGGGCGCCGAGAAAACGCGAACGCCCGACCGGAAAACTCAGCGCTGGGGCGCGATGCATGCTGGCCCAGGCTGCGGGTTTTGAATCAGCTCGATGGCCACATCAGGGCGCGCGCTTGAAGACCAGCGAGCCATTGGTACCACCAAAACCAAAGTTGTTTTTCAGCGCGACATCGATCTTCATGTCGCGCGCCGTATTGGCGCAGTAATCGAGATCGCACTCCGGGTCCGGGTTGAAGATATTGGTGGTTGGCGGGCTCTTTTGGTGATGCAGCGCCAGCACCGTAAACACCGACTCCACGCCCCCGGCACCCCCGAGCAGGTGACCCGTCATCGATTTGGTCGAGTTGACGACCGTCTTCTTCGCATGACCGCCCAATGCCGCCTTGATGGCCTGGGTTTCATTCAAATCCCCCAACGGGGTGGAGGTGCCGTGAGCGTTCAGATAGTCAACCTGGTCGGCATTGACCCCGGCATTGCGCAGCGCATTGACCATGGCACGGCGTGGGCCGTCCATATTCGGCGCCGTCATGTGACCGGCATCCGCACTCATGCCAAAACCGGCCAACTCGGCATAAATAGTGGCACCGCGTGCCCTGGCGTGTTCGTACTCTTCGAGCACCAACACACCCGCGCCTTCGCCCAGCACAAAACCGTCGCGATCCTTGTCCCAGGGACGCGAGGCCGTTTGTGGATCGTCATTGCGCGTGCTCATCGCCCGCATGGCGGCGAAACCGCCAATGCCGAGCGGCGAGACGGTTGCCTCAGAGCCGCCGGCCACCATGACATCGGCGTCACCGTATTCGATCATGCGCCCGGCCTCGCCAATGCAATGCAGCCCGGTGGTGCAAGCCGATACGATGGCCATGTTCGGGCCCTTGAAGCCAAAACGGATCGCCACATGACCGGCGATCATGTTGACAATCGTGGACGTGACAAAAAATGGAGAAATGCGGCGCGCACCACGATTGAGAAACTCCGCGTGCGTATCCTCGATCATCGGCAGGCCGCCAATGCCCGAGCCAATCAGGCAACCAATCCGCGTGGCGAACTCTTCACCAAGCGCATCACCGGTCGGCAATCCCGCATCCGAGACCGCCTGACTGGCCGCCGCAATTCCATAATGAATAAAGGTATCCATCGAACGCGCTTCCTTGGCGCCGATATAGGATCCGACTTCAAAGCCCTTGACTTCGCCGGCGATCTTGCAGGCGAAGCTCGATGCGTCAAACTTGGTGATGAGATCAATGCCGGATTTGCCGGCAAGCAGACTGGCCCAGGCATCGGCCACCGTGTTGCCCACGGGACTGACACAACCCAAACCTGTTACGACAACGCGACGACGTGACATAAAAATTAGCAGCCAGTAGTTGATCCAACAAAAATCGCCGGGAATGGCAACAAGACAGCGCGATGAGCCGGCACAATAGTCAATGCAGCCATTGGCTGCCAAGACCTGCGCGGCCAGCGCCTTGCATTCCCCGCCTGTCAGGCTTTCTTGTGCGTATTGGCGTAATCGATCGCGTTTTGCACGGTCGTGATCTTTTCGGCGTCTTCATCCGGAATTTCGATGCCAAACTCATCCTCCAATGCCATCACCAATTCCACCGTATCAAGGGAATCGGCGCCCAGATCGGCCACAAAGGCTTTTTCATGGGTGACTTGTGACTCTTCGACTCCGAGTTGTTCGGCAATAATTTTTTTGACGCGTGCTTCGATATCGCTCATGGGTTCCCTCAGAGGGTTGTGAATGAATCCGCGATTCTAGCCGAGCGGATAAATCGGCTTATTCCATTTTCAATTCAATGCCGGATTGCGCGCAAGGCCGCAGGCAGCGCCCAAGCGGGACCGGGCCGGGCGACACCCGAACGCATTGAATTGAAAATGAAATTACATGTACATGCCGCCGTTGACGTGCAACTCCTGCCCGGTCACATAGGCCGCCTGTGGCGAGGCCAGATAGGCCACCGCATGGGCGACGTCGCCAGGCTGACCCAATTGCCCCAGCGGAATCTGGCTCAACAAGGCCTTGTGCTGCTCTTCCGACAGGCTGGCGGTCATGTCAGTCTGGATAAACCCCGGTGCCACGCAATTGACCGTGATGTTGCGCGAGCCCAGTTCCCGCGCCAGTGCCCGGGTCATGCCGGCCACACCGGCCTTGGCGGCGGCGTAATTAGCCTGCCCCGGGTTCCCCGATGCGCCCACCACCGAGGTGATGCTGATGATGCGGCCATAGCGCTGCTTCATCATTGGGCGCATCACCGCGCGGCTCATGCGAAACACGGCTTTCAGATTGGTGTCAAGGACGGCATCCCACTCCTCGTCTTTCATGCGCATGGCCAGGTTGTCGCGCGTGATGCCGGCGTTGTTTACAAGGATGTGCAACGCACCCTGCTCCTTGACGATGGTCTCAATCAGGGCCTGCGCGGCCTGGGCGTCATTGACGTCCAGGGTCGTGCCGCTGCAACCCGGAAAAGCCGCCAGGGCCTGACCAATCTTTGCGGCACCTTCGCCGGTCGTGGCCGTGCCAATCACTTTCAGGCCCCGCTTTGCCAGTTCCAGTGCAATCGCGGCGCCGATACCGCGCGTAGCGCCGGTGACCAGGGCAACCTGTCCTTCAAACTTGGTATCACTCATGCTCAGCCCCCAAAAGTACGCTTTTTACCTCAAACAGACTGGCCGGATCGAACAGCGCCATGCCATTCAATTCAGCATCAATGCGCTTGACCATGCCGGCCAGCACCTTGCCGGGCCCGCATTCGACGATCGAAGTCAAACCGCGCGCCTTGATCGCCTGCAAACATTCAACCCAACGCACCGGCCCGAAGGCCTGCCGGTACAGCGCATCACGAATGCGGCCAGGGTCCGACTCCACCACCACATCGACGTTGTTGATCAAGGCGATTTGTGGCGGCAGGAAAGCCAGCGCCGCGAGCTGCTCCTTGAGCCTCTCGGCGGCTGGTTTCATCAGGCTTGAGTGAAACGGCGCCGACACCGGCAAGGGCAAGGCGCGCTTGGCACCGCTGGCCTTCAACACGACGCAGGCTCTGTCCACTGCCGCCCTGCTGCCGGCGATGACGGTTTGCAGGGGATCGTTGAAGTTGACTGCCTCCACCACTTCACCAGAGTCTTGATCGAATTCGCCCGTCACCTCTGCACAGCCTGCTATCACTTTCGCAGCGTCCAGGCCCAGAATGGCGGCCATGGCCCCAGCCCCCACCGGCACCGCTTGCTGCATCGCCTGGGCCCGAAAACGCACCAGCGGGGCGGCCTGGGTCAAGGTCAGCACACCGGCTGCCACCAAAGCCGAGTACTCACCCAGCGAATGACCGGCCACGGCCAGGGGCGCGACACCGGTCTCCGCCATCCAGACGCGGTACGCGGCCACTCCGGCCACCAGCATCACCGGCTGGGTATTCGTGGTCAGGGCAAGCGCCTCCTTGGGGCCTTCGTGGATCAAGTTGCCAAGATCTTCGCCCAACGCATCGGAGGCCTCGCGCAGCGACTCCGCGACCAGGGGATGATCGCCCCAGGCATCGAGCATGCCGACGGATTGAGACCCTTGACCCGGAAATACAAAAGCAAATGGTTTCATACGTAAAAGTCAAAATTTCTGACAACTGGAGCGACAGCCCCGATACAGTCTTCGCACGCCGCTAAAGTTTCAGCAGCACGGCGCCCCAGGTAAAACCGCCGCCCACGGCCTCAAGCAGCAGCAATTCACCAGGCTTGACCTTGCCGCTGCGCACTGCCGTATCAAGCGCCAACGGAATGGAAGCCGCCGAGGTGTTGCCGTGCTGGTCGACCGTCACAATCACTTTGTCCATCGACATCTTGAGCTTCCTGGCCGCGCTTTGCATGATGCGGATGTTGGCCTGGTGCGGAATCATCCAGTCGATGTCGGCTTCCGTCTTGCCGGCTTTGGCCAGGACCGCGCGGGCGGCTTCATCCAGCACACCAACCGCCAATTTGAAAACCGCCGGACCATCCATTTTCAGAAACGCGCTACCAAGCACCTCGCCGCCCGAGACATTGCCGGGCACGCACAGAATGTCAGTAAAGCTGCCGTCGGCGTGCAGATCGCTGGCAAGAATGCCCGGCGTTCTGGAGGCTTCCAGCACTACCGCGCCGGCGCCGTCACCAAACAGCACGCAGGTGCTGCGATCCTTGAAGTCAAGAATGCGTGAGAACACTTCCGCACCCACCACCAGCGCCTTGGTGGCAGCACCGCCGCGGATCATGGCGTCGGCCACGGTCAAGGCATAGATAAACCCGCTGCACACCGCCTGCACGTCAAAGGCGGCACCGCCCTTCGCGCCCAGCTTGTTCTGCAAAATACACGCAGTTGACGGAAAAACCATGTCCGGCGTGGAGGTGCCGACAATGATCAAGTCAATATCCTGGGCATCGACACCGGCCGCCTGCAGGGCCTGGCGTGAAGCCTCCAGGGCCAGATCACTGCTGCAAACCTCGGGCGCGGCAAAATGGCGAGCCTGGATGCCGGTGCGCTCCACAATCCATTTTTCATTGGTATCGACGCCTTGCGCGGCAAGTTCAGCCACCAAATCAGCATTGGTCAAACGACGAGGCGGCAGGAAACTGCCGGTGCCAGAAATGCGCGAATAAATTTTCATCGGAATCAGGCGAGTCCGCCCGCAAGATTTTGTAAGGTGGGAGTTTGTGCAACCGGCTCAATGCCGGCCAGCACCAGCGCAGCATGCGCAATCCGGGCTTGAACGCGGTCCAGCAAGTTATGTCGGGCTGCATCATACGCCCGTGCCAGAGCATACCCAAACGCCACCTCATCGGCCGAGCCGTGACTCTTGAAGACCAGACCGCGCAGGCCCAACAAGGCACCACCGTTGTAACGGCGGTGGTCCATACGCTTTTTGAGAGCAGAAATGATCGGATAAGCCGCAATTGCCGCCATTTTTGTCAAGATATTGCGCGAAAACTCAATTTTCAGGAAATTGACGATCATCGTCGCCAGCCCTTCACTGGCTTTCAGGGCCACATTGCCAACGAAGCCGTCGCAGACAACAATGTCAGCAGTTCCCCGGAAAATATCGTTGCCCTCAACATTGCCATAGAAATTCAAATCCCCTGCCCTGGAGGCGGTCCGCAGCAATTCACCCGCCTTCTTGATGACTTCATTGCCCTTGATGGCTTCTTCGCCAATATTGAGCAAGCCCACGGTCGGATTGTCATTTCCGCTAAGTACCGACACCAGAGCCGAACCCATCACAGCGAACTGCAACAGGTGTTCGGCCGAGCAATCGACATTGGCTCCCATGTCCAGAACGGTCGTTGCCTGGCCTTTGGCGTTGGGGATTTGTCCGGCGATCGCCGGGCGGTCAATACCATTCAAGGTCTTGAGCAAATAACGCGAGATCGCCATCAAGGCGGCTGTATTGCCAGCCGACACTGCCGCTTGCGCAGTACCTTCCTTGACTTGCTGAATGGCGACCCGCATGGAAGAATCTTTTTTCCGCCGCAGCGCCACTTCGAGCGGGTCATCCATGCCGACGACCTCGCTGGCAAAAATGCTTCTGGCACGAGCGTGCGAAAAATGGCTCAAGCTGTCAGGCAGGCCAACCAGGATCAATTGCGCGTCCGGGTGGCTATCCAGAAACTGACGGCAGGCGGGAAGCGTGACATGCGGGCCATGATCGCCGCCCATGCAATCAACAGCAATAGTGATCATGGGAAGCTAGTCCACCCAGGCAAGTGATAAGTGGAAACCGCAAGCATCAAAGCAAAGGCCCGAGGCCCGCACCTGGCAGCCTCGGGCCTTGGATTAATACGAACGATCAGGCTTCAGACTTGGATTTCAGCACCTTGCGGCCACGATAAAAGCCGGTCGGGCTGATATGGTGACGCAGATGCGTTTCGCCGGTGGTGGACTCAACCGCCATGCCCGGCACGACCAAAGCATTGTGCGCACGGTGCATGCCGCGCTTGGAAGGTGACTTCTTGTTTTGTTGGACGGCCATGATCCGCTCCTTGACGTGTGTTGCGACAGCCGCAACATCTGAGGTTGGTTGAATGCGTAAATCGGATTCACGCGAAGCCGCAAATTATAGCGCAAGCCATGCCTCAACCGCTTTTGCCCCCCTGCAACTTGGCCAGCACCGCAAAAGGATTGCGTTTTTCTGCCGTTGCGGCATCGAAATCCGGGTCCGCCACCGCCAGCTTGACCTCAAGCGGGCAGGTCTCGTGGCGCGGAATCAGCGGCAAGGCCATCAGTACCTCGTCCTCGATCAGGTCCGCCAGATTGAAATCCCGACTCAGCGCCAGCACATCTTCCTCGGACTCGTCATCCTGCAGCGCGGCCACTTCTTCGTTTTCAACGAAGCGGAAAGAGGGTTTCACGACGACCGCAATCTCCACCGGCGCCAGGCAGCGCTGGCAAATCAGGGGCAAACCGGTATTCACCGTCACATGCAGCCAGACCTGCCCGACACCGGCCGGATCGCTGCGGAACTCCCCGCGCGCCGACCAGTCAAGCCCTATTTCGGCCCCCGGTCCTTGTACCTCATGCATCAGGCGCTCGTAATTCGATAGCAAATCATGACCCGAAATCTGGCTCGCAGCGTGGGCAAACGCCTTGACATCGAGATGGCGGGGCGGAGACTCTTGTTTGGAGGGTAGGGACATGATCTTTCGATCATATCCCCCCCAAGGAACCGTACGTGCCACTTTCACGGCATACGGCTCACGCACGACCACTGACTTGCGGACTTCGACGGGCTGCATAACCCTCTGTCAACTCGTCAGATTAAAGTCTCCGTACTGAGACCGGCTTGATAACCTTCAAACCAAGGGCGTGGACACGCTTATGACAAACTGAGTGCAGGAGCACTCTATTGGACAAGGCATCGCTGCCCCCGAACTGTCGATAGACGATGTGGTGGTCGTCGTACTGCTCGTTGTCCATGTCTATACCTTGCCCGCAGAGGGCACAATTACCAAACTGTTGGATAAACAGGTCGTGGCGTTGGTTAGCCCAGAGGTCTCGCGACATCCGTTGCACCCGCAGCTGCTCCCCATAAGCGATCATTGTTGGATCAAAAGGATTGAAGTCCGCTCTCACTTTGATGTGTCGCTCAATCTTGGTATCGGACAGAGCGTAAAGCTCTATCGTCACCGCCTCTTCCAACCGATTCAGGGCACGGGCTTTAAACCTGTAACGGTTCGCCCAATGCTTCCAGTAGTGGGCAAATACCCACCCTCTGGTTTTACGTGGGTGCCTCCTCAACCCCCAGCGCATCAACCTCCAATAAATCAGATTGTCGATTTTGCTGAAGGTGGCCTTGGCCACCACGCCTTTGTGGTACTGAGCCCAGCCTCTGAGGACTGGATTCAAGTGCCGAATCAGCTCATATTTCGGAACCGATAACGAACTCTTGATGATCTCTTTGACCTTGCCATAAAACGCTCGCACGTTTTTCTGGCTCGGCTTGATGAGCAGTTTTTCGGAATACTTCCTGAAATTCCACCCCAAGAAATCAAAACCTTCGTCGATGTGAACGATCTTCGTTTTCTCCTCCGACAGCGTCAGTCCCCGCTCGCGCAAGAAGTTAACTATCCAAGGTTTGACCGTGGTTTCCAGCCATTCTTTCGAGTGTCCGGTGACCACAAAATCGTCGGCATATCTAATCAGGTTCACTTTCATGCTCTTCGTCCGTGCCACGCCCATGGTCGTTCGTAAGAACGCCATGAGCTCTTGTTCCAGACCATCAAGCGTGATATTCGCCAACGTGGGGGAGATGATCCCGCCCTGCGGAGTACCTTCTTCCGTGCGGCGGAGTTGACCCTTGTCGACTACCCCTGCTTTCAACCATTGACGAAGTACCTGCTTGTCCATGTGAGCATGGCTCAGCAGCCAATCATGGTTGATGTTGTCGAAGAACCCTTTGATGTCTGCATCCAATATCCATTTAGCCGAAGCTTTCCTGGACAAAGACAAAAATAGCTGTTGCCGTGCATCGTGTGTGGATCGACCTCTTCGAAACCCATAGGAGTTCGGATCGGCCGCACATTCTGCAATTGGCTCCAGCGCGAGCAGGTGAAGTGCCTGCGACGCTCTGTCCATCATGGTCGGTATGCCCAGAGGGCGTTCTTTTCCATTGGACTTTGGGATATAGACCCGCCTTAACGGGCGAGCCTTGTATCCTGATTGGTTCAAACGACAAACCGCATTCCATTTCTTTTCCGGCGTGTCCCATAAGACGCGATCAATGCCACTTGTTCGCTTCCCTTTGTTTTCCGTTACTTTCCGGACAGCCAATGCCTTGGCCTGCCAGGAGCGGATCAGGCTTCTCTGGAGTTTTGCAACCCTTCGAAAATCCTTCACCATTTCTGCCTTCGCAATGTTCATCTGCGCCTTCCCGACAAACTGCATGACAAGCTTCCAATCAATGGAATGCCAATCGTTGGGTTTGTCTGAAGACGCAGCATCCGTAAGGATGTTTTCCATACCGTTCTCCAGTGAGGGTGACCCATTGGAAGAAGGCTCTGACCCAGAGGGTCAGATACCCTCTGGGTCAATTTTGAAAAGTTCGCAGCGGCATCGCGCCGTCGCACCCTGAGCAAGTCAGCCAGCTTTCACTGCGGGGCATAGCCCCTATACCGCCCATTACAGGTGATCATTCGCTTTTTGCTCAATCCTCTGCCCACTACACCATGGCCTTTGCTTGCGCTCGGGTTGCCACGACCTTGCGGGCGTGACGATGCATTGGGTTTACCTCGTTTCCTGATGTGCCCAACTGGCTGGCAAGCCAGAAGATGGGGTTAGGGACTCTCATATCCGCCGCGTGCGCTTGGGGAATGAACTGAAATGCATGACATCCAGTTCCCGGCACGATGCCTTTTGGCCACAGCTCCTCATCTTTCGATGAGAGACAAGCGTAAGCTGTTTACTGCTCACGACGGTTGTGACGAGAGTTCACATTACATTTCCCATACCCTTTAGCTCAGCGTTTCTCTCAGTTCTTGTTCCTGAGAATGCAGCCCGGTCACCCATGCTGAATGTGCTCGCGCACAAAACGTTTTTCCACAGCTCCGCACCCCCGGATTGCTCCAGACGCACGTGTGGTTGAGCTCACGTTATTCCAAACGTGGTTTCAGTTGAGAAACAAGACACACCAGATGGTGTCGTTTTGACAGCCCATATTTCCTTGCGAAAACATGTAACAGTTTACGAACTGTGTGTTTTTGACAACAAAACGCCCTGCCTTTTGAGCATGGTTTTATTTTGCAACCACCTTTCGGTTTCGCATTCAGATCAAATATTTCTATTTGATCGTGTCTTTAACAGGCCATTTCTCGGGGAGAGAAATGCGTTTTCCCAGAGGGAAAACGTATCTTTGATATGCCGGCAATAAGCCGACGAAGGACGACTTCGAGTCGCACCATGCTCGCAGTGTAAGAGAATCGCAGCATGTCCGAACCTCAGCAACGAAAACTCATTTTGGGCTCGAGCTCACCTTACCGGCGTGAATTGCTGGCGCGGCTGCGCCTTCCATTTGAAGTCGCCGTACCCGACGTCGATGAAACGCCGCAGGCCGGCGAGACGCCAAGGCAGTTGGCCTGCCGGCTGGCCATGGCCAAGGCGCGGGCCGTTGCCACTTATTTTCCGGCCTGCGTCGTGATTGGCTCAGATCAGGTCGCGGACCTGCAAGGCAAAGCCCTGGGCAAACCAGGCAATCACGCGCGCGCGACTGCGCAGTTGCGACAGATGAGCGGGAAAACCGTGATTTTCCAGACTGCCGTGGCGGTGGTCTGCCAGGAGACCGGATTCGCGCAACTGGACCTGGCCCCGGTCGCGGTCAAGTTTCGGGAGTTGACGGCGCACGAAATCGAAACCTACCTGCTGGCGGAATCCCCTTACGACTGCGCCGGCAGCGCCAAGAGCGAAGGTCTTGGCATTGCCTTACTGGAAAGCATTGACAACGACGATCCCACGGCCCTGGTCGGCCTGCCGCTGATCCGGACCTGCCGCATGATTCAGGCCGCCGGGATCAAGCTGCTATGAGCATCGAATCCAGGCCGCCAAGATCCACGCCACCCCCCAGTGGCAAGCTTTACCTGGTCCCGGCGCCGCTCGATTTTGGCTGCGACGAGCCGGTGAATCTGGAAAATACCATGCCCCGGGGCACGCTGAGCATTGCGGCCAGACTGCAGTTCTGGGTCTGTGAAAACGCCAAATCGACTCGCGCCTACTTGAAACGCGTCAACGAGATCTCGCCGTTGAGCCAGTCACTGCAAACGCTGGAAATCCAGGAGTTGCCGCGGGAAGTGCATAAAAAAGGGGATCACGGCGGCAACTTTGACGCGCGCCACCTGCTGGCACCGGCACAGGCCGGCCACGACATGGGCCTGGTCAGCGAGGCCGGCATGCCGGCCGTGGCGGACCCCGGCTCCTCGGTGGTGCGTGCGGCCCATGATCTGGGGATTGAGGTGGTGCCGCTCACCGGCCCGGTGTCACTGTTGCTGGCACTGGCCGCCAGTGGCCTCAATGGCCAGAATTTTGCGTTCGTCGGCTACCTGCCGCAAGACGCAACCGAACGCGCCCAGCGGGTGCGTGAACTGGAGTCACTCGCTTTGAGAACCGGGCAGACCCAGATGTTTATCGAAACGCCGTATCGCAACGCGGCGATGCTGCAAACACTGCTGCAAACGCTGCAGCACAACACGCGACTGGCGCTGTGCAGCGGTCTGACTTTGAGCCGGGGTATTTGCCGCAGCGACAGTGTCAAGAACTGGCGGCAAAAGCCAATGCCACTGGACAACGCAACGCCAGCGGTCTTTGCGCTGGGACGCTAACGCCGGGGGACCGAACCCTCCATCGAACCCTCAACCGCTACGGTGATGACAAACCGCCGCTCCAGATACAGCCACATCAGCATCGGCACCAGGGTTGGCAAGAGCAAAAAGCCGATTTGATTGCCCAGCCCGATCAGATTCACGTCCCAGGTGGTGAAGTAGGTCATGGAGCGCGTGTTCGGCCCGGACTGCACCGCCACTTGCAGCAGCCAGGCAAAGCATACGCCCCAGGCCTGAAACGGCAGCAGTCCGAGCGCGCAGACCGGCAGCTTCCACCACAGCCCTTTGGCGCGTGCGGCGAAAAACAGCGCCAGCAGCAGAGGCAGGCCGTAACAGTAGGTCAAGACACTGACCTCAGGCGTCAACTCGGCGATCTGCCCGGACACATGCGGCATCGTCAAGCGCGTCAACAGCGTCAGGTTGATGCCATCGAGCTCGCTGCCCGACACCCAGCCGGGGAAAAAGTAGCGCATCAGCCCGCCCGCCAGCCAGGCCACCGGCATCACCACATAATTGCGCGCCCAGTACCACAGCGCCAGCGCCGGCCCCAGACCGAGCAGGGCGCGCACAAAAAAAATGGCGATGACGCTACTAGGCTTGCGCACCCGCCACCTCCACCCGCGATTCATGGCGTGCCACCTGTCGCACCCACAGCAACCACACCACCAGCACGTCTAGCATGATCAATGCCTGCCACAGGTAAAGGTGTGCGAACTTGAAGACCGCCTCGCTTTGCCCGGCCAGATAGAACAGCGCGATGACGCGCAATACGTTGACCGCCTGGATCGCAACAAAGCCCAGTCCGATGCCGGCCAGGCGCAGGGACCAGGAGGCCGGGTAGGCCAATACCGCGGCGATCAGGATCAGGCTGGCTTCAATGCCATTGCAACCGGCCTCAATCGCCACCCCATGGCCGGTGACCGAGTTCTGCAGCACCTTGCCGTAGGAAATCACCGTGCTGTCAAAAAAGCCCAGCACCAGCGCGCTGATTCGCGCCAGCAGACTGGTCCAGGGCAGGATGATGGCATCCTGCACCGGATGCGTGAGCTCGACCGTGAACAGCGCGATCAAAACGGCCAGGAAGACAAGCACGAAGCGGATCACAGCTCACCCCCTGTGGCAACATCCGACAGCCGCCGGGTGAACACACTGATATTTGCACCGGCGCGGCAGCATCGGCCAAGATGCGCAACCGGGATTGAGTTGATGGACATGATTCCTGATGGTCAAGGAGGAGCGGAAATCATAGCCTTCAATTGAATCGATTCAGCGCAGCGCGGGAACCGATTTGAGGGCATGCACCGCGCCTTCACCGATCGAGGCGCCAAAACGCTTGGCCAGTCGTTCCGCCACATTTTCCCGGCGCGTGTAATCAATAATTTCTTCCGCCTTGACCACTTCGCGCGCGACAAAATCCAGGCTCCCGAACTGATCTGCCAAGCCCAGCTCGATCGCCTGCTGGCCGCTCCAGAACAGGCCGCTGAAGGTCTCCGGGGTTTCCTTCAGGCGATTGCCGCGCCCGGCCTTGACCGCCTCGATGAACTGCTTGTGAATCTGGTCCAGCATGGTCTGTGCAAAAACGCGGTGCTTCTCGGTTTGCGGGCTGAACGGGTCCAGAAAACCCTTGTTTTCGCCCGCCGTCATGAGGCGCCGCTCGACCCCCAGCTTGTCCATCAGTCCGGTGAAGCCGAAGCCATCCATCAGCACGCCAATGCTGCCCACGATGCTGGCCTTGTCGACAAAGATCTTGTCGGTGGCCACCGCGATGTAATAAGCGGCCGAGGCACAGGTTTCTTCCACCACGGCATAAATCGGCTTCTTGTGCTTGGCTTTCAGACGCCGGATCTCGTCGTTGATGATGCCGGCCTGCACCGGACTGCCGCCCGGTGAGTTGATCAACAACACCACCGCCCGCGCGCCAGTGTCCTCGAACGCCGCCCGCATGGAGGCCACAATCTGATCCGAGCTGGCCTCAGCGCCGGACGCGATTTCCCCCTTGATCTCCACCACAGCGGTATGCGGTGTCGAGGCATCTTTGGGCGCGCCACCCTGATTCATGGCGACCCAGACCAGGGCGACAAAAAATACCAGCCAGGCCAGGCGCACGAAATTGCGCCAGCGCCGCGCCGTGCGCTGCTCCGCCAGGGACGCAAAAGCCAGTTTTTCCAGCGTGCTGCGTTCCCAGCCAGGACCTCCAGATGGATCTTTAATTGCTGCGTTATTTGTAGCAGGCTGCGCTCTATTGACGGCAGTTTCAGCCTGATTTTCCTCAAAACCTGGGCTGGCGGCCGAGGCCGGCTTTTCAGGCGTCTGATCGGGGTTGTGGGGCTCTGTCATTTCAGCATTCCAGGGGTTTGAGGTTGGGGGAAGTATGCCAGTGCACGACACCGTCGATCTCACACAGCTCAATTTTGATCAGGCCCCCCCGACACGGACCGGTGCGGCACTGCCCGGTCTGCGGAGAGTAGGTGGCACCATGCGTGGCACACATCAACCAGTGCCCCGTCGTGTCGAAGAAATGGTTCGGCTGGTAATCCATCTCCATCGGCACATGCGCGCAGCGGTTCAGATAGGCATGCACCCGCCCCTGATAACGAATCGCAAAAGCACGGCAGACCTGGGAAAGATACACGACGCCAAAAGGCACGGCGGTGCCGCTATCGACCAGATCGGCCGAGTTGCACAGAGTGTGAAACTGCGTCATGACACAGCCCTGATCCATCAGGCGTGGCCCCGCAACCACTGGTGCAGATCCGCCACCGAATGGGCCACAAAGCGCGGCTTCAGGACCTCGAACGCCTCGGGTTCATGTGCGCCGTAGCTCACGGCCAGACTGGCGCAGCCTGCATTCAGGGCCATCTGCAAGTCATGCGTGGTGTCGCCAATCATCAGCGTGCGCTCGGGCGCCACATCAAACTCGCGCATCAGCTCCTGCAACATCAGCGGATGCGGCTTGCCCGCCGTTTCATCCGCCGTGCGCGACCCATCGAACATGCCCTTGAGTTCTGCTGCCTGCAATGCGTCATTGAGGCCGCGCCGGCTCTTGCCGGTCGCCACCGTCAGCCAGTGCTGGCGTGATTTCAAGTCGAGCAGCATCGGCAGCACGCCTTCAAACAGGCTGATGTCGTTCTGGCTGGCCAGATAATGATGACGATAACGGGCGCCCAGCTCCGGATACCGGTCCTGGGGCACATCGGGCGCGGCATGCGCCAGAGCCTGCATCAGGCCCATGCCGATGACATACGCCGCATCCTTGTCGCTCGGCACGGTGCCGCCGACGTCGCGCACCGCATTTTGAATGCAGCGGGTAATCACGGCGGTGGAATCGAACAGGGTGCCATCCCAGTCGAAGGCGATCAAATCGAACTGGCGGGCCAGCGGTCTAAGGGGCATCAGGTGCTCCGGCAAGTTTGCAAAAGGTTTCAAGTTCCAAGGGTAGCGGGGCCAGCAATTCGAGTGCTTCGGCGCTGGCCGGATGCTTGATCTGCAGGCGCCAGGCGTGCAGGAACATGCGCTTCAGGGCGGCTGGCGCGCCGGCGCGCTGGAGCTTGCGGTTGAGCTCGAAGTCGCCATATTTGTCGTCCCCGGCAATCGGGAAGCCTTCGCTCGCGAGATGGACCCGAATCTGGTGCGTGCGCCCGGTCTTGATGGTGACTTCGAGCAGGGTGAAGCCGCTGGCCAAAGTGTCCCTGATCTTGACCAGCGTGACCGAAGCCATGCCGTTCGGGTCGTCCCGGCCGACCACCTTGACGCGCCGTTCGCCGGCGCTGCCGTCCTCGCCGTCCAACAGATATTTGTGCAGCGGCTTGTCCAGCACCTTCCTGTTCGCCGGCCAGCGTCCAACCACCAGCGCCAGATAAGTCTTGCCGGTCAGGCGTTCGCGAAACTGGTCCTGCAGGTTTTTCAGGGCACTGCGCTTCTTGGCGATCAACAAAATGCCGCTGGTGTCACGGTCGAGCCGATGCACCAGTTCCAGATATCTGGCTTCGGGGCGCGCCATGCGCAACTGCTCGATGACCCCAAAGCTCACACCCGAGCCGCCATGCACCGCGACGCCCGCCGGCTTGTCGATCGCCAGCAGATAGTCGTCTTCAAACAGGATCGGAAAGTCGCGCGCCGGTGCGCCCCGCGCCACGCTGTCGGCCATGGCTTGCGTTTTTTCCGCCGCGCGCTCGGAAGTTCTCAGCGGCGGCAGGCGCACCGCATCGCCCGCCACCAGCCGCGAATCGGCCGAGGCCCGCCCCTTGTTGATGCGCACCTCGCCACTGCGGATGATGCGGTAAACGTGGGTTTTTGGCACGCCCTTGAGCTGGCGCAGCAGAAAGTTGTCCAGCCGCTGGCCCGCGCAATCTTCGTCGACGAGCACCGTTTTGACCTGTGGCAACTGCGGGGCTGGATTGCCCCCTATAATGTGTTTCACTAGCGATGCGCTGTAAGTGGTTGATTTAACTGAAAGTTAGATCTTCATATAGGTGGAGTTTAATTCACCCACCACAAGCAGCCCCGCCAGCAGGTCGATACCGCCACTCGCCCGTTGTGCGCAAACCCCAAGCCAGATGCTTGCGGTGGCTTGCAAAGCGAGCGGTCAAGACGACGCCTTGAAACACTGATATGGAATACCCCAAGCTCGCAGACAGCTTTGTCTGTGAACGGAATGAAGCGAGATGTTTGTGTTAATGAGCCTGATTCAACTATGCCAGCGGTGCGTTTTCGCCCCGTTCTTAGGCATAAATCAGCCATCAGCGCCCGTACAATGGGCGCAAGCAGCTATTAGTTCTATAGCAATTCCACAACCCAAACAGCCCGCTCCCCTCCACGCGCCTATGCCAAGACTCATCATTTGAGTCCTGGTTCTCCGGCTTTTCCTTCCTCAATTCAAAGCGTCAGTTTCGGTATCAAAGGCTCGTCAAGAGCATGTTTGCTATTTGAATTGAAGGAACGCTACCCATGAAACGGATGCTGATCAACGCCACGCAGGCTGAAGAACGCCGCCTGGCCATTGTCGATGGACAAAAACTTCTCGACTACGAGATTGAAATTGAAGGTTGCGAACAGCGCAAGGGCAACATCTACAAAGCGGTCGTCACGCGCGTCGAGCCTTCACTCGAAGCCTGCTTTGTCGACTACGGCGAAGACCGCCACGGCTTCCTGCCGTTCAAGGAAATCTCCAAGCAGTATTTCCAGCAAGGGGTCTCGGTCAGCCAGGCCCGCATCCAGGACGCCATCCGCGAAGGCCAGGAACTGCTGGTGCAGGTGGAAAAAGAAGAGCGCGGCAACAAGGGCGCGGCGCTGACCACTTTCATCTCGCTGGCCGGGCGCTATGTGGTGCTGATGCCCAACAACCCGCGCGGCGGCGGCGTGTCGCGCCGAATTGAAGGCGAAGACCGCGCCGACCTCAAGGAAGTGCTGGACCAGCTCGAATACCCGGGCGGCATGAGCATCATTGCCCGCACCGCCGGCATTGGGCGCAGCGCGCCGGAACTGCAGTGGGACCTGAACTACCTGCTCAAACTGTGGGCCGCGATTGACGGTGCCGCCAAAGGCGCCAAGGGCGCGTTCCTGATCTATCAGGAATCGTCGCTGGTGATTCGCGCCATTCGCGACTACTTCAACAGCGACATCGGCGACATCCTGATCGACACCGACGACGTGTTTGACCAGGCGCAGCAGTTCATGGCCCACGTCATGCCCGAGCACGCCGAACGCGTCAAACGCTACCGCGACGATGCACCGCTGTTCAGCCGCTTCCAGATCGAGCACCAGATCGAGTCGGCCTATGCGCGCACGGTGCAGCTGCCCAGCGGCGGCGCGATCGTCATCGACCACACCGAAGCGCTGGTCTCGGTGGACGTCAACTCGGCGCGCGCCATCAAGGGCAGCGACATCGAGGAAACCGCCACCCGCACCAATCTGGAAGCCGCTGAAGAAGTGGCGCGCCAGATGCGCCTGCGCGACCTCGGCGGCCTGATCGTCATCGACTTTATCGACATGGAAGAAAGCCGCAATCGCCGCGATGTGGAAAACCGCTTGCGCGACTCGCTGCGGCAAGACCGCGCACGCGTGCAATTCGCCACCATCAGCAAATTCGGCCTGATGGAAATGAGCCGGCAACGGCTGCGCCCGGCGCTCTCGGAAGGTGTTTCCATCCCCTGCCCGCGTTGCGGCGGCTCCGGCCATATCCGCGACACCGAATCGAGCGCGCTGCAAATCCTGCGCATCATCCAGGAAGAGTCGCTGAAGGACAACACCGCCTCGGTGCTGTGCCAGGTGCCGGTCGAAGTGGCTTCATTCCTGCTGAATGAAAAACGCACCGAGATCGCCAAGATCGAACTCAAGCAGCGCATCAACGTGCTGATGGTGCCCAACAAGACCCTGGAGACGCCGAACTACAAGCTTGAGCGCCTGAAGCACGACGACCCGCGTCTGGACAATGTCGAAGCCAGCTACAAGATGGCCGAGATCATGGAAGACCCGACGTCGGTGACACGCCGCTCGCAGGAGCCGACCAACAAGCAGACGCCGATCATCAAGGGCGTGCTGCCGGATGCGCCAGCGCCCGCCGCGGTACCCAGGCCCGAACCGGCCAAGCCGGTCGCCGCGGCAGCCCGTGCCGTACCCAAAGCGCCTGCCGCTGTCGCCGCAGCTGCGACGGTGGAAAAAGGTTTCTTCGGCTGGATCAAGAGCCTGTTTGCCGCACCGCCGGCACCGGTCGTCCCGGCCAAGCCCAAGGCCGAGGCCGGCAAGGACGAGAAGCGCGAGGATCGCCCCGGACGCGATGCCGCGCGCCGCAACGAGCCACGCGGTGAAGGCCGCAACGAGGGTCGCGATGAAGGCCGTGGCCGGGGTGGTCGCGGCGGTCGTGGTGACGGCCGTGGCGCCAGAGGCGGACGCGGTGAGCGCCCGATGCAGGGTGGACGCGAGCGCTTTGACGCCGAAGGCAAACCGCTCAACCCCAACGCCGCTGCCGGCAATGTCCAGGCAGGCGTGAATGGCCCAGCCCAGGATGCACCAAGGGCTGAAGCCGGTCAGGAGCGGCCAGGCCGAAATTCGGAACGTGGCGGGCGCGGCGGACGTGGGCGTCCCGAGCGCAACCGTCGCCCTGACGAAAATGTCGGCAGCGACAATGCCGGCCAGGACCTTGGCCGCGCCAGCGCTGATATCCCGGTCCCGGGGCAAGAGATGGCCGTGAACGCCGAGCGCGGCAACGCGGCAAGCGACACTGCGGCGCAGCCTGAAGCTGCAGGCCGCGAGAAGCGTTCCCGTGATCGCTACGGGCGCGATCGTGCCCCGCGCGCTGAGCGCAGTGAGCAGGTGGACCGGGCAGAACCCTCGGCCCGTGACACTCAGCCGGTAGCTGAAGAGACAGTGGCAGAGCCACGCAAGTCTTACTTCACTGCCAACACCGAAGCAAGCGCTCCAGCGCCAGTTTCCAGCCCAATTCCGGCGCCGGCAACCGCTGCGCCCGAAGCGGTGCTGCCCCCAGTGGCAGTCCGACCCATCGCGCCGCCTGAAACCATCGCCGCGCCGGTTGCTGCGACGGTTCCGGTGGCCGCTGCGCCCGTCGCGAGCGCTGCAGGCATGCCCAAACTGCAGCCGTTTGAACTGCCGCTGGCCGCATTGGCCGAAGTCGCCCAGAGTTCAGGTTTGAGCTGGGTAAATTCGGACGCTGAAAAAATTGCCGCGGTCCAGGCCGCCATTGCTGCCGAGCCCAAGCCGATTCACATTCCGCGTGAGCGCCCGCCGATCGTGCAACTGGAAGCCAGCCCGCTGGTGCTGGTGGAAACCAAACGCGACTTGCGCAACATGACACTGCCATTTGAGGAAGAAACGCCTCAGTAAGGCTTTTGCGGCGCGTCCGCTTAGGGGTGCCTTGGGCTTGGGTCGGCGCGAATGGGGTAGACGCCGGGGGCTCATGCGCTTCGCTTTTTGAAATCGCCCCCAACATCCACCCCATCCCCGCCTTGCGTTGCTGGCGATCCGATCTACTGGGTTGTCGTTGGGGCAGCGGTGCCAGCTATCGTTTCAGACGCATTGCTGACTTACTGTCTCATCAAAAGCGGTCGTGACGCCAAGTTCACCTGCACCGTAGCTGTTGGCGGAGGGTACCAACCCAGAACGGGTTGGTGTCCGCGTATGACGTGCAGTTAAGTCTCTGCCAAGAGGAAGCGGAAGTATTGATCACCGTTTTGCTCCACCGTCGCGAGAAATCCGTGCCGCTTGTAGAACGCGATTGCAGATACCCAACTGGCCGTAGTTTCCAGAACAACTTCCTTGTAGCCCATGCTGGGTGCGCGCTCGAGAAGTGCCTTGAGAATTGTGCTGCCAATACCCTTGCGCTGAAGCTTGACCGACACGGACATGCGAACGACCCGCGCAATGTGCTCGGTTTCGTGGATCAGGATACCGCAGCCAACTATGCGGCCTTCGGACTTCGCGACAAGAACCAAAGCCGACCCGTAGGAGGCCGCGAACGACTCCAGGTCGGGATTGAACGACGGCTCATACTGCCGCCAGCGTTGCGCCAACCCTTCAACAACGAGAGCTCGCACCTCAGCGAAGTCGCTCGGTTTCGCCGGGCACAGGATGTATTCGGTGACGGCGCACACGAAGAGACCTAACGTGAAGATGACCGGACCACAAACACTTGCGACGAAGCCGCCTCCTGCTGTTGTGGGTCCGTGTCGATTGACATGCTATCGATCATGTTGCTCGCGCACCCACTTGAAGTAGATGAGCTCGGGATCATTCTCGTCGAGGTTTTCCACGACACCACTGCGAACGAACCCTGCACTTTCAAGAAGCGCCTGGGCAACGGCGTTCGAGGCGTTAGTGGAGGCGAACAACTTGGGCGTTCGGCAGGAGGATTCAGCTGCGCCGAGAAGCCGCAGGCCAACTCCTAGGCGGCGAAACTCCTGCGCCACCACGACAAGAGCGATGAAGCTCTGTTCGAAGAAGTCATGGGAGAGGACAACAAACCCTCGGACTTGGGCCTCCGCCTCAGCGACCAAGCACCGCCCCCCAGACGTGGCAGCATCCAAAAGGTGGCACTGGCTCTCACGGGATTTTGCATGCGCGTCGCAGTCGATGATGGCTGGCAAATCGGCAGCGACCGCTGTTCGTACGCGCACCTTCGACGCCTCTCTCACGAGCGATAACGCGACATCGATAGCAACAACAAATGCTCAATAGAACCGGCTCTGCTCCATAAGTTAGCCATCAAATCCTCCTGGAACTGGCTCGCAGCCTCAATTGCGCTGTTTTCAAACCTTGTTAAACGGATATCGATATTCTGGCAGACCCGACGCCGCGTTGGTGATCGATTCCGCGCCGTCTGCATCGAGGAGTAAATTTGGCCGGAGTTCCCAATGGCTCCTTCCGCTGCAGACTTGCCCGTCGCGAGAATCAGACTTGCCACGTGAACCACAGATGCCACCAGCAGAGCTTGGGGTATAGGCCTGCGCCGATTTCTGGGCATTTGACAGTATGAGGCGCGGGCCTATACCCCAAGCTCTGCCACCAAGATCAGCACCCAGAAATCATGGAGTTGGGCTACAAAGTCTGGGCCAACACCGCACCAAAGCCCCTCAGCAAACAAATAAAGGCACTTCGGTGCCCCTATTCATAGGCGCTGCGAGCTGCCGCCTGGAACTTTGGCGGCGTTTTGCCAGGCTTGCGCGCAGGCCGCCACATCGCCCTGGCGCTCGGCCAGCTCGGCCAGCGCGGCCCATGCGCTGCGTTCCAGACCCGGATCCAGCAAGCGCGGCAAGGACTGTTTCAGCAGTTGCTGCGCCTTGCCCCACAACTGCAATCGCATGCAGGTAATTCCGGCCAGATACTGCAGGGCCGCGTCGCCCGGATGCGTCATCTGGGCCTGCTCGATGCGCGTCAACCAGAGTGCTTCAGGCGCCCCCGTGGCAAGCGCAAAGCCGCTCTCCAGGGCCCGGATCAGCTGGATGCGCTGCGCCTCGGTCAGAGCCTCGGGCTGCGCCACCATGCGCTCCCATACCGGCAGCAACCAGCTGCGCGCCAGTTCGATATCACCACCGACCTTGAGCATCCTGCCATTGGCTTCAACCGCTACCTCGGGCATCAGGCGCTCGGCCGCGTCGAGCTGGTTCCACACCACCTGCAGCTGATCCGGGTCGTAGGCGGACTGCACCAGCTCGATCGCCAGGCTGCGCAAAATCCCCGGCGCGACCACGGCCGAAAAGCCCCGATGCTTGGTCAGCAAGCGGGCCGTCTCCAGCGCCAGCCGTGTCTGGCGCGCCATGCGGGCGGCCTTCAGGCGCAGGCGCAGGGCGACGGTGCGGCGCGAGGCGCCTTGCGGCAGCTGATCGAGCCATTGCAGCGCGGCCTGCGCGTCGTGGTCCTCCAGCGCCCAATGGGCGGCGCGCAACAGCACGCCTTCGCGGGTTTCCTGCGCGTCGCGCTTGGCCGTCTGCTCCAGCGCCTGACGAAAATGTTCCTCACGCGCCACCCGGTCCTGCAGCGACTGCGCGCTCTCGGCCGCCAGCAAATGCGACAGCACGCGCAGGCGCGCCGAATAAGCCAGCGTCTCGCCGCTGCGCGCCATCGCCGCCTCGCGCGCGAGCACCCCTTCAGCCGCCTTTCTGGCCCGGATAAAGCGCCCGGCCAGCAGGTTCGACAGGGTATCGAGCAGGGCCACGTGCATGGCGCGCTCCTGGTGCTGAATGCGCCAGCGCCGTGCCTGGCCGGGCATCGCAAACAGCGCCGAGAGCGCCCGCCAGGCCACATGCAGGGTGACAAACAAAAGCGCCAGCGACAGCAGCACCAGATTCAGCGACAGGTCAATCCGGTACGGCGGCCAGAAGATCGTGATCGTGCCCTGGTTGTTGCCGGCAAACAGCGCGATCGCGACGGCGACACCAAATAACGCCAAAAACCACAGGGCGGCGCGCATCGGCTGGCCTACCTTCCGGCGGCCGCCGTTGCCAGCGCGGTGAGGGTTTCATCCACGCGCGGCAATTGCAGCGTCTTCATCTGGGACTGGACCTGCTGCAACAATTGCGCGGCGGTCTGCGTCTTGCGCGAGCTGGCATCGAAATACTTGTTCAGCGACGCGGCAGCGGCCGTCAGGTCGGCGCGCGACGATTCGATTTGCCGCGCCAGCAGGCCCAGGCGCGCATTGAGCAGCTTGAGCTTGAAGTTTTCGCGAAGGAAAAAGGATTGCTCCGGCGACAGCAGCGCGGCCTCCGGCTGCTCGACCCGGCTGACGCGCAGCAGAGCGCGTGCTTCGTCGAGCACGACCTGCAGGCTGCGTTGCCACCAAGCCAGCAAGGGCTCCGGCGTCTGGCGTTTGACGGTGGTGCTGACCTTCGCCGGAGCCACCGCATTGGCGATCACCAACTCATCGGCCAGACGCACCAACTCATCGAGTTTCACCAGCAGACCGGGCGTGTCGCTCACCGCCGCCGACTTGACGCGGTCGATATCGCGCCCGATGGCCCGTTGCAGCGGCGTGAGCCGGGGCTGGGCGGCTCTTGCCACGCGCTGGTCGGCACTCTTGAGCGCCGCCAGCAGCGGCTCGACACTGCCGGTCAGCTGGGCCTGCTGCTGGGCCAGCCGAACGGCGGCCTCGATGTCCACCACCAGGTTTTCGTCCCGCGAGCGCGACAGGCTCTGCATCAACTCCTCAAGCTGCGTGCGCTGCAGCGCGACCTCGCTCAAACGCGCCTCAAACACCGCCACCCGCGCAGAGGCCTCACGCGCCAGTTCCTGCGCCTGGCGCGCGGTGGCGCGCGCCTCGATCGACTGGGCACCGGTATCGGCGCTCTGGCGTGCCAGCTGCTCCTGGATCGACGAGAGTTTCTGCCACAACATGCCGCTCGCCAGCAAGGCGAGCAGGGCCAGCAGCGCGACACCTGGCAGGGCCGCGCGCCGCAGCCTGGCCGCCAGGCCCGGCGTCGCGGGCGCATCCAGCGCCCGGGGCGCAGCCGCCTCGACCGAAGGCTGATCTTGCGTGCGAGCCGATGTGTCGGCGCTGGTCTCTGAATTCATCGTGCCATTCTAAAGGGCACTGCTATCAATTTGTCATTGCAGGCCGTTCGACCAGCTCAGGACAGGCGACAGCGTGGCAGTCCAGTGCACAAATCGTCATTGCGAGCGAAGCGCGGCAATCCAGGGGTCATGGATTGCCGCGCTTCGCTCGCAATGACGGGAAAAAAGAAAGCGCAAAGAAAATTCCGCAAACTTTCAGGGGCAAAGTCTGATCGCGGCCACGACATCGGCCAGCGTCGGACGCGACTCGCAAACCGTGCCAAAGCCGGCCTGGCGCGCGGACTGGGCAATGCGCGGGTGGGTGGCCACGGCGCGTGCGCCGGCCCAGCTCTGCCCGCCCAGCACGGCCGCCAGATTGGTCAGCGCTTCCGAGCTGCTGAACAGCCAGACCGATCCGTCATTGGCGGCCTGGCTGGCCAACTCGCGCTCGTGCGCGCTCCATTGCGGCGCGCTGCGCTGGTAAGCCAGCAAAAAATCAGCCTGCGCGCCGGCCTGCGCCACTTGCCTGGCAAACCAGTCGCGTCCCGTGCCTTGCGCCTTGACGCTCGCGGCGGCCGAGGCATCGCCGCCGCGCACAATCAGCACCCGGTCGCCGGGGCGCACCTGCGGCGCCACCACCTGCCACAAGGCTTCGGAATCGAATTGACCCCCGTCCAGCGGCGGCGCGTCCAGCCGCTCGGGCGCGACACCGGCGCGCAACAAGGCTCCGGCAGTGCCGGGGCCGGTCGCCCACGCTCTTGTTTTAATAGCTGCCTGCGCAGTGAATACGGGGTCTGTAGTCCGTTTTGATATAAAAAATTGCTCTGCGGCGTTGCCGCTGACAAACATCACTGCCAGATAGTCGGCCAGCTGCTGCCAAGCTTGCAGCAGCTCGGCGCTGTCGTGCACCGGACCGATCTGGATCAGGGGCAGTGCCACGGCGTCAAAGCCCTGCAACGACAGGTCATGCACCCACTGACGTGCCTCGCGCTCCGGGCGGGTCACGATGACCCGCATTCAGCTTGGATCCTGCGCTGCGTCGGGTGCCAACAGTGAGCCGCCATTGGCCAGCACGCCGGCGCGCAGCTCTGCCGCCACGCGCTCACCCAGCGCGGCGGCGCTGGCCAGGTCTGTGACCGGCCCGCTGGCGCGCACCTTGACCAGTGCCAGCAGGCCCTCGGGGTCGCCCCAGGCGGCGTCGATCGTCAGCGTGTCGCCCTGCAAAGTGGCAAAGGCGGCCAGCGGCATGGAGCAGCTCCCGCCCATGGCCCGGCTCACCGCGCGCTCGGCGGAAACCGCCAGCCAGGTGGTGTGATCGGCCAGCGGCACCAGCGCATCGATGACGTCCTGGCGCTGGCTGCGCACCTCGATCCCCAAGGCTCCCTGGCCAGCTGCGGGCAGCATCTGGCCGGGCTCAAAAATGTCACGAATGCGCTGGCCCAGACCGAGCCGCTTGAGCCCGGCCGCCGCCAGCACGATGGCGCTGTACAGCCCGTCATCGAGCTTGCGCAGGCGGGTGTCGAGGTTGCCGCGCAAAGGCTCGATCCTGAGGTCCGGGCGCAATGCGCGCAGCAGCGCCATGCGGCGCAGGCTCGAGGTTCCGACCACGGCGCCCTGCGGCAGGCTGGCCAGATTCGGATACTGGTTCGACACAAAGGCATCGCGCGGGTCTTCGCGCAGCATCACGCAGGCCAGACTGAAACCGGCGGGCAGCTCCATCGGCACATCCTTCAGCGAATGCACCGCCAGGTCGGCCTGGCCCTGTTCCAGCGCCACTTCGAGCTCTTTCACAAACAAGCCCTTGCCGCCGACCTTGCTCAGCGCCCGGTCCAGAATCTGGTCGCCCTGGGTGGTCATGCCCAACAGGCCGACCTGATGCCCCCGTTGGGCCAATAATGCCTGGACATGCTCGGCCTGCCACATGGCGAGGCGACTCTCTCTGGTTGCTATGGTCAATTGGCTCATATCGTGTGATTCAAAATCGTAACTGGTTGGTAATCCTGCAAGGGTGGTGGATGCTAGCATGGCCTCCATTGCCCTCCTGAACCGCACGCTTCAAACACCGCCATGATCAAACCGCCAAAAACCCGCTCCGCGCACCGCGCGCCAGACAACGAACAACCGCTGGTGGAAGACATCCGCCTGCTCGGTCGAACCTTGGGCGATGTCATTCGCGAGCAGGAAGGTGCCGCCGCCTTCGAGTTAATCGAGCAGATTCGCAAGCTCTCGGTGGCCTTTCGGCGCGATGCCGATGTGGATGCCAACAAGGCACTCAAAAAGCTTCTCAAGGGCTTGAGCGGCGACAGTGCGGTCAGCGTGACGCGCGCCTTCACCTACTTCAGCCACCTTGCCAATCTGGCCGAAGACCGGCATCACATTCGCCGCCGGATCATCCACGAGCGTGCCGGCGACACCCAGGAAGGCAGCATCGAAGTGGCGCTGGCGCGCCTGCACGGTGCCGGCATCACGCCCAAGACCATCGCCAGCACACTGGCCGGCAGCTTTGTCTCGCCGGTGCTCACCGCTCACCCGACCGAGGTGCAGCGCAAGAGCATTCTGGACGCCGAGCGGGCCATCGCCGAGCTGCTCACCACGCGCGACGACATCAAGGCCCGCACCGTCACGGTCAAGCTCAAGCCTGACAGCGTGACGGCGCGCGAACTGGCGGCGAACCAGGAGCAGATCAAGGCCCGCGTGCTGCAGCTCTGGCAAACCCGGCTGCTGCGTTTCACCAAGCTGACGGTGGCCGACGAGCTGGAGAACGCACTGAGCTACTACGAATCGACTTTCCTGCGCGAAATCCCGAAAATCTACGCCGAACTGGAACGCGAACTCGGCCAGCACCCGGTGCACAGCTTCCTGCGCATGGGCCAGTGGATCGGCGGCGACCGCGACGGCAACCCGAATGTCAACGCCGCCACCCTGGTCCTGGCCCTGAGCCGCCAGGCCGATGTGGTGCTGCGCCATTACCTGACCGAAGTGCATTACCTCGGCAGCGAGCTGTCGCAGTCGGCGCTGCTGGTGGACTTCCCCGAGGCCATGCAGGCGCTGGCAGAGCGCTCGCCCGACAGCAACGCGCATCGCCAGGACGAGCCCTACCGGCGCGCGCTGATCGGTGTCTATGCCCGGCTCGCTGCAACGCTGAAGGACCTGACCGGCGGCGAGGCGGCACGCCATGCCGTGGCGCCGCAAAACGCCTACCAGACGGCGGAGGAATTTCTGGCCGATCTGCGCATCATCGAAGCCTCGCTGCTGGCGCATCACGGTGAAGCCCTGCTGGCGCAACGCCTGCACCCGCTGATCCGGGCGGTGGAAGTGTTTGGCTTTCACCTGGCGACGGTCGATCTGCGCCAGAGCTCCGACCAGCATGAAGCGGTGCTGGCGGAACTGCTGGCGGTGGCGCGGGTCGAGCCGGCCTATGCGCAGCTCGACGAAAGCGCCAAGCGCAGCCTGCTGCTGCGCCTGCTCAACGATGCCCGGCCGCTGCGCGTCATGGGCACGACCTATTCGGCGCACAGCCAGAGTGAGCTCGCCATTTTCGAGACCGCAAAAGTCATGCGCGAGCGCTTTGGCCGGCAGGCGATCCGGCACTACATCATCAGCCACACCGAAAGCGTCAGCGACCTGCTCGAAGTCCTGCTGCTGCAAAAAGAGGT
This sequence comes from uncultured beta proteobacterium, assembly GCA_963810395.1. Lineage (GTDB taxonomy): Bacteria > Pseudomonadota > Gammaproteobacteria > Burkholderiales > Burkholderiaceae_C > Rhodoferax. The sequence continues at coordinate 2,303,475 of CAWENC010000001.1, read as the reverse complement.
CGGCCTGCTGCACGGAACACTGGACGCCCAGGCGCGCTGCGACCTGATCGTGGTGCCCCTGTTCGAGACCATCGAAGACCTGCGCAATGCGGCGGCCATCATGCGCGAGTATTACGCCCTGCCCGGCATCCACGCGCTGGTGACACGCGGCGCGCCTGACCAGTACAGCGAACAGGACATCATGCTGGGCTACTCCGACAGCAACAAGGACGGCGGCATCTTCACCAGCAACTGGGAGCTGTATCAGGCCGAGATCGCGCTGGTGGAGGTGTTCGACGGCATCGCCCACGACGCGCCGCACGCGCAGCGCATCCAGCTCAGGATGTTCCACGGCCGTGGCGGCACCGTCGGGCGTGGCGGCGGTCCGAGCTACCAGGCGATCCTGGCGCAGCCGCCCGGCACGGTGCGCGGGCAGATCCGGCTGACCGAGCAGGGCGAGGTGATCGGCTCCAAATACGCCAACCCCGAGATCGGCCGGCGCAACCTCGAAACCCTGGTCGCGGCGACCCTCGAAGCGACGCTGCTCAAGCCGACCAAATCGGCCACTGCACCGTTCCTGAAGGCCGCCGCAGAGCTGTCGCAAAGCAGCATGGCGGCGTACCGCAAACTGGTGTATGAGACCCCCGGCTTCACCGAATACTTTTTCAACTCCACGCCGATTCGCGAGATCGCCGAACTCAACATCGGCTCGCGTCCAGCATCGCGCAAGGCATCGCAAAGAATCGAAGACCTGCGGGCCATCCCCTGGGGGTTCAGCTGGGGCCAGTGCCGCCTGACGCTGCCGGGCTGGTACGGCTTCGGCTCGGCGGTCGAGCAGTTTCTGAAACCCGACGGCAGCGGCAAACCAGCACACCGGGAGCGGCTGGCCCTGCTGCAGCAGATGACCCGGCAGTGGCCGTTCTTCAGAACCCTGCTCTCGAACATGGACATGGTGATGGCCAAGAGCGATCTGGCGCTGGCCTCACGCTATGCCGAGCTGGTGGCCGATGCCCGCCTGCGCAAGAAGATCTTTGCCGCCATCACGGCGGAATGGCACCGCACCGCCGACGCCCTGAGCCTGATCACCGGCGACCAGCAGCGCCTGGCCAACAATGCGGCCTTGCAGCGCTCGATCCGCCACCGCTTTCCGTACATCGACCCGCTGCATCATCTGCAGGTCGAGCTGGTGCGCCGCTACCGTGCCGGCCACACTGACGAGCGTTTGCAGCGCGGTATTCACATCGCCATCAACGGCATTGCCGCGGGGCTCAGGAATACGGGTTAAGCACCAGCTCACGCACGGCCGCGAGCTGCCGCCGGGACACCAGCAGCGGCTCATCGACGCCGTTGAGGCGCACCGCCCAGCCATCACCCTCCTCCAGGTCATGGTGTTTCTCCAGTGCACGCACGGCGTGCCTGGCAATCAGCGCATTGCGGTGGATGCGCATGAAACGCGACGGGTACCGGTCTTCGAGCTCAATCAGGGAGCCCTCCAGGATGTAGCTCTTGGCGGCGGTGCGCACGGTGATGTATTTGAGCTCGGCCTTCAGGTACAGCACCTGTGATAGCGGCACCCGCTCGGTCCGTCCGCGCTCCTGAATGAGCAGTACTTCTTCAGGAAATTTAGGCGCCAGGGTCCGTGCAGACTGCGTGATCCGCTCTACTTTTTGTAGCGCAACCTGCAAGCGTTCGAGTCGCACCGGTTTCGTCAGGTAGTCCACCGCATCCAACTCAAACGCCTGCACGGCGTGCTCGGCGTAAGCGGTGACGAACACCACGGCCGGCGGCTGCGGCAGGGTGCGCAAAGTCTGCGCCAGCGTCAGGCCATCGGCGCCCGGCATGTGAATGTCGATCAGCGCGACATCGACTGAATGGTGCTGAAGCCAGTCGATGGCCTGCACGGCGGTGGCGGCCTCGGCCTCAACCCGCGCCGCCGGCGCGGTGCAGTCGGCCAGCAGTGTGCGCAGACGCCCGCGGGCCAGCGCTTCATCGTCAACCAGCAATACTCTCAACTCCATGGCAGCTCACTAATGCTCATGCAGGGACCTCAATCCGGACCTGAAACAGCCCGTCTTTGAGACCGCACATAAATTTACCTTCCACATCATGCAGCAAACCCAGGCGCTCACGCACATTGTCCAGCGCCACGCCGTTGCCGGGCTGACTTTGATTCACCGGCACGGTGTTGGTCACCTTGATGACGACGCTCGATCTTCGGCGCAGGGTGGATATCTTGATGCGTGCGCCGCTGGCGCTGGGCTCCACGCCGTGCTTGACGGCGTTTTCCACCAGCGGCTGCAGCAGCAAGGGCGGCAATTTGGCTTGATCGGCTTCGGGATCAAGCGCCCACTCCACCTGGAGCCGTTCCCCGAAACGCACTTTCTCAATCGCCAGATAGCGCTGCGCCAGGTCGATTTCATCGGCCAGCGTCACGCTTTCGCCCTGCTCCATCAGCGCATGGCGAAACAAATCGCTCAAATCCTCCAGCAGCGCTTCGGCCTTGCGCGGCTCGGCCCGCACCAGCGCAATCGCGCTGTTGAGGGTGTTGAACAAAAAGTGCGGCCGAATCCGCGCCTGCAGTTCGCCCAGACGCGCCGCCGTGGCGGCCGGCGTCTTGCCACGCGCCCGCAATACCAGTGCCGCCACCAGCACCGCCGACAGCATGGCGCCGCTTGCGGCGCACGCAAGCCAGGGCGCGGGCTCCAGCACGCCGACCATGAACAGCACGCCGCAGCCGTACAAACCCGCCAACGCGCCCAGGCCGACGCCGGCCAGCTGCTGCCCAGTTGCACTCAAACGCGCCAGCAGACCCTTGAGACTGCAGGCGGCCAGCAGCCATACCAGCGTCGCCGGCAGGGCACCCCCCGTGAACAGCGACATACGCGTCAGCCATTCAACCGGGCTGGAGGCACCAAAGATCGCCCCGACCGCCACCACTGCCTCGACAAACAGCACGGCCCGCAGCACCACACCGACCTGGCAAGCGTCAAATACCAGCACCGGCTTTGACCCCGTTGCCGAAGGCAGCGGAGCCAATTCCTGGAAGGCCGATAAAATTTGCGAGTCTTTCATTGAAAATTGAAGTCTGTTCCGGGAACAGGCCCGATTATTGATGATCTGTTGCTGCAAGCCCAACCGCCGGCTTGGCCATCGTAATCCGACAAGCACCTTCATGCCACACAATCAATTCGACAAAAAATCCCAGGCCTGGTCCGCCCTGTTTTCGGAACCGATGAGCGAGCTGGTCAAACGCTACACCGCCAGCGTGTTTTTTGACAAACGGTTGTGGCAGGCCGACATCGCCGGCTCGCTGGCGCATGCCGAGATGCTGGCGGCACAAAAAATCATCAGCGCCGAGGACCACGGCGCAATTCAGCGCGGCATGGCTTTGGTCACGACCGAGATCGAAGCCGGTGCTTTTGAGTGGAAGCTCGACCTGGAGGACGTGCACCTCAACATCGAGGCGCGCCTGACGCAGCTGATCGGCGACGCCGGCAAACGCCTGCACACCGGGCGCAGCCGCAACGACCAGATCGCCACCGACGTGCGCCTGTGGCTGCGCGGCGAAATCGACCTGATCGGCGCCCTGCTGAGCGAGCTGCAGATCGCGCTGCTGGAAGTGGCCGAGAGGAATGTCGAGATCATCCTGCCCGGTTTCACCCACCTGCAGGTGGCGCAACCGATCAGCTTCGGCCACCACCTGCTGGCCTATGTCGAAATGTTCAGCCGCGATGCCGAGCGCATGAACGAGGTGCGGCGCCGCACCAACCGCCTGCCGCTGGGTGCGGCGGCGCTGGCCGGCACCAGCTACCCGCTGGACCGTGAGCGCGTCGCCAAAACACTGGGCATGGTCGACGACAAAGGCCAGCCTCAAGTCTGCCAAAACTCGCTGGATGCGGTCAGCGACCGCGACTTCGCCATTGAATTCACCGCCGCTGCCAGCCTGTGCATGGTGCACATCAGCCGCATGAGCGAAGAGCTGGTCTTGTGGATGAGCCAGAACTTCGGCTTCATCAAAATCGCCGACCGCTTCACCACCGGCAGTTCCATCATGCCGCAGAAGAAAAACCCCGACGTGCCGGAACTGGCGCGCGGCAAGACCGGCCGCGTGGTCGGCCACCTGATGGGCCTGATCACGCTGATGAAGGGCCAGCCGCTGGCCTACAACAAGGACAACCAGGAAGACAAGGAGCCGCTGTTCGACAGCGTGGACACACTGAAAGACACACTGCGCATCTTCTCTGAAATGGTCGGCGGCCAGCTCAACCCGGCAACCGGCGCCAAGGAAGGCGGCATCAGCGTCAATGCCGACGCGATGGAGCGCGCCGCGCTCAAAGGGTACGCCACGGCCACCGATCTGGCGGACTACCTGGTGAAGAAAGGCCTGCCGTTCCGCGACGCGCACGAAACCGTGGCGCACGCGGTGAAAGCCGCCATCACCCATCAAGTCGATCTGTCCGAATTGCCGCTGACGGTGTTGCAGCAGTTCAACCCGAAGATTGAAAAAGACGTGTACCAGTGCTTGAGCCTGCGCGGCTCGCTCAACGCCCGCGACATTCTGGGCGGCACGGCGCCGAACCAGGTGCGGGCGCAGATTGCAAGGCATCGGGCGCGGCTGGGCTGATTTCGGCGCCTGATTCATGGATCGCCACGGCCTGCGGCCTCGCGATGACAACAACGGGTTGTCACTGTGATGACTCGTGGTCATTGCGAGGAGCGCAGGCGACGCGGCAATCGTTCTGGTGCCGGTCCTGAAATTTGTGCCTGACTTCCAATGATCTATTTCTCCCCGGTTACCCTAATTGCTATTAATTCAGTAGCTGTCTGCGCAGTATCTACGGAGGCTTGAAGCCGAAATGTCTTGCAAATAAGGGGGAGGCACCGTGAACATTCCAGTCACAACCGGTGGCCATGGCACACTGCTCATCGTCGATCAATGACGCCCGGCGTATCGCTCCGCGGAATGCCGGGGTCGAATATCAAGCACCATAACCATGACAAGCTACCTTGCCCTTCTGCGCGGCGTCAATGTCTCGGGGAAGAATTCGATCCGCATGCCTGAGTTGCGCGACAGCCTCTCGCGCCTGGGATTGCGCGACGTCCAGACCTATCTGCAAAGCGGGAATATTGTTTTCCGCACCGATCCGTCTGGCGCGCTCACGCTCGCCGCGGGCATCAAGGCCAGGATCGCACAGGATTTCGGGCATGAGGTTCCGGTGCTTGTGATCCCGGCCCAAGACCTGAGCCGAATCGCCAACTCGAATCCCCTGTGGCCGAAGACCGGCGGCGAAGAGACGCAGTTTCACTGCACCTTCCTGTTCGAGCCGGTTGCTCCAGAGGTTTTCCAGGCGCTGAAGCTTCCCGCTGCCGCTGGTGAGCGCGCGATGCTCGTCGATGGAGCGGTGCTGCTGCACTGCCCGCACGGCTACGGCAGGACTAAGTTGAACAACAACTACTTCGAACGTGCGCTCGGCGTCCCAGCCACCACGCGCAACTGGCGCAGCGTGCTGGCGTTGCAAGCGCTTTGCTGACGCTGCGCATGGACTGCCACGCCTCGCTCGCAGTGACGACTAACACAGTGCCGTCATTGCGATAATGCCGCATGCCCAGCACCCTCGCCGGCCCACTGCCTGAACTCATCCGCGATCTGCCTGCGGCTCAATCTGCACGCGTGGACCAGGGCGTCGGTTACACCGTCATCAACTACAACACGGCGGCACAGACCCTGAGATGCGTCGCGTCCCTGAGCCAATGCACCGAGCCACCGGCATGGATTCTGGTGCTGGACAACGCCTCCGACGAGTCGGACTTCAACACCCTGGCGCGTGAGTTGCAGAGCGCCGCGCAGAGCCACATCCAGCTGTTTCGCAGCGAGCACAACCTGGGTTTTGCGGGCGGCAGCAATTTCCTGATCGACCAGCTGCTGGCCTTCCCCGACTGTCATTACATCGGGCTCCTGAACAATGACGCTGTGGCGCAGCCCGAGCTGGTCCAGCTGTTGCGCGAGGCACTGACGCCCGCTGAGCGGCCCATCGGCATGTCGGGTGGGCGCATGCACAAGCTCAAGCAGCCGCACGAGGTCGACACCCTGGGTATCAGCCTCTATGCCAGCCTGATGCCGGCCGACCGCAAAAACACCCAGGACCCCTACCTCGGCCCGACCGGTGGCTGCTGCCTGATGACGCGCGCCTTTGTGCAGGATGTCATAAGCACCACCGGCTACTGTTTTGACGAACGATTTTTCTGCTACTGCGAAGATACCGACCTGGTGCTGCGCGCCAACCTGCTGGGCTACCGGCCGGCTTACGTTGATCAGCTGGTGGCCCTGCACGAGGGGCAGGCCAGCAGCCGCAGCAAACAAGACAGCTTCATCGCCTACCACGGCCTGCGCAACGCCATCTGGATGCACTGGAAGCTGATCCCGGCTTCGCTGCTGATCAGGAATTCCCCCTGGTTGCTGCTGGCCCACCTGCTGACCATCGCGCGCCAAACCCTTTCCGGGCGACCCGGCGTGCTGTTTGCGCTGTACCGCGACGCCTTCAGACAACTGCCCGCCATGCTCAAGGAACGCGCCAAGTTCCGCCTTGCGGCGCGGGTTGCTCCGCCAGTCTTTGCAGAAGCCGTGAGCAAGCGCTTTTACCGCGCTGGTTACGCCGCAGTGGTGCTCGCTGAATGGCGTCAGCGCTTGCGCAATCGCCTGCGGCCTCGCGATCACGGCTGATTCGTCATTGCGATTGCCGCGACGCCTGCGCTCCTCGCAATGACGACAGCGCGGCAATCCATGGCGTTGCCCCCGAAGGTTAAAATTACGGCGACGGTGGCGTGCGCTGCCCGACGGCAAAAACACCCAGGGAATCCCAGTGCAGTTAATTCCAACCATTCTTTGCGGCGGCGCCGGTTCGCGCTTGTGGCCGGTCTCGCGCGAGTTGCACCCCAAGCCGTTCATCCGCCTGGCTGACGGACAAAGCCTGTTGCAGAAAGCCTTTCTGCGCGGCGCATTGTTGCCGGGCGTGCAGGAGATCCTGACAGTCACGAATCGGGAACTGCTGTTCAAGACCCAGGACGAGTTTCGCGAGATCAACACCGCGGCGCTGGCGACGTCCTTCATCCTGGAGCCTTTTGGACGCAACACCGCCGCCGCCATTGCCGCCGCCGCGCTGCGGGTGGCGCAAATGCATGGCCAGGATGCGGTCATGCTGGTGCTCGCCGCCGACCACCTGATTGCGGACCAGCCCGCCTTCGAGCAGGCGGTGACCCAGGCCGCTGCGCTGGCCGCCAGCGGCAAGCTGGTCACTTTCGGCATCCAGCCCGACGCCCCCGAGACCGGCTATGGCTACCTCGAGGCCGAGGGCAACAGCGTGCTGCGCTTCGTCGAAAAGCCCTCGCTTGAAAAGGCACAAGACTATCTGGACTCGGGCCGCTACCTGTGGAACTCCGGCATGTTCTGCTTCACCGCCGGCGCGATGCTGCAACAACTGGAGCAACATTGCCCGCAGATTCTCGCCGCCACCCGGGCCTGCATCGAGCAGTCCCGCAGCGCCCAGGGCGCGGGCTTTACGCAGCTCGAACTCGATCCCAAAACCTTCGCCAAGGTTCCCGACAATTCGATTGACTACGCCGTGATGGAAAAATCGAATCAGGTCGCCGTCGTCCCCTGCAGCATCGGCTGGAGCGACATCGGCTCCTGGACCGCACTGGGCGATCTGGCCGAGCCCGACCACGACGGCAACCGCCTGCAGGGCGATACCTTTTTGTACAGCACCCGCAACTGCACCATCCAGAGCGATCACCGCCTGGTCGGCACCGTCGGCATCGACAACCTGATCATCATCGACACGCCGGATGCCGTGCTGGTGGCCAGCAAGTCCCGCGCACAGGACGTCAAGCACATCTACGCCGGGCTGAAGGCCAAGGGCCATGCGGCCTACAAACTGCACCGCACCGTACACCGCCCGTGGGGCACCTACACCGTGCTGGAAGAAGGCCAGGGCTTCAAGATCAAGCGCATCGAGGTCAAGCCAGGTGCCAGCCTCAGCCTGCAGATGCACCATCACCGCAGCGAACACTGGATCGTGGTCAGCGGCATGGCCAGAGTCGTCAATGGCGAGCGCGAGCTGTTCGTCAACACCAACGAATCGACCTACATTCCGGCCGGGCACAAGCACCGCCTGGAAAACCCTGGTCTGCTCAGCCTGGTCATGATCGAAGTCCAAAGCGGCGGCTATCTGGGCGAGGACGACATCGTGCGGTTTGAAGACAATTATGGGCGCGCGTAAACCCGCGAGAGCCGTCCCCGACATATTTAGCCGCCTTGGCGTCGCCCCGCAGCGTTACCTGATTTATTCTGCCGGTTTTCAGCAACAGAGCAACCACGAAATGCTCCTCACCGCTTTCGGCATGGCGTGTCGCCAGGGCCTAGAGTCGTACCATAGCCCGAAAGCCGCATTAAATCAAACGCTGCTGGCAAGCCCTCGGGGATCGGCATGACCATTGGACAAGGGCAGGCGGCGATTCAGTTTTCGCAGTAACAAACCGACGCAGGCTTCAACCGTCAACTCGTTGGTGTTCAGCGCTATTTGTGGCGCCAACGGCGGTTCATACGGGCTGCTGATGCCAGACATATTGAGCAGCTCGCCGCTGCGCGCCTTTTTGTAGAGACCTTTCACGTCGCGTTGCTCGCATACTGCCAGCGGCGTGCTGACATAGACCTCGATGAAGTTCTCCGGCCCGATCAGTTTGCGCGCCATCTCCCGCTCCTGCCGGAAGGGTGAAATAAACGCCGTCATCACGATCAGCCCGGCGTCTATCATCAGTTTCGCCACCTCGGCGACGCGGCGGATGTTTTCAACCCGGTCGGCGTCGGTAAAGGCGAGGTCCTTGTTCAGCCCCTGGCGCACATTGTCGCCATCCAGAACATAGCTGTGTTTGCCCTGGGCGTGCAGCGCCACCTCGAGCGCATTGGCCAGCGTCGATTTGCCGGCGCCGGACAGGCCCGTGAACCAGATGACTTTGCCTGCGTGGCCGTTGAGTTTTTCGCGCTCCCGTCTGCCAATGCTCAGCGCTTGCCAGTGCAGATTTCGTCCGGCAGTCGGGTCACTGACTTTCATCCAGGGGTCCTTTCGCGTCCAGCAAAGCGATGCGCTGATTGAGGCGGCGCAGTTGGCGCTCGAGACGGGTATTGGTGATATCTGCGTACAGCGATTTGACCAGCAGCACCAGCACGGCGCCCAGCAGCAGCGCGGCCGGCGGGTAGCTGATACCAATCCAGCCGGCAGCGCGGTCAATCAGGCCGGGCCAAAACCCCAGCAGGGCCGCCAGGGCAGCAATGACAATCCAGAACAAGCCGTGCAGGATGTAGATGTGGTCACGCCGCAATAGATGCAAGATGATCAGGGCCAGGCCCAGGCCCAGCAAGCTGGTGGTGATTTGCAGGTTGGCCATCAGGGTTTTAAAGCCGATTTGGCCGGGGTGGCTTCGGTTTGCTGCTGCAGTTTTCGGTAAACCGGGTTGTTGGGCTCGGCACGCAGCGCCATTTCAAGGTCGGCGGCGCCGGCGGCTCGGTTACCCTGATGGAAATTGGTCACGGCGCGGGCGTAATAAGCGGGGCCAGCAGGGTGCTGGGCAATGGCGGGATTGAGGATGGCCATGGCCGCAGCATAATCTTTTTTGCCAACATGGGCCATGCTCAGGCCGACTTGATAGCGAAGCTTGTCGGGGGCGGTTTTGAGAAGCGCCTGATAGCTGCTGATGGCAGCATCGTAGTTCTGGCTGGCAACGGCCGCTTCCGCCTGGCGCAGCCGGGTAAATTGCTCGGCTTCGGCGGCCTGCGGACGTTGCAGTGCTTTTGTGAAGCTCTCAAAGGCGTCTGCGAAGCGCCCCAGCGCGTATTGCACTTCACCGCGCTGGTAGTAGAGCGCAGCCTCGGTAAAGCCTTTCGCCTCAGCCTGAGCAAAGTTGTCCAGCGCCTGCGGGTTCTGCCCAAGCTGCTGGAGACTCACGCCCATGTTGAAGCGTGCGGAGCCCAGCGGTTCGCCAAGGGATTCAGCCTGGCTGAAGAGGCGCAAAGCCTCGGCGTAATTGCCCTGCTCCTGAAATTCTGTGCCGAGATTGATTATCGGCCGCCAGCGGCCCACGGCATTGGCCGGCGCCTGCCGGTCAATTTTGGCGCTGGCATCAAGCCAGGCAGTGACAGGCGTCTGCAGGCTGTTGATGCGGTCGACACTGAGAGCGGCAAACAGCGCAAGCACCAGCAGACAAATGGCGCGCAGTGCCTTTCCAGGAAAGCCAACCAGCGGCAGTGCGATCAGCGCAGGAATCGGGATGGCCCAAAGATAGCTGCGGTAGAGCACAAAAGGGTCTTGCAGCCAGACCGTGGTGAATTCAGTCACGAAGAGCAGGCCAGGGATGAGCAGGCACAAGCCAAACAAGCCCATGGCATCGCTGCGACGCTTCACCAGCCAGGCGCCCCACACCAGCGTACCAGCCCAGACCAGCGCGCCGAGCAGTTGCCAGCTCTGGAGGCTCAAAGGGAAGGCCGGACGGATGTCGATCGACATCCAGTCCGGGGCCGGCAGCAGCCACAGCAGCCCGTAGCGAAAAAACAGACTGGCCTGGTTGATGATGCTCAAGAGGTAGAGTTGCTGACTGATGCCGGCTTGCTGCTGCTCCAGTTGCGCGGCAAAGGCACGTGAGGTTTCGTCAAACACAGCGCCAACGATGGCGCCATAGCGGCTATACAAAACTGCGCCCATTGCCGCCAGCGCCAGGCCCGCCGCGGCCGCCAACCCAATAACACGCTTGAGACTCGGACGTTGAACAAAAACGAACAGCGGCACGGTCAGCAAAATGGCGGTGACGGCGTGTTCCTTGGCGGCAACGGCGAGCACATAGCAGGCAATGGCCAGCAGATACCAATGCACTCGCCCACTGACGAGGCCGCGCACATAACTCCAGCAGGCCATGACCACAAACAGGGTCGCCATCAGGATCGAGCGCTGGATCAGATAGGCCACCGCATAGACGGCGACCGGGTTGAAAGCCCATAGCGCCACACCCAGACGCGCTGCTGCCCGCAGTGAGGATGGGAAATCCGCTGCCTTGTCACTACCCTCGCTCCATTGGGTACGCTGCAACAGTTCCAGCACAAACGCGTAGAGCGTGAGCGCGGTGGCAATGTGCAGTCCGATGTTGAAAATGCGCTGCTTCCACCAGCCATCGCCTAAAATAGCCTGCAACCAGACAAAACTGCCGTATGACAGCATGCGCGCCTTGAGCTGCGACAAACTGCCATATTGAGAAAAAATGGTGCCGTCCGTCAGGCGAAAATCATCAAACACCAGTTGGTTGTTGATGCCGAAGGCATACAGAACGGTGATGCCCGTGGCTAACGCCAGGGCATATAGCAGTGTCATTAAGCGAGTGGTCATGCCTGGGCTGTGTATTTTTGAGGCTGGCAGGGGCCAGATTGTAAGTGTTCACCTGAAGAGGAATTTGTTTTGCCGTTTTCAATATCCATGCGTAAACCGGTCCCACGTCGGCGGGTGATGAGTCTGCTGGGCTTTGCCATGGGATGCGCGTTGCAGGCGCCGGCGTGGGCCGATGTGTGGAAATACGTCGATGAAAACGGTGTCAACCAATTCACCAACCAGCCACCGAACAAGAACGTCGAGCTGGTGATCCAGTCGAACCCCGCAGCGCCCGCGGCGTTGAATTTGACTGAGCGCCAGGACTCAAGCGACGCGGCGGCCCAGCGCGCGGTGGCGATGATGCACGCCTCGCCGACCTACCTGGCGGTGCAGGGCAGCCTGTCTGCGGCTTCGCAGTCGCATGGCGTGGACTACGAGTTGCTCAAGGCGGTGGTGGCGACGGAATCAGCCTTCAACACCCACGCGGTTTCACACAAGGGGGCGGTGGGCCTGATGCAGATCATGCCCGCCACCGCGCTGCGTTACGGGGTTCGCTCGGAACCAGGCTCGCCGCTGGCGCGCAAGCTGACCGACCCGGATCTGAATATTCAGACCGGCACGCGTTATCTGGCCGATTTGCTGCGTTTGTTTGGCGGTGAAACCGAGCTGGCACTGGCCGCTTACAACGCCGGCGAAGGCGCCGTGATGCGGGCCGGCAAGCACATCCCCAACTTCAGGGAAACGCAGCAATACGTGAAGAAGGTGATGTCGGTTTACCGGGTGCTGCGCACCGGTTAGTCACCGCAGCCGCATCTCCGCCGCCCGGGCATGGGCCTGCAGGCCCTCGCCATGCGCCAGCACCGAGGCGATCTTGCCCAGCACCTGGGCGCCGGCTTCGCTCACCTCAATCAAGGAGGAGCGCTTCTGGAAGTCGTAAACACCCAGCGGGGAACTGAAACGTGCGGTGCCACTGGTCGGCAGCACGTGGTTCGGGCCGGCGCAGTAGTCCCCCAGACTTTCGCTGGTGTAGGCGCCGAGAAAAATGGCGCCGGCGTGTTTCAGCAGGGGTTCCCAGCGCTGCGGATCACGGCTGCTGACCTCCAGATGCTCGGGCGCGATGCGATTGCTGATGTCGCAGGCCTCTTCCATGCTGCGGGTATGAATCAGGGCGCCCCGGCCATTGAGCGATTTGCTGATGATCGCGGCGCGCGGCATGTCGGGCAGCAATCGATCGATGCTTTGCTGCACCTGATCGATGTAAGCCAGGTCTGGGCTTAGCAAAATGCTCTGCGCCAGCTCGTCGTGCTCGGCCTGGCTGAACAAATCCATGGCCACCCAATCCGGCGGGGTGCTGCCGTCGGCGAGTATCAGGATCTCGCTCGGGCCGGCGATCATGTCGATGCCGACCGTGCCAAACACGCGCCGTTTGGCAGCGGCCACATAAGCGTTGCCGGGGCCGGTGATTTTGTCCACCTTGGGGATGCTTGCCGTGCCATAGGCCAGCGCTGCCACCGCCTGAGCACCGCCGACCGTGAAAGCGCGGCTGACACCGGCGACATAGGCAGCGGCCAGCACCAGCGCGTTCTTCTCGCCTTTGGGCGTGGGCACGACCATGATGATCTCGCCGACGCCGGCGACGTGGGCCGGGATCGCGCTCATCAGTACCGATGAGGGGTAAGCCGCCTTGCCGCCGGGCACATAGATGCCGACCCGGTCCAGCGGCGTGACTTTCTGGCCCAGCAGCGTACCGTCAAGATCGCGGTAGCTCCAGCTTTCACCGCTGGCCTTTTTTTGCGCTTCATGGTAACTGCGCACACGCTGAGCCGCGGCTTGCAGGGCCTCGCGCTGGGCAGCAGGAATGGCCTCGAAGGCGGCTTTGAGCTCGGCCTGGGTCAGTTCCAGCGCGGCCATGGTTGACGCCTGCAGGCCGTCAAAGCGCTGCGTGTAGTCCAGCACCGCCGCGTCGCCGCGCAGTTGCACATCGGCCAGAATGTCCGCCACCCGCTGCTCGATCGCGGCATCGGTCTCCGCCGACCAATGCAGGCGCGCCTTGAAATCAGCATCAAATGTGCCGCTGGCGGTTGATAGACGGGCGGGAGCAGCTATAAAAGTCATAGCATTCTCGAAATGGTTGGCGTTTCTATTGCCCTATGGCCGAAGCAAAGGCATCGATGATTTTACGAATCGGCTCCTGTTTGAGCTTCAGCGCGGCCTGGTTGACCACCAGCCTGGAGCTGATGTCCATGATGTGCTCGACCTCGACCAGGTGATTGGCCTTGAGTGTGTTGCCGGTGGAGACCAGATCGACAATCGCATCGGCCAGGCCGACCAGCGGCGCCAGTTCCATGCTGCCGTAGAGCTTGATCAGATCCACATGCACGCCCTTGGTGGCGAAGAATTCGCGCGAAATCGCCACGTACTTGGTCGCCACGCGCAAACGCGAGCCCTGCTTGACGGCAAACGCGTAGTCAAAATCGGCGCGCACCGCGACACTGATGCGGCACTTGGCGATCTGCAGATCGAGCGGCTGATATAGCCCATCGCCGCCGTGCTCCAGCAGCGTGTCCTTGCCGGTGATGCCCAAATCAGCGCCGCCGTATTGCACATAAGTCGGCACGTCAGTGGCGCGCACCACCAGCACACGCACATCGGGCTGGTTGGTGGCAAGAATAAGTTTGCGCGATTTTTCCGGGTCTTCCAGCACCTCGATGCCGGCGGCCCGAAGCAGCGGCAGAGTCTCTTCGAAGATCCGGCCCTTGGAGAGTGCGAGTGTGATCATGGTGACTTGCCTGGTTATTTGATGCGCTCGATATCGGCACCCAGTCCGCGCAGCTTGGCTTCCATCTGGTCGTAGCCGCGATCGAGATGATAGATGCGGTCCACCACGGTCTCGCCTTCGGCCACCAGGCCGGCAATCACCAGGCTGGCAGAGGCGCGCAGATCCGTCGCCATGACGGTCGCGCCCGACAGTTTTTCAACCCCTTCGACCAGCGCCACCTTGCCATCGATCTGGATGCTGGCACCGAGGCGGACCAACTCGTTGACGTGCATGAAGCGGTTCTCGAAAATGGTCTCGGTGACCTTGACCGAGCCCTGCGAGATGCAGTTCAAGGCCATGAATTGCGCCTGCATGTCGGTCGGAAAACCAGGGTATTCGGTAGTACGGAAACTCTGGGCCTTGAGGCGCCCCTGCGACTGAATGCGAATGCCGCCATCAACCGCCGTCACGCTGGCGCCGGCATCGCGCAGTTTCTCGACCACGGCTTCGAGGTGCTCGATGCGCCCATGCCGCAACAGCACGTCGCCGCCGGTGGCCGCCACAGCGCACAGGAAGGTGCCGGTCTCGATGCGATCGGCCACCACCTGATGCTGGCAGGCATGCAGACGCTCCACGCCCTGAATGCGAATGCGGCTGCCGCCATGGCCTTCAATCCTGGCTCCCATCCGGATCAGCATCTCGGCCAGATCGGCAATCTCGGGCTCTTGTGCGGCGTTCTCCAGAATGGTCTCGCCGTCGGCCAGGCTGGCGGCCATGAGGAAATTCTCGGTGCCGGTGACGGTCACCATGTCGGTGGCGATGCGTGCGCCCTTCAGGCGCTTCCGGCCGGCCGGCAATTTGGCGATGATGTAGCCGTGCTCGACCACAATCTCGGCGCCCATGGCCATCAGGCCCTTGATGTGCTGGTCGACCGGCCGCGACCCAATGGCGCAGCCCCCTGGCAAGGACACCGTGGCCTCGCCGAAACGCGCCAGCAGCGGCCCCAGCGCCAGCACCGATGCGCGCATGGTCTTGACCAGCTCATACGGTGCCTCGGGCGAAGTCAGCGAGCCGGCATTGACGCTCACCCGGCCGTCCAGACCGGCCTCGGCCTGCACCCCCATGTTCCGGATCAGCTTGAGCATGGTGGACACGTCCTGCAGACGCGGCACGTTCAGCAGCGTGACCGGCTCCGCCGTCAGCAGGCAGGCACAGAGCTCCGGCAAGGCGGCATTTTTGGCACCGGAAATCAGCACCTCGCCGTGCAGCGTGCGACCACCGCGAATCAATAGTTTGTCCATGGCTCAGGTTACTTTGCCGCCCATTCGGCGGGCGTATAGGTTTGCATCGACAGGGCATGCAGCTCGCCGGAGTCCATTTTTCCGCCCAGGGTGGCATAGACCCTCTGGTGGCGCCGGATGGCACGCAGGCCTTCAAATTCGCTCGACACGATGATGGCGTACCAATGCTGGCCGTCGCCATTGAGTTCCAGGTGCTGGCACACCAGGCCGGCGGCAATCATGGTCTTGATCTGGTCAGCAGTCATGTCAACACTTCAATAGAAAAAGGAAAAAGTTTCAGCCACGAATTTTGTAGCCGGTGTGCAGCAGCGCCACGGCAATCACGCTGACCACGACCAGCGCCGCACCGACGACACCCAGGCTCAGCCAGGGCGACACATCGCTGGCACCAAAAAAGCCATAGCGAAAGCCGTCGATCATGTAGAAAAACGGGTTCAGGTGGCTGACGGTCTGCCAGAACGGCGGCAGTGAATGGATCGAGTAGAACACGCCGCTCAAGAAGGTCATGGGCATCACGACGAAATTTTGAAACGCCGCCAGTTGATCGAATTTCTCGGCCCACAAGCCCGCAATCAAGCCCAGGGCACCCATCAGGGCGGCACCCATGACGGCAAAGGCGACGATCCACAACGGCGCGACAAAGCTGACTTCGGTAAACAGGGCCGACACTGCGAACACGCCCAGGCTGACGACCAGTCCGCGAATAACGGCCGCGCCGACATAGGCGATGAACCAGTTCATGTAGGACAGCGGCGTCAGCAGCAAAAACACCAGATTGCCCATGACCTTGCTCATGATCAAAGACGAGGAACTGTTGGCAAACGCGTTTTGCAGCAAGCTCATCATTGCCAGGCCCGGCACCAGAAAGGAGGTGTAGCTGATGCGGTCGTAAACCTTGACGTGCGACTCCAGGGCGTGCCCGAAGATCAGCAGGTACAGCATGGCGGTCAGCACCGGGCCGGCCACGGTCTGGAAGGCTACTTTCCAGAAGCGCAGCACTTCCTTGTAGAACAGGGTTTGCCAGCCGTTCAAGATATGGCCCCCACGCTTGTCGCTTCGCGTACGGCGCTGCCCCCCGAGAGGGCTGGTTTTCCTAGGGGCGGCCCGTCGGAAGATTGCCCGGCTTGCGTTGCTGCCGCGCCGCTGTGCTTGTTCATCACGCCCAGAAAGACATCTTCCAGATCGGCCTTGCGAATCTCGACATCATGCGCCACCAGGCCTGCTTCGCGAACCGCCGCCAGGTAATGCTCGATCTCCAGCGCGTCGTGCGCCGGAAACTGCACGATGCGCCCGGTAATGCGGGCCTTGTCGGCCAGCACCTTTGGCAACTCGGCGTCAATCTTGAAGCGCAACACATTGCTGGAGGCCGACTTGAGCAGCTCGCTGGTGCTGTCGAGCGCCACCACCCGTCCGCTCTTGAGCATGGCAATGCGCCCGCACAAGGCCTCGGCCTCTTCCAGGTAGTGCGTGGTCAGCAGGACGGTGTGGCCCTGCTTGTTGAGTTTTGCAATGAATTGCCACAGCGTCTGGCGCAACTCCACATCGACGCCGGCGGTCGGCTCGTCGAGCACGATCACCGGCGGCTTGTGCACCAGCGCCTGCGCCACCAGCACCCGGCGTTTCATGCCGCCGGAGAGCGCGCGCATGTTGGCATCGGCCTTGTCGCTCAGTCCCAGACTGCTCAGCAGCTCATCGATCCAGGCGTCGTTGTGCTTGATGCCGAAGTAGCCCGACTGAAAACGCAGCGCTTCACGAACGTTGAAAAACGGATCGAACACCAACTCCTGCGGCACCACCCCGAGACTGCGCCGGGCCTGGGCGTAATCGCGCGCTACGTCATGGCCGAGCACCGATACGCGTCCTGAATTCGCCCGCGCCAGGCCAGCCAGAATGCTGATCATGGTGGTCTTGCCGGCACCGTTGGGCCCGAGCAAACCAAAAAACTCGCCCTCTTCGATATCCAGGCTGACGCCGTCCAGCGCCAGAAAAGTGCTGCCTTTGGGTCCGCGCGGGGAAGGGTAGGTCTTGGAGACTGACTGAAAGGAAATGGCGGGCATGAGAAGCCGCTATTTTACGAGAGGCACGGGGTCGGACAGCAACAACTCCACGATGCCGTACAGCGTCGCCAGATCACTCAGGCGCGGGGGCAGACCGCGAACCCTGAAGAGTTTCCCGGCGGCCAGGCACTCACGCCGAAATTCAAGCAAAACGGCCAGCGCCGACGAATCAAAACGACTCAGGGCGCTGGCATCCACCACCACCGCCGGACCGGTCTGGGCACGCAAGCCCTGCAGCAGCAGCGTCAGGCAGGCAGTAGCCTGGGATAGCGTCAGTTCTTGCGGCAGCACCAGCACGTTCAGCCCTTCTTGGCGTTGGCCTTGTTGCGCTCGCTCAGGGACGCAATCAGGCCATCGATGCCCTTGGCATTGATTTCCTGGGCAAACTGGCTGCGATAGGTTTCCATCAGCCAGACACCCAGTACGTTCAGGTTATAGATTTTCCAGCCGGCACCCTGGCCGGGCGTCTTTTCCAGCCGGTAGTCGAGTTGGATGGCGTCGCCCCGGCCCTTGACCTCGGTGCGCACCACGACCTCCTTGTCTTCCGCGGCAGCGCGCATCGGCCGGACCATGATGGTCTGGTCGCTGACCTGGGTCAGGGCACCGGCATAACTGCGCACCAGCAGGATCTTGAATTCATCCTGCAATCGCTTTTGCTGCTCCGGGCTGGCCTGGCGCCAGGCCGGCCCGACCGCGGACGAGGTCATGCGCTGAAAATCCACGTTGGGCATGATCTTGCTGTCCACCAGCGCAACGATCCGCGAAACATCCCCGGCCTGTATCGCCTTGTCGCTCTTGATGCTGTCCAGCACCTCGGTGGACAGGCGCTTGATCAGGGCGTCCGCAGCTTCATCGGCGGCGCTCGCCGGCAGCGCCAGCAAACTGGAGCTGCACACCAGCAACACGGCCAGCAGGCGTCTGGAAATACGAATATTCATGGTACTGCTTTCTTTTCTCCGGGAGTTTCGGAATTGGTGGTGATAGGAGTCGGGGTATCAGCCTGGACCGGGGCCGCATCTGGCGGCACAGTCGATTTGTCCGGGCTGTCTTCGTCGGGCGGATTGCCTTCAAAGATGACGCTGCGCCGGCGTTGCAGGTAGGCGTCGCGCGTGAACGTGTATTTGTCCAGCGCCGCTTCCTCCAGCATGGTGCTGGCCTTGAGCAGATCCGAGCGGCTGTCAACCGCTCTCAACACCGTGGCGGTATTGCGCGTCGGGACATGCTGGAAACTGGAGACAATGTCGCCCTTCCAGTCCACTGGCAGTGCCACCGTGTCGCGGAAAGTCGAAGGTCCGAGCAAAGGCAGGACAAGATAGGGTCCGGTCCCAAGCCCCCAGTAACCCAGCGTATGGCCAAAGTCCTTGGTGTGCTTTTCGATATCCATCTCGGTGGCGACGTCAAGAACACCGAACCAGCCCATGAAGGTGTTGACACCAAATCGCTTCAGGCTGTCGATCGCCGGCTGGCCCTTGAACTGCAGGGCGTTGTTGACAAACGACCAGAGATCTTCCAGATTGCCGAAAAAGTTGCCAACGCCCTGGCGCACCCGTACCGGCGTGGCATCCCGGTAGGCAGTCGCCACCGGCTTGAGGACGACGCTGTCGACCGCATCGTTGAACTTGTAGACGCTGCGATTGAATGGCTCGAGCGGGTCGCGCGGATTGGCATTGGGTCCACTGGCACACCCTGACAGCAAAAGAAATAGCGCCAGCAGGCCGACCCAGAGGGCGCCAGCACCCGGGTGACCCGCGGGACGCGTAGACAAAGCCGGTTTCATTTTTTGGCTTTGCCTGCGTCGGGACCACTGGCATCAGCGGCCTTGCTGTACAGGAACTGGCTGATGAGATTTTCCAGCACCACGGCAGATTGGGTGTTGCCAATTGTGTCGCCCGCGACCAGGGTCTTTTCATCGGCGCCGGGCTCCAGCCCCAGGTACTGTTCACCAAGCAGGCCACTGGTCAAAATCTTCAGCGAGCTGTCTTTGGGAAAGGCATAGCGGCTCTCCATGCCCAGGGTGACACGCGCCTGAAAAGACTTGTCGTCAAAGGTGATTTTTTCCACCCGCCCGACCACCACGCCAGCGCTGCGCACTGCCGCCTTGGGCTTGAGGCCGCCAATATTGTCAAATTTGGCATTCAGGGGATAGGTCTTCTGGAAACTCAGGGTCAACAGGTTGGCCGACTGCAAGGCCAGAAACAGGATGGCAATCGCACCAATCAATACAAAAAGACCAACCCAGACATCATTTTTTGAACGCTGCATAAAACATCTTTCTAGTCAGTTGGGGACAGAGCTGGTTCGCTTTGATCAGTTGAGGACAGAGCTTGCTCACTTCGTGTAGCTTCGGTCTGTCCCGCAAAGGTTCAGGATGCGGTCTGTCCAACAGGGTATTCATATCGTAAACATCATGGCCGTCAGAATGAAGTCCAGGCCAAGAACTGACAGGGACGACATCACCACCGTGCGGGTCGTGGCACTCGCCACACCTTCGGGCGTCGCTTGCGCTTCAAAGCCCTGCAACAGGGCGATGAAAGTCACCGTAAAACCAAACACGATGCTCTTCAGAACGCCGTTCCCGAGGTCTTGCCAGACATCGACACCCTCCTGGATCTGGCTCCAGAACGAACCGCCATCGACACCGATCATCAGCACACCGACGGCCCAGCCGCCGATGATGCCCATGGCGCTGAAGACCGCCGCCAGCAGCGGCATGGTAATGATGCCGGCCCAGAATCTGGGCGCCAGAACGCGCAGCACCGGGTCCACCGCCATCATCTCCATGACGCTGATCTGCTCACCGGCTTTCATCAGGCCAATCTCGGCTGTCAGCGAGGTGCCGGCCCGGCCGGCAAACAGCAGCGCGGTCACCACCGGCCCGAGCTCGCGCACCAGCGTCAGCGTCACCAGCAGGCCCAGGGCCGAGGACGAGCCATAGCGCTGCAAAGTGTAGTAGCCCTGCAGGCCGAAGACAAACCCGACAAACAATCCGGACACGGCAATGATGGCCAGTGAGTAGTTGCCCAGGAAATGGATCTGGTCGCGGATCAGGCCAAAGCGTTTCAGGCTGGCGCCCAGCGTCATCAGCAAACGCAGGAACAGCCGGGCACCATAGCCCAGATCGGCGAATTGACGGCGCACGGCGAAGCCGATATCGGCCGGTTTGTACCAACTCATGCCACCACTCCCAATCCAAAATCTTCGACGATGGTCGGCCCCGGATAGTGGAAACGCACCGGACCGTCGGACAAGGCATTCACATACTGGTAGACCAGCGGATCGGTGCTTTTTCGCACCTCGTCCGGCGTGCCCTGGGTGGCAATTTTCCCATTCGCCAGAATGATCACATGGTCGGAAATCGCAAACGTCTGTTCCAGCTCGTGGGAGACAAAAACACTGGTCAGCCCCATTGAATCGTTGAGTTGGCGAATCAGGTGTGCGGCCGTGGCCAGGGAGATCGGGTCGAGGCCGGAAAACGGCTCGTCATACATCACCAGCTCCGGGTCGAGCGCAATCGCGCGCGCCAGCGCGATGCGGCGCGCCATGCCACCGGAGAGGTCGCTGGGCATCAGATCCGACGCGCCGCGCAGACCGACGGCGTTGAGTTTCATCAGCACGATGTCTCGAATCAGGGCTTCCGGCAAATCAGTGTGTTCGCGCAAGGGGAAGGCGACGTTGTCGAACACCGACAAATCCGCAAACAGGGCACCAAACTGGAACAGCATGCCCATGCGCCGGCGCGCCGCGTAGAGCTGGGTCTGATTCATCACGGTGACATCCTGCCCGTCGAACAGCATTTGGCCGGACTGCGCCCGGTTTTGCCCGCCAATCAGCCGCAATATGGTGGTCTTGCCGCCGCCCGAAGCGCCCATCAGCGCCGTGACCTTGCCACGCGGGACGGACAAGGAAATGTCGTCCAGAATCACCCGCTCACCATAACCAAAAGTTAAGTGACGCAGTTCGACCAGCGATTCTGAAGATGGGACGGACATTGAAGCTTGCAAACAAAAAAGGCCGGGGAATGCCCGGCCTATGGATCATACGGGATTACACCTACTATCGGGGCAGGTCACTGAATCCCATCAGGAACTCATCCACCGCACGCGCCGCCTGCCGGCCTTCGCGGATCGCCCAGACCACCAGACTTTGACCGCGCCGCATATCACCAGCGGCAAAGACCTTCGGCACGTTGGTGACATAGCCGCCAGCGAAGTCAGTGCTTGCTTTTGCATTGCCGCGGCCATCCTTCTCGACGCCGAAGGATTCCAGCACCGTGGCCAGCGGGTTCACAAAACCCATGGCCAGCAGCACCAGATCGGCTTTCAGCACCCGCTCGCTGCCCGCCACTTCGCTCATCTTGCCGTCTTTCCATTCGACGCGAACGGTCTTGAGGCCGGTGAGCCGACCTTTTTCGCCGATGAACTCCTTGGTCGAGATTGCGAACTCGCGCTCACAGCCTTCCTCGTGGCTGGAACTGGTGCGCAGCTTGAGCGGCCAGTAAGGCCAGGTCATGGGGCGGTTTTCTTCCGCCGGTGGCTGCGGCATGACTTCAAACTGGGTGACACTGGCCGCGCCGTGGCGGTTGCTGGTGCCGACACAGTCCGAGCCGGTATCGCCGCCGCCAATCACGATGACGTGCTTGCCGTCAGCCCGCAACTGATTCTTGAGCTTGTCACCGGCATTGACCTTGTTTTGCTGCGGCAGAAACTCCATGGCGAAATGAATGCCCTGCAGATCGCGGCCCGGTACCGGCAAGTCGCGGCTTTGCTCGGAACCACCGGCCAGCAGCACGGCATCAAAGTCTTTCTGCAACTGTTCGGCGGAAATGACCTCCTTCGACCAGTTGGTCACCTTGCTGCCCTTGGGCATCTCGCCCACCAGCACGCCGGTACGGATCGTGACGCCCTCTTCCTGCAGCTGCAGGGCACGGCGGTCGATGTGCGACTTCTCCATCTTGAAGTCCGGAATGCCGTAGCGCAGCAGGCCGCCGATGCGGTCGTTTTTCTCGAACAGCGTGACGTCGTGGCCGACACGCGCCAGCTGCTGCGCGGCGGCCATGCCGGCCGGGCCGGAGCCGACGATGGCGACCTTTTTGCCGGTCTTGTGCCGCGGTGGCTGAGGCTGCACCCAGCCCTCAAGCCAGGCACGGTCGATGATGGCGTGTTCGATCGACTTGATGCCCACCGCGCTGTCGTTCACGTTCAGCGTGCAAGCCGCCTCGCACGGTGCCGGACAGATGCGGCCGGTGAACTCGGGAAAGTTGTTGGTGCTGTGCAGCACGGCAATGGCGTTTTCCCAATCACCCTGGTACACCAGATCGTTGAAGTCCGGAATGATGTTGTTGACGGGGCAGCCGTTGTTGCAAAACGGTGTGCCGCAGTCCATGCAGCGCGCCGCCTGGGTGGTGGCTTGCGCCTCATCCAGGCCGAGCACAAATTCCTTGTAATTCTTCAAGCGCTTGGGCACCGGCTGGTAGCCCTCCTCAATGCGCTCGTATTCCATGAAGCCGGTGACTTTTCCCATGATTCTTGTCCTTAGTTCCTTTGCGGGACCGGCTTATCGCCCTGTCCCGAACACTGAAAATTGACTACTTGGCTGGCATCGCTTCTTTTTTGATAGCTGCCTGTGCACGTCCAGTAAGGGCTGCAGCTTCTTTTTGTGCATGTAGCGTAGCCAGCGCGCGCTTGTATTCGTTCGGGAACACCTTGACAAACTTGAGGCGCGACTGCTCCCAGTTGTCCAGCAACTCGCGCGCCCGTTTGCTGCCGGTCCAGCGGTTGTGCTCTTCCAGCATCTTGCGCAGCTGCGCCTCGTCGCTTTGACCACGATGCCAGAGGCTGGGGTCGATGCTGGCATGCTGCTCCGGCGCGCTGAGGACTTTCTCCAGCGACACCATGGCGCTATTGCAGCGCTTGGCAAACTTGCCATCTTCGTCGTAGACATAGGCGATGCCGCCGCTCATGCCAGCGGCAAAGTTGCGTCCGGTGATGCCCAGCACGGCCACGGTGCCGCCGGTCATGTACTCGCAGCCGTGGTCACCGGTGCCTTCCACCACCGTTGTCGCGCCTGAGAGCCGCACGGCGAAGCGCTCACCGGCGACGCCGCTGAAGAAGGCTTCGCCGCTGGTGGCGCCGTACATCACGGTGTTGCCGACAATGATGTTGCGCGTGGCATCGCCCCGGAAGTCGATGCTGGGGCGCACCACCACCCGGCCGCCGGACAGGCCCTTGCCGGTGTAGTCGTTGGCGTCACCAATCAGATACAGCGTGATGCCATTGGTCAGGAAAGCCCCGAACGACTGGCCGCCGGTGCCTTCGAGCTGGATGCGAATGGTGTTATCGGGCAAGCCTTCCGGGTGCACCCGGGTCAGCGCGCCGGAGAGCATGGCGCCGACCGAGCGATTGACGTTGCGTGCCACTTCCATGAAGTGCACTTTCTCGCCTTTGTCGATGGCCGCGCGGCTCTTGGTGATCAGGATGTTGTCCAGAGCGCGCTCCAGACCGTGATCCTGGTTCTCGGTCTGGTAGCGCGGCACGTCTGCCGGCACATTGGGCAGCGCAAACAGGCGGCTGAAGTCCAGGCCACCGGCTTTCCAGTGCTCGATCCCGGCGCGCGTGTCGAGCAGGTCAGCGCGGCCTATCAGTTCGTCGAACTTGCGCAGGCCGAGCTGCGCCATGATCTGACGCACTTCTTCGGCCACAAAGAAGAAGTAGTTCACCACGTGTTCGGGCTTGCCGGAGAATTTCTTGCGCAGCGCCGGGTCCTGTGTGGCAACACCCACCGGGCAGGTATTGAGGTGGCATTTGCGCATCATGATGCAGCCTTCCACCACCAGCGGTGCGGTGGCAAAGCCCATCTCGTCGGCGCCCAGCAATGCGGCGATGACCACGTCGCGGCCGGTCTTCATCTGGCCATCGGCCTGCACCCGGATGCGGCTGCGCAGGCGGTTCAGTACCAGTGTTTGCTGGGTTTCGGCCAGGCCGATTTCCCACGGGCTGCCGGCATGCTTGATGGATGACCAGGGCGAGGCGCCGGTGCCGCCGTCATGACCGGCAATCACCACATGGTCGCTCTTGCACTTGGCCACGCCCGCGGCGACGGTGCCGACGCCAATTTCACTGACCAGCTTGACGCTGATGCTGGTATGCGGCGCCACGTTTTTCAAATCATGGATCAGTTGCGCCAGGTCTTCGATGGAGTAGATGTCGTGGTGCGGCGGCGGCGAAATCAAACCCACGCCAGGCACCGAATGGCGCAGGCGACCGATGTATTCCGAGACCTTGGGGCCGGGCAGCTGGCCGCCTTCGCCGGGCTTGGCGCCTTGCGCCATCTTGATCTGGATCTGGTCGGCGCTGCTGAGGTATTCGGCCGTGACGCCGAAGCGGCCCGAGGCCACCTGCTTGATGCGCGAACGCAGACTGTCGCCATCCTGCAGCGGCAAATCGACCTCGACCACATCGGCGCCAATCACGCTCTTGAGCGAGTCGCCGAGCTTGATCGGGATGCCCCTGAGCTCGTTGCGGTAGCGTGCCGGATCTTCGCCGCCTTCACCGGTGTTGCTCTTGCCGCCGATCCGGTTCATGGCCACCGACAACGTGGCGTGGGCTTCGGTGCTGATGGAGCCGAGCGACATCGCGCCGCTGGCAAAGCGCTTGACAATTTCCTTGGCGGACTCAACCTGCTCGACCGGAATCGCCCTGGCCGGATCAATCCTGAATTCGAACAAGCCGCGCAGCGTCATGTGACGCTTGCTCTGGTCGTTGACGATCTGGGCGTATTCCTTGTAGGTGTTCCAGTTGTTGGCACGGGTGCTGTGCTGCAGCTTGGCAATCGCGTCGGGTGTCCACATGTGCTCTTCGCCCCGAGTGCGCCAGGCATACTCCCCGCCCGCATCGAGCATGCTGGCCAGCACCGGGTCGGCGCTGAAGGCCGCCTTGTGCATGCGGATGGCTTCTTCGGCAATGTCAAAAACACCGATGCCTTCGACCCGGCTGGGGGTGCCGGTGAAATACTTGGACACGGTGGCGCTGGACAGGCCAATGGCTTCAAACAGCTGGGCGCCGCAGTAGCTCATATAGGTCGATACGCCCATTTTTGACATGATCTTGGACAGACCCTTGCCGACCGCCTTGACGTAGTTGTAGATCGCCTTCTCGGCGCTCAGATCGCCGGGCAGATCGTGGCAGATGCTGGCCAGGGTTTCCATCGCCAGATACGGGTGCACGGCCTCGGCGCCGTAGCCCGCCAGCACGCCAAAGTGATGCACTTCGCGCGCGGTGCCGGTCTCGACCACCAGACCGGCGGTGGTGCGCAGCCCCTGGCGCACCAGATGCTGGTGCACCGCCGACAGCGCCAGCAGCGCCGGAATCGCGACCTGGGTGGCACTGATGCCGCGGTCGCTGATGATCAGAATATTGTTGCCGCCCTTGATCGCGTCCACCGCCTCGGCGCACAGCGACGCCAGCTGCGCTTCGACACCCTCGTGGCCCCAGGCCAGCGGATAGGTGATGTCCAGGGTGTAGCTGCGGAACTTGCCGCGGGTGTATTTTTCGATGTCGCGCAGCTTGGCCATGTCGGCAAAGTCCAGCACCGGCTGGGCGACTTCGAGCCGCATCGGCGGATTCACCTGGTTGATGTCGAGCAGATTCGGCTTCGGGCCGACAAACGACACCAGACTCATCACGATCGCTTCGCGGATCGGGTCGATCGGCGGATTCGTCACCTGCGCAAACAACTGCTTGAAGTAGTTGTAGAGCGGCTTGTTCTTGTCCGAGAGCACCGCCAGCGGACTGTCGTTGCCCATGGAACCGGTGGCCTCCTCGCCATTGCTGGCCATCGGCGCCAGCAGGAACTTGAGGTCTTCCTGGGTAAAGCCAAAGGCCTGCTGGCGATCCAGCAGACTGACCTCGATCTCGGACTCCGAGGCCGGTTCGCCGCCGCCCACCACGTCGTCCAGGCGGATGCGCAGGTTCTCGATCCACTGCTGGTAGGGCTTGCTGTTGGCCAGATTGGCCTTGAGCTCGTCATCGTTGATCATGCGGCCCTGTTCCAGATCGATCAGGAACATCTTGCCGGGCTGCAGGCGCCATTTGCGCACGATCTTGTTTTCCGGCACGGGCAGCACGCCCGACTCGGACGCCATGATCACCAGATCGTCATCGGTGATGCAGTAACGTGATGGGCGCAGACCGTTGCGGTCGAGCGTGGCGCCGATCTGGCGGCCATCGGTGAAGACGATGCTGGCCGGGCCATCCCACGGCTCCATCATGGCGGCGTGGTATTCATAGAAGGCCTTGCGGCGCGCTTCCATGGTGGCATGCTGCTCCCACGGCTCCGGGATCATCATCATCACCGCCTGGGCCAGCGGATAGCCGGCCATGGTCAGCAGTTCCAGGCAGTTGTCAAAGGTGGCGGTGTCGGACTGGTCGGGAAAGCTGATCGGGTAGAGCTTCTGCAAATCAGCGCCCAGCACCGGGGACGACATCACGCCCTCGCGCGCCTTCATCCAGTTGTAGTTGCCCTTGACGGTGTTGATCTCGCCGTTGTGCGCCACATAGCGGTAAGGGTGGGCCAGCGGCCACTCGGGGAAGGTGTTGGTGGAGAAACGCTGATGCACCAGGCCGAGTGCCGAAACACAGCGCTCGTCCTGCAAATCGAGGTAGTAGGTGGCCACCTGATCGGCCAGCAGCAAGCCCTTGTAGATCACGGTGCGGCTCGACATGCTGGGCACGTAATACTCTTTGCTGTGCTTGAGCTGCAGGTTCTGGATGGCCGCGCTGGCGGTCTTGCGGATCACATACAGCTTGCGCTCCAGTGCGTCCTGCACGATGACGTCATTGCCCCGGCCAATAAAGAGCTGTTTGAGAATTGGCTCTTTCAGGCGCACATTGGGCGACATCGGCATGTCGCGATTCACCGGCACGTCGCGCCAGCCCAGCAGCACCTGGCCCTCGGCCTTGATGGCGCGCTCCAACTCCTCCTCGCAAGCCAGCCGGCTGGCATGCTCCTTGGGCAAAAAGATCATGCCCACGCCATATTCGCCGGGCGGAGGCAGGGTCACGCCTTGGGCTGACATTTCTTCCCGATACAGCGCATCAGGCAGCTGAATCAGGATGCCGGCCCCGTCGCCCATCAACTTGTCGGCGCCGACGGCACCCCGGTGATCCAGATTTTCAAGAATCTTCAGCGCGTTCTGGACGATGTCATGCGACTTGACGCCCTTGATGTGCGCCACAAACCCCACGCCACAAGCGTCATGCTCCTGGGTGGATGAATACAAACCGTGTTCCTGGAGATGCAAGATCTCGGCAGCCGTCGTCATGGCGCACTCCTAAAAATATCAGAGCTAAGAAGAATACTGCAATGCAACAAAACTGCCAAGCAAAATAATTGGGGTCAGATTCCAATTATTTGTTGAATCATTTAATCAACAAATAATTAGGGACATATCAATATTGATAGCTGCTCACGCAATATCCACCTTGTCTAAAGCCCTGTTTGGCTAAGTTTTTGGCACTGAAATCGGCCGACCGGCGGCGGCCTTGGTCACCCGTCGCGGCGTTCTTTTTTGCAGGTCGGCCACAAAATCAGCTTCGCCCAACGCCCAGCCACGCAAGGCCGAGTCGGTCAGGGCCGCCTGCTGCGCGGCGCTGATGCCGCTCTGCACCAGCTCGGCGTAGGCGGCCTCGCGGGCAAACGGCGTGTTGCCGAGCTCCCACACCAGAGGGTGGGCGCTGATCAGTTTGTCGGTTCGCAGCCCGGCGTAATGTCCGTAGCTTGACCATGGATAGTCCTGTGCATGCGCCACCAGGCCGGCACGTACCGGATTGAGATCGATATAGGCCATGCAGGCGAGCAGATAACGATCGGTCTGGATCAGCGTGGATTTGTAGCGACCTTCCCACAAGGTGCCGCTGCGCTGCTGGCTGTCGTTGAAATAGCGCACGTAGCGCCGTCCCAGCGCCTGCATCATCTGTGGCAGGCCATCTGCAGTCTGCGGTGTGGCCAACAGGTGAAAGTGGTTGCTCATCAATACATAGGCGTGAATGGCCACCTGAAACTTCCTGGCGTTCTCATCGAGCATCGCCAGCAGGGTCTGATAGTCTGCACCGGAGGCAAAAATGGCCTGCCGGTTGTTACCGCGCTGGATCACGTGGTGCGGATAGCCTGGCAGTGTGAGGCGCGGAAGGCGGGCCATGTCATTGCCTGAAACGCGTCTCGCGCAACTGCTCCAGACCAAACTCTTGCAGAATGGCATTCAGGTGCTCACTGGCGCTGCGCTTTTTCTGCCCGGTATGGCGCGCGATGATGAGCTCATTTTTCATGCTGTGCTCCCAACCCACCAATTCGGTCACGGTGACCTGATAGCCGCAGGCCTCCAGATAGAGGCAGCGCAGCACATTGGTGATCTGGCTGCCGAGCTCGCGGGTATGCAAGGGATGACGCCACAGTTCGGCCAGCGGCGTGCGCGACAGTGACAGCGCTTTGTGCTGGCTCAAACAGCGCGCCACTTCGGCCTGACAACACGGCACCAGCACCAAGAATCTGGCGTGTTTTTGCAGGCCAAAGGCAATTGCGTCATCGGTAGCGGTATCGCAGGCGTGCAGTGCGGTCACGATATCGATGCGCGCCGGCAGTTGATCGGATTGCGCCGAGTCGGCGACGCTCAGGTTCAGGAACGACATCCGGTCGAAGCCGAGCCGAGCCGCCAGCTCACGCGATTTCTGCACCAGTTCCGCACGCGTCTCAATGCCATAAATGTGGCCCGCCGTTTGGGCCTTGAAGAACAGGTCGTAAATGATGAAGCCCAAGTACGATTTGCCCGCGCCGTGGTCGGCCAGCGTGATGCCCTCCTCGGTCTGGGGCAGCTCCAGCAACAGCTTCTCAATGAACTGGAAAAGATGGTAAACCTGCTTCAGCTTGCGCCGCGAGTCCTGGTTCAGCTTGCCGTCACGCGTGAGAATGTGCAGCTCTTTGAGCAGCTCGATCGACTGGCCGGGCCTGATCTCGGACACCGGCGGGTCAGGATGGCTCACGCCGGCTTTTGCTTTCATGGCAGTTTGTCGTCACGCGCGAACCCCAGTGCGGCCCAGCCCTCGAGCCCGAGCCGTTCCATGGTCTGCATGTTTTTCTCAAAGATGGCCTCAGCCTCGGGAAAGGCCTGAACCGCGCGGTCGATGCTGTCTTCGCGCAGCAGGTGCAGCGTCGGATAAGGCGAGCGGTTGGTGAAATTGGTGATGTCGTCTTCGCGCGTGCCGGCAAATTGATACCTCGGGTGCAGGCTGGCAATCTGCAGCACGCCATCGAGTTCCAGATCAATCAGGGCCTGATCCGTGTCCACCAGGAAATCGTTGAAATCCAAAAAATCCGCAAGACAGTCTGGCGCGATCAGAAGCGTCGTGTCTCGCACAGCCGCGTCAGTGGCGATCAACTCTTTCAGCTCAAAAACCAGATCCCGCAGCAGCTCCTTGGCGGTCCGGGCGCGGCTCACCACATAATGAATTTGCCCTTTGACGTGTACGCCCTTGGCAAACGGGCACAAGTTCAAACCAATCACCGCACGCTCCAGCCAGAGGCGCGTGTCTTCAATCGCCGCTTGCGATGTCACAGCCATTTCAGTCACGCGCTCCAATGAAGTCATTTGCTTGCCCCACAATCAGTTTCAGCAGTTCGTCGAGCAATGGCCATGCATCCGCGAAGCAGCCGTATCGCGTCGCATGCAGGGTGTCTTGTCCGTCATGCTGCGCATCGATCCGACGATCAGACAGCAGTCTTGAACGGCCCGGAGGTTCGTGCGTTGAGTTGATTGAGAAAACCCAGGTCCGATTGCCGGCACTTTTGCCTTGCCGCATTCTACAAACAGCAAAGGCCCCAAGGGCCTTTGCTTGACTGAGCCGCGTTGCATCGGCGCGGCTTTCTGCCGAGCCCCGGATCAACTGCCCGCTATGGGGTGCTTCGTGCCTCCACCACCTCGATCTCGACGCGGCGGTTCTTGGCGCGGCCTTCTGCCGTGGCGTTGTCGGCAATCGGCTGGCTCTTGCCCATGCCTTCAGTCCTGATGCGCTTGGCATCGACCCCCTTGCTGACCAGATAAGTCTTGACCGACTCGGCACGAGCCAGTGACAGGCGTTTGTTATAAGCATCGCTACCGACCGAGTCGGTATGGCCGACGGCGATCACCACATCAAGTCTGACCTCCTTGATGCGAGCGAGCAAGTTGTCAAGACCGGCCAGACCACCGGGTTTGAGATCGGCTTTATCAAAATCGAACAAGGTGTCAGCCGACAAGCTGATCTTGGCCGGGACCGCCTTGGGTGCGACCGCGCGCACACGCGGAGGAATAACGGTCTGGCTCTTGATCTTTTCCATGGTGTCGACCACCGACTCTTCGGAAGGGCACAACTCGGCCGGATCAATCCCGCCACGATCCTGCCCCGCATCCTGTGCGCTCGGAACGTCGCCGCGGCTCACCCCCAGCGTCGCCACCAGCTGGCCCATGCCGGCCAGCGTGCGCGCTTGCGCGACGATCTGGTTGTGGCGGGCATTGATGTAGGCGCGACTCGCCTCGAAATACTCGTTCTGACTATCCAGCAGGTCCAGCAGCGTACGCTGACCAATGTCGAATTGCTGGCGATAGGCCTCGCGCGATTTCTCCGTTGACAGACGGTGCTGGCCCATGTAGCTTTGCTGTTCACTCAGGCTGCGTACGTCGCTGTAGGCGATGGATAGCGTTTGGCGCACATCTCGGCAGGCCTTTTCCTGGAGGTCGCGCGCCTGATCCTTCTGGTCTACCGCCTGGCGCTGACGCGCGCGGTCAGAGCCGCCACGGAAAAGGTTGTAGTTCAGGACCAGGGCCACGCCGTTCACATTCGTGTCACCTGTGATTCCCTGGGCATTGGTGTCCACGCTCCGGTAGGCACGCAGGTCCAGGCGCGGCATGTAGGCCGCCTTGCTCGACTCGATCGCCTGGGTGTAGGCACGCACGTTTTCCACTGCCGCATTGAGCACCGGGCTGTTCTGCAAGCCATCATGCATCAGCGCATTGGTGGAAGCGGGCAAGGTGCCGAGCTTGAACTGGTCGGGCAGGGGCGGCAGATTGGCCGGCGGCTTTTCGCCGACGATGCGCAGGTAGCGCGCGCTCACGTCGTGCAGATTGGTCAGCTCAACCAGCAGGTTGGACTCGGCCAGCGCCAAACGACCGCCGGCCTGCTCCACGTCGACGCGGCGGCCCACCCCCGCATTGGAGCGCTCTTCCACCTGACCCCCGGTCTGCTTGTGCTCCACATAGTTCTGCGTGGCGGCGTCCACCAGCTCGCGGTAACGCAGCACGTCGGCGTAGGCGCGTATCGCTTCCAGTGCTGCCGTCTCGGAGGCATCGGCCAGCTCGTAGTAGCGCGTCAGTTTGGCATAACCGAGACGCTTGGTTTCGTTGGCGGTAAACATGCCGTCAAACAGCATCTGCGTCAGAGAAAGCTGTGCGGAATTGAAGTTGTAGGTGCCATAACTGCCGGTCGGCGCGAGTGGCGAGTCCCGACTCTCCCGCCCGACAGTCGCGCTCAGATCGACCCGCGGGAAGAAGCCGCCGCGCGCCACATCGCGTTCATTGCCCGCCGCCTTGAAGGCATTCCAGCGCGCCTGAACCTCCGGGTTGCTCACCACCGCCTTGCGCGCGGCCTGCACCAGAGATTCCGGCAGGTTTTGCGCCTGTGCCCCCAAGGTGGCCAATACCGCAGCCATCAGTATTGAGAATGATGTTTTTGCTTTCATCGTAAACCTCCGTGTCAAAATGAACGCATTGCCGACTTTTAAGAATTGTTTTATAGCCCTTATTCAGATCCTTTAGAACCGAAAAGCAATGCTCAGAGGTGCTATGTTTGAGAATTATCAAAGCAGCGCGTTCTCTTCCCCCAAGGGTCCTCTTTAGGCGCTAGGCTGATCGTCATGTGCAACACCGCACGCGACCATCTGACTTTCCCCGTGTGGGGACGGGCGTTGATCGTTTGGGCCTTGCTTGTTGGCTGCTTACTGCTCTTCGTCGCCTCGATCGCGGCGCCGGACCTCGACAAGACCCAGGCCCTGGCCCTGCAACGCTACGGTGCTCATGCCGCCGAGACCATAGGCGCGTGGCGGCGGTTGATCGAAGAATCACGTGCCGTGCCCGACAGCGAGAAGCTCAACCAGGTTAACGCGTTTTTCAACCGCCGCATGCTGTTCCAGACTGACTGGGAGGTCTGGAAGCAGGAAGACTACTGGGCCACGCCGCTCGAATTCATGGGGCGCGGCGCGGGCGACTGCGAGGACTTCGCCATCGCCAAATACATCACCCTGCAAATGCTGGGCATTGGCAACCAGCACCTGCGTCTGATCTATGTCCGCGCCAAGAGCGGTTCGACCGCGTCTGTCACCCACATGGTGCTGGGTTTTTACCCGCAACCGACTGAAGAACCGCTGATTCTTGACAACCTGATCAGCAGCGTACGCCCCGCCTCCCAGCGCCCTGACCTGATGCCGGTCTTCAGCTTCAACAGTGACGGCTTGTGGGTCGGTGGCGCCACCGCCTCCACAGCCGATCCAACCACCCGCCTGTCCCGCTGGCGCGACGTGCTCGTGCGCATGCGCCAGGAAGGCCTCTGATCATCCCCCCAATTTACACAAGCGAGCCTGCCATGTCCCTCATCAAGCAACTCTGGATCGCCGTCGTCCTGATCACGACCATCTCATTTGGCGGCAGCATGGTCGTGAGCGTGCTGTCGGCTCGCCATTACCTGGAGCAGCAGCTGCAGGTGAAGAATATTGACAACGCCACCGCGCTGGCCCTGTCGCTGTCGCAGCTGCCCAAAGACCCGGTCACGGTCGAGCTGCAGGTGACGGCGCAGTTTGACGCTGGCCACTACCGGTTCATCCGGGTTGTCTCGCCCACCGGCCAGACCATGGTGGAACGCGTGTTCAGCGGCCCGCTGCAGGGCGCGCCGCAGTGGTTTGCCGCGCTGATCCCGATCCACGCCGCGCCTGGCCAGGCCCTGATCCAGGATGGCTGGAAGCAATACGGCACGCTGACCCTGGCCAGCCATGAACAGTACGCCTACCAGAGCCTGTGGGACGGCGCGCTCGGTCTGTTGCTATGGTTTGTGCTCGGTGGCGTGGTGATCGGCATCGCCGGCACGCTGGCCATCCGCTTCATTACCCGGCCACTGGGCGCGGTCGTGTGCCAGGCCGACGCCATTGCGCAGCGCCGCTTCCTCAGCATTGCCGAACCGCGCACGCCCGAGCTGCGCAGCGTCGTGCGCGCCATGAACAGCATGGTCGAGCGCTTGCGAGCCATGTTCAGCGAAGAAGCGGCGCGACTCGAAGCTTTGCGCCAGAAGGTCAACCACGATGCGCTGACCGGCCTGGCCGGGCACCAGCACTTTCTGTCGCAACTGCGCGAACTGCTGACCGGCGAAGAGTTCGGCGCGGAAGGCACACTGATCATCTTGCGCCTGACCGACCTGAATACCCTGAACGCCCAGCTTGGCCATCTGCGTGCCGACGCCTTGCTCAAGCAGCTCGGCAGCGCACTTGGTGAGAGCAGCCACGAAGGTCTTGACCAGCGGGCCGGGCGTCTTCAGGGCGGGGAGTTTGCCGTGGTCTATCCAACCATCAGCTCGCCGGCACAAGCTGTCTCGGAGCTGCAGCAGCGCCTGAGCCGGAACTGGTTGCCGACCTGGGTGCCTGAGGTGCCCGACCTGTTCCATGTCGGCGCCGTGCCCTACCGGCGCGACCAGAGCATCAGCGACTTGCTGAGCCGCGCTGATGAGGCGCTGGCGCACGCCGAGACTCTGGGCCCGAACAGTTGGCACGCCAGCGAGGCTAGCGGCCTTGGCGCCCGCCCGGCCGAACAGTGGCGCGCCCTGCTGACTGAAGCCGTCTCCGGTGGCAAGCTGCGGCTGGCCCTGTACCGGGTGATCGGCAGCAAGGACCAGGCCGTGATCCACCAGGAAGGCGTCGTCCGCCTGCAGATCGACGCGACGGGCACGTTGCTGCCGGCCGCCGATTTCATGCCGATGGCCGCGCACCTGCACCTCACGGCGCCACTCGACCTCAAGGTCGTCAAACTCGCCATCGAGCACTTGCGAACCGCGCCCGGCGACATCGCGGTCAACCTGTCAGCCGAAACCATTGCCGACTTCGCATTCCACTATGAGCTGATGCAACTGCTTGAGGCCAATCCCGAGATGTGCAAGCGCCTGCTGTTCGAAGTGCCCGAGTATGGTGTGTTCAAGAAGTTCGACGCCTTCCGCGAGCTGGTGCACGCCGTCAAGCCGCTGGGCTGCCGCTTCGGCATCGAATATTTTGGCCATCGCGTTACCGAGAGCGACAAGCTGGCCAGTCTGGGCCTGGACTACATCAAGATCCACCCGAGCTATGTGCACGGCATTGCCGACAATCCTGGCAACCAGGAATTCCTCAAAGGCCTGTGCGGCGTGGCGCACCATTTCGGCATCATTGTCATTGCGCTGGGAGTCGAGTCCGGGGACGACCTGCCACTGCTGGCCTCGCTCGGCTTTGACGGGGTGACGGGGCCGGGTGTAAAGTGAGCGCTGCATTCGGACCCACTTGATGGAAGCGACCGTGAACCGCCTGAAGTTCGTGCATGCAGGATTGGCCGGTTGGCTGGTCTGGGCTGTTTGTGCCCATACCGGCGTCGCTCTGGCCCAAGCCGCACCGTCCTTGCCGGCAGCGGTCGCCGCGCTGGCGGGGGAAGCACCGACCTTGCAGCGTCTGCTGCAACAGGCGAGCGAGCTGGAGTCGGCCACCGACACGCCAGACAGTGCCTGGCAGGCCGCCGCCTTGTATTGCGAAACATCGCGCTGGGGCAGCATCGAAGGGCAATACCGGCTTGGCATGCTGTATGCCTTTGGTCAGGGGGTGCCCGAGAACCGGCCTTTCGCGGCCGCCCTGTTTTCAGTGGCCGCTTCACAAGGCCACGTTCAAGCAAGTCAGATGCTCGACAGCATCGAATTGACCTCGGTAGAGCTACCTGCCTGCGTTACCCAGTCGCAGCTGCCGGAAAAAGCCGCTTCGCCCATCTTCCATGGCCTGCGACTTGACCTGGCAGCCGACGCCGGTCCGTCAATCGACAGCTTTCTGCTGACCCTGCCGCGCCACAAGCGCTGGCTCATTCCGCTGGCCACAACGCTGAGCGCCTGGTACGCGCTCGACCCCAAGCTGGTGCTCTCTGTCATCGCGGTGGAGTCCAACTTCGAGACTGAAGCCCAGTCACCCAGAGCGGCCATGGGCCTGATGCAGCTGATCCCCGACACCGCCGAGCGTTTCAATGTGCGCAACGCCTACAACGCCACCCAGAATCTGCGCGGCGGCATGCGCTACCTGCGCTGGCTGCTGTCTTACTACCGCGGCAACATCGTCTACGCACTGGCGGCCTACAACGCCGGCGAAAAACGGGTGGACCGCTACCAGGGTGTACCGCCCTTTCCCGAAACCCGCGCCTATGTGCGTCGGGTGGTCGGCCTGTACGGGGGCGTGAAGCACAGCTTCGACGCCAGCCTCGCTGTGGCTTCGCCCTGGCTCGCCAGCGCCGGGCACTGAGCAATGTTCATGCGTGCCTGCAGGTCATCCAATTCAATGCAATGCCAACTTTTTCCTGCTGATGGCCATCTGAAATATATCTAGATATTTAGGCGCCACCTTGCTGACGTGGAAACGCTCATTGGCATCGACTTCCGCGTTCTTTCCCAGGTGCGCATAACGCTCCGGCGCGTCAATCACCTCCACCGCCATCCGGGCCCATAGAGGAATGTCTTCGTAGGGACACAGCAAACCGTTGTCGCCATGCCGGATGACTTCGGGAATGAAACAACGGCCGCTGCCAAGCACAATCTTGCCGCGAAACAGGAGCTCGAACAAGCCCCAGTTGGCAGAGCCAAACTGCAACGGATACAGGAACATGTCCATGGCCTCGATGTAGCTCGCGAAATCATCGTAGGCGGAATAACTGACGTGCTGGAATGGTGAACCCTCTGCGAGTGTGATGCCCTCCCGGTCGAACAGGTATTTCAAAAAGGATTCGGGCCGCTGATCTTTCGCGAAGGTCTTCTCCAGAAACGCCTCCTCGTAGCTGTATAAGGTTTTGGGCGAGCCGCAGAACACGAATTTGACCTTTTCCCTGGTCTTGAGAATTTCCTTGGCGATCAGGATGAATTGCTCGAAGCCCTTGGCGGAAGACAAATCCCTGGCCGCGAACCCGATGTAGAAGAAACCCTCCAATTTCTTGAAGCTCGAAGGCCTGCGCACGATATTGAAACCCTCCATCTGCGCAACGATCCGTTCGTGCAGGCAGGTGGGGAACATGCTCTTTGCATAGGCGCTGGGCACAATCACCAGCTCGCTCCTGAGCACCTGATGAAAGCTGGTCATTTCGAAAATCTTGTCCCTGAATGTGGCGTAGTCCGGCTGGGGGTATTTGGGATCGTGCCCATGCAAGGTAAAGGACGGGAACTCAATGTAGGTGACGATGGGAATGTTGAACTCACCAAACAACTGCAGCGGAAAACCGCCAGAGCCATGTGCGACGATCACGTCCAAGCCAGTTTTTGTCAACAGTTCATTGATAGCTTTCTTGATGAAGAACGAGCGCTGGGTCCGGGCCTCGATGTTCTTCACATAAAAATAGGTTTTTTCATTTTCCGGCACGGTCTGGAACGGCACCAGATTGGGTACTTTGTCCTTGTTGGCGTTGTACACACCGGTTGAGCACATGAACGATGAATGCGCCAGCCCCTGCGCATTCAGGTGCAGGTGCAATTTCTCGAATTGACCCAAGCCTTCGTGTATGAACAATATCCTCATCAAGAACCTCACCTGACAGAAAAAAACGTGGCGGGATCACTCCCGCCAGATCATGGCAGAAAACCTGTCAGGGAGTCGGGTCATTGTGATTGTGCAACAACCGGTTGACCGCCTCCTGCGCCAACTGATCGAATTCCGGACCTGCAACAGGGCCGGTCGTACCTGCCGGCGGCGCCGCTCCATGGTCGGTCATGGCGTTGTCGCTCGCGGCCAATACGTCATGAGCGGACAGCGCCTGTACCGGAGGCGGCTCCCCGTTGCCAAGGCCCTGATCCGTTGTCGTCGCTGTTTCGGTAAAAGTATCCGTGACAGTTTCAGTGAACTGCGATACCGTCACCGTCTCCGTGAACTGCGACACGGTGATGGTTTCCGTGGCCTCAGTCACGGTAACGGTGCCCACGGTAATCGTGTCCACACCGGTGGTAATGGTGTGAATACCGCCGTCCGTCGTGTCGGTTTGCGTCGCCGTGTCGGTATGGGTCACAGTGTCGGTATGGGTCGACGTGTCGGTATGGGTCGACGTGTCGGTATAGGTGGCCGTGTCAGTGCCAGTGGTGATCGTGTCGGTGCCAGTGGTGATCGTGTCGGCGCCACTGGTGATCGTGTCGGTGCCGCTGGTGATCGTGTCGGTGCCACTGATCACTGTGTCGGTGCCGCTGGTGATCGTGTCGGTGCCACTGGTCACTGTGTCGGTGCCGGTGGTGACTGTGTCGGTGCCGGTGGTGACTGTGTCGGTGCCACTGGTGATGGTGTCTGTGCCGCTGGTGATCGTGTCGGTCCCAGTGGTGATGGTGTCGGTGCCGCTGGTGATCGTGTCGGTGCCAGTGGTCACCGTGTCCGTCAACGTCACCGTGTCGGTATGAGCCATCGTTTCTGTCACCAGCACCGTGTCGGTATGGACTGCCGTGTCCGTCACCAGCACGGTATCGGTATGGGCCACCGTTTCAGTCACCAGCGCCGTATCGGTATGGGCTGCCGTGTCGGTCACCAGCGCCGTGTCGGTATGCGCCACGGTTTCAGTCACCGCTACCGTGTCGGTATGCGCCACCGTTTCAGTCACTAGCGCCGTATCGGTATGCGCCACCGTTTCAGTCACTAGCGCCGTATCGGTATGCGCCACTGTTTCAGTCACCGCTACCGTGTCGGTATGGGCTACCGTTTCAGTCACCAGCACCGTTTCGGTATGGGCCACCGTCTCGGTATGGACTACCGTCTCGGTCACGTCAACAGGCACACCAACCAGAGCATTGATTTTGAAAGCGCCATGTGAAGCGACCAGCAAAAGTTTATCGTAGCCGCCTGCAACAAAAAGCGGCGGCGTACCGACTGTGGCATCAAAGTCTGCGAAGGTGCCAGTGCCCACAGCGTGCCCGTCGCGGTACGCAGTCCACTTCAAATCATCATGCCCACCTTCGCCAACGTCCTTGGTTATAAGCTGGATGTTGTTCGTCAAGACAGCGCCATCTGCGTCGAAGAAGGTAAGCACGATGGACTCACCCCGGTCCATGACGTTATTGCCGATCCCCAAGTTATTCGAAGGATTGACACCGCCGTGATAGTCGTGATCGTCAGACCAGTTCGGGTCTGTAAACCGGGCCGTTATCAGGTCTCCTCCAACCAGAAGAGAGTAATCGTAGTATTCGCTTGGCCCTGCGCCTTTGATCGTGAGCTCTTCCAGCGTAAAGGTGGTTGTGACGGTGACCGTGTCCGTGCCGGTGGTCACGGTGTCCGTGCCGGTGGTGACCGTGTCCGTGCCGGTGGTGACCGTGTCCGTGCCGGTGGTGACCGTGTCCGTGCCGGTGGTGATCGTGTCCGTGCCAGTCGTGATCGTGTCCGTCCCGGTGGTGATCGTGTCCGTCCCGGTGGTGATCGTGTCCGTCCCGGTGGTGATCGTGTCCGTCCCGGTGGTGATCGTGTCCGTCCCGGTGGTGATCGTGTCCGTCCCAGTCGTGATCGTGTCCGTCCCGGTGGTGATCGTGTCCGTCCCGGTGGTGATCGTGTCCGTCCCGGTGGTGATCGTGTCCGTCCCGGTGGTGATCGTGTCCGTCCCAGTCGTGATCGTGTCCGTGCCAGTCGTGATCGTGTCCGTCCCGGTGGTGATGGTGTCCGTCCCGTCGGTGATCGTGTCCGTCAGGGCCACCGTGTCGGTATGAGCCACTGTTTCAGTCAGCGCCACCGTGTCAGTATGGGCCACCGTGTCGGTATGGGCCACCGTGTCGGTATGGGCCACCGTGTCGGTATGGACCACCGTGTCGGTATGGACCACCGTGTCGGTATGGGCCACCGTGTCGGTATGGGCCACCGTGTCAGTATGGGCCACCGTGTCAGTATGGGCCACCGTGTCAGTATGGGCCACTGTTTCAGTCAGCGCCACTGTGTCGGTATGGGCCGCCGTTTCGGTCAACACCACGGTGTCGGTATGGATCACGGTATCAGTCAGCGCCACCGTATCGGTATGGAGCACCGTCTCGGTGATCGGCAAGGTATCAGTCACCGGCACGGTTTCCGTGACGATGCCGGTGATGGTATCGGTCACGATGCCCGACACCGTGCTGGTTGCGGTCTCGGTGAGTGTGATGGTGAAGGTTGGGGTCTCAGCCGCCAGCGCAAAATTCTCGGGAATAAAGAGGTTGACGCCAGGACTTTCGAAACTGTAGGCATAAGCCAGTGGTTCCACACCCTCGACGATGCGCAGCAACTGAACAAAGGAGCTGCCGCCGTCTGCGCCGTCGCCGGCGGCCAAGCCGGCCGCGGGGGCTTCAATTTCCTGATTCAGATCGGTGCCGCGTTCCAGCGCCTGGATAACGGTGTCAGCGCTGGTTGGGTTGGCGACCGCACTGTCCTGCGCCGTGGGTCGCTGATCCGACTCGACCACATTCTCGTCGAGGCGAACGCTTTGCGCCGGGGCGACGGCCAGCAGATGGCCGTCTTCCATCATGAGCTCGACGCGAACATCGCCCACGGTGCGCACGGTTTCACCTTTTTGCAGGTTATCACCGACATTGAGAACCCGGCTGTTGCCCTGGGCATCAACAGCGAGAGCAGTGCCACTTCCATTGATGGCAGCGACGGTAGCAAATTGGGCCACGATGATCTCCGGTTAAAACAAAGGAACTGAATAGTGGCGTTGAAACAATTCACACCACCGATGGTTTGCAGATTAGTCCTTCATCACCCCGATTTCTATTGGACTTTGGTACAAATTTGCGGCTGTTTTCGGGCAGCGCAGGCCTGGGCCACGCCAGTCAGAACCGCACGCTGTCGCCATCCTCGGGCAGCAGTTGCAGCCCGTGGATCAAGTCGGCCCGGGTTTGGCGACGCTCAAGCAGCTTGGCCTGCGCCCCCGCCGGCAGATCGGTGAACTGGATCAGCCCCCTCTTGATCAGCACGTCGATCAGGTCTTCGAGCGTACGGGCCAGGCTGATATCGGTCCGGCTCAGCGGGTTGGCCTGGCTGAACACGTCACGCATGAAGACTTCCACCTCGGCATCGGTCGGCCGTGACGCTTCCCAACCGCCGGCCTCCAGCTCTTGCGCGCTCAGGGTCTGGCGGCTCAGGGCGACGATTTCGCCGGCGGCATTGCGCCGACACCACAAGGCAGGTGCAGGGTGCGCGGTGTTGGTCATGGCGAGGGCTCCGCAGCGGAAGATGCGTCCGGATCAGCGCCGGCTGACAGGCGCAGCACCAGTTGCAGGCGGTCGCGCACACCGAGCTTCGCGAACACAACACCAAGATGGGCTTTGACGGTGCGCTCGGAAATGTACAACAGGGCAGCGACCTCCTTGTTGGAACGGCCAGCCGCAACGGCGCGGGCCACTTGCGCCTCGCGCGCCGACAGCGAGGTCAATGGATTCGCCTGTGAACTTGCGCTAGCCGGAGCTTGCGGCGAAGCCGGGCGACGCGCGAGAGCCGCGTGGGTCGAACCAACCAGTCGCTGCAGCAGGTCCGGCCCGACCCACAGACCACCGTGCTCGACGACCGTCGCCACTTCCTGCAGCAGCGCAGGTACAGCGTAGGCATGGGTGTAGCCGCGCACCCCCTGGTCGAGGGCGCTCAGACCTTCGCGCGGCTCGGGTGCACTGGACAGTAGCACCACACGTAAGCCAGGCAGCGTTTGCAAAAGCTGGCGCAAATAGACCATCCATTGCGCATCAGCGCTGGTCAACCAGATCAGGCACGCCGCTGCAGGCTGGCCGCGCAGGCGGGATTGCAGGGCAGATGCCGTGAGCGTCTGCCCTGCCGGGAAGGCTTCACGCCAGCGCTCGGGTACGGGCGCGGCCGGACTGGAAAGGAAGAAATGTTCGGTGTTCATAAAGGTTTGCCGTTCATCGCTCCGTCAACGCGTTGGCCTTGGCGCGCAGCACGGGTTTGAGCAAGTAGGACAGGACCGATTTCTTGCCGGTGAGAATATCGACCTGGGCCACCATGCCGGGAATGATCGGCAGGTTCGGCCCGAGGCTGGGCTTGCGCGTGCGCACACGCACGCGGTAAAAGGCGTTGCCTTTTTCGTCGATCACCGAGTCAGCCCCGATATTGATCACATCCGCCGAAAGACCGCCGTAGATGGCAAAGTCGTAGGCGGTGAACTTGACCATGGCTTGTTGCCCTGGGCGCAGGAAGGCAATATCTTTCGGGGCGATCTGCACCTCCAGAATCAGGGTGTCGTCCAGCGGAACCACTTCGACCACTTCCTTGCCGGGCGGCACCACCGCGCCAATCGTGTTCACCAGCAGACGCTTGACGATGCCGCGCACGGGTGACTTGATATCCGCCCGCGTTACCTTGTCTTTGAGAGCCAGCCCGCCCTGCGACTGGCTGGCCAGCTTGCTCATGGTCTCTGACAATTCGGCACTCATCTGGTTGCGGCTGGTGAGTTGCACTTCATCGATCTTGCGGACCGCTTCCTGAATCGCCGACTGCACGCGCGAAATCTGTGCTTCAGTCTGCTCGTGGTCACCACGCAAGCGGGCTACTTCGCGCTCCAGACGCAACACTTCGACTTCAGAGACGGCGCCGGTGGCAATCATCGGGCGCGTGGCGCTGAGTTCCTTGTTCAGCAGTTCCAGACTGCGCTCGGCCTGTTCGTGGCGGGCAAGCACTTCGTTAAGTTCCTGCCTCCGCTGGGCCAGCTGGGTTTGCGAAATATAAATCTGGGCGCCGATTTCGGACCGGCGCGACTCATACAGGCGCAACTCCTGCGCCACGACGTCAGGCGCTTCACGCATCAACTCCGGCGGCGGGTTGAAGGCAGTGCCGCGCGTCAGGGCCTCCAGTCGCAGGGCCTTGGCCTGCAAGGCCAGTTGGCTGGCGCGGCTTTCCAGCATGTTGAAGACAAAGCGCGTGGGATCGACACGCAGCAGCAGTTGCCCCACCTCGACCACTTGGCCTTCCCTGACCGGCAGTGCCTCCACCACGCCGCCGTCCACGCTCTGGATGATCTGCACTTGGCGGGTGGGCACCACCCGGGCCTCGCCGCGGGTAACTTCATCGAGCTGGGCAAAGCCGGCCCAGATCAACAGCAAAAACAGGGCGGCGGCGGCTAGGCGCAGCAGGCGCTTGGCGCGCAGCGGCTCCTGCTGCAGGCGGGCCCAGTCGGCGTCGCCTGCCCAGTCGAGCTGGTCCGGTTCGTCGATAGGCGTGAGTCGTTTCACCAGCGGGCCGAAAGCGGCCTGACCGGGATGAGTGCTGCGCCTGACCCAGGTGCCCATGCGCTCAAATGTTTTTTCGCTGAACCAGGTCATCCCGCCGCCTTTCCAATGCGCCCCTGGCGCAGTGCCGTGACTACCTGTTCTTTGGGGCCGTCGGCCATGATGCGCCCCCCGTCCATGACGATGATGCGATCCACCAAGTCCAGCATCGAAGTGCGGTGGCTGACCACAATCAGCGTTTTGCCGTGCGCGAACCCGGTCAGTCGGCGCTTGATGTCTTCCTCGCTGGAGTAGTCCA
This sequence comes from uncultured beta proteobacterium, assembly GCA_963810395.1. Taxonomy (GTDB): domain Bacteria; phylum Pseudomonadota; class Gammaproteobacteria; order Burkholderiales; family Burkholderiaceae_C; genus Rhodoferax. Next base: position 2,260,184 of record CAWENC010000001.1, on the reverse strand, counting down.
TGGATGAGGTCGGCTCGTCGAGCAACAGGATCGGCGGGTCGTTGATGACTGCCCGGGCGATGGCGACACCCTGGCGCTGTCCACCCGACAGGGACTCACCGCGCTCGCCGACCAGCATGTCAAAGCCCTGGGGGTGCAGATTGACCAGCCCGATGATGCCGCCGATTTCGGCGGCCCTGACGATATCGGCATCATCTGCCAGCGGGGCGCCGAGGGTGATGTTCTCGCGCAGACTGCCGTAGAACAACACCACGTCCTGCTGCACGTAGCCGATCTGGCGCCGCAATTCTGCCGGATCGAGCTGGCGCAGGTCAATTCCGTCAATCAGGACTGCGCCGTCGGTCGGCCGGTACAGGCCGAGGATCAGTCTTTCCAGCGTCGTCTTGCCGGAACCGATGCGCCCCAGAATGGCCACTTTTTCGCCAGGCTTGATGCTGAATGTGAGGTTGCGCAGCGATGGCGCACTCTGGTCGGGGTAACTGAAACTCACATCGCGAAAATCAATGGCCCCTTTCAGGTGACCGCGGCTGATGAAGGCAGCGTCCTCGGGGCGCTCGACATCATGCGTCATCATTTCATCGAGCGAAGTCAGCGCCGTGGCTGCAGTGTGGTACTGCACCAGCAAGCCCGCCACCTGCCCCACCGGCGACATGGCGCGCGAAGCCAGCATGGTGCAGGCAATCAGGCCACCCATCGTGAGCTCGCGCCCGGCGATCATGTAAACGCCGATGATGATGATGGACAGGTTGATGAACTGCTGCAGAAAGGCCGAGGTGTTGCTGGCCGTGGAGGACAACAGGCGCAGCTGCGCGCCCACGCGCGCCAGCAGTGCCGCACTTTTTTCCCATTTGCGCTGAATCGGCGACTCGGCCGCGAGAGACTTGAGGGTCTCGAAGCCGACCAGGCTTTCAATCAACGTGGCGTTGCGCTGGGCGCCGGCCCGGTAGGTGGTTTCGGCCAGCTCGTGCATGCGCCCCTGCACCGTCAACGCATACAGCAGCATGATGGCAGCGCCGACGCAAAGCGGGATCAGCATCGGCCAGGAGATCCAGCTGATGACGATCATGAAGATCAGCGCGAAGGGCAGATCGATGAAGGCGACGACCGTGGCCGAGCCGATAAAGTCGCGCACGGATTCGAACGCCCGCAGGTTGGAAGCGAACGACCCGGCCGAGACCGGCCGCTGCTCCATGCGCGTTCCGAGCACGCGCTCCATGATGAAGGCCGACAATTTGACGTCGGCGCGGCCGCTGGCAAGATCGACAAAGAGGCCGCGCAGTGTGCGCAGCACCAGGTCGCTGACCAGCATCAGCAACAGCCCCAGCGCCAGCACCCACAAGGTGTCAAACGCATGATTGGGCACCACCCGGTCATAGACGTTCATGATGAACAAGGGCATGCCCAGCGCAAACAGGTTGGCCAGTAAGGCGGCGAGCAGCACGTCCCGGTAGAGCGGCCAACTCTCGGCGATCACGCCCCAGAACCAGTGCCCCTGCCGGCCGGCGCGCACTTCCGGCGTGCGCGCGTCATAACGCTGCGCCGGTCGCGCATAGATCGAGGTTCCGGTGTAATCCGCCTCCAGTTTGGCCACGGGCACCTGAACCGGGGCGTCGCCAAGCTCGGGATAAACCACACGCGCCTGGCTGCGGTCCGTGTCGAAGCCCAACACCACGCATGCACGCTCCGCCTGAAGCAACACAATGGCTGGCAACAGGGCTTCTTTCAAGCCTGTCAGGGAGCTGCGCACCAGCTGGCTGCTCAGGTGCGCGCGGCGCGCGGCGCGGGCAAACAGGCTCGGGGTCAGGCGCTGCCCTTCGACCGGCAGGCCTGCCGTCAACGCGTCGCGGGTTGGCGACTCGCCGTGGGCACGCGCGACAATCAGCAAACAGGCCAGTAATTCATCCTGGTGGGCGGCTGCGGAAGCAACTCTGTCCGGACTTTCCATCTTTTACACACTCCGTATTAATGGATACGGCATTTCAAGCTTGGCGGAAGCGCCCCGGTTTACAGCCGGGACTTGAAATCATTGAAGGCGTGGGTAAATGCGTCGCGGATTTTCTCCATCTCTGTGACCATGGCTTCCCATTTGTCTTCGCTGGAGGCCTTGAGCTGCTGAAGTTTTTCCGTGGCGAGTCTGGATTGCTGACGCAGTTTGGTCATTTCCTCCTTGTATTTTGCGCGCGCGTCTTCCTTGGCTTCCTTCGCCCTGGCTTCCAGTTTGTCGATCTTGGCATTCAACTCGTCGAGCTGGAGTTTCATTTTTGCGATGTACTCGTCTCGTTTTGACATGGTGCTTCCTTGCGGTTGAAAAATGGGCTGGCGTGGGATCGGCGTGCTAGCGTCGCAAGTCACTTCCACGTATTTCTACCTACTCGTCAGAATAGTCAGGAGGAGCGTGGAGTTCCTGATATTTGTCAATTCCGGCATAAATTTCGTCAACCCGTCACCCTGGCATGGTGAGGTGTGCGATCACGAACTCTGACAAGGCGTGTGGCGAACTGCCACCTCCCCGGGCTGTGCCCCGGCAACTGTCGCCAATGCGTTATGGCGTCAAGCGCGGCGCGAGCTTCATGGCAACAAGCGCTGACCAGTGAGGCGCTCATGCTCGCGCGCCGCAAACCGGTCCGTCATGCCGGCAATGTAGTCGGCGACGACGCGGGCGCCCGCGCTGGTCGCGTCCGCTGCGCCACGAGCCGCCTCTGCGCGCGCCTGGAAACCGTCCCCCATTTCCTGAGGGCAGGCCAGATAAGCGGCAAACAGCGCCCGCACCACTTGCTGCGCATGCGCCATGGTCTGCATCACCTGGGGATGGCGGTAAAGCTGGTGCAGCAGAAAGCCCTTTAGTGCCCCTGATCGGGCTCGCATGTCAGCCCCAAACTGCACCAGGGGTACCGACCGGCGCACCGCGTCCACGCAGGCCGGAGCGCCAGCCTGTAGCGCACTGGTCGTGGCAGCAATCACATCGTGCACCTGGGCGCCCAGCATGCGGCGAATCGACTCATACAGCAGGCGCCGTCCCTGGTTCGCCTCCTGCAAATGAGGGAACTCGACCAGTGCCTGGCGTCTGAAGTCATCAAACAGCGCGACCTCTTGAAGCTGCTCCAGCGTGATCAGGCCGGAGCGGACACCGTCGTCGATGTCATGCGCGTTGTAGGCAATCTCGTCGGCCAGGTTGCACAGTTGCGCCTCCAAGCTGGGCTGGGTGCGCTCCAGAAAGCGACGCCCGACGCCGCCGGGCTCGCTGTGCTCCAGTGCTTCGGCGTTGCTGTGGGAACAATGCTTGAGAATGCCCTCACGGGTCTCAAAAGTGAGGTTCAATCCGTCGTACTGGGGGTAGCGCTCTTCGAGCTCATCGACCACGCGCAGGCTTTGCAAGTTGTGTTCAAAGCCACCGAACTCGGTCATGCAGTGATTGAGCGCATCCTGGCCGGCATGGCCAAACGGTGTGTGACCCAGGTCGTGCGCCAGGGCGATGGCTTCCACCAGATCTTCATTAAGCTGCAGCGAACGGGCCATCGAGCGCCCCAACTGCGCCACCTCAAGCGAATGCGTCAGGCGCGTGCGGAACAGGTCGCCTTCGTGGTTGATGAACACCTGTGTCTTGTACACCAGGCGTCGAAACGCAGTGCTGTGAACGATGCGGTCACGGTCGCGCTGGTACTCGGTGCGGGTCAGGGCCGGCGCCTGGGCGTGGCGCCGGCCACGCGATCGGGAAACATCACAGGCATACGCGGCGAGCGTCATTATTATGCAAGAAATTGAGCTCTAGCGCTCGTTGAATATGCACAAGCAGCTATCATTTATATAGCAGTCAGGTGCAACACAAATCGATCACCTCGCGCACCAGGGCATCCGGTGCGCTGCGCACATAAGCGCTGGCAGGCCCGTCGATCACGACAAATCTGATCTCCCCGCCCTCGGCCTTTTTGTCCACGCGCATGAGCTCGATGTAACGCCCGGCATTGTCGGACTTAGACAATAGCGGCCCCTTCACCGGCAAGCCCGCCTTTGCGATCAGCGTGGTCAAGCGCTGCACAAATCCAGCCTCCACCAGCCCCAGACGCTGTGACAGATGTGCCGCCATGACCATGCCACTGGCAACCGCCTCGCCGTGCAGCCACTGGCCATAGCCCAGACCGGCCTCAATCGCGTGACCAAAGGTGTGGCCGAAATTGAGGATGGCACGCAAGCCGGCTTCGCGCTCGTCCTGCCCCACCACCCAGGCCTTGATTTCACAACTGCGTTTGACCGCGTAGGCCAAGGCGGCCGGCTCTCGTGCCAGCAGCTGGTCGATGTGCGCCTCAATCCACTCCAGGAAGTCCAGGTCGGCGATCGGCGCGTATTTGATGACCTCGGCCAGGCCGGCGCTGAGCTCACGCTGTGGCAGGGTCTTGAGCGTATCGAGATCGCACACCACCTTGAGCGGCTGGTAAAACGCGCCGATCATGTTCTTGCCCAGCGGATGATTGATGCCGGTCTTGCCTCCGACCGAGGAATCAACCTGCGCCAGCAAGGTGGTTGGCACCTGGACAAAAGGCACACCGCGCATATAGCTGGCCGCAGCAAAGCCGGTCATGTCGCCGATGACGCCGCCACCGAGGGCAAAGAGGATGGTCTTTCGGTCGCAGCCATGCTGCAGCAAGGCATCGAAAATCAGGTTCAGGGTCTGCCAGGTCTTGAACGCCTCGCCGTCCGGCAAGGTCACCGTGTGGATGTTCGGGTACTTGCCACGCAAAGCCGCCTGAAGGCGCTCGGCGTACAGCGGCCCGACTGCGGCATTGGTGACGATCAACACACTGGCGGCGTCCGGCAGCTCGGCATAGCTCAACGGATTGTCAAAAAGCGAGCCACGAATGGCAATGTGGTAGCTGCGCTGCTGCAGGTCTATGAAAACGGTCTGGAGGTCGGTGGCGTTCATAGCCGCGAGTGTAGAGGCATCACACCCGCGATTTCAAGCTGCGTCAAGATCATGTTGACCAGAGTCGGAACCGAGGGACGCCCGGTCTCGACAATGAAATGTGCCGTCTCGCGGTAGAGCGGATCACGCTGGACATGCAAATCGCGCAACCGGGCCAGCGGGTCGGCGACCTGCAGCAAAGGCCGGTTGACGTCGTGGCGCAGGCGTCTGAACAGTTCATCGGGCGAGGAATTCAGGTACACCACCTGGCAGCGCTCATGCAGGCGCTGGCGGTTGGCGGCGCGCAAGACCACGCCGCCGCCGGTTGACACCACCCCCGCTGGAATCTGCGTGAGCCGGTCGATCACCGACTCTTCGATATCACGGAATCGATCCTCGCCCTCGCGCTCGAAAAACTCCCGGATTGAGCAGCCGAGCTGCTGCTCAATCACTTGATCGGAGTCAAAGAACGGAAGTTGCAGCCGTCGGGCGAGTTGTCGCCCGACGGTGGATTTGCCGGAGCCGGGAAGGCCGACCAGGCCGATCACGGAAGGGTATTGAAAATAATTGTTTTCACCGTGGCTTGGGCATTGCTGGAGGTGTCACTGGCGACAAAGCAAATCGCATAGGCTCTGTTTGCCGTCTTTCCGGTGAAATTGACCGCGACCGGGCCGTTGGCTGGCATGCTGATGGTGCCAGACACCCCAGGGTTGCCGGGAGTCAAAATCAGACCAGTGACCGCCGGACAGCTAACTGCCGGAAACGCCGTCCTGTCCTGAAGGAGGTAATAGCCGGTGCCAGATTCGTTGATCATGGCGGTCAGCCTGAAACTGGTCTGTGTGATCAGGTCCACTGCCGGGTCCCCTGCGGGGAAGGTGGGCGGCGTCGTGTCCGCAGGCGGGGGGCTTACACAGACACCATTTTGCGGATACTGCGGGAATGTACAAACAATCGGCACGGCGGGGACGTAATAAGAAAAGCTGCTGACCACACCGCCCGGCGTCGTCGCCGTGATGACGATCGTGCCCCCTGAGCTGCAGCTCAGAGCGATCGTATGCACCCACCCCAACTGGGAACCCGGCGCTCCAGGGCTGATATTAGGTACCACACTGGGTGTCACCGCACCGATCTTGCAGCCGGTTGCCGAGGTACTGGCCGCAATCGTGGTGCCGGCCGGCATTGGCAACAGCGACAACTGCGGAAACTGCGGATCGTAGCTGTTGAGCCGCACCTTGAAAATACTGTCGCTGCCCGCCACGGCATCTTGCATCACCGTGAGCTGTGCCCGACTGGATGCAAACAGCAACACCGTTTGCTGCCTGACGGTCGTTGCCTGGGTGGCAGCGCCAGTGCAGGTATTGGCTCTGGCGGGCGAAGCGCCCCCCGCTCCTGCACAAGCCGTTGTCCCACCCTTTGGAATGACAAACTCGCCAAGACCTGCTGCATCATATTGGCCATTCTCGTTGTCATCGCGGTAGGCGTCACCAATATCCACCAAAGTATCAATGCCTGCATCATAGGCATTGTTGCCATTGACATCGATGTATTCCTTCAGACCCTCGACGTAAGCCAGCACTGAAACCCGTCCATCGGCGGGTCTTGGCTGCTGGCTGATAAACCCCACAGAACAAGCCGCATGCCCCGCCGCGTCGAGTTTGGTGGCGCAAGAGGGCTTGACCTGGCCGCCCTCGGTGGTGAAGTTGATCACGGTACCATCAGGCACCGGATTCCCCTGCCGATCCGCCACCCGCACCGTCAAGGTGGTACTGCTGCCATCAACATCCCAGCCCTCGATGTTGAAGGTTGAAACCGACAGACTCAAGTGATTCTGCGACGGTGGGCCGGAGGCGACCGTGAGGTTTTTGGAGGTCGTGAATACGCTGGGGGTGCTGGCCAAAGCAGCCTTAACTTCCACCGGCCCTGGAATCGTGCCGGAGAAGACACTGATCGATGCAACGCCCAAGGCATCACTGTTCGCCGTGACATTTGCAGTGGCGCCTGATGCACCCAGACCGACCCCGCCCGGGTTCATGGTCAAAGAAAAGACCACCGGGATATTCGGCATCGCGACACCGGTCGAATCCAGCACCTTGAATAACACAAGCGACTGCTCGATCGCACCCGAAGCCTTGACGAAAATCTGTCCCGGTGTGGCACTGACAAAATTAATCGCATTGGCCACCGGTGCAGCGACGTTCAAGCTTGCCTTTTGTACACCGATCGCGCCGGAGGTCGAGGCCGTCAGCGTGACCACGCCACTGCAAGAGGAACCCCCGGTTTTAACCGCGGAATAAGTCGCAGTTGCCACACCGCTACCATCGGTCGTGGCTACCGGATTGATCGTGCCGCAGTCGGCCGTCAAGGCAACATTAACCCCCGCCGCCGCGACCGCATTTGAGGTCGCCGAGATCATCACCGACGTATTGCCCCCGGAAATCAACGAATTGCTGCCCAAGGTCAGCGAACTGAGCGTGATAGCCGTCGGGGAGACTCCGAAATCAGCCGACGCGGAATAAGTCACACCACCCTCTGTCGACTGAACGGACAAGGTTGCCGCCCCCACGGCTGCAACTGAAACAGGCGCGATCGACACTTGCGCCTCACCCGATGAATTGGTGATTGCGGTCGACGATGAAATGAGCGCGATCGACGCGCCATTCAAGCTAAAGGTAACCAGCCGGCTGACGATCGGTGCGCCACTGCCATTTTTAAAAGTTGCCTTGACGTAATTGCCGCCCCCGAACGTCACATTGGAGACCGGCAGATTGGCGGAATTGAAGAACTGAAGCGAAATTTGCGGACCGGCTGGAATCCCGCCCGATGCCACCGCGACATCGACACTGCCGGTGATTGTGGCCGTGCCATTGAGCGCCGAGGCCTGCACAGTTATGGCACCACCCGTCGACCCTGCAGTTGGGAAAATGTCGACCTGTGCCTCACCCACGGAATTCGTCAGCTCTGTCGTTTTTGCCAGGGTCGCCAAGCCAGAGTTTACGGAGAAAGTAACCGTACGGTTTGTGATTGGTGCCCCGTCAGCATCTTTGAAGACCGCCTTGACATAGTTACCCCCACCAGACGTGACTTCGGAAACTGCAACATTGCCGGAATTGAACACTCGCAAAACCAGGCTTGGCTTTGCCGCTGTGCCACCCCCAGTGGGCGTGCCGGGATTGCCACCACCGCCACCGCAGGCCGCAAGCAAGGTCAGCGCGACCAGGGCGAAAACATATTTCAAGAACTTCATACTCGTCTTCCTGTGATTCATTCTCAATGGCGAAGCTTAACGCCCTGCGGCGCGTTCGGCGACTACCTTGGGGGTGATAAACACCAGCATTTCCTGCTTGTTCGCAATTCTGGCTCGGCTCTTGAACAAGTTGCCAACACCTGGCAAGTCGCCCAGCACTGGCACTTTCGTGACGTCGTCGCTTTCCGTCATTTCAAAGATACCACCAATCACGACGGTGCCACCATTCTCAACCAGGACCTGGGTCTGGATATGCTTGGTGTTGATGGCAAATCCGGCGGCCGTCTGCTGGCCAACGGTGTCCTTGGTGACATCCAGAGTCAGGATAATATTGCCTTCAGGCGTTATTTGGGGAGTCACTTCCAGCTTCAAATTCGCCTTGCGGAAGGCAATGGAGGTGGCACCGCTTGAGGACGCGACTTGATAGGGCAACTCGGTGCCCTGTTCTATCAGCGCCTTGATCTGGTCGGCAGTCACCACACGCGGACTCGATACCACTTTGCCTTTGCCGTCGGCTTCAAGCGCCGACAGCTCCAAATTGAGAAAACGATTGGCGGCCGAGCTGAAGATTGACAAGGCAAAGGTCGCCGGGTTGTAACCGCTCTGCCCGACTGCCGGAAGGTTGACAAACTGCGTGTTCAAGGTGTCCAGCGAGTTGACAGCCTCCAACGTGGTACTCGCCACTGCGTTGTACGTCCCCCCAAGAGCCAAACGATTGCCACTGCCGCCCAACGAGTAGCCAGCGTCGCCGCCCCGAACCCCGCGCAGATCACTCCCGCCGAGCTTCACACCCAGGGATTTGCCAAAGGTGTCCGTGGCTTCGACGATTCGCGCTTCAATCAATACCTGGCGCACCGGAATGTCGACCTTGGCGATCAATTGCTGCACCTGCTCGAGTTTGCTGGCAATGTCAGTCACAAACAGCTGGTTGGTACGGGCCTCGGCGATAGTGCTGCCACGTGAGCTGAGCAGGCGTGAACTACTGGCGCCGGATCCACCACCAGCAGCTGTCAATTGCGCGGCAACTTCCGCCGCCTTGGTGTAATTGAGCTGGAAGGATTGCGTGCGCAGTGGCTCCAGGCCTTGCAGCGAAGCGACTGATTCAAGCTCGATTTTTTCCTTGGCGTTGATTTCATCCCTGGGGGCGATCCACAGCACATTGCCGGTTTTGCGCATGCCCAGCCCCTTGGCTTGCAAAATAATGTCCAGCGCCTGATCCCATGGCACGTCCTGAAGGCGCAGAGTCACCGAACCGCTGACGGAGTCAGATGTGATGATGTTGAAATTCGTGAAATCGGCAATCACCTGCAGCAGTGAGCGAACCTCGATGTTCTGGAAATTGAGCGACAGCTTTTGCCCTCCATAGCCCGGCCCTTGGGTCAATTTTGACGGGTCAACTTTAAGTTGCTTGACTTCCACCACGAATTGTTCGTCGCTTTGATAGGCACTGTGGACCCACTGTCCCTTGGGCTCGATCACCACGCGCACCCGATCACCCACCTGCATGGTCGTGACGCTTTGCACCGGGGTACCAAAATCAGCCACATCGAGACGGCGGCGCAAACCCTCGGGCAAAGTCGATTTCATGAACTCGACCACCAGCGTTTGCCCCTGCTGGCGAATATCGACGCCGACCTGATTATTCGGCAAGGCCACGACGATTCGGCCGGAACCTTCCTCGCCGCGACGGAAATCGAGATCCTTGAGTGGCATGGTGTCCCGGCTCTGGTTCTCCGCAAAAACCGAGGTTGATGCTGCCGCAACGGTCGCCACCGCCACCGGGTCCAGGATCACCAGCAGGGATTTACCCTCCAACCGTGCCTTGTAGGCTGTCGCCTGTTTAAGGTTCAGCACCACGCGCGTCCGGTCGCCCGCCTGCACCACACTCACTGACTTCAAATTGCCTTGATTAACCTCAACCGTGGAACGCCCCATGGCACTCGATACCGCCGGAAAATCAAGCGCAATTCTGGCCGGAGACTGAATTGAAAATCCGCTCGGAATGGCGGAAAGCGCTTGTGTCAGGTCAATCCTGACAACTTCAACGCCACTTTGAATTGACCCCGATACCGCTTCAATGGCGGTCTGGGCCTGCGAGCCAAATGCCGCCAGCATGAGCGACAGGGCCAGGATAATCTTGTTCATTTCGACCTCTCTTGCAGCTGCAAAGTAGCAGCGCGTTCAATCCATTCGCCGACCGCGTCTTGTGCAATTTCACGCAGCGTGACTTCTGTTTCATTGATCTTCATCACGCGCCCGTAATTTAGTCCAAGATAGTTGCCGAGCTTTACCTGGTACAACAAGTTGTCCACCCTGATCAGCGCCACCGGCTGCCCGGCCTTGACCAGACTCCCCACCATTGCCATGGCATCCAGCGGAAACGCTTCGAGCGGTTCCTTGCGACGTGCCAATTCGGGCGCAATCAAGGCGCCGTTGGTCACCGCTTGCATGGACTCGCGTTTCAGTGCTTGTGTCAACTTCTGGTTGCTGAACGGATCGATTGCGGCGACCTGGCCATAGCTTTCCGGTTTGAATTGCTTCGGCTCCGAAATAGGGGTAATCTTGGGTCGGGTCTGGCTCTTTTGCTCTGCCATCCATTGACGCAATTCGTCTTCGCCGCTGACCCCGCAAGCCGTCAATGCCAGCACCACGGAGATGAAAAAGAAGAGCTTGGGTGCTGGCGTCATTTCTTGCCCCCCTTCGACCCTGCCGCCTTGCGCTGCGCGCTGACTTCATCGGCATCGAGGTAGCGGAAGGTCTTGGCCGTGGCATCCATCACCAGGGTGCCTTCCCTGGCGGGAAAAATGGCCAGGTTGTTGAGCGTCACGATGCGGGAAAGATTCGCAATGTCAGCCGCGAAAGAGCCCAGATCGTGATAGCGCCCCGTGACACGCACCGCGATGGGTAACTCGGCGTAATAGTCCCTGACGGCGACCTGGCCAGGACGGAAAAGATCAAACTGCAAACTGCGTCCCAGACCAGCCTGGTTGATGTCCGACAGCAAAGCGTCCATCTCGGCTTTGCTGGGCAGCTGCTTCTCCAGTTGCGTGACGTATTGCTGGACTTGTTCACGCTGCTTCTTAAGGGCTTCAAGATTGACGGCCTTTCCGAGTTTGACTTTGTACTCTTCGCGCAGCTTCACTTCCTTGCCCTGCTCCGCCGCCAACTCATCGGCCGCAGTGTTCAGCCACAGAAACCACAGTACCACCAGCACCACAGCGGTAATCGCAACAAACAGCGCATAACGCGGTAACGCCGGCCATTTGGAAGGATCCCTGGGATCCAGGTCGCGAAATTGCGCAAGCAGTCTTTCCTGCAATGCGCGGAAGTCGAAATTTAATGGGGATTTGCTTGCCATGCGGTCTCGCTCCTATTTCTTGACAGGAGTGGACGCTGCCGCAGCGGAGTCTGGAGCAGAGGCGCCTGCAAGCACCTTTCCAGCCTCGCTGGAGCGCACCAAATGGACACGAATTGTGAACTTGGCGATGCGCCGTTGTTCGCGCGATGGCAAGGCGACCGTGCCAGACACAATTTCGACCAGTTCCGGCTTGGAAAACCAGGGTGTGTTGTTGCCGAGGTTTCGCAACAACTCGGATACCCGTTCATTGGACTGGGCATCGCCCTGCAATGTCACGGTCTGGTTGTCTTGACGCATGCTGGCAACATAAACGCCATCGGGCAGTTGTTTCACCAGCTCGGTCAGCAAATGGACAGGTATATTCCGGTCCGCCTGCAAATCTTCAACTGCTTGCTGGCGTGCCCGCAGGGCGGAAATATCAGCTTCCAGGGTGGCAATATCCTTGATTTGATCGTCAAACCGTTTGATCTCTGTTTCCAATATCCGGTTTTGCCCCTGCTGCCCGGATATCTGAGCTTGATACCAGAGGAAAATGATGCCGGCGAGCAAACCACCTGCGAGAGCTGACACTCCGAGACTGACGTTAAAAACATCCCGCCGCAGTTTGCGCGCGGCTTCGCGATGCGGGAGCAGATTGATCAGGATCACTGGACAAACCTCCGCAAAGCCAGTCCGCATGACGTGAGGTAGGAGGGCGCCTGCCGTGTCATTTTGCTCAACCGGACACCGGACCCCATTTCCATGCCATCAAATGGATTGACCAGGCTGCAGGCAAACGTGGTTTGTTTCGTCACGGCGGCGGTCAAACCCGGCAAAGCAGCCGAGCCGCCTGCCAGCATCACATAATCGATCTTGTTGTGCGGTGTGCTGGTAAAGAAAAACTGCAAGGCACGGGCAATTTCCTGCACCATGCTTTCCACGAACGGGCGCAGTACGTTCGCTTCGTAGTCATCCGGCAGTTCACCACTACGCTTCTTGCTCTCCGCTTCTTCCAGTGAAAACCCGTACTGGCGCACGATCAACTGCGTCAATTGGGCACCGCCAAACGCCTGGTCCCGATCGTATAAAACCTCATCATCGCGGATGACTTGCATGCTGGTGGTCAACGCGCCAATTTCAAATAGAGCGACGATGCGCCCGACCCCTTTGTCAGGGAGGTTTCCAATCAGACGGGCCGTCGCAAGGCGCGACGCATACGATTCCACATCCACAATTACCGGTTTCAACCCTGCCGCCTCGGCCAGACCCTGGATATCTTGAACTTTCTCGCGACGCGACGCCGCAATCAGAACCTCGACATCGCCCGCCGAAGAGGCGCTGGGCCCCATCACACAAAAATCGAGACTGACCTCGTCCAGCGGAAAAGGGATGTACTGATTGGCCTCGGTCTCAACCTGCATTTCAAGCTCCTGGTCAGACATGCCGCTAGGAAGCACAATTTTCTTGGTAATCACCGCTGAAGGCGGCAAGGCCATTGCCACATTCTTCGTTTTGGTGCCGCTTTTTTTCACCAGACGACGGACCGCATCGGCCACCTCGTCAAATTTTTCGATATTTCCGTCCGTAATCCAGCCGCGCTCAAGCGGCACAATCGCGCAATGTTCAAGCACCAGATTTCCATCTTTGTCGCGACTCAACTCGACCAGTTTGACACTGGAAGAGCTGATGTCAAGACCCAGCATGGGTGCAGGTTGACGACTAAACAAGGATCCCAAAGAGATCAAAACTATCCCCTGAAACAGGCCAATCAAAAATCAGCGAAACTTAAGAAATCACATGAATGCTAGCAGTAAGCTCATTGTCCCGCAAAGGTTTTTTCAAATTCATGGGCTTCGGGGCGTTGTCAAAAGTACACGCTTTGTGCGCAGATGTTACACACAGCAGCCAGCCAGCAGACGCCAGGGCGCACAAGCACGGCAATAGTTGATACTACCGCGCCGTTGCCTTGACAACTGCATTTCTATAATTCCGGCGCATGTCCATACGAAGTTTTTATGCCCTCCAGACCACCGCTCAGTGAAACCACGTCATCTCCCAGCCCCGATCCTCGCGCTAACAGCAGGGGATGGTTGCTACGCGTGGCACTGTGGAGCGGCGGCTTGGTGCTGGCTGGACTATTTTCAGTCCTGATCCTGGTGGCGATCGCGATGGCGGTGGCATTCCCGAACCTGCCAGACATTTCAGATATGTCTGACTACCGCCCCAAATTGCCGCTGCGCGTGTTTTCCGCCGAAGGCATTCTGATTGGCGAATTTGGCGAGGAGCGCCGGCACCTGATACCGATCAAGGAAATCCCGCAGGTCATGAGGAATGCAGTGCTGGCGATTGAGGATGCACGCTTTTATGAGCATGGCGGCGTTGACTACAAGGGCGTTTTTCGCGCCGCGCTGGCCAATCTCGGCCGCATCAAGAGCCAGGGCGCGTCAACCATCACCATGCAGGTGGCCCGCAACGTCTATTTGTCTTCGGAAAAAACCTATACCCGCAAGATCTACGAAATCCTGTTGACCTTCAAACTCGAACACATGCTGAGCAAGGATCAGATTCTTGAGATCTACATGAATCAGATTTTTCTGGGCAACCGCGCTTATGGTTTTGCCGCGGCGTCGGAGGCGTATTTTGACAAGCCGCTGAAGGACATCAGCATCGCTGAAGCCGCCATGCTGGCGGGTCTGCCTAAAGCGCCGTCGGCCTACAACCCGATCAGCAATCCGAAACGGGCCAAGGCGCGCCAGTTGCACATCATCGAGCGCATGCAGGAGAACGGCTTCATCACGGCGGAGCAGGCCGCCAGCGCGAAAAAAGAAGAGCTCAAAGTCTCATCCAGTGCGGACAGCTCCAAAATACATGCGGAATACGTGGCCGAAACCGTGCGCCAGCTGATCTATGCACAATATGGCGACGAGACTTACACGCGCGGCCTGAACGTCTACACCACGCTGCGCGCGGCGGACCAGGATGCGGCTTACAAGGCTTTGCGACGCGGCATCATGGATTTTGAGCGCCGGCAAATTTACCGCGGTCCCGAGGAATTCGTCACCCTGCCGACCCATCCGCAGGAACTTGAAGACGCCATTGATGAGGCGTTGGTCGAGCACCCTGATAACGGTGACGTCATGGCGGCCGTGGTGCTGGAGGCCAATGCCAAACGAATCCAGGCAGTTCGCCAGAATGGGGAAACGATTGAAATTACCGGCGAAGGTCTGAAACCCGCCCAGTCGGGTCTCTCAGACAAAGCGCCACCGAACATCAAAATCCGCCGTGGCGCCGTCATCCGGGTCGCGCAAACGCCAAAAAACACCTGGGAAATCACGCAATTGCCCGAAGTTGAAGGCGCCTTTGTGGCGCTGGATCCACGCAACGGCGCGATCAGGGCGCTGGTCGGCGGCTTCGATTTTGAAAAGAACAAGTTCAACCACGTGACTCAGGCCTGGCGTCAGCCGGGTTCCAGCTTCAAGCCATTTATTTATTCCGCCGCGCTGGAGAAAGGCTTTACGCCAGCCACGGTCATTAACGACTCGCCACTCTTTTTCGATGCCGGCGTGACCGGCGGCCAGCCCTGGGAACCCCACAATTACGATGGCAAGTTCGAAGGCCCCATGACCATGCGCCGCGGTTTGGCCAAATCGAAAAACATGATCTCCATCCGCATCCTGCAGGCAGTGGGCGCACAGAACGCGCAGGACTGGATCACACGCTTTGGCTTCGATGCCGACAAGCACCCGGCCTACCTGACGATGGCACTGGGTGCCGGATCGGTCACACCGATGCAGATGGCGTCGGCCTATTCGGTTTTCGCCAACGGCGGCTACCGCATCAACCCGTGGCTGATTGCCCGCGTCACCGAGCAAAAGGGCAAGTTGCTGGTGGTCACCACACCCCCGGCGCTCGACGAATCCCTGCGTGTCATCGATGCACGCAATGCCTTCGTCATGGACAGTTTGCTCCAGGAAGTCACCCGAACTGGCACCGCGGCTTCTGCGCAGGCCAAACTGAAACGACCTGACTTGTATGGCAAGACAGGAACCACCAACGACTCGATGGACGCCTGGTTTGCCGGTTTTCAACCGACCCTGGCCGCCATCACCTGGATTGGTTATGACACGCCGCACAAACTCGGCGACCGCGAAACCGGGGGTGGCTTGAGCTTGCCGGTGTGGATACAGTTCATGGCCCAGGCGCTCAAGAACGTACCCGTGACCGAATTTGAAGTACCCGCGGGCGTCGTCAACTCTGGCGGCGAATGGTTTTATGACGAGTACGCCAAAGGCGCCGGCGTGACCCGTCTCGGACTTGACAACGCCGCCGCCCCAGAGGGCGCCCAGGTGATTCCCTTACCACCGGCCGATGAAAGAAAAAGAATCCTGGACCTGTTCAGAAACTAACAATTTGTGGGACAGTTCGCAGATGGCGAGGCCGGCCAGCCCTGTCCCCAACACTTTAAGTTTGCGGGACAGACCGTAGCGATAAGGCGTGCGCCAGCTCTGTCCTCAACTAACAGGAGAACACCAGCGGGCAAGCCGCCTGCTCACTGGCAAAACGCGACAAGTTTGAAAAGAACTCACCTTCGCCTTTGCTGTTCATCCAATGTTCACCGTCAAATTTGTAGTGATAGCCGCCCGATTTTGCCGCCAGCCAGATTTCATGTAACGGCTTTTGCAGGTTGATGACGATCTGGCTGTGGTTGGTAAACACCAGTGTCACCATGCCTCCGGTTCGCTGGTTGTCGATGTCCGCCCCGCTCTGGTCGTTGATCCGGTCACAACCGGCCTCAACCGCTTTGAGAAGCGTTTCAGCTCGGTCCATGAATTCTGAATCGGTCATTACAATTTCACCATGTTGTTACTTCGGCAAATTCTAGTGTTTACCATTGTCCTTGCTGTCAGTGCGGTGAGCCTGACCGCCTGCGGTCAGCAAGGGCCTTTGTATTTGCCGACCGAAGCGGCAGCCGCGCAGCGCGCCACCCTGCCGCAAACACTGCTGCCCTCACGTGTTGCCCCTACGACCGAGTCTGGCGCGTCGCCAGCCTCAACTGCTCCCAAACCTCCTGCCCCGGCAGCCAGCACTGCACCCTGATGAGCGCTCAACATCTTCCCGGCCAGCCCCATCTGGCCTACCGTGGCGACGAACTCTATTCTGAAGAGCTTCGTTTAAGTGACCTGGCCAAAATCCATGGCACACCGCTATTTGTGTACTCCAAAGCAGCCATGCTCTCGGCGCTGGCCGCATACCAGCGTGGATTTGCCGGGCGCAAGGTACAGATTTGCTATGCCATGAAAGCCAACCCGGCCCTGGGCGTGATCGAGGTTTTTGCTGAGGCCGGCTGCGGTTTTGACATTGTTTCTGGCGGCGACATGGACCGCGTACTGGCCGCTGGCGCTCAGGCCGACAAAATCATTTTTTCCGGCGTCGGCAAGACGCGCGTCGAGATGCGACGCGCGCTCGACGCCGGCATCGGCTGCTTCAACGTCGAGAGCGAGGCCGAACTCGAAGTCCTGCATGAGGTGGCTTCGTCCATGGGCTTGCGCGCTCCGGTGAGTATTCGCGTCAACCCCAACGTTGATCCCCGGACGCATCCCTATATCTCGACCGGCCTCAAGGGCAACAAATTCGGCGTCGCCCACGAGCGTGTGGTGCAAACCTACCAGCGCGCCGCCAGCCTGACTGGCATTCGTGTGCTCGGCATCGATTGCCACATCGGCTCGCAGATTACCGAGGTCGCACCCTACCTGGACGCCGTCGAGCGCATGCTCGATCTGGTGCAAGCCATCGAGGCGGCGGGCATTGCGATGGAGCACATCGATTTCGGCGGTGGTCTGGGTATTGACTACAACGGGGACTCGCCGCCCGATGCCGACCGGCTCTGGCAGAAACTGTTGACCAGGCTCGATCAGCGCGGGTTTGGCCAGCGTCAACTGATGATCGAGCCTGGGCGCTCACTGGTCGGCAACGCCGGCGTCTGCCTGTCCGAGGTGCTGTATCTGAAACCCGGCGAGCAGAAAAACTTCTGCATCATCGACGCCGCCATGAACGATTTGCCGCGCCCTGCCCTGTACCAGGCCTTCCATCAAATCGTGCCCCTGAAGTTGGCCGCAGCGGGCAGCGACACCTACGATGTCGTGGGACCGATCTGTGAGAGCGGCGACTGGATTGGTCATGACCGCACTTTGGCGGTGCAAGCCGGCGACTTGCTGGCAGTGCTGTCCGCTGGCGCCTACTGCATGAGCATGGCCAGCAACTACAACTCGCGTGGCCGGGCGCCTGAGATTCTGGTGGATGGCGCACAGGCCCACCTGATCCGCAGACGGGAGACGATTGCCGACCAGATGCAATGCGAGAGCCTGGTTCGGAACACGCCCTGATCGCTATAACATCTATAGCTTGACACACATACTGGACGGCGTATTCAGCCTGTTTTCTCTTATAAATCTGATCAAACGCCAGCCCAGCAGCAGGCTCAGGATTGCAGCGTAAACGAATACTTCGGCGAAGTTGTTTTTGCCTGCTCGCATCCAGAAAAAGTGCAGCACCGCCAGGCCGGCGACGCCGTAGACCAGCTTGTGCAAAAGCTGCCAGCGCTTGGCGCCCAGCATCCTGATGGCCCGGTTGAATGAGGTCATGGCCAGCGGCGTCAGCAACACGAAGGCAGAAAACCCGACCAGGATGAAGGGTCGTTTGACAATATCCTTGGCAATGTCGGTCAGGTCAAAACCCATGTCAAACCAGCTGTAGCTCAGAAAATGAAGCGCCGCGTAAAAATACACAAACAACCCCAGCATGCGCCGAAAACGGGCCAGCGCCGGCGTGGCGCTGATGACACGCAGCGGCGTCACCGCCAGCACCAGGCACAGGAAACGCAAAGTCCAGTCGCCGGTGGAGCGGGACAGGGCTTCAGCCGGATTGGCGCCCAACTGGTTGGCGATGGCCGCATACAGCAGCCAGCAAAACGGCGTCAGCGAGAAGCCAAACAGCAACGGCTTGGCAAAGCGGTGCAGCAGCAGGGATTTGACCCGCAGTCCGGTCGCAGGCTGTGGCTGTGCTCTCACGAACGCCATCATCAATAGAACTTCTTCAAATCCATACCGGCATAAAGCTGCCCCACTTGCGCCTCATAGCCATTGAACATCAGGGTCTTGCGCTTCTTGGCAAACAGGCCGTCCTCGCCAATGCGCCGCTCGCTGGCCTGACTCCAGCGCGGGTGATCGACATTCGGATTGACGTTGGAAAAGAAACCGTATTCGTTGGCGGCAGCCTTGTTCCAGGCGGTACCGGGCTGTTTGTCGGTAAAACGGATTTTGACCAGACTCTTGGCACTCTTGAATCCGTACTTCCATGGCACCACCAGGCGCACCGGCGCACCGTTCTGGTTGGGCAAGACCTCGCCGTACATGCCAAAGGTCAGCAGGGCCAGCGGGTGCATGGCTTCGTCCATGCGCAGGCCCTCGACATAGGGCCAGTCGAGCACACTCGAACTGACAAAAGGCATGGTTCTCGGATCGGCCAGTGTGACAAATTCGACATACCTCGCGCTGCCCAAAGGCTCGACTTTTCGGATCAACTCACTCAGCGAATAGCCGACCCACGGGATCACCATCGACCAACCCTCGACACAGCGCAGGCGATATACCCGCTCCTGCTGAGCGCTGAGCTTGAGCAGGTCTTCCAGCGTGTATTTGGCTGGTTTTTTAACCAGTCCTTCAATCTCTACCGTCCACGGACTGGTCTTGAGGCTGTGGGCATTTCGCGCCGGGTCCGACTTATCGGTACCAAATTCGTAAAAGTTGTTATAACTGGTGGCGTCCTTGTACTCGGTCAGCTTTTCCATCGTGACAGCACCCGCCAGACTCGACTTCACGGCTGGCAACGCGCTCAATTTGCCGGGCCGGGCTGCGGCGCCAGCGCTTTGTGCGTGAGCCCCGCGCAAGGCCCAGGAGGCCAGCGCCGCACCGGCCAGACCGCCGGCCATGAGCTTGATCAGCTCACGTCGCCCGGCGTAGACGCGCCGGGGCGTGATTTCACTGGAAAGCGGGTGACTAAAACCATCGCGATGCGTTTTGATAAGCATGATCCTGTCCTCATTTAACCGGTAGTCGCGCAATGGCGCGCTTTCTTACAATAAGGAAGCCGGGATGAATTATTCAGGCTGGCGCAAATCGATGCTGGCGTACGGGATTAAGCCTTGCGCGGGACTTGGACCTTGAGCCGAATTGAGTTAATCTCCCACCCCTTGACCCGCAAATGGGATTCAAACGCGGGCAAGAGCTGGCGGATTTTTGCCGCCGCCGCATTGTTGTCCAGGATCAGGCACCACACCGGGCCTTCAATCGGACCGGCTTTGACGGCTGGACGAAGTGGCGCAGGAATGAGAGATTCAATCGCCTTGAGTCGCGCCACCGAGTCTCGGGTGAGTTCAGTCAATCTGGCCAGCGTTGGCGAGTCCTGACTGGCCTGCAGTAGCGTCACTGACTGATGGCGGCGGTTCATGGGCGGATTGTTGAGGGACGATTTAGTATGCAATTGATTATCACGGATTCATGGCTCGCCAAGAGCCGCGCCATTCACCTCAGTGGCACCAAGCTGGTTCTGGCTGGGTTGCTGACGTCCTTGACCTTGATGCTGGTGGCTGCCGGCCTGTACCACTGGGTGTTCTTGAAAGGCGCCAGGGAAGGATGGCCCGTGGTCGGCACGCTGCTCAGGCTGGTCACCAAAGACGAATTCGCCCAGCGCGATCGCTTCATGCGCGAAAACCTGGATGTGCTAGCGCGCCGGCTGGGAGAGATGCAGGCAAAAATGACGCAGCTCGAATCCCTGGGCGAGCGTGTTTCCGGCCTGGCGGGCATCAATGCCAATGACATCAAGCTGAAACCCGGTCAGGGCGGCGCGCTGGTGTCGGGTCACCCCTTGTCGATGGATGAACTGCAAGCCACGCTGGCGGATCTTGATCGCCTGACGGATCAGCGCACCGACCTGATGACCGTCATGGAGTCGCGCCTGTTTGAGCAAAAAGTCCGCAACATGATGGTGCCCACACAACAACCCGTGGCGACGGGCATCCTGGGCTCGGTGTTTGGCTGGCGCATCGATCCCTTTACCGGACACTCGGCGCTGCACACCGGGCTGGATTTTCAGGCCGCCTATGGCGCCCCGATATTGGCTGCGGCGGGCGGCGTCGTGGTGACGCAGGAGTTTCATCCGGAATACGGGAACATGATCGAAATCGACCATGGCAATGATCTGATTACCCGCTACGCCCATGCCTCCAGGACCCTGGTCAAGAAAGGGGACTTGATCAAGCGGGGACAGAAGATTGCCGAAGTTGGAACCACCGGCCGTTCAACTGGAACGCACTTGCATTTTGAGGTATTGGTGCAGGGAATCCCGCAAGACCCGCAGAAATTTCTCGCGGCCGGTCAAAACCTTGCATCACCAAAGTTGGCCAGACTTGTTTCACCGCCCCGATCGGGTAAAGCCACCCCAATACTCGCCCTTGAAGGGCGCCAGCCTTGGCAAAGGTAAAATCGCCGACTTAGTTTGCTCTGCGTCACACATTCCGTTCCAGCGGTTGTGTTTCGCGATAGTGACCCCACTTCATCCAGATTAGAAAAAGGATTGCGCTGTTCCGTTGGTCCCAGTGGGCTGGCGGGCCGGTCTTGCATTCATGGCCACCAACATTCTTACCAAAATTTTCGGCAGTCGCAATGACCGCCTGCTCAAGCAATACCGCAAGGACGTCGTTCGCATCAATGCGATGGAAGCCGCGCTTGAGGGCCTGTCCGATGACGCCTTGCGTGCCAAGACGCAGGAGTTCAAGGATCGGGTTGCCAAGGGAGAATCGCTTGACGCCTTGTTGCCGGAAGCGTTTGCCGTGGTGCGCGAGGGCTCCAAGCGGGTCATGAAGATGCGCCATTTCGACGTCCAGTTGCTCGGCGGCATGTCGCTGCACAACGGCAAGATTTCGGAAATGGGAACCGGCGAGGGGAAAACACTGACCGCCACCATGCCGGTGTATCTCAATGCGCTGACCGGCAAAGGCGTGCATGTGGTGACGGTCAACGACTACCTGGCCAATCGCGACGCACAGTGGATGGGCAAGCTATACAACTTTCTGGGGCTGACGGTCGGCATCAATTTGCCCAATATGGGGCGCGACGAAAAGCAGGCCGCCTACCGCGCCGACATCACCTACGGCACCAACAACGAATATGGTTTTGATTACCTGCGCGACAACATGGTCTATGAGGCCGGTGACCGCGTGCAGCGCGGCCTGAACTACGCCATCGTCGACGAGGTCGATTCGATCCTGATTGACGAAGCGCGCACGCCGCTCATCATCAGCGGCCAGGCCGAAGATCAAACCAATCTTTATGTGGCCATCAACAAGGTCGTGCCCTCGCTCACCAGGCAGGAAGGCGAGGAGGACCCGCGCACCGGCGAAGGCGTGACCAAGCCGGGTGACTTCACCGTGGACGAAAAAAGTCACCAGGTTTTCCTGACCGAACAGGGTCATGAAAGCGCGGAGCGCATTCTCTCCGAGTTGGGGCTGATCTCCGAGAGCGCCACGCTTTACGATCCGGCCAACATCACGCTGATGCATCACCTGTATGCGGCCTTGCGTGCCAACCACCTCTATCACCGTGATCAGCACTACGTGGTGCAGAACGGCGAGATCGTGATCGTCGACGAGTTCACCGGTCGCTTGATGTCAGGCCGGCGCTGGAGCGAGGGTCTGCATCAAGCGGTTGAAGCCAAGGAAGGCGTGGCTATCCAGCCGGAAAACCAGACGATGGCGTCGATTACCTTCCAGAACTACTTCCGTCTTTACGCCAAGCTGGCCGGCATGACCGGTACCGCTGATACCGAGGCCTACGAATTCCAGGAAATTTATGGCCTGGAGACAGTGGTGATGCCGCCCAACAAGCCGAGCCGCCGCGACGATCAGCTCGACCGTGTTTACAAGACCACGCGCGAAAAATACGAGGCGGCGATCAAGGATATCCGCGAATGCTATGAGCGCGGCCAGCCGGTGCTGGTCGGCACCACCTCGATCGAGAACTCCGAGGTCATTTCCCAATTGCTGGACAAAGAAAAGCTGCCGCACCAGGTGCTCAATGCCAAGCAGCATGCGCGCGAGGCCGACATCATCGCCCAGGCGGGACGCAGCAAGATCATCACCATCGCCACCAATATGGCGGGCCGCGGAACGGACATTGTGCTGGGCGGCAACGTGAGTCAGGCGCTGGAAGCAGTGGAAGCCGACGAGTCGCTGAGCGCTGAGCAGAAGCAGGAGAAGATCGAAGCGATCCGTGCCCAGTGGCAAAAAGACCATGAACAGGTCACGGCCCTGGGCGGCCTGCGCATCATCGCCACCGAGCGGCACGAGTCACGCCGGATCGACAACCAGTTGCGCGGCCGTTCCGGCCGCCAGGGCGATCCGGGCTCGTCGCGCTTCTATCTGAGTCTGGATGATTCGCTGATGCGCATTTTTGCCGGTGACCGGGTCAAGGCCATCATGGACCGGCTGAAAATGCCCGACGGTGAAGCCATCGAGGCAGGGATTGTGACGCGCAGCATCGAGAGTGCGCAGCGCAAGGTGGAGGCGCGCAACTTCGACATGCGCAAGCAACTGCTTGAGTATGACGATGTGTCCAATGACCAGCGCAAGGTGATCTATCAGCAACGCAACGAAATTCTGGACGCGACCGATCTGTCGGCCCAGATCACGTCTCTGCGTGAAGGCTGTTTCGACGACCTGGTGCGCCAATATGTGCCGGTCGAATCGGTTGAGGAGCAATGGAACATTGCGGCACTGGAGAAAGTCCTGGCCGATGAATGGCAAATGCCGCTGGCGCTGCAAGCGCAGGTGAGCGCAGCCAGTGCCATCACCGATTCGGATCTGCTGGAGAATGTGCGCACCGAGGCCAACAAGGCCTTCGGCGCCAAGGTCGAGCAGGTCGGCAGCGAAAACTTCCTCCAGTTCGAACGCATGGTGTTGCTGCAGAGCATAGACACGCATTGGCGCGAGCACCTGAGTTCGCTGGACTATTTGCGCCAGGGCATTCACTTGCGCGGCTATGCCCAGAAGCAACCCAAACAGGAATACAAGCGCGAGGCATTCGAGTTGTTCGGTCAGTTGCTTGACGCCGTCAAGAACGACGTGACCAAAGTGCTGATGACCGTCAAGATTCAATCCAATGAGCAGCTCGAACAGGCGGCCGAGGAGATGGAGACCCGGGGTGAAAGCATTGCCAACGTGACCTATATTGCACCGACAGAAACCGGTGAAGTTGAAACCATCGCGGACGAAAACATGTTCAGCAAGAAGTCAACCATTCCCGGCAACGTCGTGCCGCGTGTCGGTCGCAATGAACCCTGTCCTTGTGGCAGTGGCAAGAAATACAAACAATGCCACGGAAAGCTGGCCTGAAACCTTGCCGGACGAACCGCGCTTACGCAATGCGAGCTAGTCTCTGACACAAACTTTTTGAGAGAAATATGGCTGTCAACTTGCCCGCCCCCAATCTGGCAGAACTTTACCCGGTGACCGGCGTGCGCCTCGGCGTGACCGAAGCCGGTATTCGCAAGGCCCAGCGCAAAGACCTGAGCGTGGTATTGATCGACAGCGGCGCCAGCGTCGCCGGTGTGTTTACGCAGAACCGGTTTTGCGCGGCGCCAGTGCAGCTCTGTCGCGAACATCTCGCCAGCGGAGCCGGGGTTCGTGCGCTGCTCATCAACACCGGCAACGCCAATGCGGGTACCGGTGAAGAGGGTCGACAACGCGCGCTCAGCACCTGTCAGGCGCTTGCCGGCAGGCTTGGTATTTCAGCGCAGCAAGTGCTGCCATTTTCGACTGGCGTCATCATGGAAACCTTGCCCAGCGAGCGCATTGTTGCCGGGCTGGATGCAGCGCTGGCCGATGCGCGTGAAGACCATTGGCTGCGTGCCGCAGAAGGCATCATGACCACCGATACCGTGCCCAAGGCTTTTGGCGCCCAGGTGACAATTGACGGCTCACTGGTGAACATTACCGGTATCAGCAAGGGGGCAGGCATGATTCGCCCGAACATGGCGACCATGCTCGGCTTCATGGCCACTGACGCCTGTGTCAGCCAATCGATCATGCGCCAGCTGGCCAGCGAATTGGCGGAGGGCTCATTCAACCGGGTCACCGTCGATGGCGACACCTCCACCAACGACTCCTTTGTCGTGATCGCGACCAATAAAGCGGCGCATGCACCGATTGACTCGCTGGACAGCGCCGCTGGCCGGGCGCTCAAGGCTGCGATGCTGGGAGTGGCGCAAAAGCTGGCGCAGGCCATCGTGCGCGACGGCGAAGGCGCCACCAAGTTCATCGTCGTCAAGGTCGAAGGCGGGAAAACGCAGGCAGAGTGCCGGCAGGTGGCCTATGCCATTGCCCATTCGCCGCTGGTAAAGACCGCCTTCTTTGCCAGCGACCCGAACCTGGGGCGCATTCTGGCGGCAGTGGGCTATGCCGGCATAGTCGATCTGGATCAGACCGGTATCGATTTGTACCTTGACGATGTCCATGTGGTGGTTCATGGCGGCCGCCATCCCGACTATCGCGAGCAGGATGGCCAGCGTGTCATGCGGCAAAGCGAAATCACTGTTCGCGTGCTGCTGGGGCGCGGTGCTGCGGTCGAGACGGTCTGGACCTGCGACCTGAGCCACGAATATGTCTCGATCAATGCCGACTACCGCTCATGAATCAGAAGCTTGAGCATCTGCTGCTGCGCGCCGAGCAGCTGATCGGTCGCATTGAATCGGTTCTACCTCAAGCGCTGTCGCAGCCCGACTGGACTGCCACCATCGCCTGCCGCTACCGCAAACGCAGCTCCGGCCACGGCCTGCTGACACCGGTGCGGCATGTCGGCAGCATGCGCCTGTCAGACTTGAAGGAGATTGAGCCGCAGAAAGAAAAAATCCGGCTCAACACTTTGCAGTTTGTCAATGGCCAGCCGGCCAACAATGTGCTGCTGACGGGTGCCCGCGGCACCGGAAAATCCTCGCTGATCAAAGCCTGCCTCAACGAATACGCAGCGCTGGGCCTGCGACTGATCGAGGTTGACAAGGCAGATTTGATCGACCTGCCTGACATCGTCGAACTGGTGTCCGATCGCCCCGAAAAATTCATGGTGTTTTGCGATGACCTGAGCTTTGAAGAAGGCGAACCAGGCTACAAGGCGCTCAAGTCGATCCTCGACGGCTCAGTCGCCACCACCACCTCCAATGTGCTGATCTACGCCACCAGCAACCGGCGCCATCTGCTGCCCGAGTACATGCAGGAAAACCTCAGCTACACCCACCGGGAGGACGGTGAAGTTCACCCCGGTGAAGTGATTGAAGAAAAAATCTCGCTCTCGGACCGCTTTGGCTTGTGGGTCAGTTTTTACCCTTTTACGCAGGACGAGTACCTGACGATCACGGCGCAATGGCTGAGCTCTTTTGGCGTCCTGCCCCCCGCCATCGAAGCCGCCCGGGCGCAGGCCCTGCTCTGGGCGCTGGAGCGGGGTTCGCGCAGCGGCCGGGTGGCCTACCAGTTTGCGCGTGACTACGTCGGCAAACACACGATGGGTCAATGAGCACGGATCCGGGCTCGTCGCCACTGGTGGCTGACGCTGGCGTCCCGCGCGAAGGCAGCGCAAGCCGCGCGCCGATTGATGTCGCGGTCGGGGTGCTGATCCTTCCGAATGGCGACTTTCTGCTCACCTCCCGACCGCCAGGCAAGGTCTACGCCGGCTATTGGGAATTTCCCGGCGGCAAGTTTGAGGCCGGAGAAACAGCCATCCAGGCCTTGCAGCGGGAACTGCATGAAGAGCTGGGTATCAGCATCGAGCACGCTGTCCTGTGGAAAGTGCAGATGGTGGACTATCCCCATGCGCTGGTACGCCTGAATTTTTGCAAGGTGTTTGACTGGCGCGGTGACTTGCAGATGCGCGAAGCCCAGTCTTTTTCATGGCAGCGCCTGCCGGTGCAAGTCACGCCCGTGCTACCCGGCACGGTGCCGGTTCTTCAGTGGCTGGCGGCAGAGCGGGGTTTTCATGGCGCTACACATTTAGTAGCTGCTTGCGCAAGCGCATAAAGGGCTGCAGCCACTTTTTATATGTAAATGCTAATGCGCATCATCGCTCGTCTGATCTTCCGGCAGCCCCGGAGCCGGCACGCGAAAACTCTCGCTGGCCCAGGCACCGAAGTCGATATTTTTGCAGCGCTCGCTGCAAAAAGGGCGAAATGGATTCGACGCGGCATAGACACTGTCGCCGCCACAGGTGGGGCAGGTGACGATCTTGGGCCGCACTGAAGGCGTCTTGTCACCGGTTTTCATGAACACAGGGTCAATTCAAACGCGGCGTCTTCGCTACAGGCATGCAGCCGGTCATCCGCAGCAAGGCGCATCAGGCGGATCGAGACCATGAGTCGATTGCCGCTGATCTCGGGTATCAGATCCAGCGAGGCGTCCAGCGCCAGCCGCAGCAACTGAAATGTCCTGCCTTGGGGCAGGTTTTGCTGGTATTGGCCGGCGTTGGCAATCACCTTTTGCGGCGCGCCGGAATCGCGCAACAGTTTGAGCAAAACGTGAATTGAGTCGGCCAGCGGTGTCAACGTGGCGGCCCAGCGCGCCAGATCAAGCCGTCGCTGGTCGCCTGGCTTGTGCTGCCACGCGTAGTAGGCCGGTAGATCGAACTCACAGGTCCCGCCCGGAATCCCGACGCGACTGCGGATGCTCATCAGCCAGTCGTTTTCGGTCAAGGTTTGCCCCGCTTTGCCGGGCAGACTGTTCAGCGTCACAAAACATTTGTCGAGTTGGTCGATCACGTCATCCAGAACACTTTCTGCGATGGCCGGATTGCCCCGGTAAGCTTCGAGAATGTGTTTTTGCTTGTCGAGGTCTTTGAGCACATCCGACTTCAGGTCGGCGCGGGCGCCCACATCCATGACCTCGAAGATGGTGGCGATCGCGAAGTGGTGGTCCAGTGCCTGATCGCGGGAGGCCAATTCGGTCAATCGAAGAAACAGGTGCTCCAGCCGCAAGTAGGTGCGGATACGCTCGTTAAAGGGGTATTCGTAAAGAATCACGCTGATATTGTCTGGTTAGCCGGATGCAGTTCGGATGATAGCCCGAAGCGAAGTGAAATTTGCCCGACTTCTTCCGCCAGGTCCTGATGCGACAGGCCTTCATTGAAAATGACCACGTCAGCGACGCCCAGGCGGTGCTTGCGGCTGGCTTGTGCCGCGATGATTTTCTCAACCTCCCGGCGTTTCAATGAGTCACGTGCCAGCACCCGGCTGATCTGTGTTTCGGGCAGGCAATCGACCACCAGCACGAGATCAAGTTTTCTTCGCCAAGTCGCAGACTCCGCTAGCAGGGGGATATCAAACACGATGCACTTGCATCCCTGGGCCGCTGCCAGCAAAGCCTGGTTCTGAGTCTCCTGCCCTACCAGGGGATGAATGATGGACTCAAGTTGTTGACGCGCGCCCGCATCGGCATAAACCAGCGCGCGCATCTTGTCCCGATCCAATGCGCCCAGAGGGGTGATCAGTTCATTGCCGAAAGCATTGGCAATCAATGGCATGGCCAAGCCGCCTGGCGCGGTCAGTTCGCGCGCAATGGCATCAGCATCCACGAGCACCGCGCCGCGCTGCACCAACATCCGCGCAACGGTGCTCTTGCCGCTGCCAATGCCACCGGTCAGCCCGAGCCGCATTGCACTCAGCATTGCCTATAGTCCAACGGCGCGAAGAATGGCATTGGGACCAAAAAACATCGCCGTTAGCCCGGCACCGGCCAGAAACGGGCCAAAAGGCACATAGCCGCCTTCGCGCAAGGCGCTCGAAAACTTCATGGCAATTCCCACCAGTGCACCGATCACCGAGGCCATCAAAATAATCGGCACCAGCGCCTGCCAGCCGAACCAGGCCCCTAAAGCGGCAAATAGCTTGAAATCGCCAAAGCCCATGCCCTCCTTGCCGGTGACCAGCTTGAATGCCCAATAGACCAGCCACAAAGACACATAACCCGCGGCCGCACCCCAGAGCGCTGCGGGCAGCGACACCTGTGTCCATTGCAGTTCGGCAGCAATCAAACCGGCCCAAAGCAGCGGCAGTGTCATGTCATCGGGCAGCAACGTGGTGTCCCAGTCGATCAGGCCCAGGGCCAGCACGGTTGCGCCAAAGCCGCTCCAGACCAGTGCCGTGGACGTCGCGCCCCAGCGCCAGGCGCAATAGAAAAATAGTGCCCCAGTTGCCAGTTCCACCAGCAGGTAGCGCGGGCTGATGGGCGTGGAGCAGCTTGAGCACTTGCCACGCAAGAAAAGGTAACTCAGCACCGGAATGTTCTCAAACCAGCGGATTTGATGACCACATTTCAGACAACGGGAGCGCGGCACAGCCAGGTTGAATTTTTCGGCCGGCGCCGCGACCTGGCTGGAGAGTTCCGCGCATTCAGCCTTCCACTGCGCTTCGAGCATGACCGGAAAACGGTAAATGACCACGTTGAGAAAGCTGCCGATCAGCAGCCCCAGAACGCCAAGAACACTGGCGTCGAACCATTGAGACACCGCCATCAAACCACCTGACCGAGTTTAAAGATGGGCAGGTACATGGCCACCACAATACCGCCAATGACAGTGCCCAGAATCACAATGATGATGGGCTCCATCAGGCTCGAGATGCCTGCCACCATGTCGTCCACTTCGGCCTCGTAAAAGTCGGCGGCTTTGCCGAGCATGTGATCGATCGAGCCGGATTCTTCGCCGATGGAGCACATCTGCAGGACCATGGACGGGAACAGGTTGGCGTTGGTCATGGCCACCGTCAACGCGGTACCGGTTGACACTTCCTGCTGAATCTTCTTGGTGGCGATCTCGTACACCGAATTGCCGGCCGCACCGCCAACGGAATCAAGCGCTTCCACCAGGGGCACGCCGGCCGCAAACATGGTGGACAGCGTCCGCGTCCAGCGCGCAACACAGGATTTGTCAACCAAATTGCCGAAAATCGGCATCTTGAGCAGGATCCGGTCCATGACGTGCTGCATTTTTTCGTTGCGTTGCCAGGCCTGCATAAAAAAGTAGAACCCGCCGAAAAGCCCGCCGAAGATCAACCACCAAAACTTGACAAAAATCTCGCTGATGGCAATCACGGCCAGCGTCGGCGCCGGCAGGTCAGCGCCAAAATTCGAGAACACCTCCTTGAAGGCCGGCACCACAAATATCATGATCACCGCCGTCACCACGAAGGCCACGATCAGCACCGAGATCGGATACATCAGGGCCGATTTGATCTTTGACTTCATGGCCTCGGTCTTTTCCATGTACACCGCAAGCCGTTCCAATAGCTGGTCCAGAATACCTGCCGCTTCGCCGGCCTCAACCAGGTTGCAGTAAAGGTTGTCAAAATACAACGGATACTTGCGAAATGCCATGCTCAGCGAGGTCCCGGTTTCTACATCGGTGCGGATATCGTTGAGCAGTTTGGTGACGCTGGGTTTAGGGTTGCCGCGTCCCACGATGTCGAAAGCCTGCAGCAGCGGCACACCGGCCTTCATCATGGTGGCAAGTTGCCGCGTGAAGATGGCCATGTCCTTTGGCTTGATGGACTTGCCAGAGCGCATTCGGCGCTTTCTGATCTTGGTCGGTATGACGCCCTGGCGACGCAGCGCTGCCTGCACCTGGTTTTCTCCGCCCGCCCTGATTTCGCCGCGTACCTGTTTGCCGTTACGGTCTTTGCCTTCCCATTCGAAGATAAGTTCCTTTGCGCTTTTTGACTTTTCGGTTGCCATGGAGTCCCTCGGATGAATGGTTTATTCGTTGGTCACAGCTAGCACTTCTTCAAGCGAAGTCAGACCCAATTTGGCTTTGTGCAGCCCGGCTTGGCGCAGCGTTCTGACGCCTTCGCGCTGGGCTTGATCGGCAATTTCCAGGGCACTGCCATCGCGCAGGATGATGCGCTGGATTTCTTCGCTGATGGGCATGACCTGATACAGCCCGACGCGCCCTTTGTAACCGTTATTGCACATGGAACAACCCACCGCCCGGTACATCACCCAGGGCTCCCTGAGTTCGTCCTCTTGGTAGCCGGCATCAAGCAGCGCCT
The DNA here is from genome assembly GCA_963810395.1 of uncultured beta proteobacterium. GTDB lineage: Bacteria > Pseudomonadota > Gammaproteobacteria > Burkholderiales > Burkholderiaceae_C > Rhodoferax. Next base: position 2,229,572 of record CAWENC010000001.1, on the reverse strand, counting down.
TCTTTGGAATATCGATCTGCGCTTTGCAATTCGGGCAAAGACGACGCGCCAGGCGTTGTGCCGTAATCAGGATCACACTGGAGGAAATATTAAAGGGCGCAATGCCCATATTTCTCATCCGGGTCAGGGTTGTAGGTGCGTCATTGGTATGCAGGGTCGAAAGCACCAGGTGCCCGGTCTGCGCCGCCTTGATGGCGATGTCCGCGGTTTCAGTATCCCGGACCTCGCCGACCATGATGATATCGGGGTCCTGGCGCAAGAATGACTTGAGCGCCACCGCAAAAGTGAGACCGGCTTTGTCGTTGACGTTGACCTGGTTGACGCCCGGCAAATTGATTTCGCACGGATCCTCGGCCGTGGCGATATTGACCCCTGGCTTGTTGAGCATGTTCAGGCAGGTGTACAGCGAAACGGTTTTTCCCGAGCCAGTCGGCCCGGTGACCAATATCATTCCGTACGGCCGGCCAATCGCCTGCAGGAGCCGTTCTTTTTCTTCGGTCTCGTAGCCCAGCGCTTCAATCCCCAATTTGGCACTGCTCGGGTCAAGAATCCGGATCACAATTTTTTCGCCAAACAGCGTGGGCAGGGTGCTGACCCGAAAGTCGATGACCCGGTCCGGGCCGACTTTAAGTTTCATCTTGCCATCCTGGGGCACCCGTTTTTCCGAGATGTCCATCCTCGAAATCACCTTGATGCGCGACGCCAGCTTTTCCTTGATGGCAATCGGTGGCGAGGCAATTTCCCGGAGTTCACCGTCGATCCGGAAACGGACACGATAATTGTGCTCATAGGGTTCAAAGTGAAGATCGGAAGCGCGCATGCTGAAGGCATCGAGCAGCATCTTGTGCAAAAACTTGACGACCGGTGCATCGTCAACTTCCGAACTGGACGTGTCCGAGCTCTCCATTGAGGACTCTGCCATCGTCTCGTCGAACTCAAACTCGTCACCGATGATGTTGTCGATCGTCTCCGACGCCGTGGTGGCATTGGCAGTGACCATTCTCAACAGCTTGTCATACTCAGCAATCACCCAATCAATGCCCAACTGGGTGGCAAACTTGATCTTTTCAGCCGCCTGCTGGTCAGATGGGTCGGCCGTAGCCACGATCAGGCGGTTGTTGCGCTTACTCAACACCACCACACGGTAGTCATGGCAAATCTTGCTGTCGAGCAGACCTTTGGGCAGGCGTTGGGGGTCAATCGCATCGAGGTCCACCAAAGGCGCCGCGAATGCGGTGGACAGGGTATGCGCCAGACCAAAGGCCGACACCGCCCCCGACCCCGTGAGCTCAGCGATAAAGCTGGTGCGCGCAGTCTGGGCTTTGCGGTAGATTTCCTCGGCCGACTTTTGCCCCAGTTTGCCCGCCAGAACAAGCGCGCGGCCCAAGCCCGGCAAAGCGGTGGTAGGAGTTTCACGAAGAGAGGTATCGACAGCAGCCATAGGCCAAGAATGTACTACGTCGGGCGGGGATTCGCCAAATCTTGAGGGGATAATTACACGCATGTCCGATGCAAACGCGCCAATACACATCTACCATCGGGTCGTCGATGGCAATATAAGCGCTCAGTTGGCAAAGAAAGGGAAGCCAGAATTTGCCGTCACTCTTTCGAGCATTGTCCGCTTTTGCCTGCGCCCAGTGGCATGGCTAAGCCCTCCAAACGCGAGGCACGTTGTGCCTGATGCCTGTGGCGGCAGCCCGATATTCCTGCAAGAAAGCGGCTCAATTTCTTTATTTTGTTTTTTCCATATTTGTCAACTTGAAAGGATTCCCATGAAGCACTTGACCCTGATTGGCATTCTTGCAGTTGCCGCAGTTGTCTCTGGCTGCGACAAGCCAGACCATGCCAATCAAGAGCCACCCACACCCAGCACGCCTTTGACGGAGCTAAAAGTCACCAATTGGGGGCCGCAAACCACACCCGCCGGAACGGTTCCAAACAAGCAACCCGATGGCAACATGGGCATCTGGATTCAGGTGACTAGCACGCAGGGGCTGGGTGAGGTGCAAATCTCGTTTGCCGGGCAAGTGTTGAAGTCGCCGGTGATTCAGGAGAAGTTAATCACCATCGCAGTGGCTCCAGACCAGCTTGCTGAGCCAGGCGATAAAGAGATTACGATAAAACAGACGGCCACCAATAATGTATTCAAAGTTGGGGTTTTCAAGGTCGTTCCAGCAAAATAGAATTTTTCTTTGCACCATTAAATGCCGTCAATTCTTTGAACTTCAAATTCAGTTGCTGCAACAAACACCGTGGCGACGACGCTGCCACGAATTCTAAAGCGCAACTCGTATTAATGTCCGGGAGTTTCAATCACATGGGTCATTCAAAACAGCGCTACCCTGGTGCCCCTTCACAAAAAGTGATTGGACTTCAGGCGAGTCAGTGAAAGTACATAATTTAATGAATAATGTTAATCGGAACCCTATCAGGGTCCGGCGAATTTTCGCTCTGGTGATGCTGATGATCGGGCTTCCGTTAATACTCGATCAAACACTGTTTCGTGGTATTTATCTTTCGGTACTGGAACCTGAGTCGACTGCCGGCATGACCTTGCTGGCGCGCAGCACACAAGGGGCAAACTATGCGCCCGGGAAAAGAAATATCCTGATAATTGGTGACTCGCGAATTGGCGAAGGCTTTTCGGCCAAGATCGCCAATGAAATCGGTAACCCACAAGGATTCAATTTCATAGGCCTTGGTTTGCCGGGAACCACGCCACGCACCTGGCACTATGTGCTGCGCGACCTTGATGCCCATCGCGACAAGTACCAGGCAATTTTCATGATGTCGGCCACACTGCGCGATGACGATATCTACGAGGACTTCGCAAATCGATCAATCGACACCGCCTACCTTGCACCGCTATTGAGATGGGGGGATTTTTATTCTTACCCGCAATCCTTCACTGAACCAAAAGAAACTCTGAAGGCAAGCATTGCCGTAGCCTTTCCTGCAGTATCTTTGCACAGCGACTTCATCGCGTTCCTCAAGGCACCCATTCGTCGCCTCCGCAAAGCGTCTCAATGGCGAGCTGATTATCCGTCATGGATAGCTGCTTATCCTGGTCACGCCGAGACAATGCCCCCGGTTGAAATACCGTTCACACCCGAGTCCGTGCTGGCGCGCTTGAATGACGCCAGCCGTAGACAACTCGATGAGTATTTTCGGCTGTACCAACACGGTAAGCCAGAACCGCAGGCGCGGACGTTTGCGTATCGGTCTAAATGGTTTGGTCAAATCGCCGAGCAATATTCAGCAACTGCGGTAACGATTGGCACGTTCCTGATCCCGCGTGGCCCCTACCACGCAGAATTGAAAAAACCTGCTGAGGCGCAGGGGTCTCTTAAATTGTTGGAACGGAAAGGAGTGCTCAGTCTGTTGGGTACCGAAGTTTCATTGCCGCTGGAAAAACCTGAATTTTTCTTTGACCACTTGCATATGAATGCAGTCGGAAGAGATGCTTTCAGTCGCAATCTGGCAAAGTCCGTTATTGCCCAACTTGAACACTGACAAGCATCATGCTTTTTGACACCCTTCAATACTGGATATTTTTTGTCGCGGTTCTTGCTGTTTGTGGAAACCTGGATGCACGTTGGGGACGTGGCTTCCTGGTTCTCGCAAGCTTTGTTTTCTACGGTTTTTGGGATCCGAGGTTTTTGATCCTGTTGGCTGGATCGATATTTTTCAATTATTTTTTTGGCGTTGCGATCGAGTCCGCACATGAAGGACGCCGACGCACTTGGTTGATTCTCTCGATTACCGCGAATCTCGCAGTACTTGGTTTTTTCAAATATTTCAACTTTTTTGTTGAATCGTTTTCGCACTTGTTCGCACTCGACTCAAGCTCGATCGTGCTCAACATTCTCCTTCCGGTAGGCGTAAGTTTTTTCACCTTTGAAGGAGTTGCTTACAACGTGGATGTGTATCGCAAGCATGTACCGGCGAGACACAGCCTGCTTGATTTCGCGTTGTTCATGTCATTTTTTCCGCATCTTGTCGCTGGCCCAATAATCAGGCCACGTGATTTTTTTCCGCAGGTTGGCCCAAAATGGCAAATTGACGAGGTCGACTTCAAATGGGGAGTCATTCAGATCCTCAAAGGTTTGATCAAGAAATGCGTTTTTGCGGACAGTTTCGCACTCTATGCCAACAATTATTTCGGGCAAACTGCCGCTGCCGTTCAAGTTACCGCGCTGGTCGGCGTGCTTGCTTTCGGTATGCAGATCTATTTTGATTTTGCCGGTTACACCGATATTGCTAGGGGCTGCGCGCGATTGCTTGGATTCAAATTTCCGCCGAATTTCGAACGACCCTATCTGGCGCGCGACATCAGCGAATTTTGGCGTAGGTGGCACATTTCCTTGTCCAGTTGGCTGCGAGATTACCTCTACATTCCATTGGGAGGAAATCGTAAGGGGCTATTCAACACTTATCGCAACTACATGGTCGTTATGGGGCTGGGTGGCCTCTGGCATGGTGCCAGCTGGAATTTTTTGCTCTGGGGCCTATTTCACGGCGGCCTCTTGTCGGCGCATCGTTTGTGGATAGATCTCGGACCCAGCGCTGCTCGCGCTTGGATGCGACACAGGTTGGGGCAAGTTTTTGCCTGGATGCTGACGACAACTCTGGTCTTTATTGGCTGGATTCCGTTCCGAGCCAGGGACTGGCATCAAACCACTGGTGTATTTGCAGATTTGCTGCATCCAGGCGCGTACAGTTTGACGGCGATCCCAACAGACATTCTGGTCCTGACTGGGATTTCCCTACTGTATTGTTTGACTGATCGGAGCCGTGGCCTGGAGCACTGGGTAGTGGATCAGGTAAGGCCCATACCTTTTTCCATCTTGGGGGGGGTCGCAATATGGTTATTAAGTCTGTTTATGCAGCGAAACATTTCGATCCCTTTTCTCTATTTTCAATTTTAGTTTGCAACTTTAGCTAACTGCGTGGTCACACGACGACTCAGGGCAAGCAGGTCAGTACAACGACCCCCCCCAACCCCGCTTCCGCAGAGATGCGGGCCTCGTGCGACAGGCCATCACGACCGCAGGTCCATCGAACCTTGAAGTCTTTGGCGCAACCCTGAACCGGATCACCAAGCACCGCGAAATCGACCCGGTACTGACACAGGGAGCGGTCGGCACAGGTGTTCTCGACCTGCGCCGACGCATTGCCAACCGTTGCACCGCAGTTGCCGCCGTATGTCGCCTCTCTAACCGAAATTCGGTGTTCGGGGTCGGCAGCGGAAGCACGCCGAAATGCCCCATACAGGTCTTCGGCGTTATTGATTAACCCTTCCGGCACCACCCCCAGCGGCGGGGCAATCTGCCGCGCAAACCCGGCCGCGCCTTCGACATTCCAGGTAGCGGCAAAACCGGGCTGCGCTGGCCGGAACACGTCCACACTCGTCACATGCGCGTTGTCCATGCAATTTGAGAGCTCCTCGTAGGTGCTCGCCAAGGTGAAATCGAGTAGCCATTGCGTCGAGCGGCAAACCGCGAACTGCTCTCCGTGTTTTGAGACTTTCCAGACCTGCCACATGCCTCGGTCCCGATCCTGCGACTCCAGCTTCCAGTTCCAGTCGTGATGATGGCCGAAAAACAGAATGAAATTGAATTGGTCGACGAGAACGGCCGGCGGTCGGGGGAAAGCGGCATGAAACGCATCCATCTGGGACTTCATCAGGGCCGGGCTAACCTGGAACGGGACGAACCACAGCCAGAAACTCACCACCACGGCGACGGCCGAGGTGCCGACCCACGCTTTGCGCGCGGCCCAAGCTATCGGGACTGAACGGCTGAGCCACTCCCATAGCGTGAACAGCGCGATGACAGCAAAGGGAAACAGGAATATCTCGTGACGAAGTGCGCCACCGTAGGGGTAGCGGCCGGCAAGGCCCCCGGCCGCGTTGAGCACGAGCAGGGTGAGGAGAAAGGCCAGTGGCACCGCGCCTAGACTCGCCCGCGCCGTTTGCCTCGCAAGCAGCCAGATCGCGAGGCCGAGCAGGATGACGGCCGCCAGCATCGCGACCTCGGCGCCGAGACTGGGGAAGAACAGCACGACCAGGTCGCGAGTGGTTCGGCCGAGAAACGCGAAAACCGACTCGCGGCCCGGGTCGTACATGAAATCCGGCACGTGGATCAACTGGCCGGCCCGCCAATTGCGCGCATGCAGCAAATAGGCCCCAGCAGCGGCAACGACGGGTACCGCGAACATCCCGCCGAATGCCAGCCTGTGATGACGAGCCTCGGTCCGAAGCCGCACACGCCAGCGCTCATCAGCAACCATCAGCAAGCCAAGCGTGGCGAGCGCCGCGCCGAGGAAAAAAAACGCCGCGTAGTGCGTCAGCAGTGCTGCGGAGAGTGAGGCCGCGAAGACGATCCTGCTCCGAAGAGGTATCCGACCCGGGTCGGCGTCCAGCCAGTCGAGGTACGCCAGGAACGCAGTCAGCAGCAGGCAGACCAGCAGAGCATAGCCGCGGACTTCAAGTCCAACGTCCACTGCGCAATACGAGAGCCCGAAGGCGGCGCCGGCAACGACGCCAAGCGGCCGGTTCCCGGTCACGCGCGCGACCACGCGTGCGAGCACAGGGATGGAGATGAGAATGGCCGCGATCGACACCATACGATACGCCAGCAGGCTGTAGCCAAAGACAGCCATGGCAGCGCGCAGGCAGAGGTAGTAGATCGGCGGATGGGCGTTGGACTCGATCTCTTGCCAGAGTTCGCGCCATGTGTCCTGCCTGGCGATGAAAACGTGCCAGAACGAGTCGTACCCAACGTATTGCCGCAGCCCCAGCGACACCAGAATCGCGCCGGCGAGCACGACGACCAGGAACAGCGCCAGGGACTCATACCCGCCCCATGTGCGATTGTCCGCGCCGGGTTTTCCACCTCTCACAGCAACTCCCTGCGTGCGGCCATTCAATTGGCCATCACTTTGACGAGACCACCGGATAGGCCTTCTGGAGCAGAAACTCCGCAGTTGGCTTCGGATGTGCAACGATTAACGTTTGATAGGCAAATAATCCTGGCAAGACACGTGCGAGTGCGGCATTCAATTTCAACAAGAACCGTGAAAATAAGTTCAGACCGATGGCCAGCGGATAGGGCGCAGGTATCGCATCGACACTCTGAATTTGATACCCGGCATAGCGCAAGAGTCGATTCAACGAGGCCACAGTAAATAACCTGGTGTGGGTAATATCCAGGATTCCGCGCTTGCCGTAGTTAAATTGGCCGAGCATCATCATTAGCCGGGTGACAAAAAAACAAACATTGCCTGAGCTCATGATCACCGAAACCTTGCTGTTCGAGCCCAATACATCCCTGAGGCGATGCAAGAACTTCTCGGGTTCTGCCAAGTGTTCGATCACATCGAGCATCACAACGGTATCGATTGCCTCCCAATCCACCATGGGCAATTCCTTGTTGAGGTCACACTGCTGGTATTCACACCCGGGAATTGACTTTCCCCCTTCCATATCCGCCGCAATAACCTTGCAATTCTTCCCCTGAGCCAATGCCTCGGCAAAATATCCATCGGCACACCCCAGATCCAGGACCCTTGCGCCCTCATTGACGAGCCTGTATGCGAGCGCATGGGTGCTCTCGAAACTGAGCTTGCTGACATATGTCTTCGCGCTTGGTGGCGCCACGTCAAACTTTGGATCGTAGAACACCCCCAAAGACATCAAGCGCGCTTTCAGCGAGGCTCTCATGACGTCGAGCGCATATTTCATGCCGTTGACATGACAAACTTCATCGCCGTAAAAAGTCGGGATAGACACTTCCTGAATAGCAGAACCTGAAAACAGCAACTGCACAATGATCTCTGTATCGAAGTGGAAATCGTCCGTGTTGTATTCAAAGGGCAACAAACGAAGCGTCGCCGTTGAGTAGACACGGTATCCCGTATGAAATTCGGATAGATGGGAACCAAGCAGCGCATTCTGGAGCCACGTGAGAACTTGATTGCCGAAAAATTTGTACAGCGGCATCCCCCCCTTGAGGGCTGCGGACTTGGTGAGCATTCGCGAACCAAGAACAGCGCCCAACGCAGGATCTTGACCAAATGGCGCCAACAGGTCCGGGATTTTTTCCGGAGCATACTGACCATCCCCGTGCAGCAAGACCACGACGTCAAATCCGTGAAGGATCGCATATCTGTAGCCGATCTTCTGATTTCCCCCATATCCCTGATTTATCGGGTTACGCAATACTGTAACGGGGTAAATGTAGCCATGCTGATCGACGCTGCGTTGAGCGACCTCAGCGGTAGCATCACCACTACAGTCGTCAATGATCAGTATCTGCACATCATTGTCAGCGCTCAATGTCTTTGGAATTCTTTCCAGGACGTTCAATATCGTCTTTTCTGCGTTGTAGGCAACAACAAGAATCAAAGCCTTTAACTTATTCATTTTCGGAACGCATCCAAGATCGGGAATTTCGTTGCTACACCGTGCCTATTGTCGACCGATTAGCGCAACGCCCGCGAGAATAAGGAACATGCCCACAAACTGGCCGGACTTCAATTCTTCGTTAAAGGCAAATCGGGAAATCACTGGCACCAACACATAAGTTATCGCCAACACCGGGTAAGCGATGCTCAAAGGGGTCTTTGACAGCACTTCCAGCCAGAGGAACATGGCAATCGCATAAATGAGCAGCGCAATAGGCAGGTATGGCTGAGAAAGGGCACGCAGAAGAACCACTGGAGAGAAGTTCATCGGCCCCACTTGAGACATTGCATGCTTAAGGAGAATTTGCCCCGATGCCGAGATTGCCGCCGCCAATAAGGGTAGCCAAATTGAGTAGTTTTTCATATTTAGAGTTCGACTATACCGTGATCGATGGCGTCGTTCAGCCGGGAGTGGCGTGACAGATCAGAGGTCATTTTTTGAACCAAATTGACATCTAGACCACATATTCATTGCGTACGCCGTTTCAATAAAGATAGCAATTTAACTGCCAGAATGTCCGGTGACCGACTTGGCTAAGGGTTCGTCAGCGTCATTCTGTCATCCCGTTCATGATCACATTACCGAGAAGAGTTGCGAAAACTTGCGCGCCCCAGACTCGCCGTCGTGTTTTGGATAGCCCATTGGGGTATTTTTTTCTGGAATTCGTCGTGGCCCAGGACCTATGGCCTGTTTTCCATCACCCTGGCATGGTCGGTTCATGGTTGATGGTCATCGCGGTTGATCGACCGCTGACCCTGCGCAAAAGCAAGCCTGTCTTGACGGTTGAGTGAGAGAAGGTGTTGAACGTCAAGGCCGGGTTGCTTCTGACAATTCAATGCCAACTAACGTTGCAAGCGTACGTTTGGCGCGAGCGCGAGAAAAGTTCTTTTCGACATTACTCCGCCCACCCAAGGCCAGACGGTTCCAGAGATTTTCATCGTTGTAAAGGCGCACGACTGCGTCCGCGAATGCTTGTGGCGAATCGGCAATTAGCAAGTCCTCGCCATCCTTCAAGTCCATGCCTTCGGCAGCAGCGACGGTTGCGACCACGGGCAACCCATATGCCATGGCCTGGTTGATTTTGCCCTTGACGCCAGCACCGTAACGCAGCGGGGCAATGGATATCCGGCTGGAATCCAGCAATGGATCGATATCTTCGACAAAACCGGCCACCACGACATTGGTTGCCGTCAGCGCACGAATCGATGCAGGCATGTTGCTGCCAACGATGGTGAGTGTGATGTCTGCTTGCCGTTGCAGAATAATCGGCCAGACCTGGTTCACAAACCAGACCACCGCATCGACATTAGGTGGATGCCGAAACCCGCCAACGAAAATCAAACCAACGCGCTCGGCGTAACCCCGACCAGCTGACTGAAGTTCATGGATGTTCGACAGAATTTCAACCGCCGCCGAAGGCAACTCCCGGGCGAGCAAGTCTTTTTCGACTGGACTGACAACCAGCGTCAGGTCTGAAGCGGCGATAACGCCCAGTTCCTGCTGCCGTGTCACACTGGCACTCTCATGCAAAGTGGCTGATCCATCGAGCTCAGCCAAACGTTGCTCACGCAGATAGTGCAGATCGACTGTATCGAAGACAATCTTTGCTTGCGGTGCCCAGGTTCTAACGTCGGCTATGTAACGTGCTGCAATGTAGTGGCGGCAAAAAATGATCACGTCGTAATCTTTGCCGCGCTCTGCAAGCAATTGCGCAACCGAGTCGACAAAGGGATGGTGCCAGACTTCGACTCCGGCCTGCTGCAGCTGACCCACATAGGGTTGGCGGTATTCGATATTGTCAGCAACCAGGCTGACCTTGCACCCCAACTCGACCAGTAACTCCAGCATGGCAAGCATGCGAACCGAGCCCGAATCCTGATCGGGCGTGATCATGCAAGCCTCCACGACCAGAACCCGGGTCTTGGCACCGCGATCGGCTTCTTGGTGAGGCAAATAGCCGTTGCGATGGTGCGATTTCAGCACCGACTCCCACCGTGCCAGAAAGCTGGTTCGATTGATGACCTGGTGACGTTTGATGCCGGAAGACTCGTCGGTCCCGGAACTGATGCCCTCGAAATGAACAATCGTCGAAGCCGGCTGGTAGTAAACCTTCTTGCCGAGTTGACGCACGCGAAAGGCAAGATCCGTGTCTTCATAATAGGCCGGTGCGTACAGCTTGTCGAAGCCACCGAGATGCCGCCAGTCGGTCATGCGGATGGCAAGACAGGCGCCGGAGCAATAATCGACGGCACGCAGGTATCGGTATTGGGGCCGGTCTGGGTCGTCGCCACGCCCCCAGTTCCAGGCGGACCCGTCCTGCCAGACGATGCCGCCCGCTTCCTGAAGACGACCATCCGGGTACACCAGTCGAGCACCAACCAAGCCAGCGTCCGGGCGAGTGCGGAACACTGCCAGCAAATTTTCAAGCCAACCTGCAGTAACTTGAACATCGTTATTCAGCAGGATCAAGAATTCACCGCGTGCACGCTCGCCGCCCAGTCGGCAACTTTCGATGAAGCCACCGTTCTGTGTCGCCCGCAAGAAGGTCACGCCGCTGACGCCGCCCAGCGCCTGGGTTGCAGGCACTGGCGAGGCATCGTCGACCACAATGATCTCGACATCGTCAAGCCGGGTTTGGGCTGCAATACTGGCCAAACAATTGAAGGTGTGATCGTCATGCCCATAAACCGGGATCACAATCGACACTCGTGGCAACTTGTCAACGGCACAGGTGGCAAGCACAAGCCTGCCAATCGGCGCCAGCGCAGTCTGGCACTCTGCGGTCGGGATGAACTGACGAGCACCCACTTTTGTTCGAAGCCTCTGCGCCAACGCCCCAAAGCCATCCGACCTCAAAATCTTCCAGGCGAGCGGCACACGGTTGGCTGTATGCCTCGCCAGATCATTCACGCGACGCAATTTGTACTTGAGTTGCTTCCTGAACTGGCCGAGCACCCGCAACGGCGCAGTCACTCGCCACGAGGTGCTGGTTTCCAGTTCTTTGATACGCCCGACGGCGCGCGCCAGTTCAACAGCATTTCGCCCTATTTCCTCGGCGCGTGCCCGTAGCGCACTGTCCCGATCAGCGACATTCTGAGCCAGTTCCGTAAGGCGCTGGCGCTGCAGTTCAGCCTCACCGCGCAGACCATCGGTCTGGTTGCGCAATACCAGCGCCTCACCGCGCATAACATCGATCTGGTTGCGCAATACCAGCGCTTCGCCGCGCAGAACATTGGCCTCATTGCGCAGTACTAGCGCCTCACCGCGCATAACATCGACATCGCTGCGCAGGGTTTGCAGATCACGTCGCAAGTCGGAGTTTTCAGACTCGCGCAATGCGAGTAAATCGTTCTTCATTACCGTTTGATTGAGTACCTCGAACCAAGGCATGCCCTCGCGCTGCGTGTAGCCTTCCAGAACGGCGTAATCGCGTTCAATCTCGGTCAGTTTCGCCTTAAGCGCCAAACGCGCTTCCCGTTGACCGCATTCGACGCCCAGCTCAAACAACAGAGAGACCGGCAAATCAGCCGCCGCAGGGGCCTGCGACAGAGGAACAATTCCGGCTGGAGCGACAATCAGGTCTGAGTTCAATTTTTCAACTGCAGGTCGATCCAATATGGGAGCACCAAATTTCTTGCTGTAATCATCCCGCATGTTAAGTGCGAGATCTTCCGATTGATCGGGTAGACGCTGCTGGGGCAGATTGGCTACCTCAAGCAAAACGTTACACCAGGCTTGCGGCTCGGCGTCCATGGCAACCAACCGTGCCCCGGGGTGTCCATGCAGTCGTTCTCCAATCGCACCGAAGTTGCTGGCCACAATGGGCAGCCCGGTCGCGATTGCGGCATCAAGCGTATAACAATAAGTCTCAGGATAAGGGCCGGGGAACCAGATCACATCGGCACGCTCCAAAGCGATCAGTTCCGGCAGGTCTTCGTCGGCGTACTCACCCCGAACCTGAATTGGCAAGCTTTGCACAGAAGGTAGCGCGCGCCCCACACTTCCCAGAACACAAAATTCCAATTTCAGTTGTTTGTCAAGAGACCTTTTCGCGCAAGCCAGCAGGCGATCCAGGCCCTTTATGCGCGTCAATTTGCCGACCAATAATATCTTCTTGCTTGGCACCACGGACTTGACCCATTCTTCTCGTGGCGGGTGCGGCCAGACAAGCGCTTGTATGTCAGGAAAATGTCTGTGAATCCGATCAGCGACAAATCGGGTCGGAGCGATGATGCGAGTGGCTCCCGCAAGCAATCGCCCCATTTCACGTCGCCAGCGCTCAATCGACCAGTTCCAGGCATTGGGTCGCCCATGCGTGCACTTGGCACATCCTCTCAAATCGGGCTCACCGCAGTATTCGCCATTAATGGTTGAAAGCGAATAAATGGGGCAATAAGGGTAAAAATCGTGCACCGTCAAATCGTAGGGCAAGCCCAGTTCAGTAGCGAGTGCGAGAATTTGCGGTGGGAATCCGTGGACATGCTCAATACTGATCCAATCGTACTGCCTCTGGCGCAGCGCTTCGACTACTTGAAACCAGTCCTGAAAGCCCCAAAACAACGGCTTGGCATCCGCCATTTCAAGGCTGACCGTGGTCGCGTCGAAAGGTCGCAAGACCTCCGCTTCGAGAACACCGGACAACAGCGCTTGTAGGTCAGCAACATAGTGTTCAACACCCCCACCCAAATTGTGGGTCACTATCAGTATTCGATGCAATTGCGACACAGTAAGGTCATTGAAAATGAAAATAGAATTGTCGCATGCTGCGTCCTCACGCAAAGGCTTGGCGTGCAGCCACCTGACCCAACAGGGGATAATTACGCCCATGTCAAATGCAGAGGCTTCTTTACACCTTTACAAGCGCGCGGTCGATGCCAATAGCAACGATTCCTTGGCTTTCATTGCCCAACTGATTGAACCCGGACAGACTTTCCTGGATTTGGGCATGGGAACGGGTGGCTTGGGTCGTTATTTGCACCAACAGCATGCCATCCTGGCCGATGGCGTTACCCTAAATCAGGCCGAAGCCGACATCGCCCAAGCCTGGTATCGCCACGCCGTGGTAGCCGATTTGGAGCGCAATTCGTTGGGTTCCCTTTTTGGTGCCAATCGGTACGACTGGATAGTGTGCGCTGACGTGCTGGAGCACCTCCGACAGCCAGCAAACCTGCTGACTCAGTGCAAAGCTCTGCTCAAACCTGGCGGACATCTGATTACTTCTATCCCCAACGCCGGCTATTGCGGTCTGGTGGCCGAACTTATGCAGGGTGATTTTCAATATCGACCAGAAGGCTTGCTTGACAAGACCCATCTGCGCTTTTTCACCCGCAAGTCGTTACAGCGCTTCTTTGACGACCAGGGCTGGGCGATCCAGGGTGTCAGCGACATCAAACGCAGTCTGCTGGTGTCCGAATTTCGAGTCGCTTTTGACAGCCTGCCACCCGCGGTAGCGCAGCACTTGCTGGCATCGCCTGATGCTTTGATTTACCAGTTTGTCCATGTTTTGCAGCCGATCGAATCGGCGGATCGACCCTTCGCCAATCCAGCATCGAAGCAACCGAGTCAATTCGAGAAAGCAACGCCTGCCCACGCCCTTTTTTCTGCCGAGCTTTATCTGGCGGTTGAGGATCAATATGATGAGGCCAGCAAACTTGTCACCGCAGGCCGGATCGGAGAGGCCCGGCAAACATTGCGCTTTAATATCCCCGCCAGCCCGAAAGGCTATACCCGCATTCGCCTTGACCCTGCTGACCGCCCCGGCTTTTTTCGACTGCACCACTTGCGCATCGGGCTGCCCGAGGGCAAGTCAATTTGGCAATGGCTAGCCGAAGCAGACCCATTGAGCACACTGGCCGACGCACCGCACAACGAAATGCTGTTCGCGTCGCCGTGGGAGATGGCTGCGGGTGCATTGCTGCTGTTGCACGGCAATGATCCGTGGGTCGAGTTGCCATTAGCCCCGAGTCTGCTGGCGGCGATTGCCCTGAACGGAGCCACATTGGAAGTCGGCGCCGGTTGGCCGATGTCGGCCGATTACTTGCAGGCCAGCACGACAATCAACCAGCTGCAAACCACGCACCAACAGGCCTGGGCGCGACTCGATCAGGAAGTCGCTCGCCTCAATCAACTGCTGGCCATGACTGAGAACAGCCGACTTGCGCTCGAGATGCAGATCGCTGCCCTTCACAAGGCTGCGTTTTTGGCGCAAACCGAGAAGCAGCAACTGATTGATGAACTTAGCTCTGTAAGCAGCGGCCAACGTGAACTGCTGGACCGGATTAGCGCCCTCAACGAAGTCGGGCAAACGTCACGAAATGAAAACCGGGCTCTCGTCAATAGTCTCAGCGCTGCAGAGCGTGAGCACCATGCCCTGGCCGAGCAATGCAACCAGCTCACCTTGCGGCTGCAAGAGATTGAAAACTCAACCGTTTTCCGCGCTACCCGCCCATTGGTTCACCTGAAAATGCGCTTTGACCAGCTACTCAACCGAGTGCCCAAACAAGACGGCGTGACTCAACCGAAAGTTGCGCGCCAGCCCCTGCCTATCCCCGAAGGTCCGGTTGACATCATCGTGCCAGTTTATCGAGGTCTGGAAGATACCCGCCGCTGTCTTGAATCGGTGCTGGCCGCGCCCTGTAGATGCGACTGGCGGCTGATCGTCATTAACGATGCAAGCCCCGAAATCGAAGTAACACAGTGGTTGCGTGGCTTCGCCCAACGCGACCCACGCATCAAGCTGTTGGAAAACACCGAGAACCTCGGTTTTGTCGCAACTGTCAACTGTGGCATGGCCCTGAGCGAGCACAACGATGTATTGCTGCTCAACAGCGATACCGTGGTAGCCAATGACTGGCTCGACCGCCTCCAGCGTGCCGCCTACAGTGCGCCGCGCGTGGCCACCGTCACGCCGTTTTCAAACAACGCCACGATCTGCAGTTACCCGCGTTTCTGCCAAGCCAACCAGCTGTCCGGTGACCAGGACACCGAGAGTCTGGACCGTCTGTTTGCCCAGCATCTGGCGGGTCAGACGCTGGAAGTTCCCACTGGCGTCGGCTTTTGCATGTACCTGCGGCGCGAGTGTCTGCAGCAAATCGGGCTATTTGATGTGGCCAGCTTCGGCCAGGGCTACGGCGAAGAAAATGATTTTTGCGTCCGTGCCCAAGAGGTTGGCTGGACGCACCTGCACGCGCTTGACACTTTTGTGCGCCATTCCGGCGGCACCAGTTTTGGTGACAGCAAGAGCGCGCGTGAACGCCAGGCCATGGAGACTTTGCGACGCCTGCACCCGCGCTATGAAAGCGATGTGCAAGCCTTTATACAGCGCGACCCGGCGCGGCAGGCCCGCTTGACGATTGACATTGCCCGGCTCACAGCCAGCGCTCGTCCCGTCATTCTCAACGTCACGCACAATCGCGAGGGAGGCACCCTGCGCCACATACAGGAGTTGGCCCAGCAGTTGGGCGATCAAGCGACCTTCTTGCGTCTGGCTCCGGCTCCCGGGGGAGTAGAGATGCGTCTCGAAGGCGTGCACGAAGCTTTTGCTCTGCACTTTGCCTTGCCACGAGAACGTGCCAGCTTGCTACAAACATTGCGTCTGCTTCAGGTCGGACACATCCACTACCACCACCTCCTTGACCACGCGCCGGAGATTTGCGAGTTGCCAACCCAACTCGGCGTCAGCCACGACTTCACAACTCACGATTACTACAGTTATTGCCCCCAAATATCCTTGACCGACCATAACGACCGCTATTGTGGTGAACAAGGCATTGAGCAATGCCACGATTGCCTGCAGCGCCACCCGGCACCTGGCGGGGAAAGTATCGAAAACTGGCGTGCACGTCACGCCCGGCTATTGAACCAGGCGCGCTATGTCATCGCCCCCAGCTTCGATGCGGCGGCGCGTATGCAGCGCTTTGTACCGGCCGCCAACATCCAGGTGCTGCCGCATGCCAGCTTGTACGCCCGGCAGGCCGAAGCCCCCAAGCCGCACCCGCGCCTCTTGGCCAGAGGCCAGCGTTTGAAAATTGTGGTGCTGGGCGCCTTGAGCAGAATCAAGGGGGCTGACACCCTGGAGGAGGTGGCAATCCTGACCGCCATCCAGAACCTTGACCTCGAATTTCACCTGATCGGCTATCCGTACCGCAGCCTGCGAACGCTGCCCAGAAACCTGCTCACGATCCATGGCGGCTATCAGGACGAAGACCTGCCACAATTGTTACAGACCCTGCAAGCTGATGTGGTCTGGTTCCCGGCCCTTTGGCCCGAGACTTACAGCTATACCCTTAGCGCCAGCCTTGCGGCCGGCTTGCCCATCGTTGCGCCCAGGCTTGGCGCCTTTGCCGAACGCCTGCAAAACCGCGACTGGACCTGGTTGTGCGATTGGCACCAAAGCGCCAGTCAATGGCTTCAATTTTTCGATGATATTCGACAACAGCACTTTTGCAGCGGAAGCAGCCCCAATCACATTCCACCGTTTGTCGCACCAATACTGCCGGAAGCCAGCGCCGACGCCCAGGTGCTGAGCTATCGCAGCACCTACCTTGCGCAGCTGCCACGCCGAAGAGCCGCCAGTGTCCGTGAACTGGTTGATTTGCGACAGATCGCGACGCTGAAACAGCAGCGCCCAGGCGCCAATCAGCCAGCAGCCACGGCCTTCAGATTGGCCGCACTACGCGCCCTTATGCGCCTGCAAGCAAACCCTAGACTCTCACGCCTGCGAAGATTGGTGCCGATGCATCTGCAAAGGCGGGTCAAATCGTGGATGGGAAAATAAGACTGAACAACAGCCTACATAAGCTGCTTGACCAACTTTGTCACAACTGAAATCAAGATTCTCAACCAATGAACCACTTTGACCACCGGACCACCCTTGGTGGACTTTATCTATGAATAACGCTCACCACTATGACCGGACCTTTGTGGGCAACGAGTCGGACAATTCGCTGCTGCGCCTGGCTGCCTGGGTGCCTCGTGGCAGCATAGTGCTTGAACTCGGGCCTGCCAGTGGATATTTCACAAAGTACCTTTCGGAGACCCTGGGCTGCACAGTCGATGCAATAGAGCGCGACGCAACGATGGCTGAGATGACGCGCCCGTTTTGCCGAGGACTCGTAGTCGGCGATCTGGATCAACTGGTGCTGCGCGAACAATTTCCCGGACGACAATACGACGTGATCATCGCAGCCGATATCATCGAGCATCTGGTGTGGCCCGAACACTTGCTTGCACAGATTCCGCAATGCCTGACTGCTCAAGGAAGACTGCTGATTTCGGTTCCCAACGCCGCTTACGCCGGACTGGTGGCGAGTCTGCTAGATGGAAAGTTTGACTACCGCGATGAGGGCATCCTTGACCGCACACATCTGCGTTTTTTCACCCGCGACTCGTTGGCCAAGCTGCTGCTATCGACGGGGTTCTATCCGAAGAATTGGGCGCCTGTTTTCAGACCACTTAACGAAAGCGAATTCAAGATCCGGGTTGAGGCACTTCCAACTGGTCTTCGCGATGCGCTCGTCGCATCGCCCTACGCGTTCGCGTACCAATGGGTCGTTGACGCGCGGACCGAAGGCCCGGCACAAGCAATGGAAGAACCGCCGCCCTGCCGTCACGATGCTTTTCCGCTGCGGATCTTCTACCGCAACCGCAGCGAGGCCGACACATCGGACCGAGAAATACTCTGCTGGGGAAACGTTGGCATGATGCACCAGGTGTTGCACGCTGAATTGCCGGTGCTCGACCTCGCTCATATCCGGCTCACTCTGGCTGATCGCCCTGGATATGTGCACCTTTACTGCGTCCGCATCATCGCCCCGAGCGGCGTCGCACTCTGGTCATGGCAGTCGGCCGATGGCATCTCTGCCTTGTCGGAACTGCACGACCACCTCTGGCTCGCCCAATCCGGGGACCATGTACTGGTAACTCTTGAACACAGCCAATCGTGGTTGTTACTCAACTTGGGCGATCTCGCATTGCCGACTGGAAGCCAGATCGTCATAGAACTTGGCTGGCCAATGTCGGCCGACTACTGCACCGCGCTTGGCGTCCTCACCGACAGAAGACCCGCGGCGTAGGCTTCTCCACGGAAAATCGCCCCAAAAAATGGAATTCGAAATTCGATTCGTTCCTGACCGTTGAGCGATGCAGCAAACCTTCAAATTCAACCCCGGTCTGCACGGCATTCGATGTATAGCGGCCATGGAAGTATTTCTTTTCCATTGGTTACAGATGTTCCCGGGAGCTGGGCAATGGTTGGCAAAGTTTCACTACCCGGGACATCCGTGGATCAATTTGTCGCTGCCTATGGCAATAGGGTCAGAAGGAGTACCCCTCTTCTTTGTACTTTCAGGTTATTTGTTGACCAGTCAATGGCAGGGTCAACCATTGATATGGCCAAAAGTCATTGAGTTCTACAAACGCCGGGCGTTGCGGATCTATCCGGCGTTTTGGTTCCAGATGGCAGTCTTGGTGTGGGTGGGGTATTCGCTTCCCCAGGCATTTTCGATACCGTCTTGGCGCGACTTGGTGCTGACCGGACTCTTGTGGATCAACCTGCCACCCATGTTTGTGCCGCCAATCTCTAACGTATGGTGGACTTTGCCTGTCGAGATGCTGTTTTATCTCTGCCTTCCAGTACTGGTACTGCTGGTTCGTAAGCTAGGGTTGACCCGGGTTTGGCTTGGGGCATTGGTTTTGACTTTTTGCTGGCGCGTTGGTGTGATTGAGCGCTTCGCCGGTCAGGATCTTTCGGAGCATTTGTTCACGTTGGATTCGTTGCCAGGGGCATTCTCCGTTTTTATGTCGGGTATCGCCATGGCCTTGCTGCAACACCGCATCCAGCTAAAGTGGCGCCGGCCAATGTTGTGGCTGGCCGTTTCAATGTTTTTTTTGATTCATGCCGTTTTGATTCATGAGATCGAGGTGTATTGGCAAGGGGGAATCCTGTTGGTCGTGTTCAATACCCTGCTAAGTATCTCGATGGCTTTGGTAGTAGGTGCAATTTGCATGCAGGAAGCGCCGCGCTGGTTGACTTGCAAAGTTATGGTGTGGCTTGGTGATCTGAGCTTCGGCATCTACCTCTGGCATTTTCCCTTGATGATGGCTCTCAAGACCTATTGGCCCGCTTTGGGAAAAGATGCAATGGACAGCGTCGGGATGCTGTTTATTATCCTAGGCGGGACGCTGATCATGGCCAGCTTCAGTTATTACGCAATAGAGCGACCTTTGATGCGGTTAGGGAGAAACGCGGTCAAGCGTGAACAATTGAATTGACAATTGTTGCTGAAACCGGTACGCACTACAAGTTTCGTTTTGGGCAATCTCTGTGCCAGTCTGATCCGCGAGTCCTCATAGGCCTGCCTGGGTCTCGCCTTGATCAAGTCCTGCGGACTGACTCCAAGATTTAGTTTTGAAGCTTGCATGACAAGTTGGCGTCGGCAAAATCATGGCGTTTTCCAATGCTCTGTAAACGTGTTGTGAAACTGCTCATGACTACGCTGTGGCCAGCGCTCACCGCAAGATGCATAGACCGCGTCAATCTCGCCCTTTCCAAGAACATAACCCAGGGCCACCACATGAGTGCGTTCCTTGAGCTGCTCGCATACCTTGGCAACCTCAGAAAAAGTGGAGATGCCGACCATCTGGGAGCGCGGGTCCTGTCCCAGGAATCGCTCCAGGTACACCCGGTAAATATCTCGATTCGGTAGCCATTGGTATAGAAACAGGGTTTCCTCGTTGCTGCCGCGCACGCCAGCCAGCGTCATCGCCCTGAAATCGTCCTGGCAGCTTGACAGCGTCAAGCGTGTCGACGGTTGAGCCAAAACCACCACCAGCAGCGCAGCGCCCGCTATCAACCAGCGTTGGCGCAGTTCCGCCAGCACCAGGCCCATCATCACCGCAACAAACGGCAAAATGAAAATAAAAAACCGCGGGTGCGCCATGCCGGCCTTGGCCGTGACCATGCCAGCCAACACAATAAACAATAGCATCAAGCCAGCCAATAGCCCAAGTCGAACCATCCCCGTGCGAGTCCACCACGGCTGACCCCGGAATTTGCGTAACAAGACCAGACCCAACAAAAGCAACCCGGCCAGCCCCAACCAATACGGATGCATGATCGCCAGGGCATCTTGCAACGTCGTCAGGACGTGTTCCCCGGCACCCTGCCGGTGCCAGGCCACCCCGCCCGCGGAGGTAAACATAATTGTGTGCCAATTGAGAATCAACCAGACCAAAAACACCAAACCTAACGTCAACAAACGCCCCCAAGCCTTAACCGACCTGCGCTTTGTTGCCATCACCGCGTCCGCTGATAAAAGCAACGTCACCAGCAGCGCGGCGATGTAGTGCGAATAACAGGCCAAGGTAAACAAGCCGATCTCAATCCATCCCGGCGACCGCCAGCTACGCCAGCCATCCCGCCAGCGCAGCATCCACAGGAGTCCCGCCATGCCGATTAAAGAAACGCCAACGCTGTAAGCACGCCCCTCCTTTGCGTACATCACCAAAGCTGGGTACAGCACTAGCAAAAGCAAGCTCCAGCCCAGCACACGCCGCACATACCGATCAGGGTGGCGCCAGGCAAACCCGGCGAACCACAACAGTAACGCACAAGCCGCCAAAGCGGCTGGCAGGCGCGCGGCCACCTCTGTGGCGCCGAGCCAATTGACAGTCGCCTTTTCAAGCAAATCATTGAGCGGCGGACTTTGCTCAGCTGCCTTGGCGGTCAGAAAGGTGTCACCGTCGCCAATCTGCGTGACCTGGATACGCCGATACAGCGGCTGTCCTGCTGCCGGCAACAATGGGTAAAACTGGGCGACCGAAAGCGTCCACAACTCATCGCCCCACAAACTTCTTTGGTCAAGGTCATGAAACCGCAAACCCACGCCAACCGCCACCAGCAAAACCAGCAACGCCCCATACCATCGTACTAGTAGTGACATCCGTGAACCTTCCTCAGGAATCAACCAATGACACGTTTTCCATCGTTCCAACATAGATGTGATCCGGTGCCAAACCGGCATGGTAACGCTCATACATCTGCAGGTAAGCGTCTTCGATGTGTTGGGTGAACAGCTTGGTGTTGAACAGGGGTGTGACCAGACGATTGCGCCCCAACTTTTCATTGATGGATTTGAGCCGCTCCGGCTTGGTAGCCACTGCGACTGCCAGCGCCTCGTATTCCTCTTGGGTCGAGGCAATCAGTTCCGGCAAGTTGATTGCATTGAGCAAACTCGCCGCCATTCTGCTGGCAAAGACCTCACCCGGTCGGGTCAAAACGGGCAATCCCGCCCACAGCGCATCACTGGCTGTGGTTCCGGCGTTAAAAGGCAGCGTGTCCAGAAACAGATCGGCTGCACGGTACCTGGCCAGATATTCAGGGGCGGGGAGTTTCCTCCCAAATACCAATCGATCTGCATCCACACCTCTTTGAGTGGCTTCGTTCCTCAAATTGATGACTGCCTGCTCCGTGTCAGAGTATAGGAACAAGACACTTCCTTCAACTTTTTTCAGTATGCGCATCCAGCCATCAAAAGTGCTGGGTGTGATTTTGTAGTTATTGTTGAAGCAGCAGAAGACAAAACCAGACTGGGGCAGTCCCAACTCTTCACGAGTAAACACCTTGTCCGAAATCTCCCGTCTACCATCGTTAACCTGAAAGCTGGGCAGGTAAACAATCCTTTCGGCGTAGTGGACTTTGGCTTCTTGGGGAATAAGTTGCTTGTCAGCAATCAAATAATCCATGTAGTCGGCACCCATTGTCCCTGGGTAACCAATGTAGTTGACCTGCAACGGGGCTGCCCTCAAGGCAAATATTCCAGTCCGCGAATCGGCGGTCAATCCGGCCAAGTCAACGGCTATATCAATTCCCATCAGTCTGGCCATCTCGGCTATTTCCTTGTCCGACTTCTTCTCGACATCAATGAACTTATCAAAGGCACGCTCAAGTCTTGCCCGCATTTCATCTCTTGTATCTGGCCCAAAAGAAAATGCATATATCTCGAACTTATCTCTGTCATGCGATTCAAATAGCTCTGCCGTCAGGAAAGAAACGGGATGGTTTTTAAAGTCCATGGAAAAGTATCCAATGCGAATCTTCTCACTGCGGGTGCGCCTCGGAATAGTCCCAATCTCAAAACTGGCAGGGTATCTTTCCTGCACCCAAATCTCTGCTGCCTTGCGCTGCAATGGCAAAGAGTCGATCAGGGCAAGAAAGGAAAAAGGCGTGGTGGCCTTTTCGTTACGCGCAATCTTCTGAACCAATTCTGCGACTTGACTTCCCGCATCGCTCCAATCAGAGATCTGCATCTTTGTGTGGAGTCGAATCCCATACAAAAACTCGGAGTCCGGTCTGATGGCAAGGGCTTGGCCATAGCTGTCAATGGCAGCCTGGTGCTGCATCAAGTCAAGCAACGCATTGCCACGGTTGGAATAGGCCCCCGCATGGTCGGGCTTGATGGCAATGGCCTTGTCATAGCTGGCAATCGCGGCCCGGTGCTGCTGCAGTTCACTCAACACCACGCCGCGGTTGTAATAGGCCTCTGCATGGTCGGGCTTGATGCTGATGGCTTTGTCATAGCTGGCAATCGCTGCCTGGTGCCGCTTCAAGGCATGCAGTGCATTGCCACGATTGGAGCAGGCATCTGCATAGTCCGGCTGGATGGCAATGGCTTTGTCATAGCTTTCGACGGCAGCCTGGTGCTGCCCCAATTCATACAGCGCAACGCCACGATTGCAGTGAGCCAGTGCATGGCCGGGCTTGATGGCTACGGCTTTGTCATAGCTGGCAATGGCGGCCTCGTGCTGTTTCAGTTCACTCAACGCCAATCCGCGGTCGCAGTAGGCGTCTGCATGGTCAGGTTTGGCAACAATGGCTTTGTCATAACTGGCAATGGCGGCCTGATACTGCTGCAATTCATACAAGGCTTTGCCTCGGTTGGCGTGGGCGTTTGCATGATTGGGATTCATGGCGATGGCTTTGTCATAGCTGGCAATAGCCTCTTGATGCCGCTTCAAGTCACGCAACGCATTGCCCAAGTTGGAGTAGGCGGACGCGCTGTTTGGATTGACTTCAATCGCTTTGCCTATCCATTCAACCGCTTGAGTCGGATTATTCGTTTGCCCCGCAAGCACACCCAGCATGTGCAGCGCGTCAAAATATCCGGGCTGCAACTCGAGCACTTCGTGGTAAATGGCGTGGGCTTGTGCCAATTGTCCCTTGTTATGCAGGGCCAATCCTTCTCTAAACCGGGCCTGTGCTTGCGTTGCCGAGAGAAAGCCGGTAATTGTCGTCGGCCGTGGGGAAATTTTTGAAATGGGGTTCATTCTCGAATCTTTTTTTCATTTGAGGAAAGCGCCAAGCGGGAGTCAGCTCATCGCTTCTCAACATAGATGTGATCCGGTGCCAAATCGGCATGGTAGCGCTCATACATCTGCAGGTAAGCGTCTTCGATGTGTTGGGTGAACAGCTTTGTGTTGAACAGGGGTGTGGTCAGACGGTTGTGTTGCAGTTTCTGTCTGACGACCAAGAGTTGTTCGGGATTGGTCGCCAACGCGACCGCCAGTGCCTCGTAATCCGCCTGGGTGCTGGTAATCAGTTCCGGCAAATCGATGGCAGTCAGCAAGCTCGCTGCCACTCGGCTGGCGAAAGCCTCACCGGTGCAAGTCAGCACCGGCAATCCGGCCCAAAGCGCGTCACTGGCGGTGGTGTGAGCGTTGTAGGGCAGTGTATCCAGGAAGAGATCTGCTGTGCGATGCCTGGCCAGATGATCTGGCAGAGCCACCCGTTTGGCAAACAGCAAACGCTCCGGCCTTACTCCTCTAAGCTGCGCCTCCTCGCGTAGATGACTGGCGGCAGCCGGGTTGTCCTCCAACAGCCACAAGACGCTGCCGTTCACTTGCTTCAGGATTCGCATCCACCCATCAAAGGTATCAGGCAATATTTTGTAATTGTTGTTAAAGCAGCAAAAGACAAAGCCCGACTCTGGCAGACCCAACTCTTCACGGCTGAACACTTTGTCAGCAATCTTGCGCTTGGCATCATTGACTTGATAGCTGTTGGGCAGGTAGGCAATTTTCTCCGCATAGTGCCGTTGGCTTTTTTCTGGTATCAGCGTCTTGTCTGCGATCAAATAGTCCATATAGTCAGCACCCATGGTACCGGGATAGCCAAGATAATTGGCCTGGATGGGAGCCGCTCTGTGCGAAAAAATGCCTGTTCTTGCGCCTTCTGTGAAACCCTTCAAGTCGATAGCGATGTCGACGCCCAGGCTCCGCGACATCAGCGCCACTTCCTTGTCGGATTGGGGGCGCACGTCAATAAACTTGTCAAATGCCGCCGAAATCCGGCTGCGCATTCTATCGGCCACACTCGGTCCAAAGGAAAACGCAAGCAGCTCAAACCGGTCTTTGTCGTGTTGCTCAAAAAGCTCCGCCATCAAGTAGGCAGTGGCGTGGTCGTGAAAGTCAGCAGAGAAATAGCCAAGGCGAATCTTCTCGTTTTTGGGTCGTTTTGGAATGTTTCCAAGCTCCAAATTGACTGGGTGATTTTGGTTCGCATGGATCTCCGCAGCCGTTCTTTGAAGTGGCAAAGATGAGGATAAGGCGAGGACAGCAAAAGGCGGCGATGCGCTCTCCTTGTGCGCAATTTTCCGACTCAATTCCACGATTTGATTTTGCGCTTCCTTCCAGTCGCATATGCGCATTTTTGTATGCAGGCGTCTCCCATACAAGAACGCATACCCAGGTTGCAGGGCAATGGCGTTGTCATAGCTATTGATGGCTACTTGGTACTGCTTCAGCTCCACCAAGGCCGCGCCACGGTTGGCGTGAGCGTCGGCGTAGGTGGGCAGGATGGCTATCGCCCGGTCATAGCAGTCAATCGCATTTTTGTACTGATGCATTTCGTACCATGCCACGCCGCAGTTGGAGGAGGCTAACGCATGGTAGGGGTTGATGGCAATTGCCTGGTCGTAGTTGGCAACGGCCGCTTGATACAACTTGAGCTTGTTCAAGGCGGCCCCACGGTCGCAATAAGCGTCTGCATGGTCGGGCTTGATGGCTATGGCTTTGTCGTAGCTGGCAATTGCGGCCTGATACTGCTGCAATTCATGCAAGGCTTTGCCTCGGTTGGCGTGGGCGTTTGCATGATTGGGATTCATGGCGATGGCTTTGTCATAGCTGGCAATAGCCTCTTGATGCCGCTTCAAGTCACGCAACGCATTGCCCAGGTTGGAGTAGGCGGACGCGCTGTTTGGATTGACTTCAATCGCTTTGCCTATCCATTCAACCGCTTGACTCGGATTATTCGTTTGCCCCGCAAGCACACCCAGCATGTGCAGCGCGTCAAAATATCCGGGCTGCAACTCGAGCACTTCATGGTAAATGGCGTGGGCTTGTGCCAATTGTCCCTTGTTATGCAGGGCCAATCCTTCTCTAAACCGGGCCTGTGCTTGCGTTGCCGTGAGACTGCCGACCCCTGCCTTGGGCTGAGAGAGATTTCGTAGTACTGGTTTCATCAAATCATTCTATTGCGACCATGCTGGCAGCCAGTCATCGGATTCAACGCATTTGCCTTTAGACTCACGACCTCTTCAAACGATTACCAACGACGGAATGCAGCCCAATTATTCTCACGCAGAACCTTACCTGGCTCAGCTCAAAAACATCGAGCAGCTAATTGGCCAAAACCGGTTGCAAGATGCGGCCCTGCAATTGAACCAGCTGGTCAAGGCCAATTCCCATGACCCGCGCCTCTTCCTGCTCGGGTCACGCTTGGCCGGGGCGGCACACAATCCGGAGGGCGTGCTGGTGGCTGCGCGCAAGGCCTGCCAACTCGCGCCACAGTGGCCCGTCGCCGGCATCAATCTCGCTGGCGTGCTGGCGAGTCGGGGCGAGGCCGAAGAAGCCATGACCCTGGCTGAACAGGCCACTATCCAGGCCCCGGGAGATCCGGTGTTGTTGATCAGCGCCGCAAGCATTGCGCAAGGTCTCCATCTTTACCCGCGTGCCTTGCAATGGCTGCGTCAGGCCGAAAAAATCAGGCCTGACGATTTGACTATTCGCTACAAGATTGGCCTCACCCTCG
This sequence comes from uncultured beta proteobacterium, assembly GCA_963810395.1. GTDB lineage: Bacteria > Pseudomonadota > Gammaproteobacteria > Burkholderiales > Burkholderiaceae_C > Rhodoferax. The sequence continues at coordinate 2,203,020 of CAWENC010000001.1, read as the reverse complement.
CCTACGGCGGCGAGTCTGCGAGCGCAATTGACATTTTTACTGATCTCATACAGCAATTACCCGGCAATGCGGCCTTGCTAAGCGAGCGCATGCGGGCATTTCTGAGCCTGAAGCAAAACGCACAAGCCATCGGGGACGGTGAGGCCCTGTTGGCGCTGGAACCCGACAACGAGGTTTTTCAGTTCTTTCTGGATCTCGCGCGCGGCCTGACTCCCAAGACCCAGCCAGGCGCCTTCATTGCAGGCTTGTTTGACAGTTTTGCCAGCCAGTTTGATCGCCAATGGGTGATCCAGTGGCATTACCAGCTGCCCCGCGATGTGGCTCAAATGATTCAGAAATGGCACCCAGACAGCCAGGGCGATGTGCTCGACCTCGGCTGCGGCACTGGCCTGCTGGGGGTGTGCCTGGGTTCCCTTGAAGGCGTGCTGGTAGGCGTTGATCTGTCTGGCGCGATGCTTGAGCAAGCGGCCCGTCACCAGGTTTACAGCCGCTTGCACCACGTCAACCTGCTCGATGCACTGCAAGCCACGCCCGCAGAGCTTTACCATGTGATCACCGCGTTGGACGTTTTCATCCATGTGGGCGACCTGGAGGCCGTTATTCCCAATGCCCACCGAATTCTGTTGCCAAATGGGCGCTTTGTATTTTCATGCGAGCTCCATTCTGATGATCAGGCTGACTACACACTGCACGACACTTACCGCTACACGCATCGCCAAGACTACGTGCAACGCCTGCTGCAGGCGGCCGGGTTTAAAGACATCGCCGTGGAAGACCGTGTACTTCGTCTTCAAGCCGACCAGCCAGTCAAGGGCTTTCTGGTCACCGCCCGCAAGGCAGCGCCGAAGAGAGTTAGAAGTGGCTCCCGCCGCAAAGCGCAGACCGCTTTATAACGACTCCCTTGCCAGAAGCAAAGTTGCTTTATCTATTTTCTTACGACAATGATTGCGCTCAACGCTCTGGCAACGCTTCTCAATACTGGACAGCAAGGTGCAGGCGGATAATCCGGCGCTGCTTGCCTGGTTCGTGAGTTTTGTGGATGGTGGCGCCATGTTCGTCAACCCGACTTTGACAAAAAATTTAGAATTTCACCATGTGCCACGCCCTGACAGCCACACTGCATGCACGAGCGCCGGGTAGAAGCTGACCGGTGCCCCGGGCAAACGAGCGACAAGCCCTAATGTACCCAGCCACTGCACAAACGCCTTTTTGTCAGCGGGCCTCCAGCACAGTAAGCTGTAGACCAAGCCATACTCTTGCGCGGCGCGGCGCGCCCCCAGATCAGGCCTGATCGCCGCGGCATCGGGATTCTGCCGGTCGGTGCTGCATCATGGGTTTGATTCTATAATGGCCCATCTGCGAGTGGCGGCGCGGGTCTGCGCGCCGGCCCACAAACGGTAACAATATTCCGGTGCGATCGACGTCGTTTACATATAACAATTGTGCCTGCTTTTCGGCACTGTCCCTCCAGCTATTCTGTGGACTCATTTCATGAATTTTAAACATCAATTACACAAGCTCCGGCTTGAAACGCGCCATGTGCTGCCAAAAACAGTACGAATGGTTTTGGGGTTCTGCGCGCTGATGATCTTTCAGAACGCAGGCGCTGTCCTCAATGACACGGGTATCACCCAGTGCGGCGATTTAACCGGATACTCGATAAGTCTCTGTGGTCCCGCTGTGTCCGGTGATGCGGGTACCTTTCCCCGGCAAGATGCCGCAGTAGGTCGCGATGCCATCGCGGCCCCAAACAAAGGATTCGATTTCACCAAGATAGCCAACAACGGCAGCGTGTTGCCCTCTACGGCTGCGCTGGGTACCGGCCCTACGGACTGGGCCTGCACGCGCGACAACGTAACCAACCTGGTGTGGGAAGTCAAGACATCCGCGGGCGATCTGCGCAGCGCAACTTATACCTACAGTTGGTATAGCAGCACTGCCAACGGCGGCGGTACCCCTCTTGGGACAGTCTCGGCGGGCGCCTGCTTGACTCCCGGACGCTGTGACACCGAAAAATACGTGACCGATGTCAATGCTGCCACGCTGTGCGGCGCAACAAACTGGCGGCTACCCAACTTCTCGGAACTGCACGGCATCATGGATTTTGGCTCCATAGCTCCGGCCATCGATCTGAACTACTTTCCCAACACCGCAACCAATACCTACTGGTGGACCGGCAACATCAATGCCAACACCGGGGCCGATGCCTGGGCTGTGAACTCAACCACTGGCGGCTCTTATCGATTTGCAGTAAGCACCAGCGTTTACAACGTACGAGTGGTGAGGAGCGGACCATGAAGATTCGCCATCTCATAGGTGCCGCCATGCTCGGCCTTGGGCTGCTGCCCCAATTGCTCTGGGCCGTTCAGTGCAAGGCCGGGTTGAACCTGACGCCAAGCAACCCCGACTCGATCTATATGATCAACAACGACGGTACGGTGACGGATTCGCGCACCAGCCTGATGTGGAAGCGTTGCAGCGAGGGTCAAGCGTGGGATGGTGTACAGAACACCTGTACCGGCAGTCCGACGACAATGACCTGGGCCAGTGCCCTGGCCGCCGGAGTGACCAGCAACTACGCAGGCCACACGGATTGGCGCCTGCCCAATATCAAGGAGTTGACTTCAATAGTCGAGTTCTGTACCGATTCACCTGCCATCAATCCGGTCGCGTTCCCGGGTTTTCCGACTCGGGGCGGCTACTGGTCCAGTTCGCCGACCCAGAACGCCGCACCCGGCCAGTACCATAAAACCGACTTGGCATGGAGTCTGGAAATCCTGACCGGTGCTTACGACCAGATAACCCGTGGTTTATCCGAGAACGTGCTTCTGGTGCGCAACTTTCAGGCCCTGGCACAGACCATCGGTCCGGTGACTTTCACCCCTGCAACGCTGGTCGTGGGCGGAACCAGTTCCGCGCTGAGTGCCACGGCTTCATCGGGCCTGCCGGTGAGCTTTAGCAGCGCTACCCCGGCCACCTGCACGGTGGCGGGCAATGGCGCGTCGGGCTATACCGTCAGCGGCAACGCCGCCGGCACTTGCACAGTGACCGCGGCACAGTCGGGTAACGGCTCGTATGCTGCTGCCTCGCCGGTTCAGGGCAGCGTTACGGTAGGCAAAGGCAGTCAGACCATCAGCGCCATTAGCGTAACCTCCGCGGGCAATTCCGTGACCAAAATGCCGGTTGGTGGCACGGTGGCGCTGGCCGCTACGGCCACCTCTGGTCTGGCGGTATCGTTTGGTGCTGGCCCGGCCGGCGTTTGCACGATTGTTGGCAGTACCGTCACCGCAGTGGCTCCAGGCATTTGCAACATCACGGCGGACCAGGGGGGCAACGCCAATTATTTTGCCGCGACACCGCAGGTAACCACCAGCGTTACGGTACTCAAGGCGCAAACCATTACGTTCGCGGCATTTACGGCGCCATTGACGGCGGGACAGGACGTCCCGTTGACCGCCAATTCGGACGCCACGCCACCAGGAAGCTACCCGGTTACCTTGAGCACCACCACGCCAGCCGCGTGCAGCGTGACTGGCGATACCGCTGCGGGGTTTGTGGTCAGAGGTTTGAGCGTCGGAACCAACAATTGCACGGTGGTCGCCAGCCAGGCGGGTGATACGGTATACGCCGCTGCCACGCCGGTGACGCGGCAAGTGTCGGTCAACCCGGGCACGCAGACCATAGGCGCTATCACTTTGAGTGTGCCTTTGACCCTGGGCGGCACCGCTACGGTTGCCGCTACGGCGTCTTCGGGCCTGACGGTTACATTCAGTGTTGGTCCGGCAGATGTCTGCACGGTAACCGGGACGCAGATCAGCGGGCTGAAGCTGGGTACCTGCGCTGTCGTCGCTGACCAGCCTGGCAATGCTTCCTTCCAGGCGGCACCCACGGTGGTGCAGAACTTTACCGTAGGCAAGGGCAGTCAGGCGGTAGGCCCCATTACGCTGACCCTGACCGGCGGGGTCGTTTCAACCAGTTTGGGCATCGGTGCCACGGGCACGTTGAGTGCGCCGTCGACCGTGAGCTATCCAGCCACGCCATCCACCACGGCGGTTGTTTATGGCGCCGGCCCCGGTGGGGTATGTACTATCAGCGGGACGACCCTGACCGCCGTAGCTGCCGGGACCTGTAACGTGACTGCCGATAGAGCGGGCGACGCCAACTACCAGGCAGCACCTCAGGCCACGGCCACGATTACGGTGCTTAAAGGGCAAACCATCACCTTCACCCCGCCTGCCCTGACCGCAGGGCAGGCTGCGGCGCTCACCGCCACGACGGCGGACACGGCGGTGCCAGGCACGCCGTTGAGCGCGGCCGCATATCCGATCACTTTTACCAGCAGCACGTTGACCGCCTGCACCGTCAGCGGAAACAGCACGTCGGGCTTTACCGTAACCGGTGTTGCCGCCGGCACCAGTAACTGCACACTGGTGGCGAGTCAGGCGGGCGATGCCGTCTACGCACCCGCCACCAACCCGCAGACCATCTCGGTGGGCGTGGGTGCGCAAACGATTAGCGGCTTGGCTGCCAAGGTTGGCGGCGTGCCGGTGACGCAACTTGGCGCTGGCGGCACTGCAGCCTTGTCTGCCGTGGCAAGCCCGTCAGCGTTGCCCGTCACATTCACCAGCCAGACTGCAGGGACTTGCACGGTGAGTGGCAATACCACGACCGGCTTCACCGTGACTGCGGTGGCGGCGGGCCCGTGCACCCTGGCGGCCAACCAGGCGGGCAATGCCAACTACAGCGCGGCACCGCAGGTCACTACCCCGCTCACGGTTCTTGCCAATCAGACCATTACCTTTACGGCGCCCGCCTCTGCGCTCACTGTAGGTCAGAGTGTGTCCCTGACCGCGACCACGACGGCCACACCCGCAGCCTCTTACCCGGTAAGCTTCATCACCACCACCCCAACGCAGTGCACCATCAGCGGAAACACTGTGGCGGGTTTTCTGGTGAGCGGTGTTGCGGTTGGAACCAGCAATTGCATAGTGGTGGCGCAGCAAGCCGGTGACGCGACCTACGCCGCCGCCGCCCCGGTCGTCAGAAAGCTATCTGTTGGCCAGGGTGCACAGACCATCGGGACGATTACGGCTACACCGGCTACCCTTCAGGTCGGGGGCACGGCGGCCTTGAGCGCGACCGCCAGCTCGGGTTTGCCCGTGAGTTTTGGCGTTGCACCTGCGAGCGCCGGTGTCTGCACGATCAGCGGCAATACGCTGACCGGCGTGGCAGCGGGTACGTGCGCCGTCACCGCGAATCAGTCGGGTAGCGTGAACTACACTGCGGCGCCCCAACAGACGGCCAATGTGCCGGTGATTGTGGTGGTCGTTTTCAGCCCGACTTCACTCACGTTTGCCGCTCAGCCGGTAGGTACCACCAGCGCGGCCCAGACAGTGACCTTGACCAACAACGGCACGACTGCCCTGACGGGCATCAGTGTGACTGCGACGGTGCCCGAGTTTGGCGTGAGCCATAACTGCGGCACCAGTTTGGCGGCGAGTGCGTTTTGCACCTTGTCGGTGACGTTCACGCCGACTTCGGTGGGCACCCGGCTCGGTGCCATCAGCGTCGCCAGCAGCGCCGCGGGCAGCCCGCATAGTGTGGTCGTTTCGGGGTCTGGTTCATCCAATCCACCCGTCTGTACACTGACCGCCACGCCAACACGTGTGGCGCGTAACCGTTCAGCGACGCTTACCGCCAGTTGTACCCCGGCAGCTGCGTCTTACACGTGGACCGGCGGCACCTGTGCCGGCACCAGCGCTGCCACCTGCATAGTCACACCTACCGCAACCACGATTTACACCGTGACCGGCACCAACGGTGGAGGAACCAGTACGGCGGCCTCGGCTACGGTGACTTTCGGAGTGCCGAATCTGACCCCCATCCTGATGCTCTTGCTCGATGATTGATTTGATATGTTTTTAGGCTGCCAAAGCCCGTCAAACGGGCGTCGGCAGCTATAAAAATGCTAGCGCTCTGGCATTGGAGCAACGCTGCCGAACACGCGTGGCGCGATGCTCCAGAAGTGCCAGGCTGGCGGGTCTTGCGCCAGCGCGGCGTCCAGTTCGGCAAACACCTGACGAGACAACTCCCCGATGTCTGGCACCACACCCAGACTCCTGATACGTAGGCGGCGCTGGCCGGTGCCGGTGTCCAGCCCGGTGATGTAGACCGTTACCGGCAGGCGCTGGTCTGCGGCGCGGCGCAGCAGACCCCCGGCCACCTGGCCTGGCAAACCCAGCAAGGTGATCGGCAGGGCAGTCTGGGCATCGTCGGCAGGTACATCGACCACCCCCAGCAGCGGGTGGCCGTCGCGCAAAGCCAGGGCCAGATTTTTGAGTTGCACCGCCACATCGATGGCGCTTGCCTGCAGCACACGCTGCACATGGGCATTGCGTGAACGGGCGTAGCGCAACATTACGCTGCGGCCCTCATAGGCGGTGGTACTTAGGGGTGCCATCAGGGCATGCGGATGCAGGCCATTTGCCGCCGCATGGCGCAAGCCCCAGAAACCAGCGCCCCAATGAAAAGTGACCAGCAGCGCGCCGTGTGGGTCCTGCGGCCAAGTGCCATCTACCACTAGATGCCTGTGCATCCACGCATCACTGCGGGTTAAACCCAGGTAATGGTCGGCGTGGTCCACCAGAGTGACCAGACGGCGCACCCAGATCCAGTGGGCCTCATCAGGGCCCACGGTGCCGAGTCTGCGTGCCTGTGCCAGAGCCTCGTCGCACTGGGCACGGTACAGCCAGCGCCAGTGGGCCATGCGGCGGAACACACCAAAGCACATGTGCCACGGCAGTACGGCAGCCAGGCCGGGTAGCAGCACGAGCTCAGTCAGGTCGCGCAGTTCGATGCGCAGGCGCCGCGTCAGGACCATCGGTGTGGCAGGCGAACCAGGCCGGGTGTGAGACTGGGGCTGATCCAGCGAAAGGCGATATAGTCCTTCCACTCGTCGTAGACCACGACGCCGTGCGCATCAAACAGATAAAAACTCAGGCTGTATACGCCGGAGTGCAGCGGCAAATTGGGGAAGGTCAGCACCACTTGCCACGTCGTCCATCCACCCTGGCGATGAAGGGCGCGTGGCACAAACTGCTCTGCGTGCGTGGCGATGGACGTGATGCCTACGCCCTGCAATTGTTCGAGCATGACACCAAAACTCGGGTGCTCATCACCCAGGAGCATGGCTTGCACCTCGACCACGAGGTCCGGGCCAACTAGCTCGACCACATCAGAGTCGGCAGATTGTGGCGCCAGGCCGACCGCGTGCGCATCGATCAGCCCGGCACGCCTGCCCAAGTCGATGGCCCACGCCGGTAGCTGGTCTGGCGTGGGCGTCGGCATCGGCGTGGGCAGGGACGATGTCAGGGAGTCCGGCACAGACGCCCCCACCGACTTTTTGTCATGCAGGCGCACATGATCCTGGTAGGCAGCCAGCACCGACTCGGTCTCGCCCAGGCCGCGCACCTGGCCGTGGTCCAGCCACAGCACCCGATCGCACAACTGACGCACGTGGTACAGGCTGTGTGAACAAAACAGGATGGTGCAGCCATTGCGCCGGAATGTCTCGATGCGTTGTGCGGATTTTTTCTGAAAGTGTTGGTCACCGACCGCCAACGCTTCGTCGACGATCAGCAGTTCGGGTTGTACGGCAGTGACCAAGGCAAAGGCCAGACGCACGGCCATGCCGGACGAATAGGTCTTGACGGGGCGGTCAATAGCGTCCTGCAGTTCGGCAAAGGCGATGATTTCTTCGCTCAAGGGCACGATCTCGGCGCGCTCTAGTCCGATCAGGCCTGCACCAAAAATCAGATTTTCTCGGCCCGTGAAGTCCGGGTGAAAGCCGGCGCCCAGTTCCAGAATCGCGGTGACGCGGCCACGACGTTGCACCCGCCCGTGCGACGCCTGCAAGGTACCCGCCAGCAGCTTGAGCAGGGTACTTTTGCCCGCGCCGTTGTCGCCAACCACGCCAAGACATTGGCCGCTTTGCAGTGTGAGGTTTACGTCGCGCAGCGCCCAGTGCGATGCGGGGGCGGCCTGGGGCCAGCCCAGAAGCGTCAGTAAGCGCTCACGTGGACTGTTGTACAGCCGGTAGCGTTTGCCCAGCGCATCAACTTGTAGCACAGGGGCATCCATCAGAGCCAGTCCACCAGTTCGTCGCGGCTGCGTCCAATCAATCTGTTGAGTACCACGCCCAGTACCAGCAGCCAGCCCAGGGTGATTGCCCACAGGTTGGCGTCGGGCCAAAGGCCCCGCAACAAGACCTGCTGGTAAGCAATGACCAACGCCGTCATGGGGTTGGCAAACAACGCCCAGCGCCACTCGGGCGGGAACAGGCTCAGCGGAAAAAACACCGGGGTGAGGTAGATACCTACCGACAGAAAAAAACCGAGTATTTGCACCACATCGCGCACGGCCGCTGCCAAAATGGCCAACACGTGGGCCAGCAGGTAGGCCAGTACACCCTGCAGCAACACCAGCAGGGGAATCGCCAGCAACGCAATGTGCAAGCCGCTCACCGGTATGTAGGCAAAAGCCAACAGCAACAGAAGGGGTGCAAAAACCACCCAGCTGGCCAGCACGCTGCGGGCCACGAACAGCACCGGGGGCAGGGCATTCTTTTGCAGCAGGCTGCCGGCGTCGATCAGCGCACTTGTGCCCTTGGAGAGCGCGTCACAAAAGGCCAGCCAGGGGAGCGAGCCGGCGATCAGGTAAGTGCCCATGCGCGCGGCGGTGGCGCCTGAGCCCATGCGCAAGGCAAACACCAGATCAAACACCAACCAGTAGGCGGCGATGGTCAGCAGAGGCTGCAAATAGGCCCAAAGTACCCCTGCGGCAGAGCCCGCGTAGCGGCTGGCCAGCTCACGCCGCGTCATAACCCACAGCAAGCTTTTCGCTGCCCACAGGGCTCGCCAGTCTTGCACGCAATATTGCATGATGGCGTGATGGCGTTGTGCGCCGGCGTTAACCCGGGCTACTGCGCTGCGCTGGACTTTGCCAGGGCCTGCAGGGCGCCATCGTCAAACGAGAAGTCCTTGCCCAGCGCCTGTGCCACCTTGTTGCGCCCGTCAGTCAGAAGGGCGCGGCGCGCTTCGGCCAGCAGTTGTTCGCGGACTTCGGCAAAAGGCTTTACTCGCTTGTCGCGGCGTTCTTCGAGGCGAATGATGTGGTAACCAAATTCAGACTCCACGATTTCACTGAGTTCGCCAGGTTTTTGCAGTTTGGCTACGGCGGCGTCAAACGGCTTGACCATCTTGCCCGGAGCGAAGAAACCGAGGTCGCCGCCGCGCGCGCCGCTACCGCCGTCGAGCGAGTGGGTTTTGGCCAACTCCTCAAACGATGCGCCGGCGCGCAATTGTGCCAGCATGTCCTTGGCCCTTTGCAGTGCGTCGGCCCCTTTGTTGGTGAGCAGAATGTGGCGGGCACGGGTTTGTGCGGGCTGCTCGTAGCTGGCCTGATTGACTTGGTAGACATTGCGCGCGTAGGCTTCCAGGGTCGCTTCAGTGGGAGTGTTTTGCGCGTCGATCTTGGCCAGACGTGCGTCGGACAGCACACGTTCACGGGCCAGCACCACGTTGGCCGCCAGGACCGGGTCGTCGGTCAGGCCGTCGCGTAGGGCCTGCGCCGCCAGCACACGGCGCAGCAGCAGACTGTTGGTAATTTGCTGCACCAATTCCGGGTTGGCCAAAATGGCCGTCCGAGTTTCAGCCGGCGCGCGTTGCAGCTCGGCCAGCACATCGGCCACGGTGACCTGTGCGTTGGCGGTGCTGCGCGCCAGCACCGCGGCGGTATCCGGCGGCTTGGCGGCGGGTGCCGAACTTGCCGTCGCGGACGGGGCCGCAGCGGCGCCAAGGGCTGTTGTGGGCGTTGCTGATTGGGCCAGCACAGGGCAGACCCCTAACGCCGCAACGGTGACTGCAAGCCCGGTCAACAAGGACAAAGAGAAGAATTGCATGGTAGCGATTGACTCGAAAAAAATAAAAAAAGCGGGGTTGCCCCCGCTTTTTTAAGGAGTCACACCAGGGTGGTGTGACCGGTTTCACTTGTCGACTTACTTGTTGACAAAGTTGGTGCGGTGCGGCAGCGTGGCACCAAAGGTGCCATTGCCGTTGGAAGCGCGGTAAGCCGCATAACCAACGATAGGCAGACCCGCCGTGCCGGCAGTGCCGAGCCCCGGGGTTGTGAGGAAAGTCCAGCCAGCCTGGTTGGTGCCGGCGTCGATCATGGAGCGCGCCACGGTAGCCTTCAGCGAACCCGAGGTCACAGAGTTAAACGACAGCACGCTGGCTTCACCGCAAACCAGGAACTGGCTCGGAGCATCCGGGTTACGCGGCGAAATGATCGGGCCAGGTTGGCTGCCGGTTGGGATGTACTCTTCCTGGTTGTAGGTGGAGGAACCAATACCTGTTACGCAGATCTGACCGCCGACCACCGTGGTGTTGGCGGAGCTGAAGTACTGGAAGCCACCGAAGGCCGGCAGCGTGGTAGCACTGAACAACTGAACTTGCGGCGATGCTTTGTAGTCGAACTGGGTGAAGTAACGACGGGTCGGCATGGACAGTACCCAGTCGGTGGTAGCACCAATGGCCGTCAACGCCAGGAACTCATTCGCCAAGCTGGTGGTAGCCAACGCTGCGGACAAGGTGGCGGCTTGGGTCGGAGGTGTAGCGCCACCCGTATACGGGGTGGAGAAGTCCGGCAAGTCAAAGTAGCTTGCGTACTGGGCACGGTACTTGTACAACCAGCCGTCAGCCGTGAAGTTCTGCAAATTGTTCTGTGCAACCGTACCCAGCTGGGTACCGAGCTGCGGGAAATACACCAGTGCGCCCGCAGCGGCGGTGAAGGTGTTGTCCACGGCAACCAGAGCCGGAGAAGCACCCGACCAAGCACCCGCGTTGTTGGCGTTCAGGATGATCCAGTTGGAGAACAGACCGGTGGTTGGCACCTTCAGACCTGCCGTGTTGTACTGGGCAACAGTGTTCAGATCGGTGTCAAGCGCGGTGAAAGCCGTGCTGGAGCAGCCACCACCGTAATACGGAGCGGCCACATCGCTCTTGAAAGACGCCGGCACACCAGAGGGCTGGGCATGCAGGATGTCCTTACCCAACTGAGAGGTCATGTCAATGTCAGCCATGTTGAAAATTTCAACGTAGCCTTCACGCGTTTGGTTGGCTGCCCAGGCTGCGTCCGTGGAGAACAGACGGTCGGTGCGGAACGGCGTGCCGTTCAGCGTGCCCAGGATGGCGTTGGTGGTAGCGCCGCGAGCAGGCTTGGTGCAGCTGTTGTCAGAGGTAGCAAGCTTGGCCAGGCCATCTGCGCCTTGGGAGATCGATGCATTCCACACGTCGTTGGGCGAGAGGAAAACCTGGAAGTCAAAAAAGTCGTCTGAATTGGCAGCGCCGCGGAAACGTATTTTAACAGCCTTGCCGTTGACGCTGTCGGTGTTGACCAGGTTGATCATGGTGTTGTTGCCCGACTGTGCGCTGTAGTACGGCACATACAGGTAGTGGCCAACGCCGTCTGAAGACTTAATCAGATTCGTGGCAGTACCGCTGGGTGGCACGGCGCCGACCGACAACCCGATAGCTTGCGCTCCGCCGGCAAATCCAAACCCCACCAAGGCTGCGGTAATGCTCAAAGCTAGAACATTTTTTTTCATAAAAACTCCATATAAAGATTGTTGAGCGCAACCCTTAGTGGGTTGAAAACGCTGGTGAATATTAGCACACGATCAATAGGAGTTAGGGAAGCGTCAAAGCAGTTTTTTTGGATGCGTTGATTAAAAACAACATTTAACACAACTAACCGTTTGAGTGTGTGATGAACTTTGGTCATTTGCCTTCGATAGAGTTACCTCCTGTTACTGAAGAATTTGAAAACGACGACCAAGATTAAGTCGGGCGCATTGAGTTTAGCTAAATTTTCTCGAAATACCACCACTGCCCCCCTTCGAATAGCCAAGTCTCGTCAAGGTAGGTCGACACTTTATCGCTGCTTTTGCGACTCATGGTCGGTCTGAATTCGATGCGCAATTGGGTGGTGCACTTGTCAGCCTCCGGGCACTCGACGCGAGTGACTTCAGCACCCAGCCAGGTCACGGCAGCGCCGAAGCGGCTGCGGTAAGCGTCGACGCTAATCACAGCCCTGAAGGCGGGAGTAGTGTAGGTGTAGGCGCGGCTGAATTCACCCGCCACCAGCGCTTGCCAGCGCTGCGTGGCGCGTTGGCGTACCTGCTCCTGGGGGTTGCCGCCACCCAAGCTGGCACAGGCCGACAGCGTGAGGACGGCACAGAGCGTTGCGCCGATGGATATCCAGCGCGCAGGTTGATTCCGTTGCAACCGCGGCGGGTGGCTGTGCCAGGTTTGCGGCACGGTCTTGATATTTTGCATTTGCATTTGGTATTGATGACTTAAAGTTTAAGGCTTGCTGGAGGATGGCTGCGGAGTCACAGTGGTCACGGCGTCGTCCTGTGACAGAGGCAATACAACCTTCGGGAAAAGCGTTTTCATGCCATCCTTGAAATCCTGGGTGACTTCACGCATGTCCTGAGTTGATCGCACAACACGCGGCGTGATCAGGACCACCAGTTCGGTTCGATTGGTGTTGGTGGCGGTGGTTCCGAACAGATGACCAAAAAAGGGAATATCTATCAGACCCGGCACGCCAGTTTTGCCATTGGTGGTGTTGTCGCGGATCAGGCCGCCAAGCACCAGGGTTTCACCCGAGCGTACAGCCACTTTGCTGGAAAACTGGCGTTGCAGGAAGCTGCGCTGGCCGGTGGCGGTGTCCACCTGGCCGACATCGGTCACCGCCTGACTGAGCTGCATGCTGACCATGTTGCCGGCGTTGACCGAAGGTGTGACGGTCAGGCTGACGCCCGTGTCCTTGTACTGGATGTTGTTGCTGATGTTGCCGCCCGAGGTGATGGTCTCACCCACCTGGATCGGCTGCTGGTTGCCCACGGCGATGCTGGCGGTGTAGTTGTCCAGCACCATCAGCGACGGGCTGGAGATGACTTTGACAAGCGACTTGTCAGCCAGGGCGTTGAGCACCGCGCGCACGTCGCCCAGCGAGTTGGTCAGCGTGTACGAAAAACCCGCAGGCGTGCCGCCAAACACAGTGGTTCCAAGCCCGGTTGCAACGTCTGCAACCTTGTTTGTAGCGTTACTGAGCACACCGGAGCCACTGAGGCCGTTGCGCGCCTTGTCGGTGAAGGCCCATTGCAGACCATATTTGAGGTCATCGCTCAGCGTGACCTCAATGATGCTGGCCTCGATCAGCACCTGGGTCGGAGGGACGTCCAGGCGCTTGAGGGTGACTTCTATTTTGTCGTATTCGCCCTTGGTGCCATAGATCAGCACGGCGTTGTTGATTTCATCGGCGATGACACGCAGCCCGCTGCTCAGGGTCAGCGAGGTCAGGCCGGAGCCTTGCACGGTGCTGCCACTGGAGGCCTTGGCGCCCGCCCCCAGGACCGCGCCACTGAAACCGGTGGTGGTGGCGGTGGTTTGCTGCAGGCCGGGGGCGACGCCGCTGCTGGCAGCTTGCGAACCGCTAGATGCGGCGCCGCCAAAGAGCCCGTTGAGAACGTCGGCGAGGTGCTTGGCGTTGCCGTTTTGCACCGCATAGACAAACAGTTGGGGGTCGGCCGAATTGCCGCCCGGTTGATCCAGTTTCTCCAGCCAGCGCCGTGCTTCGTCGAGGTAAGCAGCGCGCGGGGTCACAATCATCACGCTGTTAATGCGTGCAATCGGCAAAATACGCAGCGCGCCGAACATGGGAAGTGAGGTGGGAACACTTGCCGCTGCGGCGCCGGCTGGCGCGTTTGCCGGAGGCGCTGCCGGTGCTGCCGGGGCGGCACCACCGGTGCCGGCGCTGAACATCCGAAGGGCGTCTTCGACTTCCTTGGTGGTGACGTGCTTGAGCGGATAAATGCCAACCGACATCCCTTTGAGCATGTCGACATCAAAGGTGGCCACGATGTCGAGCCAGCCTTCGGCCTGCGTGCGGGTGCCCGCGAGAACCAGCAGGTTGCGCACGGCATCCACGCGGACAATGGCTTCCGGCGTGGCCATGGGCCGCAGAATGCTGGCCATTTCAGCGGCACCGATGTACTTGAGCGGTACCACGATGGCGCCGTAGCCCGGCGGCAGCGGGCCGGTGCCGCCGGCCTGGCGCATGGCGGGCACGATGCCTTTGAGGGTATCAGGCCGGCCAATGTGGTAAACGCCGCGTGTATCGCGCGCCATCATCAGCCCGTTGGCCTGCAACGCGGCTTCGAGCAACAGCACCGCCTGGTCGGCGGAAACCTCGCCTTGAGTGGCCAGAGTGACGGTGCCGTTGATCGGCGGGTGGATGACGTAATCCACCTTCGCAATCTCTCGCAACACCAGGCTGACGACATCAGCCACAGGGGCTTCTTCAAATTTGAGTCCAGCCGCTTTGCCAGTGATTTGGCCCTTGTTGCTGATAGGGGCCAGCACTTGATCGTTGCCACGAATGATGCGGGCTTGATCTACTGCCTGAACCGAATCGGCGACTTGAGCATGCACAGTCATCGCCGCCGCAGCAACGCAAGCAAAAAAGATTTTTATGAGAGATATCATGAATGAAGCACTGAAATGTATGTTACTCGGTAAGAGGCGGCAAGCCATTGGCAGCTCTTAGTTCGTTGCGCTGACGCAGACGCTCACGAACTTCCTCCTGCATTTGTTGCGGAAGATTGGTGGCTGTAGGCATCGGCGGTGGTCCCGGCGGCATCGGCGGTGGTCCCGGCAAGGATGGTGGCTTGGCCGCTGCAGGTGCGTCGAGTCGTGCATAGGCCAGGCGCAACTTTCGATTTTCACTACCTTGAGTAAATGTCACATCCCGATCAACAATACTCTTGAGTGTCCAGGAACCAATGACTTCGCCGATCTTCACGCGACGCATCTTGCCCTCGATGCGAGCAATGATGCCTGCATTTTCACCGGAGAAAATGCCCTGAATCTGGATGTTGGCCAAAGGGTCAGGCGGCGGCGGCGGGGTGGGTAGAGGCGGCGGTGGCGGTGGCCTGCGATCAGGCGCAAAAAGTGGACGCTCAAGGATGGCGGCAAACAGGGCTGCATCACTGGTCACGGAGCCAGCTTTTGGCGGACCGGCCGGCACTTTGATGTCTGGAGGCAACGCCTTTGGCGCGACCCAGGCCAGATTGCGCAAATGGGCATGTTGATCAAACCACATTGAGGCGAGGCCCCCTGCCAACAAAAGGCTCAACAACAGCAGCAGGCGAAGCGGCCCAAAGCGCACCGGATCAAAGCTCATGCGCGCACCCGCAACACGGAAAGGCTGAACTGACCACCCAAGCGTTGGATACTAGCGGGTCTGACTGCGCCAATGGTCTGAAGAGACATACTGTTCACCAATACCAAAGGGCTCTGTTGTGAGAGCTTTAGGAGCGCATTTTGGATATCAGCCAGATTCCCTTCAACTCGCAGGTTGATCGGAATGCGGTCGAATTGGGACTCTTCCTTGGGTGGCGGAAGAACCTGGATGCTGATGATGTCAAGCTTGCTCTCGGCAAAGATGCCGCGAATGCGTTGCTGCGCTTCGTTGCCGGCTTGCGTTATGTCTTGGGTAGCGGGATAGGTGAGGCGCGCCAGTTGCTCGGTGGTCTGCACGACCTTGGCCTTGAGTTCCTCCTGCCGTTCGAGCACACCAGCCAGGCGCGCATAACGGGGCTCAAGATCGGCCAGATGACTCGCTAGACGCTGGTGATGGACCCAGACATAAAGGCTAGCGCCTGCCAACGGTGTCAACATAAGCATAACGGTCAGGACCTGTAGCCAGGCGACGCGATCGAAGAGCCTGCGGCTCATGATGCCGCCTTTAGTTGCGCCGGGTCGAGCGTGAATTCAATGGTGAAAGATTCACGCGGCGCACCCAGGGGTTTGGTGGCGGGCGTGGGGGCTTTGACATCATGCAGGCCCGGTGTGCCACCAAGCTGCTTCATCAGGGCGGCTGCATTGCCGGTCTGCCCGGAGATGCTGACTTTGTTACCCTGAAGTTGCAAGCTAAGCAAGGAGGTGTCGTCTGGCAGCGCCTGCGTGATGAGTTTGAGCGTTTGCAGTGGTGGCACAGAATTGGCGGCGAGAAGCGTCAGGTTGGTCAGTTGCTCGCTCAGGCGAACCAACGATTCGCGCTGCGCCATGGCTGGACCAGCCTTTTGGCCCATGACTTCCATGGCATGGTTGGCTTGCAGCGCCCGCAGGTAAAGCTTGATGCTGGGGGTTGCAGCCATGGCCGTGATCAGAGCCAGTACCAGTACAGCCAACACAGCGCTGACCCAGCGCCAGGTGGTAGCTTGGCGCTGGCGGCGCGCTTCACCGAAACCCGGTAACAAGATAAAGCCTGGTTCTTCTAAACGCGCTACCAGTACCTCAGAATCTTGCAACCGAAGATCAGGGTGAGCGGACTCTTGGTATTTCTCGATCAACTTGTGTGAGCTCA
Source organism: uncultured beta proteobacterium (assembly GCA_963810395.1). Classification (GTDB taxonomy): domain Bacteria; phylum Pseudomonadota; class Gammaproteobacteria; order Burkholderiales; family Burkholderiaceae_C; genus Rhodoferax. Next base: position 2,186,529 of record CAWENC010000001.1, on the reverse strand, counting down.
AAACCACCTGCGCGCGTGTGATGTTATCGGTTTGCGCGGCAGTCTCCCAGGCCCAAACGAGGTCGCCTGCGGCAAAGGGGCTGAGCGCCTGGACCTCCAGTGTGATTGCAGCCTGCAGCTCGGTCGGCTGCAATTTGGGCAGTTCAAGCGTACGCCTCAGCAACAACTCCTCTGGCAGCAGGAGCGCTTCGAATTGGGCTGATCGTATGCCCTGTTCGTCGTGTAGAAGAGGCGCGCTCAAACTGCGGCTGAGGGCGTGACCGCCCGCGGGCAAGCGAACCCGCACGGTCTGCTCAGGCCAGGCCCAGGAAAACACCCGCCATTCGAGCATGCTGGCCCAGGCGGCAAGCAGGTCGTGCCAAAGTGCTCCCAGGTTCAGCCCAAGAAGGCGCGACTGGCCACTTGAATTAGATGTGATTGACATATTCGACAAGAGACTTGCGTTGCTTCATCACTGCCCTGGTCGCGCTGCTGGTCGCATGGTCTGCTGGCTTCCCAGAACACGCCACGGCAGGCCCGAGCGAGGGTCAGAGCCCCAATAAATTTGCCATATCCTCTGAAGAATGCCGCCGTCCGGCAATGCGACCTGAACTTGAAACTGCAAGTTGCTCGATGCTGTCATTTCAATTTGATCTGGTTTGAGAAAAGAGGTGTCCATGAGGCTCGGATCGGCGTCGCGCGTGGCAGCCAAAATAGCTGCACGGGAAACATCGCCGCCGGTCAAAACTTGCAACACACCCAGCGGGGCTACCAAAGGATTAACTCGCCCACTGCCATTTTTTAGGTCGGCTGTAACAAACTCTTTGATTTTAGCATACAGCTCGTAAGTCATACCGGGTACGGACAGCAGATCTTCAATGGCGTCGAAGCCCTGCAACCTTCCTTTGGCGCTCTTGGTCTGGCGGAAGTCGACCGTGCCTTGGCCCAATGATTGAGCGGCTTCCGGGGTGACTGCGCCCCCATAGCGAAACAGGTCTGTGAGAAGTGCGACCGAAGCGTTGTTGATATCGATGAGTCCATTGAGCGACCGAACCGAAACTTCTCTAGCTTGACCCTCAAATTGAACCGGTATGACCAGGATGCTTTTGGGTAGTTCAACTTTTTTTGCATGCATGCTCTGGAGCGCCAGCAAAATGGCTGCGTCAGCCATGGCATTGGCCACAACAGCCTGCCGTTGCAACCCAGTGACTCGAGCTTCGCTGCGCACTGCCTGAACAATGCCAGTGATGATGAGTGACATGGCCGCAACCAGCCACAATACTGCGATCAAGGCCACGCCGCGCTGGATAATTTTGGGGTTTGTCATCGTCCTAAGCCACCGCCAACCATAACTCTGCTAAAGGAGTTGTCGCCCTGCGGCAAAGTGCGAAGCGCGACGATCCATTCTGGCCAGTCACCTTGAGCATCGGCCAGGCTCAATCTCACTTGCTCAGGCAGGCTGTCGGCAATTGGCCAGCCGTCTTGCCATCCGGTGGGCCAAGCTTGTGCAGTGTTTTGCCCAGCGGAAGGCAGCCCTTGGGCTTGCACCTTGAGTTGCTGAATGCCCCGGACCAGGACGCGAGACTCGGCGCTAGGCCAATCCGAGAACATCAAATCGGGTTGCCACGGGGAAAATCGCAAAACCAGGTGACGACCTGCACTGGTATCTTCAATCGCGAGTCGGAAGAAGTGCCTACCTCCTACGTTCGCCCTGGCGGGCAAAATACCAACCCATGTCAGGCTATCGGAGGTTGCAGCGAATGGAATGACCGTTTTGCCAGTGGCGCCGGGCGCATCAAGCGGCGTCGCCGAAGCTCGGGACAGCGTTTGCTGCAAGAAGGTTCGCGCCACGCGAATTTCATCTAGACGCTCCAGTCGAGCGTCAATCCTGCTTTCAGTCTGTGCCATGGTGCGCAGGGCGGAGACCAAGCCGATCATGATGATGGACAACAGCAACATCACGACGAGCAGTTCCAGCAGTGTAAAACCACGCTGGAACCTGCCGACTAGAGGCGTCGCAGTGGTAGGCAATGGATGGTTCGTGGAACTCACGGTGTGACCTCTCCAGGCATTGGCTTTCTCTCGGGAAGTAGCGTGATCAGGTCAAGCTGCCCAGGTCGCGAACCAGTTGTCCAGGAAACGGAGAGCCGAATTTCGTGCAAAGGGACTGCCTCCGGGGCGCTCACAGCACTGGCAGAAAGACTGCTGCGCACTTGCCATTTGAATCCAGCACTCTCACCCTGCTCGTTCCAACCGTCTGCGCGAACACTGCTGCGGCTGGCAAGAAGTGACTCAGCCAGCCAGGCTGCCTGCTGCTGCTGGACCACGTCACTGACATGGCGGGCGCTACCACCGGCGACACGATATAGGAGACCCAATGACATAGCCATGATGGCAAAAGCCACCAATAGCTCCAGCAATGAAAACCCGCGCTGAAAATAGAGCGGTTGGTGGCGTCCCTGTGGTGTGACTCGCCTATTCATTGGGTGCGCGACTCTTGCGTAATCTGCCCAAACAGCCAGTCAACACGAATACGTACGCCTCCACCAGATCGCCGGACCAATTCTACGGTTCCGCCGGACGACCCGCCCTCAGGCATAAAAGCAATGCTGGCCTGCTGGGAGTTATCTGGCGACTCGTTGTTGCCTACCGTGGTCTTGACCTCCAGTGCACTCGGCAAAGCCTTGAACGGCTGGCCCACGATGCCGAATTGCCGATCGGACAGATCGACACGAAAGACCACAACCTTGCCATAGACCAGCGCCTGTTGTCGCGCCTGTTTGAGGTCAACCACGATGGCGCGCACGGTGTCACGGTATTGGCTGACGTCACGCAGGCGGTCGAAAGCAGGAGGCACCAAGGCGACCAGCAAGGATCCGATGGCGAGTACCACCAACAACTCGATCAGCGTGAAACCCCGCAGATGCCGCCTGACCCGGCCGCCGCCCCGACGCTGTTGCCGGTCAGGGCTTATTGCGGATATCGGCGTTTTCACCTTCGCCGCCCGGTAGTCCATCAGCACCCAAAGACATGATTTCAATACCGCCGTCAGCAGTCGGGCTCGCGAATTTATAGGGCTTGCCCCAGGGGTCGTTGGGCAGCCCACCTTTCAGGTAAGGACCATTCCATCCGTTGGCGGAAGCTGGACGGTTAACCAAAGCGTCGAGGCCTTCCGCCGTGGTGGGAAAGCGTCCGACGTCGAGTTTGAATAGCTCAAGGGTTTTTTCAAGGTCGGCAATTTGCACGGCGGCGGTCTTGGATTTAGCCCCACCCAGCAGACCCAGCACGCGCGGACCCACGAGGCCGGCCAGCATCGTCAGGATGGCGAGGACAACCAGCAGTTCGATCAGGGTGAAGCCCCTGTTTCGCCGCCTCGCCGGCAACATTTTGAGGTGGATTGGGTGCATGAGCAAGCGCCAAGTGTTTAACGGAAAATTATAGGGCAGTTCCATAAATCAAGCGACTTGCGCCACTTCCCGGCCATTTCAAAGCTTGACATACCGGCGACGCAATCTCAGGAACGGTCGTTCCACAAAACGCATGCTGAGGTAAGAGACCGGAATCGTCGCCAGAAAGGCCAGCAGTGAAACTGGCAGCGCCACATAGAAATTGGAGAGATCCAGCAAATTGACGTGAATCCATTGAGCAAGGGCGAAAACAAAATAGAAGTGCAGCAAGTAGATCGAATAGGAGTATTCGCCGAGCACGGCAAATAGATTTGACAGGGGTCCTTTCCCGTGGGAGAAGGACCCGTCATACCAGGCAATCAACGCTGCAAACGCCGCCCCTTCCAGTGTTGGAAGCACGATCCAGAGTCGCGACGGAGAAGGATACGTTGGCCGCAGAAAGAAACCCCCGTTTCGGTCGAACCACCAGTAGAGCGTGATGAAAGCCGCAGCAATCACTGCAGCCCGTGCATGACGTCCAATCAGGTGGGCGCGGCCGTGAAAGGCGAGGATCCCAAGCACAAACTGGTCGATTCGCCCGAAGATCGTCCCGTAAGCCAGGCTTTGCACCTCACCGGTCCAGGCGTGGTAGCCAGACCGAAGCACGATGGCAAAGACAAGCAGCAACCAAAGCCCCTGGTACCAGCGCCGCAGGAGGAACAGCAACAGGGGCAGCAGCAAATAGAAATGCAGCTCAACCGTAATTGACCATCCACCATTTGGCCAGCTTGGATAGACAAGTCCGCGCGGCAGGGATAGCAGGTACCCGTATGCTGCCCGGAGGTCGCCGCTGACCAGCGCTTCCCTGAACGCGTTGAAGATCATGACGAGCAACAACAGAGGCATCAACCTGAGAACGCGGTTCCAGAAAAACAGATGGTAAACAACCTGCTTGCCGTCCAGCAGCTTTGCAAACAGGTAGCCGCTCAAGGTCATAAACAAGGCAACGCCGACATGTCCCTCATCAAACAGGACCAAAGGACTCCAAACCTGGGCGCCCGCGAACGGAACGGGCGACCCGTGCAGTCCGTGCAGGAAGTGCCAGACAAAGACCAGCATTGCTGCGATAGCACGGACATGATCAAGTGCTACAAAGTGCTCACCGGACGTCGACTTCATCGCATTGGACCGGGGAACTCTTCTATACAGCCAGGTCGTTGACCGAGAGGATGCCCAGCATGATGGACACGATGATGGTGGCAATGACCAGACCAAGTACCAGGATCAACAGCGGTTCGAGCAGTGTCAGCCCGCGCTTGATGCCGGTTTCGACATCGCGGTTGAAGATCCGGGCGAGTTCAAGCAGCATCGGGCCCAGGCGGCCGGTCTCCTCGCCGACCTTGATGAGGTTGATGGCCAGGGGTTCGAATATGCCGCTGGCTTTGAACGCGTCTACCATTTTGCCGCCGCCTTTGACTTTCGGAACCACGCCTTCAAGGGCTTGGCGCAGGTTGAAGTTGCCCACAGTCTGGGTGGCAATGTTCAAGGCCGAGATCAAGGGCACACCGTTGCCGAGCAGGGTGCCCAAGGAACGCGCAAACAAGGTCAGGTCATATTTGAGCATGAGCTTGCCCACCACGGGCAGGCGCAGGGCGCGGGTTTGGCGCCACTGGCGTCCGGATGGGGTTTGCCACCAGCGTCTGAGCAGCCAGAAAAGAAGCAACAAGCCCAGCCCGATGATGAGACCATAGTCGGTAAAGGCGTGCCCGATGGTCATGATGATTCGTGTCGGCGTGGGCAATGCGTCGCCCATGCCCTTGAAGAGGGCTTCAAACTGGGGCACGACGAAGCCCAGCATGGCAATGATCGAGAGCACGGCCACGCCAAGCAGGATGGCGGGATAGATGGTGGCGGAAACAACACTCTCACGCAGCGCACGCAAACGCTCCAGATGTTCGACCATGCGTTCAAGCACGTCGCTGAGTTGACCGCTGGCTTCGCCGGAACGGACCATGTTGATGTAAAAGTCGCCAAACTGCTGGGGATGACGTTTCAGCGCGCGGCTCAGGGGAATGCCGCTTTTGACGTCATCGAGAACGGTCTGGCTGAGACTGATCATGGCCGGCTTGGCACTCATGCCGATGAGAACCCGCAAGGCGTTGTCGAGCGCCAGCCCGGCCTTGAGCATGATGGACAACTCGCTGGTCATCACCAGGACATCGGCCTGGGTGATGGCCCCGGATGCGAACCGGCCACCCAGGCGCGTGAGGCCCGATACCTGGTCGACCGCAGCCATGGCAAGGCTGTCTTCGGCACCCGCCTCGCTGATCTGAAGTGGTGTAAGGCCCTGAGCTCTAAGTTGCTGCATGGCCTGGGCTAGGCTTGCGGCCTGCAAGTGGCCTTCGATGATTTGCGCGTCGGCTCGTGCGGCTTTCCAGACAAAGTTAGACATCGGCGTGGTCCTGCGTCACGCGCAGCAGCTCGTCCAGGCTGGTGATGCCGGCAGCGACCTTGAGCAAGCCGTCTTCATACAACGTGTGCATGCCCGCGGCGGTAGCCTTGGCGTGCAGGGCCGTGGCGTCGAGTCCGTCCAGGATGCCACGACGCATGCCGTCGTCGATGACGAGCAGTTCGTGGATGCCGCAGCGCCCGTCATATCCGGTCTGGCGGCAATGCTCGCAACCTATTGCTTTGTAAAGGTGACCCGGGTTCAGGCCCATGCGCTGTAAACCGCTGCTGATCAGCACCGAGGGCTCAGGCTGGTAAGCTTGCTTGCAGTGTTCGCACAGGCGACGCACCAGCCGCTGAGAGATCACGCCATTCACCGACGATGTGATGAGGTAAGGCTCAATACCCATGTCCTGCAGGCGGACAATTGCCCCGGCAGCGGTATTGGTATGCAAAGTTGATAGCACCAGGTGCCCTGTCAGCGCGGACTGGACGGCGATTTGGGCCGTTTCACCGTCGCGCATTTCACCAATCATGATGATGTCTGGGTCTTGCCGCAGGATGGATCGCAAGGCACTGGCAAAGGTCAGGCCGATTTGCGGATGAACCTGGATCTGGTTGATGCCTTCGAGCTGGTATTCGACCGGCTCTTCGACAGTGATGATTTTGTGCGCACTGGCATCAAGCTTGGACAGTGCGGTGTAGAGGGTGGTCGTCTTGCCCGAGCCGGTGGGACCGGTGATGAGCAGGATGCCATGGGGACGCGCCAGCAAGTGGTTGAAATGCGCCAGGTTGTCCGATGAAAAACCCATGGCCTCCAGGCTGTAGCGCACACTGGAACGATCCAGCACGCGCATGACCACGCTCTCTCCGTGCACAGTGGGCACGGTGGAAACGCGCAGGTCAAGCTCACGGCCTTTCACGCGCGTCTTGATTCGCCCATCCTGCGGCAGGCGGCGTTCGGCAATGTCGAGGTGCGCCATCAGTTTGACGCGGGAATTGACGGCGGCGCTGTGCTGCGTCGAAACGATTTCCGAGACATAGATGACGCCATCCACCCGGTAGCGCACATGCAGGCCGTCGTCGAAGGGCTCCAGGTGGATGTCGGAGGCGCGCAGGTCGGTCACGCGGCCAATAATCTGGTTGACCATGCGAATGACCGGTGCCTCGCTGGCAAGGTCTTTGAGGTGTTCAACAAAATCCCCGGCGTCGGCATCGAAACCGGACGACTCATCGGCGCCCTCCTCCTCTTCGTCGCTTGATGCCAGCGCCCGTTGAATGTCGGACTCAAGGGAGACGCAGGGATGGATCGTCAAACCGGTGGCCAGCTCAAGCGCTTTGAGAATGAAGGCGTCGTCGGGCACGGCCATGGCTACCGTCAGGCCGGATTCATCCAGCCGCAGTGGGTACAAGTGGTGGGTGCGCAGAAAATCGCTTTGCAATCCATCGACTTCGGGCGCAAGCGCCGGGAAGTCTTCCACTGCGACAAAGGGCAGGCCCAGCAACTGCGCCTGGGCCTGGGCGACATCAACTTCGGATACCAGGCCCAGGTTGACCAGCACCGGCCCCAAAACACCGCCGGTTTCGGCGCGGGCCGAAGCGGCGCGGTCGAGATCCCGGGCGGAAAGTTTGCCCATGCTGACAAGCAGTTCACCCAGTCGGGCCAATTTGTCTTCGGGGTTTGCCTGACCTGGCAATGTTTCAAGGGCAGCGATCATGAATGGGGATGCCTATTTGTATCGATAACCGGCAATGGTAATGGCAAACGGTCAAATGACTGGGCGACGACCTCGATCTGGTTCTTTTCCAGCGCCTGCAGGAGTTTGAGGTGTATACCCCCAAAACTGCCATTGCTCATACACAGGATATGGTCGCCGGCGCGCGCGTGGGCGACCACATCGAGTGCCAATGCGTCGATGGTGTCTGCCACGTGGGCGCATGACCCCATGGGAGCCAGCGCCTCGCGCGCATCCCAGCCGAGCCCACCGCTGTGACAAAACACCAGATCCGCAGCTTCCAGGCTCCAGGGTAATTGAGCCTTCATGCTGCCCAGCTTCATGGTGTTGCTGCGAGGCTCGAACACCGCCAAAATACGCTGACCCGGCCCCACTTTGCGGCGCAGCCCATCCACCGTGGTTCGTATGGCCGTGGGGTGGTGGGCAAAATCGTCATAGACGGTGATGTTCCCGCCGGCAAGGGCGACAGTGCCACGCACTTCCATGCGTCGCTTGACATTTTCGAAACTCTCCAAGGCCCCGGCTGCGACCTCGGGCGCCACGCCAACATGCTGCGCGGCGGCGATTGCCGCCAAGGCATTGAGCTGATTGTGCATGCCAGTGAGTGCCCACTTTACTCGCCCTGCATGCTGGCCCTGAAATATCACATCAAATTCATTCGGCTCACCGACGGCAATGAAGTCGCTGACCGCCGACCCAAAACTGCACACTTCGCTCCAGCACCCAGCATGCAGAACCCGGGTCAGGCTTTCTTCCAGACCATTGACCACGACCCGGCCTGAGCCATGCAGGCCTCTCCCGGGAACCGTGCGCAGCAGGTGGTGAAATTGCCGTTCGATCGCCGCCAGATCATCAAAGATGTCGGCGTGATCGAACTCAAGATTGTTGAGCACCGCCGTACGTGGGCGGTAATGGACAAATTTGCTGCGCTTGTCAAAAAATGCAGTATCGTATTCATCGGCCTCGATGACAAAAGTCTTGCCGCTTCCCAGTCGGGCTGAAACACCAAAGTTCACTGGCACCCCACCCACCAGAAAACCCGGCCGCATACCGCCCTGCTCCAGGATCCATGCAATCATGGCGGTGGTAGTGGTCTTGCCGTGGGTGCCCGCCACAGCAATCACATGCCGACCCTGCAAAACGTGCTCCGCCAGCCATTGCGGGCCGCTGGTGTAAGGCAGCCCGGCATCCAGAATAGCCTCCATCAAAGGAAATTTTGGGCTTCCATCAGCCAGACGGGCGCGACTGACCACATTGCCGACCACAAATATGTCCGGCATCAATGCCAGTTGGCTCACACCATAACCATCCATCAATTCAATGCCAAGCGAACGCAATTGAACACTCATGGGAGGATAGACACCCGCATCACAGCCAGTGACCTTGTGGCCCGCTTCTCGCGCGAGTGCTGCCAAACCGCCCATGAAAGTGCCGCAAATGCCGAGAATGTGTATGTGCATGGCAGGATTTTAGGCCGGCCAATTGCATGCAAAATGCGGTCAGATGGAACACCTCAGATCAGAGATCTCGGCAACGGCAGCCCGCTTCGTAGTGGAAGATGGGGCCGATTACGGCGCAGCCAAGCGCCGCGCCATCAAGCAACTCGGCTTGTCCGGACGCACCGCTTTGCCCAGCAACGATGAGGTCGAGAATGCCATAGTGGAATACATCACGGTGTTCTGCTCGGACACGCAACCGTTCGAGTTATTGGCATTGCGCCGACTGGCTTTGGTCTGGATGGAACGCCTGTCCCAATTTCGCCCCCATTTGAGCGGAGCGGTGTGGCACGGAACCGCGACCCGCTTGTCAGATATCTATATACAATTGTTTTGCGATGACAGCAAAGCGGCGGAGATATCGTTGATTGATCATCAAGTGGACTACCTGGCGCATACAGTCAACGGGTTGATGGGGGGTTCGGTCGAAGACCTGAGCGTGCATGCCTTTTGCGTGGAATTAAAAGAAGACGTGGGCGTTCATTTGCTAATTTATGACCGGGATGATATTCGCGGCGCCTTGCGGCCTGATGCCAAGGGACGCGCACCTCGCGGGGATCTGGCGGCGGTCCGGTGCTTATTGCAGGATCTACGACCATGAGAGAACCGCAATCCTACCCAGAACTTTCAACAGATCCTTCCCGTAGCCGTCGCCGCTGGCTGATCGGTGGCTTGGCCGGCGCAGCCGCTTTGGCGGGTTCTGGCCTGGCATGGCATAACTACAAAATGTCAACGACTGCGGAATCCGAGCTTTGGCAACTGAGTTTTGCAAGACTTGACGGCAGTCGGTTCGGAATGGCATCACTTCGTGGCAAACCGGTGTTGTTGAATTTTTGGGCGACTTGGTGCCCCCCTTGCATAGAAGAATTGCCGCTATTAAGCAGCTTTTACCGTGAAAATGCATCTAAGGGCTGGCAAGTTCTTGGTTTGGCGGTTGATCAACTGGCACCGGTGCAGCAATTTCTGGCGCGAACCCCAGTCACTTTCCCGGTCGCTATAGCGGGCATGTCTGGAATAGAACTCAGCAGGTCACTGGGAAATTTGGCCGGTGGTTTGCCGTTCACGGTTGTGTTTGGCTCAGATGGGGGCGTGGTGCAACGTAAAATCGGCAAAATGACCGCGAATGATTTGCGAACCTTGAACTTGGTAGCCTAAGACCGACTGTCAGCAAATCAACGCTCCCCATAGTCTGCACTGCAAGGTGATGCACCGAACGGCAAGGCGACTAAATTAGGTAATTCAGTAAAATAAAAGAAGATGAATGTATTTTGCTCGAATTTAATGTAAATTCGGCAACCATTCATTAAAATTCGTTGGAGACCTCATGGATCTTAGAAAATTGAAGACACTGATTGATCTGGTGTCAGAGTCAAATGTCTCGGAACTGGAAATCACCGAAGCAGAAGGCAAAGTTCGAATCATCAAGGGCAGCGGCGTCATAGCCCAGCAGCATGCGGCGCCTGTGGCCACATCAATACCGTCTCCTGCGTCTGCACCAGGCGCTGCCCCCGTGGCACCGGCGGTTACCATAGCTCAGGAGACCGCTGAGCACACCGTCAAGTCACCGATGGTCGGCACTTTTTATCGCTCTGCGTCGCCGGGCGCGAAGGCATTTGTGGAACTCGGGGACAGCATCAAAGTTGGCGAAACGCTTTGCATCATTGAGGCCATGAAAATTCTCAATGAAATTGAATCGGATAAGTCAGGAACCGTGCGGCAAATTCTTTGTGAGAACGGGCAGGCTGTTGAGTATGGACAGCCCCTTTTCGTGGTTGAGTGAGGCAGACGGTAATTCCAATGTTCAAGAAAATCCTGGTTGCCAATCGGGGCGAAATCGCCCTCAGAATTCAACGCGCTTGTCGTGAACTCGGTGTAACCGCCGTCATGGTCTACTCAGAAGCCGATCGCGAAGCCAAATACGTCAGGTTGGCCGAAGAAGCTGTCTGCATCGGACCGGCGCAATCAGCCTTGAGCTATCTGAACATGCCAGCCATCATCTCGGCGGCGGAAGTGACGGATGCCGAGGCGATCCATCCCGGTTATGGTTTTTTAAGTGAGAACGCTGATTTTGCCGAACGGGTCGAAAAAAGCGGCTTTCAGTTCATTGGTCCGACGCCCGAGTCAATTCGTATCATGGGAGACAAGGTGTCGGCCAAGCAGGCCATGATCAAGGCCGGTGTTCCCTGTGTACCCGGGTCGGAAGGTGAATTGCCCGACGACCCTGCGCAGATTCGCCGCATCGCCAGGGCGGTGGGCTATCCCATCATCATCAAAGCGGCTGGAGGCGGTGGCGGGCGCGGAATGCGAGTGGTGCATACCGAGGCTGCGTTGATCAATGCGGTGGCCATGACCAAGGCGGAGGCCGGTGCCGCATTCGGCAATCCGGCGGTGTATCTGGAAAAATTTCTCCAGAACCCCAGACATATCGAAATCCAGGTACTGGCCGACAAGTTCAAAAACGCTGTGTACCTCGGCGAGCGTGATTGCTCCATGCAGCGACGGCACCAAAAGATCCTCGAAGAAGCGCCAGCACCAGGCATTCCACGCAAACTCATTGAGCGGGTCGGCGAACGATGTGTCGCGGCGTGCAAGAAGATTGGCTACCGCGGGGCTGGGACTTTTGAGTTTCTGTACGAAGACGGTGAGTTTTACTTTATCGAAATGAATACCCGGGTACAGGTGGAGCACCCGGTCACCGAAATGATCACGGGCGTTGATATTGTGAAGACCCAGATCATGGTGGCAGCGGGTGAGAAATTACCTTTTACTCAACGTCAAATCGAAATTCGGGGACATGCAATTGAATGCCGGGTCAATGCGGAAGACCCTTACAAGTTTGTCCCCTCGCCCGGGCGAGTCACCATGTGGCATGCGCCGGGCGGACCGGGTGTGCGGGTGGATTCTCATGTCTATACCAATTACTTTGTGCCTCCAAATTACGACTCCATGATTGGCAAGATCATCGTGCATGGTGATACGCGCGAACAAGCCTTTGCCCGCATGCGGACCGCCCTGGGCGAAACTGTGGTGGAAGGCATCAATACCAATATCGCACTGCATCGGGAGTTGATGGTGGACGCCAAGTTCATGGCCGGCGGGACCAACATTCACTATCTTGAAGAATGGCTTAGTCAGCACAAACGCTAAGCTTGGCATCGAATGTTTGAACTAAGCCTGATGTGCCCGGAGAGCCGGGTCAATCCCGTGAGTGACGCGCTTGAAGCACTGGACGCATTAAGCGTCAGTGTTGAAGACGCCGATGCCCAGACCGACGCCGAGCAGGCCTTGTTTGGTGAACCAGGCATGCCGCCGCCCAAAGACGGCTGGCAGCGCTCACGGATAGCGGCACTGTATGTATCTGAAACATTGGCAAAAAATGCCCTGGCGCTCTTGATGGCCCAGAATTTCTTTACCGATTGTCTGATTTTGGGCTTGCAGGAAGTACCTGAACAGGACTGGGTGCGTTTGACCCAGTCCCAATTCACACCAGTGGAAATTACGCCAGAGTTCTGGATTGTGCCGACCTGGCACGAACCGCCGGCGCAGGCACGCATCATTATCCGACTCGATCCGGGCCTGGCGTTCGGCACAGGTACTCACCCCACCACGCGGATGTGCTTGCGCTGGATTGCGCAGCGCGGTCGTCCGAACGGCTCCGGTAGCACAAGCGGTCTGGGTCGGGTGCTGGACTATGGCTGTGGTTCCGGAATTCTTGCCATCGGTGCGGCCAAATATGGCGCAACCGACGTTGACGCCGTGGATATCGATGAAGCCGCAATTCAATCGACCGTCCTGAATGCGCAGACAAATCAGGTTCCGTTGAAGGCTGGTCTGCCAGAGACCGCATCCGGCGCATATCAAACGGTGCTGGCGAATATTCTCGCCACGCCATTAAAGGCTTTGGCACCGCTACTGTGGTCCCATGTAGCGCCCGGGGGGTCGTTATCATTGTCGGGGATTCTCAAGAGCCAGGCGGACGAGCTGGCGGTAGCTTACGCGGCATTCTGTCAGCTACGAATTTCTGACGAGGAAGACGGCTGGATACTGATGACTGCAACGCGCTGATTTCTTTCGGTACGACTCTACAATTTACCTCAAATGAGTCTGATCACCCGTTGCCCAGCATGCGAAACTCTCTTCAGAGTGGTACCTGACCAACTTCGAGTTTCTCAAGGTTGGGTTCGGTGCGGTCAATGTGATGAAATATTTGATGCTTCGCTGCATTTGTTGCCCGACTCTTCGAAGGACGCCGAGCCTGCCGCCGAACACGAGCCATCAGAACCAAGTCTCGACGCTACCGCATCTTTGGATACCGCTTCTGAGCCGATTTGCGTTGACTTGGATTCAGACCGACTGGACGACCCTGGTGAGTTGCCGATTGAGCAGGAACGGCCTTTATCGGCCAGAACCCAAAATCAGCTTGTTCAGGTTGATGAGAGACTCTCTTTTTCAGCAGGTTGGCCAAATCTGCAACTGGATATCTCTCCATCGGCCACCGAGAAATTGGCGCCGCTTGAAGATGGTGATGTCGTCGACCCCGAAGACCACGAACTCGATAGAAGTACTGATCTCAGCCAAGCTTCGTTCTTGCGCAACAGAGACTTCAACTGGTTCTGGAAAAAGCCGCTTGTTCGGGCGGCATTGGGCATATTGAGTTTTTCGTTATTACTCGTGCTGTCTGGACAAATTGTCTTTTACGAGCGCGACCGAATTGTGGCATCGCAGCCGAAGCTCAGGCCCTGGGTATCGGCGTTTTGTGAGCTTTCCAATTGCACTTTATCACCGCTGCGGCAAATTGAGTCCATCACAATTGACAGTTCTTCATTTGTCAAGATCGGCGCTAACACCTATCGCCTGAATTTGGCGCTTAAAAGTACCGGTCATACACCGCTTGCGGTACCAGCGATCGAGATAACTCTAACCGATACATTGGACCAACCCATAGTTCGACGTGTCATATTGCCCGCTGAGCTCGATGCAAAATCGAACACGTTGGCAGCTGGTCTTGAGTGGCCTACGTCACTCATTCTGGCGGTCAAAACACCAAGTCCGCCTAGCCAAATCAGTGGCTACCGACTCCTCGCCTTTTATCCCTGAATATTATTCAAAAAACTCCATGGCTTCCATCATCTGCGGCTCGCTTGCCTTTGACACTATCATGAATTTCGAAGGCAGGTTTTCGGAACAAATTCTGCCCGACCAATTGCATATCTTGAATGTTTCGTTCCTGGTGCCGGCGCTACGGCGCGATTTCGGCGGTTGCGCCGGAAACATCGCCTACAGCCTCAGGCAGTTGGGAGGAACAGCGCTCCCCATGGCCACTGTTGGCAGTGATGGTGGCGTTTATCTGGAACGTTTGAAGTCGCAGGGCATCGGCACCGAATTCGTGCGGACGATCGAAAGCGCCTATACCGCGCAGGCGATGATCATCACAGACTGTGACAACAACCAGATCAACGGCTTTCATCCAGGCGCCATGGACTACGCCCACCTGACAACAATTGCGGCCCGTGGCGATATCAAGCTGGGCATCATTGCCCCGGATGGCCGCGACGCCATGCTGCAGCATGCCGGGCAACTTGCCGCGGCAGAGATCCCCTTTGTTTTTGATCCAGGTCAGCAGCTACCGAGGTTTGACAGCGATGAATTGAGAACCTTTGTCAAGCTCGCGAGCTGGGTCACCGTCAATGATTACGAAGGCAAGATGCTGAGTGATCGCACCGGCTGGAGTCACACAGAAATTTCTCGTCATGTGCGCGGATTGATTGTCACATTGGGCGGGGAAGGTAGCGAAGTGTGGGCTGATGGTCAGAAAACGCTTATTCCGGCCGTAGAGGCATCAGCAGTCGTCGATCCTACGGGTTGCGGCGACGCTTACCGCGGTGCATTGCTGTTCGGGCTGGAGCAGGGCTGGCCACTGGCGCGCTGCGCCGCGCTTGGAAACCGGATGGGCTCACTCAAAATCGCACAGCGCGGGCCACAGAATTACACAGTTGACTTGAACGCGCTCGATCTATAGGCACCCAAAAAAAAGCCCGATGCTTTCGGCACCGGGCTTGACTCAGAACCACGTGAGCGGTTCAGGGTTTGCTGGCCGTCGGGAAAGGCCATGCAGCCTGCGGGTTCAGAGTAGTCTGAGCAGCAGGGGCAGCCGGAGCAGGCGCTGCCTTGGCAGCGGGTGCTTTCGCGGCTTTCTTCGCAGCCGGCTTTTTGGCTGCTTTCTTGACGGCTGGCTTTTTGGCTGCCGGTTTCTTCGCGACTACAGCTTTCTTGGCAGTTGCCTTTTTAGCAGGCGCCTTCTTTGCAGGCGCCTTCTTAGCGGCTGGTTTCTTTGCCGCTGGCTTCTTTGCCGCTACAGCTTTTTTAGCAGGCGCCTTTTTAGCCGCCGTCTTTTTGGCTGGAGCCTTTTTAGCTGCTACCTTTTTCGCAGCTACTTTCTTAGCTGGCGCAGCTTTCTTGGCCGGTGCTTTTTTAGCGGCGGCCTTTTTAGCTGGTGCAGCTTTCTTCACGGGAGCGGCCTTTTTTGCGACCGGTTTTTTTGCAGTTGCCATTCAATTTTCTCCTTGATCAATTTACAAAGAGCACTTCATGCGAGTTGGAATGCATGAAGCGATTCATGGTGTTGGGCTTCAACCCAGCATCATGAACTCGGGTGCACAAGTTGTTTTTGCCCTCTGCGGGGCAATCAACAGCTTGTGGAATTCTTGAAGTCATTTTGTTAATCATTCCCAGGACAGCGCCCCGCCCGATTGATACTCAATGACGCGAGTCTCGAAAAAATTGCGTTCCTTTTTCAGATCGATCATTTCACTCATCCACGGGAATGGGTTTTCCTCATTGAGGAACAGGGTGTCAAGACCAATCTGCGTTGCCCGTCGATTGGCGATGTATCGCAAGTAGCCTTTGAACATCGACGCATTCATGCCCAGCACGCCACGCGGCATGGTGTCTTCCGCGTATCTGTATTCGAGTTCAACAGCCTCCTCGAACAGCGCTTTGATTTCAGCCTTGAACTCTGATGTCCACAACTGTGGATTTTCAAGCTTTAGCTGGTTAATCAAATCAATGCCAAAGTTGCAATGCATCGATTCATCGCGCAGGATGTATTGATATTGCTCCGCGGCACCGGTCATTTTGTTTTGCCGGCCCAATGCCAGAATCTGCGTGAACCCGACATAGAAAAACAAGCCTTCCATCAGGCACGCAAACACGATCAGCGACTTCAAAAGGGTTTGATCCGTCGCCGGTGTTCCGGTCTTGAATGCAGGATCCATGATCGCATCAATGAACGGTATCAGAAACTCGTCCTTGTCGCGAATCGATTTGATCTCGTTGTAGGCATTGAAGATTTCACTTTCGTCCAGCCCCAATGACTCGACTATGTATTGGTAAGCGTGGGTATGAATCGCTTCTTCAAAGGCCTGGCGCAACAAGAATTGCCGACATTCGGGCGCAGTGATGTGACGGTAGGTTCCCAGCACAATGTTGTTGGCTGCCAGCGAATCTGCCGTGACGAAAAAGCCCAGATTGCGCTTGATGATGCGACGCTCGTCTTCGGTGAGCCCGTTGGGGTCTTTCCATAGCGCAATGTCGCGCGTCATGTTCACTTCTTGCGGCATCCAGTGGTTGGCGCAACTCGAAAGATACTTCTCCCAAGCCCATTTGTACTTGAACGGGACCAGCTGATTGACATCCGTCTTGCCGTTAATGATGCGCTTGTCCGCAGCATTGATTCGATTCGGTCGGACTGAAACTGGAACAGGCGACAAAGCCGCCATTGAGCGGCTGCCAGATGAGTCGCGTGCATGAGTCCGTTGCGGCGCAGGCTTGATTTCTTCGTCCCAATTCAACATAAATATTTCCGATCCGTCAATTATGAGAGCAACGAAAAGAAATGAAAAGTTTTCATGTGAATCACTTCAATATTGTGCCGTCGAGTGTTGTGCAGCAGCATCTATCGGCCACCAATTGCAGCGAGCACCACAGTAGTTCAACTCTTACTGGCATGACTCGCAGGTCGGATCATCAACACCACAAAACTTCACATCCGTTGCTGGACCGGATGCCAACTGTATTTTGGCCGCGGCAACAGCGGCATCGAGCGCGCTCAAGCCGACACTGCCATCGAGAGTTCCCCCGCCGGATGAGACCGCATTCATTCGTCCGGCAGTCACTGTCGATTTCTCGGCATGGGTAGCCGAAATGGTGCGCAGATAGTAGGTCGTCTTCAAGCCCCGAATCCAGGCGAGCTTGTAGGTGTCATCGAGCTTTTTTCCGGAGGCTCCGGCCATGTAAATGTTAAGCGACTGGGCCTGATCGATCCACTTCTGACGACGCGCCGCGGCTTCCACCAGCCAGCGCGTTTCCACCTCAAAAGCCGTGGCATACAAAGCCTTGATGTCAGCGGGTACCCGATCAATCGGGTTCAAGGAGCCATCAAAGTGTTTGAGGTCCATCACCATGACGTCATCCCAAAGCCCCAGACGTTTGAGGTCTTGCACCAGGTAGCCATTGATGATGGTGAATTCACCTGAAAGATTGGACTTGACGGACAGATTGCCAAAACAGGGTTCAATCGAGGCATCGACACCGATGATGTTGGAGATGGTGGCGGTCGGTGCGATGGCGGTGCAGTTGGAATTACGCATGCCATCTTTGGCAATCTTCTTGCGCAGGGTCTCCCAGTCCAGCGTGGACGATCGATCCACTTCCACATAACCGCCGCGTTCGCGCGCCAGCATGTCCAGGGTGTCGATCGGCAAAATGCCCTTGTCCCAGAGCGACCCCTTGTAGCTGGTGTATTGACCGCGTTCGCGTGCCAACTCGGTGGACGCCCAATAGGCGTAGTAGCAGATGGCTTCCATCGATTGGTCGGCAAACTCCACTGCGGCATCGCTGGCGTAGGGGACGCGCAACTCGTACAGACTGTCCTGGAACCCCATGACGCCGAGGCCCACCGGTCGGTGCCGGATGTTCGAGTCGCGCGCCTTCTTGACTGCGTAGTAGTTGATGTCGATGACGTTGTCGAGCATGCGCATCGCGGTCGTGACAGTCTTTTGCAGCTTGGCGTGATCCAGAACTTTGGCGCCGGCGACGGAGTTTGCGGAATCGTCCTTCAGATGCTGCAGCAAGTTGACCGAGCCGAGGTTGCACACCGCTGTTTCCGTGTCGCTGGTATTGAGGGTGATTTCAGTGCACAGGTTGCTGGAGTGAACCACCCCCGCGTGCTGTTGCGGCGAACGGATGTTGCAGGCATCCTTGAACGTGATCCAGGGATGGCCTGTTTCAAACAGCATGGTCAGCATTTTTCGCCACAGGTCGGCCGCCGGCAAGGTGCGGACTGGCTTGATTTCGCCGCGCGCTGCTTTTTCTTCGTAAGCAACGTAGGCGTTTTCAAAGTCGATCCCGAACTTGTCGTGCAGGTCCGGCACATTGTTGGGCGAGAACAGGGTCCACTGGCCTTTTTCCATGACGCGGCGCATGAACAGGTCGGGGATCCAGTTGGCCGTATTCATGTCGTGGGTGCGACGGCGATCATCGCCGGTGTTTTTGCGCAACTCCAGGAATTCTTCGATGTCGAGGTGCCAGGTTTCCAGATAGGTGCAAACCGCCCCCTTGCGCTTGCCGCCCTGATTGACCGCCACGGCGGTGTCATTCACGACTTTCAGGAATGGCACGACACCTTGCGACTCGCCGTTGGTGCCCTTGATGTGGGCGCCCAAGGCACGCACACGCGTCCAGTCGTTGCCCAGGCCGCCGGCGAATTTGGACAACAGCGCGTTTTCCTTGATCGATTCATAGATGCCATCCAGATCGTCTGGGACGGTGGTGAGATAGCAGCTGGAGAGTTGCGAGCGCAAGGTGCCGCTGTTGAACAGCGTCGGTGTGCTGGACATGAAATCGAAGGAGGAGAGCACCTCGTAGAACTCGATGGCCCGCGCCTCGCGGTCTATTTCATTGAGCGACAGGCCCATGGCCACTCGCATGAAGAATGCCTGGGGCAATTCAATGCGTGCTCTGCCAACGTGCAGAAAATAGCGGTCATACAAGGTTTGCAGACCCAGGTAATCAAATTTCAGATCCCGGTCGGCCTTGAGTGCGGCACCCAGCCGTCCCAGGTCAAACTGAAGAAGCCTGTCATCGAGCAGATCGTTGCCCACCCCCTTTTTGATAAATTGGGGAAAGTAATCGACGTAGGCCTGCGCCATGTCGGCCTGCACCACGTCCCGGCCCAGCACTTCCTTGGCAATGGTGTGAAACAGCAGGCGCGCGGTGGCATAGGTGTAATCGGGATCTTTTTCGATCAACGTGCGCGCTGCCAGCACCGACGCCTTGTACACCTCGTCCATGGGGACGCCGTCATACAGGTTGCGCATCGTCTCGGCCATGATCGGCTCAGGCTTGATGTCCGGCCCTAATCCGTTGCAGGCCGATCGAATGAGGTTCTGCAACCGATCCAGGTCAAGCACGATGCGCTCGCCGTTGTCCAGCGCATGCAGCAGGGGCGCCTCGGGTGTCTCCAGGCTAACTTTTTTGATGCGCTCCTGGGTGCGCTTTTCCCGGTAAAGCACATAGGCTCGGGCAATTTCGTGATGGCCACCGCGCATCAGCCCCAATTCAACCTGGTCTTGCACGTCTTCAATGTGAAATGTGCCGCCAGCGGGGCGGGAGCGCATCAGTGCCCGAATCACCGTTTGCGTCAAGCCGTCAACCATTTCACGAACGCAGGCTGACGCTGCCCCTTGCGTACCGTGCACGGCCAGAAAAGCCTTCATCATCGCAACCGCAATTTTATTCGGCTCGAACGGCACCACCGCACCATTGCGGCGGATGATCTGGTAGTGGCTCAACGAATTGACTGCGGAACCGGATGCACCATTGACAACGTGCTGCTCAAGAACACCTGTTTGTAGCGGGGATGGTGTATTCAAAACGGTTTGCATCTATTTCCTCTTTTGTAGCTTTCCACTATTGGGGTTCGTGAACTCTCGGAACGTCAACGCAATCATCTGGCAGACGGTCCGCTTCTGCGAACAGGACACACTATATATGGGGTGTTGAGTTATTTCAAGCACTACCGGTAGTGTACTCGCGGGAAAAAGAAATTGCTGGTGATTCCTGCAGGTCGAGCAAGAAAATCAACTCAACAAGTGTCGCTCGACAGTCCGATATCGGGAAAACACCGAGATGCCAGGCCCAAGCTCTGCTGCAAATGCGCCCAATTGAAACCGCTCCCCGGATCGGTTTTGCGGCCGGGAGCAATATGTTCGTGACCAGCGACATCAGTAATGGAATAGCGCTGCAGAATGGCTGCACACAAGCCTGTCAGTGTTTCATATTGACCGTCTTCAAATCGGTCACCCTCAACCCCTTCCAGCTCTATTCCGATCGAATGATCATTGCAGTTGGTACGCCCCCGGTAACTGGAAGCTCCGGCATGCCAGGCTCGGTCATCTGCGCTGACGAACTGCCACAGGTCGCCGCCACGCCGGATGTAAAAGTGGGAAGACACTTGCAGGTCCTGGATGCTCTTGAAGTAGGGGTGCGCGTTCCAGTCCAGTCGATTGGTGAACAATCGCTGCACTTCGTCGCCCCCGTACTGACCAGGCGGAAGGCTGATGGAATGCAGCACGATCAGATCAACACAAGCGCCTGTTGGGCGTGGACCGTAATTTGGCGAAGAAAGCCGACTTGCAAATTGGTACCAACCACCGATCCACAACGGCGCATGTTCCGCAGGTTCAGGAGGACTCATCGGGCGATTCACTGTTGTGCGGGGTGTCAATATGGAGTCTTGCGATGCGATAACGCATTTGCCGCAGGCTTAACCCCAGTCGGGCGGCGGCGGCAGTGCGATTGAAGCCGGTTTCACGCAACGCCTGAATCAATATATCCCGTTCCTGATTATCGAGATGACTTTGCAAGTCGCTGGGAATGGCGATCTGATCGTCGCCCAGCGGTGCCGGTCGGGTGATGACGACGGAAGAATCCTCGTTGGACGATTGATGGGCCACGGCGTCAATCTGAAGATCATTGTCACCGCTCAGGGCCACTGCCCGGTGCAGCAGATTTTCCAATTCTCGAACATTGCCGGGCAATGGGTCGAGTGCCAACTGATCCAGGGCCGAGGCAGGCAGAGTTGGAACAGGAATTCCGGATTCAATGGCAATCCGGCAAAGCAAGGCCTCGCATAGCGCAGGCAGGTCCTCACGCCGCTCCCGCAATGGAGGAATCACAATTTCGATCACATTCAAACGGTAATACAGATCTTGCCGAAAACGCCCTGCCTGCACCTCCGCGGCAAGATTCTTGTGGGTCGCGCTGATGATCCGGACATCCACCGGCTCCTCCTGAGGCGACCCGATGGGACGAATGCGACGCTCCTGAATCGCTCGCAGCAATTTGGATTGCATTGCCAGCGGCAAATCTCCAATCTCATCGAGCAACAAGGTTCCGCCGCGAGCAGCCTGAAAAAAACCGTCGCGATCCTGTATCGAACCCGTGTAAGACCCCTTTTTGGCGCCAAAAAATTCTGCTTCAAGAAGGCTCTCGGGAATGGCACTGCAGTTCACAGCAATGAAGGCAGCAGCAGCGCGGTGACTGTTGGCATGAATGGCCCGTGCCACCAGTTCCTTGCCAGTGCCAGACTCCCCTCTGACCAAGACGGGCGCCATGCTGCCCGCCACTTTAATGATACGTTCCTTGACCCCACGAATGCCACTCGATTCACCCGCGAGCCGTTTAAGTGCGGCTTCTCCAGCAAACGGTTGCACAGAAATGTCGCCGGTCCCGCTTTGCTGCGATGCAGCCCGCCCCCCCCTGTCGAACCGGGGCGCAGGCTCCTGCACCGCCGACGCAATCACGGTGCGGAATTGTTTGAGATCAACTGGCTTGGTCAAATAGTCAAAGGCACCGGCCTTGAGTGATTCAACCGCGTTTTCTGCCGAGCCATAGGCGGTGATGACGACGCAGCGTTCCGGGCGCTGCTGCGCCCTGATTTGCTGAATCAACTCGATGCCCAGCCCGTCAGGAAGTCGCATATCGGTAATGACGACGTCGAAGCGGCGCTCGCTCAATTGCTGTCGGGCTTGTGCTAGGCTCTCAGCAGTTTCCACCCTGTGGCCTTCGCGCAAGAGCGTCAATTCGTACAAGGTCCTCAGATCTGGCTCGTCATCAACGACCAGAATCTGGACACTGGTCATGGGTGAGTTTGAAGCCATGGTACTGTCGGTGTGTTGGTGCGTGCCAGGTCGCTGTCGGTCTTCGCCGGATTGATCCGGAAAATCACACGAAAGTCGTTTCCTTCGATCGTCTTTCCACCAACACGGCGCTGTGTTCGGCTGTATGCAATAGAGGCGCCGTAGCCCTCACAGATCTCCCGGCAGATGTAGAGCCCCAAGCCACTGGAGCGGCTCTCCGAGGAAAAGAATGGTTCAAATAGATGACGTTCAACCGATTGATCCATGGGTTGGCCATCACTCCACACACTCATTGCGCAAAACCCGGCCGTCGACTTGCCAACAGACACCTGGATGGCATCCGCTTGTTGACTGGCATAGCGGCAAGCATTGTCAAGCAGATTCAACAAAATTCGGCGAAGATGCTCCGATTCAAACCTTATCTCGACGCCATGGGGAGACAAGTCAACGCGCAGAGAATTTTCGTATTGCGTCTGATTTTGCCAGTCACGACAAATTCTTGTCACCGCCCCGTTCAACTCCAGCACACTTGAAGTGATGGCATCCTCGTGGTGCTGCACCCGGGAAATATTGAGCACTTCTTCCACTATTTTTTCCAGCCGCTTGGCATTTTGCTGCACCATTTGAGTAAGTTGTTTGTGTCTCGGGTCCGGCAGGTCTTCGTCGAGCAGCGCATTGGCCTGCGTAATGGCGGCCAGAGGATTTCGAATTTCGTGGGCAACAGCGGCGGACATGCGTCCCATGCTGGCCATCTTCTCGGTTCGCATCCGCGCCTCGATCTCGCGTTGATCCTGAAGAAACATGACACACAAACTCTCACCGCTACCGCTCTTCGTGGCGGTCAACTGCGTTCGAACCCGCACCCGCCGCGGTCCCTGCCCGGCATGGTGAACTGTCACATCCGCTTGCTGGGCAGCATTCCTGGAAAAACTGAGCTTCATTAGATCCACCAAACCCAGCCATCCGATCATGGAAGTAAGTTCAAAGGAACTGCCTTTGAGCATCCCCTCGGCGCCCAAGAGCAAGCGCGCCGCCGGATTGGCGGCACGCACCAAGCCGCTTTGATCGACCACCAATATCCCGTCGGTCAAAGACTCGATTACCAGTTCGTTGACTTGTCGCTGGACCCGCACCGCCAACTGGCTGCGTTGTGCCATTAACTCCACGTTGACCAATCGGGTGGCGATTTGATTCGCCACAAATGAAATGACAAAACAACCCGCGCCGGTCAGAGCCGCCTGCAAAAAATGGGCTGGGGTGTCCCCAGGCACTTGAATCGAAAGCCACGTGGCATAGCCAAACAACAACAAGGTCACGCCCGCCGCCGCGCCCAGAGCCAGCAGCAGCGACCCCAGGACTGACGCCATCAACACCGGCAACGCGAACAAGGGCGCGTAATTGATACTGTTGCCTTGTGCCACCTGCAAGGCCGCGAAGGCCAGAACATCTGCGCCGATGGTGCTGATCCATTGCGCGTCAAAAGTGTATTCAAGTGGACGCGGACTGGCCATCAAGCGCACCGCCAACGCGGCGCAAAAATAGACCATGCCGATCAATAACGGCGTGCTGTCTTTGGATGTCCCCAAAAAATAGATGGTGCTTTGAAGCAGCAGCAGCACCAGGCCCAAGGTGACACGCGCGGTCATGAAGCCACGCCACAGACGCTCGAACTCTTGCGGGTTGTCTGCCTGATCCAGGCCAGGTTCAAGCAGGGAGGGACCGAACCAGGACTGAGTGTCTGGCGGCGGCCTCATTCAAGGCTCCGCGCGGTGCAAGTGATCTGCACTACAGTACGACCCATTTTTTCCCTGAACCGCGTCCGCTGAGGGAACATGGACTGAACAATGCGCACAACGCACCATGTTCAGAGGGGGCGTCGCTGCTTTCCGCCGCATTTGTTTGAGGTCCGCCCGCCGGTTTGAACGCCAGAGAAAGATGCCAATCAGCACGACCGAGATAATCAGCAGAACCTTCATACCGAGCGTCCGAGGATCACCTCCAGGACAAAGCGCGAACCGACGTAAGCCAGCAACAAGAGTCCGGAGCCGATGTATAGAACCCGTACCGCCCGCTTGCCGCGCCAGCCGAAACGGGCACGGCCCACCAACAAGACCGCAAATGTCAGCCATGACAGAACTGAAAAGGCCGTCTTGTGGTCCCACTTCACTGGCACGGCGGAGCCGTAAAGCTGCTTTTCAAACAAAATGCCGACCAGCAAAGTAGCCGACAGCAACAGGAAGCCGGCAGTCACAAAGCGAAAGATCAGGCGTTCCATGGTCAGCAGCGGCATCCCCGTGTGCGAGTCGGCGGCCAAGCGAATACGCTCTTCCGCCCGGTTCATGAACCAGGCGTGCACCACGGCGACGCCAAACAAGCCATAGGATGCGATGCCCAAGGCCCAATGCAGTGGCAGCCAGCTCGAAGCATTCGCATGCAACAAGCTACCCGGAAACAGAGCCGCCAGCAGGACTGCCAGGGCGCCCAGTACCGATAGCGCCCATCGGGTCTGCAGCAGCGGGTAGACTTGGCTCTCAACCGCGTACACCGCGGCGACCAGCCAGGCGGTAACCGACAAGGCCGGCGCAAAACCGAAGCGCGGGGCCTCGCCAAACAGACTCATTGCCAACAGGATGCCATGCAGGATCCAGGCAATTCGCACCGCAACGCGAACCGCCGGCACCCCCAAACGAGCAGCGCCGACCGCCGAGACAACATAGGCCAAGGCGGCGCCGAGCGCCAGGATCAAGCTGATGGAAGAAGCACTGGCTAAAATCATGACTACAGTTTAGCGTTTTGCTGACGGCCCATCTCTGATGGCCCCCAACCTTGGTTCCGATCCCCGGAATATTCCCTATGGCCTCCGCCCTCTCCGACAAACTCTCCCGCCTCGTCAAAGAAATTCGAGGCCAGGCGCGTATCACTGAATCCAACGTGACCGACATGCTGCGCGAAGTGCGCATGGCCCTGTTGGAGGCTGACGTGGCGCTGCCGGTGGTGCGCGACTTCATCGCCCGCGTCAAGGAAAAAGCCCTGGGTCAGGAAGTGTTGGGTTCGCTTTCGCCCGGGCAGGCATTGGTGAGCATTGTCAATCGGGAACTCGCCGCCACAATGGGCGAGGGAGTCAGCGATATCAATCTGGCCGCCCAACCCCCGGCGGTGATCCTGATGGCCGGCTTGCAGGGTGCTGGCAAGACCACCACCACCGCCAAACTGGCCAAACATCTGATCGAAAAGCGCCGCAAGAAAGTGCTCACTGTCTCAGGCGACGTGTACCGTCCAGCGGCCATCGAGCAGTTGAAAACCGTCACCGCCCAGGCTGGCGCCGAGTGGTTTCCCAGCACTCCAGACCAGAAGCCGGTGGCGATCGGGCTGGCCGCGCTGGACTATGCCCGTAAACATTTCTTTGATGTGCTGTTGGTGGACACTGCAGGCCGCCTCGCCATTGACGACGCCTTGATGCGCGAAATCAAGGAACTGCACGCCGCGCTGAACCCGGTCGAAACCCTGTTTGTGGTGGATGCCATGCAAGGCCAGGACGCGATCAACACGGCCAAGGCCTTCAAGGAGGCGTTGCCACTGACCGGCATTGTCCTGACCAAGCTGGACGGCGATTCACGCGGCGGTGCAGCCTTGTCGGTGCGACAGGTTACCGGTGCGCCAATCAAGTTTGCCGGCACCAGCGAAAAGCTCGACGGCCTGGAGGTGTTCGACGCGGAACGCCATGCCGGGCGTATTTTGGGCATGGGCGACATTCTGGCGCTGGTTGAGCAGGTGACCTCCGGCGTCGACGTTGCGGCGGCACAAAAGCTGGCGGCCAAGGTCAAAGGCGGCGGCGCTTTTGATTTGAATGATTTTCTGGCACAGATTCAGCAAATGAAGCAGATGGGCGGCCTGTCCAGTCTGATGGATAAATTGCCCGCCGCAATGTCGGCCAAAGCGGGCCAGATGGACATGGGCCGAGTGGAAAAAGACATTCAGCGCAAGCAGGGCATCATCCACAGCATGACGCCATTGGAGCGGTGCAAACCGGAACTGATCAAAGCCACACGCAAGCGCCGCATTGCGACTGGCGCCGGCGTGCAAGTGCAGGAAGTCAACCGCATGCTCAAGGAATTTGAGCAGATGCAGGACATGATGAAAAAGATGAAGGGCAGCGGCATGATGAAAATGATGAAGCGCATGGGCGGCATGAAAGGCATGCCGAAGATGCCTCTCTGAAATTCCGGGATCCAGATGCGCTGACCGCGGACTGCAACCGCCATATCGAGAGCCACCGCATGACGACCCTCGCGGCTCAACTCGTTGCAACGACGCTGCGAGCACATTTTTGGCGAATCGCAGCTGTTGAAGATGGCTTCGCCCCATCCAAATCGTGACACCTTTCACATGCGCGTTCTAGTAATCGAAGATGAGGCTGATACAGCCAATTATTTGTGCAGGGAGCTTGGGGCTTGCGGCTATGCGGTTGTCCATTGTGCGGATGGCATGGAGGGCCTTCATATCGCCAGGAATGAGCAGTGGGACCTGATGATCGTCGACCGAATGTTGCCGGGTGGTCTGGATGGTCTGTCACTTGTCGTTTCTCTGAGGGAAATGGGTTCGAAGACACCGGTGCTGATTTTGAGCGCTCTGGCCAGTCTGGATGAACGGGTGCGGGGACTGCGCGGTGGCGGGGACGACTACCTAGCCAAACCATTTGCCTTGCCAGAGCTACTCGCCCGCATAGAAGCATTGATGCGGCGTGCGGCGGTCCCCGAAGACGTCGGTGAACTTTGGGTGGCCGATCTCAAGCTCGATTTGAGAACCAGACGTGCCGAACGCGCCGGGCGGTTCATCTCACTGCAACCTCGGGAGTTCCGCCTCCTCGAATATCTTGTGCGGCATCATGACCAGGTGGTGACGCGAACCATGCTGCTGCAAGCCGTATGGGGTTTCCATTTTGATCCCCAGACGAACGTTATCGATGTTCAGATCAGCCGGCTGCGCAACAAGATAGACAAGGAATTCAGTCGCTCTTTGCTGCACACGGTCCGAGGGGTTGGTTACATGATTGGCGTGCAGCGTGGTTAAGTTCTGGAATTCGGTCGCTTTCCGCCTTGCACTCATTTGTGGCGGACTTGTAGGCGTGTCCACCGTGCTGATATCCGCGGTGTTTTATTTCGGCACCATTGGTGTATTGGCGCGGGATGTCGACCGGAAGATCTCGACCATTAGTGAACGCCTGGTTGCCATGGCCGAGCATGGCGGCGTGCCGACGGTGACCATGCGAATCCAGCAGGATCTAGGTGATGACCAGGATTCGGACTCGGAAATCTATCTGCTTAGCGACTCTGGCGGACGATTGATTGCAGGAAATATTTCTGTTTGGGTGGACCTGGCGGCGCCGCTAGACCAGGTAATCGACCATGCGGTCGTCCGCAATGGCAGAACGACTATTGCCCGGGTACTTCTGCATCGGCTGTCGGATCGCTCACTTCTGGTCGTGGGTCGCGACATGAGCGACTTGAACCAGATTGGCAAATTGATTGGTCGTGCCATCTGGATCGGTGGTCTGTTGGCCCTGATGCTCTCTGTCGGTGGAACGCTGTTTTTCCACCGACAGATTGAAAATCGGATTTGGGCAATCCGCCAAGCCGCCCGGGAGATTGAGATTGGGAACCTGAGCCGACGGATCCCGCTGTCTGACCAACCCGATGAATTCGATCGATTGAGCGCCGATATCAACCATATGCTCGACCGCATTGAGAAACTCATGGACGGTGTGCGCCATGTCTCGAATATTGTGGCGCACAACTTGCGGACCCCCTTGGGGCGAATCCGGGGCCGCCTGGAAGCCGCGTTGTACGGCAAATTCGAATTCCATGCACTTGAAATTGCGGGAAGCTTTGCAATTGAAGAGATCGACGACCTGATCGTCGTGCTCGACAAATTGCTTCAGATTGCCGAGGGAGAATCGGGTACGCGGCGCCAGCCCTTTGAGTTGGTGAAATTGGGAGATGTCATCACTGCGGTCATCGAGCTTTACGATGCCGCCGCCAACGCACAAGGGATCGCATTGCTTGCCAGCCTGGACGGCGATCCCGTTATTCTGGGTGACAAGGACTTGCTGGCGAACATCCTGGCCAATTTGCTCGACAACGCGCTGAAGTACGCTGGAAATTCCGGCTCGATAGAGGTGCGCGCTTCGCAAGATCTGGACACCGCCACCTTGATTGTGCAGGACCAGGGCCCCGGCATTCCATTGGAGGAGCGCCAAAAGGTGTTGGGTCGCTTCTATCGGCTCGACAGTCGTCAACAAGGTAGTGGTCTGGGCCTGTCCATTGTGGTCGCCTTGACTTACCTTCATGGCGGCACGGTCTACCTCGAAGATGCCGCACCCGGCCTGCGCGTGCGCATCACCATGCCGCTTGCCAAGGCCAGAACATTGCCAAATGGTAATGTTTCGGTCACATCGCGGACAGGCACCGCTTCGTAAAATCGCTCAGACCAACTTCAGGGTCTGCAGTGAATTCTGCGGGTCGGAAGGAACTCGTGCCTGTCAGGTCTGCTTGCCATGGTGCGAGGCGGTGTTTTTGCCTGGCACCTCGGGCCCTCTGCACTCCATTCCGCAGGTTTGGAAAGCCGGGTTTTGGAACGAGGGCGAGGTTGAATGAAAGCGCGCGGTTGTTGCCATGCAATGAATGATTTGCCGGCTTGCTCCGAATCGATGCACATCGATTTGGGGTGGCGCCAAACGGTCAGGAATGCTTTCCGTACAAAGGACTCTGCACCGCAGGAAGGAAATTTTGATGTTTTATTTTTCAAGGCAAGCTCTCCGCGGATTTTTGAAAGCCTCGACACTCGCATTGGGTTCGTTTTTGGGTTTCGCGATTCTTGCGCCAATGGAGGCACACGCCCTGCCGGCGTTCGCGCGTCAGACCGGTCAGAACTGCGTCGCCTGTCACGCTGGCGGGCAGTTCCCGGAACTCACACCCTTTGGCCGGATGTTCAAAATGACCGGCTATACCATGGGGGCTCGCGCGCTTCCGTTGTCGGTGATGGGTGTGGTCAACGCGGCCAGGGTCAGCGACACCTCCAAGAGTGATGACCCGACGGCTGATTTCCAGAAGAACGGAAATGCCGTGTTCTCTTCGGGTAGTTTATTCATCGCCGGCAAGCTGACCGACAACATCGGCCTGTTCTCCCAGATTACCTACGACAACTACGCCGGTCAGAATGCCAACGGTGATTTTTTTGGACACAGCCAGGCCGACAACATCGATTTGCGCTACGCCGACCGTTTCATCGATGCCAATCGGGATTTGATCGTCGGCGTGTCCGTGAACAACAATCCTTCCGTTTCCGATCCCTGGAACACTGCGCCGGCATGGATGCAGTACGTTCCCGCGGCGAGCCTGAGCAGCCACCAGTTTTCAGATGCAAACACGCCATACCCGGGCTTTGGCGCCGGCGGCAACATCGCCGGTGTCAGCGCCTATGCATTCTGGAACAAGACCCTCTACGCAGAACTGGGCACGTACCGGACAGCCGATCAGGGCTTATCCTTCATGAGTGCGGGCATCGATGACGCGAGCAAGACAAGACTGGATGGCAACAACAATCCCTATTGGCGCCTGGCACTCACGCGCGAATGGGGTCCGCATAATTTCATGATCGGCACCTCCGGCATGATTGCCCACGTCTACGATGCTGGTTCCGACACCGCAGATCCTGGCAATCTGGGCCTGTACCGCAATACCGGGATTGATGCCCAATACGAATATTTGCTGGATCCCCATACCGTCACCGCCCAGTTTGCGTACATGCGGCAGGTGCAGACGTACTCGGCGAATGCATTGGCCGGCGCCACTGCGTCTGCTACTTATGTCCTGGCCGACGGCGTCACGCCAGTGGATGTTGCCAATCCTTCAGATACGACCAACGTGTTGCGGGCCAAGGTGTCGTATGTCTACCAGGCCAAATACGGTGGCAGTCTGGCGGTCTTCAACAAGACTGGCAGCAGCAACACGCTCAACCAGACCGCCGGTCTTGATCCCGCCGGCTGCGGCGGGGCAGTCTGCAACGCCTCGTCGACCCGCGTCACCGGCAGCTTGACGGGCAACCCGGCGACCAGCGGCGTCACCTACGAAGCATTCTGGATTCCGACGCAAAATGTCCGGGTCGGCGTGCAATACACGGCCTATGGCAAGTTCAACGGCGCCAGCGACAACTACGACGGTTTTGGCCGCAATGCCAGCGACAACAACACGCTGTTCGGCTACATCTGGTTTGCCTACTGAAATCATGTTCAATATGCAAACACCACCCCGCGCCAACACAGACGCGACGCTGATCACAAACCCGAGTACTGGGAGAGTAAACATGCACGGTATTTCATGGTTGCCGACTTTGGCTATTGTGTTCGCGCTGAGCGCCTGCTCCAATCTGGAGCGCTCGCGCGATCTCGAGAACCCGAACGTGCCGCCCGCCGTCACCGCCATGCAGGTTTGCTCGATCTGCCATGGCATCGACGGCAATTCGGTATCACCCAACTTCCCGCGCCTGGCTGGCCAGAATCCGAGCTACCTCGTTGCCCAACTGCAAAACTTCAGGAGTCACCAGCGCTCCGACCCACCTGGCTTCGAATACATGTGGGGCATCAGCCACCATCTCCGCGACGATCAAATCAAGGGACTGGCAGAGTACTTTGCCCGGCAGGTGCCGCAGGCCAACGCCCCGGTGGATGCGCAGCTGATGGCCGCCGGCAAGGCGATTTTTGAGAATGGGGTGCCAGACAAAGAGGCGGCCCCCTGCATGGCGTGCCACGGACCCAAGGCGCAGGGGATTGCAAACTTCCCGAGGCTGGCCGGTCAACACCAGGATTACCTGGTGAAGCAACTTCATGTGTTCCAGGAAACCGAGGGACGGCCAGGCACGCCCATGAAGCAGATCACGCACTTGTTGAGCGTTCAGGAAATGCAAGCTGTGGCGGGCTATCTGCAGGCGTTTCCCAAGGATCAATGAGGCGATTGAGCCAACGCCAGCAGTTCTGTGGTGCGAACAGTCATCCGCCTAAGGAGTTTTCATGAAGAAATATCTTGCCCTTGCCCTCTTGTTGAGCGCCGCCATCCCTTCGGCCCTCGCGGCCGATACCTATACCATCGATCCCAACTTTTCGCTGGCGCATTTCGATATCACGCGACTCGGGTTTTCCTCGCAAAGAGGCAGTTTCAACAAGACCAGCGGAAAAATCACACTTGACCTCGCGGCCAAGTTCGGCAGCGTCGATTTCACCATCAACACCCGGTCGATCGACATGGGCTCGGCGGCCTGGACCAGCCATTTGTCGGACGAGGGGCTGTTCAACGTGAAGAAGTATCCGACCATGCATTTCAAGTCGGACAAGCTGATATTTGAAGGCGCAAAGGTGGTCGCCGCCGAAGGTCAGTTCACGATGCTGGGCGTGACCAGACCGCTCAAAGTCGTCGTGAACAACTTCCAGTGTGGCGTGAGCTCGATAGACAAACGGCAGATGTGCTCGGGCAACATCACGGCGGAAATGAAGCGCTCGGATTTCGGTTTGACGAAATACATCCCGGCAGTCAGCGACGAAGTCTCGATCTACGTGCCGGTGGATGCGTACAAAAATTAGGAAACCACCTCGCCCCGAAGCGAATAGGTCCGCGTCCCGGTAACCTTGACGTCGACCATTTGCCCGATCAGCCCCGGTTGTCCGGCAAAATTCACCACCCGGTTGCACTCCGTGCGGCCCATCAGCTCAGCGCCGTCGCGTCTTGACGGACCTTCCACCAGGATGCGTTGCAGCGTGCCAAGACGGCTTTCGCTGATGCGTGCGATGCTGTCGTTGATGACGCCTTGCAGATGCTGCAGACGGCGCAGCTTGACCTCATGCGGGGTGTCGTCATGCAGGTTTGCCGCCGGCGTGCCGGGGCGCGGGCTGAAGATGAAGCTGAACGAATTGTCAAAGCCGACATCATCGATGAGCTTCATCATGCGGTCGAAATCATCTTCGGTCTCGCCCGGAAAACCGACGATGAAATCACTGCTGATCGCCATGTCGGGCCGAATTGCGCGCAGCTTGCGCACGGTGGACTTGTACTCCATGGCGGTGTAGCCACGCTTCATGGCCATCAGGATGCGGTCCGAGCCGTGTTGCACCGGCAAGTGCAGGTGGCTCACCAGTTTCGGGATTTTTTCGTAGGCAGCAATCAGGGCCGGCGTGAACTCGTTGGGATGGCTGGTCACATATCGGATGCGCTCAATGCCGGGAATATCGGCCACGTAGTCCAGCAAGGTGGCAAAGTCGGCCAGTTCGCCGGAAGGGCTGGCGCCATGCGTTGCCATGCCAGCCATTCTGGCGCGATAGGCATTGACGTTTTGCCCCAGCAGCGTGACTTCCTTGACACCCTGATCCACCAGCCCGGCCACTTCCACCAGCACATCCTCGAACGGCCGCGAAACCTCTTCGCCCCGGGTGTAAGGCACGACACAGTAGCTGCAGTATTTGGAGCAGCCCTCCATGATGCTGACAAAGGCAGTGGCTCCTTCCACACGGGCCGGCGGCAGATGGTCGAACTTCTCTATTTCGGGGAAGCTGATGTCCACTTGCGAACGATTCTGCAGTTCGCGCTCGATCAGCATCTGCGGCAGGCGATGCAGTGTTTGCGGGCCGAAGACGACATCCACATACGGCGCGCGTTCCAGAATCGTCGCCCCTTCCTGGCTCGCCACACAACCGCCGACACCGATCAGGACACCCTTCTTCTTGAGATGTTTGATGCGCCCCAGGTCAGAAAACACTTTCTCCTGGGCCTTCTCGCGTACCGAGCAGGTGTTGAACAGGATCAGGTCCGCTTCGTCCACGTTGTCAGTGGCTTCGTAACCCTGGGCCGCAGCCAGCACATCGGCCATCTTGTCCGAGTCGTATTCGTTCATCTGGCAGCCAAAGGTTTTGATGAAGACTTTTTTTGTCATTGATAAATCTCAATTGGTTAGCTATCATTTGTATAGCTGTTCACGCCTGATGGACGGAGGCTATCGCCTGTTTTTATTTGAAAATTCGGATTACGGCGCGAACGCCCTCACAGCATGAGCGCTACTGCTGCGGCGACTGTCCAGGAAATTTTGGCAACTGGTCGAACGGCGTCTTGCCATCATCAGTTTTGGGCTTGTCGGCATCCGAGCCGAACACGAAATTCGTCACCGGTTCCATGCCAGCACGTTTTTCCTGCGCTTCTTCAGCGCTCAGAATCCATACCGCACGAATCAGGCCTTGCGCATCGCGCTGGTAGTTGACCAGCACGCTGGTACCCGCCAGCGACGCCGACAGAACCAGCAAATTGTTGACGCCCTGGATGCGCGCGCCCGGCGAAAGGCGCGCCGGCGTGCCGTTGATCAGCACCTCGGGCGGCATTGTCACCTGCAGCATGCCGCGTCTGGCATCCTGAGGAAATTGGCGCGGCTGGGTTTGCGCCGTGGCGACGCCGGAACCGTGGATCGAAGTCCACGCAAGAACGAGGACCAGCATCCTCAAAAAACGGCCGAAAGGCAAATCAGGGCAGCGATTCATGGTGTACATCCAGAGGCTGAAATATCGTTCGCAGGTCGCCAACGAAGGGGCGCCTAGTGTAATTCATGCGCTCGGGACGCGGCCCGCGGTGCTGACGTCAATGCCTGCGGCGCGCCTTCACGGCCTGCGACAAAACCTCCAGCGACTTCAGCGAATCATCCCAGCCAAGGCACGCGTCTGTGATGCTTTTGCCGTATTCCAGCTTGGTGGCATCGTCTTTGCCGGGGGTGAACTTCTGGGCACCGGCCAGCAGATGACTTTCGATCATGACACCGAAAATACTGGTGGAGCCGGCCGCAATTTGCGCCGCGATGTCGCGCGCCACATCCAGTTGCTTCTCATGCTGCTTGCTGCTGTTGGCGTGGCTGCAGTCCACCATCAGCGTTGCGGGCAGCCTGGCTTTCTCCAGCTCTTTGCAGGCGGCGGCGACGCTGGCAGCGTCGTAGTTGGGCGTTTTGCCACCACGCAGGATGACATGACAATCGCGGTTGCCCTTGGTCTGAACGATCGCCACCTGGCCGTTCTTGTGGACCGACAAAAAGTGATGCGCCCCGGCAGCGGCCTGAATGGCGTCGGTGGCGATCTTGATGTTGCCGTCAGTGCCGTTCTTGAAACCAATCGGCGCCGACAGGCCCGAGGCCAGTTCCCGATGCACCTGGCTCTCGGTGGTACGGGCACCGATGGCGCCCCAGGAAATCAAATCGCCCAGGTACTGGGGCGAAATCACGTCCAGAAATTCACTCCCCGCAGGCAGTCCCAGGCGATTGATTTCGATCAGCAACTGGCGTGCAATGCGCAGGCCTTCGTCAATGCGAAAAGTTTCATCCAGGTAAGGATCGTTGATCAGGCCCTTCCAGCCGACGGTGGTGCGCGGTTTCTCGAAATAAACGCGCATCACGATCTCCAGCGTGTCGGCGTATTTCTCGCGTTGCACTTTGAGCTGGCGCGCATAGGCCAGCGCCGCGGCCGGATCGTGAATCGAACACGGGCCAACAATCACCAGCAATCGGCCATCCTTGCCGGCCATGATGTTGTGGATGTGGTGCCGCGTCGCACTGATCATCTTCTCTGCCGGCGTGCCGTGGATCGGGAAAAACCGGATCAGATGCTCGGGCGGAGGTAACACGGTGATGTCCTTGATACGTTCGTTATCGGTCTGGCCAGTGCGGTCAGTGGCTTGGGCAAGCGGGTTTGAAACCCAGGCATCGGTTTTGGCAGTCATGGTGCGAATCCTTTAATCAAGGTCAAGTCAGAAAAGGCAAAAAAAAACCGCCGGGCTTGCCGGCGGTTTTTTGAAAGATCAGTACGTTTGTTTTGGGTACGTTCAGAACTCTCTACCGCCGCAGGCGCTTGAGAACCAAAAGTAGCTAAAGTAAAAACAGACCGAACTCATGGCGTTAAATGTAGCACAGTCAGGCAAAACGCCCTGCTCACGCGGTTCCGCCCACCGTCAGGCCGTCAATGCGCAGCGTTGGCTGGCCCACGCCCACCGGCACGCTCTGGCCTTCCTTGCCGCAGGTGCCCACGCCGCTGTCGAGCTTCATGTCGTTGCCGATCATGCTGACCCGGGTCAGTGCGTCGGGGCCGTTGCCGACGATGGTGGCACCCTTGACCGGGTACAGGATTTTGCCGTTTTCCACCCAATAGGCTTCGCTGGCCGAGAACACGAACTTGCCCGAGGTGATATCCACCTGACCACCGCCGAAGTTGCTGGCGTACAAACCCTTTTTGATGCTGGCCACAATCTCTTCCGGAGCCAGGGAGCCACCGAGCATGTAGGTATTGGTCATGCGCGGGATCGGCACATGGGCATAACTCTCGCGCCGGCCATTGCCGGTGGACGCCACACCCATCAGGCGCGCGTTCATGGCGTCCTGGATGTAGCCTTTCAAAATGCCGTCTTCGATCAATACATTGCGGGCGCTGACGTTGCCTTCATCATCCACATTCAGCGAGCCGCGCCGGTCGCTGATCGTGCCGTCATCGAGCACCGTCACCCCTTTGGCGGCAACGCGCTGGCCAACACGACCCGAAAATGCGCTCGAGCCCTTGCGATTGAAGTCGCCCTCCAAGCCATGGCCAATGGCCTCATGCAGCAGGATGCCAGGCCATCCGGGGCCGAGGACCACTGTCATTTCACCGGCTGGGGCGGGTCGCGCCTCCAGATTGGTGAGCGCCGCCTTGACCGCCTCGTCGACGTATCTGGTGATCATCGCATCGTCAAAATAGGCAAAGCCAAAACGCCCGCCACCGCCGGCCGAGCCCATTTCACGTCGGCCTTTTTGCTCCGCAATCACCGTCACCGAGAGGCGCACCAGCGGACGCACGTCGGCCGCCAGTGTGCCGTCGGCGCGCGCCACCAGCACCACGTCATATTCAGCCGCCAAACCGGCCATGACTTGCGCCACACGCGGGTCCCTGGCGCGGGCCATTTGCTCCACCCGCTCCAGCAACTTGACCTTGGCACTGCTGTCGAGCGTCGCGATCGGGTCCAGCCCGGAGTACAGGGAGCGCGCTAATGCTATCTTTTTTGTAGCTACTTGCGCCCGTCCCACCTTGGCTGAAGCCGAAATTGATCTTACGGTTCGGGCGGCATCCAGCAGCGAAGCCTCGGAGATGTCATCCGAATAGGCAAACGCCGTTTTCTCGCCGCTGACGGCGCGCACGCCAACACCCTGGTCGATGCTGAACGAGCCGGTTTTCACGATGCCTTCTTCCAGGCTCCAGCCCTCGGAGCGGGTGTACTGAAAATACAGGTCGGCTTCGTCCACCTGATGCGCCTTGATTTCCGCCAGCGCGCGCGACAGATGGGATTCATCCAGCCCGAACGGCGTGAGCAACAAGGATTTGGCAATTGCCAGGCGTTCAAGGGTAGGTTGGCGAGAGATCATTGGCTCATTTTAGGTGTAGCGTCGATAATCCCTACATTCCGATGCCCAAGAATGCCGCTCCTCCCATGCTGAAAAATTCAGTTCTGCGCCGCGCTCAAGGTCAGTCGATGCAGATCGCAATTCTTGTCTTCGTGCTGGCCGTCCTGACCAGCGCAGCACTGATCTGGCAACTTGAACACCAGCGCATCGAGCATGAACGCGCGGAGGTTTACGCGCTGGCGCAAGACCACGCGCGGGCCGCCCAGGCGCATGTCGACCGCGCCCTTTCGGCGGTCTATGCGCTGGCCGCACTGGTGCAGCAAGGTCATGGCACGGTGAGTAATTTCGATCAGGTCGCCACCAAAATGCTGCCGTTTTACCCCGGTGTGTCGGTGCTGATACTGGCCCCGGGCGGCGTCATCAGCCACGCCATCCCGCTGGCGGGTAACGAAAGGGCGATCGGCCTGGATCTGCTGAAAGACCCGGTGATGCGCAGAGAAGCGCTGCTGGCGCGCGACACCGGACGGCTCACACTGGCCGGACCTTTTGAACTGGCCCAGGGCGGCCTGGGGCTTGCGGCCAGGTTGCCGATCTACTTCGATGACTCCCAGGGCCAACCCAGATTCTGGGGTTTTGCCAACGTGGTGATGCGCTTTCCCCAGGCCCTGGAGTCAGTCCAGCTGCCCGATCTGCTGCGGCGTGGGCTGGACTATAAACTCTGGCGCGTCAACCCCGAAAACGGCAAAATCCAGATCATCGACGAGTCGCGGACCACGCCATTGATCGACCCGGTGAGAAAGAGTTTTGAGGTGCCCAACGGCGGATGGACGCTGAGCGTGGCACCACGCCAGGGCTGGAGTGAGCCGGCCGGGGTGGCGATCAAAGCCGGCATGGGGCTGGCGTTTTCCGCGTTGCTGGCCCATCTGGTCACGCTGCTGGTCCGGCAAAGAGACCACAAGATCGACCTGGAAACCCAGGTCGCGCAGCGCACCGCCGACATCCAGGAATCCAGGAGTCAGCTCGCCGCCACGCTGGAGGCGCTGCCCGACCTGTTGTTCGAGATGAATCTGGAGGGCCGCTTCCTGCACTGCCATTCGCCGCGATCCGAACTGCTCGCGGGCCCAGCGCAGGACTTGCTGGGTAAAACGGTCTCAGAGGCGCTGCCGGCCGCGGCGGCGGCAGCGGTCCTTGGCGCCTTGCAGCAGGCGCACAGCGCCGGCTTGAGCAGCGGCCAGCAATTCGAGCTGACCATGCCGCACGGAAAGGGATGGTTTGAGCTGTCGGTGGCGAGCAAGCCGGTGCCGGCCGGGCTGGAGCCGCGCTTCATCGTGATCGCGCGCGACATCACCGAACGCAAGCATGCCGAGCAGGAAGTGCAAAGGCTGGCCTACTTCGACGCGCTCACCGGCTTGCCCAACCGCGCCCTGCTCAATGACCGCATCAGCCATGCGCTAAGCGAAGCGGCACGGCGACAGGAAACCCTGGCCGTGATGTTTGTCGATCTGGATCACTTCAAGAACATCAACGATACGCTCGGGCACGCAGTCGGCGACCAGCTGCTGATGGCGCTTGCCGAGCGCATGCAATCAGCTGTGCGGCACCAGGACACGGTGGCGCGCCTGGGCGGCGACGAGTTCATCCTGCTGCTGCCCGACACCAGCAGCAAGGGCGCGGCGCGCGTAGCGCAAAAGTTGCTGTTCTCCGTCAGCCAGCCGGTTCAAATCGGTCTGCACGAACTGGCCGTGACGCCGTCGGTAGGCATTGCCCAGTACCCCAGAGACGGCGAAGACCTGGAGACCCTGACCAAACACGCCGACATTGCCATGTACCGCGCCAAGGCAAGCGGACGCAACAGTTTCCAGTTCTTCACCACCGAGATGCAGGTTCATTCGTCGCGCTCGCTGCAACTCGAAAGCGCCTTGCGGCGCGCGCTTGAACGCGACCAGTTGCAGCTGCACTATCAACCGCAGCTGTCGCTGACGAGCGATCTAGTCATCGGCGTCGAAGCACTGCTGCGCTGGCAGCATCCCGAACTGGGCTGGGTGTCGCCCGCGGAATTCATCCCGATTGCGGAAACCAGCGGCCAAATCCAGAAAATCGGCGAATGGGTGTTGCGCACCGCCACCCGGCAGGCCAGACAATTCCTGGATCAGGGCTTGCCGGCCATGACGATGTCCGTCAACCTCTCGGCCGTGCAATTTCGTCACCCTGATCTGCCGGAGCTGGTGCAGGCTATCCTGAGCGCGGCGCCACTCCTGCCGCAATACCTGAAGCTCGAATTGACCGAAGGCGTGGCGCTGCATGATCCTCATGGCGCGATCGCGATTCTGAATCGCCTGCACCTGCAGGGCGTGCGCATTTCGATCGACGACTTCGGCACCGGCTATTCGTCGCTGAGCTACCTCAAGCGCTTTCACGCCTCCGAGCTGAAGATTGACCAGTCATTTGTGCGCGACATCACGGACGACCCGGAGGACCGCGCCATCGTCAACGCGATCATCAGCATGGCCCACAGCCTGGGCATATCCACCGTCGCCGAGGGTGTTGAAACCCAGGCACAACTGACGCTGTTGCGTGAACAGGGCTGCGATGAAGTGCAAGGCTACTTCTTCTGCAAACCCCGGCCGCCCGGGGAATTGGTGGAGTTTCTGCGCGCGCACCAGGCCTGATTGGCGTCAGGACTGCACCAGCCTCTTGGCTTTGGCGATCGACATCAGTATTCCCAGCCCCATGCCCAGCGTGACCATCGCAGTGCCGCCATAGCTGATGAACGGCAATGGCACGCCCACCACCGGCACAATGCCGCTGACCATGCCCATGTTGACAAAGGCATAGGTGAAAAAAATCAGCGTGATGCTGCCCGCCAGCAGTCTCAGGAACAGCGTCGGCGCTTCCAGCGCAATCGCCAGGCCGCGCAGCACCAGAAACACAAAACCTGCGATCAGCAGCAGATTGCCGAACAAGCCGAACTCTTCGGAAAACGAGGCAAAAATAAAGTCGGTGGTGCGCTCGGGAATGAATTCAAGGTGGGTTTGCGTGCCCTGCATGAAACCCTTGCCCCAGAAGCCGCCCGAGCCGATGGCGATCATGCCCTGGATGATGTGAAAACCCTTGCCCAGCGGGTCGCGCGTCGGATCCAGCAGCGTGCAGATACGCTGCTGCTGATAATCATGCAACACCGGCCAGCGCACACCGTCGGCACACAGCTGCGGCTCGAACCCCACCAGCAGTGCCACGCCCAGCACCCCCAGCAGCACCGGCGGCAAAATCCACTTCCACGACAGACCGGCGAAAAAGATGATCCACAGACCTGCCGACAGCACCAGGATCGCAGTGCCGAGGTCGGGCTGGCGCACGATCAAGCCGATCGGCAGCGCCAGCAGCAGCGCCGCCACCGCGAAATCGAACGGGCGCAACTGACCTTCTCTCTTCTGGAACCACCAGGCCAGCATCAAAGGCACGGCGATCTTGAGAATTTCACTCGGCTGGATCGTCACCCCCACATCGAGCCAGCGCCGCGCCCCCTTTTTGGTCACGCCAAAGAGCGCCACCGCGACCAGCAAGGCAAGACCCAGCACATACAACGGGACGGCAAGCGCCATCAAACGCTGCGGCGGAATCTGCGCCACGACAAACATGATGAACCCGGCCAGCAACATGTTGCGGACATGATCCTCAAAACGGGTGCCATGGTCATAGCCCGACGAATACATGGTCAACAGACCGGCGCACGCCAAGAGAAACACAGCAAATGCCAGCGGACCATCGAAGCCTCGAAACCAGGGCGTGACGCGCTGCCACAGCGGCGGGTTTTCAAATACAACAGACATGGGGAGATTATCGCCACTCTGGTCTTTTGCCTGTTCAATTGATGGTCGGTTCGCAGCCGGGCAAAATGCGAACACCGCCAACGCCATGGTGTTTGTCATTTCCCCTGCCCTTGAATCGCCGTATTTCCGAAAAGATCTTGCCATGACACCAATTCCTGTCAACCCGCACCAGTCCAAGCCCTTGCTGATTCGCCTGGTGCTGGCTCGGCCACGACTTTTGATCTGTTTCGTGATCGGTCTGGCGACAGTGTTCTGGCTTCCAACGACGCTGGCGCAACAAACGATTACCAGAGCCATCATCGGGTGGAACCTTGGCGCCTGCCTGTATCTGATATTCGCCGCCCGCATGATGTTCTGGTCATCGCACGAGCGGATGCGAACCCGGGCGCTGCAACACGACGAAGGCCGCATCATGGTCCTGATGCTGGTCGTTACCGCGGCCGTCATGTGCATCGGTGCCATCGTCGCCGAATTGGCAGTCGTCAAGGAACTCAGGGGCACGCTGCGCTACGCGCACATTGCGCTGGCAGCGCTGACGATTGTTTCGTCCTGGGCTTTTACCCAGGTCATGTTTGCCTTGCACTACGCCCACGACTACTACCTGACCGAGGTTCGCGGCGATCATGGTGGGCTGGAATTCCCAGGCGGTCATGCGCCCGACTATGGTGATTTCCTGTATTTCGCCTGCGTCATTGGCACCTCTGGACAGACCGCCGACGTCAGTTTTACCAGCCGCAAGATGCGCAGAACCGGCACTGTCCATTGCGTCCTGGCCTTCTTCTTCAACACCACACTCGTGGCGCTGACGATCAACATTGCCTCAGGTTTATTCTGAGCAGCTTGCCGGCGCGGGTAGCATGGGTCATCCGTTTCATAGGGACAAGACATGAACACCAGACAATTCCATCACCGCTCCGACCTGGTCCGCATCGCTACCCGTGACATGAGCGACCGCGGGCTGGAACCCGAGTTTTCGGCACGTGTCGAAGAACAACTGGCCTCAATGACAGGCCCGGGCCACGAAACCGATGCACAGATTCAGGACCTGACCGACCTGCTCTGGTGTTCCATCGACAACGACGATTCGCTCGACCTGGATCAGCTCACCGTCAGCGCCCTGCTGCCGCAAGGCGCGGTGCGCCTGTGGGTGGCGATTGCCGATGTCGACGCCCTGGTCAAAAAAGACACCGCCATTGACCAGCACGCCCAGGTCAACACCACCTCGGTGTATACCTCGGCACGCATTTTTCCGATGCTGCCGGAGCGCCTGTCGACCGATCTGACCTCACTCAACCTCGGGCAAGACCGGCTGGCGCTGGTGACCGAGATGGTCTTCAACGCCGATGCGACGCTGGCCGGCTCCACCGTTTACCGGGCCGTGGTGCGCAACCGCGCCAAGCTGGCCTACGATGCGATCAGCGCCTGGATTGATGGCGAGTCGGCCTTGCCCGGCGCCGTTGCGGCCGTACCCGGCATGGAGGCGCAATTGCGCACGCAGGATGCCCTGGCCCAGCAACTGCGTGTGCGCCGACATGCCCAGGGCTCGCTGGAGTTCGAGACCTTTCAGCCGCGCGTCGTGTTTGAAGGCGAGCAGGTGGTTGACATTCGCCTCCAGGAGCACAACCGCGCACGCCAGTTGATCGAGGAAGTGATGATCGCGACCAACGGCTGTACCGCGCGCTACCTGGCATCCAAAGGGGGCGCCTCCCTGCGCCGTGTGGTGCGTTCGCCCGAACGCTGGCTGCGCATCGTCGCGGTGGCCAAGGAGTATGGGGAAACGCTGCCGGATGAGCCCGACTCGAAGGCATTGGAGGCCTTCCTGGCCAAGCGCCACCTGGCCGACCCCCTGCGCTTTCCCGACCTGTCGCTGGTGATCATCAAACTCATGGGGCGGGGCGAGTACGTGCTGGAAACACAGGGCGGCCCACCGATCGGGCACTTTGGCCTGGCCGTCAGCGACTACACCCATTCCACCGCGCCGAACCGGCGCTTTCCGGACCTGATCACCTGCAGGCTGCTGAAGGCGGCGCTGGCAGCCAAGGCGCCACCCTATTCCAACGAAGAGCTCGGCGAGCTGGCCCAGCACTGCACACGACAGGAGGACGCCGCGCAAAAGGTCGAGCGGCAAATGCGCAAGTCCGAGGCGGCGCTGCTGCTCGAAGCGCGCGTCGGCCAGCGTTTTGACGCCATCGTGACCGGCGCCGCGGCGGAAGGCGTGTGGGTTCGCATCTTCTCCCCGCCCGCCGAGGGCAAGCTGGTCAGCGGCACGACGGCGCTCAAGATCGGTGACAAACTGCGCGTCAAACTGGTGGCGACCAATGTCGAGCGCGGGTTCATTGACTTTGTACGGGTCGAATGATGGCGAGCTGATCAAGCACGAGGCCGTGCCAGGGCCGCCCCGGCAAGCTCTAACTTATGCCGAATCGACCTGTAGCGCTCGTCGGATATGCGTGAGCAGCTACTATATTAATAGCATCCGTCTAGCGCACCCGCCGCACCCGCAGCAGACCCAACAGCGCCATCAGGCCGGCGAGCATCATCAGCCCCCATTCGGACAGGGTCGGGATGCCGACAACACCGGCTCCGGCTGGCACACCGGGGCCGCCTTGATCGACGATGCTGCCATTGGCGCTCAGGTCATCGTCGCCCAGCCCGCCATCGGTGATCTGGAAGCTGGCGGTGTTGCCGACGATCACGGCCGGCAGCTGGTACCAGTGCGCCGTGGCATTGCCCGGCGTCGGGCCGTATTTCCAGTACACCGTGCCCGGCGGCAGGGCTTGCGGGTAGGTGATGGTGAAGTTCAGGGTGGCGCCTGGCGTGCAAGCGCTGGCGGTGAAGTTGAACAGTCCTTGCGGGAAGACGACCCCGGCCGGCGCGCTGCCGGCCGGCGGTGAGGCCGCGTTGCCAGTGAGCGGAAGATACTGGTTCACGCTATAGCCGCAAGCCGCACCGCCGCCGCTGAAACTGGCCGTGATCGTGCCATTGCCGGCGGCAGAGGGCGCGCTGTAGCTGGTAATGGGAGCGTTGATGGTGATGCTTGCGCTGACTTGCGGTGCGGCACTGTAGTTGCCACCAGCGGCCTGATTGGCCGTGAGGTTGCAGACACCGACACCGACAAAGGTCAGGCTGGAGCCGCTGACGCTGCAGATGCTGCTGGCGCTGGTGGTGGCAAAGACCACCGGCTTGCCTGAGGCGCCACCGCTGGCGCCGAGGGTCGCCGGAGCTGCACCAATTACCACCGGGCTGGCCGGTGCAAAGCCGGTGATGGCCTGGCTGGCCGGGCTCACGGTGATGCCAACCGTTGCCGTTGTCACCGTGTAGTTGGCATCAGCGGCCTTGGTGGCGGTGACGATGCAACTGCCGACTGCTGCTGCCGTCAGGGTCACGCCGCTGATGCTGCAGTTGGCGTTGCTGGATGCATAGCTCACAGCGCCGGTGCCGCTGCCACCGCTGGTGCTGAGGGTGGTGGTGGTGCCAAAGGTCGGAGTGGTGCTGGAAGAGGATGCCGTCAGCGCGGCCTGGCTGGCCTGGCCCACGGTGACACTGACGCTGGCCGTGGTGGCGTTGTAGTTCGCATCAGCGGCCTTGGTGGCGGTGACCGTGCAACTGCCCACGCCGGTGCCGGTCAGGGTGCTGCCGGTGACCGAACAGAAGCTCGCGCCGGCGGTCACGGCGTAACTGAGCGCACCGCTACCGCTGCCACCGGTGGTGCTGAGCGCCGAAGTGGCGTTGTAGGCAATGCTCGCCGGAGTTGCGATGGCCGTCAGCGCGGCCTGACTGGCCGCTGTGATGGTGATGCTTGACGTGACCTGCGGCGCGGCGCCGTAGTTGCCGCCAGCGGCCTGATTGGCCGTGAGGTTGCAGGTGCCGACGCCGGTGAAGCTCACCGTCGAGCCGCTGACCGTGCAGATGCTGCTGGCGCTGCTGGTGGCGTAGACGATGGCGCTACCGGATGCGCCACCAGTGGCGCTCAGGGTGACGGGCGCCGCGCCATACACCACCGGGCTGGCTGGGCTAAAGCCGGTGATGGCCTGCGCTGCCGCGGTGATGGTGACGCTTGCGCTGACCTGCGGTGCTGCACTGTAGTTGCCGCCAGCGGCCTGATTGGCGGTGAGGTTGCAGGTGCCCACGCCGGTGAAGCTCACCGTCGAGCCGCTGACCGTGCAGATGGTGTTGGCGCTGGTCGTGGCGTAGACAATGGCGCTGCCGGAGGCGCCACCGGTGGCCGTCAGTGTCGCGGCAGCGGCACCAAACACTACCGGCGACGCTGGTGCAAAGCCGGTGATGGCCTGTGCTGCCGCTGTGATGGTGACGCTTGCCGTGGCCTGCGGTGCGGCACT
Source organism: uncultured beta proteobacterium (assembly GCA_963810395.1). GTDB lineage: Bacteria > Pseudomonadota > Gammaproteobacteria > Burkholderiales > Burkholderiaceae_C > Rhodoferax. Next base: position 2,141,676 of record CAWENC010000001.1, on the reverse strand, counting down.
GTAGTTGCCGCCAGCAGCCTGATTGGCAGTCAGGTTACAGACGCCAATGCCGACATAGGTCAACTGCGTGCCACTGACCGTGCAGATGGTGTTGGCGCTGCTGGTGGCATAGACGATGGCGCTGCCGGATGCACCGCCCGTGGCGCTCAGGGTGGCGGGCGCCGCGCCATACACCACCGGGCTGGCTGGGCTAAAGCCGGTGATGGCCTGCGCTGCCGCGGTGATGGTGATGCTGGCCGTGACCTGCAGTGCGGCACTGTAGTTGCCGCCACCGGCCTGATTGGCAGTCAGGTTGCAGACGCCAACGCCGACATAGGTCAACTGCGTGCCACTGACCGTGCAGATGGTGTTGGCGCTGGTAGTGGCGTAGACGATAGCATTGCCGGAGGCACCACCCGTGGCCGTCAGTGTCGCGGCAGCGGCACCAAATACCACCGGCGTCGTTGGTGCAAAGCCGGTGATGGCCTGCGCTGTCGGGGCAACCGTTCCGGAAAAAACCCGTGTGCCGCTGAACGGGCCGGTGCCGGTGCTGGAGTCCGTGGCCTGGATGGTGAAGCTGTAGGCTCCGACGGTGGTGGGCGTTCCGCTCAAAGCACCGGTGCTGGCGTTGAGCGTAAGACCGGCTGGCAGGGCACCTGCGCTGACACTGTAGGTGTAAGTGCCGTAGCCGCCTGCGGCCACAAAGCTCTGGCTGACATAGGTGCTGCCCACCGTCATGCTGTTGAGGCTCAAGGCACCCACGGTCACGGTCAGGCCGCTGACCGTGACGTTGACGGTCTGCGTGATGGTGGCGGTGCCGTCGCTGACCGCAACGACAAAGCTGTCGGTGCCTGCATATCCCGGTGTGGGGGTGTAGGTGATGGTGCCGCCAGGCGCGATATTGGTGCCGCCGCTGCTCGCGGTGGCGCCCGCAATGCTCAGCGTGCCGTGAACTGGGGCCACACTTTGCGTCCAGGTTTCGGTTTTCGCGGTATCGGTATCGCTGACATGCAGCAGGCCCTTTACATCCGTGGCTGACGCGTTTTCTGCGACAGTCAGTGTGCCGGGGTTGGCGCCAATAAAGCTGGGAGGGGTTTGCCACCAAGTGATGATGATGGAGCCGTCACCACCATTGCTACCGTTTGCGCCACCGTTGGTTCCCACCGTGACCGTTCCGCCTGTGCTGCCGCCGCTGCCGCCACCGTAGTAGCCGCCGCCGCCGCCGCCGTAGCCGCCGCCGCCGCCGCCGCCGAAGCCAGAGGTGCTGGCATGACCGCCCACGCCACCACCGCTGCTGCCAATGCCGCCAGCACCGCTGCTGCCAATGGCGCCGACGCCATTGCCGCCACCGCCGCCGTTGCCGCTGCCGCCGCTGCCGCCGCCGAAGACGCCGACGCCGCCAACGCCCGCGCTGCCGACGCCGCCGTAGCCGACACCACTGCCAGTGCCGCCGGCGTTGCCGGCGCCGCCGCCAGCGATAATTTGCGCCGCGGTTCCTGCATTCACATTGCTGGACCCGCCTCCGCCTCCGCCGTGGTTACCGTAGCCGCCACCGCCGCCGACAAACAAGTCCAGCGTGGTGCCACCCACGCCAGTCAGCGTTGCGGTGACGACACTTCCGGCGCCGCCAGCGCCGTTGGTGGTTCCAAAGTAAGCGCCACCGGCACCGCCACCGGTACCCACCACAGCGACCGAAGTCACGCCCGCAGGGATGGCACAGGTTGCCGGTCCGGGAGTTGTGAAGTTGCATGAGCCCGCATGGGCTGCCAAGCCGTACAAGCCGGCGAGCGTGGCAAACAGAAGAGGTTTGATATTCATTACGTTCTTTCGGCGATGTACAGGGCTTCAAGGAAATTCGCGACTTGCAGCATTCCTCAAGTCAATCGAATTGCTTAATTGGCACAGGGCCAGCAAGCCCATCAGCATGGCGGCGAACTTGTGTCTGGTGGTCTGGAACAAACGATGGGCCATGGCCGAAGCAGCCGCATCGTCCCTGGCGCTGTTGCTGCGTCGCCGCACTTGCGCCAGACCCAACAGCCCCAGCAGGCCTGCCAGCAAAATCATGCCCCACTCGCTCAAGGTCGGGATCGGGCTTACACCCTGCAAGCTCTGCAGCCCCGGCCCGCCCTGGTCAACAATCGTGCCATTGACCATCAGGTCGTCGTCGCCCAGAGCGCCGTCGGTGAGGTTGAAGCTGATGCTGTTACCGGAAATGGTGGCCGGGATGGTGTACCAGTGCAGCGTGGCGTTGCTTGAGGTGGGGCCGTATTTCCAGTACTGCGTGCCGGTCGGCACGGTGCCCGGATAGGTAATGGTCAGCGTCACCGTGCTGGCTGGCGTGCAGCCGCCCAGAGTGAAGCTGAACAGACCTTGCGGGAAGGTGACACCCGCCGGGGTACTGCTGGGCAGGACGAATTGCGGTGTGCCGGTGAAGCCGCAGCCCGCGCCACCGCCGCCGCTGACGCTGGCAGTGATCATGCCGGTACCGCTGGCTGAGGGTCCGGTGTAGCTGGTGACAACCACCGGGTTGACGGTGACGCTGACGCTGGCCGTGGTGGCGTTGTAGTTGGCATCAGCGGCCTTGGTGGCGGTGACGATGCAACTGCCCACTCCCGTGCCGGTCAGAGTGCTGCCGGTGACCGAGCAGAAGCTCCCGCCAGTGGTCACGGCGTAACTGAGCGCACCGGTACCGCTGCCCCCAGTGGTACTCAGCGCCGAAGTGGCGTTGTAGGCGATGCTGGCCGGTGTCGCGATGGCCGTCAGCGCGGCCTGGCTGGCCCGGCCCACCGTGACGCTGACGGTGGCCGTGGTGGCGTTGTAGTTGGCATCAGCGGTCTTGGTGGCCGTGATGGTGCAGCTACCCACTCCCGTGCCGGTGAGGATGCTGCCGCTGACCGAGCAGAAGCTCGCGCCAGCGGTCACGGCGTAGCTGAGCGCGCCGGTGCCGCTGCCGCCGGTGGTGCTCAGCGCCGAAGTGGCGTTGTAGGCGATGCTGGCCGGTGTCGCGATGGCCGTCAGTGCGGCCTGGCTGGTCATGTTGACGGTGACACTGACGCTGGCCGTGGTGGCGTTGTAGTTCGCATCAGCGGCCTTGGTGGCGGTGACCGTGCAACTGCCCACGCCGGTGCCGGTCAGGGTGCTGCCGGTGACCGAACAGAAGCTCGCGCCGGCGGTCACGGCGTAGCTGAGCGCACCGCTACCGCTGCCACCGGTGGTGCTCAGCGCCGAGGTGGCGTTGTAGGCGATGCCAGCCGGTGTCGCGATGGCCGTCAGCGTGGCCTGATTGGCCGCAGTGATGGTGATGCTTGCCGTGACCTGCGGTGCGGCACTGTAGTTGCCCGCCGCCGCCTGATTGGCGGTGAGGTTACAGGTACCCACGCCAGTGAAGCTCACCGTGGAGCCACTGACCGTACAGACATTGGCAGCGCTGGTGGTGGCATAGACGAGGGCGCTGCCGGAGGCGCCACCAGTGGCGCTCAGGGTGGCGGGCGCCGCGCCATACACCACCGGGCTGGCTGGGCTAAAGCCGGTGATGGCCTGCACTGCCGCTGTGATGGTGACGCTTGCCGTGACCTGAGGTGCAGCGCTGTAGTTGCCCGCTGCCGCCTGATTGGCCGTGAGGTTACAGGTGCCCACGCCGGTGAAGCTCACCGTGGAGCCACTGACCGTACAGACATTGGCAGCGCTGCTGGTGGCGTAGACGATGGCGCTGCCGGAGGCGCCACCGGTGGCGCTCAGGGTGACGGGCGCCGCGCCATACACCACCGGGCTGGCTGGGCTAAAGCCGGTGATGGCCTGCGCTGCCGCGGTGATGGTGACGCTTGCGCTGACCTGCGGTGCTGCACTGTAGTTGCCGCCAGCGGCCTGATTGGCGGTGAGGTTGCAGGTGCCCACGCCGGTGAAGCTCACCGTCGAGCCGCTGACCGTGCAGATGCTGCTGGCGCTGCTGGTGGCGTAGACGATGGCGCTACCGGATGCACCACCCGTGGCGCTCAGGGTGGCGGGCGCCGCGCCAAACACCACTGGAGACGCTGGTGCAAAGCCGGTGATGGCCTGCGCTGCCGCAGTGATGGTGACGCTTGCCGTGACCTGAGGTGCGGCACTGTAGTTGCCCGCTGCCGCCTGATTGGCCGTGAGGTTACAGGTGCCCACACCTGTGAAGGTCACCGTGGTGCCGCTGACCGTACAGACATTGGCAGCACTGGTGGTGGCATAGACGATGGCGCTGCCGGAGGCGCCACCAGTGGCGCTCAGGGTGGCGGGCGCCGCGCCATACACCACCGGGCTGGCTGGGCTAAAGCCGGTGATGGCCTGCGCTGCCGCGGTGATGGTGATGCTGGCCGTGACCTGCAGTGCGGCACTGTAGTTGCCGCCACCGGCCTGATTGGCAGTCAGGTTGCAGACGCCAACGCCGACATAGGTCAACTGCGTGCCACTGACCGTGCAGATGGTGTTGGCGCTGGTAGTGGCGTAGACGATAGCATTGCCGGAGGCACCACCCGTGGCCGTCAGTGTCGCGGCAGCGGCACCAAATACCACCGGCGTCGTTGGTGCAAAGCCGGTGATGGCCTGCGCTGTCGGGGCAACCGTTCCGGAAAAAACCCGTGTGCCGCTGAACGGGCCGGTGCCGGTGCTGGAGTCCGTGGCCTGGATGGTGAAGCTGTAGGCTCCGACGGTGGTGGGCGTTCCGCTCAAAGCACCGGTGCTGGCGTTGAGCGTAAGACCGGCTGGCAGGGCACCTGCGCTGACACTGTAGGTGTAAGTGCCGTAGCCGCCTGCGGCCACAAAGCTCTGGCTGACATAGGTGCTGCCCACCGTCATGCTGTTGAGGCTCAAGGCACCCACGGTCACGGTCAGGCCGCTGACCGTGACGTTGACGGTCTGCGTGATGGTGGCGGTGCCGTCGCTGACCGCAACGACAAAGCTGTCGGTGCCTGCATATCCCGGTGTGGGGGTGTAGGTGATGGTGCCGCCAGGCGCGATATTGGTGCCGCCGCTGCTCGCGGTGGCGCCCGCAATGCTCAGCGTGCCGTGAACTGGGGCCACACTTTGCGTCCAGGTTTCGGTTTTCGCGGTATCGGTATCGCTGACATGCAGCAGGCCCTTTACATCCGTGGCTGACGCGTTTTCTGCGACAGTCAGGGTGCCGGGGTTGGCGCCAATGAAGCTAGGAGGGGTTTGCCACCAAGTGATGAGGATGGAGCCGTTACCACCATTGCGACTGTAAGCACCGCCATTTGATGCGACCGTAATCGCGCCCCCAGTGCTACCGCCGCCGCCACCACCACCACCACCGTAGCTGCCGAGGGAACTAACCTGGCCGCCGCCACCACCACCACCGTAGCCGCCGCCGCCGTAGCCGCCATAAGCACCCCCGCTGCCACCATTGCCACCGCCACCGCCGCCACCGCCACCGCCACCACACATGTTGCCGCCGTTGCCTCCGGTGCCGCTGCCGCCGTTGCCGCCAGTGGCTAACCAGCCCAAGCCGCCGGTTCCGCCCAAGCCGCTGCCGCCACCACCACCATCGGCGCCAAACGCGTCGCGGCCGCCGGTGCCGCCGTTGCCGTCGCCGCCGGTGCCGCCCCAGAAGGTACTACCAAAGGTGTTGCCACCACCACCACCACCGCCGGCGATAATTTGCGATGGTGATCCTGCATTCACCGTGCTGGATCCGCCGCCGCCCGTGCCCCAGCCACAGCCGCCGCCTGCGCCCACAAACAAGTTCAGCGTAGTGCCGCCCACGCCGGTCAGCACTGCGGTGACGACACCTCCCGCACCACCTCGGCCGCCATGGCCCGAGACACTGCCCTGACCCCCACCCCCACCACCACCGGTGGCCACCACGTTGACCGACGTCACACCGGCAGGAATGGCACAGGTCGCAGCGCCGGGGGTTGTCACGTTGCATGAGGCCGCATGGGCTGCCACGCCGGACAAGCCGGCGAGCGTGGCAAACAGAAGAGGTTTGATATTCATTACGTTCTTTCGGTGGAGCTTGCCGGCGAAATTGCGGCCTGCATGGCGGGCCAGGGCTGTTTATCTCCAGCCGGTCTTCTTGTCGCACGGCTTCATTCTTGTTGTCCTTGATGCACTACGCGATCCATTTGGTATCGTCCGAATCTGCAAATGCGTGGCCGCTTGCCATGACTGCTGCAACTGCAACTAACTTGACGATTGATTTCTTCATGTCCTGACTCCCGATAGACTGATGGCTGAAATTGGTGAAACAGCTTGTATGGCCCCGTTTGCCATTGGGCGTGCGGGGACTCGGGGGATGCTAGTGAGCTTGGCCATACTTGTATGCCCCCAGAACTGATAGCAAGGAAATTCCGGAGTTGTGACAAACTCCGTGCCGTGATCGCCCGACACCCCAGGTGCGAAACGAACGGGGCGAACAACTCGGAAGACGGTTTTCAAATGCAGGCACTCAAAAACAATCCCCGGATTCGCGTGGCGCTGGTGGAGGACGATGTCAATTTCCAGCAGGCCTTGATGGCGGCTATCGAGTCTGCGCCTGACATGACTCTGCTTGGCGTGGCAGGCTCCAGGGCGCAGGGCTTGCTGCTGCTCGATCAGGTGCAGCCCGATGTATTGCTGGTTGATCTGGGCCTGCCGGACGGCTCCGGCATCGACGTCATCCGGGCTGCGCATGTGAAGTGGCCCGATTGCGACATCATGGTCAGCACGACGTTCGGCGACGAGCAGCATGTGATGCAGTCACTGGAAGCGGGCGCTGCCGGTTACCTGCTGAAAAACAGCACGCCGAAAAGCATGCTGGATGAAATCCGCAGCCTGCATGACGGCGGCAGCCCGATCAGCCCGCTGATCGCGCGCCAGATTTTGCTGCGCTTCCGGCGCGACGACAAACCCACCGCGGCTCCGGTGGAACCCGCTGCCGGCAAACCGCGCACGACTTTGTCGGCGCGCGAGCAAGAGGTGCTGGAGCAGTTGACCAGAGGCTTTACCTGCAACGAGATCGCCGGGTTCCTGGGGGTCTCGCCGAACACCGTGCTTTGCTACGTGCGGCGGATTTACGCAAAACTCGAAGTGAATTCGAAAACCGAAGCGATTTATGAAGCGCGCAATCAGGGTTTGCTGGCCTGATCAAGATGCCATTTCACGTCAAGAATAATCCGCTAGGTCTTGCCGAGGATCGCATTCTGGTAGAGCAGTTGCGATTGCTGATGGGTAATGTGGGTAGCTCGGTGATTCCGGCTTTTCTGCTGGCGCTTCTGCTGCTGTGGACTTTGTCCAGCAGCAGCAACGAGCCGGCCTTGATGCTGTGGTGCGCGGCCGTGATTCTGTCCAAACTGACCTGCTACCTTCATGCGCGCCGCCACCTCGCTTCCAACATTTCATTCGACCCGACACACCGCTTGACTTGGGAGCTGATGATCTTGAATGCGGTGGATGGCGCGCTCTGGGGAGCGCTGACCTGGGCCACGCTCGATACGTCCACCTTGGCGGGCAGCATTCTGGTGGTCTCGGTGGCCGCAGGTATTGCGGGCAGTTCCATGTCGCTGCTGTCGCCGGTGCTGCCGGTGTTCGTTGTATTTGCCTTGGCCGAGTTGGCCGCTCTGGCATCAAAAATCTTGCTGCTGGGCGACCCGGCTTATAACGCTCTGGGCATAGCCGGTATTTTGTATGCAGCCACCTTGCTGGGCCAGGCGCGCAATAGCGCTCTCGCTGCGCGTGTGGCGATTGACCTGCGCTTTGAATTGGCGGACAGCCATCAGCGCCTGCGCGAAAGCGAGGAATTCCTCAAAGGAGCGCAACACATTGCGGGCTTGGGCAGTTATGTTCTGGATATACCAGGCGGACGCTGGAAGGGTACGGATTCAATTCCTCAGATGTTCGGGATGGACGCAAGCTACGAACAAACTTATGAGGCATGGGCAAAGCTGGTTCATCCCGACGACCGCGCGATGATCACCGACTATTTCGCAAACCTGATTCATACCCGGAACGAAGTCTTCGATAAAGGATATCGCATCATCCGTCACGACAATCAGGCCGTGCGTTGGTTGCATGGAATAGGCCGGCTGAGTTTCGATGCCCAAGGACAACCCACGAAAATGCTCGGCACAATCCGTGATGTTACCGAACAGCACGCGCGCGAAGCTGAGTTGGCTGCGACCCATGAACGGCTGCGCGAGATTGAACGACGCCAGACGCTGAGCCAGGAGCGGCAACGCCTGGTGCAGGATATGCACGATGGCCTGGGCTCATCGCTGGTCAGCGCGTTGCGGGTAGTGGAGCATGGGCGGATGGATGAAATCGAAGTCGCGCAAGTGCTCCAGGGGTGCATAGACGATCTCCAACTGGCGATCGATTCGATGGAGCCGGTGGAAGCCGATTTATTGCTATTGCTGGCGACCCTGCGCTATCGTTTGGGGTCGCGCCTGGAGAGCACCGGCATCGCTCTGCGCTGGGAGGTTGAAAATATTCCAGCGCTAGACTGGCTTGACCCAAAGAACGCGCTGCATATTTTGCGCATACTGCAAGAGGCGTTCACCAATACCATCAAACATACCCATGCCACGGAAATCCGCGTCGCCACCCGTGTGGATGGCGATCAGGTGCTGGTGAGCATCACCGACAACGGGCAAGGCTTTGCGCTTGAGAGCGCGCTGGAGAAAGGCGGCAAGGGGCTGTCCAACCAGATGCGCCGTGCGCAATCCATCGGGGCTGAAGTTAACTGGGACTCGAACGGCGCGGGGACCTGTTTCACGTTGCGCTTGCCGATCAAGCAGGGATCAGCAACAAGGGTTTGAGTCGATTCCTTACCCCATCAGGCTCTAGCCCCCGTCGATATTGCGTAAGCAGCTACTAAATCAGTAGTGATTCAGGGGCAATGCGAAAACCGGTGGTCGGGTTCCACAACACCTTGCCGATCGAGGCCGCATCAGAACGGCAGTGCGTCCTGGCGCCGCCGCACATGCGCCAGACCGAACAGCGCCATCACGCCGGCGAGCATCATCAGCCCCCATTCGGACAGGGTCGGAATGCCGACAACACCGGCTCCGGCTGGCACACCGGGGCCGCCTTGATCGACGATGCTGCCATTGGCGCTCAGGTCATCGTCACCCAGCCCGCCATCGGTGATCTGGAAGCTGGCGGTGTTGCCGACGATCACGGCCGGCAGCTGGTACCAGTGCGCCGTGGCATTGCCCGGCGTCGGGCCGTATTTCCAGTACACGGTGCCCGGCGGCAGGGCTTGCGGGTAGGTGATGGTGAAGTTCAGGGTGGCGCCTGGCGTGCAAGCGCTGGCGGTGAAGTTGAACAGTCCTTGCGGGAAGACGACCCCGGCCGGCGCGCTGCCGGCCGGCGGTGAGGCCGCGTTGCCGCTGAGCGGGAGGTACTGGTTTACGCTATAGCCGCAAGCCGCGCCGCCGCCGCTGAAACTGGCCGTGATCGTGCCGCTGCCGGTGGCAGAGGGCGCGCTGTAGCTAACTGCCGGGTTGACGATGATGCTGACGGTAGCCTTGGTGGCGTTGTAGTTGGCATCTGCGGCCTTGGTGGCTGTAACCGTGCAACTGCCCACACCGGTGCCGGTGAGGGTGCTGCCGTTGACCGAGCAGAAGCTGGCGCCGGCGGTCACGGCGTAACTGAGCGCACCGCTACCGCTGCCGCCGGTGGTGCTGAGCGCCGAAGTGGCGTTGTAGGCGATGCTGGCCGGTGTCGCGACGGCTGTCAGCGCGGCCTGGCTGGCCTGGTTGACGGTGATACTGACGGTGGCCGTGGTGGTGTTGTAGTTGGCATCAGCGGCCTTGGTGGCCGTGACCGTGCAGCTGCCCACACCGGTCCCGGTGAGGGTGCTGCCGCTGACCGAGCAGAAGGAGGCGCCGGCGGTCACGGCGTAACTGAGCGCACCGCTACCACTGCCGCCAGTGGTGCTGAGCGCCGACGTGGCGTTGTAGGCGATGCTGGTCGGTGTCGCGACGACCGCCAGCGCGGCCTGACTGGCTTGACCCACGGTGATGCCCACCGTTGCCGTGGTCGCCGTGTAATTAGTATCTGCTGCCTTGGTAGCGGTGATGGTACAGCTACCCACTGCCGCCGCAGTCAGGGTCACGCCGCTGATCGTGCAGTTGACGCTGTTGGATGCATAGCTCACAGCGCCGCTGCCGCTGCCACCGGTCGTGCTGAGCGTGGCCGTGTTGCCATAGGCCGGCGTCGTGGTGGTGGAGCTTGCCGTCAACGCGGCCTGACTGGCCTGGCCCACGGTGATGTTGACGGTTGCGGTGGCAAGCAGGTAGCTGGTATCCGCCGCCTTGCTGGCGGTGACGATGCAACTGCCTACCGCTGCTGCCGTCAGAGTGTTGCCGCTGACCGTGCAGTTGGCGTTGTTGGATGCATAGCTCACAGCGCCTGTGCCGCTGCCACCGCTGGTGCTGAGGGTGGCGGTGCCGCCATAGACGGGCGTGGTGGTGGTGGAGCTCGCCGTCAGCGCGGCCTGATTGGCCAGGGTGGTGACGCTGACGGTGGCCGAGGCGGAACTGGTGCCGACCGCATTGGTGGCGGTCACCGAACACAGATAGGCCGTGCCGTTGGTCAGTCCCGTGACCGTGATCGGGCTGACCGCACCGGTTGCCGTGATGGTGCCGGGATTGCAGGTGACGATGTAACCGGTAATGGCCGCACCGCCGTTGCTGGCAGGGGCGGTGAAAGTCACGGTAGCCCGAGCATTGCCTGCGGTGGCAGTGCCGATGGTGGGCGCGCCGGGAACGGTGATGACCGTTAACGCATACACCTGCGAGGCGCTGCTGCCGCTCGTATCGGTGACGGTGACGGTGAACGAGAAGTCTCCCGCCGCCGCTGGCGTGCCCGACAGCAACCCGGCAGTGGAGAGGGTGAGACCCGATGGCAAGGCGCCGGCGGTCACGGCGAAGGACAGCGTCCCAATACCGCCGGTGGCCGCGATGGTCTGGCTGTACGCCGTCCCGACCGTGCCGGTGGCAAGCGGCGAGACCGTGGCGATAGTAATGGGTGTGAGCACGAAGGCAAACACTTTCGGTGCGCCTATCATCGAACTCGTACCCCCGACTCCACCGCCCGAGGGGTTGCTCGACGTGCCTTCCATGGCGTCGGCGGCGAAGAGCGAGACATAATTCAGCCCGGCGACGAAACCCGAAGGCGTGGCCGTGTAGGGACCCGCGCCCGTCGCAGAAGTGAAGCCGCTCTGAGAATCGTTGGCGCGAAAGTACACCGTGCGCAGTGCGGGGTCCGCGGGCGCGTAAGCGCCGCTCACGGTGAGCGAGAGTGTTGGCGTGGCGTTGCTCGTCACCGTGCCGCCTGTCATCGATACGGCCGTCGCATGGTTGGTGAAGGTTGACGGTGCCGCGTCGATCACGGTGGCGTTGTTGCTGGTGTGATTGGCAATATAGACCTTGTTGGTCGCCGGGTTGACCGCAACGGCGTAGGGACCCGAGCCCGCCGCGACGGTGGCGGTCGCGTTGGTGGCGCCGTCGATCACCGTGACGGTGCCGCTGAAGGCATTGGCGACATAGACCTTGTTGGTCACCGGGTTGATCGCGACAGCATAGGGACTCGAGCCCGCCGCGACGGTGGCGGTCGCGTTGGTAGCGCCGTCGATCACCGTGACGTTGCTGCTCGCCTGATTGGCGACATAAATCTTGTTGGTCACCGGGTTGACCGCAACGGCCCAGGGCGAGTTTCCCGTCGCGACGCTGGCGGTGGCATTGGTCGCGCCGTCGATCACCGTGACGTTATTGCTGCCCTGATTGGCGACATAAATCTTGTTGGTCACCGGATTGACCGTGATGGCGCGAGGAGCCGTTCCTGCCGCGACAGTGGCGGTGGCATTGCTCGCACCGTCAATCACGGTGACGTTGTTGCTGTTCTGGTTTGCGACATAAATCTTGTTGGTCACCAGGTTGACCGCGATGGCGCCGGGCCACATTCCCGCCGCGACGGTGGCGGTGGCGTTGGTGGCGCCGTCGATCACCGTGACATTGGCGCTGCTGTAATTGGCGACATAGATCTTGTTGGTCACCGGGTTGACCGCAACGGCCCAGGGCCAGTTTCCCGCCGCGACGGTGGCGGTGGTATTGGTGGCGCCGTCGATCACGGTGACGTTATTGCTGCCCTGATTGGCGACATAGATCTTGTTGGTGACCGGGTTGACCGCAGCGGCGTAGGGTGCCGTTCCCGCCGCGACGGTGGCGGCGGCGTTGGTGGCGCCGTCGATCACGGTGACGTCACTGCCGTTGGCAACATAGATTTTGTTGGTGATCGGGTTGACCGCGACGTCGCGAGGAGCCGTTCCCGCCGCGACGGTGGCCGCCGCGTTGGTGGCGCCGTCGATCACGGTGACGTCGTTGCTGGCGTTATTGGCGGCATAGATCTTGTTGGTCACCGGGTTGACCGCGATGGCGATGGGCCACATTCCCGCGGCGACGGTGGCGGTGGCGTTGGTGGCGCCGTCGATCACCGTGACATTGGCGCTGCCGGCATTGGTGACGCAAATTTTGTTGGTCACCGGGTTGACCGCAACGGCGTAGGGACCCGAGCCCGCGGCGACGCTGGCGGTGGCGTTGGTCGCGCCGTCGATCACGGTGACGTTGTTGCTGTTCTGGTTTGCGACATAAATCTTGTTGGTGACCGGGTTGACCGCGACAGCGACGGGAATCGTTCCTGCCGCGACGGTGGCGGTCGCGTTGGTGGCGCCGTCGATCACCGTGACGCTGCTGCCGAGGTAATTGGCGACATAAATCTTGTTGGTCACCGGGTTGACCGCAACGGCCCCGGGCCAGCTTCCCGCCGCGACGATAGCGGTAGTGTTGGTGGCGCCGTCGATCACGGTGACGTTATTGCTGCCCTGATTGGCGACATAAATCTTGTTGGTCACCGGGTTGACCGCGATGGCGATGGGCCACATTCCCGCCGCGACGGTGGCGGTGGTGTTGGTCGCGCCGTCGATCACGGTGACGTTGGCGCTGCTGAAATTGGCGACATAGATCTTGTTGGTCACCGGGTTGACCGCAACGGCGTAGGGCTTCGTTCCCGCCGCGACGGTGGCGGTGGCGTTGGTCGCGCCGTCGATCACCGTGACGTTGCTGCTGAGGTAATTGACGACATAGATCTTGTTGGTCACCGGGTTGACCGCAACGGCGTAGGGACCCGAGCCCGCGGCAACGCTGGCGGTGGCGTTGGTCGCGCCGTCGATCACCGTGACATTGTTGCTGCCCTGATTGACGATATAAATCTTGTTGGTCACCGGGTTGACGGCGACGCTTTGGGGGTTTGTTCCCGCGGCGATGGTGGCGGTGACCGTTTGCGCCAGGGCGGCATTGGTCCACAGCATCAGTAGCAAAAAAACCGCGTTCAGGCCCTTGCGCCCCACCCGACCGATCACACCGTATTGAAATAGTTGCGTGTACATGGCGCCCCTTGCCTTTGTTGTTGCTGAACTTATATAGCTTTTATCACCGTGACGTTGTTGCTGGAGTAATTTGCCACGTAAATCTTGTTGCTCACCGGATTCACCGCTACCGCATTAGGGCTTGTGCCAGCGGTGATGCTTGCCACTGCGGTGTCGGCCAGCGCCGGTGCCGTGATGCAGCACAGGGCCAGCAAGCCCATCAGCATGGCGGCGAATTGGCGTCTTGCCATCTGGAACCAACGATGGGCAATGACCGAAGCGGCGGCATTGTCCTTGGCGCTGTTCTGCGACAGGGACGATTTGTTCAACCTGGCTTGCGAGACCAGCGAATAGATATTGGTGTCAACGACGGCCATGGAATGATCCCGGGAATTCAAAAAGGTCCGATGCTACAAGAATTTCGTCCACGACGCGTCCCATGCCTTCGCTTTCCCCGGTCAGGTTTCAAGCTGATGTTGCTGGGCGGCGTCAATACCTGCCTGAACGCTCGTCCGATTGCCGGCTTCGCTTGCAATAAGATGCACGCCCTGCTGGATCATGACGTTGCATTTTTACGAAGTAGGGCTCTATAGCCCGTGGATATTGCGTAAGCAGCTACTAAATCAGTAGTGATTCAGGGGCAATGCGGAAACCGGTGACCGGAATCCTTAGCACCTTGCCGATCGGGGCCCCATTCGCCTGCCCCCGCCAGGCGGTGGCTTTAGGCCGACGGCGCAAATTGGCACCTGCCGAGCTGCACTAATTGAGGTACCTTCCAGTTCCAAAAGAAAGAGGGGTCCCGATGGCCATCGGTCAATTTGCGTACGCCAGCAACGGCAACCGGTTTCTGGCTGTGCCCGAGCTTGGCGATCAGGCATTCGCCCTGGTCGGCGTGCCGTTTGATGGCGCGGTGACAAACCGTCCCGGTGCCCGCTTCGGACCGCAGGAGATTCGCCGCGCCAGCTTGATGCTGTGCGATGGCCTGCATCCGTTTTTCGGTGTTTCACCGGTCGGCCATCTTGGCGATGCGCTGGACATGCGCCTGCCCAATGCGTCGCCACTGGCCGAGGTGCGCCGGCAGATCCAGTCGCAGGCGGCGCTGTTGATGGCCAGGCATCACTGTGTTTTTCTGGGCGGGGATCATTCGGTCACGCTGCCATTGCTGCGCGCCGCCCGGGCTCAACATGGCGAGCTCGCGCTGGTGCATTTTGATGCGCATTGCGACACCTGGACGGATCATTTCGGCGAGCCGTCCGGCCATGGCACCTGGACCTACGAGGCGATTCGCGAGGGGCTGGTGAGCCCGCGGCACACGGTGCAAATTGGACTGCGCTCCAGTGGCGAACGCGCCGCCCGCGAATATGTGCAGGATCAGGGTGGCCTGATTTTCACGGCGCGGCAATTGCGTGGTCTGGATGGCGCCGGCCTGCAAACGGTGATCAGCCAGATTCTTGATCGACTGGGCAAGCGCCCCTGTTATTTGACACTCGATATCGACTGCCTGGACCCGGCCTTTGCCCCAGGCACCGGGACTCCGGAGCCGGGCGGCATGAGCAGCTCGCAGGTTCTGACTTTTCTGGAAGAGCTGGCGCCACTGAATATGGTGGGCATGGATTGCGTCGAGGTCGCACCGGCGTATGACCATGCGGAACTCACGAGCAGCGCAGCAGCCACTTTGGTCTGGACCTATTTGTGCGGCCAGGTGGCCAAGATTCTGCCTTGATTGATTGGAAAGACTGATTTATGTTGCTTGCCTCGGACACCCAGCTGAACCAGAAAAGCTATTACGAAGCCAGCGTGCAGCGCGAGCCGCTTGACCCGCCTTTGCGCGGCGACCTGACTGCCGATGTGTTGGTGCTGGGCGCCGGCTTTGCCGGGCTGTCGGCCGCGATTGAATTGGCACAGCGCGGCTACAAGGTGGTGGTGCTGGAGGCGGACCGCATTTGCAGCGGCGCGTCCGGGCGCAACGGCGGCCAGGCGATTGTCGGCTTCTCCAGTGGACAGGAGCCGTTCGAGCGTCAGCTCGGCAAGGCTCAGGCGCGGCTGGCGTGGGATATGACGCTCGAAGGCCTGAAGATTATCGATGAGCGCATTGCCAAGTTCCAGATCGATTGCGATCAGATCAAAGGCTATCTCTACGTCGCCGACTCCCCGCGCAAGGCGCGCGCCCTGGAAGCCGACATGCAGACCATGGAACGCGACTATGGTTTTGCGACCGAGTTCGCGCGCGGCGCCGATGTGCAGCGCCACATCCAAAGCCCGCGCTACTGTGCCGCTGCGTTCGAGCGCCAGTCAGGTCACCTGCATCCGCTGAAATATGGACTCGGTCTGGCGCGCGCCGCCAAAGCGCTCGGGGTGCAGATTTTTGAGCGCTCGGCGGTGCTTGAACTCAAGCGCGGCAGCCGTCTGACGGCACGCACGGCCGAGGGAGCCGTCAGTGCCTCGTACGGCGTGCTGGCCGGCAACTACACGCTGCCCGAGTATGGCCCGGCGGTGGCGCCGGACATCGCGCCGCGCATCATGCCGGTCGGCACCTACATGGTCGGCACCGCGCCATTGGACCCGGCGCTGTGCCAGCGCCTGATTCCGAGCAAGGCCTCCGCCTGCGATAACAATTTCATCCTGGATTACTTTCGTTTCAGCGCCGACCACCGCATGCTGTTTGGTGGCCGGGTGAGCTACACCACCCAGACGCCGGCCAATCTGCAAGGCATCATGGCGCAGCGCCTGGGTGAAATATTTCCGCCGCTGCGGGACGCGCCGATTGAATTTGTCTGGGGCGGTTTTGTCGACATCAGCATGAACCGGGCTCCCGACTTTGGCCGTTTGGGCGACAACCTGTATTACCTGCAGGGCTTCAGCGGCCATGGTGTGGCACTGACCGGACTGGCCGGGCGCGTGGTGGCACAAGCCGTGGCAGGCCAGGCCGAACGTTTCGACGTATTTTCCAGATTGCAGCACCGCGAGTTCCCCGGCGGCCCCTGGCTGCGCATGCCAAGCCTGGTGCTCGGCACGCTGTATCACCGGCTCAAGGATCTGATTTGACGCCATTGAGTTCCTAAATTCACGACACCGTTGCGGCCAGGGCGGCTTGATGCAGATTGCTGTCGCAATTCAAGAACTGAGGTCTCGGCGCGTGTGTGCCGAGGGCACCGCAGTGGGTAGCTCCGCGAATGTCCCCCGCCTGCGGCTCCTCCTTTATTTCGCTGCGCCACCCACTGCGCCGCCCTCGGCAGCCAGCGTCTGTGTTTTGCGCAGGCCGCACACCACCTCTGCTTGAAAGATCAGACTGGTGGGGTGCTCGGCGCAGCGGCATCAAGGAGGAGCCCGCAGGGCGGGGGACAGCCGCGAAGCTGAGTACCCCGTCAGCCTGATCCTCCCGCCAGCCTGATCCTCCCGCCAGCCTGATCCTCCCGCTAGGCTGAACGAAATTTGGCTTGTCATCGTTTCGGGAAAGAACCCTAAGCGCCAGGCGCCTTGTCTTGCCGACCAAACTTCACACTTCTTTGCGCTGCGGCAGGTACTCTGGAAACAGGGTTGCACTAACTTCGCACGCTGGTTCTTTGCAAGGATTCGTCGTGAAAAAATTGGTCTGGTTGATGCTGGTTTGTGTGCCGCTTGCAAGCTGGGCGCAAGCGGACGAACAACGCATTCCTGCGCCAGGCGCAATGGCAGCGAGGGGCGCAAAGGCACGCCCCGACCCGATGCCGGTTGCAAATTTTGACGACACTTTGGTCAAGGTCCGCAATCGCCTTGCACTGACGCCCCAGCAGCAGGCGCTGTGGAGTGCTTATGAAACGACAGTCGAGGCCTATGCCGGCGATTACTACCGGGCAACGCCGGTTTTGGCCTCGCAAGAGAATACCGCGCCACATCAGATCGGCCGGCTGGTCGACAAACTGCAGAACCGCCTGGCTGCACTCGAAGCCGTCGAGTCCGCCGCGAAAAACCTGTATGCCAGCCTGACCCCGGAGCAGCAGAAGATTGCGAACGAAGGATTGATCTCGACCATTCCGACCTTCACCGCCTCCGACAATGGTGCGAGCCCACCGCCCGACGAGGGCCGGAGAAAAGGAGACAAATCCGAGGGACGCATGCGTGCGCCGCATGGTGGCAGTGGCGGCATGGGTGGCGGCAAGGTCTTTTGACTGCCAGCATCCCGATTACCCCGATTTTGCAGATCAAATCGCCCTCCAGCCCCCGTGCTATTTGCGCAGGCAGCTATCAAAACAATAGCAATCAGAGGAGCTCGCTGCCGAGATTACAGACGGGCCAGGGTGGCCATGACGGCCCGGGCCAGCAATGGGCCGCAGCGCTCGATATCGGCCAGCGGCGCATAGCCGTAGCCGATCACCAGTCCTTTCGCATCGCGGCGCTTCAGACAGTAGGCGGACAGCGCGCGCACCGTCAGGCCCAGTTGGGTGATGTGCTCTGCCAGGGATTTATCGTCCACGACGGACGGTAGCCGCAAACACAGGTGCAGGCCCTGTTCCGCGCCGCTGATATGGGCTTGCGGGCCGAGGCAGGGCTTCAGCGCTTCCAGCAGGCAGTGTCTGCGCTCGGCGTAGCTCTGGCGGGCACGGCGCAGGGCACTGGCGAAATGCCCCATCTCGATGAATTCCGCCAAAGCCGCCTGCAGCGGCATCTGCCCCGGCCGGTTGAGGTCGTAATGCGCTTGCTTGAACGGCGCCACGAGCCGCTTGGGAACCACCAGGTAACCGAGCTTCAGGCCCGGGTACAGCACCTTGGAAAACGAGCCCATGTAGAGCACGCGCTGATCGGTGTCCAGGCCCGCCAAGGAGGAAATCGGCGGGCCGCTGAAACGGAATTCGCTGTCGTAGTCGTCTTCCAGAATCCAGGCTTTGTGCTGTCGGGCAATCGACAGGATCTGGTGACGCCGGGCCAATGACATCACGGCGCCGGTCGGGTACTGATGGGACGGCGTGACATAGACCAAGCGCGGGGGCGTGGCTTCGTCTTCAGCCTGGGGGGCGATACCCTGCTCATCCACCGGGACGGGATGGAAACGCAGCCCGGTCGCCATGAAGGCCTTGACGGCGCCCCAGTAGGCGGGGTCTTCCAGCCACACGGTATCGCCGTGATCGGCCAGCAATTGCGCGCAAAGTTCCAGCGACTGCTGGGTGCCGCTGGTAATGATCACCTGCTCGACCTCCAGTGGCACGCTGCGAAATACGCGCAGGTAATCCGCCACGGCACGACGCAGCGGCCCGTAGCCACCCGAATAGCTGTAGTCCAGCATGTCGGGATAGGTCAGGCGCCAGTGCTTGTTCTGCAGGCGCTGCCACAAGGCCACGGGGAAAGCGCTGAAATCTGCAATGCCGGGGGTGAACGGCTGAATTTCCAGCTGGGTGGCGCAGAAGGTGGTCGAGAGTGATTGGCCGCGGCGCGACAATTTCGCATCCTGATTCGCTTGCGCGGCATGCCGGCGTGCCGCTGCCTTGGGCACGCTGTCATTGACAAAAGTGCCACTGCCGACACGGCTGACCAGGTAACCCTCGACGGACAGCTGGTTCAGTGCCGCCACCACGGTATTGCGCGACATGCTCAGGTCCTGAGTCAATTCACGGCTGGACGGCAAACGATCGCCGGCCGACAATTTGCCGTCCAGGATGGCACGGCGCAGGGCTTCGTACAGCTGCCGGTGCAGCGGCAGTCTGCTGTGCGCGCCCAGACGCGCAATTTCGGTCAACAAAAATTCGGAGAGCATAAAGTGGCACCATGCACTTGGTTTAACTGGCTCCCATTGTGATCCAATTTCGCAAGCACAATGCTTCAAAGAATACGGAGACAGTTATGAAAAAGCCGCCCTGCATGGTCTGGCTGCCGATGGATCATCGCCTGTTGGGTGATCAGCAACATCAAACCCCCTTTTTGGTGGTGGGCGATAAATACGCGCGTGCCGTGAAAGTCGGTGCGCAGGCTCAACCAGTGCTGTTTCCGCTGGCCGATGCGCAGCAGATTGCGGCCCTGCTGCAGCTGGTCGACGGCGTCATGCTGACCGGCTCGCCGTCCAATGTGCACCCGTCCCATTTTGATGAAGCCGTGACTGATCCCGACCTGCCACTGGATGTCGAACGTGACGCGCTGACACTGGCTCTGGTCAACGCCTGCCTGGCGCAGCAAGTGCCTCTGCTGGGCCTGTGCCGGGGGTTTCAGGAGATCAATGTGGCCATGGGTGGAACACTGCATCAGCGCGTCCACTTGGTCCCCGGGATGATGGATCACCGTGAACCGGTCAAGGCCGCAACGGCGCAGCAGTACGCGCCGTCTCATGAGGTCAGGTTCGTCAGGGATTCGGTGTTTGCCCAATGGGCGCAGTCAGAGTCGGCACGGGTGAACTCCTTGCACGGACAGGGCATCGCCCGGCTGGCACAGGGCTTGCGTGCATTGGGGCACGCACCTGACGGTCTGGTTGAAGCCTTCGAGGTCGAAGGTGCCGACTTTGCCTATGCGGTTCAATGGCACCCCGAGTGGCGCTTCTGGGAAACACCTTTTTACGCGGCCATTTTCAAGGCCTTTGGCGAGGCCTGCCGGACGCGACAAGGCAAACGCCTCGCTGATTCTGATCGTGCGCTGCAAACCGCTGCCGGGAGTATTTTATGAATGACAAGAAAGCAATGAACTTCAACGACCTCGAACAGTGGCTCAATGAGCGCCGCGTGACCGAGGTCGAGTGCCTGGTACCCGATTTGACCGGTGTCGCCCGCGGAAAGATTCTGCCCCGGGTCAAGTTCACCGAGGACCGGGGCATGCGCCTGCCGCAGGCGATCGTGGCGATGGGCGTCACCGGCGAGTTTCCCGAAAGCGGGCCGTACTACGATGTCATCGATCCGACCGACAAGGATATGCAGCTGCGCCCGGACCCGGCGACCGTGCGCATCGTGCCGTGGGCCACTGACCCGACGGCCCAGGTGATTCATGACTGTTTCGACCACCACGGCAACCTGGTGCCGTTTGCACCGCGAACCGTGTTGCGCCGTGTCTGCGACCTGTTCGCAGCCGAAGGCTTGCAGCCGATTGTGGCGCCCGAACTCGAGTTCTATCTGACCGCCCGCAACACCGATCCCAACACCTTGTTGCGGGCGCCAATCGGTCGCAGCGGACGCTCCGAAACCTCGCGCCAGGCCTACAGCATCGATGCCGTGAATGAATTCGACCCGCTGTTCGAAGAGATCTACGATTTCTGCGACAAGATGGAACTCAACGTCGACACCCTGATTCACGAGGTCGGGGCAGGTCAGATGGAAATCAATTTCTTCCATGCCGAGCCGTTGGGGCTGGCGGACGAAGTTTTCTTTTTCAAGCGCACGGTGCGCGAGTCGGCGCTGCGCCACGACATGTACGCGACTTTCATGGCCAAACCGATTGCCAGTGAGCCTGGCAGTGCCATGCACGTGCATCAAAGCCTGCTCAATGTGGCCACCGGCAAGAACGTTTTCAGCAACGAGGACGGAACGCCGTCCGAGACCTTCCTGCACTACATCGGCGGCTTGCAGCGCTACATTCCGGCGGCCATGGTGCTGGTCGCGCCCTACGTCAACAGCTATCGCCGCCTGTCCCGCAACACGGCCGCACCGATCAACATCGAGTGGGGCTATGACAACCGCACGGTGGGCATCCGTTCGCCGATTTCGTCGCCGGAAGCGCGCCGGGTGGAGAACCGCGTGATCGGCGCTGATGCCAACCCCTATGTCGCGATGGCGATGACCCTGGCCTGTGGCTACCTCGGAATAAAAAACAAGATCAAACCCAAGCCCGAGATGAAGGGCGATGCCTACCTGTCGCCCTATTCGCTGCCACGCAGTCTGGGCGAAGCATTGGACTGGTTGCGCCGCGAGTCCGACCTGCACGAGGTGCTGGGCAAGGAATTCATCACGGTTTATTCGGAGATCAAGGAACTTGAATTTGATGAGTTCATGAAAGTGATTTCACCTTGGGAGCGCGAGCATCTTTTGCTGCACGTCTAAATACAGAGTTATTCCTTTGACATTGCCACTAACACTGGGCATTTCCCCGACTTTGATTGGATATTTATGAGCCCCAACCCACTGTCTCCAGTAATCGCACCGCCTGCCTTGGTTCAGCGTGTGCGTGCGGTCGATACCAAGGCCATTCAGGCTTTGGACAGCGCACATTTTTTGCACCCGTTCACTGACCATGGCGACTTGGCGACCCGCGGCGCGCGGGTCATCACCCACGCTGAGGGCATCTACGTCTGGGATTCCGAGGGTGACAAGATGCTCGATGCGATGAGCGGCTTGTGGTGTGTCAATGTCGGTTACGGGCGCAAAGAACTGGCGGATGCCGCTTATCAGCAAATGATGACGCTGCCGTTTTACAACAGCTTTTTTCAAACCACCAATGTGCCGGCCGTGCTACTGGCAACCAAGCTTGCCAGCCTGGCCCCGGCGGTGGACGGACGCAGTTTCCAGCACGTCTTTTATTCATCCAGCGGCAGCGAGAGCAATGACTCCAACGTGCGCATGGCGCGTCGCTACTGGGATCTGCTGGGCCAGCCGCAGCGCAAGGTGATCATCAGCCGGCTCAACGCCTACCATGGCAGCACCATGGCAGGCGCCTCGCTCGGTGGCATGAGCGGCATGCACGCCCAGGGGGATTTGCCGATCCCGAACATCACGCATATTGGCCAGCCTTACTTTTTTGAAAATGGCCTGCCTGGTGAAAGCGAAGCGGATTTCGGCTTGCGCGCGGCTGGCTGGCTGGAAACGAAAATTCTCGAAATTGGTGCGGAAAAAGTCGCGGCCTTCATCGCTGAACCAATTCAGGGCGCTGGTGGCGTCATCATTCCTCCCGCAACCTACTGGCCGGAGATACAACGGATTGTCGATAAATACGGGATTCTGCTGATCAGCGATGAAGTGATTTGCGCTTTTGGGCGGGTCGGCCATTGGTTCGCCTATGAGAAGTTCGGCTACAAACCTGATCTGGTGACCTTTGCCAAAGCCGTCACCAGCGGTTACGTCCCATTGGGCGGTGTCATGGTCGGAGAGCGGGTGGCCAAAGTCCTGATCGAAAAGGGTGGTGAATTCAACCATGGCTACACCTATAGCGGTCACCCGGTTTCATGCGCCGTGGGCCTGGCCAATCTGGACCTTATGGAGCGCGAGCAGTTGCCCCAGCGGGTGCGGGACGACATCGGCCCCTATCTCGCCCGGGGCTTCCAGAAAATCGGCGAACATCCGCTGGTCGGCGTCGCCGAGACCTGCGGTTTCATGGCCGGTCTTGTGCTGGTCAAGAACAAGGAGCGTCGCGTGCGATTTGCCGAAGAATTGTCGGTCGGCATGATTTGCCGCGGGCACTGCTTCCAGAACGGTCTGATCATGCGGGCAGTCGGGGATCGCATGATCATCGCGCCACCTTTGATCATGACGCATGCCCAAATTGATGAAATGCTGGCGCTGATTGTTCGGTGCCTTGACTTGACCTATCGGGATGTCAAAAAGAACGGCTGGTTGGCATAGGGATTGCATGGATGGAAGTTGCCGGAAATCTGGTTTAGGATTAAATTGTTCAAGTATGTTCGGTCGAATTTCAGGAGAATAAATTGAGTAATTCATTTGAAAATACCTTGGTTGGCAAGCTGCTGGCTGGCCTGGCGGTGGCGGGCGTGATGACCTTCGCCGCTGCTTCGGCGCATGCGCAGGAGGAAAAGGTTCTGAATATCTACAACTGGTCGGATTACATCGGTGACGACACGATCGCCAATTTCCAGAAAGAAACTGGCATCAAGGTACGCTACGACACCTTCGACAGCAACGAGACCCTGCATGCCAAGCTGGTCGCGGGCAAGACCGGTTATGACATCGTGGTTCCGTCCTCGAACTGGGCCAAGATCCAGATCGACGGCGGCCTGTTCACCAAGCTCGACAAGAGCAAGATCACGACCTACGGCAACCTCGATCCGTTTGTCATGAAACAGCTGGCAAGCATGGACGCCGGCAATCAGCACATCGTCCCCTGGATGTGGGGCATCACCACAATCGGCATCAACGTGAACAAGCTCAAGACGGCCCTGGGAAGCCTGCCGATGCCGGACAACGCCTGGGATCTGATCTTCAAACCGGAATATGCCGCCAAGGCGAAGTCCTGCGGTATTTCAGTGCTCGATTCCGGCGACGAGATCTTTCCGGCAGCGTTGCGCTATCTGGGCAAGCCCCCGTATAGCAAGAACCCGGCGGATTACCAGGCAGCGGGCAAATTGCTGGCGTCGATCCGACCCAACATCAGTCTGTTCTCCTCCTCAGGCTATATCAATGACCTGGCCGGCGGCTCGCTGTGCCTGGTGGTCGGCTGGAACGGCGACATCAGCATCGCCGCAGCGCGGGCCAAGGAAGCCAAGAACGGCAACAACATCCAGGTACTGCTGCCCAAGACCGGTGCCGTCATGTTCTTTGACACCATGGCGATCCCGGTCGACGCCCAGCACGTCGAGAACGCCTACAAGTTCATCAGCTACATCTATCGCCCCGAAGTCAATGCCGAGCTCGTGAACAAGGTGTTCTACGCCAACCCGATACCCGCTTCCGCTAAATCGATCAAACCCGAAGTGCTCGCCAACAAGACGGTGTTCATGAGCCCCGAAGACCTGGCTCGGATGGTGCCGCCGGAAGCGGTGAGCAGCGATATCCGTCGCCTGCGCACTCGCCTGTACACGACTTTCAAGACCGGTCTGTAAGCGTCATTTCTTGTGGTGCGGGGCAGCTTCGTGCCGCCGCACCGCCCGTGAGCCAGTAGTAGTACATCCACGAGGGAAGGTTGCGCATGCAGCAAAATCAGCAGAGTAACGCTGGCCAAGCCGCCGACGCGAGATTCGTCCGCATCGAGCGCCTGACCAAGCGATTCGACGAGGTCGCCGCGGTTGACGATGTCTCGATCGATATCGCCAAAGGCGAAATCTTCGCGCTGCTGGGCTCGTCCGGCTGTGGCAAGTCGACCTTGTTGCGCATGCTGGCCGGGTTTGAGACGCCGACGACAGGCAATGTCTATCTCGATGGCGAGACCATTTCGAACATGCCGCCTTACGAGCGCCCGATCAACATGATGTTCCAGTCCTATGCACTGTTTCCTCATCTGACGGTGTGGGACAACATTGCCTTTGGCCTGAAGCGCGACCAGATGCCCAAGGACAAAATCGCCGAGCGGGTCGAGGCGATGCTCAATATCGTCCAGCTCAAGCCCTACGCCAAACGCAAACCGCACCAGCTCTCCGGCGGCCAGCAGCAGCGCGTCGCGCTGGCGCGCTGCCTGGCCAAAAGCCCGAAACTGCTGTTGTTGGACGAACCTCTGGGCGCGCTGGACCGCAAGCTGCGCGAACAGACTCAGTTCGAGCTGGTCAACATCATCAAGAAGGTCGGCGTCACCTGCGTACTGGTGACGCACGACCAGGAAGAGGCCATGATCATGGCCGACCGCATCGCCGTCATGCAGGAAGGCCGCTTCCTGCAGGTCGGGCGCCCGGGCGAGATTTACGAGACGCCAAACTGCCTGTTCGTGGCCGGCTTTATCGGCGACGTGAACCTTTTCAAGGGCACGCTTGAGGTCGATGAAGCCGACCACGTGGTCATCGACACGCCGGAGTGTCGCCATTTCGTCAGTCACGGCATCACCGGCACCCTCGGCATGCAGCTGAGCATTGCGCTGCGCCCGGAGAAGATCTGTCTGCAGGCGGCAGAGCCGACGATCGAACAGCGTGAGTCTGCGGCGGAGCATGGCCACAATTGCGCCGCCGGCACCATCGATGGCGTCGCCTACTTCGGCAAGTTCACCCTGTTCCACGTCAGGCTGGACAGCGGCATGGTGATCAAGGCCTCGCGGGAAAACGCCGCGCGTCACGAAGACAAGCAGCTCCTGCGCGGCCAGCGGGTGTACGCATGGTGGGACGGCAGCGACGTCGTCGTGCTGACAAGCTAGGGCGCAGGAGCGAGACCATGAGCATCGCAAGAAACATCACCGGCAATGGCGTGGCGCGCTTGCTCAAGTCGGACTGGGGTCGGCGCAGCGTCATCGGCATACCTTACGTTTTCCTGATTCTCCTTTTTTCCGTGCCCTTCCTGGTGGTACTGAAGATCAGCGTATCGGAGACTGACGGCATCCGCTTCCAGGATCTGATGAGCTATGCCGACGGTGTGATCCAGTTCAAGATCAAGCTGGCGAACTACATCTTTCTCACTAGCGATTCGCTCTACGTGCAGACCTACTGGTCCTCGATCAAGTTCGCGACACTCAACACCCTGGTCTGCCTTTTCATTGGCTACCCCTTTGCCTACTTCATGGCGCGCTCGCCGGCCAACATGAGACCGGCGCTGCTGATGCTGGTGTCGCTGCCGTTCTGGACTTCGTATCTGCTGCGCGTCTATGCCTGGAAAGGTCTGCTCGACGACCACGGTGTATTCAACAACCTGCTGATCTGGCTGCACGTGATCAGTGAGCCAATCAAGATGATGCACACCGGCTTTTCGATGACCATCGGCATGGTCTATGCGTACCTGCCGTTCATGATCCTGCCGCTCTACGCCAACCTGGTGAAGATGGATCTGCGACTGATCGAGGCCGCCAAGGATCTGGGTGCTACCCCGTGGCAGACCTTCTGGCTGGTGACCGTGCCGCTGTCCAAGAATGGCATCATCGCAGGCGCCATGCTGGTCTTCATCCCGAGCATGGGCGAGTACGTGATTCCCGAGCTGCTGGGCGGACCCAGTACCCTGATGATCGGGCGTGTCCTGTGGGACGAGTTCTTCAGCAACAACGACTGGGCCATGGCCTCGGCCGTCGCGGTAACCATGGTCGGATTGATTCTCGTGCCCTTGGCGATCTTCAACAAATATCAGGCCGATTCCGGCGGCGTACGGGGGATATGAACCATGTCTAGCCGCCTCGGGAAGGCCTGGCTGCTCGCCGGCTACACCTTTCTATATTTGCCGATCGTGACCTTGATCGTGTTCTCGTTCAACGATTCGAAGATGGTCACGCTCTGGGGTGGCTTCACCTTCAAGTGGTACGGCGTGATTGCGCATGACAACGAAGTCGTCGATGCCTTCTTGCTGTCGCTCAAGGTGGCGCTGATGAGCGCCTCGGCCTCGGTGCTGCTGGGAACACTCGCCGCCTTCGCCATGGTGCGCTACAAGAGCTTCTGGGGACGCACTGCCTTCTCGGCGCACATTAATGCGCCGCTGGTGGTGCCCGAAGTGATCACGGGCCTGTCCCTGCTGCTGTTTTTCGTCATGTGCGAACGGCTGTTCGGCTGGCCCGACCGCGGCATTTTGACGATCTGGGCCGGCCATACCTCGGTCGGCATGGCCTACGCCACGGTAGTGATCCAGTCGCGACTGCTGGAAATGGACAAGTCGCTCGAAGAGGCGGCGATGGATCTGGGTTGCAAACCGTTTCAGGTGTTCTTCCTGGTCACGCTGCCGATGATCGCGCAATCCTTGATGGCAGCCTGGCTGCTGACCTTTACCCTGTCGCTGGATGATGTGGTATCGACCGCCTTTCTGTCTGGACCGGGATCGACCACGCTGCCGATTGTCATCCTGTCGCGCGCCAGGCTGGGTTTGAACCCGACCGTGAATGCGATTGCAACCATCACCGTGGCCGTGGTATCGATCGGGGTGCTTGCCGGCAGCCTGTGGCTCTACCGCCAGGAGACCCGACGGGCCGCCGAGCAGGCTGCGGCCTATCGCGAGGGAATGGGGCAGGCAGTTGCTGCCTAGCCTGAAGGAAGTCTTGTCGGCGAGTCGGCCGATGTACGAGTGGGGTAGTCGGATTTCACCGGCCGCCAAGTGAGTAACTAAACAGGAGTGCTTATGATGAAAATTAATCAAGTGGCGATCGCAGTAGCGCTGGCTTTCCCGATGCTGGCCAGCGCCCAGACCAATGCCGAATTGCAGAACCAGATCGAGGCACTGAAAGCCGAGGTCAATCAACTCAAGGCGCTGATCACGCGCGCTGTCGTGGCACCGGCTCCGGCAGCGCAAGCAGCCCAGTTGCCCGCGGTTGATCCCGAGGAATTCAATCAGGTCAAGGTCAAGGTCGAGGCAATGCAGGATCAGCAGGTGACCGCCGGCTTCAAGGGCCTGCGCATCAGTGGCGGCTTCGATCCGGTCTACATGTACAACCGCGCCAAGGGCACCGCCTCCTTCGCCTTTCTGAACAATTTTGTCAATATCAACGGCAGCGGCGAAGCCTATGCCTACGACAACTCCTACTTCGGCATGGCCTATCTGGACATCCAGAAGGAGATGGACGACGGCGGCACCAAGTTCCGCCTGACCCTGGCGCCGAGCAAGAGCGCGGGCTCCGGCTACAACTGGGGCAATATTGTTCATGAGGCCTCGGTCTCGATCCCGCTGTCCGATTCACAAACGCGCCTCATGGTCGGGCAGATGCCCGACGTCTCGGGCTATGAGCCCTACGTAAGCACCTACGTCGGCGCCAACGGCCTGTCTTCCAATCTGCTTTATCCCGGCTACGGTGAGTATTTCATCACCAGAAACATGCTCTTCGACTTCACCGGCGCCACCATGTACACCGGCATCGGCCTTGACATGGTGCGCGGACCCTGGGAGACCAGGCTGTTCCTGGCCAACTTCAATTCGGCACGCAATGATGTCAATAGCATTGCCTGCCCGGTCGGCGGACCCTGCGCCGGTCAACCGGTCAGGAGTCCGACTTTTATCTACAACGCGACTTACGCGAAGGACGAGTTCTGGGGCTTTGAATTCACCGGCTACGAAGGCCGCGTCGCCAATGCGGTGGCCGGGGGGACGAGTCGCCTGGATCAGTTCGAGATCGATGGCAACTACACGCGTGGCAACTTCAACGGCAACCTGCAGTTCACGGTCGGACGCCAGGCCGATGCCGCTTTCAACGGTGGCGACTCCGCGTGGTGGGGAGTGTCGGCGCTGGTCTCGCAGCGCGTGACGCCCAAGCTGACGCTGGCGGCCCGCGCCGATTACCTGAACAACCAGAAGAATGGCGGCGGCACCTTCAACATCTACAGCAGCACCGCCGGAGCGGCCGGTGATTTTGTCAATGGCTTTGGCCCGGGCGACCCGAACGATCCGGCCTTCGACCCGAACGTGGGTGCGAATCGCTATTCACTGTCATTCGCGGCAACCTACCGGTTGACACCCAATGTTGCGCTGCGCGCAGAGTACCGTCACGACCATGCCAGCACTTCGTCGTTCTACTATTTCGACGACCAGAGCTTCCGCAAGGACAACGACACCTTCGGCCTGCAAACCGTCGTAAATTTCTGAACCTTGTCTCCCGGTCCGGTCGGGAGGACAGTGTCCCCCCCGACCGCGCACCTTTTTGGAATCCCATCATGAATGCCATCATCGACTGGCACGCCGCTGCCGCAAAACTGTGTCCTGACGGCCGCGCGCTCATCAACGGCCAGCGCAGGGGCGCAAAAAGTGGCGCCACGTTCAGCTGCATTTCGCCGGTCGATGGGCGTGTTCTGACCGAGGTGGCACGCTGCGATCAGGCCGACGTGGACGACGCGGTGGCCGCCGCGCGCGCGGCTTTTGAAGACCGTCGCTGGCGCGGCATGGCGCCGGCGCAACGCAAGCGCATCATGATTGGTTTTGCCGATCAACTGCTCAAGCATGCGGACGAACTGGCCCTGACTGAAGCGCTGGACATGGGCAAGCCGGTCAGATACGCCCGTTCGCTGGATGTGAACAGCGCCGCCAATTGCATTCGCTGGTATGGCGAAGCCGTGGACAAGATCTATGACGAAATTGCACCCACCGCCAGCACCGCTCTGGCGCTGATTCAGCGCGAGCCGGTCGGCGTGGTGGGTGTGATCGTGCCCTGGAACTATCCGATGATCATGGCCGCATGGAAGATTGCGCCAGCCCTGGCGGCAGGCAATTCCGTGGTGCTCAAACCCAGTGAAAAATCGCCACTGACGGCGCTGCGCATGGCCGAACTGGCGCTGGAAGCGGGTATTCCTGAAGGCGTTTTCAACGTCGTGCCAGGCTTTGGCACCGAGGCCGGTTCGCCACTGGCGCTGCACCTGGACGTGGACTGCATCGCCTTTACCGGTTCCACCAGGGTCGGCAAGCAGATTCACGTCATGGCCGGGCAAAGCAACTTGAAACGCGCCTGGACTGAGCTCGGTGGCAAATCACCGAACATCGTTTTTGCCGATTGCCCGGACCTTGACAAAGCGGTGGAGGCCGCCGTCGGCAGCATCTTCTTTAATCAGGGCGAGAGCTGCAATGCACCTTCGCGCCTTTTTGTGGAGGCCAGTCTCAAGGAGCGGTTTCTGGAGAAAGCGCTGACCCTGGTGCCGGGCTACGCACCCGGCAATCCGCTGGACCCGGCCACGGTCATGGGCGCCATCGTCGACAAGACACAGATGAACTCGGTCTTGCGCTATATCGAGACCGGCAAGAGCGAGGGCGCCAAATTGCTGGCGGGCGGCGATCAGGCGCTGATTGAGTCCGGTGGCTGTTACGTGCAGCCGACGATTTTTGACGGCGTGCGCAATGACATGACGATTGCACGGGAAGAAATCTTTGGCCCGGTGCTGTCCGTGCTTTCATTTACCGATACCGCTGATGTCGTGCGCCAGGCCAATCAGAGCATCTATGGACTGCAGGCTGCGGTCTGGACGCGCGACCTCAACAAGGCGCACGGTGTCGCCCGTGCCTTGCGCGCGGGCACGGTGCATGTCAACCAGTATGACGAGGACGACATCACCGTCCCTTTCGGCGGTTTCAAGCAAAGCGGGGTGGGACGAGACAAATCACTGCACGCTTTTGACAAATACACGGAGACCAAGACGACATGGATCCGCATCGACAGCCCGGTCTGAAATCATCACTTGGGAACCATGCCTTGACCAAGTTATTACCGCTGAAGAGCCGTCATGTCGATTGAAGCAACCATTGATGCGCTTGCTGCGAAGGGCGTCCACAGCATCCTGACGCAGTTCACCGATATGCATGGCGTGGCCAAGGGCAAGCTCGTCCCTTTGCAGAATCTGCGGGAGTGGGTTGAAACCGGAGCGGGTTTTGCCGGCCCCAGTATTTGGGGCACAGGGCTGGGGCGTTTTGGCAAGCGCAGTGAGTATTACGCCCGGATTCAGATCGAGTCCCTGCGGCCCTGGCCTTTCATGCCCGGCGTGGCGCACGCCGTGTGCGACGGCTACGCCGGTGGCACTGCGCTGGAGACCTGTTCCCGTCAATTGTTGAAACACCAGTTGCAGCGGCTGACCGACCGGGGCTGGACTTTGTGGGTGGGCATTGAGCCGGAGTTCTTCTTGCTGCGCAAGAACGAGCAGGGTCGCTGGCTGGGCGCCGATGAAAAGGATCAGCTTGACAAGCCCTCCTACGACCTCAAGGCGATTCACCGCAACCGGAATTTTCTGGAAGACATGCGTCAAAGCCTGATCGAATTGGGTTTCGATTTGCAGCAGATCGATCACGAGGATGCTTGTGGTCAATACGAGATCAATTATCGTTTTGACGACGCTCTCGCGGCGGCGGACCGCTACATGCTGTTCAAATTGACGGCTCATGCCGTGGCCGAAAAACACGGCATGACGTTCAGCTGCATGCCCAAACCCTTCGCCCATGCGCCGGGTAGTGGCCTGCACTTTCATCTCAGCCTGACGGACAGGAATGGCAAAGCGCTATTCACCGACAGCGCCGATACGCTGGCATTGAGTGCCCAGGGCTACAGCTTTGTCGCAGGATTGCTGCACCACGCCGATGCCTTGAGCGCTCTGTGCGCGCCCACTGTCAACAGCTACAAGCGACTGGCCAGCAGCCAGAGTGCATCCGGCACGACCTGGTCGCCGGTCTGGAAAAGCTATGGCGACAACAATCGCACCTGCGTCGTACGCACCGTCGCCGGACGCATCGAATGGCGTCTGCCCGACCCGTCATGCAACGTCTATGCCGCCATTGCCGCGACCTTGGCAGCAGGCCTGGACGGCATCGATCAAGCCATGACGCCACCAGCAGCCTGCAACCTGGATCTGTACCAGCAGCAGGCTTGCGGCGCGCCCATGCCAGCCTGCCTGCCCCGCGATCTGGCGGCCGCCCTCAAGGCCTTGTCTGCCGACAGCGCCTTGACCAGCGCCATCGGGGACGCTTTCTGCACTGAGTTCATCAAACTCAAAACCCTCGAATGGGACGAGTACAGCCAACAAGTGAGCGCCTGGGAGTTGCAGCGCTACGCCGACGCGTTTTAATATGAATGAACCAATCGCCCAACTGATCGCGCGGCATCACATTCACGAAGTGGAATGCGTGATCCCCGACATGACCGGCATTGCGCGCGGCAAGATCCTGCCCAAGGATTTGTTCCTCAGTGCCGGCGAGATGCGCCTGCCCAAGAGCGTGCTGCTCAACACCGTCAACGGTCAGCAACCCGATAACGCTCCGCACGTCGGTGACACCGACCCCGACATGATTTGCCGGCCTGACCCGGCCACCTTTCGCGTCGTACCATGGGCCGCTGAGCCGGTGGCAGTGGTCATTCATGATTGCCTGGAGTGGGATGGCTCGCCCGTGAGCTTGTCGCCGCGGGCCGTGCTGCGACGGGTCCTTGACCTCTACACCCAGCGCGGCTGGAGGGCGGTGGTGGCACCCGAGATGGAGTTTTTTCTGGTGGCGCGGCAACAAAACCCGCACGAGCCGCTGCACCCTCCGATCGGGCGCACCGGCAAGCCCGAAGCCGGGCGGCAAAGCTATTCCATCGACGCAGTGAATGATTTCGACCCGTTCTTCATGGAGCTGTCGAACTTTTGCAACGTCCACCGCCTGGGCGTCGAGACTCTGATTCACGAGGCCGGTGCCGGTCAGATGGAGATCAACTTCGCCCATGGCGAACCGCTGGAGCTGGCCGATCGGGTTTTTCTGTTCAAGCGCACCGTGCGCGAGACCGCGCTGCGCCACGGCATCTTCGCCACCTTCATGGCCAAGCCGATGGAGACCGAGCCCGGCAGCGCCATGCACATCCATCAAAGCATTCTTGACGCCGACGGCCGCAACATTTTCAGTCAGGACGACGGCAGCGCCAGCCCGGCGTTTTTTCACTACATCGCCGGACTGCAAAGCTACGTGCCTCAGGTCATGCCGATGTTTGCGCCCTACGTCAACTCGTACCGGCGACTGGCACCTTATATGTCGGCTCCGACCAATGTACGCTGGGGCTACGACAACCGCACCTGTGGCATCCGCATTCCGAAGTCGGCAGCGGACGCCCGGCGCGTGGAAAACCGCGTGCCGGGCGTCGACGTCAACCCCTACCTGGCAATCGCCGCCACGCTGGCCTGCGGTTACCAGGGCATGGTGGAGGCGCGCCAGCCCGACGAAGCCTTGAGCAGCAGTGCCTGGAACATGGCGCACGAGCTGCCGCGTCACCTGGAAGACGCGATCGAACTGCTGCGGGCGTGCACGCCCATGCGCGAACTGCTGGGCAGCCAGTTCGTTGACGCTTTCTGTGCCGTCAAGGAACTTGAGTTTGGCACTTACAACCGCGTCATCAGTTCGTGGGAGCGCGAACACCTGCTGCTGCTGGTCTGACACCCGCCATGCCTGACGATCAGCATCACACCACCCGCGCGGGCCTTGACTGGACTCGCGCACAGACCTTGCTGCGACAGGAACAAGCTGTCTTCACCACGCGCAATCCGCGCTCACTGGCGCTGGCGGAGCGCGCCAACGCGCACCTGATGTTTGGCGTGCCGCTGCACTGGATGTCCGATTGGGGCACGCCTTTTGCGCTACAGGTGGCGCAAGCCCAGGGCGCGCATTTGCTCGATGCCGATGGCCACACGCTGGTCGACTTCTGCCTGGGCGATAGCGGCGCCATGTTTGGCCACTCGCCCGCAGCGGTGGCCCAGGCCGTGGCGCGTCAGGCCGCTCGTGGCATCACGGCGATGCTGCCCGGCGAGGATGCGGCGATCGTGGGCGAGCTGCTCAGCGAACGCTTTGGCCTGCCTTTCTGGCAGTTCGCGATGACCGCCAGCGACGCCAACCGCTTCGTGCTGCGCTGGCTTCGCGCGGCCAGTGGTCGGCGCAAACTGATCGTCTTCAACGGCTGCTACCACGGTACCGTGGACGACGTGTTTGTTGACCTGGTCAATGGTCGCCCGTGTCAGCGCAGCAGCCTGCTCGGCCAGGTGCACGACCTCACCGCGCACACCGTGGTGGTGGAATTCAATGACCTCAGCGCACTGGAAGCGGCACTGGCCCCGGGCGATGTCGCCTGCGTGCTGGCCGAGCCGGCCATGACCAACATCGGCATGGTGCTGCCAGCGTCCGGCTATTGGCAGGCCGCACAAACCCTGATCCGTCGCCACGGCACAGCGCTGGTGCTTGATGAGACGCACACCATCAGTTGTGGTCCCGGTGGCTACGCGCGTGCCCATGGCTTGCAGCCTGATGCCATGGTACTGGGCAAGCCGATCGGCGGCGGCCTGCCTTGCGCCGTGTACGGCTTCAGCGCCGAATGGACTGAGCGCGCCGTGCAGGCCAAACAGGGCGCCCCCGCCGGCCACTCCGGCATCGGCACCACGCTCAGCGGCAACCTGCTGGCCATGGCCGCAATGCGAGCCACCCTCACTGAGTTGATGACTGAGTCAATCTTTGCTCCGATGCTGGCGCTCGCGACAAGCTTGGCCAATGGCCTGCGCGCTTGCATTGCCCGGCACCATCTGCCGTGGTGCGTGACGCAACTGGGCGCGCGCATCGAATTCCAGTTCCGCCCGACAGCGCCACGCAACGGCAGCGAAGCCGGCGCCGCACTTGATGTCGAGCTGGAACACTTGATTCACCTCGCACTGCTCAACCGCGAAGTGATGATCACGCCGTTTCACAACATGCTGCTGGTTTGTCCATCCACTACCCCGGCTGACGTGCACAAATTGCTCAGCGCCTTCGACGAGGTGCTGAGCCATATCTGCCAGTAGCAGGAGGCGCTGCGATTTCGGGCTGGGGAAAGCAGAGGTTCGGCGATTCGGCTATCATTAAAAGTTATGCACCCGACGCGACTCAACACGTTCACACATCGCCACATGGTGTGGCTGCTGTGGCTCGTGCTGCTGCTGCCGATTGCGCAGACAGCCGCGACCTGGCATGTGCTGTCGCACGTGCATTCTGGTCAAGCTGAAGAAGACAATCGCAGGCAGGCGATTCCCCTTGATCATTGCGACCTGTGTCTCAGCGCGGCAGCGTTGATCAGCGGCGCGCCACTGGTCTCATCTACTCCCTTGCCCGAGGCGAGCGCGCTGCATGAAGCACCGCTTGTCGAGCCTCGCGGCATCCTGTTGACGGCACCCACGCGTGCCTACGACAGCCGGGCGCCACCTTTCCCCCTGCACTGATTCCTGCATCCTGGCGTCCGGCTTGCGCAGTGCGCGGGCGGGCGCCGTCCATTGTCCTGATCAGTTGAGGACAGAGCTGGCAAACTGCCAACATCCCGTTTCGAGTTGAGGACAGAGCTGGCCCACTTCGTGTGGCTGCCGTCTGTTCCGCAAGCTTTCAAAATTTCAAGGAAAGAAAACCCATGCACAAATTGTCATCGGCGAGCCTCATGCTCGCCCTGGCCGCGCCATTAGGCGCATCTGCCGCGCTCCCCGGAAACCCACCCTCCGAAATCCAATTGCTGCGGCAGGAAATCGACGCCATGCGCGCCGCCTACGAAGCACGGCTTCAGGCGATGGAGCAGCGCCTCGTGGCGGCAGAGCGAGGCGCCGCAGCACCAGCCACGGCAGATACAGCGCAGGCCGTGTCGGCCGCCGCACCGCCTTCGGCCAGCGCATCGGCGGGCGGCGCCAACGCCTTCAACCCGGCCATGTCGCTGATCCTTTCGGGCGGCTACACCCGCACTTCGCAGGACCCGGCCGGCTACCACCTGAGCGGCTTCCAGTTGCCGGCCGGCGCCGATGTCGGGCCTGGCTCAAGAGGCTTTGGTCTGGCCGAATCCGAACTGGGCCTGGCTGCCAATATCGATCCCTGGCTGCGCGGCGCCGCCAATATCTCGCTGCATCCGGACAACACCGTGTCGGTCGAGGAGGCCTATGTCCAGACGACGGCACTCAGCAATGGCTTGTCCCTGAAGGCGGGTCGCTTCTTTTCCGGTCTCGGTTACCTCAATTCGCAGCACGCCCACACCTGGGACTTCGTCGACAACCCGCTGGCTTACCAGGTGTTTCTGGGCACGCAATACGGCGACGACGGCGTCCAAGTCCACTGGCTGGCGCCTACCGATCAATACCTGGAATTGGGCGCCGAGCTCGGTCGGGGCCGCAGCTTTCCGGGCAGCGATACCGGGCGCAACGGCGCCGGCATGACGGCCTTGACCGCGCACACCGGCGGCGACATCGGCGACAGCCACAACTGGCGCGCCGGGCTGTCGGTGCTGACGGCCCAGGCCAACGACCAGAGTCTGACGACGACAGAACCAAACTCTGGCACCATCCTCAACAGCGCCTTCACCGGCAGCACGCGCGTCTGGCTGCTCGACGGTGTCTGGAAATGGGCGCCAAACGGCAACGCCACGCGCACCAGCTTCAAGCTGCAGGGCGAGTACCTGCACAGCACGCGCAGTGGCAGCCTCACCTATGACGTCAGTAACGCCAACCTGTCGGACGCCTACCGTGCCGAACAGTCAGGCTGGTATCTGCAAGGTATCTACCAGTTCATGCCCGCTTGGCGTGTCGGCCTGCGCACCGAGCGACTGAACCCTGGCACGCCGGATTACGGCCTCAATGCCGCGGCGTTCATGAACACGGGCTACCAACCCAGCAAGAACAGTTTGATGTTCGACTTCAATCCCAGCGAGTTCTCCCGCGTGCGCTTGCAACTGGCGCAGGACAAATCCAGGGAAGGGCTGACCGATAACCAGGTCTTCCTGCAGTACCAGATGAGTCTGGGCGCACATGGCGCTCACAGTTATTGAACCCTTAGCCCATTCAAGGAGCCTTCATGATGAATCGAAAAACTTTGTTCGCCCTGCTCGCCGCACCGGTGCTGCTGCTGGCGCTGCCGGCGCAGGCCGCGCTGCGCGTCTTTGCCTGTGAGCCCGAATGGGGCGCCCTGGCGCAGGAACTGGGCGGCAACCTGGTCGAGGTCGCAGTGGCCACCAGTGCCTTGCAGGACCCGCACCAGATCCAGGCCAAACCAAGTCTGATCGCGCGCGCCCGCAACGCCGACCTGGTGGTTTGCACCGGGGCCGAACTGGAGATCGGCTGGTTGCCGGTGCTGCTGCAACAGTCCGGCAATGCCAAGGTGCAGCCGGGCCAGAGCGGCAACTTCGCGGCCGCCGATTTTGTCCGCAAGCTCGACCTGCCGGGCCAACTGGACCGCTCGCAAGGCGACGTGCACGCCGCCGGCAACCCGCACATCCAGACCGACCCGCGCAATATCGCCCAGGTGGCAACAGCTCTGGGCGCGCGGTTGCAGCAAGTTGACCCCGCACACACCAGCCAGTACGCGCAACGCCTGAGTGATTTCTCGCAACACTGGCAGCAGGCGATTGTCCGCTGGAACACGCAGGCGGCGCCGCTCAAGGGGGCCGCCGTGGTGTCCCAGCACAAGGCCTTTGTCTACCTGTACGACTGGCTGGGGATGAAGGAAGTGGCGGTGCTGGAACCCAAGCCGGGCGTGGAACCCACCGCCTCGCATTTGCAGCAGGTGTTGGCCTCGCTGAAAAACACGCCGGCGCGCATGGCCTTGTACTCGGCCTACCAGGACCCGAAACCGGCCGAATGGCTGAGCAAGAACGCCGGCGTGCCGGCGGTCAAGATACCTTTCACAGTGGGCGGCACCGAGGGCGCCAGGGATTTGTTCGGCCTGTTCGATGACACGCTGGCACGGCTGCTGGCGGCCGGAGTCAAGCGATGAACTGGAGCGCGCTTGACTGGGGCATCCTGGGCCCGGCCCTGATCGCCGGTCTGCTGGTGCTGGCCACCCACGTACCGCTGGGGATGCAGGTGCTGGACCGCGGCATCGTCTTCATCGACCTGGCGATTGCCCAGATCGCCGGCCTGGGCGTCATCGGGGCCGATGCGCTAGGCCTGCCCGAGGGCGGCGTTGCGGTGCAGGTGGCCGCTGTGTCCGCCGCCCTGCTGGGTGCCTTGCTGTTGACCTGGACCGAGCGGCGCGCACCGCAGCAGCAGGAGGCCCTGATCGGTGTCATGTTCATTCTGGCGGCCTGCGCCGGCATCTTGCTGTTGTCCGGCAATCCGCGTGGCGGCGAGCATCTGAAAGACCTGCTGGTGGGGCAGATCCTGTGGGTCAACACGGCCCAGTTGCTGTGGTTGGCCGGCGTCTCGGCGCTGCTGTTGTTCGCTTTGTGGCGGGGCTGGGTGCAGCGCCTTGGGCGCTTCGGCTTCTACGCCGCCTTTGCACTGGCCGTCACGGCGTCGGTGCAGTTGGTGGGCGTTTACCTGGTGTTCTCCAGCCTCATCATTCCGGCGCTGGGCACGCGCCGGTTTGAAGGCCGGCGGCGCCACCTGATCGCCTACGCCATTGGTGCGCTGGGCTATGCCACTGGCTTGACCTTGTCGGCCTTGTTCGACCTGCCCTCCGGCGCTGTGATCGTCTGGACGCTTGCGGCCTGCGCTTTGGCAGCAGCGACCCTATGGCGCGCCAAGGGCGTGAAGCCTTGACGCTTTTGAAGGTCTGCCGTCGGGACGGGTGACAACTGGCAGTGGGCCGAGGGAAGATGTCGCGTTTGCGCCAACTGACTTCAGCCCCTGCGGCGTTGGCTGTTGGCCTCTACTGTGGCGTGCCAAAGCTCGCCAGTTTGGCCTTGAGCGCAGGCATTTGCAGGGCCGCCGCCTTTTCTCCTTCCAGCACTGCGTTGTGGCGGGTCTTGAAATCGACGGCACCGAGCTCCGTGATGTTGGGCCGAATCACCACATCGGCCAGCGGCAGCTCGTAACGGGCGATGCTCTGACCCATGATGGTCACTGCCTGCATCAGGATGTCGAAGGTGCTGACGACCTTGCCGTTGGCCGGTTTGTCCGAGATATCCACGGCGATGACGAATGTTGCTCCCATGTCGCGCGCAAAGCGCACCGGCACCGGGCTGGAGAGGCCGCCATCAACGTACTCGCGGCCACGGATGCTGACTGGCTGGAACACACCGGGCACGCTGCTCGATGCACGTACCGCGGCGCCGGTGTCACCGGTGCGAAACACCACTGGCTCGCCGCTGGCAAGGTCGGTGGCGACAGCGGCAAATTTCTTCGACAATTTCTCGAGCGGACGATTGCCAACTGCCGAATTGACGAATTTGGCCAGCGCATCGCCCTTGATCATGCCGCGATCCGGCATCACCCAGTCGCTGACCTGCGATTCGTTGAACGGGATGGCGAGCTCCTGCAGTTCGAAGCCGCTCTTGCCGGCGGCGTAAAGCGCCCCGACCAGCGAACCGGCGCTGGTGCCGATCACCAGGTCGGGCACGATGCCCTGCGCTTCCAGTGCCTTGATGACGCCGATATGGGCAAAACCCTTGGCAGCACCTCCGCCAAGCACCAGACCGATCACCGGTTTGGGTTTCACTACCGGCGCCGGTACAGGTGTTGGCACAACGATCGGCGTCGGCGCCGGAATGCGTGGCGCGCTGCCGCAGCCGCCAAGCAGCAGCGCAATCCCCAGCAGCGCGCTTGCGAGGATTCGCGCGGACAGGGATATCTTGCTGGACGTGAAACGGCAATACATCTATTTACTATCGCTTTGATAGCAGCTTACGTATGCTGGACGGCTGCTGAAAGGTGAATTCACTTATGAAGCACCTTGGCCACCGGGTTGTGGCGCAAGCGGAAGGCGTCGGGCAAGCCGGAGCCCAGCAGCGGTCGCAGGTACATTCGGAACGCATCGGTCACATCGGTGCCGCTGGCGGCAATGAATTCGTCTTCCATCACACGCGTCTTCCCCGCCACAGCCTCGAGCGCCAGCAGTTCGTAGTCCACCGAATAGAAGCCCGTGCGCTTGATGGCCACCGAGCCGTCACGCCCGCCCCACATGGCAAACTGA
Organism: uncultured beta proteobacterium; assembly: GCA_963810395.1. Taxonomy (GTDB): domain Bacteria; phylum Pseudomonadota; class Gammaproteobacteria; order Burkholderiales; family Burkholderiaceae_C; genus Rhodoferax. Next base: position 2,102,262 of record CAWENC010000001.1, on the reverse strand, counting down.
ACCGCCTTTTCACCGACCTCACGCGCCTCGCGCTGGTCAACGTCTGACACGCAGCCGATGAACGAGCGCTGCAGGTAGCCGAAGGTGTCGCCGCGCACCCGCTTGATCTTGAGTTTGGACTTGATCTCTTCGCACAGCAGATCGGCCAGTGCGCCATTGCCCGAGAGCTGCACATTGCCGTGGGCATCGTGCTCCAGTTCCTTGGCCAGCAGGCTGGCAATGGGCGCGCCACTGGCGTCATGGATGCCTTCGGACACCGCAATGACGCAGCGGCCGTAGCGCTCGTACGTGGTTTTCACGTCCGACAGGAAGCGCGGCAGATCAAAGGTGCGCTCGGGCAGGTAAATCAGGTGCGGTCCGTCATCGGGAAATTTCTTGCCCAGGGCTGAGGCAGCCGTCAAAAACCCGGCATGTCGCCCCATGACCACCCCGACATAGACACCGGGCAGGGCCGCGTTGTCGAGGTTGGCCCCGGCAAAGGCCTGCGCGACAAAACGCGCTGCCGACGGAAAGCCCGGCGTGTGGTCGTTGCCCACCAGATCGTTGTCGATGGTTTTTGGGATGTGGATACTGCGCAGCGGGTAGCCGGCCTTCTGCGCTTCCTGGCTGACGATGCGCACCGTGTCACTGGAGTCGTTGCCACCGATGTAGAAGAAGTGCTCAATCTGGTGCGCCTGCAAGACCTTGAAGATTTCCTGGCAATAGGCGATATCGGGCTTGTCACGCGTGGACCCCAGGGCGGAAGACGGGGTATTGGCCACCAGTTCGAGGTTGTGGCTGGTCTCTTGCGTCAGATCGACAAAGTCCTCATTCACGATCCCGCGCACGCCGTGGTGCGCCCCGTAAATATGCTGTACCTGGCCGAAGCGTCGCGCCTCAAGCGCCACGCCCACCAGGGATTGGTTGATGACGGCGGTGGGGCCACCGCCCTGAGCGACAAGTATTTTTCCGGATGCCATTGCGTTGTCCTTGATTTCCTGGGTTTAATTGATCCTGAGCGTGTGATTGTGCCTTCGCTTTTGAGTGGAGATTACACGACACTGCGCGCTCAAAGCCCCGACCGCACCATGACCCGGAAAATCGCACGCAGGTTTGACTTGGCGCAATCATCGCAAAGGACTGTTGCTGATAATGGAGGCAGGGATTTTGGAGCGCAAACTTTCATCGCAAAACGGCTGCCACTGTCGTCAACCACCAATGAGATTTAACCATGAGTGCATTTCCCGAACCCTTCAGTTTCGCTGCTCTGGATGCTTGCCACCAGCAAATCCAGGTCCATTTGGCTGAGCTCGCCGCGCTGGCGCAGCAAGTCGAGGCCGTCGGCGTTGACGCAAAAGTACAGCATCAGGCCAACGCCATCGAAATCTTTTTCTCCAGCACTTCGCGACGACACCACGCAGAGGAAGAGAAAAACGTGTTCCCGCCGCTGCTGGCCAGTGGCGACGACGAGCTGGCGACAACTGTGCGTACCTTGCAACAGGATCACGGCTGGATTGAAGAAAACTGGCTCGAGCTGGCGCCGCAACTGCGCGCCATTGCCTCGGGCAACAATTGGTTCGACAGCGCCGAGTTTCAACACAATGTGGAAGTCTTTTTGACGCTGTGCCATGACCACATTGCGCTGGAAGAAATACTGATCTACCCGGAATCCAAGGCACGCTGGGCGCAGGCGATGGTATCAAGGACAAAGCGCGCCGCGCCCATAAAGCCCTAGCGAAAGCCGGTTTCGCTCTCTGATTTGGGACTGTGTCCGCCACTTCGCATTGCCAACTTCTGGCAGGCTGTGGAAAAGGTTCTTAAGATCGATTTGGGAAGGCCCGCATGTCGGCAAAGACCATTGCATCCATCAGGCAATACCTGTATATCCTGGCAGCCGCAGTGGTCCTTGCCATGATGGGCGTGCTTGGTTACAGCATCTATTCCAATACCCACTCCGCCATCGCTATTGAGAAGAATCGCCTCAGAACACTTTCGACAGTCATCGCTTCCAATACCACCTATGTTTTGGAGCGCAACAAGGAGGCGCTGGAACTCCTTGCGCAGCGGCCGGCTATCCAGGCGATGGATCCAGCGAAGTGCGATCCCATCCTGAAAGAATTCCACCAACTGTTTCCCCTTTTCGCCAATCTCGCTACGGTCGATCTGACCGGGACAGCTCCTTGTTCCGGCGTCCCGCAACCGGGCGGCAAACCAGTATCCGTGGCCAAGACCGAGTGGTTCAAGCGGAGCATGGCGGAACGGCGCTTTCTCGCTGGCAATTCCTTCATCGGTCCGATTACCGGACGCTGGGTGTCGGTGCTGGTCGAGCCGGTATGGGACTCTGGGCAGGTGTTGCGGGGCTTTGTCGGCCTGCCACTGGACCTGGCAAACTTTGATCCCCATATTTCCGCTGAAACGCTGCCGGAGGGCACGCGCTTTGGCATCATGAGTGGCAATGGCACGCTGATCTGGCGCAATGTTGACCCGGAGCATCTGATCGGCAAATACGTCGGCGATCAGCCCGGCCCGCGGCAAGCATTACTGGTCAAGAACGGCCAATATGACAGCATCGGCACCGATGGCGTGACGCGTTACTATTCCGTCACGCCCATCCCGATGGTGAATTGGTATGCCTTCGTGGGGGTTGAATCCCGCCAAGTCTATAGCTCCATTGTTCGATCCGTACTCGGCAACTCGGTGTTGGCCCTGTTAAGCCTGGTGGTCATTGGCGCCTTGCTGCTGTTCCTGGTGCGACGCATAACTCAGGCAGATTCAGAGCTGTTGCAGGCCATGCATGCGGCGCAAGCAGCGAACCGGGCAAAAAGTATTTTTCTGGCCAACATGAGCCATGAGTTACGTACGCCGCTGAATGCCATACTTGGTTTTTCCAACATGATGCGCAGGGATTCTTCCATCACCCAAGCGCAACGAGACAATCTGGACATTATCAATCGCAGCGGCGAACACTTGCTGGCCCTCATTAATGATGTGCTTGAAATGGCCAAGATTGAAGCTGGGCGTGTGCAGTTGGAGAACGCGCCTTTCGATCTGGGTTTGATGTTGCGCGATGTCGCCGAGATGGTGCAGACGCGCGCCCAGGAAAAAGGGTTGCAACTGATCATCGATCAATCGTCCAGCTTGCCACGCTTCATCAATGGCGATGAACCCAAGCTGCGTGAGGTGCTGATTAACTTGGTGGGCAATGCCGTAAAGTTTACCCAGCAAGGCGGCATCACGGTGCGGCTTGGATTGAAAACTGATACAGAACCACAGCGCTTGCTCGTTGAAGTTGAAGACTCGGGGATTGGAATCAAGCCTGAAGATCAGCGAGCCATCTTTGAGCCTTTTGTCCAATTGGGTCAATCCGATATGCAAAAGGGAACGGGCTTGGGATTGACCATCACACGTCAATTCGTCGAATTGATGGGTGGAAACATTAGCCTGCAAAGCGCACCAGGCAAAGGTTCAATTTTCAGGCTTGAACTGCCTGTCCAGGTAGTTGCAGAAACCGAGATCAGCAAACCACCGAAGAGGATGGACGAGGTAATTGGTCTGGCGCCCGGCCAACCGGAATATCGCATCTTGATTGTCGAGGATCAGATGGAGAGCCGATTGCTGCTGCAAAGGTTGTTGCAAGGGGTTGGCTTCAAGGTCATGCTGGCCGAAAATGGTGAACAGGCAATCAAGGCGTTCCAAAGCTGGCAGCCGCACTTCATCTGGATGGACCGGCGCATGCCGGTCATGGATGGCATTGAAGCAACCCAGCGTATCCGTGAACTTCCTGGCGGCAAGGAAGTAAAAATTGCTGCAGTAACTGCCTCCGTATTCCAGGAACAACACGACGAATTGACCAGGGCAGGCATGGATGACTTTGTGCGCAAGCCCTATCGGATGAGTGAAATATACGGATGCATGGCCAAATATCTCGGAGTGCGCTACGTATATGGCAACGAGTTTGCAACAGAAAACGAGCCTGCAGTAGCGTTGACAGGCACGATGCTAGGTGGGCTGTCGCATGCATTACGTTCGGAACTTACCGAAGCCTTGCTGAGCCTGGATAGCGAACGCATTGATGCTGTTATCAAGAAAATCTCCGAACAAGATGCATCGTTGGGAAAGCTGCTGGTGAATTTGGCCAGCAACTTCAATTACCCAGCTATTCTGCGAGCGCTAGGGGCAGGCGAGGCGGGGCCTGGGTTCATTTAGGCCACAGCACCCACATTCGCAAGGGCTGCTTCAGACGTCCTGCCAGCTCCTGCGCCGCCGCACCCCAACCAGCAAAGTAGTCGGCCCGCACGGCGCCGGTAATCGCGCTGCCGGTGTCCTGCGCCAGCACCAGTTTTTGCAGCTTGACATTCGGACCCGTGGATGTCAGCCACACCGGGGTGCCAAAGGGAATGCTGCCGGGGTCCACCGCAATCGAGCGACCCGGTGTCAGTGCGACACCCTGAGCCCCCCTAGGCCCCCAGGCAGCTTCCTGTACCGGCAATGGCTCTTCCCGAAAAAACACGGTGCGCGGATTACTCCACAGTAGCTCCTTGACACGCTGCGGATTCTGCAGTGCCCAGGCCTTGATGGCGGGCCAGGAGGCATCCCGCACCGCGCCTTGATCCAGCAACCAGCGACCGACACTTTTGTACGGCTGTTCGTTGGAGCCAGCGTAGGCCAGCCGCACCAATGTGCGTGTGCCGTCTGCCTGGGCGATGCGCACCCGCCCCGAGCCCTGGATCTGCAACACAAGCGCGTCAATCGGATCTGCCAGGTAGGCGATCTCACGCCCTCGCAACGCCGCCTGCGCCTCGGGAAGGGTATCCATCTCCTGGCGGGTGTACCAGGGTTTGCGTTGCGCCAGACCGGGTGGTGGCCGGTACAAAGGAACCGAAAAATCCGCGCTGGGGCTGCGCGAAGCGTCCAGTTCCGGTTCGAAATAGGCGGTCAACAGGCCCTCAGGGCTGCCGGACAAGGCTTCTACCCGGTAAGGCTGCAACCGCGCCACGAGCCAGGCACGCTGTTGCTCGGGGCTGCCAATGCTCAGGCGCCGCACCTCGCCGCACAGCGGCGCAAACACCGGACCAGGCCGCTCGCAGCTCTTGAGCCAGGCATTCCAGGCTTCAAACAAGACATCACTTTCGAAGCCAGGCAACTCCGCCCAAGGCACCGCCGTCCACCGGCTTCTGGCCTGCAAAATGGGGGCCGGCAAGACCCCGGTGTCGTCGGGCAACTTCACTTTGGGAGACGGTGTTGTCTCGTTCAAGGGCTCGGGCAGTTGCGGCGGTGCACTGCCGCAGGCGGCGATCATCCCTACAATCAAGGCACTCAACACAGGCAACAGGAGTCGGTTTATGCGTTTGCTCATCCTTGAAGCTCTGGGTGCCCTGATATTGCTGCTGCTGATAGTCTGGTGGACCATGTTCTCGGGGCGAAAAAAGGGTGAATTGGCGCAACTCCAGAGCGCCGATCGCAAGGAACCGGCCGAAGGATCGACTGATCTCGACCAGTCCGAAAAAACCAGTTGAATCGGGCCAGTCATTACCCGACCAGGCGCAAGAGATTGGTCAACTCCACCGCTGACTTGACTTCCATTTTGTCAAACACACGCGCCCGGTGGACTTCGACGGTTCTGACACTGATATTGAGTCGGTCGGCAATCAACTTGTTGAGCAGGCCTTCGGCCACCAGAAGCATGACTTCGCGTTCGCGCTCGGTCAACTCCGCCAGGCGATCGTGCAGCAGCCGTGTTCTCATGCTGGCATTCACCAGGGTGCGAGATTGGGCCAGCGCCTGCTCCACGCGGTCCACCAGTGCATTGTCGGAGCATGGCTTCTCACAAAAATCAAAGGCGCCGCGCTTGACGGCGTCTACCGCCGTCGGGACGTCAGCGTGGCCGGTCAGAAAAATCACCGGCATGGCCAGATGCAAGCCTCGCTCGATCAGCCAGTCAAACAACGCCAGTCCACTCAAGCCCGGCATGCGCACGTCCAGCAGCAGGCAACTCGGCCGACCAGCCTGGGCGTCATTCTGCAACGCGCGCTGAAACGCCTCGGCGCTGTCAAACACCTGGCTGGACAAGCGCCGTGAACGCAGCAGCCAGGCCAGCGCCTCGCGCACACTGACATCGTCGTCCACGACGTAAACCAGGGCATCAGTCACAGCTTGCATAAAGCGATGTTATGCCACGACGCTGGCCGGCAGGGTAAAGATAAAAACCGTACCTTGTGGCACGTTGGCCTTGAACACCAGTGCACCACCGTGCTGTTCCACCACGGTGCGGCACAGGCTCAAACCCAGACCCATGCCTTCAACCCGGGTGGTAAAGAAGGGATCGAACAGCTGCTCCTGCACTTCGGGCGCGATTCCGACGCCGATGTCTGCCACTGAAAACTCGATCCACTTTTTTGTCCCCTCACCCTTTACCCGGCAAACGCGTATCAGCAACTCCCGCTCCACGATACTCGGCTGGTCCATCGCCTGCATGGCATTGCGCGCCAGGTTCAGCAAGACCTGCTCAACCATGGTGGCGTCGCACAGCGCGCACGGCACATCGGACGCAACCTCGGTCAGCACGTGAACATTCAATTTGCGCGCCTGCAAATTGATCAGCGGCAAAATCGCATCCAGCAAGGCTTGGGGTGCCACTGCTTGACGCACATGATCGCGTCGGCGCACGAAGTTGTGCACGCTCTTGATGATTTTCCCGGCTCGCTCGGCCTGCTCGGAGATGCGCTTCATCGCGAGCAGCAGATCGGCCTTGCGTGCATCGGCCTCGTCCGGTAATTGATCGAGCAGATTGATCGATCCACTGGCGTAGCTCGAAATGGCGGCCAGCGGCTGATTCAGCTCGTGACTGAGAAGCGACGCCATTTCTCCGACCGTGGCGAGCCGGGCTGTCGCCTGCAAACGTTCCTGACTGGTGCGCGACAACTCTTCCACACGTCGTTGTTCAGTGACATCCAGAAAAGCGCTCATCCATCCGGTTTGAACGCCCTGGGCGTTAATCAAAGGGGCCTCGATGATGAGCACCGGAAAACGCGTACCGTCCTTGCGCATGAATACCGCTTCGAAGCCTTCACGCGGGGGCAAATTGCCCGCCAGACGAATCATCTGGCGTTGCTGGTATTCGCCGACAAATTCGGGTGGCCAGTAAGACGCAAACATGCTTTGGCCGAGCAACTCGGCTTCCGAGTACCCCACCATCTGGCAAAACGCCGGGTTGACATAGGTGATACGGCCTTGCAGATCGCGCGCGCGCATCCCTGTCAGCAAAGAATCTTCCATGGCCTTGCGAAAAGCCAGCGCATCGGCCAACTGGTGCTGCGCCTTGAGGCGCAGGCGCATGTCTTGCGCCAGCAAGGCCAACACCGTGAGCAGGGTGATCGACATCGCGGCGACCAGCGCTGTGAGGACATTGGGAAACAGGTCGGGGGTGCCACGCCAGCTGTCCACGCGCAGCACCAGCGTCGTCCCAGGCAGGTCCAGCAATTGCTGGGCCGAAAAGATACGACTTCCCTTGCGCGGGACCCGGCGCAGGGCCAGGCGGGTACCGTCACCTTCGGTGAAGGCAACTTCGTAGCCGCGCGTTGTCGGGCCAACCGGAATTGCATCCAGCACCGCCTGCAAAGCATAGGTGGCAACCAGATACCCCGCCGGTTTGCCAGCGCTCTGCAGCGGCAGGCACAACTCCATGACCTGCACCCCCAGACCATCGGCAAACGCCACAAAGTAGCTGCTGGTGTAAGCAGGTCCGCTGAAGCGGCGAGCAGTGTTACAGGTCAGCACGACTTCCGACTGGGCATTGTTTCGTCCCATGTAAGCAAAGACCGGCTGGCGAAACGGGGTGTCCACGGAAGAGCGCAGCTGCATGGCACTGTCACGCCATTCCACGCGAACCAATTCACGGTGCTCGCGCAGCACGGTGGCGGCCTCAATGGCCCAGGAGTTGGGCGTCGGGTCACTGTATTGCAGTGACTGCAAGGTTTGCACATTGCGGGTGAATGTCGACTGGATGTCCCCGACGACTTGCGCGGTATCACGTTCCAGTCGGCCCTGAATCTGGGCTGTCTCGTAGACCCCGGCGAGCCACACCAGCATCGCCAGCAATGCCAGCACCAGCAGCACCAGCACGGTCCAAAGTGTTCGACGACGCAGGGGAGAATGTGGGCGATCCTGCACAAGCCCCTGGTCCGGATTCACGGTTTGCGCTGTACTTTGGTAATTTGCGGATCAGCCCAGCTGCCATCAACGTGAAGCTCCTGGGTTGCCGCTTCCATCAGCGGCCGTCGGAAAAATAACTGGGCCAGAAAGGTGCCAATGCCGATAGCCGGGTTGATGACCGATGCAATCAATGAGGCGGTTCCGGCGTTGATTTCCGGTACCACCACCACCCGTACGTCCTGAGTTTCCTTGGCAATATCAGCCCATCCTTCCATCAACGCGGCCGCGTTAACGCCCTTCATTTGAAGATTATTGGTTTTGGCAATGCCCTGCTCGATCGTGACGTCACCGCGCACGAAGTCAAAAGCAAAGCCATCGCTGAACACGTCCCTGAAATCCAGTGTCAGGCGGCGCGGCAGGGACTGCAAACTGAGTACACCCAGCAACTTCGCAATGCCAGGATCAGCCTTTAAAAACTGACCCGCCTCCACATTGACGGCAAAAGCGCCGCTCATGGACGGATAGTCCAGACTGAAGGGCGATCCGACCCAAGCGACTTGCCCCTCCATCTTGCCGCGCCCTTTGCGCACCACGTCCTTCATCCCAAGGCGCGCAAGCAATTCGCCTGCGTCGCCGATATCGAGCTTGAAATTCAACACCGTGCGCCGGCGTACCGACGCACCCGGGGCGGCCTGCGCTCCAGCCGTCGTCCCACTCTGCGCATTGATGCTGGCCCAATTGCCGGTGGCGGTCAGTGCCGCCTCCGGCGTGATCATGTTGAACTTGTTCAAACGCCACTCACGCACCCCTCCTTCGCGCGCGACTTCGCTGGCGCCCCGGTTGATGGCCAGCACCTCGACGCGCCCCAGGCGCTTGCCCCGCAACTCAAAATCGTCCACCACAATATCCAGTGCCGGAATGCTCGCGGGTTGCTCATTGAGCAGTGCTTCAACCTCGCTGGCGGCACTCGGTGCAATCGTCAGCCGGGCCAGCCGGGCATAGACGCGGCCCTCCCCTGTGCCAGAGGGCTGGCGATACTCCAGATAGCCATTGAGTTCAGTGGCATCCAGATTGGCACGCCACAGAAGGCCCTCGCGCGTGCCACCGACCACGACGTTATGGAGCTTTCGTCCGCCGAAAGTCAATTCCCGTGCACGCACCGCCATACTGGTAGGCAGATAAGTCAAAGCCGCAGCGGCAGCCGCGGCGCTGTCGGAGCCCGCACCCGGTGCTCGCGCTGCAGTCGCTGCGGCCACAACCGCGCCGGTCAATGAGGTGCCCGTCGCTTCCGACAACACGGCACCCCAGGCGTCCAGATCAAAGGTGCTCAAGTTGATGTTGGCCACCACACCGTCTTCCGGCATTGGCGCCGACTCCTGCGGAGACAAACCAACACCCATGCTGCCGCGTGTGACGCGAGGCTCGGTACCGGACAGGTCGCGGATATACGCCATCGAGACCACGCGCCCGAGCACCAGAGTCAACTGGTCCTGCAGACGCTGCGTCGCGCCCGACACCGGCAGCAGCGACTCGCGAACCAGTGCCGTCTCAAATCGAAATGGCAATGCCGTCTCGGCAGTCTTGTTCAACGGCGCGGGCAAACCAAGGCCGAGTCCCTGCAAATTGCTGCTCACTGTCAGTTCAGGTTCACCGCGGCGAAAACCCAGCACGGCCGTATACGCCGCACTGCCGGTGGCATGCTGCGCCAAGCGCGCGGCAAATCCGAGCTCTTTGGCCTGGCGTAAACCTTCGGCAGAAGCAGTACCACTGGCTCGGATCAGCACCGAGGGCGTCATACGATTGCCATTGCTCCCGGAAGGCGCCACCGAGCCCCCTTCCAGACGGACATCACCGCCGAGCATTCGCGCCTGACCCCCCACAATGGAAAACCCGCTTTCGGAAAAATTCACCACGCCGCGCGAGCGAATCAGTTTGGGTGTGTCAGGCGTCATCTGAATGTCATTGCCGGGGAGCGTCACGCTTCCCTGCACCGTTGATTTTTCAATCGCCGCGATCGGCAAAGTCAATTGCAATTTGTAGTCGGCACTCGCGCTCGCCACAGCGCGCCGCAGGGCCTGTCCGATCATGCCGCCTACGGGAGAACCGTTGACGATGCCCAGGGCCTCGGTCAGTGCGCCGCGCATCTGCGCGTTGACGGTCACTGTTGCATGCTTCAAATCGGGAATCAAGGCTTCCACCTTGGCAATCTGCAGGCCTGAACTGGCACCCATGCGCGCGCTTGCCCCTCTGACTTGCATTTGTGCACGCTCGAACACCAGTTCGCCACCAAGCTGCGTCAAAGCCGGCCAAGGCAGGGCGCCAGCGGGCTGGATGCTTCTCGGCACATAGACAAAGGTTGCGTTGTGCACATCAGCGGAAATTCTGAATTCACCCTGTTTCGGGTCGGTAAACGGCATGTGATTCAGGTCGCCCTTGACTTTGAACTTGACACCGGTCGCAGTCCCGGCCACGACGGCATCGCGAACATAATCACGCACCGGCCGGTGAATGAGCAGGGGCAGATAGCGATAAACCCGTGTGCCGTCGGCACGACTCAGTGAGCCTTGCAGATCCAGCACGCCAGGATATCTTGCGCGGGCACCGGAATTGGCGGCATTGTTGGTCTCCCATTTGATCTGTGCCTCGCCCTGGGCGTCGACGTTGCTGAATCTGAGGTTCGGCAACTGGACCGCCAGTTGTTCCCCTTTGATCTGCCACCTGACATCGGTTGACAACTGAGTCACGGGAATCGCGGCTTCGTCAAACACCCCCGGCAGCACAACAACACCCTGCGCCAAGCTGACGCTGGCCTTGCCTGAAGACTGGTTGAAATCGAACTCGATATTGGCACCCCGAACACCAGGGATGCCGACCGCAACTGGCGTTTCCGGCAACGCGCCGGTTACGCCACCCTTGGTGCCATGGGGCTCTGGCACAGCCGCTTGCGCGGCCAGTTCAAACTGGCTCACAAGTCCGTTGACCTGGTACTGACTGAAAGCACCCATGGTTCCCTGCCATTTGGCCTGTATCCGCTCCACCAGCCCCTTGGGGGCATACGCCAACAGCGCAGCGCGGGCTGTGGCGTCGATCGGCAGGCGGTCGGCAATTTGTGCCAAGGCGGTCAGATCCAGTTTGTCGGCCTTGATCTCACCGCGGGCGACCATTTTTCCCTCCGGGCTGAGGTACATGACACTGACATTGCCCCCGGGCCAGTGCAGCCCGTCACGGGTGTCAAACGCAAGCACCTGCGTGGAAAATTCAAAACCGTTGGCGAGAATCCGCCCCCCCAGACGCCCACGTACTGACTTCAGCTCCAGGGTCTTCAAGCCGGCCCCCAGCGTGACGTTCACCTCTGCGAGCGCGACATCTGCGGTCGCTCCCACGACCTGCTTTTGACTGACATCGACCCACGCGCTGACGGCACCGTTGCCCTGGTGCAAATCGATGCCGACCTCGGCATAACGCCGCAATTCAGACAGATCGACGCGCGGAAATGCCGCGTAGAGCTGGCCCTCCCAATCCTGCCATTGCCCACTGCTGTTCGAGAGCAGCGGCTGGCGAAACATGCCCCGCAAGCTGAATCTCTCGCCCCATAACAATGACGGCGTGGCATCCAGGCGCATGTCATGCCGGCGCCCCGTATTACGCACCACCAGGTCAACCTGTGTCAGCGCCAGGGTTGGGGCAGAACGCATCTCATCGGTCCACTCAATGCTGCCACCATGAATGGCAAACTCTGTCTGCGAAAAAAACCAGTCTGAAGCACCCTTGCCGGTGTTGGTGTTCTTGGAAAAGTCAAGCCCCGCGACCAGTATCTTCCCGTCCAGACGACGTCGGATACTGAGCTCTGGCCCATCGAGATAAAGCTGCTCGAAACCCAGATGCCATAGCGATCGCGGCGACAGTGCGGCCAGCACACGCGGAAGTCGCAAGGCTTCACGGCCGTCGGCATCGAACAACTGCACATTGCTTAACTCGAACGAAGGCATCATGCCGGTCGAATTGGCTGTAATGGCACCGATGCGTACCGGCACACCCAGCACCTGTGTAGCCCGGGCTTCAAGCTGCGGGCGAAACTCGCCGATTCGCGGCACAATCAGCCACTGCAGCGCCCCCCAAGTCAAGAGAAAAACAAACCACACCATTAACAGCAACCAGAGCGACCAACGGGCGATGCGTGTTAACGTTTTCAGCAGGGATGAAGGGGCAGGCGTCAAGTCAATCATTAAAACTTTGGAAATACGACAGGAATTATGACCCGCCACGCATTGTCTTCCCACTCGCGCTTTGGTCAGCGCGTTCGACGTCGCTTTGAAAGTCAAATGCATTTATTGCCTGCAGGCCTGCCGGATCCGGCGTCGATCGCGCAAGCCTTTGAGGCACTCGGAAAACTCGGGCTTGATGTCGGCGGCGCCTTGCGAACCACCCGGCAACTGGTACTCGAACGCCTGCTGTGTCTTGACTGCGAAGAGCAAATTCCCCTGCAGCAGGTGACTCAGGCGATGACGGAACTGGCAGAGTTTTCACTAAACCAGGCCTGCACCCAGGCGCAAAAAATCCTGGCTCTGGCCCACGGCACGCCCTGTACCGAACAGGGCGCCCAAGCCCGCCTCTGGATCGTCGGCATGGGCAAGCTGGGTGCGCGTGAGCTCAATGTATCAAGCGACATCGATCTGATTTACATCTACGACCGGGACGGTGAAACCACGGGCGATGCGCAGGGCCGTGGCCGAATCTCGAATCAGGAGTATTTTGCCAAGGCGGTGCGCGCCATCTATGGCCTGATCGGCGACATCACCGAGTACGGTTTTGTCTTTCGCGTCGATCTGGCGCTGCGGCCAAACGGCAATTCCGGACCGCCTGTCGTGTCGCTCGACGCATTGGAGGAATACCTGCACGTGCAGGGTCGCGAATGGGAACGCTTTGCCTGGCTCAAGAGTCGGGTGGTGGCAACACTGGGCGCCGCGGACCCGGGGCCCGCCCAAGCGCTTCGCAGCGTGATTCTGCCGTTCGTCTTCAGACGCTACCTGGACTACAGTGTCTTTGACTCCCTGCGCGGATTGCACCGGCAGATTCGCGAGCATGCGAGCAAACGCAGCAATGGGCACCCGGAGCGTGCCAACGATGTCAAGCTGTCCCGCGGGGGCATTCGGGAAATCGAGTTCATCGTGCAACTGCTGCAGGTCGTGCGGGGCGGACAATTTCCCGAGCTCAGAACCCGCCCCACCCTCGGCGCACTGCCCCGTCTGGCGAAGGCCGGTCTGATGCCGCCGGCCACCGCGCAGGCACTGGCCGAGGCTTACACCTTCTTGCGCCGGGTGGAACACCGCATTCAATACCTGGACGATCAGCAAACCCACGTGCTGCCAACGCAAGACCATGATCTGGACTGGATCGCCAGCACCATGGGTTATGCAAGCTCATGTCAGCTATTGCACCAGCTGGACGCTCACCGCGAGATCGTCGCACAGGAATTTGACGTGTTGTTGGGAGGCGACTCCGACAAGGAATGCAAAGGCTGCACTGGCGGCAGGTCAGGCGCTATGGCCACGGGTTTTGACGAATTGCTGGAGCAGTTGCCGGAGACTTTCCGCGCTCGGGTGGCGACCTGGCGTGACCACCCGCGGGTACTGGCCTTGCGGGAAGAGTCCCGCACTCGGCTGATACGACTGATTGCCCGCACCGCTCAATGGGTGCGCGAGGGCAAAGTGACAGAAGAAGGCGCCGTTCGTCTGGCCGACTGGATCGAACCGTTGCTTCGACGCGAGAGCTACCTGGCCCTGCTGCTGGAGCGACCCAACGTGCATGAGCGACTGTTGCGCTTGCTGGGAGCAGCCCGCTGGCCGGCGCGCTACTTGCTGATGCATCCAGGGGTGATTGACGAATTGGCTAGCGCGGACATGCTCGATGAGCGGTTCAGCGCCGCCGACTTCGAACACGAGCTCGATCATCGGCGCGCCTCGCTCACCGGCACTGGCGAGGAAGACGACGACGAAGCCTTGCTCAACCTGCTGCGCCGCGCCCATCACGCCGAGGTCTTTCGCACGCTGGCGCGCGATGTCGAAGGCAGGCTGACGGTTGAACAAGTGGCTGACGACCTGAGCTCGCTGGCCGAAGCCATCTTGCGGGTGACGACCCGCTGGTGCTGGAGCCGCCTGAAAAACAGGCACCGCGATACGCCACAATTTGCGATCATCGCCTACGGCAAGCTGGGTGGCAAGGAGCTTGGCTACGGCAGCGATCTGGACATCGTGTTTGTCTACGCTGACGAAGACGAGCGCGCCCCCGAGGTTTATGCCGCTCTGGTACGCAAGCTCATCAACTGGCTCACCGTCAAGACTGGCGAAGGCGACTTGTACGAGATCGACACCGCCCTGCGACCCAATGGCAACTCCGGCCTGCTGATCACCAGTTTTGACGCCTACGCCAACTATCAACAGCAGCGCGGCAGCAACACTGCCTGGACCTGGGAGCACCAGGCGATGACACGCGCCCGGTTTGTGCTCGGCGACGACGCGCTGCGGCAACGCTTCGATGCCATTCGCCGGGCCGTCATCACCGCGCCGCGCAAGCTCGACGACCTGAAGTCGGAAATCATGGCCATGCGCGAACGGGTACGTGCGGCCCATCCGGTCAAGGCGGCGCCCAAGGGCGAACCAGAGGGTCAGCAATTCGACGTCAAGCAAAGTCCGGGCGGAATGATCGATGCGGAGTTCGTCATGCAGTACCTGGTGCTGTCACAGGCGGCACAGCACCCCGAATTGATGGGCAACACGGGCAATATCGCGCTGTTGGAACGCGCGGAAGTGCTCGGTTTGCTGCCGGTCGGCGTGGGTCATGCGGCCGCCAGCGCCTACCGCGAGATGCGCCGGGTACAGCATCGTGCCCGACTCGACGAAGAGCCAACCCATGTCTTCATGCCGACCTTGCAGGAGCAGCGCCAAGCCGTACTGACCTTGTGGCAAACGGTGTTTGGCACGACAAGCGCCTGAGGCCCGGGCCCGGATCGCACGCGCTACGCCGGCAAAAGCCCGCTTCTGAGGGCTTGAGCCCGGTGTCAATCCGCGCGTTTTTGACACATATCAAGCTGAAACAAAAATAAATCGCCTGACAGCACTGAAATTGGCGACAAGCACTACCCATAGTGGTTAGTATTCTGTCCTGCACTACCTATAGTGTTTTAAGGGGACAGAAGATGAAATTACAGGGCAGCAGCGTTTTCACCCACATCATCAAGCGCGACGGCGGCATCAAGCGCTTTGACGCCTCGAAAATCTCCCAGGCGCTGGAACGCGCCGCGCAGGTCACCGGCGAATTTGATGCCGCCGAAGCCAAGCGCCTGACGCAATACCTGGTGACGCCCAAGATCAAGGTGCAGGGTCACGTGACACCGCATATCGAACAAATTCAGGACGCGGTCGAGTCCGCCCTGTTCGATGCCGGCTACCCCAAGACACTGCGCGCCTACATCGTCTACCGTGAGCAGCACAAGAAACTGCGCAGCGACCGCAAGACCCTGGTGGACGTCGAGTCCAGCATGAACGAGTACCTGCAGCAACTCGACTGGCGTGTCAACGCCAATGCCAACCAGGGCTACTCGCTGGGCGGCCTGATCCTCAACGTCTCGGGCAAGGTGATTGCCAACTACTGGCTGAACCATGTTTATCCGCCGGAAGTGGGCGCGGCGCACCGCAGCGCGGCCTTGCACGTGCATGATCTGGACATGCTGGCGGGCTATTGCGCCGGCTGGTCGCTGCGCACGCTGCTCAACGAAGGGCTCAACGGCGTGCCGGGCAAGGTGGAAAGCGGCCCGCCGAAGCACATGTCCAGCGCGGTGGGGCAAATTGTCAATTTTCTGGGCACGCTGCAAAACGAGTGGGCCGGAGCCCAGGCTTTCAGCTCCTTTGACACCTACATGGCGCCCTACATCAAGAACGACGATCTGTCGTACGAGCACGTGCGCCAGTGCATGCAGGAACTGATCTACAACCTCAACGTGCCCTCGCGCTGGGGCACGCAGACGCCGTTCACCAACCTGACCTTCGACTGGATTTGCCCGGAAGACCTGCGCGAACAGGTGCCGGTGATCGCTGGCAGGGAGGTTGATTTCGCCTATGGCGACTGCCAGGCTGAGATGGACATGATCAACCGCGCCTACATCGAGGTCATGATGGCCGGCGACGCCAAGGGCCGGGTCTTCACCTTCCCGATTCCCACCTACAACATCACGGAAGACTTCGACTGGTACAGTCCGAACGCCGAGGCGCTGTTCGAGATGACCGCCAAGTACGGCTTGCCCTACTTCCAGAACTTCATCAATTCGGAACTCAAGCCGAACATGATCCGCTCCATGTGCTGCCGCTTGCAGCTCGACTTGCGCGAGCTGCTCAAGCGCGGCAATGGCCTGTTCGGCTCGGCCGAGCAAACAGGTTCACTCGGTGTCGTCACCATCAACTGCGCACGCCTGGGCTACCTGCACATGGGTGACGAGATCGCCATGCTGCAGGCGCTTGACACCCTGCTGGAGCTGGGCCGCGACAGCCTGGAAATCAAGCGCAAGGTGATTCAGCGCCACATGGACAACGGCCTGTTCCCCTACACCAAACGCTATCTGGGCACGCTGCGCAACCACTTCTCGACGCTGGGTGTGAATGGCATCAACGAGATGATCCGCAATTTCACGCAGGACCGGCACGACATCAGCACCGAGTGGGGCCACGCCTTTGCAATTCGGCTGCTG
Source organism: uncultured beta proteobacterium (assembly GCA_963810395.1). Taxonomy (GTDB): domain Bacteria; phylum Pseudomonadota; class Gammaproteobacteria; order Burkholderiales; family Burkholderiaceae_C; genus Rhodoferax. The sequence goes on along the minus strand of CAWENC010000001.1, from coordinate 2,085,392 downwards.
GACCATGTGCGTGGACGCATGCTGGAGTTTCAGGACCAGACCGGCCACATGTACAACCTGGAGGCGACACCCGCCGAGGGCACCACCTACCGTTTTGCCAAGGAGGATGCCAAGCAGTTTCCCGACATCCTGCAAGCCGGCACCAAAGACATGCCCTACTACACCAACTCCTCGCAGCTGCCGGTGGGCTACACCGACGATCCGTTCGAGGCGCTGGAACTGCAGGACGACCTGCAGCGCAAATACACAGGTGGCACGGTATTGCACCTGTACATGACCGAGCCGCTGAGCAGCGCCGAGGCCTGCCGCCAGCTGGTCAAGCGCTCGCTGTCGCGCTTTCGCCTGCCCTACATCACGGTGACGCCAACCTTCTCGATCTGCCCCAAGCACGGCTACCTCGGCGGGCGCCACGATTTTTGCCCCAAGTGCGATACCGAAATCATCGCGCGCAAGCAATTGGAAACCACTTAAGGAGAAACCCGCATGACCGACCTGAGCGAACAACAATCCCTGACACCCCAAGCCGTCATCCTGCGCGACGACGAGCGCCAGCGCTGTGAAGTGTGGACCCGTGTCATGGGCTACCACCGCCCGCTGTCGTCCTTCAACACCGGCAAGAAGGGCGAGTTCCATGAGCGCACCTACTTTGACGAACAATGCTGTAACCAGGCCCCGGTCAGCGCCTGAGTTGCCAGCCAGTTTCACAGCCGCGCGACTCAAGACCGGCGGCGTCACGCCGTTCAGCGCCACTGACTACCCCGGCAAACTCGCGGCCGTGGTGTTTGTGCAGGGCTGTCCCTGGCGCTGCGGCTACTGCCACAACCCGCATCTGCAGACCCGCACAGGCACCAGCCCCGTGGCGTGGATCGACGTCATCGCGCTGTTGAAGCGACGCGTGGGCCTGATTGACGCCGTGGTGTTCAGCGGCGGCGAGCCCACCATGGACCCGGCGCTGGCAGACGCCATGCGCGAAGTGCGCGCGCTCGGGTTTGGTGTCGGTCTGCACACCGCCGGCATGTATCCCCGGCGTCTGGCGGAAGTGCTGCCGCTGGTGGACTGGGTTGGCATCGACATCAAGGCCATTCCGGAAAATTATGACGCCGTCACTGGCATCAGCAACAGCGCGCAACACATAGCGGCCTGCGCAAGGCTGGTGCTGGACAGCGGTCTGGCGCACGAGTTTCGCAGTACAATTCACCCGCGCCTGCATCCGGAGAACGAAATCCTGGCCTTGGCGCAAACCTTGAGTGCCATGGGTGTGCGGCACTATGCCTTGCAGCTGTTCCGCAGCACTGGCTGCGCAGCACTCAACCTCAACGCAATGCCGACAACGGGATACCCCGGGGCGGATCTGCTTGCCAGCGTGTCGGCTTTGTTTTCGAGCTTTATCTTCAGGCAGGCCTAGACCACCGCCCTCCCGAAAAGATGGTGGTGTGACGCGCAGGCTTTTATCAATTCACATCAGGACGAAACTTGCGCTGAACTGCTTGGCATTGCCAAACAGCGCGGGGAGTTTCGCATCAAGCTGCGGGCGCTGCGCTTCTGTGAAGACAAGGGGCTACTCAAGCCACGGCGCATCAACGGCGCCCGTGCTTACCGTCGGCTGACCGTGCTCACCTCGCCCTCATCCTGCGGGCCAAGTCCATCGGCTCGCCGCTGGCCAAAATCAAACGCTAGCTGGACTTTTATGGCGCCCATGGCGAAGGCCGTGCGCAGCAGCTCAGCTACGTCATCGAGCGCACCGCCGCGGCAATTGCCGAACTCGAGCAAAAGCGCGCCTAGATCGACGAGACACTGGCCGAGCTGCGGGTCACCAATGCCGGTTGCAGCAGGCACCTGCAAGAGCGTCAACAAGCACCGACTGACGAGGCGCAGTAGCCCTCGAATGCATTAAAATGCAGTTAGCGCTTCCCCATCTTGCAAGAGTAGGACTGGGGTTGGGGTTAGGCTTGACATGTTCGATTGGACCCATCACAATTGCCAACACTTGTGCAAGTATCCCCAACACTTCGGAAAACAGCCATAATTTGAACCCCTGCGCGGTCATTCGCATTTACACGCAGAATGAAGGGTGTTACGGAGATAAATTTTTGCAAAGGTTTGGGTTAGTTTGCGTTTACTTTTTATTAGGGGATTTTTATGAAGAAGATGTTGGTTACATTGCTTTCCATTTTTATTTCATTCGGTTCGTTTGCGGCGAGTGATGCAAATCGAACGATTACCTCAGTTGGCACTCAGTTTGGCCAAGCCTATCTTATAGTTTCCCCGGCTCCCTCTACGGCTTGTTTGTTCAATGTGATATATATTGATTCGACGACAGCCGCAGGCAAGCTGCAATATGCTCTTCTTTTGTCAGCATATTCAAGCGGAATGGTATTGTCGAGAATTGATTACAGTGTTCAACCTGGCGGTCAGTGTTTTGCGAGTTTATTGGCATACTGACCCAAAAAATTCCACCATTCCAAGACGCGGGAAGATTCCACGTCTTTAATCATTAGTAAGTATTCCCCGGCGAGGCCAGTCGCTTTAAATTGTGAGCCACTCAAAGTGGCTAGACTGGGTTCCTGACGCGGCCTCGAGTAGCCATCCCCCTGGCAAAGCCGGGGGGCTTTAGAAATTGTGAGCCGCTCAAAGCGGCTAATCAGGGCCGCTTACGCGGCCCCTACTCTTTGAGCCACCGAAACGGCGGCTCCTTATCTCCACAACCCAAGCTGCTCCAACTTCTCGTCCTCCTGCTCCTGGTGGCGTATGTAGCTCCGGATCACCTCTTCATCTCGCCCCTAGCGCGCTGCGCTGCTTCGCGGCTACCCGATGGCAGTCAGGACGGATAACGGGCCAGAGTTCACCAGTCGGGCGTTCATGGGATGGGCCAGTAGCCATGGCATTCAACACATTTTGATTTAGCCAGGCCGCCCAATGCAAAACGGCTACATCGAAAGCTTCAACGGCAGGTTCCGTGACGAGTGTCTCAATGATTCAGGCAACACGGTGCCGAGAAACTTTCCAAACCCCTCTCGCCACCGCCTCGGCAAGCGCTTCATTCCAACAATGTTTATGTTCCGCAGGAGGTGCTCCTGATTTCTACCCGTATCGCAGCGCGGCAGATAAACGCTATTCGTTACCTTCCAGTATGAGTTGCTGAATCATTTTTTGAGAATACAAACTTCTTAGCGAAAATGAAGTTTGATAGCATTCCACAAAGAATACCCAGCATTTGACTTATAAGATGGAAGCTGGTGCCGGCCAAGTGCACCAATACATTGAGAATAGCTAGATTAATTAGAAGACCTTGTATATTCCCAACTAAATAATAAGTGAACTGCCTAAAGTTTGTTGAGTTATTTACGTTTTCGCGAGCAAATGTCCATCGGTGATTCAATATGTAATTGTTAACAATTGCGACACAGAAAGCAAGTACAGCGCTTAAATTAATACTTAATTTGGCAAACTCCACAGCCCAATAATAGACAGCAAAATTAATTGCCGCACCTACAGCGCCTACCAAACTAAATCGAATCAATTTAGGAATATTTGCCTTAATACGTTTGTATATCATAAATAGCTATCTGTAAAATTCACTTGTGAGCCAATTGCCCACGCGAGTTGTCCACAAGCGGTCCTGCGGGCCGTGTGTCGATCCTATAGCCCGTGGCTGCTCCAGGGCTACCAATAACAGACGAAAAAATGGGCACCTCAACACCCGGATGGGCAATGGCGCGCAGCAGCCTGCAGCGATCCATGCGATGATTAAACTTCAACTGCCCAATGGCGGGTTCCACCCCCGTTCGCCGCTTTAACCACTTCTTTTGCATGACACTCAGGCTCTTGAATTTGCCTCTGTGAATGATTTCTCTGTCGGGATTGTCAGCGTCCACACCGCGAAAGCCCAGATCGACTACGATATCTTTGAGTTTGACGGCAATGTCCTGCGTGAGGTTGCTGCGCCCGGCTCCAACCAGGGTCTCAGTGGTTCCAAACATGTCCTGGTCTTTGAGGACTTGACTGGTGCGATTCTGATGCTCGAACTTCGCAGATACCGCCGCCTCGATCTGGCTCCATGGCAAACGGGTCGCCAACACCGCCAAGGGATCGTTCAAATTAAACATAGAGTCAATTCGGCTGCGAGAAAGTCGAACCGCTGCATGCCAAATTCCCTCAGAAAGTATCCAGTTATTAACGATTTTTGAGGGATCTGGCCCACGCAATTTATACGAAAAGCTAGCGTTCATGCGGGTTAGTGGGGTTTTGCAGACGAAATGAAACCGTGAACACTCAACATTGAAGACAAAACCGTTTTGAAGGAAAGTGCGCAACAAGCAAAGTGAAGGGTCAACAGATCATACATGTGCAAAGGAAATCCGACAGTCGTCCAGAGCTTCAAGCTCGATTTGCCCATGGGAAACCTTGTCCGAGAATGCCGTCAAGGTCAACACGATAAAACGCTTGCACAAGCAGGCTGTATATATGACGGCAACCCCGATCGAAGCTTTCCCTTGTCAAAACCTGCTTTCCGGGAGATGTCCATATAAGGGGCGACTAATTAGGATTTCAATCTTAGTTTTACTATCGTATAAATATAAGTCAAAACGAAAAGAAACAGATTTCGCTTCGTCTTACCGAACACACGTTTCTTAAAGACAAAAGGAACTTCCATGATTTTAAGCTCTGGGTTACGCCGATGAAGCTTGAACAGCATTTCCTCTACTATATCGAAATTATTGCAGGTCAATTGAAGTGATTTGAGTTGATCGCGATGATAAAGCTTGAAACTATTTGACACATCTTTACATGGCAGCTTTAGCACCAGTGAGAAAGTCCAGTTGAGCAATCTGCTCATCAAAACCAGAACAAAGCTATTTTCTGTGTCGCCCTCCTCTATGTAGCGGGATGCGATCACAACATCAAATTCATCGGCGAAACAAAATAGTTTTGGGATAAATTCTGGCGAGTGCGATCCATCGGCGTCCATGAACAATACAAAATTACCTTTAGCCTCATCGATGCCAGTTCTTACAGCACAACCAAAATAATTTCCTCCTCGCCTTACAACATACCTGACTCCATAATGATCACAAACACTTTCCGTCTTGTCCATCGGCTCTGTTGTAGTCACAACCAGCACTTCAGATTTAATCCCCATCAATTGGACCGCATCCAACAAGCGGGGTAATATGTTGCGAAGATTTTCTTCTTCTTGGTAGGCGGGAAGCACCACACTCAATTGAATTTCACTATTCATAATTCTATTCAGTTTAGATAACCTGCCTTTTATTCCGAATTAGCAATTGTTATATCACTCATTGCACTTGGTCACCCACTCGACCATGCGCGCAATCCCTTCTTGGGCTGAGACCGTGGGTTGCCAATTAAGCACTTTTCGAGCTTTGGTAATATCTGCAACAAATACCCGCTGATCAGACTTGCGCACAGGTAATTTGGTGTAACTCAATTTTATGTTCATCAATTTCTCGAGTAACCAGAATAATTCCAGTAACGATAAGCTGCAGTTAATACCTCCCCCGATATTGAAGGCATGACCCTTGGCATGCTTAATATTGTTAATCGCAGCCATGTAAAGCCGCTTCATATCATCTGCGTGTAGAACATCGCGCACTTGTTTACCGGTACCAGAGATAGTAAAGGGCTCTATACCCCGGCCTTTGCTAGTTTCCACTGCCTTTTGACAGAACCAACCGATCCAACCTTGATCGTTGGTAGCGAACTGTCGCCCTCCATACATTGAAGAATGACGGAACACGACTGTCTTCATCCCAAAGATGCGAGCATAGTCCAGCATGTATTGATCAGCTGCACCTTTGGAACAACCGTAAGGCGAATGGAAATCGAGCTGAGTATGTTCGTTAAAACCATTAGGCTGCTCGTTGCACACGAAACGTGTTTCACTTTCTCTGTAAGTAAATTGCTCTAAATCACCATAGACTTTATTTGTCGATGAGTACACAACAATGGCGTCGGGCGAATATTGCCGCACAGCCTCCAGCAAATTGTACGTCCCGATCAAATTAACTTCAAAGTCCATGCGTGGATCAGCAATAGAGGTCGTCATCGCGACCTGTCCGGCCAGATGGAAAATCGCGTCCGGTTTGAATGACTGAATGACGCGAGTGATATCGTTTTGATTTCGAATATCGCCATGCTCGAACCGAAACTGCCCCAGTCCCTGCAACCATGAGAGGTTCTCTCGCGAGCCATGTCGATAAAGACTGTCAAATATGGTTAGCTCGTCTCCGCGCGACAAAGCATCTACCGCCAGATTGCTTCCCAGAAATCCACAACCACCCGTAATTAACAGCTTCATCGTTTGTATCCTTCCAAGCTCAATTTCAAACCTTGTGCCAAGCTGTGTTTGCAACGCCAGCCCAACGCTTGCAGTGCACCGGTTGATGCTTGCGAGTACATCGTCTCGCCAACCCGATAGGGTAGCGCCCCGAAATTCAAGTTGGTTCTTGACTCCGTCAGCTGATGTACCAACTCAACGAATTGTCTAATCGTAACTGCTTCGCCGCTCCCCACATCAAATTCCACAAACCAGTCAGCCAACGATTCTTGTCTTTCCAAGAGCAACAAGTAAGCTGCAACCACATCATCAATGTAAATGAAGTCGCGTTTCTGCTCACCTAAGGTCAGCTTCAGTTCAGGTGCATTCATTAAGCAGCTATTAATAACGTGGGAGGCGAATTTTGTATCGTCATCGCCAACTCCAAAAAAGTGCTCCAGATTCAAATTGACGAAGTGGATCTGCTTCTGCTTTGCAAGATATATTCCCCACTCAGAAAATTGAGTTTTGGACAGTGAATACACGTTCAGGAATTTATCCAATGCGGTATTTGTGTTCAGAAATAGCGGTATATCTGCAGCAATGGCCGCATATATCAATTTCAGCGGAAAATTCAGATTGGAATCTACTATCAGCGATGCGCTTTCGCCTTTCCTGCCATAACTTGTCGCGCAATGTATAACCGCGTCGATCTTCCCATAATTGTTGAACGCCGAGCTTAGAGCGATTTCTTCCACATCAAGCAAAGTTATTCGCGATAGGCTCGACTCAAGATGCCGCAACGATGAGGTTCTTCGCTTGAGCGCCACGACATTGTGACCAGCGTTCAAGAGCGCTTCTGCAAGGTGGCTTCCGAGATAACCCGTCGCACCTGTCAGCAATATCCGCTTACTCATCAAACTAGAAATTCACGCCAAAGAACGTTTCAATTCTCTCAACCACAAAGCCTAGCATTTCCTCATTCAACCCCGGATACACGCCGATCCACAAAGTGTCGTTCATGATCTTGTCGGTATTGATGAGCTCGCCACTAATGCAGTATGTGCGGCCTTCGAAATACGGCTGGCGTGTGAGGTTGCCCGCAAACAACAGACGTGTGCCGACGTTGTATTGATCCAGATATTTCAATAGCTCGATGCGATCTACATTTGCCGCTTCCCGCAAAGTGATGGGGAAGCCAAACCAGGAGGGTTCGCTGTCTGCGGTGGCTTCCGGCAGGATCAGGAATTGTTCACAGGATTTGAGACGATCTTTGAGAAAAGCGAAGTTGTGTTTGCGCGCCTCGATGAACTCTGGCAGTCGATCCATTTGTGCCAGTGCACAGGCGGCTTGCATATCGGTAATCTTGAGGTTATAGCCAAGGTGAGAATAGGTGTACTTGTGGTCATAACCCTCGGGCAGCGAACCAAGTTTCCAGCCGAAGCGTCTGCCGCAAGTATTGTCGCAACCGGGAGCACAATAACAATCGCGGCCCCAGTCTCGGAAGGAGACTATGATTCTGCGCAGATCGCGGTCTTTGGTGAAAATCATGCCACCCTCACCCATAGTGATGTGGTGCGCAGGATAGAAGCTGCAAGTGGAGATATGGCCGAAGGAGCCGACATGTTGACCTTTGTAGCGCGAACCGAGTGCATCGCAGCAATCTTCAATGACCCAAAGATCATGTTTCTTCGCAATCGCCATGACGGCGTCCAGGTCAAACGGGTTGCCCAAGGTATGCGCCATCATGATGGCCTTTGTCTTTGAGCTGATTGCCTCTTCTATCTTCTTCGGGTCGATGTTGTAGGTGGGGATGTCTACATCCACGAATACCGGCACCATGCCATTCTGCAGGATGGGGTTTACGGTAGTTGGAAAACTTGCAGCAACGGTGATGACCTCATCGCCCGGCTTCAAGGCACGTGCACCCAGCTCTTGTGAAGTAAGCGCGGTTATTGCCAACAAATTCGCCGACGAACCGGAGGTAGTGGTCAGCGCATAGGGTACACCGACGAATTCGGCGAAGCGCTTTTCAAATGCTTCATTGAAGCGGCCAGCGGTGAGCCATCCATCCAGGGAGGCTTCAACCATATTTTTCAATTCACTCGCGCCTAGCACTTTTCCGGAAGGTGGAACAACACTGGTGCCAGCATTAAATGGCATTGGTGCATATTGCAGCGCGCTGTATTGCTCAACCAGATTCAGTATCTGTTGTTTGATCTGTGCCTTATCCACTTAACACTCCCGCTTACTGTTTTTGAATGCTATTGTCATATGCGCTGATCTGACCAAGCGTCAGTTCATGCATGTCGTGCCCATCGCGATGGGCACGATGCCAATCGACAATCGCACCTAATGCCTCATCGAGATGCCACCTTGGATACCAGTTCAGTCGAACTTTGGCCTTGGAACAATCCAGCTTCAGGCAATGCGCTTCGTGCGGATGATTACGGTCATCTAGTTTCCAACTGGCTCCCTCGCCCCAGGCTTCGGCTAGCTTAGCCACGATCCATCGCACGGATTTGGCATCTTCATCGTTAGGCCCGAAGTTCCAGCCTTCCGCGTAGGCGGCACCTTCTTCATACAGCCTTTGTGCAAGTGTCAGGTAGCCGGATAGCGGTTCCAGAACATGTTGCCAAGGGCGGATAGCATGCGGATTGCGAATATTGACCGGCTTGCCTTCGATGACGGCACGCATAATGTCCGGGATGAGTCTGTCATCTGCCCAATCGCCGCCACCGATCACGTTGCCTGCCCTGGCGGATGCGATGGCGACGCCATGTTCTTTATATTTTTCCGGGTGAAAATATGAATTGCGGTACGCGGCAGTTACCAACTCTGCACAGCCCTTGCTGTTGCTGTAGGGATCGTGGCCGCCCATCGTTTCGGTCTCGCGATAGCCCCACACCCATTCCTGGTTTTCGTAACATTTATCGCTAGTCACGATCACCACAGACCTCACACTTATTGAGCCACGCACCGCTTCGAGCAGATTCACCGTACCCATTACGTTCGTCGAATAAGTCTCCACCGGTTCGATATAGGAATAGCGCACCAGCGGTTGTGCAGCCATGTGAATCACAATCTCCGGTTTGTGTTCGGCAAACACCACGCGCAGGCGTTCCAGATCACGTACATCACCGATGATACTGGTCATACTTTTGCCAACTTCAGCTACTTCAAACAAGCTAGGGTTGGTCGGTGGCGCAAGTGCATAACCCACGACCCGCGCACCCTTGGATTGCAACCAAAGCGATAGCCAACTTCCTTTAAAACCAGTGTGTCCAGTCAGCACAACACACTTGCCTTTCCAGAAAGTCGCATTCATTTCCAGACCTTCCACGGCGCCTTGCCGAGTTGCCACAATTCTTCAAGGTGCATCTTGTCGCGCAGCGTGTCCATCGGTTGCCAGAACCCGTTGTGATGGAACGCCGCCAGTTCGCCCTCTTCCGCCAAACGCTCCAATGGTTCACGCTCCCACATCGTTTTGTCATCTGCAATGTAATCGATAACCTTAGGCGACAACACGAAGAATCCACCATTAATCATGTCGCCATCTCCTTTGGGTTTTTCATGGAAGCTGTTGACCTTGTCGCCGACCATATCCAATGCGCCAAAACGCCCAGGTGGAACAGTCGCGGTCAAGGTAGCTTTGACTTTCTGCGCCCTGTGGAAAGCGATCAACTCAGTGATGTTCACATTGCCAACTCCGTCGCCATAGGTAAAGCAGAACGCCTCTTCATCCATAAGGTAATCTGCTACCCGCTTCAAACGACCACCGGTCAGAGTCTCTTCGCCGGTATCCACCAAGGTTACCTTCCACGGCTCTGCATAACGCTGATGCACTTCCATTTTGTTGCTTTCCATGTCGAATGTGACATCCGACATGTGTAGAAAATAATTGGCGAAATACTCCTTGATGATGTACCCCTTGTAGCCGCAACAGATCACAAAGTCACGGATGCCGTGGGCAGAGTAGCCCTTCATGATGTGCCACAGAATTGGCTTACCACCGATCTCCACCATGGGCTTCGGACGAATCGAAGTCTCTTCGCTGATTCGTGTCCCAAATCCCCCCGCAAGAATGACTGCTTTCAAATCCTTTCTCCTTGAATAATCTAATTCACCTATTACGGAACCACCAAATATCGCTTACGAGCAAGCCTCAAACGCTGAATTCTTTCTCTCAACCCCAAAAAACAATAGGCTCCGTTAACCTCACCGCTCGTAGTAGAGTTTGATCATCAAATCACCAGGCATCGCGACACCATTGACCGTCAATTTACCATCTGGATAGATATCGGCCTCACTCATCCAAGCAGTGATCGCATTACCCTGTTTCCCATCAGGCGAATTGATCCTCAGTTGGAACGTTTTGCCCACCGATCCAGCAATTGCCGGAAATTGAAAACTGTAGAAGGCATTATCAAGCAAATTCTTGCTATCAATTGTTTGAGTTGCAATTTCGGTACCATCACTAGCCAATAGGGCGAATCTAACCAAAGCATTGTTGGTTCGTGCGTAAGTGGCCAAATATACAGACACAACAGTCAACTTATCTTGATCTGCTACAAATGACTGCGTCACAGCGATTCCACTGACGATTTCATTTACTGGCTTCATTTGCGGATTATTTAGCGCCAATCCAGATTTAAGAACCGAAAGGTACGCCAGCGGATTAATTTTCAGCGCAATCGATACAGGTATCCAGGCGCAGAACAAGGAAGGCACCACGAATACCGCTAGTCCGAGGATAAAGCGTGTCCTAAATAATCTACTAGACCTTGCCTGATCAAAAAAAGGTTCACGATTCGAGTTTTGAAATGCGATGACAAGCAAAGGTGAAAACAAATATACAAAAAATAATGTCCTAAAGCCAGGTAAGAAGCGCGCTGGCATCAAGTCAGCATTAACAAGTGGAATGCTTGTGAAGTATTTGCTAAACGCACCATGATGAAGAATTGACACATCAACATTTGTTGCCCAGTAATTAACGACAATCCAGACAAACGCCAACATGCCAATGATATCAATTACATACAATTTTTCTTTGTCCTTAATATACATTGTTGCCAACGCAAAAAAAGGCGTTGTGATGATAAGCCACTGAGGATGCCAGAGTATTGCCGAAAACATCGTGCCGTAGGTAGCTATCGTAATCAGTATGCTAACTTTCCAGCAGTCGCTATCACTCTTCGGCACTTTGATAAATGAATAAAGACAGATGATGAAATATGCCACCAAAATATATGGTGCATTATTCAGCGGCGACAATCCCAGTTCGGCCAAATGCGAAAGTTTTTCTGACGGTATAGAAAAAATTCCGGCCCGAAATCCCTTGCTTTCCCAATATATGACTATTTGAAGTACTGTTACGGATAATGCGATCACCGAGTATTTCGCAAGTTGAACCATTCTCTTTTCAGCCAGCAGTAACAAAGGAACGAAAATTATTAATGCAAAAAATTTGAACGGTATGGCGACCGAGAAATACCACGCAAAACGGCTATAGTCCTTTCTCATATAGTAATAAAATCCCGTCATAGTGAAGAACAAACCTATGACGTCAAATTGACCGAATATGAACACCGCAAATAGTGCAACTGGGGCAGTCGCAAACAATCCGCCCACAAGTTTAGCTTCGTCACGCGACCCGTTTGCGATTACCTTGGCTGTCTTATAGGTCATGATGGTCGTAGCAAAGAAGAACAGCGTCAATAGCAACTTCGGCCAAACAATCTCAATGATCGACAAACTCAGCCAACCATGTTTTGCCACATCAGTAGTCAATCCAAAAACATATAACGGCAAGTTCCAAATAGCCAAAATTGCATACGTGATTGGAAAATATACGTTCTGTTCAAAAATTGGTTTGTTGTAATCGTAAAAATCCAAAAAATGACCGTTGAGATACGCATATGATGACGCCGTGGTATGCAACAAGTCGCCATGTTGGAAAAGTAAAAAACATATTAACAAGATTAGGAAATATGCCACCAAATCCCGGACCTGCAATCCTTCTTGTAGGGTCTTTAACAACCAAATTCGCCAATTAAATAATTTCATGGTGTTGAGCGCTCGTCGATTCAAAATAAAGTGCGTCGATCGATTTGAAAATATCGTGTTTCTCAAGTTCGCATCTTAGCGGTTTGTCGGTCGAAACCTCACTGTGCCGATCTCATGTTGTGACAATTTTGACGGCATGCCGCCTTTAGAGTTTCAAAATCACTGCATCTTGCCCATACCCACCGCCATCATTTTTACCCCACCACTGCCCCGTGAGAATTGGCGGCACGATCTTAAGTCCACTTTTATTAATCAACTCCATCAATTTCACTTCTGTGAATGCAACTGCCCCAGCGGGCACTGAAATATCATTAACATAGCAACCGTCCGCGTATGGGTGTTCAAATTTCAAGTCGTACGGTGTCAGATTAACTCTTCTCGCAGCCTTTAATATTTCATCATCAACAATAAAGCAAGTGGCAAGAATTTTCCCATCCTGTTTCAGCACTCTTTTGAATTCTCTCAGATAATGCGCAATATCCTTTTCAAACATGTGCGTAAAAACAGACCACAAAAAAATGCGGTCAATTGAAGCATCCGCACAAGGAAGCTTGTGCTCCTTCATCAAACTCTTTCCAGAAGGATTGTGAAGCTGATCCTGAACATCAAAGTGAATGAAACTAAAATTTGGATGTCTCCGGCTGATATTCGCCGTGCACCAATCGATTGATGGCTTAATTATGTCAATGCCAACGTATGAACCTTGTGGCGAGATGATTTTGGTGAGCGGGATCGCATCGCGCCCGATACCACAACCTACTTCAAGAATATCGTAGTCACTCTCTATTCCGATTCTATCTTTGAGATATTGTATGTGGCCATTAGCTATTGCCGCAAAAGTGTCTGTACCGCCACCTGTCATATTGACCAAGTCGACTGGCAATTCATATTCAAAAAAAGAGAAAGTGTTCATATCATTCCGCGTAGTTAATACAACAGATTTTATCGGCTCTGTCACATCCAAATATAAATCCGAAATCAAATTTTCCGAAAGAGTTTTGAATGGGTTATGAAATAAAAAAGTATCCGGAATTGCGTCGCATGAAGTTTGCACGGTTTCAGAGAATTGACTCGTCAAGCTGATCAACGCATCACACACCAATTCCGGCGCCGCATAATCAATAGACTTTATGTTATCACTGAAATGCGCCAAATCCTTCGATCTATATTTGTTTGTGATCACTTTAATCCCAAAAACCGCCATTTCCAACGGTGGATAACTTGGGTGTGGTGAAATCATTAGCGAAATACCGGCATAGCTGCTTAATAGAACTTCCGCATAAGCGTCGATGGAAAGCTTCCCCATTGAACTTAGAACATTTCCATTGCCCAGCGCTATTGACTTATGCAACTCACCAACAGATATAAACTCCCAATCTGCGGAGCCGGTTTTGTTTACCCACATCATTAAGGCAAGAATAATTACCTCAAACGCATTGCGAGCAGTGCTGGGTCGTCCGTAAACAAGTATCCTTTTTTTCCTTTTTGCAGTCGCTACCTTATTGAGATAAGGCTTCAGTCCTTCGTGTAGTGCCGGCTCAAAGCAATATGATTTTTGAAATTTGAAACCCTGCTCTTCAAAGTAATTCTTCAGCGTAGAAGTATTGAATACAGCAATTAGTCCAAAGGTATCCATATATGTTGATTCAGCCAGGGCATAGCGGGACGACCAGGGATAGAATCCTGGTTCAAAATCCTGAATGAGATAAATGTATCGCTTCACATCATTCAATTTATAGAGAGCTGCCTGCTTCGACTGTAATGACTTAGCCAACAAGGATGTCCACCAAGCTGTCGCAATGAAAAAATCATTTTGACCCACAGAAAGTGTCTTGCCATATCGGTCACCCGCTGGAACCACGCACATTCCAGGTTGGTCCTGTGTCTCAAGCGATAAAATAGACCAATCTCTATAATCAATATTATCTACCGGAGCAAATGTTGTCTCATCGGTCAAAATTATCCTGAGGTTTTCATGCCCTTTGCCAATCGCCGCAAAAAGCTTGAGTGCGGTTGCAATGCCGCCAAATACATGTTTGGACGACAAGGCCGGGACGAGAAGGTTTAGTCGAAATGGCTTAAATTGTGATTCTCTTGCCGTCAAGACTCCAATCTCTGGAATCTCGGGAATCACTGGCGACGCTTCGTTTGCCATCTTAACTTCTGACTGAAATTCAGCATAAATACCACGCAGGAACAATTCCAAACGTTGATTTCTTAGTAGTCGTTTCAGAAAATTACGAAGCACGCGGAGCCCCCTGGATACTTGGTGTTGTCGCTGTTAACGATAAGTTTTGGTTATAGTACGGATCCGTTATCTCTTGACGATATGGCCTGTACTTTTCAGATGACATAATGAAGTCCTCAGGGGGTATGTACGGGGTACGCGTTTTTGATTCATAGTGAAATAATTTAGCCTCTGCGCACATTACATTGAATAATCCTTGTTTGTGCGCCCGCAACCCAAACTCGACATCACTCCCGCATATAATGAAGGACTCATCAAACCCTCCCAGAGTGTCAAATCGCTCACGAGAAATTGCCACGCAAGCGCCTGTGACTGCAAGTACATTCCTTGTCAAAACCGGCGATACAAATGGCCCTCCGATGTGCTGTGCGGGAGTGGTTCTGAAGACATGATCTGCCCACCCACCCATCCCAACGACCACACCGCTGTGCTGAATAGATCCATCTTCGAAGAGCAGTAACGCGCCGACAGTTCCTACATTTGGCAACCTAGCGTACCCAGCCATGGATTCTATCCACGATGAAGTAATCACTTGTGTATCATTGTTTAAGAAGATGAGAACACTGCCACGCGCCTGCTTTGCGCCAATATTGTTCAGTTTGGACCAGTTGAACGGAATTGGTGCCGAAATAACTCGAACACGTGGTTCACCCTGCTCTAATTCTTTTAAGTAGTGGATCGTCTCTGGTTTTTCAGATCCATTGTCAAGAATTAGAATTTCAAAATTCTGCCAATTAGAATGATTAAAAATACTTTCAATACACGGTTTTAGATAGTCTAGTCCATCCTTAGTCGGAATAATTATGGAGACCAACAGGTTTGCCGGAAGTTCAAACTCTGCCTTGTACGTAAATAAATAATCACCGTCGACTGCTCGCATTCCTAGCCCTGGGAAGCTATTTCGGATATACAGTTCGACTGCTTTACGTCCCGCTTCATGGGCATAAGGTTTGGCATTCCCGTTCTGGGCTGTACTTTCTGCATGCATGCGCCAGTGGTATAAAATGTGAGGTATATGTTGAACCTGTTCCGCTTCAATAACTGTCACACATGCCAATGCTAGTCCGTAGTCTTGAGCACCATTAAGTTCTGTGTTAAACCCACCAATTGTTTCAATTAGTGTCTTTTGATAGCAAACCAGATGACCAAGATATGCTTGTGAGATCATCAAATGGGGAGACCAGCTAGGCTTAAAAAAGGGCGAGGAACGATTGCCGCGTTCATCCACCTTGTCTTCGTCAGAATAGACTAAACGTGATTGAGGATGGGTATTTAGTGTATCGACGACCCAATACAGTGCGTGTTCTGACAGTAAATCATCATGATCCAGCAGGGCAATCCACTCACCCGACGCGATTTCAATCGCATTGTTGGATGCGGCGGAGATATGCCCGTTTTTCTTGCGTAACACAATTTTTATTCGTGCATCCTCAGAAGCGTAGCGTTTTAATAATACGCGAACTGCCAGGTCTGTAGAAGCGTCATCGGCAATACACAATTCCCAGTATGGGTATATCTGCTGGCGCACGGATTCAATGGCATCAATCAGCCATTGTGTATTAGGGTTGTAGGTGGGCATAACCACCGAGATCAGGGGCTTGCTTGCGAAGCCCTCGATCCGGGTACGCATAGTTGCGCGGATGGCGTCTGTCAATGTGTCGTAGCGCTTAATCCAATCGGAGTAGTCGCTGCGTGCCGGTACTAGGGTAGGAGGCTGCACCGCTCGATCAGGCATAGGTGTGATATGCGCAGCGTCAGATTTATGGATCGTCGTTGCAGATAATTTTTTCGAATTGTTCAATCGCCAAATTACCCCGCGAATACCTTCCTGCGACAAAACACGGACCGTTAACCTCACCGTGCTAACTAGACCACCACCCAACGTGACTGCTTTGAGAACATCGCGCCAACAATGCGCGACCCAAAATAGTGGCAAAGCCAACACCCTCAATGGCTTAGTTACTCGCCAACTCAGCGAGCGACTCATATCATGAACTGCTCGTTGATATTGCTCAATCTGTTTGGTTTGGGATGATATTGACCGGCTCCGTTCGGCTGAAACTTTATTGTGATTGACAATCTGCTCGTCACGCTCAGCCACCGCCTCCTTGAGGTCTCTTATCTGCACTTCCCTCTCGGTGATGCCTTGACTGAGGCTGGCGATCTGCGTATTGCAGGTGGTCAACGACTGATCGCGCTCGGCCATGACCTGATTGAGTTCGGCGATCTGTCGGTCGCGTTCGGTGATGCCTTGGCTGAGCGTTGCCATCTGGGTGCTGCTGGCAGCTAATGCCTGATCGCGCTCGGCTATGACCTGGTTCAGTTCACTGATCTGTCGGTCGCGTTCGGTGATGCCTTGACTGAGCGTTGCCATCTGGGTGCTGCTGGCAGCTATTGCCTGTTCGCGCTCGGCTATGACCTGGTTCAGTTCACTGATCTGTCGGTCGCGTTCGGTGATGCCTTGGCTGAGCGTTGCATTCTGCGTGCTGCTGGCAGCTAATGCCTGATCGCGCTCGGCTATGACCTGGTTCAGTTCACTGATCTGTCGGTCGCGTTCGGTGATGCCTTGACTGAGCGTTGCCATCTGGGTGCTTCTGGCAGTTAATGCCTGATCGCGCTCGGCTATGACCTGGTTCAGTTCACTGATCTGTCGGTCGCGTTCGGTGATGCCTTGACTGAGCGTTGCATTCTGCGTGCTGCTGGCGGTTAATGCCTGGTCGCGGTCGGAAACAACCTGCCTGAGACCGACAATTTGCTGATCCTTTTCAAAAGTTGCAGAAGTATATATTTCACGGTATAGGCGATATTCCTCCGGAGAACCAGGCGACGAATCGATTACATTTTCAAAATAGAAAAATGGTGAGGTGGATGAGGTCTTCTTTTGATGATATAAACTGACTTCAATTACAGAACAGGCATCCGCGATTAGGGATGGATCAAATTCCAAATTATTACAAATATGCCTGACAGATGTTCGAGGGTCTTCCAACATATTGTCATAATCTACCGTTAAGAAATCTTTTCCCTCCAAAAAATGCCAAGCCAAAAGACTAGATTGAGTAACCAGGCGGAAATTGTTTGCGGATGATTTCCTGTTGACAAGTCTATTTGAAATAAACACTGAGCTGGCCAATCGTCTTACTAGCACATAGGAAATACTAAAACCTAATCGACTAAGAATAGAGTCCCAAAGAGGAAGTGTATAACAGAATCTAGGATCCTTAAGGCCTACTATTTGTTTACTGGAAAATTCTTTCTCCATAAAATTGAAAATTTTATTTTCAAACAGAGAAATACACTGCTCATTAAAATCCGATATTTCTGGTGTCCAATCAAAATCGCTCCACATTTTTGAAAAATAGGCAATAATTTCATTGTTTATCTCATTAAGAGATACCAATTCAAAAAAAACCGGATTGTGAGAATTCAAATCGGGATCGACAAATCGTCTCGGATTGCCGAAATCAACCCCCAACTTGTTAAGAACATGAGAGACGACGGATGTACCGCTTCTGGGTGGACCAACTACAATAACTGCTCTCTTCGTCATAGATATTCCATGCTGCAAGTCGGAAACCGCGCTGAGAATTCAATATATCCAGCACGATCTTCAGTACGGCTTGTGGGCAAAACACGAAAAGCAAGCGCGTCTATTATTCTATGCAGAAACACAGATTCGCCGCCTTCGTTCCTACCGCTGCAGCCTGCATTCAAAAAATATAATCCAGGCAAGCAGCTGCATCTAAAATGAAAGCTAACAGATACCGCCGTTCCTCCTGGAATCTTTTCTATTCCCGCCCCGGGTAGGGAAGATCCGATTCCCCCAAGCTCTGTTCCATTCATCGCCTTAATAAGCATCCCAAATCTAACGTCGTATGCGTCTAATTCAAACCTTACTCGGTAGGTATAGCAGTAAGTTTCACCACTTATGAGTGAATTAACCCGTTTACCCGAAATCGTGAATATTTCAAGCGATTCGATACGTGCTCCATGGGATTCGTATTCCAAGGTACTTTGCGGTTCGAGGTTGGGGTCGAAGAATTCAATTATTTCAATCTTTTCAATATTTCCGCTCTCATTAGCAGTTTTAGAACCGAAATGTAAATCGCTATCTTGCAAGCTGCTATCAATCGAGCGTATTTCTTCGCGGATCACATCCCGCCTGTCTCGCGGTGCATAGATCAACTTTTGATACTCTCCGACGATGGCTTTAGGCGCACCCATCGCTAATTTCTCACCTGAGTCGAGCAGAATGGCATGATCACAGAGTTCTACAACCGTGCCCCCGGAGTGCGACACAAAAAGTACAGTGGCACCACTGTCTTTGATTGTTTGAATGCGCGCGAAACATTTGCGTTGGAACAACTCGTCGCCCACAGAAAGCGCTTCATCTACAATAAGTATCTGTGGATCAACATTTATCGCCACAGCAAAAGCCAGTCTAACCATCATACCCGTCGAGTAGGTCTTTACAGGCCGTTCGATAAATTCACCAATGTCAGCAAATGCCGCAATGTCGTCGAAGCGAGCATTGATTTCTGCCTCATCTACTCCCAATATCGCGCCATTCAAGTAGACATTTTCACGCCCTGTAAACTCTGGATTGAAACCAGAGCCCAGCTCGAGTAGGGCCGCAACGCGGCCACTCGTCCGTATGGTACCGCTTGTGGGATTGAGCGTGCCGCAGATGATTTGTAAAAGGGTAGATTTACCCGAGCCATTTCGACCAATGACGCCGACAGTTTCTCCTCGCTTCACTTCAAAGGATACGTCTTTAAGTGCCCAAAATTCATTGAAGTATTGTTGTTGTGGTTTGCCTGCCAAACTTTGCAGCGGGGGCAACACAAACTGCTTGAGCCGATCACGTGGAGCGGCGTAGATCTCGTAACGTTTGCTTAAGTTTGCCACTCGAATGGCGATGTTGTCAGAGGACATCAGCAAACCCCTTGAGTGTTTTTTGGAACCAGGCAAAGCCAACCCAGGCATTTACGATAGCCACGATGATATATATGCCTAAACCTAACCAGTCCGACAAATGGCCCCATCTCAACACCTCGCGCGCTTGCTCGATGATGAACGTGAGCGGTTTCGCCATGATGACGGGCCAAAAACCGCTCTGGTACGGCGGTGATGGGGAAAAAACTGGAGGAAGGAACATCAAAACGGTGGTAGTGATCCCGATGAATTGTCCAACGTCCCTGAGAAATACACCCAAGGATGCCAGTATCCAGGCCAGACCCGCGGTGAGGATGACCATAGGCAGCAGTACTAGGGGGGGTGAAAACGAGGGTCCAGTGAAGGTGGTCGTTAGAGATTACAAAGGCGATCAACAACACGCCCAGGCCTATAAGGCTGTGAAACAGGGACACGCCGACCGCAATAACAGGCAATATTTCAAGCGGGAAAACCACTTTTTTGGCGTAATTGACATTGTCAGGAATCAGGCTTGGGGCTCGGTTGAGCACATCGCTAAAAAGACTCATAACGATCATGCCGACAAAGAGTAACAGGGTAAATTGGGTCTTGCTGTCGTCACCACCGCCGCCGCCCCAGCGTGACTTGAAAATCACCGAGAAGGCAAAGGTGTAGACCACAAGCATTAAAAAAAGCGACCAAGCCAGGCCCATGACTGAGCCTTTGTAGCGGCCGACCACATCGCGCCGGGTCATCTGCACAATGAGCTGACGGTTGCGCCACAGACTTTGGCCCTGCGCGACCAAGGAGGTCGGTTGGGTTGCGTGTGGGTTGAAGGCTGTTGAAGAATGGGTCACGCGAAGCACTCAGCTTGCGCCAGACTCTTGCCAACCTGTTCTTTGGTAGACAAGACCGGTGCCGCCAGGATGGGCCACTGGATACCAATGGTAAGGTCGTACCAAGCAATGCAACGCTTGAACTCCGGAGCGTAGTAGTCGGTTGTCTCATATAAAAACTCGGCCGTGTCGGACAGCACCAGAAAGCCATGGGCAAAGCCAGCGGGCACCCAGAATTGCTTCTTGGTGTCGGCGGACAGGGCTGCACCCACCCACTGGCAGAAAGTCGGTGAGGGTTTGCGAATATCGACCGCCATGTCAAACACCTCGCCTTACACCACGCAAACCATCAGCGATAAGCCGAAATGGTTTGGTGATGCGCCAACTGATTGACCTGTCAACGGCCGCGATCTGCTTGTCACGCTCGACCAGGGATTGGCTGAGGTCAAGGACCTGCTGACGAGTGGCTACAAGTTCCATTTCTGTCTGCTGAATTGTCTCTGCGGGCGGTGCAAGCCTCACCGTCCACGGATTTTCAGACTGGTCTAATATCGGGTCAGGATCGTGCATCCTGCCTTTAAGATCGGCGAAGACCGGCTCATTGTGACCCACTACAACACGCTTTTGGAGAGCGTTGCGCTTACATGAGTCCTTGCGTACCACACACATGGAATTGATGAATTCCACTGAATGCACTTGCGCCAGTGTCTCTTCGTTGACCTCACAGCCGTATTTGGCAAGAATGCCTTTCAGGATATCGGCGCGTGCCTTGGGCATACCCCAATGCTCATGGTTGATGACATCGACAAGGCCCTTGAAGAAAGAAATCGAGGAGTAGGGGTCGAACAGCCCGCCTTCAAATTCACTCCAGTAACTGCAATGCAAGTCTTCCGCGATATAAACACCGCCCTCCGCTAAATGTGGAAAATACTGGGCAAACGATTTGACTATGTCGCCCGACACGTGGGACCCATCATCTATGACGATGTCGAATTGTGGCGCGCGCTGGAGTACTTGTTGCCGCACTTCGGCTGCATTGGCATCGCCAACAATAACAATGATGCGCGGGTCCTCATAGTTGAGGCCGGCGCACTCCGGATTGATGTCGCAACCGATCAAGGCGGATGCATCGCTGAAGTACTTCAGCCAGATATCAAGCGAGCCGCCGTTTTGCACACCAATCTCAAGGAGGCGGATCGGCTTGTCACGGTATTCGTCCAGCAAGCGGTCATATTCTGTCAGATACAGAGACCACTTATCAGATACCTTGCCAGTGTGCTCTGCGTACAGTTGAGGGAGCGTCTTGTTACTCATCAACGATCTCTAGTTTTACTCGCTCAAACGGTATGCCGACCAGACCCCACCGAATTTTTTTGGAGGAGACGTTGATAATCATCGCGTCGTGCATCCAGTGGTGCTGAACATTGACGTGAAGATCGCCATCGGCTACAGAGGCCATCACTGCGTATTGTCCATTGGGAAGCATCGGCAGGCGGAATTCGAAGACGCCATCGAATGTTGTGCCCGCCCGAATCGGTGTCGGCACACGACTGGTGAAAGGCAGCGTGTTTTCGCCAAACAGATCTTGTCCCAGGCGGTCGCGCACCAGGAAGCCGAGAATCGGGTTGCGCAACGCTTCATGCGCCTTGGCCCGCACCGTCATGCGTACGCGCTCGCCACCTTTAAATACGCTCTCCGATCCCGGCGACAAGCGCGTCAGGGAAACGGAAACGATATCGGCTTGACCGGTTCTCCAGCCCTTGGCCGCACCGATGTTGTCGCGTACTGCGGCAACAGCGTCATAGTCGATTGCAGCAGGCGTCTGGGGGTTCAAGGCTGCTTCTTCGACGCATGTCTCTTCGCAGATGGCATCTGGTGCTATCGAAATCAGCTTTGACCCAGTGCCGTAGATCTCTTGTTGCGTGTACTGAAAATAGGCTTCCGAGACACTCTTTGCCGCACCTATCTGCTCAATCCGGCCATTCTTGAGCCATATGCCCGACTTGCAGAGATTCTGCACCGCTGCAGTGTCGTGACTGACAAGAAGCAAGGAGCCATGTTCTTGAAACTGGCGGATGAAGCGCATGCATTTCTGTGTAAATACAGCATCACCCACTGACAGCGCTTCATCGACGACCAGGATGTCGGCATCCACATGCGAAATCACGGCAAAGGCCAGGCGAACATACATGCCACTGGAGTAGGTCTTGACCGGCTGCTCAATAAACTGCCCAATGTCCGCAAAGGCCGCGATGGCGTCAAAACGCTCGTCGATTTCCTTCGTGCTCAGCCCCAGTACCGATGCATTCAAATAGACGTTTTCGCGGCCGGTGAACTCCGGGTTAAATCCGGATCCGAGCTCCAGTAGCGCGGCTATCCGGCCTATGGTTTGTACGCTGCCAATGGTCGGACTGAGTGTGCCGCAGATCATTTGCAACAGGGTAGATTTACCACTGCCATTGCGCCCAATGATGCCGACGGTCTCACCTTTTTTGACCTCGAACGAAACGTCTCTAAGTGCCCAGAAGTCGTGGAAGTATTGTTTGGCTGGCCGACCAGCAAGGCTTTGCAATGGCGGCAGAACAAACTGCTTGAGGCGGTCGCGCGGAGCGCCATAAATCTCATAACGCTTGCTGAGATTGGTAACCCGGATGGCGATGTCACTAGAGGACATCAGCAAACCCCTTGCGGGTCTTCTGGAACCAGGCGTAGCCTGCCCAGGCAACTGCGGTGGCAACCAGGGTGTAGGCTCCCAAACCAAGCCAGTCGGGCAAGTGTCCCCATATCAGTACTTCGCGTGCTTGCTCGATGATGAAGGTGAGCGGGTTGCCCATGATGAAGAGGCGAAACCGCTCTGGCACGGCGGATATGGGGTAAAAAACCGGTGAGAGAAACATCAACACGGTGGTCAGAATGCCAACAAACTGCCCAACGTCGCGCAGAAATACGCCCAGTGAAGCGAGCATCCAGGCCAGACCCGCGGTGAGGATGACCATTGGCAGCAGTACCAAGGGGATAAAAACCAATGTCCAGTGCAGGTAGCCGTTGAAGACTGCGAAAGCGATCAACAACACGCCCAGGCTGATAAGGCTATGAAACAGCGCTGCGCCGACGGCAATGACAGGCAATATTTCCAGCGGAAACACAACTTTCTTGACGTAATTGACGTTGCCAAGAATGAGGCCGGGAGCGCGATTGAGCACGTCGCTAAACAGGCTCATGACAATCATGCCAACAAACAGCAGCAGGGCAAATTGGGTCTTGCTATCGTCACCGCCTGCGCCGCCCCAGCGGGATTTGAAGATGACAGAGAAGACGAAGGTATAAACCACCAGCATGAACACGGGGTTGAAAAAGGACCAAGCCAGGCCCATGGCTGAGCCTTTGTAGCGGCCCACCACGTCGCGCCGGGTCATCTGAGCAATGAGTTGGCGGTTGCGCCACAGGCTATTGGCTAATGCCACCAGGGAGGTGGGTTGGGCGGCGTGTGGGTTGATGGTGATGGGGTTCAAAAAAGCGCTCGGGTGGGTCCAATGATTGGCTGATTTTACAGGCGGTCATTGCGGACCCGAGCTGCTCTCCATGGCGTTGGATGCCGGATCGGATAATACGCGGCTGTCGACTTCTTGGCGGTTGTTGAGCAGACCGACGTAATGGCTGTCGGCGATGGCCATTAACCTATCAATCAAGAAATTGCTGCCAGCAGCAATAGGCCTCAAAAACGCGTTGCACGTCAGGGCCCCACGAGTCCGTTGGTGATGGAACCATCACCGTTCCGCCCCAAAAATGAAGCATGAGTGCTTGATTTTCTATGTATTCTTGGTGGACCGAAGGAGGATCGAACTCCTGACCTCTGCATTGCGAACGCAGCGCTCTCCCATCTGAGCTACCGGCCCGACGATATCAGTCGTCTGAGACGCAAAGCTTAACCGATTTGGACGCTTTCGGCCGCAAACGGATCCTCCCTGCAAGCACAAAAGCTTCACCCCCTTGTGGCGAAAGTTTGAATGCCGTCACCAACCCGGACTGTGACCCGGAAGCAAATTGCTATCAAATATGGAGCTACTCGCGCTTACTGCACGGGCGCCAAGGGTCAATTTGATCTCTAGATTTGACGAATCTTCCGCACCAGCGCGGAAGTCGAATAGCCATCCACAAACGGCAGCGCCAGGGCGCGCCCACCGTATGACTCGACGACGCGCGTCTCGGACAGCGTGCTCATGTCGTAGTCGCCGCCCTTGACCAGGACGTCAGGTTTGACCTGGGCAATCAGTTCCAAAGGCGTGTCCTCATGAAACCAGGTCACCAGACTGGTGCTGGCCAGAGCCGCCATCACAAAGGCCCGGTCGGCCTCATTGTTCAGGGGGCGATCCGGCCCTTTACCCAGGCGCCGGGCCGACGCATCGGTGTTGATCGCGACCAGCAGACTGGCCCCCAGCGCACGCGCCTGTGCCAGATAGATGACGTGACCACGGTGCAGCACGTCAAACACGCCGTTGGTGAAAACCAGGGGTCGGGGAAGCCGGGCAACGCACGCCAAAACGTCATCACGCGTGCAGATCTTGTCGGTCAATGCGGCGATGCCATGAATAGCGGAAATGCCGGGTAAGTCACTCATGACTTTGATGCTATCAGGTTCGACACCCGTCAAACCACCGCGCTCAAACCAAACGCTTCAGCCAAAAGTACTGTGCGACGGCGAGTCAGGCGCACGGCGCGGTTCCCACCAGGAGCGGATATTGGAAAACACATTTCTGCAACCCGAGCAGCGGAATTGTCCGGTGGGCTGCAAGACGCCATTCAAGGCCCGGTCGATGACCCGCTGATAGCTGGTTGCACCGCATTCGCGGCATCTGTAGGTCGTCTTGAAATTGGTGAATGTGATCATGATCAGCACACTTTAATGTCCACCGTAATGACTGGCGCATTAATTGATGTAAGACAATGTAAACAGTGTGACGACCCGGCTGACGCCGGGCGGATCGCGACCAGGATCAAGCCGGCTGGGTTTCAACAAAGCTCGGACGCAGCAGCAGTTTGTCGTACAGCTTCACCAGGTTGGGGTTCTCGGTGCGCCAGTCAATTTGCGGAAAACGAAAATCCAGATAGCCCAGGGCGACACCAACGGCTATATCGGCCAGACTGAGATAAATACCGGCACAAAAGGGTTTATCGCCCAAACCACGGCTCATGGCCTTGACACAGACCTGCACCTTGCCCAGTTGGCGCTCAATCCAGGCGGGACAGCGCTGCGCCTTGGAGCGCCCATCCCAGGTGGCCTCCAGCCGCGCCAGGATGGCGGCATCGAGCACACCGTCGGCCAGCGCTTCCCAGGTCTTGACCTCGGCCCGCTCCCGGCCGACGGCCGGGATCAGCTTGCCCACCGGCGACAGGGTATCGAGGTATTCGACAATCACGCGCGAATCAAACAGCGCTTCGCTGCCTTCCATGATCAGGCACGGCACTTTGCCCAAGGGATTGATCTCGGAAATCGTGGTCTGAGCAGCCCACACGTCTTCGGTGACAAACGCATAGTCGAGCTTTTTCTCGGCCATGACGATGCGCACTTTGCGTACATAGGGGCTGGAGTTGGATCCGATTAATTTCATGAGCGATTTATTGTTACAAGTCTGGCCATTCTATACATTAGCCTTGATCCGGGCTTGCAGGCCGCCAGCCTGAAGCGGCCCCATGGCTTGGCACCTACAATGCGCGCATGAATTTCTCACCCATTGCAGCGCTTTCTCCTCTGGACGGCCGCTATGCGGCCAAGCTTGCCAAACTCCGCCCGATCATGAGCGAGCAAGGCTATATGCAACGCCGTGTTCAAGTCGAGGTGGCCTGGTTCATCTCCTTGAGCGACTGCGGCTTTGCCCAGTTCAAGCCCTTGTCGCCGGGTGCACGCACTTACTTGCTCGGTTTGGTGAAGAACTTCTCCGAAGCCGACGGCGAAGCCATCAAGGTGAT
This sequence comes from uncultured beta proteobacterium, assembly GCA_963810395.1. Taxonomy (GTDB): domain Bacteria; phylum Pseudomonadota; class Gammaproteobacteria; order Burkholderiales; family Burkholderiaceae_C; genus Rhodoferax. Next base: position 2,059,084 of record CAWENC010000001.1, on the reverse strand, counting down.
CGAGAAGACCACCAACCACGATGTCAAGGCGGTCGAGTACTGGATCAAGTCCAAGTTCGATGCGCGGCCCGAGTTGCTGAGCGTCAGCGAGTTCGTGCACTTCGCCTGCACCAGTGAAGACATCAACAACACCAGCCACGCGCTGCAACTCAAAGCCGGGCGCAACCAGGTGCTGCTGCCGGCCCTCGACGCCATCATCACCCGGCTGCGCGAAATGGCTCACGCCTTCGCCGCGGTGCCGATGCTCAGCCGCACCCACGGCCAGACCGCCAGCCCGACCACGGTCGGCAAGGAGATCGGCAACGTCGTGGTGCGACTGGTGGCCGCGCGCGAGAAGATCGCCAGCATCAATATTCTGGCCAAGATGAATGGTGCTGTGGGCAACTACAACGCCCACTTGTCAGCCTGGCCCGACTTCGACTGGGAGGCGTTCAGCCGCAAAGTGATTGAAACGCCCGAGCCCCTGGGTCTGGGCTTGACGTTCCAGCCCTACAGCATCCAGATCGAGCCGCACGACTACATGGCCGAGCTGTTTGACGCCGTGGCGCGCACCAATACGATCCTGATCGACTGGGCGCGCGACGTCTGGGGCTATGTGAGCCTGGGTTATTTCAAGCAGAAGTTGCGCGAGGGCGAGGTCGGTTCGTCGACCATGCCGCACAAGGTCAATCCGATTGATTTTGAGAACGCCGAAGGCAACCTCGGGCTGGCCAACGCGCTGCTGCGCCACCTGAGCGAGAAATTGCCCATCAGCCGCTGGCAGCGCGACCTGACCGACAGCACCGTACTGCGCAACATGGGCGTGGCCCTCGGTTACGCGGTGCTGGCCTACCAGTCGCTGCTGGCCGGCCTGAACAAGCTCGAGATCAATGAGGACGCGATTGCTGCCGATCTGGATGCGTCCTGGGAAGTGCTGGCCGAGCCGATTCAAACCGTGATGCGCCGCTTTGGCCTGCCCCAGCCCTACGAGCAACTCAAGAAATTTACCCGTGGTGAGCCCATGACGCGCGAATTGATGCAGGGCTTCATCGCCGGACTCGACATCCCGCAAGAGGAAAAGGCCCGCCTGCTGGCCATGACGCCCGCAAGCTACACCGGCAAAGCCGCTGAACTCGCAAAACGAGTCTGATGGCCACCAAATCCACGATCTTCAAGGCCAGTCTGCAAATCGCCGACATCGACCACGCCTACTACGCCGACCACGCGCTCACACTGGCGCGCCACCCGAGCGAAACCGACGAGCGCATGCTGGTGCGCCTGTGCGCGCTGGCCTTGCAGGCGCACAAGCTGCAAACCGTGTGCGGCGGCGACGGCACGCTGGCCTTTGGCGCGGGCTTGAGCGACCCCGATGAGCCCGACGTCTGGTTGCGCGACTTCACCGGACGCACACGGCTCTGGATCGAGGTTGGTCAACCCGAAGACAAGCCGCTCATCAAGGCCTGCGGCAAAGCCGACGAGGTCGTGCTCTACGCCTTCAGCCAGTCGGCCGAAATATGGTGGCGCGGCATGGAGAGCAAGCTGGCCAGGCCACAAAACCTGCAGGTGTTTCGCATTCCCGGCGCGGCGGCACAGTCACTCATTCCCCTGGCCCAGCGCAACATGCAGTTGCAGGCGACGATCCAGGAAGGCGTGCTGATGCTGGGTGACGGCGCGCTCAACGTCGACATTGAGCCGGTCCGCTGGAAATAACTGTCTTTTACACCTCCAGGCCCCGTGACTATTGCACAAGCAGCTATTATTTGTATAGCAATCTCAGCTCTGCCAAAGACCGATAGCGGGCAAACTTTGCCCGCCAGAACAAGTTTTTTTGTCAACCATTGATCCCAAAACTCCCATGACTTCTCCTCGCCTGCTGAACAAAGTTAGTCTCATCACCGGCGCCGCCCAGGGCATTGGCCTGGCCACCGCCATCAAATTTGCGCAGGAGGGTGCCATCGTCATCGTTTGCGACCTCAAGCAGGCCGGCGTGGACGAAGCAGTGGCGCAATGCCAGGCCTTGGGCGCCAGCGCCGTCGGCTTTGTCATGGACGTGACCCGGCGCAGCGGGATCGACGACGTCGTGGCGCGCGTCAAGGCGCAGTTCGGGCGCATCGATGTGCTGGTCAACAACGCCGGTATCACGCAGGACGCGCGGCTGCAGAAAATGACGCTCGAGCAGTTTGACCGCGTCATCGACGTCAACCTGCGCGGCGTTTTTCATTGCGCGCAAGCCGTGGCGGACATCATGGTGGCGCAGGGCAGCGGCGTGATTCTGAACGCCAGCTCGGTGGTCGGCATCTACGGCAACTTCGGCCAGACCAACTACGCCGCGACCAAGTTTGGCGTCATCGGTTTCACCAAGACCTGGAGCCGGGAGCTCGGCCCCAAAGGCGTGCGCGTGAATGCGGTGGCGCCGGGATTCATCAGCACGCCGATGGTGGCCGCCATGCCGGAAAAAATCCTGCAGGACCTGCAGGCCAAGGTGCCGCTCAAGCGCCTGGGCCGGCCCGAGGAGATCGCCAACGTCTACGCTTTCCTGGCCAGCGACGAGGCGAGCTACATCAACGGCGCGGTGATCGAGGTGTCCGGCGGCATGTCGGTCTGAAGCCGGGCCGCTGCGGGTCGGCAAGCGCCTGGCGCGGCCCGCTCGGCGTATTTGTTGAAACGCCAGGATGCACCGAGCAGCGTGATGCGCCGCCAGGTCTGGCGTTTTTCAGCCGGGCGCATGTCGGTCCAGTGCTGCACCTCGGCAAAACTGCGGCCGCAGCCTTTGCATTCCTCGTCCCCCTGACTGGTGGAGCAGATCGCAATGCACGGCGTGTCAGGCGTGCTGGCATACCAGTCGAGCCAGGCTTGCAGGGCCTCGGGCGGCAGCGCGGACTCATCAAGCTCACTGGCCCGCTGGAACACCAGCGTCGCGTAAACCTCGGCCAATGCGCGGGTTGGCGGCGCCAGCGCGAAGTCGTCCGTCGACGGGCTGTGCTCGCGCCAGTAGTTGATGGCTGCTTCGATGTCGGTGATGTGTATGCCTGCCATGGGGCACGCATCATAGCGGCTGATCAATCACCCTGATGGCGTCCATGGCAGCCGCCATGCGCCCCTCCCGCAGACCCGCGACCTTGGCCAGCGGCACGCTCAGGGCGACAAGCTCGCGGGTAATCAGTTGCGTCACCGGTGCCCGCACTTGCGCGCCCTCGCGCTGCAGTCCGTCGGCGACCCAGGCGATGTCCGGTTCCAGCAGCAGCGTCAAGGCGTAAGCCGCATGCAGCCTGCGGGCCTGTGCATAGAGCGATCGATCGCCGAAGATGAAGTCGCTGTAAATGGCCGTCAGCAAGGGCGCCGTGTCACAGAACACAAACGGCTTTTCCTGTTGCGTGGCAGCCCCCAGCGCGGCGAGTTCAGTCAGGTGCTGCGTCTCCAGTATCCCGGCCTGCTCGTCACGCGCCGGTGTGCGCGCGTGCGCGTCGCAGAAGTCGCGCAGATGCTCCGGCACCCAGGGGCAGTCAAAGTGCGCGGCGAGTGCGCGCGCGAGCGTGGTTTTGCCGGTGCATTCGGCGCCGATGATGCAGATCAGCCGCGGCGCCTTCATGTCGCAACGCGCTCATCGGGAGCCGAAATCAATCGCTGCTTCCAGCCGTACCAGCCCCAAATCGCCAGCAGGAAAAATATCACGTAGAGCAGCACCGTCAATTGCAGCCCCTTGTAGGCAAACAAGGCCACACTGGCGGCATTGACCAGCAGCCACAGCGGCCAGTTTTCAATGAACTTGCGCCCCAGCAGGACCGTGCCGACGATGCTCCCGGCAGTCACAAAACCATCAGCCCAAGGCACAGTCGAGTCAGTGACCGTATGCAGCAATAGCGCGCACGCCAGCCACAGCACGCCGTAGCCGGCAACGCACCACCAGTAGCCGCGACGCTCCAGCCGCGCGATGCGCATCGGCGCGTCCGATCCGGCACGGTGGCCGCGCAGCCACTGCCACCAGCCCCAGCCGGCGGTGACGGCGAAGAACACATTCACGCCCGCTTCACCATAGAGTTTGCTGGCGTAGAACAGCCACGCATACAGCACGCTCGCGACGAAGGTCAGCGGCCAGCCCCAATGAATCTCGAACACATTGCAGGCGATATTGGCCAGCGCCAGCACGAAGGCCAGCAGTTCCAGCCAGGTCACGGCGCTGCCAAGCAGAGTGAACGCGGTAGCGAGCATGACCGGCGAGGCTAGAAGTCCACGCTGACGCTGGCGCGCAGCGTGCGCGGCGTTGCGGGGAACAGATAGATGCCGCCCCAATCGGTGGTCGGCGCTTCGCGCCAGTAAATGCGGTTGGTCAGGTTTTCGACGTTCAAGCGCCACAGCGTGGACTTGCCGGCGATGCGCTGCTGGTAGCTCAGGCCGGCGTCAAGCTGCCAGGCTGACGGCAATTCAACGCTGCCGTCGCTGGTGGCGGTCTTTGCGCTCTCGAAAGTGGCGAGCGCATTCAATGCGAAGCCGGGAAGCGCCGCAATCTTGTAGTCCGCGAACCAGGAACTCTTGAGGCGTGGAACGTTGGTCACGCGCTGACCGACCAGGGCCGGATCAACTGCCTGCGTGTATTTGGCGTCCAGCGCCATCAGGCTGGCGCGCAGCGAGAGCGCCTCGCCAACGCGTCCCGTGGCGGCCAGCTCCAGCCCGCGATGCCGTGCCGTCTTGGCACCGGCCGCGCGCACCGGCAGGCTGTCGGCACCCGTGCCCGGCAAGTCGTCGGCATACGGCTTGTCAATGCTGAACACGGCGGCGGTGACGAGAAGGCGCGCATTGGCCTGCCATTTCAGGCCAAGCTCAGCTTGCTCGCTCTTGAGCGCGGGCAGCGTCTGCCCATAGTTGGAAAACAGCGCCGGGCGATTGGGCACGACTTCGAGTTCGACGCCCTGACCCCAGGATGCATAAACCATGGTCGTGGCACTCGGCGACCAGGCCAGTCCGGCCCATGGCGTGCTCACCGTCTGCTCGTATGACACGTCTTGCGTGCCGTCGCTGAGCTCGCTGCTGCGCTTCAGACGGGACACGCGCAGGCCTGCGAACGACTGGACACTGGCGCCCAGATCGGAGCTCAGCGTGGCATAGCCCTCGAGCGCGCGCTCCCGACTGTTGGTGTTGAGGACTGTCAGCGACGGATCGGCCGGCAGAGCCACCGGCGTGTAGATGTTGCTGGTGCCGACGTAGTTATAGGCCTGCATCGCCGGCAGGTCGGCGCGCGCGCTGCGTCCATTCATCCCAAGGCGCACGGCGTGCGCCAGCCCGAAGGCCTTGAATTTGCCGTCAAGGTGGGCGTCCCAACTCGACAAACTGCGCCGCTCGCCTTCGCTGCGGTAGTCATAAACATCGACGTCGCCATTGCCGCACAAGCCGGGGTAGACATAGGTCGCCGCGCTGCCGCAGCCGTCCGGGAAGGCAATGCGATCATTGATGCTGGTGGTCTGCGTGCTGAGCGCCAGGCGTGCGTTCCAGTCGGCGCTGAAACGATGATTCAGCGCCAGCTGGGCGGTCGTGCTGCTGGCCTGGAATGGCAGCGACCAGGCCTGGTTGTTCAGGTTCAGGCGCGGATTGATGACCGCGGGCAAGGTGTCGCCCACGCCATCGCCATTGCTGTCGAGCAGCCCGAGGCCCGGCACCGAAGGCTGGCTCTTGCGCTGGTATTCAAGCTCGGCCGAGAGCGAGGTGGCGGGGCTCAAAGTTGTCGCCAAAGCAAGGCTGAGCAATTGGCGCGAACCGTTGGCGTGGTCGAAATGGGAATGCAACTGTTCATCCACCAGATTCAGACGCAGACCCAGGCCGCCGATCATGGTGTTGGCGTCGAGGTGCACTTTGCTGCCGCCGTTCCCGTCGACACCGAGCGTGGCCGTGGTAAACGAATCCTTCAGTGGCACTTTGGTAACGTAGTTCACCATGCCGCCGGGCGCCGAGACGCCGGACTGCAAACCGGCCACCCCCTTGAGCACTTCAACCCGCTCCATGCTCTCCAGTGCGATCGGCACATAGTTCGAGACCGGCAGGCCATTGCGACTGAAGTTGCTGCTCTGGTCGAGTAAAAAACCGCGTATCGACAGGCTCTCGATGTAGCCGGTGGTGTTGTAGCTGTCGTCGAGCGATGCGTCGAGCTTGAGCACCTGCGACAGCGATTGCGCGGCGCTGCCGGCCAGCAGATCGGCCGTCAATACGGTCACACTTTGGGGCGTCTTTGCCAGTGGCGAGCCGAAGCCGCCAACGTCCGCGTTTTCCACATCGAGCACCGGCTCCGCTTTGCCGATCACGGTAATGGCCTCCATGCGCTGCGGCGCGGTCTGTGCGAAAGAAGAGAAGCTGGCAGTTGCGGCAAGCGCGACGGCCAGGGGCGTGTGTTTAAAACAGAATGCCATCGATTTTCCTTAGTCGACGGCAGGGGATTGCAGAAGCAGCCCGATTGGAAATCCGGCTGAACTCGGCAACGCTTCCCTGCGCAAGTATTATCTTGATCAAGTTCCAGGGTGTCATCTCAGCCGAGCGTCCTGCGACGATCAGCACCCCTAGCGTTTTACTGGACTGCACCATGCAGCCAGCGCCCCGATTGTAAACGCGGCGCCTGGCATGACACCGAGCGGCTGCAGAAATCTTCTGCCGCGTGACGGCTGTGCCGCATGGTGCTATTCTTGCGGCATGAAACTCATCGTCAAATGGCTGCTCAGCGCCGCCGCCTTGTTGGCCGTTGCCTATCTTTACAGCGGTGTCGTGGTGAGCAGCTTTACCGCCGCGCTGCTGGCGGCTTTTGTCATCGGCCTGTTCAACATGATCCTGCGCCCGGTGCTGGTGGTGCTGACGCTGCCGGTCACGATCCTCACGCTGGGATTGTTCCTGTTTGTCATCAACGCGCTGATGTTCTGGGCCGCCTCCGGCGTGCTCGACGGCTTTCATGTGCGCGGCTTTGGCGCTGCGCTGCTGGGTTCGCTGATTTACTCGGCCTTTGGCATCGTCATCGACTCAGCGATCGAGCGACTGTTCTTTAAGTAGCACTTCCACCTGGCGTTTGCGGGTGTCGATGATCGAGGCGTCGATATGGTCTGCCGCGGCATCGGTCACATTGCCGCCGTGGCGCTGCCGGACCAGATCCTGCGCTGCCTTGAAACGATCCAGCGCCGCCGCGTAATCCAGCCGCGCCACCTGCGTCTCGGCATCGGCACGGACGGCGCGCAGGCTCTGGCCCTGCGCCGCATTGCTGCTTGAGAGCCATTGCCAGGCTTGCGCATCACTGGGGTGATCCGCCACCCAGACTTGCAGTTGCTGGCCCGCGTCAGTCAGCGCGGCAGGCGCGCCAGCCAGACCTTTCTGACTCATCTGCAATGCAAGCTGGGCTTGCAGGAACAGTTCAGGCCGAGCTGCGGCAGCGGCCGCACCGCTAGCCAGCAACCCCTTCGTGGCAGCAGCGGCGCGCGCCGTATCGCCGGCCGCCAAGGCGATTTCGGCGTCGAGCAGCCGGGTCAAACGCAGCGCCTGCGCGTCCAGTGGCGACAGCGCGCCCAAGCGAGCCAGATATGCCCGGGCCTTGCCAAAATCCCTCATTTGGCTGGCAGCCAGGGCGGCGCCATAGAGCACGCCGGCCTGCCGCGGAGCCGCTAGAGCGGGCGAACTCACGGCGTCCGCCTCGACCAGCAGCGCGCGCAAGGCATCCACGCCCGGGTTGGACAACACCCGTGCACGCGCAACGACCATCGCGTGCTCCGGCGTCAGCGCCGCATTGGCCGCGCCTGGCGCCACCGGAGACTGGCGCGCCTGCATGTCGGCGATGCGCTCGGTGGTCAGCGGGTGGCTGCGCAGGTAAGGGTAGGCGCCGTTGTCGTTGAGCCGCGAGGCCTGCTGCAATTTGTCGAACATCGACACGAAGCCGTGGCCATCGAAGCCGGCCTGGGTCATGACACCAAACCCCACCCGGTCGGCCTCGCGCTCCATGTCGCGCGAAAAATTGAGCTGATTTTGAGCCGCAACGGCCTGACCACCGATGATCATGGCGTTGCCGGCGTCGGCGTTCTTGCTGGCGGCCAGCGCCCCCAGAATCATGGCGCCGATCAACCAGGGGGTCTGTTGACTCTGCTTGGCAATCAGGCGCGAAATATGCCGCTGCGTGACGTGGCTGAGCTCATGCCCCAGCACCGAGGCCAACTCGTCACGACTGCTGACCACCGCGATCAAGCCCAGATGGACGCCGAAATAGCCGCCCGGCAAGGCAAAGGCATTCACCGTGCGGTCACGCCCGAGCATGATCTCCCAGGCAAAGCGCTCGGCCAGTTCCGGCGACAGGTCCCCGCGCGCGCGCGCTGCCGCCAGCAGTGGCTGCCAGATGCCCTGCACATAGTCCATCAGCACGGGGTCGTCAATGTAGTCCGGGTCACGGTAAATTTCGCGTGCGATGCGGTCCCCGAGGCGGCGCTCGGCGCTGCTGGTCAGGTCGCTGGTATCGCCCAGCGTCGGCATCTGTGAGGCGATCTGCGCACTTGGCGCGACGCTCGGCTGGGCTTGCAGCGAAGCCGGACCGAGCGCGCAAAATGCCATCAAGACAATGGCAGTGCCGGCCTTGTGGACGGGCACCAAAGCCCAATTTCGTTTGAGTTTTTTAGTCAAAACAAATACCACCGCCCGGGCCGCGGTCTTTCCGAATAGAGGGATCGGGATGCAACATGACCGTATGATGCTAGTTGAATATAAAGGTTCTGTAAATTTGGCGTGTTCGCAAGCTCGCGCCCGGATTTCCGACTGAAACCACAACCCTGAAGAATTTCCCCATGAACGCTCTCACCCATTTTGACGCGCAAGGCCAGGCCCACATGGTAGACGTTGCCGGCAAGGCCGCCACGCACCGCATCGGCATCGCCGGTGGCCGCATAGAAATGCGGCCCGCCACGCTGGCGATCATCGAGGCCGGCACGGCCAAGAAAGGCGACGTGCTGGGCATCGCCCGCATCGCCGGCATCATGGCTGCCAAGAAGACCAGCGAACTGATTCCGCTTTGCCACCCGCTGGCCCTGACCCGGATTGCTATTGATTTCGAAGCTGTTCACGCAAGTGCAACGGGGGCTGGAAGCGTGTTTTGTACCGCAACCGTGGAAACCGTCGGCCCCACCGGAGTCGAGATGGAAGCACTCACGGCGGTGCAGGTCGCCCTGCTTACCATCTATGACATGTGCAAGGCGGTAGATCGCGGCATGACCATCACCGGCGTCAAGCTGCTGGAAAAACACGGCGGCAAATCGGGCAGCTTTGTGGCGGAGAAGTGACCACAGACTTAGCTGACCCGTCATATGCGCTTGGGCGATCCGTGCTATTTCGCGGCCTCCGTGCATTGTTTGCAACAATATCCACCGCTTTTTGCCGCTTGGTGGGGTGATCGAGGATTTTCCGCGAGGCTAGATGCAACTTTTCTGCTAATCTGTTAGCCCTTAGTTTTGAAACCAGGAGAGGGAAATGAAACCGTTGTTCAAGAAATTTGGCATTCCGTTGGCTGCCGTTATGCTGGCAATGCAACATGGTTTGGCTCAAGCGCAGTCAATTGGAATCACCTATGCCCCCATGAATGCCACTTCGATCCCAACATTGTCGGAGTGGGCTATGCTGGTTCTGGCGTTGCTGCTGGCGGCCGTCGCCATATATACCCTCCGGAACAAAACCGGTGGCAAACCTCTGGCTTCAATCATTCTGGTGACTGCATTGGCGTTGGGCGGAATGACTGGGAACAAGCTTATGGGAAATGCCAACGCGGCGATCTCACCATCACAATCATGTAATAGTACCGTTAGGGGTGATCCATGGGGGCCTTGCGACTTGACTAGTGCGTCTGGTGGCACGATCTATACATATATAGCCCCTTATGATGTACCCATCACAAACACTACCGCTGTTGCACAGCAGATAACGGCAGTGGCCTTTGTTCCCTATTTTTCACCTGATACCCCACTCACTCAACCGCAATGTGTACCTGGGGTGACCGTCCTGCAACCTCAAGGCATATGCTATGTCCGTGCGATAAATAACGGCTAGTTATCTGCAATCGACAAGCGTGGAAAGTCTGTCGGCGTCAGTTCCAGGTTGTCGTTTACCGTCCCAGCCATTCCCGCTACCCCGCATAGCCTGATTCAGTTCCTTGGTAAGGGGGCGGGTCTGAGCACATTGCAGACATATGATCGCCCCTGCAAATCACTGTGCAAGGGAAGCGGCGTGAGGTCTGGCCGCTATCGAGCGTTACCAATTGACCGGATCATGATAAGATTGCTGCACATTCAGAGATGGGCCGACGCCCGCACCAACCTGCCATTCGGGGCAAGGTGGTTTTGCAAAGAAGCAGATGTGGCTCGCAAGAGCAACCAAGCCGCAAGCGTCAACCTTCCCCTGAATTGCGGAGGGTTTTTTGTTTTCTGACCCCCCCATTGCGATGATCAAAAAAGGCATGGCCTGCCTTCCTTAACGGAGAAACGGCTGAGGGGATTTGTTCCAGATTGCTGCCCTCGACACCTTGTCAAAAGCAGCTAAAAACGGAGAAGCCACATGGCTGCTATTGCACACTCAAGCGCGTCCACGCGCATTCGCCAAATCATTCTGACCACGGCGCGTCATTTCTCGATTCCCATTCGACCGCATCGGCGTGATCCCCGACTTGTCTTGTATGGCGGCGAGTTCAAAGACCCAATGCCATTTCGCTGGCGGAACACCCCTGCTGAAATGGCGGACTTGGGTGACAACCAATCCAGCCCCACCAACTGCCTCAGACTCTCTAATTCTTGATGGAGCACTCCATGAAAACAACTATCTTGACCCAATCCGAAAATTACACCCAGACGCTCAGCCTGCACCGCGTGATCGTGTCTGACTCGGCGCTAAGGGAATTGCAGCGTGCAATTGATAAATGTTTGTGCTTGGCACGATCTTCTCCTGTGTGTTCGATGTCAGATCAACTTGGACTTGGAGCATCAGGTGAAGCTGAACTGTGAATCAGGCGATCTAGCCATCGTCATCGACGCATGGAACCCTACCAACATTGGCACCATCGTGAGAGTCATTGCGGCTCACCCAGATCAGAATGCACCGTGGAAGGAACCAGGTGACTTTCTCTGGACTGTCACCGCACCGCAGCCGATGACTTACGACTGCGGCCAATACGGGGGTTCCCACTGGGTGCTGACATCGCCACAGGCGTCAAACAGGTGCAACCCGTGGCGTTGGACCTGGACAACCTGCCGTTCGACCCAGCGTCGGAGGCGAGAAGACGAGGATGCCAACCAGCGCTGGCGTTTCCCTGGTTCCATGAAGCTCGCCAAAAAAGCACCACCTTTGCCGAACTGACAAGTTCTGGAACCGGCGCATCCCACTGGCAATCTGGTGTTGCATCAAGTGGACTGGCAGCGCGAGCCCGCAGGTCAAACGATAAACACTTATCGCACCGCGTTTTCCGCGGCCCAGCGTGCCTGGCTCTCAGGAAACGCTTCCTTATAACGTGCCAGATAGAACACGGCCTCGTCGTCTCGCCCCAGCAAGGTGGCGCTCTCGATCAGCTTCTCGATCACGCGCGGTTCGGGTGAAAAATGCAGCATGGCTCTGGTCAGCCGATTGATGTGCGCCGCGTTCTCCGGCGTCAGGGCTGTGGTGGTGAGCTCGGCAAATCGCACCTGATCCCGAAACAGCCAGGAGTCACTGATACGCTCCAGCGTGTTGTCCCGATACGCCGGCGAGCGCAGGCTGGGCTCCAGGTAAATCTGGCTGATGCGCTGATAGTCCCACGCCGCATAGCCCGCAGCGGCCAGCATCGCTATCGCCAGCCAGGCTGACAAAGCCGAAGCCAGTGCCCCAAGAGGTTCAAGTCTTGCAGACCGCAGCCGTGGCGTGCGCCACAGCAGCCACAGACTCAAAGCAGACGCGATCTGAAACGGCCCGTACCACAGCGGGTATTCCAGCAGACTGTGCAGCAGGATGACGGCCAGCACCGCCCAGGCCAGCTGGCGCGTGGCGTTCACTTCATGCCAGGGTTTGGCGCGCCACACCAGCCACAAGCCGCCGCCGCATAGCGCCAGAGCCAGCGGCAGGCCCAGCTCGACGGCCAGATGCAGCGGCAGGTTATGGGCGTTGTCCAGAATCTCGCAAAACCGCGCGCCCGGATAGAGCGTCATGAAGTGGGCGTAATCAAGCTGCCCCCAGCCCCAACCGAACCACGGCTTTTGCCCGATCAGGTGCAGCACATTGCCCCACAGCGTCAGTCGGCTGCCACAAGTCGGGCCGCCTTCATGCAGGCGCGAAAGAATGCCGCTGGCATGCGGATCAAGACCCGCCAGCGCCGGCAGAGCCCAGGCGGCGGCGGCGTAAGCCAGTGCCGCCGCCAGCAGAATGCGTCCCGCAGGGCCCGGTCGCGCGCCGGATGCAGCGCCGGCGGCATGGCGACGCCAGGCCCAGGTCATGGCGATCAACAGCAGCAGTTGTGCCAGGCCGGTTCGGGACGAGGACGCGGCGTTGGCCAGCGCCAACAAAACCGCCGCAGCCAGGGCCGGGAATTGCCCTGCAAGCGGCGCCGGGCGCGCTGCGTCAGGCGGAGTGGCGAGCGTCGGGCTAGCCGCAGCCCGAGCCTGCGCCACCCACCACAACAGGGCTGCCAGACCGATATTGGTCAGGGTCGCAAACTGGTTGCGCTGGCGCAGGTTGCCGAAGGCCTCACCCAGGTTGGTGCCGTTGACCCAGGGCGCAAAGGCCGCAGTGGCGCCAAAATACTGCAACAAACCCAGCACGGCACTGAGCAGCGCAGCCGCCAACCAGGCCCTCGCCACGTTTTCGGCCACCTGCGCCGGCGGCAAGCGCCGTGCCGCCAGCAGCACCAAGGCAAAACACGCCAGGGAGGTGAGCCAGGGCATGACGGCAGGTGTTGGCCCCGGGGAAAACGGATTGAGCCAGGGCAGGGTCAAAAAGAAGAAGGTGACTATCGGCGCTACTGAAGACATCGGTGAGACAGGGGTGTGGCCCAAAATTTTATAGTGTTTATGACCTCTAGCTACCGTCAAATTTGCGTTGGCAGCTACAAAATGGATAGCAAAAGTAACAGGCTGACGATCGCTCACAAATCAGCGCTGCGACTGCGTTCGGGTCGCAGGCCGGCAAACGCACCCAGCGCGATCAGGGACAAAGCCGCAGCCACCAGGAAAGCGCTGGCCGGATGCAGCAACCACAAAGCGCCTGCGATGAGTGACGCCGGCAGGTAGATCAGGCCGGTGACAAAATTGTAGAGGCCGATCGCCGACGCCCGCCGCGCCTGTTCAAGATCGGCGATGAAGGCCTTGTTTTGCGCTTCGTCGATCGCATAAAACACGCCATAGACGATGAACAGAAGCAGCACTTGCCATTGGCTGTGCGCGAAGGCGAAGCCAAGGCACATCAGCAGATAAATCACATAGCCCAGCATGATCATGTGCGCCCGGCCGACACGGTCGCTGAGCTTGCCGACCAACGGTGCCGCAATCACGCAGGCAATATTGAAAAGAGCGTAGAGCAGCACGATGTCCTTGACTGAGAAGCCGACACTGTGTGCGCGTAGCAGCAAAAATCCGAAACTGAAATAGGCCAGAGAAAAAATGCCGGCCGCGATCAGGTAGCGCTTGAATCCGGGGCTCAAGATGGCCCAGGTGGCCAACATGTTCTCGCGCGGATGCTTGACGCCTGGCTGCTCCTTGACACGACTCAGTGCCACGATGCTGAGCAGCGCCGGAATCAGCGCCACCCAGAACAGGATCCGATAGGTCGAGGCGCCGTCGCCGAGCCAGGACAGCAGGCCATAGGCCAGCAGCGGGCCAAGCACGGCGCCGGCTTTGTCGAGCGCCTTGTGCACGCCAAAAGCGTAGCCGCGGGTGTCTTTGCTGGCCACGGCCGACAGCCAGGCGTCCCGCGGCGGCCCGCGAAAACCCTTGCCCAGACGCTCAATGACACGAAAAACGGTGAGGCCCGCAATCGAGCTGGAAATCAATAAGATGGCTTTGGCCAGCGTCGAAAAACCGTAGCCCGCCAGCGTGAAGACTTTGCGTTTGCCGGTGCGGTCCGACAACCAGCCGGCGAAGTAATTCAAGGACGAGGCCGACAAGTCGGCGAGACCTTCGACCAGCCCCAGCAAAGCGGCCGAAGCTCCGGCAATTGTGGTGAAGAAGATCGCGAAGACCGAAAAAATCATCTCCGAACTGAGGTCCGTCAGAAAGCTGACCAGACCGAGCTTGAGCACATCGGGATGTACACCAAACTTGTCTTTGACAGGATCAGCTGGCATGGAGGCCTTTCATGGTTGCGTGGGGACCGGCAGCCACGATTATGCAAGGCCGACCGTCGCTCAATGGCAAGGAGCAGCGCAAGCGCTTGAGTCAAAACTGGGTTATTGTCCGCGCCGGGCATTATTCGTATTCGTCAGAAGTCACCAATCAGAAGGAAATTCTGTGTCCACCATTGCAAACATCGTTATCGGTCTCGTGGCACTCGTGCACCTCTACATCCTGGTGCTCGAAATGTTCCTGTGGGACAAACCCACCGGGCTGCGCGCATTCGGCCAGACCCAGGAGGCGGCGAGAGCCAGCAAGGTTCTGGCCGCCAACCAGGGGCTTTACAACGGCTTCCTGGCCGCCGGCCTGATCTGGGGCCTGAGCCTGGGCGCGAACGGCGGCGCCGTGAAAGTGTTTTTTCTGGGCTGCGTGCTGATTGCAGGCCTCTACGGCGCGGCGACAGCCAGTCGAAAAATCCTCTTTATCCAGGCCGCGCCCGCCGCGATCGGCTTGCTGCTGTTGCTGCTGGCCTGAATATTTCGCCCGGCGCGCTTTGTCAGGCGCCGATTTCCCGGGCGCTGATCCGGTATTTGAAATCGTCGGGCGCGTAGGAGTCGAGGCGCCCTGCGGCATTCTCCGCCGTGGGGTACATGAAAAACCCCAGCCTGGGGCCTTTGGCATGCGGCAAGCCGACATCGTGCGCGCTGTTGAAGGCCATCCAGTTGCCTTCCCAACCGCCAAACAAGCCCTTGTTGACCGGCGCGACGAGCGCGTGTTGCGGCGACTTGATCCACTCGGCGGTTTCCTGGCGCATGACCTTGGCCACATCCGCCGGATCCATCGCGACCCAGCCGTGGCCTTGGAGGAAAACTTCGGCGCGGCAGTGCTGCGCACCGGCGAGCTTGGCCGGATTGCCGCCCAGTTCCCGGTAGCCAAACGCAGACGGGGCCAGACGCAGGCCGTAGACATCGCGTGCCGGCAAACCGACCGAGCGGCACAGCCCGACAAATAGCGCATTCAGGTCGGCACACTTGCCGCCCAGGTTGCCGGTTTCCAGCATGCTCTTGATATCGCCCTCGCCGCAGCCGCGCACCTTGGGCTCACGGAAGGTGTTGGCCACGATCCAGTCGTAGAGCTTCTGGACTTTTTCCACATCGGTGCGGGCACCACGGGTCGCCTCCAGCGCCGTCTGGCGCACGATGCCATCCGTGGGAAGCAGCGTGGTGGCTTGGAGCCAGGTTTTGAGCGCGGCAGCATCTTCCAGCCCCTCTTGTCTTTGCGCCAGATTGGCAACCCGGCTCTGCGTCCGGATGCGGCTGGTCAGTTCGACAAAAGGCTGGGCGACGTTGTCGGCAAACTCGACATAGAGCATGCGCACGCCGTCATGCCCATCGCTGGTCAATTCGGTCTTGCCGTTGCTGGAAAAGCTGCTCTCCAGCGATTGTTGCCAGTCGGTATTCACGCTCGGTATCGGCAGCCAGACTTTGCTACTGCCCTGCGGCTTGGCAAGATCGACACGGGTGGTGACTTCAAAGCTGCGCCACTGGCCCGGCTGGGGCGCGAACCGGCGCTCGGCCGGGTTGGTGGGAGCACTGGCCTGAGCAAAACTGAGCGCTGGCAGCGCCGTGGTGACAGCGGCGGCAGCCGCTTTTCTCAAAAAAATGCGGCGCGCGAATTGACGCGCCAAGGCGTGAACGGTGGTCATAAAGAGAACTCCGGAAAGGTCATGAAACGGGCGCAATCAAGGTAGGTAAAAGTACCCTGAGTTGGCTCTGGCACAGCCACATTTCCGTCATTGCGAGCGCTGCGCTCGCAATGACGAATCTGTAGAAGTGCGCTTGAATTATCGCTGCATGCCCGGCGCTGCCAGCAATGGCTCCAGTAGCCTGGCAGCTGGCAAGCCGGACCAGTCGAGCTCGCCGCGAACCACGCCGTGCACGCGTCCGTCGGCGCCGATCAGCACGGTCGACGGAAATATTCTGACGCCCCATTGCCGCGCCACAGCACCCTGCGGGTCGAGCAGCACCGGCAAGCTCAAGCCGGTGCGGGCGGCAAACTGCTGCGCCGTGGCGGCAGATTCCTTGAAGTTGACCGCCAGCACACGCAATCTGTCCGGACCGTGTCTTTGCGCCAGGGCCTGCAGCGCCGGCATCTCGGCGCGACAGGGCTCGCACCAACTGGCCCAGAAATTGATCAGCACCGCCTTGCCGCGCAAATCGGCCAAGCGCCAGGCCTGGCCATTCAGGTCGGAGCCGGTCAGCTGAGGCATTGGCTGGTGCGCGCGCCAGGGGACGAGCTCATAGCCTTGCGCCTGCACCGAATGACTCGCCAGCAGCGCGGCGCAGGCGATGCAGCAGGCAGCGCTCCATTGTGCAAATTTATATGCCAAATTGACTTCTAGCGCTTATGCAACCTGCGCGAGCAGCTGTCATATTAATAGCATGTCAAAGCTTGGCCGAAACCCATGCCAGCACGCTGGCCAGGGCTGGCGCCAACTTGGCGGGTTCGGTGCCGCCGGCCATGGCCATGTCGGGCTTGCCACCGCCTTTGCCGCCGACCTGCGCCGCCACAAAGTTGACCAGCTCCCCGGCCTTGACTCGTGCCGTGGTGTCAGGCGTCACGCCGACCGCAATCTGCACCTTGTCGCCGTCCACCACGCCAAGCACGATGACTGCGGTCTTGAGCTTGTCCTTGAGCTTGTCCATGCTGTCGCGCAGGGTCTTGATGTCGGCGCCTTCGAGCCGGGCCGCGAGCACCTTTACGCCCTTGACATCGACCGCCTGGGTCATCAGTTCATCGCCCTGGCTGGAGGCCAGCTTGCCTTTGAGCGCAGCGATTTCCTTCTCCAGCAGCTTGACGTGATCGAGCACATGGTGGATGCGCTCGTTGAGTTCCGGCACCGGCGCCTTGAGCGTGCCCGCGGCCTGCGTCACCGTGTCTTCGAGATCCTGCAAATAGCTCAGCGCGTTCTCGCCCGTGACAGCCTCGATCCGGCGCACACCGGACGCAACACCGCTCTCGGCCACCACCTTGAACAGACCAATATCGCCGCTGCGCTGCACATGCGTGCCGCCGCACAGCTCGCGGCTGGCGCCAATGTCGATCACGCGCACCGACTCGCCGTACTTCTCGCCAAACAGCATCATGGCGCCGCTCTCCTGGGCCGCCTCGATGTCCATGACGCGCGCCTGCGTCGCGGCATTGCTCAGGATCTCGGAGTTGACGCGGACCTCGACCTCGCGAATCTGCTCGTCGGTCAGTGGCGCGTTGTGGGCAAAGTCAAAGCGCGTGCGCTCGGCATTGACCAGCGAACCCTTTTGCTGCACGTGGGCACCCAGCACTTCGCGCAACGCCTTGTGCATCAAGTGCGTCACGCTGTGGTTGCGCTGGGTGGCGGCGCGCAAGTTGGCGTTGACATGCGCCGTGACCTCGTCACCGACCGTGAGGGCGCCGGTTTTCAGCACGCCGTGATGGCCAAAGACGTCGGCCTTGATCTTTTGCGTGTCGGCCACCTCGAACATCGCGCTGCCAGAAAAGACCGCGCCCTGGTCGCCGACCTGGCCGCCGCTCTCGCTGTAGAACGGCGTGCTGTCCAGCACCACCACCCCGCTTTGACCGGCCTTTAGCTCGCCAACGCCCGTGCCATCTGCGTAGAGCGCTACAACCTTTGCATTTTCCGTGAGGCGCTCATAGCCGACAAAGTCGTTGCCGTCGCCGCTGTACTCCAGCGCCCGGTCCATCTTGAATTTGCCGGCCGCGCGGCCCTGGGCCTTCTGCTTTTCCATGGCAGCATGAAAACCGGCCTCGTCCACATCAACACCACGCTCGCGACAGACATCGGCCGACAGATCCAGCGGGAAACCAAAAGTGTCGTGCAACTTGAAGGCCACGTCGCCGGGCAGAATCCTGACGCCAGCGGCAGCTTGACCCTCGTGTCCTTCGGCCCCGAGTGCAGCATCCAGAATCTGCATGCCGTTTTCCAGCGTCTCAAAAAAGCGCTCCTCTTCCGCCTGCAGCACCTCGGCGATGCGCTCGGCCTGAGCGCCCAGATTGGGATAGGCCTCGCCCATCAGGGCCACCAGATCAGGCACCAGCTTGTAGAAGAACGGCTTCTTTTGCCCCAGCTTGTAGCCGTGGCGAATGGCGCGGCGGATGATGCGGCGCTGCACATAGCCGCGCCCTTCGTTGGAGGGCAGCACGCCATCGCTGACCAGGAACGCGGTAGCGCGAATGTGGTCGGCAATCACGCGCAAGCTCTTGTTGTCCAGGTCGGCGCAGCCGGTTTCGCGCGCCGCCGCCTTGATCAGCACTTCGAAGATATCAATTTCATAGTTGCTGTGCACGTGCTGCAGGATCGCGGCCAATCGCTCCAGGCCCATGCCGGTGTCCACGCACGGCGCCGGCAGGGGTTTGACGGAACCGTCGGGCTGCATGTCGAACTGCATGAACACGTGGTTCCAGATTTCGATGTAGCGGTCGCCGTCCTGATCCGGGCTGCCGGGCGGACCGCCGGGAATGCCGGGGCCGTGGTCATAGAAAATCTCGCTGCACGGACCGCAAGGGCCGGTGTCGGCCATCATCCAGAAGTTGTCCGAGGCGTACTTGGCGCCCTTGTTGTCGCCAATGCGCACCACGCGCTCTGGCGGCAGTCCAATTTCCTGGGTCCAGATGTCATAGGCCTCGTCGTCGTCGATGTACACGGTGGCCCAGAGCTTGTCGGCCGGCAGTTTGTACACTTTCGTCAGCAGTTCCCAGCCCCACTTGATCGAGTCGCGCTTGAAGTAGTCGCCAAAGCTCCAGTTGCCCAGCATCTCGAAGAATGTGTGATGGCGCGCCGTGTAGCCGACGTTTTCCAGGTCGTTGTGCTTGCCACCGGCGCGCAGGCAGGCCTGCACCGAGGCGGCGCGCACATAGGAGCGCTTGTCGGTGCCCAGGAACACGTCCTTGAACTGCACCATGCCCGAGTTGGTGAACATCAGCGTCGGGTCGTTGCCTGGCACCAGCGGGCTGCTGGCCACCACCGTGTGACCCTTGGAGGCAAAAAAGTCAAGAAAGGTAGTGCGAATGTCGGCGACACTCATTACGGACGTGGTCATGGCAAGTACTTTTTCGAACAGGGGTAAAACAACTACATCCAGGCCGCGCGGCCGCTGGCGGCGCAGACTGAACCCGTTATTATCGCCGGCCCCTTGCCTGACAATGACATCCGCGGCGTCGTTCGGCATCGGGCCGGCTCCGCTGGGCCGGCATGTCTGAGAATAGGGCCATTGCATCAAGCCACCCAGAATTCAAAAAGCAGCAGAGACAAGACCATGATGAATCTAGCAAACTTTCGCCGCCGCAGCCTGCTGGGCGCCGGCGCGGCCCTGGGCGCCATGGCGCTGCCCGGCCTGGCCCAGACCAGGACCGTGCTGCGCATCTCCAGCCCGGCGGTGCCCGACGACTGGCACGCCAGGATGTGGACGGTGTTCAAGGATTCTCTGGAGAAAAGCGCCCCGGGCGAGTTCGACGTGCAGATCAACCTGAATGCCTCGCTGTTCAAGCAGGGTACCGAACCCGCCGCCATGGCCCGCGGCAACCTGGAGCTGGCTTCGATCTCGGCTTTCGACATTGCCAAGCTGGTGCCCGCGTTTTCGGTTTTCACCGCCGGCTACGTGATTCGCGATCCGGCGCAGCAGCAGAAGGTTTTCAACGGACCGATTGGCACGGAGCTGTTCCAGACGGTGTCGGAAAAAATGGCTCTCACGCCTTTGGCCAGCGTTTACCTCGGCACCAGGCAGCTGAACCTGCGCGACCTGCGCAAGGTCAGGACGCCGGCCGACCTCAAGGGGGTCAAGCTGCGCATGCCGGGCTCCAAGGAATGGCTGTTCCTGGGTGAGGCCCTTGGCGCCACCGCCACGCCGCTGGCCTTCGGTGAGGTTTATCTGGGCCTCAAGACCGGCACCATCGATGGCCAGGACAACCCGCTGCCGTCGGTGCGCGCCGCCAAATTTTATGAAGTGACGAAGCAGATTGTGCTGACCAGCCACCTGGTGGACGGTCTTTTCATTGCCATTTCGAACCAGAGTTTCAATGCCTTGAGCGCCGCCCAGAAAGTCAAGGTCAAGGCTGCAGCGCAGGCGGCCGCGGCCTACAACAACCAGAACCGCATCAAGGAGGAGTCCGAGCTGGTCGAGTTCTTCAAGAAAGAAGGCCTGCAGGTCAGCACGCCCGATGTCGAGGCCTTCCGCAAGTCGGTACAGGCGAGCTACCAGAACTCGGACTACGCCAGGGTCTGGCCCAAGGGCCTGCTGGACCGCATCAACGCCACCAGATAAACATGAAGCGCTGGCTCAAAAGAGGCGCCAATGCGATTGGCGGCGGTCTGTTCCTGATGCTGTTTATCGTCTTCATCATTCAGATCACGGCGCGTTTCGGCTTCGGCCGGCCACTGGCCTGGACCGATGAAGCGGCCGTGATTCTGTACATCTGGGTGATTCTCTGGGCTGCGGCTGTGATCGTGCCCGAGCGTGAGCACGTGGTCTTCGATTTGCTCTGGAACAGCGTCGGGCGCCGCGCCCGGCAGGTCATGAAGATCTTCGGCAACCTGCTCGTCGGCGGCCTGGCGCTGGTGGCGCTGCCGGCCAGCTGGGACTATGTGCATTTCATGGCGCGCGAAGGCACGCCGGTGCTCGATATGCCACTGATGTGGGTTTATCTGCCCTTTGTGCTGCTGCTGGCGGCGCTGGTGCTGCGCAGCGCCTGGGCGATCCGCAACGCGCTCAAGGGCATCGGCCTCGAGGCCGAATTGCAGCTGTGAAATCTGGCGCCCGAAGGCTTCTCCAATGACTCCCGGAATCATCGTTCTTGTCTGCGTGCTGGTCGGCGCCATGCTGCTGCGCATGCCGATTGGCTTCTCCATGCTGGCCTCCGGCATTGGCTACCTGCTGGTCAAGCGGCAGGATCTCGGCACGGTGGCCGAGCAGGTCTGCAACGGCCTGTACAACAGCTATGTGCTTCTGGCGGTGCCGCTGTTCATTTTTGCCGCCAACATCATGAACGCCGGCACCGTCAGCGAACGCCTGTTCGACTTTTGCCGCATCCTGGTCGGACGCATGCGCGGCGGCATGGCGCAAGTCAACGTGCTGGTCAGCGTGATCTTCTCCGGCATGAGCGGCAGCGCGATTGCCGACGCCGCCGGCCCCGGGCTGGTGACGATTCGCCAGATGCTCAAACGGCCGGAATACTCGCGCGGCTTTGCCGGTGCCGTGGTGGTGGCCAGCGCCACACTCGGGCCGATCATCCCCCCAAGCATTCCGATGGTGATCTACGCGCTGGTGTCCGGCGCCTCGGTCGGCGCGCTGTTTCTGGGGGGCGTGATTCCCGGCTTTTTGATGGCCACGCTGATGATGCTGGTGGTGCACATCATCGCCACCCGCCGCAACATGCCGCGCGAAGCCAGGATTCCGATGCGCGAATGGCCGGCCATTTTCTTTCGCGGCGCCTTGCCCCTGTCGATGCCAATCGTGCTGCTGGGTGGCATCTACTCGGGTGCTTTCACGCCCACCGAGGCCGCAGCCGTGGCCGCATTTCACGCCCTGATTCTGGCCGGCGTGGTGTACCGCGCTTTAAGCTGGCGCAGCTTCTGGGGCGTGGTCATGGAATCGACCCGCGGCAGCGCCGTGGTGACACTGATCCTGGCCGGCTCCTTCATACTCAACTACGCCTTCACCGCCGAAGGCGTGCCGCAAGCCATGGCGCAGTGGGTGGACGCCATGCATCTGTCCCAGATCAAGTTCTTGCTGCTGGTCAACGTGATGTTCCTGGTGCTGGGCTGCTTTCTCGATGTGTCGGTGCTGTTGCTGGTGTTTGTGCCGATGCTGCTGCCGGCGGCCAAGCTGCTGGGCGTGGACCTGGTTCACTTCGGCGTGGTGGTGGTGCTGAACATGATGATCGGGCTGATTCACCCGCCATTTGGCATGCTGCTGTTTGTCATCAAGGCACTCACCGGCATACCGATTGGCGAAATCATGGCCGAGGGCTGGCCGTTCCTGGTCATGCTGCTGCTGCTGCTCCTTGCCATGACTCTGTTCCCGCAAATCGTGCTGTGGTTGCCGCAAACCATGGGTTATGTCACGCACTAACGTGAGAGCCCCGGCCTCAATGAGCGCATTCCTCCAAAAATGAGAATACCGCCGGATCATCGCAAAAAGCAACGTTGAACCTGAGCCAGGCGCTGGGCTGCAGGTCCGGACTGAACAGGTGGCCAGGACCGAGCAGAATGTCCTGCTCAGCCGCTTTGTAGGCCAGCTCAGCCGCGTTGGGCAGGTCGGGGTGCCGGGCCCACAAGAAGATGCCGGCTTTGGGTTCGCAAAAGATTTCGAATCCAATTTTGAGCAAGCCCGCGGCCGCTTCGCCATGCGCTTTTGCCAGGCGCTCGCGCAGACCCCTGAGATGTTTGCGCCAGCGCCCATCCATCAGGGCGCCATAAGCCAGACGCTCGCTGAATTCGGACGACGTCAGGCCCGAGATCATCTTCAGCTGAGCCAGGTCTTCCAGCAAATCCGGGTTGGCGGCCAGGTAGCCGACGCGCATATTGGGTGAAATCGTCTTGGAAAAACTGCCGATGTAGATCACCCGGTTCAACTGATCCAGGCTGGCCAGCGAAGGCCTGGGCTCCGGGTCCAGATCGGCGTAAATGTCGTTTTCCACCACCAGAAAATCATATTTGTCGGCCAGCTGCATGACCCGGTGCAGATGCGCCAGCTGGGCGATCGACCCGGTCGGGCTTTGCAGCCGTGGCTGGGTAAAAAACAGCTTAGGCCGGTGTTCGGCGACCAGGCGCTCCAGCGCCGCCAGGTCGTAGCCACTTGGGGTGCGCGGCACGCCAATCAGGCGCGCGCCCAGGAAGCGCAGTGAGAAAAGCAAATTCGGATAGCCGGGATCGTCGACCAGCACCGCGTCACCAGTGCGGACGAGGCGCCGCGCCACCAGATCCATGGCCTGGCTGGAACCTTGAGTGAGCAGCACCTGCTCCGCCGCGACCGCAATCTCCTGCTCGGCGAGCAGATCGCGAACCAGCTGGCGCAGCGGTGGATAACCCTTGGGCTCGCCATACCCTCCCACATCCACATCGTCGGCCGCGAGGCTGCGCAAGCTGCGGCGCACGCCCTCCTGAAACAGCCAGTCACCGGGCAACCAGCCACAGCCGGGTTTCATGCGCAGCGCCCGGTTTTCGAAAATCCGGCGCAAATACCACATCGAATCAAAATTGAAATTCGGAGCCTGGCCCGGCACGCCCGAGTCGGACACTGGCCGGTGTTTGACGAAAAATCCAGAATGCGGCCGGGATGCAAAGTAGCCCTGCGCGACCAGCCTGTCATAAGCGTCCACCACGGTGAACACGCTGACGCCGTGCGCGTGGGCGAATTGCCGGATCGACGGCGCCTTGGAGCCCGCGCGCAGCGTACCGTCCTCGATCAGGTGTCGAAATTCTTCCACGATCTGCACGACCAGAGGTGTCGAACTCTGCGGATTAAGGGCAAACATGGTCACTGGCTAAGGGTTTGTCTGTACTGGCCTCGGGTACTGCACAGTGCATCCTCAAAACAAGGCGATCTGTGTATGGTAACCGTGGCGGCGCAGATATACATTCACTTCAATTAAGGAATCCCTCAACCACATTCTGGAGTGATATGCAACGCGAACCCCACTTGAAAAATGCGGCCCTGATGGCCCGGCGCCAGGCCGCCGTTCCGCGCGGCGTTGGCCAAAGCCACGAAGTCTTCATCGCCCGCGGCGAAAACGCCGAGATCTGGGACGTCGAAGGCAAACGCTACATCGACTTCGCCGGCGGCATCGCCGTGCTCAATACCGGGCACCGGCATCCGGCGGTGATTGCCGCCGTCAAGGCCCAGCTCGATCTCTACACCCATACCTGTTTTCAGGTGGTGGCGTATGAGCCTTATGTTGAACTGGCCGAGCGCATCAACGCCCTGGCCCCCGGTGACTTTGCCAAGAAGACCCTGTTCCTGAGCACCGGCTCCGAAGCGGTGGAGAACGCCGTCAAGATTGCCCGCGCCTACACCAAGCGCACGGCCATCATCGCCTTCACCAGCGGCTACCACGGACGCACCCTGCTGACGCTGGGCCTGACCGGCAAGGTGGCGCCCTACAAGACCGGCTTCGGTCCGTTCCCGGCGGAGATCTTTCACGCCCAGTTCCCCAACGCATTGCACGGCGTCAGCGTCGACGATTCGATCGCCTCGGTGGAGTCGATCTTCAAGAACGATGTCGAGGCCAGCCGCGTGGCGGCGATCATCGTCGAGCCGGTGCAGGGCGAAGGCGGCTTCAATGTGGCGCCGCCGGAGTTCCTGCAGCGCTTGCGCGCCCTCTGCGACCTGCACGGCATTTTGCTGATTGCCGACGAGATCCAGACCGGCGCCGGGCGCACCGGAACCTGGTTTGCCGTGGAGCAGAGCGACGTTGCCCCGGACATGATCACGCTGGCCAAGTCGATGGCCGGGGGTTTCCCGATTTCGGCCGTGGTCGGGCGCGCCGACGTGATGGACGCGCCGGCGCCCGGTGGGCTGGGCGGCACCTATGCCGGCAGTCCGCTGTCCTGCGCCGCGGCGCTGGCGGTACTCGATGTGTTCGAACAGGAAAACCTGCTGGCACGCAGCCGGCAACTGGGCCAGCGCCTGCGCGCGGGCCTGCAGGCCATGGCGGCGAAGAACCGTTGCATCGCCGATGTGCGTGGTCTGGGTGCCATGGTCGCGATCGAACTGTGCAAGGGCGGTGACATCCATCAACCCGATGCCGACATGACCAAGCGCCTGGTGATCGAGGCCACCAAACGTGGACTGATCCTGCTGTCCTGCGGCACTTATGGCAACGTCATCCGCGTGCTGGTACCGCTGACCGCCAGCGACGCCATCGTCGATGAGGGGCTGGCCATCATCGACGCGTCATTGACTGCCGTTCAGGCGGCCTGATTTTCATCCGGCACCACCTTATCCATCGACACCAAATGAATAGTTCACCTCTCGCCCTGCTCAAAGATCCGACACTGCTCAAGACCGACGCCCTGATCAACGGCCAATGGGTGGCCGGTGCCAGCCGGTTTGCAGTCCATGACCCGGCCACCGGCGCAAAGCTGGCGGATGTAGCCAACCTCGGCCCAGTGGAAGCGCAGACCGCGATTGCGGCCGCCAACGCGGCCTGGCCTGCCTGGCGCAGCAAGACCGCCAAAGAGCGCAGCATCATCCTGCGCAAGTGGTTCGATTTGCTGATGGCCAATCAGGACGATCTGGGCCGCATCATGACGTCTGAGGAAGGCAAGCCGCTGCCCGAAGCCAAGGGCGAGATCGCCTACGGCGCCAGTTTTGTCGAGTGGTTTGCCGAAGAAGCCAAACGCGTCAACGGCGAGACTCTGCCCCAGTTCGACAACAACCGCCGCCTGCTGGTGCTGCGCCAGCCGATTGGCGTCTGTGCCGCCATCACGCCGTGGAACTTTCCGATGGCGATGATCACGCGCAAGGTGGCGCCGGCGCTGGCCGCTGGCTGCCCGGTGGTCATCAAGCCGGCCGAATTGACCCCCTTGAGCGCCCTGGCGGTGGCGGAGCTGGCGATTCGCGCCGGCATTCCGGCCGGTGTGCTCAATGTCATCACGGCCGACGCCGACAACTCGATTGCGGTCGGCAAGGTGTTCTGCGCCAGCGACGTGGTGCGCCACATCAGCTTTACCGGCTCGACCGAAGTCGGCCGCATACTGATGGCGCAATCGGCGCCGACGGTGAAGAAGATGTCGCTTGAGCTGGGCGGCAATGCGCCCTTCATCGTGTTCGACGATGCCGACGTCGACAGCGCCGTCGAAGGCGCCTTTGCCAGCAAATACCGCAACGCTGGACAGACCTGTGTCTGCTCCAACCGCCTGTACGTGCAGGAAGGTGTTTACGACGAATTCGTGCAGAAGTTCGCCGCCAGGGTCAAGACCGCCAAGGTCGGCAATGGTTTTGATGAAGGCGTCAACCAGGGCCCGCTGATCGAAGAAGCTGCGCTACAAAAAGTAGAGCGGCATGTGCAGGATGCGCTTGCCAAAGGGGCACGTTTGCTTGCTGGCGGCAAGCGCCTTCCAGGATTGTTCTTTGAGCCCACGGTGATCGCCGATGCCACGGCCGACATGCTGTGTGCCAGGGAAGAGACCTTCGGCCCGTTCGCCCCGGTGTTTAAATTCAAGACCGAACAGGATGCGATCGACGCGGCCAACAACACCGAGTTTGGCCTGGCCAGCTACTTCTACAGCCGCGACGTCGGGCGCATCTTCCGCGTCAGCGAGGCGCTGGAATACGGCATGGTGGGCGTCAATGTGGGCATTCTGGCCACCGAGCATGTGCCGTTTGGTGGCGTCAAGCAGTCGGGCCTGGGCCGCGAGGGCTCGCATCTCGGCATTGACGATTACGTCGAGATCAAATATCTTTGCGTCGGCGACATCCTGAAATAAGGCTTGAGTCTTTGGGGGACAGACGGTAGCGGTGAAACCGCGGACCCGGTCCCGATTGGTCATGAAAAAAGGAACTCCATGAGCGCTCCAGCAACCCGATTTTCAATCGCCGGACAAAGCGATGTCAGTCACCACCTGCATCCCTATACCCAGCTGCGCCAGCTTGAAAAAGAGGGCCCGCTGGTGATCGTGCGCGGTGAAGGCGTGCAGGTTTTCGACGAACACGGCAAAGCCTATATCGAGGGCATGGCTGGGCTCTGGTGCGCCTCGCTCGGGTTTTCGGAACGGCGCCTGGCGCAGGCCGCCTATCGCCAGATGACCACGCTGCCGTATTACCACTCGTTCTCCGGCAAGGTTCCGGGCCCGGTTGCGGAGCTGGTCGAAACCATGATCCGGTGGGCGCCGGTGCCGATGGCGCGCGTGTTGTTTGCCAACTCGGGCTCCGAGTCCAACGACACCGCCTTCAAACTGGTGCACTATTACAACAATGCCAAAGGTCGGCCACTGAAGAAAAAAATCATCGCCCGTGACAAGGGCTACCACGGAGTGACGGTGGCCGCCGCTTCGATGTCCGGCTTGGCGACCATGCATCAGCATTTCGACCTGCCCTTGCCCGAGGTGGTGCGCGTCAGTTGCCCGCACTTCTACCAGAATGGTTTGCCGAATGAAACCGAAGCGCAGTTTGTCGATCGTCTGGCCAGGGAGCTTGAAGACACGATCCTGCGCGAAGGGCCCGAGACCGTGGCCGCGTTCATTGCCGAGCCGGTGCAGGCCGCAGGTGGCGTGATCGTGCCGCCGGCTGGCTACTTCAAGAAGATTCAAGCCATCCTGAAGAAATACGACGTGCTGTTTCTGGTCGATGAGGTGGTGACTGGTTTTGGCCGCCTGGGACAGGCTTTTGGCACCCAGGTTTTCGACTTGAAACCGGACATGATCACGGTGGCGAAAATGCTGACATCCGCCTACGTGCCAATGTCGGCCCTGTACCTGACGGACGAGATTTACCAGACGATTGCCGATACCAGCGCGGCAGTCGGCGTGTTTGGTCATGGCTACACCTACAGCGGTCATCCACTGGCCTGCGCCATCGCGCTGGAGACCCTGCGCATCTACGAGTCCGACAATGTGATTGCCCATGTGCAGAAGGTCGGACCACGGCTGCAGCAAGGACTGCAACAGCTCAGGGGTCACCCCTTGGTGGGTGATGTGCGCGGGCTCGGCCTGATCGGCGCGATCGAGTTGTCAGCCGACCCGGCGCGGCGCAAGCCCTTCGATCCGGGCCGCGGGGTTGGCGCCTACTTTGTCAGTCGCGCCCAGGAACACGGGCTCATTGTCCGGGTGCTGATCGGCGACGTGATTGCCTTTTCACCCCCCTTGATCATCTCGGAGGCGGAGATCGACGCGATCCTGACACGCACCAGCCTGGCATTGGCCGACACCCTGGCCTGGGTCAGGACCTGGCAAGCAGCGGCCGGCTGAGTCAGGCATGATGCATACAGTGGCGACAACCGGGGGAGTTTGCAAGCTATGGCATTGATCGAGTTTGAACATGTCTTCAAGCGCTACCCGGGCAGCAATGCCGCAGCGGTTGACGACTTGAACCTGCACATCGAGGCGGGCGAGTTTTTGACCTTGCTGGGTCCTTCGGGCTCTGGAAAGACCACAACCCTGATGCTGCTGGCCGGCTTTGAAGCGCCCAGCGCCGGAGTCATCCGGCTCGACGGGAAATCAATCGAGTCGCTGCCGCCACATCTGCGCAACATGGGCGTGGTGTTCCAGAGTTATTCCCTGTTTCCCCACATGACGGTGGCGGAAAACGTCGCCTTCCCGCTGTCGGTGCGCAAGGTGCCCAGCGCCCAGATCGCCGACAAAGTCACGGCGGCCCTGGCCAAGGTGCATCTGGAAAATTTCACACACCGCAAGCCGAGCCAGCTTTCCGGCGGCCAGCAACAACGGGTGGCGCTGGCACGCGCCTTGGTGTTCGAGCCCCGTCTGGTGTTGATGGACGAGCCGCTGTCGGCGCTGGACAAAAAGCTACGCGAGGAAATGCAGCTTGAGATCCGGCGCCTGCACCGTGAATTGGGTGTCACCATGGTTTTCGTCACGCACGATCAGTCCGAGGCCATGACCTTGTCGGATCGGGTCGCGGTGTTCAACCAGGGGCGGATTGAACAACTCGCCTCACCCCAGACGCTGTACGACGCACCGGCCAATCCGTTTGTCGCCAGCTTTCTGGGCGACAACAATATGCTCAACGTCACCGTCGATCCCGGCACCCGGCAAGGCGCGGGGACGGCAGGCGTCAGAACCGCCAGTGGTCAATCTCTGCAGGCACGAATTTCGCCGACAACAACGCCGACTCAAGATTCCTTCGCCAAGCTGTGCGTGCGGCCGGAATTCCTGCATGTGGCCGCCGATGCCGCCTCGCTCGCCTTGTCCAACTGCCTGAACTGCACCTTGATCGACCTGATCCATCAAGGCGATCACTGGCGTCTGGTCGCGCGCCTGGAAGGCACCGGCAAGAGTGGGCCCGACTCAGGCCTGCAATGGTTTGCAAAAATCAGTCCGGGGGCTCTGCCCCAGGGTCTGGTCGTGGGGCAGAACCTGTGTCTCGGGTTTCGGCCCGAAGAGGCATGGGTATTTTGATGGGTTGACGGTTTATCTTATTTTTACAGAGGAGAACGGCTATGAGAAAGCATTTATTGGTAACGATCGCGGGCGCCGCGGCAATCGCCTGCCTGGGCTTGCAGGCGCAGGCGCAGACGCGTGACCTCAACGTGGTGTCATGGGGTGGCGCCTATCAGGACGGCCAGAAGGAGGCGTATTTCAAGCCCTTCAATGCCACCGGCACCAAGCTGACGGACGAAGCCTGGGATGGCGGCTTGGGCGTGTTGCGCACCAAGATCAAAGGCGGCAACAGCACCTGGGACGTGGTTCAGGTGGAGCACGATGAGCTGGAGGTCGGCTGCGACGAAGGTCTGTATGAAAAGCTCGATGTCACCAAGATTGGCGGTGCCGCGCGTTACCTGCCGGGCACGGTACAGGCTTGCGGCGTCGGCGCCATCATTTACAACCTGGTGCTGGCCTATGACGGCGACAAGATGAAGACCGCGCCCAACGGCTGGCCCGACTTCTTCGATACCAAGAAGATTCCGGGCAAGCGCTCGATTCGCAACGGTGCCAAGTGGAACCTCGAAGTGGCCCTGATTGGCGACGGCGTTGCCGCCAAAGACGTCTACAAGGTGCTGCGCACGCCCGAAGGCGTGGAACGCGCCTTCAAGAAGCTCGACACCATCAAGGGCGACCTGGTGTTCTGGAAGAGCGGCGCGCAACCCCCGCAAATGCTCGCCGCTGGCGATGTGGTCATGACCACGGCATATAACGGTCGCATCACCGCTGCCAACGACAAGGACAAGAAAAACTTCAAGATGGTCTGGAAAGACACGCCCTGGACCATGGACAGCTGGGTCATCATGAAAGGCACGCCGCAAAAGGCCAACGCCGAGAAGCTGATCGAATTCATGGGCCGTCCAGAGAACCAGGCCAAGCTGCCCAAGTTTGTGCGCTATGGCGTGACTGCCGTTGCGGCCACTCCGCTGATCGACAAAGCCCTGATGGCTGACTTGCCAACCAATCCGGAGATTCACAAGCAGGCTTTTGCCGAGGACGTGAAGTTCTGGATCGACAACGGCGACAAGCTGGCCGAGCGCTGGACCAAGTGGGCCGGTACCAAGTAAACCTGAGCGAGTGAAACTGCCATGCTGATGCGCCAACGAACTGCCCTGCTGTTACCTTTGACCGGGTTTTTGCTGGTATTTTTCGTGGCGCCGCTGGTGTGGCTGCTGTCGCTGGCGGTGCGCGAGGCCGAGGTGCCGCGCGCGCTGCCCCGAACCCTGATGGTGCTGCAAAGCTGGCAGTCCGGCCAGGCCGTGCCGCCCACGGTGTTTGCCAGCATGGCGCAGGACCTGCGCGAGGCGCGCGAAGCCAGCACGCTGGCCGATGCCGCCCGGCGTCTGAATTACGAGGTCAATGGCGTGCGCAGCACGCTGATGCGCGCCGCACGCGAGATTGAAGCCGCCCCGGCCGGCACGGTGTTTGACTCGGCGTTTTTCGATGCCGTCGATCCGGCATTGACCGGGGGTGATTTTTTTGCCGCCGTGCAGCGCGCGCGCGGCCCGGTCTCCAGTTACTACCTGCTGGCCGCCTTCGATCTGGCGCGCAACGCGAAAGGCGAAATAGAACACGTGTCCGCGGCCAATCGCATCTATGTCGACGTGCTGATGCGCACCCTGGGCATCAGCGCCAGCGTCACGGTGTTGTGTTTGCTGCTGGGCTTTCCGGTCGCCATGCTGTTGACGCAAGTAACTGCAAAAACGGCCGACTGGCTGATGATTCTGGTGCTGCTGCCGTTCTGGACCTCACTGCTGGTGCGAACCGCGGCCTGGGTGGTGGTGCTGCAGCGTGAAGGCATGATCAACACGCTGTTGATGCGTCTGGGCCTGATAGCCGAGCCCCTGACCCTGATTTACAACCGCACCGGCGTCCTGATCGCCATGACGCATGTGCTGCTTCCGTTCATGATCCTGCCGCTGTACAGCGTGCTCAAGGGCATTCCGCCGCACTATATGCGCGCCGCCACCAGTCTGGGCGCCCCCCCGATCACTGCCTTTTTCCGGGTCTACCTGCCGATGGCCGCACCAGCCATCGTCGCCGGCTCCCTGATGGTGTTCATTCTGGCCATGGGCTACTACATTACACCGGCGCTGGTGGGTGGCGGCTCGGATCAGATGCTGTCCTATTTTGTTGCCACCTACACCACCGACACCGGCAACTGGGGCCTGGCATCGGCTCTGGGCCTGATGATGCTGGCCACCACCCTGGTCCTGTATGGGCTGGCGCACAAGCTCTCGGGCGGTCGCGCGATGTCGATGGGTTGATCTATCACCGCACGCTTGTCATCATGAAGACCTTCAAATTCCCCTGGAGACTCATTTACTGGCTGCTTTGCGCCTGCGTTCTGGTGTTTCTGCTGGCACCCATCGCCGCCATCATTCCACTGTCCTTCTCCAGCGGCTCGTTTCTGACATACCCCCTGCCCGGTCTGTCGCTGCGCTGGTACCAGGAAGTGCTGGGCGGTGGCAAATGGCTCACTGCGCTGGGCAATTCCCTGTATGTCGGCGCCTTTGCCACCGCCATTTCGGTCGTCCTGGGCACGCTGGCAGCGCTGGGTCTGATGCGGCACAAGGCGTGGTGGATCGAATTACTCAAGCTGATGGTGCTGTCGCCGATGATCGTACCGGTGATCCTGATTGCCGTGGCCTCCTACTTTTTTCTGGCACCGCTGTCGCTGACCAGCACCTACAGCGGCCTGATCATCGCGCACACGGTCATCGCCGTGCCCTTTGTGGTGGTGCCGGTGCTCACCTCGCTGGAGCTGCTGGACCCGAATCTGGTGCGGGCCGCAGCCGCCTGCGGCGCCACGCCACGCGTCGCCTTCCTGCGCGTCACGCTGCCCGGCATCATGCCGGCCATGGCTTCGGGTGCCCTGTTTGCCTTTGCCGCCTCCTTCGATGATGTAGTGATCGCCTTGCTCATCTCCGGGCCTGATCAGCGCACCCTGCCGCGTGAAATGTTCTCAGGCCTACGCGACAGCATGACACCAGCCCTGACGGCTGTGGCCACCATCATGATTGTTTTTTCGACCACCCTGTTCCTTCTGATGCAAATGCTTCAGCGTCGCACGCGCAAAGCAGCACAACGCACTTGACCCGAGATGACAGAACAAAAAACGGCGATCGTCACCGGTGCCAGTCGCGGCATCGGCCATGCCGTGGCGCAGCGCTTTCGCAATTTGGGCTGGCGCGTCATCACGGTATCGCGGGGCGCGCTGCCGCAGCAATGCCCATGGAACGCGGAGCTCAACACCCATGTTCAACTTGACTTGTCGAATCTGGACGAAATCACCAACACGGTCGCTGCGCTGCGACCCTTGCTGGGGGGCTCCAAACTGCATGCGCTGGTGAACAATGCGGGCATCTCCCCCAAGGGGCTTGGTGGCGAGCGCGTCAA
This sequence comes from uncultured beta proteobacterium, assembly GCA_963810395.1. GTDB lineage: Bacteria > Pseudomonadota > Gammaproteobacteria > Burkholderiales > Burkholderiaceae_C > Rhodoferax. The sequence goes on along the minus strand of CAWENC010000001.1, from coordinate 2,026,279 downwards.
CTCGCTGACCACCGATCTGAAGGTCTGGCAAGAGATGTACAACGCCAACTTTTACGCGCCCCTGATCCTGACGCGCGGCTTTGCCCAGGAGCTCTCCAATGCCGGGGGATCGGTGGTCAACCTGTGCTCGATTGCCGCCTATCGGGTTCACCCCTTTGCCGGTGCCGCTTATGCCACATCGAAAGCCGCGCTGGCGGCACTGACGCGCGAGATGGCGGCCGACATGGCGCCGATGGGAGTGCGCGTCAACGCCATCGCGCCGGGCGAAATCAACACCTCGATCCTTTCGCCCGGGACGACAAAAATTGTCGAAAACGACATCCCGATGCGACGACTGGGCGAAGTTTCCGAGGTGGCTGACCTGATCGAATTCCTTTGCAGCGAAAAGTCGTCCTACATCACCGGCGCGGAAATCGCGATCGATGGCGGTCAGCGTGTTTAGTGGATTGCCGCGCTGCGCTCACAATAACAAGTTTTTAGAGTGCCCCCATGCAATATCGACGTCTTGGCCATAGCGGCCTGCAAGTAAGCCTTCTGTCGCTCGGCTCTTGGGTGACTTACCACAACCAGGTGGACGTTTCGGCGGCCCGTGAAATGCTGGCGGTCGCGATGGATGCCGGTGTCAATTTCTTTGACAACGCCGAAGCCTATGCCGTTGGCCAGAGCGAGGTCGTGATGGGCGAAGCCATCAAGGCCTTGAAATGGCCACGCCTGAACTACATCGTGTCGACCAAGTTCTTTTGGGGCCTGGCGCGCGAAGGCCCATCGGTGAACCGCAAGGACACGCTCAACCGCAAGTACCTGCTGCAAGCCATCGATGGATCTCTGCAGCGCATGGGCCTGGATTTCATTGACCTGGTGTATTGCCACCGCCCCGATCCGCACACCCCGATCGAGGAAACCGTCTGGGCCATGAGCGACATCATCAGCCGTGGCAAGGCGCTGTACTGGGGCACCAGCGAATGGAGCGCCGACGAGATCCGCACTGCCTGGGACATTGCCGAGAAACACCACCTGCACAAGCCGGTGATGGAGCAGCCGCAATACAACCTGTTTCACCGCAAGCGGGTGGAGCAGGAATACGCGCGGCTTTATGGGGACATCGGTTTGGGCCTGACGACCTGGAGCCCGCTGGCCAGCGGTCTGCTTACCGGCAAATATCGCAACGGCGTTCCAGAAGGCAGCCGCGGCGCCGTGGCCGGCATGGGTTTTCTGGTCAAAGGACTGACCGATCCGGCCCGGAATTCCGCAGTGACAGAACTCGAAGTCATCGCAACCGGACTCGGATGCAGCCTGTCTCAATTGGCAATTGCCTGGGCAGCCCACAATCCAAGAGTCAGCACGGTCATCACCGGTGCGTCCAGCCTTGCACAGTTGCGCGACAATCTTGGCGCCGTCGAGGTCTTGCCCAGGCTGACACCCGACGTGATGACGCGTATCGACCAGATCAGCTCGGCGCTGGCCAGTTGACATCAGCGTTGATCAAGTAAAATTCGCGGTCGGTCATGACGCGGGTGTAGTTCAATGGTAGAACGGCAGCTTCCCAAGCTGCATACGAGAGTTCGATTCTCTTCACCCGCTCCACAACACTGTTGATCGTTTTTCCCGCAGCCTGCTCAACGCTGCTGCCGGCATCCAGAATCTCTGACCACGGCTCTCCGGCGCCTGAAAATCCGTTATGCTTCAGACCCCAAGCAATGCACGCGGCGACCCCGCAAGCGTTGCCGCATTGTTGGTTCAGGGTGAGGCTACCCGCCGAGCACTGAGCTGATTTCCAGGAACCTGACGCAAGACACAAGCTTGCAGGGAGACATGCCGATGCCACAGCGCGAAACGCTTCACCTTCATGTGCCGGAGCCCACCGGGCGACCAGGCCATGACACGGACTTTTCTTACCTCCCCATTTCCGCCGCCGGTGCGGTGCGACGCCCGCCGGTGGATGCGCAAGCAGTGCAGACCAGCGACCTGGCGTTTTCGCTGATCCGCGTGCTCGACGACAAGGGTCAGGCGGTCGGTCCCTGGGCCCCCGAGCTGGATGTTCAACAGTTGCGCCGCGGCTTGCGCGCGATGATCAAGACCCGGGCCTTTGACGCCCGCATGCAGATCGCACAACGGCAAAAAAAGATGTCGTTTTACATGCAGTGCCTGGGTGAAGAGGCGATCGCGACGGCCCACGCTTTTGCCCTGAAGGAAGGAGACATGTGCTTTCCCACATACCGGCAACAGGGCCTGCTGCTGGCGCGTGAGGATGTATCCATGGTGGACATGATCTGCCAGCTCTACTCCAATGAGCACGACCCGATGAAGGGGCGGCAACTGCCGGTGATGTACTCCAGCAAGAAGCAGGGTTTCTTCTCGATCTCGGGCAACCTGGCAACGCAGGTGATTCAGGCCGTGGGCTGGGCCATGGCATCGGCCATCAAGGGCGACACCCGGGTCGCATCGGCCTGGATCGGCGACGGTGCCACGGCCGAGGCCGACTTTCACACCGGCCTGACTTTTGCCCATGTGTACCGCGCGCCGGTGATCCTCAACGTGGTCAACAACCAATGGGCGATTTCCACCTTTCAGGCCATCGCCGGTGGTGAAGGCACGACCTTTGCCGCACGCGGCGTCGGTTGCGGCATCGCATCGCTGCGCGTCGACGGCAACGATTTTCTGGCGGTGTATGCCGCCTCGAAGTGGGCGCTGGAGCGCGCCGGCAAAAACCTCGGGCCGACGTTGATCGAGTGGGTCACCTACCGTGCCGGGCCGCACTCCACCTCGGACGACCCGAGCAAGTACCGTCCGGCGAATGACGCGGCACGCTTCCCGCTGGGCGACCCGATCGCGCGCCTCAAGCAGCATCTGATCGGACTGGGCGCGTGGTCCGAGGCCGAGCATGAAGCGGCGCAAAAAGAGCTTGAAGCCGAAGTCGCGGCGGCACAAAAAGAGGCCGAGAGCTATGGCACCCTGGCCGATGGCCACATGCAAAGCGCAGCCAATATGTTCGAAGACGTCTACAAGGACATGCCGGCGCATTTGCGCCGGCAGCGTCAGGAGTTGGGGATCTGATGATGCAAGACAACAAGACCATGAACGCAGCGCAGAGCCGCCTCAAGCAAGTGAGCGCCCCCCCGGGGGCAGCGGCGTACGCGAAGCGACAAGCGTGGGGGCCACAAACTCCACCCCCATGACCATGATCCAGGCGCTGCGCTCGGCCATGGATGTGATGCTGGAGCGCGACAACAACGTGGTCGTTTACGGCCAGGATGTGGGCTATTTTGGCGGCGTATTCCGCTGCACCGAAGGCCTGCAGAAAAAGTACGGCAGCTCGCGCGTCTTCGACGCCCCGATCTCCGAGGGCGGCATTGTCGGCACCGCGGTCGGCATGGGCGCTTATGGCTTGCGCCCGGTGGTCGAGATCCAGTTTGCCGATTATTTTTACCCGGCCAGCGACCAGATCGTGTCCGAGGCGGCGCGCCTGCGCTACCGCTCGGCCGGCGACTTCACCTGCCCCATCACCATCCGCATGCCCTGCGGCGGTGGCATTTACGGCGGGCAGACGCACAGCCAGAGCCCGGAGGCCATGTTCACCCAGGTCTGCGGCCTGCGCACCGTGATGCCGTCCAATCCATACGATGCGAAAGGACTGTTGATTGCCTCGATCGAGAACGACGACCCGGTCATCTTCCTGGAGCCCAAGCGCCTGTACAACGGGCCTTTCGACGGCCACCACGACAAGCCGGTGGTGCCCTGGTCCAAGCACCCGATGGGCAATGTGCCCGAGGGCTACTACACGGTGCCGCTGGACTCGGCGGCCGTATTCCGCCCCGGCAAGGCACTCACCGTGATTACCTACGGCACCATGGTATTCGTGGCTGAGGCCGCCGCCGTCGAGAGCGGCGTGGACGCCGAGATCATCGACCTGCGTTCGATCTGGCCCTTGGACCTGGAGACCATCGTGGCCTCGGTCAAGAAAACCGGTCGCTGTGTCGTGGTCCATGAAGCCACGCGCACCAGCGGCTTTGGTGCCGAGCTGATTGCGCTGGTCCAGGAACATTGCTTCTACCACCTCGAAGCGCCGATTGAGCGGGTGGCGGGCTGGGATACGCCGTATCCCCATGCCCAGGAGTGGGCGTATTTTCCCGGCCCGAAGCGGGTCGCTGAAGCGTTCAAGCGCGCGATGGAGGCATGATGGGTATTCACGTGATCAAGATGCCGGACATCGGCGAAGGCATTGCCGAGGTCGAGTTGGTTGCCTGGTATGTGAAGGTGGGTGATTGGGTGGCCGAGGACCAGATCCTGGCCGATGTGATGACCGACAAGGCCACGGTGGAGATTCCGTCCTCGGTGGCGGGCAAGGTGCTGGCCCTGGGTGGCGTGGTCGGTCAGGTGATGGCCGTTGGCTCCGAAGTCATTCGCATCGAGGTCGAAGGGGCCGGTAATTACAAGCCAGAAGTGGCAGCAACCCCCGTAAACAGTGCGCAAACAGCTATTACTTCAGTAGCAATCGAGGCTACCGGGGAAACCACCAAAGCCGTGGCGACTCCGGCTGCAACGACTCCCGCTGTGGCCCCAGCTGCTGCGCCAGTCCAGCCGGCGCCGCAGGCCGCGGTAGCACGCACCAGCAAGACGCCTGTGGCCCAGGTACGAGCACCGGGCGAAAAACCGATTGCCTCGCCGGCGGTGCGCCGCCAGGCCTGGGATTTGGGCATCGAGCTTCAGTTCGTGCCGGGCACCGGCACGGCAGGCCGCATCACGCACGAGGACTTGCTAGCCTATGCGGCGCGGGCTGCCCAGCCGCAGGCTGCCGGTGCGGTGGACCAGCGCTACGCCCAGCGCCTGGATGAGCAGACCGTCCCCGTGATTGGCCTGCGCCGCAAGATCGCACAGAAGATGCAGGAGGCCAAGCGCCGCATTCCGCACTTCACCTATGTCGAAGAAGTGGACATGACCGAGCTGGAAGTGCTGCGTGCCCGGCTGAACGCCCAGCATGGCAAGGCGCGCGGACGCCTGACCGTGCTGCCCTTCCTGGTGCGTGCCGTGGTGCTGGCCGCACGCGAGCATCCGGAAGTCAACGCCCGCTACGACGACGACGCAGCCGTGGTCACGCGCTCGGGCGCGGTGCACCTCGGCATTGCCACACAGACCGACGGCGGGCTGATGGTGCCCGTCATCCGCCATGCCGAGACGCTGGACTTGTGGGCCTGCGCGGCCGAAGTCGTGCGTCTGGCCGAAGTGGCGCGCAGCGGCAAGGCCTCGCGGGACGAACTGAGCGGCTCGACCATCACCATCACCAGCCTGGGCGCGCTGGGCGGCATTGTCAGTACGCCGGTCATCAACCACCCCGAGGTGGCGATTGTGGGCATCAACCGCATGGTCGAGCGTCCGATGATGCGCAATGGCGCGGTGGTGGCGCGACAGATGATGAACCTGTCCTCAAGCTTCGACCACCGCGTGGTGGACGGCATGCATGCCGCCGAGTTTGTGCAATTGATACGGGGCTACCTGGAGTGTCCGGCCACCCTGTTTGTGGAGTAAGCCATGGAGACACAACACACAACACTGCTCATCATCGGCGGTGGCCCTGGGGGCTATGTGGCGGCTATACGCGCCGCGCAGCTGGGCATTGCCACCACGCTGGTCGAAGGCGAGCAACTGGGGGGCACCTGCCTGAATGTCGGCTGCATTCCGTCCAAGGCGCTGATCCACGCGGCCGAGACCTACCACCAGGCACACCACTTCATGGGCGACAGCACATTGGGCATCCATGTGGAGTCGGCGCGCATCGACATTGCCCAGACCGTGCGCTGGAAAGACGGCATCGTGGCCCGGCTCACCGGCGGCGTGGGCGCCCTGCTGAAGAAGCATGGCGTCAAGGTGGTCAAGGGCTGGGCCGAGATCGTCGACGGCAAGACCGTGGATGTCACCACCGACAAGCCGCAGGCGCAGCCCGTGCGCATCCAGGGCGAGCACCTGCTGCTGGCCACCGGTTCGGTCGAACTGGGTCTGCCCGGCATGCCCTTTGGCGGGCGTGTCATTTCGTCCACCCAGGCACTGTCACCGGACGCCATTCCCGGGAAACTGGTGGTGGTGGGTGCTGGCTACATCGGCCTGGAGCTGGGCCTGGTCTACCGCAAGCTGGGCGCCGACGTGACCGTGGTGGAAGCCCAGGACCGCATCCTGCCGCTGTACGACGAGGAACTGACCAAACCGGTGGCGGCCTCGCTACGCAAACTCGGTGTGCAAGTGCACCTGGGCAGCAAGGTGCAGGGCCTGAACCCGGCCGGCGACGCCGTGCGCGTGCTGGACGCGGCCGGGCGCGAGAGCGAACTCGCCGCCGATCAGGTGCTGGTGGCCATCGGGCGCGCGCCGCACACTCATGGCTGGGGTCTGGAAAAGCTGATGCTGGCGATGCAGGGCCGGGCGCTGAAGGTGGACGACCAGTGCCGCACTTCCATGCGCAACGTCTGGGCGATTGGCGACCTGATCGGTGAACCGATGCTGGCCCACCGCGCCATGGCGCAGGGCGAAATGGTGGCCGAAATCATTTCCGGCAAGCGCCGCCACTTTGCGCCGGCAGCCATCGCGGCTGTCTGCTATACCGATCCGGAGGTCGTCGTGGCGGGCTTGACGCCAGCGGACGCGGCGAAAGCCGGGCTGGACTGCATCAGCGCGCATTTCCCGTTTGCCGCCAATGGCCGCGCCATGACGCTGGAAGCCCACGATGGCTTCGTGCGTGTGGTCGCGCGCCGCGACAACCACCGCATCGTTGGCTGGCAGGCGGTGGGCGTTGGCGTGTCGGAGTTGAGCACCGCCTTCTCGCATTCAATCGAGATGGGTGCCTGCCTGGAAGACGTCGCCGGCACCATCCATGCGCACCCGACGCTGGGCGAAGCGGTGCAGGAAGCGGCCCTGCGCGCGCTCGGCCACGCCCTGCATGTTTAGCGCGAGAAACGCAAGCGCTTATTTGCCGTTGATCCCCAGCAACTCGACTTCGAACAGCAAGGTGGCGTTGGGCGGAATCGTGCCGCCAGCACCGCGCTCGCCATAGGCAATGGCGGGCGGGCAGGTCAGCTTGGCTTTGCCGCCGACCTTCATGCGCTGCACGCCTTCGGTCCAGCATTTGATGACGCCGTTCAAGGGGAATTCGATGGCTTCATTGCGTTTGTAGGAGCTGTCAAATTCCTTGCCGTCCGGGAACGTGCCCCGGTAGTGCACTTTGACTTTGTCGCTGGCCGAGGGGCTGGCGCCGGTGCCATCCTTGAGCGAGCGGTACACCAGGCCACTGGGGGTGACAATGGCGCCGGCTTCCTTGGCCGAGGCGGCGCTGACCGCGTCAGCGGCCCAGGCGGTGGGCAGGGCGGCCAGCGTGGCAGCGAGGGCGGCAATGCGAATAACAGTTTTCATGAGAGCTTTTGAAGTGAATGAAACAGGACGGCGATTATCGCAGCCGCCCGCAGATCACAGCCACCGGGTCACAGGCAGTTATCGTCTGAAACAGCAAAGCTGTAACGGCCTGCAACAAAAGGAATTATTTTCCTGACAAACAGGGCGTGCCCCGGCAAATCAGGAACACGGTGTCATTGTCGATCTGGAGCTTCCTGAGCAACACGCCCGGCACATCGTCCGGCGCATGGGTAATGACGATCCCGTCCTTGAAATCGGCTGGCGGCCAGACCAGTGCCGGTCGATTAAATCGCATGCTGTCGATGGTCGCCACGACCGAGAGCCCTACTGAAGACACATTGGTGGCATACAGCGGATAGTGCCCGTACTTCTCAATGATCTCTGTCGCCATGCGACTATAGTTTTCGCCACGCACGACTTTCTGGTAATAGGGGAACGCGAGCAGGTGCATCAGTGTGCCGATGACCAGCATGCCGATCAGCCATCGCTTCACGGCAAAGACCCCGGCCTGGCGCACGACAAGCCAGGCTGCCGGCAGAGCGAGAAAGGGATAGATGGGCAGCAGGTAACTCGCGCCACCAGACGGAGCCAGCCAATACGGCAGGAAGTTCAGCAACGCGATCAACAACGACTGCCGGACGGCGGGATGTTGGCCAAAGACAGCGTCGCGTCGGCGCAGCAGGAAATAGCCGACAAACAGGGACGACGGCATCAAACGTACAAACATTTCCGCCGGATAAACCAGCAAGCGTTTCAGATATTGACCAATATCGGGCAGCGTCAGTTTCTCGACAATGTCCCTGAACATTTTGGCGTGTTGCGCCGTGTCATGGGTGCCAAACTTCAACCAGAGGAACGGCAACACAATCGCCAGCGCATAGCTCAGCCAGGCGCGGGGCCTGAGCAGGAAGCGGCGGAAATCGGCATCCAGCACCAGCACCGCCAGAGCGACGCCGAGAAAAACATAGGCGGTAAACGCCTTGGTCAAGAAGGCAGCAAACGCGGCCAGCATGGCGCCGGCAAGCAGCAGATCGCTGCGGCGCAGACAGGCCACCCAGGCTTGCGCCATCGACAGAACCACCAGCATGGCAAAGAGCGGGTCCGCATAAGACAGCCAGCCGCGGTACAGCAAGACATCTGCCGTCAGCAGATACAGCACAGCGGCCATCCAGGAAATCGACTGTTCCCGCCAAAGTTGCTGCGCCAGCCAGGCGGTGATCAGGCTCGTGCCGACGGTTGCCGCGACCGAAACGATGCGCGAGGCCAGCAGCACTCGTTCCCAGCCGATGCCGTTGGCGATCGGGATCATCAGCCAACTGAACAGAGGCGGGCGCCCGCCTCCGCCGCCAATGGAACCATACATCACGGTGCTCATGAACTCCCGGCGCTGCCACATTTCCATCGAGTTCAGCGTAAACACGCCTTCCTCGCCGACGTAGTAAAAAAAGAGCGTGGGAACGAAGCACAAGAGCGCCCAGAGATAGCACCAGCGCAAGTTCTTTATCGGGTTTAGCGGGTCCATTTCGGCGATCAGGGCTTTTGAGGTGGTCGAAAGATTTTGCTACTGTTTTAGTAGCTGCCTATGCCTGACGCACGGGCTCTACAGCCTCATTTTAGTCAGAAAGTCGAACTGGCAGCGCATCCACCCGCTTCATTTTCCCTGCGGGATCGGCCGACCCAGCCACTCCAGCACCAGCGGCCACAAGTCTGCATTCCTTTTGTGAAAGTAGCCAAAGTGGCCTACCGGTGGGTGCGACTCCACCTGGGGGTTGTACTCCATGCGCCGAACCTGGGCATTGGGAAAATGGCGCAGCAGATCGGTCATGGTGGCAGGAGGCGCGAATCCGCTGTCGTCGCTAAAGTTCAGCGCCAGCAAGTCGCCCTTGAATGCGGCGTAGCCCCCCAGTTCCAGTGTGGGGTCGGAAAACAAATAGCCGGGCCGGGCGCTCCAGTTGCGCCAGTCCCGCGCCACGCCTGGCGGCAGGTCGTGGCCCACGCCCCAGCGGCCCGGCATGTAGCCCAGGGTGGCCAGCGCCAGCGGCGCCAGGCCATACCACGCGCCCAGCAACCGGGGCCATTCCCGTTTCGGGTACAAGCGCCAGTCGCAGGTGCCACTGGCGACCAGGGCCAGGCGGCGAACCTGAGGAAATGACGGTGCCAGCCCACACAGGTGCCCGCCCGAGCTGTGTCCGATGACTGCGATGCGCGACCAGTCGCTATCCGCCAGCTTGTGGGTATGGCGCAGCACGGCGTCCAGATCCAGCGCACCCCAGTCGCGCATGCGGGCGGGGTCGTTCCTGGCGTGGCCGGCGCGCGAGTCGCCGATGCCGCGCGCGTCCCAGGTCAACACATGAAACCCGGCGTCTGCCAGCCAGGCTGCAAAGGCGTTGTAAAACGTGCGGCGCACGGCGGTGGCGGAATTGATGACGACATACTGCGCGGCGCCTTTGGTCTGGGTTGGCGGCGTCAGGGTGTAGGCCAGGCGTGTGCCATCGGGGCATGGAATGAACATGGGTCTGGAGCCAGTGGTGGTAAACAAAAGCCATGTTAAGGTGTGGACCCCACTCCACAGTCAAGCACGACATGTTGATCGCCCAACTGGAACAACGCAGCGGTCTGAGCCGCGACACGATTCGGTACTACGAGCGTTTGGGGCTGCTGACGCCACCACAGCGCGGCCATAACGGTTACCGCCTGTACAAGGATCGCACGCTGGTGGAGTTGGCCTTCATCGTCAAGGCACGCGAGGTGGGGTTTACGCTGCAACAGATCAAACCGGCGATGGCCAAGCTGCACGCGCCGCCGGACCAATGTCAGGAGTTGATCGCCGGCTTGGTGGCCAAGCGCGCGGAGATTGAAAAGCGCATTGACGCTGACAAGGTCCGCTTGTTGCGACTGAACAAAATGATCAAGCGCTTGCAGGCCGGTGAGGTACTCAGCTCCGCGGCTGTCCCCCGCCCTGCGGGCTCCTCCTTGATGCCGCTGCGCTGAGCACCCCACCAACCTGATCTTTCAAGCGGGCTTGGTATGCGACCAAGGCAAAGCCCCGACAGCCGATCCAACTGTCGGGGCTGCAGACCCCTGTTTGCTATTGTTTTAGTAGCTGCTTACGCAATGACCACGGGTGCTAGCGGTCGATTTGACATAAAAATCAAACCAGCAGCGCATTCACCCGCTTGACATACGCCGCCGGGTCGGCCGGCAGGCCGCCTTCGGCCAGCAGTGCCTGGTCGAACAGGATGTGCGCCAGATCATTGAAGTGCACCGAGCCGTCGAGCTTTTTCACCAGCGGGTGTTCGGCGTTGACTTCCAGCACCGGCTTGACATCCGGCGCGGTCTGGCCGGCCTGTTTCAGCATGCGCGCCAGTTGCGTGCTCATGCCGTTGTCCTGCACCACCAGACAGGCCGGGCTGTCCACCAGACGGGTCGTGACGCGCACGTCTTCGGCCTTGTCCTTCAGCGCTTCCTTGAGCTTGGCCAGCAGTGGCTTGAAGGTCTCAGCGGCTTCCTCGGCGGCTTTCTTTTCGGCCTCGTCCTGCAGCTTGCCCAGATCGACGGCGCCCTTGGCCACGCTTTGCAGCGGTGTGCCGTCGAAGTCGTGCAGGTAGTTCAGCGCCCACTCGTCGACGCGGTCGGTCATTAACAGCACTTCGATGCCCTTCTTCTTGAAAACTTCAAGCTGCGGGCTGTTTTTGGCAGCGGCCAGGGTGTCGGCGGTGATGTAGTAGATGGCTTCCTGGCCTTCCTTCATGCGGGCCTTGTAATCGGCAAAGCTGACGCTGACGGTGTCGGTGGTGCTGGAGGCAAAGCGCAGCAGCTTGGCCAGCCGGTCCTTGTTGGCAAAGTCTTCGCCCAGGCCCTCTTTCAGCACGGCGCCGAACTCGGCGTAGAACTTGGTGAATTTGCCGGCGTTGGCTTTGTCTTCTTCACTCACGACATCGGTCACGCCGTCGGCGGACGGCGCCGGCAGCGTGTCGTGTTTGGCCAGGTCTTCGAGCATGCCCAGCACGCGCTTGGTGCAGCCTTCGCGGATGGCTTTGACGTCGCGGCTTTCCTGCAGCAACTCGCGGCTCACGTTCAGCGGCAAGTCGGCCGAGTCGACCACGCCCTTGACGAAGCGCAGGTAGGTCGGCAGCAGGGCTTCGGCGTCATCCATGATGAAGACACGCTTGACGTAGAGTTTGACGCCGGCTGATTTTTCGCGGTTGTACAAATCGAACGGTGCCTTGCCCGGGATGTAGAGCAGTTGCGTGTATTCGGTGCCGCCTTCGACGCGGTTGTGGGTGTAGGCCAGCGGGGCTTCAAAGTCGTGGCTGATCTGCTTGTAGAACTCGGTGTATTGCTCGGGCGTGATGTCCTTCTTGGCGCGCGCCCAGATGGCGTTGGCTTTGTTGACGGTTTCCCATTCGCCGGTCTTGACCATGGCGCCGGGCTGGCGGCCGCCATTTTCATCGCCCGGGTTGATCAGTTCGCCGTCTTTCCACTCTTCCTTTTCCATCAGGATCGGCAAGCTGATGTGGTCGGAGTATTTGTTGATGATGCTCTTGAGCTTCCAGGCGCTGGCGTAATCCATGGCGTCTTCGCGCAGGTGCAGGATGACGCTGGTGCCGCGTACCGGGCGGTCAATGGTTTCGACTTCAAAGTCGCCGGCGCCGCCGCTGATCCAGCGCACGCCCTCGGAGGCTTTCATGCCGGCACGGCGCGACTCGACCGTGATCTTGTCGGCGACGATGAAGCCGGAATAGAAACCCACGCCAAACTGGCCGATGAGTTGCCCCTGCTCCGACACATTGGCTTTCTGGTCACCCGTCAGTTTGGACATGAAGTCCTTGGTGCCGCTCTTGGCAATGGTGCCGAGGTGGTCGATGGCTTCCTGCGCGCTCATGCCGATGCCGTTGTCGGCGATGGTCAGCGTCTTGGCGGCCGGGTCGAACAACACGCGCACTTGCAGATTCGGTGCGTCTTCATACAGGCCGCTGTCGTTGATGGCTTCGAAGCGCAGCTTGTCGCAGGCGTCCGACGCGTTGGAAATCAACTCGCGCAGGAAAATCTCTTTGTTGGAATACAGCGAGTGGGTGACGAGGTGCAGCAGCTGGGCCACTTCGGCCTGGAAGGAGAGGGTTTGTTTGGTCATGGGAATGGGTAAGTCTGAGAAAAACGGGTCACCCGCAATTATGGGCGATGGCCAGTGATTTCAAGGGGCGGCACGGTCGCGGCGACAATCCGGTCTCCGATCCACTTGGCACGGGCCCGTCCGGCCCTCAAGCACCATGACTTCCTCTATTACCGGCGCCAGGCGCCAATTCACACTCAGCGATTTCGATTTCACGCTGCCGCCGGAGCTGATCGCCCAGCACCCTACGCCCGAGCGCAGCGGCTCGCGGCTGCTGGACGGCACCGGCGACCGGCCGACAGACCGCACATTTCGTGATCTGCCGGCGCTGATGCACCGGGGCGATTTGCTGGTCTTCAACGACACCAAGGTCATCAAGGCCCGCCTGTTTGGGCAAAAGCCCACCGGCGGCAAGCTCGAATTGCTGGTTGAGCGGGTGCTGGGCGGCAACCAGGTGGCGGCGCACATGCGGGTCAGTAAAAAGCCCGAAATCGGCACCACGCTGGCGCTCGATGGCGCGCCCGGCAGCCACGATGGCCTGAGCGCGACTTTGCTGGGCCGATGGCCCGACGCCGAGGGCGCCCTGTTCCGCTTTGTGCTCTCCAACGACGCGGGCGACGACCCCTACACGCTGATGGCGCGCCATGGCCATGTGCCGCTGCCGCCCTACATCACGCACACCGATTCGATCGATGATGCGGCGCGCTACCAGACCGTGTTTGCCAAAATCCCCGGCGCGGTTGCCGCCCCGACCGCCGCGCTGCATTTTGACGAGGCCCTGCTCGCCAGCATCGACGCCCTGGGCGTGCAGCGCGCCTTTGTGACGCTGCACGTGGGTGCCGGTACTTTTCAGCCGGTCAAGACCGAAAACCTGGCTGAGCACCAGATGCACAGCGAGTGGTATGAAGTGCCGGTGGCCACGCGGCAGGCGATTCTTGACTGCCGCGCGCGTGGCGGCAGGGTGATTGCAGTCGGCACCACCAGTGTGCGCGCACTGGAGTCGTGGGCTCAGGAAATGGGAAATGGGGTCAGAGCCGAATCTACGGAGCCGCTCTGCGACTCCCGTAATTCGGATCCGACCCCATTTCCTGTTGCACCTTTTTCCGCGGACACCCGCATCTTCATCACACCGGGGTTCGACTTCAAGCTGGTAGACCTGCTGGTCACCAACTTTCACCTGCCAAAATCCAGCCTGATGATGCTGGTCAGCGCCTTTGCCGGCTACGAGCACGTCATGGCTTTGTACCGTCACGCCATCGCCAGTCGTTACCGGTTCTTCAGTTACGGTGATGCGATGCTGCTGGCGCGCCATCGCTGAAAGAGTAAGCTCACGCAGAATAAGTGATGACCGATGAATACCTTCCAGAAACGCAGCGCGATCCGCATCGCAGCGGTCAGCATTTTGCTGGCATCTTTGGCCAGCCCGGTGGCCTGGTTTGTGGCGCGCGAAAGTGCCGAACAGAGCATTGTTTCCCTGGCCATCGAAGAATCAGGACGCTTGCTGCATCACTACAACGCCATCGATCTGTCCGGCCCGTTTGCGACGGCGCATGCCACCGAAGCGGCGAATACCATTTCCGGCGGCCTGTTCGACATCGCTGAAATTTACGACAGCAAGGGGCGAAAACTCGCCGAATCGCTGACCAAAGAGGGCACCGCAGTCGAGTCGTCATTGCCGAATCATGGCGCACCACACTACGTCGCTGCTTCCTACGAAAGCCTGAAACTTTCAAGCGATCTCTGGGTTTTGCGGGTCTTCGTTCCGCTGCGCGATTCGGCCACCGACATGAGCCTGCCGATCACCGGCTATTTCGAGGGGGTACGTGTCGTGCCAAGCTGGCAAAGCGAACAAATCTTCACCAGTTCCCTGAACGTAGCCTTGATGGTCGGCTTGGCCTCCCTGCTCTGCGGTGCTGCCCTCTATCCGGTGGTGGTGTACCTGTCGGCGGACAACGAACGCAAAGCACGCGAGGTGCTCGACTCGCATATTTCGATGATGGAAGCGCTCGGACGCGCCATTGCCAAACGCGACTCCGATACCGGCGCGCACAACTACCGCGTCGCCTGGATCGCCGCCAGCATAGCTGAGCGCATGGGCATCTCCGGGAGTGAGATGCAGGCGCTGATTGCCGGCAGCTTTTTGCATGACGTGGGCAAGATCGGCATTCCCGACGCCATTTTGCTCAAACCCGGCAAGCTTGACGAGACAGAGTTCAGCATCATGCGCACCCACGTCGCACAAGGCGAGGAAATCGTCACCGGCATGGGCTGGCTCGACGGCGCCAATGCCGTGGTGGCCGCCCATCACGAAAAGTGGAACGGCGCGGGCTACCCGCGCCGGCTCAAGGGCGACAGCATCGCGCTGTCGGCGCGCATCTTCGCCGTGGCCGATGTGTTTGATGCGCTGTGCTCCAAACGCCCGTACAAGGAACCCATGGGCTTTGATGCCGCGATAGAAATTCTTGAAATCGACACCGGCAGCCATTTTGACCCGGCCGTGATGAAGGTATTTCGCCCGATGGCGCGAGCCATCTTTGATCGCCTGGCCGGCATCAACGAGGGCGATGCGCGGCAGTTGCTGGAAGACCGCGTGCGCCAGCACTTTGACCTCTAGGAGCCTGTCGCTGGCGTGCCTGACAATAGCGCCCATGTTGAAATTTGAACTACTCCAGACCGACGCCGGTTCGCGCGCCCGCCGCGGCCGCCTCACGCTGAATCACGGCGTGGTGCAAACCCCGATCTTCATGCCGGTCGGCACCTACGGCACGGTCAAGGGCGTGCTGCCGAGCAGTCTGGAAGACATGGGCGCGCAGATCATCCTGGGCAACACCTTTCACCTGTGGATGCGACCCGGCCTGGACGTGATGGCGCAGTTTGGCGGCCTGCACAAGTTCGAGAAGTGGGACAAGCCGATCCTGACCGATTCGGGCGGCTTTCAGGTCTGGAGCCTGGGCGAGATGCGCAAGATTTCAGAAGCCGGCGTGAAATTCTCCTCGCCGGTGAACGGCGACAAGCTGTTTTTGACGCCCGAGATCTCGATGCAGATCCAGACGGTGCTTAACAGCGACATCGTCATGCAGTTCGACGAATGCACGCCCTACATTTCGGTCGAGCCCAAGACCAAGGGCCAGCTCACCACCGAGGCCGAGGCGCGCAGCTCGATGGGCTTGAGCCTACGCTGGGCCAGGCGCTGTCAGACCGAATTTGCCCGGCTGGAAAACCCCAACGCGCTGTTCGGCATCGTGCAGGGCGGCATGTTCGAGCACCTGCGCGACGAGTCGCTGGCGGGCCTGGAAGAGCTCGACTTTCCCGGCATTGCCGTCGGTGGCGTGAGCGTCGGCGAGCCCAAGGAAGACATGCTGCGCCTGATCCGCCACATCGGCCCCAGGCTGCCGGCGCACAAGCCGCACTACCTGATGGGCGTGGGCACGCCCGAAGACCTGATCGCCGGTGTGCAAAACGGCATCGACATGTTCGACTGCGTAATGCCGACGCGCAACGCGCGCAACGGCCACCTGTTCACGCGCTTTGGCGACCTGAAGATCCGCAACGCCCGCCACAAGACGGACCAGCGCCCACTCGATGAAACCTGTACTTGCTACACCTGCGCCGGCCGCAGGCAAGCCGACGGCACGACATCCGGCGGCTTCAGCCGCGCCTACCTGCACCACCTCGATCGCTGCGGCGAGATGCTAGGCCCGATGCTGGCCACGATCCACAATCTGCATTACTACCTGAACTTGATGCGCGAAGTACGCGAAGCGCTGGATGCCGGACGCTTTGGCGCGTTTGTGCAGCAATTCAATGCCGATCGGGTGCGCGGCGTGTGACTTGTGACGCTATCTTTTTGATAGTTTTCCGCGCTTGCTGCTCGGTGGCTAGAGGCCTAATTTGTTGTTGAATTCAGGCCATCAACCGCCTGCAGCATTGCCTGCTGCGCCTGCTTGACGACTTTCTCTTTCCAGTCGGCGCTGTCCACATAGAAGGCGTCGCGCAGATCCTGCTTGATCTGCGCCGCCTGTGCCGCCGGCGCTTGCGGGTGCCTGGTCAGCCACTGCTCGGCGCGCAAGGCCTGCAGCACCTGCTTCAGCGGCAGGGTGCCGAATTCCATGCCAATGGCTGTGATCTCGGCTTGGGGACACTCGTCGTACACGGCGCTCCACATCAGTCCGGTCAGCGGGGCTGACACGGAGCTGCCATCGCCGAAGGTGGCGATCGGCGTCGCACCGTCACCGCCCCACCACTGACGCGCGCGCGCCAGCCCGGCGGCATCATCGCTTTTGCCGGCAAAACCGCGCTCGCAAGCGCCGCTGGCGCCCAAACCGGTGTGCAGATCGATCCAGCCGATGTGGCGCGCGCGTCCGGCGTGTTTGCGCAGTACCTCGCGCAAGGTCTGGTTACTCCAGGTGGGCGCGATGCCACCATAAAACAGTCCATCGGCAAATTCATACTGTCCGCCAGAGACGGCGGCCTGCACGGCCTTCATGCCGCGCGTGGCAATGTACCAGGCCAGCGCGGCCACGTTCACGATGCCTGGCGGCCACTTGTCGGGCAGCAGCAGGGCATGCATGTCGCGATAGGCCGGGTTCTGCGGCAGGGGTTTCGAGAAGTCCTGAAAATTGCGGTTCAGATCGACGTTCTCATGCGTGAAACGCCGGGTATGCGAAAAGCCATAGGGGTTCAAGGCATGCAGATGTAGCACCGCCACACCGGCGGCGGCGCAGCGACGCCGGAAGACCTCGTCGTGCAATGCCAGCACCTGCACACCCGAGCCGCAATAGCCCTCCACCCCGTGGCAGCCGCTGCTGACGATGAGCAGCTTGTCGGCATCGAGGGCGCCGTCCAGCGCCACATCCAGCGCCAGAGATTCGCCATCGCGGCCGGGCATGGGATGCAGATAAGAGGTCACCGGCAAGCCGGCCTGACGGGCGGCCTCCAGAAACTTCGCACGCGCCTGCGCGTAGCTGGATGAGAAGGCATCGACAAGGTTCATCATGGCTTCAATCTTATCGTTTTCCGAGCCGGAACCAGGCCCAGGGGATGAGCCGGGTCGGCATGCCACGCTACTGCGCCTGAAGGTTGACAGCCTTGGCGAGCGCACGAATCTTGCGAATTTCCGCCTGGTAGAAATCTGCCGCACCCTGGAGTGAAAGCGTCTCGGGCACGAAAGAGCCTGCCGCCTTGACCCAGGCCTGCACGTCGGGGAGTTGCATGATTTCGTTGAGGGCCTTGTTGAGCTTGGCCGCCGCCTCATCGGGCACCGCTTTCGAGACCGCGAAGGTGCTCCAGAGCGGGTAGTTGAAGTCTTTCAGTGCCGGGTGATCGTTGAGCACCGGGTACTGCGCCAGCGCCGGAATGCGCGTCGGGGTGGCCATGCCGATCACCTTCAGCTTGCCCGAGGCCACCATCCCCAGAATAGGCCCGGCAAAGGGCATGAAGGCCATGTCGATCTGACCGCCCATCAGGTCTTGCAGCAGCGGCGCACCACCGCGGTAGGGCACATGCAGCAGGCGCGCGCCGGTGCGCTGGCGGAAGTCTTCGGCCGTCAGGTGCGGCATGGAACCCTGGCCCATGCTGCCGTAGCTGAGTTCCTTGTTCGCCTTGTTGGCGCTGTAGGCCAGCAGCTCGCTGACGTTCTTCGCCTCCAGCGTGGCGCGGGCCAGCAGGGCGGTGGGTGCCGCAATGCCATTGGCCAGCAGGCGGAAATCCTCGGGCTGGTACTTCACGCTGCTGATGATCAAGGGGGGCAGGATGGTTTCGCTCGGCGACACCACCATGAGGCTGTGGCCGTCGGCCGGCGCCGACAGCATTTTCTGCGCCGCAATCGAGCCGCTGGCGCCGGTGAGATTCTCCACGATCACCGGCTGGCCCAGAGCCTTGGACAGGTGCGGGGCAATGGTGCGCGACTGCGCATCAGAGACACCGCCGGCCGGGTAAGGCACGTAAATCGTGATGACCTTGCTCGGAAATGCCTGGGCCTGCGTCTGCGCCAGCGCTGAGCCGCCGAGTACGCAAGTGGTCAGCGCCAAGCCGGAAAGCAGAATTTGTCGTCTTTGCATCAATGTCTCCTGGTTGTAATGAATTGGTCAGCGGAAGACGCCATGGCTGGCCGACCGCCGGCCCACCTGGCACGCCGCCAGAACCCTAAATGCCAAACTGTGCCCGAAAGAACGCTACCGTCGCGGCCCGCGCCTTGTTCGCCGCTGCCGGATTGGGCGCCATCAGCACGTCGCCGCCCTTGCCCAGATGCGAGAACGGGTCGGTGATCGTCAAGGCGGCCTCGCTGCGGTCAAAGCCGTGCGTGGCATCCGGGTACATGGTGACGCTCAGCAGGTTCGCACGGGTGGCCGCGACGGACTGCGCCAGGCCCGGGCAAGTGGCCGGCACATCATAGGTGTCGAGGTCGCCGCCCTGCACAAAAACCTTGGCGCCGGTGAAAGCATTGAAGGCGTAGCCCGGCACGCGGTTGTAAACCCAGCAGACCGGGTAATTCGGTGCATGTGCGGCAAACGACAGGCCGGTGCCGACCAGGTACTGCTGGGTGTAGGGTGCCGTCGCGGTCAGCATCGACACCACCCCACCCCAGGAAAAGCCCATGATCCCGATGCGCTGCGAATCGATGTGCGGCAAACTTGCAAGGTATTTCAAGGCACCATAGGCGTCGGGCAGCGTCTCGGGAACCGATTTGGGCCGGCCGGCGGCGCTGGTGATGCCGCGCGCCGCCCACATGTCGATTTCAAGCGTCGCAATGCCAGCCTTGTTGAGTTCTTTCGCGTACGAAACACCGCGGCTATCAATACCGCTGGAACCGTGCACGATGACGACCGCCGCCATTTTGTCCCCCAGGGGCATGCGCAGCTCTGCCGGCACCGTCAGCGGCTTGACCGGGTCGAGCGAGACATAGCTCACTTTGCTGACCGTGACTTCGGGCATGCGACCGGCGCATCCGACCAGAGTCAATGCCAGAAGCGAAATCAGCCCCATCATGGTGGCGGCGTTACGCCGGATGGCTTTGGTGCTTTGCGTCTGATGATTCATGGAATGTCTCCTTCGCGGTCACTGTCGGGAATATCCGGAACAGGAATCGATTTGTGCCCGGCACAGGCAATCACCTCGAGTTCCAGCCGCCCGCCCAGGGCCAGGCCACGCGCGGCAAAGGCACTGCGCGCCGGATAGGGCTGCGCAAAAAACCTGGCGTAGACCGCGTTGAAGACAGGCCAGTCGGCCATGTCGGCGAGCATCACCGTGCATTTGACGATCTGCGTCATCGAGTAGCCATGCGCTTCGAGCGAGGTCTTGATGTTCTGCAGCGTCTGGCGCGCCTCGGCCTCGATACCGCCGGGCACCAGCGTCAGCGTGCCCGGCTGGTTGCCGACCTGGCCGGACAGATAGAGCATGTCACCGACGCGCACGATTTCGGAGAACGGCAAGCCCAGCGCCGAAAACGCGGGCGAATTGAGAAACGCCACCGGTTCGGCTGGCGTCGCGCGTTCGGAGAGGGGGTGACGGGCGATCTGCATCGGAGGCCAATGTAGCGGGCACAGATCATTCGCACAAATACAATATGCAGCCTTAAGCCATACAATTTTCTTATGTATCTGGACGGTCGTCGACTGCACTACTTTGTCACCATTGCCGATCTGGGCAGCCTGGGGCGCGCAGCGCAGGTTCTGCACATCGCCCAGCCCGCCCTGTCGCGTCAGCTCAGACTGCTCGAAGAAGAGGTCGGCACACCGCTGATGGAGCGCAAGGCGCGCGGCGTGACACTGACGCCCGCAGGTGAGTCTTACTATCAGAGCGCCCGCAGCCTGATGAACCAGGGTGTGGCCGCTTCAGCCCGGGCCGTGCGCGCTGCAAAGGGTGATGTCGGTCACCTGAATCTGGGTTTCTCGGAAATTTATGCCTGGCACGAAGACGTGCTGCGCGCGCTGCAAACCTATCGGCGCGACAGCCCTGGCGTGACTTTCACCATCGAGGCCCTGCTTTCCGGCGCCGTGACCCAGCGCGTGCTCGACGGCCAGCTCGACCTGGCACTTGCCTACACCGGGCGGCTGGCCGAAGACAGCCCGCTGGCCACAGCCCACTGGATGGAGGACAGCTACCTGCTGGCGCTGCACCAAGACTCGGCACTGGCGCGCCGACCGCCGCGCCAACTCGCCGATTTGAACGACGAGGATTTCATACTCTTCCGGCGCGATCAGTCACCCGGGCTGCATGATTTGATGATCCACCACTTCTACCAACACGGATTTTCACCGCGCATCGTGCAGGAAGGCACAACCCACTACACCGTGCTCGGCCTGGTGGCTGCGGGCCTGGGCTGCAGCGTCATCCCGGCCAGCGCCGAACGCCGCCTGCCACCCGGCGTGAAACTGATCGCACTGTCTGACCTGGACATCCGGATGCCGATCAGCCTGGTCTGGCGCGCTGACAATCCTTCACCGCTGATCCCGCGCTTTGTCGAACTGCTATGCGGCAAGCGGCGGCGATCTTCCTGATCGCTAATTGCTTGTGAAGACGGTCAACACCCCGGTATAGGCGTAGAGGTGGTGGCGGGCGATTTCCCCGCTGGCAAAAAAACCGACCAGCGGCACATCGCCCAATGCCCGGCGAATGATTTGCAGCTCGGCACTCGGTCCACCAAAGTGCGGGCCGCCGCGACCGGCACAACTGACGTAAATCGCACCGGCGATGCCACGCGCCGGATGCGGTGCTGACTCCGCCTCGGACACGGCCAGGGCCAGGGCCGCTTCGACCGGCAATTCCTCCGGTTCCAGCTCTTCGCGGATTTCAGCGCAAACCCGGATCAGATCGGCCTTGGCCGCCTGGGCGTTGCGCTGGCAAAAAACCAGTTGCATGCCCTCTTCCAGACGCTCGGCCACGGCAACCCCGCGCTGCGCCGGATCCAGGCCAATGATGTGCCGCACGATGACATCATTGCCAAAATGACCGGTCTGGCGTACCGCGGCTGCGTCCGACACCCCGGTGCCGGCTCGCGCATCCTGCGGGCGAACCAGCCCCACCAGTGTGGCCCGCACCACCGCCAGCGCTTCCTGGGGTTGGTCCAGACTGATGTGCAGATCGCGCAACATCACATCCAGCGCCGCCTCGCCATCGAGCGTGCTCACCACATGGTTCTCGACGCCGGTCACCTGGTGCGTCCTGGCCACCGGCAAACAACCCTGCGTGACCCGCGACACCAGACCGACGCCGGGGCCGAAGGCGACCCCGCTCAGGCCGCCACTGAAGACACCGCCGGCGCCACCCTGCCCACTGATATTGCCGTTGCCGCCAATCGCAAACTGCACCATCCTGGATCGGCTCGACGACAAGCCGCCAAACAAATAGCCGGAGTCGGTGCGCTGCGCCATTTCTTCAATCAACTCGCCCAGATCGGGCGTATTCGCATCGGCGTGAATCAGCGCGGTATGGGCTTCAAAACCCAGGCCGAGCGGCGCAACGCCAGAAAACACCCGGTACTGGTCACTCGGCAACTCGCACAACATCAGCGCCAACGCCGGCTCGTCAAAATACTCGACGTTGTTGGACGCAATGCCCACACCCACGGTGCCCGACCAATCGGTGATCTCGGGCAGTTCGGCACTCAGGTGATCCAGAATCTCCTGCGCCTGTTCCGCGTACTGGTCGGTAACGTAGAGCAGCGCCAGCGTCGGGCTGCTGGCATAGCCATGCAGCGCCATTTGCGCACGCACCTGCGCCAATGCCAAGCCGGCCGCCATGCGCCACTGGGGATGCGTGGCGTGGCCGTAGGGAAACAGTTTCATCGCTCGCGTCAGTGGCTTCGGGAAGTCGGCCTCTGGACCGCCTTTTTTGGTGCTTTTTTGGCTACAGACCTTGATGTGCTTGCGCGAGCTGCTACCTTTTTAGTAGCTTTAACAGCTTCCTTGGCAAACCCTGCGGCCATGTTCCTGGTCGCATCCATGGCGGTTTTTTGCGTCGCGTCCTTCATGGCGCTGGCGGCAATTTGTTGAAACTGCTTGGTCAGCGAGCCCCACAACTGCATCGGATCGATCATTCCGCTTGCCGCCGTGGCAGCGGGTTTGGCCGCCTTGCCTACCTTCTGCGCGATTTCCTGGGCATCCGAGGCGACATCGGAAATGGTCTGGGCGGTAGAGGCGGCTTTTTCCGAGACCCGCTGCACGCCGGAATAGACCGAATCGGCTGCCTTGAGCTTGAGCGCATTGGCCATATCGCCAATATTGAAGTTCATGCCCTTGAGCGTGGCCAGGGTCATTTTTTGGACTTCCAGCGCCTGCACCGTGGCACCCAGCGCCTTGGAATTTTGATCCAGCCAAAAATGCACCGCTTTGAGCTCGGTGATGCGTTTGTCGAGTTCTTCGACGTTGAGAGTTGGCGCAATCCAGTTGGCCAGGTTGGGCATCTGGGGAATGGTTTGCGTTGCCCCCTTGGCCAGGTTCTGGAGAAAATCAAAACCAGGAACGTATTTGCCGAAACCGGTATTTTCTGAATCGCTCATAGTCACTCCAAATGGGCTCGCCAACATTGAACTGCCGACAGCTTACCCCAACGCGAAGCGCTTGGCGATAGGCTCGGGCCAAGGCATCCGTGGTGGCCTGGCGTCGAATCCCGGCAAGTAGAAGTGCGCAGAGCCTGACCGCACCCTGATGGGCCAAGGCCGATCAGTTGGGTTGGCCGATCAAGCTGGCTTTGGTCAATTTGCTCGTTTTGGTACTTTAGTGGTCTTCTTTTTTTGCCATATTGGTACAGTACTGGGCTGCAATCGGGTAATATTCAAAACTACTGCTTTTGCAACCCCTTTTTGTGGCGACACAGGATTTGATCGATGCGTAGTGCCGCGACCCGACTCGAAATCATAGCCCCGCTTTCAGGTGTACTGGTTCCGCTGGAATCGGTGCCCGATCCGGCCTTTGCCCAGAAATTGGTTGGCGACGGCATCTCGATCGACCCGACCTCAAGCGAGCTGCTGGCCCCGGTGGCCGGCACGGTGACGCAACTGCACCGCGCCCACCACGCACTCACCATCACCACTGACGCAGGCCTCGAAGTGCTGCTGCATATCGGCATCGATACCGTGATGCTCCAGGGCGAGGGTTTCACGCCCAGGGTGCGCCAAGGGGACCGCGTGGAAGTCGGCCAGACCCTGATCAGCGTCGACCTTGATCGGGTCGCCCGCAAGGCGGCGAGCCTGCTGACCCAGATCGTGATCACCAATGTCGACAAGGTGGCGCGCTTCATTCCAGGCAGTGGCAACGCCGTCGCCGGCAAGACGGTGGTGCTGACACTGGAGCTGGCCGGAGTCGCAGCAGCGGTCGAGGCCGGGTCTGGCGACACCCGCACCGGTGAGACGGTCAGCCTGCCCAACCCGGCCGGCCTGCACGCCCGACCGGCCGCGATGTTCGTGGCACAGGCCAAGAAATTTAAATCCAACATCCGCATCGCGCGCGGCAGCGAGGAAGTCAACGCCAAGTCGGTGGTCGCCATCATGGGCCTCGCCACCCAGCGCGGCGACGCGCTCCGGGTCAAGGCCTGCGGGCCAGACGCTGTTGAAGCCATCCGCACGCTGTCGGCCATGCTCGCTGAAGGCTGTGGCGAGCAGCCCGGCGATGCCCCGTCGGCTCCCACGCCCGTCGCCACCGCACCCAAGCAAGAAGTGGCCGCATCGGCGAATCATCTGGTGGGCGTTTCGGCTTCGCCAGGCCTGGCCGTCGGCCGCATCGTGCAATACCGGCAAGTCACGATAGAAGTGGCTGAAACCGGCGATGCGCCGGCGCGCGAGCGCCGCAAACTGGAGGCCGCGCTGGATGAAGCACGCGCCCAGATCGAAACCCTCAAGCGCCAGCTGGCCCACCCTTCCGGGGCCAAGATACTCGACGCGCACCAGGAACTGCTGGAAGACCCCGAACTGGTGGATCTCGCCATCGAAGGCGTGGTTCAGAGACAGAGCGCGGGCTTCGCCTGGCGCGCCGCATTTTCGCAATACGCCAGTCGCCTGGAAAATCTCGAGGGTGAGCACAACGCCTTGCTGCGCGAGCGCAGCACCGACATCCGCGATGTCGGTCGGCGCGTGCTGGCGCTGCTCGCCGGCGTCAAGCCGGCGCAGCCGGTGCTACCGCAAGGCGCGATCCTGATCGCTGAAGAATTGACACCCTCCGACACGGCGGCGTTCGACCGCAGCAAGCTGCTCGGTTTCTGTACCACCAGCGGCGGCGCCACCAGCCATGTGGCGATTCTTGCGAGATCGTTCGGCATTCCGGCCGTGTGCGGCATTGCCGACGGCGCGTTGACGCTCGAAGATGGCACGCTGGTCGTGCTCGACGGCTCACAAGGCCTGCTGCACCACAAGCCCAGCGCGCCCGAAATTGCCGAAGCCCATGCTCGTGTCGCTCGCCAGGCCGCCCAACGCGAACAGGAAAAGACGGTGGCCAGCTCAGCCGCGGTCACCACGGATGGACAGCGCATCGAAGTGGTCGCCAACGTGCGCAATGCGCAGGAAGCGCGCGAAGGTGTGGCCAACGGCGCCGAGGGTGTCGGGCTGCTGCGCTCCGAATTCCTCTTCGACGAGCGCGCGAGCGCACCCAGCGAGGACGAACAGGCGGCTGCCTACATGGCGGTGGCCGCAGCGCTTGGCCCAGCGCGCACGCTGGTGGTGCGCACGCTGGACGTCGGTGGCGACAAACCGCTGCCCTACCTGCCGATGCCAAAGGAAGACAACCCATTCCTCGGCCTGCGCGGCGTGCGCGTGAGTCTCGACCAGCCGGCGATGTTCCGTACCCAATTGCGCGCGATCCTGCGTGCGGCGCCACTGGCAAAACTGCACATCATGTTCCCGATGATCGCGACGCTGGAGGAACTGCGCGAGGCGAAGACGATGCTGGCCGAAGAGCAGGCCGCCACCGGCCACACCGATGTGCAGGTCGGTGTGATGATCGAAGTGCCGTCGGCCGCGCTGATGGCCGAGCAGATTGCGCGCGAGGCCGATTTCTTCTCGATCGGCACCAATGACCTGACCCAGTACACGCTGGCGATGGACCGCGGGCATCCGAAGCTCGCCAGCAAGGCCGACGGCCTGCACCCCGCCGTGCTGAAGATGATCGCCATGACCTGCGACGGTGCGCGCCAGCATGGCAAGTGGGTCGGCGTCTGCGGCGGCATGGCCTCCGACGCCATGGCCGTGCCGGTTCTGATCGGCCTCGGAGTGCACGAACTGTCGGTATCGGTTCCGGCCATCCCGGCGATCAAGGCCCTGATCCGGCGCCTGACGCTTGCCGAGTGTCAGCTTCTGGCGCAGGAAGTGATTCGAATGGGCACCGCGGCGCAAGTGCGTGCGCGCCTGGCGGCGTTTGCAGAATGATCATCTGCAACAAGGCGGCGCCGTTTGCCACCGCCTTGAGAACGGCTTGGAGCCGGTATCAGGCCAGCGCGGTTGATTGGTAGAGACGAGCGTGTTTTGTGAATACTAAAAGAGGAGATGCAACGTGAATATCCTGGGTTATCTGCAAAAAATTGGCCGCGCGCTGATGGTGCCCGTGGCGACCTTGCCGGCCGCCGCCATCATGATGGGGATCGGCTACTGGATCGATCCGAACGGTTGGGGCTCAGGCAGTGCCGCTGCGGCTTTCCTGATCAAGGCCGGCGCCGCCATTATTGACAATATGTCGATCCTGTTCGCCGTCGGCGTGGCCTATGGCATGTCGAAGGACAAGGACGGAGCGGCCGCACTGGCGGGTCTGGTCGGCTATTACGTCTTGACCACCCTGCTGTCACCCGCCGCCGTGTCACAGATTCAGGGCATCGCGCTGGCCCAGGTGCCCAAGGCATTCAGCAAGGTCAACAATCAGTTCGTCGGCATTTTGACCGGCGTGATTGCGGCCGAGTTGTACAACCGCTTCAGTCAGGTTGAACTGCACAAGGCGCTGTCGTTCTTCAGCGGCCGTCGCCTGGTGCCGATCGTGACGTCCTTCGTCATGATCATTGTGGCTTTCGCTTTGATGGCCATCTGGCCGGTCATCTATAACGGTCTGGTGAGCTTCGGCGTGAGCATCAAGGACATGGGTCCGGCCGGCGCCGGCATCTACGGCTTCTTCAACCGTTTGCTGATCCCGGTGGGTTTGCATCACGCGCTGAACTCGGTGTTCTGGTTTGACGTGGCGGGGATCAACGACATTCCCAACTTCCTGGGCGGCGCGAAATCCCTGGCCGAAGGCAAAGCCGTGCTCGGTGTCACCGGCATGTATCAAGCCGGTTTCTTCCCGATCATGATGTTTGGCTTGCCGGGTGCTGCCTTGGCGATCTACCACACCGCCAAAGCGGAGAACAAGGCGCGCGTTGCCTCCATCATGATTGCCGCTGGCTTCGCTTCGTTCTTCACGGGCGTGACCGAGCCGCTTGAATTCTCCTTCATGTTTGTGGCACCGCTGCTGTATGTGGTGCATGCTTTGCTGGCCGGCTTGTCGGTCTACATTGCTGCTTCCATGCATTGGATTGCCGGCTTTGGCTTCAGTGCCGGCCTGGTGGATATGGTGCTGTCCTCCCGCAACCCCCTGGCAAAAGACTGGTACATGTTGATCGGCCAGGGTGTCGTGTTCTTCGGTATTTATTACTTCGGATTCCGCGCCGCGATCAGGGCCTTCAATCTGAAAACCCCAGGGCGCGAAGATGGCGAAGTGGAGGCGACAGAGACCCCTGCGACCACCGTTCCTGGTGGTACCATCGAGTTGGCCCACGCCTACATTGACGCCGTTGGCGGCGCCGGCAATGTGATGAATGTGGATGCCTGCATCACCCGTCTGCGGCTGACCGTGCATGACGCTGACCTGGTCAACGTCGCTGCCGCCAAGAACCTGGGCGCGAGCGGAGTGATCAAGCTGAACAAGCAAAATGTGCAGATCGTTGTCGGCCCCAAAGCCGAGCTGATTGCCGATTCGCTGCGCGCTCAGCTGGCTGGCACCGTAGTCGACAAAGTCGCGGCGGCCGCACCGGTTCCTGTCGCGCCGGCGGCAGCAGCCGATGTCAACGAAATCGTCCTGCTGGCGCCTGTCAGCGGTGAAGTTGTCGCGCTTGAAAATGTGCCCGACACGGCTTTTGCGAGCAAGGTGGTCGGCGAGGGCGTCGCCATTCGCCCCACCGGAAAATTGGTCGTGGCACCCTGTGCCGGCAAATTGGCGAATATTTTCAATACCAATCATGCCTTTGCCCTGGTGACCGATTCGGGCGCCGAAATCATCGTGCATATTGGCGTTGAAACGGTCAAACTCGGCGGCCAGGGGTTCAAGCGACTGGCGCAGCCCGGGACTCGCGTTCAAGCCGGGGATCCGGTGCTGGAACTGGACCTGGATTTCCTCGCCGCCAACGCGGTCTCGATCATCAGCCCGGTGGTCCTGTCGAATGCGGATGAATTCACGCCACTGGAAAGCCTTGCCACGGGTCCGGTCGTGGCGGGCAAGACCGTGTTGTACAAGTTCAGGGCGCTATGAGCCGGGCAAGGGAGACAACGATGCCAATGCAACGCTGGGCCATGGCCCTGTGGATGATTCTAGGCATGCTGATCGGGATCTCCTCGCTGGCCCAGGCTGCCGAGGCGTCGCCAGCGGCCGCCGCGCAACTGCGGCTGCGCTGGGAGGTGCAGCGCAACGTATTTACTCCGGAACACCCGGGAGGGCGCTCCTGGTCGACGCTGACGCTGACCAACCTCGCGGCCAAATCCTTGCCTGCCCAGGGCTGGGCGATTTACTTCAACTGTGTCGCAGGTGTGGACTTGAGGGAGGTGGATGGCCCGTTCGTGATCGAACGCGTTGCCGGTACCTGGTACCGGTTCCGCCCGACAGCGGACTTTTCGGAACTCGCCAGCACCAAAACGACGCGCTTGTCCTTCTTCCATCCGGAAATCATGGTCAAGACCGCCAAGGCCCCGATCGGACCCTATGTCGTGTTTGACGCGGCGCCCAACGTCGGTCACGCCATTACAGACTTTGAGATCGCCCCTTTCACCCGCGCACAACAGTGGGATCATGGTCCGAATGATCCCCTGCCCATCATCACGGCCGAGGAAACTTTCAAACGCAATGCCAGCATCGTCGATCTGCCCGAAGAGGCCTTGCCACCGGTGTTTCCAACACCCCGACATTTCGAGCGCCGCGCCGGCAAGCTGCGCTGGTCGACCTTGCCCACGATCGTTGGCGCGCCGGCACTGAGCCATGAGGTGGCGTTCGCCAAGGCGCTGCTCAAGCCCTACTTTGGATCCGGGCGCGCTGACGCTGGAGCGCCGCGCCTGCGTTTGGCCATCGGGGCGCTCCCGGGCCAGGCTTCGCCCGAAGCCTACGAACTGACCGTCGACCCGGTGGCCGGTGTCACGCTGACGGGCAATTCGGCCGCCGGCGTCGCGCGCGGCCTGCAGTCGCTGCGCCAGCTGTTGCCGCTGCAAGTGCAGCCGGAGCAGGGCATCTCGCTGCCGGCGCTGCTGGTCAGCGACGCGCCGCGCTTCGAATATCGCGGCCTGATGCTCGACGTTGCGCGCAATTTCCAGCCCAAGGCGACGGTGCTCCGGCTGCTTGACCTAATGGCTCGCTACAAGCTCAACAAGTTCCATCTTCACCTGACCGACGATGAAGGCTGGCGCCTGGAAATTCCGGGCCTGCCTGAGCTGACCGCGGTCGGCGCACGGCGCGGGCACACGCTGGATTCGCGCGAGCACCTGCAACCGGCCTATGGTTCCGGGCCGGACGTGAGCGATCCCTACGGCAGCGGGTTTTACACCCGTGCCGACTACATCGAAATCCTGAAATATGCTGCGCAACGCCAGATCGAAGTCATTCCGGAAATAGAAATGCCGGGGCACGCCCGCGCGGCGGCCAAAGCCATGCAAAGCCGCTTTCTCCAGCAGGAAAAGGCCGGACGCAAGAATGCGCGCGAGTACCTGCTCAGTGATCCGGAAGACAAGTCCGAATACCGCTCACCCCAGCTGTACACCGACCATGTGATGAATCCGGGCCTGCCCTCGACCTATGCATTCATTGAGCGCGTCTTGAGCGAAGTCGTGGCGCTGCACAAACAGGCCGGCGTGGCACTGCACACGATTCATGTCGGCGCCGATGAGCTGCCCAATGGCGCCTGGGAGAAATCGCCGGCCACGAAGGCGCTGATGCAGCGCGAGAAACTCGCCTCCACGACCGAGGTGTGGGACTACTTCTACCACCGCGTCGACTGCATGCTGACCAAGCGCGGCCTGTTTGCCTCCGGCTGGGAGGAGTTGGGCGCACGCAAGGTGAAGCTGCGCGGCGAAGACAAGCTGATCCCGAACCCGGTGTTCACCCATCGCAACTTCAATCTGTACGTCTGGAACGACCTGGACGACGCCGAGGACCTGGCGTATCGCATGGCCAATGCCGGCTACCGAACGATTCTGGCGCCCGCGACCCATCTTTACTTTGACATGGCGCACAACAAGAACCCCGACGAGCCAGGGGTGAACTGGGCCGCCTACACCGATCTCGACACGGTGTTTGATTTCATCCCGTTTGATTTCATCCGCAAATCCCCCACCGACCCGACACCTAAACCGGGTCGCGACGGCCTGACCGACTATGGCAAAAAAAATGTGCTCGGTCTGGAAGGCACGCTGTTTACCGAAACCGTGCGTGATCCGGGCCGCATGGATTACCTGCTGATGCCGCGCCTGTTGGCGTTGGCCGAGCGCGCCTGGGCGCCTGATCCGGCCTGGACGCAAGAAACCGATGGTGCCAAAGCCGTGCGCCTGCACGACGCGTCGTGGTCGATCTTCGTGAACCAGTTGGGGAAGCGCGTGTTGCCCAGGCTGGATGCCCAATACCCGGGGGTCCAGTACCGCATTGCGCCACCCGGGCTCAAGCTGGCCGAAGGCAAGGTGTGGGTGAATCATCAGCTCCCCGGCTTGACCTTGCGCTACACCACGGATGGCAGCGAACCGGGCGCGCTCAGTCCCGTGGTGGCAGGACCGATCGATGCCAAGGCCCTGATTCAGGTCGCGGCATTTGATCGCAATGGCCGTCGGGGAAGAATTTCGCATATTGACAATCGTTGACGGTCTGGCCCCTGACTCATGACCGAAGAATCAAGCACAAACTGGTATTCAAGTGGTACGATACAATTCTGGCGCAATTCATCGTTCACGCGACTGCCTGGACGCAGCCAATCACAGGAAGGCACACGCATGCTGACTAAACACGCCATTGGGGGAAACCTATGAACCAGGCTGAGGTCTTTGAATTCAAACCCGATCCGCGCGACAGCTCTCCCCTGTATATGCAGCTCGCCCGCAAGCTGGGACAGAGCATTCGGGACGGTCGCTATAAGCCCGACGAAGCCCTGCCCTCCGAGCGGCTGCTTTCTGAACTGCTGGCCGTGTCGCGCGCCACCGCGCGATCGGCGATCGATCAATTGGTTGAGCAGGGCATGATTATTCGGCGACGTGGTTCGGGCAATTACATTGCCCCGCGCATTGAACAACCACTGTCGCATTTGACGAGCTTCTCCGAGGAACTGCAAAGGCGCGGCTACACGCCCTCTTCCCGCTGGCTTGAACGCAGCATCGTGATCGCCAAGATCGACGAGCAACTGAGTCTGGGTCTGTCGTCCGGGGCGAAGGTCGCACGGCTGGAGCGTTTACGCCTCGCTGACGACGTCGTGATGGCTTATGAGGTCAGCGTCTTGCCGCAGGTTGTGCTGCCCAACCCATTGGCGGTCGAGGGCTCCCTGTATGAGTGCCTGACCCGCACTCATCAGGCTCCCGTGCGGGCTCTGCAACATATCCGTGCCCTCAATGCACAGCCGCGTCTGGCAGAACGCCTGGGTATCCCCGACCGGCAAGCGGTGCTGTTCATCACCCGCATCGGCTATCTTGAATCGGGGCAGGCGGTTGAGCTTACCCATTCCTACTGCCGCAGCGACTACTACGACTTCGTCGCCGAAATGAGGCGTGACGGATGAAGCGGATCGCTGGCAACATTCTCACACCGGACGGTTTTGTCGGCGGAGTGATCGAGTTTGGCGATGACGGCCGGGTGAGGCGCGTGTCCGGCGACCCGGCGGCCGAACGCGACGTGCGCAATTCCACCCAGCCCATCGTAATCCCGGGGTTCGTTGATCTTCACGTGCATGGTGGCGGGGGGCGGGACATCATGGATGGCGGTGACGCACTGCGGTGCGTCAGCGAGTTGCATGCGCGGCATGGCACCACGGCCTTGCTGGCAACGACCATGACCGCCCCGGTGGCCGATTTGAACGCCGCGTTCGCTGCCATGCATGGCGTGGGTCGCGATCACAGCCGCGCCGGTTCGCGGGTGCTGGGCGTGCACCTTGAGGGCCCCTACATCAACCAGGGAAAACTGGGCGCACAGCCGGACTTCACGCGCACGATTCAGACCACTGAATTGCGCCGGCTGAATGATTTGTTCCCGATCCGGCTGATCACGCTGGCGCCAGAAGTGCCGGGCAACATGGACATCATCGAGTCGCTGTGCGAAGCGGGTTTTCGCGTTCAGATTGGCCACACGCTCGGCACTTATGAAGAGGGCCGGCAAGCCATGTCCAGGGGGGCCGCAGGCTTCACCCACCTGTTCAACGCGATGACCAGCCTGCACCACCGCACACCCGGCATGGTCGGGGTCGCGCTGGCCCACGCGCAGTACGCGGAAATCATTCCCGACCTGATTCATGTCCACCCCGGCGCCATTCGTGTCGCGCTGCGGGCGATTCCCGGCCTGTACTGCGTGACCGATTCCACCGCCGCAGCCGGCATGCCCGACGGCGAGTATCGGCTCGGCCGCCATACGGTGACGAAATGCCTGGGTGGCGTGCGGCTGGCCGATGGCACGCTGGCCGGTTCGACGCTGACCATGGATCAGGCGTTTCGCAATCTGGTCAACGACATTGGCCTCACGCTGGCGGACGCCTCGCGCCGGGTCTCGACCCACGCCGCCGACTATCTCGGTGTCACTGATCGGGGCCGCCTTGCGCCGGGCGCCTGGGGCGATGCGGTGCTGCTGGACCGCGATTTCAAACTGCTGGATGTCTATGTTGAAGGGAGTTCCATTGAACACGCAAATGCTGCTTGAAGCCCGTGAGGCACCGGCGGCGGTAGCCCGCCAGCTAGCCCATGACGACAAGGAATACAACGACTTTGGGGCGTTTTTGCGTGATCGTGCACCGGCTTCGATTCTGACGGTGGCGCGCGGCAGCTCTGACCATGCCGCCCACTTCATGGCTTACCTCATCATGGCCCGCCTCGGTCGTCTGGTGACTTCACTGCCGATGTCGCTGATCACCCTTTATCAGTCGCAAATCGCCTGCGAGGGTCTGGTGTCGCTGGCGTTTTCGCAATCTGGACAAAGTCCGGATCTGGTGGCCCCGACCCGTTTCTTTTCCGCCGGCGGCGCCTGTACCGCAGCTTTCGTCAATGATCCTGTTTCACCTTTGGCGCAGGCAGCGCAGTGGGTATTTCCGCTGCACGCGGGTGCGGAGACCAGTGTGGCCGCCACCAAGAGTTTCATCACCCAGCTGGTGGCGGGAGCGCGCATTGTTGCAGCCTGGCAACAGGATCTCGCGCTGGACACCGCTCTAGTGGATTTGCCAAGAGTCCTGTCGCGGGCCGCGAATGCAGACTGGACGACTGCGGTGGAAACCCTGCGCGACGTGGATCGCCTTTTCGTCATCGGTCGCGGCACCGGCTTGCCGGTGGCACTGGAGGCGGCGCTGAAGTTCAAGGAGACCTGCGGCATTCAGGCGGAGGCGTTTTCCGGCGCCGAGGTCAAGCACGGCCCGATGGCACTGATCGAAGAGGGCTATCCGCTGCTGGTGTTTGCGCCGCGTGGTCCGGCGCAGGCTGGACTCCTTGCCCTGGCCGAAGAAATGCGCGCGCGCGGCGCCCGCGTCCTGCTGGCGGCCCCGAACGGCACGCCGGGCGCGAACCTGCCGCTATCAGAAACAGGCGCCGTCGAACTTGATCCAATTTCGGTAATCCAGAGCTTCTACCCCATGGTGGAGGCACTGGCCCGAGCCCGCGGCCTGAATCCGGACCAGCCACGACATTTGGCCAAAGTGACGCGCACGCACTAGGGTTTCCACGCCCCCGGATTTCTCCAAAATTTCTTGCAAATCGAAGCAATTGGTAGCATAGTGGTGCTGTTGATATGTAAAGTGGTATGCAAGTGATTCGCACCACTGACTTGAACCCTGGTCCTAGTTTGAAAAGGAAGATATGAAACTAAATCGCACCCCCATTGCCTCGGCGGTAGCACTCGTCCTGTTGGGCGCGGTGCTTCCCTCGCATGCACAACAGTCGAACCTCGACGCCGTGACGGTGACTGGCATCCGCGGCAGTATCGAGAGCTCGATTGCCGTCAAGAAAAATTCCGACTCCATCGTCGAGGTGGTCACCGCGGAAGATATCGGCAAGCTGCCTGACGTCAGCATTGCGGAATCGCTGGCCCGCTTGCCAGGTTTAGCTGGGCAGCGTGTCGAAGGACGCACTCAGGGGATCTCCATTCGCGGCATGGCCCCCGCATTTGGCGCCACCCTGCTCAATGGTCGCGAACTGGTCAGCACCAGCGGCGGACGTTCGGTCGAGTTCGACCAATTTCCGTCCGAACTGATCAACTCCGCGACGGTCTACAAAACCCCCGATGCAGCCCTCGGGGCGCAGGGCTTATCCGGAACCGTGAATATGCAGACTGTGCGCCCGCTGGAT
This sequence comes from uncultured beta proteobacterium, assembly GCA_963810395.1. Classification (GTDB taxonomy): domain Bacteria; phylum Pseudomonadota; class Gammaproteobacteria; order Burkholderiales; family Burkholderiaceae_C; genus Rhodoferax. Next base: position 1,992,053 of record CAWENC010000001.1, on the reverse strand, counting down.
CTGCGGGGCCGTCAGGTGAGCGTCAATGTCCGTGGCGAATCGAACAGCAACGGCGCGCAGATCCCCGGAACGAACAGTGCGGGCGGACGCATCAGCGCTTCCTACATCAACCAGTTCGCCGACAACACCGTCGGTGTGGCGCTGGGCTACGCGCACCTGAACAGCCCGGGTCAGGAAAAACACGTCAACGGCTGGTGGTGGGGCAACTCCGCGATCTGGTGGGGCGGCTTCCGTGGACTCGAAAATGCCGACCCGGCCAAGGCGCCGAGCACCTTGCAGGGCTTTGACGCGAGCGTGGTGTCTACCACTTCGGTGCGCGACGGCCTGATGGCGGTGCTGGAGTACAAGCCCAACAAAGACCTCCGCAGCACGGTTGATCTGTACTACTCCAAGTTTGCCCAGGCGTCCCAAGGGCGTGAGTTTCAAGCCAATTTGATGCCGGACTGGAGTGGCAACGGAACACCTGATGGTCCGGTTGCTGGCGGGCCGATCTTCAGCAACACCAAGTCGATCATGATGGGCAATGACGCCGTCATGGTCAGCGGCGATGTGTCAAATGTTGACCCGCGCATCGTATCGCGCTATGGCAAGCGCGATGACCAGATTTTCGCCATCGGCTGGAACAACGAACTCAAGCTGGGCGCATGGAAAACTGCCGCCGACTTGAGTTACTCCAAGGCGACTCGCGACGAATTCAAGGGCGAAATAACCGCCTCGGCTACCGCACCGTCGGGATTCACCAACTTCTACAACGAGGTTGGTAATGGTTTCTCGCGTTACCCGACCTCCCAGAACTGGGCCGACCCATCGGTGGTTCAGTTGCGCGGCCTTGGTGAATGGGGCAACCTGAATGGCGTGTCCAAAGTGGGAACGGGCTCGCCGATCACCGTTTTGGACGAATTGAAATCGATTCGGCTGTCGGCAAAGCGCGATCTGGAGTTTGGTCCGGTCAGCAGTTTTGAAGGCGGGGTTAACTACTCCGATCGCAAGAAGGAAAACAGCAGCAGCACCACCATTTATGCCTTGAAGAATGGCACACCGTGTTTCGGCTCCGACAACTGTGCACCGATTCCGGTCAACATGCTGCAGTCCCCGGCGAATCTGGCATTTGCCGGCAACCCGGCCATGGTCAGTTTTGACATGCGTGATTTTCTGGCTAGCAACCTCTACAACCAGGGTGTTGAAGGGGCCGAGCAGGCGCCGGGTCGTATTTGGGGCGTGCAAGAAAAGGTTTCCACCTTCTTTGGCAAGCTGGGCCTGGATTTCACGGCCGGCGTTCCAATGCGCGGCAATATTGGCCTGCAGGTGGTTCGTGCCGATCAGAGTTCCACCGGCATGGCGTGGGATGAGGTACATACTGTTGCCGTGCCCGTGTCCGGCGGCACGAGCTATACGGACGTGCTGCCCAGCCTGAATCTGGCGGGTGAGTTGGGCGCCAATACCTTCCTGCGCTTTGGTGCGGCCAAGGTGGTGGCGCGCCCGGACATGGAAGCCATGCGCGCCGGACTCGGCAGTATCGTTGTCGTCACCAACGACACCGGGAAAAGGCTGGCCACCGCCAGCGGCGGCAATCCCGAGCTGGAACCCTGGCGCGCCACTGCCCTCGACCTGTCGCTGGAAAAGTACTTTGGCAAGCGTAGCTACATGGCGGTCGCGGCGTTCCAGAAAAAGCTGCAGTCGACCATCTACGACCAAAAGGATTACGCCCACGACTTTAGCGGCCTGCCCAACGTCGGCCTGGCAGATAGCCCCATCGGTGAATACTCCCGCCCGGCGAATGGCACGGGCGGCATCATTCAAGGCACCGAAATGAGCGTTGCGCTGGATGGCGGATTACTCTCCAAAAGCCTGGACGGTTTTGGCGTTGTTGCCAGTCTGTCCAAAACGCACAGCAATATCCCCGGCCAGAAGACCAAGAATGGTGAGCGCGATCTGAGCAAGCCATTGGAAGGCCTGTCGGGTACGGTGACGAGTCTGACGGGTTACTACGAAAAGAACGGCTTCCAGGCGCGTATTGCACAACGCTACCGCGCCAAGTATGTCGCGGAAGTGCGTGCCACCTGGATCGATACCTCCCTGGCATCGATTGAGGCGGAAAGAATCACCGACATGCAAGTCGGTTACTCCTTCGAACAAGGTGCCTACAAAGGTTTGTCCATTCTGCTGCAGGTGAACAACCTGACCGACACGCCGTACCGCACCATGACGGGTGATGATTCCAGTACCTCCACTCCGATTCGCATGATGCCGGAGAAGTATCACACCTATGGTCGCCAGGTCCTGTTGGGCGTCACCTACAAGATGTAGGAAGAGGGGCATTAGGTCCCTGTCGCCCGCAAGGCAGCAGGGACCTTTTTTTTGGGCGGAGGTGAATATGAAGTCAGCGAATACATGGATCGGCGTGGTCCTGGCCAGCTTGTGCATGGGGCAGGCACTGGCCGCGCAAGACAAGGACGCCGCTCTGGACTGGCCCAATCTGGCGGCCTACCGCAGCGAAAACACCCGGCTCGGCTTGCCGGCCCAGGGCGAAGAGCGTGTCGTCTTCATGGGCGACTCGATCACCGAGTTCTGGTCGAAAGCGCTGTTGCAAAAGAACTATGTCAACCGGGGCATCAGCGGACAAACCAGTCCGCAGATGCTGTTGCGTTTCCGGCCGGACGTGATCGACCTGAAGCCGAAGCTTGTGGTGATCCTGGCGGGCACCAATGACGTCGCCGGCAACACCGGCCCGGCTTCGGTGGAGATGATCGCAGGAAACATCGCTTCGATGGCCGAGTTGGCCAAAGCACATGGCATTGCCGTGGTGTTGTGCGCAGTGGTACCGACAGCCCGCTTCTACTGGAACCCCGAGCTCAAACCGGCTGCGAAGATCGCGTTGCTGAACGAAAAAATCAAGGTCTACGCCGATCGAAACAAGCTGGTCTATGTCGACTATTACACGCCCATGGTGGATGGGAACATGGGTTTGAAAAAGGAATACTCAGGAGACGGCGTGCACCCGAATGAAGCGGGCTACCAGCTCATGACCGGGCTGGTCGCGCAGGGCATTGCCGCGGCGACAGCTGCCAGGCCATGAGCCCGTTGCCGCAGCGCTCCCAGGCGATCGACGTGTTGCGCGGACTGACGCTGGCGCTGATGATCATCGTCAACATGTCGATCAGCGAGGAAAAGTCTTATGGCCCGCTGCTGCACGCCAGCTGGCATGGCCTGACGCTGACCGATGTAGTGTTCCCGACCTTCCTGTTCGTGGTCGGCACCGCCTTGAGCTTTACGCTGGAGAAATACCAGAGCCTCGGCAATCCGGCGCTGCTGGGCAAGGTTCTTGTCCGCACCGCGCTGATTTTTCTGTGCGGCTATTTGCTCTACTGGTTTCCGTTTTTTGAGATCGACAAGGCCGGTCACCTGGCCCTGTTGCCGATCGCCAACACCCGCATTCTCGGTGTCTTGCAGCGCATCGCCCTCGCCTACTGTTTTGCGGTGCTGATCCTGCACTACGGGAAACGCCAGGGCGCCATTGTTTTCAGTATCGTGGCCCTGCTCGGCTATTGGTGGATCATGGCCGCGTTCGGCGACTACACACTCAAGGGCAACGCGGCCCTCAAACTCGATCAGCTGCTGCTGGGCGAATCCCATATGTACCGCGGCGAAGGCATCCCGTTCGACCCGGAAGGCATCCTGGGCACGCTGCCGGCAATCGTGCATGTGCTCGCCGGCTATTTCGCCGGGCGCTTCGTACGCGACAAAGGCGCAAGCTTCGAGACCATCGCCAAACTGATGATGGCGGGTGCGATTGGCGTCGTCATCGCGCTGAGCTGGAGCAGCGCGTTTCCGCTGAACAAGAAGCTGTGGACCAGCTCCTATGTGCTGTGCACCCTCGGCATCGACCTGTGTCTTCTGGCGCTGCTGGTCTACGTCATCGACCTGCTGGCACTGCGCCGCTGGAGCTATTTTTTCGAGGTCTTCGGCAGGAACACGCTGTTCCTCTACCTGCTGGCCGAAATCCTGATGAGCATTGCCTGGCTCGCACACGTCGGCAACCAGGCGCTGTTCGACTGGATCTACCGCGCCGGCTTCCAGTGGTGGGCCGGAGACAAGAACGGCTCGCTGTTGTTCGCCCTGGCGTTCATGCTGGCCTGCTGGCTGGTGGGCTACGCGATGGACAAGAAGCGGATCTACATCAAGCTCTAGGACTGATGCAGGACGCGCAGGCAGGCGCACTCTTCGCCGTGAGGGCTTGCGCGCCTGCCGCGTGCGGGCTTCAGAAGCTTGCGGTGAGACCTGCGTAGATCGAACGGCCAGCGCCGGGCACAGAGATGCCCCAGGTAACCGGCCGTTGTCCGACATAGGCGCCGCCCAGCGGGGATGCATAAGACTTGTTCAAGGCATTCTCCAGACCGATGTCGAGCCGGACCTTGCTCCATCCATAGCTGCTGCGCAAATGGAGCAGGCCGTAGCCCGAGGTTTTGAGTTCGTTGCGAACTTGCGAGACATCGGTCTTGGCATCCACCCACTGGGCCTCCAGCGTGTGGGTCCAGTTGCCCAGACGCTGCACCACGGCCAGCTTCGCGTTCAACGGCATGATGTTGTACAAGTGGTCGTCGGTGCTGGTGTTCTTGCCTCTGACATAACTCAGCGCGCCGGTCAGCGTGAAGCTGCCGTAACCGCTGCCGGTGGCCAGCTGCTGGTGGCCGGAGACGTCAATGCCATGGAGACGGGCGTTCTGATTGGCAAAACCCAGATACACAAAGCCGGTGGTTCGCGTCGGATTGCTACCCTGGCAGGGCGATCCGCCGGCGCAACGGCTGGCATCGATGTAGTCCTGGATGTAGGTGACATAGGGCGTCACCTGCACACTCCATTGCTGGGCGGCAGCATCGTGCCAGTTGGCGCTGGCGCTCAAGGTATGGGCCACTTCCGGCTTCAGGTCCAGGTTGCCGACATAACCGTTGGCGTCGCCACTCCAGTTAATCATGTTCATGACCATGGTGTTGTTGGTCGACCAGGCAAAACGTTCGTACAGGTTGGGAGAACGCGTCTTGCGTGACAGGCCGGCCTCAAAGGCTTTGCCGGCATCCGGCGTGAAGCGCAGCAGCGCCGACAGATCGATGTTGTGATCGGTTTTCTGGTGGTTCCGCGCATTGAACGCGCCAGGGATGGAGGCCGGATCGGCCGGGTCGCCATAGCCCATCATGCCGCTCATGTTGTTGTAGCCCTGCACTTGGCCGGCATCCATGGTCATGCGACTGCCGCGCACACCCATCTGCGAGAACCATTGCGGATTCCAGCGCGCTTCCCATTCGCCAAAGACATCAAGCCGATCACGTCGACCGTCCCTGATGTTCCAGAAGGGGTTGGGCGACATCATGCCAGGGGTGCTGCTGACGGGGTCCCACCAGTCATTCAGGCGATAGCGCTGGTATTCGCTGCCCAGCCTGAGTGTGTCGCGCTCGGACACCAGAATGTCGGCCTTCACCACAGCGCCGGTATTGCTCCCTTCGGTATCCATCGGCATGCCCAACGAACTGGGCGACGAGCGCTTGTTGTCGAGGAAATTCATCGTGTGCCGCGTGTTTTCCTTGTACACGCGTGCCTGCACAGTGCCCCACGCGTATTGCCCGGCATAGCCAAGATTGACTTGATGACTCCCATTGCGGGTCATGTCCATGCGCTGATTGGGAAAGCCCTGGTACGGAATGTCCTGCAGCCCCAGCTTGAGTTCAAGCAGATGATTCTGGTGGCGCAGGGCCAAGCCGAGCGACTGGTTCTCCGATTTGTAGAGCGACGAGCCGACTTCGTTGGGCGACGGAACCTTGACGGTGGCGCCGGCCGCGACGGACGACTTGAACGGCTGTGCCGCTGCGTAGTTTTCGGCCTGCGTGGTGGAGTCGGCGTAACTCAGGCTCAAGGCTTCGTTCGCCACGGTCAGCGACAGATTGCCGCCTCTGGCATTGCCGTTGCTGCGGTAGAAGGTGCCGGCCTGGCCCTTGCGCAAAGTGCCTTCGCCGGGCCGGGCAAACTCGGGCGCGGCGGCATTGACCACGATGGCGCCACCGATGCTGTCGCCACCGACGCTGACCGGTGTAATGCCCGCATACACCTGAATGCTGCCCACCTTGCCGGGGTCAATGTAGGACAGCGGCGGATTCATGTGGTTGGCGCAGGCGGAGATCAGGTCCATGCCATCAACCTTGATGCGCAGACGATCATCGGCCAGACCATGAATCGCCGGCAAGCTTGACACGCCGCCGGCGCCATACAGGCTGACGCCGGGCACATCCCCCAGCAGTCGGGCGCTGTCGCTGGTGCTGGCCAGCTTGGGCAGAAGGTCGGCGTGGTCGAGCACGCTGGTGCCCAGCGGCAGCTTGTCGGATCGGGCATCACTGACCGTGACTCTCGGCAGCGTGATGGTTGTTTCGTCGGCCGCCAGCGCATGGCCGCAGAGCAGGGTGGCGCTTGGAAAGGCCAGGGCAATCGAACAGGAAATGACTCGGATTTTTGGAACTGACACGGGAATACCTTGTGACGTTTCTTGCGCCTGACCGGCGCAAGGGAGAAATGGAACGGACGCGCGACAGCCGCCACGTGAATCTGGCGAGGCCGCAAAGCGCCGCTGCTTTGCTTCAGCAACAGACGCTACGAATGCGCAAACTAAAGAGAAGCGGGCGGCGCACGCGGCGGCGGCGTGAGCGCGAATTGCAGAGGGAAGAAAAAAGCCTGCCGGACCGTGGGCTCCGGGTGTTCGCCCAACACGGCGAAGAGGTGAAGCAAAGCGTGCGGCGGCGGAGCGACACGGTCTGTGGCTAGCAGGCAAAACGGGCAATGGTCAATTGCAGGGGCGGATTCCTGCCCGTCAGGGGAATCCGTCGAATTCAGGTCGGCCACCCAGCGTGGCCCGCTGCTGGTGCAGATCTCGGACCAGCCCGAGGCAGCACTCCGGTTCAGCGCCAGCGCATGCGACAGCGTCGGCGCCAGCGCGCCGAACAATGCAAGCAGCACCGCCAGCCACACCGCCAACGGGCGGCGCAGCAGGCCAAAGTGCAGTTTCAGGAACATCGGCTGGTCGCGGCTGGGTGGTCAATGGTCTTGAGTCGAGCGCTCAAGGCTTGTGTTTGCTGTGATCCATGGCGGGCATGTCGCCAGCCTTCGCGCCGGGGGCAAGCAATGCGACTGGCACCTTGATCTCGACTTTGCTCTCCGCGCCCTTGGCGTCCTTGAACACCAGCGTCAAAGGCAGGGTGCTGTCTTTGAGCAATGTTGTTTTCAAATCCATCAGCATCACGTGGTAGCCGCCGGGTTTGAGTTCCACGGCTTTGCCAGCCGGCAAATCCAGGCCACCTTTGAGCTCGTTCATTTTCATGACACCGCCGTCCATCTTCATCTCGTGCACCTGGGCCACGCCGGCTACCGGGGATGCCACCGCAACCAGTCTGGCGCCATCCCTGGCGGTCAGGGTCATGAACGCGCCCGTGGCTTGCTGGCCCTTGACCGTGGCCCGCGCCCAGGCGTTCTGGACCTCGATGGCGTCAGCGCCGGCGTGGGCGCTCAAAGCGGCGGCGGCGACTGCGAGCGCCGCCATCAATGTATTCAATTTCATGGTGTTTCCTTTGCTTGGGTAAAAAAGATGGCTCGGCGACAGCCAACCGATGCGGCCGCAAAATATCAGCAAAATACGCCTGCAGTCCTTATGAGACGTGCGTAGGGCGCTATGATTTTTGATGAACTAGAGAGCGACAGGCGGCCCGCGCGCAGGCGGCGGGGCGGCGCTCAGGGACGCGATGTGCTCGGCCGCAACGCTTTGCCGCACGCAGCTCGGCGCCTGAAGCGGCGCGGCGAGAGAACTTATCACCGGAGGCGGCGCGCCGAGGCCGACGCACAGGGGGCAATCCAGCGTGTGGCCGGCCAACTTTGGGGAACCTTCAGTGGTCTTGACCAGCAGCTTCATCCCGCCGGCGCCCGAGCAGATCACCTCCATCGCTTGCGGCTTGACGATGGGCGAGGCAATCGCCACCCCGATGGACAAGGCAAACCACACCAGCACGAAGCGGGCAATCAGGTGGGCGTTGCGCAGGAATTGCATCGGCGGCATTATTACACTGGAACGTCCGCCGCCTGGCGTTTGCAGAATTGAGGCCGCGCATCTGCAAAATTTGACCTTTGTCAAAGAGTTGATTTGTTTCACGGCGCATGATGAAAACTCGATCAAACGGAGATTTCGCACATGACAAGCAAAAGCACAGCACCCTTCAAGAAACAACTGCTCGCGCAGCGCGCCAGTTTGCTGGAGCAGCTTCGCAGTCTGCGCGACAACGAGGGCCGCGCCGAGGCCTCAGCCGAGCATTTCGCGCCAGCGCAAGACTCCACGGCACAGGTCAGCACCGCACGCGAGCTGGAATTGACACTCGATGCGCGCGAAAGCACCGAGCTGGGACTGGTGGATGCCGCGCTGCGCCGCATCGAAGAAGGCGTCTACGGCCTGTGCATTGACTGCGGCGCCAAGATTCCCACGGCCCGGCTGCACGCGGCGCCGGAAGCATTGCGCTGCATTGCCTGCCAGGAGAAAGCCGAACAGCTTGAATAGGCCTGCTATCCTGCGGGGGTCATGAATTACACCTTTGCCTCCGCCACCATCCTGCTGATCCTGATCACCGATCCGGTCGGCAACATCCCGATCTTTGCCAACGCGCTCAAGCATGTCGCGCCGGAGCGCCGACCGTGGGTGATTTTGCGCGAGGTGCTGATTGCCTTTACGCTGCTGCTGACTTTCATGTTTGTCGGCGACAGCTTCCTGCGGGTGATGAATTTGAGCGAGTTGTCGCTGCAGATCGGTGGCAGCGTGATTCTGTTCCTGATCGCGCTGCGCATGATCTTTCCGCCGCCCAAGTCGGATGTGCCCGAGGAGACGGGTGAACCGCTGATCGTGCCCCTGGCGATTCCGGCCATTGCCGGCCCTTCAGCGCTGGCCACGGTGCTGCTGCTGGTGTCGCAGGCGCCGGCTCGACGCCTGGAGTGGGTTGCCGCGCTGTGCGTCACCATGACCGTCAGCGCCGTGGTGCTGGTGCTGGCCGAGCGCATTCAACGCGTGGCGGGCGACCGTTTCGTCGTGGCGCTGGAACGTCTGATGGGTCTGGTGCTGGTGGCGGTGTCGATCGAGATGATGCTGCGCGGCATCAAGACTTTTGCCGGCCAGCTCACAGCGGCCTGAATGGCAGAAGGCAGCGTTAGCGGGGGGGCGCGTCCCGCTTGAGCGCTGGATCAGGTTTGAGGGACGCGGAAAAGAAACAGAAACCAAAAACTGCGAATGCCGTGAACAGCAGGCCGCCGACAAATCCGAATACCGCGGGCCGATAGGCCCCCGGCTTGAGTGCCGAGTTGGCGGGATTGGCTGAATCAAAAAATACGCGAATGCCGTCCCCTCTCCTGTAAGCCGCAAGGCATGCGCCGACGCCCACAGGAAACCCGAAGTATTCCCGATCGTTGATGTAAGTGGTTCCAGCGACCGAATACTGGTATCTGATTTCGTGACTGCAAGCACCATCACTGCAACGCCGGCATTCGTCTTCCAGCACCTGACCGGGTACCGATGGCCATGAGTTTGCCCGGTAGGCGCGATAGATGCCCCAGGCACTGGCAACAGACAGCGCGATGCCCAGCGTCAGAAAGACGGAAAGGAATAGCAATTTGAAGCTTCGGCGCATGCAATTTGCCGCTCGACACCGGGCCGGATAACTTGGGTGACTCAGGGCTTGAGACTTTTCAAATAGTCTTCGTTGATCCGATTGGCTCGCAGGGCTGCCGGGCGGGCATATAGCCGCCCGACATAGGCCTCGAACACGGGCCGCTTTTCAATCGTGCCAAACATCATGCCCCAGCCAAGCGCAGATCCAACGTACACATCCGCAGCGCTAAATTGCGCGCCACAAATGTAGGGTCCGGGCATCAGCGCCGTCTCAATCGCGTTGATCGTCGCGCCGTAGCTGCCGAACCCGACAAAACCACTCTTGCCCTCGGGCACTTGCCAGCCGAGCGCCTTCGCGGTCACGGCCAGTTCCACCGGGCCGGCGGCGAAAAACAACCAGCGAAAATAAGCGGCACGATCCGGATGACCCAATGGCGGAATCAGGTTTTTCTCCGGAAAACGATCCGCCAGATAGGCACAGATGGCAGCAACTTCCGTGACCACAACGCCACCGTGCCTGAGCGCAGGAACCTTGCCCATGGGATTGACAGCAAGATATTCGCTGCTTTTCATGGCGGGCCCGAATTCCAGCCAAACCGTTTCATAAGGCAGGCCGATCTCTTCAAGCATCCATTGGGCAATGCGCCCGCGTGACTGTGGATTTGTATACAACACCAGATCGCTCATTGTGTGATTTCTCCTTGAATCAATGGATAACTCGAACCTCCGGGCCCAGCGGGCAGGCGCCGCAGTTGGCCGGTCAGTCAATGCAAATATTAGCCGTCATTCAGGTGCGCCGTGGCGCCTCGGTCGGCGAGGGTTCAAGTCTCTGAAGAGTAGCCCTCAGGTTCGGATAATCGGCAGGGAAGTGGACAACGAGCTCCCGCACGCGCCAACCCGAATGGGATTGTTCTACTGCCACCACATAGTAGACGCCACTGCTGCCATTCCTGGCCGTGGCAGAGAAAACGCTCTGGACGGTGGCAATCACTTGCCGCGTATCTGAGAGCGCTTGCGGGATCGCTATTTGCGCAGCAACAGTTATTCCAACCGGTATGTGAGGCGCTGACCGTAACGCTGAGAGCATGCCCACTTCCGACTCGAGTATTTCCAGCCGACGCTCTACATCGGCAATTTCACCGGCCGCGGTGGACAGCTCAGGACGAAAGGCATGTGCCGCTGCATTGAACTGTTTGCCCTGGAGTGCAGAGACAAATTCGGCGATTACCGCATCGGGCGAACTCGCTGCGAACCCTCCTCCTGGCGCGCAGCAAGCGAACGCAACTAGCACCAAAAGAAAGGACGATGTACGCATTTTTCCACTCCCGTGAATCCCGGCGCCTGCTGGAGCAGGCCTGCCAAGTCTTGCTTTGCAAACACTATAGCCCGAAAACCAGGCCGGCTGAGGTGTACTGAAGTGGCGGGCTTGTCTTCAGCGCTTGGCAGCCCCACTTGCAACCGGCACCAGTTCCTGCTCGATCGGGCCAAACAGGCTCTTGCCATCGCGGCCCTTCATTTCGATGCGCAGGGTGTCGCCGTACTTCATGAAAGCGGTGCTTGGCTGGCCATCCTGGATGGTCTCCAGCGCGCGCTTTTCGGCGATGCAACAGTAGCCCCGACTCGCGTCCTGGTTGCTCACCGGGCCTGAGCCCAGCAGCGTGCCGGCGCGCAGCGGGCGCGTCTTGCAGAGGTGGGCGATGAGCTGGCCGAAGTGAAACGTCATCTCTGGCCCGGCCTCGCAGCGGCCGACCTTGCGAGCGCTCCAGTCGCACTGCAGCGTCAGATTCAGACGGCCCTGGTCCCAGGCGCTGTCTGCGTTGCTGCCGAATTCGTCCGGCGTCAGCGCCACCGGGCTGAAGGCGGTGACCGGTTTGCCCTGGACAAAACCGAATCCGCTGTCCTGCTCGGCTGTCGTCAAACTGCGCAGATTCAACTCATTGGCCAACAGCAGCAGTCGAATGCCGTCGAGCGCCTGCGCCGGGCTCGCGCCCAGCGGCACGTCACCCGTGATCACCGCCAGTTGGGCTTCAAAGTCAATGCCCTGCGCTTCGCTGGTGCACAGCAGGTTGTCGCACGGGCCTGAAAAATTGTCGCTGGCGCCCTGGTACATCAAGGGTTCGGTGGCAAGGCCCTTGGGCTGGTCCAGACCGCGAGCCCGGCGCAGCAAGGCCAGGTGGTTGGTATAAGCCACCGCGCCGACCCGCTGATAGGCCCGCGGCAGGGGCGCCATGCACTGGCGCGGGTCAAACGGGAAAGCGTGGCGCGCGATGCCGGTGCTGGGGGTGACGCCAGCGGCGCGGTTCAGCGCGTCATACAGGTCCTGCAACTGGGGGGAGATAAAGTTCCAGTCGTCAAGCACCTGCTGCAAGCGGTCTGCCATGCCCGTCGCATAATGGGCGGTACTCAGATCGCGCGAGACGACAACCAGTTGGCCGTCGCGCGAACCGTCTTTGTAGGTGGCAAGTTTCATAGGGAATGCTGGCAGATGACAAGTGAAGGTTCTGTATTTTCGTTCAAGTCAATGGCCACTCTCACGGTGCTCGTGCTGCTGGCGCACCTGGCGCTGCTGCGCACACCGCTGATGGTGCTGAACATGAGTTCAAACGAGTCGCCGCACGCGTTCAGCACGCGCTCCATCGCCTTTATTCCGGATCGCCTGACGCCACCTGCGCGTGGTGTCGTCCCGGCAGTGGCTGCTCCCGCGCGCAGTCGAGCCGCACCACCCGCTCCGGCCCGACACGATGGGCTGCAGCTCTCGACGCCACCCAGTGACGACGCCGCAGCCCAGCCAGCGCCAGCCGTGGTCGAGGAGGTGATCAGTTCAAACCAGCCGAAAAACGCGACGACGCAGGAACAGCCCCCGGACGACGCGGATCAATTGGCTTTGGCGCCACGCCCGCTACGCGAGTACGCCGCCCTGGCCAGCGCCAACAAGCTGCCTGGCTCGGTGCGCATGAAATACCAGGTTGAGGCGAACAAATTCCCCTTCAGCTTGAGTGCCGAGCTGTTGTGGCAGCAGGACGGCAGCAACTACAACGCACGGCTGGCCTTCAATGCCTTCGGGCAAACGCGCATGCAAACCAGCCGCGGACAGATCGGCACGCGCGGTTTGGAGCCGATCCGCTTTTCGGACAAATACCGCAGCGAAGTGGCCGCCCACTTTGTACGCGAGAAAGGCATAGTCACCTTTAGCGCTAATACGCCGGACGTGCCTTTGCTGGCCGGTGCCCAGGACCGCCTGAGCATTCTGATTCAACTCGCCGGCCTGGTCGCCACCGCACCAAGCCGTTACCCACCGGCCACCACGATCACGATCCAGACCATTGGCCCGCGCAACGCCGACACCTGGCTGTTTACCGTTGGCGAGACCGAAACACTCACTCTGCCCGGCGGCCAGCAGTCAACCCTGAAACTGCTGCGCAATCCGCGCGAGGAGTTCGACCAGAAGGTCGAGATCTGGCTGGCGCCGGCACTGGACTATTTGCCCGTCCGCGTGCGGATCACCGAACCCAACGGCGACTATATCGACCAGAAATGGCTGAGCACGGAGCCCGTGGCCGAACCCATGGGTTGGCGCCTGGTGCCACAGCGCCATCCAGCTCTTGAAATAGCCAATTCCGCTGCCAAGTGCACGTCAGAAACCTTTAAGGGATAATTGGACATGCACATGCTTTATGACTCTGACACTTATTCTGTGACGCACATGCTGGCCAACGCCGTGCCAGCCGACGAGTCGCCGGATGCGCCGCAGGCGGCGTCCGAACTGTTGCTTCTGGTGCCGGCACTGGCGCGCCATGGTTTTGAGATTGTCGACAAACGCGCCGGCAAGGAAGTCTATCTGGACGGTTCCTGGGCCGAGCTGTTTCAGCAACACATTTCCGCCTGGCAAGTCAAGACGCCGACCCAGGAAGAGGTCGAAGACACGCTCGAACAATACGCCGAGCTGGCGCAAAACCCGGTACTTGTGCACTGATGGGTGTCGGGCGGCTGTGGGTTGTCGCCGCGTTCCTGGGCTTGGTCGGCTGCACCGCCGCCGTGCCCCGAAACAGCGCTGTAGCGCCTTTTTCACCAGTCAGTCTTATCCCGCAATTGCTTCCCGCCGACGCCATTCTGCTGGGCGAACAGCACGACGCGCCGGACCACCAGCGCCTGCACCGCGTAGTGGTTGAAACCCTGGCCGGGCAGCAACGCTTGGCGGCGCTGGCGCTGGAGATGGCAAGCCAGGGGCAATCGACTGAAAAACTCGGCCCTGATGCCAGCGAAGACGCGGTGCGTGCCGCACTGCAATGGAAGCAGGCCGGTTGGTCCTGGGCTGCCTACAGTCCGGCCATCATGGCGGCAGTGCGCGCCGGCGTACCGGTGCTGGGCGCCAACCTACCCGCCACCGGCTTGCGTGCCGCGATGGCCGATCCGGCTCTGGAAAAACTTCTCTCAAGCCCGGCACTCATGACCCAGCAGCAAAAAATCCGCAGCGGCCACTGCGACTTGTTGCCGGAAAACCAGATTTTGCCGATGGCCCGGGTGCAGATTGCGCGCGACATCGCGATGGCGCAAACCCTGGTCAAGGCCGCCCAGCCGGGCAAGACGGTGCTGCTGCTGGCTGGTGCCGGCCACGTCGACCGAAGCCTCGGAGTGCCGCTGCACCTGCCCCCTGACTTCAAGGCAAAAGTGGTTCTGATGCAGGCTGATCAGGCGCAGGGCGCTATTAACAATATAGCAAATGCGGATCAGCTCTGGCCTGCCCGGCCGGCACCCGAGACCGACTATTGCGCCAAATTCCAGGCGCAACGCCGCGCGCCTGGGGCTGCGACAATTCCCGCACCATGAACCCTGTTTACATTTTGACCTTGTCCTGCCCGGATCGCCTCGGGCTGGTGCATGCGGTGTCCGGCTTTTTGTTGGAGCGCGGCGGCAACATTGAAGAAGCGGCGCAGTACAACGACCCCGATACCGGTCTGTTCTTCATGCGTGTGCAGTTTGCCTGCGCGCAACTGACGCATGCGGACCTGAAGGCGCAACTGCAGCTGTTTGCCCAGCCCTACCTGATGCAGTGGCGCCTGCACGCTCGCTCGCAACCGATGCGCACGGTGATCATGGTCAGCAAGGAAGGGCACTGCCTCAACGACCTGCTGTTTCGCTGGAAAAGCGGGCTGCTGGCGCTCGATATTCGGGCCATCATTTCAAACCACCGCGAGTTCTATCAACTTGCCGCCAGCTACAACGTGCCGTTTCATCACCTCCCCGTCAGCGCCGCCACCAAGGGCCAGGTGGAGGCCAAACAGTACGAGATCATCGAGGCCGAAGGTGCTGAACTGGTGGTGCTGGCGCGCTACATGCAGATCCTCAGCGACGACTTGTGTCGCAAGCTCAAGGGCTGCGCCATCAACATTCACCATTCCTTTTTGCCCAGCTTCAAGGGCGCCAAACCCTACTACCAGGCGCATGACCGGGGCGTCAAGCTGATCGGCGCCACGGCCCACTATGTGACTGCCGATCTGGACGAAGGCCCGATCATCGAGCAGGATGTGGCGCGCGTGGACCACAGCAAGACAGTGGAAGACCTGACGACGCTGGGCCGCGACACCGAGAGCCAGGTGCTGGCCCGCGCCGTCAAGTGGCACAGCGAACACCGCGTGCTGATCAACGGTCACAAGACCGTGATCTTCAAATAAGTTACGGCCGCTGCGAGTACTTCGCGGCGCGTTTCTGCAGAAAAGCCTGGATGCCTTCCTGAGCGTCCGGCGTCATGGCCGCAGTCGCCATCAACTCGACGGCCAGCTGGTAAGCCTGATCCTGCGCCAGGCCAATCTGCTGGTAAAAGCCCTGCTTGCCCATCGCCTTGGACAAGGCACTGCCGCGGGTCGCCCGGTTGATCAAGTCGAGCGTGGCCGCGTCGAGCTGATCCGGCGGCACCGCCTGGTTGATCAAGCCCCAGGCGGCGGCGGTCGTGGCATCGATCGCGTCGCCGGTGAATGCCATTTCCAGGGCGCGCTTGCGGCTGACATTGCGCGCCACCGCCACCAGCGGTGTATGACAAAACAAGCCCCCTTTGCCGCCCGGAATGGCGAAGGATGCCGTGTTGGCGGCGATCGCCAGATCGCAGCTCGCCACCAGCTGGCAGCCCGCTGCCGTGGCCAGCGCATGCACCTTCGCAATCACCGGTTGCGGCATCGCCTGGATGGCGTCCATCATCTCGGTACAAACGCCAAAAAGTTCGCGCGCCTGCGCCAGCGTGGCGCCGGCCATGTCGCCGAAGTTGTGCCCGGCGCTGAAGACCGGGCCGTTGGCCGCCAGGATCACTCCCAGCGCGTCGCTCTGCGCCACCTCGCGCGCAGCCTGCGTCAGCTCCAGCATCATCGGCAACGCCAGGGCATTGCGTTTTTCGGGACGATTCAGGGTGATGGTGGTGATGGCACCAGCCCGTGTGACCAGCAAGTGTTCGTAGTTCATGGCGGTATTGTGACAGCCGGTCTCATATCGGGTGGATCAGGCTGGTGGGGTACTCAGCTCCGCGGCTGTCCCCCGAGTTTTTGGGGTCAGAGCCCAAATTCGCCGAGCCTGCGGCTCGTGGGGTGCGACGCAAGGCGTCGCAGCGAAATTGGTGTCTGACCCCAATAACTCGCTGCGCTGAGCACCCCATCAGCCTGATCTTTCAAGCAGGGTTGGTTTGCGGCCTGACGAAACACCGACATCAGGCCGGCCTGGCTGGAACGGTGTCGTGAATTTCTGCACTCTGAACAAGAAGTAAAACACCTGCTAACTACCGTCAAACCTGCATAAGCAGCTACCTAATCGATAGCATTTCGAACCCTCACTCAGGCAAACTAGCCATAGCCTGACCCAACCGAACTGTGCCACCGGGCGACCACGCCGGGTTGAATTGCAGCGGCCCTTCGGGGAACAGCAGCACCACCGTCGAGCCCAGCAGAAAGCGGCCCATTTCCTGGCCTTGCCGTAACTCGACCGATTGATCCTCATAGCGCCATTCACGAATCTGACCGCCGCGCGGTGGATTGACCACCCCATGCCAGACCGTGGCCATGCTGCCGACGATGGTGGCGCCGACCAGCACCAGCACCCACGGGCCGACGGCTGACTCAAACACGCACACCACCCGCTCGTTGCGGGCGAACAGGCCTGGCACCGCAGCGGCGGTGCTTGGGTTGACCGAGAACAGATCGCCTGGCACGTAGATCATGCGGCGCAAAACACCATCGCGCGGCATGTGGATGCGGTGGTAGTCGCGCGGACTCAAGTACAGCGTGGCAAAGCTGCCGTTGTCAAACTGCGTGGCTAGTACGGCATCGCCCGCCAGCAGCGCGGTGCTGCTGTAGTGGTGGCCCTTGGCCTGAAAGATCTGCTGGCCTTCGATCCGTCCAAACTGGCTGATGGCACCGTCCACCGGGCAAATCAGCTCGGCCCTGGCCAGTGGACGCGCACCGTCCTTGAGCGGGCGGGTGAAGAAGTCGTTGAAGCTGGCATAGCTTGCCGCATCGGCGTTGGCCGCCTCAGCCATGTTGACGCCGTAGCGGCGCACAAACCATTCGATCAGCCAGGTCGTCATGCGCCCACCGCGGGCTGATGCGATCCGGCCCGCCAGGGCGGTGAGCGCCTGCTTGGGCAACAAATACTGCGGCAGCACGGCAAGGCGGTCGGACATTAGAGCTACCAGAGGTGAGAATGGCCGGAATTGTACCGAGCGCCTCTGCGCCATCGCAGTGTGACAATGCAATTTCCGACCCACCCATTTTTCAGATTGAATCCCTGCCCATGAATCTTCCCGCCTATTCAGCCTTGACGACCGTATTCACCCGGCTTTACCGCTACCAGCATCTGGCGGCTTTCGCCGGCTGGGATCAGGCCGCCATGATGCCACCCCAAGGCAATGTCGCGCGCGGCGCGGCGCTGGCGGAACTCGATGTGCTGATGCATCAAACGCTGACCGACAAGGCCCTGCCGGAGTTGATCGGGGCCGCGAGTCAGGAAGCCCTGGATGCGGCACAAGCAGCCAACTTGCGCGAGATGCGCCGCGACTGGGAGCAGGCCAGTTCGCTGTCGGAGCGCCTGGTTGAAGCCAGGAGCCTGGCCGGTTCCCGCTGCGAGCACGCCTGGCGCACGCAGCGCAAGGACAACGACTGGCGCGGGTTTCTGGAGAACTTCCGCGAAGTCGTCAAATGGTCACGCGAAGAAGCCCGCGCCCTGTCGCAGGCCCAGGGGATCAGCCCCTACGACGCGCTGATGGACAAGTACGAGCCAGGATCGCGCAGCGCCGACATCGATGCGCTGTTTGGCAACGTGAAAACCTGGCTGCCCGACCTGATTGGCAAGGTGCGCGACAAACAGGCCGATGAGACCGTCGTTGAAGCGCAGGGGCCGTTTGACATCGAGCGCCAACGGGCGCTCGGCGTCGACATCATGGGCATTCTGGGCTTTGATTTTTCGGCCGGCCGGCTCGACATCTCAACCCATCCGTTTTGCGGCGGCGTGGCGGAAGATGTGCGCATCACCACGCGTTACAACGACGATGATTTCAAGCGCAGCATGATGGGCATTGTTCATGAAACCGGCCACGCGCGCTACGAGCAATGCCTGCCGCGCGACAGCGTGCACCTGCCGGTGGGACGCGCGCGCTCGATGGGCATCCACGAGAGCCAGAGTCTGTCGTTCGAGATGCAACTGGGCCGCAACCCGGCGTTCCTGGCATTGATCGCGCCCTTGGTGAACAAGCATCTTGGCGAGCAGCCGGCCTTTGACGCCGCCAACCTGGCACGCCTGTACACCCGCGTCATGCCGGGCTTCATCCGCGTCGATGCCGACGAGCTGAGCTATCCGGCGCACATCATCCTGCGCTTTGAGATTGAACGCGCGCTGATTTCCGGCGACATCGAGCCTGAGGACATTCCGGCGCTGTGGGATGAAAAGATGATGGCCTACCTGGGCATCGACACACGCGGCAACTACCAAAACGGCTGCCTGCAGGATATTCACTGGCCTGGGGGCAGTTTTGGCTACTTCCCCAGCTACACGCTGGGTGCCATGTACGCCGCGCAATATTTCGCCGCCATACGCCGCGAGCATCCGGATCTGGACACGCGTGTCGCAGCCGGCGACCTGTCACCGATCTTTGACTGGTTGAACACCCACATCTGGAGTCAGGGCAGCCATTGGGACACCAAGGCGCTGGTGCAACGCGCGACCGGCGAGGCGCTCAACCCGCTGCACTTTCGGCGTCATCTGGAAAACCGTTATCTGGGGAGTTGATTGCAGCAGCGCGGGTGGCCCACGGAGACCCAAGGGAGACAGAAATTGCAGAGATACCTTGTCTTCGTCATTGCGAGGCCGAAGGCCGTGGCAATCCATGCTTGCCTGCCCACTGCGACATGGATTGCCGCGCTACGCTCGCAATGACGAAGCTGGTAGCTTGGCTATTCCTTCAATGACGAAACTGGTCGCTTGCTTATTCGAAACCGGCAGCCTGGCTATTCCTTACGCGCTGGCTTGCACTGACGTCGGCAAAACGCGTACCTGGCGCAGCACCGGATGGCGCCAGGCCCAGGCGGCCAGCGCCAGCGAAGCGATGCCACCCAGCGCCAGCGCGTAACGCAAGCCCAGGTGTTCGCCCAGGTAGCCGCCCAGTAGCGCACCGGGGCCGGCCGGTATCAGGATCAGCCAGCGCATGGTGCTGGTCATGCGCCCCAGCAGCGGCTCGGGCGTGACGGCCTGGCGCAGGGCCAGGAAGTTGATGAAAATCAGCACCGCACCGGCGCTGAAACACAGCAGCATGAAGACAAATGAGGCAACACCCCAGGCATTCACCGGCGCCAGCGCCAGTTGCAGCCAGCCAAAACCGCACACCGCAAAGCCCAGGATCAGGCACGGCCCCGGGCCCAATCGCTGCGAGATGCGGTTACCCACGGTGCTGGCCAAGACCGAGCCCAGACCGAGTCCGACGTAGCACAAACCGACCTGATTCGCGTTCAGCCCCAGGACCCGGGTGACAAACAGGATTTGCACGACCATGGCGCACTGGTGGCACATCTGCCACAAGCCCACGGCGACCGCCAGCGAGACCAGCAGACGATGACTGGCGACAAAGCTCAAGCCCTCTTTCAGGTCGCGCCAGAAATGGGTTTTCCCGGTGGTGACGCGGTTTTCCCGCACATGCAGGCCGCGCAGGATCAGGACGCTGATGAGCAGCAGCAAAGCGTCGGCCAGCAAGGCCAGCGGCGCGCCGACCAGCTTGATCAAGGCGCCAGCCAGCCCCGGACCGGCGACCTCGGCACCGGACGAGGCCAGCGCATTCTTGGCATGCGCCTCGACCAGGCGCTCGCGCGGCACCACCTGCGTCAGCACGATCTGCGCCGCAGTGCCGGCGGTGACGAAGACGCAGCCGATGGCGAACGCCACGCCATACATCAGCGGCATGCTGAGCCAGCCCAGATACCAGGCCAGCGGCACACTGGCCAGCACCAGAGCAATCAGGCCCTCGCCGACAACATAGACCGGCAGCTTGCGCACCCGATCGAGCCACACGCCTGCTGGCAAGGACAGCAGCACAAACGGCGCCAGTTCCATCGCCGTCTGAATGCCCATTTGCCAGGGTGTGGCGTGCAACAAGACCGCCGCTGTCAACGGCAAAGCCAGCATCGTGACTTGCCCGCCAAACGAACTGATCAGGATCGAGCTCCACAGACGCCGATAGGTGGCGTTGCGGAGCAGGTCATTGGGTGGGAGCGCAGGCCAAATCGGCCGCAGTTTCAGCCAAAGTCGGCGCCCTGCGCTTTTGGCTGTGGGCGTCATGGAATCTCCGTGAGGATTGTTTTCCCGCGGTACGGGAAGTTGTTTGGAAGTTGATTCTAGCGAGCCTTCGGGGCCGGCAAGTGTGACAATGTCGGCATGAACCCCGCACGCATTCCCCCGATTCAATGCCTGTTGACGTTTGAAGCGCTGGCCCGCCTGCGCAGTGTGACGCAAGCCTCGGAAGAGCTGTGCGTGACGCCCAGCGCGGTCAGCCATCGCGTCAAGCAGCTGGAGCAGATCATTGGCACCAAGCTGTTCGGGCGCGCCAATTTTTCACTCACCACCGAGGGCAACGAGTATCTGGCCCATGTGCGTGACGGGCTGGCGTTTCTGCAAAAATTCCCCAGCTCGGCGGCCAGCTCGGGCAAACGCAAACTGCGTTTCGCCGTGACCCCGACCTTTGCGCGCTCGATCCTGCTGCCGCGCCTGCGCCAGTTCACCGAGGCCTATCCCGAGATCGACATTACCCTGCAGGTGTCGATCCCGCTGCTCGACGTGGTGGCCGAAGACGCCGACTTGATGATCCGTTATGGCACCGGCCACTATGCAGACCTGGAGCATATGTGTCTGATGACCGACGAGGTGGTGCCGCTGGCCTCGCCCGCCTATGTGCGCGAGCACGGACCGTTTGAAGTGCCCGAGGACCTGGAGGGTGAAAACCTGTTGCGCAGCCCGCTGGAGCCATGGCGCACCTGGTTTGCCGCCAACCAGCTCGACTGGCCGGAACCGGTCGAGGGCTCGCAGTTCAATGACATTGGCCTGATGTGCGACGCCGCCGCCGGCGGCATGGGCGTGGCGCTGGTGCGGCTGAAGCTGGGCGCGCCCTGGCTTGAGAGCGGTACGCTGGTGCGCCTGAGTGGCAATCCGGTATTTGTCCGCAGCGTGCCCAGCCCGCATTCGCACTATCTGTGCTGGCGTACCGGCACCATGGATCGCTGGGAGTGCACCGCGTTTGCCGACTGGCTGAAACAGAGCATGGCCTGAGCTTTGAGTATCAAATAGGCCTCCAGCCTCCGTGCAACCTGCGCAAGCAGCTATTATTTCAATAGCGCTTTTGTTTTCAAGAAAGCATGGAAAATTTGTCACAGCAGGCAGCAGCGCTTGGCACTACAGTCAGCGACCGAACTTAATTGACGCGTGAAATCCAGCATGAATCCATCCCAGCCCCCTGAACAAGGCGAATCGCAGCAACGAGCCGAGCGCCAGGCGCAAGTGGTGCAGGCGCTGCAGACCTGTTTGCCGGCGCACGCGCTGCTCTGGAACAGCGAAGACACCACGCCCTATGAATGCGACGGCCTGACCGCTTACCGGCAGCGCCCGCTGGTGGTGGCCCTGCCGGAGACCGAGGCGCAGGTGCAGGCGGTGCTGCGAACCTGCCACGCGCTCGATGTGCCGGTGGTGGCGCGCGGCGCCGGCACTGGCTTGTCGGGCGGGGCGCTGCCACATCGGCTCGGCGTCACGCTGTCTCTGGCCAAGTTCAACCGGATCATCAAGGTCGACCGTTTGAGCCGCACGGCGCTGGTGCAATGCGGGGTGCGCAACCTGGCCATCAGCGAAGCGGCGGCGCCGCATGGCCTGTACTACGCACCCGACCCGTCGAGCCAGATCGCCTGCACCATCGGCGGCAACGTGGCGGAGAACTCGGGCGGCGTGCACTGCCTGAAGTACGGGCTGACCCTGCACAACATCGTCAAGATCAAGGGCTTCACGATGGAGGGCGAAGCCGTGGTGTTCGGCTCCGACGCGCTCGACAGCCCTGGCTTTGACTTGATGAGCATCGTCATCGGCAGTGAGGGCATGCTGGCCGTGGCGCTGGAGGTCACGGTCAAGCTGATCCCGAAGCCGCAGCTGGCGCGCTGCATCATGGCCAGTTTCAACGACATCCGCAAGGCCGGCGATGCGGTGGCGGCGATCATTGCCGCCGGCATCATCCCGGCCGGGCTGGAGATGATGGACCAGCCGATGACGGCGGCGGTGGAAGACTATGTGCACGCCGGCTACGACCTGTCGGCGGCCGCGATCCTGCTGTGCGAAAGCGACGGCACGCCGGAAGAAGTGGAAGAAGAAATCGACCGCATGAGCGCGGTGCTGCGCGAGCACGGCGCCAGCGCCATCGCGGTCAGCCGCGATGAAACCGAGCGGCTGAAATTCTGGAGCGGCCGCAAGAACGCCTTCCCCGCCAGCGGGCGCATCAGCCCGGATTACATGTGCATGGACTCGACCATTCCGCGCAAGCGGCTGGCCGACATGCTGCTGGCCATCCAGGCGATGGAAAACAAATACCAGCTGCGCTGCTGCAACGTGTTTCACGCCGGCGACGGCAACCTGCATCCGCTGATCCTGTTCGATGCCAACGTGGCCGACCAGCTGCACCGCGCCGAATTGTTTGGTGCCGACATCCTGGAAACCAGCGTCGCCATGGGCGGCACCATCACCGGCGAGCACGGTGTCGGCGTGGAGAAGCTGAACTCCATGTGCGTGCAGTTTTCGCTGGAAGAAAACGAGCAGATGTTCGGCGTCAAGCGCGCCTTCGACCCCAAGGGCCTGCTCAACCCCGGCAAGGTGATTCCCACGCTGCAGCGCTGCGCCGAGTACGGCAAGATGCTGGTGCGCGGCGGGCAGCTCAAGCACGCTGGGCTACCGCGGTTTTAGTTTCTGGTTTTTAGTTAGTGCCAGTTGGCTGCAATCACCGGTGACAGCGCGGCCGTGTAGCTGGCCGACAGCGTCGTCTGCCCTGCGGCCGGCGGCGCAAAAGCGGCCAGAGGTGGTTGGATTTGCGAGCGGTGCAGGCTGTTTTTGTATAAGAAATGACTCTGTAACCGCCGTTGAATAGGCGCAAGCCGCTACAGTTTTCATAGTGTTTGCGTCTGACATGCTCTCAGAAGCGGAGGCGGCAGTCCGTATTAAGGAACCCCGTCGCATCGATTGGCTGTTGACCACTACCGGCCTGCTATGGCCTCAAAAAAATTTTGCCCGAATATGCCGTGGTCCCGCCATCCCACCACCGAACCAGCTGAACCCAATGCTTTTCAATAGTCCGGTCCGGCCAAAAAACGCACTTCAGCCGGAGGCTCAAGTGCTTGACTCGCTAGCGTTTTTGGTTCCCCATCGATGTCGAATCTGAGAACCGGGAATTAGTATTCATTCCGTAGAGTCGACTGACACACTAGCTTGTCCACAAAATCCACAGGCCTAAGGCTCGGCGACCCGAGCTCAGGAGTGAGAGCCGAGGCTGGCAAACCGCCACGAAAAATCAACGCTGCCGCTTGCGTACCTGCCAGATACCGAACATTGCCATTAGCGATGCAAGCAGTATTAAGCCGTATTCGCTCAGTGTCGGCACCGGTGTTGTTGTTGTTGGGGGTGGCGCCACTATGTTCACAATAAAACTATCAGCGTTTGGTCCGGCAGCGCCCCAACTCCAGGTGTAAGTTCCGGGTGTAATCCCCAAACTAGTGTATGTCGCTCCATTCCATGTTGCGGTGCTAGTGCCCAAATTTGCGCCTGAGACATAGGCGGTTGGAACATGTATTTCAGTTGTGTTATAGACACTGACAACTACACCAGTGTTGCTATCGGCAAAAGTTATACCGCCAGTACCAAAATTGGCTGGGCCGACAAAGTTGTTATATACATTGAAATTTCCTGTACCTAATCGCAAATCACCACTAGACGGCCACATAAGAGTGGCGGCAGCGCCGTTGAGTCCGGCTAAATGCAAAGCAGTAAGGTTTATTGACCCACCGCCTGTTGCCACCACGTCTGAGCCAACTTGTTGAATGTTCACGGTGTAAACGGCGAATGACTGTGTGCTTGAAAGTAGTGCGCCTAGCGCGACAGCAACGGTCGCCAATAGCTTTGAAATATGAGGCATATGTGAAAAGAAGCGTGTTGATAGATTGTTTTACTTGTCCGAATAGACGACGCAAAGTTTAGCAAACCGCGACACATGACGGCACGTCCCGCACCAGATACAGCGTCTTTCTGCGAAATTTCGGCATGAACACCACGTGGTGCTTACAGCCCCACTTCGTGTGATTTAAACTTTCTATCTTGTCCATCCAGTTCTTCCTTTCGTTTGCTTGGCGGCTCACGATTGGAAGTTTCGGCGATGGACACCTGCGCAACTTCTACTGCCACCCCGGCAAAGCCGGGGGCCTCCCCACTGACTAGTGCTTGGTGATACGCAAACCCGGCTCGTCATCCGCCATCACCTGCTGGGCCCAGGCCGCCAGTTTGCCGACGTCGGCGCGCAGCACCTCTTGCTTGACGGCCAGAATTTGTGCCGGATGCATGGAGAAACTGCGCAGGCCCATGCCCAGCAGCAAGCGCGTCAGGCTGGGGTCGCCCGCCATCTCGCCACACAGACTCACCGGCTTGGCCTGGGCTTTGCATTCGGCGATGGTCAGCGCCACCAGCCGCAGCACCGCTGGGTGCAGGGGATCGTACAGGTGTGCCACCGACTCATCGGTGCGGTCGATCGCCAGCGTGTACTGGATCAAATCGTTGGTGCCAATCGACAGGAAGTCAAAGTATTTCAGGAACACCTTGAGCGTGAGCGCGGCGGCGGGCACTTCGATCATCGCGCCGATCTTGACCGGGCCGTAGGCCACGCCCCGGTTATCGAGCTGCACACGGGCATGGTCGATCAGCGCAAAGGTCTGGCGGATTTCGCTGCCACTCACCAGCATCGGTATCAGCATACTGGCCTGCCCGTGCGCTGCGGCGCGCAGGATCGCCCTGATCTGCGTCAGGAACATGGCCGGGTCGGCCAGGCTCCAGCGGATCGCGCGCAGGCCCAGCGCCGGATTCAGGTGGGCGGCGTCCGGCAGCGATTCATCCAGTGGCTTGTCGGCCCCCGAATCGATGGTTCGAATCGTCACCGGCAGGCCCTGCATGCCTTCGATCGCGCGCCGGTAAGCCAGGTATTGCTCTTCTTCGTTGGGCAGGTGGCCATGGCGACCCATGAACAAAAATTCGCTGCGGAACAGGCCCACGCCGACGGCACCGGCCTTGACGGCACCGGGCGCGTCGTCCGGCATCTCGATGTTGGCCAGCAGTTCGATTTTTTGCCCGTCCATGCTGACCGCGGGGGTGTGCAGCAAGCGGCTCAGGCGCCCGCGCTCGAGCTCGCCCTGGCGTTGCTTGAAGCCGTACTCGGCCAGCACGATGGGCGACGGGTCGACCACCATCACGCCGGCATCGCCGTCGATGATGACCCAGTCGTCCTGGCGTGCCAGCTGGCTCGCCAGGCGCGCGCCCACCACCGCCGGAATATCCAGGCTGCGGGCGACGATGGCGGTGTGCGAGGTCTTGCCGCCGACGTCGGTCACAAAGCCGGCAAACACGCTTTGCTTGAACTGCAGCATGTCGGCCGGCGACAGGTCGTGCGCGACCAGGATCAGCGGCACATCGACCGTGTCGTCGAGCAACAGGTCTTGCTGAGACAGCTTGCGCGGCGAGCGGCTCGACGACACCATCACCGGCGAGGCCACGCCGTTCATGGCGCGCAATACTTTCTCGGTGATTTGTTCCAGGTCGGCCTTGCGCCCGCGCAGGTATTCATCCTCCATCTCGTCGAACTGGCGGGCGATCACTTCGAGCTGCGTCGTCAGTGCCCACTCGGCGTTGTACAGGCGATCCTGGATCCAGTGCCTGACGCCGTTGGCCAGCTCCTCATCCTGCAGCAGCATCAGGTGCACATCGAGCAGCGCGGTCAACTCATGCGGCGCCTCCTTGGGGCCCATTTGCGCCACACTGGCCTGCAGGCGATGGATTTCATCGACCACCGCATTCCGGCCGGCGCGCACGCGTTCGATCTCGGTCTCGACCTGGGACGGGTCGATGAAATAGTGCGCCACGTCGACCCGGCTGGAAGCCACCAGCACGGCGCGCCCGATGGCGATGCCACGGGCCACTGCCAGGCCGTGAATGGAAAAGGTCACTCGCCTTCTCCGAATTTGTCGGCGATCAGCGCGAGGAGGGCCTCCATGGCTTCCTGTTCGCGCTCGCCGATGGTTTCGATTTCAACCGTGCTGCCGATGCCGGCCGCCAGCATCATGACGCCCATGATGCTCTTGGCGTTGACGCGCCGCTCGCCCCGCGACACCCAGACTTCACACGGGTAGCTGCCGGCCAGCTTGGTCAGCTTGGCCGAGGCGCGCGCATGCAGGCCGAGCTTATTGTTGATGGTCGTAGTCGCTTTGGTCATTCTTCTTTTTCACCTGGTTCTGGGGCGCGGTCACAGCCACCTGCATGACCCCTTGCGTGCCACCAGCGAGTGCCCGTGCCACCAGGGCATCAAGCGGCTCATGGCGATAAGTGACGGTTCGCAACAGCATCGGCAGGTTGACCCCGGCGATCAATTTTGAGTTCACGCCGTCGACCAGCTTCTGCGCCACGTTGCAAGGTGTGGCGCCAAACACGTCGGTCAACACCAGAGTCTGCGGGGCGTTGAGCAGCGCCATGGCCTGTTTGGCCGACGCCAGCGTTTCTTCCAGCGGAATGCTGGGCTGCACGTCAAACGCCGCCACCCCCGCGGCGGCATCCGGGAACACATGCAGCACGCAATGCCGCAAGGCGCTGGCCAGGGGCGCGTGGGCAATGATGAGAAGGCGGTTGTTCATTTAAGGGCTTGATTATGGCTTTTTGCGGTCACAAAGTAGCCATATGCCGCCAGACAACAGATCAAAAATATGCCCATGGCCGACTGAAACGCCTGCGTCTCGGTCAGACCCAGTGCCTTGAACCCATCCACTGCCAGGCCAATACCCCATTGCACCGTGAATACGCCGGCAAATATCAGCAGGTTGTAGGATGACAGCGCACGCCCGGCCAGGTTCGGCGGGAACGCCATGCCCACCGCCGGCTGCGCCAGCGCGACAAAGGTGCAACTCACACAGTACAAGGCCCACAGGGCGCCAGCCCCCGTTGATAAGGCAGGGCCAGCTACTATAATGATAGCAAGCAGGAGGAAGCTGATAGGCAGGCCGCCGGCAATCAGGCGGTCCGCATGAAAACCGTGCCGGGTCAGCCAGGGGTTGAGCATGCCCCAGGTCCAGAACGCGCACAACATCGCGACATTGATCCAGAACAGGCCGCTGGCCGCCTGCAGTGCGGTGTAGCCTGCCACCTTGATCATCCAGGGGGCGGCCCACAGTGTCTGCATGGCGACCAGGCCGCCATAACTAAAAAAGCCGATGGGGGCCATTTTGCGGAAATAGGGGTGGCGCCAGACCTCTGCATAACTGGCCTTGGCCGGGGCTGCACCGGCCGCTGGCATCGGCGCCTGGTTCCACTTGGGTACCTGCCACGCGATCAGTGCCATCGATGCCAATACCAGCGCCGCCAGCAGCCAGAATAGCGCACGCCAGCCGAAGATCGGCATCAGCCACTGGACCGGCAGGGTCGAGGCCACCATGCCCAGTGAGCCGGTCATCAGCATCCAGGAGTTGGCACGCAGCAGGATGCCCGCATCAAACCAGCGACGGTAACCGGTCAGCGGCGCCATCAGGCAGGCACTGACACCAACGCCAGTCAGAATGCGTGCCGCCAGCAGCCCGGAAAAACTGGTGACCCATGCAAAGGCGACACAACCCAGCACCGCGGCCGCGAGCAGGTAAAGAATGACTTTTTTCGGTCCGTGCCGGTCCAGCCACGCGCCCAGCGGCAACTGGGTGGCCGCGAAACCCAGAAAGTAGCCGCCGGCCAGCAGCCCCAGATCACGCGCATTGAGCGCAAACTCCTGCGTCAGGGCGGGCGACAGCGTGGCGGTAATGGCACGAATCAGCGCTGAAAGAAAGTAGGCAAAGGCAAATGCCAAAAAGACCGTGATGGCGGCGCGTCGGGGAAGCTGGTTCATTGAAGTCCGGGCCCTGCGAAATGGGTTTCAGGCACTCCCGGGTGGCTGCCACCAGGAGTTGGGAGCGCAGGCAGGCGTTCAGGGAAGAGGGGATGGCGCATGGCTGCATTATCTGTGCTGACAGAAATGGCCATGCACCCGCTTGCTCATGGCGCTA
Organism: uncultured beta proteobacterium; assembly: GCA_963810395.1. Lineage (GTDB taxonomy): Bacteria > Pseudomonadota > Gammaproteobacteria > Burkholderiales > Burkholderiaceae_C > Rhodoferax. The sequence continues at coordinate 1,963,559 of CAWENC010000001.1, read as the reverse complement.
GCGCAAAGCCGCTAGCGCCTGTGATGCGATGACTTTGGTGTGAAAGTCGCGCGCCCCGGTGTCACTCTTTGCGGAAGGCGTCGTGGCAGCTCTTGCAACTGCCACCCGTCGAGTTGACGGCCGCTTTGATGCTGTCGAGGTTGCCTGATTTTGCGGCCAGCGCCAGCTTCGACATTTCGGCCTGCATCTTGTCGGCGGACTCCTTGAACTTGGCTGCGTCTTTCCAGATTTCCGGCTTCGCCCGGGTGTCGCCCTTGTCGCTTCCTTCGGTAAACGCCGCCCACGGCAACTTTGCCACATACTCGGCGACCGCCGCGCTGTCAGCCGCAACCTTGGCGTCAAAAGGCGCTTTGCCGGCCGCCATGGCAGCGACGCGGGAGAAATTCTGTTGCATCACGAACAGGGCGCTCTTGCGATACTTGACAGCATCTTCCGGCTTGGCAAACTGGGCCGATGCGGGCGCGGAGAGGGTCACGGCGGCAGCCACCAGAACGAACGAAGCTAGCTTTTTCATGGGTATGATTTTCCTTGGTTGAATTGAATTTCAGGGACGGGGGTTGTGAGTCTAGTGCTTGTTTCAAAGTTCTGCTGACGACTGTGATTTGAGGCGACGCTGATCGACCGCTTGCGGTTAGAGTTCAAAGCACAATAGGCCTTGCCAACGGCGCGCCGGCAAACAACGGATTTTTTACATTGTTCGGAAGGTTTAGAGATGTCCACCACAGTCAGGGTCTGGGACTTGCCCACACGGGTCTTCCATTGGGCGCTGGTCGCCAGCGTTATTGGCCTGGTCACGACGGCTCAGATCGGCGGTGCTGCGATGGCGTGGCATTTTCGATTCGGCTATAGCGTGCTGAGTCTTTTGCTGTTCCGGCTTGTCTGGGGTGTCGTGGGCGGGCGCTGGTCGCGTTTCGCCTCCTTTGTTTACTCGCCGGCAAGTGTTCTTCGTTACATCAAGAGGCAGGGCCTGCCCGAGCATTCGGTCGGGCACAACCCGCTGGGGGCTGGTTCGGTCTTTGCGCTGCTGGGTTTTCTGCTGCTGCAGGTGGCCACCGGACTGGTCAGTGATGACGAGATTGCCACGGCCGGACCTTTCGCCAGGTTTGTCGCCTCGGCGATTGCGAACAATGCGACTTTTTATCATCGCAATATCGGCAAGATTGTTCTCATCGCGCTGGTGCTGCTTCACCTTGGCGCGATTTCGTTCTACCACTTCAGAAGACACGAAAATCTGGTGCGCCCGATGATCTGGGGTGACAAGCAAACCACGGCCGAGACCCCGGGTTCACGCGATGACACGCGCTCAAGAACACTGGGTGCCGTCGTCTTTTTGGGCTGCGTGACGCTGGTGGCCTGGCTGATCGCTCTGGCAGGATTAAATTGATGAAATCCCGCTAGACTTGGCCCTCTTCCAAGGGAATTTTGACCGTGAGAACCTCATCAATCCGTATCGTCGCGGCCACGTCACCGGCACAGATCGAAGCGCTGCGCGGCATTTTCCGCGAGTACGCCGCCGGACTGCAGGTGGATTTGTGTTTTCAGGGATTCGAGGCTGAGCTGGCCGAACTGCCCGGCGAATATGCGGCGCCGCGCGGCACGCTGCTGATGGCGCTGCTCAATGAAGAATTGGCCGGTTGCTGCGCTTTGCGGCCACTCGACAGCGTGGATTACCCCAACGCTTGCGAGATGAAACGGCTTTATGTGCGACCGCGTTTCCGCAAGGCGGGCGTCGGTCGCCTTTTGGCCGAAGCTGTACTGGACTATGCCCGTCTGGCCGGCTATGACTGTGTGCTGCTTGACACCCTCGACGAGATGGAGAGCGCTCGGGCGCTCTACCAGGATCTGGGCTTTGAAGAGATTGCGCCTTACTATCACAACCCGATTTCAGGCGCGCATTACCTCAAGGCAGATCTGTAGACTGCGCAATCAGGCCTTGGCTTGCGCGAGCAGCGTGCCCGCGTCACTGACTTCAAATTTGCCCGGCGCTTCGATGTTCAGCGATGCGACCTTGCCGTCCTTCACGAGCATTGAGTAACGATTGCTGCGCAGGCCCATTCCCTTGCCTGTCAAGTCCAGCGTCAAGCCGGCTGCCTTGGCGAAAGCGGCATCGCCGTCGGCCAGCATGCGCACTTTGCCATTTGTCTTCTGGTCCCGCGCCCAGGCGCCCATGACAAAAGCGTCATTCACGCTCAGGCACCAGATTTCGTCAACGCCGGCGGCTTTGAACTCGGCAAATTTTTCCACATACCCAGGCACATGTTTGGCCGAGCAGGTCGGCGTGAAGGCACCCGGCAACGCGAACAACGCGATCGTTTTGCCGGCGCTGGCCTTGCCCACATCCACCGGATTGGGGCCCAGACTGCAGCCCCCGCCCTCAACTTCCGAAAATTCCATCAAGGTTGTGGAAGGAAGACGATCACCTACTTTAATCATTTAATACTCCTGGAAAAATTGACTGACAATACCAACGAAAACGGCTCACATTGTGAGCCGTTTTCGAGATGCCTGCAGACCCGGGTCTGCAAAGGCTTAGACCGCAGCGGCCTTTTCAACCAAACGGGTCGCGACCCAGTTCTTGGTTTTGGAGATCGGCCTGCTTTCGGTGATTTCGATGACATCACCCAGCTTGTACTCACCCTTTTCATCATGGGCGTGGTACTTGCTGGATTTGCCGACGATCTTGCCGTAGAGCTCGTGTTTGACACGACGCTCGATCAGCACTGTCACAGTCTTTGCACGTTTGTCGCTGACCACCTTGCCAATCAAGGTGCGCTTGAGGGATTTTTTAGCTTCCGTCATTTATCGCTCCTTATTTGGCGGATTGTCCAGCGCTTTGCTTCTCGACAAGAATGGTCTTGGCGCGAGCAATATCGCGGCGCGTGGAGCGCAGCGTAGCGGTGTTGTTGAGTTGTTGCGTGGCTTTTTGCATGCGCAGACCAAAGTGGGCTTTTTGCAGCTCCTTGACCTCAGCTTGCAAACCGGCAACGTCCTTTTGGCGTAGTTCAGTAGTTTTCATAGTGTGTTTCCTGATCACTGGCCAATCATGCGAGCCACAAAAGTGGTGCGCAAGGGCAGTTTGGCAGCCGCCAAACGAAACGCTTCACGAGCCAACTCTTCGGTCACGCCGACGATTTCAAACACGATCTTGCCTGGCTGAATCTCAGCCACGTAATACTCGGGATTGCCCTTGCCGTTACCCATCCGCACCTCGGCGGGTTTTTGGGAGATTGGCTTGTCCGGGAACACACGAATCCAGATCCGGCCACCGCGTTTGACATGACGTGAAATCGCACGCCGTGCGGCTTCAATCTGACGCGCTGTCAAGCGGCCGCGGTCAATGCATTTCAGACCGAAATCACCAAACGCGACCGAGCTGCCTCGGGTCGCAATGCCGGTGTTACGGCCTTTTTGCTCTTTGCGATATTTGCGACGAGCGGGTTGCAACATAATTATTCTCCTTTGCCGTCAGCTGCTGCAGCTGGCGCGGCTACCTTGCGGACGCGCTTAACGGCGGGTTTGTTTGCATCGGCGCCAATGGCCTCAGCAGGTTTGTCGCTGCCATCGGCAGGCGCGGCGTTGCCACCCAGGGGGGGACGACGTGCGCCACGCGGAGCCGGACGGTCGGAGCCCGGACGGGCACCACGGTCATCGCGGCGGGGGCCACGCGGACGGCGCTCTTCTTCGGTGCGCGCTTCGGTCACGGCCGGCAGGTCATTACGACCCAGCGTGTCACCTTTGTAGACCCAGACCTTGACGCCAATAATGCCGTAGGTTGTTTGAGCTTCGGAGGTGCCGTAGTCAATATCGGCGCGCAGGGTGTGAAGTGGCACGCGACCTTCGCGATACCATTCGCAACGGGCAATTTCAATGCCGTTCAGACGACCGGACGACATGATCTTGATGCCCAGGGCACCCAGACGCATGGCGTTTTGCATGGCGCGCTTCATGGCACGGCGGAACATGATCCGCTTTTCCAGTTGCTGCGTAATGCTGTCGGCGATCAGCTTGGCATCGATCTCGGGCTTGCGCACTTCTTCGATATTGACCGCGACCGGCACGCCCAGTTGACGTCCCAGCTCACGCTTCAAATTCTCGATGTCTTCGCCTTTCTTGCCGATCACAACTCCCGGACGTGCCGAGAAAATCGTGATGCGCGCATTCTTGGCCGGGCGCTCTATCAGCACTCGCGACACAGACGCGTTTTTGAGCTTGGCTTTCAGGTATTCACGAACCTTGATGTCTTCAGCCAGCATGCCGGCGAAGTCGCGATCATTGGCGTACCAGCGTGATGCCCAGTTGCGACTGACCGACAGGCGAAACCCGGTTGGGTGGATTTTTTGTCCCATATCTTCCTGGCCTCTTTCAGTTACCAACCGTCACGTACACATGGCACGTGGGTTTTCTGATTTGGTTGCCACGACCTTTAGCGCGGGCCGTGAAGCGCCTGAGCGAGGCACCTTGTTCAACAAAGATGGTTTTCACCTTCAGTTCGTCGATGTCGGCTCCGTCATTGTGCTCAGCGTTGGCAATTGCGGACTCCAGAACCTTCTTGATGATCACGGCAGCTTTTTTCTGCGTGAACTGCAAGATGTTCAGGGCTTGATCCACTTTCTTGCCGCGGATCAGGTCCGCGACCAGACGGCCTTTGTCGACCGATAAACGAACGCCACGAAGGGTTGCACGTGTTTCCATGGTCACCTCCTTATTTCTTTACGACTTTTTTGTCGGCAGGATGGCCCTTGAAAGTCCGGGTGAGTGCGAACTCGCCCAACTTGTGGCCAACCATTTGATCGGTGATATAGACCGGCACGTGCTGCTTGCCGTTGTGCACCGCGATGGTCAAGCCGATGAATTCGGGCAGGATCATGGAGCGGCGCGACCAGGTCTTAATCGGCTTTTTGTCTTTGGTAGCGACAGCCTTGTCGGCCTTGGCCACCAGATGATGGTCAACAAACGGACCTTTTTTGAGAGAGCGAGTCATTTACCTTCCCCTTACTTCTTGCGACGCGACACGATCATGACCTGCGTGCGCTTGTTGTTACGGGTACGGTAACCCTTGGTCAGATTACCCCAAGGATCGACTGGATGACGGCCTTCGCCGGTCTTGCCCTCACCGCCACCGTGCGGGTGATCGACCGGGTTCATGACAACACCGCGAACAGTTGGGCGAATACCCTTCCAGCGCGTCGCACCGGCTTTGCCGAGCTGACGCAGGCTGTGCTCTTCATTGGCCACCTGGCCAAGCGTCGCACGGCATTCAATGTGGATCTTGCGAACCTCACCTGAGCGCATGCGCACCTGGGCGTAGATGCCCTCACGCGCCAGCAGAGTGGCAGAGGTACCGGCCGAACGCACGATTTGCGCGCCCTTGCCAATCTGCAACTCGACACAATGCACGATCGATCCAACGGGGATGTTGCGGATCGGCAGCGTGTTGCCAACACGAATCGGGGCTTCCGCGCCGCTCATGATGGATGCACCAACCTCAAGACCGCGCGGAGCAATGATGTAACGGCGCTCGCCGTCCGCATAGCACACCAGAGCGATGTGCGCCGAACGGTTCGGGTCGTATTCGATGCGCTCGACCTTGGCGGGAATGCCATCCTTCGTGCGAAGAAAGTCAACCACGCGATAGTGATGCTTGTGGCCACCGCCCTTGTGACGGGTTGTGATGTGACCATTGTTGTTGCGGCCAGCGTGCTGGAACTGAGGCTCCAGCAACGCCGCAAAGGGCTCACCCTTGTACAGGTGGTCACGCGAAATCTTCACCACGCCACGACGGCCTGGGGAAGTCGGTTTCATTTTGATAACAGCCATGATTACGCAGCCTCCCCACCAAGATTCAACTCTTGACCAGGCTTCAACGTCACATAAGCCTTGCGGATGTTGTCGCGACGGCCAACCGACTTGCCAAAGCGTTTGGTCTTGCCTTTGGTGTTGACGACAGAGACGCCCTTGACCTCAACCTTGAACATCAATTCCACAGCGGCCTTGATTTCATATTTGGTCGCATCTTGCAGCACCTTGAAAGTCACGGCATTGCTCTTTTCAGCGATCATCGTTGCCTTTTCAGACACGATCGGGGCCACGAGCACTTGCATCAGACGACCTTCGTCAAACTTGCTTAAATTAGGACCGTGGCTCATGCGAACATCTCCTTGAGTTTGTCCATTGCAGCTTTGGTAACCAGCACTTTGCGATAGTGAACCAGTGAAAGCGGATCAGCGTAACGCGGCTCAACCACCAGAACGTTCGCCAGATTTCGCGAAGCGAGGTACATGTTTTCGTCAACCTCATCGGAAATCACCATCACCGACTCAAGGTTCATCGCCTTGAATTTCGCCGCGAGTGACTTGGTCTTGGGTGACTCGACCTTGAGGGAGTCCACCACCGCCAGGCGACCTTCGCGAGCCAACTGGGAGAGGATGGATACCATGCCGGCACGGTACATCTTCTTGTTGATCTTCTGCGTGAAATTCTCATCCGGCATGTTCGGGAATATCCGACCGCCTCCGCGCCACAAGGGCGAAGAAGTCATACCGGCACGGGCACGTCCGGTACCCTTTTGCTTGAACGGCTTTTTGGTTGAGTGCTTGACCTGTTCGCGGTCTTTTTGGGCGCGCGTGCCCTGGCGGGCGTTGGCCTGGAAAGCAACGACGACCTGGTGAACCAGATCTTCGTTGTAGGCGCGGCCAAAAACGGTTTCCGGCGCTTCAAATTTTGAAGTAGCCTGGCCTTGGTCATTGAGGAGTTCGAGCTGCATCAGTTCGCTCCTTTCGCATCAACATTCTTGGCTTTGACTTTGACAGCCGGGCGCACGGTCACGAAACCGCCCGCCGAACCGGGAATAGCCCCCTTGAGCATCAGCAGTTGGCGAACTTCGTCAACGCGAATCACGTCCAGGTTTTGCGTGGTGACTTTGTCATCGCCCAAATGGCCCGTCATGCGTTTGCCCGGAAACACACGACCCGGATCCTGCGCCATGCCAATCGAGCCCGGAACATTGTGCGAACGGCTGTTGCCGTGCGATGCCCGCTGCGATTTCATGTGATGGCGCTTGATGGTGCCGGCGAAGCCCTTGCCAATGGTCGTACCCTGCACGTCAACTTTTTGACCTACAGCGAACACCGCTGACACAGGCACGGTTGCGCCTGCTTTGTACTGGGCCGCGACCTCGGGGGTCAAGCGGAATTCCTGGGTGATTTCACCGGCTTCAACCCCTGCTTTTGCAAGGTGACCGGCCGCTGGCTTGGTGACGCGCGAAGCCTTTCGTGCGCCAAATGTCACCTGCAAGGCAACATAGCCGTCATTCTCTTGAGTTTTGACCTGGGTCACACGGTTGTTAGACACATCCACCACCGTGACGGGAACTGAATCCCCTTCATCGGTGAATAGGCGCATCATGCCCACCTTGCGCCCCAGCAACCCTAAGCGATTGCTAAGACTCATTATTTTCTCCGTAACTTTCACCGCTGCAACTTCAATTGGCTACAGCGTTTATGCGTGAAAGACTGTTGATAAAACTCTACGGGAAATGCTCAGCATTCCCCGCATAGCCTATAAGTATAGCTCGAACCGTTTATCGACGCAAGCCCGATCCATACCTCTTCTTCCGAGGTCCCAGCTCACGCCAGGACCCCTTATCTCTTATTGCAGCTTGATCTCGACATCCACACCGGCAGGCAGATCGAGCTTCATCAGCGCATCAACCGTCTTGTCCGTCGGATCAACGATATCCATCAGACGCTGGTGGGTGCGAATTTCAAACTGGTCGCGACTGGTCTTGTTGACGTGCGGCGAACGCAGGATGTCAAAACGCTTCATGCGTGTCGGCAAGGGAACCGGGCCCTTGACAATGGCACCAGTGCGCTTGGCAGTGTCAACGATCTCGGCGGCCGATTGATCGATGAGCTTGTAGTCAAACGCCTTCAGGCGGATACGGATTTTTTGCTTGGTTGCCATGGTGGTTCCTTACGCAATAACTTTAGCAACGACACCGGCACCCACCGTCTTGCCACCTTCACGGATGGCGAAACGCAGGCCTTCTTCCATCGCGATCGGGTTGATCAGCTTGACCGTGATCGACACGTTGTCGCCCGGCATCACCATCTCTTTGCCTTCTGGCAACTCGATCGCTCCGGTCACGTCCGTGGTGCGGAAGTAGAACTGGGGACGGTAGTTGTTGAAGAATGGCGTGTGGCGGCCGCCTTCGTCTTTGCTCAAGACGTAGATTTCACCGGTGAAATGGGTGTGCGGCTTGATCGAACCGGGCTTGCACAGCACCTGGCCGCGCTGCACGTCTTCGCGCTTGGTGCCGCGCAGCAAAATGCCGACGTTGTCACCGGCTTGACCTTGATCAAGCAGCTTCCTGAACATTTCGACGCCGGTGCAGATGGTTTTCTGGGTGTCGTGAATGCCGACGATTTCGATTTCTTCACCGACTTTGATGACGCCGCGCTCGACTCGGCCGGTCACCACGGTGCCGCGACCGGAGATCGAGAACACGTCTTCGACGGGCATCAGGAAGGCGCCGTCGACGGCGCGCACGGGCAGCGGAATGTAGCTGTCGAGCGCCTCGGCGAGCTTCAGGATGGAGCCTTCGCCCATCGGGCCTTTGTCGCCTTCCATGGCGAGTTTGGCCGAGCCGTGGATGATCGGGGTCTTGTCGCCGGGGAAGTCGTATTTGTCGAGCAGTTCACGCACTTCCATCTCGACGAGTTCGAGCAGTTCGGCGTCGTCGACCATGTCGCACTTGTTCAGGTAGACGATGATGTAGGGCACGCCGACCTGGCGCGCCAGCAGGATGTGCTCGCGGGTCTGGGGCATCGGGCCGTCAGCGGCCGAGACAACCAAGACGGCGCCGTCCATCTGGGCGGCACCGGTGATCATGTTCTTGACGTAGTCGGCGTGGCCGGGGCAGTCGACGTGGGCGTAGTGGCGGTTGGCGGTTTCGTATTCGACGTGCGCGGTGTTGATGGTGATGCCGCGCGCCTTTTCTTCCGGCGCCGCGTCAATCTGGTCGTAGGCCTTGGCGGTGCCGCCAAATTTGGCCGCCAGCACGCTGGTGATGGCTGCCGTCAAGGTGGTCTTGCCGTGATCGACGTGGCCAATCGTGCCGACGTTGACGTGCGGCTTGGTTCGTGCAAATTTTTCTTTTCCCATTTCAATTCTCCAAAGAGCTAATTCCCGTGTACAGGTTTAATGTTTGCACGATGTTGCTGATTCGCCCCGCACGGGAACAGGGCGGCACACCGTCGCAGACAGGGTGAAATTATTTGGCGCGTGCTGCCATGATGGCTTCCGACACATTACGCGGGGCTTCGGTGTAATGCTTGAATTCCATCGTGTAGGTCGCTCGCCCTTGTGACATGGAACGCAGCGTCGTTGAATAGCCGAACATTTCCGACAGCGGCACTTCCGCCTTGATGGCTTTACCACCACCTACCATGTCTTCCATACCCTGCACCATGCCGCGACGCGACGACAAATCGCCCATCACGTTGCCAGCGTAATCTTCCGGCGTTTCAACTTCGACCGCCATCATGGGTTCCAGAATGACCGGGCCAGCTTTGCGGCAACCGTCCTTGAAACCAAAAATGGCAGCCATCTTGAAGGCGTTTTCATTCGAGTCCACATCGTGGTATGAACCGAAATGCAGCGTGACCTTGACATCGACCACCGGATAACCGGCCAGCACGCCCGAGGTCACTGCCTCATGAATACCCTTCTCGACCGCCGGAATGTATTCGCGCGGAACCACGCCACCCTTGATGGCGTCGACGAATTCAATACCCTTGCCGGCTTCGTTGGGCTCAATCTTCAGCACGACGTGACCATATTGGCCCTTGCCGCCTGACTGACGCACGAACTTGCCTTCGGAATCTTCCACGGTCTTGCGAATGGTTTCGCGGTAGGCCACCTGGGGTTTGCCGACGTTGGCTTCCACGCCAAATTCGCGCTTCATGCGGTCAACGATGATTTCGAGATGCAGCTCGCCCATCCCGGCGATCAGGGTCTGGCCCGATTCCTCATCGGTCTTGACGCGGAACGAAGGATCTTCCTGAGCCAGACGCTGCAGGGCGATACCCATTTTTTCCTGGTCAACCTTGGTCTTGGGCTCGACCGCCTGCGTGATCACCGGCTCGGGGAACACCATGCGCTCGAGCATGATGATGGCGCTCGGGTCGCACAAGGTTTCACCGGTCGTGACATCCTTCAAGCCAACGCATGCGGCGATGTCGCCAGCGACGATTTCGCTGACTTCCTGGCGGTTGTTGGCGTGCATTTGCACGATCCGGCCGATACGTTCTTTCTTGCCGCGGATCGGGTTGTAGACGCTGTCGCCTTTGTTCAGCACGCCGGAATAGACGCGCACGAAAGTCAACTGCCCGACAAACGGGTCGGTCATCAACTTGAAAGCCAGCGCGGAAAACTTCTCGTGGTCGTCAGCCTTGCGCGTGACCGGCAATTCGTCTTCGTCGGTGCCCTTGACCGGCGGAATGTCAATCGGAGACGGCATGAACTCGATGATGGCGTCGAGCATGCGCTGCACGCCCTTGTTCTTGAAGGCGGTGCCGCACAGCATAGGCTGGATTTCGCTGGCAATCGTGCGCGTGCGAATACCGAGCTTGATTTCGTCAACCGACAAGTCACCTTCTTCAAGGTACTTGTTCATCAGCTCTTCCGATGCTTCAGCCGCGGCTTCCACCATCTTCTCGCGCCACTCTTTGGCCAAGGGCAGCAACTCAGCGGGGATTTCCTTGTATTCAAACTTCATGCCCTGGGACGCTTCGTCCCAGATGATGGCCTTCATGATGATCAAGTCCACCACGCCGACGAAGTTTTCTTCGGCGCCGATAGGGATCACGATCGGCACAGGATTGCCCTTGAGGCGCAACTTCATCTGATCGACGACCTTGAAGAAGTTGGCACCGGTGCGGTCCATCTTGTTGACAAAGGCCAGGCGCGGCACCTTGTACTTGTTGGCCTGACGCCAGACCGTCTCGGATTGAGGCTGCACGCCGCCCACCGCGCAATAAACCATGCACGCACCGTCAAGCACGCGCATGGAGCGCTCGACCTCAATCGTGAAGTCAACGTGGCCGGGGGTATCAATGATATTGATGCGGTGCTCGGTAAAGTTGTGCTCCATGCCCTTCCAGAAACAGGTGGTGGCAGCAGAGGTAATCGTGATGCCACGCTCCTGCTCCTGCTCCATCCAGTCCATGGTGGCTGCGCCATCGTGCACCTCGCCAATCTTGTGATTGACACCGGTATAAAAAAGAATGCGCTCGGTGGTGGTAGTTTTACCGGCGTCAATGTGAGCCGAAATACCAATATTGCGGTAGCGCTCAATGGGGGTATGGCGAGCCATGATGGATCCTTGGTTGATCTAAATCTTCAATCTGCCACGCGCAAAGATTTGTGGTCTTTGCGGCGTAGCGGGCGGCTTTCAAACGATGAGCAATCCTGAAAACCGTGCCTGAAGCACTGCACAGGATTGCGACGGCGAACGAAAACCGCGCAATAACCGTCTTAGAAACGGAAGTGGGAGAAGGCCTTGTTGGCTTCAGCCATGCGGTGAACTTCGTCACGCTTCTTCATGGCGCCGCCACGGCCTTCAGTGGCCTCCATCAACTCGTTGGCCAGGCGAAGCGCCATGGATTTCTCGCCACGCTTGCGCGCGGCTTCCTTGATCCAGCGCATGGACAAGGCCAGACGACGAACCGGGCGCACTTCAACCGGCACCTGGTAGTTGGAACCGCCGACCCGGCGGGACTTCACTTCAACCATGGGTTTGACGTTGTTGATTGCCATGGTGAAGGCTTCAACCGGGTCTTTGCCAGGGTTCTTTTTCTCGATCTGCTCAAGCGCACCATAAATGATGCGCTCGGCAATCGCCTTTTTGCCGCCTTCCATGATCACGTTCATGAATTTGGACAACTCGACATTGCCGAATTTTGGATCCGGCAGGATTTCTCGTTTAGGGACTTCGCGACGACGTGGCATTTTTTCACCTCTATTGCTTCAGTTGGTATTTTTGCAAACACCGCGAGAGTTAATAAATAAGACTCTCACTTACTCGACCCGGACATCGGGCCACTTCGTCTATTTACCGCGCCACGCAGCAAACAAACACCTTTCAATCAAAAAACTACCGGCTTATTTGGCCTTTGGCTTTTTTGCACCGTACTTGGAACGCGACTGCTTGCGATCTTTCACGCCTTGCAAGTCAAGCGAACCGCGCACGATGTGGTAACGCACACCGGGCAAATCCTTGACGCGGCCACCACGCACCAGCACAACAGAGTGCTCCTGCAGGTTGTGGCCTTCGCCGCCGATGTACGAAATAACTTCAAACCCGTTGGTCAGGCGCACTTTGGCGACCTTACGCAAAGCCGAGTTTGGCTTTTTGGGCGTGGTCGTGTACACACGAGTGCACACGCCGCGACGCTGCGGAGAATTTTGCATCGCAGGGCTTTTGGATTTGATCGTTTCGACCTCTCGCCCCTGACGCACTAGCTGGTTAATGGTTGGCAATTGAGCCTCCTGATGACTAACGTCCCTAAACGTTTGATAACTAAAACTTGAAAACGTGAATCCCTTCGGAAATTCCGAAAAGCCTTCAACTATAGCAGGTCATGCGTCGACTCGCAATAACTTTCGCGCTGCTTGACGCCAGGATTTGTTGGCGTGCGCTCACTTTCAGCCCGGAAATCAATATTTACTTGATCCAGAGACGTATCGCGTCCCAAGCCCGGCCCAACAGTCCGGCCTGCTCGACGGCCTCCAAAGCGAGCAAGGGCACTTCAACCGGAGTCTGGTCCCCGCTGCTGATTTTCAGGACTCCCAGCTGTTGCCCTTTGGCAAAAGGGGCCACCAGCGGATCGGCACGAAGCACCTGAGTCTTGATCTTGCCCGCCGTTCCGGTAGGGACGGCGACCACGATGGCCTGCGGACGACCCAGCTTGACCATCGCGACTTTGCCTTTCCATACAGGAGGAGACACCACCGCCTGGTTGGCATCAAACAGCTTGACCGCTTCAAACGCCGTATAGCCCCAGTTCAGCAGTTTCTGGGACTCGTTGGCGCGCGAATTCTCACTCGTGGCACCCAGCACAATCGACAGCAGGCGGCGGCTTCCGGTCGCCCCCGGCGATCCAGCGACCGCACCTGGCGTGCCCAAGCTGGCGAAGTCACGCTTGGCGGTGGCGATCAGGCAATAACCAGCTGCATCGGTATGCCCGGTTTTCAAACCATCCACCGAAGGATCGCGAAACAGCAGCAAGTTGCGGTTGCTGTCGTTGGCCGCCGGGGTTCCCTCGTAGCGGTACTTCTTGATGGCGTAGTAAGTCACGTAATCAGGGAAATCGTGTATCAGCCGGGTCGCCAGGATGCTCAGGTCGCGCGCGGTGGTGGTATGCCCAGGCTCGGTCAGCCCCTCCGGATTTTTGTAGCTGGTGGCTTTCATGCCGAGCACCTTGGCCTGCTCATTCATGAGCTGAACAAATCGCTCGGCGCTGCCGCCCACGCCTTCAGCCAGCGCCATGGTGGCATCGTTGCCGCTCTGCACGATCATGCCTTTTAGCAAATCCTCCACCGGCACCTTCATCTTGGGGTCGATAAACATGCGCGAGCCCGGCATCTTCCAGGCGCGCTCACTCACTGGCATGGTCTGTTTGAGATCGATCTTCTTGCTCCGCAGCGCATCGAAAACCAGATAGGCCGACATCAGCTTGGTCAGGGACGCAGGCTCCACCGGCGCGTCGATGTCTTTTTCGGCCAACATCTGGTTGGCCGTGACATCCAGCAAGAGATAGGAGCGCGCGGCAATCTCAGGCGCCTGCGGCGTTTGGGCGGCAACCGACAAGCCGATGGTGGCGACCAAAGTCAAGAGTAGTTTTTTCATGGTGCTGTGAGTATGCCAACCCGCTGGGCAGCAGATAGAACGTCAATTGATAGCTATCTTAATGATAGCTGCGTAGACACTAGCGACGGGCGCAAGAGGCCCAAAATGCTTAAGAATTCGAACGCCCCAAGGTGGCGGGTATCAGCAGCCGCTCCACGACCTTGCCGTTCTTCAGGTGCGACTCGACGATTTCGTCGATGTCATGATTGTCCACATAGGTGTACCAAACCCCCTCCGGGTAAACCACCGCCACCGGACCGGCCGCACAACGGTCCAGACATCCTGCCTTGTTGACCCGAACCTTGCCGACTCCGGCCAGACCAGCCGTCTTGACCTGGACTTTGCAGCGCTCAAAGGCTTCTTGTGCATGGTGCTGAGCGCAGCATTCTTCCCCATTTTTTCGTTCGTTGAGGCAAAAAAAGATATGGCGCGCGTAATACGCTGGCGCTGGCCGCACGCCAGCATCAACAACGACTGCATCGTTTGTTTTTTCTTCAATCATGGGGGGATTCTAGTTTTTCGACTCGCGGCCCCAGACCTGGGTCAATACGTACACCAGCGCCGCGTAGGGCCAGAGCCAGCCCAGCCATTGCCCCAGCCCGTGAAAACGGATGAAACTCCCCTGCTCCCAGGTGGACAAAGTCTGCGCGAAATAGGGGCTGGCTGGCGTCTGGTTCAGCAGGCTCAGGTAGATGCCCAGCGCCAGCACCATCAAGGCGGCGCTCGCTCGCCGCGGCACCCACAACAGCAGCATCGCCAGTAGCAACGCGGCAACCAGGCCAGCCTCGACCGGCAAGCTGAACCACACCCAGGCATGCTGCGGGCCATAACTCAATGCGGCCGACAGGGCCGTCGCACCCACGCCGACGGCGAATACCAGGCCCAGGAACACGGTCCGCCGGCCGACCGAGCGAATGACGCAATAAGCCAGCAGACACGGAACCAGCACACCCAACATGACGCAAACCAGCTCGGCACTTGGCACCAGCGGCTGCAGTTCGATATCGCGCACCGGTAACCAGTCGAGAAACGGCGTGTCCTGCAACACTTCAGCCAGCGCCGCCTCGATCCGCTCCAGCACTTGCCCCAGCCCGAAAGGGACTGAGGCCGGGAACAACAAGGCCCAGGGCCACAGGGCCAGCAGCACCAGACCACCGCGCGCGTCAGGCACAAACCAGCGTCTCCTGAAAATGCTCCAGCGATCAATGACACCCAGTTTTTCCAGGGCCCACGCCAGCAGGGCACCCAGCCATGCGCCCAGACCATTCAGCGCCAGATCAACATTGGACGCTACGCGCATCGGCAAATAGCTTTGCAAGGACTCCATCGTCAGGGACAGCACGCCTGCCGCCAAGGTCGCCAGAAACACCGCGTGCCGACCTCGTCCAGTGCGCAGCGCGCTCAGAGCCAGCAGAGATCCCAGCGGCACGTAGCCAAGCACATTGATCGCGACGTCAAACCCGGTCCAGTACCTGGGCAGGGGGCTGCTCAAGAAGGCCCACGGCACGATACCCTGATAACGCCACTCGCTAAACGGATAAAGACTGGCGTAGACGATGAGGCCGACGTAGACTAGCGCGAGGGGCCAGGCCGAGGTCTTGTGCATCAATGCCAACCCGAAGTCAGAACGGCTTGAGCGCCACAACCGGTGTCGTCAACCGCGGCGGGTAGAGCAGGCCGGCAAACCAGCTGGCGACAAAAACAATATGAAACGATTTGATCCAAAGCATGTTTAGAGTCTAGACCAAACATTCTGGCCAAAAAAAACCCCAGCACGGGGCTGGGGTGGTAAGCCTATTTGCTGTCACACATCAAGGCCCCGCTCAGGGAGGAAAAGCGGGAGGCAGCGAACTGCCCACCCAAAATATAGCAAAGTTACGGCAATGTTTCAAACAATTGAACAAAATATTTTTTCAATAAGATGTCAAAAACCATTCAGCATTACACTTTTCACCATGACTACCTATGCTCCTTTCCCCCTGGGTCGCCCGCGCCGCTTGCGCCGCGACGCATATACACGCAACCTGGTTCGCGAAAATGCGCTCAGCCCACACGATCTGATTTACCCGGTTTTTGTTGTTGACGGGAAACAACAGCGCCAGGCTGTGGCCTCGATGCCGGGCGTTGAACGCCTGAGCCTGGATCTGCTGCTGCCGGTGGCCGAAGAGTGCGTCAAACTGGGCATTCCGGTGATGGCCCTGTTCCCGGTGATTGACCAGTCGCTGAAAACGCCCGACGGTCGCGAAGCCTTGAACCCGGAGGGCCTGGTGCCGCGCGTGGTGCGGGCACTAAAAAAGGAATTTCCGGATCTGGGTGTCATGACCGACGTGGCGCTCGATCCCTTCACCAGCCACGGCCAGGACGGCCTGCCCAGCCCCGACCCGGCCGAGGACGGCTACATCATGAACGATGAAACCGTCGAGGTCCTGGTCAAGCAATCTCTGACCCAAGCCGGTGCCGGCGTCGATATCGTCGCTCCCAGCGACATGATGGACGGCCGCATCGGGGCCATTCGCCAGGCGCTGGAAGCGAACCACTTCATCCACACCCGCATCATGGCCTACAGCGCCAAATACGCGAGCGCGTTTTACGGCCCGTTCCGCGACGCGGTCGGCTCGGCGGCCAACCTCGGCAGGAGCAACAAGAAGGTCTATCAAATGGACCCGGGCAACTCCGATGAAGCATTGCGCGAAGTGGCGATGGACATCGCCGAGGGCGCCGACATGGTGATGGTCAAGCCCGGCATGCCGTATCTGGACATCGTGCGTCGCGTCAAAGACCAGTTCAAGGTGCCGACCTTTGCCTACCAGGTGTCAGGCGAGTACGCCATGCTCAAGGCTGCCGCCCAGAACGGCTGGCTTGACCACGACGCCGTCATGATGGAAAGTCTGCTCGCCTTCAAACGCGCCGGGGCTGACGGTGTGCTCACCTACTTTGCCCGGGACGCCGCCCGTCTGCTACAAAAGTGATAGCCTCCCACGCAATATGAACGGCGGCTAGCGCTCTGTTTGTTATCTAGATGAGTGCCGAAGACCAACTCCTGCGAGTTTTCACCGTCTGCGGCACCAGCGTTGTCGAGGCCGACAAGCTGCCCCCGCTGGAGCCGCTGACCGGTGTGCGTCTGCCAGAACATGGCTACCTCTGGATCGCCTGCACGCGCCCGGAGTTCGAGCGCCTGCAGGCGCAAATCCAGGCCGCATTGCAAGCCTTGTGCGGCACGCAACTGCTTGATTTGCATATCTCCGACTTGCTGAACCAGCAATTGCCTTCGCGTTACGACTTCACCTCGCAATACGACCTGCTGGTGTTCCGGCGCCTGGCTACCGGCCGAACCGAGAGCGACGCGGCAGCGTCCGCACCGAGCCAGCCCCTGAGCTATCTGCCGGCACGCGGCGGCCCGCCGATCCTGCGCCGGATCGACACCAGCGCGGTCGGATTTGCGGTGTTCGACCAGGTGCTGCTGACGGTGCACCCGGCCGACTGCAGCGTGCGCGACATCTATGTAGCCCGCTTGCTGGCCGCCAGCGGCGACGATTCACGCGCCCCCAATAGTCATGGCGCACCCGATGGGCGCTCGGCCGGGGCGCGCGGCGTGCCTGCCAGCCCGGCCGACATGATGTTGCGCATCGTCAGCCAGATGGTCGATGGCTACCTGGCGCTGCGGCGCGAACTCACGCACCAGCTTGACCATTGGCAAGCCGAGCTGATAGACCCAAAGACAAAATTCAGCAACTGGGCCGCCTTGCTCAGCGCCCGGCTGTCGCTGCACCGGCTCGATGAACTCTGCGAAGACCAGCGCTCTGCCATGCAGGACTGGACCGAGAGCCTGAAAGCCTGGCCGGACGCCGACACGCCCGCGAGCCAGCGCGAGCGCGACTCTCTGCAAGTGCGCGGCCGCGACGTTCTGGAACACATTGAGCGCGTGGTGCACCATGTGCGGCGACTGGAGCAAAGCGCCGAAACCGCCGTGCAGATGCACTTCAACGCGCAAAGCCACCGCACCAACGAAATCATGCGCACCCTCACTGTGCTGACGGCGATTTTTCTGCCCCTGAACCTGATCGCCGGCATTTTTGGCATGAACTTTGAGTTCATTCCCTTTTTGCACCAATCCAATGGCTTCTGGTTTGCCATGGGTGCCATGTTGCTGATCGCCGTCACGCTGGTGCTGATTTTCTCAAGAAAACGCTACCTTGACCGTTCCCCCCGCTGACACCGGCGTGCACAGGCTGACCCAAATATCTGCGACCGCACCGGCCCATTCGACCCGCGCTAAGATAAACAAGACTGGACGGAAACCATTTCCATCCACCATCGTCACACACACACCGAGGTATCCCTTTGAAACGCCATCATCTTTTCTTCTCATTCGCACTGCTGCTTGCACTCGCGCTCGGTGGCTGCTCGCCACAGGAGAACAGCAATGCTGCGTCAACGGCCAAACGCGAAGTGTCCCTGCAGACCGTGTCCGAGCAGGCGAAGGGGTTTTCCGTCGGCGCCTTGATGAGCACCAACACGGTCTATGTTTTTTTTGACAGCCAGTGCCCGCACTGCGGTCACCTGTGGGAGGCGTCCGCGCCCTTGCAGCGCAAAGTCAAATTTGTCTGGATCCCGGTCGGCATGATCAACGCCGCCAGCACAACCCAGGGCGCGGCACTCCTGACCTCTGCCAATCCGGCCGCTGCGATGAGCGAGCATGAAGCCTCTCTGCTGGCGGGCAAAGGCGGCATTTCGGCCTCCAGCAGCGTGGCACCCGAGATCGCGCAGGCCATCAAGACGAACACTCAACTGTTGAACAGTTTTGGCGCCGAATCGGTGCCTTTTGTTGTGGCCCGGAACCTGAAGACCGGACAGACCGCGAGCCGCGAAGGCGCCTTGAGCACGGCCGCCCTGGCCGAATTCCTGGGGGTCGAGGCACCGTAGTTGATAGCGGCTGACGCACGAATCCGGAGAATCTTCATGGACTTCAAACCGCTCGTCACGCTGTTGGCCATCGTCAACCCGCTGGCCATCGTGCCATTTTTCATCCACTACACGCAGGACTTCAGCACTGCCCAGCGGCGCCGCACGATCTGGATCTCATCATTCAGCGCCTTCGTCGTGATTGCCACTTGCGCCCTGATGGGACTGCACATCCTGAATTTCTTTGGCATCTCGCTGGCCAGCTTTCAGGTCGGTGGCGGCATGCTGCTGCTGACCTCGGCGCTGGCCATGCTGAACGCGCAGCCGGCCGAAGCCAAGTCGAACGAAGAAGAAATGCACGATGCCGCGGTGCGCGCCAGCATTGCTGTCGTGCCGCTCACCATTCCGCTGCTGACCGGCCCGGCCACGATGTCCACCGTGGTGATTTATGCCGACAAGGCGAAGACCTTCTGGCAATTGGCCACGCTGGTGGGCTACGGCGTGGTCATCGCGCTCGCCACCGCGCTGTGTTTCTCACTGGCACGACCGATTGCCCGAGTCCTGGGCAAGACCGGCATCAACGTGATGACACGTCTGATGGGCCTGATTCTGGCGGCACTGGCAGTTGAAGTCATGTCGGACGGGCTGGTGAAGTTGTTCCCGATTCTTGGCAAATAGCAGGCGAGGGAAAGTGGCTGGCGTGACCTTGCTCGCCCCCTTGAGAAACATCGCGTCGCCTCTAAATGCTATCCATTTTGTAGCTGTCTGCGCAAGTTGCGCGGGCGCTAGAGGCTGTTTTCATATAAATTGTTGCAAAGCATGAAGCCAATCCTCCTGATCACCGGTGGCGCGCGCGGCATTGGTGCCGCCACCGCCCTGCTGGCGGCGCAACGGGGCTATGCCGTCGCTGTCAACTACGGCGCCAACCAGGGCGCGGCCGACGACGTGGTGCAGCAGATTCGCGCCCGCGGCGGCCAGGCCATCACAGCGCAGGCCGACGTCGGCGTCGAATCGCAGGTGCTGGCGATGTTCGAGAAGATCGACGCCGGGCTGGGCCGGCTCACCGCACTGGTCAACAATGCCGGAGTGGTGGACGTGGCGGCCCGCGTCGATGAGATGAGTGTGGAGCGGCTCAAACGCATGTTCGACATCAATGTGCTGGGCAGCTTCTTATGCGCCCGGGAGGCAGTTAAACGCATGAGCACGCGCCACGGCGGCGCCGGTGGCGCCATCGTCAATCTGTCAAGTGCGGCCTCCCGCCTGGGCGGCGCAGGTCAGTATGTGGACTACGCCGCCAGCAAAGGCGCCATCGACAGCTTCACCATCGGGCTGGCCAAAGAGGTGGCGACAGAAGGCATTCGCGTCAACGCTGTGCGGCCCGGCATTATTGAAACCGAGATCCATGCCTCGGGTGGCCAGCCGGACCGGGCAAGACAGATGGCGCCGCTGGTGCCGATGCAGCGCGCCGGCAGCGCAGGGGAAGTGGCGCAGTCGGTCATGTGGCTGCTGTCGGAGGAGTGCAGCTACACGACGGGGGCACTGCTCGACGTGGCTGGCGGCAGGTGAATGCGAAGAGGTTTGAAATTTGATCCGAATCAAAGCTTCGACGGGGTGACTCACGCCAATGCCGCCACCACGGTGATTTCGATCAACAGCTCAGGCGAAGCCAGATCGGCCTGCACCGTGGTGCGCGCCGGGGCGGCGCCAGCGGGCAGCCAGGCCTCCCAGACAACGTTCATGGCGGCAAAGTCCTGCATCCGCTTCAGATAGATGGTGGCGGACAGCAAGCGGCTGCGCTCGCTGCCGGCCTCGGCCAGCAAGGCATCGATGCGGGTCAGCACTTCGCCGGTCTGGCTTTCGATATCGGGCAGCGTCTTGCCGCTGGAAGTCTGTCCGCACAAAAAAACGAGTCCGCCGTGCTGCACGATTTTGCTCATGCGGGCGTTAGTGTGATGGCGCTGGATGTCTTGGCTCATGGCGAAGTGTCCTGATTTGCTTCTTCGGTGGTAGGCGAGGCGAGGGCGGCCAGGGAGCCCAGGGGGATAGGCTTGAGCGGTGCGCGAATACGGTAGGCGCCCACTTCTGCGACTGGCTTGCCCAGCTCGCTGGCCAGAATCTGGCTGACGGTCAGGCCGCACATGCGGCCCTGGCACGGCCCCATGCCGCAGCGGCTGAAAAACTTGGTCTGGTTCGGACCCTGGCAACCCAGGCGGGCCATTTCGCGGATGCGCCCGGCCGTCACTTCCTCGCAGCGGCAGACCACGGTGTCGTCGCCCGGCATGTTGATCCATTCGGGCGGCCGGTACAGCGCATCGAGAAACGGTCGGACGCGAAGCTGCTGCCTGAGCGCATGGCGGACCGGCGCCGCACGCTGGTCGCGCTCGGTGGCGGACAGGCGCTGCAGTGCGTGCGCTGCAGCCAAAGCCGCCAGGGCGCCGCTGGCTTCGGCCGCCAGCGCACCGCCAATGGCGGCGCCGTCGCCGGCGACGCGCAAACCGGCCAGCGAGGTCTGGCCCCAGTCGTCGACGCGCGGGTTCCACGCCAGTTGCGTATCGCTCCAGTCGTGTTCCACGCGCAACAGGCGCGTCAACTGCGTGTTGGGCACGACGCCGTGGTGCAGTAACACGACGGACGCGGCAAGCCGCTGCTCTCGTCCCCCAGCGCTGAAGCGCAGCGCCTCGGCCTGCTGCTGTCCTTCGACCGCGAGCCCGGTAGCGCCGGTGAACCAGGGCACACCGGCAGAGCGCAGACGCCGCAGCATGCGCCAGCCTTTGAACAAGGTGGCCGGTGCCCCCAGTGCCGCCGGCAGATGCGGCAATGCGGCCCGGCGGTTGGCGCCGGGCGAGGTCTCGACAATGCCCGCCAGCGTGACACCGGCGTCAAGCAACTGGCAGGCGACCAGCAGCAACAGCGGGCCAGCGCCCGTCAGCACGACCGGGCCCGACGGCACCGAGCCGGCACTCTTCAGGGCAATCTGCGCCGCGCCCGCGTTCATGACGCCCGGCAGCGTCCAGCCGGGGATGGGCGAGGGGCGTTCCATGGCGCCGGTGGCGGCGATCAGCTGCGGCGCTTGCACCTGGAATGACTGGCCGCCTTTTAGCGCGGTCACGGTCAGGTCGCGCGCCACATCCCACACCAGGGCACCGTACCTGATCTCGACGCTGGATGCCGCCAGGTGCTCGGCCAGCGGGCGACCGTGCGTGTAGTCCGGTCCCAGCAAGCTTGCCACCTTGGGGTCAACGGCCGTGATATTGCGGTAAATCTGGCCGCCCGCTCTGGGTTGCTCGTCGAGCAGCACCGTCTTCAAACCCAGTGCCGTAGCGGTCAATGCCGCCGAGATGCCGGCGGGGCCGGCGCCCAGGATCACCAGGTCGTGCGTCATGCCGCATCCCCGGCTCGCCGCGCGCCAGTCGGCAGGCGCACCTGCATGCCCTCAAAGACTTCGGTCATGCAGGACTGCACGTTCTGTCGGCCGTCGACCTCGACCAGACAATCGAAGCAGACACCCATCAGGCACAGCGGCGCGCGCGGCTGGCCGGAGACGGGCGTCTGGCGGAACTGAACCACGCCCGCATTCAGCAGCGCGATCGCCAGTGTGTCGCCTTCGCGGGCCGCGATGGGTCTGCCTTCAAGGTGCAGCGTGACTGTGGGTCGCGCGCTGCTGGGCTCAATCGGTCTGAACATGGAAACGCTCCGCTTTGAAGCCGCTGATATCGGCCGGTTCGGCTCCGCCGCGGATCCAATCCGCCAGCGCTCCGACGTGCTGGCTGGCCAGCGTGACGCCGCTGTGGCAGGTGACAACGAAAGCACCCGGACAAGCCGTGGAGGCTTGATAAATGGGAAAGCCGTCCGGACTCATCACGCGCAAGGCGCCCCAGCTGCGCACCACGTTGACGCCTTTGAGCAGCGGGAAGCAGCGCGTGGCGCGATCCGCGATGCGCGAGAGCTGGGCCAGCGTGGTGCCGTCGTCGAAACCGACGTCTTCCTTCGAGTCGCCGATTTGCACCACGCCTTCGCCGGTTTGCCGCACCTGCATCGTCGGATGGCGCAGAAAGGCTTGGACGCGCTCGGTGACCAGGACCTGACCCCGGTTGGGCTGCACCGGCGCATCCAGACCCACCAGCGGCGCCAGCGCGCGGTTGCCGAGACCGGCTGCCAGCACCAGCTTGCCGGCCACGTGTTCCGCCTCGCCCGTGCGGACATGGAACTCCCCGCCGTGTTGCTCGATGGCGTCGACATGCACGCCAGCCAGCAATTCGCCGCCCATGTTCTGGAACCCCTGGAACAGCGCGCGCAGCAGCCGCAGGGGACTGACGTGACCATCGAGCGGACAGAAGACGGCGCCCGTGACTTCGGGGCCTACTTGCGGCGACAGCTCGCGGATTTGCGCCAGGTCGAGCACCTGATACGAGTAGTTGCCGCCCAACTGCTGGCGAATGGATTCCAGACCGGCGGCGCGCTGCTTGATTTCAGCGTCGTCGAGGCACAAGGTCAGGCCGCCGATCTGCGACAGCTCAACATCAATGCCGCTGCGCTCTGCGAGGTCATGCGCAAAGGCTGGCCAGCGCTGGGCAGCGGCCATCGTCCAGCGCGCATAGGCAGGGTTGCCCAGACCCTTGCCCTGGACCCAGACCAGGCCGAAGTTGCCGCGTGCCGCGCGAAAGGCGTCGTCGCCTTCATCGAGCAGGCGCACCCGCTCACCGGCGCGCGCCAGACCGTAGGCAACGGACATGCCGACCACGCCGCCGCCAATCACCAGGGTGTCGAGTTCGTTGTGCTGCTTCATGCTTTGCCCGACAGGATTCGGTCCAGCCCGTAGAAACGATCCAGCACGATCATCAGCACCAGCGTCAGCACGATCATGACGGTGGAGATGGAGGCCAGCAGCGGGTCTATGGTGTTGGCGATGTGGTTGTACATCTTGACCGGCAGGGTCTGGGTACCGGCCGAGGCGACGAAGATCGACATCGTCAATTCGTCGAAGCTGTTGATAAAGGCGATCAGCCAGCCGCCGGCCACACCGGGCACGATCAGCGGCAGCTCGATGCGCCGAAAGACCGTCCAGTTGGATGCGCCCAGCGACTGCGCGGCCTGCGCAATGCTGCGGTCGAAACCGGTCGCCGCCGCCACCACCAGGCGCAGCACGTAGGGCAGCACGATCACGGTGTGCGCCGCCGTCAGCCCCCACAGACTGCCCGAGCCGCCAATCTGGGTAAGGAAACGCAGCAGGGCGATGCCCAGCACCACGTGCGGCACCATCAACGGCGACAGCAGCAGGCCCAGCAAGGCGTCGCGCCCGGCAAAGCGGTGCCAGGCGATGGCCATGCCGGCCGGCACCGCCATCAGGGTCGCCAGCGTGGCGGCGGCAGCACCCAGGCCGAGGCTGCGCCAGAACGCTTCGATGAAATCGCTCGCTTCGAACATGGCGCGGTACCAGCGCAGCGAGGCGCCGTCGAAAGGCATCGCGATGTAGCCCTTGGCGGTGAACGACACCAGCACCACCATGGCCAGCGGCGCCAGCATGAAGATGCCGAACAGCCAGTGAAAGAGCAGCAGCGAACGCGGCGTCCGGTTCACTGGAACACCTGCTTCCAGCGCTGTTCGACCAGCCGGTTCACGGCCATGGAGACGGTCAGCACAATCAGCACAAGCACCACGGCCAGCGCGGCGCCCAGCGGCCAATTGAGATTGCCCAGAAACTCATCGTAGATGGTGGTCGGCACCACCTTCAGCCGCCGGCCGCCGATGATGGCGGGGGTGGCGAAGGCACTGGCCGCCAGCGCGAAGACGATCAGGCCGCCCGACAGCACGCCCGGTATCACCTGCGGAAAGACAATGCGCCGCAGCACCGTGGGCAGACCGGCGCCCAGCGACTGTGCCGCCTGCTCGGTGGCCGGGTCGAGTTTTTGCAAGGAGGTCCAGACCGCCAGCACCATAAAGGGCACCAGCACATGCACCATGGCGATCACGACACCGGTGAAGGTGAACATCAGCTTCACCGGCTCGCTCACCAGCCCGCTGGCCAGCAGAAAGTTGTTGATGACGCCCTCGTTGCCCAGCAGCACGGCCCAGCCCAGGGTGCGGATAACCACCGAAATGAGCAGCGGCCCGAGCACGATCACCACCGACACGGCACGCCAGCGCTCGGACAGGCGGGTCAGCACGTAGGCCTCGGGCACGCCGATGACGATGCACAAGGCCGTCACCAGGATCGCCATGCCGAAAGTGCGCGCAAAAATGGCGTGAAAATAATCGTCGCGAAATATGTCCGCGTAGTTGGCAACGGTCATCTGTTCGCCGACGCCACCGCCCGGAACAAAGGGATACAGGCTGAGCGACAGTGTCAGCACCAGCGGCAGCGCGACAAAGGCCAGCGTCATCAGCATGCCGGGCGTTGCCAGCCAATAGGGCAGCAGATTGCGTTGCTCCTTCACCGCGCGGCTCCGGCCGGAATCACGCGGGCGTGCTGGCCCGACCAGCTCAGGCCCACCTCGTCGCCTTCGCTGGCCTGCGGCAGGCCGGTGTTGGCGTGGGTGATCTGCATCGTCCCGAGCGCGGTGTCGACTTGGAACAGCCAGTGGTTGCCCAGGAACACGCGGGCGCTGATACGCCCGCGCAACAATGCCGGTCCGTGCGTGATCTCCACTTTTTCGGGGCGCACGATGTAGTCGACGGCGCCCGCCGCCGTGCCATCGGCGCAGGGCAACTGGTGACCGTTGACTTCGACCCTGCCAGCGGCGGCGAGCCCCTGGAAGACATTGGCCTTGCCCAGGAAGGTGGACGAGAAGCGCCCGTTGGGTTGCTCGTACATGTCGAACGGTCGGCCAACCTGCTCGATGCGCCCCTGGTTCATCAGCACCACGCGGTCGGCCAGCGTCATGGCTTCGGCCTGATCGTGCGTGACCATGACAGTGGTGATGCCGACCCGGTGCTGCAGCGCGCGCAGTTCGATCTGCATCTCCTCGCGCAGCTTGGCGTCGAGCGCGCCCATCGGCTCGTCCAGCAGCAGCACCGGCGGCTGGATCACCAGCGCGCGCGCCATCGCCACGCGCTGGCGCTGGCCGCCGGATAACTCGCGCGGGTAGCGCTCTGCCAGGGATTCCAGGTGCACCAGCTCCAGCGTCTCGCCGACGCGGCGACGCCGTTCGGTCGCGGGCACGCCGCGCATTTCAAGGCCGAAGGCCACGTTGTCGGCCACGCTCATGTGCGGAAACAGGGCGTAGCTCTGGAACACGATGCCCAAGCCGCGCTTGTCGGGCTTGACGTCGGTGATGTCCCGGCCGTCGAGCACGATCCGCCCGCTGCTTGGCGGCACGAAGCCGGCCACCATCTGCAAGGTCGTGGTCTTGCCGCAGCCCGACGGGCCCAGCAGGCAGACGAACTCCCCCTTGGCAACCGACAGGCTGCATTCGCTGACGGCGGTGAAGTCGCCAAAGCGCTTTGACAGGTTTTGCAGTTCGAGAAAACTCATCGCGTGTTCCGGGGCTCGGTGGTGGTCGGCGGCTCAGCGCTCGACCGCGCGGTTCCAGCGGTTGGTCCAATCGGCGCGCTTGGCGTTGATGATGTCATAGTTGGGCGCGATCAGGGCATTGACCTTGTCGGGCCCGAAGACAACTTTCTTTGCCACCTCGGGCGCCAGTTTGGTCGTCTTGTTGACCGGGCCGAAGCCGACCGCCTGGGCCAGAAGCGCCTGCGACTCGGCCGACACTACATGCTGCAGGAACTGCTGTGCAAGCTTCGCCTGCGGCGCTCCTTCAACCACACAACCGGCCACCATGATCACCACCGCGCCCTCCTTCGGGTAGACAAACTCGACCGGGGCCCCCTGGTCCACCACGGCTTGCACCCGGCCATTGCCCCAGACCACCAGCGCCGCCTCGCCGGTCTGCAGCATCTGCGCCATCTTGCCCGGCGACGGTTCCCACACCAGCACGTTGGGCGCAACCTTCTTGATCATGACGTCGAAGCCGGGCTCCATGTTGGCCTCGCCGCCGCCGTTCAGGCGCGCCATCATCATCAGCGTCAGCAGTCCATAACCGTTGGTGATCGGCGGAATCACGACCTTCTGCTTGTATTTCGGATCCGTCAGATCCTGCCACGAGGTCGGCGTTTTCCAGCCGTGCTTGGCGAACTGCTCCCTGTTGTAGGCCAAGCCGGTGGCGATGAAGCCTATGCCCACCGACTTGTCGCCGATCATGCGGGCCGTCGGGTACAACTCCTTGATGGCGCCTGCCTCCTCGACCTTGGCGCACAGGCCTTGTCCGACGGCCTGGTACATCGGGCCGTCGTCGATCAGCGCGACCGAAATTTCCTGTTTGCCTTTTTGCGCCTGCAGCTTGGCCAGAATGTCGGTCGAGTTGCCCGGCACATAGACCACCTTGGCGCCGGTTTTGGCCTCGAAGGGCGGAATGATCTTTTCCTTGAAGAGTTGCTCGGTCGATCCACCGGAGCCGCCGACGTAGAGGGTTTCCGCTGCCTGGGCACTCAGGCACGCCGCCAAGGCGACGCAAGCCATGAGGGTGATCCGGCGCCGGGCCGCCCCAGGACGGATCAGCCCCCGCGAGGGGCGACAAGGACCGGCAGTGCCGGGCGTGGGGGCCAGATAGTTGCGCATAAAGGTCTCCGGTTGGTTCAATTATCAAGAACGGGGCGCTGCCCCAGTGCGAAAAGAATCTGGGACGATGGCAGTTTAGGCGTCACTACAACGCTTGAAAAGGTAAACATTGACGGCTGTATATGCCAAAATGTTATGTATGAAGCCGGTGCTTAATTTACGCCAGATCGAGGCCTTCCGGGCTGTCATGCTGACTGGCAGCGTGGTCGGTGCGGCGCGCCTGATGAGTGTCACGCAACCCGGTGTCAGCCGGACCATCGGCCTGATGGAATTGCGCATCGGCTATCCCCTGTTCGAGCGCCGCGGCAGGCGCCTGGTGCCGACGCCCGAGGCGGAGGCACTGTACCGCGAGATCGAGCGGCTCTATGGCAGCATCGAGCGCATCTCGCAGGTGGCGCAGGACATCCGCTTCCAGCGTGCCGGCGCCCTGCGCGTGGCCACGCTGCCGGCCTTGGCCCAGTGGCTGGTGCCGCGTGCCATTGCCCGGTTTCTGGCCACGCGCCCGAACGTGACAGTGTTTGTGCAGAGCCTGCCGTCGCGCCAGATCGCGGAACTGGTGTCGACCCGGCAGTTCGATGTCGGCGTCGTCGAGCTGCCGCTGTCGCGACCGGCGATCGAGATCGAGCCGCTGGAGCCGGTGCTGTCGATGGCCGTGTTGCCGGCCGGTCACCGTCTGGCATCGAAAAAGCTGATCTCGCTGAAAGACCTGGATGGCGAACGCATGGTGATGCTGTCCCAGCACAGCTTTCTGCGCTATCAGATGGACGAGGCCTTCTCCAAGCTGGGGGTCGCGCCCAACGTGGTGCTGGAAACTCCCAGCTCATCGATCGCCTGCGCGCTGGTCGCGGCCGGCGCCGGCATCACACTGGTATCGCGTTTGACCGCCGCCCCTTTTGCCGGGCCGGATCTGGTGCTGCGCCCGGTGAAAGAGGCGATCGTGTCGCGCTCGGCCCTCATTTTTCCGCAGGTCGGCACCCGGTTGCTGCTGGCGGATGCGTTCGCCAAGGACTTGCGCGAGGAAATCCGGCTTTCCGATCAGCAGTGAAATGGTCTTGAGTTTGACCGCGTTTTCCGGGATGTGCTAACATAATCTAACAAACGTTAGGTAGATTAAGCATGCACACGAAAACCCTTGCCCCCCTTCACGAACGGTTTCCCTATTTCACAGCAGAGCACGAGATGCTGCGCCAGACTGTGCGCCGCTTCATCGATGAAAAGGTTGCCCCTTATGCCGACGACTGGGAGGACAAGGGCATGGTGCCGCGCGAGGTCCTGCGCCAGATGGGCGAGCTGGGTTTGCTCGGCATACGCTTCGAATCTGTATACGGCGGCAGTGAACTCGATACCTTGTCCACGGTGGTGTTGGCAGAGGAACTGGGGCGCTCAAGCTTTGGCGGATTCGCAATCACGGTGCTGGTGCACACCGACATGGCGGCGCCGCATCTGCATCATGCCGGCAGCGCCGAGCAGAAGAGGCTCTTCATGCCCGACATCGTGGCGGGCCGGCGAATTGCCGCGGTGGCCATGACCGAGCCGGATGCCGGATCCGATCTCGCATCGATGCGAACCACGGCGCGGCGCGACGGCGATCAGTGGGTGCTCAACGGCAGCAAGATGTTCATCACCAACGGCGTGCACGGTGAAATCTTCTTTGTCGCGGCGAAAACCGGCGAGGCCGGGCGCAATCACCAGATTTCGATGTTCATCGTGGAAAAGGGCACACCCGGCTTCAGCGTGGCGCGTCCCCTGAAGAAACACGGCTGGCTGTCGAGCGACACGGCGGAGCTGGTGTTTGATAACTGCCGTATTCCGTCCGCGAATCTGCTGGGTGAGGAGAACAAGGGCTTTTACGCACTTGTAAAAAACCTGCAGAACGAACGCATCGTCCTGGCAGCCCAGGCCATGGGTGAAGCCTCCAGGGCGATCGAGATCACCCTCGACTGGGTCACGCAGCGCAAGGCGTTTGGTGCGACCCTGTGGGACAAACAGGCGATCAGGCACCGTCTGGCGATGTTGAGTGCGCGCGTCGAGGCCGCGAAGGCACTGATCTACAACACGGCCTGGCGCGATGCGCAGAAGCACCATGTGGTCTCTGAAGCCTCGATGCTCAAGGCGCTGTGCGGCGAGCTGGTCAACGAAGTGATGTACGACTGCCTGCAATTTCATGGCGGCATGGGCTACGTTCGCGAAGCGGCGATCGAGCGCATGACCCGGGATGCGCGCATCCAGTCGATTGGCGGGGGCGCCACGGAAGTGATGCTTGACGAAATCGCCAAGCGCATGACTTGAGTGACAGTGACCACCATGAACAAAACCATGCCATTGCCCAAACGCACCAAGCCGCCAGTGAAGTCGGTGGGCGCGGTGTCCAGGCAGGCCATTCTGGACACCGCCGCGCGCCTGTTCCGTCAGGAAGGCTATGCCGCCACCTCGCTGCGCGCGATTGCCGACGCCTGCGACATGAAGGCGGGCAGCCTGTACTACCACTTTGCATCCAAGGACCAGATCGTCAGCGAGGTGCTGGACATTGGCGTGCAGCGCGTGTTTGACGCGGTAAAAGCCGCTGTTCAAGCACTGCCGCCAAGCGCCGGTCTGCAAGCCACGCTGCACTGCGCGATCGAGGCTCATTTGCGGGCGCTGCTGCATGCGCATGACTTCACCTCGGCCAACATCCGCATCTTCGGGCAGGTGCCGGCCGGTGTGCGCGCGTCGCATCGGGCCTTGCGCAGACGCTATGAGCAGTATTGGCGCGATTTGCTGGCTGCCTTTCAGTTGCGCGGCGAAATTCACGCCGGCACCGACCTCCAGCGCAGCGTGTTTTTTCTCTTCGGCGCGATGAACTGGACCACCGAGTGGTATGACGAAAAGAAATCCGGCCTCACGGTCGTGGCTGGTGAATTGGCCGATCTGGTGGTCAACGGCCTGCAGTCCCAGCCCCCGGCCCGGCCTGTGCGGCAAGGACCCAAGCAAGGAAGATCATGACTCCGGCGTCAAACATCAATCCGCACAGTGACGCCTTCGCGCGCAACACGCAGCACTATGCCGGCCTGCTGGCCACGCTGCACGAGCGCATCGGTTGGGCCGTGCGCGGTGGTGGCGAGAAGCTGATGCAGCGCCATATCGAACGCGGCAAGCTGCCGGTGCGCCAGCGCATCGACCTGCTGCTCGATGTCGGGTCGCCGTTTCTGGAGATAGCGCCGCTGGCGGCCTGGGGCCTGTACAACAACGAGGTGCCGGCGGCGGGTGTTGTGGCCGGCATCGGGCTGGTCGAAGGTGTGCACTGCATGATCATCGCCAACGACGCCACCGTCAAGGGCGGAAGCTTCTTTCGCGAGACCGTGCGCAAGCATGTGCGGGCACAGGACATTGCGCTGCAAAACCGCCTGCCCTGCCTGTACCTGGTCGACTGCGGCGGCGCTTACCTGCCCGAACAGGATCAGGTCTTTCCTGATTGGGGCCACTTCGGCACCACCTTCTACAACCAGTGCCGGATGAGCGCCGAAGGCCTGCCGCAGCTGTCTGCCGTGTTCGGCGGCTGCACCGCCGGTGGCGCCTACATTCCGGCGCTGTCGGATGAGGCCATCATCGTGCAGGGCACGGGCCGCATCCATCTGGGCGGACCGCCGATCGTCAAGGCTGCCATCAACGAGGTGGTCGACGGCGAGACCCTGGGCGGCGCGACCATGCATACCCGGGTTTCCGGCGTGACCGACTACCTCGCCGGCGACGAGCGCCAGGCACTGGCCAAGCTCAGGCAGATCGTGCGCCACCTGAACCTGCCAGCGGCGCTGGGCGCGCCGGCGCGGGCCAGCCTGCCGCCCCGCTTCGACCCGGCCGAGATCGGCGGCATCGTGGGCGGTGACCTGAAGCAGCCCTACGATGTGCGCGAGGTGCTGATCCGCATGGTGGATGACAGCGAACTGCAGGAATTCAAACCCGAGTATGGTGTCACACTGGTCTGCGCGGTGGCGCATATCCATGGTCAGCCGGTGGGCATCCTGGCCAGCAATGGCGTGCTTTTTTCCGAGTCGTCGGTCAAGGGCGCGCATTTCATCGAGCTGTGCAACCAGCGCAATATTCCACTGCTGTTCCTGCAGAACATCACCGGCTTCATGGTCGGCACCGAGGCCGAGCGGGGCGGCATTGCCAAGCATTCCGCCAAACTGGTCTACGCCATGTCAACCGCCCGCGTGCCACGCCTGACGGTCCTGATCGGTGGGTCCTACGGTGCCGGCAACTATGGCATGTGCGGCCGTGGCTTTGCGCCCAGCTTCCTGTTTGCCTGGCCCAACTCGCGGATCGCCACCATGAGCCCGGAAGTCGCCACCACGGTGCTGACCGAGTTGCGCAAGAGCTCCCTCAAGGGCGCCGGTGCCGAGGCCGAAATGCAGGAACTGGCGCGCGAGACCACCGAGCAGTTCACGCGCCAGAGCGACCCCTATTACGCCACCGCAAGGCTATGGGACGACGGCATCATCGAACCCACCCAGACGCGCGATGTACTGGGCCTGTGCCTTCAATTGCTCGCCCGCTCGACGCCGCGCGCCACCGGTCCCTCACCCGTTTTCAGGATGTGATGCGATGTTCAATCGACTGCTGATTGCCAACCGCGGCGAGATCGCCTGCCGCATCATGCGCACCTGCCGGCGCCTTGGCATCGAGACCGTTGCCGTGTATTCCTCGGCCGACGCCGGCAGCCGCCACGTGGCACAGGCCGACTACGCGGTCGCAATTGGCGGCCCAGGCGCGGGCGACTCCTATCTTCGCGCTGACCGGATCATTGCCGCCGCGCTGTCCAGCAGCGCGCAGGCGATCCATCCGGGCTACGGATTTCTGTCCGAAAAGCTGGAACTGGTCGATGCCTGCCAGAAGCACGGCGTCGCCTTTGTCGGACCGAACCGGCGCGCCATCGAGAGCATGGGCTCGAAAATCGAAAGCAAACGCATGGCACGCGCGGCCGGCGTGCTGTGCGTGCCGGGTTACGACGGCGACGACCAGACACCTGAGCGGCTGCTGGATGAAGCCCGGCGCATCGGATTTCCGTTGCTGATCAAGGCCAGCGCCGGGGGCGGCGGAAAAGGCATGCGGCGCGTCGATGCGGCACCCGGTTTCCTGGCACTGCTGGCGCTGGCACGCCAGGAAGCGCAGGCCGCGTTCGGCGACGAGCGCGTGCTGCTGGAAAAATACATCGTCAATCCGCGCCACCTGGAAGTGCAGCTTGTCGGCGACCGGCTTGGCGGGCTGGTGCACCTGTTCGAGCGGGAGTGCTCGATCCAGCGCCGCTTCCAGAAGGTGATTGAAGAAGCGCCGGCAAATCATCTACCAGCGGCGGTTGCCGATAGCCTGTATGAATCCGCGCTGCGCATGGGACGCGCCATGGGCTACGACAATGCCGGCACCGTGGAGTTCGTGCTCGACGCCGATCAAGGTGGCATGCCCTACTTTCTGGAGGTCAACACCCGGCTCCAGGTGGAGCACGCGGTGACCGAGATGACCACCGGCATCGACCTGGTGGAATGGCAGTTGCGCGCCGCCTGCGGCGAGCCGCTGCCGCTGCGTCAGGAGGCCATTACGCGCAAAGGCTGGGCCATCGAGTGCCGCCTGAACGCGGAAGAACCCGAGCACGACTACCGCGCCAGCCTGGGCACGCTGCTGGACTATGCCGAGCCGACCCGCCTGGCCGGTGTCCGCGTCGACAGCGGGCTGCATGTGGGCAGCGAGGTCACGCCCTATTACGATTCCATGCTGGCCAAGGTGATCGGCTTCGGCATTTCGCGTGCGCAAGCGCTCGCCCATGTGCGCGCCGGACTGGAGCAGCAGCGCATCGAGGGCCTGCGCACCAACGGCGCGCTGCTGCTTCAAATCCTGCGGCACCCGGCTTTCAACCAGGTTTTGACCACACGATTTCTGGAGCAGCATTTCCCGCTCGGCCCGCAAGCCGAGCCGGACGTCCGGCAGCACCATGTGCTGGCGGTGGCAGCCGCCTGGGCCGCAAGCCAGCCGGGGGCAGTTCCTGTTTGGGGTGCGCTGCGGGGATTCCGCTTGACGGCACCCAGTGGCCACGGCGCGAGTGTCGACTTGCGCCTGCGCGACGTTTCAGCGGCGTCGGACGGCGAAGCGCTGCGCCTGCTGAGCGTCGATGGCGGCTACAGATTGTCCGGCACTCCTCAGCTGCGCGCCACAGTGCAGTTGGCGTCGGAAGGATGCGTCGTGCATCTCATAGAAAACGGCAAGGACGCCGCCACTTTTCACGTCAAGCACAGCGCGCAGCAGCGCTGGTTCAGCTGGGCGCAGGGGCGCAGCATGGTCTGGGACATTGAGCACGAACTTGAACACAGCCTGCACGCGGGCAGTGAACAAAGCCGGGACGAGCGCCTGTCAGCCACGCTGCCAGGGCGCATTTCCGAGGTGATGGCGCAGGCCGGCCAGCGCGTCGTTGCCGGCGATCCGATGCTGACACTGGAGGCGATGAAGCTTTACCACACGCTCGCGGCCCCGCTGACCGGTCAGGTCCGCAAAGTGCATGTGACGGTCGGCGACATCGTGTCCCACGGACAGTTGCTGGTCGAGTTCGAGCCGCAGGCGGATGACCCGGCGGCAGCATAAGCAAAGGAGGCCAGAATGGCAGGTCTGTATTTTGAAGAGTTTCGCATCGGCCAGGAGTTCAAGCACCCATGGGGCCGCACCATCACCGAGTCGGACAACATCATGTTCTCCTGTCTGACGCTGAACGTGCAGCCGCTGCACATCGATGCCGATTTCGCCTCCAGGACCGAATGGGGCAAACCACTGGTCAACAGCCTGTTCACGCTCGGGCTGATGATTGGCATGACGGTCAATGACACCACCCTGGGCACGACCATCGCCAACCTCGGCATGAGCGATGTGCGGTTTCCGAAGCCGCTGTTTCATGGCGACACCATCCGCGTGCACAGCATCGTCAAGTCGGTGCGCGAAAGCAAATCGCGACCGACGGCCGGCATCGTGGAATTCGAGCACACTGCCGTCAACCAGCACCAGCAGGTGGTGGCTGTCTGTGTGCGCCAGGCCCTGATGCACAAGCGCATCGCGCATGCAAAGGATCAGTAATGCAGGCCGCTGACGCATCCTTGCCGCCACGTTCCTACCTGTTCGTGCCAGGCAACCGGCCAGAGCGCTTTGCCAAGGCGCTGACCAGTGGTGCCGACGCACTGATTCTTGATCTCGAAGACAGTGTGCCGCTGGCTGAAAAGGCGGCTGCGCGCGAAGCCGTGGCGCGCTGGCTGGAGACGGCCCGCCCCGCTGCCCCGGTCTGGATTCGGGTGAACCCGCTGGCCAATCCGGCGCATCAGCATGATTTGCAGATTCTGCAGCGGGTCCGGCCGGCCGGGCTGGTCCTGCCCAAGTGCGAAGGGCTGGACGACGTTTCGATTTTCGACGAAGTGCTGTCCGGCATTGAAGATCTGCGCGGCTGGCCGCAACGCTCGCTGCAGGTGATGGCGATTGCCACCGAGACCGCGCGCGGCATGCAGCGCATGCATACGTTTGATCGCCCGGTGCCACGCCTTTGCGGCATCTTGTGGGGCGCCGAGGATCTGGCCGCCAGCCTGGGCGTGCGCAGCCTGCGCGATCATCAGGGGTGCTACCTGTCGCCGGCCCTGCAGGCGCGCGACGCGGCCCTGTTCGCCAGCCATGCTTGCGGCGTCGCCGCCATTGATGCCGTCTACACCGGACTGGACGATCCCGCCGGACTGGAGGCCGAGACGCGCGCCCACGCCGCGCTCGGTTTTACCGCCAAGGCCGCCATTCACCCGGCGCAGATCGCGGTGATCCACAAAGCGCAACAGCCCAGTGCCGACGACGCCGCATGGGCGCAGGAAGTAATTGCCGAACTGCAGGATGGCGCCAGGTCGTCGGGCCGGGTTCGCGGCAGCATGGTCGACCTGCCGCACCTGATTGCGGCACGCCGTATTCAGTCCGCGGTCAACTTGCCAGGCCGCAGCGCTACATCGACAAAGAGCCCTCCCTGAACTCTGTCTTGTCGAGCCAGACATTGACCAGCACCGGCTTACCGCTGCGCGCCAGCGCACGGGCGCGGGCCAGCGCGGCCGGGACTTCGGCCATGGTTTTCACCAGGATGCCCTCGGCGCCAAAACCGGCGACCACCTCGTTGTAATTGGTCCGGGCCAAAACGGTGGCAACGTCATCGTGCAGCATCTTGACCTGTTCGCGGGCAATCTGGGTCCAGCCGGCGTCGTTGCCGACCAGCGCAATCACCGGAATGCCGTGGCGCACGAAGGTGTCGAACTCCACCAGGCCGTAGCCACAGGCGCCGTCGCCGAAAATGATCCAGACTTCCTTTTCCGGGTGGGCCAGCGCGGCTCCGAGCGCAAAGCCGGCGCCAACGCCCAGCGTGCCAAAGGCGCCGGGGTCGAGCCAGGTCAGCGGCGCGCGCGGGTGCAGCACATACGAAGCGGTGGCGACAAAGTCGCCGCCGTCGGCCACCAGCAGGGCGTTGTCGCCGACAGTCTGCTCCAGCGCGCGAAACAGCGCAATCGGGTTGACGTGGTCGCCACTGGCCTGCGCCTGCAGATCGATTTCACGTTCGCGCCCGGCGTCACGGTCGCGCAGCGTGGCGAGCCAGCCGGCCAGGCGTGAACTCGCGCTGCCGCTGGCGGGCTGGGCCTGCGCCAGCGCCTGCAGGAACAGGCCGGCATCGCCAATGGCGGCAATGTCGGGTTTGCGGTTCAGGCGCGCGTCCTTGGCGCTGCGGTTGGCGGCAATCAGCGTCGCGTTGCGCCGCACATGTTTGCCGTAGTCCAGCCGGAAATCGCAGGGCACACCGGCCAGCAGCACGCAATCGGCCTCGCGCAAGGCCTGGCGGCGCTGGTGGCGCATTTGCAGCGGGTGGTCGCGCCCCAGCAGGCCGCGCGCCATGCCCGACAAATACACCGGGATGCCAAGTTTCGCCACCGCCTCGGCCAGATGCGCGGCCTCGCCTGACAGCACCAGCGCCTGGCTGCCGATCACCATCAGCGGCCGCTCGGCGCTGGCCAGCGCGGCCAATGCCGCCTGCAGGCTGGCAGCGCTGGCGCGCGGCGGGACGACTGAGCGCACCTGCGGTGGTGTCACGTCATTGCTGCCTTCGAACATCTTCTTGACGTGGCGGTTCAGATAGAACCGCAACAGCCGGTCGGCAAGCGACGTGCCTTTGCCGGCGGCATCGGCATACCACTGACGGATCGAGACCTCGTCATACAGCAGATCGACCGGGCATTCGATGAACACCGGCCCAGGCACGCCGGCCTGCGCCACTGCGAAGGCTTCATCCACCGCCGGACCGAGTTCGCTCACGCGGGTGATCTTGCGGAACAGCTTGACGTGCGGCGCCACCAGCGGCCGCTGGTCGATGTCCTGCAGCGCGCCGCGCCCCTGCAGCGCAGTGGGTGCGGCGCCGCCGATCAATATCACCGGCGACTGCGCCAGCTGCGCGTTTTTCAGCGCCGTGATGGTGTTGCTGATGCCCGGTCCGGCCGTGACCGCCGCCACGCCCGGCAGGCCCGTGAGCCGCGCGGTCGCGTCGGCAGCGAACACCGCGGTGGCTTCGTCGCGCACGTCGACGATGCGGATGCCACGCGCTTTGGACGCGCTCAGGATCGGTGAAATGTGGCCGCCGCAGAGAGTGAAGATGCAGCGCACGCCGTGCGCCTGCAGCGCCTCGGCAACGCGCTCGCCGCCGTGGCGGATGGTTGTGCTTTGCATGGTGTCGTGTTTCCCGCTCAAGCCCAATGAACCGGGCCGCGTCCCGTGTACCAGACCTCAACCTGGGCCGCCACCGCCGCTTCGATGCGACCGCGTTTGATTTTCATGGTCGGCGTGAGGCAGCCGTTTTCAATCGACCAGGGCTCGCGTGCCACGACGATCATGCGCAGGTGTTCATATTCTGGCACCTGCCGGTTCACGTCCTGCAGCAACTGGCCGAGTTGGTCCTGCACTCTCGCTCGCACACTCGGGTCTCCCATTTGCGGGCGCAGGCTTTCGGCCAGCACCACCATCGCATAGGCCGACGGCTGGCCGACGCCCGACACCAAGGAGAGCTCGACCATCGGGTGCGCATTGAGCAGGTTCTCGATCGGCGCCGGTGCCACGTACTTGCCCTTGGCCGTCTTGAACAGTTCCTTGGCGCGGCCGGTGATCTTGAGCAATCCGTCGGCCCTGCGCTCGCCGAGGTCGCCGGTATGAAAAAAGCCGTCTTCCGTGAACGACGCCGCCGTCAACTCCGGCTGTTTGTAGTAGCCGCTGAACTGCCCCGGCGACTTGATCAGGATCTCGCCTTCGTCGCTGATGCGTACCTGTACGCCGGGCAACGCCACCCCGACATAACCGGGCTCGTTGAACTTCTCGTTCGAGGCATGGGAGAACGAATTGTCCTCGGTCATGCCGTAGCCTTCATACAGTTTCAGGCCGAGGCGCCGGTACCAGGCGATGAGGTCGGGCGGGATCGGCGCCGACCCGCTGGCGGCATTCTTGACCTGATCCAGCCCCAGACCCTTGAGCACCTTCTTCGCGACGATGCGCCCGAGGATCGGGATGCCGAGCAAGCGGTCGAGCTTTTGCGGCGCCATCTTCGCGAACACACCCTGCTGGAACTTGAGCCACAGCCGCGGCACCGAGATGAAGACCGTCGGCCGTGCGCGCTGCAGGTCCTTCAGGAAGGTGTCGAGCGCCTCGGCGAAAAAGACGTGCGCGTCGCCGCCGACCAGCGTCGAGGCTTCGACGCAGGAGCGCTCGAAGCTGTGCGCCAGCGGCAGGTACGACAGGATTCGGACTTCGGTTTCACTGCCGAGGCGCTCACGGGTGTAGTTGGAAAAACCCTCCCCCGCACTGGTGATGGCACCGAAGTTCACCATCACGCCCTTGGGCTGCCCGGTGGAACCCGAGGTATAGATCAGCATGGCCAGTTCGTCGGCGCCGCGTTGCGGGTGGCCACCGATCGGATCAGTGCGCGCCACGATCGAATCCCAGGTGTCGTAGTCGGTCTGCGGTGCCAGCGGAAAGGCGATGCGCGGCAGACTGGCCGGCACGCCCGGCTTCTGCGCCTCCCAGGTGTCGAGCTTGCCGACGAACAGCAGGCTGGCACCGCTGTGCTCCAGCACGTAGTGCACGGTCTCGGCGACTTCGGTCGGGAAGATCGCCACCGTGGTGTAGCCGGCCATCCAGATCGCCAGCTCGGCCATGAAGAAGTGCGCGCAGTTCTTGGACAGGATGGCGACACGTGCGCCGCGTTCCAGGCCGCGGCTTTGCAGATGCGCCGCCATGCGCCGCGCCTGATCGACGGTTTGCGCCCAGGTGTAGTCCGTGACCTTGCCGGCGCCGACCGGCTGGGTCAGAAACACCTTGTCCGGATGCGCGGCAGCGTGGTCATAAACGTAGTCGAGGATGAGTTTTGGTTCTGGCATGGATCAATCCTTTGATCGCGCCCAACTGGCGCGAAAATGTTCAACTGTGGGCGCAAATCGTGTCGCTGTCACACGGGTTTACCCGAAACCCGGATCGCGCCTGACCTGACCCGCATATTCATTATCGCCATGCCTGAAACGCCGGCAATTCCTGCCTGAGCTTCGGGCGACAATGGCATCAAGGAAACCTCAAATCATGACCTTTCAAGCCGTCGAATGGCAAACCGTGACCTCCGAACCCAGCGAGCTGGGCGAATCGCCGTTCTGGCAGCCGCATGAGCAAATGCTGTACTGGGTTGATATTCCAGGCAGAAAGATCCTGCGCGCCAACATCTACATGCGCAGCGTCGAAACCTGGGACATGCCCTCGGAGCCCGGCTGCATCGCACCGGCCGCCGGCGGTGGACTGGTGATTGCCTTGCGCCACGGCGTGTTCCGCGCGCGCCAGTGGGGCGGCGCGCTGCAGCTTCTCACCAGCCTCGATTACGACCCGGCGCGGCAGCGCGCCAACGACGGTAAATGCGACGCGCTCGGGCGTTTCTGGATCGGCACCATCGACGAAACCCGCGTGGCGCGCGACGCCGTGCTGTATTCGCTGGACTGCCGCCACCCGGGCGCGCCACGCGTCGAGCGCAAGCTGGATCAGGGCTCACTGCCTGCCACTACCGCCAATGGCCTGGCCTGGAGCCCGGACGGCCGCACCCTGTACTGGGCCGATACGCCCAGCCACGCGGTCCAGGCTTGGAACTTTGACAGCGACAGCAACACCATGACGCAGCGGCGCATCTTCAAACAGTTCCCGCCGAAGCCGGCCGGCTGGCACTTTGACTCCGCGCAACCGGGTACTGGCGGGCCGGCAGACTATCAAGGCCGTCCCGACGGTGCGGCCGTGGATGTGCAGGGCAACTATTACGTGGCCATGTACGAGGGCCGCCGGGTCTGCAAGCTGGCGCCCGACGGCACGCTGCTGGCCGAGTTTGCCACCCCGGCCCAATGCCCGACCATGCCCTGCTTTGGCGGCGAGGATGGCAAGACGCTGTTTGTCACCAGCGCGCGCCAGCACCGCAGTGCCGCGGAACTTGAAGCCTTGCCGCTGTCGGGCTGCGTGTTTTCGACGCGGGTCGAAGTGCCGGGCTTGCCGGTCAACTTCTTCGTGGACCAGGGCGGCCTGCCGGAATAGTTTATTTTTTGCAGCCGGCGGCTTCAAAAAATTCAAACCATGGGCGCTTGCCGCCCTTTAACATTCGAGCCATGCCGACCATAGCCTCTTTGCTTCTCCAGATCACCGGGCGCATTCAAGCCGCCACGGCCGAGCGCACGCCGCTGCGCATTCGCGGCGGTGGCTCGAAAGATTTTTACGGGCAGTCGCTGCAGGGCGAGCTGCTCGATGTCAGCGGCTTGCGCGGCATCATCAGCTACGAGCCGAGTGAACTGGTGGTCACGGTGCGCGCCGGCACACCACTGGCGGAGCTGGAAGCCGCGCTGGCGGAACAGGGCCAGTGTCTGGCCTTTGAACCGCCGCACTTTCTCTTGTCTCCCTCGGCCGGCGCGGCCAGCGTCGGCGGCATGGTCGCCAGCGGCCTGAGCGGTCCGGCCCGCGCCAGCGTTGGTTCGGTGCGCGACTATGTGCTGGGTGTCAGGTTCATCAACGGCCGGGGTGAACTGCTCACCTTTGGCGGCCAGGTGATGAAAAATGTGGCCGGCTATGACGTGTCGCGCCTGATGGTGGGCGCCATGGGCACGCTCGGCGTCCTGACCGAGATCTCGCTCAAAGTGCTGCCGCTGGCGCCGGCCGAGGCGACGCTGGTGTTCGAGCTCGATCAGGCCCGCGCCCTGGCGCAACTGCACCTTTGGGGCGCGCAGGCGCTGCCGCTGAATGCCAGCTGCTGGGTGCGCGACGACACGGCCGCGGGCCAGCCTGAACTGCTGTTTGTACGCCTGCGCGGCGCCGTCGCCGCGGTCGAAGCGGCTTGCCGGACGATGACGCAGGACGTGCCCGGCAAGCGCATTGACAACGCCCAGGCCGGGCCCGACTGGCAGGCCTGCCGGGATTTGCGACTGCCGTTTTTCAAGCAGC
This sequence comes from uncultured beta proteobacterium, assembly GCA_963810395.1. Taxonomy (GTDB): domain Bacteria; phylum Pseudomonadota; class Gammaproteobacteria; order Burkholderiales; family Burkholderiaceae_C; genus Rhodoferax. Next base: position 1,922,619 of record CAWENC010000001.1, on the reverse strand, counting down.
CAGAGGCACTGGCCGGCCAGGCCGACAAGCTCGCCTTGTGGCGCCTGAGCCTGCCCCAGACCGCGCCGGCCCTGGACCTGCCCTACCCGCAACTAATCGAATGGCATGGCGGCCAGCGCTGGCTCTGGGCACCTGCTCAGGCACACGAAGAACTGCGCCGCGCGGCCGCCTCGGTGGCCGGCAGTGCTACATTATTCATAGCTGCCCACGCAGATGATGCGGAGGCTGGCGCCCGTTTTGATCCATTAAACCGGACCTTGGCCGGGATTCACCAGCGGCTCAAGGCCGAGTTTGACCCGGCCGGCATCTTCAACCGCGGCCGCCTGTACCCCGGCTTTTGATGGCTCCCTGATGCAAACCAATCTTTCCCCTGAATACAAGAACAGCGCCGACGGACTGGCCGCCGAAGCCATATTGCGCAAGTGCGTGCACTGCGGTTTTTGCACCGCCACCTGCCCGACCTACCAATTGCTCGGTGATGAGCTCGACGGTCCGCGCGGGCGCATCTACCTGATCAAGCAGGTGCTCGAAGGTGCCGCGCCGACGCGCAAGACCCAGGGCCATCTGGACCGCTGCCTGACCTGCCGCAACTGTGAAAGCACATGCCCCAGCGGCGTGCAATACGGCCAGCTGCTCGACATCGGGCGCAAGCTGGTGGAGCAGAAAGTGCCGCGCCCCTTAAGCGAACGCGCCCTGCGCTGGACCTTGAAGGAAGGCCTGCCCTCGCCCCTGTTCGCGCCCGCCATGGCGCTGGGCCAGCTGGTGCGCCCGCTGCTGCCCGAGGCGCTCAAGGCCAAGGTGCCGGCCAGGCAGGACGCCGGCGCCTGGCCGACCGGCGAACATGCGCGCAAAGTGCTGATGCTGGCGGGCTGCGTGCAGCCGGCCATGGCACCCAACATCAACCGCGCCACGGCCCGGGTGCTGGATGCGGCCGGCATCCAGACCCTCATCGCGCCGAAGGCGGGCTGCTGCGGCGCGGTCAAGTTTCACCTCAATGACCAGGACGGCGGCAAGGCCGAGATGCGCGCCAATATCGATGCCTGGTGGCCTTATGTCGAGGGCCAGGCGGGCGGCACCGCGGTCGAGGCCATCATCATGAATGCCTCGGGTTGCGGCGTCACGGTCAAGGAATACGGCCACCTGCTGCAGGACAACCCGGCCTATGCGGCCAAGGCGGCACGCATCAGCGCGCTGACCAAAGACCTGAGCGAGTGGCTGCCCGAACTCAGCAGCAAGCTGCGCGGCAGAGTCTCCAAGTCGGCGGCAAGCATTGCCTTTCACCCGCCCTGCAGCCTGCAACACGGCCAGCAACTGCGCGGCGGCGTCGAGAAATACCTGGGCGAGCTGGGCTTCAACATCAAGGTGACCGGCGCTGAATCCCACCTGTGTTGCGGCTCGGCCGGAACCTACTCGGTACTCAACCCGGACTTGTCGCATCAATTGCGCGAGCGCAAACTGGGGCATCTGAACGCCACCTTTGGCGAGACGCCACCGGACCTGATCGTGTCGGCCAACATGGGCTGCATCACGCATCTGCAAAGCGGCACCGCCACGCCGGTGCGCCACTGGATTGAAGTGCTGGATCAGTCGCTGCTGAATTCACTATAAAATTTGTAGCTGCTCGCGCCTGTTGCACGGGTGCTGCAGCCGTATTTCCTGCATATTTTTAGAGACTGAAGCCAGCATGACTTTCCCCAACGCCCTTGAAAACCTGAACGTGCTGTCGCAGCAGACCCTGCTGCCACCAGCGCAACTGCACGACGCGGTGCCGGCCAGCGAGCGCGCGACCCAGACCGTGAGCGCCGCGCGCCACACAGTGGCCAACATCCTGCGGGGCAGCGATCCACGCCTGCTGGTCGTGGTGGGGCCGTGCTCGATCCACGACATTGCGGCGGCAATGGACTACGCCCGACACCTCAAGGCGCTGGCCGACGAGCTGGCGGATCAGCTGTTCATCGTGATGCGGGTGTATTTTGAGAAGCCGCGCACCACGGTGGGCTGGAAGGGGCTGATCAACGACCCGCACATGGACGACTCCTTCGACATCGAGGCCGGGCTGCACATCGCACGCCAGTTGCTGGTGGACCTCAACGAGATGGGCCTGCCCTGCGGCACCGAGGCGCTCGACCCGATCACGCCGCAATACCTGGGCGACCTGATCGCCTGGAGCGCCATCGGCGCGCGCACCACCGAGAGCCAGACGCACCGGGAGCTGGCCAGCGGCCTGTCGAGTCCGGTCGGCTTCAAGAACGGCACCGACGGTAATCTGGAGGTGGCACTGAACGGCATGCTGTCGGCGGCCCAGCCGCATGCCTTTCTGGGCATCAACGGCAACGGTCAGGTGGCACTGACGCAAACCCGCGGCAACGCTTTTGGGCATCTGATTCTGCGCGGCGGCGCCGTGCCCAACTACGACTCGGTGGCGGTGTCCGAGGCCGAGGCCGCGCTGGTGGCCGCCAAGTTGCCGGTCAACATCGTGGTCGATTGCAGCCACGCCAACTCACGCAAGAACCACGCCCTGCAAGTGCTGGTGCTCAAGGACGTGGTGCACCAGATTGCCGACGGCAACCGCTCGATCAAGGGCGTGATGCTCGAATCCAACCTGTTCGAAGGCCAGCAGAAACTCGGCAACCCGAAAGATTTGCGCTACGGCGTCTCGGTCACCGACGCCTGCCTGGGCTGGGACACCACCGCCGCCTGCCTGCGTGAAGCGGCGGCCCGGCTGCGCACCATTCAGCGCTGAAACTGTTGCGCAAGGTAGCGTGGGTGGGGCAGATGCCGGGGGCTCATGCGCTTCGCTTTTTGAAATCGCCCCCAACATCCACCCCACCCACGCTCTGGCGCGGCTTGTAGCGCAGGCGTCATCTTGCTGAGATTTGGCGGCACTCATTCCGCCGAACATGAAACCCATTCGCTTTGCGGGCAATAAGCCACTTTCCCCACTCGGAATGAGTTTTCAATATAATACCCCCATGGGTATATAGATATCCTTCTGTCCTGGCTCTTCTGACGCTCGGGACTGTCGCCTAACAAAATAGACCATTCCGCTGATTCCGCATTTACCTGGATCAGCGCCCATAGGAGGGAAACGAACGATGACCTGGATTACCAACATGTTTTCAAATGCACCCAAGGCAGCCAACACGGCTCTCAGCAGCGATGCCGTCATCCTTGATGTCCGCTCGCCAATGGAATTTGCCGCTGGTCATGTGGCGGGCGCAATGAACTTGCCCCTGGATTGCTTTGTGGACAGGTACGCGAGTGTGCTGCCGGACAAAACCCAACAGGTGGTGGCGTACTGCGCCTCGGGGGCGCGCTCCGGGCAGGCAGTTCAATATCTTGCGCAGCAAGGGTACGTCAATGTGACGAACGGGATTTCCGCGCACAGCGTGGCGCGGCAGTTCCAGAAGGCAATCGTCCAATAGTCGCGCGTCTGCCTGCAATCTCACCGATCCCACTTTCCTATCGATTCCCGGAGCCATATGGACCTCGTCACCACCATCAAAGAACAATGGCCACTATTTGCGCTGATCGCCTGGTTTGGCTACAAATGGTGGAATTCCAGACGCGTCTTGCGCATGCTGCCCGCGCTCAAGGAAAAGGGGGCCGTATTGGTTGACGTCCGGTCGGCGCAAGAGTTTGCGGCGGGGCAAGCGCCCGGCACGATCAATATCCCATTGTCCGAACTGGGTTCACGGCTGCGTGAAATTTCCCGCGACGCGCCGGTGGTGCTGTGCTGTGCCAGCGGAACCCGAAGCGGCATGGCAAAGCTGTTGCTGCGCAAGAATGGATTCCGCGACGTGCACAACGTGGGCGCGTGGACCAAGTTGGCCTGACCGACGACCAATGCCCAGGTCATGGCCGACACCGCTGGCGTCGTTCCGCCACGATCCGTTGATCTTGACGACAAACAGTATGAGGCGCGAGTGGGGCTGACTCCGGGGGCTCTCAGCGCTTCGCTTTTTGAAATCGCCCCCGACATCCACCCCACCCACGCTCCGGAGCGGCTTGTAGCACAGGAGTCACCAAGCGCGGCTGATAGTGGGCTATAGTGTTCGCACTGCGAAAGGCCGGTAAACGATGCCGGCACTCACGCAAAGCAGCCAGGATAGGCGACAAGAAATATGGGGACGGCGATGAATTTTATTTTTCCAGAAGATCCATCGCAAGCCAAGTCTGCATGCGCCTTGCCGCTTGATGAAGTTGATCAACCTCGTTGGTCGAAGTCGGGTTTGTCCGCCCGGATGAATTGGACTTGCCTGAATATCTGACGATCTGCATTTCGTTAGGCGGCCTATCCCCCTTTCCTCAACTTCCATACAGAACGGAGTTTCATCATGGCGACTGGATTCGAAGGCGCGCTGGTCAAGCCGATAGTCGACGGCATCGTGGCCCTCTTTAAGAAGTCAAAGAACTCAAAGCTCAAATCCACGGCTGAGAAGTCCCTCACCGAAGCAATCCGCGAGCTACTGCTCGCACCCAACGATCTGCGGTCTGCTGAAGCAAAGATTGCTGTTGCCAAAGCGGCCGGAATCATAAATGCCGATTTGGTGCTCGCTGAGGAGATAGTTCATAAGCACAAGGCGGCAACAAAGAAAGCTGCTCTGGCGAAAAAGCCCACACGAATGATGGCTGCAGCAAAGAAGGCTGCCCCCGCCAAGAAGGCAGCGTCGAAGAAGGCGGCAGCTAAGAGGGCGTAGGCAAGTCGGATGGGCATGCCAGAGAATGCTATGCGGTCGGATAAACTGGACTTGCCAGAATATCTGACGATCTACATTTGTTAGGCCTCAGAACGCATGTCCGCCACTCCGGTTGCTCCAACAATTCATCTTGAGCGTTCATTCCTTGCAATGCTCGACGACTTCGACGCCCGGGACCCACACAACACTGAGTTCTACGCCCCGGCTCGGCTGGACTTCGTGGCCTACGTTCAAGGACTGAAGGATGAAGAGGCTGGCTTCAACCTGCCTCACGGATTCGTGCCTTGCACGCACCGCTGGCTTCTCACCAGGGATGGCGCTGTCGCAGGGGTTACCCGTCTGCGCCACACGATTGATACTCCGTTCCTTGCAACAAGTGGCGGGCATATCGGCTACGACGTCGCCCCGTCATACCGCGGCAAAGGTCTGGGCCACCTCGCCCTCGCAACTGCACTGGGTGAAGCGAGACGAATCGGTCTCAGAGCGGTAGTGCTCTTCACAGCTGAGGACAACGCACCGTCACGTGCCACCATTGCGCGAGCAGGCGGGGTACTTCAAAGCATTGCCTACTCGGAGTTCTGGAGGGAGCAACTGTGCAAGTATTGGATCACTGTCCCGCCCGACCACCAATGTTCATGTCTTGACCCATACCGCTCGCGTCGTCCAGCCATGATCCCAGCTGACCTGAACGACAAACAGCATGACGCGGGGGCGGGCGGCTCGTAGCGTAAAAGTCATGCTCCCGTGACGTTGGGACGAAAATGACGCAAGGGTCGTCAGGAGCGGGAAATGAGTAAACAAATGGGCGTGGCACGTATCGCGTTTGACCTCTGGTGTGCCGAACGCGAAGGCGAGACAGGTCTGGCCTTGCGCCAGCAGCGTCGCCTCGCGGCCCTCGTGAGCTACGCCCGTGCCAAGTCTCCGTTCTATCAACGTCTGTACAGCGCTCTGCCGGACGAAAACGTCACACTGCTTGACCTGCCTGCGGTGACCAAGCCGCAACTGATGGCTGACTTCAACAACTGGATAACGGACCCGCTGGTAACTCGTGCTGATGTGGACGCATTCGTGGCTGATCCGGCGTTGCTTGGCAGCCCTTACCGTGACGAGCTATTCGTTTGCACCAGTTCCGGGACGACTGGCCAACCAGGACTGTTCCTGCATGACCAGCAGGCAATATCCGTTTACCGGGCACTGACGGTGGTCCGCGTCGACCTCGCCTGGTTGGCGCCTGCCCAATGGATAAGTTTCGCCCGACGCGGAACTAGATGGGCGGCGTTGCTCGGTACGGGTGGGCATTTCGCGGGAGCGGGATGGATGGAACTGGAACGGCGCCGCAGCGCATGGCGATCTCGCGCGTACCGTGTTTTGTCGGTACAGCGACCGCTGGCGGAGCTTGTTGCCGAACTCAATGAGTTCGACCCAACCATTCTCTCCGGCTACCCAAGCGCACTGGCGCTTCTCGCTGATGAACAAATCGCCGGGCGCTTGCACCTCAGGCCGATCCTCGCCGAAATTGCCGGGGAGTCGCCGACGGCTGATGCAGGCGCGCGCATGGAAGCGGCGTTCGGGTGCCGAATTCACAACGCCTACGGCGCCTCTGAATTCCCTTTCTTCGCCTTTAGTTGCTCCGATGGCTGGCTGCACGTCAGCAGCGACTGGGCCATCCTGGAGCCTGTCGACGAGCACTTGCGTCCCACGCCCCCTGGGGAGCCCTCGCACACGGTACTGCTGACCAACCTCGCCAATCGGATTCAACCGATCATTCGCTATGACCTTGGCGACTCAGTGCAGTGGCGACCTGACCCCTGCCCCTGTGGCTTCCGCTTGCCCGCCATCCGTGTCGCCGGGCGGCGCGACGATGTCCTGCGCCTGGACACAGAGGACGGTCGTACGGTGGCCGTTCTTCCGCTTGCGGTCGGTGCCGTCGTCGACGAGACGCCAGGTGTTCGCAGAAGCCAGATTATTCAAACGCAGGCGACTTCGATCCTGTTGAAACTGGACCCGGCACCCGGTACCGATGTTGAAACATTGTGGCTTGACGTGACCGCGAATCTGCGCGCTTACCTCACCAGGCAGGGACTATCCAACGTCCGGGTTCTGCGCGCCGGTGAAGGTCCAGAACCCAGTGTTCGAAGCGGAAAGTTTCGTCAAGTTATCGCCGGGCCGCGAGTAGGAAAAGTTGCAGACACTCCTATTCGTTAACCCTGCGCTTCTGTATTTTGTAAATACAATCAAGTGTGCTCACATGGGACCAATCAAAGCGCAAACGCGTTGGGTCTTGACTGCGTTAGGCATGCCAATGGATATTCTTCTTCCCCTTCGTGCAATGGCCAATCTACTCATTGGCAGCCCAGTTTTTGCTCTTGTGTTTGCGATAGTCTTTTTCGCATTGTTCCTGGCAAAAAGGAAGTCCTCAACCTTGGTAGCTGCGCTTGCCTGGACTGCGTACTTTCCATATGAACTCGCTATGAAGATGCGCATCCTTTGTTCAGGAGAATGCAACATCCGGGTTGACCTGCTCTTGTTGTACCCCGTGTTGATATTGCTCTCATTGGTAGGTCTGGCCATGTTTGCAATCGCAATTTCGCGGGGAAAACGACCAACAGCCTGAGCGGGGCCGATTCGGATGTCGGGGGCGATTTCAAAAAGCGAAGCGTATGAGACCCCGGTATCCGAATCGGCCCCGCCGGGTCAGTGGCCTAAAAGCAAGTTCAAGCCGCCAGAGCAACTTCAATATCGGCTGTCAGGCTGGCCGGTGTATCGGTCGGCGCGTAGCGTTTGACCACCGAGCCGTCCTTGGCGACCAGAAATTTGGTGAAGTTCCATTTGATCGACTTGCTGCCCAGCACACCGGGTGCCTCTGCCTCCAGCCATTGATACAGCGGATGGGCTTGCGCGCCGTTGACATCGATTTTGGCCATCATCGGGAAGCTGACGCCATAGTTCAACTGGCAAAACTCGGCGATCTCGTCGTTGCTGCCCGAGTCCTGCGCGCCAAACTGATTGCACGGGAAACCCAGAACTACCAAGCCTTTGTTGCCGTAGGCCTCGTGCAATTCTTCAAGACCGGCAAACTGCGGCGTGAAGCCGCAGGCGCTGGCGGTGTTGACGATCAGCATCACTTTGCCCTTGAATTTCTTCAAGGGAACCGATTTGCCGTCAATTTGCAGGGCTTCAAAGTCGTAAACAGTGCTCATGGGCGCTCCCTCAATAATGCAGGCACGAGTGTCACACTTTGGCGCGAAGTCTGGTGGGAGCGGCAGAAAAACCCTGGCCAGAGCACGGCTGTTGGCTGCCGAAATGTGGTTTCCCACAATAGCGGCCGGTCATCTTGAGCGCTAAAGTCAAAATTCTTCAACTCGACTGGCGCAGCAAAATGGCAACACCCGAACCGGCGCAGAAGCGCCCGATCTACAAATCACTCTATGCCCAGGTGATCACGGCGGTGATCATTGGCGTTTTGCTCGGGCACTTCTACCCGCAAATCGGCGCCAGCATGAAGCCCCTGGGCGACGGCTTCATCAAGCTGATCAAGATGATCATTGCGCCCATCATCTTCTGCACCGTGGTGATCGGCATTGCCGGCATGGAAGACATGAAGAAAGTGGGCAAGACCGGTGGCCTGGCCCTGCTCTATTTTGAAATCGTCAGCACATTGGCCCTGATCATCGGCCTGGTGATCATCAACCTGGTTGAGCCAGGCGCGGGTATGAACGTCAATGTGGCCACGCTTGACGCCAAAAGTGTTGCCGCCTTTACCGGCCCCGGCAAGATGGTCGGCACGGTTGATTTTCTGATGAACATCATTCCCAGCTCGGTGGTCGACGCCTTCGCCAAAGGCGAGATTTTGCAGGTGCTGCTGTTCGCGGTGCTGTTTGGCTTTGCGCTGCACAAATTCGGCGGTCGTGGCACCCTGGTGTTCGATTTGATCGAAAAGATGTCGCACGTGCTGTTTGACATCGTCGGCATCATCATGAAGCTGGCACCCATCGGTGCCTTCGGCGCGATGTCTTTCACCATCGGCAAATACGGCATTGGCTCGCTGTTCTCGCTGGGCAAGCTGATGGGCACCTTCTATCTGACCTGCCTGATATTCGTCTTTGTCGTGCTCGGCGCTATTGCCAGGCTGCATGGCTTCAGCATCTGGAAGTTTGTCAAGTACATCAAGGAAGAGTTGCTGATTGTGCTGGGCACCTCGTCATCCGAGTCGGTGCTGCCGCGCATGATGGAGAAGATGGAGAACCTGGGCGCCAAGAAAACCTGCGTCGGCCTGGTCATCCCGACCGGCTATTCATTCAACCTGGACGGCACCTCGATCTACCTGACCATGGCGGCCGTCTTCATTGCCCAGGCGACGAACACGCCGATGACGCTGATGCAGGAGGTCACGCTGCTGGCCGTGCTGCTGCTCACCTCCAAAGGCGCGGCGGGTATCACTGGCAGCGGTTTCATTGTGCTGGCGGCGACGCTGTCTGCCGTGGGCACGGTGCCGGTGGCCGGCCTGGCGCTGATCCTGGGCATCGATCGCTTCATGTCCGAGGCGCGCGCGCTGACCAATCTGGTGGGCAACGGTGTCGCCACGATTGTGGTCGCCAAGTGGACCGGTGAACTCGATACCCAGCGTCTGCAAGCCGGCTTGAACAACGAGACCTGGATCGAGGCCGATCAACCCGAAGTGCTGCTGGACGAAAAAGTAGTGCACATGGCATTCGCAAAAAAGTGAGCTGATGACGACCCTGCGGGCAGGCGCGAGTCGCCTGTCAATGCCTGTCAAGTGAGCACCGACAGCAGCGAAGCCAGCAGTATCAGCGCGCCACCGAACAGCGTGCGCGTCGATAACTCGCCCGCACCCAGCAACACCGAAGAGACGCTGGCAAACACCACCTCGGACAGCATGATCAGCGAGGTGGCGCTGGCCCTCAGGTGTGCAGCGCCGTATTGCAGCGCCAGATTGCCGGCCAGGAACGCCAGGCTGATGAGCAGGACCAGACTGGTCCAGGCCCATCCCGGCGCCGGGATCGGCGTCACCACGCCCAGTTTGACACCCAGCACAGCGACAGCGCTGGCCAGCACCGCACCGCCAGCGAACATGGCCAGCATGCGCGACGCGCCCGGCGTATGGTTAAGCTTGCGCAACAGGATGTTGGTCAACGCGAAGCAGAAGCCGCCCATCAGGGCCAGCCAGTCGGCCAGGCTCTCGGGCACCGGCCAGGGTGAAGCCGGGGTCTTGAGCACGATCACCACGCCAGTGAGCGCCAGCACCAGCCGCAGCAGCGAACCCAGGCCGGGCTTTTCGCCCAGCAGCGGCCAGGCCAGCAGCACCACCCAGGCCGGCATCAGGTAGAACAACAAGACGGCCCGCACCACGTCGCCGACGGTGACGGCCCAGTTGAATCCGACATTGGTCAAACCCGCTGCCAGCAGCAGCCACCACAGCATCGGGTGCTGCACGAAGCCGCGCCAGGCACGCGGCGCCGTGACGGCCAGGCACAGCAGGGCAAACAGATAGATGAACGCGGTGGCCCACAAGGGGTGCAGGCCCTGGCCTTGCAGGGCGCGAAACGGCCACCATGAAACGCCCCAGACCAGGGCGTTGAGGAGCAGCGCCGCGGCCGCCAGTGCGCTCTTATTCAACCTTCAATCTTGTCGGTGCGGGCGATGGTCAGAAGGTGCTCGACTTCGGCGTGGTACTTCACACAATTGTGGGCGTGCCAGCGCCTGATGAGCCACATGAAGCCAGCGACGACGAGGCCGAACACCGTGATCGCCGTGAAGGTCGGAAGGCCCAGGCCGGCGGACAGGCTGTAGGCCGCACCCAGCACCAGAATGCAGGCCTGCTCGTTGAAATTCTGCACCGCGATCGACCGGCCGGAACCCATCAGATTGTGTCCGCGGTGCTGCAGCAAGGCGTTCATCGGCACCACCAGAAAGCCACCCAGCGCACCGAGCAAAATCAGGAACGGTGCCGCCACCCAGACGTTGGTGATAAAGATCAGCAGGATGATCAGCAGGCCCATGCCGATACCCAGCGTGATGACCCGGGGGCCATCCTCAAGGCGCATGCGCATCGACGCCACCACCGCGCCCACGGCCATGCCGATGGCCACCACACCCTGCAGGGCCGAGGCCTGCGTCACCGAGTAACCCAGCGCGGCGGCGGCCCAGGCCAGCACGATGAAACGCAAATTGCCCGCCACACCCCAGGTCAGCGTGGTGGCGGCAAGCGAAATCTGGCCCAGCTTGTCGCGCCACAAACGCGCATTGCAGGCCCAGAAATCAGGCAGCAGCGAGGCGATGCGTCGCGGCAGCGGACGCATGTCGACACCGGTCAGTGGAATATGGGTATTGAACCAGGCAGCCAGGAGATAGACAAAGATCAGCACGCTGATGGCGGCGTCTGGCGGCGTGTCGATACCGATGTCAATCAGGGGAAGATCAATCGACATCAGTGCCGGCGCAATCAGCGGCCCGACCAGCTGGCCGCCGAGCAAGACGCCCAGGATAATGGAGGCGATGGTCAAGCCTTCGATCCAGCCGTTGGCTTTGACCAGCTGCGAGGCCGGCAGCAATTCGGTCAGGATGCCGTATTTGGCGGGCGAATAGACGGCAGCGCCCAGCCCCACAATGGCGTAGGACATCAGAGGGTGGGTGCCAAACAGCATCATCAGGCAGCCGAACACCTTGATGAAGTTGCTCAGCAGCATCACCTTGCCCTTGGGCATGGAATCTGAAAAAGCCCCGACAAAAGGCGCCAAAATAACGTAAAAGAGGGCGAACATCGGCACCAGGGCCGCTTGCTGCCATTCGGGTGCATTGCTGCTTCTCAATAGCGCCAGCGCTGCAAGAAGCAGCGCGTTGTCGGCCAGCGAGCTGAAGAACTGCGCCGACATGATGGTAAAAAAGCCGCGTTTCATTATCTGCAGGCAGGCATCAGCGGTACTGACACGAAAGTTGTTATTGGATGTTTCCGAACGGTACGGGGTTATAGCATGCCCGCGAGGTGTCAAAATCCGCACCTCAGCCCCCACTTCAAGAGCGCCATGCCGCGACCGATACAAGCCACGATCCATACCAGCGCCCTGCGCCACAATCTCGCCCGGGCCCAGACCCAGGCGCCGGATTCAAAAGTCTGGGCGATTGTCAAGGCCAATGCCTACGGCCACGGCATCGAGCGGGTGTTCGAGGGCTTGCGCGCCGCCGACGGCTTTGCCATGCTGGACCTCGAAGAAGCCCAGCGTGTGCGCGCCCTGGGCTGGCGTGGCCCGTGTCTGTTGCTGGAAGGCGTGTTCGAGCTGCGCGACCTTGAAATCTGCTCGCGCCTGGACCTGTGGCACACGGTGCATTGCGATGAGCAGATCGACATGCTGGCCGCGCACAAGACCAATGTGCCGCAGCGCGTCTTTCTGAAAATGAATTCCGGCATGAACCGGCTCGGCTTTACGCCGCAGCGCTACCGGGCCGCCTGGACGCGCCTGAACGCCCTGCCGCAAGTCGATGAAATATCGTTGATGACGCACTTCAGTGATGCCGACGGCGCGCGTGGCGTGGCCGCGCAGATGGCGGTTTTTGCTGAAACAACGCGCGACTTGCCAGGCGAACGTACGCTCAGCAACAGCGCCGCCACACTGCGCCACCCGGTGTCCGCCGCGCACGCCAGCACTCATCCGGCGACCGTTGCAGCTTCCGACTGGGTGCGCCCCGGCATTGCCATTTATGGCAGTTCGCCGGATTTTCCGCAGCACAGCGCGGCTGACTGGGAATTGCAGCCGGGCATGACGCTTGCTGCAAAAATCATAGCTACTCAAGCGCTATCAGCGGGCGATACAGTCGGATATGGCTCAAGTTTTGTGGCGGAGGCGCCGCTCCGCATCGGTGTCGTGGCCTGCGGTTACGCCGACGGCTACCCACGTCTTTGCCCCACCGGCACGCCGGTGCTGGTGAATGGCGTTCGCACCCATACCGTCGGGCGGGTCAGCATGGACATGCTGTGCGTTGACCTCACACCTCTTGCCGAGGCAGGTGTTGACGCCGGGTTTGGCAGCGAGGTCACGCTGTGGGGACGCGCCGCCAATGGCGTGGCGCTGGATATTGATGAGGTTGCCCAAAGCGCCGGTACCGTCGGCTACGAATTGATGTGCGCACTGGCGCCGCGCGTGCCGGTGCTGGTTCAGGCCTGAGCCAGCGCGCCGGCGCGGCCCAAGGCGCCGCAGTGGAGTACAGTCATTTCTTTGCCCGGGAGTTCAGGTGGAGTTCAAAGACTATTACAAGATCATGGGCCTGGAACGCACTGCCACGCAGGATGAGATCAAGCGTGCGCACCGCCAGCTGGCGCGCAAGTACCACCCCGACGTCAGCAAGGAGGCCAACGCCGAAGCGCGCTTCAAGGAAGTCGGTGAGGCTTATGAAGTGCTCAGGGATGTTGAGAAGCGCGCCGCCTACGATCAACTCGGCGCCAACTGGAAGGGCGGCCAGGAGTTCCGGCCGCCACCCGGCTGGGACGCCGGTTTCGAGACCTCCGGCCAGGGATTTTCAGAACGCGACGCGGCCGAGCACAGCGACTTTTTCGAGTCCCTGTTTCGCCGCGGATTTGGTGAAGGCCGGGCTCGGCACGACGCCGGCGCCGGCTTCTCCGCGCAGGGGCAGGACCGGCACGCCAAGATCCAGATCGATCTGGAGGACGCCTACCAGGGTGCCACGCGCCGGGTCACGCTGCAGGTACCGGAGCTCGACGCCCAGGGGCATGTGCTGACGCGCGAACACCAGATCGAGTTTGTGATTCCGCGCGGCGTGCGCGCCGGCCAGCATATCCGCCTGGCCGGGCAAGGCGGGCCCGGCATCGGACAGGGCCAGGCCGGCGACCTGTACCTTGAAATCGAATTCCGGCCGCACGCACACTACCGCATTGACAAGCACGATGTCTATCTTGATCTGCCAGTGGCACCCTGGGAAGCGGCTCTGGGTGCGGAGATCAAGGTGCCGACGCCGGGCGGTTTTGTGGAACTGAAGATTCCCGCCGGCTCGGTCGAAGGTCGCAAGCTGCGCCTCAAGGGTCGCGGCATCCCGGCACAGACCCCTGGGGACTTTTATTTTGTGCTGAAAATCGCCTCGCCCCCGGCAGCCGACGAATCCAGCCAGGCGTTTTATCGCCAGATGGCCGAGCAGTTCAAATCCTTCGACCCGCGCGTCAAATTGGGAGTACCGGCATGAACAGTACACGTACCCTGCCGCAATTGAACGGCTTCGTCCTTGAACATCAGACCGAAATCAGCCTGGAAGAGCTTGCCCGCAGCTGCGCCATCCAGACTGACTTCATCCACGAACTGATCGAGGAAGGCATCATTGCCCCGCAGGCTGGCACTGCGCCCGGCCGCTGGTGTTTTACCAGTCTGCAGGTACGCCACGCCACGGTTGCCTGGCGCCTGCAACGCGACCTCGGCGTCAACCTCGCCGGTGCCGCGCTGGCGCTGCAGTTGCTCGACGAAATCGAAACCCTGCGGGCACAAATCACGGCCAGCGACGACGACTGAACGATCTTTATGGCAGCGTGCTCAAGTGCGCTTGGGCGGCGGTGGCCAGTTTCTCGTCGAAGGTGGCCAGTGGGCATTTGAGTTCGGCAGCGAGCCAGAGGTAGGCGGCGTCGTAGGCGCTGAGTTGGTAGCGCTTGGCGAGTTCGAACACGTCAACTGCGCTCACATCAAACAGCTCAATGGTCATGCTGGCGTACAACGCCAAACCGCTGGTCGCGATATCAGCGCCGCCACGACGGTGCTTCTTGAGGGCCACACTTGTGATTTCGACTTCAAGTAAAAAGGGCGCATTCAAACTATGCCCTTCAATTTTTTGCAATGCTTCGCGTTGCCAGTCTTCTTCAAATACCAGCCCTGCCAGGGTGCTGCAGTCCAGCACCAAAGGCGGACGCACCAGATACTGCGGGGGTGGCTGCGCAACAAACAAGGCGCTGGCAAGGCCGCTCATCGGGCATCCCGCTCTTCACGGATGATGTCCACGCCCCGGGGTAAAGCATGGCATAGCTTTGCGTCATGCGGTTTTTCACGCAGTTCCGCCACCACTTGCTCCACCGTTTTCCAACCTTGCCGGATGATGGGGCGGCCAAAGCGGTCCAAGCCCACCACGGTGCTCTTTCGCTCCATCGAGGCCAGTGGGGTCGACTGCAGAGATTGATCGCCGTTGCGCGGCTCCGGGCCTGCGGTCACATTGAGCGGGGCTGATTCAGGCTCAACCGCGCGCTGGATCAATGCCATCAACTCGCCTTGCAGCGAGCGGTGGTTGCGCGCAGCGCGCTGGCGCAGGGCTTCGGCCCAGGCTTCAGGCACATCTTTGACAGAAATATTTGGCATATCGGCTCCAAAATGGATCCAGGCTTCATTATGGCTCCATTTTGGAGCTGTCAAGCAAGTTATTTCAGCCGACGAGTGAACTTGATCGCTTCAAACCAGAGCACGCTGGCCAGACCCAAGGCAATCGCCATCAACAAATCAGGCACTGACAGCGGGGCAAAGAAGAACAGTCGCGCCAGCCAGGGCAGGTAAAGCGCCAGCGCCAGAAAGCCAAGCGTCACGCCGACCACAATCCACAGCGTGCGATTGGGCACGCGCAGCGAGGCCAGCAGCGAACCGGTGCCCGATCGGTTGGAAAAAATCAGCGCCAGATTGCCCATCACCAGCGTGGTAAAGACAAAGGCACGCGCTGCCGGCTCAGGCAACCAGGTCGCGCTCCAAACGTAAGCGCCCATCACCACCGTCAGAACGCCCAGACCCTGCATCAGCGCGAGCACCAGCGTCATGCCGCCAAACAGCGGCGTGTTGACATCACGCGGCGCACGCAGCATCACATCCGCCTCGGACGGTTCGTTCTCGAACACCATGGAGCAGGCCGGGTCGATCACCAACTCCAGAAAAGCAATGTGCAGCGGGAACAGCAGCACCGGCCAGCCCAGCAGCACCGGCAACAGCGCCGTTCCGGCAATCGGCACGTGCACCGCCAGGATGTAGGACATGGATTTGCGCAGGTTGTCGAAGATGCGCCGGCCCAGGCGCACGGCCCGGACAATGGACGCAAAATTGTCGTCCAGCAACACCAGCGAGGCCGCCTCGCGCGCCACATCGGTGCCGCGCCCACCCATGGCCACGCCAACGTGCGCGGCCTTGAGCGCCGGGGCGTCGTTCACGCCATCGCCGGTCATGGCCACGACCTCGCCAACGGCTTTGAGGGCTTGCACGATGCGCAACTTTTGCTCGGGCGCGATGCGGGCGCAAACGCTCACGGTTTTCATGCGGCTTTGCAACTCGGCATCGGTCATGGCGGCCATGGCGTCACCGGTCAGCAGCCACTCGTCCTGCCCGGCAACGGCATTAGCGTCGACATCGAGACCCAGATCCAGCGTCGCCTGCCGGGCGATCGCACTAGCGGTGGCGGGGTAGTCGCCGGTGATCATGACGACCCGGATTCCGGCGCTTCGGGACTGGGCCACGGCGTCAGGAATCTCGGCGCGCAGCGGGTCGGCCAGACCCAGCAGGCCGATGAATTCAAACTCGAAATCATGCTCGATCGCGGGCCAATTCTCGCCCTCGAAGCGCGCACGCGCCACGCCCAGCACGCGCAAGCCCTGTGCTGCCATGGCGTCCATGGCTTGGGCAATGCGCGCTTGTGCGCCGGCGTCCAGATGACACAGGTCTATGATCGCTTCTGGTGCTCCCTTTGCGGCCACCACGTGCGCCTGCCCGTCCACCGCTTTCCACACGTGTGCCATGGCGCGCAACTCAGGGTTCAATCCATATTCCTGCTTCAAGGTCCAGTCATGATGCAGATGCTCTGTGTCTTTCAGGAAGTGCGTCCCGAGCCGGTGAAAAGCCTTTTCCATCGGATCGAAGGGCTCGGCCACGCTGGCCAGAATGGAAAACTCGACCAGGGCGTGAAAGACCTCGGGCAAGCCGGCGGTGGTGGCGTAGTCGATCGCCATGCTTTCGCCCAGAATCCCCTTGTCGTCACTGGCCTCTTCCGCGTAGAGCTGCGCCACAGTCATGCGGTTTTCGGTCAGCGTTCCGGTTTTATCGACACACAGCACCGAGGTCGCACCCAGTGTCTCGATGGCGGCAATGCGTCGTGTCAGCACGTTTTGTTTCGCCAGACGCCAGGCACCCAACGCGGGTATCACGGTCAATACGACCGTGAACTCCTGCGGCAACAAGGCCATGGCCAGGGCAATGCCGGCCAGCAACGCGGCCAGCCAATCACCGCGCATCAAACCAAAAGCCAGAATCAGAAACACACTGGCTGCAAGCGCAATCAGGGCCAGCACCTTGACCAGGCGGCCGGTCTGCTTTTTTAATGGCGAGGGCTCGCTGGTGAGGGTCTCCAGCGCCGCGCCGATGCGCCCGATTTCGCTGCGCGCCCCGGTCGCGGTGACCCGTGCGTAGCCGTGACCCTTGACCATCAGTGTGCCGGAATACAAGCTCGCCTGGCCATCGCCGCCTGGGCGGGCGCCGGCAGCCAGCTCAGGCGTGATCACGACAAGCTTATTCACTGGCACCGGCTCCCCGGTCAGCAGCGATTCGTCCACTTGCACCTCGTTGCCGTCGATCAATACCGCATCGGCCGCTATGCGGTCGCCCTCGGCCAGCACCAGGATATCGCCCTGCACCACGTCGCAACCGGCAATCCGCAGAGGCTTGCCGTCGCGCAGCACCAGGGCGCGCGGGCTGGTGAGGTCGCGCAGTGCAGCCATCGCGCGTTCGGTCTTGCCCTCCTGATACAACGTCAGCGCCAATACGACCAGCACCAGGCCGAACAAAATCAGCCCTTCCTGCAAATCCCCCAAGACCAGGTAGAGCACGCCCGCCGCCAGCAACAGCGCGAACATCGGCTCGTGCAGGGTTTCGAGGATGATTTTCAGCAGCGTTCGCCGCTGATCGCCGGGCAAGGCGTTGGGGCCGTCCGCCAGCAGGCGCTGTGCAGCTTGCGCCGCACTCAAGCCTTCATCAGCCGCTTGTAAAACCATTGCTTGCCCACCTCGACCATCAACAAGTACGAAATCAACAGCCCCACCAGCAAGCCAAAAAACGACAGCGGCAGTGGCGTAAAACCGAGGTACGGTGCCAACGGCGTGAATGGCAAGATCATGGCAGCGAGCACCACGCTCAATGAGGTCAGCACCAGCCAGCGATTCGGGTGGCTGCGCAAGGGATTGCGTCGGGTCCGAATGACAAAAATCACCAGCACCTGGGTCGCGATCGACTCGACGAACCAGCCGGTGCGAAACAGCGACTCGTGGGCATTGAACAGGCTCAGCAGCAAGTAAAACGTCAAGAAGTCAAACAGCGAGCTGATGGGCCCGATGGTCAGCATGAAATTGCGGATGAAACCCATGTCCCAGCGTTTCGGCTGCGCCAGGTCTTCATCGTCCACGTTGTCCAGCGGCAGCGTGATTTCGGACACGTCATACATCAGGTTGTTGAGCAGAATCTGCAATGGCAACATCGGCAGGAACGGCAAAAACAGCGTCGCAGCCGCCATGCTGAACATATTGCCGAAGTTGGAGCTGGTGGCCATCATGATGTACTTCATCACATTGCCAAACGTGCGCCGGCCTTCCAGGATGCCCTTGTGCAGCACCATCAGGTCGTTCTCCAGCAGGATCATGGCGGCGGCCTGCTTGGCGACGTCCACCGCGCCCTCGACCGAGATGCCGACATCGGCGGTGTGCAGCGAGGGGGCGTCATTGATGCCGTCGCCCAGATAGCCGACCACATGACCACGGCCTTTTAGTGCCAGGATGATGCGGTTCTTCTGCGCCGGGTTGACGCGGCAGAACAGATTCACGCCTTCGACGCGTGCGCGCAGCGCGTCATCATTCATGGCCGTCACCTCGGTGCCGGTCAGCACGCCCTCGATGGCCACACCGAGCTGGGTGCAGACATGGCGCGTGACCAGTTCGTTGTCACCGGTCACTATCTTGACCGCCACGCCGCTGGCCGCCAGGGCTTTCAGTGCTTCGCTGGCGCTGGCTTTGGGCGGGTCCAGAAAGGCCGCGAAACCGGCGAACACCAGTTCACTCTCATCTGACACCACGGCATGCGGGTGATCGATCGCCACATCGCGCCAGGCGATGCCCAGCACCCGAAAGCCCTCGCGGCCCAGACTGTCGAACAGCGCATTGATCCGCGTGCGCGCCGCGTCATCGAGTGCCGCGGTTACGTCGGCACTGTCCTGGTAGTGCGTGCACAAACGCACGATATCTTCCGGCGCGCCCTTGACCACCAGCCGGCGCGCAGCGCCTCGCTCCACCAGCACCGACACGCGGCGGCGCTCAAAATCAAACGGCACCTCGTCGATCTTGATCCAGCCCGCGACATCGATTTCGGAGTGTTTCAGGATGGCATCGTCGAGCGGGCTTTTCAGGCCGCTCTCGAAATAGCTGTTCAGATAGGCCAGCTCCAGAACATGCGGATCGTCCTGCCCATCCGCATCGACATGGCGCTCCAGCCGGATACGGGCTTCGGTCAGGGTGCCGGTCTTGTCGGTGCAAAGCACATCCATCGCGCCCATGTCCTGAATTGCCGAAGGGCGCTTGACGATCACTTTGAGCACCGCCATGCGCAGGGCGCCGCGCGTCAGCGTCACCGACACCACCATCGGCAGCAACTCGGGCGTCAACCCGACCGCCAGCGCCACGGCAAACAGGAAAGACTCCAGCAGTGAGCGATGAAAGGCGACGTTGACCAGAAGGGTGAACAGCACCAGCATCAGCGTCAGGCGCATGATCAGCATGCCGAAGTGCCGGGTGCCGATCTCGAAGGCCGTGGGTGGTACTTTGTCTGCCAGACTGACGGCTATTTGCCCCAGGGCGGAGGCGCTGCCGGTGCGCCCGAGCTGCACCCGCGCCGATCCGCTGACGACGGAACTGCCCATGAAGACCGCGTCGACCGACTCCAGTTCCCAAGTCTCGGGCGCCGCGGCTGCTTGCGACAGCGGCGCCTTCTTTTCTACCGGGAAAGGCTCACCTGTCAGCTGCGCCTGGTTGACGAAGAAGTCATCGGCTTGCAGCAGCCGCGCATCGGCCGGCACCAGATTGCCGGCCGACAGCAGCACCACATCGCCGGGCACCAGTTCCGTCACCGGCAGTTCGCGCGCCTTGCCGTCACGCAGGACGGTGGCGGTGACCGCCACCTGCAGGGCCAGACGTTCCGCCGCGCGACCAGCCCGGTAAGCCTGCACAAAGTCCAGCGTCACACTCATCACCACGATGACGCCAATGATCAGAGCGCCGGTCACGTCGCCGGTCAACGCAGAAACACCACTGGCCACCAGCAGGATCAAGACCAGCGGGTTGCGAAATTGAGCCAGGAATTGCAGCAGCACCGCACGTTGCAAGGCGGGCTTGAGCCGGTTCGGGCCGTATTGCCTGAGCCGCTCGGTCGCCTCGGCGCTGGTCAGACCGTTCGACGCAGACGCCCCGGCAGGAGCAGGCTGTTGCGACTCGCCCTGCACGGCACCGGAATTGGCAGTCGGGGGGAGAACGCTCATGGTGGGGTGCAGCTTATACCAAATGGATTTCCGAAAGTGTGCGCAAACGCACACGTCGAAGACAAAATTCAGTCAACAGTCTCTGCCGCCGACAAGTCTTCGCCTCTGCTATTCGTGACTTGGCCCACTGCGCGAATTAGGCACGAAACTCATCCAAGCGCCGCTTTCCATGGTTGCCGACGCCACTTTCCGCCCTTGATAGAACATTTGAAGGCCTCGGCCTTGCGCTACTCGGACAATGTCATCTTTAGCGACCGCGATCCTTTTGCTTGTCCCTTGAGCAAGGTCGATGCGAGTGCCTTCGGCAGGGTCCTGGCGTTGCTTCCTGAACAGCACAGCCGTCTCTTTGCCAATCACATATAGGAAGTCCGCCGGTTTGCTCGGACTGTCCCCTTGAACCACGACCACGTGCTCTAGATCCAGTTCTGGAATAACTGGAGGAGTCGCTAGAACAGCATCCTTGGTGACAGCTTCCGAGCTTGGGACGAGCGGCACTGCGCTTTCTGTCACGACTTTCGGACTGTCCAACGGCGGGGCGCTTTCCACCGGGGAAGATTGCGGCGCCGGATTCTGCGTTGCAGCGTTATTGGCCTTGAGCACAGCATCGGCGGCAGGTGATGCAACGACCGTCGGACCTCGGTTCACCCACAGGAGGGCAAGCACGGCGATGAGCAGTGCAAAGGCGAAGCCGAACTTGCGCCCTTTCCCTGGGCGTTTCCCAATCTCATTGCCGAGCGCCATTGCATCGGCGGCTGGCTCATCGAATTCCTTGACTGCCGGTAGCGCCAAACTTTGAACCCGATGGTCTTGCCCTGATCGATCCTCCTGCGTTGGGAACCCTGGTGTCAGTACACCCTCAATGACTCCACCCTCATGGATCACAATGTCCCTGTAGGAAGCATCCCCCACGAAGCGAGCGCCTGGGTGAATCTCGATCGACTCCGACGAATGTACAGGTCCATGAACGCCCCCGACGACGACAATGTGGGGCGCCCTGATCGCGCCAGTAACACTTCCCAACTTGCCCACGACAATCGTTCCGCGGGTATCGTCGCCGCAGGACACGTCGCCGATGATCTCCCCGTCAGTGCGTAGAACGCCGGTGAAAGTTATATTGCCTTCAATACGCGCGCCAGCACCGATCAGCGTGTCGGTGCGACTCTGCGAATATCTCGCGCTCTTATGCTTCTCTGACAAAGGATTCACCTTTCTTCGCAAACCACGAGGCGTCATGGCCTCGAAAAAAAAGACAGCCCAGCGACCACCGATGTCGTAAGCAACAGATTATGAAGTCTTCAACCGTAGAGAGAAACCTGGAGCAACATGTTGGTCAACGTCGCTTCCGCCTCGCAGCTCAAGCCAACATCCACATCAATACAAACCCCGCACCCTCGCGTGCAGCCGTGCCAGCCCCAGCAGGGCATCGGTGAATGGTGTCGGCACGCCGGTCAGGGCACCCAACTCTTTCACCACCGTCACCAGGGCATCGAGCTCGACCGCCTTGCCGGCCTCGACGTCCTGCAGCATCGAGGTCTTGAAGGCGCCCAGCTTGCGCGTGATGGCGTGCCGGTCTTCGGGCTGCTGCTGGATCGGAATCCCGATGCGCGCACCGATCTCCTTGGCTTCCAGCATCACGCTGGAGACAAAACCGCGCACCAGCTCATCGCCCAGGATCAGGTCGGTGGTGGCACCGGTGAGAGCGCTGATCGGGTTCACGGTCATATTGCCCCAGAGCTTGTACCAGATGTCCTTCTGAATCTGATCTGACACGCTGGCGTCAAAACCGGCGCGGCCCAACAGTGCCGCGAGTTGCGCCACGCGTTCGCTGCTGGCACCCGAGGGCTCACCGATGATCAGCCCGTTGCCGAAGTGGTGACGGATGACGCCGGGCGCGGCCACCGAGCAACTGGCGTGCACCACGCAGCCGATGACACTGGCCGCAGCAATGGCGGCACCAATTTCGCCGCTGGCGTCTACCGCGCTGAGCCGGGTGTTCTCAAAGCGGCCGCCGAAGCCCTGGAAAAACCACCAGGGCACGCCGTTCATGGCTGTCAGCACCACGGTGTCGGGGCCGATCAAGGGTTTGACGTGGCGTGCCACCTCCAGCAGCGCCGGCGCCTTGACCGCAATCACCAGCAGGTCCTGCTGACCCAGCTCGGTCGGGCTGGCACTGGCCCGCACTGGCTGCACAGTCTCTACCCCACCCTCGCTGAGTCTCAGACCGTCACGCGTCAACGCGGTCACCGTGGCGCCGCGCGCCACCGCGCTGACCCGACAACCCGCCGCTGCCAGCCGCCCACCGATCCAGCCGCCGATGGCACCAGCACCGTAAATACCCACTTTATCGAACTTTTTGAGAGTCATATTGGCCTCTAGCCCCCGTTGAATATGCGCAAGCAGCTATTCTTTTAATAGCGATATCAATAGCCACCGACTGCAGCGGCAGCGCCCGCCGGCGGCTTGAAGCGCTCCAGCAGCGCCGTCGCCGCCTGCGTCAGCAACATGGTGTCGATGCCGACCGCCACAAACAACGCACCGGCATCGAGCCACTTGCGCGTCTGCGCTTCTCCTGTGGCCAGAATGCCGGGCGCCTTGCCGGCCCGCAGGATGCGCCGGATGCCGTCTTCGATTGCCGCCTGTACCTCGGGATGCGCGGGGTTGCCGGGAAAACCCATGGAGGCCGACAAATCAGCCGGACCGATAAAGACGCCGTCGACGCCCGGCGTGGCAGCGATCGCATCCAGGTTATTCATGGCTTCCACAGTCTCGGCCTGCACCAGCAGACAGACCTGCTGATTGGCTTCATGAACGTAGTTCGGGTAACGCTGCCAGCGCGACGAACGTGCCAGCGCACTGCCCATGCCGCGAATACCCTGCGGCGGGTAGCGCATGGCTTGCGCCAACCGGGCGGCCTGGGCAGACGTGTCCACCATCGGCACCAGAATGGTCTGCGCACCGAGCTCGAGGTACTGCTTGATCAGCGAGGTGTCGCCCACCGGCACACGAACCACCGGGTGCGAACCGGGGCCAGCCAGCGCACTGCTGGCACTGGCGACGGCCTGGAGTTGCCCCAGCACCGAGCGCAAATCATTGGGCGCGTGCTCGCCGTCGATCAACAGCCAGTCATAGCCGGCGCCTGCCAGAATTTCGGCACAGTAGGGATCGGCCAGGCCCAGCCACAGGCCGATCTGGACTTGACGCATTTGCAGGGTTTGCTTGAAAGTATTGACAGGTGTATTCATGGTCATCCTTTTCTCACGGGGTCGATCGATCCGGTCTGGATGATACGCAGTGCGCAAGCTGGCGGCTGATAAGGCGCACTTAAGACTCGGCCACGAAGATCGCGGCATTGATTCACTTCACAGCAGAGCTTCTTCATGGTTTTCTCCCTGCGCTTGTTCACCACCAAACTTTCCGGCGAGTCCAAAACCGTCGAGCAAGATCCGGCCGGTCGCGCGACAGCGCGCGCCAACTGGGTCAGTGTCGGTGTCAACCTGATCATGACCATCACCCAGACCGTGGTTGGCATCATGGCCGGATCGCATGGCTTGATTGCCGACGCCATCCGTTCGCTGTCGGGCCTGGTGGCGGACTTTGTTTTGCGCATTGCCCGCCAGCACAGTAGACACGATGCTGACGCCGACCACCTCGACGACCGCGAGCGACTTGAAACTACGGCTTCACTGCTGATGGGGAGCCTCTTGCTGTCCGTCGGCCTGGGCCTGCTGTGGTCGGCCGCGCGCGAGCTTGAAGCACCCGAGACCGCGCAAACCGTGCATATCATGGCGCTGTGGGTGGCCGCTGGCACGCTGATCACCAAGGAACTTTTATTCCGCTACCTGCGCTCGCTGGCCAAGCAGGTGAAATCGGGCCTGCTGGTCGCCAATACCTGGTATGCGCGCCCCGACGGGACCTCGTCACTGCTGGTGTGCGTCGGCATCATCGGCAACATGGCCGGCTACCCGATTCTGGATCCGCTTGCCGCCCTGATCCTCGGCGTCATGGTCACCCGGATGGGCTGGCACTTTGGCTGGGAAGCACTGCACGAACTGATGGACGCGCGCTGGACCAGCAATGCCGTCAGGCAATTCGACCGACGCTGACTGAAACACCGGGTGGCAGCGCCCCGACAGGCCGGGCATTCCTGCGGGTTTGATAAACATCAAGCGCGCCCGAGAAGGCCTTCCTAGAATCAAGCCGCCAGCATCGAACTGCGACTGCGACCCGCTGCGAGGCTCAATTCATCAACAGGCTTACCGTGACCGCCCCACTGCTTCTGGCCTACATCTGTGCGGCACTGATGTTTCAGCTTGCCGTCGGGATCGGTGTCGCAATGTGGCGGCGACGCGCCGTGGCGGCAAGAACTCCGCTCGCTCCAGACCTGCAAGCAGTGCAGCTTGCCGTGGGCGCCTGGCCCGGCTGGCGCGCGTTCCGCGTGGCGCGGCGCGAATTCGAAGACCTGACGCAGACGCAATGCTCCTTTTACCTTGAGCCGCTTGATGGTGTTGCACTGCCGCCGTTCAAGCCGGGCCAGTTCCTCACCTTGACGCTGCAGATCGCCAGCGCCGCTGGGCCGCGCACGATCACGCGCTGCTATTCGCTGTCCGACCAGCCGGAGCCGATGCGCTATCGCATCACCGTCAAGCGCGTCAACGCCCCGGCCGAGCGGCCGGATCTGCCACCCGGCGCGGCCTCCGGTCACTTGCACGACCAGATCCGCGAGGGCGACGTGCTCCAGGTCAAGGCGCCGTCGGGCCACTTTTTCATCGATCCCGACCCGACTGTGCCGCTGGTCCTGATCGCGGGGGGCATCGGCATCACGCCGCTGCTGAGCATGCTGCACTGGTGTCTGGCCGAGCAACCCGGGCGCAGGGTTCACCTCTACTATGGGCTGCGGCACAGCGGCGAACATGCGTTCAAGCTGCAACTCGAACAGCTGGCAAGCGCTCATCCCCACTTTCACCTGCGCGTGCTCTACAGCCGCCCGCTCCCAAAAGACGTGCCGGGGCGTGACTACCATCATGCCCGGCACATCGATATCGGCCTGCTGCAACGCACCTTGCCGCAGGAACGGCATCAGTTCTATGTCTGCGGCCCGGCGGCCATGATGGAGAGCCTGGTGCCGGCACTGGTGCGCTGGGGCGTGCCGCAGCAAGACATCCACTTCGAGGCGTTCGGGCCAGCGTCGGTGCGTTTGCCCGATGCCGCGCCGCAGGCGCAGCCTGCCGGCCAGGCTACCACGCTGGCGGTACATTTCCGCCGCACCGGTCGCACGCTGGTATGGGACGGGCAGGATGCCAGCCTGCTTGAGCTGGCCGAGCGCCACGACCTGGCGGTTGAATCGGGTTGCTGCCTGGGCGCCTGCGGAGTTTGCGAAACAAAGCTGATTTCCGGCACTGTGCGCTACGCCAACCCGCCCGAACATGACGTGGCGCCGGGCCACTGCCTGCTGTGCGTCGGCGTGCCGGAGTCAGCCCTGGAAATCGAGGCCTGACCACCATGAAAGCCCGACTGATCCGGCGTGAAGTCCTGCCCTTTCTGCTGTCCCTGGGCGCGCTGGCGCTGGCCACCGTGTTGATCGACGCCTTGCTGCACTCGGCCAACGTCGTCTGGATCGGCCGCTATCTGGGCATTGCGGGAACGCTGCTGATTCTGGGCTCCTTCGGCTATTCGCTGCGCAAACGCAAGCTGATCAAGTCCGGGCACCCGTTGCAGCTGCTGCGCTGGCATGAGCGCATGGCCTGGCTCGGCTCCTTGCTGGTGCTGGTGCATGCCGGCATTCATTTCAACTCGATTCTGGGCTGGCTGGCTGTCGTGGCGATGCTGATCAACGTCGCCAGCGGACTGACCGGCAAGTACCTGCTCGATCGTTCGCGCAATCGACTGCAAGAAGCACGGCAGAAGATGCAGCAGCAAGGCCTTGCCAGCGATGAACTCGACGAGCAGATGTACTGGGACAGCCTGACTTTTGATGCCGTCAAGCAGTGGCGCTCGGTCCACTTTCCGATCACGCTGGCATTTGCCGTGCTGGCCCTGGCGCACATCGTCGCCGTCTTTTTATTCTGGGGCTGGAAATGAAGCGCGGCTGGCTCATGGCCCTGATATCGACCAACCTGCTGGTGCTGCTGGCGCTGATTTTTGTCTATCCACATCTGATGCTGAGCCCAGGCCCGCTGGTCGCGGCTCACGCCGAAATCGCCACCGACTGCTTCGCCTGCCACGCACCCTGGCGCGGCGCGTCAGCCGTGCGCTGCGCCAGTTGCCATGCGCTGCCCGACATCGGACTGCGCAGCAGCAAGGGCGTGCCGATTGTTCAACGCCGGCTCAAGACCGCGTTCCACCAGCTGCTGATCGAGCAGGACTGCATGGCCTGCCACAGCGATCATCAGGCGCCCAAGCTCAGCCAGCGCAGCCGCAAGCCGTTCTCGCATCTGCTGCTGAAAACTGCGGTGCGCGAGCAATGCCAGAGCTGCCACCAGGCGCCGACCGACAGCCTGCACCGGCAGATTGCCGGCAATTGCAAACAGTGCCACAGCCAGCAGGCCTGGAAGCCCGCCACCTTTGCGCACGACAAATTATTCCTGCTCGACAAAGACCACAGCGCCCCATGCGAGACCTGTCACAGCAACAACGACTACCGCCGCTACAGCTGCTACGGTTGCCATGAACACAGCCTGGACAAGACACGCTCCGAGCATCAGGAAGAAGGGATTCAGAACTTCGAGAATTGCGTTGAATGCCATCGCAGCGCCAAGGGGGAGCCAGAGAACAAGGGGCAGGGCAAGGACAAAGGCAAGCGCAGGAACAAGGAACGCGATTGAGCCTGGGTTTTTAGATAAAACGGGCTCCAACACCCGTCAATCATGCGCAACCAGCTATCAATACAATAGCGAGTCCGGCTTGTGGACGCAAGCCCGTTGGCCATCTGTTGTTCCATACAGTAGTATTGACCCATGGCCAAAGCAAAAACCACCTACATCTGCAACGACTGCGGCGACGCCAGTCCCAAATGGCTGGGCAAATGCCCTGCTTGCGGCGCCTGGAACACCTTGATCGAATCGGTGGCCGAGAGCGCTGTCCCGACCAAAAACCGTTTTGCTTCCTTGGTCAAGAGCGCCGAAGTCGCGGTGCTGGGTGACATCGACGCGGTCGACATGGCGCGCACCCCCACCGGCCACGAGGAGCTCGACCGCGTGCTGGGCGGCGGCATGGTCGAAGGCGGCGTGGTGCTGATCGGCGGCGACCCCGGCATCGGCAAATCGACGCTGCTGCTGCAGGCGCTCGATTCGCTGCAGCGCAGCGGGCAGAACACCTTGTACGTGACCGGCGAAGAAAGCGGTGCGCAAGTGGCGCTGCGCTCGCGCCGCCTCGGGCTGGGCCACTCGCAAGTCAGGGTGCTGGCCGAGATTCAGCTCGACCGGATTCTGGCCACGCTGGAGGCCACGCAACCCGACATCGCCGTCATCGACTCGATTCAAACCGTGTACTCGGACCAGCTGACCTCGGCCCCCGGCTCGGTGGCACAGGTGCGCGAATGCGCGGCGCACCTGACGCGCGCCGCCAAGGCCAGTGGAGTCTGCATCGTGCTGGTCGGGCACGTCACCAAGGAAGGCGCACTGGCCGGGCCGCGCGTGCTGGAGCACATGGTCGACACGGTGCTTTACTTTGAAGGCGACACGCACAGCAGCTTTCGACTGATACGCGCGATCAAGAACCGTTTTGGCGCGGTCAACGAGATTGGTGTCTTTGCCATGACCGAGAAGGGCCTCAAAGGCGTTTCCAATCCGAGTGCCATTTTCCTGAGCCAGCATGCCGAGCCAGTGCCCGGCAGCTGCGTCATGGTCACGCTGGAGGGTACGCGCCCGATGCTGGTCGAGATCCAGGCGCTGGTTGACAGTGGCGGGCCTTCACCGCGGCGCCTGAGCGTGGGCCTGGACAAGGACCGCCTGGCGATGCTGCTGGCGGTGCTGCACCGCCATGCCGGCGTGGCCTGCATGGACCAGGATGTGTTTGTGAATGCCGTTGGCGGCGTGCGCATCAGCGAGCCAGCGGCTGACCTGGCGGTGCTGCTGGCCATCACCTCCAGCTTGCGCGGCAAGCCGCTGCCCAAGGGCTTTTTTGCTTTTGGCGAAGTCGGGCTGGCGGGCGAGGTGCGCCCCGCCCCGCGCGGCCAGGAGCGCCTGAAGGAGGCCGCCAAGCTGGGCTTCAGCGTGGCGCTGGTGCCCAAGGCGAATGCGCCCAGGAAGCCGATCGAAGGCCTGACCATTCACGCGGTGGAGCGGGTCGAGCAGGCGATGGAAGTGGTGCGCGGGCTGGGTTAGCGCGGCCGAACGCCGTTAAGACTGACTTAATCTGCCCGGCATAGCATCATCAGTCTCTGGAGACACGATGCAGATTTTCACCTTTTATCCGAACTGTTTAACGCAAACCGGCAGGCTTTGCACCGGCGCCGGCTTGCCCTTGCCCGGCACCCTGTGGACGGGTCGTCATGGCTGAAATAAAGTCCAGGATTCTGGTGTGGGACGCGCCGGTACGGGTGTTTCACTGGCTGCTGGCGCTGAGCTTCGCCGGCGCCTACGTCACGGCCGAGAGCCAGCGCTGGCTGCTGTTGCATGTGACTCTGGGCTACACCCTGGGTGGCCTGGTGGCGTTTCGCATTCTCTGGGGCCTGCTCGGCACCCGCTACGCACGCTTTGGCAGTTTTGTGCGCGGCCCGGCCGCGGTGCTGCGCTATGGCACCGCCATGTTGGGCGGCAAGCCCGAACACCATGTCGGGCACAACCCGCTGGGGGCGCTCGCGATCATGTTGCTGCTGCTGATCAGCCTCGCCGTCGTCGGCACCGGCTGGGCTCTGTACACGGATAGCGCCGGTCACTGGATGAAGGAGTTGCATGAAGGCGTTTCGGGCGCAATGCTGGCCGTGGTATGCCTGCACGTGGCGGGCGCCCTGCTGACGAGCTTGCTGCATCGCGAGAACCTGACACGGGCGATGGTGACTGGCAAAAAAAATGGCGCACCGCATGACGGCATCCCCCGGGCCTGGCGTCCGCTGGCCCTGGTCTTGCTGGTGGCGGTGCTGGGTTTCTGGTGGTTTCAGTGGCAGAGTGCGCCGCCTTCCGCGACGAACGCAGGCGGCTACAGCACAGAACATTCGAAACACGACTCCCACAAACGCGGTCATGCCCATGACAAGGATTAGGATGCAGACTGCAATATGAGTGCTGCGAACATGCGCGAGCCAATAACGCTGGAGCTTTTTTATGCGAATTTTGCTGGCTGAAGACGACCCCATCCTGGGCGACGGCTTGCGTGCGGGCTTGCGCCAACTCGGCTTCCAGGTCGACTGGGTGCGCGACGGCGTGGCCGCCGAGCGCGAACTGGCCACCAGCGACTATTCTGCCGGCGTGC
This sequence comes from uncultured beta proteobacterium, assembly GCA_963810395.1. Lineage (GTDB taxonomy): Bacteria > Pseudomonadota > Gammaproteobacteria > Burkholderiales > Burkholderiaceae_C > Rhodoferax. Next base: position 1,892,965 of record CAWENC010000001.1, on the reverse strand, counting down.
TGGACCTGGGCTTGCCGCTCAAGGACGGGATCGATGTGTTGCAAGCCCTGCGGGCGCGCAAGATCAGCACCCCGGTGCTGGTGTTGACGGCACGCGACGCCGTGCCGGACCGCGTGCGCGGCCTGGACCTGGGCGCGGACGACTATGTGATCAAGCCGGTCGACCTGCACGAGCTCGGCGCACGCCTGCGCTCGCTGATGCGCCGCTCGGCCGGCCAGACGCAGGACACTTTGCAATGCGGAGATGTGCGGCTCAGCCCGTCGGCGCGGCAGGTCAGCCTGCATGGGCAGGAGGTACTTTTATCGACACGTGAATTCGATCTGTTGCACGCCCTGATGCTCAATGCCGGGCGCGTCATGTCGCGCGAGCAACTGGAGCAGCAGCTTTACAGCTGGGGCTATGAAGTGGAGAGCAATGCAATCGAGGTGCACATCCACCATTTACGGCGCAAATTGCATCCTGATTTGATTCAGACGGTGCGCGGCATTGGCTACACCGTGGCACGCGACGCTGAGAGCTCCTGATGCCGGTGCGCCGTCCGAAATCCTTGCAAGCGCGCCTGCTGGTACCTCTGCTGACGCTGTTGACCGTAGTGTGGCTGGGCACTGCGCTGCTGACCTGGTTTGATGCGAGCCATGAGCTCGATGAACTGCTCGATGGTCACCTGGCGCAGGCCGCCGCCTTGCTGGTGATGCAGCAACAGGCCGCCGGCGACCGGCATGACAAGTTGGACGATGCACCCGCCCTGCACAAATATGCTCCCAAGGTCATGTTTCAGGTGTTTCACGAGGGAAGCCTGGTCATGAGTTCGGCCAATGCGGGCCGCACGCCGATTTCGACTTCCTCCAGCGGCTTTTCAACCGTGCGCCAGGGCGACGGCGAGCTGTGGCGCGTGTTTGCCACCCAGGGCAGTGAAAGCGATGTGCAGGTTTACGTGGGTGAGCAGACGCACTCGCGCGACTCGATTCTTTTGGCGGTGCTGCAGGGGGTGCTCCTGCCCCTGGTCGTTGCTTTGCCGCTGCTGGCACTGGTCGGCTGGTGGACGGTGCGCCGGGGCTTGGCACCGTTGCGCCATCTCAGTCAATTGCTCGGCCTGCGGCGCCCGCAGACCCTGGAGCCGCTGGTGCTAAACGACATGCCGGTGGAAATGCAGGCGATGGTGCAGGCAATGAACGCCCTGTTCCAGCGCATTGAGCAGATGGTGGCATCCGAGCGCCGCTTCACCGCCGATGCAGCGCATGAGTTGCGCACACCGATTGCCGGCATTCGTACCCAGGCCCAGGTGGCGCTCGGCGCCGGCGACGACAGCGCGCAACGCGAACACGCCTTGCGCTTCACGCTGGCCGGCTGCGATCGCGCCACCCGCCTGGTGGATCAATTGCTGATGCTGGCGCGTCTGGAGACCGCGTCCGCGCCCACGCCGTCCTCTTCTGCCAGTGTCGATTTGAGCGCAACGGCGCGCCGCGTGGCGGCTGAACTGGCACCCACCGCCATGGCGCGGCATCAGACCCTGGAGCTTGAGGCCCAGGCGCCCTGCCCGGTGGCAGGGGAGGAAACCCTGATCGGGGTGCTGGTTCGCAATCTGATCGACAACGCGATGCGCTACAGCCCGGAAAACGCTCAGGTGGGGGTCAGCGTGGCAATTGAATCCGGGCAAACTGTCTTGCGCGTCGAAGACAGCGGCAAGGGCATGACCGAGCCCGAGATGGCGCGGCTGGGCGAGCGCTTCTTCCGCGTGCTGGGCAGCGAACAACCGGGTAGCGGCCTGGGCTGGTCGATTGTCAAGCGAATTGCCGCCGTGTTTGGCGCGCAAGTGCAGGTCAGCCGCTCCGAGCGGCTGGGCGGACTGGCAGTGACGGTGCGCTGGCCGGCGCAAGAGGGCGCCGCTCCGGTCGCATCGCTGCGATAAAGCCGGAACTGGAGCAGCGGCAGTCTGGCCTCGTAAAATCAGGCCTCTGCAATACTTGCAAGTTCAAATTTATAAGGAAACACCATGAGTCCTCAAGCTCCTTCGATGTCCGACCGCGACGGAAAAATCTGGATGGACGGCCAGATGGTCGAATGGCGTGACGCCAAGATCCACGTACTGACGCATACCCTTCACTACGGCTGCGGCGTGTTCGAAGGAGTGCGCGCCTACAACGCATTGGGTGGCACAGCGATCTTCCGGCTGGCTGAGCACACTGAGCGTCTTTTCAACAGCGCCAAGATCTTGCGCATGAAGATTCCATTTTCCAGGGAGGAAGTGAGCGAAGCGCAAAGAGCCGTGGTGCGTGACAACAAGCTTGAGAGCGGCTACATCCGGCCCTTGAGCTGGATTGGGGACAAGAAGCTGGGCGTCAGCCCCAAAGGCAACACGATTCATCTCATGGTGGCCGCCTGGCCGTGGGGCGCCTATCTGGGCGACGAGGGTCTGCAACGCGGCATCCGGGTCAAAACCAGCAGCTTCACGCGCCACCACGTGAACATCACCATGACGCAGGCCAAGGCGGTGAGCAACTACAGCAATTCGATCCTGGCCAATCTGGAAGTCACCGACGATGGTTACGACGAAGCATTGCTGCTTGACAGCTCCGGCTTTGTCTCCGAAGGCCCGGGCGAAAACCTGTTCGTCATCAAGGGCGGCATCATCTACACGCCCGATCTGTCGTCCGGTGCGCTCAACGGCATCACACGCAACACCGTCTTCCACATTGCCAAAGACCTGGGCCTGGAAGTGGTCGAAAAACGCATCACGCGCGACGAGGTCTATATCTGCGACGAAGCCTTTTTTACCGGGACAGCGGCCGAGGTAACGCCAATTCGCGAGCTTGACCGGATCGAGCTGGGCAGTGGTCGCCGTGGCCCGATCACGGAAAAGATCCAGAGCGCGTACTTTGACATCGTCAATGGCCGCAACCCCAAATACGCCCATTGGCTGACGAAAATCTGAAACCTTGTGGGACAGACCGCAGCTACGCAAAGCGAGCCAGCTCTGTCCCCAACCATTTAGGAAACCCCATGAGCAACTCTGTCATCGAACTCCTCGCCAAAGACCTGAACCATGAGGGTGGCGTGTTTTGCCCCAGCCCGCTGGCCGGCATGAAAGTCTGGGACGGCCATCCCAAGGTTTATCTGGACGTGGCCCTCACCGGCGAGGCCAAGTGCCCTTACTGCGGCACGGTGTACAAATTGAAGGCTGGCGAGCACTTTGACGGCCATCACTGACTGAATTGGGGTCAGATTCCAATTCCTTGATCATCGCACCCCAGTGGATTGGGGATGCGGTGATGACCGAGCCGCTGCTGCGCCGCCTGCACGCGCGCGGCGAGAGGCTCACGGTAGGCGCGCTGCCCTGGGTGGCGCCGGTGTACCGACAGATGCCACAGGTGGCCGAGGTCATCGAATTTCCGTTTGCGCATGGCGGCTTGCAGTTCAAGGCGCGTCGCAGTCTGGCCAAGCAGCTTGAAGGACGGTTCGACACCGCCTATGTGTGCCCCAATTCGCTCAAAAGCGCGCTGTTGCCGTTTCTGGCAAGCGTTCCGAAACGGGTCGGTTATCTGGGCGAGGCAAGGGTCGGCCTGCTCACGCATCGCCTGAAAAGCCCGCCCAGGAACAAACCTCTGCCGATGGTCGCCTTTTACTCGGCGCTCAGTGGCGAGGCTGACATCGCCGGCGACCGTCCTCAGCTACGGCAGGCGTCCAATGAGCTGGCGGCAACGCTTGATTCGCTTGGATTGACGCGCAACGCTTATTACGTGTTTGCACCGGGCGCCGAGTTCGGTCCCGCCAAACGCTGGCCGGCGAAACATTTCGCCGAACTGGCGCGGCTTCTTGATCTGCCCATCGTCCTGCTGGGCTCGGCCAAAGAAGCCGCCCTGTGTGCAGAAATTGCCGCATCGGTGAATGTCGAGCAAGCAGGGAAATGCCTGGATTTTTCAGGAAAAACATCTCTGAGTCAGGCATTCAGTGTGATAGCCGCCAGCAAAAGCACAGTAAGTAACGATTCCGGCCTGATGCACGTGGCGGCAAGCTTTGGCGTCCGTCAGGTCGCTCTGTTCGGCTCCAGCAGTCCGCTGCACACGCCGCCTCTGAACGACCAGGCCACGGTGCTGTGGCTGAAGAACGATGCGGCCTACCAACCACCGCTGGACTGCGCGCCGTGTTTTCAGCGTGTCTGCCCGCTCGGCCATACCCGCTGCCTGGCCGACATCACGGCGCACAGCGTGCTGCAACACTTGCGCTGATTTGCAAAAAAAAGCCATCCGGAGATGGCTTTGTAAAAGTTCCCGAAGGAACGTCGTTGGAACTTTTAATAACTTAAAGCTTGAACGCTCGTCAGTTTGCTGACTGAGCCCAACGCTTGAACACTGTGACAGCGATTGACTCAACTTTAGCGGGCATCAAGGGCCTGCGCTATCCCACTTTTGGGGGATATTGAGCTCTTTTTTTAGAAAAAATGTTGCTTTATTACAACCGTTAGGTTTTGCTGTCGGATGCCAGGGGCAGACTGAGGACAAAGCAGGCGCCGCCATCCGGGCGATTTTCGCAATGCACCGCGCCACCATGGCGCTGGGCAATGGATTTCACCAGAGCCAGGCCCAAGCCGACACCGCCGTCACGCTCGGTCGCTCCGGGCAAACGGTAAAAGGGCTCAAAAATGCGCTCGCGCAGATCGGGCGGCACGCCGGGTCCGCGGTCGCAGACGCTGATTACCGCCTGGCCGCCAGCCCCGGCCAGAGTCACGGTGATCTCGCCCGCCGCATGGCGACGCGCATTCTCCAGCAGATTGCGCACTGCCCGGCGCAGCAATTTTGCGACACCCTGCACCGGCAAGTCGGACTGGTTTACCCTTGCGGTGCCAGATGCAGCGGGATCGGCTGCCGGCTGCACGTCAAGGTCGGCCTTGGCCCGTGCACACTCCTCTGCGACCAGGCCAATCAGGTCAATCGACTCAATCGTGCCCAGGTCGGCCTCACGCGCGTCCAGCCGACTGGCGAGCAGGATTTCTTCAATCAACTGGTCAAGTTCGGCAATATTGCGGGATATCTCGTCTTTGAAGGTCGACGACGACGGCACACCCATCAATTCCAGTCCCATCCGAATGCGCGTCAGCGGTGAGCGCAGTTCGTGCGAGGCGTTGGCCAGCAGCGATTTTTGCGAGGCCAGCAAAGCGTCCTGCGCCTTGACCAGGGTCTCAATGCGCTGGGCCGCATGGTTGAAGCGCGTCGCCAGAAATGCCACCTCGTCCCGGCCGGTCTCGGAGACCCGAATCGAGAGGTCGCCCGCGCCCCATTGCTCAACCCCGTTTTGCAACTGCTCGAGGCGGCGCGTGAGCTTGCGGATAATCGGGTAGGTGGCCAGCGCCACGGCCACCGCCACCAGTGAGAGCGTCCAGAAAAACCCGAACGGCGCATGGCTCCAGGGCGAGGGTGGCGGGCGCGGCAGTTGCATGTGCACGATTTGGCCATCGATCATCATCACGACAAATTCCGGGCCGCCGCCCCTCTGGCGGTGCAGCCCGAACGACGGCACCTGCGCCGCAAATTCTTCTTCCGGATGCGCCCCGAGCCGGCCGCCCGGCGGACGCCTCATGCTGGAATGGCCGTTGCCGATAATTTGTCCGGCTTCGTTACGGACAATCACCTCGCGCAACGGCGGCTCGGCGGCCAGGCGCCAGGCCCATCCGACCAGCAATGTCAGCACCGCGACGGCCAGCACCACGGCCAGCCAGATCCGCACATAAAGCCGCTTCAGAAACATGCTCAGTCTTGCTGGCGCGCAAATACATAGCCGACGCCGCGCACTGTGAGAATGCGCTTGGGGTCTTTGGCATCGACCTCGATGGCGGCCCGGATGCGCCCCATGTGCACGTCGATCGAGCGGTCAAAGGCATCGAGTTCACGGCCACGCACCGCTTCCATGATCTGGTCACGCGTGAGCACACGGCCGGCGCGCTCGGCCAATGCCACCAGCAAGTCGAACTGATACGAGGTCAAGTCGCAAATCTGTCCCGCCACACTGACGGTGCGGGCGTCGCGATCAATATCGAGCGTGCCAAAACGCAATTGCTTGCTGCCCTGGGGCGCGCCTTCCACGCGGCGGCGCAATACGGCGCGAATTCGCGCTAGCAACTCACGCGGCTCGAACGGTTTGGGCAGGTAATCATCGGCCCCCATTTCAAGACCGATGATGCGGTCCATGGGGTCGCCTTTGGCGGTCAGCATCAGCACCGGGGTCTGCGCCAACGCCGCCGACATTGCGCGGATGCGGCGGCACACCTCCAGACCGTCCATGTCGGGCAGCATCAGGTCGAGGATGACCAGATCGGGCGGGCTGGCCTCGAGGCTGTTCAATCCGCTTTGGCCATCACCGGCATGGTCCACCACAAAACCGTTTTGCCCCAGGTACTCACTTACCATCTGGGCCAGGCGGGCATCGTCTTCGATCATTAACAAGTGTTGGCTCATAGTCGCAGTCTAGTGGGCAGCCGCATCATTCGCTTGAAGCGACAGTAAAGTTATCGTAAACGCAATCTTATTTGAGCGGCTGAACGTCCCAGATTTCGCTGGCATATTCACGAATCGTGCGGTCGGAAGAAAACACGCCCATGCCGGCGACATTGAGAATCGCGCTGCGCGTCCAGGCCACCGGCCGGCGGTAAAGCTCGTCAACCTTGTCCTGACCGGCGCAGTAATCGGCGTAGTCCGCCAACAGCTGGTAATAATCGCTTTCCAGCAGCACATTGACCACGTCGCGGTAGCGATCTGGCTCCTCTGGAGAAAAAGCGCCCGCGGCCAACTGGTCGACGGCCGACTTCAAGTCGGAGTTGCTCTCGTAATAGTCGCGTGGCCGGTAGCCGTAACCGCGAAGCTCGGCCACCTTTTCTGCCCGGTTGCCAAAGATAAAAATATTCTCCAGTCCGACGTTCTCGGCGATCTCGATGTTGGCGCCGTCCCAGGTGCCAATGGTCAACGCGCCGTTAAGCGCGAACTTCATGTTGCCGGTGCCCGAGGCTTCGGTCCCGGCGGTTGAAATCTGCTCCGACAGGTTGGCTGCAGGGATGATGATTTCGGCCAGAGACACCCGGTAGTTGGGCAAGAACACCACGCGCAGTTGCCCTTCGATGCGCGGATCGTTATTGATCACGCGGGCCACGTCGTTGATCAGCCGGATGATCAGCTTGGCCATGTAATAGGCAGAAGCCGCCTTGCCGGCAAAGATCACGGTGCGCGCCACCCAGTTAGCCCGCGGCTGGGCCAGAATACGCTGGTAGCGTGTGATGACATGAAGCACGTTGAGCAACTGCCGCTTGTACTCGTGCATGCGCTTGACCTGGACGTCGAACAGACTCTGCGGATCCACGACGACGCCCGCATCATGCGCGATCAGGTCCGCCAGACGGCGCTTGTTTTTCTCCTTGGCCAGACGGAAAGCATTTTGAAACTCGAGTTCATCGGCCAACTCACGCAGCCGCGCCAATCGGTCCAGATCGCCCCGCCAATCGGTTCCGATGCGGCTGTCAATCAAGCCTGATAGCGGCGCATTGGCCTGAGACAGCCAGCGGCGCGGGGTGATGCCATTGGTCTTGTTGCAGAAACGCTCCGGATACATTTTCGCAAAATCGGAAAAAATGGTGTCCACCATTAGCTGACTATGCAAGGCCGAGACGCCATTGACCTTGTGACTCGCCATCACTGACAGATGCGCCATGCGCACGCGGCGCACGCCACGTTCCTCGATCAGCGAAATACGACGCACCAGGGCGTTGTCTGATGGGAAACAGTTGTGCACTTCGGCCAGAAAGATGGCATTGATGTCGTAGATCAGCCCCATGTGCCGCGGCAACATGCGGGTCAGCAATTCCACCGGCCAGGTCTCGAGCGCTTCTTCCATCAAGGTGTGGTTGGTGTAGGAAAAGACGCGGGTGCACAGGGACCATGCGCGCTCCCAGTCGAGTTGATACTCGTCGATGAGCAGACGCATCAGCTCGGGTACGGCCAGCGCCGGGTGCGTGTCGTTCAGATGGATCGCCACCTTGTCCGCCAGTTGCTCGAAACCGCTGTGATTCTTCAGGTGGCGCCGCAGAATGTCCTGCAGCGAGGCGCTGACAAAAAGGTATTCCTGGCGCAGGCGCAATTCGCGTCCGTGCTCGCTGCGGTCATCGGGGTAGAGCACACGGGTGACGTTTTCTGACAGGTTCTTCGCCTCCACCGCCTGGATATAGTCTCCCCGGTTAAACGCATCCAGGTTGACGCCGCCACTGGCACGCGCGGACCAGAGCCGCAGTGTGACCACGCTGCGCATGGCATGGCCCGGCACCCCGCTGTCATAGGCGGTGGCAATCACGTCTTCGGTATCAAGCCAGACCGGCTTGCCGTTGCGCAGTTCCACGCGTCCGCCAAAACGGATGGGGTAGCTGAATTCGGGACGCATGAACTCCCACGGGTAGCCGTTGACCAGCCAGTAGTCCGGCTCTTCGACTTGCTGGCCATTCTGAATGCGCTGAGCGAACATGCCGTATTCGTAGCGTATGCCATAGCCCATGCCAGACAGACCCAGGGCGGCCATGGAGTCCAGAAAACAGGCGGCCAGACGCCCCAAACCCCCATTGCCCAGCCCGGCGTCGGGCTCCAGGTCAACCAGGGCGTCGAAATCCACGCCAAGCAGTGCACAAGCCTGGCGGATGGGCTCGTATATATCGGCCGCCAGCATCGCATTGGTCAGGGCACGCCCAGTGAGAAATTCCAGTGACAGGTAATACACGCGCTTGGCATCCTGATGTTCAGCCTGCGCCAGCGATTCACGCCAACGATCCATGATGCGATCCCGAACAGCATGAAAAACGGCAAACAGCCAATCGCGCTGGGTGGCGGAACGATGGTCCTTCCCGACCGCATAAACCAGGCGGTTCGAGATCGACCGGCGCAAGGCTTCGACGCTGTTGGTCGGCTTGTCAAATTCAAAAACAGGGCCTGGAGGCATGACTAATTTCTCCCGGAAGATGCACGCGCCAGTGGTTTAACACCCGGGCGCAGCGACTGATACAAGACCAGATAGTGCTGCGCAGCAGTCAGCCAGTCAAATCGTTTCTCCATCCCGCGCCGCTGGACCACTGCCCAGTCGTCGGCGCGCCGGAACAGGACGAAGGCCCGACGCAGCGCGGCGAGCAAGCCGTCGGCGCTGAAATCCTGAAACACGAAACCAGTGGCAGTGCCATCGTCCAGATTCTCCAGGGAGCAGTCGACGACGGTGTCGGCAAGACCACCGACGCGTCGCACCAGCGGCAAGGTGCCGTAGCGCAAGCCATAAAGCTGGGTCAGGCCGCAAGGCTCAAATGCCGAAGGCACCAACATGACATCGGCGCCAGCGATCACGGCATGGGCACTGGCTTCGTCGTAGCCGATCCGCACGCCGACCTGCCCAGGGTAGCGCAGGGCCGCATCGGCGAACATCTGCTCCAGCGCAGCATCCCCCTGACCCAGCAGGGCCAGTTGCCCGCCGCGCTGAATCAGATCCGCCATCACCTGGGCCAGCAACTGCAGGCCTTTTTGCGCCGTCAGCCGGCTCACGACACCGAAGACCAGGGCCTGCGGGCGCGACCCCAGCCCGAAAGTCGCCTGAAGCGCGCGCTTGGCTGCTGCCTTATTCGCCAGCGAGTCACTGTCGTAGTGTTCCGACAGCCAGGCGTCGGTGGCGGGGCTCCAGACCTCGTAGTCGACGCCATTGAGAATGCCGGTCAGAACTTCCGCGCGTTCACGCAGCAGTCCATCGAGCCCGCAGCCTTGGGAGCGGTCAAGTATTTCCCGGGCATAAGTCGGACTGACCGTGACGATCCGGTCGGCGTACTGAAGGGCTGCCTTCATGAATGACACTTGACCAAAAAACTCGACGCCAGCGACGTTAAACCAGGCCTTCGGCAACCCTAACTGCGGGAATACGGCGCCTGGGAACAGGCCCTGATAGGCAAGATTGTGGATGGTGAAAACCGTGGCCGGCATGGCACGACCCGAATCGGCAAAAGCACGAACGAAAGCCGGTGCCAGGCCGGTGTGCCAGTCGTGGCAATGAATGATGTCAGGAGTCCATTGTGGGTCCAGCCCCTGCCCCAGCAAGGCGGCAACCCAGCCCAGTACCGCAAAGCGCATCGCGTTGTCGCCCCAGTCCTTTCCGTCGGGGCCGAGATAGGGGTTGCCCGGACGCTCGAACAGGGTCGGGGACTGGAGCAGATAGAACGGCAAGTCAAAGCCCGGCAAGCTTGCCGACACCACGTCCACCGGCGGCAAGGCAGGGGCCGGGCCCCAGGTCATTTCCCCAACCGGCAAGCGGGCGACTGGCCGCGGCACCATGGCTTGTCGTGCGACGGCGGGAAATGAGGGTAAAAGAAAGCGCACCTCGCATCCCAGGGCCCGCAACGCCGGAGGCAGGCCGGCACTGACGTCAGCCAGACCGCCGGTCTTGAGAAAAGGAAACAACTCAGTACAGACGTACAGAACTTTCACGTCGGCCCCTCCGGGAACGCCTGCATCATGGCATTCGTCACCACTACCACGCCGTTCGGGCTGCGAAAGAAATGCTGGCTATCAGCCTCGGCGTCAAAGCCTATCGCCATCCCGTCGGGGACGCGACAACCCTCGTCGATCACCACCTTGTGCAAACGACAAGCTTGTCCAACCTGCGCCCCAGGCAGAATGACGGTATCCTCAACACTGCTGTAAGAGTCCAGATGAACCCCGGTAGACAAGACCGATCTCCGCACTAGCGCCCCCGAGACAATGCAGCCACCCGAGACCAGAGAATCTACCGCCATGCCGCGACGTCCATCGTCGTCAAAGACAAACTTTGCTGGTGGCACAGTTGGTTGGTAGGTCCAGATAGGCCATGCCTGATCGTATAGATCGAGTTCCGGTGTGATTGCGGTCAAGTCAATGTTCGCAGCCCAATAGGCATCCACAGTCCCCACGTCGCGCCAGTAGGCGGACGCATCGGGGTTGGTCTTGACGCACGACAGATTGAACGGGTGGGCAGCAGCGTCGCCAAGCAACACCATGGACGGGATCAGGTCATGGCCAAAGTCGTGGCTCGACGAGGCGTCTCTCATATCAGTCTCCAGCGCAGCAAACAGATACTCGGCGTTGAAGACATACACACCCATGCTGACCAGCGCCGTGTCCGGTCGGTCCGGCAGGGCTTGCGGGGCGCTCGGCTTTTCTTCAAACCGGGTGATGCGACGGTTGCCGTCTATCGTCATGACTCCGAATTCCGAAGCTTGCGCCAGGGAAACCTCGATACACGCCACGGTGCATGGCGCCCCCTGCGCCACATGGTCTTCGATCAAATTGGCGTAATTCATCTTGTAGACATGATCGCCAGCGAGAATCAGAATGTACTTGGGGTCGTGCTCGCGCAGCATGCTGAGGTTCTGAAAAACGGCGTCGGCCGTTCCCCGATACCAGGACGCCGCGTCGATGCGCTGTTGCGCCGGCAGCAAATCAATGAACTCGTTCACCTCGTGGCGCAGAAACGACCAACCATGCTGCAGATGACGAAGCAGGCTGTAGGCGTTGTATTGCGTCAACACGCCAATTCGGTGCACACCCGAGTTGACGCAGTTTGACAGCACAAAATCAATGATGCGAAATTTGCCCCCGAAGGGCACGGCGGGCTTGGCGCAATGCTCGGTCAAGGTTTGCAGGCGAGAGCCCCGGCCACCAGCAAGAACGAGGGCAATGGTTCGCCGAACTGGTCGATGATGAGCACCATTTCGCATGAGAAACCTCGCAAGCAAAAAGTTTCGGCAATCAGGTCAGCACGGAAAATCCCTGGCCGCCGTATCCCTTAACGACTTTCGATCCTGGATGCCAGCCACACCAACAGCAATACCGGCAGGCCCAGCAGCGCGGTGGCAACAAAGAAATTCTGATAGCCAAAGGCATCCACATAGCGACCAGAATAGCCGGCCAGAAATTTTGGCAACAGCAGCATCACGGAACTGAATATCGCGTACTGGGTGGCCGAATAGTTGATATTTGTCAGGCTGGAGAGATAAGCAATGAAAGCCGCCGAGGCAATGCCACCGGCCAGGTTGTCGGCCGAGATGACAAAGACCAGCGCGGTCAGGTCATGGCCACGTGTCACCAAAGCCGCGAACAGGAGATTGCTGGCAGCACTCAGCACCGCACCCAGCATCAGCACCCGCATGACGCCCAGGCGCATCGACAGCAGGCCGCCGACAAAGGCGCCGACCAGCGTCATGATGACGCCAAAGATCTTGGTCACAGCCGCGACTTCGTCCTTGCTGTACCCCATATCGACGTAAAACGGGTTGGCCATGATGCCCATCACCACGTCGCTGATGCGGTAGATGGCGATCAGCGCCAGAATCAGGCCCGCCTGCCACTGGTAGCGGCGCAGGAAGTCGGCAAATGGATCGACCAGGGCACCCTGCAGCCACTCAAGCGCATTCCTGGCGGGCGGCATGCCGCGACCAGCCGGTTCGGGCGACAGCAAGACCGTCAGCATACCCAACAACATGCTGGCCGCCATGGCCAGATAGGCGGTTTGCCATGCGCTGTGCTGGTAGCTTGAAACCCCCGCCGCTTCAGCGCGGGCAGCAATCCACAGTACCCCGGCACCAGCCCAGATCATGGCCAGGCGGTAGCCGGTTTGATAAGCCGCCGATAGCGCCGCCTGACGGTCGATGTTGGCGGATTCAATGCGAAAGGCGTCGAGTGCGATGTCCTGTGTCGCCGAGCCAAATGCGACTGCCAGGGCGCCCCACACCACGGGTTGCAATGCGACCTGGGGGTCATTGAACGACATCGCGACCAAGCCACTCATGACCGCCAGTTGCGACAGCAACAGCCAGCTGCGCCTGCGCCCGAGCCAGCGCGTCAGCAGCGGGATCGGCAGCCGGTCCACCAGCGGCGCCCAGACCCACTTGAACGCATAGGCCAGGCCGACCCAGCTCAGGTAGCCAATCGTGGTACGGTCAATGCCGGCCTCGCGCAGCCAGAAGCTCAAGGTACCCAGCACCAGCAGCAAGGGCAGGCCGGCAGAAAAACCGAGCAGCAACATGCGCAGGGTAGGCGGCTCCAGGTAGACCTTGAAAGTGGTAGCCCAGGAGGGCTTGATTGAGCGAACGTCAGCAGCATTTAATGTCATGCGGGAATAATACGTCCAGCCCCGTGCCCCTGTCCTTCCATCTAAATCCGAGCATGAACTTCAGCCAAGCCCTTCGGCAGCTCCGCGCCCCGCGGTTGCCGCGTCGATTTTCTCTGGTGGCAACAGTGCTGCTGATCGCCTTGCCCCTGGCCGCGCCGGTTGCCTTGGCGCGCGAGGGGGTTGACGTCGGCAACAACTCGGCCTTCAGCAAGCTGGTTCCGGCAGATACGGTAGAGCGTTCCGCCGGTCTGCAATACGGGCAATTGCTGCAACAAGCCGCGGCGAAAAACGCGCTCGGGCCGAAGGACAACCTCCAGGTGCGGCGCTTGCGCACGATCGCCCAGCGCATCATCCCGTTTGCCGTGGCGTGGAACCCGCGTGCCCGCGACTGGCGCTGGGAAGTCAACCTGATCGGCAGCAAACAAATCAACGCGTTTTGCATGCCGGGCGGAAAGATTGCGTTCTACAGCGGAATTCTGGAGCAACTCAAGCTCACCGATGACGAAGTCGCAATGGTGATGGGCCACGAAATCGCCCATGCCCTGCGCGAGCACGCGCGCGAGCGCATGGGCAAGAACGCCGCCACCGGCATCGGCGCCAACCTGGTGACCCAGGTACTCGGCCTGGGCCAGGTGGGGCAAACCGTGACTCATTACGGCGCCCAACTGCTGACCCTGAAGTTCAGCCGCGGCGACGAGTCGGAAGCCGACCTGGTGGGCATGGAACTGGCTGCCCGCGCCGGCTACGACCCACGGGCGGGAATTACCTTATGGAAAAAAATGGGCACTGCCAGCAAAGGAGCGCCGCCACAGTGGCTGTCGACCCATCCATCGGGCAACGCGCGCATCGCCGATATCGAGCGCAACCTGCCCAAGGTGCTGCCGCTGTATGAGCGATCCCAGAAAGGATAGCTTTCAATTCGGTGATTTACTGCGCATAAACCGCTTTCTGCGCAATTAACGTGCAATATTCCTGGCGATTGACGTAGAGAAGGAAGCTTTCCATCTGCCATCGGGTGAAATAATTTGCCTTCTTTCGCAATCAACCAGGCACGCCCCATGAACCTGACAGAATCCCTGCTGCACGCACTCAAGGCGCACGGCGCGCGGCAAATCTTTGGTATTCCCGGCGATTTTGCGTTGCCTTACTTTCGCATCATCGAGCAATCCGCCATCCTGCCGCTGTACACCTTGTCGCACGAGCCGGGTGTGGGCTTTGCGGCGGATGCCTGTGGTCGTATCAGTGGCGGTCTTGGCGTAGCGGCAGTCACCTACGGCGCCGGTGCCTTCAACATGGTCAACGCAGTGGCCTCGGCCTACGCCGAAAAGTCGCCGCTGGTGGTGTTGTCGGGCGGACCCGGCAAAGGCGAATCCCAATCGGGCCTGCTGTTGCACCATCAAGCCAAAACACTGGATTCCCAGTTTCAAATTTACAAGGAAATCACCTGCGATCAGGTCCGCCTCGACGACGCCAAACGCGCCCCGGCCGACATCGCCCGTGCGCTGGCCAGCTGCTTGCGCCATTCGCAACCGGTGTACATCGAGATTCCGCGCGACATGGTGGGTGAGCCCTGCCTGGCAGTGACGGCGGAACAGGCGCCGGCGGTCGATCAGGATGCTCTGGATGCCTGCGTCACGGAAATATTGCAGCGACTGTCTGCCGCCAACTCGCCGGTCCTGATGGTCGGGGTTGAAGTGCGTCGCTTTGGCCTGGAAAGCAAAGTGGCTGAGCTCTCGGCGCGACTGGCTTTGCCGGTGGTCACCAGCTTCATGGGACACGGTCTGTTGGCCCAATCCGATTCGGCTTTGGTCGGCACCTACCTCGGGGTGGCCGGCTTGCCTGAAGTCACGCAATTGGTTGAAGATTCAGATGGCCTGTTCTTGCTGGGCGTGATCGTCTCGGACACCAATTTTGCGGTGTCGGAGAGGAAAATCGACTTGCGCAAGTCGATTCAGGCGCTGGGCGGTGCCGTCACGATGGGCTACCACACCTATCCCATGATGCCGCTGACAGCGCTGGTGGATCGCATGCTGGCACGGGTGCCGGCGACCGGCAAGATGTTTGCCGTCAAGCGCCATATTTTTCCCCATGGTCTGGTGGCCGACGCGGCGAGCATCACGCCCACCGATATTGCCACCGCCGTCAACGACCTGATGGCTGAGCACGGCAAGTTCCCGATTGCGTCCGACATGGGCGACTGCCTGTTCACGGCGATGGACATCGAACACACCGCGCTGATCGCTCCCGGTTATTACGCCACCATGGGCTATGGCGTGCCGGCCGGTTTGGGCCTGCAGGCCGCCACTGGCGAGCGGCCGCTGATTCTGGTGGGGGATGGCGCTTTCCAGATGACCGGCTGGGAATTGGGCAATTGCCGACGTTACGGCTGGGACCCGATCGTGCTGCTGTTCAACAACGCCAGCTGGGAAATGCTGCGCACCTTTCAACCGGATTCCAGCTTCAATGACCTGGATCACTGGGGTTTTGCTGAAATGGCGGCTGGCATGGGCGGTGACGGGGTGCGAGTCAACACGCGCGCCGAGCTCAAAGCTGCGCTGGACAAGGCAGTTGCCACGCGCGGACGCTTTCAGTTGATTGACATCACGCTGCCGCGCGGTGTGCTGTCAGACACGCTGTCACGCTTTGTGGCCGGGGTCAAGCGCCTGAGCGCGCCGCAGTCATAATCAGCGCCCATCAAATTCTCAGGATCGCCTCGGCGGCTGAGCGCCGGATTCATGCGCAGGTGCCGGAGCTTCTTCAGCCGCGTAATTTCGCCATTGCTTCATCGCATTGCGCATCGAGAACACCTGGCGCTCAAAAGTCGGACATGCCGCGCAGATGGCCATGTGCAGGCGCAGCGCCAGCCGGTCACGCCATGGCAATACGCGGTCTTCCCGCGCAATCACCAGAGCGGTAACTTCTTTGCAAGTTCGATGAAAGGGCATCATGTTGAGTGGGGTTTGGCAAACCAGTTCAGCTCCAGGCACTCGCGCAAGCGCAGACGGGCCCGGTGCAGCTGGACATACAGGTTGGTCGGTGTCAGGCTGAGTTCCTTACAAATTTCTTCGCTCGAGAGCTCCAGCCACTCGCGCATCAGGAACAGGCGCCCCTGGGTCGCTGGCAGTTTGCTGGCGCAGGCCTCAAGCACCTCGAAGAACTGGCGACTGCCCAGTTGCTGCTCGGGGTTGCCCCAGTCCGCGGGTTGTTGCGAGAAGTGCCCGTCGGCCTTGAATCCCAAATACTCCAACGGATCGGCCGCATCATCGTCCGAATTGTCAAGCGCGCAGACCTCGCGCCCGTGCTGGCGCAGGGCGTCAACCACCTTGTGCTTCAGGATGCCCACCAGCCAGGTCTTGAGTTGCGAGCGGTTGCCAAACGATTGCGGCTTGGTCAGTGCCGCCAGCATGGTTTCAGACACCGCATCCTCGGCCCAGGTGTCGTTTCGAAGCTGAAGGCGTGCGAAGCGCAGCAGATAGCTGTGGTGCTCGGCGATCTGGTTTTCGATGGACATGGCGGGGATTGTAAGAAGGAGCGACCGCGCCCGACCAAGCCTGATGAAAATCATTCCTTTCAAAATTCTTCTGACAGCGCTGGCCCTCTGCGCCGCCGGTGTCGGCGCCCAATCCCTGCCGACACTGGAGGGCAAGACCATGCAGGGCAAGCCGTTCACCCTGAATTCGCTGCGCGGCAAAGTGGTACTGCTGATGTTCTGGTCCACCGACTGCGCTGTCTGCCGCGACAAGATGCCTGAACTGAGACAGAACGTCGAGGGCTGGCGGGGCATGCCGTTTGAGTTGGTGACCGTGAGTCTGGATCAGCGCCGGCAGGATGTCGAAGACTACGAAAAGCTGATTTCCCGATTGGTTCCCTCCAGGCAACGCTTCATCCAGTTGTGGCGTGGCGAGGTCGGCTATGCCGACAACCTGGGCAAGCCCGGCCATTTGCCGATGACCTATCTGATTGACAAGACGGGGCGCGTGGTGGAGCAGTATTCCGGACGCATCGCGCCCGAGGTATGGGACAAGATTGCCGATCTGCTGTAAGAACCGCGCCGCTCGCCCGACTACCCCATGCTCAGCAGAATTTTTCGTTTGAGTCTTTGTTTGAAATCTGTCATTTACCAAGGAGTTATCCAATGAACCAACGTGCCATGATTGCTGCCGCCGCAGCTTCCCTGATGTCCCTCACCTTTATCGCTGCGCCAGCGCATGCTGCCGATGAAAAGGAAAAATGCTTTGGCGTCGCCAAAGCCGGTCAGAACGACTGCGCCAGCATGTCCGGCGTGCACTCCTGCGCTGGCCAGTCCAAAGTGGACATGGACAAGGGCGAATGGAAATACGTCGCCAAGGGCACGTGCAAGACCATGAAGGGTCTCACCCTGGATGAAGTCAAAGCCATGAAGAAGGGCTGATTTTCTCGGCTCCTGCCACCACCTTGCCCGCTGCCATGCCTCACCAATTGATTGAACCATCTCCTACACCCCAGGCGCAGGTCGGCATCGGCTGGCGCCATTCCCACTACGGCGAACTGCTGGAGCGGCTGCCGTCACTGGGTTTTCTGGAGGTTCACTCAGAAAACTTCTTCGCGGCTGGCGGCGCCGCATTGGCGGTGCTGGAGCAGGGCCGGGCGCATTACCCCATCAGCCTGCATGGCGTCGGCCTGTCGCTGGGCTCGGTGCTGGCCGTGGACGATTGGCATCTTGACCAGCTGGCGCAACTGTTCGAGCGCATCGAGCCGGTACGGGTCAGTGATCACGCCAGTTTTGCGCGGGCTACTTTCAAGCGGACCGATTGGGCTCTTGGTGCGACAGTCCACGCGGCGGACTTGCTGCCGATTCCCTTCAGTCGCGAGTCGCTTGATGCGCTATGTGCCAATGTGCAAAGGGTGCAGGAGCGTCTGAAGCGGCGCTTCATGGTCGAAAACGCAACCGGCTATCTGTGCTGGAGGGCGCTTGCGGACGAGCCCCCGATGGATGAGCCCGAATTTTTGTCGGCGCTGGCCCGACGCACCGGCTGCGCCTTGCTGGTGGATGTGAACAACGTCTATGTCAATGCCTTGAATGCCCGGATCGCCGGCACTGCGGGTGACCCGGTGCAACATTGCCTGAACTGGCTCGACGCCATCGCGCCTGCCGACGTCGGGGAAATCCATCTGGCGGGTCATTGCCATGTCAAGGATGAGCACGGCGAAATCATCATTGACGACCATGGCAGCCGGGTGTGCGCGCCGGTCTGGCGTATTTATCAGCATGCCATCGCGCGCTTTGGTGCGGTGCCCAGCCTGATTGAGTGGGACACCGATATTCCGGCGCTCGACGTATTGCTGGACGAGGCGGCGCGCGCCAGCTCCCTGATCGCCTCGCCGGCCGGAGTGCTGGCGTGATCACGCTGGCCGCTCAGCAGCAGGCCTTGCTGGATGCGCTGTTTGCCTGGCCAGCCGATGATGTTACAAATAACATAGTGGCTTACGTATGTCAGCCGTGCGCCAGAGGCTTGAAAGCCTATCAAACCAATGGTCATGCGCTGGCCGAACGGGCCTTGCAGGCGGCCTATCCGGTGCTGACCCAATTGCTCGGGCATGAGAGCCTGTGCGCGCTGGCCCGGGCTTTTTGGCATGCCCAGCCACCGGTGCGGGGCGACCTGGCCCAGTGGGGCGCTGAGCTGTCCGACTTTGTGCGCGCCAGCGAACAGCTCGCCGATGAGCCATATCTGGCAGATGTCGCCACGGTGGAATGGGCCTTGCACGTCTGCGCCGGCGCCGCCGACCAGGCAGCGGATCCCGCCAGCTATGCCCTGCTGATGCAGCGCGAGCCCGATGAGTTGCAGCTGCGTCTGGCGCCGGGTTGTGTCGTGGTGCAGAGCGCGTGGCCGATTGCAAGCATCGTCGGTGCCCATCTGGTGCCGGGCACCGGCCTGGACCAGGCCGGACAGCGCCTGCGCGCCGGTGTGGCCGAAGACACCGTGATCTGGCGCGATGAGCTGCGGCCACGCGTGCGACAGGCCCTGGCGGGTGAAGCCGCCTTTGTGCTGGCGCTGCTCGACGGGCGCTCTCTGGCGGCCGCGCTCGACGCCGCCCCGGTACTCGACTTCAACGCCTGGCTGCCTCTGGCCGTGCAAACCCATCTGTTGCTGGGTACACAAACCCGGTTCGAGCCCAGAAGCACCAGTTAGCTGCCCAACAGGCCGCCCGTTCTCATCTCTCAACTTCAGTGGCGAGCGGCCTTGGAGGCCGAGGCAATCTGACGCAGCGAGTCCAGGTCGGCCACGACTGAGCGCGAGAACGGCTCGAATTGTTGCGCCATGATCTTGCGCGCCTCGTCGTTCTTGCCTGCCTTGGCGAGCGCGACCACATTCGATGCAGCATAGTGAAACATCTTGTGGTGACCCAGCAGCGCGGTGAAACCGGGGAAGCGGCCCAGGCTGGCCGCGCCGGGGCCGTGGATCCACTGGCCAAGATCACAGCGGTCATCGAAGCAGATAGTCTCGGCGGACAATTCCTCCTCGGACCGGCCATCCAGGTAGGCCTGCAGGCGCAGCTTCCAGTTTTCGTGCGCTGCCTGCGCCATGTCCAGATCCAGACCAACCATCGCGCGCGCCGCGTCCTCTTGCAGGTGGCTGTCATTCACCGAGTTGCCAAAAAAACTCTTGAAAAAACCAAACATATCATTTCTGTTCCGTGAAGGTTCAACCCAGGTGCGGCTTCGAACAGGGCATGGCTTCCCGACTTTATAAGCTGCAACGACGAATGAAAATTGTACCCATTTGTAACCCGGGTCTTTCGAAAATATGCTAGGGGTTTGATCTAGTCGAGGTTGTCCAAAATCACGTCGGCTTGGCCGAGCCATTCACACTCGTGGCCGCCAAAGCGTAGCCAGCGCACAGCTTGACTACGTCAACGTGAATTCAGGCGTCTCTTGTGAATCGGTGTTACCAGTTCGCCTCGCGCTCCGGCGTGGCGCTGATCTTGTGAATCGACAGGTCAGCCCCGTCAAATTCCTCTTCCTGGCTCAGGCGCAAACCCATGACGACCTTGAGCACGCCGTAAACCAGCAACCCGCCAACCACTGCCCAGACCACGCCCATGGCAGTGCCGATGAGCTGGCCACTCAGGCTGACGCCACCCAGCCCCCCCAAAGTCTTGCTGCCAAAGATGCCGGCGGCGATACCGCCCCAGGTACCACACAAGCCATGCAGGGGCCACACGCCCAGCACATCGTCGATCTTCCACGTGTTTTGCTCGCGCGTGAACATAAAGACAAAAATGCCACCCGCCACGACACCGACCGCGAGCGCACCTAAAGGGTGCATCAAGTCGGAGCCAGCACAGATGGCCACCAGACCGGCCAGCGGTCCGTTGTGAACAAAGCCCGGGTCATTCTTGCCCAGCACCAGCGCAGCCAGCGTCCCGCCGACCATCGCCATCAGCGAGTTCACGGCGACCAGACCCGAGATTTTGCCCAAGGTCGGGGCATTCATCACATTGAAGCCAAACCAGCCCACGGTCAGCACCCATGCGCCGAGCGCCAGAAACGGAATGCTTGACGGTGGGTGTGCCGAAATGCCGCCATCCTTGCGATAACGATTGCTGCGCGCGCCCAGCAGCAGGACCGCGGGCAAGGCGATCCAGCCACCCACCGCGTGCACCACGACGCTGCCGGCAAAATCATGGAACTCCTCCCCGGTCAGGCTTTTGATCCAGTCCTGAATACCAAAGTGATGGTTCCACACGATGCCCTCGTAGAAGGGATAAACCAGACCCACAATCACGGCGGTGGCGATGAGCTGGGGCCAAAACCTGGCACGCTCGGCGATGCCGCCCGAAATGATGGCGGGAATGGCCGCAGCAAAGGTGAGCAGAAAGAAGAACTTGACCAGTTCGTAACCGTTTTTGGCTGCCAGCTGCTCCGCACCGACAAAGAAACTGGTGCCATAGGCGACAGCGTAGCCGAGCAGAAAATAAGCCACCGTGGAGACCGAAAAGTCGACCAGAATCTTGACCAGTGCATTGACCTGATTCTTGCGGCGTACCGTGCCGAGCTCCAGAAATGCAAAGCCGGCGTGCATGGCCAGCACCATGACTGCGCCGAGAAGGATGAACAGGGTGTCTGCGCCCTGTTTTAGTGCTTCCATGAGAACCTCTTGGGATGAAATGAGCTGAGTTGGTGCGTTTATCGGAGAAAAACGTAAAACGCACCAAACTAAAGCAATAAGCGCGCCAAATATAGGCACCGGGTCAAGACGACGAACCACCAGCGTGCGTCCATCACGTCAGCCTCAGTTGTTTTGGTCCGGTACTTCAGCCCTCATGGGGTGGGCTTGATATACTGCTAGCGCGCCGATTTGCCACCGCTTGCGGGCGCTTAACAAGTACCGCTAAAGACCACTGCCAACCTGGTCTTGCCATTTATAAACCATGTGCGACAGACCGCAGTGACGCGTAGCGAACCAGCCCTGTCTCCAACTGACCACGATGTTGATTGCCACGCCACAGTCGATGCATTTTGAAGCCGCCTTGCCGCTGCAAAGCGGAGGCAGCTTGCGCGACTATTCGCTGAGCTTCGAGACTTACGGCACGCTCAACGCCAGCAAGTCCAACGCAGTGCTGATCTGCCATGCGCTGAACGCCTCGCACCATGTGGCGGGCGTCTACGCCGGTCAGGACCGGTCCGAAGGCTGGTGGGACAACATGATCGGGCCGGGCAAATCGCTGGATACCGACAAGTTTTTCGTCATTGGCGTCAACAACCTGGGCTCGTGCTTTGGTTCGACTGGCCCGATGCACCTGAACCCGGACAACGGCCGGGTTTATGGGGCCGATTTTCCGGTGGTCACGGTCGAGGACTGGGTCAACGCTCAGGCTCTGTTGCTCGACGCCTTGGGCATTCAGACGCTGGCGGCCGTGATGGGCGGATCCCTGGGCGGGATGCAGGCTTTGAGCTGGACGCTGCAGTACCCGAGCCGCGTGCGCCACGCCGTGGTGGTGGCAAGCGCACCCAACCTGACGGCCGAGAACATCGCCTTCAATGAAGTGGCGCGGCGCGCCATCGTCACCGACCCTGATTTTCACGGCGGACATTTTTACGAGCACGGCACCGTGCCCAAACGCGGCCTGCGCATCGCCCGCATGATTGGCCACATCACCTACCTCAGTGACGATGTGATGAACGAGAAATTTGGTCGCCAGCTGATTGCCGCCCGCAACAGCGAGGCCGAGTGCGATTACCTTTACAGCACGCTGAAAGCGGAATTCCAGATTGAGAGCTATTTGCGCTACCAGGGCGACAAGTTTGCCGAATACTTTGATGCCAACACCTACCTGCTGATCACCCGTGCGCTCGATTACTTCGACCCGGCACGTGACTACGGTGGCAACCTGAGCCAGGCGCTGGTTCGCGCCACCTGCAAATTTTTGCTGGTGAGCTTTGTCACCGACTGGCGATTTGCCCCCAAACGCAGCCGCGAAATTGTCAAGGCGCTGCTCGACAACAAGCGCGACGTGAGCTATGCCGAAATCAACGCCCCGCACGGTCACGATGCCTTTTTGCTCGATGATCCCCGCTACATGGGCGTAGTCAGCTCCTATTTTGATAGCATTTTCAAAGAGGTGACGACGTGAGCGACCAGCAGACCATGCACGCCATTGCGCGCCTGGTGCCCCCAGGTTCGCGCGTGCTTGACCTGGGTTGCGGCGACGGCGCCATGCTGGCGCACCTGCAGCAGACACGCGACTGCACCGGCTACGGCATCGAAATTGATGACGCCAACGTGCTGGCCTGCGTCCAGCGCGGCGTCAATGTCATTCAGCTCAACCTGGACGAAGGCCTGACCCTGTTTGAGGATGCCTCATTCGATGTGGTGCTGCAGATCGACACGCTGCAACACCTGCGCAACGCCGAGGTGATGTTGCGCGAGACCGTTCGCGTCGGCCGCATCGGCATCGTCGCCTTCCCCAACTTTGCGCACTGGCCGAATCGCCTGAGCGTGGCGCGCGGGCGCATGCCGGTGACCAAGCGGCTGCCCTACCAGTGGTACGACACACCCAACATTCGTGTCGGCACCCACGCGGACCTGGGCGTGCTGGCGCAAAACAGCGGCCTGAAAGTGCTTGACAGCTTTGGCATCCAGGACGGCGCGACCGTGCGTTTTGCCCCCAATCTGTTCGCCGGCACATCGGTGTACAAGCTGTCGCGGTAAGCAACCGTCTCGACAGCGCTTGCCGCGGATTTCCTGGGCGCAAACTTCGGTGCGGCGGTCAAGCTTTGTGCTCTTGGCTCATTGCGCGGCACAGAAGTGCAGCATCGCCCAGCCCGGGTAATTGCAGCAAATACCCTGCGAGGCCAGAAAAATCCAGGACAAACACCGATTCGATCTGCTATCCTTCAATGATAACGTTTACATTTTTCAAATTCCGAACCATAAACCCTGTCCGAATGAATTCTGAATATCAGTTCCCCGACTCATTTTTGTGGGGCAGCGCAAGGCCTGCCTGGCAACTTCCAGGGCAATGCACGTGACACCAACCCCCTCCTACCAACCGGACCCGGTCTGGCTCTCAAACGGTGACTACCGTGTTTTTTTAAGCACGCGCGGCAACGGATTTTCAGCCTATGGAAAGTACCTGCTCAACGCCTGGACGCCTGACAGTGTCGAGGACGGCGGCGGCTGGTACCTCTATCTGCGTGATCTGGACGACCACCGCTTCTGGAGCGCATCGTCAGCCCCCGCGCCGGGACAGACGGCAGGGCGACTCACGCTGCAAGGTGGTGTTGCCAGCATCCAGCGTGAGCACCACGGCATCGCTTCCCGCACCGAAGTGTGCGTCTGCGGCGGGGTGCTGGAACTGCGCCGCCTGAGCCTGACCAACCGCGGCAGCAGCACCCGGCGTATCGAGATCACCAGTTACCTGGAGGTGGTGCTCAACGAACCGCCAGCGCACACCGGACACCCGGCGTTTTCCAAGCTCTTCGTGCAGACCGAATGGCACGCCGACACCCAGACGCTGTTGGCCAAGCGCCGCCCGCGCGGCAACGCGGAAAGCCACCCCTGCATGGCCATGGCCTTGCTGAACGCGCCAGTGAACGGATGGGAAACCGATCGCGCGCGCTTCATTGGCCGCGGTCGCGACTGCAGTCACCCTCTGGCGCTTACCGGCACGGCGGCCCTGAGCGGCACCACTGGCAGCGTGCTGGACCCGGCACTGGCGCTACGCACTGCCATCACCCTGGCCCCCGGGGACACGCAAGTACTCTGCTTTGTCCTCGGTGCTGCACCCGATCGCGACAGTCTGCTGCAGGCCGCCGCGCGCTGGCCGGCGCTGAATGTGGAGGCCCTGTTTGCGCAAGCCCCGGCGCCGCAGGAAACTCTGGAGCAGGCCCTGGCCGGCCCCCAGGGCAAGAGCTGGCTGCATCTGACCCAGACCCAGCGTGATGCAGATCAGCCGGGGGACACGCCGCCACTGCCGCTGCGTCTTGAATCACCGGCGCTTGCCGTCCCGAGCACCGAGGCACTGCAATTCTTCAATGGCTACGGTGGCTTCAGCGCCGACGGCAGCGAGTATGTGATCCGCATGCCGCACCAGGGTGACGCTGGCTTGAAGCTGCCGCCCATGCCCTGGACCAACGTGCTGGCGAACCCGCAGTGCGGCTTGATCGTCAGCGAACGGGGCGCCGGCGCCATGTGGGCCGGCAACAGCCGCAAAAACCGTTTGACGCCCTGGCGCAACGACCCCATCAGCGACCCGCATGACGATGCCTGCTATGTGCGTGACGACGACAGCGGCGTCTTCTGGTCGCCCCTGCCCGGTCCGGCGCCAGCGCAAGCCGACTACGAGGTGCGCCACGGTTTCGGCTATTCCACCTGGCATTTGCAGGCGCATGGACTGGAGCAGGAAGTCTGCATCTTCGTCCCGCAGAACGATCCGCTGCGCGTGCTACGCCTGCGCCTGAAGAATACCGGAACCTCACACCGCCGGCTGTCGGTGTATGGCTACAACCGCTGGGTGCTGGGCATCACACCTGACGACACGCAAGCCGATATCAGTAGCTGGTTCGACGCCAGCGCAGCCGCCCTGTGCGCCTGCAACCCGCAGGCGGGCGCATTTGCGCAAAGCGTCGCCTTTGCCGCCGTGGATCAACCCAAACACATGAACTGGGCGGCAGATCGTGCCGCCTTTCTGGGTCAGCCGGGCAGCATGGCAGCGCCCGTGGCGGTGCGCGTCGGCGGTCCACTGAACCAGGCCATGGGCCTGCAACCGTGCGCCGCTTTGCATGTCATGCTGGATATTCCCGCAGGGGAAAGCCGTGAGCTGAGTTTCTTTCTGGGTGAGGTGACCGAGGCGTCGCAATTGGCGCCCCTGCTGGCGCGCTACCGCGACGTCGGTGCCGTGCAAGCGGCCTTGACTCAGGTACGCCAATTCTGGCGCAGGACCGTGGGCGCCATGCAGATTCAGACACCGTGCCCGGAAATTGACATCATGGTCAACGGTTGGCTGCCATACCAGAATCTGGCCTGCCGCATGTGGGGGCGCAGCGCGTTTTACCAATCCGGCGGCGCCTACGGTTTTCGCGACCAGTTGCAGGACGCCGCTTCGCTGATTTATCTGTCGCCCGAACTCACGCGTTGCCAGATTCTGACCAATGCCGCACACCAGTTTGTCGAGGGCGACGTACTCCACTGGTGGCACCCCCCCACAAGCAAAGGCATGCGCACCCGTTTTGCCGATGACCTGCTGTGGTTGCCTTACCTCACCGCCTACTACATCAACACCACCGGCGACCAGTCGGTGATGCAGGAACCGGTCCGCTTCGTCACGGCGGAGCAGCTGGAGCCGGACGAAGATGAGCGCTATCTGCAGCCACAGGACTCGGGCCAGAGCGCCGACGTCTACGAGCATTGCTGCCGCGCCATCGACCGATCGCTGACCAAGGGCGCACACGGCATTCCGCTGTTTGG
Organism: uncultured beta proteobacterium; assembly: GCA_963810395.1. Lineage (GTDB taxonomy): Bacteria > Pseudomonadota > Gammaproteobacteria > Burkholderiales > Burkholderiaceae_C > Rhodoferax. Next base: position 1,866,872 of record CAWENC010000001.1, on the reverse strand, counting down.
CTGCGGCGACTGGAACGACGGCATGAGCCGCGTCGGCCGCGAAGGCAAGGGCGAAAGCGTGTGGATGGGGTTCTTCCTCTACACCATCCTGGGCGACTTCCTGCCCTGGTGCGATACGCGCCACGATGCCGTGCGGGCGCAGCGCTACCGCAGTTATCGGGCCGAGTTGCTGCAGGCACTGAACGACGCCGGCTGGGACGGCGACTGGTACCGCCGCGCCTGGTACGACAACGGCGCGCCGCTGGGCTCCAGGGCCAGCGATGAATGCAGGATTGACGCGCTGGCGCAGGCTTGGGCCATCATCTCCGGCGTGGCCTCGCCCGAGCGTGCCGACAAGGCGCTGGACGCGCTGGAGCAGCACCTCATCAGCGATGAGGATCAACTCATCCGCCTGCTGACACCGGCGTTCGAGAACACCCCGCACGATCCCGGCTACATCAAGGGTTATGTCGCCGGCGTGCGGGAAAACGGCGGCCAGTACACGCACGCTGCGCTGTGGGTCGTGAAGGCCATGGCCCTGGCCGGACGGCGCGAGCGGGCAGCACAGCTGCTGAAAATGCTCAGCCCGATCAGCCACAGCAGCAATACCGTTGACGCGGACCGCTACAAGGTCGAGCCCTATGTGATCGCCGCCGACATCTACAGCGTGGCGCCCCACGTCGGGCGCGGCGGCTGGACCTGGTACACCGGCTCGGCCGGCTGGATGTACCGCGTTGCGATCGAATCCATCCTCGGCTTCAGCCTGCAAGGCGGCACCACGCTGCGCCTGGCGCCGTGCATCCCCGACCATTGGCCAGGCTTCACGCTGCGCTATTGCCCGGACGACGCCACGCAATACGAGATCACGGTCAGCAATCCAGAAGGCAATGCGCAAGCAGTGCTGTCGGCGACGCTGGATGATGCGCCCATTGCCGTCACGCCAGACAGCGTATCCGTACCGCTGCGCAAGAACGGCACCACGCATACACTGCATGTGGTGATGGGAAAAAGTCGGCCATGACGAGATCCGGCCGCGGCGCCGGACTTCGGACGTGACAGGCAGAGAGCGCTATTGCTTTGCCTGGGCAAAGTCTTTGATGGTCGCCACTCGCAGCGTCATTCCCTCCCATTTCAGCGGCACACCGTCGACCAAAGCAGGCGGCGGTGGCGCCGTGCCGGGCCACTGCAATACCAGGCCGCCGTGTGGCACGGTCAAGCCGGCTTGCAAATCCAGATGGAGTTGCCCATGGACCAGACGCAGGCGGTAGCCCAGCTTGCCGTAGGACGTATGGAGACCGGACACGGCCACACCACGCCCCTGCAGCCACGCGACGGGGATGCCTGCGGCCAGCACCAGCGCATGATCGTCTTCGCGCTCATAGGCGAACAAGTCCAGCGCGGAACGGATGTAGTCGCTTGAAATCCACGCATGCGGCATGTCGCCGATGAAGCGCGGCTGGCGTGCATCGCGCCCGACGACCTCGGCCCACTGGTTCCACCCATGCGGGCGCTGGTCGGCAAAGAAAAATTTCAGCAAGTCTTGCGCGCGATCGCCCCAGCCCAGACGCACAAACGAGCCCACGGTGCGCAGTTCATACGGCGTGTAGTCGTCCCAGGCGCGCTGGCCGTCGCGTCGCGCCACAAACTCGCGCCAGTAGCGCTCGAAGGTGGCTTGCAGCAGAGCGGGGTCCAGTTTGGATTGCTCGCCCGCAGGCGACAGGGCCACGGTGCTGGAAGTCGGATCAAAGTCGCCTAGCTCGGCCGCACCGCTCAGGTAATTGACGCCATGTTGCCGCGCGGTGAGCGACAGCGACTGGTGCAGCTCGCGCTGGAACTCGTCGCGTTGAGCGGCGATGCGCTGGGCGGCTTCGGTCTGGCCCAACTCGCCAGCCAGCCAGGCCGCATCCTTGAAGCCGCGCAACGCCCAGAAGTCGTCCCAGTACGAATGCATGGGCTTGGCGGAATAACCCTCATGGCTGATGGACGCCGGCATCAGACCCCAGAAGGCAGCTCTGTCGCCCTCGCGGTTTTGCGCAGTGCGTTCGCTCTGGCGCAAGGTCTCCATGTAATTCACGGCGCGCTCCACGTGCGGCCACAGGCGCTCCAGCTGCGCACGGTCGTGCGTGTAGCGATACAGCTCGGCGATGGCAAAGATCAACTGGCCGTGGCTGTCGTTCTCGGGCACCGGGTCGGCGCCGCGCTGGTCGACGCAACAAGGCACCTTGCCGCTGGCGAACTGGTAAGGCGCGAACCACTGCACAAAGTCGCTGGCAACGCGGTCCTGCCCCAGGCGCAGCAGGCCTTCTTCCATCATGGCGCCGTCGCGAATCCAGGATCGCGCATAGGACCGCGTGCCGGGTTGCAGTGCCGGGCCGTCGCGCGACATCAGTATGTGGGCCAGCGCCGTGCGCAGGCTGTCGACGATCGGCTGCCCGGCGGCTGGCACCTGCAACTTCACGCGATTGAGCTTCTCACGCCAGGCAGCGGCCACATCATCGTGCTGTTGCTGCGCCCAATGTGGATTGCTGACGGCATCCGCGGGAAGTTGCGCCACACCACCCAGCGGCATGACCAGATTGAAGGTCTTACGCCCCAGCGCTGGCAGCTTGACCTCGTACACCAGCGCGCCGCTGGCGTAGCCAAATGCGTCATCCAGGCTTTGTGCCGCGCTGGAGCGGGCGTGGTCCACCTGCTCCAGAATGTGGCCCGTCTCGAAGCGCGTAGCGACAAAAGCGTCCGGTGCTTCCAATGGCCAGACGCGTTGCTGGCCGTCGACCGACACCGCCTGCCGGTCCCACGCAACGCTGTGGATGCTGTGCACGCCACCCGGCGTGTTGAGAAACTGCATCGGCGGATTGACCTGGAACGGGCGCAGCGCCAGCACCAGTTTGAATACTTTAGTCTTGCGGCCATGGTTGGTCAGCGTGTAGCGCCCCACCAGTCGCGCCTGCTGCGCGTTGCCGGTGCCGACGGCCGTTATGTCCAGCGAAAGATCCTGATAGCGCCAATGCGCGCTGGGTATCGGCAGGTAGCCGTCCTGCAAGGTCTGGCTGGCCCGCACCTGCGCCCAGCTGACGCGCCCGGCTGCCCCCGGCCCGGTAATGAGGAAGGGCTCGATGGAAAAGCCGCCCTTGCCGACCTCGATCGCGCCGTCTTCACCGATCAGTCCCGAGTCGCTGCCGCCGTCCACCCCCACCAATGTCCAGTATGGCTGTTGACCGGAAAAACCACGCGCGTAGAGCCCCGGCGCCGACTGTTTGGCGACAGCCTGAAAGAAGGCATTCGGGCTGGCGCCAAACGCGACATCGCGCACGTCGATGCCGGCCAGCGGGTAGGTAACAGCCGGAGCGTCGCGCAGCAGCACGCGCAGGTAGCGCGTCTCGGATTCGGGCAGCAGCAGATAGTGGTCGAGACCGCCGCCCTCCTCGACCGAACGCACAGTGCGCCAGTGCTGGCGGTCGTCGGAGAACTGCACCTGGTAGCGCGCCGGCGCTGGGCCGCCCCAGTGCAGCACGACGCCGCCAAACTCGCGCACCTGGCCAAAGTCGACCAGCCACTGCCCGGCAAATTGGGGTTCGGTCGGATCGACCGGCCCGGCGCTGAGTGCCGGGCCCGGTGCCGCATCAGTGGCAGCAAACAGGGCGGTCAAACGCAACTCGTCGAAACACAGCGTGCCGCGCCCGCCTCCGCTACCGCTGGAGACCACCAGCTCCATGCTGGCCGTGCGCCGCAGCTGCGTGTCGGGCGTCGGACCCCAGGCAAATTCGATGTGCCGTTTCTTGATGCGCCAGGGTTGCCAGCCAGCGCTCGGTGTGTAGTCGCGTCGCCTTGCCCACCAGACGTTGTCGCCGCTGGCATCCACCCACTTGAGTTCGAGATTGTTGGCCGGCGCGTCGCCGCGCACCTGCAGGTCAAGCCGGTAGTTCTGCGGAAACTCCAGCGGCATGGCGCGTCGGGCAAAGGCATAGCCCGAGACACCGTTGAAATCGTAGTCCAGGCACAAGGCCTTGCCGTGTGGGCCATCCACTTGCCGCAACGAAGCCTTGACCTGATCGGACGCGCTGGCCTGCCAGGGCGTGATGTTTTCGAAGTTGTCGAGCACACGCGTTGCACCGGGCGTGTCTGACTGGGCCAACACCGGCTGCAGGACGCTTGCAAGAGCGAGCAGCAAACACACCTTGAAATTCCCGACCATGCGCGACCGTACTCCGTTCATTGCGAGCGTAGCGCAGCAATCCATGCCGATGCCCCTCCACCATGGACTGCCGCGGCCTTCGGCCTCGCAGTGACGGGGGATCTTCATCATTGCCGCCCTCGCGCCTTCACTTCACGCTCCCCATCAGCAAACCCTGGATGTAGTAACGCTGCATCAGCAAAAACAGCGCCAGCACCGGCAGCACCGTGACCACCGAGCCGGCCATCATCAACTCGTTGTCCTGCACATGCTCGCGCGACAGCGCCGACAGCGCCACCGGCAAGGTATGCAAGCTGTTGTCGGTGAGCACGATCAGCGGCCACATGAAATCGTTCCAGCTGCCCAAAAAGGTGAAGATGGCCAGTGTCACCAGCACCGGTTTGAGCAGTGGCAGCACGATGCTGAAGAAGATGCGCGACTCGCCGGCGCCGTCCATGCGCGCCGCTTCCAGCAGGTCGTCGGGAATAGTGCGCGCGTACTGGCGCACCAGAAAAATGCCGAAGATGCTGGCCAGCCCCGGAATCAGGATGCCGCCGTAGGTGTTGACCAGGCCCATGTTTTTCAGCATCAGAAACAGCGGCATCATGGCCACCTGCCCCGGGATCACCAGCGCCGCCAGCATGGCCTTGAAGATAGTCTCGCGCCCCGGAAACGGCAATTTGGCAAAAGCGTAACCGGCCATCACGTTGAACAGCAGCGAAATCAGCGTCACGGCACTGGCCAGCAGCGTGCTGTTGAAAAAATACCGCCCCATGCCGGCACGCTCGAACAGCTCGCGGTAGTTGGCCAGCGTGGCATGCGCCGGCAGCAGCGGCGGCGGGAAGCTGCTGGCCTGGCCGGCCGCCATGAAGGACACCGACAGCATCCACAACAGCGGCGCCAGGCTCACAGTGGCGATGCCGATCAGCAGGCCATTGACGACGGCGCTGGCGAGCGGATGTTTCACAGAGCTCCCTTGCGCCGCGCGAACCACAGCAGGCCGTGCGTCAGCACCAGCATCATGGCAAACAGCACGAAGGCCACCGACGAGGCAAAGCCCAGGTTCCACCACTTGAAGCCCTCGTCGTACATCAGGTACAGCACGCTGTACGTGCTTTGCAGCGGGCCGCCCTGCGTCATCACATAGGGTTCGGCGAACATCTGGAAGTAGCCGGCCATGGTCATGATGCTGACCATCAGCAGCGTCGGCCCCAGCATCGGTAGCGTGATGTGCCAGAACTGCTGCGCGACCTTGGCGCCATCGATGCGCGCGGCCTCGTACAGGTCTTCCGGCACGCTTTGCAGCGCGGCCAGGAAGATGATCATGTTGTAGCCGAAGTTCTTCCAGACCGCGAACAGGATGATGGTCGGCATGGACCAATGTGGGTCACCCAGCCAGTCGATGGGCGCCATGCCCAGTCCACCCAGGCCGTAGTTCAGCAGACCGTAGCGAACATGAAAGAGATAGCGCCAGATGACGGCCACGGCGACCACGGTGGTGACCACCGGTGCAAACAGCGCGGTGCGGAAAAACGGTTTGAAGCGCGCCAGTTTGGAATGCAGCAACAAGGCGCAGGCCAGCGACGCCACGATCGACAGCGGCACACCCACCACCACGAAATACGCGGTGTTGCCCAACGCCTGCCAGAACAGCGGCTTTTGCAGCAGCGCGATGTAGTTGTCCAGCGCCACAAAGCGCAGGTTGCGCAAATCGGCCAGCGCGTACAGGTCGAAGTCGGTCACGCTCAAGGCCAGCGCCGCCAGCACCGGCAACACAAAAAATGTGACGATGGCGAGCAGCGCCGGTCCCACGAAACCCCAGGCGGCAACTTGAATCGGCAGGTGTCGCTTCATGGTTTGGCAGCGCCTTGATTCAGCATCCAACGACGCTTTTCCAGGAACGAATCCACGCGCGAGTCCAGCTCGGTTGCGGCCTGCTCCACGGTGAGTTTTCCGTGCACCACCTGGGCCGCGAGCAACTGCATTTCATTGGCGATGCGTTCCCACTCGGGCACCTTGGGCGAAGGTTTGGCGCGCTCCAGTTGCTCCCGAAACGCCTGGGCGTAAACGTCGTTCGCCAGCGCTGGCGTAGCCCACACGGAACGGCGCGGCGGCAGGTCGCCGGTGAGCGCATGAAAGCGCTCCTGCACCGCCGGACTGGACAAATATTCCACCAACGCCCAAGCCTGCGCCTTGTGTTTGGACGCCTTGAACACGGCCAGGCTGGCGCCGCCCGCCGTGGAAGCGCCCGGGCCGTCAGGTCCTGGCATGGGCGCGGTCATCCACTGGCCCTGCTGCTCGGGCGGCAGGCGGCGCTTGAATTCACCTATGTTCCAGGGACCCGAAACGTAGAACGAAAAATAGCCACGGCCGAACTCGGTGTACAGGTTCGCGATCTGGTTGTTCGTCATGGCCGGCGCCCAGCCGCGTTCGAACATCTCGCGGTAAAAACCCAGCGCATTGCGGAAATCGGCGCTGCGGAAGTTACCCCAACGTCCACCTTCGCGCAGCAGCGGCGCGCTCTGTTGCAAACCCAGCACCAGCAGCGGCTCGAACTCGTTCACCGGCAGCAGCACCGCATAGCGCTCGGCACCCACCTTGGCCTTGATCGCGGCCAGCATCCTGCGCCATTCGTCCCAGGTCTTGGGCGGCGCATTGAAGCCCGCCTGCGCCAACAAATCCTTGCGATAAAACAGCAGCCGCGTGTCCACATACCAGGGTACGCCAAACACCGCGCCGTCGATCACATTCGTGTCCCAGATGCCGGGAAAATAATCGCTCTGCGCCACCACAGTCGACGCGGCAATGCGTGGCCCCAACGGCTCCAGCGCACCCAGCGCGCTCATCTCGGGAATCCAGGTATTGCCCAGGTTCGCCACGTCGGGCGTGGCATCACCGGCGAAGGCCGTCAACAGCTTTTCGTGCGCGGCGGTCCAGGGCAGTTGCTGCACCACCACCTTGACGCCGGGATGTGTGCGTTCGAACTCGGGCAACAACTCGGTCACGACCTCGCCTTCGCGCCCCATGGCCCAGAAAGTGACGGTTTCCTGCTTGGGCGCGCACGCCACCAGCGCCAGGCACAACAGCGCCCAGAGCCCGGTAGCGCGCAGCTTCAATTCGCCCCCAGCCAGCCGCCGGTGAAGCCGGCATTGAGCAATGCGCGCCGCAGATGCGAGTTTTTGTGCATGACGCGCCAGACGAAGTCGCTGCGATAGTTCTCGATCATGCCCACGATGGGCCCCTGGTCAATGCCCACATAATCGGTGTCGACCCAGCCAAAGCCGGGTAACACGCGACCGTTGCTCAGCGTGGCCTTTCCATCCACAAAGCTCTGGTTGAAGGATTCCAGAAAACCGTACTTCGCGTAAATCGTGGCACCCAGCTTCTGCTGCATCTCCTGCACGGCGGGAATGACCAGCTCCGGCGCAAAAGGCAAGGAAGACGCCGCCGCGGAGGGGGCGATCGTGCAGTCATCGAACGGATCCGGCAGGCCAACGCCGCGCGAAAAATAGTCGCGGAACTGGCGTTTTTCTCCGGCGTAGTCGACCGCCTGCAGGTGGCCCGGCCCATCGCTGGCGCTGATGCCCCAGATGTTGGCGCCATAGCCCTTGCAGTGCATGGGGTTTGCCATGGCGTAGGCACGCTGGGCGTAGGTGGCACGGCGGCTGTTCTCGAAATAGTCGATGCCGCGGCCTTTGATGTAGGCGTCCTGGATGCCACGAAAATCGATCCACAGGTGCGTGAACTGGTGCGCAAACAGCGCCTGAAAACTCAGGTAGTCGTAGCCCTGGGTGCGACTCCAGTCGGCGTCGTAGCTGGCGGTCAGGTCGGTCCACACGGCGGGGTCCAGTGGCTTGCCGGGCGAGGCCATGCCCATGAGGACTACGAGCATGGCCTCGTTGTAGCCACGCCAGTCGGAAGGTATGAAACCGGTCTCGGGATGCCAGCCCAGCGTGACCTTGGGCGGATGGTTCTGCTGCGCCCAGGCCCAGTCCACGCGGCCGGCAATGGTGTCCACGGCGGCACGGATTTCCGCTTCCTGCGCGTCAGCGCCGTCGAAGTAGGACTGGGAAAACAGCAAGCCCGCCAACAGCAGCGAAGTGTCCTGAGTGGACAACTCGGTCCGCCCGAACCGGGCGCCGGTGTTCATGTCCAGGAAGTGATAGAAGAAGCCCTTGTAGCCGGCCTTCCCAGCGGCATCGGGGCCTTGCGCTGCGTCGCGAAAGAAGCGCACCGTGGCCAGGGTGCGCGAGCGTGCCTGGGAGCGCGTGATGTAGTTGCGTTCGACCCCGATCGGATAGGCCGTCAGTGCAAAACCGACCGACGCAATGCTGGCAAAAGGCGGATTCGGCCAGCGGTCGGGCACCAAGCCATTGACGGGGTTGGCGGTCTCCCAGAAGAAATCAAATGTGCGTTTTTCGAGATCGTCAAACAGCGCTGGCAAAGGCGGCTGGGGCGCAGCCATTGGCGGCGGCACCAGGGTCGGCGGCGCCGGCTCCGGTCTGGTGGACGGGCCGCCACCCGACCCATTACAACCGCCGACGCAGGCACCGAGAAATCCGGCCAGCAAAAAAGCAGCCAGTGCTGCGGGACTCCAGTGTCTGCGTGTGTGGACTGTCATAACTAAGAATGGGGAAAAAGCCCGCCTCCGGACATGCCACCGGACGGGTGGTCCGAAGCGATGCCGGACAAATTATCCGCTGCATCCCGGCACCCGGGATGCAGCGAACTTATGGCGCTGACGGTCTTCCTAGAAGGCGTAGCGCATAGACAGCTTGACCGTACGCATCGGACCAGCGATGCCGCCCGGTACGCCCAGATGCCCATTGTCGCCGCCGACCCAATTCTGCGGATTTCCCGGGCCACCGCCCCAATCATCGTAGTTGCCATAGTTGACCGTGTTGAACAGGTTGATGACGTCCATCCGGAACGCCAGCTTGCCAATGCCCAATTTCACGTCCTTGCTGACGCCAAGATCCAGTTGTCGAAAGGCTCCGCCGTCACCCTTGACCGAAACGCACTGGTCCCAACCGGCGCCGCAGTTGGTAATGCGATAGGGCAGGCCCGATCCCAGGGTCAGTTTGCCGGAAAGCATCACGCCCCAGGGCAGCAATCCATCGGACACCCCATTGGCCACGATACGGTGACGTTCGACGTCCTTGGAGGGATTCCAGCCCGAGGTCGAACGACTGTAAGTCCAGTTAAAGATGTCGTTGGTCCACTCCTTGTTGGTGGTCTGTCCTTCGCTGTAGGTGTAGGTGACGCCAAATCCCCAGCCCGAACTGCGGGTATAAGGTTTGTCCGCTTTCAGGTATACCGTCTGCGTCTTGGCCTGCGAAATAAAGTCGCCCAGAATCAGCGTGCCATAACCGTTCGGACCACCCCACAGCGGGTCAATCGGGCTCTGCGTGCCCCAGCCGCCGTTGGGGTCACGATTGCCGCCGAACCAGTTGAACTGGTTCTTGGCGTGCGAATAGGTCGCTCCAATCTCGGTATTCCAATCGCCCGCCGCTTGGCGCAGGCCAGCGCTGAACTGGTCGGCATATGGCATTGTGAAGGCGTTGCGAATCAGCCAGATTTCTCCGCCCGGAACCGCATTCTTCTGCAACTCATCGATCGCATGATTCGCCATGGTGCGGTCATATGAGCGTCCCATGCCGGCGAAGACCACCGACTGCTTGTCGCCCTTGAGGTCAAACGAGAAGCCCAACCTCGGCGCCAGCGCGCCCATGAACGCCTTGCGACTCGAACCGGTACTGATGTAGTCGTCGATGTTGATGCCACCCTTGGCCAGCGACTGGCGGTAGGTTTGTCCGGCCGGCGGGGTAATGCCGTACCGCGGAACATCCAACCCGTTGATCGCTGCGACGCGGTCGGCCGGCGTGACATAGCTGTTGTTCAGCATATTGTCTTCATAGTCCCAGCGCACGCCCAAATTTACTTCGAGTTGTTTCGAGACGCTCCAGTCGTCCTGCAGATAGATGCCAAACTGATTGTCCTTGTAGTTCACCGGCACGCCGGGCAGAGCCGCATCCTTCAGGAAATACGGGGCGGTCGGGTCGCCGGGGAAAAGCCCCGTGATTGGCTGGCCCGTAGTGTTATCGATGAGCTCTTTGAGGATGTCAACGCTGCGTGACGTGCCGGTGAGGTCGAAGGTCGACTGCTTGAGTTTGGCGCCACCCTTGAAGGTGTGTGTGGCCATGCCGGTGTAAGTCAGGTCATCCTGCAACAGGATACCTTTTTGCTCACGGTACTGCGCGTCCGGCGAACCGCCAACCCAAAGGAACTCACGCTTGTCCTGGAGCGAATTGGTGGGCGAGATGAAATACTTGATCTCTGGCGCGTTGCTCGCGGAGTGCGGGTTGTAGATGTAGTCCTCGTAACCAATGCGGGCTTCGTTGAACAGATTGTTCCCGGTCCATTCGTGCTTCACGTCAAAGCGCGTTTCATCGTTGGTGCGATTCTTGTCGTTGCCAGGCGCGCTGAGACCCGTGTCTTCCGCCACCAGATCGCTCTCGCGCCGAATCCGGGTGCTGAATTCCAGCCGTGAATCGGGAGACAACTGCAGATCCACCTTGCCGAACAACAAGTTCTCCTTGAAGGTCTGGTTGTGCGAACCTTGCATGCCGAAGAATGAAGGCACCAGTCCGGCATTGGGCAGCAACGCCGCCACCGAGGCCAGGCCGATATTGCGAGGCGAGCCATTGTCCTTGCCCTCGTAGGACAGGAAGTAATGCGCTACGTCCTGCTTGATCGGCCCGCCCAGGCTGAAGCCGTACTGGTCCTGGCTAAAGGTGGCGCGGTCCGAACCGTTGGCCTTGTTTTTCGCCTCAAACGGCGAGTACGCTGTGAGACTGTTGCCGGTGTGATCCCAGAACACGTCGCCATGCAACTCATTGCCACCGGACTTGGTGATCGCAGTGATGGCTGCGCTGGAGACCTGATCGAACTCCGCCTTGTAGTTTTGCGAAATGACCTTGTATTCGGCAATCGCCGACTGCGGGAACGGATTCCCGCGTGAAGAATCCAGACCGGCGACGCCGCCGCGCAGGATATCGTTTTTCTGACTGACGCCGTCGATGAAGACGTTGACGTTGTCCTGATTCTGTGCTCCGCCCTGCAGCTTGACGTAGCCGGTCGCGGTGTCTACGCTGAAACGCACGCCCGGTGCCAGATCGGCAAACGCCAGGAAGTTGCGCGTGACTTGCGGCAGGTTCTCGATCTGCTGGCGTGACACGCTGGTGCCGACTTCGGAGCTTTTCACATCCTTGCGCTGCAGCGAGCCCACGACCTGCACCCGATCCAATGTGGCCGCGCCGGCCGCACCCGACAGGGCCAGATCAACGGAAGCAGTTTCACCCACTTGCACCGTCACCTCCTGGGCCGTTTCCTTGGAGCCAAGCACACTGAGGTCGTAGCTACCGGGCGCCAGACCGATCAGCACGTAGCTGCCGTCGCCCTGGGTGGTGGCTTTGTAGGTGGCACCGGTCGCCTTGTTGGTGGCAATGATTTGCACCGGCGTTTTGGCGGGGGCGCCGCTTTGGGTGATCTGCCCACGGATGGTGGCGCTGCTCAATTGAGCCAGCGCCGGTTGAGCCAGCAAGGCACCACCGGTGATCAGACCGGCGATGATGGTTTTGCTGAACCTGTGCATCGTTTGATGTTGTCTCACTTTTTTTCTCCTGTTGAAATCACGATAAATTTGCCCTTGTCGAACGCACCAATGCCAATCCTTCCTGCGGACGTCCGCAGGAACTTCGCACCACCAACTCGGAGCGCAGCGTCTGCGGCGAAGCCGACACCCGCTCCGGATGCTCGATTCCCATGGCCAGGCGCTCCAGGGCCATGGACCCCAGCTCCGCGATGCGCACTCGCACCGTTGTCAACGGCGGGGAAACAAAACGCGCCATGGGAATATCGTCATAACCGACCAGGGCGATCTCGTGCGGCACCTGGACACCGGCTTCATTCAGGGCAAACAGACAGCCAATGGCCATCATGTCGTTAGCGGCGAACACGGCCGTCGGGCGTTCGGCCAAGGCCAGAATCTGGTTGCCCGTGCGCCAGCCCGACTCTTCCGAAAAGTCGCCCTGCAAAATAAGCTCATTGGTGCCGGGAAGCAACTGGGCCATGGCGTCGCGATAGCCGCGCATCCGCTCCTGAGCATCGTAGTTGTGCTGCGGCCCGGCGATCAAGGCAATGCGCTTGTGGCCACACGCGACGAGGTGACGCATCATGGCCAACGCACCCTCGTAGTTGTCGACGCTGAAAGAGGGCAAACCGGCGCCTGACGCCCGGCTGTTCATGAGGACGGCCGGCACGCCGCGTGGCAGATTCCTGGCAAGAAACTCGGCGTCGGCGTGCGGCGACATCACCAGCAGACCGTCTACCCGCCCATGCAGCGACTTCATGACTGCAGCCGCCTCGGTCGCGTCGCCCCGGATGCTCGAGAGCAGCAGGTGCAGCCCATGTCCGCGTGCGGCCTGGTCGATGCCGCGAATCAGCTCGGAGAAGAACTCACCATACAGATCCGGCAGCAAGGCACCTATGGTCTGGGTCCGCCGTGAAATCAGGCTACGCGCGGCACTGGAGGGCACAAAATGCATGCTCTCGGCGATCTTCATGACCCGTTCCCGCGTCTTGTCGGTCACACTGGACAGGCCGTTAAGCGCACGCGACACGGTCGCCACCGAGACCTTCGCCTCACGCGCAACATCCTTGATAGTGACCGCCATTGTCAATCCTCGTCCTTTTTTTTTGGGCCATTCGGGACTGCCCTTCAAGTCATCAGGCAGTCCCTCGTTGGTAAATGTAAAGGTTTACATTTTTTCGGAATATACCCGGTTTCTTCCCTTCTGTAACGAAAATTTAGCAATTTGTGGTTATCGCAACAACCTGCCATTCAAGCCACAGTTGGAGCGCATACTCGCGTCTTGCGCTCCTGGCTGGACAGGAGTTGCCGGCTGGAGTGATTGGGCATCGGTGCCCTCGGTCTCATCTCAGCGCCGCGGAAACCATGGTCCGGACCTTATCTGCCCTCTATTGACATTTCGCAAGCAAAAACATCGGTCCTTGATTCATCATTGCGCTGTACTCTAAACCCCATGCTGGAGCGCGCTGCCCGCCGCGTGAACCATGGCGGCGAAGGTGTTGATGGCAGTGAAGGAGTAACTATGAAGCTTCCAGTCTATGTAAAGTTTCACGGCATGGGGCCTTCCGAAGCGCTGACGGGAGCCGTCAAGGCGTGCGCACATGAGCTTGAATCGGTGGATCCGGAGATCATTGCCTGCTGGGTCAGTATTCGCCTGGAGAAAGAGCACGAGCGTCAGGTTCGCCCCTACAGCGTGCGCATCGACCTGAAGATTCCGGGCCACGAACTGGTGGTGAAACGGGTCCAGCACGAAGATGTCTACATTGCGATGCTCGATGCGTTCAAGGACATGAAGATCCAGCTTCAGGATGTCGTGCGTCGTGAGCACGAAACGAAGTACGCAACGACAATCCAGGGCCAGCTCACTGACCTGGACGACAGCGCCAACGGACGGTCGCAGGGCGGCCAGCGCTGACCGCGCTTGACCGTCAACGACGGTGCGGCGGTTCACACCGTTGATTGATTGCGCCTCACCCCGCCAGCAGCACCGCGTTGCCCCCCGCCGCCGTGGTGTTGACGGTGATGGTCTGCTCGGCGCAGAAGCGATACAGATAATGCGGACCGCCGGCTTTGGGGCCAGTGCCACTCAAGCCCTCGCCGCCGAACGGTTGCACGCCCACCACTGCACCGATCTGGTTGCGGTTGATGTAGACGTTGCCAATGTGGGCGGCTCTGGCCAGTGCCTGGGCGCGGGAGTCGATGCGGGTCTGGATGCCGAGAGTCAGCCCGTAGCCCAGCGCGTTGATCTGTTCGATGACCGCCTGCGGGTCACCGCTCCAGCGCACGATGTGCAACACCGGGCCAAAGATTTCCTGCTTCAGGTCGGCGATGGCGCTCACTTCAAAGGCCTGCGGAGGAATCAGGTTTGCTATTGTTTTAGTAGCTTCATGCGCAGGTTCAACGGGGGCCAGAAGCTCTTTTGACTCAATTCTAAGACGCGCAATGTGCTGCTGGATGCCAGCATAGGCGTCGGCGTCAATCAGCGGGCCGACATCGGTGGCAAAGTCAGCCGGATCGCCGCTGACCAGCTCCCGGGCGGCGCCCTGAATCATCTCGATCACCTGGTCCGCGATTCTTTCGTGGACACACAGCAGGCGCAAGGCCGAGCAGCGCTGGCCGGCACTGCGAAAGGCCGACTGCATCACCGCATCGCTCACCTGTTCCGGCAGCGCCGTGCTGTCCACCAGCATGACGTTGATGCCACCCGTCTCGGCGATCAGCGGCACGATGGGGCCGTCTTTGGCGGCCAGTGCCCGATGGATGATTTTGGCCACCTGAGTCGAGCCGGTGAACACCACACCGGCCACGCCGGGGGCCGCGACCAGCGCCGCACCGACTGTTTCACCGGGGCCGTGCAGCAGTTGCAGCGCGGCTTCAGGCACACCGGCCGCGTGCAGCAACTTGACTGCCTCCCAGGCAACGCCGGGGGTTTGCTCGGCTGGCTTGGCCAGCACGGTATTGCCGGTGGCCAGCGCGGCGGCGACTTGGCCGACAAAGATGGCGAGCGGGAAGTTCCACGGGCTGATGCAGACCCAGGGGCCACGCCCGGTCAGACGCAGCTCGTTGCTCTCGCCGGTCACGCCCAGAATCAGTTCACCCTCGTGCCCCGGCAGCACCTGCGGCGCCATGATGCGTTCGGCTTCGCCCGCGTAGTAGCGCAGGAAGTCCACCGCCTCGCGCACTTCACTGACCGCGTCGACCCAGGTCTTGAAGGCTTCCTTGACCAGCAACGCGCAGAATTTTGGCAGCTGGTTTTGCAGTTCATCCGCCGCGCAGCGCAGCATCGCAGCACGTTCGGAGACCTCGGTCTTGCTCCATGTTTTGTAGCTGCTGGCGCTTAATGCTATTGGGCTGGAGGCTGATCTTGGATCAAACATGGGCATCAATGGCACGACCGGCACTGGCACGCTTTGGCAGGCGGCCAGCAAGGGCTCGCGCATCGCCGCCAGCGTCAAGTCCAGCCCGCTGCTGTTGTGGCGCGCAGAACCGAAAATGGCCGGCGGCAAAGGTAGCGAAGACTGCGGCTCCAGGCGTAGCGGCGAGATCAGCAGTTCGTCCAGACCGACCGACTCGTCGGCCATCTGGTGCACGAAAGATGAGTTGGCGCCGTTCTCCAGCAGGCGGCGCACCAGATAGGCCAGCAGGTCTTTGTGCGCGCCAACCGGCGCGTAGACGCGACAGGCGATCAGCGGGTTTTTCAGCACCTCGCGATAGACACCCTCGGCCATGCCGTGCAGGCGCTGGAACTCAAACGATGCGCCGCTGCGGGCACCCATCTGCAGAATGGCCGCAATCGTGGCTGCGTTGTGGGTGGCAAACTGCGGGTAGATCGCGTCGGGCGCGCCCAGCAAGGCCTTGGCGCACGCCAGATACGAGACATCGGTGTGGTGCTTGTGGGTGAACACCGGATAGTGCGGCAAGCCCAGCTCCTGGGCACGTTTGATCTCGGCGTCCCAGTAGGCGCCCTTGACCAGGCGGCACATCAAACGAATCTTGTACTGGCGCGCCAGTGCCGTCACGTGCTCAATCAGTTCCAGTGAGCGCGTCTGGTAGCTCTGCATCGCCAGTCCAAAGCCGCTCCACCGCGGGTGCTCAAGCGCGACCAGTTTGAGCAGCGCCTCAAACACCTCCAGCGACAGTTCCAGTCGGTCCACCTCTTCGGCGTCAATGGTCAGGTTGATATTCGCCTGGGCCGCTTGCTGGCACAAGCCCCAGACACGGGGCACCAGCTCCGCAATGACACGGCCTATTTGCCCGTCCTCGTAGCGCGGATGCAAGGCGCTGAGCTTGATGGAAATACCGTCGTTTTGCTCACAAGCCCCCGTTGCACTTGCGCCAACAGCTATTGATTCGATAGCATTCCGGTAGCTCGCCAGATGCTTGAGGGCATCCGCATCGGTGCGCGCGCCCTCGCCCAGCATGTCATAGCTGTAGCGCAGGTTCCTGCTCTTGCGCTTGGCGGTGGCTGCCTCGGCCAATCCCTCGGCAATGGTCTGACCCAGCACAAACTGGCGTCCCAGCAACTGCACGGCGCGCAGCGTGGCTGCCACCACCGAGCGCGCACCGAGCTTGGCAAGCATGCCGGTGGGTGCTTCGCTGTCGGGCAGAAACTTCTTGCTCATGGCAATCGCCGTGCTCGACAAACGTGCCATGACCTTGTCGCCGGCACTGTCAAAATCGGCCCGGCCGAGCTGGTCGGCAGTCAGGGCAATTGCGGTCTCGGCATCCGGCACGCGCAACAGCGCCTCGGCCAGACGCATCAAGGCCAGCCCTTCGGCGCTGGAGATCGGATATTCCATCAGCAGGCTCTCCATCGCCCAGAACGGCGGCGGGTTCTGCCGCACCGCCTGCACCCAGGGTGCAGCGGCATGCGCCGCTGCGGCCCAATCCAGGGCCTGCGCCAGAGCGCCAAGGTGGCCGGACACGATTTCGGCTTCGGGACGGTAAGGGTTTGGCAAACGCACAGTGATCTCCTGCTAATTAAAACTAGTTGCCTATGATCAGGCAATATTTGTTGAATTACTCACCAAATAGTCTTCATTCTGTAGATACTTATTCGAGTCGCAAACGGGCGCAAAAAAAGCCCCGGGGCTGTCGCCTGCCGGGGCTCGTGAGGCCAGCCGTCATTCAAACGACTGACCCGGCCGGTGACCGCTAGTTGAAGCTGTAACGGGCTATCAGATTGAAGCGGCTCAAATCGCCGGTCTCGCCAGCAAAAGTGGTACGCGTGCCCTGAATCAGTTCAGCGCCCAGATCGACGTTCTTGATCGGGGTGTAGAAGAAATTCAGGTGCCATTGTTTCAGGCTCTTGTTGCCTCCTGTCGCAAGGGCGTAGGGGTCGTTGGCGCCATACTGCGACTCCACCGATCCAAAAGCCAGCGTGGCCCGCAATTTCGGACCAAAGACATTGGTCAGACCCAGAACATAGCCGCGGGACTTGTCCAGCAACATGGCACCGGTGCTGGTGTCCGGATAATTGGCACCGTACATGATGGCGTTGTCGGCGTCACCATCCACGGCGGCGTATTGGCCCATGACCGTCATGTCGCCGGTGAGTTTGTAGGAGCCGCCGATACCAACGCCGGTACCCGTCTTGCTCAGACCCGCGCTGCGCTGCTCGTGGGAGATGAAGCGCACATTGAAGGCCGCACCCCAGTCGTAGCTTTTACTCGCCGTCAGCACCAGGTTGGGACGCTCAGCACCGTCTGACGCTTGCTCCAGCGCGGCCTTGAAACTGGCGCCTGTCGGGGTGTTATAGGTGTAGCGAATCTGAACCGGGCGCGAGAACGGCATGCCGATCGGGCCGTTGAAGTCGGCCGTTTCGGGGCCGTCGTCCAGATCCATGAACGTGGACCAGGTCTGGCCGATCAACCAGCCGGCGTATTCGCCGTAGGCCTGGCGCACGCGCAGGCGGTTGCGATTGCATTCACTGCCGCAGTAGGCGTAGAAATCCGCTTCGATCTGGGTGTGGAAAGGTCCCAGGGCGGTGGGGGTGGAGGTCTCAATTCCAAAACGCGAGGTTTGCGCAGTCATTGCCGTTTTGCCTTGGGACGGGTTGGAACTGTTCAGCGGTTGTTCCGCCACATTGGTAAACGTATCGCCCGGTGCTGTACCCTTGAAATCCTTGATCAGGTTGGCTTCGGCATAGCCGTAGACACGCACCGAAGTTTCACTGCCAGGCATGCGGAAAGAGTTGGGCATGTCACCCAGGACCACCGCTTCCTTGCCCTGCAAGGTGACCTGCTCGGTGAGTTCGGAAACTTCCTTCTTTGTGGAGGTGGAATTTTTCAACTCGGCAATGGCTTTTTGCAGGACCAGCAATTGGTCCTCCAGCGCCTTGATGCGGTCTGCATCGGAGGCGTGTGCGCCGGTCACGAAACCTGCGCTCAATCCGGCGGCCAACAGGGCCAGAATTATTTTTTTAACTTTCATGGTGATTCCTATGTGTGTGTAACTAACTGGATGTCAAAAAACTTTGTGCTCGCGGCTTTTGAGTCACTAACCGGGTCGCACCTGCGATAAAAATGCCTTGGCGCGGGGGTGCGCCGGATTGGAGAAAAACTCGTTCGGCGTGGTGTCCTCCAGGATCACTCCGAGATCAAAAAAGATCAGCCGATCCGCCACTTCACGGGCAAAGCCCATTTCATGCGTAACCACCAGCATGGTGATTCCGGTATGGGCCAGTTCCCGCATGACCGCCAGCACCTCGTTGACCATTTCCGGGTCCAGCGCAGACGTGGGCTCATCGAACAGCAGCACCTTGGGATCCATTGCCAGGGCCCGGGCAATGGCAACCCGTTGCTGCTGCCCGCCAGAGAGCTGCACCGGATACTTGTGCGACTGATCCTTCAGGCCGACGCGTTCCAGCAACGCCAGGGCCTTGGCTTCCGCCTCGGCCTTTGACATCTTGCGTACGCGCATCGGCGCCAAAGCGACATTCTTCAGAATGGTCAGGTGCGAGAACAGATTGAAGTTCTGGAACACCATGCCGACCTCGCGCCGGATGGCATCGAGGTTCTTCATGTCGTCGTTGAGCTCGATGCCGTCGATCCGGATGCTGCCGCCATCGTGCGCTTCGAGCCGGTTCAGGGTCCGCAGGAAAGTGGACTTGCCCGAGCCGGATGGCCCGATGATGGCGGTCACCTGACCTTCGTAAAAGGTCGCGGACGCGCCCTTCAACGCACGGAATGCGCCGAAGTGCTTGTCGACATCGCGCGCTTCGATGATGGCTTTCAGTGTGCCTTGTGTGCTCATCGTGCTCTCCTAGCGCTTTCTGCCAACGTCAAGCCTGGTCTCCAACGCCGACGTCAGCGAAGTAAAGGCTGTCGTCAGAATCAGATAGATGCTCGCCGTGGTCAAAAACACCGGTATCGGCTGGTAACTGGAGGCCTGCACCCGATAACCAATCATGGTCAGTTCCACGACACTGATGGCGTACGCCAGCGACGAGTCCTTGACCAGAGAGGCCAGATTGTTCGCCAGGGCCGGCAGCGCCACCCGCATGCTTTGTGGAAATACGATGTCCATAAAGGTCTGGAACGGCGACAGCCCCAAAGCCTTGGCTGCTTCAACCTGTCCATGAGGCACCGCCAGAATTCCGGCGCGAACGCACTCCGTGTTGTAGGCACCAATGTTGATCGCCAAGGCAATCGCTGCGCAGGCAAAGTCCGAAGGCTGCATCGAATCCGGCAGCAACTGCGGTGAGGCGAGCCACACGAACAGGATCTGCAGCAGCAGCGGCGTGCCACGAATCAGCCAGACGTAAAAGTCGCACAACCAGCGAAACGGCAGAAACGAAGACAGCTTGCCGAGTCCGGCCACAACGCCGATCACCATGCCCGAGAGCCCGGAAACCAGCGTCAGCAGCACGGTCATCCGTGCACCTTCGGTGAACTCATGCGCCGCAGGCCCGATCGGCGCTGGCGCCATCGACAGCGGCAAGGCCAGACCCCACAGAACCAGCAGCAGTCCGATCATGGACGCGAACATGGCGTAGCCGGGGTGTTGCTTGCTCCAGTTCATGGCTTCAAACTCTTAGTGGCAGGAGATATCGGCCTGGAAGTATTTGGTGGACAGGGCCTGGTAAGTGCCGTTCTTCATGACCTCAGCCAAAGCCTTGTTCATCTGGTCCATCAACTCCTTGTTGTTCTTGCGCGTGATCATCGAGATCCGCTCGACGAACACCATGTCGCCGGGAATGGCACCGGTGCCGGGATTCTTGTCCAGCGTAGCCTTTACCAGGTACTTGTCGGAAATCCAGGCGTCATACTTTTTGGCCTTGAGCGCGGCAAAGTTGGCGGCTTCATCCTTGTAGGTCTTGATTTCGCCAATGCCGTCGATCTTCTTGGCGGCATCAAAGTAGGTGGTGGCGATCTGCACACCAACCGACTTGCCCTT
Source organism: uncultured beta proteobacterium (assembly GCA_963810395.1). Taxonomy (GTDB): domain Bacteria; phylum Pseudomonadota; class Gammaproteobacteria; order Burkholderiales; family Burkholderiaceae_C; genus Rhodoferax. Next base: position 1,846,671 of record CAWENC010000001.1, on the reverse strand, counting down.
GAGACCGGCGACCGTCAACGGGCCACCCGGCAGCGAAACGATCTGGCCACCCGAGCAGTAGTGCGGGTTGGCGAAATCAACGGCCTTGGCGCGCTCTTCGGTGTAGCCGTGCGAGGCGATGGCAAAGTCGAATCGGTCCTGACGAATCGAAGCGAGCTGGGCATCGAAGGAGACCACGCGCCAGTCCAGCTTGAGACCCATTTGCTTCACAATGGCCTCGGCCAGTTCAACTTCGAAGCCGGTCAGTTTGGGGCCATCGAAATAGTTGAACGGGTAGTATTGCCCCTCGGTGGCAACCACAATCGTGCCCGCATCCTTGATGACTTTCCAGTCGCGTGCCTGAACATTGCCGGTCAAAAGCATTCCTACGCAGAATGCCGCTCCGAAGAGCTTCGTAAGTAATCGCATTACATCTCCTGTGAATAAAAAAAACGTTGGTTGCAAAAATTCACAACCAACTCCCTTGCATTTGTGGCCCGGTTGACTACCGCGAGCCCCCGCCTACCCTGTCGATATTTATCGACGCATCGACCTCCACTTTTCAGGTCCGCGTCCGGAAAAAACACCGGCTAAAGTCTAACTTCCCCTGCTTGTATATACAAGACGCCCATGCGGCATTTCCATCATGGTTTTCCCTTGCTCTCCTTCAGGCTTCCTTGGCTTTCGCGATGGCCCCGGTGAGCTGGCCCTCGCAGCCGGAACTGTTGACCGTTGTATCGGCTCTGGCATTCAGCATTGGCAGCAATTGAACGGCCAGCATGCTGCTGAAAATCAGCCCGCAGCCGGTCAAGCCCGCCGCATTGAGCCGGTCACCCATCAACAGGAAGCCAAACATGGCAGCGAACAGGGTTTCGGAAGACAGGACAATCGCGGCATCGGCGGCATGCGCGTAACGCTGGGCCACCACCTGCACGGTAAACGCCACACCGACGGAAAAAATGCCGGTGTAGGCCAGCGGCCAAGCGGCGGCTTGCAGACCGGACCAGCTGACCGGTTCATAGGCCAGAGTCCAGGATAGGGCCGCCAAACCACACACGGCAAACTGTCCGGCGGCCACCGAAAAGGGCGCAGCCATGCGATCAGCCACGCGACCAACCAGCAGCACATGAAAGGCCCAGGGGATGGCAGACGCCATCACCCAAAGATCGCCGCTGCCGATCGAGAGAATTTGCGCGCCCGACAGCAGATAGGCACCCAAGATGCAAGCCAGTGCGCCCAGCCAGACCGACCAGTGCGGCGAGTGACGCCACAGCCCCCAGCCCAGCATTGGCACCAGCGGCACGTAGAGCGCGGTCAGGAACCCGGCGTTCGTTGCCGTGGTACTCATCAGGCCGATCTGCTGCATCGCAGAACCCAGCAACAGAAGACCACCGAGGCCGAGGATCTTGAATCCATCCGCCGGCCGCAGCGGGCGGGCGTCGCGTCCCAGGCTGCGCCACTCAAACCACATCAGCGGCGCCACCACCAGGGCGCCAATCACAAAGCGTACCCCGGTAAATGTCATTGGCCCGACACTGGCCATGCCGTGGATTTGCGGCACAAAGGCAGACCCCCAAATCAGTGCGACCAAGAGCAACAGGAGATTGGCGCTGACGCGGGACATGGCTTGTGTCTTGCGCGTGATCATGCCGAGCCGCTGGACTCGCGCATCAGCGTGCTCTTGCCAAACAGGCTCTCGATCAAATCCACCGCCAGTTCGGCGGTCTGGTTGCGCACGTCAAGTGCCGGATTGAGTTCCACCACGTCCAGAGACGCCAGGCGACCGGTGTCGGCAATCATCTCCATGCACAACTGCGCCTCGCGATAAGTCGGACCGCCGCGCACCGTGGTGCCGACACCCGGAGCGATTGCCGGGTCCAGAAAATCGACATCCAGACTCACATGCAGATGGGTGTTGGCGTCAACCAGCGCCACCGCCAGTTCCATCGCCTGGCGCATGCCCATCTCGTCGATGTAGCGCATATCAAAGACTTCAATGCCGATGTCATGCACCAGGCGCTTCTCGCCGGCGTCGACGCTGCGAATGCCGATCTGACGTATCTGTTTCGGGTTCAGCACGGGCACATGGCCGCCGATTTGAATCAGCTCTTGCGGACCGTGGCCGCACAGGCAGGCCACCGGCATGCCGTGGATATTGCCACTCGGCGTGAGCGTGGCGGTGTTGAAGTCGGCATGGGCATCAAACCACAAGACGCGCAGCTTTTTTCCCTTTTCCCGGCAATGCCGCGCCACCGCGCTGATGGATCCTATCGCCAGGCAATGGTCGCCACCCAGCATGATGGGCAGGCGCCTGGCGGCGAGTTCGGCATACATGGCCTCATGCAGCAACTGGTTCCACTTCACCACTTCCGGCAAATGACGAAACCCGTTCACCGCCGCTTGCCAAGGATTCGCCGGGCCGACAAGGTTGCCGCAGTCTTTGACGTTCAGGCCAAACTGGGCGATCGCCCCTGCAATGCCCGCCACGCGCAACGCTTCCGGCCCCATCCGGGCCCCCAGCATGCCCGCGCCAATGTCGGTCGGGACCCCAATCAGGCTGACCCCGCCTGCGGCAAGACTGGCGGCGGGCAAGGGACTCATGCTGCCAGTGCCAGCTCTTTGCGATTGACCGCGGCAGACTTGCGCCCCGGCGTGGCGCGCGAACCCGTCAGGGGAATCAGACCGGACTCGGGTCGTATCAGGCTGAACAAGTCTTTCGGATCGGCCAGCGCCGGGATCAGCGACACCGATTGACCCACGCCCATTTCGCGCGCCGCAATCCGCATGAATCGCAATGCCGAATAATCCTCCAGCGCGAAGCCGACCGAATCGAACACCGTCACCTGACTGTCATGCGTGCGGCCAGGCGCCTGTGCACGCAGCACCTGCCACAACTCGGTAACGGCGAAGTCGGCCGGAAGCTGCTGCAAATCACCCTCGATGCGGGTTTGCGGCTCGTACTGGACAAATACCGCGGCACCACGCAGCACATCCGGGTGCAGCTCGGTCTTGCCGGGACAATCGCCGCCGACTCCGTTGATATGCATACCGGGCTCGATCAGATCGGGCGTGAGGATGGTGGCGTTGGTTTTATCGGCGGTCACGGTCGTTACTATATCTGCTCCCCGCACCGCCTCGGCCACGCTGTCGCAGCGCACCAGACGCAGAGCGATGTGCCCGAGATTGCGGACCAGCTTTTCGCTTGCAGCCCGGTCGATATCAAACAAACGGATCTCTTCGATCCCAAGCAAATGGTGAAAGGCCAGCGCCTGAAACTCGCTTTGCGCGCCATTGCCAATCAGCGCCATGCATTTGCTGTTGACGCGGGCCAACACACGCGCCGCCACCGCCGACATGGCGGCCGTGCGCAGAGCGGTGGTCAGCGTCAGCTCACTGAGCATGACCGGAATACCGGTGTCCACGTCTGCCAGAACACCAAACGCCATCACAGTGGGCAGGCTGACCAAATGATTGCTGGGGTGGCCATTGACGTATTTGAAGGCGTAAGTCCCGGCGTCGGCAATTGGCATGAGCTCGATCACGCCATCTTTTGAATGGCTGGCCACGCGCGCGCATTTGTCGAACTCCTGCCAGCGCAGATAGTCTTCATGGATGTATTCCGCCATGCGGGTCAAGGTCGTCGCGGCGCCAAGCCTGGTAACGATAGTGGCTACATCCTCGGCACTGAGAAACTGGGTTTGGACAGGTGAGGGACGTTTCATGATGGGACTCCGGTAAATTTGAACTAGTGTCCCAAGATCACTTGGCAATGTAAATCGGCAATTCTGCTAACTTTTTGGCAAATATCTATCATTTGGTCAATGGCATATGTCACAATGCCAATATGGATGCCACAGATCAGCAGTTGTTGTCGCTCTTGCGCAAAGACGCGCGGACCAGCGTCGCAACGCTGGCGAACAAGCTTGGCGTCTCACGTGGCACGGTCAGCAACCGGGTCACCAAGCTGGAAGACGCCGGCATCATCGTTGGCTACACCGTCAAGCTGCGCCCCGACGCGCAACCGTCCGAAATCAGTGCCTGGATGAGCGTCGCCGTGGAAGGCAACGAGACCCGCAGCGTCATCGCCAGCCTGCTGGGCGAGCCCGGTGTGGCTACCTTGCACGACACCAATGGGCGCTGGGACCTGTTGGCCGAACTGCGTGCCGCCAACCTGGCCGAGCTGTCGCGCGTGCTGGAGCGCATCCGCCTGATTCGCGGCATCAGCAGCACCGAAACCAGCATTCATCTTGAAACCTACCGCCTGTCATGAGCGAATCCGCGCCTGAGCTCGACCGCATCGACCTCAAAATCCTGCGCTGCCTGCAAGAGGATGGTCGTACCTCCAACCTCAAGCTGGCTGAGTCTGTGGCGCTGTCGCCCACCGCCGTGCTGGCGCGGGTGCAGCGACTCACCAAGGATGGCTTCATCCTGGGCTACGAGGCACGCCTGAACCCGCAGAAGCTGAGCGCCGGCCTGATGGTGTTCGTCGAGGTACTGCTCGACCGCACCACGCCCAATGTGTTTGAAGCCTTTCAGGCAGCGGTGCAGGTGCGCGCTGAAATCATGGAGTGCCACATGGTGGCTGGCGGTTTTGACTATCTGCTCAAAACCCGCATGGCCGACATGAACGCCTACCGCGAGTTTGCCGGCACCGTGCTATGGCAACTGCCCGGAGTGCGCGAGACCCGCACTTACGCCGTCATGGAAGAGGTCAAGAACTCAACGCATTTGCCGCTGCGCTGAGCCTCACTCCGGCCGATCCAGCTTGGTCGACAGCAGAATGGTCGAGAAGGTGTCGATCACGCCCTTGATGACGCGGATTTTGTCGATCACGGCGTCGAGCTCATGGGTCGACTCGGTTGACACCATGGCGCACATGTCATAGCGACCGCTGACCGAATAAAGCTTGGTGATCTCGTGCCGCCTGGCCAGGGCACGCACCACCTCGGGTTCGTTTTTCGATTCAATCGAGATCAGCACCATGGCACGAATACTCGACGCAGACCGGGTGACTGCCACGCCCACGGTGTAGCCGGTAATCACGCCGGCGTCCTCCAGCGCTTTGAGCCGCAGTTGTGCGGTGCTGCGCGCGCAGCCAAGCGCTCTTGCCAGCTTGACCATGGGCAGGCGGGCGTTCACTTTAAGCAGCTCAATCAGCTGGCGATCGAGCGGGTCCAGAGTGGCAGACATGGGTTGATCATCCAACTTGTACTAATGTCAGGCATTATGACTGAATTGAAGCACATGCTTCAGACAATTTGCCAGTTTCTTCCGGCAGCGGCGCTCCCTAAACTTGGTTCACCCATCGGCTTGGGAACCAGTACGGATTGCCTGCGCCCCACCCAAAGATTCCGGAGAACATATGCTGCAAAAAGTCGACTTCAATCTGCAAAAGAAACTGCTCACCCGCAAAGAGCTCGACGCCTATGATCCAGAGTCTGAATCCTGGCAAAAGCAGTTCGCCCGCCGTTACACGCACCATTCAGAACTCGACCGGGTCCTGAACCATATTGAGAATGTCAACGAAACGGTCTATGACAAGTTTGCGATTGCGATCACACCCTACATGGCGAAACTGATGGACCGCGACGACCCCAATTGTCCGATCCGGCTCCAGTATTTGCCGTCGCATCACGAGGAAAGCAAACCTGATTTCGCCACCTCGCTCGACGAGCTGGGCGAAGAAGGCGACACCATTGCCGGCACCAGCGTCGTGCACCGCTATCCGCGCCGCGTACTGTTTCTGGTGAGCAACACCTGCGCCACGCTGTGCCGCTTTTGCACCCGCAAGCGCATGGTCTCGCAGCCCGACGGCTCGGTCGCCAAGGACCAGATCGAGGCGTCCATCGATTACATCGCGGGCAACAAGAATATCGAGGACGTACTGCTGTCGGGCGGCGACCCCTTCACCTTCACCGACGAGCGACTCGACTACATTCTGGGTGAACTGCGCAGGCGCGCCCCGCATGTGCGCTTTTTACGTATCGGCTCACGCATGGTGGTACAAATGCCGACCCGGGTGACACCGGAACTGTGTGCGGTACTGGAAAAACATCGCGTTCAAATGGTCAACATCCATATCAATCACCCCAAGGAAATCACCCCGCTGCTGCGCCAGCGGGTCAAATTGATCCAGAAGGCCGGCATCATGATGGGCTTGCAAACGGTTTGCCTCAAGGGTGTCAATGACGACGTCGCCATCATGCGCGAATTGTTCCTCCAGAGCATCGAGATGGGCGTGCGCCCCTACTACGTCTATTCGACCGACATGGTGGCAGGCGCGCACCACTTCATCGTGCCGCACCGTCGCATGCTCGAACTCTACGAGGGCCTGCGCGGCTGGATTAGCGGCCCGGCGGTGCCGACATTCATCGTCGACGGCATGGGCGGGCTGGGCAAGCTGCCGATCATCCCGAGCTACGTTCGGGAAGAAGCGCTGCCCGACGGCAGCGGCACCACCATCAAGTGCCGCAACTACAAGGGCATGACCGTCGAAATGCCGGGTCTGGGCCAGGATTTCAACCTGCCGACGCGCAGCAACTAGGATCGGGGTTCAGATGAAAAAAGGCTCTCCCTACGGCATCCACCGTGTGCTGGAACCGCTTGGCGTGCTGCCACAGGGCGCCTGGAAAATCGACAACACGATGGAGATTTTCGATAACGAAATCCTGATCGACGTGTCGGCGCTCAACATCGATGCCGCCAGCTTCACGCAGATCAAACAGGAAGCCAACGGCGACGAAGCGCGGGTCGCGGAAATCGTCCTTGACATCGTGGCTCGGCGCGGCAAACAGCACAATCCGGTCACCGGCTCCGGTGGCATGCTGATCGGCACGGTGCTGGAGATCGGGCCGGCACTGGCGGGCAAAACCACGCTTAAGGTGGGTGACAAGATCGCCACCCTGGTGTCGCTCTCGCTGACGCCGCTGCGCATCGACCGGATCAAGAGAATTCATTTGCACAAGGATCAGATCGCGATCACGGGCCGGGCCATTTTGTTCGAAACCGGCTTGTATGCCGTGCTGCCCGCGGACATTCCCGAGAATTTGGCGCTGGCCATTCTGGACGTTGCCGGGGCACCGGCCCAGACTGCCCGCCTGGTTCAGGCCGGCGACACCGTGGTCGTGATTGGTGGCGGCGGCAAGTCCGGCACACTGTGCGTGTATGAAGCCAGAAAGCGCGCCGGAGCCGGTGCTTGCGTCATTGGTGTGTCGCCATTCGAGAAAGACTGTCAGCGCATGTTGGCGCTGGGCTGGGTTGACCACGCCCTGCAAGTGGACGCCACCAACGCCCTTGCCCTGATGGACGCCGTGGCCGCCGTCACGCACGACAAGATGGCCGACGTGGTGATCAACTGCGTCAACATTCCCAACACCGAAATGGGCAGCATTCTGGCAACCCGCGAGCGCGGAAAGATTTACTTTTTTTCGATGGCCACCAGTTTTACCGCTGCGGCACTCGGCGCCGAGGGTGTGGGCAAAGACGTGGAAATGATCGTCGGCAATGGCTACGCCAAAGGTCACGCCGAGTTCTCCCTGGCGCTGCTGCGCGAAAGCGCCACGCTGCGCCAGTTGTTTGAAGATCTATACGTTTAGGCCGCACGCCCTGGAAGCGCGGAAATGACCATGACTCCCGGCACGCTCTGGCAGCGCATCCATGACAGTGGCATGCGCACGGTCGCTGTCATGGGCATGACCAAGAACACCGGCAAGACCGTGGCGCTGAACCATCTGCTGGCGCAGGCCGCCGCCGCGCAGGTCGCCGTGGGTGTGACCTCCATCGGGCGCGATGGCGAGGAGCGCGATCAGGTCTTCTTCGTCCCGAAACCGCCCGTCATCGTCTGGCCTGGAACTCTGGTGGCCACGGCATGCGACACCTTGCAACGCGCCAAAGTGCGCTTCAAACGGATTGATGTGACCGGCATTGATACGCCGATGGGCGAGATAGCGCTGGTCAAAGTGCTCGAACATGGCGAGATGGAGATCGCCGGCGCCTCGCGCGGCAGCGACCAGCGCCAGGTGATCCGCCGGCTGCAGCAGTGTGGCGCCGCCCTGGTCTTGCTTGACGGAGCGCTGGGGCGCAGCCAGCATGCCTCGCCCGCGATTGCCGACGGGGTGATTCTGGCCACTGGCGCTGCCATCGGCGGCGGCATCGCCGACGTGATTCGCAAAACCGGTGAACGGCTGGCCATCCTGGGCGTTGAGGAAACCGATGAGAGCACCCGAGTCCGCTGCGCCAGCGTCTTCGCGCGAGGTGGTGTCGGCTTGTGGAACCGGCGCGGCGACCTGCTGCTGCATGCCGAAATTGCCACCCTGAATGCCGGTGCCACGCTGTTGCAACATCCCGACGCAGATGTGGCCACCATCGCACTCAGTGGCGCGGTCGGACGCGCCTTGTGGCAGGCCTTGTGCAGCATGGCGCAGCGGCACGCAGGCCTGAATGTGGTGGTGGCAGACGGCACCAAACTGTTTGTGACAAGCGCCGATCTGGCGACGCTGCGCAAGCTCGGGGCCACACTCCATGCCTATCGCGGAATCGCCATGGCAGGCATCACGCTCAACCCGTTTTCCCCCATGGGTGGCAGCTTTGCAGCCGAGGAGTTTCTCGACGCGGCGCGCACGGCCTTTGCCGGTTACGGCGTCAGCGACGTCATGCTGGAAGAAAAGTTAAAACCAATTGGAGAAATGGCATGAGTCAGTTGCAGATAGACCAGACGCAAGTCGACCGGGCGCGCGACTCGGCACGACGCATTGCGCGCCAGGTGTTCGACGAAATGAGTCAATTCACCACCACCACCATTGAGCGCGCCACCTTGCGCCTGCTGGGCATCGACGGTGTTGACGAAAACGGGGTGCCGCTGCCGAACCGGGTGATTGAGCATCTGCAGCAACAAAACCTGCTGCAGCACGGCGCTTCCACCGCGGTAGTCGGGGCCATGCAAACGCGCGGCTGGACCGCGCAACAGGTGGCTCAAGCGGTGTCGCAGGGCACGCTGACACTGACGCGACCCAGCGACGCAAGCGCTGCTCGCAGCGCGGCGACGGCCCGTGCGCGTCAGGCCTGCCAGCAGATTGCAGCGCAGCGCACCCATCGCGACAGCAAAATCAAAACCCTGGGCGAAGGCACGACACCCTGGCTTTATCTGATCGTTGCCACCGGCAACATCCACGAGGATGTAGTGCAGGCCCGCGCCGCCGCTGAGCAGGGCGCCGACATCATCGCCGTGATTCGCTCCACCGGCCAGAGCCTGCTCGACTACGTGCCATATGGCGCCACCACCGAAGGTTTTGGCGGCACCTACGCCACCCAGGAAAACTTCCGCCTGATGCGCGCCGCACTGGATGAAGTGGGCGCAAAGGTCGGCCGCTACATCCGCCTGACCAACTACTGCTCCGGCCTGTGCATGCCCGAGATTGCCGCCATGGGCGCGATCGAACGGCTCGACATGATGCTCAATGACTCGATGTACGGCATCATCTTTCGCGACATCAACATGAAGCGCACCTTCATTGACCAGTTCTTCTCGCGCATGGTCAATGCCTATGCCGGCATCATCATCAACACGGGCGAGGACAACTACCTCACCACCGCCGACGCTTTTGATGCCGCCCACACGGTGCTGGCCTCGCAATTGATCAACGAACAGTTTGCCTGCCTGTCTGGTCTCAAACCCCATCAGATGGGCCTGGGCCATGCTTTCGAGATCGACCCCGAAATGGAAAACGGCTTTCTCTGGGAACTGGCGCACGCGCAACTGGTGCGTCAGGTATTTCCGGATGCGGCGCTCAAGTACATGCCGCCAACAAAGCACATGACGGGCAATATCTTCAAGGGACATATCCAGGATGCACTGTTCAACATGGCGAGCACCATCACCCGGCAAAACATTCACCTGCTGGGAATGATGACCGAAGCCATCCACACGCCGTTTATCCAGGATCGCTTCCTTGCCATCCAGAACGCCAGGTACGTTTTCAGCAGCATGAAGGATCTGCACTCCGAGATCGAATTCAAGCGCGGCGGCAAGATCGAGCAGCGCGCGCAGGCCGTGCTGGAACAAACCGCCAAGATGCTGGCAGAGATCGAAGCCATCGGGCTGCCGGCCGCCATTGGCAAAGGCATGTTTGCCGAAATCTCGCGTACGCCCAGGGGCGGCAAAGGGCTTGACGGCGTGATTCAAAGGGCCGACGACTACTACAACCCGTTTCCCGAGCTGATGCTCGGTGGAGGGTTATTGGGGTCAGACACCAATTTTGCTGCGGCGCAAGGCGTCGCACCCGCAGGGGGTGCCGAAGGCACCGCAAATTTGGGCTCTGACCCCAATAACCCTGACCCCAATAACCCATGGGTCAAACCTTATGGCGATACGCTGGGTGACGGCCGCGTGCAGGTCTCGTTCACCCTGCCGGTTGCGCTGGATGAAACGTCCAAAGAAGGGGCCAAACGCCTGGCCGCCCTGATGGGTCTGGACGAGCCTGCCGTCACGCACGCCGAGGACATGGGCCAGGGTTTCAGCTTTTATGTGCTGTACGGACAATGCCGGCATCAGGTCGACCTGTCCACGCTGCAAGTGGCCAAGCCGGACTATGAAGTGCTCGACAAGGACAGCATCAACCACCTGATCGCTGAAAAGATGGGACGCCGCATGGTCGTCATCGGCGCCACGATCGAGACCGACGCACACACCGTGGGCATCGATGCGATCATGAACATGAAGGGCTTCAACGGCCACAAGGGTCTGGAGAGTTACCACGAAATCCGCGCCATCAACCTGGGTGCGCAGGTCGACTCCGAAGATCTGGTGACGCGGGCAATCGAAGAAAAGGCCGACGTGATTCTGGTCTCGCAAGTGGTGACGCAAAAGAACATTCACCTCGACAATCTGACCAAACTGTCGGATCTGCTGGAGGCCGAGGGCCTGCGCGACAAGGTGATCCTGATCGTCGGCGGGCCGCGCATCAGCCACGAACTGGCCAAGGAATTGGGTTACGACGCAGGCTTTGGCACCAAGACCTACGCCGAGGATGTTGCATCATTTGCGATCCATGAATGGATCAACCGAAAGGCCGTTTGAATGGAAAACTTTACCAGTCTCATCCGTGTGCGCATGAGCGCGCACGACGCCCACTACGCCGGCCATCTGGTCGATGGCGCCAGGATGCTGCACCTGTTTGGCGACGTGGCCACCGAACTTTTGATCCGCAGCGATGGCGACGAAGGGCTGTTTGTGGCCTATGACAACGTCGAATTCCTGGCCCCGGTTTATGCCGGCGACTACATCGAGGCCACGGGACGCATCGTCGCCCTGGGCAAGACCTCGCGCAAGATGGTGTTCGAGGCGCGCAAAGTCATTGCGCCCGCCGGCATTGCGGCGCAGGCGTCGGCCGCCGACGTGCTGGCCGAGCCGGTGCTGGTCTGCAAGGCATCCGGAACCTGCGTCGTGCCAGCCCACTGCCAGCGCATCAAACGCTGAACACAAATACCATTACGCTGTTATCGATCATGGAAAAACTCATCATCACTGCCGCCCTGACCGGCGCCGAAGTCACCCGTGAGCAGCAACCAGCGCTGCCGTTCACGCCCGAAGAAATTGCCGTCGCCGCAGAAGAATGCGTCCAGGCCGGTGCATCCATGGTTCACGTGCACGCGCGCAACGCCGACGGAAGCTCCACGCAGGACATCGAAAGCTACCGCAAGATCATCGCTGCCGTGCGCAAACGCTGCGACGTGATCGTGCAGGTCTCGACCGGCGGCGCGGTTGGAATGACGGCGGCCGAGCGCATCGCTCCCCTGGCCCTGAAACCCGAAATGGCGACGCTCTCCATGGGCTCGGTCAACTTCGGCGGCGACGTCTTCATGAATCACCCCAGCGACATGGAAGTCTTCGCTCAGGCGATGCGCGCGCAGGGTGTCAAACCCGAGTTCGAAATCTTCGACACCGGCATGCTCACCACCGTCAAGCGCTGGCTAAAAAAAGACCTGATCAGCAACCCGCTGCATGTTGACTTCGTGCTCGGCATTCCGGGCGGCATGGCCGGCACGCCGGAGGCGCTGATGTACCTGATGGAGCAATTGCCAGCCGGCTCGAGCTGGACCGTCGCCGGCATCGGCGCCGCCCAATTGCCGCTGGGAGTGATGGCGATCGTGCTCGGCGGCCATGTGCGCGTCGGCTTTGAAGACAACGTGTATTACCGCAAGGGCGAACTCGCAACCAGCAACGCCCAGCTGGTCGCGCGCATCGCCCGCATCAGCCGCGAGCTGGATCGCCCGGTTGCCACCCCCAGCGAAGCCCGCGCCATCCTGGGCATCAAGCCAGGTGATCGCCAAATTCGATAGAGTCGCGGCATCACTTACCATGAAATTCGAATATCGTATGTTCGAATTTCATGGTTCTGTGATAGCATTCGTTCATGCTGGACCGTAGCACTCTCGAACTCACTATTCGCAAAGCACTTGGCCGCTCGCGCGGGGTGGTGCTCAGCGGACCCCGGCAATCTGGGAAAAGCACCCTGGCACAGAAGTTTCTGAGTCGCCAGTCACCCAACTATTTCGATCTGGAATACCCGCCGCACGCGCAACGGTTTGAGCAGCCCGCCCAGACGCTGGAGCAACTCACAGGCCTGGTTGTGATTGACGAAGTCCAGCTTCAGCCGAACTTATTCCCGTTACTGCGTGTACTGATGGACCGCTCCGATGCGCCGGGCCAATATCTGCTGCTTGGCAGCGCGTCTCCCGCCTTGCTGCGACAAGCGGGTGAGTCCTTGCTGGGCCGCGTCGAGACCGTGGAAGTCGGCGGCTTCGACCTGGGGGAAGTCAGCGCCCATGAGGGCGGGTACAGCGACGACGCAGCAGCACGTCTGTGGCTGCGCGGTGGTTTTCCCCGCGCCTATCTGGCGGCCACTGATGACGACAGCCTGGCCTGGCGCGCCCATGCCGTCGCGGATCATGTGCGCGTGGACATGCCCCAGTTTGGCATCAATATCGCAGCGCCCGCCATGCTGCGCTTCTGGACGATGCTGGCGCACTATCACGGGCAGATCTGGTCAGCAGCGCCATCAGCTCAGTCCATGGGTGTCTCTGAACCCACGATTCGCCGTTACCTGGACACCTTGACGCAGACGCTGATGATCCGCCAGCTACAACCCTGGCATGAAAATCTGGGCAAACGCCAGGTCAAGGCACCCAAAATTTATTTTCGGGATACCGGACTGCTGCATGCGCTGATGGGCATCAAGACTGTGACTGATCTCTTCACCCATCCGCAAAGTGGGGCCAGCTGGGAAGGCTTTGCGCTGGAGCAGGTACTGCGCATCGCCAAGCCCGACCAAGCATACTTTTGGGCCACCCATCAGGGCGCCGAGCTCGACTTGCTGATGTTCAAAGGCAGCCAGCGGATAGGCGTGGAGTTCAAGCGCGCCGACGTTCCCCGTGTAACTGCCAGCATGCGCATCGCCATGAATGACCTCAAGCTGGACGCGCTGTACGTTGTTTACCCGGGCCTGCACCGTTTTGCGCTTGCCGATGGAATAGAGGCGGTGCCGCTTTGGGCGATGTTGCCAGGAGAATCCCGCTGGCCCACGCCAGTTGTGTAACGCGGAGGTCCCTGCGTTGTTCCTGCCTGGCAACAAGACTTGACCCCCGGCGAATGTTTCGCCAGGGGTTCGGGTTTTGCAGGGATGGCCCTTGTGAGGTCAGCCCGCGCAACATCTGGCAGCCGCCGGTTTGTTGCATTTGCCTGTGGGTAACAGGTGAAAGAAGTGTAGACCGGGGTAGCCCGCAGAGGATTGCGTAGTTATTGTCAAAGCCCAATCTTTTGATATATGCTGCTTACAAATTTAAGAAGCTTGAAAGTTTCTGCTTATATCGTTTCAGAATGAGGCAAACCATGAAACTTGATCGCTACGACCAGCACATTCTTGAAGTGCTGCAGCAAGACGGGCGCATCAACAACCAGGATCTGGCCGACCGCATCGGCCTGTCGCCGTCACCCTGCCTGCGCCGGGTGCGTGCGCTGGAGGAATCGGGCCTGATCATGGGCTACCGCGCGCTGCTGGACGCCAAAAAACTGGGGCTGACGCTGATGGCGCTGATCCACATCTCGATGGACCTGCACACGCCCGAGCGCTTTGCCAACTTCGAGGCCACTGTGAGCGTCCTGCCCGAGGTTCTGGAATGCCTGCTGATTACCGGGCAGGATGCCGATTACCAGCTCAAAGTCGCCGTGCGCGACATGGATCACTACCAATCTTTGCTGCTTGACAAGCTCACCCGCATTGAAGGCGTGACCGGTGTGCATTCCAGCTTCGTGTTGCGACGGGTGGTTGACAGGACGGCGTTAGCGGTGATGGCGAGCTAGACAGTTTCCGGTACAGGTCGTATCTTGTTAGCCAGCATCAGCCGTCGAAGGGTAGTCGTGCGGCGGGCAAGCCCCAAGAGAGTCAAAGAAGATGGACGGTGTTCCACGCGGAATTCCACGGGAGCCCAATCGCGAGCCTCCTCGGTCAAAAGATAACAAATGCGATTCACGAATTGGAAGCCGGGGATGATCCACTGGTCTGGCCCTTCGCCCCCGTCAACAACCGTCCAGACGAAAGTTTCCGAATAACTTTTGACTATTTCCAAATCCTCGCCGAAGGTTTCGAGTCCGTGACCGCCCCAGATATCGAAGTGCGATGACGGGTGCCTGAATGGTCGAAAATACTCATAGAAAACATCTTCGTGAAAAACTGTGGGCTCAAGCATTCAGACATCCCAATGCGGTGAAAGTGTCTGGTTCCAAGTTTTGATGGCCTTGATCTTTGAAATGAAATTTTCAACAGTGTCAAATGCCTTGACCTTGATCTCTTCTGCGGTCGCGGGCCGCAATTCGGAAAACGTATGCCATATGTGGTCATCGACCGAAGGGCCGCCACTTAACTCCCACAGGTCAGCGTAAAGCGGCGGGATTCCCAACTGCTCTGCGATAAAAAATTCGCCAGAATCGAGGTGGCTCAATAGGTCTTCAATATCGGAGCTTGAGGCAAGCCCTTGGAGCAAAAGACTTCCCCATGTCTTGTAATTGGATGCATCGCGATAGCAGTAATTAAATACGCTGAAATCGACCATGCTTCTCCTATGTGGAGCCAGAACCCAAGAAAATCTTCTCCCGATGGCGAACCAAAAAGGCGTGGTCGGGCCTGAACCGTTCAGGCATTTCAATTTGTCGGCCTTCAAGTGGCAGGAACACCGCCGTTACAAAGGGTTCGGCAAGCGCACGCAACTCGTCCGAAAGAACAACTCGCCAATCGTCAGTTAGAGAAATTAACCCCTTGTCGAAGGCCCGGTCGTGTATGGCAGACAGACATAGTCCGTTGCTCGGATTCAGGCGGTTTGCCTTGTCACAACTCCACGGCACAATGTGACTGGCAATCAACAGGCGCGGCTCTGACAGGCCCGACATACAGCAGCGTCCCCGGTAGCTGCTGAGCACGGCACGACGGAAGAACTGCTGCTTGATTCGCTGCGCAGTTAGAACTTGCCGAGTTTCGCCTGTGAAATCCTCGGGCATTAACGCATCGTCCTCGGGTTCCAAGTCCACTACCGAATTTTTGTCTAGCTGCTGTCGCAGTAGTTGGCATTCCACTGCCAGTCTTTCCCAATCCGAGTGAAATTCTTCCCATACCTCTCGATCCAATGCCGATGCATTTCCCAAGGCAACACGCCCGGTGCTGGTAATGGCTGGATCAAGGCTGGCGATATTGAGCATCTTCATCGCAACGGCGTCAGATGTGCGGCCGATCACTTTTGCCAATGCGACAATTTCCGGATTGCGTCCGTGAATTCGTCCGTACGCCAGTTGGCAATACAAGTGGAAAGCCAGTTTGATTTGTTCTTTTGTCCAATGCCCTGTCGCCATGATGTCTCTCGGCAAGATCACGGTGCGGACCGCTCCTGTCGACTCCTTGGGGAAAATGGATGAAGCGACAAGTCTAGCAACTGCTTCTCCCTTAGGGTGCGCCTGCACTTTGCGAAATCCGCTCGTGGGTTTGCGCATCGCACGGGTCGTTCAAAGGTTTTCATACCAAGCAGCTTATCCAGATGATCTTGCGCTGTAACCCAGGGTTTTGCCTGGGTTACTCACAAAATACGCATCAAATAGCCCTTCAGCCCCCGTGCGATATGCGAAAACAGCTATAAAACATATAGCAATTCCGGATTCGACAGAACGACAGTGCCAAGAAGAACTGCCAGTTCAAGCGAGCTTCGACCGCCCGCCAAAGATGGCGCTGCCCACACGCACCATCGTGCTGCCCGAATGAATGGCGGCTTCCATGTCGGCGCTCATGCCCATCGACAGGGTATCAAGCGCCAAGCCTTCCGCATTTAGAGCATCAAATACGGCCCTAACGTCCGTCAACAATGCACAAGCAGCTACGAAATCAGGAGCAGGCTCAGGGATACTCATGATGCCGCGCAAGCGCAGCCGGGGCAACGCGGCGACTTGCTGGGCCAGCGCCAGCGCATCCTGCGGCAGCACGCCCGACTTGCTGGCACCGCCATCGACGTTGACCTGAATGCAAACCTGCAATGGCGGCAAATGGGGTGGGCGCTGCTCGCTCAGGCGCTGCGCGATCTTGAACCGGTCCACCGTCTGCACCCAGTCAAAGTGTTCGGCCACCAGCCGCGTCTTGTTGCTCTGGATCGGGCCAATGCAGTGCCATTGAATCGGCGGCTCGGACAAGTGCTGTAGCTGGATGATTTTTTGCACCGCTTCCTGGATGTAGTTCTCACCAAAGGCGGTTTGCCCGGCGGCATAAGCCTCGGCCACCGCCTCGGGACCAAAAGTCTTGGAGACCGCCAGCAGGGTGACGGCATCGGTGTCGCGGCCAGCGGCCCGGCACGCCGCCGCGATGCGCGCACGAACGGTTTGAAGTTGAGTGTGAATCATGGTCATAATTGATGCAAGCGTAACAAATGACAGAGGAACTTCGTGGACATTACCCAATTACTGGCATTCAGCGTCAAGAACAAGGCGTCTGACTTGCACCTCTCCGCGGGGCTGCCGCCCATGATCCGGGTCAATGGCGATGTGCGACGCATCAATGTCGAGGCGCTGGACCACAAACAGGTGCACGCCATGGTGTACGACATCATGAATGACTCGCAACGCAAGACCTATGAAGAGTTTTGGGAGATCGACTTTTCTTTCGAGATTGAAGGGCTGGCGCGTTTTCGGGTCAACGCCTACAACCAGCAGCGCGGCGCCGGCGCCGTGTTCCGAACCATCCCGAGCAAGATCCTGACGCTGGAGCAACTCAACTGTCCGAAGATTTTTGCCGACCTGTCGCTGAAGCCGCGTGGTCTGGTGCTGGTGACCGGCCCCACCGGTTCCGGCAAATCGACGACGCTGGCGGCGATGGTCAATTTTCTCAACGAGACCGAGTTCGGCCACGTGCTGACGGTCGAAGACCCGATCGAATTTGTGCACGCGTCCAAGAAGTGCCTGGTCAACCAGCGCGAGGTCGGCACCCATACGCTCAGTTTTGCAGCGGCGCTGCGCTCTGCCTTGCGGGAAGACCCGGACGCCATTCTGGTGGGCGAAATGCGCGACCTGGAAACCATCCGTCTGGCCATGACGGCGGCCGAAACCGGGCACCTGGTGTTTGGCACGCTGCACACCTCCAGCGCGGCCAAGACCATTGACCGGATCATCGACGTGTTTCCGGCGGAAGAAAAAGAAATGGTGCGCGCCATGCTGTCTGAATCCCTGCAGGCGGTGATCTCTCAAACCCTGTGCAAGACCAAGGACGGCCAGGGCCGGGTGGCGGCGCACGAGATCATGCTCGGCACCAGCGCCATCCGCAACCTGATCCGCGAAGCCAAGGTGGCGCAGATGTATTCGACCATCCAGACCGGCAACAATGTGGGCATGCAGACGCTGGATCAGAACCTGGCCGATCTGGTCAAACGCAATATCATCAGTCCGTCTGAAGCCCGCAGCAAGGCCAAGATTCCAGAGAATTTTCCCGGCTGAACACAGCCTCTTTTTAGGAGTTCACCTTGGAACGCGATCAAGCCACCAAATTCATCAACGACCTGCTCAAGTTGCTGATCAGTCGCAAGGGTAGCGACTTGTTTCTCACGGCAGAATTCCCGCCCGCCATCAAGGTGGATGGCAAGGTCACCAAGGTATCACCCCAGCCACTCAATGCGGCGCATACCTTGTCCCTGGCGCGCTCGATCATGAGCGACAAGCAGGTCGCCGAATTTGAGCGCACCAAAGAATGCAACTTTGCCATCGCGCCGCCCGATGTCGGGCGTTTTCGCGTCAGCGCCTTTATCCAGCAGGGCAAAGTCGGGATGGTGCTGCGCGTCATTCCAATGACCTTGCCAAGCATTGACGGCCTGGGCGTGCCCCAGGTGCTCAAGGACGTGGCCACATCCAAACGCGGTCTGTGCATTCTGGTGGGTGCCACCGGCTCGGGCAAATCGACCACTTTGGCGGCGATGGTGGACTGGCGCAACGAAAACTCTTTCGGGCACATCATCACGATTGAGGATCCGATCGAGTTTGTGCACCCTCACAAAAACTGCGTGGTGACGCAACGCGAGATCGGTTTCGATACCGACAGCTGGGAAGTGGCGCTGAAAAACACCCTGCGCCAGGCGCCCGACGTGATCCTGATGGGCGAAATCCGGGACCGCGAGACCATGGAACATGCGGTGGCTTTTTCCGAAACCGGGCATTTGTGTCTCGCCACCCTGCACGCCAACAGTTCCAACCAGGCGTTGGACCGCATCATCAATTTCTTCCCCGAGGAGCGGCGCGCGCAGCTGCTGATGGACTTGTCACTCAACCTCAAAGCGCTGATATCCCAGCGGCTGATCCCCAAGCAGGACGGGCGGGGCCGTTGCGCCATGGTTGAGGTCATGCTCAACACGCCGCTGATTTCCGACTTGATCTTCAAGGGAGAGGTCGCCGAAATCAAGGAGATCATGAAGAAGAGCCGAAACCTGGGCATGCAAACCTTTGACCAGGCGCTGTACGATGCCTATGAGGCCAACATCATCACGTTTGAGGACGCCTTGCGCAACGCGGACTCCCTCAACGACTTGCGTCTGCAGATCAAGCTCAACAGCAAGCGCGGCAAGACCCAGGATCTGGGCGCCGGCACTGAAAACTTTTCCATCGTTTAACCCGGTCCAGGGCCGTCCAGCCCCCGCAGCCATCACCATGAACAGTACCAATCCCAAAATCCACCAGGCCACCCGCTCGCGAAAAGTTGCTTTTCTGGGCCTGGGCGTGATGGGTGGCCCGATGGCCGGGCATCTGGCGCAGGCCGGCCATCAGGTCACGGTGTACAACCGGACTGCTAGCAAATCAATAGCTTGGTGCGCAGAGTTCGCGGGCTCCAGCGACTCAAAATATGCCGCAACTCCGCGACTCGCGGCACAGCAGGCGGAGCTGGTTTTTTGCTGTGTCGGCAACGACGACGACCTACGCAGTGTCACTCTGGGTGCTGACGGCGCGTTTGCCGGCATGGAGCCGGGTGCGGTGTTTGTGGACCACACCACGGCGTCTGCCAGCGTCGCACGCGAGCTGTACGGCGCAGCCAAAAACATCGGCCTGAACTTTGTCGATGCGCCCGTGTCCGGCGGGCAGGCCGGGGCGCAAAACGGCCTGTTGACGGTGATGTGCGGCGGTGACAAGGATGCGTTTGACAAGGCGCAACCGGTGGCCATGGCTTTTTCCAAGGCGTTTACGCATCTGGGCGAGAGTGGCGCCGGCCAGCTGGCGAAGATGGTGAACCAGATTTGCATTGCCGGGCTGGTGCAGGGTTTGAGTGAAGCCATTGCCTTTGGACAACAAGCCGGGCTGGACATGCTGCAGGTGCTCGACGTGATCGGCAAAGGCGCGGCGCAAAGCTGGCAGCTTGATAACCGGGGCAAGACCATGGTGGCCGACAAATTTGATTTTGGCTTTGCCGTGGACTGGATGCGCAAGGATCTGGGGCTGGTGCTCGATGAAGCCAAGCGCAACGGAGCGCGCTTGCCGGTCACCGCTCTGGTGGACCAGTTCTACGCCGATGTGCAGCACATGGGCGGCCGGCGCTGGGACACTTCCAGCCTGATCAAACGGCTGCGCTGATACGCCCCACTACGATTTCTTGACTTCGTTGGCTGCCGGTTTGGGCAGCATGTTCTTCAGCTCTTCTTCGCTGATGATTTCCAGCACGCGAACGACTTTCTGCACGCCGTCGGTGCTGCGGGTAATGTCGGTGGCCCGGTTGGCCTCGCGCTGGGTGACGCGGCCCATCAGGTAAGTGGTGCCACGCTCAGTCACGACTTTGAAGGTGTTGGCAAACAGGTCCTTGGCATCCACCATGCCGGCCTTGACCTTGCCGGTGATGTAGGCGTCGGCGGTGCGTTGGGCCAATGTGGTGTTGCCCAGAATCGCAATCTCGTTGACGATGGCGCGCACGTTCTCCACTTTGGCGACCACCCGCTCCGCCAGTTCTTTATCCTGCGCATTGGGCGCCTCGCCCGTCAACAGCACCTGACGGTTGTAGCTGGTGACATTGACATGCACGCGCTCACCCAGGTTTTCGCGGATGCGGCTTGCCGAGCGCAGCTCGATACCCTCGTCTTCCAGCTGGGTGCCCGAGGTGCGGCGATCCGTAGCCACCAGCGAGCCCATCACAGCACCGCCGACAATGATCGGCGCACAGGCGCTCAAGCCGGCACCGATGCAGGCAGCCAATGCCATCAGCGTGAAGAGTTTTTTAGTTGCAGATTTCATGTCAGGTTTCCTGGTTTCCGAGTAACTGGGCATCGACGGCGTCACAAATACAGTGCAATACCAGGATATGGACTTCCTGGATGCGGGCGGTGCGATCGTGGGGCACACAAATGTGCACATCGGTATCGCGCAGGGCGTGCGCCATCTTGCCGCCACCGCGCCCGCTCAAACCCACCACCACCATCTCGCGTTCATGCGCGGCATCGATCGCCGCCAGCACATTGGCTGAATTGCCGCTGGTGGAGATGGCCAGCAGCACGTCGCTGGGCTGCCCGAGCGCGCGCACCTGGCGCGAAAAGATGACATCGAAGTCGTAATCGTTGGCAATCGCCGTGATGATCGAGCTGTCGGTCGTGAGCGCAATCGCGGCCAGCTCCGGGCGCTCGCGCTCGTAGCGCCCGACAAACTCGGCCGAGAAGTGCTGGGCATCAGCGGCCGAGCCGCCGTTGCCGCAGGCCAGCACCTTGCCGCCGCTGGTGACACAGGTCAGCATCGCCTGCACCGCCGCCGCAATCGGTTTGCTCAGGACCTGCGCGGCCTGATATTTCAGGTCGGCGCTGTCAATAAAGTGTTGTTGAATACGTTGCTCAAGCATGACGCAATGATACCCGCCCCACTCTTATGACGTCCTTAATGGACATCACCAGGCATCAAAGGCCGCCCGCAGCCACGTGACGCCACCAGACTCCAGCAGCACCGCGTCAAAGCGGCAAGGCGGCGGCTCGCGCAAGCGCATCAGATAGTGGCGCGCGGCAAAAATAATGCGCCGCCGCTTTGCGGCGCTGATGCTGGCACCTGCCCCGCCGTGGCTGGCGCTGTTGCGTTGGCGCACTTCCACAAACACCGTGGTACCGTCTGGCGCACGCATGATCAGGTCAATTTCTCCGCCGCCGCGCCCCGGCGTCCGATAATTGCGCTCCAGCAGGCGCAGGCCGGCCTGCTGCAGGTGCTGCAGCGCAACTTCTTCGGCGGCATCACCGGCCTGCTTGGTGCTGGGGGCTTGCACGCTTGTCTTGATTGGAAGGAACACCATTGACTGCTACTCATGCCTTTGTCGGCTCTGCTCATGGCGCGGCCTATGCCACTGCATTGACCGCTGCGCACGATGCGGCGGCTGGCCAGAATTATCCGCCCGGAACGCTCTACGTGGTGGCCACGCCGATTGGCAATCTGGCCGACATCACGCTGAGGGCGTTGCACGTGCTGCAACTGGTTGACACCATCGCCTGCGAGGACACGCGTCACACGCAGGCCCTGCTGCGCGCCTATGGCATCGACAAGCCGGGTACACAACTGCTGGCCGTGCACCAGCACAACGAGGCGCAGGCGGCGCAAGTGCTGATCGAGCGGCTGCAACAGGGGCAGCGCGTGGCCTACGTCAGCGACGCCGGCACTCCCGCCATCAGCGACCCTGGGGCGCGGCTGGTGGCAGCGGTGCGGCTGGCCGCCCTGCCGATCGTGCCGCTGCCCGGCGCCAGCAGCGTGACCAGCGCTTTGAGCGTGGCGGGTATTTCAGTTGATGACCCGCAGCATGGCGGATTTGTCTTCGCCGGCTTCCTGTCTTCCAGGTCCGGCGAACGCGCCTCGGCGATTGCCGCACTGGCCCGGGAGGCACGGGCCGTGGTGCTGCTGGAAGCGCCGCACCGGATCGAAGCACTGGCGACTGCGCTGGCCGTTTTGGGCCAGCGACCTGTCACCGTTGGGCGCGAATTGACCAAACAGTTCGAGGAACTCGCGACCATGGCAGCCTGCAATTTTGCCGACTGGCTGAGCCGTGAGCCACACCGCAGCAAGGGTGAGTTTGTGCTTGTGCTGCATCCAGCGGAGGTGGTGAGCGATATCGGCGCCGAGCAGCGCATCCTCAAACTGTTGCTGGCTGAGTTGCCCCTGAAGACTGCCGTCAAACTGGCGGTCGATATCACAGGCGCTTCACGCAATGCCTTGTACGATGCTGCATTGGAATTGAAAAATGAGCACAGCTAGCGCCCGTCCGCTCGCTTAACCTGTGTATGTCCCTGGCAGCCCAACAGAACCTTTGAGATCTGAAACAAATGAACCTCCCGCTATCCGAATCCACCGCCCAGGCAATCAGGACCGTGACGCTGGAGGACAAGTATTCACTCGATTACGGCCGCGCCTTCATGAGTGGCGTGCAGGCGTTGGTCAAGCTGCCGATGCTGCAGCACCTGCGCGACCAGCAGATGGGCAAGAACACCGCCGGCTTCATCAGCGGTTATCGCGGCTCGCCGCTGGGTGGCTACGACCAGGCGCTGGTCAAGGCGAGCGGGTACCTCAAAGCCCACAACATCGTGTTCCAGCCCGGTGTCAACGAAGAATTGGCCGCCACCGCCCTGTGGGGCACGCAGCAATTGGGCTTCGCGCCGCCGGGCAGCAATAAATTCGATGGTGTATTTGGCATCTGGTATGGCAAAGGCCCGGGGGTGGATCGTTGCAGCGACGTGTTCAAGCATGCGAATATGGCAGGCACGACAGCGTGGGGCGGCGTCATTGCGGTGGCCGGTGACGACCACATGTCGAAGAGCTCGACCGCGGCGCACCAGAGCGACCATATTTTCAAAGCCTGTGGCACACCGGTGTTTTTCCCGGCCAGCGTGCAGGAGATTCTGGATCTGGGCATTCACGCATTTGCGCTGAGCCGTTTCTCCGGCGTCTGGGCGGGCATGAAGACGATTCAGGAAATTGTCGAATCCAGCGCCACCGCGATGATCGACCCGAATCGGGTGCAAATCAAGATCCCGACCGATTTCGAGATGCCCCCCGGTGGCGTGCACATTCGCTGGCCCGATCACGCACTGGAACAGGAGGCACGGCTATTCCATTACAAGTGGTACGCGGCGCTGGCCTACATCCGGGCCAACCGGCTGAACTACAACGTGATTGAGGGCCAAAACGACCGCTTTGGCCTGATCGCCAGCGGCAAGGCCTTTAACGACACACGCCAGGCGCTGCTCGATCTGGGGCTGGATGATGCGACTTGCCGGCGTCTGGGCATACGCCTGCACAAGGTCGGCGTGGTGTGGCCTCTGGAGGCCCAGCTGACGCGCGAATTCGCCACCGGTTTGCACGAGATTCTGGTGGTCGAGGAAAAGCGCCAGATCATCGAATATCAGCTCAAGGAAGAGCTCTACAACTGGCGCGCCGATGTCCGGCCGGCGGTACTGGGCAAGTTCAATGAGGTCGAGGGCGGCGAATGGTCGATGCCGAATCCCGGCGCCAATACGCTGCTGCGTGCCAACGCCGACTTGTCCCCCACGATCATTGCCCGCGCAATTGCACAGCGCCTCAAGAAGATCGGCCTGGACCTCGATACCAGCGCACGCATCGATGCCCAGTTGACGATACTTGAAGCCAAAGAGCGCGCCATGCAGGTGCTCGAAATCAGTGGCGTCAAGGGTGCCGAGCGGCAGCCCTGGTTCTGCTCGGGCTGCCCGCACAACACCTCGACCAGGGTGCCTGAAGGCTCGCGCGCCATGGCGGGCATTGGCTGCCACTTCATGAGCGTCTGGATGGACCGCGCCACGGTCGGATTCACCCAGATGGGTGGCGAAGGCGCGCCCTGGGTTGGACAACAGCCTTTCAGTCACGACCAGCACATGTTTGCCAACCTGGGCGACGGCACCTATTTTCATAGCGGGCTGCTGGCTATTCGCCAGAGCATCGCCGCCGGCGTGAACATCACCTACAAGATTCTGTACAACGACGCAGTCGCCATGACCGGTGGCCAGCAGGTCGGGGAACGCCCGGAAGGACACTCCGTGGTGCAAATTGCCCAGAGCATGCGGGCCGAAGGCGCTGTCAAAATCGTTGTCGTCACGGACGAGCCTGAGAAGTATCAGCGCATCACCGGTCTGCCCGATGGCATTGCGATCGAACACCGCGACGGGCTCGATCGCATCCAGCGTGAATTCCGTGAAATCAAAGGCACTACCGTCATCATTTATGACCAGACCTGTGCCACTGAAAAACGCCGGCGCCGCAAACGCGGCAGCCTGGTGGACCCGGCCAAACGCGTGCTTATCAACGAGCTGGTGTGCGAGGGCTGTGGCGACTGCGGCGTCCAGTCGAACTGCCTGAGCGTGGAACCACTGGAAACCGAGTTCGGCCGCAAGCGCCAGATTAACCAAAGCACCTGCAACAAGGACTACTCCTGCCTGAAAGGCTTTTGCCCCAGCTTTGTGACGATCGAAGGCGGGCAGCTCAAAAAGAAAAAGAAAGGCCAGGGACCGTCGCCATTTGAGTCGGGCGCCCTGCCTGAGCCGGTGATTCCATCGCTCCACGGCCCGGATGGCAAGGTCTGGGGTATCGTGGTCGCCGGTGTCGGCGGCACCGGTGTCATCACCATTGGTCAGTTGCTGGGCGTGGCGGCACATCTGGAAGGCTTGGGCATCGTCACGCAAGATGCTGGTGGCCTGGCCCAAAAGGGCGGCGCCACCTGGAGCCATGTACTGATCGGCGCGCAGCAGGATGACATTCGCACCACGCGCGTGGGCAAGGCCGCAGCCGATCTGATCATTGGCTGCGACCCGATTGTCGCGGCGACCAAAGAAACCGTGCTGCGCATGCGCGAAGGCCGCACCCATGTGGCCATCAACTCGCACGCCACGCCGACGGCAGCCTTTGTCGGGCACGCCAACTGGCAAAACCCCTCGGACGCTTGCGTCAATCAAGTGGTCAGCGCGGTGGGGCTGGCGGCTGTCGGCGCCTTTGACGCGGACACCGCCGCCACCCGGTTGATGGGGGACAGCATTTATACCAACCCGATGCTTCTGGGTTTTGCCTGGCAAAAAGGCTGGATTCCGCTGGCCATGGCGTCGCTGCTGCGTGCCATTGAGCTCAACGCCGTGGCGGTCGAGCAGAACAGGGCGGCGTTCGAATGGGGCCGCCGGGCGGCGCACGACCGCGAGGCATTTGAAAAGCTGCTCAATCCTGGACAGGTGGTGGTCTTGACGCGGCGCAGTTCGCTCGACGAGCTGATTGCCAAGAGGGCAGAGTTCCTGACCGGCTACCAGAATGCAGGCTACGCCGAAAGTTACCAAGCCTTCGTACAGAAAGTCAGGCGCCTGGACGAATCAGTTGGCGAGAAGAGCCTGGCACTGACCGAGGCGGTGGCCAGATATCTGTTCAAGCTGATGGCTTACAAGGATGAGTACGAAGTCGCGCGTCTGCACACCGACCCAGCTTTTCACGCCAGGATCAACACTATGTTCGAGGGCAATTTCGCACTCCACTACCATCTGGCGCCGCCTTTGTTCGCCCGGAAGAACGAAAAAGGGGAATTGCAGAAGCAAAAGTTCGGCCCGAGCACGTTGCTGGCCTTCAAAGTGCTGGCCCGGCTCAAGGGTCTGCGCGGCACGGCGCTGGATATTTTCGGCAAGACCGAGGAGCGGCATCAGGAGCGCGCTCTGATCACCGAATACCGAGCCGGCGTGGAAGAGATACTGGGCCAGCTGGATATGGATAGCTCTGCAGGACTTGGCAAAGAGCGCTACCAGCTGGCACTGGCGATTGCCCGTGTGCCTGAGCAAATCCGGGGCTTTGGGCATGTCAAAGCGCGCAATCTGCAGGTCGCGCGCCAGAGCTGGGCTGACCAGATGGCCGATTTTCGCAAACTTCAGGCCGGTCAAAGAGCCGCTTGAGGCCTTCAATGGCGCGTTCATTGGCGTTACACGACGCCGCATACAATGCAAGGTTGCCCCGTTTTGCGAACAGCTGCGTGCAGATAGCTGCTGTGCGCCCTGTTTTTTGATTACTTACTGTGGAGTTGTCCGTGTTTATTTCTTCCGCCTTTGCTCAAACCGCCCCTGCCGCCGCTGGCGGCGATATGCAATCTTCACTCATGAGCATGTTGCCGCTGGTGCTGATGTTCGTGGTGCTTTATTTTGTGATGATCCGTCCACAAATGAAAAAACAGAAGGAGCATCGTTCCATGATTGACGCACTGGCCAAAGGCGATGAGGTGGCCACGGTCGGCGGCGTACTGGGCAAGGTGACCAAGATCAACGACAGCACTCTGAGTCTGGAAATCGCCAACGGCGTGGAGGTTCAACTCCAGCGCAGCGCCGTGGTACAGGTCCTCCCCAAGGGCAGCATCAAGTAATTCAAGAGTTCACATCAAGAAGAAACGCGATCATGAATCGTTATCCGGTTTGGAAGTACGCGATCATCGTGATCGCTCTGGTGGTGGGGGCCTTGTACACCCTGCCCAATTTTTTTCCTGAAGCGCCTGCCGTCCAAGTGTCCTCGGTCAAAGCGGCGATCAAGGTGGACGGCAGCACGCTGGCTCGGGTAGAAGATGCCCTGAAGACAGCCGGCCTGGTCGCCGATCGGGTGTCGCTGGACGGTACCTCGGTCAGGGCACGCTTCACCAGCACGGAGACCCAGCTCAAGGCCAAGGACGTCATCCAGAAGGCGCTGATCCCCGACCCCGGCAATGCGAGTTATGTGGTGGCGCTTAATTTGCTGTCGCGCTCTCCCGCCTGGCTCACCGCTTTGCGCGCCAAACCGATGTTTCTGGGCCTGGATTTGCGCGGTGGCGTGCACTTCCTGTTGCAAGTGGATATGCCGGCGGCGCTGACCAAGAAGGCCGAATCCCTGGCCGGGGACATCCGCACCAGCCTGCGCGAAAAGAACGTGCGTCACAGCGGCATCAACCGCAATGGGCAAACCATTGAAATTCGTTTTCGCGATACTCAAACGCTGGCGGAGGCCAAAGCCATCTTGCTGGACCAGTTTACTGACCTGCAATCTGTGGATATCCAGGACGGTGCCGACTACAAGCTGACAGCGTCGATCAAGCCCGAAGCGGCGCGCCGAGTGCAGGATCAGGCGCTCAAGCAGAACATGACCACACTGCACAACCGCATCAACGAGCTGGGTGTGAACGAACCGGTCATTCAGCAGCAGGGGCAAGACCGCATTGTGGTGGAACTGCCAGGGGTGCAGGACACCGCCAAGGCCAAGGACATCATTGGGCGCACCGCCACGCTCGAAGTGCGCATGGTCGACGAAACCAGCGAGGCCCGGGGGGCCGAGAGCGGCACGGCGGCCGTGCCGTTTGGTTCCGAGCGCTTTCTGGAACGCAATGGCCAGCCCGTCATCGTCAAAAAACAGGTCATTCTGACTGGCGACAACCTGACCGATGCCCAGCCCGGTTTTGACAGCCAGACGCAGGAGGCGGTGGTCAACCTGACGCTCGATGCCAAGGGCGCCCGAATCTTCCGCGATGTGTCGCGCGAGAACATCGGCAAGCGCATGGCCATTCTGCTATTTGAAAAAGGCAAGGGTGAAGTGGTGACTGCCCCGGTGATTCGCTCCGAAATCGGCGGTGGCCGGGTGCAGATTTCCGGCCGCATGACCAGCGTTGAGGCCAACGACACGGCTCTGTTGCTGCGCGCCGGTTCACTGGCGGCGCCGATGGAAATCATCGAGGAAACAACCATTGGTCCGAGTCTGGGCGCTGAAAATATCGCCAAGGGCTTTGACAGCGTCATCTACGGCTTTACGGCGGTAGCGATATTCATGTGTATTTACTACATGCTGTTTGGCATGTTTTCGAGCATCGCACTGGCGGTGAATTTGCTGCTGCTGGTGGCAGTGTTGTCGATGCTGCAGGCAACCCTGACCCTGCCGGGCATGGCCGCCATGGCCTTGGTGCTGGGCATGGCGATTGATGCCAATGTGCTGATCAACGAGCGGGTACGCGAAGAACTGCGCAGCGGCGCCTCCGCGCAGGCCGCCATTCATTCCGGCTATGACCGCGCCTGGGCCACCATTCTGGACTCCAACGTCACCACCCTGATCGCCGGTCTGGCCTTGCTGGCCTTTGGTTCCGGTCCGGTGCGCGGTTTTGCCGTGGTGCACTGCCTGGGCATATTGACCAGCATGTTCTCCGGTGTGTTCTTCTCAAGAGGCCTGGTCAACCTGTGGTACGGCCGTCAAAACAAACTTAAAACCGTATCCATTGGCACGGTTTGGCGCCCCGAGGGGAACTGATCATGGAATTCTTCAAAATCCACCGCGATATTCCGTTCATGCGGCATGCCATTGTCTTCAATGTGGTGTCCCTGATTACTTTTTTGGCCGCGGTTTTTTTCCTGATCACGCGGCCCTTGCATCTGTCGGTGGAGTTCACCGGCGGCACCTTGATGGAGGTGACCTATTCGCACCCAGCCGACCTGAATCTGGTTCGGGCCACGGTGACCAAGCTCGGCCTGAATGACGTGCAAGTGCAAAACTTCGGCACTGCGCGTGACGTGCTGATTCGCTTGCCAGTGCAAAAAGGCGTGAGCTCCGCCCAGCAAAGCAATCAGGTGATGGCGGCGCTCAAGGTCGCTGACGCGTCTGCTGCCATGCGTCGTACCGAGTTCGTCGGGCCACAGGTGGGCGATGAACTGGCCACTGACGGCCTCAAGGCGCTGGCCTTTGTCGTGGTGGGCATCATGCTTTACCTGGCGATGCGTTTCGAATGGAAATTCGCCGTGGCGGCCATCATTGCCAATATGCACGACGTCGTCATCATTCTGGGGTTTTTTGCTTTCTTCCAGTGGGAGTTTTCGCTCCCCGTGCTGGCCGCCGTGTTGGCGGTTTTAGGTTATTCAGTCAACGAATCAGTCGTGATCTTTGACCGGATCCGCGAGAATTTCCGGCGCTATCGCAAGATGAACACCATGGAGATCATCAACAGCTCGATTACCTCGACCATCAGCCGGACCATCATCACGCACGGTTGCACCCAGATGATGGTGCTGTCGATGCTGCTGTTCGGCGGTGCCACGCTGCACTACTTTGCGCTGGCCCTGACGATTGGCATCTTGTTTGGCATCTATTCTTCGGTTTTTGTCGCCGCCGCCATTGCCATGTGGCTGGGCATCAAGCGCGAAGACCTGATCAAAGGCGGTGCCGGCGCCAGGAAGGATGAAGACCCGAATGACCCGAATGCGGGCGCTACCGTCTGATCCACCTTTCTGCAAGGCCACAGTGGGCCTCCGGGTTCGCTCTGTTTCCTAGCGTAGCGGCCAGGGTTTAACTAGAATTCGAACAATGTCCATCAAAGCAACTTTTGCGCAACGCACGCTGCTGGCTCAGGAAACGCGCAAGCGCTTCCTCGCTGACGCCGGACGGGCCATGGTGGATCTTGGTGCGGCGGTGCAGCAGCACCTCACCACGCTGATCAATGAATCAGCGCCGGCGCGTGAAATGCAGAGCCGACGTGATGTCTGGACGCTGTTCCAAAGCCGCCGCACAGCCTGGGTTGAAGGCACCTTGAAAGACTGGCAGGCAACATTGAAGCCCCCGGTCGTGGCACCAAAGAAGGATCAGGAAGGCGGACTTGAACTGGTCGGCACCGAGGTCGTTGAGAACAAGATCATTGCGTCCCGACTGGTATTGAGTGTGATCGAAAAAGTCAATGCCGAACTGGATGATCTGCGCGTGCGCATCAAGCTGCTGGAAGGGACTGAAGATCTGGCGGACCACGATGTTTTCCGACCCGAAGTGTTGATTCTGTTGATGATCGAGCAGTGGGCGGTGGCGGGCCTGCCCCGGGATGCCTGGCTGATGGTGAACGATGTCACCCGGGAACTGTTGATTGAACGTATCAAGCAGGCCTACGCAAACGCCAATGAGTTTTTGATCAAGCAGGGCGTGCTGCCAACCATTGAATTGAAGGATCGTGTCAAGCGGGTTCCGTCGGCGGCGCCTCGCGGTGGCCGTCCGCCCGGTCTACAGGCAACCGGTCAAACAGGCCCGGTGGAGGGGCCCTCCGGCAGAGATTCGGCACCGGGTGACTATTACGGCGATGCAGGAGGTCACGGTGGATCTGGCGGTGGCCTTGGTGCGCGGGGTGCTGGCAATCAGGGTGGCCAGTTCAGGACGCAAGCCGGACACGCGGGCGACGGATATTTTGGTTCGGGCAGTAGCTCAGGCTCTGGACAAGGCCCGGCGGGATATTTTGGATCGGGTAGTAGTGGCTCGGGTTCTGCACAAGGCCCGGCGGGACGGCCAATTTCCGGCTACGGCGGCGCGTCGGACGAAACCCGCATGATGACATCCAACACGCCGCTGGCACGCGCGCGCTCCCGGGCGCAAGGTGTTTTGGGACAGCTCAAGCGCTTGTTGATGGGTTCGGGTGGCGCCGATTTTGAAGCCACTCACTATCAGGCACCGTCGCCGGCGTTGGCGGCGGCGATCGCGCTGCGGCCAAGTGGAGCCGGATATGGCTCGGGCAGCGGCACGATCATGGAAGACTACAGCCCGGCCGGCGTGGCTCGGGTGGCGGGAGAGTTGCGACGCAGGACCACCGATCTCAAGAACAAGGCAGAAACCAAGAGCGAGAAAGCAACGATCGAAATTGTGGCCCTGATGTTTCAGGCCATCTTGCAGGAAGAGCGCATTCCGCCCGGAATTCGGGTCTGGTTTGCGCGCCTCCAAATGCCGGTGCTGAGAGTGGCGCTGGCGGAGCCGGATTTCTTTGGCACCCTGAACCATCCGGCGCGCCAGTTGATTGACCGAATGGGTTCCTGCGTCATGGGTTTTGATGCCAGCGGGATCAGCGGCAGCGCGCTTGAGACCGAGATCAAACGGGTGGTACAGGTGATTGAACAGTACCCTGAAACCGGCCGCAGGGTGTACCAGCTGGTGTATGACGAGTTTCAAAAATTCCTGGCCAAGTTTCTGACCGGCAACGCGTCGACTCAGAAAGCCGTCAGTGTGGCCCAACAGGTGGAGCAAAAAGAAACGCTGACGATCCAGTACACCATCGAGATGCGCAACATGCTCAAGGACTTGCCGGTGCGCGATGAGATTCGTGAGTTTTTGTTCAAGGTCTGGGCCGAGGTACTGGCTGTAGCGGCGGTACGCAAGGGCCCGCAGCACGAGGAAACGCTGGCGTTCAAGAAATCGGCCTCCGACCTCGTATGGGCGGCGAGCGCCAAGCCCAATCGGATTGACCGTGCCCGCGTGATCCAGGATTTGCCCAGCCTGCTGCAAAAGTTGCGTGCCGGCATGACTTTGTTGGGTCTGGCGCCTTCTGTTCAGCAGACCCACATCAAGGTTGTCAGCGACACCCTGGCCGACGCTTTCCTGTCCAAGACCAAGGCAATTTCAGCAGAGCAGATCCAGATCATGGCGGAACGGTTGGCGCACCTTGAAAATTTCGTCAGCGAGGACGGCATGGGCGATATGCCTCTGGACGCCCAGAGTATTGAAATGATGCTGGGCATCGATGCATCTACCATCGATGTGGTGACCGACGGTGGCTCCAAACCGACTGCGGCGATGCTCGCCTGGGCGCAGGAGCTGCAGGTCGGCTCCTGGTTCACGCTGGATCATAACGGTCGCGTGGCGCAGGTGCAGTTCGTCTGGCGCAGTGAGCGCAAGCAGCTGCATCTGTTTGCCTCGACCGCGGGACACAGCTACCTGATGCAGACAGGACGCCTGGCCGCGTACCTGCAGGCCGGCTTGTTGCTACCCCAGGAAGAAGAGACTCTGACGGTGCGCGCCTCGCGCGATGCGCTGGTCAAGCTCGAGGCCAATCCGGAACGACTGCTGAATTGATCAGCCGCTATCTCGCTGCGGCCCGCCGATCCTCAATGGGCCAGGCGACCCGAGCTGTCCTCGCACAACTCGTCAAGCACCAGCGCGTCGGGCTCTTCGCCCAAACTCCAGTAAACCATCAGCACGATCACTTTCAGATCGTCCAACGCGACTGGGCCGCCCGGTGCCGCCATGGCGCGATCCAGCACAATTTCACGCATGGCCATCGGCAACACACCCGCGGTCTCAAGAAAACTGATGAACCCCAGGCATTGAGAGCCCAGATGATCCTGCTCGGCAGTCGAGTACGCACGCATGCTGTCGGGGGAAGGACTGAGCACTTGTGCCGGCTGCGCCACAATCGCCCCGCCATCGCGCGGTTCACTGCACTCCTGCGACGGCGGCTGCGGGCCGTGAGCCGCCAGGCTGAGGCCATCCAGCCAGATCAGCGCGTCGGCAATCTCGTCTGGATCGAAGCCTACCGCGCTCAGCTTGCGCTCCAGGTGAGCCGGCTCCGGACAACCGTCACCCGACCAATAATTTTCGTAAACGAAGACGAGTACTTCAAACATGGCGTCAATATAGCGCGAATCCCAGTCTGCCGGTCATGAATTGAAGGTTTACCGACTTTTGAGCCCGATTGCGCTCTTAACCCGTGCTGATGCGCTGATACAGACCGCCGGGCAAGCGTGCCAGCCGTCCGTCAAGCTCCAGCGTCATCAATTGCGCCTGCAAATTGGCTGTGTCCATGCCACAGCGCGCCTGCAAGGCATCCAGCCCGACGGGATCGAAACCCAAGGCAGCGAGCAAGCCGTCTTTGGGATCAAAGTCAGCTGTAGCGCCCGCGCATTCGTCACCAGCCGCACTCGAATTGCTGTCAATCGCGGGGTTGACATCGATTTTCAACTCTTCCAGTACGTCCTGCACCGACTCCACCAGCTTGGCTCCCTGCTTGATCAGCTCGTGGCAACCGCGCGCCTGCGTGGAATGGATGGAACCAGGAATCGCAAAGACGTCCTTGCCTTGTTCAGCGCACAGTCGTGCAGTGATCAGCGAGCCAGACTTCAAGGCCGCTTCAATCACCAACGTTCCCTGCGCCAGCCCGGCGATGAGGCGGTTGCGCTTGGGGAAATTGGCGGCCAGGGGCGGCGTGCCGAGGGGGTACTCGCTGATGATCAGGCCGTTTTGCGCGATGCGGTGGGCCAGATCCAGGTGCTTCCTGGGGTACACCCGATCAAGCCCGGTGCCGACCACAGCGATCGTGACCAGCCGGCCTGAATCTGGCGCCAGGCTATCGAGCGCCCCTTCATGCGCGGCGCCGTCAACCCCCAGGGCCAGACCGCTGACCACGGTCAGCCCGGCCGAGGCCAGCGCCCTGGAAAACTGCCGCGCGTTGGCCGCGCCCTGCGGAGTCGGGTTGCGACTACCCACGACCGCGATGTTGTTTTCAGGCACATGCCCGCAACCCATCAGATACAACATCAAGGGAGGATCTTCAATGCTCAGCAGACAGTCCGGATAGTCAGCGTCGCCCAAAACCACAATCCGGCGCTGCTCACCGCCGACTTCGGTTTCCTGCAACCAGGCCCAGGTGCGTGCAAGCAGTTCCGCCAGCCCGGCTGGCTCCGTCCGCAGTGCACTGGCTTGCGCCACACTCACCACCTGCTGCAGCGCCACTGTGGATTGCTCAAATACAGCGCCGGGCAATCCAAACGCCGCCAACAACTTGCGCGCGGTCTCGTTGCCAACGCCCGGTGTGAGCGTCAGGCGCAGCCAACTGCCAAGTTCCGCGCGCTCCATCAGCCGCCGCTAGCGCGGGTTGACCAGTCGATCGCCCACTTTGACGCCATCCGTGATATCAAGCACCAGCGCGTACGAAAGTTTCTCGAAGGTGCGAAACACCATCAACAAACCATTGCGCTCATCGGGCAATTTGACTTCAGGACGCGCCTCGTCAGTTTTGTCGATCAGACGTGCGCCAGCTTTCAGGATCGCCAGCACGTGCCCACTCTCGATGCCGTCGCTGGTGCCAAGATTGATCGCCACCACCTGGTTTTGCGCCGCATTGACCACCGCACTGCCATAGACCGAGACAATGCGAGCGTCCACCTTGTTCTGCGGCGCATGCGGCACATAGCTCAGCAACTGTTGCGGCGGTTCAGGCAGCAGCCGGTCGCCGACGCGCATTTCCTCCTTGGCTGCCACGATGTCAATCGTGGCCGGAACGATGTCGGTTTGAGGCTTGCCGTCCTGGTCGGTAGAACTCTGGGTGGATTCACCGCGCACCAGCAAAGCTCTGCCGACATATTGCGCCTCATAGCCCAACACCTGACCCGTGACGGGGTCTTTCAAGGGTGTTGCGTTGCGGAAAACCCGAAAGGCCTTTTGTTTCTTCGACGGCTCATCCACCAGTTCGGCAGCACCCTGGCCACGGGCGTAGGCACGGTCGCCCCGGCTGAGCAAGACCCGGCTCTCCTGCGTTGCCACGATACGCGGCGCGGCGTTGAGCTCTTTTTCGTCGACGATCACGGGCTCGGCCAGAAAGGGTTCAATCAAGTGACTCTTGAGGGTCGGCAAAGCGCCGCTGCCCAGGCTTTCAATCCGGGTGCGCGGTGACAGGCGCACGGTGTCAAGCGGCGCTTCGCCCTCGGTCAACCGCCCGGAACGCAAGGTGGCGCGCCCGTCTTTCTTTTCAAGATAAAGCATTTGGCCCGGATAGATCAGGTGCGGGTTCTTGATGTCCTGAAGGTTCATTCCCCACAGCTCAGGCCAACGCCACGGGCTTTTCAGAAATATGCCGGAAATCGCCCACAGCGTGTCGCCACGTTTGACGGTGTAGTTGTCGGGTGCGTCGGCGCTCAGCTCGCTCAAGGGCACGCCCGCCTGCGCCACCTGGGTTGCCGTCGCCCTCTGGCCCGCGGTAATCGGGAAATTCTGGGCCCACACCGGCGCAACGATCACGCTGCCGGTCAGCAGCGTCAGACTGGCCACTGAGCCAATAAATGCGATTTTGGATTTGGCCATCATGTTTTTTGTCATATTTTGCTGCACTGCAAATACCTGGTAGGCTGTTCGAGGGGCCAGGCTGCTGCCTTGCCAACCTGGGGAGAATCATGAGAAATCACGCGCGATTTTGCGCTCAAGCCCTTGATCGGGCAACGTTTTCTACAGTTGGTTGCGCTTGGAACCGTCAAAAGTAGCGAAAATAACGACATCTTTTGAAACCCCGACAAACATCGCCAGGTGTTTGTCGCATGCCCAACAGATCGCGCTTGGCGCCCAATGAACAATTTTCAACCTCAATTATCCTGAAACTTTGCGGAACCGACCGCAACCGACTAAATGGCTTTACTTTCCATTCTCTGCTATCCCGACCCGAAGCTGCACACCGTCGCCAAACCCGTGCCGGCGGTGGACACGCGCGTCAAGACCCTGATTGCAGACATGCTGCAGACCATGTACGAGGCCAAAGGCATTGGTCTGGCAGCCACGCAGGTCGACGTGCATCAGCGTCTGATTGTGATTGATGTCTCTGAAGAACGCGACACACCGCTGGTGCTCGTTAACCCGCAGCTCATCTGGAACAGCCCGGAGACGCATCTCAATGAAGAAGGCTGTCTGTCGGTGCCCGGCATTTACGACGGCGTCGAACGCTTTGATGCCGTCAAGGTGAGTGCGCTGGACGGCGAAGGTAAAAGCCGAATCATCGAGGCTGATGGTCTGCTCGCAGTGTGCATTCAGCACGAGATGGATCACCTGATAGGCAAAGTGTTTGTCGAATACTTGTCGCCGCTGAAGCGCAACCGGATCAAGAAAAAGATGCTCAAGGCGCAGCGCGAGGAACGTGCGTGAAGCTTGTCTTTGCCGGCACGCCGGAGTTTGCCCGCATCGCCCTGGCGCGACTGCACGCCGCGGGGCACGAGATTGCACTGGTGCTGACCCAGCCGGATCGTCCCGCTGGACGCGGGCTGAAATTGCAGGCGTCCGCAGTCAAGCAGTTTGCACTGGAACAAGGCCTGCCGCTGGCGCAGCCGCGCAGTCTGCGGCTGGATGGCAAATACCCTGACGATGCGGCGGCGGCACGCCAGGTCCTTGCGGCGGTGCAGGCCGATGCCATGGTGGTAGCGGCCTACGGTTTGATCCTGCCGCAATGGGTGCTGGATTTGCCGCTCAAAGGCTGCTTTAACATTCACGCCTCGCTGCTGCCACGCTGGCGTGGTGCCGCCCCGATCCACCGTGCGATTGAAGCCGGCGACGCGCAAACCGGCGTCACCATCATGCAAATGGACGCCGGGCTCGATACCGGCGACATGCTGCTGGCCCAGGCGCTGCCGATCATGGCCAGTGATACCAGTGGCAGCTTGCATGACCGGCTGGCCGCGCTGGGCGCCCGGCTGATCGTGCTGGCTCTGGAACAGGCAGCGAGTGGCGCTTTGAAACCGTTGCCGCAACCGGCCACGGGGGTGACTTACGCGCACAAAATTGAAAAACACGAGGCCGCCATTGACTGGGCGCAAGACGCCGCGCTGATTGCACGGCGCGTGCGCGCCTTCAATCCGTTTCCCGGCGCTATAGCCATGCTGAATGGCGAAAGCCTCAAGATCTGGCTTGCGGAGGTCGAGCCCGGAACCCCGCCGGCGGACACGGAGCCTGGATCAATTGTGGCTGTATCGCCCGTCGGTATTGCAGTAGCAGCTACGAATTCAATAGTGCGCATCACCGAGCTGCAGCGCCCTGGCGCGAAACGCCTGGGAGTGGCTGAGTTCCTGCGCGGGTTTGATCTGCGTCCCGGCATGCGCTTCGAGAGGCGTGGCGGCTAGTGTTTCTGTCCCGCAGTCACTACCGGCACGCCGAATTTCGCCAGGGTGCGCTCGACTCGCTAGCGGCCGCGCCCGGTCTTGCCGCCTGGGGTTTGATGATGGGCGTGGCAATGGTCAAGTCGGGCCTGAGCACTTTCGAATCGCTGCTGATGGGCGTCATCGTGTTTGCCGGCAGCTCGCAACTGGCGGCCATTCCACTGCTCACGGCGGGCGCCCCGATGTGGGTGATTCTTGCCACCGGCTTTTGTGTCAACTTGCGTTTTGTGGTCTTCAGTGCCCACCTGCGACCCTATGTCATGCATCTGCCGCTGGGGCAGCGGCTGCTCACCGGCTACCTCACCACCGACCTGAGCTATGTGCTGTTTACCAGACGTTTCCCGCATCATGGCGGCGATGCGGCGCAACTGCTGGCCCAGCAGGCCTATCTGGCAGGCAACTGTGGCGTGAACTGGGTCGCCTGGGTCGGCTGCAGCGTGATCGGCGTCGTGCTGGCCAACTTCATCCCGACGCATTGGGGTCTGGCCTTTGCCGGCATTCTGGCCTTGCTGGGCATCTTGTGCTCGCTGGCGTCGAGCCCTCTGCGCCGGGTATCAGCTGGCGTGGCCGGGGCCGCTGCGGTGGTGGCGTTTGCGCTGCCGTTCAAGCTCAATATCCTGGTGGCGATTGCGGCAGCGGTAGCGCTGTGCCTGATGCTGGAGGACACGCCCTTGCACCAGAAGGGCAAAGCATGAACCATCGCGACGAGCTCTGGACGATCGCTGTCATCATCGGCCTGGCACTGGTGACCGTGCTCACCCGAACCCTGTTTTTTATCTCGGGCAAACCCTGGAACCTGCCGCACTGGGCCCAGCGCGGGCTGCACTATGCGCCGATCGCTGCGCTGGCGGCGGTGATCGTGCCTGAAATCGTCATGACGCAGGGACATCTGATCAGCCGTTGGCAGGACGCCCGGCTGTTTGCGGCGGCAACGGCCGCCAGCTGGTTCTTCTGGCGCAAGGGCGCCGGGCAAGCCGTGCTGGGCACGATTGTGGTGGGCATGGCGGCCTATTTGCCACTGCATCTGGTACTGGGTTGGTAACCGTGGGGCCAGGCTCACTCCTACAATCGACAGCATCCTTCTTCTAACGACAAGGTTTATCATGAACGTCATCCGCTTCTCCGATTTGTGTGCCCAAGGCCAGGTTACCGGCAAACGTGTTTTTATCCGCGCCGACCTCAACGTACCGCAAGACGAAGCGGGTGCCATTACCGAAGACACCCGCATTCGCGCCTCCATTCCCTGCATCCAGATGGCGCTGGATGCCGGTGCCGCCGTGATGGTGACCTCGCATCTGGGTCGCCCGACCGAGGGCGAGTTCAAGCCATCAGACTCACTGGCTCCGGTCGCCAAACGCCTGTCCGAGCTGATGGGCCGCAGCGTGCCGGTGCTGGCCAATTGGGTCGACGGTGTCAGCGTGCAGCCCGGCCAACTGGTGCTGCTGGAAAACTGCCGTGTCAACAAGGGCGAGAAGAAAAACAGCGAGGAGCTGGCCCGAAAGATGGCCGCCCTGTGCGATATCTTTGTGCACGACGCCTTTGGCACGGCACATCGGGCCGAAGCCTCCACCTACGGCATTGCACAGTTTGCCAAGGTGGCGTGTGCCGGGCCGCTGCTGGCCGCCGAGATGGATGCCGTCACCAAGGCACTGGCGAATCCCAGACGTCCGCTGGTGGCAATCGTCGCGGGCTCCAAGGTGTCGACCAAGCTGACCATCCTCAAGAGTCTGGCAGAGAAAGTGGATCAGCTGATCGTCGGCGGCGGCATCGCCAACACCTTCATGCTGGCGAGCGGTCTGAAGATTGGCAAGAGTCTGGCCGAACCCGGTTTGCTGGCACAAGCCAAAGCGGTGATCGACGCCATGCGGGCGCGCGGTGCGGCCGTGCCCATTCCAAGCGACGTCGTCACCGCGAAGACTTTCTCGGCTGACGCGGTGGCGACGGTCAAGGCGGCCACCGAGGTGGCCGACGACGACCTGATTCTGGACATTGGTCCGCAAACGGCGGCGGCATTCGCCACGCAGCTCAAAGCGGCCGGTACCATTGTCTGGAACGGGCCGGTGGGCGTATTCGAGTTCCCCGCCTTCGAGAACGGCACCAAAGTGATTGCCCATGCGATTGCCGAATCGAGCGCGTTTTCCATCGCTGGCGGCGGCGACACGCTGGCGGCAATCGCCAAGTACGGCATTGAAAAACAGGTGGGCTATATCTCGACCGGCGGCGGTGCGTTTCTGGAAGTGCTCGAAGGCAAGACCCTGCCGGCTTTCGAGATACTGGCGCGCCGGGCAACGTCTTAGGGTTTAGCGCCGATCCCGCATCCACCGGCGCATCAACTGATTTCACCCCGCTGCAGGCTGCGCTGTTCGCAGTGGCCAGGTTCAAACAGCTTGGTCAGCGCCATCATCAGTGCCTGCGCCTTGGCGGCGTGGTCGCCGCCAAAGTTGCACACATAGACATCCAGCGTCACGGCGCGTTGCTCGGGCCATGTGTGCACGCACAGGTGCGATTCGGCCAGCAGCACGGTAGCCGTGATACCCCCAGGGCCTTGAGCGGTGGCGGGGAAGGTGTGAAACAAGTGCGCCACCGCCTGCAGACCGGCTGCCACGACCGCCTGCACGCAATGCTCACCCAGCAAGTCCGCGTCGGTCAACCACTCCGGTGCGCAGCGGCACGCATGAAGGTCTGCGGTCAGGTGCAAGCCTTGCATAAAGGTGCCGGCTAGCGCATCCCGATCGAGACCTTGCCAAACACCGCCTGCGCCTCGCGCGGCAGGCAGCGCCAATAGACCGGGTTCGCAGCCACCTCACCGTGCAACGCGGCTGCCGCCTGCCAGCCCCAGCGCGGCTGATACAGGAAGCCGCGCGCCAGCGCAATCAGATCGGCATCGCCGGCCTGCAATACGGCCTCGGCCTGGGCCGCCTCGGTAATCAGGCCCACGGCCGTGGTCAGCATACCGCTGGCGTGGCGAATTTCCCGCGCAAACGGCACCTGGTAACCGACGCCCAAGGCAATCTTCTGGGCTGGCGACACGCCGCCAGACGACACGTGGATGAAATCACAACCGGCTTCCTTGAGGCGCTTGGCAAATTCCACACTTTGTGCGACATCCCAGCCACCTTCGACCCAGTCCGAGGCCGAAATGCGCAGCCCCAGCACGCCGTCAAAGGCTTTGCGCACGGCGACAAATACCTCCAGCGGATAGCGGATGCGATTCTCAAAACTGCCGCCATAGGCATCGCTGCGCCGATTCGCCAGCGGTGACAGAAATTCATGCAGCAGATAGCCGTGCGCGCTGTGGATTTCCACCGCTTCGATGCCCATGCGGGCGGCGCGCTGCGCCGCAGCGACAAAGGCCTCCCGAACCTGCGTCATTTTCTCCAGGGTCATGGCGGTGGGAGGCGCTTCGCTGGGCAGATAGGATTCGGCCGACGGGGCAAAGGTTTCCCAGCCACCCTCGGCACGCGAGAGCAGCTGCGCCCCGTTCCACGGCAGGGCGCTGGACGCCTTGCGCCCGGCGTGCGCCAGCTGAATGCACACCGGCATCGGTGGTGCCAGCTTGCGCGCGCGCTGCAGGGTATCTGCCAGCACGCTGGCCGTGCGCTCGTCCCATAGCCCCAGGCAATTGGGCGTAATGCGACCCTCGGGCACGACGGCGGTCGCCTCGATCGTGAACAGCGCGGCGCCGCTATTGAGCAGGTTGCCCCAGTGCATCAGGTGCCAGTCACTGGCTTCGCCGTTGTGGGCTGAGTACTGGCACATCGGGGCGATCACGATGCGGTTGGCCAGTGCCAAGCCGCCACGCGGTGAGGGTAGGTGCAGGGGAGAAAAAAGTTTGCTCATGGCGAATTACTCTTGTTGCGGGTGCGGCCCGGTACCACAAATATTCATTGATTTTTCAGCGCCGGTGTCCAGCATAGCGCAAGACGCATGCTGATCTTCTTCGGGCGCCGGGACGGGCGGTAAAATCTCTGGCTTACCTTCAATCCCCAGACCTATTTCGGAGTTGGCAATCAATGGCTGATACACAACAAGCAGAACCAGCGCAAGCGCAAAGCAGCGCCAGCCGCAGCGACATGGCCAACGCAATTCGCGCCCTGGCCATGGATGCGGTGCAACAGGCCAATTCGGGCCACCCGGGCGCGCCGATGGGCATGGCCGACATGGCCGTGGCTTTGTGGGGGTCACACCTCAAGCACAACCCCGCCAACCCCAGCTGGTTTGACCGCGACCGCTTCGTGCTGTCCAATGGCCATGCCTCCATGCTGCTGTACTCGGTGTTGCATCTGACCGGTTACAAACTGCCCATCGGCGAGCTGAAGAAATTCCGCCAGTTGCACAGCAAGACGCCAGGCCACCCTGAAGTGCACGTGACTCCCGGCGTGGAAACCACCACCGGCCCGCTGGGACAGGGCATCACCAACGCGGTGGGCATGGCGCTGGCAGAAAAACTGCTGGCCAAAGAGTTCAATCGCGAAGGACACGAGGTCGTCAGCCACAACACATTCACCTTCCTGGGTGACGGTTGCCTGATGGAAGGCATCAGCCACGAAGCGGCCGCCCTGGCCGGCGCCTGGAAACTGAACAAGCTGATCGCCCTGTATGACGACAACGGCATCTCGATTGACGGACCGGTGGCGCCCTGGTTTATCGACAACACCGCGCTGCGGTTTGTGGCCTACGGCTGGAATGTGCTGGGCCCGATCGACGGTCACGACGCTGAGCTGGTGGCAAGCACCATCGCAGAAGCCAAAAAGTCAGTCGACAAGCCGACGCTGATCATCTGCAAGACGGCCATTGGCCAAGGCAGTCCGAATCGCGCCAACACGGCCAAGGCCCACGGCGAACCACTGGGCGCGGAAGAAATCAAGCTCACGCGCGAAGCGCTGGGCTGGTCGGACCAGCCTTTTGTCATTCCCCAGCAGGTGTATGCGGCGTGGGATGCCAAGGCTGCCGGCGCCGCGGCCGAGCAAGCCTGGAACGACCGCTTCGCTGCCTACCAGGCTGCGTACCCGGAGTTGGCGAAAGAGTTGGTGCGGCGCATGAAGGGCGAGTTGCCGAGGAACTTCAATCAGGTGGCAGTGAACACCGCGGTCGCGGCCCACACCAAGGCCGAGACCGTGGCCTCGCGCAAGGCTTCGCAACTGGCGCTGGAAGCCTTCACCGCCGCCTTGCCCGAGATGTTGGGCGGCTCGGCCGACCTGACCGGCTCGAACCTGACCAACACCAAGAGCACCCCGCACCTGCGCTTTGACTTCACGGGCAACAGCAACGGCGGGCGCCACATCAACTACGGCGTGCGCGAGTTTGGCATGGCCGCCATCATGAATGGCATTGCCTTGCACGGCGGCTTCATCCCCTATGGCGGCACCTTCCTGACCTTCAGCGACTACAGCCGAAACGCCATCCGCATGGCCGC
This sequence comes from uncultured beta proteobacterium, assembly GCA_963810395.1. Lineage (GTDB taxonomy): Bacteria > Pseudomonadota > Gammaproteobacteria > Burkholderiales > Burkholderiaceae_C > Rhodoferax. The sequence goes on along the minus strand of CAWENC010000001.1, from coordinate 1,804,088 downwards.
GTTGATGAAGCTGCGCGTGGTGCATGTGTTCACGCACGACTCGATCGGTCTGGGCGAGGACGGTCCAACGCACCAATCCATCGAGCATGCCGCCAGCCTGCGCCTGATTCCCAACCTGGACGTGTGGCGCCCCGGTGACACAGCCGAGACCGCGGTGGCCTGGGCCGTGGCGCTGCAAAACAAGAGCAAGCCAACCGCGCTGCTGCTGAGCCGTCAAAACATCAACTACGCCCCCAAGGCCGGCTTGGGCGACATCAGCAAGGGCGCCTACGTGCTGGCCGAGCCGAGCGAAGTGGGCCTGAAGAAAAAGACCCAGGCGGTTATCATCGCCACCGGCTCCGAAGTGCCGCTGGCACTGCGGGCGCAAGAACTTCTTGCTATTAGAAAGATAGCTGCCCGTGTAGTCTCGATGCCGAGCAACACCACATTTGACAAGCAAAACGCAGCTTACAAGAGCAGCGTGCTGCCGACCGGCGTGCCACGCATTGCGGTCGAGATGGGTGTAACAGACGGCTGGTGGAAATACGGCTGCGCCGCTGTGGTCGGCATCGACACCTTTGGCGAGTCGGCGCCGGCGCCGGTGTTGTTCAAGCACTTTGGCTTTACGCCCGAGAATGTGGCGGATACTGTGGAGAAGGTTTTGCGCAAGTAAGCGGCCCGAATTCGGGCCGTTCGGATTTCAATTGTTAACCCCTGGAGAAGAAAGCAAATGACGATCAAGATTGGTATCAACGGTTTCGGCCGCATCGGACGCAATGTGTTGCGCTCTGCCCTGCAAAATTTCAGCGACATCGAAGTCGTGGGCATCAACGACTTGCTGGAGCCCCACTACCTGGCCTACATGCTGCAATACGACAGCGTGCACGGCCGCTTCAAGGGACAAATCTCGGTGGAAGGCAACACCCTGATTGTCAACGGAAAGAAAATTCGCCTGACGCAGGAGCGCGACCCCGCCAACCTGAAGTGGAATGAAGTCGGCGCCGACATCGTGATCGAGTCCACCGGCCTGTTCCTGGACAAGGCGAGCGCGCAAAAGCACATTGATGCCGGTGCCAGGAAAGTCATCCTGTCGGCGCCCTCCAAAGACGACACCCCGATGTTTGTGTTCGGCGTGAACCACAACACCTACAAGGGCGAGGCCATCATCTCCAACGCCTCCTGCACCACCAACTGTTTGGCGCCGCTGGCCAAAGTCGTGCACGACAAGTGGGGCATCAAGCGCGGCCTGATGACCACCGTGCACGCTGCCACCGCGACGCAAAAGACCGTCGACGGCCCTTCCAACAAAGACTGGCGCGGCGGCCGCGGCATTCTGGAAAACATCATCCCCTCCAGCACCGGCGCGGCCAAGGCAGTGGGCGTGGTGATTCCCGAGCTCAACAAGAAGCTCACCGGCATGTCGTTCCGCGTGCCCACGAGCGATGTGTCGGTGGTGGACCTGACTGTAGAGCTGAACAAGGAAGCGACGCTGAAAGAAATCTGCGCCGAAATCAAGGCGCAGTCCGAGGGCGCCCTAAAAGGCGTGCTGGGTTACACCGAAGACAAGGTGGTTGCCACCGACTTCCGCGGTGACGCCCGCACCTCGATCTTTGATGCCGACGCCAGCATCGCACTGGACGGCACCTTCGTGAAGCTCGTGAGCTGGTACGACAACGAGTGGGGTTACTGCAACAAGTGCCTGGAAATGGTGCGTGTCGTCGCCAAGTAAGCGGCTTTCGCTTACTTCGAAAAAGGCGCGCTTTCGAGCGCGCCTTTTTTATGCGTCCGGCGTTGCCTTCTACAGAGGCGCCACCGGAATACATATCTCGCAGTCGAACACGCCGGTCCGAGGATCGTAACTTGAGCCTTGCGGGTAGTACTCGAAAAACGGTCGGGAATCAAGTTGAAAACCGCTGGCCGGCAACCAATCCCTGAGCATGGCGGCCCATGCGTCCTGCAAACCGCTGACACCCTCCCTGACATGAAGCACGGCATACTTGCCACCTGGGACAGTGGTCGTCTGTGCTCCGCCGGTAGCGACGAAATCGTCTGCCACCTCGACACCCGCGTCGTAACGGCACTTCTCGGGTGCGGTGACGGCGGGGTCGTCTCGGCTGATCCCGTAACGCGGGTGTTCGAGCAGACCATGGCTGAGCATCCAGGGGGACACCTTGTCTAGCCAGAATGAAAAAAGCGATGGTCCATACGGACCGATGTGCCGCAGATAGGCGACGGTCTTCGGTTTGCGGTCGATGAGTTTCACATTCATGACAATCTCCATAATTTGGTTTCGGGAGGCCACATGTTCCGGCAAGAAGTTGTTCCATGCCTGATCCATCTTGCGATTCGTCTGATCAGGATTGCTGTCTGCGCTGCGCCGCCTGGCATCCTGGTTGCGCCAGGCGGTGGGCGAACAGCCGAATCTGGATTTGAACGCACGGGTGAACGCTTCTGCCGAGCCGAAGCCCACAGATACGGCAACATGCAATACCGGCACAAGCGGCTGCGCGACAAGGCGTGTGGCGGCCGTCTCCAGCCTGCGTCGACGCTGATAATCGCCCAGCGTCTCGCCCATCCACGCAGCGAACAGGCGATGAAAATGGAAGACTGAAAAATGGGCTACTTGCGCCAGATCGGCGAGGGCCAGCGATTGATCCAGATGCCGGTCTATGTGTTCGAGCACCCGGTGCATGCGGATTTCGTAGCGGGACCGGTTGTCCCGAGAATTCACGTTTTTTCGATCCGCGCCGGTGACGGGTGCCGACCCATTGCCTTCTCGCGGGCTGCAATCACGATTGAACCGTCAACAGGTTGGCATCGCGACAGAAGCGCCATTTGCCATCTTCCCTGCGAAGAATGGAGAGCGCGCTTCCAGCACGCTTGACCGACCCGCTGCCATGGGTAGGCGTCACAAGGATGGCGAACTTGTTCCACAGGTAGGCGTAATCCCCGGAAACTTGAATTTCCTGGATCTCCCATTCGCCTTGAATGCGGAATTGTTTCAAGGCCGACTGGCCTGCCGCGCAGTCGCGCTTGTTCATGGGCGGGTGTCCGGGAGTGAGGAATAGAACGTCGTCCGACATCATGGCCAGAACTTGCGCATCATCTCCCTTGGCGGTGGCTGCCATCCAATTGGCAACCAGGGCACGAATGGCTTGTTGGTCGTTCTGCATGATTCCTCCTCAATCGCGTCGGCTGCGCATCGCGCTACGGGTAGTGCAGTCCGGCGCGATCTCGATAAACTGCTTGCCTGGATTCACGGTCGCACCATCATTCTGTCGACCGCTTGCAGCTACTGTTGGGCCGAAAACATGGCGTCGCAGCGCCTTTGCATTTCATCGAATGACACGTCCTCGATGTGCGTCAGAATGTGCCACTTGTGGCCGAACGGATCGAGCAAGGTGCCGGAGCGGTCGCCATAGAACTGGTCCTTGACCGGCTCGATCACGGTCGCACCGGCGGCGAGCACACGCTCGAAGGTGGCGTCCACGTCAACCACGTACAAGGCGATGCCGACGGGTGAGCCGCCCAGGGTCGTCGGGCTTTTGTTACCCCAGGCGGGCATCTCCTCGGCCAGCATGATTCGGGCATCGCCGACCTGCAGTTCGGCGTGCCCCACGGCGCCGCCCGGGATGGCAATACGCCCGATCTCCCTGGCTCCGAAGGCATGTCGGTAAAACTCGATGGCGGCGTTCGCATCCTTGACCGCAAGGTAAGGCGTGATGGCGTGAAATCCCTTGGGGATGTGTTTGACTGTGTTCATGCTTGCTCCCGGGCTTGTTTCAAAACTGCAATATCGATTTTCTTCATTTGCAGCATGGCCTGCATGACTTTTCCCGATTTCACGGGGTCGGGGTCGCTGAGCAGTTGGACCAGTATCCTGGGAACGATCTGCCACGAGACGCCGAACTTGTCCTGCAACCAGGCACATCGGTCTTCTCTGCCACCGGCCGACAATTTCTCCCACAACTCATCAACCTCTTGCTGCGTCTCGCAGTAAACAACAAACGAAATGGCGGGCGTGAATTTGTTGACCGGGCCGCCGTTCAAAGCCACGAACTCCTGCCCGTCGAGCAGAAAACTGGCCGTCATGACCGAGCCCTTGGGCCCCGGTCCCGCGTCACCGTAGCGATTGACAGTGAGGATTTTCGAGTTCTTGAAAATCGAGACATAGAAGTTCATCGCCTCCTCGGCTTGCGTATCGAACCACAGGAAAGGGGTAATTTTTTGCATGCGGGTTTGCTCACTGACATTGGCTTGTGATGAACTTGCTGAATTGGATGCGGTGCTGCCTAGCGGACCGTGAAGTCGAATTTCGGCAGCGGTTTCCCGGTTTCCAGAAATGTCTTCAGGCTGCTGAGAATCATCGGCCAGCCTACGCTGCAGGCCGGAAACACGCGGCTGTCGGGCGGGAATTCATCGTGGGTCATCGTCAACCGCACGACCCCGCCATCCTCGGCCAGTGAAAACGTGACGCGGGACGCTGGCTCCGCCCGGTATTGTTTCGTGAACACCGGGTGAAACGTATGCCGCAGAAGTATTTTGGGAACCACTTCCAGAACGAGGTGTTCATCCGTGATCTTGCCCTCGCGTCGATACAGCACTTTCGACCCAACGCTCCAGTCGGACTCGATGCGCGTATCGAACCAGTAGCGCTGCGTCAGCTCGGGTCTTGTCAATGCGTCCCAAACCGCGCTGCGTGTCGCGACGATGTAGATGACATGCACTATCCCGGATTTGTTCACGTACGACTCCTCAATTGATTGGCGCGACTCACTGGGGCTTGACATCTTTTCGACCGGCGACGCCTTGTCGCGGGCGCATGACACTCAAGTTCGGCCTCGTTTGGTGGTGTGCCCGCTGTGCTGCGCTCATGCTGGTCGGTCCGTCTGTGTGAATCCTCACCGGGCCTTCTGCATTTGTTCCACGGCAATCCACCCTTCCGGCGTGATGCCCATGATCTCTGTGGCGACGCCCAGCTTTTGGTAGGTGTCGAAGAAAGCCATTCGCGCAATGGGGTGGTCTACTTTGCTGATGATGGCGTAACCTTGTTCGCTCAGATCGCTGTTCACCCGATCGAAATCGCTGACCGGCAAGCGGAAAGCAATGTGCTGTATGCCGCCTGCCGGATGCTGCGCCAGGTAGTCATGGAACATGCTTTGGCCGGAAACGGGCTGGACAAGCTCCACGAAGGCGGCCCCGTTATAGGTCTGAGTGGTCAGCCATTCGCCAGCCGCGAGTTGGCCGTGATAGGTCATGCCCAGTTCCTGTGCACGCACAGGTTCCGGCTTGGGGAAGCCAGCGACGCCCAAGACGCTCGAAAGGAATCCAGCCATGGCGTCAATGTCCGGGACCACCCAGCAGATTTGTGCGAGTTCGAGTCCTGCGATGGTGTTGTCGAGATTGCTCATGTCGAATTCACTGTAGTCTTTCAACGTGCCTGGCAAAATTGTTCAGGATGGCTTGCCATCCCTGACGCTGTTGTTCCACCGGATTTTCGGATTCGGCATCGAACCTGACGCGCACCGTGACACCGTTCTCGCCAGTCACGAACTCGACTGCCCCAGTACGGTCTCCGAATGAATACTCAATCAACTCGCCAGGCACGATCCTGGTGTAGGTTCCGGCGAAGTCAAAACCGAAGCTGCCGTCCTTGGCCTCCATGCGCGAGCTGAACGCTCCACCCACGCACAAATTGACAGTGGATTTGGTTGTGTGCCAGTCATCGGATGCGGTATTCCACTGCTTGATGTCGTCTGGCGTTGTGTAGGCGCTCCAGACCTTGGCAACGGGAGCTTTGACGATGGTTTCAACGCTGATTTTCATGATGAGACTCCTTGTGGATGGCAACTGACTCCATATCGAACGATGGCTGGGGCGCTGCCCGCGTGCTTCACTGCTGCGGGACGATCACCATCCAGCTCACGCCAAAGCGGTCGGCCACCATGCCAAAGCAGGGCGAAAAGAAAGTCTTGCCGAGCGGCATCTGGATCTGGCCGCCCTGGGCCAGTGCGTTGTAGAAGCGCTGGGCCTGGGCTGCGTCCGCCGCCCCGATCGACAGCGAAAAGCCCTGGAAGTTGGCTTTCGTCGCGCTGTTGCCATCCGAGAGCATGAGCGTGGTCTCGCCTATGCGCAGGCTGGCATGCATGATCTTGTGCTCGAAACCCGGCGGCAGCATGCCCGATGGCTGCGGCTCGGGGTTCTCGTCCACGCGCATCTGCATGACGACCTCGGCGCCCAGCGCCTGCTTGTAGAAAGCGATGGCGGCTTCGCATTGACCGTTGAAAAACAGATAAGGTTCGACTTTCATGGGTTCTCCTTTTTCAGTGACTACGGGGTTGGACAAAGTTATCGATGGGAGGGGCAATTTCCTGCATGCCGGTCTGCGCCTGGACGCAACTGCCCTGGGCGGGCTGATAGCGCAGCATGACGCAGCCCTTGCCCAGCGGCCGCGCCTCGATCAGCTGCAGATTCAGTCGCTTCGGGCCCGGCTTGAACAAGGGATTCCCCGCGCCCAGAACGACCGGGACCATGGCCAGGCGGTATTCGTCGAAGAGCGCGTGCTCGATCAACGTGGTGCATAGTCCGGCGCTGCCAAAGACGAACAGATTGCCCGCGCCCTGCTGCTTCAGCGTGAGGATTTCCCGCACCGCGTTGTGCTGGATCAACCGGGTGTTGTTCCAATCGGCGCTTTGCAGGGTGCGCGAGAACACGGCCTTGGGCAACTTGTTCATGAAGTCGGCAACCTCGGCAAGCTCGCCCTGTGCCGTTTGCCAGTACGCCGCCATGCCCTCGTAGGTGATGCGTCCGAACAGCAGCATGTCAGCCGTGCGCAGCTGTTCGATGGAGAGTTGCTCGAGCTCCGGACCCCAGACGTACTGGTGCCAATCCAGGTCCCAGCTCCTGGGTCCTTCAAACATGCCGTCCAGCGTGACCAGGTTCCACATGATCAGTTTTCGCACTCTGGGTCTCCGGTTGGTAGAAGGAAATTTACCTTACTTGTGTACAACGTACACAATAGAATAGCAAAGATAATGGACAGTGTCCACAAACGGCAATGCCATGGTTGCCATATCAACATTTCCTGAGCCTCGAGGATTTTTTTTGTGAATCCGGCCTTCACTTGCGAGTTCTGCTCCACCCAAGGCAGCAAAAGGCTTGAAACGGCCAAACAGGTTCGCCGGGACTGGGCCAGACCGGCGCAGAGGAGTTACTTCGTGAAATGAATGCAATTCGCTGGTACCGGCATCCCGAGCGCCAACGCTATGCCGGCTATGCGCGCAGGCATCACCAGTTCGACTGGCTGGGTCGCTTCGAAGACAGCACGCAAACGCCTGCAACCGGACCACTGCGCGTCGATGAAATTGCAGACCAGGATTTGCGAACCGGCGCAACGCGGTACGGCTAGCGGGCTGCCTTGCCTGTCACGCGCTCTTCGACAAATTTCACCAGGAGCCTGTTGAACTCAGTCGGCTCATCGTAGAACACGGCATGGCCGGCGCCCGCGACGACGACGCTGCTGGCGAGCGGGATCGGCTGGCGCAGCTGTTCGTCCCGGTCCTCCGCGGTGCCGGACACAACCAGCAGGGTAGGCACTTCGATGCGCCGGAACGCCGGCCGGTAGTCCTTGCCCATGAAATCGAGCACCAGATTGGCCACGCCCACGCTGCTGGGCGTTCGCAGTGCGTTCCCCACTATCGTGCCGAGTTCGACGGGCGACAGCGGTTTGCTGAAGATATACGGCATCATCGCCTCCAGGTAGTCGCGCGGCTTAGCCGCATAGAACGGCATGTAGCCCAGGCTGGAGCGCACCTCCCTGATATCCACGTCGGCAGCGCCGGCCGACACCGTGGCGTCTACCAGCACCAGGCCGCCGATTTCGCCGGTGCCGAAGGCCAGCGCATAGGCGGCCACATCCTGCACGCCTTGCGACCAGCCGACAAGGACCGGCTTGTGCAGATGCAGCGTCTTGATCAGGCTGGCGATATCCGTGGCGCGCTCGTCCGGACTGTTGGCGTGATCCAGAATGGTCGAGCGGCCCTGCGAACGCGGATCGAAAGCGACGACGCGGTAGTGATCGCTCAAGGCCGCGATCTGCTTGGTCCAGATGTCGGCCGTGAAGCACCAGCCGGGCACCAGAACGAGGGTCTGAGCTCCTGGCGGGCCGGCTTCGATCACACGCAGATTGACTTCCGCCGAGACGGCCACCAGCCGGTCGGAAGTGACCGGCTCGGCCGCCGCCAGCGACGGCGCCCCAATCGCGCACCCCATCAACAGTAGATACGCCAGGCAATGCGTCTGCGCCAATGCCATGTACCTTTGAATCAACACAATCATGATCTACTTCTTTTGCCAGCGTGCTTCGTCTGTGGCCTCATGATTCTTCTTCCCTTCTTTCTTCTGTGCGTTTTCCTTCACGCGAAACTCAACGATTTTCTGAATCAGTTTCAGCGGCAGTGGCTGGTCGATGGGAAACTGAACGGCACCTCTGGAGGTTTTATAGATCTTTAGCTCCTGCTGGAACGTAGTGATTCCACTGGGTGCGGGATAGAACCCTATGTGTCGCTCGAATGCAGCAAAGTGCACAAGATTGCCATTGAAATGGAAGGTGGGCATTTGATAGCTTATTTTCTCGACAGCCTCCGGTGCTGCCAGTTTTATTGATGCTCGCAGTTCCTGCAAGATGGCTTGTACCTGTTCGGAAAACCCATGGATGTATTGGTCGATTGATGCAATTTTGTCGGGTGGCATTTTCATGGTTGACTCATGGTTGATCCAATTTTGACGAACTCGTGACGCAGCGTCAGCAGCCAGCCAACCAGGAGTCCAAAGATGAAATTGGAGGAGGCGGTTTCCATCAGGTGCGCCATTCGCACTGCCTCGGGCATGTACGGGTTGGGCAGCAAAAGGTGTGCACTCATCAACACTGAAAATAGCAATCCGAGTGTCAGAGCAGTCTCCTGCCAGCGCCCTTTCATCATGCGCACGACTGGCAAGGCAATCGCCACCCACAGCATGGCACGCAAGATCTGGAACGGAATCAGCCAAAAGGTATCCGTCAGCACGACGCTCATGCGGGCGAAGAAACTGCCTTCATCGACGCCGCCGTAATATGTCGGCACCGCAGGGGTTCGCCAGGCGATGAAATAGCCGAATGTGAAATACAGAATGAGGTAAGCCAGAGCGATTGCCGCCAGCCTCCAGGCCCATTGCCGTGTTGGCATCAGCAGGCGCGGGTTGGGTTTCAGGTCGTCGGCAACATCGGCTTTCCTCTTTCCCAATACGAGAACGGCAAGCGCCGAGTACGGAGCGGCAATCAGCGCGCCCATCAGAAACAGTCGCGGCAACATGCCCTCTGGCAGACGCGTGATAAACACCGCTGTCTCGATTTGCGACATGAAGGTCATCACACCATAGAAAACGAAAAACACGGTTGCGACAAGCCGCCAGCCGGCCCAGCGGGAACGAAGAACAAGATAGGTCAAAACCAGGGTGCACAAAAGGCAGTCTGCGAGCAAGAGCCCTGCCGCCGAACCGGAGTTTTCGGGCGCTGAAACATTGACCTGCAATCCCGCGGCTGCGGACGCCACGGCGAAGCAAATGAAGAGAATCGCCGTCAGGGTGATGACTTTTAGAACGATGGAAATGGCAGTCTTCATTTTTTTCTTTCTCCTGTGAACCGCGAGCATCGGGCAATGGAGGTTATGCGCTTCACGACTGTCCCCCGGGCCACAGCAGTCGCCACGCCCAGATTGCCAGGCCGGCGGCGACAAAGGTGACGATGACAAACCAGGGGTCCGAGGCGATCTGCGCCCCTTCCTCGACGAAGCGCAAGACGTGCGACAGGGTCAGCAACGCAAACACTGCTCCGGTGAGCATCACGTAAGTCCTCATCTCTTCTCCCCACGTTGGCGGACGGCGCCCATGGCTGCACCACCCATTAGCCGGCCAGGTACTTGAGCTGAGCTTTCAAGACGCCTAGCAGCGCTTTCTTGCCTGCCCTCAATTCTTCGACGCTGGAAAGCATAGCGAGTCTTCTGCCGTCCGGGTAGTCACCTTCGAGGAAGCCGGACTTGTCATTGGCTCTGTCGCCGTGCCAGAACACCAGGCGGATGCAATCCTTGCGATGGAAGTTGAATATCACCAGATGGCGCCGGTATTCCTTGGGCTTGAACGGCTGCATGGCTCCGGTATAGAAGAACGCCGGGGCGTTCCACTTGCTTTCCTCGCCAATGCCCGGGTCGGCGGCCAGGATGGTCTGTCGCAACACCACGGCCAGATGGACCAATGGATGCTCCAGATTCTTCATGAAGGCATCGACCGCGTCCGGATCGGATGGCTTCGCCGTTGTTGCGTTGCCTGGCATCGTAGAGTCGCTCCGGTTGGCAAGGTGGCGCATGGGGTCAGGCTTCCAGCGATTGGTACGCACGCGTCCAGAAATCGGTGAACACTGCCGGTGGTTGCGGTGAATCCATCAAGCGCTGCGTCAGCAGGATGCCGACGAAGTCGTGCGCCGGGTCCGAATAGGCGGAAGTGCCGAAGCCGCCGTCCCAGCCGAAGCGGCCCGGCACGGTCCATGGCAGCTCGGCGTGGATGTTGACCGCCATGCCAAAACCCCAACTGCTGTGATTGCCGAAAAATATCTGCGCGCCTTGTCTCTGCTCGGGCGTGAGCTGGTCGCGCGTCATCGCTTCGACGGCAGCCTCCGACAGGATGCGCTCACGCCCCCGGACGCCCTTGTTCAACAGCAGGCGGCAAAAGGCGTGGTAGTCGTCGGCGGTAGCCACCAGCCCTCCGGCGCCCGATTCGAAGGCGGGCGGGCGGGCGTATTCGCTGTGGTGCGAACTGTCGAAAACCTCCAGCGTTCCGCTGGCGTGATTGAACTGATAGCAGTCCGGCAGCCGGTCCAGCTTGGCCGCCGGAACGCTGAACGCCGTGTCCTTCATGCCCAGCGGATCGAACAGCCGCTCGCGCAGGAAGGCTTCGAAGGATTTTCCGGCAACGCGCGCCACCAAAACGCCCAGTACGTCGCAGCCCGTGTTGTAGGCCCAACGCTCGCCCGGCTGGTACATCAGCGGCAGCTCGCCCAATCGGCGCATCCATTCATCGGTGCCGGGTGTCAGCGACGGGTGGGGCGGGCCGTCGCCGCCCAGATGCCCGTCGCGAATCGGCTGCTGAATGGGACAGCTTCCGGGCGGCGCCATGACACTGCCGAAGCCGAAGCAAAACGTCAGCAGGTCGCGCAGCGTGATCGCGCGCCGCCCGGGGACCGTGTCATCGAGCGGCGCGGCTATGCGTCTGAGCACCTTGCGCTTGGCCAGCTCCGGCAACCAGCGTTCAACGGCATCGTCGAGCCGCAGTTTGCCGTCGTCGACCAGCATCATGGCGGCGGCGGCGGTGATCGGCTTGGTAAGCGACGCGATCCGGAAGATGGTGTCGCGGCGCATCACATCTTTCCCGTCGACCGTCTTGCTACCGATCGCGTCGACATGAATCTCATCGCCGCGACCGATCAGCGTGACGATGCCGGGTATAGCGCCGCGTTCGACGTAGCCCATCATCGCCTTGTGCAGATCCGCGACTCCTGCCTGATTAAGTTTGTTTGTAGTCATTTCCTGAGCCGCCCATACCGGTTGACGACGATTCCGCAGTGGTAGGAAGTTGATTGGAGCAGCTTGAGTTTCAGGCCTTCACGTGGATTGTTGAAAATCGAACGTCCATCACCGACAGCGCTTGGATTCACGAAGAATTGGAACTCGTCGACCAATCCCGCCGCGACCAGTGAAGACGCGAAGCCGACGCCGCCAAAGGCGATGAGGTCCCGGCCCGGACGGCGCTTGAGCGCGCTCACTTCCTTGACCAAACCGCCCTTGGCTACGACGGTGCGGTCCCAGCTCGATTCTTTGAGCTTGTCCGTGATCACCACCTTGTTCGCATCGACTATCTTTTTTGCGAAGGCGTAGTGCGGATCGGCAGGGAAATTCCCGGCGGCCTTGCCCCAATGGTCCAGATAGCCTTCTTCCGCCATCTTGCGACTCAAAAGGATGCCGTCGATCGAATCGAAGATGGCGTTGAAGTCGTTCTTGAGTTGCTGGTCCCATGGCCACCGATGACCCCAATCCCAGACCTGCCAGTCGAGACCTGGATTGGCAGCGACGACGTATCCATCGACCGACATCTGCATTTGCAATATCAGTTTCCTCACGCTCTTTTCTCCAATGTTTGATTACCAACCGATACCTTTGCAACCGGTCGGTGTACGCCGTTTGCGCGGCGGCTCGATTCATCGGTATCGAGGGAATGCGCTTAGTTTGTGTACACCGTACACAATAGAATAACAGAGATAATGGACAGTGTCCACAACCCGCCATGCCATGACTGCCAACTCAACAATGACGCCGCCGGTGCGCAGCACCTACCGTCACGGCGACCTGCATCGTGCATTGCTGGAGGCCGGCATCGAGCTGGCGCGCAAAGGTGGTCCCGAGGCCGTGGTATTGCGCGAAGCAACGCGGCGCGCCGGCGTGGCGCCCAACGCGGCTTATCGCCACTTCGCCAGCCGGGAAGCGCTGCTGCAGGCGGTGCGAGCGGCGTCGCTGCAGGCCGTAGCGGCAGCGATGGAGGCCGAACTGGCCACCTTGCCGCGCAAGCTGTCGCCGGCCGACTTCGCGCGTGCCAGTGTGCGCGCCGTGGGCACCGGCTACCTGCGCTTTGCCCAGGCTGAGACCGGCTTGTTCCGCACCGCCTTTGCCGTTTCAGACAAACTGCTGCAAAGCACACCCGAGGTATCCACGGCTGGACCGGGCGGCCTGAATCCTTTCGAACTGCTGGGTGCCGCGCTGGACAAGCTGGTAGCCGCCGGCGTGATGCCGCCGGAACGCCGCCAGGGCGCAGAATTTCTGGCCTGGTCTGCGGTGCACGGCCTGGCCATGCTGGTCGTCGACGGTCCGCTGCGCAACGTCCTCGGACCGCAGATGCAGCAAGTCGGTCAGCGCTTGCTGGATATGGTGGAAAAGGGTTTGTAGGGAACGGCGATACCGGTCACCTGGGCCTTGTCATGCGATGGGTCAGGCGCCGCGCATGGGGCGCGTTGGTTGGCACCGCACCCCGACACCGGTTATATTGTTGTCATACAGTTGTTCTTCTGCCGCTCCCTTACAAACCACCGCCATGCCAAACCCATTTCCACTCGACCAGATTCCGGGATTGCGGGTCGGTGTGCGCCTGTCTGAGCAGCTTGCCGACGCGCTGGTGGTGAGCATTCGCGACGGGCAGTTGCCGCCCGGGCAGCGCCTGCCCACCGAAGGTGCGCTGGTCCAGCGCTTCGGCGTCAGCCGAACCGTGGTGCGCGAGGCGATGTCGCGCTTGAAGACCATGGGCCTGATCGAGTCACGCCAAGGGTCGGGCGCCTTTGTCAAAGCCATGGCGGCGCCTGCGCTGGAGCACCTGGTACTGGCGCCGGATGGCTCCATGAATGCCGTGATTCAAATGGTGGAGGTGCGCCGGGCGCTGGAAGCCGAGTCGGCGGCGCTGGCCGCCGCCAGGCGCACGCCCAACAGCCTCAAGCAAATCAAGGTCACCCTGCAGACGCTGGAGCGCGCGGTGGCAACCGGCGGCGACGGTGTCGCGGAAGACGTGGCTTTTCACGTGGCCATTGCGACCGCCGCCAACAATCCGTTCCTGCTCGCCACTTTGTCGTATCTCAGCCATTTTTTGTTCGAGGGCACCCGCGTCACGCGGGCCAACGAGGCGACCCGAAGTGATCTGGCACAGCAGGTGCGCGACGAGCACGCCGCCATCGTGCGGGCGATCGAGGCCGGCGACGTCGGCGCCGCACGCCAGGCCGGAGCGGCCCACATGGTCAACGCGGCGGAACGTATTGGTCGCGCCGACCCCGTGTTCTGGGCCAGGCAGGGGCGCCAGCTTGCGGATCGTTTGCGCTCCGAACTCGGCGCGCCGCAAAAAGCCAAAGCCGCCGTACGCCGGCACTGAAACGGCTGGCGCCACCTAGACCCAGGGCACCCGATGCCCGCAATCATCGATCCATTCGGGTAAACACTGATAACGAATTGTTGTGACTTTCCCTATAATTTGTATGACAACATGATGACCATACAACAATCTATGATCTCTTTACCCAGGAAACAAGCCATGCCATTCAACCCGGAACAACCACTAGCCAGTACTTGCCCACCACTCTGTGCAGCATCCATGCGCCAAGGAGGTGCAGCATGAGCAGCACCATGACGTTGGTCGCAGGCGAGGACGCCAGTCCCGTGCAAGCGGTCTACGCCAAAGTGTTTTGGCGCATCGTGCCCTTTCTGATGCTGTGCTATGTCATTGCTTATCTGGACCGGGTCAACGTCGGCTTTGCCAAGCTGCAGATGGGCCAGGACCTGGGTTTCAGTGAAACCGTGTTCGGCCTGGGCGCGGGGGTTTTTTTCCTGGGCTACTTCCTGTTCGAGTTGCCCAGCAACTTGCTGATGCACAAGATCGGCGCCCGCATCTGGATCGCCCGCATCATGATCACCTGGGGGCTGGTATCGGCGGCCTTTCTGTGGGTCAGGACGCCCGCCATGTTCTACGTCATGCGATTCCTGCTCGGTTTGGCCGAGGCGGGCTTCTATCCCGGCGTGATTCTTTATCTGACCTACTGGTATCCGGCGCATCGCCGCGCCAAGATCGTCGCCCTGTTCATGTCGGCCATCCCGGTCGCCGGCATCTTCGGCAACCCGTTGTCGGGTTGGATCATGGATGCGTTCAATGGCAGCAGCGGACTGTCCGGCTGGCAATGGATGTTTGTCATCGAGGCGGTGCCTGCGCTGTTGGTGGGTGTGGCGGTGATCTTCTGCCTGGACAACAGCATCGAGAAGGCCAAGTGGCTCAGCGCCGATGAAAAGCGTTTCCTCAGCCGTGAAATTGCCGCAGACAAACAGCATGTCGGCAACGAAAGCCATTCATTGGGCGAGGTGTTCAAGGATGGCCGCGTCTGGCTGATGTGCCTGATCTACTTCACCTTCGTCATGGGGCAGTATGGGCTGACATTTTGGATGCCGACCCTGGTCAAGGCAACCGGGATCAAAGGCAACTTCAACATCGGCCTGATCAGTGCCATACCATTCCTCTGTGCCATCGTTGCAATGAATCTGTGCGGGCGCAGCGCCGACGCCAGGCGCGAGCGGCGCTGGCACCTGATCGTCCCGGCCCTGGTGGGTGCGGTCGGCTTCACGGTGGCGGCATCCGTTGCCGACAACGTCGTCATGTCCATCACCTTCCTGTCCCTGGCCGCCGCCGGTGTGCTGACCTGTGCCCCCTTGTTCTGGTCCATGCCGACCGCATTCCTCTCCGGCACGGCGGCCGCTGCCGGCATTGCCATCATCAACTCGGTCGGCAATCTGGCGGGCTTTGCCAGCCCCTACCTGATTGGCTATCTGAAAGACGCGACCCACAGCACGCAGTCCGGCATGTATGTGCTGGCGGGTATGCTGGTGCTGGGCGCCTACCTGGTGTGGCGCACACCGGCCAAGCTGGTGAACCGCTGAACTTCTTATTTTCGAGGTACCGCTATGAAACAAAACATTGGTGTCATCGGCCTCGGAGCCATGGGCAAGGGCATGGCCGCCTCGCTGCGCCGGGCCGGCTACACAGTGCATGTCTGCGACGTCCGGCTTGATGCCGCGCAGGCCTTTGCCGCAGAAGGCGGTGTTGCCTGCGCCACCCCGGCGAAAGTGGCGGCGCAGTGCGAGGTGCTGGTCAGCGTGGTGGTCAACGCCGTGCAGACTGAAAGCGTGCTGTTCGGCGCCGGCGGCGCCGCTGCCGCGCTGAAACCCGGCAGCCTGTTCATCATGTGCTCCACGGTGGACCCCAACTGGTCGGTGGCGCTGGAGGCACGGCTGGCCCAGCAAGGCGTGCTGTACCTGGATGCCCCGATCTCCGGCGGCGCCGCCAAGGCCGCCTCAGGCCAGATGACCATGATGACGGCCGGCAGCGCCGCCGCTTACGCCAAGGCCGGGGGTGCGCTGGACGCGATGGCGGCCAAGGTTTACAAGCTGGGAGACAAGGCCGGCAACGGCAGCAAGGTCAAGATCATCAACCAGTTGCTGGCCGGCGTGCACATCGCCGCCGCCGCCGAGGCCATGGCGCTGGGCTTGCGCGAAGGGGTCGATGCCCAAGCGATCTACGAAGTCATCACCCACAGTGCCGGCAACAGCTGGATGTTCGAGAACCGCATGGCGCATGTGCTGGCGGCCGACTACACACCGCTGTCTGCTGTCGACATCTTCGTCAAGGACCTGGGCCTGGTGCTCGACACGGCGCGCGCCAGCAAGTTCCCATTGCCCCTGTCAGCCACGGCGCACCAGATGTTCATGCAGGCCTCCAGCGCCGGCCATGGCCGCGAGGACGACTCCGCGGTGATCAAGATCTTCCCCGGCATCACGCTGCCCGCGGCCCCATAAGCGGCGGCGCGACTCCATCCACGACAACCCTGGCGTTATGCTTCTTCCCTTGCACACGCCCCGACAGGAAACCCACGCATGACCCGCCCCCTGCTCGGCTGCATTGCCGACGACTTTACCGGTGCCACCGACCTGGCCAACAACCTGGTGCGCGCCGGCATGCGCACGGTGCAAACCATTGGCGTGCCGGACGACGCTGCCGCCAGGATGGATGCGGACGCCATCGTCGTGGCACTCAAATCCCGCACCATCGCGCCGGCCGATGCGGTGGAGCAATCGATCGCGGCGCTACGCTGGCTGCAGTCGCAAGGCGTGCGGCAAATCTATTTCAAGTATTGCTCCACCTTCGACTCCACGCCGCAGGGCAATATTGGCCCGGTCACCGATGCGCTGCTGGACGCGCTGCATGGCCCGGGACTTGGCTTCACCATCGTCTGCCCGGCGTTCCCGGAAAACCAGCGCACGGTATTCAAGGGGCACTTGTTTGTCGGCGACATGCTGCTCAGCGACAGCGGCATGCGCCAGCATCCGCTGACTCCCATGACAGACGCCAATCTGGTGCGAGTGATGCAGGCGCAAACCCGGCGCAAGGTCGGACTGGTGGCGCATGACGTGGTCAGCCGTGGCGCGCAAGCCATTGCGCAGCGCTTTGCGACCCTGCAAGCCGGCGGCGTGGGCGTGGCCGTGGTCGATGCGGTCAGCAACGCCGACCTGCTGTCCATCGGCGCCGCACTGGCCGGCATGCCGCTGGTGACGGCGGGCTCAGGCATTGCCATCGGCCTGCCCGCCAACTGGCATGCCAGCGGCGAACTGGTCAGCGGGAGGCGCGCCGACAGCTTGCCGGCGGCCACCGGCAAGCGTGCCGTGATCTCGGGCAGTTGCTCGCAAGCCACCAACGCCCAGGTGCTGCATTTCCGCCAGCAAGGCGGCTCGGGCTTTGCCGTCGACCCGTTGGCCCTTGCGGCGGGTGAGGATGTGGCGGCGCAGGCACTGGCCTGGGCGGCGCCATTGCTGGCGCAAGGCCTGGTTCTGGTCTATGCCACAGCCGAATCCAGTGCCGTGCAGGCGGTACAGTCGAAGTTGGGCGCGGCCCGGGCCGGCGAGCTGGTGGAGCAGGCCTTGTCTCGCATCGCCGTCGGGCTGGTGAACCTGGGGGTGCGTCAACTGGTGGTGGCGGGCGGCGAAACCTCGGGTGCCGTGGTGCAGGCGCTGGGCGTGCGCCAAATGGCCATCGGCCCTCAAATCGACCCCGGCGTGCCATGGACAGCGGTGCAGTCGGCCACCTGGCCCGGTCAGACCCTGCATGTGGCGTTGAAGTCCGGCAACTTCGGCAGCACCGATTTCTTCAGCAAGGCCTTTACGCTGCTGGAAGTCGCGTCATGAGCCAGATCCTGCGAGAAGAAATTTGCCGCGTCGGCGCATCCCTGTTTGCGCGCGGCTATGTGCACGCCACGGCCGGCAACATCAGCGCGCGCACCGAAGACGGCGGCTTTCTCATCACCCCCACAGATGCCTGCCTGGGCACACTGGAGCCGGCTCGTTTGGCCACGGTGAACGCCGCCGGCGAGCAGACTGCCGGCGAACGGGCCTCCAAAACGCTGGCTTTGCACCGCCGCATTTACGAAGCCGACCCGCAGGCGCGCTGCGTCATCCACACCCATTCCACCCATCTGGTGGCGCTGACGCTGGTTGGTGTCTGGAGCCCTGACGACATCCTGCCACCCATCACGCCTTACTACGTGATGAAAGTGGGCCATGTGCCGCTGATCCCCTACCACCGCCCCGGTGACCCGGCCGCGGCCGATCAGGTGGCGGCGCGCATCCTTGCCATGCAGCAAACCGGCACACCGATTCGCGCCGTGATGCTGGACCGACTCGGCCCCAACGTCTGGCACCGCAGCCCGGCCGAGGCCAGCGCGGTGTTGGAAGAGCTGGAGGAAACAGCCCGCCTGTACCTGCTGACCCAGCCCGCACCCCTGTCGGAAGCCCAGATCGCCGAGCTGCGCACGCATTTCGGCGCGCGCTGGTGAGACACCGCCACCGGTCCTGATTTTCTTGCCTTTCGGAGAACCCCTCATGCCACGTTTTGCCGCCAACCTCTCCATGCTCTACAACGAGCACGCCTTTCTGGACCGTTTTGCCGCCGCCGCCAAAGACGGCTTCACAGCGGTGGAGTACCTGTTCCCCTATGCCTATTCGGCGCAAGAACTGGCGCAACGCCTGGCCGACCACGGCTTGCAGCAGGTGTTGTTCAACGCGCCACCCGGAGACTGGGATGCCGGCGAGCGCGGCATCGCCTGCCTGCCGGGGCGCGAGGCCGAGTTTCGCGACTGCTTTGCGCGTGCGCTGGAGTACGCCCAGGCGCTGAATTGCCCGCGCATTCACGTCATGGCCGGGCTGGCGCCAGCCTCTGCCGAGCGCGCCGCACTGCAAGCCACTTATGAGGCCAACCTGGCCTGGGCCGCCCGGCAGGCCGCCGCCGCCGGGCGCGATGTGCTGATTGAACCCATCAACACGCGCGACATTCCCGGCTTCTTTCTGAACCGGCAGGATGAGGCGCATCGCATCGTGCAAAAGATCGGGGCACCCAACCTCAAGGTGCAGTTCGATCTGTACCACTGCCAGGTTGTCGAAGGCGACGTGGCCAGCAAGATCCGCCAGTACTTGCCCACCGGGCGCGTCGGCCATTTTCAGCTGGCCGGGGTGCCCGAGCGGCATGAGCCCGATAGCGGTGAGTTGAACTACGCCTACCTGTTTCAGGTAATTGACGAGGCGGCCCTGCAATGCGGCTGGGCTGGCTGGGTCGGTTGCGAATACCGGCCCGCGCTCGGTGCCGTCAATGGCGCCACGTCGAAGGGGCTGGCCTGGTTGCAGACGCTGACAACACCCGGCGTTTGACGGTGACATGCCAGACGGCCTTTCGCCAGGCCGGGCAAGGGCTGGCAGTCACACAGGCTTGGGCACAAAGCCAATCACCAGACCCTGCTCCGTTACCGTGATGCTGCCCGGCTGCAGCCCAAGGCCATCGGCCAGCGCCAGGTCCTGCGGGCGCAATTGGTGCAACACCACCTCCAGCAGCGACTGCTCGGCCAGCGCTGGCCCGTAGGTGTTGAGCAACTCGGACGCAGCCGGCTGCAGGTCGGCGAACTGCAAGCGCTTGAAGCGCAATTGACAGGCGCGAATGGTGCGGTCGCTGGCCTCGTAGCGCAGCGCAAAGTCCAACTCGAACGTACCGCTGTAGCTGCGCCGCAGCGCCGGTCCTGCGACCTCGACCGCCATCCCGGCGCTCAGGCGGTTCTGCTCGGGCAGCAGGCGCAGGCGCGGCGCCTGCAGGTCCAGATCGAACAGGCCGGGTACCGGATAGTGCAGCGGAAAACGCTGCGCCACCATCTGCTGCAATTGCCTGGCCGACACGGTGTAGCGTGGCTGGGGCTGGGCTTGAGTGTCCGGCTGCGCCCAAGCCGCGCCGTCAAGCGTCAGGCAAGGGACTGCGGTCAAAAAGAGTCTGCGCTGCATCCATGTCCTCCGTTGCAGACTCTATTGTGCACAGGCTATGCTGTTCAGGTGCCAAACAGCTTTTGGGCGTTGTTGAAGCCAATTTTTTCGGCTGCTTCAGGGGAGAGATCGGACAGCATGCTCCTGAATGCCGCCAGCGCGCGCCGGTAAATCTCCGGATTGGTGTACTGCTCCGGGTGCGCGCCATCAAAGCCTATGCCCAGAATTCTGTCCTGATTTTTTTCGGCAAACGCCTTCCACTCACGGCGCAAATGCCCCTGACCGTCTTCAATCGGATTTTTCACAAACCACTGATAGCCCTTGCCTGGTGCCGGCGGCGAGGTCAGCCCGTAACCACCGAAATGCGTCATGCCGCTCCAGTCAAGCAGCACCTTGGGGTAGTCATTGAGCAGCGTCTGCAGGGTCGCCGCATCGGCCCGGCCACCGTTGTGCGCCAGGATCACGGTGCTGCGCTGGGCATGGGCCAGCATCCTCTTCAAGGCCGGCAGCGACTCCTCATCGATTTCGTAATGGACAGAGACCGGGACCTTGTATTTCTCGGCCAGATCCAGGATTTTCTTCATCAACGGAGCGTCCGCCGGAATACTGATTTTTTCACCCTTAGCCCCAGACGGGTAGGCATAAGGGTAGTGGCCGAGAATGAATTCCCCCATGCCTTTGAAGGACCCGGTGCGGAGTTTCTCTTCGGTGAATTTGAGAAGCCGCTCGGCCGCCTCATCGGGCTGCTCCCAGCGATTCTTGTCCAGCAGGACCGGGCGCTGCATGCCCAGGAACGGAATGATCCGGTCCGGCTGCTTTTGGTAATAGTCCAGCACCAGGTTCTCGTCTGCGATGCCCTGGCCTTGCGGCTTGTTGCCGCCATAGTAGGTCGCCATCAAGACCGTCATCGCGATGCTGTTCTCGTCCATGGTCTTGATCAACTGATCCAGGCTTAGCCCCCTGACAAGATGACTATGAACATCGATCAGCAGGGGACGCTGCCCTGCAGCACCGGTCGATGTTGACAAATTGCTGCTGGTGTCTGCAGGCCCCTGAGCCTGAGCCAGGGTGGCAAGGAACACGACCATCAACGACGCCATCTGCTTGACCATCTGTCTTCTCCTTGAATTGCGCCAGCGAGTGTTGGCGCTGGCAAATCAGGCTCCAGCAGCCGTCACACCTGCGAGAACAGCTGTCAAATCGAGAGCGACATACCGACCGGGCCCGCGCGCTACGGCACCTGGCGTGGCAGTTTTTCAAAATGCGCGGACAACAGCGCCAGTGCATGACGGACTTTGGCGGGCTGTTCCCCGCGCCGGGGCGTGATGGCATACACAGGCAGGTCGGGCAAGTGCCAGCCCGGCAATACCGGTATCAGGCGCCCATCGGCCAGGGCGCGGCGGTCGTCGTCACTCACCACCACACTGATGCCCCAGCCCTCGACGCACAGCGCATGCAAAGCCGTGACCTGGCTGGCGTAGGCCCGGCTGGAGACCTGCACCGTCGCTTGTTCCCCGTCGTGGCGATGCAGTACCAAAGTCTCTACCCCGTTGCTGGAGGGTCGGCCGCCCAGCCAGTCGTGCGCGGCCAGGTCTTGCGGCACCTGCGGCCAACCGCGCAGTGCCAGATAAGCGGGAGCAGCGCACATCTGGGCGTGCATGCTGCCCAGCTTGCGGGCCACCAGGCTGGAGTCAGGCTGGCTGCCCGCGCGCAAGGCAATATCCACGCGCTCCTCGATCAGGTCAATCAGCGCGTCATCGAGCAACAGTCGCAGGGTCAGCTTCGGGTGCTTGCGCAATGGCGCCAGCGCCTGCGCCAGCAAGCCGCCGAACCCGATCGGCGCGGAGATGCGCAGCTCGCCCTCGGGCTCGTCCCGGTGCCGGGCCAGCGCCTGGTCGGCGGCGCGTGCGGCGGCCACCATGGCGGTGCAGCCTTCAATGTAGCGCGCGCCGGCCTCGGTCAGCGTGAGCTTGCGGGTCGACCGGTGCAGCAGCGCCAGGCCCAATACGCCTTCAAGCTGGCGCAAATGCTGGCTCACGGCCGACGGCGTCATGTTCAGGCCGCGGGCCGCAGCGGTGAACGAGCCGGCTGCCACCACCTCGGCAAAAACCGCCATGCGTTTGAGTTGGTCCATGCCAAAGCCTTTGTTTGTTAAGTTCTACTTCACAGTATTAGCGAAATTTACCGTCTATTCAAACACTTGTGAAGCAAACACACTAGAACCCCCTTACACACATCGGAGATTGATATGAAAGTTGCACTCATTGGCGCCACAGGTTTTGTTGGCAGCCCTGTCCTGGCCGAACTGCTCAGCCGTGGCCACCAAGTCACCGTGCTGGCGCGCAACCCGGCCAAGCTGACCGCCCAGCCCGGCCTGACTGTGGTCGCAGCAGACGCCCTGGACGCCGATCAAGTCGCCCAAGCGCTTGCCGGGCACGAGGCTGTCGTCAGCGCCTACAACCCGGGCTGGACCGAGCCTCGAATTCATGACCTGTTCCTGCAAGGCAGCCGCGCCATTGTGGAGGGCGTGAAACGCGCAGGCCTGAAACGCCTGCTGGTGGTGGGCGGCGCGGGCAGCCTGTTTGTCGCCCCTGGCGTGCAGCTGGTGGATACGCCTGCGTTCCCCGCCGAATACAAGCAGGGTGCCCTGGCTGCGCGTGAAGCCCTGAATCAACTGAAGCTGGAAACCACTCTGGACTGGAGCTTTGTGTCGCCCCCCATCGGCCTGGCCCCGGGGGCGCGAACCGGCCAGTACCGCTCGGGCCTGGACGACTTGCTACCCGGCGTGGGTGACACGCCCGCCGGCATCTCGGTGGCCGACCTGGCGGTCGCCATCGTGGACGAGATTGAAACCCCGCGCCACGTGAAAGCGCGCTTTACGGTTGCCAGCTAAGGCCGGCACCCACCTGCCTTCAACTTGTCCTGTCGTTGCCACTAGACTCTGAACTGTACCCACCCGATCAGAAATTTATCGCATGACGACGCTCCAACCATGAACCCAGGTGTGTTTTACGCCGCGCTGGCTTACACCGCCTGGGGATTTCTTCCGGTCTTCTTCAAACAGCTTATCCAGGTCAATGCGTTTGAGGTCGTGATGCACCGCATGGTGTGGTCGCTGGTCTTCCTGCTGTGCGTGCTGGCGGTGCTCAAGCGCTGGGCCTGGCTGCGCGAGGTGGCCCGCCAGCCACGGGTGCTGGCGGCGTTTGGGGCGTCGGCCCTGCTGTTGTCGGCCAATTGGTCGGTCTACGTGTGGGCAGTGCAAAACGCCCATGTGCTCGATGCCAGTCTGGGTTACTTCATCTTGCCCCTGGTCAATGTGGCGATGGGTTTTGCCTTTTTGCGCGAACGTCCGCGCCCGGTGCAGTGGCTGGCGGTGGCGGTGGCAGCCGCCGGTGTGCTGTGGCTCACGCTGCAGGCTGGGAGACTCCCGTGGGTGGCCTTGGTACTGGCGATCACGTTTGGCATCTATGGATTGCTGCGCAAGCTGGCAGCACTGGGCGCGCTGGAAGGCCTGACGCTGGAGACCCTGCTGCTGTCGCCGATGGCGCTGGGAATGTTGGCTTGGTGGGCATGGAGCGGGCAAGGTGCCCTGGTGCAAGGTGACCCGGCGACTTTGGGCTGGCTGTTGCTGGCCGGGCCACTCACCGCCATCCCCTTGCTGCTGTTTGCCGCCGGTGCACGCCGCATCCCTCTGGCAACCCTGGGCATCCTGCAATACATTTCGCCCAGCCTTCAGATGCTGCTGGGCGTGTGGCTGTATGGCGAAGCGTTTGTGCCGGCGCGCGCCATCGGCTTCTATCTGATCTGGACGGCCTTGCTGCTGTACAGCGCGGACAGCTTCTGGCAATCGCGCAAGCAGCCAATAAAAAACAAGTAGCCAATCAGGATCGCTTCGAACTCGGACAATGCCATCGCTTTGCCACGCCGACCGTTGGGTTCAACGCTGGCCGACCTCGTCGAGCATGATCGTTGATCAAGAAGACTCTGTCCAGCTGCGTTTTTGACGCTCGACGAACTCAAGCCGCTTCACCAGTTCCAAAAACAAATTCCTTCCCCATTTCAGGCCTCATTTTCGAACGCTTGTCCATTGGAGAAAGTCCCTCTTCACGCATGCGCGGGCGCGAGGCATGATGGCTATATGCTGGCACAAACAAACGGATCTTCAAGATGAAGGTGTTGATCGTTGAAGATCAGCAGCGGCTCGGCCGGTTTCTGCAACAGGGCATGACTGAGCACGCCTACACCGTGAGTTTGGTTGGCAGTTGCCGGGAGGCGCGCGCAGCCCTGTGCGAAACAACTTATGGCCTGATCGTGCTTGATCTTGGCCTGCCCGATGGGGATGGCCTCGATCTGCTGCGCGAGTGGCGTCGCAGCGGCTTCAATGAGCCGGTTCTGATCCTGAGTGCGCGCGATACCGTCGAGGACCGCATCAAGGGCCTCGACATTGGCGCAGACGACTATTTACCCAAACCCTTCAGCCTTGAGGAATTGCTGGCGCGTGTACGTTCCCTGTTGCGACGCCACTCGACGGCAAAGGATACCGTGCTGGAACACCGGGGTATTCGGCTCGACTTGCTGGGCCACACGGTTGCGCTCCATGGAAAGCCGATCGATCTGACCAGCCGCGAGTTTGCGCTTCTCGAGATCTTCATGCAAAACGTTGGCCGTATCCTGCCGCGCACCCACATCTCGGAAAAAATATGGGAGTCGCACTACGACATCGACACCAATCTGCTTGACGTTTACATGAGCCGGCTTCGCGCAAAACTCGATACCACTCCCGGCGAGCCACTTTTCAAGACCGTGCGCGGCGTTGGCTATCAACTCCTTTGACCCGCCAGGCACGCGGCACTCACCAACAGCGCACAAGCACGACGGCAGCAATGACAGGCATGAACATTCGCATCCCCCAGTTGCTCAAGTCAATCGGCATCCGCCTCACGCTCTGGTACACGCTGGCGGTCACGATCACACTGGTCTGTGTGTTCGTGGCCGGTTACCTGTTGCTGCAAAATTACCTGGTGCGCGGACTCGATCTGCAAATCGCGTCCCAATTCAAATCGGTGAAGATCCACCTGTCTCGCGGTGACGATCAAGACAACCCCGAGTTCATCGAAAAGGCGATGCGCGTGGCCACCAATCGCAATTCGTCAATTTTCTTTTATGACATCCGCAATAAGCGGACCGGGACGGTTTTTCTTTCCGAAAACCTGCGCGGCAAAGCCATCCCCAGCACGTCAAATGAACGCATCTTCGTGGTTCATCTTGATGGTATCGATAGCTTGCGGGTCGGCACCTTTGAGTTCGGTCCGTTTTCTGTCAACCTGGGCACGCCACTCAGCAGTGTGCGCGACACCATGCTGGCCTTTACCAAGATCTGCCTCGCGCTGTTGGCCGGCATGATGTTGATGAGCGTGGCCATTGGCTTTGGCTTCAGCCGGCTGGCGCTCAATCCGATCCGGATCATCAGCGAGACCGCCAACCGGATTCGCTCCGACAACCTGAATGAGCGGATTCCGGTGCCCGAGGTTCATGACGAGGTGTCCGATCTGGCGCGCATGCTGAACCAGATGTTCGACCGCCTCGAATCGTCCTTCAAACAAATTCGGCAATTCGCCGCCGAGGCCTCGCACGAGCTCAAATCACCGCTGTCCCTGGTGCGTCTGCATGCGGAGAAGATGCTGCTGGACGGAGGCTTGAGCCCGGCGCACGAAGAAGCGTTGCACGTGCAACTGGAGGAACTGGCGCGCCTCGATCAGATTATTGAAGAGATGCTGTTTCTGTCACGCGCCGAAGCGCGCGCCATCACGCTCGATCTCAAGAGCGTAGCGCCGGCTCGCTTTCTGCAATCCTTTGCACAGGATGCGCGCGTGCTGGCAGAGCATTATGGGATGCGCTTCAACCACACCCATGCGGGTGAAGGCCAGGTGGCTTTCGACGAGAAACGCTTGCGCCAGGTGCTTCTCAACCTGCTCAGCAACGCCCTTAACGTGTCGCCAGCTGGCGGCCTGATCGTCTTGCGCTCGCTATTGACCAATGGTTTGTGGCGCCTCAGCATCGAAGACCAGGGGCCCGGACTGCCCAGCGCTGAGTACGAACGCATCTTTGAACGTTTTGTGCGTGTGCCAACGACAGGCCCGGAGTACAAAGGCAGCGGCTTGGGCCTGGCAATCTGCCGCAGCATCGTCGGCCTTCATCAGGGCCGGATTTTCGCCGCGCCGGCACCCGGAGATAGGGGCCTGCAAATGGTGCTTGAGATTCCTGCAACTGGCCTTAGTGAAGGCTGATTTGATCGGCGATCACGACCTGCTTCTCGTCGCGCACAGCTTTCTTGTTGTCGCTGATCGCTTTCCATTCCGGGATTTCCTTTAACCTGGCCCGCACTTTGGCAACCACCGCATTTCGCCTGGCCAGCGCTTCTTCGTCCTTGTACTCAAGAATCACCATGGCCGACCAGGGCCGGCCAGCCGGGAAACTGCTGACGAATAAGTCATATTGCGACAATGCCGCTTCGTCGATCCAACCGTCGAATTGCGGGAGGACATAGCCATCCGCATACTTCAGATAGTCGCCGATGGAAACCAGCGTCAGATACGGTATCACCACGAACACCGGCCTGGTCGGCGTTTCTGCCGCACTCCTGCTGCGCGCCAAGGCAACCGGCGCGGTATGAATGGCGGAAATCAGTGCCAGGGCCTTTGGTGCCAGGCCGCCCGGTGTGCTTTGTTCAAGCTTTTTCCAGCGCTCTACATTGGCGGAGGAAGAAAACGCCAGTAGCGCCATCGCGTCCCAATTGTCCGAGTCAGCATAGCGGCTAAAAAGGATGCGGTAACTTTTCAAAATACCTTCATTCTTCCAGCGCTGGAACTGGCCCAGTCCGGTCTTTTCAAGTTCTTGGCGCAAGGCCGGGCGATTCAGCGACGCGACATGATAAGTGATGACCAACGATGACGCGTCGTCGTTGGTCATCAGCTCGGCAGCAGCTGCCACGCTGGTCCACAACAAGTTCAGCAGCAGTGCGGACAGCAGGCAAAATGATGGCAGCAGTTTGGCTCTCACGGCTTTCTTTCCTGGAGGTAAATGGAGCCTGATACAGCGATATCAAAATTGCGTTTTTACGCTGAAGTTCAGGCCACGCTCCATGCCGGCGCCGTAAGAACTGCTGGTGACAGCAGCCCAGTACCGTTTATTTGCCAGATTGGTCACATTCAATTGCATTGTGGTTTTGCGTCCAGCAATTTTCGTCTGGTACGCCGCGCCGGTGGAGAACAAAGTCACCCCAGGTATTGCCCCTTGATTGAGCGCGTTAATGAAACGCGGACCGACGTAATTTGCACCCGCTTTGAGCGTCAACCCGGTGACCGCCGCAGGGCGGTATTCGACATTGAACGTGCCCATCCTCTCAGCCATGTTTTCCGGCGATTTGCCATTCAGATTCGGATCGATCACCGTCACCATGGTCCCGCGCATGATTTGTGCCGTGCCGTTGACGGCCCAGGAGCGATTGATCTCGGCACTGGCGGCGATCTCAAAGCCGTACAGATGGCTGGTGCCGTCGTACAGAAATTCGTTGAAATGGGCGCCAGCGACCTGGTTCGCCACGGCATTCGCACGCTCGATATCAAAGTAGTCGATATTCGCGTACAGACCTTTGAAGAACGTCGATCGAATGCCAATCTCCTTTTGCGTCGATTCGGTAGGCGCCAGGATCTGGTATTCATTGGTCGTGTTCGCCGTCGCCGTCGGCCCATC
Source organism: uncultured beta proteobacterium (assembly GCA_963810395.1). Lineage (GTDB taxonomy): Bacteria > Pseudomonadota > Gammaproteobacteria > Burkholderiales > Burkholderiaceae_C > Rhodoferax. The sequence goes on along the minus strand of CAWENC010000001.1, from coordinate 1,776,405 downwards.
CTCGAAGGCCCGCATATAGCTGCCATAGACGGTTGTGCGCGGCGCCAGCTCCCACAACAGACCCGCGCCAGGGGCGGTCGGCGTGGTCTTCAGCGTGGTCTGGGTCAGAGTCTTTTGATTGGTGCTCATGAACTTCGCGTCCGAGCTTCTGATCCCCGCCAGAACCTTTAGTGAGGAATTGATCGCGACCGTGTCATAGACGTACAGGCTTTTTTCCAGATTCAGCGATGGCGCGTAGACAATCGGCTTGTTCGGATCGACCAGTTGCGGGATTGGAACCGGGTTGTAGATGTTGACCGGGGTGGTTGCCGCACCAGGGCCAAATGGATTGTTGCCGGCCCGCTCGCTCGAAGAGTAGCCAAAAGTTGCATCGTTCTTGAGTGGTCCGAAGTCGAACTTTCCATGCAATTCGACTCTTCCGAAGCGATTGTCGTAGTTCTGATTCTTGATCCACTGGATCTGCATTTTTCCGTCGCCGGTCACCACGTTGTAATTGCCCGTGGTGCGAGCCTGAACCCGATTTCGCTCCGAATTGGAGGTGCCGATTTCGGCCAGCATTCTCCAGTCGTCTGAAATAAGATAATCGCTGCGCAACATCGTGTTCTCAGTGCGTGGTGTGTACAGCCCCCAGGTCGCACCCAGCATATGGGTCGGATCTGGAATGTCCGGTACCACGATGACCCCCTTGACAGCGGCCAGGGGTGCGATCGACCCTTGTTCCATCACATCTTTTCGATAGGTCTCGTAATCCAGCTTGAAACTGAGCTGTTTGCTGGCGCGCCAGTCGGCCGCCACGCTGGCAAATTTGCCGGTACCGCCAAGCCCGTCAACGCCGGTTGCGATATGTGTACCTGATGCATTGACGCGCAAGCCAAACTGCTTTTCGTCGCCGAACTTGCGACTCAGATCGAAGGCACCGCCGTATTGCCCAAACGCATTGCCGGACAGCGTCACGGTCGAGACGTCCTTGTTCGCCGGACGCTTGGTGACCAGATTGATAATCCCGGCCGGGCTGGCAAGACCGAACATCAAGGCATTGGCGCCTTTCAGCGCTTCGACTTTTTCCTTGTCCTCGGTCGGAATCGTCACCACATTGGTGATCGCCAGACCGCCGTTCAATCGGTAATTTGTATACAGGCCGAGCTGGATGCCGCGGAATTTGACGCTGGCATTGGCACTGCCGGCGGCATTGTTGCTGGCCACGCCGGCGACCGTCTTGACCGCCTCGCCATAGCCTTCCTGCTGGTCCCCGGATTCGATCTGTTCGCGCGACACCACAACCTTGGTCTGGGTCGTGGTCTCCACCGATCCGCCGCTGGTCTTGCTGTCGGCGTCTTCGTCCGCGACCGCTGCCGGCTTAGCGACCTGGTCGGCAGCAACTGCACTGTGCAGCGGCAGGAACACACCTGTCAGTCCCAGTGTCACATAAAGCAATGTCGATACGCAAAGTCTTTTGGTTTTCATTTCCTGCTGTCTCCGTCAAATATAGTTTTGCATCGGCTCTCTTTTGTCAGGCTTTCTCACGGTGTTACCGTTTTGTCTCGGCCGATCCCGAGTTCTTCGTCAAGTACCAGGCGCATTTCATACCTGGTGCAACTGATGTTAGGCATCCACCCTGAAAGCAGTCTGAACGTTTTCTGAATGTTTATTCAGGCAAGACAAACATCAGAATTCGACAGCCCGCTGGCGCCGTGCGCGAAGCGCGTGCCGTGGGCTGCTCTCGTCCCTACAGGTCCAGAACCAGCAGTGGACTGCGCGCACGCGAGCAGCAGGGTGTGAACTGGTCGTTCCTGGCGCGCTCTTCGACCGTCAGGAAGCGGTCGCGATGCTCAACTTCACCGTCCAGAACCCGGGTCAGACAGGTGCCGCAGACGCCCTGCGCGCAGGAGGTCTGGATCTCGATCCCGGCTTCTGCCAAGGCGGCCACCACGCTCTTCTCCCTGGCGATATGAATGATCTTGCCGCTGCTTGCAAGCTTGACGTCAAACGCCACGTTATTCTCGGAGCTGTACGGCTCGGCCGAAAAGTACTCGCGATGCACATGCGAATCAGGCCAGCCTTTTTGCTGCGCTGTGGTGATCACCAGATCCATGAATCCGCTCGGGCCGCAGACGTACAGATGGGTGTCCGGATCAGGACGGTCGAGCAAAACCGGGATGTCCAGCAACTGCTCCGCCGGGCCGTCGTTATAGTGAAATGACACGCGCTGCGCAAAACTTGATTGCTTGATTCGATGCTGGAAAGCGGTGCGCCTGATTGAGCGCGTGCAGTAGTGCATGATGAAATCGGCGCCGACATTGGCAAGCCGTTCCGCCATGCACAGGATAGGTGTTACGCCGATGCCACCCGCCAACAGCAAAACGCGCTTGTGCGAATGATCAAGCGGGAAGTGATTCTTCGGCACACTGACTTCAACCATGTCGCCGACCTTGAGTTGGTCATGCATCGCACGCGAGCCGCCGCGCGAGTCGGCATGGCGCAACACGCCAATCACATACCGGTGCGTGTCGTTCGGGTCGTTGCACAACGAGTACTGCCGAACCAGGCCATCGCCAACGGTGACGTCAATGTGCGATCCGGCACTGAATGGCGGCAATATTTTCCCATTCGGGTCAGCGAACTCAAAACTGCAGATATCGTCGGCCTCGACCGTCTTCTTGACCAGTCTTAGCGCCAGCTTCGAATTGACCGGTCTGCGGAATTTGCGGCGAAGATACGGACTAAATCCAGAATAGGCCTGGACACCGACACCCAGCGAGGCAAGCAGCAGCAACAATTGGTAAGGCAAGCCCCCGACCATCCCGGCGTGAATGGCGATGCAGTACAAATAGATCTTGCGGCCAATGTGCTGATCCGCAGAGTAATGCTCCAGCCGGAGCGTCTCCCCGGTGAAGGCGTCCATGTAGTGATAACTTTTTGCGAGCTCGTGCGGCCGGCCTTTTTCAAGAATCTCGGCGCCGTATGCATCCCCCGGTTTTGCCGGATAACGCAGCGAAACCCACTCGACATCTGGCACCCGCTGTTTCGTTTTTTGCCAGAAGACATCGATTGGAATACGCTTCGCCCCCGGCGCCGCCAGCTTCGATTTCGGCCTCTCGGGCGGCACATAGCCGGTCGCACTGTAGATCAGGTTTTTCACCGGCTCAAACCCGATCGGCAATCCAGTGACAGTAATCACCACCAGCACCAAAGCGGTGTACAGACCGACAAATTTGTGCAGGCTCAGTGTGCGGGCACTGCCCGGCAGCCGTGGATTGAACTTGAGTGCGCTCTTGAGTGCCTGCCGGTTGCGCGGCCACCAGAGCGCAATGCCGCCGCCAATCAGAAGCAGCAGGAAGATGGTATTGACCCAGCCCGCGAGCGTCCTGCCAAGCTTCAGGTCGCTAAAGAAGCGAAAGCGATGCAAACCGTCCATGACGCCGAAAAAGCCACCGTATTGATTCTGGACGCCAAGCACCTGCGCATTACAGGGGTTGACGTAAACATAGTCCTTGTCGGTGAACATCACGGCAACCGAGGCGCTGTCGTCGGTAGTCACTTCAATGCTGTGTAGCTTGGCCTGCGGGTGAGCGGCCTTTGCGCTGGCAGCCAACAGGTCCAGCGCCAAGGGTGCAGCGCATTTCGGAACCAAGTGCAAGTCATGGTAGACAAGGTCGTCGAGTTGCGGCTTCAGGACGAAGCCGGCACCCGTCAGCGAAAGAAAAACAACCACCAGACCTACCGTCAGCCCAGACCAGGTATGGAGCCACAACAGCTTTTTTCGAAAGGAAGAATTCATAGCCTTAGCGATCCATGCATTGAGAAAGATGACAGTTGCTCAGGCGAAACCGGCAAAGGCGCTCACCCTATCCGACCGTGGCAGGGGAACAAGAAAGAGATGCTCATTTCGATCTGCCATGCGGCCGATCATGATGACTCAACCTGAAAGCAGGCTGAAGACTTTCTGAACAATAATTCAGGAAAGCTCACCAGATCACTCACCTCGTAGCGCTCCACCGCTTTGACTGCGCAGGCAGCTTGAAGAGCAAACCGGTGAATCGGTGCTGTCCGGCGGGAATGACTTGCCACCAAAAGCTGTGAAAAGTGCTTTGAAGGCGCCGCCGAAGCAACGGCCTGAAAAGTCAGTAATTCAAAGACAAATATGCTTGCAGGACCCGTGCTTCTTGCGTAAACAGCTATCGAATCAAGAGCGGCTCGGAATCGTCAGCCCTTTCACCACCGCCGGCCGCGCCACAAACGCGGCCAGCGCGCGCGTCACATGCGGAAAATCCTGGATGCCCACCAGTTCGCCCGCCGCGTAGAAGCCGATGAGGTTGCGCACCCAGGGGAAGGTGGCGATGTCGGCGATGCTGTAGGCCGCGCCCATGATCCAGGCGCGGCTGGCAAGCCGTTGGTTCAGCACGCCAAGCAGGCGTTTGCTCTCGGCCACATAGCGGTCACGCGGACGCTTGTCCTCGTAGTCCTTGCCGGCGAACTTGTGGAAGAAGCCGAGCTGGCCAAACATCGGACCGACGCCGCCCATCTGCCACATCAGCCACTGGATCGTCTCGTAGCGGCCCGCCGCATCCTGCGGTATGAACTGGCCCGTCTTCTCCGCCAGGTAAATCAGACAAGCGCCGGACTCGAACAGCGCCAGCGGCTTCTCCCCCGGACCATTGGGGTCGAGGATGGCCGGAATCTTGTTGTTGGGATTGAGCGAGAGGAATTCCGGCGACAGCTGGTCGTTGCTCTCGAAGCTGACCAGATGCGGCTCGTACGGCAGACCGGTCTCCTCCAGCATGATCGACACCTTGACGCCATTGGGCGTGGGCAGCGAGTAGAGCTGCAGCCGCTCGGGATGCTGGGCCGGCCACTTGCGGGTGATGGGGAAGGCGGAGAGATCGGTCATGGAGTTTCCCTGGATTGGCAGATGGTGCTGTGTGCTTTGGATGAGTTTTATCAATATGCCACATTTTCAAACACCTATTCTTGGTCCGACTTTTTTGATGCAGAGCCCGGTGTCTCACGGGCTCCATCAATAGTCACTTTATTTGAGGGGGGATTGAGAATGCTTGATCGTCGTGATTTCCTGAAATACTCTGCTCTGACCGTACCCGTGGTGAGCGGTTTTGCAGTTACCGGATGCGGCGGCGGTCGCCACATTGCGGCCTATCCGATTGCTTCGGAAGTCATTACAACACTGCAGAACACGGTCGTGCCGGGGCCAAAACCGGCGGTGGCGATTCATCTCAGTGAGGTTTCTAAATTCAGACAGTACGGCTACGGCAACTGGACGCTTGGCGACGCGCTCCAAGCCGAAACTCGCACCGATCTGATGCCGGCTCTTTACGACGCCTCGACCATCAGCAAAAAAGTAGGGCTGCTGAATTTTTTCACCATCAGCGACGTCCATATCACCGACAAGGAAGCGCCCAATCAATTGATCTACCTGGGGCAACTGTACGAACAAAAAGTGGCGGTTGCGGCTTCGCTCTATTCGCCGGTCATGCTGTGCAGCACGCAGGTGCTCAATGCCGCCGTGCAGACGATCAACGCCCTGCACCAGAAGAATCCGATTGACTTTGGCCTCTCCCTGGGCGACGTTTGCAACAGTGCGCAGTACAACGAGTTGCGCTGGTACATCGATGTGCTTGACGGCAAGGTCATCACGCCAAGTTCCGGAGCCCATCTGGGCGCCGACAGCATCGATTACCAAAAACCTTATCAGGCGGCGGGGCTGGACAAATCGATACCCTGGTACCAGACGCTGGGCAACCACGATCATTTCTGGATGGGATCCATTCCGGTGGACCACAGCCTTCGAAGCGACCTGCGCGGCTCCTACACCAGCGGCACCGTGTTCGCCTGCGGAAATGTTCTCGCCGTGCGCAGCAGCATACAAGACCATACCTACTCGATGGGCGTGATTGACGGTGCCACCCCTTACGGCGACATCCAATACGCGGGACTGGCCAGCAGCTTCACCAGCCCGCCGCAGGTTGCGCCCGATCCGGAGCGCCGTCCGCTGGCGCGGAACGAATGGCTGCAGGAATTCTTTGCGACCACTTCAAACCCGGTCGGCCACGGCTTCAACTCGGCCGACGCCGGTCAAGGCTTTGCCTGCTACAGCTTCGTACCCAAGTCGTCGCTGCCGATCAAGGTCATCGTGCTCGACGACACCCAAAGAGACGACGATGGCTCCATCGACATTCATGGCCATGGTTTTCTGGACCTGGCGCGCTGGACCTGGCTGCGCGCCGAACTTGCAGCCGGCGACCTGGCGGGCCAACTCATGATCATCGCCGCGCACATACCGATAGACGTTGAAATACCAGGGACCGCAATGGCTTGGTGGGCCGATTCCCAAAATGCCGTAACGCTGCCGGATTTGAGGGCTGAACTGCATAGCCATCCGAACTTGCTGTTGTGGCTCTCCGGGCATCGCCACATGAATACCATCAAGGCCTTTGCCGACAGCAGCGGCAGCCAGCCAGAGAATGGTTTCTGGCAGGTTGAAACCTCGTCATTGAGAGATTTCCCGCAGCAGTTCCGCACCTTCGAAATCCACCTCAACAGCGACTACACGATCTCGATCGTCACGACCAATGTGGACCCGGCCGTTTTGGACGGAACGCCCGCCGCCAAATCGCGAAGCTACGCCGTGGCAGCGCAGCAGATCGTCAAGGGTGCCAGCGCCGTGACCCACTGGAACCCGACCAATGACCCCAGCATCAGGGCCATGCCCACAGCGTCTTACAACGCCCAACTCTTGAAGAAGTTGAGCCCCGCCATGACCCTGAAAATGCAGACGATGTACCCAAACCTCTGAAGAATTTGAGCAGCGGGTGGAACTGCGGCCGCTGGGGTCAGCTGCCCTTGCGGCTCTGAAACGCCGGCACGAACATGTCGGACCATTTGGCGGGACGCGTCTTGATGGTCTTGGCCTTGTCCATGAAGGTCACGTAATCCATCAGGCCCACCGGCGTGGTGCTGAACTGGGTGTCCGGGTCGGCCAGTATCTGCTCCACTTCCGGCGTCGTCATCTTGATCTTGGAGATGCGCAAAAAGGTCTCGGCCGCGCCCTTGCGGTTGGCCGCAATGTAGGCGTTGGCCTCTTCCTGCGCCAGCATGAAGGCCTCGGTCAGCTTGGGGTTGCTCTCGGTGAAATGTTTGGGTGCGAACACCACATCCAGCGTGACGTTGCCCAGCAGATCCGACGAGTTCAGGACGCGCGTGACCTTGGGGTCCTTGGCCTCCTGGTAAGAAAAAGGCGGCGACGTGAAGTGCGCGGTGATCTCGGTTTTGCCGGACAGCAGGGCGCCGACGGCATCCGGGTGGCTCAGGCTGACCGTCAGCGGATCGAGCTTGGCGTAGTTCTCGATGCCGAAGGCCTTGGCCGCCGCCATCTGCAGGACCACCGCCGACAGCGAGGTCTTGATGCCGGGGATGGCGATCTTGTCCTTGGCCGTGAAGTCCTTCAGCGACTTGACGTTGGGGTTGATGGTGTTGAGCCACAGCGATGAAGTGCTGAGCGCACCCAGCCCTATGACCTCGGAGCGCGGAATGCCCTGCGCCTTGGACCACAGGGTCACGAAGCCCGGCGCGCCGGTGCCCGCGATGTCGAGGTTGCCGGACAGCATGGCATCGTTGATGACGTTGCCGCCGTCCAGCGTGAGCCAGGTCGGCTTGACATCTCCCAGGCCCAGCTTTTTTGCCTGCTTTTCAATCAGCTGCTGGTCGCGCATGACCATGATGGGCAGGTAAAGAATGCCGTAGCCGTGCGAGATGCGGATGGTCGATACCTCCGCTCTTGCGCTGCCGGCCAAAGCGGACAAGGCCAGCGCGCCGGCGGCGATCGCTGTGGTGAATATGCGTCGTTTCATTCCAGTCTCCTTTTTTAGGTTGCAAAAAAAATGGTGGGCCGGCAGCACCTCTCAGTGCTGCATGCCCCAGCGGTGAATTGTGCGTTTTTCAATCGTGGCGAAAACCAGGTTCTCGACCACCAGCCCGATGATGATGACGAAGAACAGGCCCGCAAAAACGTTGGCGGTTTCCAGCTGGTTGCGGTTCTCGAAGATGTACCAGCCCAGTCCGCCAGAGCCGGAGGAAACACCGAACACCAGCTCGGCCGCAATCAGCGTGCGCCAGGCAAAAGCCCAGCCAACCTTCAGGCCGGTCAGGATGCTGGGGAAAGCGGCCGGGATCAGGATGGAGCCCACCAGCGCAAAGCCCTTGAGGCCATAGTTCTGGCCGACCATGCGCAGCGTGCTGGAGACGGAGCGAAAGCCGCCGTGGGTGTTGAGCGCCACGGCCCACAGCACCGAATGCACCAGCACGAAGATGATGCTGCCCGTGCCCAGGCCAAACCAGATCAACGCCAGCGGCAGCAAGGCGATGGCGGGCAGCGGATTGAACATCGAGGTCAGCGTCTCCAGCAGGTCGGTGCCGATGCGCGAGGTGATGGCCACGGTGGTGAGCAGGGCCGCCAGGGCGATGCCCAGGCCATAGCCCAGCAGCAGCGTTTGCAGCGAAACGGCGGCGCGCTCCAGCAACACGCCGCTGTAGATGCCGGCGCTGAAGGCGCGCACGGTTTCAGAGAAGCTCGGGAACAGCAAGGCATTGTTGAGCCAGCGGCCATAGACCTCCCAGATCACGGCCAGCGCGATCAGGATCACGGTCTTGCGCAGCCAGCCCAGACCGTACAAGGTTTCGAAAGTGGACAGGGGCCGACGGATCTCGGCCTCGTCGGCGCTCTGCGTGTCGCGCACGTATTCGGGGCGAACGTAGAGCTCTGTGCGAGCGGCGGTGGTGGGTGTTGCCATGGTCTGTCCTCAGTGCGCAAAGAGCATGTCGTTGATGCGGGTTTCCAGTTGCGCCTGGGCTGCCGTGCCGATCTCGCCGGCGGCAACGCTGTTGAGCTCGGCCTTGACCTGGCCCGGATGCGGCGACAGCAACAGGATGCGGTTGCCGATGCGAATCGCTTCCTCGATCGAATGCGTGACGAACAGCACCGTGAAGCGCGTGTCGTCCCACAGGCGCAGCAGCTCCTCCTGCATCTTGCGGCGCGTCAAGGCATCGAGGGCGGCGAACGGCTCGTCCATTAGCAGCACGTCGGGCTCCATGGCCATGCCGCGCGCAATCGAGACGCGCTGCTTCATGCCGCCCGACAGCGTGTGCGGATAGCTGTCGATGAACTGCGTCAGCCCCACTTTGTCGATGTAGTAGGCGGCGCGCTCGGCCGCCTGCGCGCCGCGCAGCCGGCCGCTGGCGTGCAGCGCGAACTCCACGTTCTGGCGCACCGTCTTCCAGGGCAACAGCTGGTCAAACTCCTGGAACACCATCATGCGGTCCGGCCCCGGCTGCGTGACCTCCCGGCCCTTCAGGCGGATCGTCCCGTGCGCCGGTGCCATGTAGCCGCCGATGGCCTTGAGCAAGGTCGACTTGCCGCAGCCCGACGGGCCCAGCAGGATGTAGCGGTCTGATGGGTAGACCTTGAAGCTGACCTGCCGGGTGGCTGTGACCAGATGCTCGCTGGTCTTGTACTGCAACGTCACGTTGTCAATTTCGAGCAGCGAGGTTGCCGCCAAAGAGGCAGCGCCCACGCCCTGGCGGGCGACGGTGTCGTCACGATTCATGCATGTCTCCTGAAACCTGGGTGGTCTTTTGTTTTGCCTCGCAATGCTAGACTTTGAAGCTGTAATGAACCTGAACTTGCAAAGGCCTGCGACATGCGTGTCCTGTTGGTCGAAGACTCGGTAGACGTCGCGCAAGCCATCAACGCCCACCTGCTGCGCCTGGGGCATATGGTTGACTGGGAGCCGGACGGCGCCAAAGCCGCCGCCATGGTGATTGCCGACCACTACGACCTCGTCATCCTGGACATCATGCTGCCGGGCCTCGACGGCTACGCCCTGCTGCAGCGGCTGCGCGGCGCGCAGCTGCGCACCCAGGTCCTGATGCTGACGGCCTGCGCTGAAATCGAAGAGCGCGTCAAGGCGCTGGACCTGGGCGCCGACGACTACCTGACCAAGCCTTTCGACTACCGCGAACTGGAGGCCCGCATCCGCGTGCTGATGCGCCACGCCGGCGGCGACTCGACCAACCTGCTGGCCTGCGCCAACCTGACGCTCGACCGCAAGAGCCGCACGGTGCGCATAGCCGGTGTGCCGGTCGAGCTGACGCGCCGCGAGGTGACGCTGCTGGAGATCATCATCTCGCGCCCGGGGCGCATCTTCGGCAAGGACGAGCTGATGGACAAGCTGTTCACGCTCGACGACAACCCGAACGCCAACACCGTGGAGCAGTACATTGCCCGCCTGCGCAGAAAACTTTCCAGCGCCAACTTCGAGATCCGCACGCTGCGCGGGCTGGGGTATCAAGTGGTGCCGGGATGACGCTGGTGCGCGGCTCGCTCTACACCCGGCTGGCTCTCAGGCTGGCTCTGGTGCTGAGCCTCAGCGGCGTGGCGCTGCTGATTGCCATCGTGCTGGCCACGCGGCTGGCCGCCAACGACGCCTATGACCGCATCCTGACCGGCAGCGCGCTGCAGATTGCCGAAAACACCTGGTACCAGAACGGCACCGTCAACGTCGATGTGCCGATCTCGGCTTTCTCCATGCTGACCGCCAATGACCAGGTGTTCTACGCCGTCATCGATCCTGCCGGCCGCCTGGTCGCCGGCGATGCCGATTTCAAACCCGACATCCCGTGGGACAAACTGGCCAAGGGGCCGCTGGTGATTCAGGGCAGTTATCTGGAGCTGCCGGTCAGCATCGCGATCGTCGGCCGGCGCATGCCGGTCGCCGGTCCCAATCCATGGGCCGTGGTGATGCTGGCGCAGACCAACAACGCCCGCGCGTCGTTTGCCGGCAACCTCGGTAGCAATGCCTCGCTGGTGATCGTCGTGATGGGCCTGCTGACGGTGCTGGCGGCGCTCTTTACCCTGTACCAGGCGCTGGCGCCGCTCAAAAATATCGGCGACAGCATACAGCGCCGCGATCCGCACGACCTGTCACCGCTGACGCAGCAAGTGCCGGCCGAGATTCACGCGCTGGTGGACTCCATCAACGAATTCATGCGCCGCCTGGGCGAGCACCGCGTGCTGATGCGCGGCGTCATCGGCGATGCGGCGCACCAGTTGCGCACGCCGGTGGCGGCGCTGCTGTCGCAGATGGAATTGCTGGCGATGCAGGCCGACGACGAAGGCCGCGCCCGCCACCTCAAGCGCCTGGGCGAGCTGACGCAGCGCCTGGGCGAGATGGTGAATCAGCTGATCAATCATGCGATGGTGCAGCACCGGGCCGACTCGGTGGCCATGGAGCGGATCGACCTGGTCGCTCTGGCCCGTCTGGAGATGACCGAGATGCTGTCGCACCAGGCGCACCGCGATCTGGACCTTGCGCTCGATGCGCCGGATGCGCCCTGCCTCATCGACGGCGACCCCGTCACTGTGCGCGAGGCGGTCAGGAACCTGCTGGACAACGCCTTGAAGTACGGCGCCAGGACCTTGCTGCACATCGGCATCCGGCGCGCCGGCGCCGATTGGGAGCTGAGCGTGGAGGACGACGGCCCGGGCATTGACGAGGCCGACTGGGAGCGTGTGCGCAAGCCGTTTTCAGCGCGCGACGGCCAACGCCATGGCGCCAGCCTGGGGCTATCCATCGTCGCTGAAGTCATGCGCGCCCACCGCGGCGAGATGCGCTTTGGCCGCAGCGCCCTGCAACGCTTTGCCGTCACGCTGCGCTTTCCGGCTGCGACGGATGGGGCAGGTCATTCGGCAGTGACGCCCAGCTTAAACTGCTAAAGTCGCGCGACTGTGCGACTGTTCAAGTGCCACACCTTCCTCCACACGCAACCTCCTCAACGTGAAGTCTTCCATTGCTGCTTTTCTGGCGCGACTGGCGCTGCTGGGTGCCATTGCCCTGCCCTTGGCTCATGCCGCCACCCCTCTGGATCTGCCCAGCCTGGATGCCTTGATTGATTACAAGCCCAAGATCCCGCTGCGCGTTTACAGCAGTGATAACGTGCTGATTGGCGAGTTTGGCCAGGAGCGGCGCGAATTTGTGCCGATCAAGGAGATTCCGCTGATCCAGAAGCAGGCCTTGCTGGCCATCGAGGATTCGCGCTTTTACGAACACGGTGGCGTGGACTTCAAGGGCGTAGCCCGTGCCGTGGTGGCCGACCTGGCGGGCGGTCGCCTCAAGCAAGGCTTCTCTACCATCACCATGCAGGTGGCGCGCGACTTCTTTCTGACCAAGGAAAAACTGTTCTCGCGCAAGTTCACCGAAGTGATGCTGGCCTACAAGATCGAGAGCACACTGACCAAAGACCAGATTCTGGAACTCTATATGAACCAGATTTACCTCGGGCAGCGGGCCTACGGCTTTGGCAGCGCGGCACGGATTTACTTTGGCCAGCCCCTGAAAGATCTGAGCCTGGCCCAAGCGGCCATGCTGGCGGGCTTGCCCCAGTCCCCGGCCAGCGTCAACCCGGTGATCAACCCCAAGCGCGCCAAGCTGCGCCAGCAAATGGTGCTCAAGCGCATGCGCGACCTGGGCTACATCACGGCGGCACAGTACCAGGCCGCGCTCAAGGAAGCGCTGCACGTGATCAATGAGGGGCAGTCCTACAACAGCCACGCTCAATACGCGGCAGAGACGGTGCGCCAAGCCATGTATGCGCAGTTCAAGGACGACATCTACACCATGGGTCTGAGCGTGACCACCACGCTGGTGGCCGCAGACCAGGACGCCGCTTTTGAGAGTGTTCGGCGCAACCTGCTGGCCTACGACCAACGCCACGGCTACCGCGGCCCTGAGGACTTTGTCGCCCTGCCGCCGGCCGCGGCCAAGCGCAAGAAGGCGATAGAAGCTGTTTTGCAGAAACACCCCGCCAGCGACAAGCTGCTGGCCGCCGTCGCCCTGAGCGCAAGCCCCAGGAACTTGCGCGCCGTGCTGGCCAACGGGGATGAAATTGACATTGCCGCCGACGGCTTGCGCCAGGTTGCACCAGCCCTGACGCCACGCGCAAGCACTGCGATCAAGATCAAGCCGGGTTCGGTGATCCGCGTCGTCAAAGACGCCAAAGGTCGTTGGAGCGTGACCCAGTTGCCCACCGTGGGTGCGGCCTTGGTGGCGCTCAACAACCAGACCGGTGCCTTTCGCGCGCTGGTGGGCGGCTTTGACTTCAATGCCAGCCAGTTCAACCACGTCACGCAGGCCTGGCGCCAACCGGGTTCGGCCATCAAGCCCTTCATCTATTCCGCCGCCCTGGAAAAAGGCTTTGGGCCCGGCACCTTGGTCAACGACGCCCCGCTGCTGCTGAGCAGCGCCGAAACCGGCGGCGGCCCCCCGTGGCAGCCGCAAAACGATGACGGCGTGTACGACGGCCCCATCACCCTGCGCACCGCCCTGGCCCAGTCCAAGAACGTCGCTGCCGTGCGGCTGTTGCGTGCCATCACACCACAATACGCGCACGATTTTTTGCCGCGCTTTGGCTTCGACCCGGCCAAACACCCCGTGAACTACACCATGACCTTGGGCACCGGCTCGGTCACGCCACTGCAAATGGCGGTGGCTTATTCCGCTTTTGCCAATGGCGGCTACCACATCACGCCCTACCTGATTCAAAAGGTCATGGACGGGCGCGGCACGGTGCTGTTCGAAGCCAAGCCAAGCGCCCTGGGGCCAGAGAGCGTGCGCGTGCTGGACGCGCGCAACGCCTTCATCATGGACAGCATGTTGCATGAAGTCACCGTCACCGGCACCGGTGCCATGGCGACGCAAAAGCTGGGGCGATCCGACCTGGCGGGCAAAACCGGCACCAGCAGCGAGGCCATGGATGGCTGGTTTGCGGGCTACAGCGGCGCTACCACGGCCGTGGCCTGGATGGGTTACGACGAACCGAAGTCTTTGGGCGGACGCGAATTTGGCGCCACCGTGGCCCTGCCGATCTGGTTCGACTACATGCGGGTCAATCTGGCCAATAAGCCGCCCGCCGTCACCCAACCGCCCGCCGGAGTGGCTCAGGTGCAGGGCGACTGGATGCTGCAGGAGTTTGTGGAAGTGGGTGGCATCCGCACGCTGGATATTGAACCAGCGTCTCCTGCCACATCCCAGGCCCCAACCTCCGCGGCCGGCTTGTGAATTGGCCCCCTTTGCCTTGGCCGCTTTGAGGGCGCTGTCGCAGAAGGAATTGCTGGCGGGTGAGCTATTGGCCCACCACCGACCAACCGGCGTGCAAATTGACCTTGTTGTTCTCGTACTCCCACTCGGTACCGCAGCGTTCACAGCGGTACCTGGTGATGGTGACCTGCCCGTGGCTGCGCGGTTCTTTGCGGTTGACGCCTTGCATCAGCTCGGCATGGCCGGGGGCGCCGCGCCAGTTGCGCTGGATGCCAGCGCACGAATCGCAAAGCGCCAGCTTCTTCGATTCATCCGGTTGATTCAAATCCTGGGTCATGTTGCTGCTCTTATTTGGCGGGGCGGTGCAGCGCGCAGAGCTTGTTGCCATCGGGGTCGCGCAGATACGCCAGGTAGAGCTTGCCCACCGAGCCTTCGCGCCAGCCCGGCGGGTCTTCGCAGGTGGTGCCGCCGTTGGCAACGCCCGCCGCATGGAAGGCATCGGCTTGCTCCGGCGACTGCATGGTGAACCCGAGGGTGCTGCCATTGCCGTGGGTCGCGGGCTCGCCATTAATGGGGATGGTGATGCCGAAGGTGCCGGTGGGGCTGCGGTAGAAATAGCGGTTCTTGTTGGCCACGCCCGGGGCGATACCCAGCGTGCCGAGCAGCGCATCGTAAAACTTCTTCGAGGCCTCAAGGTCGTTTACACCGACCATCATATGACTGAACATGGCTTTCTCCGTTAGGGCCCGGTAGGGGGCAAAGTTGAATCGTGAGGATGGTAATCGATGGCTGTTCAACGCTTTGCGGTCACCCTGCGCTTTCTGTCCACCACAAATGCAAAATACTGTGTAAAAATACAGTATCTATTCAAGCGCGATGCCAGCACATCCGCCACAGGAGCGTGTTCATGAAAATCTTGCCCACTGAGTTCGATGGTCAGTCCATCCGCCGCGTGTACGACGAAGACACGGAGACCTGGTGGTTTTCGGTGATTGATGTGGTGCAGGTGCTGACGCAGCAGGCCGACGACCTGACCGCACGCAAATACTGGAACCAGCTCAAACGCCGCCTCGATAAGGAAGGCAGCCAACTGGTGACAACTTGTCACCAGTTGAAAATGCCGGCCGCCGATGGCAAACAGCGACTCACCGACGTTGCCACCGCCGAAACCCTACTCCGTCTCGTGCAGTCGGTGCCCAGCCCCAAAGCCGAGCCCATCAAATTGTGGCTGGCCAAGGTGGGCTACGAGCGCATGCAGGAAATGGCCGACCCCGCGCTGACGCTGGACCGCGCCCGCCAGACCTGGCAGCAACATGGCCGCAGCGACAAGTGGATTCAACAGCGCATGACCGGGCAGGAAACTCGCAACAAGCTCACCGACTACTGGCGCGAGCATGAGATCAAGGCGGGCCAGGAGTTCGCCATCCTGACCAACATCATTCACCAGGAATGGACCGGCGTGAGCGTCAAGGACCACAAGCAGGCGAAGGGGCTGACCAGCCACAACCTGCGCGACCACATGACCGAGGCCGAGCTGATCTTCACCGCGCTGGCTGAGCTCTCCACCCGGCAGATTGCCGAAACGACGGATGCCACCGGCATGGCCGAGAACACAAGCGCGGCCAAGGCCGGTGGCCGCATTGCCCGCCAGGCCCGCAGGCAGCTTGAGGATCAAACCGGCAAATCGGTGGTGTCTGGTGAGAATTATTTGCCACCAAAGGCCGCGAAGAGTGCTTTGAAAGCACCGCCGAAATAACAGCCAGAAGAGCCAGAATCTCAAGACAAATCGTGGCGCTGGCGGCGCTGCCGTGACCGGTGTAGCACGAACGTGCTACTATTTCACCCTCACTGGAGACCACAGCATGTCCACGACGACTATCCGAATTGAAGACGACCTCAAAGCCCGCGTAGCTGCTGCCGCCCAGCGCGCCGGTAAAACGGCGCATGCCTTCATTCTTGAGGCGATCTCCCAAACCGTGGAGCAAGTCGAACTGGACAACGCGTTCAACGCGATAGCCGACCAGCGCTGGGCCAACATTCAGGCCAGCGGCAAAACGGTGCCATGGGATGACGCAAAAGCTTACCTTGCAGCCCGCGCACGCAGTGAGCCCGTGCGCAAACCCGCAGCACGCAAAGTGGCCAGGTGAGCGCCTGCATGACACGCATCGAGCTGGCACCGGAAGTATTTGACGATTTCGACCGTTTCTTTGAGCACATCGCGCAGTTTGACCCAGGCGCCGCGCCCCAGCGCATTGGCGAAATTCTGGAGGCCATTCAAATCCTGACCCATAGCCCCTTGATCGGGCGACCGGTGAAAGACGGCAAACGCGAACTCGTCATTGGCCGCGCCACGCGGGGCTATGTGGCGCTGTACCGCTACGTGGTGGCGATCGACACGGTGTTTTTGCTGGCGGTGCGGGCGCAGCGGGAGTCTGGGTATAAGCGTGATCTCGGCGGTTAAGCCCATAGAAATCTGCAGAAGACGGGATATCGTCTACATTCCGCTGGAATCTCGAAGGATGTTTTCGCGACCAAATACCCAATCCAACGTGCTGCCAGGACTCAACGTCTTTTCTTGAGCAAATGCTGAAAGTTCGTCGGTCCGAATCTTCTCGTGCACACTAAACAGCTCCAGTACCGACGGGATGGTGGTCGCTTGGAATTTTGCAACGACATACAAAATACTACCAATGAATGAGTCGACATATATGTGCAAGTGTTCGACTAAGGTCGGAAGATAGGGCAGCGATTCTGCCGAATGCACAATTAGATTTCGATTCCAATAAATTCTGTTCATTTGCCATGTAATTTTTTCGCGATGGCGTATCAAGGTGTCCCTTGCTGCCTTTGGATTCTCAAAGCGTTTTACAAGTTCATACAGTCGGTACAAAAGCACGGGATCCTTTTGTGCAACCCAATCTGCGAGCTTTGTCCGTTGGGCGACAAGCTGAGGATTGAGTAACACCAAAGCTAGTCGTTCACGCCATGATGCCACGCGGACCGCTTCAATCCCCCAGATGTCTTCCATCTGTTTCTCTCCAACTAACTGGACGACACGGTTTGCGATTAGCGAAAACAGCCGTTGCGGATACTGAAGCGCCAGGCACGACAGAACTGCTTCACGGACGAACGTGATTTTCGAACCAGCTGAGGACGGCACACCTACGAATCCTTCCAGACATGACCAAAGGTTCAGCAATTGCTCTTCCTGTCGCTTGGAGGTCAACGCAGCTCCGTGGTATTCGATCGCTTGAGTCAACCGCGCTTTTGCTGAATTCGATA
This sequence comes from uncultured beta proteobacterium, assembly GCA_963810395.1. Classification (GTDB taxonomy): domain Bacteria; phylum Pseudomonadota; class Gammaproteobacteria; order Burkholderiales; family Burkholderiaceae_C; genus Rhodoferax. The sequence goes on along the minus strand of CAWENC010000001.1, from coordinate 1,759,021 downwards.
GTCGACTTTTGCCAAAAAAGAAATCTAAAAGTTCAAGGCCGCTCCCCAATTCCTCTTCCGAAGTTCTTGCGGTAAAGCTCAACGGGGAGGAGGAACGAGGAAGTATGCTGGTTGTGTTTGATGTCAGATCAACGCAGAACGCTTTGCTGTGGACATGAACTGGAAGGTGATGATCTAGAAAGCGGATTTGCTCGCCCACCCGGTCAAGAACGATAAAAAATTGCCTAGCAGCGTCGTGCTGACAGAGGCTGTTTCCCCGGAATTCGACGGTCGCAGGTGTTAATAAGCGATCCACATCTTTGGCGTAAGTTTGAGAACTTCGTTCTGCCCCTTTTTGTGGTGGCATCCCCATATCGTGGACGGACCATCCCGGATGACGAACTGTTGCTTTGGCCATTGCATGCGAGACGTGGCCAATTACTGAGAACTCTTTAGGCTCCGACGTGAACCGTTCTAAGAAGAGATCTACAGTGCGTACTGCACCATCGATTAGTCGGTTCTGTTTCCTTTGGGTCGTTAACTTTTGAGCAACCGAGTAGATAAACGGGCGCGGGTATCCCGTCAATTCAAGTTCAACTATCAGGGAATCCAATAGCTGAACAACTCTTGCCTTTGACCACTCTGCTTTACCTGCTTCCAGCCGCAATCCTTCAGATAGATCGTCGAGATACCGCCGAAATTGAAGCAATAGAGCTGACATTGCGGGCAAAAACGAGGTGTTTTTCCCCCATCCATTCTTTACGCGTGAGACAAGCTCTTGCATGAGCTGTTTCTTCCCCCCGCGTAAAACAGGATCACTTTGAATGCTCCAGACAATTTCGGCAAAAAATGAATCGATTGATGTTCTGATGAATTCCTGATTCTCAGCCTGACCTCCTATTCGGCTCAGTTCTATTACTCGCAGATGGGAATTCAGTGCCGGGGCTTTAAATGAGTCAGCCGAGTAATCAAATAGAGCTTCATGTAGTCTCTGAAGAAAGAATGCAGAGAAAGTGTCAGTTGACGATGGGACCACTGCAATTGCAGTGCGCGCGGCCGAAGTGGTTTGAGATGCCTGCATGGATGTCATTGTTCGGGTTCCTAAAAATTGCAATCGTCGCGCGTTGAATTCTTCGTTTCTCCTAAAGTCCCTTGGGGAAGATCGAATACCCCTAAAGTTTCCCTCCAAACCCACCCCCACCCCGCGCACCAACCACCAGCCGATGCGTCGCCCTCGTCGCCGCCACATAAAACAACTGCGCCTCCTTCTGCTCATCGTCCCCAGGCGCAGGCATCTGCCCCACCCCCGGCAGCGCCACCACGGCAAACTCCAGCCCTTTACTGACGTGCATGGTCAGCACCTTGATGGTGTCGGCATTCGGCTTGAAGCTGCCTGGCATCTTGCGCACCTGATAAGGCAGCTTTCTGCGTGCCAGCGCACTGGCGCATTCGTCCATCACTGGGTAATGCCGGCAAATCACCGCCATGTCGCCCCAGGCATGGCCCTCCTGGTGGGCGGCGTTCAGCAGCTCGGCAATCTTGGCGGCCTCATCGCGCAAGGTAGGCAGGCGGATGATCAGCGGCGCTTCGCCGTCGCGCCCACAGCTGATGGGCTTGAGCAAGGGAATGCCATCATCGTCCTGCTCATCCGCAGTCAGCAAGTCGGCGGCAATCAGGCTGGCGGTTTGCAGAATCTGCCGGGTGTTGCGGTAGTTGATTTTCAGAATCGTGGTGCGGCCTTGCGCCTGCACGCCGACGCTCTTGAAGCTGAATTGCTTGCTGCGGCTGCGCTCATAAATGCTCTGCGCGTCGTCATACAGCAGCAACAGGCTGTTGGTGGCGGGGTCGACCATTTGCGTGACCAGTCTGAGCCACTCGGGCGCAAAGTCGTGGCCTTCGTCGATCAGAATGGCCTGGTACTGGCCGCTCGGAATTTGTTTGCGGTCCACCGCGCGGATCAGGCGCTGAACCAGTTCTTCCACATACTTCTGACTGCCCATCTGGTCAGGCAGTGTTTGCCCAAAGGCCACCAGTTGCTCGCGGCACCATTTGTGAAAGTGCCGCACATGCACCTTGTTGCTCAGGCCTTTGGCCTCCATCACGCTGTGCAGCTTGACGCCCAGCGGCTCGTTAAAGCACAGGATCAGGACGGGCTTGCTGCTTGCGGTGCTGGCCTTGGCCAAGTACTCGGCGCGGTAGCCCAGGATCATGGTCTTGCCCGAGCCCGCCACGCCGTGAATCACGCGGTGGCCGTCGCCCAGAGACCGCGCCAGTTGCTCCTGCTGCAGGTCCATCACACGCATGATGCTGGGCAGCTCAGCCTCGCTGTCACTGTCGTCAAACAACGCGCCCTGCGTTTGCACCCGCACTTCGGGGAACATGATCCAGCGCACGCGGTCCAGCTGCGGCAGAGACATGACGCCGCCCATCATGTAGGGGAACATGCCCCACAGGCGGCTTTGCAGGTCTTCGGCATCCACCTTGTCCAGCATCTCGTCGCTGCAAACCACCTGATGCGGCGCGATGACCTGATCCAGCTGGCCCTCGGTGAATTGCTTGCGCGTGATGTTGGGAAACACCACGCCGTAGCTCCAAGGAAAGCTCAGCCCGCCCTGGTACCTGCCCTCGGCATGCACTAATTGCGGGTCGCGCTTGAGGGCGTCCACCACCGCATGCGCATGTTGCCGGGCCTGTTCAGCGGGGTTGGGCTGGGTCTTGAGCATGCCGTCAATGAAAACCTGCCAGCTTTGCTTGTCGGCATGCTGAATGGTCTTGGTGCTCCAGTCCTTCACCTCCAGAATCAGCAGGCCGCGCCGGGGGTGCATCACGACAAAGTCAGGGTGCAAATGTTTGGGGCCAATCGGTACGTCGTACCAGAGCAGGTAGTCGGCGTCGAGCTTTTGTTCCAGCCGCTCGGCCAGTCGGCGCTCGCCGCCTGTCATGCGCGAAACGCAGGCGCCAAGCGCCGGTATGAGGGTAGCCATTGTGGTTGTCCCGCCCCTGAGATTGTTTGCTCGCCATTATCGGCCTGTTGCACAGCGCCTGATCCAGAATTCAGCCTATTTGTTGCATTAAAACGACTTGCAGGCCCCGTTGATATTGCGTTGGCAGCTATATATTTTATAGCGTTGCAGACTTCGCCCGGGCGTGGCGCCGCATCACAACTGCTTGCCCGGCTGGGGTGATCGTAGCCACCGATGAGATAGCTTATTTAGCGGCGAGCGATTCGGACCTTCCCTAGAACTGTACAAAGAGATACTTGAGTTCGGAACTGGATTTCGCCTCATCAAAGCACAAAAGTGGATAGCATGATTTTGAGATATCGCCTTTTAGGGCCGTCCTGAGGATGATTGCATAGTCGCGCAGATCGTTTAAGGCCGATTTGGTAGAGATTGACAATTTCAGGGGCGTGGCACTGTTTGCACCCTTAACGTCTTCGGCCAAGTAGGAGTTGCTCTTGATGTCGTATAGCCCAAAGTTAAAGGATGGAATCGTGAAATCATATTTTGACGATTGTTCCTTGATCAGGCTGTAATAGATTGATAGATTGGAAGGCTCTCCCCGGTAACGGATATCCACCGATACACCCTTTTCGGCAGTGACTATGGGTTGACCATTAACGTAACCCTCGGAAGCATTTAAGGAATATTCGATTAGCGTCCCGATCTTTCCGGTACCGTTCGAGGGGAGGAACGTGCGCGCTGTCACTGTGCCGGCTTTGACGCTTGGTTTTGACAAAGGCATTTGTTTCCAAAATTTCGCGACAGCTGCAGTTCCCCCGTCTCGAACGACCACCGAGAAGCCGCCGTAGTTTTTTACATGTTCAAGCACGCAGTCAGCAGTGGTTTTCCAGAGTTGGTAGTTATCGACGCAGGTGGGGTTGACACTGAAGTTCGTGATGCTCTCACCACTTTGGTTGTTAATGACCTCGTACTCCCCGACGGGGATATCCTCCAATTCGCTTTCGTAATGCTCTACCGTCCACTCCGTAGCCCGCGAGAGAAACGCCAAACCGTTCGCGGTGGACCAGTCGTCAATCGCATTAGCCGCGGTGGGGTTGCCGGGTACGCCGGTTTGTCCCTGAAAGTGGTTCTGTTCGTAAGGGATCGTGTATGAATCTTTCATCGATGACTTCAGCGGAAACAGTCCAAAAGAGGCTCTCATGCTTATTGGGCCGCTGAGTTTTTGAGCTGCACTGATGACACGGCCGCGCGCCTTAAACGGCTGGCCAAGCATTTGCGCATGCATGAAATCCGCTCGCGCAAACACCTTTTCGTATCCTGGCGTTAGCTTCGAAACCGTCGTGTTCGCAAGCTTGCTTGTATTCAGTACGAGACGCTCAACCTGATAGACCCACTCATCTGCCTGATCCCTTAACTTTCCTTGCGCAAAGTCATCGAATTCATTAAGGGTGTCGTTGCGTTTGTAGTCCAGCTCCTGCGATAGTTGAATTGCCAGTTTATGAAGCGCGTAGGCTTTGCTTTCGAAAATCAGGTATTTTGCAAAGTTGTACTCCATTCCCATGTACATCGAATAGAGCATCTCCTCGCTTCCGTAGGAGTTCCATGTCAGGTATTTCGCGTTGTATTTGTCAATACTCTCCTTGGTAAGCGCCGCAAAGACCGAGCCACTTCTTGGGTTGTAGAGTGCGTTGGCGATTGTTGTGAAAGAGCCCCTGATGTCTTTGGCGAAGACGGCATCAATGAAGTCCTTTTTTGCCTGAACTTTATCGGCATCAGTTTTGTCCGGGGATTTCAAAGTATTGATAAGGTGACGGAAATCTATCTCGTGAATTGCCTCAATGTCATCCACAGCCATCTTGGCATTTACCTGGGATATTTGCGTGCCCAGTTCATCCAGGCCGACTATCGTGACACCATAGGCGCGTGCGAAATCTGATTGAAACGAGTCGAGTTTGTTTTTGATGTCATCAATACCTGTCTGAAGGTCACCGATCGCCGAGTTGATGTCATCAAGCTTGGTGAGAACGCGCCCTTGCGGATCTGGTGCTGTAGCTATTTGGTACTGTTGAACGGCGAATATTGCCACCGTGACCGCGGTGTCCCAGCCGACGCCGAGCGGAATTTCTCCCTCCGGTTGGGGTTCTATCGATTTGCCCCCACCCAAGCATCCACCGACAAAAATTGAGGCGGCAATTAGCCAGCCGAGCAGAAACCATCTGCCACTGAAAACATGCGAAGTCTTCACCATTTGTTCACTCCAGGACAAAGGCTTGCTCACCGGGAGTGGGAATCAACATCACAATTCTCACGCAAAGAAAATTTGGATTCAGTGCGCCGAGCGAAGTGGCCTTATCTATTTGTCGGATTGCCATTTTTGTTATCCCGCCCCTGAGATTGTTTGCTCGCCATTATGTGCCTATTGCACAGTGCCTGATCTCGAATTCAGCCAGTTTGTTGCATTAAAACGACTTACAGGCGCCGTTGATACTGCGCCGGCAGCTATAACTTTCATAGCATTACAGATTCAGCCTTCTGCCTCCACGCGCCGGGTTGCTCGCGTCCGAAAACCAGCGGCGATCCCGGCCTTGGCCTACAGGCTAAACGACTCTGCTCCTACGTGCGGCGGACGACGGCAAACTTAAACTGTGATGGCAATCCGCACATCGCGTGAATGGAACCCATATGGAAGCCGTACAAACTCAACCGCCCCTGGCATTTAGCCGTCTGCCGCCCGCACCGCGGACGCTGGGTGATCTGCGCATGTCGCAGAACAACTACGCCAGCGCCGGGAGCGTCTCGGCAAATTCGATGCGGCCGCTGTTGATCGTCGCGGCCCTGGTCGCCGTCGGCGCGGGCATCGCCTGGGGCCTGAGCAAGGTTCCCGAAAATGACGCGGTGCCCACCGTGCCAGCGGCTGCGTCGCTACCGGTCACCAATGACATTCCGGTTGCAGCTCCACTGATTCCGCTGGCCAAATTGGAGGAGGTGAGCCCCGCACCGTCGGCTGCAGCCGGCGATAGTCGCAGCAGCGAGTCGGCAAAACCTGTCAAGACGAAGCGCGTTGCTGCAGTGAAGGCCACTCCAGTTGCCGCAAAGAAAGTCGCACCGATTCCGGCCGCACCGGTCAATGAGATTGCAGCGCCAGCAGCACCGGCTGCACCGCCAGCGCCCGTGACGCCGGCAGCAATCGTCATCGAAGAAAAGCCGGTCGCGCCGCCGGTTGAGCCACCGCCACAGTAATCAGACCTGGTGACCACGCTCGCCCGGCGTGTTGCGTGCGCCAGCGCACAGAATTCATCAAATCACAGGCCTATTCTTTATCCACGTTGGTCCATGCCAGGCCGACACCACGCGCACGGCAAAGTGCCGTGCGGCGAATATGGCACTGTTAACCAAATGGAGCCCCAGTATGAAAATGAGAGCAGTTGTTTCGGCCATTCTGGCCATGTCCTTGAGCCTGAGTGGCGTTGCGTTCGCCCAGCGCGATGAGCCGGTACCCAACTACGACCAGCAGAATCGCCAGAAAAACCATGCACGTCAGCAGAATCGTCATCAAGACCAGTATCGCCAGCAGAACCGGCAGCAAAACCGCGGTCACGCAAACGACAATGGGCGCCAGGACGAACGCGGCGCCGGCCCGGACCATCAATATCGCCGGGGTGACCGCCTGCCGAACGAATACCGCGGCAGGCAATACGTGGTTGACGACTGGCGCGGCCATCATCTGAGCGCCCCGCCCCGCGGTTACCACTGGGTTCAATCAGGCAGCGACTACATTCTGGTGGCGATTGCCACCGGCGTCATCCTGCAGCTGTTGCTGAATAACTAGCCTCTAGCGCCGCTCACCGGATCCAGAAAAGCGGCGATCAGGTTCAGTTGCACCGGCACGTTCAGCGCCGGTGCGTGACCGCAGCCCGCGATCTCGGCGACGCGCGTCAAACCCAGCAGACCCGGGCCGCGGCGCAGCATCTCGGCGATGGTCGCCGGCAACACCAGATCGGACTCGGCGCCGTGCAGACACAGCACCGGGATGCGCAGGGTGTCGTAATGATTCCAGATTAAATAGTCGTCAGGGTGGCTGCTGAACTGCTGCACCATGGCCGGGTCGTAGTGCGGCGTGACACGTCCGTCGGGCAGACGGCGCGTCGAGGTTTCGGTCAGGCGCCGCCACTGCGCGTCGCTCAACCAGCCAAACGGCTTGTACACCTGACGGAAGAAGGCTTCTAGCTCCAGCACCGTGGCGAACGCCGGCGGCTGGCCGGCGTAGGCCTTGATGCGCTCGATGGCGGCCTGGGCCAGCTGCGGCGCGTTGTCGTTGAGGGTCAGGCTCTGAATGCGCTGCTTCATGCCCGGCTGCAGCAGGCCAGACGCGCAAACCGTGCCGATCGAGCCGCCCATCGAAGTGCCGATCCAGTGCGCCTTGTCGATCTTCAGCTGGTCAAACAAGTCTGCCGCCAGTCTGGCGTAAAACTCCAGGCAATACTCTTGCGCCGGCACCGGACTCCACTGGCTCAAGCCACGCCCGATGGTGTCCGGGCAGATCACGCGGTAGCCGTTCGCGCTCAAGTGCGCGGCGAGCTCGTCCATGTCGCGCCCGGTGCGCGCCAGGCCGTGCCAGGCGATCACGGTGCGCTCATTTTTGGCGCCCCACTCGGTGTAATGAATCTCGCGCCCGGCGCAGGTCAGGTAGTTGGAGGTGACAGGCATGGTGTAAGGCCCCGACAGGTCATCAATGGTGTCAGTCCGGAACAGTGACGGTATTGCCAATCACGGTGATGCGGTCACTTGCCAGCGGCGTGTTCAGGGGCGCAGGGACGTTGGCGGCGGCAATCGCCGGCGCCGCACCTGCCACACCGCCACGTGGCGTGGTACGCACCAGTTGGGACGGCGGCAGCGGACTGCCCTTCTTCAGATTGTCATAAACAGCATCAAGCGCACGGTTGAGGTAGACATGCAGCGGCACGAAGCGGCTGTCGTAGCCAGGCAACACCGTGGGCAAACCGATGAAGGCATCAAAGTGCTGGGCATTGGTCACTTCAATATAGCTCAGCTTGCTGGTCGCACCCTCCACGACATTGTTCAGCGCCAGGTAAGGTCGCGAGGTATGGTTGACCGGCAGCAATGGATCCGAGCGACCATGCACGATCACCGTGGGCTTGCCATGCAGGTTGCCTTTGAAGCGGGTTTCATCCAGACCGGACTGAAGACGCAGCGCGGCGGCATCCGTCCCGGTGACCAGGTTGCGCAAACACAAGGCACCATCCACGTTCATGTCCAGCAGTGAGGTCGATGGCGACATCGATGCCACATCGCGCATGGCACCGCCGACACTGCTGTTGTTGATCAGTTGAACATTGGCGGAGGGAGGAACACCATTGCCGTTGACGTACATCTGCGCCAGGGAAACGGCATCCAGCGCAGCTGGCGTGGGTGCCGACGGCGCCGCTGCGGTCGCTGCAAAACTGTAGCCACACAAGTTGTCCTTGACGCTGGAGCGGCTTAACGCATTGGCAAAGGTCACCGAGACGGCCGGAGCCACCTCGAATCCTGCCATGGTCGCAATCTGGCTGGCAGCCTCGGCCTCCCAACCATAATCGCGCAACTTCTGCAAGGCCTCACTGGCCTGCGTGGCCGTGGTGGCGGCGCTCAACAGACCTTTGGCCTTGAGCGACGCACACCGGTTGGCCGCGACAAAACCATAGACCACAGGCAGTGCATAGACCGACTGGAACGGCGTGCCCGCAACTTCAGGCGCCAATGCGGCACAAGCCGAGTAGACATGTGCATAGGTGGTGAAGTCCACCAGGGGCTTGGCGACCGTGGTTTGCACCGTGGTACCGCGCTTGACCACCACACCGGCATTGCGCGGCATCTCGATGGCCGGCTCGGCCACAGCCACGCCGTCAATCAGGCCTGCACTGTCCTGCTCGGCGGCAGCCAGAGCCGCACCACCGCCATTGGAAACGCTCGATGCAATCACCAGTGTGTTGTCTGGCTTGAATGTCTTCACGCGGCGGCCGTCGGCCAATACTTTGCCGTGGCGCTCGTTGATGACGTAAAACGCAAATTCAATTGCTTGCAGCGTGAATTTACCCCAGTCTTTCTCGGCATTTTGTTCCGAATGCGCATGCTTGAAAGCAAAGCGGTTGGGCGTTGCCGAATTGAAAATTGCGGCCTCCGCGCTGCTGAGGTTGGCACGAAATTGCGCGCTGCTGCCGGCGTCGACGGCCTTGGCTCGGGTACCGTCGATCAGCGGCACTGTGTCGTTCATGAGGTCATGCGGAGCAGTACCCGTGCCCTTGTCGGTGTAAGCAACGGCACAACCTTTCTTCAAACCCCATTCGCCGGTCGAAATGGCGCCGAAAACGCCGGAAGAACCCGAGGACGTGGCTGACACAATGCAGGGGTTCTTGGGGTCAAAACTGTTGGGCACCTGGACCAGCATGGTGACGTTTTGGCGGCCGCTGCCGTCGTCGCTGAAGGTGACGTATTCGCCGCCCGCAACTTTTCCTTCGCCGGAGGTAATCTCACCCGCGGCTGTGACATTGGGCCCGTAAAGCGTACCGAACCCACCTGCGGCAGTGGTGTCCACAATGCCTCGGTACTTGTTGTATATCGCCGCGCGCCGCAGTTCAGCACCGGTAGGCTGTGCCGGTATTGCAAATGCCGGGGGTACCGCGCTTTGCAGACCACTCTTGCCCAGACCGGCAGTGAGCAGGTCATTGCCCACGCCGTCGTACTCTGACTTGCTGACCGCACCAAGATAGGACGGCTTGTCATTGGGGTCAACTGGATCGTTGCTTGAGCAGGCCGTGAGCCCTGCCATGGCCATGGCCACGGCAAGAACTGACAAACCCTGAGATTGATGGCGCATAAGTCTCCTTGGTTGGTACGAAAAAAGCATGCAAAAGAACCGTTAAACACCGTTTGCCTGACTGGCCTTGCCGGTGGCGCGCAAACGCCCGACCACCCCGGTCGGAAAGTAATACACCGACAGCACAAACAGCACCCCCAGCCAGAGTAGCCAGCGGTCTGGCGACAGCAGCGCGGCCAGCCACGGCAGCGAAGAGGCGGCCTCACTGCCGAGCTTGAGCAGGTCCTGCAGGTAGCTTTGCGCCACCATGAACAGCGCCGCGCCGATGGTCGCGCCATAAATGGTGCCCATGCCGCCGATCACCACGATCAGCAGCACGTCCATCATGACCTCGAACGACAGCGAGGTATCGGGCCCGTTGTAGCGCAGCCAGAGTGCCAGCATGGCCCCGGCCAGGCAGGCGAAGAGGGCCGACAAAATGCTCGACGTGGTGCGATAGACCACCACGCGGTAGCCGATCGCCTCGGCGCGAAACTCGTTCTCGCGGATCGCCTGCAGCACGCGGCCAAACGGCGAATTCACGATGCGCAGCATGGCCAGCAGCAGCACCAGCGCCGCAACAAACAACAGGTAGTAGCAGGCCAGCCGGCCATCCAGCGTGACACCCAGAAACGGCGCCTCGGCGAATTCATGGCTGGGTGACAGCAGCTCGGGCACCTTGAAGCTCAGGCCGTCCTCGCCGCCGGTGATGTCGGAGAGTTGCGACGCCAGCGTCAGGAAGGCTGAGGCCACGGCCAGCGTGATCATGGCAAAAAAGATGGCCCGCACGCGCAGCGAGAACAGGCCCACCAGCAGGGCCAGCACAAACGACAGCGCCAGCGCACCCAGCAGCCCGACCGCCAGCGCCGCCCAGGTCGGCCCCATGCGCGTGCTGGCCACCGCAATGCCATAGGCACCGATGCCAAAAAACATGGTGTGGGCAAAACTGACGATGCCGGTAAAGCCGAGCAGCAAATCGAAGCTCGCCACCAGCACGATGAACACCAGCACTTTGGCCGCGACGTTGAGCGCCTTGACGCCGGGAAAGATAAACGGCGCGCCCGCCAGTGCAATCAGCAGTAGCACCAGCAACACCGCCAGCACCCGGCTGCGCGGAAAATCGTTGGACAACAACCTGGTCAGCATGGTTAAGTCCTTTTTTTATCGGTTCGCCACGGGGTACACACCCTGCGGCCGCCACAGCAGGATCGCCACCATCAGCGCGATGTTGGAAAACAGCGCCACCTTGGGCAGCAGAAAGCCGGTGTAGTTGGCCATCAGGCCGACCAGCAGGGCGCCGATCAGCGCGCCGGTGGTGGAGCCCAGGCCACCGATGATGATCACGATGAAGATCAGGATATTCACCTGCGAGCCAATTTGCGGCGTGACGTTTTGCTGATACAGCCCCCACATGACACCGCCCAGCCCGGCCAGCGCACTGCCGACCACGAACACGCCGACAAACAGGCGGCGGATGCGGTAACCGAGCGCTTCGACCATCTCGCGGTCCTGCACACCGGCGCGGATCAGCAGACCGATCTTGGTGCGGCTCAGCGTCCAGGCCAGCACGCCAAAGACCAGCAGACCGACCACCACCGCCAGCAAGCGGTACTTCTCGATTGCGGAATCGCCCAGCAGCACGGCACCGCGCAGCGCCTCCGGCAGTGGCAGCGCAATCTGCTGCGGGCCCCAGATCACCTTGATCAGTTCCTCGCCGATGATCATGCCGCCCATGGTGATCAGGATCTGCTTCAGGTGCTGGCCGTAAACCGGGCGCACGATGAAACGCTCGAAGGCCAGGCCGACCGCGCCGGCCACCGCCATCGCCACCGCCATGGCGGCAAACACGGCCAACAGATTGCGCCACAACTCCGGCGCGCCGGTCCAGTTGCCCATCAGGCCCAGCACCGTGGTGGCGACAAAGGCGCCGAGCGCGATGAACACGCCATGGCCGAAATTGAGCACATCCATCAGGCCAAAAATCAGCGTCAGTCCGGAGGCGATGACGAAGATGATCATGCCCATGGCCAGACCCGCCACGGTGAGGGTCACCCAGGTTGACGGCGAGCCGATCAAGGGCAGAACCAGCAGCGCCAGCACCGGCACCATGGCCAGCGGCTTCCAGTCGAAGTCGATCTTGTTCATATCGCCAGCCCCAGCAGCGCGTGCTGCAATGCTTCGTCCTCGGCCAGCGCCTGCATCGCGCCGGCGTGCACCACGCGGCCGTTGTCCATGACCGCCACGCGATCCCCCAGGCGTTTGGCAAAGCTGATGTTTTGCTCCACCAGCAGGATGGTGGTGCCGGTGGCCTTGAGCTGGGCAAAGGCGTCGATCATGTTGTTGATGATGGCCGGCGCCAGGCCTTTGCTGGGTTCGTCGACGATCAGCAGTTCGCGCGGCTCGACGATGGCACGCGCCACCGCCAGCATCTGTTTCTGTCCGCCGGAGAGCTTGCCCGCAGGATGGTTCCAGAATTTCTCGACCGCCGGGAACAGCGTGAAGATCCACTTCAGGCGCGCCTCGTCCATCTGGCTGGCGCGCCTGGCCTGGCGAGCGGCCAGCAGCATGTTTTCCTTGACCGTGAGGTCGGAAAAGATACCCATGTTTTCCGGCACGTAGGCGATGCCGAGCGCGGCGATCTCGGGCGTATTCAAGGCTGTAATGGCACGCTGCCCGAAGCTGACACTGCCCTGGCTGGCGTGCCACAAGCCCATGATGGTGCGCAGCGTGGTGGTCTTGCCGGCGCCGTTGCGGCCCAGCAGCATGGTGAGCTGTCCGCGCGGCACCAGCAGGTCCACGCCGTGCAGGATGTGATAGGCGCCGATATGCGTGTGCACGCCTTGCAGTGCCAGCAGGTTGTCGCTCATGCGCCGTCCCCCACCGCCACCGGCGCGACACCCAGATAGGCCTCTTGCACGATCGGCGACGCAATCACTTCCGACGGCTCGCCATCGGCCACCAGCGCGCCGTTGTGCAGCACGATGATGCGGTCCGCCAGCTCGCGCACCACGTCCATCTTGTGCTCCACCAGCAAGATGGTCTTGCGCGGATCGTCCTTGAGTTTGCGGATCAGATTCAGAATCACCGGCGCTTCTTCCGCGCTCATGCCGGCCGTCGGTTCATCGAACATGAACACATCGGGCTCCAGCGCCATCAGCAGGGCGACTTCGAGCTTGCGCTGATCGCCATGCGGCAGGCTGGCGACGATGGTGTCCTGCTTGTCGTTCATCGCCACCGCAACCAGAACTTCCTCGGCGAGCTGCGTCAAGGCCTTGTGATCGCTCCAGATGCTCCACAGATTGAGTCCGCGCAAATGGGCGCCAGCGCGGGCCGCCTGGACCGCCAGACGCACGTTCTCCAGCACCGACAGGTGCGGGAACAGGTTGGTGAGCTGAAACGCGCGCCCCAGCCCGGCGCGGGTTCGGGCCGACGGACTCATGCCGGCCAGGCTGTTGCCGTTCAGAAACACCTCGCCCGAGCTGGCCTTGAGCTGGCCCGAGATCAGGTTGAAATAAGTGGTCTTGCCGGCGCCATTGGGGCCGACGATGGCCGTCAGCGTGCCGGGCCGGAAAGCGCAGCTGACAGCATTCACCGCCACGTGTCCGCCAAAGCGCACCGTGAGTTGTCTGGTTTCAAGCATGGGGGCCCCGTCAGAGCGACAGGTGAAACCGTTCAGGCTCGGCCTGAACGGTGGTTGTGATTTACCGCTTATTTCTAATCGGGATATTCATCTCTTCGGCCTTGATCTCGTGCACGAGTTCAGGCACGCCCCAGGCAAAGGCCGGGTCCACCTTGATCTTGAAGTGGTACATGTTCTGCATCGCCTGGTGGTCTTCCTTGCGGAAGGTCATCTTGCCCTTGGGTGTCTCGAAACTCATGCCTTCCATGGTCTTGATCAGGGTGTTGGCCGATGCATCACCCTTGCTGTTTTTCAGCGCGGTGACCAAGGCCATTGCGGCCGAAAAGCCGCCGGCCGTGAAGAAGTCCGGCGGTGTCTTGAACTGCTTGTAATGCTGCGCCACCATGGCATCGTTGACCGGGTTCTTGGGAATGCCGAAGTAGTAGTAGGCCGCGCCTTCCATGCCCGGGAATTCCTTGTAGGCCGCCATCACCGGCAGGATGTTGCCGCCGGTGGCAATCTCGATGCCATAGCGCTTGAGGTCCATAGCGGCAATCTTGAACGGGTTGCCCGCGCCGGCCCAGATGATGAAGATCACCTTGCGGCCCGGCTGGTCCTTGAGTTTGTCGATCAAGTGCTGCGCACCGGCAGTGAAGTCGGTGGTGCTGGTCGGCAGGTATTCTTCGTGCACCAGCTTGGCTTTTTTGATCGCGTCCTTGAACGCTTTCACACCGTCACGGCCAAAAGCATAGTCCTGCGCCAACGTGGCAATCACGGTGCCCGGTTTGTCTAGCGCCACCGCGTTGGAGATCGCGTCCTGCGAGCTGTTGCGGCCGGTGCGGAAAATGTATTTGTTCCACTTGTCGCCGGTAATGGAGTCGGCCACGGCGGGCTCGACCAGCAGGATCTTCTTGTATTCTTCAGCCACCGGCAGCATCGCCAGCGCGACACCGGATGAGGTCGGGCCGACGGCCAGATCGGCCTTGTCGTCGGAGTAAGCGGCCGCCAGCAGTGATTTGCCCAGATCAGGCTTGCCCTGGTCGTCTTTTTCAATCACCACCAGTTTCTTGCCGGCGACCGTCATGCTGCCGCCGGTGGCGTAGTCCAGACCCATCATGAAACCAGTCGCGGTTTGCTTGCCATAGGCTTCCAGCGGCCCGGTCTTGCTGTAGATGTGGGCGATCTTGATCTCCTTGCCCTGACTGAACGCGAGTGGTGTGGCCAAGGTGGCCGCCAGGGTGGCAGCCATCAGCGCGGACGCTCTGACCCAATTACGACGATGCATGTTTGTCTCCGGTTGTAATAATGATTCGCAAGATACCTGCATAGACTGTGCCAAGCGCAGGCGCCTTGATTTCACTGGCAATTTTTCAGAGGAAGTTTGTTTATGTCTGATTTTTGATCAGACATGCGTCCAATAATCAGGCACATGACCAGAAACCAGACGCATCAGCGGCCGAATTCGGCCAGCTGATGTCAGGATTTGGCTGGCCGCTGGGCGCTTTCCATGCGGCCCAGGTCGACCGAAGCCAGGGCTTGCTTGATTTTGTCGACGCTGGTTTGACCGCCACTAAGCTCGACGATGAGTCCGTTTTCCAGCACCACGGTGTACTCCACGTGACTGCCGTCTTTGCGGTAGTTTTCCCGCACCGTGCGTTCGCCCTGGCGGTAAACTTTTTCCACCGAGCCGTTGGACTCGCGGTCCACCGTCATGTTGGCCCAGGCCGCAACGCCCATCAGGCTGCCCAGGCCCCCAATGTCGGAAACCACCAGCTTGAGTTGCTGCGCGCCGTTGCCGTATTCCGCGGTCGCCGACGAACCGGCAATGCCCATCGCTGCGCCACTCTGCACGTCAAACGATGTGCGCGGCAGACCGCCCAGTTGTTCGGGCAGCCAGCTCTTGATGTCCTGCGCGGCATAGGGCACGCCGGTGGCACCGGTCATGGCGCCCATGATGTCGGCGGCAGCCTTGCCTGCCGCCGCGCCATCGCCCGAGGCCTGGGCGCTTTCCATGCGCTTTCCGGCCTCTTCCATTTTCTTGGCCATGTCTTCGAGCTTGGCGGTGTTGATGTTGATCGACCCCCCGGGCGTGTTGATGGACACGTCCGGAGCGCCAGACCGGCTCCCGGTCATCATGCCATGCCGACCGCCGGTGAACACCGCTGACAGCGCGCCCACAATGACCGCCGCGACGATGCCGCAGACAATCAGCACGGCGGTGTAAGGCATGGCCTTTTCCGGCGGGCATTTCATCAGCACCGGCACCCCCGTGAAGATCAGGTAGACCGAGTACAGCGCCGTCAGCAGGCCGAGCATCGACAAGGCCGGGATCAGGCTGAACACGCCGCCAACAAGACCTGCGGTGCTGCCATAAACGATCAGCTTGAGCGCACTGAGCGGATCTTTGGTGCCGCCGAAGGTCGGCGCCAAAGCGTTGGCGATGAGGCCAAGCACATAGACCATCACCAGCGACAGGACGTAGCCGACAACCATGTTGACCAGACCCGACACGATGGGTACTCGTATCGACATGCCAAAACCACCAAAGCCAATCAGGGACATGCCGATAAATGCGGCTACCGCAGGTATCGCTGCCAGGTAGATCAGGTAGTCCTTGTAGAGCGAAGTGGTGTCACCGGGCTCGGCGGCGATGACCGGCCAGGTGTCCTTCGGTTTCAACAAAATGTCTTGAACGCGTTGTATCAGATTCATGCCAGTTACCTCCATGGATTCACGCCGGTCGGGCGTGAGGATTGCACAAAAGGACCGAGGGCAACTATACGCGCGACCGGCCAACTGGCCTAGCTCCCAGCCAAAGAAAAGACAATTTTGGCCGCCAACCGGCGCGCATTCGGTGCCTGGCGCGCGCCGGATCAGCCCAGACGCGAATACAAGGTGGCGCGCGAGATGCCCAGCAGTTTGGCAACCGCCGCCTTGTTGCCCTGCGTCGCCGCCATCGCAGCGGCAATGGCGCGCCGCTCCAGCTCGGCCACCTGCTCGGCCAGCGGTCGCAGTTCCTGCGCGGCCGACGCGGGCAGCGGGCTTTCGACGGCGGCGCCGGCCGCTGGCGCGGGCACGAGTGGCTCAATGCCGGCCTCACGCAAGACCAGCTCAAGCTGCGGCTTGACGATGTGGTGCGAATCACTGCGCATCGTCACCTGCTCCAGGACATTGCGCAGCTCGCGGATATTGCCACGCCAACTCTGAAGCGCCAACAGCGCCAGCGCCTCGGCGCTGAGTTCGGGCGGCTGGCCACCGCTACGCTGCGCCATGTCCTCTCCAAGCACCTCGACCAGGGCGGGAATGTCCTCACGCCGATCGCGCAAGGCCGGCACCCGGATCGGCAGCACATTCAGCCGGTAATAGAGGTCCTCGCGAAAATTGCCTTCACGCACCAGCCCGGCCAGATCGCGCGAGGTGGCGGCAATCACACGTGCATCAAAGGGGATCAGCCTGTTCGAGCCGAGCGGCTCGATCTCGCCCTCCTGCAAAGCGCGCAACAATTTGGATTGCAGCGCGCGCGGCATGTCGCCGATCTCATCGAGAAACAGCGTGCCGCCATCGGCCAGGCGGAACTTGCCGTCGCGCCCCTTGCGGTCGGCACCGGTATAAGCGCCGGGTGCGACACCAAAAAATTCGGCCTCCAGCAAGGTGTCGGGCACGGCCGCAATGTTGACGCTGATGAAGGGGCCGCGGGCACGCGCCGAAGAAGCATGAATGGCGTGCGCCAGCAATTCCTTGCCGGTGCCGGTCTCGCCCAGCAGCAGCACCGGGCTGCTAGAGAGGGCCGCGCGGCGCGCCTGGCGCTTGACTTCCACGGCCGCGGCACTGGTGCCGACAAAGCTGGCAAAGGTGTACTTGGACTGGCGCTTTCCGGCGCTGTGCTGCAGGCGCTGGCTGGCCAGTTCGCGCCGCGCCTCGTCGAGGTCGCGCTGCAACAGGGCGAACTTCTGCATCAGCGGCGCCAGGGCGCTCTCGGCATGGTCAAACAGCACGATACCCAGCGCACCAATCACTTCCCCCGTCTGGTTGCGCAGCGGAATGCGGCTGACCACAAATGTACCGGCCCGATTGGTCAGCAAATCGATCAGGATCGGTTTGCCGCTTTCCAGCACGTGATGCATCTGGGTGTTGTGCACCACGCTGGCCACCGGATGGCCGACAAAATCTTCCACCCGCTCAAAGCCCAGCGCCGGCAAAAACCGCTTGTAGCGTTCATTGATCCAGACCACGCGCGCCTGCCGGTCGACCAGCAGCATGCCTTCACTGGCGTTGGCAAACAGTTCCAGCATCGACTGCGCGGGCAGCTCCAGAATGCTCTGGAGGTCTCGCGGCAATGAATCGGCTTTGTCCATGCGCGAATGGTAGCCTGCGCCGGCTGGCTACCATCGGCGACATGAAGAAAAACTCGCACCCCGGCCGCGCCCCCTGTCCCTGCGAAAGCGGCCAGCCCTATTCTGACTGCTGCGGCCCCTGGCACGCGGGCCTGTCCGAGGGCCGGCATGCACCGACACCCGAGGCGCTGATGCGCTCACGTTACAGCGCCTATGTGCTGGGCCTGATCGACTACCTGCTGGCCACCTGGCACCCATCGACCGCGCCGGGGGAGCTGGAATTGCCGCCGCTCAAATGGCTTGGGCTGGAAGTGCGGCAAGCGCAAGCGGCGGGCGATGCCGGTGTGGTGGAATTTGTGGCGCGCTGGCGCGAGGCTGGCCGGGCACAACGCCAGCACGAGATCAGCCGCTTTGTGCGTGAGAGTGGTCGCTGGTATTACATCGACGGGCAGATGCCCGATGCCGAGCAGGCAGTCACCTGAGTCTTGATTGCTATCTATTTTATAGCTGTTTGTGCAATGTACACGGGCTCCATGGGCATATTGGATACATGTCCCGGAGCAAGGACCAAGCACTTGTCACGACTTGACCCTATACTGGTTCCGGTTCACATGGCGTCTCGCGCCGGGAAGGAGTCCTCTTGAGCGACAACGCATCAAACCGCGCAAGCCCAGACGCCACGACACCCACAGGCCTGGCCCGGCTCAAGCGCTGGCTGGGCCCGGCACCGTCCCGGCTGAATCTGGCATTGCAGGGCGGCGGCGCGCACGGAGCCTTTACCTGGGGCGTGCTCGACATGCTGCTGGAGGATCCACGCATCCGCTTCGAGGGTCTGAGCGGCAGCAGCGCCGGGGCCATGAACGCCGTGGTCTTTGCCGATGGCTGGATCAAAGGGGGACGCGATGGCGCACGCCAGGGCCTGACGGATTTCTGGACCGAGGTCGGCAAGCAGATGCCGATCGGGATGGTGACCCAAGGCGAGGGCGATGCCTTCAGCCTGTCGCCGGCCAGCAAGCTGCTGGTGAAATGGGCCGGCTACTTCTCGCCGGCGCAGCTCAATCCTCTGGCCTTGAACCCGCTGCGCGATCTGCTGAACCGGCAGATCGACTTCGAGCAGCTGCGCGCGTGCTGTCCGTTCAAGCTGTTCGTCGGCACGACGCAAGTCAACACCGGCAAGCTGCGCGTGTTTCGCGAGACCGAGCTCGACGTTGACGTGCTGCTGGCCTCGGCCTGCCTGCCCACGATCCATCACCCGGTGGAGATCGACGGTGAACCGTATTGGGACGGCGGCTACGCGGCAAATCCGGCGGTGTTTCCGCTGTTCTACCACTGTGATTCGCGCGACGTGTTGCTGGTGCTGCTCAGTCCGCTGCAACGC
This sequence comes from uncultured beta proteobacterium, assembly GCA_963810395.1. GTDB lineage: Bacteria > Pseudomonadota > Gammaproteobacteria > Burkholderiales > Burkholderiaceae_C > Rhodoferax. The sequence goes on along the minus strand of CAWENC010000001.1, from coordinate 1,739,895 downwards.
GAGGGCACGCCGCGCACGGTGCCGGAGATCGAGGCGCGCCTGGTCGAGCTGGCGTTCAGTGCCAATTTCATGCGCGAGATGCGCATGTTCGCGCAGGCCATCGACTTCTCGAGCCCGACCTTCCTGACGCTGGGAAGGCTCGAACGGCGCTTGCAGAAGATGCGCTTTCACATGATCGATCCGAGCCACCTGCCGAGTCTGCAGCGCACCGACACCAAGCTGCTGGCGCATGCGCCGTTTCTCGATCTGCTGCGCGGGCAGGGGCGCGAATCTGCCAGCGCCTGGCTGGCGCAGCATGCCAGCGGTATCGGCCGGCGATCAACGGTGGACATGAAGAAATGGTCGGTCTGATGTGCGGCGTGTCGGGGCCGAATCACACGGTGGCAAACCCTGATCGATTGTTTGCTGAAAATCGGGTAGCCTTCGGTATTTGAAGCACAAAAAAACGGGCGGAACTCCATGCATCTCATCAAAAAATTGACTTCTTTGGCCTTGCTGCTGGCAGCGACTTTGTCTCATGCGGAAAACGGCGTCACGGACAAGGAAATCCTGATTGGCCAGTTCGCCGCCATCACCGGGCCGGCGGCGCAACTCGGGTTGCGCATGCAGCTCGGTATGCAGGCCTACTTCACGGCCGTCAACGCGCAGGGCGGGGTCAACGGGCGCAACATCAGGCTGGTCACCCGCGACGATGGCTATGAACCCGAAAAGGCCGTCGCCGCCGTCAAGGCGCTGATCCAGGAGGACAAGGTATTTGCGCTGGCCGGCTCGGTTGGCACCCCGACCGGGATCGCCGCGCTGCCGATCCTGACCGAAGCGCAGGTGCCGCTGGTGGGCATGTTCACCGGCGCGCAGGCCTTGCGTGAGCCCTTCAACCGGCATGTATTTCATGTGCGGGCCAGCTACTACGACGAAACCGAACGCATCGTGCAGCATCTCACGACCTTTGGCGTCAAGAAGATGGCGGTGTTCTACCAGAATGACTCCTATGGCAAGGCGGGCCTGGACGGAATGGTGCGCGCCCTGACCAAACGCCAACTCAAGCTGGTCGCCACCGGCACGGTCGAGCGCAACAGCGTCGATGTGGCGAAATCGCTGGAGAGCATTCTGAAGTCAGAACCCGAAGCCATCGTGCAGGTCAGCGCCTATAGCTCGTGCGCGGCCTTCATCCGGGCAGCGCGCGCCAAAGGCTACGGCGGCCTGATTTTCAACGTCAGCTTTGTTGGCGCCAAGGCACTGGCCGACGCTCTGGGTGACCTGGGCGAGGGCATCGCCATCACGCAGGTGGTGCCATTCCCCTACTCACCCACCAGCGCCATCGTGCGCGAGTACCAGCAGCGCATGACCGAGATCGGCCACAAGGATTTCGACTTTTCCAGCATGGAGGGCTATCTCTCGGCCCGCGTGCTGGTGGAAGGCCTGCGCCGCGCCGGGAAAAACCTGACGCGTGAAGGGCTGATTGCCGGCCTGGAGTCGATGCGCGATGTCAATATGGGCGGCTTCACCGTCAACTACAGCGCCAAAGACCATCAGGCATCAAGCTTCACCGAGTTGTCCATCATCGGACGCGCCGGAAAGTTCAAGCACTAGGCGCTAGGTCCAGGCGCGGCGCGCCTGGACTTCAGGCCAGATGCTTGCCGACAATGCCGGCCAGCTCAAACATCGTCACCTGCGGCTTGCCAAAGACGGCGAGCAGTTTGGCGTCGGCATTGATGTTGCGCTTGTTGGCGGCATCCTGCAGCTGGTTGGCCTTGATGTAATCCCAGAGCTTCTTGATGACTTGCGGGCGCGCCACCGGTTCGCTTCCAATGACGGCGGCCAGTGCGGCGCTGGGTTGCAGGCCGGCCGCCGGCTTGGCGACTTTTCTGGCGACCGTTTTGCGCGGTGTTTTGGCACTGGCTTTGGCCGCCGTTTTGCCGCTTGCAGCCTTTTTTGCAGGTGCTTTCAGGCCTGCAGCCCCCGTTGAACCTGCGCGGGCAGCTCCTGTTTTTGTAGCACCGGAGGCGCTGGCAGGCGCTTTGGCAGCGGGCTTGCGCGGCGGGAATTTGCTCGGTGCGAATTCAAAGTTGACCTTGCCGGCCTCAGCGTCCCAGGCCAGCATGGCCTTAAAGCCACGACGCGTGCGCATCGACACAAACTTGTCCAGCAGATCGGTCTTGCCGGTCGCCAGCAGCTTGCTCATCTGCTCTCTCTGAATCGGCTGCTGCAGGATGATCTGGCCGCTCTTGAAGTCGCAGCTCGGCGTGGCCTGCGCCATCGTCGGCACGGATTTTTCACACACATAACTCTTGCCATGCTCAAACACGGCGCCGCCGCATTTGGGGCAGGCACCGAGCGACTGCTGAGCCGAGAAGTCGATCAGCTCGCCCGACTCCTCACCCTTCTTGTCGTCGCCAAAGTCGAACTCCAGCTTGTAGTTTTTGCTCTCTTCATCGAACTTGATCACCATCTCGGCGCTGAACGGCCAGCCCGCCTTGGAGCGGAATCCGTCCAGCGGTCCGATTTTCTTGTCGCGCAAAAACTGCTCGACTTCGGCCACTTCAAAAGTCCGGCCGGCCGGCGTCTTGCCAAACGAGAAACCGCAACCCTCTTCGGTCCCGGCTTTACCGGTGCAGGTGTAGCGGCGGTAGTTTTCCTTGATCACGCCACCGCAATTGGGGCAGGGGGCACTGAGCGTGGCGTAGTCGCCGGGAACGGTGTCGTGATCGTATTCCTTGGCCTTTTTGACCATGCGCTCGGTCATGGCGGCGATCTCGGCCATGAAGGTCGCGCGGCTCAGTTTGCCGTGCTCCATCTGATTCAGCTTGTACTCCCACTCGCCGGTCAGTTCCGCTTTGGATAGCTCTTCCACGCCCAGGCCGCGTAAGAGCGTCATCAGCTGGAAGGCCTTGGCCGTGGGGATCAGCTCGCGGCCTTCGCGCAGCATGTATTTCTCGGCGATCAGCCCTTCGATGATGCTGGCGCGGGTGGCGGGCGTGCCGAGGCCTTTTTCCTGCATCGCTTCGCGCAGTTCGTCGTCTTCCACGGTCTTGCCGGCACCTTCCATGGCGCCGAGCAAGGTCGCTTCCGAGTAGCGCGCCGGGGGGCGGGTCTTCAGGCCTTTGGGCTCGACCGTTTCGGTCTTGACCTTCTCGCCCGGCTTCACGGGCACCAGGCTTTGGCCCTTGTCGCCGTCCTTGGCGTCGGCCACTTCGTCGGCGGCTTCCTTGCCGTAGATGGCCAGCCAGCCCGGCTTGACCAGCACCTTGCCTTCGGTCTTGAAGTTGTGACTCTGGGCCGGTGTGGGCGCCACCGTCGTGATTCGGGTCGTGACCTGGTATTCGGCGCTGGGGAAGAACACCGCCATGAAGCGACGCACCACCAGGTCGTAGATCTTCTGCTCGGCTTCACTCAGGCCGTGCGGCGCCAGCAGCGTCGGGATGATGGCAAAGTGGTCGCTGACCTTGGCGTTGTCGAAGATGCGCTTGTTCGGCTTGACGTAGCCGCCCTGGACGGCGGTCGCGGCGAAGGGCGCCAGGTGCTTCATGCCGCTGTCCGCCAGCATCTCGAAGGTCTTTTTCACCACCGGCACATAGTCTTCCGGCAAGGCGCGTGAATCGGTGCGGGGGTAAGTCAGCGCCTTGTGGCGCTCATACAGGCTTTGCGCAATCGAGAGCGTGGTCTTGGCCGAGAAGCCGAATTTGCCATTCGCCTCGCGCTGCAGCGAGGTCAGATCGAACAGGGCCGGCGAAGCCTGCGAAGTGGGTTTGCTTTCTTCGGTCACCGTCGCCTGCTGGCCGCGCACTGCATCGGCAATCGCCTGTGCCTCGCGCTGGCTCCAGACGCGGTCGGCCTTCTTCTCGGCGTCGTCGGCGTCCTTTTTGTGTTTGGGGTCAAACCACTTGGCCGGATATTCGCCCGCCTGGGCACCAAAGGTGGCGTGGATTTCCCAGTAGTCGCGGCTGATGAATTTGCGGATCTGTTCCTCGCGCTCGACCACCACCGAGAGGGTCGGCGTTTGAACCCGGCCGACGGTGGTCAGGAAGAAGCCGCCATCGCGCGAGTTGAAGGCCGTCATGGCGCGCGTGCCATTGATGCCAACCAGCCAGTCGGCCTCGCTGCGGCAACGCGCCGCGTCGGCCAGCGGCAACATCTGGGCGTTGCTGCGCAGGGCGTCAAATCCGTCGCGAATGGCTTGCGGCGTCATCGACTGCAGCCACAGGCGATTGACCGGTTTGCCCAGGGGCTTGCTGCCACCGGCATATTGCTCGATCAGGCGAAAGATCAGCTCGCCCTCGCGCCCGGCGTCGCAGGCGTTGATGAGCTGCCCCACATCCTTGCGTTTGGCCTGGCGCACCACCGCGTTGAGCCGGGTCTTGGTCTTGTCCACCGGTTTCAGGTCGAAGTGCGGCGGAATCACCGGCAGATGCGCAAAGCTCCACTTGCCGCGTTTGACCTCAAACTCCTCCGGCGCCTGGATTTCGAGCAGGTGCCCGACGGCGCTGGTGACGACGTATTTGTCGTTCTCGAAGTGTTCCTCGTGCTTCTCGAACTTGCCGGCCACCGGCGTGAGGGCGCGCACGATGTCTTGGGCCACAGAAGGTTTTTCGGCAATGACTAATGTTTTCATCTGACTACAATCCAGTTTCTCGCGGGCGCGCAGGCGCACGCACATGCACGTAAGCGCGCACACACGCGCCCATACGAGTTCACGATACCAAATTTTTTGACCCGGTCCAAAATTGAACAAAAAATCCGCCTCTGAATCCCGTCGCCGAATCCAGACCCGCCGCTCCGGCGTGCACGGAAAAGGTGTCTTTGCGGTGCAGGATATTGCCGAGGGCGAGACCCTGATCGAATACGTGGGTGAAGTGATCAGCTGGCCGGAGGCGCTGCAGCGCCATCCGCATGACCCGAGCGACCCGAACCACACGTTTTATTTTCATGTCGACGAAAACCACGTCATCGACGCCTTGTATGGCGGCAACTCGTCGCGCTGGATCAACCACGCCTGCGATCCGAACTGCGAGGCCGACGAGCAGGACGGGCGCATCTTCATCAAGGCCCTGCGAAATATCCGCACCGGCGAGGAGCTCAACTACGACTACGGCTTGATCATCGACCAGCGCTACACGCCGAAACTGAAAGCCGAATATCCGTGCTGGTGCGGCGCAAAGAATTGCCGCGGTACCCTGCTGGCGCCCAAGCGCGGCCGTCGCTAGAGAAGCCATGAACCTTGCCAATTCCGACGCAGCCGCCGCGCCGGGCCGCCCCAAGCAAGGCACGGCCCCCTCGGGGCTGAGTCCTGCGGCTCCCAGCCTGCCTGCGCAGGGTGGGACAGGACGAAGAGTCGTTGCCTCTGGCATCGGCCTGTCCAGCGCAGCACACGAAGTGGCAAGCGTGGGGGCAAGTCGCTGGCCGAGTGAGGCGATCTGGGAGGCCGTGGTGCCGGATCTGCCTGGGTTTACGGTCGAAGTGCTGCCACAGATTGATTCGACCAATAGCGAACTGATGCGTCGTGCCCGCGTCGGGCGGATGGAACCGGTGCTGCTGGTGGCCGAGCAGCAAAGCGCCGGCCGCGGCCGCGTCGGGCGCGATTGGCACAGTGACGCCGGCTCCAACAAGGGAAACAGCAGTTCGTTGACTTTTTCGCTCGGTCTGCCGCTGGCTCCGGCTGACTGGTCTGGCCTGTCGCTTGCCGTCGGCGTCAGCGTGGTCCAGAGCCTGCATCCGGATTTGCGCCTGAAGTGGCCCAATGATGTGTGGTGGCATGACCGCAAGCTGGCTGGCATTCTGATCGAGACCGCCAGTCTGGGAGACTTTCGTTACGCAGTCGTGGGTGTGGGCATCAATATTCGTGAACCCGAGGCCACCGGCCTGAGCACGGCGCCGGCCTGGTTGCGTGAGCTACTGCCCGACGTTGATGCGCCGCAGGCCCTGCTGCGGATTGCAGCGCCGCTGGTGCGAGCCATCAAGGCGTTTGAGGGGCACGGGTTTGCGCCAATTCAGCAGCGCTTCAACCAGCTCGATGCGCTCGCCGGTGTTGCCGTGACCCTGAGTGACGGCACGGTCGGCACCGCGCTTGGCGTGGACGCTGTCGGCGCCTTGCAGGTGCAGACCGCTGTGGGACTGAAGCAAATCACCAGCGCCGAGGTCAGCGTACGCGCTTTGGCCTCGCCACCTTACGAACATCTCTAAGCGGCACCGGTTCACTCATGTTGCGTCTTCTTGCCCTGCTCCTGGTGCTGCTCAACGGCGTTTATTTCACCTGGACACAGGGCTGGTTGGCAGACCTTGGTTTTGCGCCAGTGCAGCAGAGGGAACCGCAGCGCCTGAGCCAGCAGATTCATCCCGAGGCCGTGCGCCTGCTCAGCGCACGCGAATGGCGTCTGCTTGAAAGCGCGCCGCGCGTGGCGCAGAAGCCCACCGAGTGCCTGCAAGCCGGCCTGTTTGACGAGCAGCAAGTCACGCTGTTGCGCGGGGCGCTGGAGACATTGGCTTTGCCTGCCGGCACCTGGACGCTGGAGGCCGTGACAGAGCCGGCGCGCTGGATTGTTTACATGGGCAAATATGCCAGTGCCGACGCATTGGCCAAGAAACGGGCCGAACTGGCGTCGCTGAAGCTGAAGTTCGAGCCCCTGCGCAACCCGGCGCTGGAGATCGGCCTGTCATTGGGCGGGTTCGAGACCAAGGCCGGTGCCAACGACGCGCTGGCGGCCCTGGTGCGACGCGGCGTGCGCACCGCGCGCGTGGTGCAGGAGCAGGTCGAAGTGCGCGGCGTCATGCTGCGCCTGCCCGCGGTCGATGACAATTTGCGCTCGCGCCTGAGCGAGTTGAAACCGGCGCTGGCCGACAAGCCTCTGAGCCCCTGCCCATGAGCACCTGCCTGCGCGCTATGCCACCGCGGTGGACTCGGCAAATTCAGTCGGTTCGGCAAAGAATCGGACGCTGAAGCGCGCACCTGGCGGTGTCTGCCCGGGCCGGGTCTCCTCCAGGCTGACAGTGGCATTGTGTTGCTGGGCGATTTCCATGACGATCGGCAGGCCCAGTCCGGTGCCATCTGCCTCGGTTCCCAGTGCGCGGTAAAAGGGCTGAAAAATCAGCTCGCGCTCGGCCACGGGGACACCCGGGCCGGAGTCTTCCACCTGCAACACCAGCGTCTTGCCGAATGGGTCCGTCAAAACCCGCACCGTGATCACGCCCGGGTGTTCGAGGCTGGAGGGTGTGTAGCTGATGGCGTTATCCACCAGGTTTCGGATCAGTTCCTTGAGCAGCGTCGGGTTGCCCGCCATCTGACCACCCGGCGCGCCCGGCTGCGTGCCTTCATAACCCAGGTCGATATGGTTTTCGATCGCCCGCGGCACACAATCGCGCACCACGGTCATGGTCAGTTCTGCCAGATCGCAGGAATAACGCGGCATGGCCGCGCCGCTGCTTTCGGCTCGTGCCAGTGACAGCAGCTGGTTCACGCTGTGGGTTGCCCGCACGCTGGCGCGACCGATCTGACGCAGCGACTGTTTCAGTTCTTCGGCACTGGCCCCCTCGCGCTGGGCCAGGTCGGCCTGCATGCGCAAACCCGCCAGCGGGGTCTTGAGTTGATGGGCGGCGTCGGCCAAAAAGCGCTTTTGCGTGGCGATCGACTCCTTGAGGCGCATCAAAAGGTCATTCACCGAATACACCAGTGGAGCCACTTCCAGCGGGACGACTTGCGCGTCGATCGGACTCATGTCGTCGGGTTTTCGGGCGCGTATGCGCTCTTCGAGCTGGTTCAGGGGCTTGATGGCCTGCACCAGCGCCAGCCAGACCAGCAGCACCGCCATCGGCAGGATGATAAATTGCGGCAGCATCACCCCCTTGACAATCTCGGTCGCCAGCATGGATCGCTTTTCGATGGTTTCAGCCACCTGCACCAGCGCTGGTTTGGCGTCGGGCAGGTCCAGCTTGACCCAGGTATAGGCAATCCTGACACCGGTATCGTGGACTTCACCGTCCCGGATGCGGACCTCGCCGAGAACAATTTCTTCACCTGGCGGCGGCAGCGGCAGATCGCGCTCGCCGCTGAGGTACTCGCCACGCGCACCCAGCACCTGGTAATAGACCGTGTCCGCGTCGTCGGCACGCAAAAGTTCCCGTGCCGGCTGTGGCAGGTTGAATTGCACCCGGTTGCGGCTGACGGTGATCAATTGCGCCAGTGCCGCGACGTTGTATCCCAGCGCCCGGTCAAACGGCTTGGCGGCAATTTCCTGTGCGATCAGCCAGGTGAGCACCAGTGTGATGGGCCACAAAAGCAGCAGCGGCGTCAGCATCCAGTCCAGTATTTCACCAAACAGGGAGCGCTGTTCACGGTGGAAGATATTCACAGCGTCACAATCGTCGTAACGACAGCGGCCGCCGCCGCGCCGGGCCGCCCCAAGCAAGGCACGGCCCCCTCGGGGGGCAGCGACCACACGCAGTGAGGGAGCGTGGGGGCCACATTTAATTGGGGATTTTTTCCAGGCAGTAGCCCAAACCACGCACCGTGGCGATGCGGATCGGCCCTTTTTCAATCTTTTTGCGCAGCCGATGGATGTAGACCTCGATCGCGTTGTTGCTCACCTCTTCGCCCCACTCGCAGAGTCGCTCCACCAACTGGTCTTTGCTCACCAGGCGACCGGCCCGCTGCAGCAGCACTTCGAGCAAGCCCAGTTCGCGCGCAGACAGTTCCACCATCACGCCGTCGATGGTGGCGACGCGACCCGACTGGTCATAAATCAGGGGACCATGCTTGATGGTGCTGGTAGCGGAACCCATGCCGCGCCGGCTCAAGGCGCGCACACGGGCTTCGAGTTCCTGCAAACTGAAAGGCTTGGCCATGTAATCGTCGGCACCATAGTCCAGACCTTTGACGCGCTCCTCCACACCGTCGGCGGCGGTCAGGATCAACACCGGCAAACTGGAACCACGGGCGCGCAGTCTTTTCAGGACTTCGAGCCCGTGCATTCTGGGCAGGCCCAAGTCCAGGATCAGCAGATCGAACTCGGTGTTGGTCATGAGGGCGGCATCCGCCTCGGTACCGTTCGCGACATGGTCCACGGCGGCACCCGAACTGCGTAGGGTTCGCAGCAGTCCATCAGCCAGAACCTGGTCGTCTTCGGCAATCAGAATTCGCATGTTTGTCTCCTTCTTTCGGGTGCTGGCCAGGTGCTGGCGCTCACTTTGTCAGACTATTGTCAGGCAATTCTAGGCGTCCTGGTTCAAACAATTTTTCACCAGCCGAGGGTTTGCATTCAGGCCGCATAGGCTTCCAGCCCCAGCGCGATGACGGTGGCAACTTCCGGCCCTGCCGCCGCACGCAACTCGGCTTCGGCTTGCGCCACCGCTTGCCGAAATGCCTGCAGCCAGGCCAGACCCACAGGTGTGAACTGAATGCGTCGCGACCGGGCATCGCGCCCATCCGCCAAACGGGTCACCAGACCCCAGGCCTCGCATTGGTCGACCAGTTTGCCCATGGCTTGTTTCGTCATGCCGGCACGCTGCGCCAGGTCGGTCAGGCGCGAGCCGGCGAGCGCCAGATGCCGGGTAATGTGAATGTGCGAAGCACTCAGGTGGCCGCGCGCCGCAAGATTCGACAAGGCCAGCGGAACTTCCTCGTTTTGAGCCATCAGCACCAGCACGCGACGGTCAAACTTTTGCAGGGCCAGGCCCATCCAGTACCCCAAATTCGACTCTCGCCAGGCAGCGTTTTCGGTGTGATCGGTTCCGGCTGTATTGCGCATGCCGTAAATAGTAAGCCAAATTGACCAAAAAATCTATTTACAGATTTGAACACCCTAAGATAAACTACTGTTCAAGCGTCCAGCCTGTTATTAAAACCAGATGGCGCGGTAGACCTGACCTGGACTCAACCCCAACTTAAACAGTTGTTATTCAAGGAGAATTTCATGGACGCACCCGTCGCCGTCAAGGCCCCCAACCCCGTCAACAGCGAGAAAGCCAAAGCACTGCAGGTGGCGCTGGCCCAGATCGAAAAACAGTTTGGCAAGGGCACCATCATGCGCCTCGGTGAGGGCGAGGTGATTGAAGACATACAAGTGGTGTCTACCGGTTCGCTCGGGCTGGACATTGCCTTGGGCGTTGGCGGACTGCCGCGCGGCCGGGTCGTGGAAGTTTATGGGCCGGAGTCCTCCGGCAAGACCACGCTGACGCTCCAGGTGATTGCCGAGATGCAAAAAACCGGCGGCCAGTGCGCCTTTGTGGACGCCGAGCACGCACTCGACATCCAGTACGCACAAAACCTCGGCGTCAACCTGCAGGACCTGCTGATCAGCCAGCCCGACACCGGCGAGCAGGCGCTTGAGATTGTGGACAGCCTGGTGCGCTCCGGCGCGGTTGATCTGATCGTCGTGGACTCGGTCGCGGCCCTGACGCCGAAAGCCGAGCTGGAGGGCGAGATGGGCGACTCCTTGCCCGGCCTGCAGGCCAGGTTGATGAGTCAGGCGTTGCGCAAACTCACCGCCCACATCAAAAAGACCAATTGCATGGTGATCTTCATCAACCAGATTCGCATGAAGATCGGCGTCATGTTTGGTTCCCCGGAAACCACGACCGGCGGCAACGCGCTGAAGTTTTACGCCTCGGTGCGTCTCGATATTCGCCGCACCGGCACGATCAAAAAAGGCGAGGTGGCGATTGGCAACGAAACCAAGGTCAAGGTCGTCAAAAACAAGGTGGCGCCACCGTTCAAGACGGCCGAATTTGACATTTTGTTCGGTGAGGGCATCAGCCGTCACGGCGAAATCATCGACATGGGCGTGAACGCCAACATTCTCGACAAGTCGGGCGCCTGGTACGCCTACAACGGCGAGAAAATCGGCCAGGGGCGCGACAACGCCCGCGATTTCCTGCGCGAAAACCCCGAGCTGTCGATCGAGATCGAAAACAAGGTGCGCGCCTCTCTGGGCATTCCACTGTTGCCAGTAGCCGAGGTGGAAGCCAAAGCCAAGGGCAAGAAGGCGGACAAGGCCGATAAAGCCGAAAAGCCCGAGTAAAAGCCACTTAAGCCCCGTGGATACTTCGTAACCAGCTATGAACTCTGTAGCGTTTCGTGGGCAATCTGGGCGTTTTGGCGGATGGCTATGACACCTTTGTCCCTCACCGGGCGCGCTTTGCGTCTGCTCAGTGCGCGTGAGCACTCCCGGGCAGAGCTGGAGCGCAAGCTGGCCCGGTTCGAGGAGGTGCCTGGCAGCCTGGCCCAGGCGCTGGATGTGCTTCAGGCCAAGAACTTCATCAGCGAACAGCGGGTGGTGGAGTCCGTGGTTCAACGCCGCTCAGCCAAACTGGGCGCCGCGCGCATCCGGCAGGAATTGCAGTCCAAGGGCCTGGAACCCGAGGCCGTGGCCCGGGCCATGGACCAATTGCGGCTGACTGAGGTGGACCGGGCGCGCGAAGTCTGGCGCAAGAAATTTGGTCGTCCGCCTGCCGATGCCGCCGAGCGCGGCAAACAGATGCGCTTCCTGGCCGGTCGCGGTTTTGCCGGTGACGCCATCCACCGCGTGGTGTCAGGCGCGGGCGAAGAAGACTAGAGTCAGCAGGCGAACTGTTCAAAGCCCCAGCATCAGTTGCAGGTTCTGCACCGCGGCGCCACTGGCACCCTTGCCCAGGTTGTCCAGGCGCGCAACCAGCACCGCCTGGCGCAAGGACTCGTTGGCAAACACCCGCAGTTCCATCTTGTTGGTGTCATTGAGTGCCAGCGCATCCAGCCGGCCATTCTCCGTGGGCGCCTCTACCGTTACCCATTCACTACCTTTGTAGTGCGCCAGCAGTGCCTGGTGCAAGTCCGCGGCTTTGGGCTTGGCAGGCAGTGCGTCGAGGTGCAGCGGCAGCTGGACCAGCAAACCCTGACGGAAATTGCCCACCGAGGGGACAAAAATCGGCCGCCGCGTCAGGCCGGCATGTTTCATGATCTCCGGCACATGCTTGTGGGCCAGTCCCAGGGCATAAGCCTCGAACAAGGGCGCCGTACCGGCTTCATAAGCCTCGATCATGCTGCGTCCGCCGCCCGAGTAACCGCTGACCGAGGTCAGGGTGACAGGGAAATCGGCCGGCAAAAGCCCTGCGTCCACCAAGGGGCGCAGCAGGGCGATGGCTCCGGTGGCGTGGCAGCCCGGGTTGCTGACGCGCCGCGCATTGGCCACCGATTGACGCTGACCGAGCGTCAACTCAGGAAAGCCAAACACCCAGCCTGGTGCCGTGCGGTGGGCCGTGGAAGCGTCGATGATCCTGGGGCCAGCCTGGCCAGTCGCCCTTTCCAGCTTGTCGATCATCGCTACGGATTCAATAGCATCATGGTCGTGCAGACACAGCACGACCAGATCGACCCGGGCCATCAAGGCGGATTTGGCGCTGGCGTCTTTGCGCAGCGCCGGGGCAATGCTGACGAGCTCAATACCGGGCATGGCTTGCAGCCGCTCGCGAATTTGCAGGCCGGTGGTACCGGCTTCACCATCGATAAATATTTTGTGCATGGTTGAGGTCCGTTCTGGCGCTCAAGGCCTACCCTGTCAGCTTGGCAAAAGTTTGGTGCGTTGCAGCATGATACAGTCCTACGCTGCGTTAGTTGGTGCCTGCCGTGGAGCATCCCTGTTTTGTGGCCGGATGATGATTATCCATTCCTGAAACCTTGCGGGACGGACCGCAGCCTGAGCGCAGCCGGGCCAGCACTGTCCTCGAATGATTGAGACTTATGAAAATTCACGAATACCAGGGCAAGGACATCTTGCGTCAATTTGGCGTACCGGTGCCGCGCGGCATTCCGGCTTTCACCGTTCAAGAGGCCGTGGAAGCGGCCCAGAAACTCGGCGGTCCGGTGTGGGTCGTCAAGGCACAAATTCATGCCGGTGGCCGTGGCAAAGGCGGCGGCGTCAAGCTGGCGCGGACTATTGATGAAGTGAAGAAGCTCGCCGGTGAAATTCTGGGCATGCAACTCATCACCCATCAGACTGGCCCGGAAGGTCAAAAGGTCCGCCGCCTGCTGATTGAGGACGGCGCCGACATCAAAAAAGAATATTACGTGTCCGCCGTGACCGACCGCGCCTCCCAGCGCGTGGCCATCATGGCGTCCAGCGAAGGCGGCATGAACATCGAGGAAGTGGCGCACAGCACGCCGGAAAAAATCATCAAGGCGTTTGTCGACCCGGCGACCGGCCTGACTGATGCGCAAGCCAAAGAGCTGGCTGACGGCATCGGCGTGCCCCCCGGTTCCACCGCGCAATGCGTGGATGTGCTGCAAAAGCTCTACAAGGTGTACATGGACACCGACGCGTCGCTGGTCGAAATCAACCCGCTGATTCTGGAAGGCAACGGCCACATCAAGGCGCTGGACGCGAAGTTCAACTTTGACGACAACGCGCTGTTTCGCCACCCCGAGATCGTGGCCTACCGCGACCTCGACGAAGAAGACCCGGCCGAAATCGAAGCCAGCAAGTTTGACCTGGCCTACATCAGCCTGGACGGCAACATCGGCTGCCTGGTCAATGGCGCAGGCCTGGCGATGGCCACCATGGACACCATCAAGCTGTTTGGCGCGGAACCCGCCAACTTCCTGGACGTCGGCGGCGGCGCCACACCCGAGAAGGTGACAGAAGCTTTCAAGATCATGCTCAAGAACCCCAAGGTCAAGGTGATTCTGGTCAACATCTTTGGCGGCATCATGAAGTGCGACACCATTGCCGCGGGCATTATCGCGGCTTGCAAGGCCGTGAACCTGAGCGTACCGCTGGTGGTGCGCATGAAGGGCACCAACGAAGAGATGGGCAAGAAGTTGCTGGCCGACTCCGGCCTGCCCATCATCAGCGCCGACACCATGGCCGATGCTGCGCAGAAAGCGGTCGCCGCAAGTCAAAGGAAATAATCATGTCCATCCTCATCAATAAAGATACCAAGGTCATCACCCAGGGCATCACCGGCAAGACCGGTCAGTTCCACACCGAAAAGTGCCAGGAATACGCCAATGGCAAGAACTGTTTCGTCGCCGGGGTGAATCCCAAAAAAGCAGGCGAGAAGATTTTTGACATTCCAATTTTTGCCTCCGTCAAGGAAGCCGCTAGCCAGACCGGCGCCACGGTGTCGGTGATCTACGTGCCGCCGGCCGGGGCCGCAGCCGCGATCTGGGAAGCGGTCGAGGCCGATCTGGATCTGGCGATCTGCATCACTGAAGGCATCCCGATCCGTGACATGCTGGAAGTTCGTAACAAGATGCGGGCCAAGGTGGCTGCCGGTGGCAAAAATACGTTGCTGCTAGGCCCCAACTGCCCGGGCCTGATCACACCGGACGAAATCAAGATCGGCATCATGCCCGGCCACATTCACCGCAAGGGTCGTATCGGCGTGGTCAGCCGTTCCGGCACGCTGACCTACGAAGCGGTGGCGCAAGTGACCGAGATCGGTCTCGGCCAGTCCACTGCCGTGGGCATCGGCGGCGATCCGATCAACGGCCTGAAGCACATCGACATCATGCGTCTGTTCAACGACGACCCCGACACCGACGCGGTGATCATGATTGGTGAAATCGGCGGTCCCGATGAAGCCGAAGCGGCACGCTGGTGCAAAGCCAACATGAAGAAACCGATTGTTGGTTTCATCGCGGGTGTCACGGCACCGGCGGGCAAACGCATGGGCCACGCCGGCGCCTTGATTTCAGGCGGTGCCGATACCGCCGAGGCCAAACTGTCGGTAATGGAGGAATGCGGCTTCAAAATCACACGCAATCCATCCGAGTTGGCCAAGTTGTTGAAGGCCATGCTGTAAGACGCGACGGCCTGACCTGTTTGCATGAAGCCGGATTTCCTGAACGAAGATCCGGCTTTTTTGTTTGTGCCGCCCTGGCACAGTTAGACAAGGATTTTGGTGGAAGAATTTTTCACGGCTCATTTCTGGCTCGGCGTCGCTCAAATCATCATGATCGACATTCTGCTGGGAGGCGACAACGCGGTGGTCATCGCGCTGGCGTGCAGACAGTTGCCTGCCCAGCAGCGCCTCAAGGGAATTTTGTGGGGAACTGCCGGCGCAATTATCCTGCGCGTCATCCTGATTGCTTTCGCCCTGACCTTGCTCCAGGTGCCGTATCTGAAGCTGGTGGGGTCGGCCTTGTTGTTGTGGATTGGCGTGAAGCTGCTGGCACCGCAGGAGGATGAGCATTCCAACATTCAGGGTAGTGACAGATTGTGGGCCGCGGTCAAAACGGTGATTGTCGCGGATCTGGTGATGAGCATCGATAACGTCATTGCGATTGCCGGCGCCGCAACCAGTGCCGGTGCCCAACACCAGTTGCCACTGGTCATTTTTGGTCTCCTGGTCAGCGTTCCGATCATCATCTGGGGTAGCCAGCTGGTACTCAAGCTGATGGATCGCTTCCCGGTGATCATCACGGCGGGCGGCATGCTGCTGGGATGGATCGCCGGCACCATGGCGCACAGTGATCCAGCCGTGCGTGACTGGTTGCCGCAGGCCTCCGTCTGGAGCTATGGTTTGGGAATAGTTGGCGCCACAGGGGTCTTTGTTGCGGGAAGAGCGCTCAAGAGACGAATGCAGGAGGCGGGCTGAGCGAGCGCCTGTTTACCGACCGTTTTCGCAATAAAACGACAGCGACTTGTGAATTCCTCGCTTGTCGGCAAGCACCGTGTCTGCTAACGTTGCGGCCTTACTTTGACATCCGGGCAAGGTTGTTTTCAGGGAGGCGGCGCTGGCCACCTTTCCTGCGTTGGCAATTTCGACAAAGGCAGTAGGTGGCAAGCTCTTTCTCATTAACACCGGGACGGTTAGTACGCGCGGACTGGTTCGGCGGCCTCCTGCTTGTCGTGGTGGTGCTAGCGCTCCACCTGGCAACCGACTTTTTCGGCGCCCTGGAGCGGCGCTTTTACGATTTTGCCAGCACCCGGCCCTCGTCCCAGGCCTCGAGCCAGATTGCCATCATCGCCATTGATGACCAGAGCATTGCCCAGCTTGGTCGCTGGCCCTGGCCGCGCGATGTACACGCCCGCTTGATTGCACAACTGGCGGCCGCCAAGTCCAAGACCATTGTTTATGCGGTGGAATTTTTTGAACCTCAGTCTGATCGGGGCCTGGGTTTCATCCGCAAAATCGAAGAGGTATTGGTCAGCGGGGATCCTGCCGGCGCAGCTTCGCCGGTCCATGAGAAACTGGCTCAGGTGATTGCCGAAGCTGAAGTCGCCCTGGATGCCGATGGCCAACTGGCTGGCGCCATGAAAATCGCCGGCAATGTCATCATTCCCTCGGTTTTCAGGATCGGAGAGCGCCAGAGCAAGCCCGACACGCCCTTGCCCGTCTTTGCGCTGAAAAGCACTTTGGACGAAAACGCCGGCTTCTCGCTGGACGCGATCAAGAGCCAGCAGCCGATACCCAGTCTTGGCATGGCGGCGGCCGGTGTGGGTCACCTCAACCAGTTGCCGGACGTCGACGGGGTCGTTCGGCGGGAGCCACTGGTGGTCAATTATGCTGGCAAGGCGGTACCCTCGATGGCGCTTCTGGCAGCAATCAAGAGCCTTGATTTGACGCCGGCCGACATCAAGCTCAATGCGGGCAAATCTGTGCAAATCGGCAAGTTGCACATTCGGACCGATGGGCTTGCACGCATGTTGCCGCAGTTTTACAAGGCGCGTGACAGCAAGCCGGCCTTTGCCGTGGACTCGTTCGTCGATGTGCTCAGCGGGAAGATCCCGGCCTCCAGGTACGCCGGCAGGATTGTGGTGATCGGCACCATAGCGGCTGGCGCGGGAACCGGGTTCCCGGTGCCCGGCAACCCGGTCTCGTCGCCCGCCGAAACAATTGCGCAAGTAACGTCGAGCATCCTGGGCGAACACTTCATCGTCGAGCCGAACTGGGGGTGGTGGGCAGCGTTGGGTGTTTTCCTGCTGGTCGCGGCTTACATTGTTGTGGCTTTACCCCGCCTGCCGGCCGGCAGGGCGGCCTTATTCACATTCCTGCTGATGACAATCTTGCTGGCTACCGAGTTTGGTCTGCTGTCGGGTGCGGCGCTGTGGTTCAAACTGGTTTTCCCGACGGCACTTCTGCTGATCGGATACCTGGCCTTGATGACCAGACGCCTGCTTGTGACAGAGACCGTCGAGACCGGGCCGGACACAGAAGTGGCTGAATCCAGGGGTCTGACCGGAATTGCCCTGCAAGGTCGGGAGCAGCTCGACATCGCGTTTGACCGATTGCAGCAGGCACCCGCAGCCGGCGCCGTCATGGACCTGGTGTCGTCCGGCAAGCGTGCCCCCGCGATGGCTAGCATGTCTCCCGAGGCCGGTGGAGCGGCCGATAAACAGACGCTCGGCCGCTATCAGATCGAGAGGGAGCTTGGCAAAGGCGCCATGGGCGTGGTGTATCTTGGCAAAGACCCCAAGATCGGACGCGTGGTGGCCATCAAGACCATGGCCTTGAGCAAGGAATTCGAAGGCCAGGATCTTATCAATGCGCGCGAACGTTTTTTCCGCGAGGCCGAGACCGCCGGTCGTTTGCAGCACCAGAACATTGTCACCATTTTCGATGCCGGTGAAGAAAACGATCTGGCCTATATCGCCATGGAGTTCCTCAAGGGCAAGGATCTGGTCGACTTCTGCAAGAGCGGCCAGTTGCTGCCGGTGCCAACGGTGCTGTCAATTGTGGCCCGGGTGGCGGAAGCGCTCGCCTACGCACATCGGCAGCACGTGGTGCACCGCGACATCAAGCCGGCCAACGTGATGTTTGAGATCGCCAGCGACACCGTAAAAGTCACTGACTTTGGCATTGCGCGCATCACCGATTCGAGCAGGACCAAGACTGGCCTGGTATTGGGCACACCCAGCTTTATGTCGCCCGAGCAACTCGCAGGCAAGAAGGTTGATGGTCGCTCGGACCTGTATTCACTGGGTGTCATGCTGTTCCAGATGCTCACCGGCGTGCTGCCGTTCCGTGCTGAATCCATGGCTGATCTGATGCACAAGATTGCCAAGGAACCGGCGCCCGATATTCGCCTCATGCGCAGGGAGTTGCCCGACAATCTGGCGAGTATGGTTGCCCTGTCTCTTGGTAAACTCCCGCAAGCCCGGTACCAGGATGGAGACCAGTTTGCCCGTGAATTGCGAGCAGTCTTGGCGCGATTGAAAGGCGAAATTCCTCCTGTCAGTGCGGTATTTGCAACCGCGTCCAGCGAATCAGGTCGACCCGATTCCAGCGCAATGGACATTGAAATATAGACAGACTCAAATGAACTACAAATTCTGCGCACACACCGACCCGGGCCAGGCCCGTGATAACAATGAAGACTCGGTTTCGTTCGATGAGGCGACCAGCGTCGGCGTTTTGGCCGACGGCATGGGAGGATACAACGCCGGCGAGATAGCAAGCGGCATGGCCACTTCCTTTATCAAGGCGGAGCTGGCCCGGTGGTTGACCGAAGTTGGCCAGTTGGCCAACTCCATGGAAATCAAGCGCGCCATCGAGATTTGTGTTGACAATGCAAATCGCGCCATTTTCAATGCCTCCCGGGCCAACCCCAAGTATTCAGGGATGGGGACAACCCTGGTCGTCGGCGTTTTTCAGGATACCAGGCTGGTGCTGGGGCATGTCGGAGATTCCCGCTGTTACCGCTTGCGCGACAATGCGCTGGTGCAGATTTCCAAGGATCACTCACTGCTGCAAGAGCAGATTGATGCCGGCTTGCTAACGCCTGAGCAGGCGGAAACTGCACCCAACAAGAATCTGGTCACCCGGGCGCTGGGTGTCGAGGAGACCGTCCTGCTGGAGGTCAACGAACACCGCGTAGCGCCTGGTGACATCTATTTGATGTGTTCTGATGGGCTTTCTGACATGATGCAGGATGGCGCGATTGCGAAAATCCTGCAAAATGGAACTTCGCTGACGCAAATGGCGGCGGAGTTGGTTGCTTCCGCCAACGAGAATGGTGGACGCGATAACATCACCGTCTTGTTGGTAAAAGCTTCCGGTATGCCGGAAAAGCGTGGCTTCGTGTCCAGATTGCTTGGTAAATAGTCAAATCATGAGAAACACAGTAACTAGTTTCAAAAACAGGAGGTGGTCATGCCGAAAATGATCCTATCGATCGATGGTGTTGTCATCAAGGAAGTCCAGTTGACAAAAGATCGGACGACTTTGGGTCGGCGTCCCTACAACGACATCGTGATCGATAACCTTGCGGTTAGCGGCGAGCACGCCGTGGTGCAGATGTCGGCGGGAGCCGTCTACATAGAAGACTTGAACAGCACCAATGGCACCTATGTCAACGGCAAGACCGTCAAGAAACAATTGCTCCAGAGTGGCGACTCGATCGAGGTCGGCAAATACCAGATCAAATTTTTCGGCGATGCGGTGGACGATGGTTTTGAGAAGACCATGATGTACACCGCCGGTACTGGCGGCTCGTCGGCGTCTGCTGCACCGCAGTCGCCCGCGCCTTCGGGCCTTGCGCCCCGCCCCGTCGCGGAGCCTGTTCTTCGGGCCTCAGTCAAGGTCTTGTCGGGGGCGGCGGCTGGTCGGGAAGTGTCTTTGACAAAGGTAGTGACCACGATCGGCAAGCCGGGCGTCGCCGTGGCGGCGATCACGCGCCGTCAGCACGGCTTTTTTGTTCACCATGTGGAAGGGGAAAACGTCCCCTCTCTCAATGGGGTCAACGTGGGCGAAAACCCGGTTGCGCTGAAAGATGGTGATTTGATTGAACTGGCAGGCACCCGGATGCAGTTTGTCCAGGTCTGAGCAGACCGGCTGACGGTAGCCCGCTCCCGAACACTGGCCACAAATTACCTGCCGCTGATTTTTCTCTGCCATCCAGACCGAGATGGAGAAACCGACTTCAGGACCATGTGAGAAGACTCGATGAAAGTACGTGTGCTGGGCTGCTCAGGTGCCATATCAAAAGACTGCCGGACCACGTCATTCCTGATCGACGGTGACATCCTGATCGATGCCGGCACCGGAGTGGGAGATCTCACGCTGGACGAGATGAGCGGCATAGAACACGTCTTTCTGACGCATTCGCACCTGGACCATGTGGCAGCGCTGCCGCTGATGGTGGACGCGATTGCTTCCCGGCGAACTTCCTCCGTGAAGATTTATGCACCGGCAGGCGCCATAGCGGCATTGAAAGCGCATATTTTCAACGACATCATCTGGCCCGATTTCAGTCGCATCCCGACGGTTGCGGCTCCCTTGATCAGTTTTCATGAAATCCAGGTCGGCCAGACCCTGCAATTTGGCGGCAAGGCAATCGAAGTCCTGCCCGCGGTGCATACGGTTCCCGCGGTTGGCTACGCCGTCACCGCAGGGCAGAGCTGTTGGGTGTTCACTGGAGACACAGCGCGCAACGCGGCCTTCTGGAAGCGCCTGAATCAGCTCAATGTCTCGATGCTGGTGATCGAGACCGCCTTCAGCAACCGCGAAAAAGACCTGGCGAAACGAAGCTTGCACCTGTCACCGCACGCGCTCGCCGACGAACTCGACTGCATCGCGATCGGCAAGCGCTTCCCGATATACATCACGCACACCAAGCCCGCGGAAACCGAGTTGATCATGGCCGAGATTCAGCGCTTCGATCAGACGGTGGTGCCCGGCCCCAACGTGACCCACGATATTCGATGGCTGCGGGCCGGTCAGGAGTTCGAGATATGACCACCCTGGCAAAACCTGCTGGCGCAGAGAGGATTCCTGAGCCGGCTGTATTTGAATCGCAGAAGTTGGCTGCGGCCAAACGGGGAATGACCTTCGAAGCGTTCTTCTACAAGCAGCTTCAGCATGTCACGGCCCGCATTCATGAGACCGAGAACCTTGAGCAGATCATGCTGGAAGCCAGCCCGGATATCTGCAAACTCTTCAATGCCGATCGCCTGACGCTTTACGCCGTGAATGAAGACCAGACGGCAATCGTCTCCAAGGTCAAAACCGGACTCAACAGCAGCCGCGACCTCAAGCTGCCGATCTCGCCTCAAAGCATTGCCGGTTATGTCGCCTTCAGCAAGAAACTGCTGAATCTGCCCGATGTCTATGACGACGACGCGCTCAAGCACATCCACCCGGCTTTGACTTTTCTCAAGGAAGTCGACAAGCGCTCGGGCTATCGGACGCGCCAGATGCTGGTGGCGCCGATTCTGGAAGGCCACACCCTGCACGGCGTGCTGCAGGTCATCAACAACAAGAGCGATCAACCCTTCGGCGAGCTGGAAATCGAAGGCATCTCCGAACTTTGCAAGACACTCGCCACCGCCATTCGACAACGGGTGCAAAGGGCCGAAGAGGCCGCCCGGCGCAGGCCCACCAAGTACGATGGCCTGGTGGCAGATGGCGTCATGTCAGCGCATGAGCTTGAGCTGTGCCTGCAGGAAGCGCGCAACAATGGAAATTCGGTCGAACATGTGCTGATGGCCCACTACAACGTGCGACCGGACCAGATCGGCCCTTCGCTGGCGAAGTTTTTCGGCGTGCCCTATGAACCCTTCAATCCAAACCGCATTCGTTCGGAGATGCTGCATGGGCTGCTGAAGCGCGAGTTTGTCGAAGAACAGGGCTGGCTGCCGCTGGAGGAATCGCCCGAGGGTCTGGTCATCATGTGTCTGGACCCGGAGGCCTCGCGCGGCTCCCGGGTGGTGCCGCAGGTGTTTCCCCGCATCTCCAAATTTTCATATCGGGTAAGCACCCAGACCGAGTTTGCCCAAACCCTGGCGCAGCTCTACGGCGCCGGCGTCGAAGGCGGCTCGATTGACGAGATGCTGGCCGACATGGACGGCAGTGCCGGCGATGACAGCAGCAATGACGATTCGC
Organism: uncultured beta proteobacterium; assembly: GCA_963810395.1. Classification (GTDB taxonomy): domain Bacteria; phylum Pseudomonadota; class Gammaproteobacteria; order Burkholderiales; family Burkholderiaceae_C; genus Rhodoferax. The sequence goes on along the minus strand of CAWENC010000001.1, from coordinate 1,718,109 downwards.
TGGAGTCAGCCGCGGCAGACAATGAGCTGGTCAAGTTCGTCAACAAGGTCATCATCGATGCCTACAACCAGAAGGCGTCCGACATTCACATTGAGCCGATGCCCGGCAAACTCAAGACCGGCATCCGGTTTCGAATCGATGGCGCGCTGCAACCTTATATCGAGGTGCCGGCGCATTTTCGCCAGGCGATGGTGACGCGCTTGAAGATCATGTGCGACCTCGACATTTCAGAGCGCCGCAAGCCGCAGGATGGCAAGATCAAGTTCAAGAAATATGGCCCGATCGATATTGAATTGCGCGTCGCCACCATTCCTTCGGCCGGCGGCGTCGAAGACGTCGTGATGCGTATCCTGGCTGGCGGCGAACCGATCCCGATGGACAAGCTGGGCCTGACACCACACAACATGGAGCGCGTCCTTCGCACCATAGAAAAGCCCTACGGCCTGTTTTATGTGTGTGGTCCGACCGGCTCCGGCAAGACCACCACCCTGCACTCGCTCCTCAAGCACCTCAACACGCCCGACACCAAAATCTGGACCGCCGAGGATCCGGTGGAAATCACGCAAAAGGGACTGCGGCAAGTGCAGATCAACCGCAAGGCCGGGATTGATTTCGCGCTGGTCATGCGCGCCTTTTTGCGCGCCGACCCTGACATCATCATGGTCGGCGAGTCACGCGACAAGGAAACCGTGTCGATGGGTATCGAAGCCTCGCTCACCGGTCACCTGGTGTTCTCGACCCTGCACACCAACTCGGCGCCCGAGTCGATCACGCGCTTGCTCGATATGGGCATGGACCCGTTCAACTTTGCCGATGCGCTATTGGGCATTCTGGCGCAGCGGCTGGCCAGAAAGCTGTGCGACTGCAAGGAATCGTATGTGCCCGATGCCGAGGAGCTGCGCCTTTTCGCCGCCGAATATTCCGATGAGCTTCGGCATTCAGCCGCCTGGACTGCCGACTATGAAGGTGAAACCAAAAAATTGATCGCGAGCTGGCACAAGGCGCACGATCAGGACGGCCAGCTCCGCTTCTACCGGCATGTCGGCTGCGACAAGTGCAACAAGACCGGCTACAAGGGCCGCATCGGTCTGCACGAACTGCTGATCGCCACCGACGACATCAAGAAATTGATCCAGGAGCGCGCCCGCGTGGCGGAGATCTTTTCCGCTGCGGTGGAAGGCGGCATGCGCACCCTGAAGATGGACGGCATGGAGAAGATCATGATGGGGCTGACGGATATCAAGATGGTCCGATCGGTCTGCATCAAATAAGGCGCGCAGCCTGCAGTTTTCGCCCCCAGGGTCCGGGACTGGCGCGATTCTTGCGGAAATGCACTGATGAATGAAGCCTTGCGCATCGTCGTCGTCGCCCCCGATCTGGCCATCCAGGACCTGAGCGATGACTACGCCATCAGCCAGGCCGAGCGCTCGCGCAGCCTGCGCATTGGCTTGCTGAAAAACGGCTTCAATCTGGTCGCCAGTCTGCCGGCCGATGTGTTCCTGACGGAGCGGCTGGCCCAGTTGCAGCCGGACCTGATCATCGTGGACGCGGAAAGCGAAGCCCGCGACGCACTGGAACACGTGGTCATGGCGACGCGCGACGCTCGCCGCCCGATCGTCATGTTCACCAACGACGACGACACCTCGCACGTCAGGGACGCGGTGGCGGCTGGCGTATCGGCCTACATCGTGGCCGGCCTGTCGGCACAGCGCATCCGCCCGATCCTGGACGTGGCCATGGCCCGGTTCCAGCACGAGCAGGCACTGCGGCAGGAATTGGCAGCTACCAAAACCGAGCTCCAGCAGCGAAAAGTCATCGACCGGGCCAAGGGTCTGCTGATGCAACGCCAGGGCTTGAGTGAACAGGAGGCCTACGACAAGTTGCGCAAAACCGCGATGGGCAAGGGCCTGAAGCTGGCCGACGTGGCGCAGCGCATGCTGGATGTGGCCGATCTGCTGTCCTGATTTGGTGCATTGCACAATATTGGTGTGCTTCAGGGTTCATGCCTGGATCGGATACGAATTCGCCGTTTTACCACCGTCACCATTGCATGACCAGCTACTATTTTTGTAGCAAATGTAGATCGTCGAAACATGGCACGCAGATTGCGTCACTGATGACAAGACCAACGAAGGTCATTTGACGGGCTGCTCCCAAAGGCGGGCGCAGCCGGTCAACCCAGGACAAAGGCGTCCCCACCAGCAGGCAGCGGCAAACCCGTCGCCAACCTGCTACGTGCGGACGCCTTTTTTGTTTGCTTGTTTCTCTTCAGGAGTTGCGCCATGACCGACCTTCTCAAAACCAGTCTCAGCCGCCGCACGGTTCTGCAAACCGCTGCGGTAGGCAGCATCGGCATCAACCCCGCGCTGCGCGCCGTGGTTTACGCCGCAGGCTCGGACGCGCCGGAAAAAGCCGAAGTCAAGATCGGCTTCATCCCGCTGACCGACTGCGCCAGCGTGGTGATGGCCTCGGTGCTCGGCATCGACAAGAAGTACGGCGTGAAGATCATCCCAACCAAGGAAGCCAGCTGGGCCGGCGTGCGCGACAAGCTGGTCACCGGCGAACTCGACTTTGCCCACGTGCTCTACGGCCTGGTCTATGGCGTGCACTTAGGCATAGGCGGCACAAAAAAAGACATGGCCGTGCTGATGACACTGAACAACAACGGCCAGGCCATCACGCTCAGCAAAAAGCTGGCCGACAAGGGCGCGATCGACGGCGCCGGCCTGGCCAGACTGATGGCTGCCGACAAGCGCGAATACACGTTCGCCCAAACCTTCCCCACCGGCACCCATGCCATGTGGCTCTATTACTGGCTGGCGGCCAACGGCATCAACCCGATGACGGGCGCCAAGGTCATCACCGTGCCGCCACCGCAAATGGTGGCCAATATGCGGGTCGGCAATATGGACGGCTATTGTGTCGGCGAGCCCTGGGGGCACCGCGCCATCATCGACGGCATTGGCATCACGGCCATCACCACGCAGGACATCTGGAAAGACCACCCGGAAAAAGTGCTGGGCACGACCGGCGATTTCGTCAGGAAATACCCGAACACGGCGCGCGCCGTCACGGCGGCCATTCTGGAAGCCGGCAAATGGATTGACGCCGGCCTGCAGAACAAGAACAAGATGGCCGAGGTCATCGCCGAAAAGTCCTATGTGAACACCAGCGTGGACGCCATCAACCAGCGCATTCTGGGGCGCTACCAGAACGGCATGGGCAAGACCTGGGACGACCCCAACCACATGAAGTTCTACAACGACGGCGCGGTGAACTTCCCGTATCTGTCCGATGGCATGTGGTTCCTGACTCAGCACAAGCGCTGGGGCTTGCTCAAGGAGCATCCCGACTACCTGGCGGTGGCCAGGCAGATCAACCAGATCGACCTCTACAAGCAAGCCGCGACGGCCAGCAAGACACCGCTACCCAAGGAAGTGATGCGCAGCTCCCGGTTGCTCGACGGCGTCGTCTGGGACGGCAGGGACCCGAAGAAATACGCCGACGGTTTCAAGATCAAGGCCTGAAACATTGCCGGACAGACCGCAGCGACGCACAGCGAACCAGCTCTGTATTTAATCAATTTTCAGGAGTTGCACGCCATGGTTAGCGCAGTATTTCACTCCCCCCTCAAAACGCGGGTTTCGCCGCCCGCGCCGGCCAGAGACGATGCTATCAAACATGTAGCTGTCCACGCCCATGCGACGGCTGCAGCAGGCCAAAATTGCAACGAGACCGGAGCAATAGCCAGCACCCCATCGTACGACTGGCGCGGCCTCTGGCTGGCGCTGCTGCCGCCGCTGCTTGGCCTGGCTCTGTTGATCGGCGTGTGGGCGCTGGTGTCGATCTCGACCGCCAGCAGCATCCCCTCGCCGACCGAAACCTTCAAGCAAGCGCTTGTTATTTTCTCGGACCCGTTTTACCGCAAAGGGCCGAACGACCAGGGCGTCGGCTGGAACATTCTGATGTCGCTGGAGCGCGTGGCATTGGGCTTTGGGCTGGCCGCGGCGGTGGGCATTCCGGCCGGTTTCATGATCGGACGCTTTGAGTTCCTGAGCCGCATGTTCAACCCGCTGATCAGCCTGCTGCGCCCGGTGTCGCCACTGGCATGGTTGCCGATCGGCCTGCTGGTGTTCAAGGGCGCCAACCCGGCCGCCATCTGGACCATCTTCATCTGCTCGATCTGGCCGATGATCATCAACACCGCCGTCGGTGTGCAGCGCGTGCCGCAGGACTACATGAACGTGGCGCGGGTGCTGAACCTGTCCGAATGGAAGATCGTCACGAAGATTTTGTTCCCCTCGGTGCTGCCCTACATGCTGACCGGCGTGCGCCTGGCGGTCGGCACCGCCTGGCTGGTGATCGTCGCCGCCGAGATGCTGACCGGCGGCGTCGGCATCGGCTTCTGGGTCTGGGACGAGTGGAACAACCTGAACGTCAAAAACATCATCATCGCCATTTTTGTGATTGGCATCGTCGGGCTGATGTTGGAATTCGCCCTGATCAAAATTGCCATGGCATTCACGTTTGAAGAGGTGAAAACCTGAGACTTTGCGGGACAGACCAAGAGTTACACGCAGTGAACTTTGCTCTGTCCTCAACTGATTAAGAGGATCCCATGGACAAATACATTGAAATCTCCGGAGTAGCGCAAACCTTCAAGACCAAAAAAGGCCCGTTTTGCGCCTTGCAAAACATCAACCTGAATGTGGCCATGGGCGAGTTTGTGACCCTCATCGGCCACTCGGGCTGCGGCAAGTCCACCCTGTTGAACCTGATTGCCGGCTTGACCGTGCCCACGCAAGGCCACCTCTTGTGTGCCAACCGCGAAATCGCCGGGCCTGGGCCTGAGCGCGCCGTGGTGTTCCAGAACCACTCGCTCTTGCCCTGGCTGAGCTGTTTCGAAAATGTCTACCTCGGCGTCGAGCGTGTTTTTGGCGCGGCGTCCAAAAGCACCGGCGTCGCCACTGAAAGCAAAGCCCAGCTCCAGGCTCGCACCGACGCCGCGCTGGCGATGGTCGGATTGACCGCTGCGGCGCAAAAGCGCCCGGGAGAGATCTCGGGCGGCATGAAGCAGCGCGTGGGCATTGCCCGGGCGCTGGCGATGGAACCCAAAGTGCTGCTGATGGACGAGCCCTTTGGTGCGCTGGACGCCCTGACTCGCGCCAAGCTGCAGGACGAGCTGCTGGAAATCGTCGCCCGCACCCACAGCACGGTCGTGATGGTGACGCACGACGTCGACGAGGCGGTGCTGCTGTCCGACCGGATCGTGATGCTGACCAATGGCCCCGCCGCCACCATTGGCGAGGTGCTCAGCGTGGACCTGCCGCGACCGCGCAGCCGGGTCGAGCTGGCCGACAGCGCGCAGTACCTGCATTACCGCAAGGCCGTGATTGACTTCCTCTACACGCGCCAGGCGCATGTGGAAAAGGCAGCCTGAGACAGACCTGATCAGGAGCCCTCATGGACATGCGCGCAGAACCGAAGATCAAAATGAAGCTGGTGATGATCGGCAACGGCATGGCCGGCGTGCGCACGCTCGAGGAGCTGCTGAAGATCGCACCCGAGCTATACGACATCACGGTGTTCGGCGCCGAGCCGCATCCCAACTACAACCGCATCCTGCTGTCGCCGGTGCTGGCCGGCGAGCAAACCATCGACGAGATCATTCTCAACTCGTGGGACTGGTACACAGACCAGGGCATTACGCTACATGCCGGCTGGAGAGTCACCGAGGTGGACCGCGACCGCCGCCTGGTTCACGCCCAAAATGCTGCCGGTGAACAAATCAGCGCCGCGTATGACCGCCTGTTGATGGCCACCGGCTCCAATCCCTTCATGCTGCCGATCCCCGGCAAGGACCTTGACGGGGTGATTGCCTACCGCGACATTGCCGACACCGAGGCCATGATTGCCGCGTCCACCCGATACAAGAACGCCGTCGTCATCGGCGGCGGCCTGCTCGGGCTGGAGGCAGCCAACGGCCTGATGCGGCGCGGCATGAAGGTCAGCGTGGTGCACGTGATGCCGACCCTGATGGAGCGCCAGCTCGACAGCGTGGCGGCGAAGCTGCTGCAAAGGTCGCTGGAAGACCGTGGGCTGAAGTTCCTGCTGGGCGCACAAACCCAGGAACTGATCGGCAGCGACAGCGGCCGGGTCAGCGCCATCAAGTTCAAGGACGGCAGCGAGATTGCCGCCGAGCTGGTGGTAATGGCGGTGGGCATTCGCCCCAACACCGAGCTGGCCGAAGCGATGCGGCTGCATTGCAACAAGGGCATCGTGGTCACCGACACGCTGCAGACCGTGACCGACGCCCGCATCTATTCGGTCGGCGAATGTGCAGCGCATCGCGGCATCGCCTACGGGCTGGTGGCGCCCTTGTTCGAACAGGCCAGAGTGGCGGCGAATCACCTGGCGCAGTTCGGCATTGGCCGCTACACCGGTTCGCTGACCTCGACCAAGCTCAAGGTCACCGGCATCGATCTGTTCAGCGCCGGCGACTTCGGCGGCGGCGACGGCACCGAAGAAATCGTCATGAGCGACCCGCATGAAGGGGTCTACAAGAAGCTGGTGCTGAAAGACGACAAGCTGATCGGGGCCTGCCTGTATGGCGACACGGTGGACGGCAGCTGGTACTTCAAGCTGCTGCGCGATGGCCGCTCGATTGCCGACATCCGCGACAAGCTGATGTTCGGCGAATCCAACATCGGCGACGCCGGCGTTGAGGGCCACAGCAAGGCGGCGGCCATGCTTGAGAGCGACGAAGTTTGCGGCTGCAACGGCGTCACCAAAGGCACGATCTGCAAGGCGATCAAGGAGAAAGGCCTTTTCACGCTCGACGAGGTGCGCAAGCAGACCAAGGCCAGCGCATCCTGCGGCTCCTGCACCGGACTGGTGGAACAGATCCTGATGTTCAGCGCCGGTGGCGACTACTCGGCCACGCCGAAAATGAAAGCCCTGTGCGCCTGCACCGAGCACGGCCACCAGGCGGTTCGCGACGCGATTGTGACCAACAAGCTGCTGACGATTGCTGAGGTCTTTCACTTCATGGAATGGAAGACGCCCAACGGCTGCGCCAGCTGCCGCCCGGCCGTCAACTACTACCTGATCAGCAGCTGGCCCAAGCTGGCCAGAGACGACCCGCAGAGCCGCTTCATCAACGAGCGCAGCCACGCCAACATCCAGAAGGACGGCACTTACAGCGTCATTCCGCGCATGTGGGGCGGCGAAACCACGGCCAGTGAGCTGCGCCGTATTGCCGACGCGGTGGACAAATACAGGATTCCGACCGTCAAGGTCACCGGCGGCCAGCGCATCGACCTGCTTGGCGTGAAGAAAGAAGACCTGGCCAACGTCTGGAAAGACATCGGCATGCCCAGCGGCCACGCCTATGCCAAGGCGCTGCGCACCGTCAAGACCTGCGTCGGCTCCGAGTGGTGCCGCATGGGCACGCAGGACAGCACGCAGATGGGCAAGGACCTTGAGCGCGCCCTTTGGCGCATGTACGCGCCGCACAAGGTCAAGTTTGCGGTCAGCGGCTGCCCGCGCAATTGCGCCGAGGCCGGCATCAAGGACGTCGGCATCATCGGCGTCGACAGCGGCTGGGAGATGTACGTCGCCGGCAACGGCGGCATCAAGACCGAGGTGGCGCACTTTTTCACCAAGCTCAAGACGGCGGCAGAAGTGCTGGAATACACCGGCGCTTTTTGCGAGCTCTACCGTCAAGAGGGCTGGTACCTGGAGCGCACCGTGCACTTCGTGAGCCGCGTCGGCCTGGACTACGTCAAGAAGAAGATCCTGGACGACCACGCCAACCGCAAGGCGCTGTGGGAACGCCTGCAGTTTGCGCTGGACGGTGAGCCCGATCCCTGGTTCGAGTTTGACAAGGCCGAGGTGGATGCCCGGCAGTTCGAGAAGCTGACGGTTTAGCGAATTTGGGGTCTCGTCATTGCAAATTGGCCTCTGGCAGCCGTGCTACCTGCGCAAGCAGCTACTAACTCGATAGCAATAAGGATTAACCCATGAGCGACTGGAAAAAAATCTGCCTGGTCTCGGACATCCCGGTGCTGGGTTCGCGCCGCGTGGCGCGGCCGCAGGGGATGGACGTGGCGCTGTTCCGCAACGCAGGGGACGAGGTGTTCGCCCTGCTCGATCGCTGCCCGCACAAGGGCGGCCCATTGTCGCAAGGCATTGTGTTCGGCAGCAGCGTAGCCTGCCCGCTGCACAACTGGACCATCGCTCTGGACACCGGTTGCGCTGGCGCGCCCGATGAAGGCAGCACGCCGCGCTTTGCCGTGCGGGTGACGGACGGCGTGGTGTATTTGGCCGCACAGGAACTCGCCACGCTGGCGCTCGATGCCCGCCCCCCGATGGCCGGGCCGTGCCACAGAAAGACCGCCTGCGCATGACACTGCCCCCGGTTCGCGAAACCAAATCCACCTGCCCCTACTGCGGTGTCGGCTGCGGTGTGATCATCGAGTCCGACGGCGGCCAGATCAGCAACGTCAAGGGTGACCCGCAGCACCCGGCCAATTTCGGACGCCTGTGCAGCAAGGGCGCCACGCTGCACCTCAGCGCCAGCGCAGCCGTGACACAGCAAGCGCGTCTGCTTTACCCGATGCGCCGGATCCATCGTGGCGAGCAGGCGCGGCGCGTCGACTGGGCCAACGCGCTGGACTTTGCAGCGGAGGGCTTTGCACAGGTGATCCGGGAATACGGCCCGGATGCGGTGGGCTTTTACATCTCGGGCCAGTTGCTGACCGAGGACTATTACGTCTTCAACAAGCTCGCCAAGGGCCTGATCGGCACCAACAATATCGACAGCAACTCGCGGCTGTGCATGAGCAGCGCGGTTGCCGGCTACAAGCAGACGCTGGGCGCCGATGCGCCACCCACCTGCTATGACGACGTCAACCATGCCGGCACGATCTTCATCGTCGGCGCCAACACCGCCTACGCGCACCCGATTCTGTTTCGCCGGATCGAGGACGCGCGCAGGGCGAATCCGGCGTTGAAGATCATCGTCTGCGATCCGCGCCGCACCGATACCGCAGAGATCGCCGACCTGTTTCTGCAGATCCAGCCCGGCACCGATGTCATGCTGTTCAACGGCATGCTGCACATCATGCTGTGGGAAGGCTGGATCGACGCCGCCTTCATGGTTGCGCACAGCAGCGGCTTCGACGCGCTCAAGGACACGCTGCGCGACTGCACGCCGGATCGGGTGGCGCAGACCTGTGGTATCTCCAAAGACGATCTGCTGCAAGCGGCACGCCTGTTTGCCGGCATCAACTCCGACGCTGCGGCGCCGCGCAGGCCCACGCTCAGCCTGTACTGCCAGGGCCTGAACCAGTCCAGCAGCGGCAGCGCCAAGAACGCGGCGCTGATCAACCTGCACCTGGCCACCGGACAGATTGGCAAGCCCGGCGCCGGACCGTTTTCACTGACCGGCCAACCCAACGCCATGGGCGGGCGCGAAGTCGGCGGCATGGCCAATCTGCTTTCGGCCCACCGTGATTTGAGCGACCCGGCACATCGCGCTGAAGTCGCTGCGCTGTGGGGCGTTGATGACGTGCCGGCAACGCCCGGCAAGACTGCGGTGGAGATGTTCCAGGCCGCCGCCGACGGCGAGATCAAGGCGCTGTGGATTGCCTGCACCAATCCCGCGCAGAGCATGCCGGACCAGGCCACCGTGCGTCGCGCGCTGCAGCGTGCCGAGTTCGTCGTGCTGCAGGAAGCTTTCGCCAACACCGCCACCTGTGCCTTTGCCGACCTGCTGCTGCCGGCCACCACCTGGGGCGAGAAGGACGGCACCGTCAGCAACAGCGAACGCCGCATCAGCCGGGTGCGTGCCGCCGTGCCGCCCCCCGGTGAAGCGCGCCACGACTGGCAAATCGCCGTCGATTTCGCCCAACGACTCGAAGCAACGGGAGCCACCACCCTCTTCCCCTACACCAGCCCCGAATCCATCTGGCTGGAGCACCGGGAATCCACCCGCGGTCGCGACCTCGACATCACCGGCATGAGCTACGCCATGCTGGAGCAAGCCCCCCCGCAATGGCCTTTGAAAGAAGGAGAAACACAAGGCAAGGCAAGACTCTACGAAGACGGCATCTTCCCCACCGCCGATGGCCGCGCCCGCTTCGTCAATACGCTCTACCAGCCCGTGGCCGAAGCGCGCGAAGCGCGCTTCCCGTTCTCGCTGACCACCGGCCGCCTGCGCGACCAGTGGCATGGCATGAGCCGCACCGGCACGCTGGGCCGTCTGTTCGGTCATGTGCCCGAACCGGCGCTGCAGATGAACCCGCAGGACATGGCCCGCAGATTGCTGAAGGACGGTGACCTGGTGCACGTCACCAGCAAGCGCGGCTCGATCCTGCTGCCGGTGCAGGCCAGCGCCGAGCTCGGGCTGAGCCAGCTCTTCATGGCGATGCACTGGGGGGAAGAATTCTTGAGCGGCATCAGCGCCACCGGCCAGCGGCTGGCCGGCGTCAACGCCCTGACCACCTCGGCCTATTGCCCGGATTCCAGACAACCCGAGTTCAAACACACGGCCGTCAAGGTCTTGAAGGCCGAGATGCCGTGGTCGATGCTGGCAGCGGCCTGGCTGCCGCCTGGGCAGGTGTTGGCGGCGCGCGCCGAACTGCAGCGGCTGATGGCGCGCTTTGCCTACGCCAGCTGCGTGCCATTTAGCAACAACGCGCCGCTGGATGCGCCGGCGCAGGAGCGCAGCGGCCTGCTGTTTCGCGCCAGCGCCCTCGAGGCCGTGCCCGATGCGCTGCTGGCGCAGATCGAATCCCTGCTCAAGCTCGACAGCCCTCAGGTCTTGCGCTACGCCGACAAAAAACGCGGCCAGCGCCGCGCCGCGCTGCTGCGGCACAGCGACAGCCAGACCAGGCTTGAAGCCTTCCTGCTGGCCGGCGACACCCGTGCCCAGGGCTGGATCACCACGCTGTTGCAGGACGAGCTGCCGGCCCAGGCCTACGGCCGCGCGCTGTTGCTGGCGGGTGCCACTGCCCCGGTGCAGGTGGTGCCCCGCGGCCAGCAGGTATGCGCCTGCTTCAATGTGACCAAAGAGGCGATTGATGCGCAGCTGGCGACCTTTCACGGCTCAGCCGGGGAGCGGCTCAATGCCCTGCAATCCGCTTTGAAGTGCGGCACCAACTGCGGCTCCTGCCTGCCCCAATTGCAGCGCATGGTGCGCGACACGATGACCCCGATCCACGCGAGCACTCAGGTCGAACTGCAGGCCGCGGCATAAGCTCATTTCCCAAAGTCATCATCGTTCACGGACAATCGGGCCATGGGCATCGGCAAGTACATCAGGGAAATCGGACGCGGCAAGGATGGCGCGCGCGCCCTTTCACGCGAGCAGGCAGCGGATCTGTTCGGCCAGGTGCTCGACGGCGGCGTGACGGATCTGGAAATTGGCGCGTTTTGCCTGGCCATGCGCATCAAGGGTGAAACGCCGCAGGAGATGGCCGGGTTTCTCGATGCCACCCAGCAGCGACTGCATCTGATTCCGGCGGGCGACCGGCCGGTGATCGTGATTCCGAGCTACAACGGCGCGCGCAAGCTGCCGCTGCTCACGCCGCTGCTGGCGCTGCTGCTGGCACGTGAAGGCTTGCCGGTGCTGATCCACGGCACGGCCACCGAATCGACCCGGGTTTATACGTCAAAAGTGCTGCTGGGACTCGATGTACCTGCGCAGACAGCTATCAATTCCGTAGCATCTGGTGAAGTCGTGTTTATCCCGACAGAGCTGCTGTGCCCTGGCCTGCAGCGCCTGCTGGAGGTGCGTCGCGTGGTCGGCGTGCGCAACTCCGCGCACAGCCTGGTCAAGCTGATGAACCCCTGCGCGGGCGCCAGCCTGCTGGTGAGCAGCTACACGCATCCCGAGTACGCCGAATCGATGGCCGCCGTGTTCCAGCTGCTCAAAGCCAACGCGCTGCTGCTGCACGGCACCGAAGGCGAAGCCGTGGCGGACCCACGCCGGGTGCCGCGCATGCAGGGCTTCGTCGCCGGTCAGCTGGTCGAATTGCAGCAAGCCCAATCCGGCACGCTGGCCACCCTGCCCGACCTGCCGAAAGAGATTGATGCCGACAGCACCGCCGCCTATATTCGTCGGGTCATGGCCGGCGACAACCCGGTGCCAGCCCCGATCACACAACAGGTGGTACACATATTGCGTCTGGTGGAACGACTATGAATACTGGAACTACAAAGACAAAGCCGGGCAGCTGCACCCTGGTCGGCGCCGGCCCCGGCGACCCCGAGTTGCTGACGCTCAAGGCCCTGAAGGCGATTCAGGCCGCCAGCGTGTTGCTAGTGGACGACCTGGTCAGCGCCGAGATCGTGGCCTATGCCGCGCCGACCGCCCGCATCATCCACGTCGGCAAGCGCGGCGGCTGCAAATCCACGCCGCAGGCCTTCACTGAAAAACTGATGCTGATGGCCGCGCTGGAAGGCGAAACCGTGGTGCGCCTCAAGGGCGGCGACCCCTTCATCTTTGGCCGCGGCGGCGAAGAAATGGAGCACCTGCAAGCGGCAGGCATCCAGGTGAACGTGATCAATGGCATCACCGCCGGCCTGGCGGCCGTGAGCTCGCTCGGCGTGCCGCTGACGCACCGCGAACATGCACACGGCGTGGTGTTTATCACCGGCCACGCCAAACCCGGCGACGCCGGCACCGACTGGCGCGCGCTGGCGGCAACCGCCCATCAGGCCAAACTGACACTGGTGATCTACATGGGCGTCAGCGGCGCCCGGCGCATTCAGGACGAATTGCTGGCCGGCGGCCTGCCCGCCAGCACGCCGGTGGCCGTGATCCACAACGCCAGTCTGCCGAGCCAGCGCCACGCCGTCTGCACCCTGGCCAGCTTGCAGCTGACGATCGAGCGCGAAAAACTGGCCAGCCCGAGCGTGATCGTGGTCGGCGATGTTATACAGGGTGTGGCTGCGGCAAGCGTGGCGCCGTCAGGGGCGATGCGCAACGCGCGACTGGCCTGAGGCCGGGCGGATTCTTATTCCATTTCCAAATCATTTGTGTCTAGGCGCGAAGCCGCAGGCAGTGCTGTGGCACGACAAGGCGAAGCAACAACGACACGGATGATTTGGAAATGGAATTACGCCCGGACCAGGCGCAAGTGGGTGATCTCCGAGGGCGCGCCAAAGCGCTTGGGCGGCCCCCAGTAACCGGTGCCCCGGCTGGTGTAGACCCACAGCGATCGCAGCTTGTGCAAGCCGGCGGTAAAAGGTTGTTGCAGCTTGACGAAGTGATTCCAGGGCCAGAACTGGCCGCCGTGCGTATGGCCTGAGAGCTGCAAATCAAAGCCGGCCTGGGCCGCAGCGGCGGCGCTGCGCGGCTGGTGTGCCAGCAACAGCTTGAACACGGCATGCGCCGGCGCGTCGGCGATCGCCAGCTGCGGGTCGCTGCGATGGCTCTCGTCAAAATGGTGGGCGCTGAAGTCGGTGACACCGGCCACCACCATCATGGCTTGCTCCGGATCCTGGCTGTCGGTGCTGTGGTGGATGAGCACATGTTCGTTCATCAGCACCCGCACGCCGAGCTCGCGCAGGGCGTCGATCCAGCCATGCGCCCCCGAGTAATACTCGTGGTTGCCGGTCACGAAGAACGTGCCGTGGGTCGAAGTCAACCCGGTCAACGATGCCACCTGGTCGCGCAACTCATGCACGCTGCCGTCCACCAGATCCCCGGTGATGGCCACCAGGTCGGCCCCCAGGCTGTTGACGCGCGCAACGATGCGCTGCAGGTAGCGGCCCTTGATGGTCGGGCCGATGTGCAGGTCGCTGATTTGCGCCACGGTGAAGCCGTGCAGCGCGGCGGGCAAATTGGCAATCGGCACGTCGACCCGCAGCACGGAGGCGGTGCGCCGCGCATTCCAGAAGCCCCAGGCCGTGACCAGCAGGCCCAGCAGCGGCAGCGCCAATGCGCTGTCGGTGCGCAGGATCGGCAGCGCGAGGGTCGCCGGCCGCAGCCAGTCAATGCCATAGGCGGCCAGCAGCCCGAGGTCGCGCAGCAGCGTCAGCACCAAGAGCGTGGAGAACAAGCCCATGCAAAGCAGGCCGAGCCAGGTCAGGACGTCGGACAGGGGTGGCTTGGCAAAGCGTCGCGCCATCACGCCCATGGGTGTCAGCAGGGCCGAGAGCAGCAGCAAGCCCCACCAGCCCGCGCCCAGCGATGCACTCACAGCCACCAGATCCGGCGCCACACGCCAGCCGACAAAGGCATGCAAGAGAAGAGAAACCAGCAGGACGGGAGCCATGGCCATAAGAAAGCGCAAAAGCCGGGCTGTTGCGATAGAGCGTTAATCGCTCTAGATGGTGCGCTTCAGCGCAGCTTCAAGGTTTGTTGACTAATTTCATTTTTCGTTGACACGCGCACTGCGGCCCTGCCTGCCGCCTGGCACGGGGTCAGCTGTTGCAGTGTCCCCGATCCATAATCGCGTCATGCCAGCATCAACAATTCAGCGGCGAAAACTGATCGGCAGCGTGCTGGTGGCGCTGCAATTCGGTCTTCTGATTTTGCAGGCTGCATTGGCGCTGCCACAGGTCTTGCGGGGCTTGGTTCCAGCAGGGGCTTGGCTGCTCGCCGGGGTCGCCATCGCGCTCGCCGGGTGGACGCTGATGCACAACCGGCTGGGCAATTTCAATATCCACCCGACACCCAGGGTCAGCGGCGTTCTGGTGACCCAGGGGCCTTACCGGTGGATTCGCCACCCGATGTACACCTCGTTACTACTGGGTGCCGGCGCGCTGGCGTCGATGTCCAACCCCTTCGCGGCATGGCTTGCGTGGTCAGCGCTGGCCGTGGTTCTGTTTCTGAAATCCAGGCTCGAAGAACAGGGGCTGTGCGAGCACTATCCGGGCTATGCCGCCTACCAGCTGGTAAGCAAACGTTTCGTGCCCTGGCTGTTCTGATTCCGTTTCCAAATCATTCGTGTCTAGGCGCGAAGCCGCGGGCAGTGCTGTAGCACGACAAGGTGAAGCAACAACGACACGGATGATTTTGAAATTGAATGAGTTCAGGGCAGCAGCTTCAGCGTGGCCTCGTCCGGCTGGCCGCCGAAGAAACGCGCCAACGCCTGCCGGAACACCGGCTCCTGCGGTGCCACCTGAGCGAATAGCGTCATGCAGGATTTGAATTTCAGCTCATCGGGTGAGCCAAAAATAGCATGCGCCGTCTTGCTAGCTTGTGCCAGCACCAGTTGCGTGCACTGCTTCAGGCGCTGGCCCAGAATCGGATGCTGCCAATAGCCCAGCGCCTCTCCCTTCGAGTCGATGCCAAAGTATTTGGCGATCGGGCTGCGGCCCAGCTCTTTCAGTTGCGGAAAGATGAACCACATCCAGTGGCTGGTCTTTTCGCCGAGCGCCAGTTCCTTGCAGACCGATTCATAGACGCGGTTTTGCGCCTCCACAAATCGCTGTAGCCCCGGTGTTGTCAGGTTCATCCTGGATGCCAGTGCCGCGTGTCGAAAGTCAAGCGGATGCCGGGTAATAGCGGCTGCGCATGCGCTGGCAGTAGGCTTCCAGTTGCGGGTACTGTCTGGCGTGCTGCTTCAGCACCGATTCCACCGGCGGCCAGACCAGGTTGGCAAGAAAGGCGTATAGCGTCGCGTCCAGCGAGCAGGGCTGCTGGCCCATGGCGTAGGGCTTGTCGCCCAGAAAGTCCGCCAGCGCCGTGATGTCGCGTTTGCCGATGGCATGAATCTCCGCTTCGCTGTGCCGGCCCATGCCGTGACCGTGCAGTTCCTTCATCAGTCCGCGCCGCGCCAGCGTGGGCACGAACCATTTCAGCGGCAGCGGCAGCTTGCCAAAAAACGCAACCCTGGTTTTCTCCCATCCCTGCGGCTCGAGCCAGCGGGTGTGCACCAGCGCCCAATACAGGTTCTCCTCGATCAGCCGCTGGAACGCCAGCGCAATCGCGCGCTGCTCGGCGCTGAGCCAGGCGTCCAGCCGGTCGCCGTAGCTCGCCTTGAGATAGTCGATGATGAAAGTCGAGTCGGCCAGGATCTTGCCTTGGTCCTCGATGTAAGGCATCTTGCCCTTGGGCGCCTTGCCGAGATCACGCAGCGTGGCGGCTGGAATCTCGAACGGCAGTTCGGCCATGCGCAGCCAGGTTTCCAGCTTCATGCAAAAAGGGCTGGCGTTCGGGAGACCGAAAGCAGGGTCGTATTGGTACAGCTTGATCATGCGCTCACCTTCTGTTTCTTGACCGGCGGCCGGACTTCAACAGTTCCCGCCTTTTGCCTGAGTAACTGCTTGCGTTCCTGCGTGTAAGCCCACCAGGGCAGAGGTTCTTCGCCAGCCATGAAACGCGTCACCGACATGAAGACGTCGAGCACGCAGGGGTCCTGTCGTGAGCCCGTTTTTTCGCAAAGCATCTCGTACATTTTGAAAGGGCTCCTGCCGAAAAGCTGGCCTGGCTTGTGGATGCCAAGCAGCCGCAAATCTTCAGCGCAGGCTTTCCCGATATTCGGCAGGTCGGTCAGCGCCACAACGCGAGTTCGATCAACCTTGGCTGGATTCATGGCGGCTAAGGAAATGTTGATTGCGCGGGCAGTAGCGCAGTCTGCGCGGTTTCAAGGTCGGCATGCCTGTCCCCCTGCTAAAGAGCCGGTCAACCCCGGCGGGTGGTGAAGCCATTCTACTGACGAGGCTGGCGTGATGACAACACCCCCAGTCACTATGCATTTGATAGCTGCTTGCGCATATTCGACGGTGGTTAGAGTCATTTTTCATTCACAGCTTCGGCGACTTCCAGCGCGTCAGCCAAAGTGCATGGCTGATCGCCATCGCCGCGCTTGGACCAGCGCTGTTAAGCTCATCCCATGCCGCAAAGCCATCTGTCCCAGCTGTTCACTCAACGCCAATTCACGCGTTTCTGGCTGGCCCGGCTGGCCGGCGTCATGGCGAACCAGATGCTCATGGTGGCCGTGGCCTGGCATATGTATGACATCACCTCCAGCGCCTGGGACCTGGGCCTGGTCGGCCTGTTCCAGTTCGTGCCGGCGCTGCTGATGACGCTGCCGGCCGGCCACCTGGCGGATCGGCTGCATCGCGGGCGCATCTTCGCCGCCTGCATGCTGGCGCAGGCTGGGGTGGCCTTGCTGCTGGTGGCGGCGACCCAGGGAGGATTCGCCTCGCGCGAGCTGATTTTGGCGATCTCGGTCGTGTTGGGCGTGGCGCGGGCCTTCCAGATGCCGGCGCAGCAGGCGCTCATGCCTTTGCTGGTGCCGCAGGATTTGCTGCAGGGCGCGATCGCCCTGAGTTCCAGCGGCATGCAGGTCGCCATCATCTGCGGACCGGCGCTCGGTGGCCTGCTCTATGTGAGCGGCGCCACCACCGTCTATGCCAGCTGCATGGTCCTGTTGCTGCTGTCTTGCGGACTCACGCTGGTGGTGCGCTACCAGCATCGTCCGTCCAGCCTGGCAGCGAGCTGGAGCAGCGTGCTCGCCGGCGTGGCCTTTGTCTGGCAGCGCAAGGTGCTGCTCGGCGCGACCTCGCTGGACCTGTTCGCGGTATTGCTCGGCGGCGCCACCGCGCTGCTGCCGATTTATGCGCGCGACATCCTGCATACCGGGCCGGTCGGTCTGGGGCTGCTGCGCGCGGCGCCTGCAGTCGGTGCGCTGGCGATGTCGCTGGCGCTGATGCGCTGGCCGTTGCGACGCCGGGTTGGCCAGCGGCTGCTGATGGCGGTTGCCGTCTTTGGCCTGGCGACGGTCGTGTTTGGTGTCTCGACTCATTTCGGACTGTCGCTGCTGGCGTTGGCGATCACCGGCGCGGCCGACAACATCAGCGTGGTCACGCGCCTGACCCTGGTGCAACTGGAGACGCCGGACGAAATGCGCGGCCGGGTCTCTGCCGTCAATTCAATCTTTATCGGCGCCTCCAATCAGCTGGGCGAATTCGAATCCGGTGCCACTGCCGCGCTGCTCGGCCCGGTCGGCTCGGTAGTGGCCGGCGGCCTGGGCACGCTGATCGTGGCTGCGTCCTGGGTGCGCCTGTTTCCTGCCCTGGCACGGCGTGACCGCATGCTTTGACGCGGAGCCGTGGCGGGATTCTTCCGTCATCTGAAACTGCTCCCTGACCCGCTATCGCCGCTGCACCCGGCTTGCAGACTGTTACATCATTCTTGACCTGTGTTAAGTGGCGAACAGACCGTTATCCGCGTCTGGCGGATAACCGGACCAGCGACGCATGGTCGTACCCGCGGCGGATCGGTCATCCACGAGCGCCCTTTGGGGGCAAATGAAAAGGTAAAGAAATGAACAGAATCAAACGTGTATTGAAACCACCGATGTGGTCCATGGCATTGGTGATCGCAGCTTCACTGGCGGCATGCGGCGGTGGAGGCAAATCCAGCTCGCCCAGCGCAGCAGGCCTCGGTACCGGTGTAGGAACCGCTGGCCGTGGCCCGGCCCCGGTCAATCTTGGAACCGCTGGCAACTTCGTGATACTGGCGCAATCGGAGACCACCAGCGTTCCGGCTTCCGTCGTGACCGGGGATGTCGGCCTGAGTCCGGCGACTGGCGCTGGCATTGGCCTGACTTGCGCGCAAGTGACCGGGACTATCTACAGCGTCGATGCCGCCGGCCCTCTGCCCTGCGTGATGACGGACCCAAGCCGCTTGACGGCGGCGATCGGCGACAAAGGGTTGGCGTACACCGATGCTGCGGGTCGAGCGGCCGATGTGACTGAACTGGGTGCCGGAAATATTGGCGGACTCAATCTCGGCCCAGCCACGTACAAGTGGAGCAGCAAGCTTCTGATACCGACAAATGTCACCCTCACGGGCGGCCCGAACGATGTCTGGATCTTCCAGATTGCGCAAGGCCTGACCGTCGGTTCGGGTGCGCAAGTCATTCTGGCCGGCGGCGCAGTGGCCAAGAATGTCTACTGGCAGACCTTCGGGGCGGTGGACATTGGAACCACCGCAAGATTCAGTGGCGTCATCCTGTCCCAGACATCGATCGCCTTGAAGACCGGCGCATCCATCAACGGCAGGCTGTTGGCAGGGACTGCGGTCACTCTGGATCAGAACACGGTGACGCAACCCGCCCCGTAACAGCGCTGGCAGGTGGCCTTGGCACCCTGCCAGGCCGAGCCGCTTCGGATGTTCGGGGTTAGGGCAGATACCGATGGCCGGGTGCACGCTTGACGCTTATATTGGCGGCAACCTGGCATCTTTGCAGCCGGGCAATGGGAGCATCATGGTTACAACCCCGAATCGGGTCCGCGCATTTCAAGCCTTTGCAAGAAGCATCGTGGCAGTCGCTCTGGCGCTTGCAGCAACCAGCGGCGACGCCGCCGAAGACGGCATCAGCAAAAAGGTCGTCACGCTGGGGCAGTCGGTAGCCATGACAGGCCCGGCCGCGGCTTTGGCGCTGCCGTTTGCGCAAGGCGCACGGCTTTACTTTGAGCGCGTCAATGCCGCTGGCGGCATTCATGGCCGCAAGATAGAGCTGACCACCCTGGATGATGCGGGTCGTCTGGAGGCAGTCACCGCCAACACCAAGCAGCTACTGGCACAGCCGGTGTTTTCACTGTTTGGCTATTACGGCTCACCCCAGGTCAGCGCTGTCAATCCGCTGCTCGCCGACACCGACATCCTGTTGTTCGGTCCCATGGCCGGTGCCGACGAACTGCACGGATTTCGCTATCCCAATGTGTATTCCGTTCGGCCCGGCTACGCGGAAGAAGCCGCTGCGATCACGCGCCATGTGGACACCCTGGGGAGGCGCAAGATGGTCATCCTGCATGCCAGTGATTCCGAATCATTGGCAGCGCTGGAGGGGGCAGTTCCCACCTTCAGCGGCATGGGCGTCAATTTGCTGCTCAGTGCGCCGCTGAAAGACACCGACAAAGCGTTGGCGGCCCAGCCCCAGTCGGTGCTGGTCATCAGCGAGCCCAAAGGCGCGGCCATTGCCATCCGCGAGTTGCGCCGCAAGGGCTACACCGGGCCCATTTATGGTTTTTCCAACACCGGAGAGAGCTTGCTGGCCGAACAGTTGGGCCCCGTCGGGGCGAACGTGATCGTGGTGCGCGTGGTGCCCAAGTCGGACAGCGGCAAGAGCTCCCTGGTGCGCCAGTTGCTGGCCGACGCAACTGCGGCCAAATTGGGCAAGCCCAACGTCTATATGCTGGAGGGCTATATCGCCGCATGGACTTACACCGAAGCCCTGCGCGGTGCCGGCAAGGACCCGACCCGCGCCAAGCTGCGCGACGCGATTGACAACCTGCGTGAGCTCAACCTCGGCGGCTTTCGAGTCAATTTTGAGGGTGACCGCGTGGGCTCCAAAATGGTCGAGCTCAGCCTGATCGACTCCGCCGGACGGGTGCGCGAGTAGCGCTGCGGGCACCTGAAACGCTCACCAGCGTGCGCTGACCGCCCCGCCATCCAGGCGATCCCGAAACCAGTCGCACAGAAAGTCCACCAGCGCCCGTGTCTTGGCCGACAGGTGGGCCTTGCTGGGATAGACCAGGTAGATGTCGGCCACTGGCAAGGCCCAATCGGCCAGCACCTGGCGCAGGCGGCCTGAGCGCAGGTAAGGCGCCACGTCCCACTCAGAGCGCAGCAAAATGCCGTGCCCGGCCAGCGCCCAGGTCAGGGCGCTGTCGCCGTCGTTGCTGCTCAAGGCGCCCCGCACCTTGACCGTCTCCTGGCGCGTGCCGCTGCGCAGGTGCCATGTCGTCCCTTTCACCATGAGCCCGCGCCACCGCGGCATGTTCCTGCAAGGCCTGGCCATGATCGGCGCGTCGCTGGCGCTGCAGGCCGACATCAATGCCTTCACGCAACGGCACTGGGCCGCGCAGCCGTGGGTGAGGGATGTGGCGCGGGTATGCAAGGAGCGCTTGGATAGGGGTTGATGGCACGCCGCATCAGAGTTACCTCGGGGGATGTGCTATTGTTTGGATAGCACGTTACGCATAGTTCACGGTTGCTAGCGCCAGATTCTACTTACAACTTCTTCGCCCCCACAGACCGCCATCACGCCCGCGCCCTGCTCGGCTAGGTCCCAGAACAGGCCGGCCATGATCTGCAGGGATTCGCGGGTGGTGCCGACCAGGATGTGTTCATTGGGCGCATGCTGCGAGCAGGCCGGGTACGAGTGCGGCACCCACAGGGTGGGCAGGCCCAGGGTTTCGGAAAACACGTCGTTGGGCAGCGAACCACCCAGGTTGGGCAGCAGCGCCGGGCCCTTGCCGGTGCTGCGCTCCATGGAGGCCAGCGCCCAGCGCACCCAGGGGTTGTCCGGGTCCAGCCGGGTGGCGGCCATGTGCACGTCGGTCGCGCGCGCCTCCACGTCATCGAAGCCATGGGCCAGCAGGTGCTGCCGAATGTGCGTCACGAAGTTCACCACGTCGCTACCCACCACATAGCGCATGTGGCAGTGCGCGCGCGCCTCGGCCGGTATGGCGTGCACCGGCATGGCCGGGTTGCCGGTGATGAAGGCCAGCACCTCCAGGCTGTTCCAGCCAATTACGCGCTCGGCGGTGGACAGGCCGGGCTCACCCCAGGTGGGGTCGATCTCTGGATCGTTGGGGCCACCGCCGATTTCAATGTCTTGCAGCGCTGCGCGCACGCTGGGCGACATGGCGGTGGGCAGCAGGCCGGGCACCAGAATGCGGCCATGCGCGTCAACCAGGCAGGCAATCGCATGGGCCAGGCGGATGCCGGGGTTGCGCAGCAGGCCGCCCCAGTTACCGGAATGGTGAGCGCCGACGCGCAGCTTGAGACGCAAGTCAAAGTTGAACACCCCGCGAGAGCCCAGGAACAGCGTGGCGCGGGAGGCCGACACGCGCGGGCCGTCGGAGGCGATGAACAGGTCGGCGGCCAGAGCTTCGCGGTACTGCGCGCACACCGCGTCAAGGCCGAGCGAGCCGACCTCCTCGCCCATCTCGAAAATGATTTTGACGTTGTAGCCCAACTGCCCGCCACGCACGGCCAGCACCTGCTCCAGCGCCATCAGGTTGATGGTGTGCTGGCCCTTGTTGTCTGCGGTGCCGCGCCCGTACCAGCGATCACCCTCCTCCACGATCTTCCAGGGGCTCAGGCCGTCGCGCCACTGCGCTTCGTGGCCGCGCACCACGTCACCATGGCCGTAGCTCAGCACCGTGAAGCTGGCGCCTGGTTCGATGCGCTCGGCCAACAGGAACGGCGGTTTGCCGGGCAGCGGGTTGTCCACGATGCGGCAGTCAAAGCCCATCTCCCGCAGCTTGGGTGTGATCTCTTCTTGCAAGTAGGCATGCAGGACGGGGCCGGATGTGGCGTCTTGGCTTTCGGTTTGGTAGGCGACGCGGCGTGCCAGTGTTTGCTGGAAGCGCCCGTCGTCAAAACAGGCCAGCGTCTGTGCCAGGGCTTGGGTGCGGCTCATGAAAGGTCCTCGGAAAGAAGTAAAGATTCAGGCGATGGTTTCGCGGGCAATGTCGCAGCGCCAGTGCTCTTGCAATCGCCATGCGCTGACCCTTTGGGTCGATAGGGATGCTTTTATGTAGCGGCATCGAGTGAGAATGTGGCGCGGGTTTGCAAGGAGCGGCTGATTTGCACACGCAACTCACCCCGGGCGCTTGAAATCCTGGCGTGCCCGCGCAACCTGGGCACGAATCACGCAGCCTTCGGCGTGGTCATTGACCAGCCCCATGGCCTGCATGAAGGCATACACCGTGGTGGGGCCGACAAACTTCCATCCCCTGGTTTTCAGCGCCTTCGACAGGGCCAGCGATTGCACCGAGGTCGAGAGCGTTTGCGGCGGCGCCAATGGCGCGGCATCCGCTTCATAGCGCCAGACAAAGGCGGCCAGTGAGCCTTCGCGTTGAACCAGCTCCTGCGCCTGCCGCGCATTGTTGATCACCGCTTCAATCTTGCCGCGATGGCGCACGATGCCTGCGTCGTCGAGCAGGCGCTCAATGTCCTGCGCGGTGAAGCGCGCCACACGGTCAAAGTCAAAGTCATGAAACGCGGCACGAAAGTTATCGCGCTTGGCCAGAATGGTGCGCCAACTCAGCCCGGATTGAAAACTCTCCAGACACAGTTTTTCGAACAAGCGGCGGTCATCCCCCACCGGGAAGCCCCATTCGGCATCGTGGTAGTCCAGAAACTCCGGTGCGGCTGCGCACCAGCGGCAGCGTGGCCGGCCGTCCGGCCCTGTGAGGGTGGTGTTCATGCGTCTGTGTCCTGTAAGAAATTCGCGGGGTGAGGGGATTCAGCCAAGCAGAAACTTCAGTCGCTCGTCGGCCATGGATGGCGAGACCTCCAGAATCTCTGTGAAGACAACTTTCTCCGTCACAAATGGATCGTCGTTCACCCGGGTTTGGAGGTCTGACAGCGAGGTGTTGTGCGCCACAATCGCGCCCCCCAAACGAGGCTGAAGACTGCCGGCCAGCAAAAATACGCCGTCATCAAAGCCACGTTTAATCCACTCCTTGTGCGCTTGCATGAATTGACCTGCTTGGTCTTTATGATCTGAAAATTTGAGCAATACGACAAACATGGAAACTCTCTCTTCTCAATTGGAATGGCGGGTTGTTGTTTTGCTTGCGCGACGCGCGGCGCTTGGCGCGCAGGCTTTCAGCCAGTTGCCCATCAGCCTGACTTCTTGCTGGATGAAGGCTTTATCGTGAAAGGCACTGGCCAGTGTGGCAACCCCCTGGCTGCGGGCCAGGAGATGCATGGCCAGTTCATCCGCATCGGCGGCGCGACCGAGCAAGGTGAATTGCTGGCGCAACCAGGTCCTGAACAGCGTCAACAGCTGATTTGCCTCGGCCTGCGAGGCATGGTTGAGCTTGGCAAGCTCGGTGCACAAGGTGCCAACCGGACAGCCATAGCGTTTGATGGCAGCCTGGTTGGCGATCAGCATCTGGACAAAGCTCTGGATGCGGTCGATGGGGTGTTTGCCCTCCGCTTCCCATTGCGCCAGCATGCTTTCGGTATTCGCCAAACGCAGCTGGATCACGGCGTTCAGGATGTCGTCCTTGGATTTGAAGTGATGGTAGAAATTGCCGCGCGAGATCTGCACGGCGGCCGCGATGTCAGCGAACGAGGTGTGTTCGTAGCCTTGCTGATAGAACAACTGGTCGGCCGCTTCAATGATCTGATCGCGTGTCGTTTTGTCACTCATGACCTACTGCGCACCCAATGCAAGCGGCTTGATTAAATTTGCGGACACGATGATCTCTGCACCTCAAAATGACCCTCCTAGGACGGTTGTCCTAGTGCTCGGGAATTGTAGGACATATGTCCTGCCGCATCAAGCGCAACGCCTAAAGCAACGCCCAAAAACCCTTGAGTGCAGACAGAGCCGCTGCCGGTTTCAAACGGCCGGCTGGTAGATCTTTTTCAGTAGCAGCATCAAGGTCTTGCGCTGCGCGGCAGTCAGGCGCGAAGTGGCCTCGGTTTCGAGTTGGGCTGCGGTTATTTCCGCTTTCTGAACCAGGATTTCCCCTGCGGCGCTCAGGTGCAGTCCCATGGCCCGGCCGTCATGCGGATGGGGGTGCCGGGTCATCAGCCCGCGTTTTTCCATTGCATTCACCATGCCGACCAGGTTCGGCGCCTGAATGCCCAGTGTGCTGCACAGCTGGCGGGAGGTGATGCCGGGGTTATGCCTGATCAGCGACAGCACCGAGAAATCCACCACGCGCAAGTCATAGACGGCCATGCGTTCCATGAACACTTCGATGATGGCCAGTGCCGCCCGGCGCGAGTTGTAACCGACCAGGCCTTCAAGGTAGCGGGTGTCAACTTTTTCGACAAAAGGGGTCAGGGTCTTGGCGTCCATGCGTTTACAAGGGAAAGGGAGAAAGCATAGCTATCTCTTGCGGGCGGCCCCCAGATAGGTGTCGATCACGCGCGGGTCGGTGGCCAGCTCGGACGCCACGCCTTGCAGCACGATCTCACCCATTTCCAGCACATAGCCGTAATCAGCGGTGTCCAGCGCGGCACGCGCGTTTTGCTCCACCAGCAGGGTGGTCACGCCGGTTTTGCGCAAGGCGTCAATGGTGCGGAATATTTCCTTCACGACCAGCGGCGCCAAGCCCAGACTGGGCTCGTCGAGCATCAACAGCTTGGGGCGTGACATCAGCGCCCGGCCCACGGCCAGCATCTGACGCTCGCCACCGGACAGGGTGCCGGCCTGCTGCTTGCAACGCTCCTTCAGGCGCGGGAAGAGCTCGAACACCTCGTCGATCTGTTCGCGCCAGTGTTTGTTGTGCAGCCTGACCTGGCGATAAGCGCCCAGCACCAGGTTGTCTTCCACCGACATGCTGCCAAACAACTCGCGCCGCTCCGGCACCAGCGCCATCCCCTGCATGACCCGCTCTTCGAGCGGCAGACGGGCAATGGATTCACCGGCGTAGTCAATGCTGCCGGTGGACGGCAACACGCCCATCAAGGCGTTTAGAAGAGTTGATTTGCCGGCGCCGTTGGGTCCGATGACGGTGATGATGCTGCCGGGTGCGGCCTCGAGCTGGATGCCGCGCAGCACTTCGGCCCTGCCGTAGCCGGCGTGCAGTCCCTGCACCTTGAGGATGGGTGTTGCCATGAGGGTGACTTTCTCAGTGCTCGGTGCCGAGGTAGGCGGCACGGACTTCGGGGCTGGCCTGGATTTCTTCCGGCGTGCCCTCGATCAGACGGGTGCCGAATTCCATCACCACGATGCGGTCGGTGACCTGCATGACCAGATCCATGTCGTGCTCGACCAGCAGGATGCTCAGCCCCTCGGACTTGAGTTGCCGCAGCACGTCGGCCAGGGCCTGCTTTTCCTTGTGGCGCAAGCCGGCGGCCGGCTCATCCAGCAGCAACAGGGCCGGGTCGTTGCACAGGGCACGGGCAATTTCCAGCAGGCGCTGCGGACCCATGGCCAGGTTGCCGGCCAGTTCGTGCAGATAGTCGCCCATGCCGATGCGCCGGAGCTGAAATTCAGCTTCCTTGAACAGGCTTTGTTCCTCACCGCGATCGAGCCGCAGCATGGCCGATAGCGCACCCCGGTCGCCACGCAGGTGGGCGCCCAGAGCCACGTTTTCCAGTACCGTCATGTCGGCAATCATCTTGACATGCTGAAAGGTGCGGGAGATACCGCGCCTGGCAATTTCGCGTGACGGCAGGCCGCTGATGGTTTCGCCGCGAAAGGCGACGCGCCCGCTAGTGAGCCCCAGCACACCGGTAATCAGATTGAAGGTGGTGGATTTGCCTGCGCCATTGGGTCCAATCAGGCCCACAATCTGGCCGGCCTGCACCTGGAAGTTGATGTTATTGACCGCGACCAGGCCACCAAACGCCTTGCGAATGTCAATCGCTTGCACCACCACTTCGCCGGCCGTCGGTTTGCCGCGCTGCGCCAGCGTGGCGGCGTTTTGCCAGTCCACCTTGCGCGCTGGTTTGGGTAGCTTGCGCTCGACAAAAGCCCAGATGCCCTCGGGCGCGTATTTCAGCGTCAACACCAGCAGCACACCGAAGACGATGGTTTCATAGCTGCCACTGGTGCCTATGAGTTTGGGCAGCAGCACCTGCAACTGGTCCTCCAGCAGCTTGGTGATGGTCACCCCGGTGATGGCGCCCCAGACGTGGCCGGCGCCGCCCAATACCGCCATGAACAGGTATTCGATGCCGATTTTCACGCCGAACGGAGACGGGTTGACGGAGCGCTGAAAGTGCGCATAGAGCCAGCCCGAGACACTGGCCAGCAAGGCCGAGATGACGAAGATGCCGATCTTGAATTTCAGGGTGTCGACACCCATGGACTCGGCCATCTGCGAGCCGGTCTTGAGCGAACGTATGGCGCGACCGACGCGCGAGTCCAGCAGGTGGATCAGGCACAGCGTGCCCAGCAATAGCAGGGCCCAGGTCAGTATGAAAAAGATCCGGCCTTGCCCCAGATTCCAGCCAAACAGCGAGAGGCCGGCGACATCCAGAATGCCATCGTATTTACCCAGCGCCTCCAGATTGCCCATGAGGTAATACAGCGACAAGCCCCAGGCCAGTGTGGCCAGCGGCAGGTAGTGGCCGGACATGCGCAGCGTGATCCAGCCCAGGACAATGGCGCACACGGCGGTCAGCCCCAAGCCGACGAACAGCGTCAGCCAGGGCGAAAGCCCGGCGTGCACGCTGAGGTAGGCCGTGGTGTAGGCGCCGATGCCGACAAAAGCCGCCTGGCCGAAAGAGGTGAGTCCGCCGACACCGGTCAGCAAAATCAGCCCCAGCACCGCCAGGCTCGAGATGCCGATGTAGTTGAGCTGGGTGATCCAGAACTCGGGCACCGGCAACAGCGCGATCAGCCCAATGACTGTGAGCAGCGCCAGCCAGCCGATTTTTCTCAGGCGCATGTCAGTGCTCCTCGTCCGAGTGACCGGCTTTGAGCGAGCGCCAGAACAGCACCGGGAGGATCAGCGTGAACACAATGACTTCCTTGAAGGCACTGGCCCAGAATGAGCCAAAGGCTTCAATCACGCCGACCAGCAGCGCCCCCAGCGCCGCGCCGGGATAGCTGGCCAGTCCGCCGATCACGGCGGCGACAAAGCCTTTCAGGCCGATCAGGAATCCCGAGTCAAAAAATACCGTGGTGGTCGGGCCGATCAATAAGCCCGACAGCGCGCCGATGAGGGCCGCCATGGCCAGCGTGAGCTGGCCTGCCGCCTGCGACGAGATTCCCATCAGACGCGCGCCCAGGCGGTTCACCGCCGTGGCGCGCAGGGCTTTGCCGTACAGCGTGCGCTCGAAGAAAAGCCACAGCAGCACGATCAGCGCCATGGAGGCCAGGGCAATGATGACGGCTTGCCCCGAAAGATTGACCGCACCCAGGCTGAAGCGGGCATCCCAGAACGGAGGGTTGCGAAAGCCTTCCGCGCCAAAAAACAGCAGGCCCAGGCCGGTGAGTGCGAAGTGCACGCCAACCGACACGATCAACAGCACCAGCGACGTTGCATCCGCCAGTGACTGATAGGCCAGCCGGTACACCAGCGGTCCAAACGAGGTCACGATGCAGATCGACAACGCAGCCTGCACCAACAAGGAAAATTGCTGAGGCGCGGCCCAAATGGTGACGATGGCAATGACGACCGGAAAGGCCAGCACCTTGAGACCCGCCAGCATGGCGGGCGCAACCGCCTTGTGGCGCTTCCAGGTTTGAAAGGACTCGGCCAGGGCGGCCAGACCGGCCAATAGCAGCAGCAGCCAGATGGTGCCCGGCACCTTGCCGGTCTGCAAAATGGCCAGGGTCAGCGCGCCGTAGGTGACGAACTCACCCTGGGGGATGAAGATGATGCGGGTCACCGCAAACACCAGCACCGTTGCCAGACCCAGCAGCGCGTAAATAGCGCCATTGGTCAGTCCGTCGACCAGCAGGATGCCGGCGGTCGAAAAATCCATGCTTATTGCAACTTCCAGTCGCCGTTGGTGATGCGCATGATGACGCCGGTGTCATCGGTGTAGCCGGCGTGATTGGTCGCGCTGTAATTCACGGTGCCGTGGAACAGGGCAATCGGGCCGGCATTTTCCAATGCAGCCTTCAGCGCGCCGCGGAATTCCTTGGTGCCGGGCTTGGCGGTTTTCAGCGCCACCGGGATGATTTTCTGCAGGACCACCGAGGCATCGTAGGCATGCGCGGCGAACGGGTTGCGGCTGTTGGCCCCATAGACTTTTTCCCATGCTTCCACGTGGATCATGGCGACCTTTTTGCTGGGGTGGTTGGCCGGCAGCTGTTCCGCCACGACTCCGGGGCCGGCCACCACATAGGCACCTTCCACATCCTTGCCGCCAACCCGCATCAGGTCACGCGACGCCGCACCATGCGTCTGGTAGATCTTGCCCTTGTAGCCGCGCTCGATCAGCGCCTTGTGCGGCATGGCGGCGCCACTGCCGGAAGCCACGATCAAAATCGCATCCGGCGCTCCGGCGGTGACCTTGAGCGCCTGACCGGTGACGCTGGTGTCGGTGCGCGCGAAGCGCTCCTCTGACACAAACTTGATGCCAGTGCCCTCCATCTTGACCTTCATGTCGCGCAGGAAGAGTTCGCCGTAGGCATCGGCGTAGCCCAGAAAGCCCACCGTCTTGACGCCCATTTTCTTCATGTGCGCCACGATGGCGTGCGACATCACCAGCGTCGACTGCGGCAGGTTGTAGGACCACGGTGCCTTGGTGGTGGAGACATCGATCGGCGCAAAGGTCAGGTGCATGGTGCCGGTTTCCGACGCCACGGCGGCGACCGCATTGGCCGGTGGCGTGGCGGCAGAGCCCATCAGAATGTCGACCTTGTCCTCGGTGACAAAGCGGCGTGCATTCTTGGTGGCGCTGGCGGGATCGGTCGCGTCGTCAAGAATGATGACATTGAGTTTCTGGCCGCCGATGCTGGCCGGCCACATGGCGATCGAGTTTTTGATCGGAATGCCCAGCGCCGACGTCGGGCCGGTGAGCGGCAGGCTGACGCCGATGTTGATGTCGGCCAGGGCCGACGTGGCTGCGAGTGTGGCAACCGCAATTGCGAGCAGGGATTTGGAATGGTTCATGTTGATGTCTCCGTGGGTGAATAAAACAAATCAGCGCGGCGCCATGCGCAAAGCACCGTCCAGACGTATCACCTCGCCGTTGAGGTGCCCGTTGCTGACGATATGACAAGCCAGCTGCGCAAACTCTTGGGGTTTACCCAGGCGTGGCGGAAACGGGATGGAGGCTGCCAGCGAGGCCTGCACCGCTTCCGGCAGCTGCTTCATCAGCGGCGTTGCAAACAGGCCGGGCGCCACGGTGCAGACCCGGATGCCGTGTTGCGCCAGATCACGCGCCATCGGCAGCGTCATGCCTACCAGCCCGCCCTTGGAGGCACTGTAGGCCTGCTGGCCGACCTGGCCGTCGAAGGCGGCGACCGATGCGGTGAACAGCATGACGCCGCGCTCGCCGTCTTCCAGGGCGTCCTGCTTGGCGCAGGCGGCGGCAAACAGGCGGCTGATGTTGTAGGCGCCAATCAGATTCACGTTGACCACGCGGACAAAGTCCTCCAGCGAAGCTGCCGAGCCGTCTTTTTGCACGATGCGCTTGGCGCTGCCGATGCCGGCGACGTTCATCAGGATGCGCGCCGGGCCGTGCGCTGCCGTGGCTTTGGCGAGCGCCGCGGTGACGCTGTCGGTACTGGTGATGTCGCATTGGCAGGCGACGGCGCGGCCGGCGCCAAATTCGGCGTTGATGGCGGCGACCACCTGCTCGGCCAGCGCCATGTTGACGTCGAGCACGGCGACCCTGGCGCCCAGCCGAGCCAGTTCGCGGGCGGTGGCTTCGCCGAGACCGGAGGCGGCGCCAGTGACGAGTGCGGCTTGTCCTTGAATGTTCATGCTTTTGTTTCCTTGTCGCTTGGTTCGGTCGAACTACGCGGGTTGAATGATGGGGTGCAACGAGCCCTCATGCAGGGCATTGACCAGCGCCTCACGGTGCTTGAGAACGGCGCGCTGGTTGATGGAACCTTTGTCGGTGACTTCTCCCTTGTCGATGGAGGCGGGCTCTGCCATCAGGTAGGCACGGGCAATGCGATTGGCGCTGCCGGTGCTGCTGGCGGCCAGCTGATCGATGACGGTCTGAAAATGAGCCTGTACCGCCGGGCTTTCCAGCACCTCCTTCATGCTGGCAGAGGCGCCCAGGCCGCTCAAAAGCCGGCAAGCCGGGGTAGGAAAGATCAGGGCGCCCACTTCCTTCAGGTTGATGCCGGTCAGCACGGCGTCCTGCACATAGGGCGCGCCGGCGGCGATGATCCTGCCGCGTAGTGGGCCGACGCTGACAAAAGTACCGGTTGCCAGCTTGAAGTCTTCGGCGATGCGGCCGTCAAATTTGAGGCCCTGGTGGATATCGTTCTCGTCAATCCATGTGACCGCATCGCCGCTGCAGAAGAAGCCTTCTTCGTCGAAATGGCGAGCGGTTTCTTGCGGTGCACGCCAGTAGCCGGGCGTGATGTTGGGCCCCCGATAGCGCACTTCAGTTTTCCCGTCCGTGGGCACCAGCTTGAGTTCGAGGCCCGGCGCCGGAAGCCCCAGGTCACCCGACCTGACGTTGTGGCTGCTGACAAAAATGCCAAACGGTCCCGACTCCGTCATGCCCAGGCCGGTGCCCATGACGATGCGTTCGCCGACCTCGGATTCCTGCGTGCGATGCAGGCTGTCCCACACCGGCTGCGCCAATGCCGCACCGGCGTAGAAGAACATCTTGACGCGACTGAGCAGGTTCTTGCGCAGCACGGCATCGGTTTGCATGGCGTTGGCAATGGCCTCGAAGCCGGTCGGCACATTGAAGTACACGGTGGGTGCAATTTCCCGCAGGTTGCGCAGCGTTTCGCCGACCAGGGCCGGCACCGGCTTGCCGTCGTCAATGTACAGCGTGCCGCCGTTGTACAAGACCAGGCCGTAGTTGTGGTTGCCGCCAAAGGTGTGGTTCCATGGCAGCCAGTCCACCAGCACCGGCGGTTCGTCGGCCAGCACCGGCATCGACTGGCGCATTTGCTGCTGATTGGCGCACCACATGCGGTGCGTGTTGATGACCGCCTTGGGCAGCTTGGTCGAGCCGGAGGTGAACAGGAACTTGGCGATGGTGTCGGGCCCGGTGGCCTGCATGGCGGCATCGACCGCGGCCGTCGCCGGCGTTGCCAGAAGCTCATCAAAACGGGTGATAGCAACCGCGGATAGGGCGTCGGACGCTCCTGAATGTATAGCAATTTCGACATCTCTGCCGACCACGGCGGCGATCGCCTTGCCGTAACGCTGGGCGTCGCTGGCAAATACCAGGCCGGGCGTCAGCGTGTTGACCACATGGCGCAGCTTTTCATAATCGGTGCTGATGGTCGAATAGGCCGGCGACACCGGGCAATAGGGCACGCCGGCGTAGAGGCAGCCCAGTGCCAGCAGCGCATGTTCCAGGTCGTTTTCACTCAGGATGGCCACCGGCCGCTCCGCATTCAGGCCACGGTCCAGCAGTGCCTGGCCAATGCTGCGGGCGCTGCTCAGTGCCTGCGCATAGGAGATGTGGCGCCAGTCGCCGCTGCTGCCGTCCGGGTTTTTGACACGGCGCGCCATCCAGCTGCGATCCGGGGTCGTGTTGGCCCAGTGCAGCAGGCGGTCAGTGATGCGCTGCGCATAGCTGCCCAGCGCCGGCTGGGCCATCAGGTAGCTGACGCCGGCAGCGCCTTCACGCAGATCCACCCGCGTGACGCCAAATGTGAGCGGGCGGTACTTCGGACTAGTCATGCTTTTTGACTTTGGCGGCTTTGCCGTCGAGAAAGGCTTTCACCCGCAACTTGGCTTCCGGTGCGCTTTGCGCGATGGCCGCCATCAAGGCCTCGGTGAACAGGCCCTGGTCCGTGGGTTGTTCGGCGATGCGGGGCAATGCATGCATCAACGCGTAGTTGGTCAACGGCGCGTTTTGCGCCACCCGCACGGCCAGCTCAAACGCCTTGTCAAACGCCTGGCCGGCGGGTACCAGGTATTGCGCCAACCCAATGCGTTCACCGTCCTGGGCGTTGTAGACGCGGCCGGCGAGCATCATGTCGGTCATGCGTGCGGCGCCAATCAGTTTGGGAATACGCACCGAGCCGCCGCCGCCGACAAAAATGCCGCGCGTGCCTTCCGGCAGGGCATAAAACGTGGTGTCGTCCGCCACACGAATATGACAGGCACTGGCCAGTTCCAGCCCGCCACCGACCACGGCACCGTGCAGGGCGGCAATCACCGGCACCGGGCCAAACTGCACCCGCTCCAGTGCGGCGTGCCACATGCGCGAGTGGTGCAGGCCCTGGCCGGCATCACGCTCCTGGAGTTCACCGAGGTCCAGACCAGCGCAAAAATGCTCGCCTTCGCCGTCCAGCACGGCGGCACGCACGCTGCCCGGCAGTTGCTCGAACAGGTCGCGCAGGGCCAGAATCAGCGCGTCATTGATCGCATTGCGCTTGGCCTTGCGGGTCAAACGGATGACAGCGATTTCCTGCTGCGCACCCCGCAGCTCAAGGCGAATCATTTCTATGTTTTTCATGGGTCGGGACGGTCGGACTAAAAAATTTGATTTTTCGGAAGGAATCGATTATGGTTATAAGATATAACCAATTCAAGCGCCTTTTCGGCTATTTTTCTCGGTGTTTACCCTAGGCATTTGCCAACCATCAGGAGACCTTCATGGACCACAAAAACCTTGTCGCGATCGACATCCACACCCACGCCGAAGTGAGTTGCTGGAACCCGTTTGACAGCTATGGCGAGGAGTACGACCGCGCCGCGGACAAGTACTTTCGCAACAGCCGCCGGCCGACCATTGCCGAGACCATTGCCTATTACCGGGAACGCAAGATCGGGCTGGTGATGTTCACTGTCGACGCTGAAACGCAGATGGGGCGCCGGCGCATTCCCAACGAAGAAATCGCCGAGGCGGCCAAAGCCAACTCGGACATGATGATGGCTTTTGCCAGCATCGATCCGCACAAGGGCAAGATGGGTGCGCGCGAGGCGCGCCGGCTGATCGAGGAATGCGGCATCAAGGGCTTCAAGTTCCACCCCACGGTGCAGGGCTATCACCCCTACGACAAGATGGCCTGGCCGATCTACGAGGTGATCAACGAGTACAAGCTACCCGCCATCTTCCATACCGGACACAGTGGCATCGGCAGCGGCATGCGTTGCGGCGGCGGGCTGCGGCTGGCCTACAGCAACCCGATGCATCTGGACGACGTGGCGATTGATTTTCCCGACATGCAGATTGTCATGGCGCATCCCAGTTTTCCGTGGCAGGACGAGGCGCTCAGCGTGGCGACGCACAAACCCAATGTCTGGATTGACCTGAGCGGCTGGAGCCCCAAATATTTTCCAAAGCAATTGGTGCAATACGCGAACACGCTGCTCAAGGATCGCATCCTGTTCGGCAGCGACTACCCGTTGATCACGCCCGATCGCTGGATGAAAGACTTTGAGGAAGCCGGTTTCAAGCCGGAGGTGATGCCCGGCATTCTGAAAGACAACGCGGTGCGTTTGCTCGGCCTGGCCTGAACCGGGCGCAGTGGTTCAGGTGTGTGTGCCGGCGGCAGGCAAGGCACGCCGACAGGTCCTGTCTTCCGTCGAACGGCTTGCCCAGCGCGAAGAATGAACCGGATTTAGATCAGGGAACGCGCTGACGCCAGCAGGTAGCCGATCAGGCATGAGGTCGAGACCCCGATCAGACCGGGCACGATGAAGCTGTGGTTGATCACGTACTTGCCGATGCGCGTGGTGCCGGAGCGGTCGAACTGGATCGCCGCCAGGTCGCTGGGATAGGTTGGCAGGATGTAGTAGCCATAAGAGGCAGCGGCGAAGGCGACGATGTAGCCCGGCGGCACGCCGATGGCCAGCCCGACCGGCACCATGGCACTGATGGCCGCGGCCTGCGAGTTCACCAGCTTGGAGACCAGCAGCAGGGCGATGGCATAGGTCCAGGGTTGGGTCTTGACCAGATCCGTCAGGGCCGCCTTGAGCGCCGGCAGATTGGCCTCGAACACCGTGTCGGCCATCCAGGCGATACCGAACACCGCCACCACCGCGACCATGCCGGCGCGAAACACCTCGGTCTTGCCGATGGTCGATGGATCGGTCTTGGTGAAGACGATGATCAGTGCGCCGGCCAGCAGCATGAACATCTGGATCGTCAGCACCATGTTCAGGGGTTTGCCGTTGATCAGCGGCCGCAGGCTCTGGAACGCCCCCAGGAAGGCCACCACGACGATGGCGCCAATGAATATCCACATGGCAGTCCATTGGCCGGTTGAAAGCTGTTTGCCCATCAGGGTCGCGCTGTCGCCGTAAACGATGCGGCGCTGCTCAGGGTCGGCAATGCGCCGCTGAAACTCTTCATCCTGGTCCAGGTCTTTGCCGCGGAACCAGCTGAAGATGCCGATCATCAGCACACCGGCCAGCGTGGACGGAATGGTGATCGACAGCAGCATGATGAAGTCAATCACCTGACCGCCGACCGGCGCTTTGGCCAGGAAGGCGACCAGCGACACCACCGCCACCGACACCGGGCTGGCCAGGATGCCCATCTGGCTGGCGATGGAGGACGCCGCCATCGGGCGTTCGGGCCGGATGTTGTTCTTGATGGCGATGTCGTAGATGATGGGCAGCATGGTGTAGACGACGTGCCCGGTGCCGCACAGCATGGTCAGCGTGCAGGTGACGAAGGGCGCCAATATGGAGACGTATTTCGGATTGCGGCGCAACACCTTCTCGGCCCCCAGCAGCAAGACCTCCAGACCACCTGAGGCCTGCAAGGTGGCGGAGGCTGCGACCACGGCAATGATGGTCAGCATCACATCCACCGGCGGCTTGCCGGGTGCCAGCTTGAAGACGAAGGTCAGCAGGACGATGCCGATGCCGCCCAGCAACCCAAGCGCGACACCGCCTTTGCGTGCGCCGTAGAACAGGCACACCAGAATGATCGCTATCTGTAACAGAATATCCATATCAAAGCCCCTTTCAGTAGTAGGGGAATGTACTACAACACAGGGTAAACCCTAGGTTTTCGAATGCCCGCTTGTTGATCCAAATCAGGCGCAGTCGTCATTTTTCGGCAAGGAGCTGCCTGCGGCCCGGATCTGGCCTGAAGTCAGACGGCCGCCGGCCGGTCCAGCGTTTGAACGCCTGGCGAAAATTGGCGGCGTCTGAAAAACCCAGCGACCCAGCCACGTCTTCGGTGTTGAGCCGGGTGCTGCTGAGGTAATCCGTCGCCAGCCGGTGGCGCACACCATCCAGAAGCTGGCGGTAAGAAGTGCCTTCGGCCAGCAATCTGCGCCGCAGGGTGCGTGAGCTCATGCCCAATTGCTGCGCCAGCGCTTCAATATCGGGAAAGCGACCCGGCTGCGCCAGCAGCAGGGCACAGACCTGGCTGGCGGTGCCGCTTGCGGGTTGCAGATCAGCCAGCAGGCGGTCACAGGTTTCGTGGATCAAGATGGCTGACAGGGGCAGGCCCAGGGCGATGGGCTGCTCCAGCCATTTCGCATCAAAGGCAATGCCGCTTGCCGTAGCGTCGAACTGCACTGCGCAGCCCAGCAGCGTCTGGTACACCGCCGCGTGGCATGGCCCGGGATAGGCGGCATATATCTTGACCGGGCAAATGCCGGCCCCCATCACATCGCGATGCAATGAGAGCTGGGTTCCGAACTGCAGCTCGCAGGCCAGGCGGAACAAGTCGCTGCTCTCCCCCAGCCCACGCTGGTCAGCAAATGACCAGCACAGCTCGCTGCCGCATTCGCGCACTGCAAGGCCCAGCAGCGGTGTCGCGAGCGCCCGGTAGCGCAGCGCAAACTGGATCGCTTCGCGCGGTGTCGGGCAGCACAGCAGGGCGTAGCCGTACAAACCAAAATGATTCACCCGCAAACGCAGGCCGGCGCGCAGGGCAAACGCCGGGTCGCTGGAGAGCCCGGCACAGCGGTCCAAAACGGTCAGCAACTGCCGGGCCGATACCCGAAAGCCGGGCTCGGCCAGCTGGGCTGGGGCGATGCCGGTCGACGCCAGCACCCGGCTGACCGCGATGCCTTCATCGCGCAGTGTTTTCACCAGCGCGACGATTTTTTGCGGCAAGTCGACCGGGGTGTCCAAGTTCACGTTCATGTTCATGTGTCCGAATTTAACCTCCCAACAGTATGACGGATGTTTCACAATCGCCGCCATAAGAAGCCGCAGGAGACGCGACATGACGATCGATGAAGTACACCTCCATTTCAATCCGCAGGCCCTGCTGGCCCTGAATTTTGTATTGGCGTTCGTCATGTTCGGCGTCGCGCTGGACCTGAAAATCGCGGATTTCAAAGCCGCCCTGACGACCCCGAAGGCGCTGCTAATCGGCATGTTGAGCCATCACGTACTGTTCCCGGCGCTCACCTTTCTGTTCATTCTGGCGGTCAGGCCGCATCCCTCGATCGGCCTGGGCATGTTGCTGGTGTCGTCCTGCCCGGCTGGCCATATCTCCAATTTCTTCACGCAGCGCGCGGGGGGCAACGCCGCCCTGTCGGTATCCATCAGCACGCTGTCGACGCTGGGCGCGCTGGTCATGACGCCGATCAACGTGTCGTTCTGGGGCAGCCTGGATCCGGGCATGAAGGCGATCCTGCGGGACTTCTCACTCGACCCTTTGCGCATGCTGGTGGAGGTGGCCATCTTGCTGGGGCTGCCGCTGGCCTTGGGCCTGTTGATCTCGCACCGCTGGCCGCGTCTGGCGGCACGTGCCTTGAAGCCGATGCGCATTTTTTCGCTGGTGGTGTTTGCCGTTTTTGTAACCGGCGCGCTGCTGGCGAACTGGCCTTTTTTCCTGCAATACGGCCGGTATGTGGTGGGTGTGGTGCTGCTTCACAACGCCGGCGCTTTGGCGCTCGGCTATGGCTTTTCCAGAGCCGCCGGGCTAGCTGAGCGCGATTGCCGCGCGGTGTCGTTCGAGACCGGCATCCAGAACTCCGGCCTGGGCCTGGTGCTGATCTTCAATTTCTTCGGCGGGCTGGGTGGCATGGCCATCGTCACCGCCTGGTGGGGGGTGTGGCATATTTTTGCCGGCATGGCGCTCTCGACCTACTGGATGAAGCATCCAGTCCTTGGTCCCCCAATCAGCCCCAAGCCGAATGAGGTGAAGGCATGACGCGCCCCTGCGTGCTGGTGACCGGCGCCGGTGGTTATCTGGGCCGTCAGCTGATCGCTGGCCTGGCACAGCAGCGCGATGCCGGCGTGATCGGCACCATTGTGGCGCTGGACGTCAGGCCAGTGGATGCGGCCCAGCGCCTGCCCGGCGCGGTCTACGCCACCAGCGACATACGTGAACCCGGACTGGAGACGCTGTTGCGTGAGCACGGCATCAGCACGGTGGTGCATCTGGCGTCCATCGTCACGCCCGGCAAGAACAGTGACCGTGCGTTCGAATACAGCGTCGACGTTGGCGGCACCCAACGCGTGTTGGATGCCTGCGTGGCGGCTTCGGTCGCACACGTGATTGTTTCCAGCAGCGGCGCCGCCTATGGCTATCACGCGGATAACGCAGCCTGGCTCAGTGAGAACGATCCGATCCGTGGCAACCAGGTGTTTGCCTACTCATGGCACAAGCGCCTGGTGGAGGAAATGCTGGGCCGGGCCAGGGTCGATCATCCCGAAATCAAACAGACCATTTTTCGCATCGGCACCATCCTGGGCGACTCGGTTCGCAACCAGATCACTGATTTGTTCGAAAAACCGCGTCTGATCGGCATTGCCGGCTCGGACAGCCCGTTCGTGTTCATCTGGGACCAGGATGTGGTGGGCGCCATGTTGCTGGCGGTGGTTTCCGGTCGGGCCGGCATCTACAACGTGGCCGGCGACGGTGCGCTGACCCTGCGCGAGATCGCGCAGCGCATGGGCAAACGCGTGCTGCCCTTGCCCGCGTGGCTGTTGCGCAGCGCGCTGTGGCTATTGAAAAAGCTCGGCCTGACCCAGTACGGCCCCGAGCAGATTGATTTTTTGCGCTACCGCCCGGTGCTTGCCAACACCCGCCTGAAGCACGAATTCGGTTACCTGCCGCGGATGAGCTCGGCGCAGGTTTTTGATTACTACCTGAGCGCGCGTAACAAGCGTGTCAGGGCGACCCAAGAATGAGGATCAGCACATGAACATTTTCAGACGCCCATTTTTTGCGCTGCTGCTGGCCGGCACCGCCTATACGGCTGCTTGCGCCGGCGCGGTGACGCTGACCATCACCGGCAGCGACGGCAAACCGGTGCCCACCGTGATGGTGACCCAGACACTCGCGCAGCCTGCCAGGGCAGACACCTCCGACGGTGGCTACGCTGCACCCGGCACGCCGCAGCGCTCGGACGTGCAGGTGACGCGTTTCACCGATGCGCGTGGGCAGGTCGAGCTGGCCGATCGCGGCACGGCGGTGAACTACCGGTTTCGAAAACCGGGCTGGCAGGACCAGCGCGTGACGGCGCCAGCCGGCACCGGCCCGGTGGCGGTGCTGATGACGCCCGAGACCGACCCGGGCAAACTCAACGACGCCAAACCCGCCAACGCCTGG
The DNA here is from genome assembly GCA_963810395.1 of uncultured beta proteobacterium. Lineage (GTDB taxonomy): Bacteria > Pseudomonadota > Gammaproteobacteria > Burkholderiales > Burkholderiaceae_C > Rhodoferax. The sequence continues at coordinate 1,679,081 of CAWENC010000001.1, read as the reverse complement.
TTTGGCGCGCTGCAGGTCGGCAGCGCGGCCGAAAAGAAGCACTTCGCACTGCAATGCGGCTTCTGCCATCAACAGGGGTCGGAGCCCTTGCGCCGAGAACGCCCCGAGGCCGAGTGGAAGGAAGCGACCAGTCGCATGATCCGCTATGGCGCGCGCCTGTCCACCGATCTGCAGAAGAGCCTGCCGGCCAGGCTGGCGGCGGGTTACCGGGAGTTGCGCCAGAACCCGGCCAAAGTGCCCGAGGCTACGCCGTGGGCGCCAACCCTCTCTAGCGCCACCATCCAGGAGTGGCCGCTGGGCGACGCGATGTCGCAGTTGCATGACATGCTGCTGGCGCGCAATGGCCTGCTTTATCTAGCCGACAACATCCAGGACCGGATTTATGAGGTCCAGCCGGCCACCGGGGCCTACACGGTGTACAAGATTCCCCATTTGCCGGGTGATGCGCCGGGTGGTTTGCTGGCAGCGCGGCTGAAGACCTTTCCGCGCCATGACAGCACCTCCAATGCGCACTCGCTGGCCGAGTCGCAGCGTGACGGCCACATTTTCATCACGCCCTCGGCGCAGCGCCGCCTGGTGGAGTTCAACCCGGACACCAAGGCCTTCACGCTGCACATGATGGACGATGGCTTCTACCCGCACACCATCCGGGTCGATGCCCGGGATCGCGTCTGGTTCACACTGGCCCTGAGCAACCAGATTGCGATGTTCGACCGCAGCCTCAAGAAGTTCACGCTCTACGATCTGCCGGCGCGCGGCCTGCGCGAGCGCCTCATCACGCGCTACATTGGCGTGCTGTTCAAGTTGATGAGCTGGGGCCTGCCACTGTCAAACTGGTTGCCGATTGACGCTGAGTCGACCGGCACGCCGCTGCCCTACGGCATCGACATCACTCCCGATGGCAAGGTCTGGTTTGCGCGCCTGCACACCGACGAAATTGGCAGCATCGACCCGGCCAGCGGCAAGATCACGATGGTTGCCACGCCGTTCAAGGGTCCGCGCCGCCTGCGCACCGACGCCGACGGCAATCTGTGGATCGTCGCCTTTGCCGAATCCAAGCTGGCGCGCTACACGCCGGCGACCGGCAAGTTCGACCTGTATGAGCTGCCGGTGCGGCCGGTGGGCAGCGACACGCCGTATTCGGTCAATGTGGACAAGAAGCGCGGTGTGGTCTGGGTCAACGGCAACCAGTCCGACATGCTGCATGCACTGGACCTGGCGACGCAGACCTGGCGCAGCTACCCCTTGCCGCACCGTGTCAGCTTCACGCGCGACATTGAAGTGGCGGCCGATGGCGCGGTGTATACGTCGAACGCCAATTTTCCGAGCTGGCATACCGAAAATGCCGAGCCGACCCTGATCCGCGTGGCGCCTCAGTGAGCGCCGAGCCCAGCGGCATTGCGCCGCAACGCCTGGGACTGTTCTTTCTGTCCTGCCTGCTGTCGTTTACCGGCGGGCACATGGTGAACTATTCGGTCATCATCTACGCGCAGGAGGTATTGGGCTCGGATGTGTTGTCGGGCCTGGGTTTTGCCTTGTGCTTTGGTCCGCCCCTGGTGCTGGGCTGGTATGCGGGCGTGCTGTGTGACCGCATGGCGCCGGTCAAAATCATTCATGTCGCGCAGCTGCTCCTGCTGGCCGCCGCCATGACGCTGGCGCTCGGGCACTGGCAGATCGACGCGCCGGCGGCGCGCACCGCTTTTGTGCTGGGAGCTGCCCTGCTGGCGGGTGCGGGCTGGTCGTTTGTGGCGCCGGCGCGCATGACGGCGCTGGCGCAGATTGTCGCGCCGCAGCAGTTGCCGCGGGCCGCTTTGGTGTTGAACCTGCTGGTCATGACCGGTTTCGGCCTGGGGCCGCTGGCGATCTCGGTGTTGCGCACGGCGGCCGGGTGGCCGCTGGTGTTTGAAGTCGCGGCAGCGTTGTTTGTCCTGTCGTCTCTTTGCCTGCTGCCGTTGCCCTCCATGGCCAGTCACAAGCCGCATCGCGCGGTGTGGCAGGAAGTGGCTGAGGGGCTGCGGGCGGTGGGCTCCTCGCCGCTGTTGTCGCAGTTGATGCTGGCGGCCATGTTCGGCTACATGATGATGGGGCCGATGCAGGTGATGCTGCCCAGGTTTGCGCGCCAGGTGCTGGCCATGCCCGAACTCGGCCGGGGTGCTTTTCTGGGCGCGTTGGCGCCAGCCCTGATCGCCGGCGGTGTGCTGGCCATGGCTGTGGCCCGGCGCGTCGCCAACGGCCGCACCATTCTGGCGGCAACCCTGATCGCCGGCCTGTGTTTTTCCGCCATTGGGCTGACGCGCAGCCCACTCGCGGCCAGCGCCTTGCTGGTGGCGGCTGGCACGGTCGGCGGGATGTGCGTCAGCCTGATCGTGGCCGGCATCCAGGGGCAGGCACAGGGCGAGGTACGCGGCCGGGTGCTGGCCATGTACACCATCATTTCGCAAGTCGTGCCCGCTGTGTCGGGGCTGGCGGCCGGGGCGCTGGTCTATGGCCTGGGTGCGGCCCACGCCATCGTCGCAGCGGGTGCGGCCATTGCCGTGCTGGCGCTGGTCAACACGCTCTGGATGGGCGCGCTGCGCGGCTACCGGGGTGTGGCGGCGGCACGATCAGGTGACGGACAGGCTCCGAGCCCGCCGGGATTCGACCGGCTTTAGCGCCCTGTTTCCTTCAGGTAGGCCGTGCGGGCGGCGAGCGCCGTGTCGGTGAAGTCGGAAAACACGCCGTCAATACCCAGGCGATAGAACTGCAGGTATTCGTTCTTCGGGTCGCCCAGATAGTCGCTGGCCAGGCGCCGCTGTTCGTTGCGGAAGGTGTAGGCATGCACCGTCAGTCCGGCCTTGTGCGCATCGGCGATCAGTGTCGTCGCTGGCTGTGAGGTGGCGTCCTGCAGGTTGATCTTGCCATCACCGTTCAGGTCCTTCAGGTTGCCGTTGGCGTCCAGCGTACCCTTCATCGGCACGATGTAGGGCTTCCACGGACCGATGGCATCGGCGTAGGTCTTGATCTCGGCCAGTCCGGCTGGCGTCACCATCGCACTGAAGAGACGCGGGTCGCCGGCTTTGGCCCAATCGTAGGGCCGGTCAAACGGTGCGGCAAAGGTCATCTTGCCGGTCTTCAGGTCATAGTCGTCGGCGTCAATCAGCTGGACCACGCGCGTGTTCAGGCCCAGGCTGCGCATCCGCTTCAGGCTGCCGGGCTCGAAACTCTGCACGAAGATCGGCGCGGTCTTGCTGTTCCAGCCGGCGGCGGTGATCATCGCCACCAGCTTCTCCTCCAGCGGCAGGCCCAAGTCGCGGTTATAGGTCGGATTCTTGGTCTCGGGATAGACCGCAATCGTGCGCCCAAGCTTGGTGCTTTGCGCCTTGACCAGATCAATGATTTCCTGGAAGCTCACCACCTTGTACAGGCCGTTGAACTGTTGCGGGCGCTGGCCGTCGGTGGAAATGCCACCCAGCTGCTTGATCTCGGCGAACGTGAAGTCATGCGCGAACCAGCCGGTCTGCTTCTCGCCATCCACTGGCCAGTCGACACGCTTGCGGTCCGCAAACTGCGGCAGGCTGGCGACATTGGTGCTGCTGGCCAGATTGGGATCATGGCGGGCGATCAGCACGCCGTCCTTGGTGGAGATCAGGTCCATCTCGATCACGTCGGCACCGAGATCGATCGCTTTCTGGTAGGCCTCCAGCGTCTCTTCCGGCAGATAGCCCGACGCACCGCGATGCGCCACCACCAGGGGCGGCTGACCATCCAGCGTGAGCAGCGGTGCCTGGCCGCTGCTACCGCCGCAGGCCACCAGAACGGCAGCGCTCAGACAGCTCAGGGCCAGCGCCAGGCGACGCGGGGAGGAAGGGACACGGGTCAAAAGTTTCATTTGCGATCTTTCAGGTTTAGGACCTGAAAATGTATTGCTGCGCTGTGAAACCATGGCGTCACTTTTATGACCAAATGAAGACTGAGCAGGATTACAGCTACAGATTTGATAGCTGTTTGCGCACGTTCTACGGGGCCTACAGGCCTATTTCCCTATGTAAATCGGCGTTTGCCAGATCTCATGGTGCAGTCCGGAGGCTCGCCAACATCAGAAAACCAGGTCCTACAGCACCACCCCGTCCTCGGCATGCAACATGAATGTCATGTTGGTCAATGGATAGTTGGGCAGGTCACGCAAGAAGCCGACCTTGCCTTTCCAGGGATCGCAGATGACGCCTGTGCCGGCCCAGTCGGTGAAGTTTTTGGCCGTGCCGTCTCTTGGCTTTCCGAGGATCACAAAGGCGTGATTGCCGGTGCTCCAGCGGGTCCAGGTGAGTGGCTCCACACCGCGCCGACGCAGGAAGCTGAAAGCAATGGCAGACTGCTCGCCACAATTTCCGGCACCATATTTTTCGGCCTTCTCGGCCCAAATTTCCATCTGTCTTCGGGTGTCAAAATCGGCGACGCGCAGTGCGTCGATGTCCCGGTCGGCTTCGCTGCGAGCGATTGAGTTGACCAGGCCGACACCGATGTTTTGTATGAAGCTGACCGGACCGGTGATCTTGCGCAAATCGTTGGACGAGCCGTAGGTCATCTTCTGTTTGGTGTACTGGTTGGCGGCATGCGCGTGCATCAGGTAGCCGGAGGGCGTGAACTTGATCATAGCGTGGCTCCTTTTAACAACGGACGGGAAATTCAAGCGCGCTCTGCGAGGGGCTGGATGGCTGGTTTAGGACCGATCCAGTGGAACCAGTATCCACAGCAGCAGATACAGCACGATCCCGACGCCGCCGGCCAGGAAGGTCAGCACCAGCAGCAGGCGCCACAACCAGCTTTCCATGCCGGTGAACGCCGCCAGTCCGCCGCAGACACCGCCAAGCCACCGGTCCGTGGCGGAACGACGCAGACCGTTGATGGCGGTGATCCTGGGTACGGACGCCGCCGGGGATCGCAGCAGACGCTCTTTCGCCTGGACGAATTCGGTATCGGTCAAGGCGCCGCGCTGATGCATTTGCTCCAGTTGCGCCAGTTCTTCAGACAATGTCATTGCTTGCTCCATACGGTGAGTATGGGCAAAGAATACGCGCCAGAAGCGCGTTGCGCCAGCGGCGTGTGACCGGCAGCAAGTTTTCGGGGACCAAGCGTCGTTGTCGCCGCATGGTTTACAGTGGCATCAGAAATTTTGCACGCCTTGACTACCTGACGCGCCCCGCGAGGCCCTACGACGAGACCGATTCGATGTCCAACCCACACGCACGCAAGCCCTTTGCCATGATTCGCGAATTCCACCTGGCGGACTGGTTCACGCTGGGCAACGCGATATGCGGTACCGGGGCCTTGTTCTCCATCATGAGCTACCTGCAGACAGCGGACGCCCTGCATGTCTATCTGGCCTGTGGGCTGGTCCTGGCGGCCCTGGTTTTTGACGTGCTGGATGGGCGCATTGCGCGCTGGCGGCAAAAATCATCGGCCATGGGGCGCGAGCTCGATTCCCTGGCCGACATCATTTCGTTTGGGGTGGCGCCGGCGATGATCGGCTATGGATGCGGCATGCAAGGCCTTTATGACCGCATCGCGCTCGGCTACTTTGTGGCCTGCGGCGTGTCGCGCCTGGCGCGTTACAACGTGACCGCCGAAGAGCTTTCCGCAGGGACCGGCAAAGTGCAGTACTTTGAAGGCACGCCGATACCGACCTCGTTCGTTCTGGTCTGTCTGCTGGCCTTGGCGGCCTGGCTGGGAGCGGTGGGTGAGAACTTGTGGCTGGGCCGGATGGTACTGGGCGGGTTCACGCTGCACCCGCTGACCCTGCTGTTTGCTCTGTCGGGCTCGCTGATGATCAGCCGAATCCGCATACCCAAGCTGTAGCGCACAGTAGAGGAAAGCAAGACAAGCTGATCAGCGCGCAAAGCGAAGACCGAATCCGCCTTGCCGGCCTGAAGGAAGAGCGGCTGGCATGGCAAAAAACCCCCTGGTCACCGACCCTCAGCGAAGGCTGAAATCCGAGGCCTCCAGTATCAGCAAGCCCGCGCTGGAAGTCTTGGCGTCATGCTTGGCCCGCGCCGCGATGGAAGCCACCTGCTCGGCGCTGGAAAATTGATCGCGACAAATTTTGACGGCACCGATCGATATCGTCGTAAAAGGGAAAAACCTTGAAACTCCATGCCGATCTTCGGCGTGAATACCGCCCGCCGCGCGCGCCGGCGGGTCAAACAACTCAAGCGCCTGCTCGGCAAATTTGGCTATGAACTGCTCGCACTGCAACTGCCAGTCGGCACTCTGGTACAGGATGATGAAGTCGTCGCCACCCACATGCCCGACAAAGTCGCGTCGGGGATCGCAATGGGCCACGGCGAGCCTGGCCACCAGACGGATCATTTCATCACCGCGCCAATAGCCGTACTGGTCATTGAAGGGTTTGAAATTGTTCAAATCGGCGTAGCAGGCGACAAATTCAACACCGCTGGCAAGCAAGCGCTCAATATGCTGGCTGATGGGAATATTGCCGGGCAAAAAAGTGAGCGGATTGGCGTGCCGTGCGACCTCGATACGCGCCTCCGTGACGGAGCGAACCAGCTGCTCCCCCGTCCCCAGGCCTTCATACCGTCCGTTGTCCGTGACAACAAAACCGTCGGCCAGGTAGCGCTGGTCGTCCGACGTCAGTATGCCGATCAACTCGTCGACATTGTGGTCACGCTCGATCAACCGGGGCTCGAGATTGGCATGCACCAGGCACGGCTTTCGGCCCCATACCTCGCGGTAATACAGCTTGCTGTATTCGTCCATGAAGCGCGCGCGGTTGATGATCCCGACCGGCCGGGTGCCGTCGACGACGGCTACCGCATGAAGCTTTGATTGCGTCAAAAACAGGCTTGCCAGTTCATCGTTGCTGGTGGTCGGGCCGACCGCTGGCGCCTTGATCACCGCCAGACGGCTGAGCGAGCCCGCATTGGAAGCCCGGCGCAGCTCGGGGAACACGGCAACCCTTCGATCCTGCATCACATTGAGCGCCTGCGCCTCGGCCTGTTCACGCGGCAGCAATGCCGGTCGCCCCAGCAAATAGCCCTGTCCGTACTCGATGCCGAGGTCGCGCAGGACACGCAAATCGTCCTCCGTCTCGATGCCTTCTGCCACCAGCGAAGTGTCAAAGATCGCGGCAATCTGCTGCAAGGCCTGGATTGTCTTGAGCTTGTCGGCGTACTGGCTGATGTCCTTGGTGAAGTACTTGTCGATCTTCACGATTTCCGGCTTGAGCTGCGACCACAGTCGAAGGCTCGATCGGCCATCGCCAAAGTCATCCAGCGCCAGCGCCACTCCCGCCGAGCGGATCTCGCGCGCGACACTCAGCAGGTGGTCCATGTCGGTCACCCGCTCATACTCGGTGATTTCAAGCACCAACAAGCGTGGCAAAACACCAAAACCACTGATCAGCGCCATCAAGGCGTCGCGTCCGCAGAGCTTCAAAACCTGCACCAGCACATCGGCACCGATGTTCACGAACAGACGCCCCGATTCGCGCAGCGCGCCCCAGCGCTCAAGCGCAGTGGTGACGCAGAGGTTCTCGAACTCGAAGCTCAAGCCCTCCTGCGCTGCGGCTGCCAGCAAGGCGTCTGGCGCATGAAGCGAGGTGTCCTGCGGTCCCCTGATCAGGGCCTCATGAGAATAAATGGCACCATCGCGCAGCGACACGATGGGCTGAAATACCGGATGGAGTCCCCTGCTGCGCATCAGGGCAGCCAACGGTCCCCGCCCCCGTCGCACCGCATTTGAACGCATGGCGCTGGGTAGCACCTTGGCGTCGCCACCCGGCCTTCGCTCCAGACCAACCGGACAATACTCAAGCACCGGTATTGCTGTCGCGGTCGCCAATCGAACCATGCTCATAGTGCCAACGTTCAAGAACTTGAACTCCAGTTTATGAATACTGGATGACAGGCGTGTGACATGCCAAATCCGGCTGGCAGTAACAAGTAGGCATTTCAAGCGCCAGAGCCCAGTGCCGCGCCTTGGAGCATCACCCGTCAGCAGTTGATGTGTAGGCCACCAACTCCCGAATTGATAGCTGCTTGCGCACATTCCACGGCGCCTAGAGTCAGATTTGGTTTGCAAACCCAGCCTCTGCCAGATCACAGCCTTCCAGTCGCGGATGTTGATGTCGTCATCCACCTCGACGATGAAGTTGGTTGGTAAAGGAACTGGCGCAGAAAACTCCACATCACCCGGCGGGCACGGCCGGCTCATCCAGCGGCTTGTTCATGTCGAGCGCATTTGGCGCCGGCCCCTGGAGTCTTGGCACCAAGCATGCCGGCTGATTTCAGGGTCTGTTTGCCCCGACTTGTCCGACCTTGCGTTTTCTCAATTTGTGAAAACGGGCCAGCGAGCTTAATCGCCCGCTTGGGAGCAGGTTTTCACGGGTCGGACTAACTGATCTCTCTGATTTACTGGCACAGAAAATACCATGTTCATGAATAGCGTGGGGCGCGAAACGGTGCGGCTGCGCCTGTGGTTTCTGCTGCCGCTCGCCAGCGTGCTGGTGCTGGCTACGCTGATCCTGGTAACGCTGATCCACCTCAAGGCGATCGTGGATATCGACCGCTTTACGGTGGAGAACGTTTCGCGCGCCGAGCGTGTCTACCACGATCAGATCGAGCTCTCGGCCCACATGCTGGGCGCTGCCATGGAGGTTCTGGCCAACGACAGATCCCTGCGTCTGGCGCTCGCGCAAAGTGACCGTAAACAATTGCTGCAGGGCTCCGCCGCCCTGTTTGCCGAACTAAAGAAAAAATACGGTATCACCCATTTGTATTTCTCCGATCCGAACCGGGTCAGTATCCTGCGCGTGCATCAACCCGAGCGCTTTGGCGACACCCTGAACCGCAGCACCACCGAGCAGGCGCAGCAAAGGGGTCAAACCGTTTACGGCGTTGAACTCGGGCCGCTGGGCACATTTACCCTGCGCCTGGTCACACCGTGGTTCGGCAACGATGGCAAATTGCTGGGCCTGGTCGAGTTGGGGATGGAAATTGACCAAGTGCTGAAGGCGGTGCAGCAGCAGGCGGGCGTCAAGGCGTTCATCCTGATCGACAAGCAATTCCTCGACCGTCAGGCATGGGAGTCGGGCATGCGCATGCTGGGACGTGAGCCGGACTGGAATCAGTTTACCGACGTGGTGCTCAATCTCCAGGCGAGCGAGCATCTGCCGCCGGACCTTGTGCGTGGTCTGCAGCCGGGTTTTGAGGGCGAGCAGCAGGTGGTGATACCGCCTGCAGCCACCTGTCAGCGCGCGGGGTGTCACTCCAGCCCTGCTGGCGGGAAGAAGATCGTGGCCATACCCGTGATGGCGGGGAGTTCCGCCTATCGGGCGGTGGTGCATCCGCTCAGGGATGCGGCCGGGCGCAGCGTGGGAAACAAGGTGCTGCTGGTAGACGTGTCGCCCGAGGTCGAGACGCTCCAGGCCAAAACGCTCGCGATACTGATCCGTGAAAGCGCCTGGGTGGGTGGCATCAGCTGCGTGATCCTGCTGGTATTTTTCTACTGGCTGGTGGGCAAGGTCGGGCAGCAGCTGGACGAGGATCAGCAACGCCTGCGCGAACTCGCCGACCACGACGGCTTGACCGGACTGTTCAATCATCGCATGCATTACCTGCGGCTCAAGGAGGAGTTTGCCCGCAGCGCTCGCACCGGCAAACCGATTTCCTTGCTGCTGCTCGATCTTGACCACTTCAAGCAGGTCAACGATCGTTACGGTCACCTTGGCGGCGATCAGGTGCTTAAAACCGTCAGTGCTCTGGTGGCGAGTACCTGCCGTCAGATGGATCTGGCCTGTCGCTACGGCGGCGAGGAAATCACGGTGCTTCTGCCGGAAACCGCTGCCGATGCCGCCATGCTTGCGGCCGAGCGCCTGCGCAAGATCATCGAGACCCAGGTCTTTGCTTTCGAAGACCAGCCGAATATTCATATCACGATCAGCATCGGCGTGGCGACTTCCTCGGAGCACTGTGCCTCAGCCGCCGAACTGACCGCAAGCGCAGACCGTGCCATGTACCGTGCCAAGGAAAAGGGACGCAACCGGGTGGAACGCGCGCCACACCAGGCCGATCAAGGTGCTGGGGGCTGAGCCTCAATATCGCACTGTAGAGCAGCACCTGCCACCAGTTGATGGAGGTCACTAGCTCCTTAATTGATAGCTGCTTACGCATATTCCACGGTATCTAGAGCCAGATTTTGCTTATAACCCCAACGTCTGCCAGATCTGCTCCACTTTGGCCGTTACTTCGGCATTCATCGTGAGCGGCTTGCCCCATTCATGGCTGGTCTCGCCCGGCCACTTGTTGGTGGCGTCCAGCCCCATCTTGTTGCCCAGGCCGCTGACCGGCGAGTCAAAGTCCAGGTAGTCGATCGGCGTGCTGTCTGCCAGCAGCGTGTCGCGCGTCGGATCGACCCTTGTGGTGATGGCCCAGATCACGTTCTTCCAGTCGCGGATGTTGATGTCGTCATCGACCACCACGGTGAACTTGGGTAGTACATGAACTGGCGCAGAAAACTCCAGATGCCAAACATCACGCGCCGGGGGTGGCCGCGCGGTGTTCCCGAAAATCGAGCGCACCGCCGCGCTGCGGCAGCCAGCGCATGACGACCTTGTTGCGCGCCATGACCTGCTGGCGGTAAATGCAAAGATGCATGGCCACGATCCGTGGGCGTATCTGCTGGCAGTCGCTGGTCTGAGGCGATCAAAAACCTCGCCCATGTCGGGCGCCTGCGTCAAGGTGCCATGGCGGGTCGCCTACTAGGCATCATCAAGTCTGCTTAACGCGGGATCGAACTGTGTCACAAACTCGACGGCGCGGGACTGAGCTATTTCCCGTGTTACCTGCATTACCGTTCGGCAAGCGAGTGTCAATTCACCATGAGGCGACATGGCTATGGCAATGTGGCGGGACACAACGGGATCAATTAACTTCGATGACTGCAGTCTGCAAGACCTCGTAGCAGCAGTTATGGAATAAGGTCCCAGCAATGCATACATGCCGCCCTCCGCGATGATGTGTGTCTGCAGGCTCAATGAGTCTGCTTCAACCACGACATTGAACGAAATGCCACGTTCGATGGCAATTTGATCAAGCTTGTCACGCCAACTATTGGGGCGACAGAATGTCACGAGCGGAAGATTGTGAAGTACTGAAAACGGAACCGTTGGCTGACAAGTAAGTGGATCTCCCACGGCACTAACGAGATAGGTTGCTGCCTCGACAAGATAAATATCGCCATTCTTCGGTGTCGGACTGTGCCGGAACAAGATGGCAAGGTCGACACTCCCATTTTCCAGCCAAGTCTCAAGCTGAGCGCCCTGGCCCTCCCGGACCCTCAACTGGACCAGAGGATAACGTTCTTTAAGCTTGTAATAGAGCGTACTGACTAGAGGATGCGCGGTTGATGGCAGGATGCCGATGCGTACCGTGCCGATCGGCTTACCCGCCGTGGTGCGCACATCATTCATAAGCTGTTCAGTGACCGCAAGCCACGCACGCACTTTGGGCGCCATGCGCTGCCCCAACTCGGTTAGCACTACCCCCCGCCCAGTACGCTGGAATAGGCGCCCTCCACACTCGCTCTCAAGATCGCCAATCTGGCGGCTGATATGCGGCTGGCTTGCTCCGTAGGCCACCGCCGCCTTGCTTAGGCTGCCAAGTTCTGCGGCGTCAATGAATAGCTTCCAAGCAGCGTAATCCACGAATTCTCCCGATGATTACATATGCGTGAAAAGTATAGCTGAAATGTGTGAATTGCGTCTTCCGACATGACAGGGCGATTCCTACACTGCGACGCATGCACGTTTTCTGACCTGGGGATTCATTAGGAACTCCGCAGCAACGGGCTAACACCTTGGCAAGGCGTTTTCGACCCAAGGTAGCTACTGCTCAACATCTTGAAAGGAAATGATATGAAACACATCGACATTGACGTCAGAGGTCTTAATCCTGCCCCCGTTACACCGTTCACGCGTGACGGCGCTGTTGACTATGCAGCCATTCAGCGACTTGGTGCCTGGCTCGGCAGCATCGACGGCGTAAAGAGCCTTACAGTTCTCGGTCACGCCGGCGAGGGCACCTTCCTCGAACGTGACGAACAGACAAAAGTTATTGAAGCTTTCGTTGAATCGGTTAACGGATCCATTCCGATTGTTGCCGGTATCACCCTGGAGGGCACCGCAGTAGCCGCCGAAGAAGCAAAGCGGGCCGTCAAGGCCGGCGCCTCCGCCGGTCTCCTTTACCCCTCACACGGCTGGTTGCGCTTCGGATACCAAAAGGGCGCGCCGCAAGACAAGTACCGTCATGTCTATGAAGAAAGTGGCTTGCCGCTAATCCTCTTCCAATATCCGGACGTAACAAAATGCACTTACAGTCTTGAGACTTTGCTCGATATTTCCGCGCAACCGGGTGTGTTCGCCATGAAGAATGGCGTGCGCAACATGCGTCGCTGGGATACCGAGATTCCTGTAATTCGCAGTGAACGTCCTGATCTTCAGATTCTCAGTTGCCATGATGAATACCTCCTGTCTACCGTGTTTGACGTTGATGGATTGCTTGTAGGCTATGGCAATATTGCCCCCGAGCCGCTCATCGAAATGATCAAGGCAGGTCAGGCCAAGGACTACAAGGCCGCTCGTGCCATTCATGATCGCCTGCTCCCGGTGACCAAGAGCGTCTATCACCGCGGTTCGCATATGGAAGGTACTGTTGCGCTCAAGCACGCTCTCGTCGCGCGCGGCATCCTTGAGCACGCCACCGTTCGTTCGCCCTTGATGCCGCTTGATCCGGGTGCCGAAGTAGAAATCGCCAACGCAATGCGTTCTGCTGGACTCGGTCTCGTGGCTTGATCGAAAACCGGACTGGTCGGTGTAGTCCATGCCACCGACAAGTAGAGCAGCAAAGTGCAGCTGAAGATCAACAGACTGAAAACGAAATCACCGGGCCCTGAGCGTTCAACCACTCACTCACAACAATCCTGATCAGGGAGACTCAACCGTATGAAAGCCCAAGTTATCAATGGCGCAGCACACGGCGCCGCCAACGCTGAACTGGTTGCACGTCTCGAGCGGCTTCCGGTCACACGCCGGCTACTGCTCATTCGTGTCGTCGTCGGTATCGCCACCTTTTTCGATGCTTACACGGTGTTGTGTATCGCTTTCGCGATGCCCAGCCTCGTGTCCGAGTGGAAGCTTTCGCCAGCCGAAGTCGGTTTCATTATTTCGGCCGGCTATATCGGCCAGATCTTCGGCGCGGTCATCTTCGGATCGTTGGCTGAGAAGATTGGCCGCCTGAGAACGCTCTTTATCACCATCATGCTGTTTGTGTCGATGGACATTTCCTGTCTGTTCGCCTGGAGCGGCGCATCCTTGATGGTGTTCCGCTTTTTCCAGGGGATTGGCACCGGCGGCGAGGTTCCGGTGGCGAGCGCCTACATCAACGAATTCATTGGCGCTCACAAGCGCGGTCGCTTTTTCTTGCTCTACGAAGTGATCTTCCCTATCGGCCTGATGTTCGCTGGCATGGTTGGCTTCTTCCTCGTGCCGGTCTACGGCTGGAAGGCGATGTTTCTTGTCGGTCTGATTCCGTCCGTCCTGACCATTCCGCTGCGCTGGTTTATGCCGGAATCGCCTCGCTGGCTCGCTTCCAAAGGTCGCATCGCGGAAGCCGATACTGTCGTAAAAATGCTCGAGAACGGCGCAAGACAGCAAGGCCTTGCTCTGCCGGAACCTGTGGTGCGACCAGTCGACTCACATGCAACTGCCCGATCCGACTGGCGTGAGTTATTCAAGGGTATCTACCGGAAGCGGACCTTCACGATTTGGGGTTTGTGGGTGTGCGTCTATCTGATCAACAACGGCATGATCACCTGGTTGCCCACCCTCTACAAGTCGGTGTTCAAGCTGTCGCTGCAAACGAGTCTCGCTTATGGCTGGATCACATCGTCGGTGGGTGTTGTTGCCTCGATCATTTGTGCGCTAATGATTGACAAGGTCGGACGCAAACCATGGTACGTGTGGGCATTCCTACTCGCGACGGTGCCGCTCGTGGCTCTGACAGTGCTTGGCGCCACCTCTGCCATTGAGGTGCTGATCCTGGCAACAGCAGCCTACGCGATCCTGCAAACCATTGCGTTCTCGCTCTATCTCTACTCGGCCGAACTCTATCCCACCCGGCTGCGCGCGATTGGCACCGGTTTTGGCAGCGCTTGGCTCAGGGCGGGATCTTCGGTAGGCCCGATTTTGGTTGGCTGGATCGTCGGCGACCTCGGTATCAGGTACGTGTTCTCGGCCTTTGCTGCGGTCGCGCTGGTGGGTGGCCTGGTGACGCTTCTGTTCGCAATCGAGACCAAGGGCAAGGTCCTTGAGGAGTTGTCGCCATGACGGCTGTCGTTCCCCAGATTGAGCGGGCTGTCGGGCGCCGGAGCGAATTATTTAACGACATTGGAGGCAAACATGAAACAGGAATCGAGTGTGACGATGGGCGTTTTGTCAAGCCGCCATGCGGCTTCCAAATTTTTATAGGAGCAATCATGAAGAAATCAATCCTGGCTGCCGGCCTGCTTTCCCTGGGCGGGTGCGCCATGGCCCAGTCATCAGTCACCGTCTTTGGCGTCCTCGACACGACATGGCAAAGGGCAGATCAGGCCGGTGTCAACGCGACTCGTTTGTTGGGAGTCGGAGGCAATCAATTCAGCCGCATCGGATTCCGCGGTGTAGAGGATCTCGGCGGTGGCCTTTCCGCGGGCTTCGTTCTCGATGCCGGCGTTAGTGTGGATTCCGGGGTCGGAGGGGCGACCAGTTCGGACAATCAAACAGCAGTCGCTGCAGGTGGAATCCTCTTCAATCGGCGTTCCACGGTGAGTCTCGTGTCGCCTGCATGGGGCGAGGTGCGCCTGGGCCGAGACTTTGTGCCGACCTATTGGAACCTCACGGTCTTCGATCCGTTCGGTACAGCCGGGGCCGGCTCAGTGAACAATCTGGCGCAAGGCTCGCTGACCCGCAGTTCGACCGTGCTGACTGCCGTGAGAGCGTCGAACAGCATCGGGTATTTCCTCCCGGCGATGGGAGGCCTCTACGGGCAAGCCATGTATGCACTGGGGGAAAATTCGTCGAACGCGGCGGGCGGCAAAGCCGATGATGGCAACTACGCAGCTGTACGTTTTGGCTATGCTTTTGGGTCAATGAATTTCGCCGTTTCGTCCGGAAAGACAAGCTTGGAGAGCGGAGATGTGTCGACGACCAACGTGGGCGCAAGCTACGAGTTTGGACGGGTCAAGCTTCTGGCGCAATATTTCCGTGACTCCAAGGAGAAGGTCGTCGCCCCCAGCAGCTCTCATGGGTGGCTGCTCGGGGCCTGGATCAACGTCGGTTCCGGATACATTCCGGTTTCCTACACAACCATCGAGGACAACTCCGTCTCAGGCAGGTCTGCCGGGCAGATCGCGGCCGGGTACGTGCACAACCTTTCCAAGCGTACCGCGATCTACACGACATTTTCGCAAATCAAGAACGAGAACGGCGCCGCTCTGACTGGTGGCGGTGTTCCTGGCGTTGCAAACGCTTCCTGGCGCGGATTTGATATTGGCGTGAGGCATTCGTTCTGAGACGACGAGACCGCGCCGCGGTTCGGCCCCGGGCCATGGAAGCTTCCCACCGCACAAACCTTTGCCAGAAGCACAGGGAATCATGTCAGTCTGTAGCAGAAACTGATGGGGATCAGTGAACAACTCTGCTTGCTGTTTTCAGCGTTTTTCAGTCAAGGAAACAAGATGCGCCACGTTTTTCCAGCTACTCCGCAGATTGTCCTTCCGGTCCTAGGCAAAGCTGCCGGATTCCCGGTTCGCCGTGTCTATTGCGTTGCTGCGAACTATGCTCTGCACGGCGACGGATAGGCATTTCAACCGCCTGAGCCCCAATATCGCACCGTGGAGCGGCACCTGTCAGCAGTTGACGGGCAGACCATCGACTCCTGAATTGATAGCTGCTTACGCATATTCCACGGGGTCTGGAGCCCGATTTTGCTTACAAGCCCAGCGCCTGCCAGACTTGCTCCACCCGGGCGCTGACTGCCGCGTCCATCTGCAAGGGCCGCCCCCATTCGCGGCTGGTCTCGCCCGGCCACTTGTTGGTGGCGTCCAGCCCCATCTTGCTGCCCAGGCCGCTGACCGGCGAGGCAAAGTCCAGGTAATCGATCGGCGTGCTGTCGGCCAGCAGGGTGTCGCGCGTCGGATCGACCCTTGTGGTGATGGCCCAGATCACGTCCTTCCAGTCGCGGATATTGATGTCGTCATCGACCACCACGATGAACTTGGTGTACATGAACTGGCGCAGAAAACTCCAGATGCCAAACATCACGCGCCGGGCATGGCCGGGGTAGGACTTCTTGATCTGCACCACCGCCAGCCGGTAGCTGCAGCCCTCGGGCGGCAGGTAGAAGTCGGTGATCTCGGGGTATTGGCGCTGCAGCAGCGGCACAAACAATTCATTCAAGGCCAGCGCCAGCATGGCCGGCTCGTCGGGCGGCTTGCCGGTGTAGGTCGAGTGGTAAATCGGTTCGCGCCGCTGCGTGATGCGGTCGATGGTGAACACCGGAAACCAGTCCTGCTCGTTGTAATAACCGGTGTGGTCACCATACGGGCCTTCCAGCGCGTGCTCGAAACCACTGGCGTGCGAGGCATCCGGATAAATGTGCCCTTCCAGCACGATCTCCGCCGAGGCCGGCACGCGCAATTCGCTGCCCAGGGCCTTGACCAGTTCGGTGCGGCTGCCGCGCAGCAAGCCGGCAAACTGGTATTCCGACAGGCTATCGGGCACCGGCGTGACGGCGCCCAGAATCGTCGCCGGGTCGGCGCCCAGGGCCACGCATACCGGATAGGGCTGGCCTGGGTTGGCGGCGCAGTGCTCGCGAAAATCAAGCGCACCGCCACGCTGCGCCAGCCAGCGCATGATGACCTTGTTGCGCGCCAGTACCTGCTGGCGGTAGATGCCCAGATTCTGTCGCGCTTTGTGCGGCCCTTTGGTGATCACCAGGCCCCAGGTGATCAGTGGCGCCACATCGCCTGGCCAACAGTGCTGAATCGGCAGGCGCGCCAGATCCACGTCGGCGCCTTCCCACACCCGCTCCTGGCAAGGGGCGCTGCGCAGTTCTTTGGGGGCCATGTTCCACAAGGTTTTGACCATGGCGCCCAAGCCCATCAGTTCCTTGAAGCCTTTGGGCGCCTCTGGCTCCTTGAGGCTGGCCAGCACGTGACCAAACTGGCGCAGCTCGCTGACATCCTTGACGCCCATGCCCAGCGCAACCCGGCGCGTGGTGCCAAACAGATTGCCCAGCACCGGCATGTGGTGCCCGGTGGGATTCTCGAACAGCAAGGCGGGGCCACCAGCACGCAGGGTACGGTCGCACAGGGCGGTCATCTCCAGATGCGGCGAGACTTCTGCCTTGACGCGCTTGAGCTCGCCCAGCTGCTCCAGTTGGGCGATGAAGTCTCTCAAATCACAGTAAGCCATGGTCTTCCAGTCAGCCGTTCGGGTCAGTCTGCGCGCTGCTCTGAAGGCCATTCCAGCGCGGCGCGTTCACCTGGGGCAAGCCCAGCAAATCGACCACCCGGCTTAGCGTGTGGTCGATCATGTGGGCCACTGTTTGTGGCCGGTGATAGAAACTCGGCAGGGGCGGAAAAATGATGCCGCCCATCTCGGTGACGCTGGTCATGTTGCGCAAATGCGCCAGGTTCAACGGTGTTTCGCGCACCATCAAAATCAGCCGGCGGCGCTCCTTCAACATGACATCGGCAGAGCGCGTGATCAGGTTGTCCGACATACCCAGCGCGATCGAAGCCAGCGTGCGCATGGAACAGGGTGCCACCACCATGCCATCGCACTGAAATGAACCACTGGCAATGGCCGCACCCACATCGCGCACCGGGTACACGACATCGGCCAGAGCCTCAACTTGTGCACGCCCCAGATCGAGTTCCTGCCGCAGATTGAGCAGGCCGGCGTCGGACAGCGTCAAATGGGTTTCAACGCCACCCAATTCACGCAACAGCTGCAACAAGCGAACGCCATACACGGCACCGCTGGCACCGGAGATGGCGACGATGATCCGTTTCATGACAGGGGTCTGTACCAGGTGGCGGTTTCAGCAGGAATGCGGGCGGGCTCAACAGCGCCGGGCAGGGCTCAATGTGGCGCCCGTCTGGCGCGCAGCCGCGCCAGGACCTGAGCCGGCTTGAACTGCTCCAGATTGAACACCGGCAGCTCGATTGCATCCAGTGTGTTCTTGACCAGCAAGCCGAGCTCGGTGTCGCCCTCCATCGACAAACGGCGACTGAAGAACAGCGTGTCAGGGTCTTCCTGGCGCCGTGCCAGCAGCACAAAGTCATGGGCGCTGGCGCTGATCGTCAGGTCAGCAGCGGCTTTGTTACGGCAGGCCACAAAACGGTCATTCACCCATGCAAAGTCGAATGCCCAATGGGCGTCGGTCACGCGCAGACGCAGTTTTTTGCCCTTCAACATTTGCGTGACATCGGGTACCAGTTTCTTGGCCAATGCGAGATTCAGGCCGGTGACAAACAATAGCGAACCCGGGTAGGCCGGCAGCCGGGACAACGCCTGACCTAGCGGCCGGGGGAGTAAATAGGGGCTTGCTTGCATGATGGTTTCCTTGAATACTTTTGTTCATTCGTTGTCGTCATTGCGAGCGTAGCGCAGCACTCGGGGCGAGCTGTTCCAGCCCGGGCTTGCCATACCAGTAGCCATTGCAGGCCTGCTCAGGCATCAGGCCAGGCATTGATTGCATCGCATCGGTGGCCGACGTCTTCTGTGCCAGCACCGCATGAAATAAGTTCACGACTTCGCCCGTGTGCTCTGACTGCGGGCTGATGCGCACCACGTCGACCCCCATGTCTCGCATGGCGCCCAATTCGGGCAGCAGGTTGTATACCCGAGCCGACTGGGTTTGCGTGCCGTTGAGTACCAGGAAGCCCTCGCTTTCGCGCGTGCGCATCATCAAGCCGTCGGGATAATCAAGACAGCTGAACTGGCAGTCGTCCTTGGGCAGGTTGCGGTGCCGCGCGGTAAAGCAGCGCGCCGAAAACGCCAGCGGCATGCGGCCATAGGCGAAGACTTCGGTCTCCACGCCCGCCGGCCGCCCGGCCTGCATCAGCGCCAGATCGGCTTGCGCCATCTCCAGCGGCATGACCCAGCGTTTCACGCCCAGGGCCGCCATCCATTGCAGCGTCGGCACGTTATAGATATTGAGGTGCGGGCCGGCAACAAAAGGCACCTTGCCCTCCAGACAGTGCGCTGCGCCCATGTCATTGGCCTCGACCATGAAGTCGCCATTGCTGGTGATCTTGTGCAACACCGTCACATCGGCGCCGGACTCGATCAGCACCTGGGTTGACAGAATCACTTCTTTGCCGGCATCGCGCAAACGCCCGGCGATGGTCAGCCAGTCGGCCAGCCGCAACTCGTGGCGGCGCGAACACACGGCCTCACCCAGATAGACAATGTCCACCGGAGTGGCGGCCATGGTCTCGTAAAAGCTGAATACGGCGTCGCGCGGCCAGTAGTACAGCAGGGGTCCTAAAGCGAGTTTCATTTCCATGGCCTGTGATAGGCGCCCAGCGTATGTTGTTGCCCCTCGGCCACCTTGTCCAGATCGCTGATCCAGGCCGGCTTGGCCGAATACCGATGCGGGTTGTCGCGGCAACTGTCAATCGCTTCGCGCCACACCCTGGTGACTTGCGCCACATAAGCCGGGCTGCGTTGCCGGCCTTCGATCTTGATGGCGCGCACCCCCATCTTCATCAAATCCGGCAGCAGCGACAGCGTGTTGAGGCTGGTCGGCTCTTCAATCGCGTAGTAGTTTTTTTCGTCACCGACATCGAAGCGGCCTTTGCACAGCGTCGGGTAGCCGGCGTTTTCGCCAGGCGCGTAGCGGTCGATCAAGACACCGTTGAGCCGCGACTCGCGGCCCAGCGGCGTCTCGACCCAACGCACCGCTTTGGGCGGCGAGCAGACGCCGTTGGTATTGGGCGCCTCGCCGGTCACGTAGCTAGAGAGCGCGCAACGCCCCTCCACCATGACGCACAGGCTGCCAAAGCCGAACACTTCGATCTCCACCGGGGTCTTTTCCAGCACTTGCTCCACCTGGGTCATCGACAACACGCGTGGCAACACGGCGCGGGCAATGCCAAAGTGCTGATGGTAAAAATTCAGGGCTTCATAGTTGGTGGCAGAGCCCTGCACCGACAAATGCAGACGCAAATCGGGATGGTGTTTGACGGCGTAAGCCATCAAGCCGGGGTCGGCCAGGATGACGGCGTCGACGCCGCTCTGGGCGGCAAGATCCAGCGCACTGCGCCAGACCTCGGGACTGGCCGCCGTGGGATAAGTGTTGAGGGCGACAAAGACTTTGCGCCCGCGCTCATGGGCATAACGGATGCCGGCGTTGACCGCCGCTTCGTCGAAATTCAGGCCGGCAAAGTTGCGCGCATTGGTGGCATCACGAAAGCCGAGATAGACGCAGTCTGCGCCGTTATCGACCGCGGCTTTCAGCGCGGGCAGGCTGCCGGCCGGGCAGACCAACTCCAGCGTGGCGGCAAGCGGCGCTGTTGGCGCGGGTGCAAGAGAGTGATCCGAAATGGAATTCATCATGGTGGTGGGATTGTGGACTACCTTGATAGGTGCGTCACCATCTGCCAAAAACAACAGGCAAAACTTGAAGCAGCGAAGTTATCAGAGCTGGCACGCCATTCTCATGACTTAGGTCAAGCAAACCGGACTTAGGCCGGCTCCGGCCCGCGCCGCAGCAGCTCTTGCGCACGGCACAAGTCCAGCCAGGCACGGGCTTTTTCCTGTGGACTGCGCAGCAGATAGCTCAGCGGGTAGCTGACGATCACCGGAATGCCATGGTAGGCATGGATCTGGCCGCGCAGTTTGCCCAGCGGTGTCGTGGCCAGGTCCGGTGTGCTGCCCTGCAACAGCGCCTGAGCGGCATAGCGACCCAGCGCCAGGATGACTTTGGGCTGCACCAAGGCCACTTCGCGGCGCAGAAAGTTTTCGCAGGTGGCGAGCTCCTGCT
This sequence comes from uncultured beta proteobacterium, assembly GCA_963810395.1. GTDB lineage: Bacteria > Pseudomonadota > Gammaproteobacteria > Burkholderiales > Burkholderiaceae_C > Rhodoferax. The sequence goes on along the minus strand of CAWENC010000001.1, from coordinate 1,658,001 downwards.
GGGTCGGGTTGCGCGTCACGGCCGGGCGACACTTGACGACGTTGGTGACGTAAGCCGTTCTCTCGGGCGGGGTCACTTCGGAGCCGTTGCTGTCTGCGCGGCGGCGACTCACGCCCACCGCCTTGAGCATGTTGTCGAGCAACTGCCCGGCCTGCGCGGCAAACGGTCGGCCGGCGCGTTCTTCGGCTTCATCCGGGGGCTCGCCCAGCACCAGCCAGTCAGCCCGGCCGGGCGCATCGGCGCCGGCAAACACCGGTGCCCGGCGACCTCTGCCCAGCGGACAGGCCTGACAAGCCGCGATGGTTTGCGCCAGCAAAGTCCAGTCCATGGCAGCGACATCGCCGGCCAGCCCGGCCGGCCCGCCGGGCGCCGCGACGGCAGCCACCGCAGGCGCTGGCGTCTTGAGGACATTTACTGCCTTTACGACCGTGGGCACAGCCTGAACAGCTATATTTTCTGCAGCATTCTCAGGCCACCAGACGCGCACCCCGAGTTCCTGCAACATGGCGCGCTGGCGGGTGTCTAGATCGAGGCTCATGGGCGTATTTTCACAGACGCAGACTCATCACCAGTGCGTCTTCGCGCTGCCCGGCGACAGCGGGATAGTAGTTTTTGCGCTGGCCGACGCGACGGAAACCGTGGGCCTCATAGACCTCGATGGCGCGCAAATTGCCGATGCGCACCTCCAGCCAGAGCCACTCCGCGTGGCGGCCTCTGGCCCACAGCGCCAGCGCATCCAGCATCACCCGCGCCCAGCCCTGGCGTTGATGCTCCGGGGCGACCGTGATGTTGAGCAAATGCACCTCTTCCACGCCCTTCATGGCGACAAAATAGCCCAGCAAGGTATCGTCGGCCATCAGCAACTGCGCCTGATAGCCCGACTTCAGCGAATCCTCGAAATTGCTGCGCGACCAGGGGTGCGCATAGACCTCTTGCTCCAGGCGCAGCACCCGGTCCACGAGTTCTGGCGTGAGGGCTTCAAAGCGGGCTTCGATCGGCTTGAGGACGGCGCTCATGGGGTCAGTCAATCAGGGGCAAGCATTGGCAGGCGCGTACCGGCTTCACAAGGCCGCTTTTTCTGCGGCACGCTCCAACGTGGTCTTGGCGACTTTATCGCGAATGTAGAGTGGCAGCGCCTGCTCGGCCCGCACCGCCTGACCTGCGGCCAGCAAGGCCGGCGCGAGGCGCAGCATGGCGCTGGCGGTGGGCAAGGCGTCGGCGCGCAGCAATAAGGCTGCTGGCAAACGCGCGCCATAGGCGGCAAACACATTGCCGGCCAGTGTCCACCCCGCATCGCACGCCAGGTCTTCCGGCTGCATCAGCCTGCAGGCATCGAGTTGCGTCCACTGGCCGCTACTGAATACATATTGACCAGCATACATTTCGTCCATCCGGGCGTCCAGCAGCGCCAGCACCTGGTAACGCTGCAACGCGGCGCCGTGCTCAAAGCGCGCTTCCTCGGCCACGGCCAGCAAGGTGTTGACCGGCAGCACTTTCAGGTTCGCAGCAAAAGCCAGGCCCTGAGCCACCGAGCAGGCGGTGCGCAAGCCGGTAAAGGAACCGGGGCCGCTGCCAAACACAATCGCATCCAGACCGTCAAACTTCAGCTCGGCCTGCAACATCAAGTGCTGGATGGCGGGAATCAGATTGGCCGAGGTCTGCGCGCCGCCAGGGGCAGTGTGCAGCCAGACCTGACGCAGCCCGTCCACGGTGCGTTGCACGGCGACCGACATCATCTCGGTACTGGTGTCAAAGGCGAGCAGGTTCATGGCACCACCGGTCCGCCCGCACGATCGCCTTCGGGAACCCACATTGACTCAGTTATTTTCATAAAATCAGCCTCCAGCCGCCGTCGCACTTGCGCGGACAGCTACTGTTTTGATAGTATTCTGCGCCACCGCCCGGACCCCGAACAGAATCCCGACAGTCACCAGCACCAGCCCCGCCCCCAGATTCCAGAACAGCGGCTCGCCCAAGAACAGCACCGCGCCCAAGGCCGACAGGCCCGGCACCAGCGCCGTGATCATGGTCGAGCGCACCGGGCCAAAGTACTGGATCATCTTGGTGAAAGTGATGCCGGAGATGACCACCGAACCCCAGCCCTGAAACAGCGTCTGGAACAAGAGCTCGCCCAGCGGCGCCGTGAACAGGTGACCCGGCACCGCGTGCGCGAGCAGCAGCACCATGTACGCCGGCACGAAGCAGACAAAGGCGAAGGCCGTGACGGCGATGGTGGCACGCACCGCATCCAGCGCATGGCGGCGCGCCAGCACGCTGTAGCTGGCCCAGCACATGGCGGTGCTCATGAACAGCAGATCGCCCTTCCAGACCTCGCCGCCGTCAAACGCGTGCAACAAGCTGGCGCCGCCGACCATCAGGTCGCCCAGCACGATCAAACCCAGACCCAGGGCGCGAAACGGCGTGATGCGGTCATGCAGTACCAGTGCCGCCAGCACGGCGGTCCACAGCGGCAGACTGCCCGGCATCAACACCGAGGCGTGCGCCGCCGGGGCAAACACAAAGCCGCTATAGGCCAGCATCGCATATAGCAAGCCACCGAACAGGCCGACCGTGGCGGTGACGCGCAAGGACAGCGGCGACAGCCCGAACAGCGACGCCTGCCCCACGCCCCGCGCGCAGTCCCGATAAACCAGCAGGGCACCCCAGGGCAGCAGCAGCAGACTGGCGCCGACGATGCGGCAAAACGCAATGTCAAAGGGCGTCAGCGTACCACCGCGCGCCGGGTCGGCTGAGGCGCGGGCGACAATGATGAAGGAGGTCCATACCAGCACCGTGATGACGGCGGCGGCAAGCCCCACCGTGCGGGGCGAAAAGCCGCCTGAAGAATGGCCTGAGGAAGAGTGCATGGCCCGATTATCCGTGGCGGCCATAGACCGCCGGATAATCAGGGCATGTCTTTACCCCATTGCCTGACGGGCGTTGTGGCCAGCCTGCTGTGTGGCCTGGCGCTGGCCCAACCATTACCCCCTGAAGTGGCCGCCGCCCTGGCGCGCGCCAAGGTGTCGCCGGATGCGGTCAGCCTGCTGGTGGTGGATGCCACGGGCAAAGCGCCGGCGCGACTGAGTCACCGCGCCGGCGTGCCGGTCAATCCGGCATCCGTCATGAAACTGGTGACCACTTATGCGGCGCTGGATCTGCTCGGTCCGGCCTACACCTGGCGCACGCCGGTGTACCTGGAAGGCGCGGTGCGCGAAGGCACCCTTTACGGCAATTTGTACATCCAGGGCCAGGGCGACCCCAAACTGGTGGCCGAGCGCCTGTGGCTGCTGCTGCGCCGGGTACAGGGTCTGGGCATCCGGCAAATTGCCGGCGACATCGTGCTGGACCGCGGCGCTTTCGAGGCGCTGGACGCGGACCCGGCCAGCTTTGACGGCGAGCCGCTGCGACCCTATAACGCCGCGCCCGACGCTCTGCTGCTCAACTTCAAATCCATCGTCATGACCTTCGTGCCGGACCGCGGCGCGAACACGGCTTCGGTGCAGTTCGAGCCACCGCTGGCCGGCGTGCAAATGCAGGCCAGCGTGCCTCTTTCGAATGGGAAAAGCTCAACCAACGGGGAGTGTGGCGACTACCGTGCCGCGCTTCAGGCCGATTTTTCTGACGCGACGCGCATCCGCTTTGCCGGCAGCTACCCGGCCAGCTGTCTGGAAAAGGTCTGGTCGGTGGCCTATGTTGAGCCCAAAAGCTACAGCGTGCGCGCCGTGGAAGGCCTGTGGCGCGAGATCGGCGGCAAGCTCGTCGGCACGGTGCATGAAGGTCGGGTGCCGGCACTGGCCGGGGCCGCCTTGAGCCCGGTGTTCGAACTGATCTCGCCGCCTCTGGCCGAAGTCATCCGCGACATCAACAAGTTCAGCAACAACGTGATGGCGCAACAGCTGTTCCTGACGCTCAGCCTGCCCGATTGGGGGCAGAACGGCAACCAGGCCAACATCGTTGCTGCGCAAGCGCTAGCACCGCGGGCCCCACGTGCGGCAAGCCGCGAAGCCTCGCGCGAGGTCGTGCGCCGCTGGTGGAAAGACCGCATCGACCCGGACGACGCACCGGTGCTGGACAACGGCTCGGGCCTGTCGCGCAACGACCGCATCAGCGCCCAGGCATTGGCGCGCCTGCTGCAAACCGCCTACCGCTCGCCGCTGATGCCGGAGTTGATGTCCTCGCTACCCATTGCCGGCATCGACGGCACGCTCAAACGCAGCCGCGTCAAAGCCCAGGGCCGCGCGCATCTGAAAACCGGCAGCCTGCGCGACGTTGCCGCCGTGGCCGGTTATGTGCATGCGGTCAGCGGCAAGCGCTATGTGCTGGTCGCCATCGCCAACCACCCGAACGCCAACGCCGCCCGGCCCGCTTTCGAGGCGCTGCTGGACTGGGCGGTAAAGGACAATTGAACTCCCTCCTGCGCCGGATAGAAATCCGCCACCGCCATGCCCCTTTCTGAAATCATCGGCTACTGCGCCGCCGTCCTGACCACCGCCAGCTTCGTGCCACAAGCCTGGCACACGTTTCAAACCCGCGACGTGCGCGGCATCTCGCTGGGCATGTACAGCGTGTTCACCGCCGGGGTCGCCTGCTGGCTGGTCTACGGTTTGCTGTTGGGCGCCTGGCCGATCGTGATTGCCAACAGCTTCACGCTGGCTTTGGCGGCAGCCATTCTGGTGATGAAGCTGCGCTTTCAATGATCCAGGGGGTTTTCAGGTGGCGAACGCAATATTTTGCATAGGCCAACAGTGACAAAAGCAGCTTTAGCCTGATAGGGGTTTGCGTCACCGGCTGACCGGCTTTGCTTTGGCAAATGCCCCAAGCTCGCCCCTCGCAATCCACCAGACCGCAAGAGCCAACCCAAGGGGCACAGCCAGAGTGTGCAGAACCGCCCAAACCGGGGAAATCAGTGACGCCAGAATTAGAGACGACAAAGGCAGCCGATCTGGAAGGGGTAGCATCATGAGAATGAACTGCATTTCCCAATAAAGCCATCCCAACACGATGCCGCCGAGGCACCATTTCGCGGCGCTTCGGGCCGGAGCCAACGTGCGAAGTGTTATCCACGACCATGCTGCTGAAAGTGCAAAGCATGGCAGCGCAAACGTAAAGACATCGAGCACAAAGAGCGCGAGCACGTGCTGCCTTCCGAACAATTCGAAGTATGCCTTCGGAACTGCGATGGCTGCGAGGAAGCCGCCGAAATACACGAATGCGTTGTAGAGAGCCAGACCGGAAAGCAGAGCGACTGCTGCGCGAACTTTGTTCATAAAGTACTCCCTTCTTACCGACAACAGCATACCTCACTGAAGGATGGCTTACGCAGACCTGTCCTTTGCGAGAATCAAAACTTGCTACCAGAACCAGAGGCGCTGCCGCCTAAGAACTTCGAGGGTTTACACCAGTTATCTGCACTTTGTTTGAGCTATATCATAGAAGTTGAAAATAGCACGACCGTTCTAATTTCTTCTCACTCCCCCTTTTGACATCAACAATTCTGGAGAAAAAGAATGACTTATTTCAAGGCTTCATGGGCCGCGCTGGGCGCAACGATTGTGGTCGCAGCCTGCGGTGGTGGTGGTGGCCCCCTGGGGGAACAGAACGCCAGTCCGGCGCGCGGCGCCCTTATGCAGAGTCCGCCACCGCGCATCACTTCGCTGACGGCGGCCGATTTCACCGCCTCCTTGCAGGCCAGCGCCAGCGGGCAAGGCCTGCTGCAACTCGCCGGCACGCCGACTTGCGGCGTCGACGTGCAATACCTCAAGTACGGCACCGTGGGCGGCCAGGGAGAGGCCACCGACGCCTCAGGCGCCTTGATGGTGCCCACCGGCAGCGACGCCAAGTGCACTGGCGCACGTCCGATTTTGTTGTTTGCCCACGGCACCAACATCACCAAGAGTTACAACCTGGCCGATTTCACCGATCAAACCAACCAGGCGTATTCACAAGCGGTGCTGCTGGCCGCCATGTTCGCGGCCCAGGGCTACATTGTGGTGGCACCCAATTACGCGGGCTACGACAGCTCAAGCCTGAGCTACCACCCGTATCTGAATGCCGACCAGCAATCCAAAGAGATGATTGACATCCTGGCCGCTGCCAAGACCGCGCTGCCCAGGCTGATGTCGCCCACCACCGCCAGCGCCAAGCTGTTCATCACCGGTTACTCCCAAGGCGGACACGTCGCCATGGCCACACACCGAGCCATGCAGGCGGCTGGCATGCCCGTGACCGCGTCGGCCCCGATGTCCGGTCCCTATGGCCTGGCGGCCCAGTCGGATGCAACGTTTTATGGCAATGTGAATGCCGGCGGCACTATCTTCACGCCGATGATTTTCACCAGCTACCAGAAAGCCTACGGCAATCTGTATTCCAGCCCCTCCGACATCTATGAAGCCGCTTACGCCACCGGCATCGAATCCCTGCTGCCCGGCAATTACGACTTCACGACCGTCATTACCAGCGGCAAGCTGCCCATGACAGCGCTCTTCAGCAGCACACCACCGGCCCCGGCGTTCGCAAGCATCACCCCACCGACCGGCACCGGCGCCACCGATGCCTTGTTTGCCACGGGCTTCGGCAGCGGCAACCTGATCAACAACAGCACCCGTTTGAGTTACCTCATGGATGCCATGGCTCATCCCGATGGTGTGGTGCCAGCGTTCACCAACGGAGCACCGGCCGCCAACCCGCAAAACCCGCTGCGCATGGCGGCAAAATTGAACGACTTGCGTGGCTGGTCACCGCAGGCACCGGTGCTGCTGTGCGCCGGCAACGGCGACCCGACGGTCTTTTACAGCCTGAACACCGCGTTGATGGGCGCCTTGTGGGCGCCCCAGGTTGCGGCGCATCTGGTCACGGTGCTGGACGTCGACTCGGCCCCCACCGGCGCCACGGATCCATTTGCCGCCGCCAAAGTGGGGTTTGCCCACAGCAAGACTGCGACCATCAACGCCGCTGTGGCCGCCGGAAAGAATCCGGCGGCGGAAGTGACCATGGCCTATCACGGCACGCTGGTGCCGCCCTTTTGCACCGCGGCAGCGCGTGGCTTCTTCTCGCAGTTCTAACCTGACGGAGCAAACCCCATGAAACATACACTTCTCCCAGCCGCCGTCATCGCATTGACTGTTAGCTTGTCCGGCGCAGCCCTGGCCCAATCGACCACCCTCAAACTGGGCTTTGCCAACATCGAACCCAACTCTTCGGCCTCGGCCATGTCGGGCCCGTTTACGCCGGCGGATGCCCTGAGTTTGAAAGTCAAAAGCCAGTCCACGCTCTTTTTCAGTGCCGCCAGGGAAATCGACGAGCACTGGGAAGCAGAGTTGGCCCTCGGTGTGCCGCCCACGCATGATGTGGCGGTGGTGGTTCTCAATCCGGCGGCGCTTCCAGGCAGCGTCGCCGCCCTGGACGGTGCGATAGGCGCCAAAGTTCGTCAGGTGGCGCCAACGCTGTTTGCCAACTACCGGTTCGGCGACAGGAACAGCCAGATCCGCCCGTTTGCCGGTTTTGGCCTGAACTACACCAGCTTTGACAAGACAGAATCCACGGCAGTCAATGACGCCATCAACGGTGGGCTCACGACGCTCAAGCTGAAAGACTCGGTTGGCCTGGCGTTTCAATTGGGTGCCACGGCCAAGTTGGGCGGCCCGTGGTCAGTCACCGGTGCCTGGTCAACCGCGCAAGTCAAGACCAAGCTGACCACCAACACCTACGGCATCGTGCGCAGCGCCGACATCACGTTCAGGCCCTCTGTGTTCACGGTCGCGGTGGGCTACAGTTTCTAGCCGCAGCCCTTCCCGCCGACCCCGCTGCGGCGGGGTTTTTGTTTTCTTATCCGGAAAAGAAGATGCTGGCCGTGACGCCGCGGTGTTGCGGCCCTTCGGTCAGCGTCAGCCTGGCATTGTGCAGTTCCGCAATGCGCCGACAAATTGCCAGTCCAAGACCGGTTCCCGGTTGATCCTGGCCGGCAATCCGGTAGAAACGTTCGAACACCCGTTCACGTTGTGCCGCGGGAATGCCCGGACCATCGTCGCTGACTTCGATCATCAGACCGAACAGGTAGTGACTCAGCGCCACGTCGATGTGGCCGCCACGCGGCGTATAGCGGATCGCGTTGTCCACCAGATTCGAAATCAGCATCGACAGCATGTCCGCATTCCCTGACAGCTGTGGCAGGCCGGGCTCGACCACCAGTTCCAGTGTCTGTTCGCGTTGCAGGGCCAGGGGCGCCAGCTCGGCACACACCGCTTCGGCGATTTCGCCCAGATTGACCGGCCGCGCATCCGGCAATGGCTGGTCCGGATCGAGACGCGCCAGGGTCAACATCTGGCCCACCAGGCGGATGCCTCGCTCCACACCGCGCTGCAGCTGTTTCATGGCATGCTGGCGCTCGGCGTCGCTGTCGGCCTGATTGGCCACATGCAACTGGGCCTGAATCGCCGCCAGCGGGGTGCGCAGTTCATGCGCCGCGTTGGACGTGAAGCGTCGCTCACCCTCCAGCGAATCACTCACCCGTTGCAGCAAGCCGTTCAGGGCCAGCACCATGGGACGCACTTCCCCGGGAGCGCTGCCCGGATCCAGTGGCACCAGGTTGTCGGGCTTTCTGGTCTGAATCTCACGCGTCAGGACCCCCAGCGGGTTGAGGCCCCTATTGATGGAAAACCAGAGCAGGATGATCAATACCGGCAAGCCGAGCGCCAGCGGGCTGACCACGTGCAAGGCAATGCGTCGAACCAGGTGAGTGCGCAGGTTGTGTGCTTCCGACACGATGACACGAAAGTGGCGATGCATGTCCAGGACGCTGAAGTGGCGCCATGCGTTGCCTTCCGGATCAATGGTCTCGGAATAGCCGTCGATCTCCGCCATCGGACCGGTGGGCGCGTTTGTGGATCGCAGCAAAAGGATGCCCGCACCGCTCCAAACCTGGTAGCGAAGACTTTGCTCGTATTCGGCTTGCATCGAACGGATCGTTCCGGCAACCACCACCGGCAGGGCGGGAGCGCTCGGTCCGCGTTTGTTCGGCGCCGCGGTTCGCGCCTTGGCAAGGCGCTGAGACAAGTCCGGCCATTGGGTGAAAATCTCACTGAGCGCAGGCGCTTGGGCGCGCTCCGGAAGGGTCACCGGATCGCCCTCGTCCGGGTCGGTCACGCGCAGCAAAGCCAGCGCGGTCTGGGCCAGATGAACGTCGAACAGCTCATACACTTCGTCGATGCTGTCGCGTATCGTCAGGCCCGCGACCACGGCCCAATAGGCAAAGCTGACGACGACCAAACCGACCAGCAAACGCCGGCTCAGGGAATGACGTTGATGCGCGATCACGTCTCTTTTTTGGCGATGGTGTAACCAACGCCGCGCACCGTCTTCAGCGTCGTGGCGCCGATCTTGTGACGAAGGTTGTGGATGTGCACCTCGACGGCATTGCTGTCGACGTTGCGGTTCCAGCCATACAGTGCCTGCTCCAGCTGGGCACGGGTCAGGACGCGTCCGGCACCTTCCATCAGTGCGCGCAACACATCGAATTCTCGTTTGGAGACATTGACCTCTTCGCCATTCATGGTGACCGATCGGTCATCCAGATTCAGCGTCAAGCCACCGACGACAAGCAAGCCACCACCGCGACCCGAGCGGCGAATCAGGGCACGCAAGCGCGCCACCAATTCCTCCATGTCGGTGGTCTTCACCAGATAGTCGTCGGCACCATGGTCGAGACAGACGACCTTGTCGCGGGTCGTGTCGCGCGCGGTGAGAATCATGACGGGCAGCTTCTTGCCGGCAGCGCGCAGTTTGCGCAGCACTTCCAGGCCGCTGATGTCGGGCAGGCCGACATCGAGCACGACGGCAACGAAGTCCTCGATTTCCAGCACATTCAGTGCCGCCGCGCCAAGTCTGACCCAGGTCACGGTGAAACCCCATTTACTGAGCGCCGCGCGCAAACCGGCTCCGAGCAAGGCGTCATCCTCAACAATCAGGAGTCGCATGGTTCTTTATTCACTTCGAATCTGGCAGTTGTTACAACTTCCAACATGGTACTTACCCTGAAACTTAATACAACTCTAAGGGTTAGCACCGACGGAAAACCTGAGTATCCGCTGAAACTTAGTCCGCCTTAAGTTTGCTAAAAATACCTTAAGCCGATTGTCCCTCCGGCTCGTTACTCTTGCTTGCAAATGTAGCAACAAATGCGCTTGATGTAACCGGGTTCCGAGTGTAGGCCGAAAGCCGCCCGGTGCCCAAGCAAGAGGAGTTTCACGCATGGTAAAAAATTATTCAGCCTCGCGCCAGCGATTATTCACTATCGCCACGGCTGCATTGCTGCTTGGTCTGTTGCCCGCTCGCCAGGCGCTGGCGGACACCGATCCGATGGTGAATGCCAGAATCGTCGGGGAAAAGCGCTGTGGCGAGTGTCATGACACCGAAAAGACGCTGTTCGGTCACACCCAGCACGCCAAGGTGTTCCGGGAAAACCCGCGCAACGACACCGAAAAGTCGGTCTGCGAGGCCTGCCACGGCAATGGTTCCCTGCACGTCGCGGACACCAAGGACCGAAGCAGAATCATCGGCTTCTCCAAAGAGTGGGGCACGCCGGTCGCGAGGCAGAACGCCCAGTGCCTGAACTGCCACTCCGGCGGACAACGCCTGCACTGGCCTGGCTCGATCCATGCCAGCAACACCATGGCCTGCTCCGACTGCCACAACCCGATGGCGCGATTTTCGGCCAACGGGCTGATGAAGAAGGCCAGCATCACGGATACCTGCCAGAGCTGTCATCAGCAACAACGCGCCGAATTCCGCAAACGCTCGCACATGCCCGTTCCCGAGGGCAAGATGACCTGTGTGGACTGCCACAACCCGCACGGTAGCAGCGGCAAGAAGCTGCTCAAGGCCGACAGCGTCAACGACTTGTGCTACAGCTGCCATGCCGAAAAACGCGGCCCCTTCCTCTGGGAACACGCGCCGGTGCGCGAGAACTGCATGAACTGCCACAGCCCGCACGGCTCGAATGCCGACAAACTGCTGGTCCAGACGCGCCCGGCCCTGTGCGCCGGTTGCCATAGCACCACCGGCACCATGGGCCACGCGGTATTTGGCAACAACACGCTCGGTGGCGTTGTGAATGGGAATCCGACCTCGTTCGGTCAGAGCAACGCTGGCATTCAGTCGAACACAGCCGCCAGTGCAACAGCGGCTCTCGCCAGCAAGCGCATGACGGGCCGTTCCTGCCAGAACTGCCACTCGACGATCCACGGCAGCAACAGTCCTTCCGGCGCCCGTTTCCAGCGCTGACCCGACACAGGAATCGCACATGACACAGCTCAATCAATCCGGGAGTTATCCAATGATCGCCCGTCCCCGCATGAAGATGCTCGCCGCCAGCGTCGGCGTCGCTTTCGCCCAATGGGGCGCCGGTTCTGCCCTGGCCGACTCTGCCGTCGGGGTCGACATGGCCAACGGCAACGCCCTCAACCCGCCCGGCCGCTCGGCCGTGCCGCGGCCCATGGCCGACGACGGTTTCGATACCGTGCGACACACGCCCACCGGCCAGCTTTACGGCCTGCCATACGATCGCGCGGCCAACGGAACCAGCAAGACCGATGGCGGCTGGGAATACAGCGGCGGTGTCGATATCGGCGTGCTCGGCGGCGACGCCGGCAGCAAAAATGCGCTGTTCCGAAAGTACAAGGACCTGAAGAATGGCGCCTACCTCGACTACTTCGAGGTGGAGGCCGACAAGAATGATTCCGCCGCCTACATCCAGGCCTTCGGCGGCGGCACCGGGCAGCGTGACCAGTTCTACGGCTTTCAGTACGGTCACTACAACGACTGGAAGATGAGGCTGTTCTACAACGAGACCAGCCATGTTTTCAGCGACACCTGGAAGTCGCTCTACAGCGGCGAGGGCACGGGCGAATTGACGACCGGGCTTGCGATGCCAACCATGGTCAAGACCGGCACTCCGACCGTCGGTACGGGTGCCTGCAGCGCCGCCGCACCCTGCTGGAGCTACGCTGGCAAGACCTACTCCAACGCCACGGCGATGCTGGCCATCAACGGCACCACCGGCACCCCGAACGCCCAGACCGGCGCCATCACGGCCGGCTCGCCCCAATCCAACCTCGCCAAGGCGATCAGCGACAAGCTGGCAGCGACACCCGAGAGCGAGTTGGGCCTGGTGCGCAAAAAAGGCGGCGCCCGCCTGGACAAGACACTGACGGACAACCTGAAGGCCTATGCCAGCTACAGCCTGGAGCATCGCACCGGCGCCCGCCCACTGGCCATGAACGAGGGCAATATCTCGACCGAAATCGCCGAACCGATCGACTACACCACCCACGAAATGCTGGCGGGTCTGCAGTATGCCGATGCGCTGACCCAGGCCAATGTGCGCGCCTCCGTGTCGCTGTTCCGCAACCGCATCAGCACGCTCAACGTGCAGTACCCCCTGCTGAATTCTGCGCTGCCCTTCGGCGCCATGCAGACCGCCACCTACGATCTGTATCCCGACAACAATGCGTTCAACCTGAAGGGCGAATTTGCGCGCTCGCTGCCCAACTTCTTGAATGGCCGCTTCAACGCCGCGCTGTCCTGGGGCACCAGCCGGCAAAATGCCGACCTGCTGGCACCGATCTCGGCCGCGCAGAACGCGCAACTGGCAGCGGCCGGCATCACCACCTTTGGTGGCACCAGCACCAACGTCGGCTACGCTGCCGGCACCTCACTGGTGTCCAACTGGAACAGTACCGCGGCCTTGAGCCAGCAGACCGCCAGTCAGCGCATCGACACCGCGTTGCTGGATCTCGGTTTGTCCGTGAAGCCAAGCGATGCGCTCAGCATGAAGGGCTCGTTGCGTGTCCTGGATACGGCCAACAAGGGCGGCTACACCGCCTACAACCCGCTCACCGGCCAATTCGGTCGCGGCTTCGCGGACGGCAACAACGCCAACATGGACGTGGTGGTCGGGCTCAATCCGGGCGCGACGCCCGGCACCCCCGGCAGCTGCTACGTGCCCGCGGGTTATCCGACCATCGCCGGCTGCACCTTCGGCCTCGCCGGTGTCGTGGCCAACGGCGCCAACACACCGGTATTTGGCCAGGCCAGGTCGACCCGGCGCATCGACTATGGCTGGTCCGCCGGTTACGACCTGAGCCACACCAGCAGCGTCGATGCGTCCCTGGAGCGGGAGGAATTCAAGCGCAACTACCGGGAACGCGAGAAGACCTGGGAGGACAAGCTCAAGCTTGGCTATGTCAATCGCGGCTTGGGCGACGCGACGCTGCGGACCTCGCTGGAGACCGATCGCAAGCGTGGCAGCGACTACATCTACCGCACCTTTGAAGACCTGGGCACGGGGCTGCCTGGCCTGGACCCGGCAACCCAGATCCGCCTGGCTGGCACGCTCGGTTATACCGCCTTCAGTCCTGCCGGCGGCACCGTGGCCAATAACGCCAATCTATTCAACCGCTATTCCTATTACTTCCGCAAATACGACCAGGCCGACCGCGACCAGAAGACCTTCAATGTGCGCCTGAACTACCAGGCCCGCGAGGATCTGGATCTGGGGCTGACCTTGCAGAAGAAGAATGTCAACTATCCCGATTCCTTCTACGGCCTGGAGAAGGACAAGCAGGACTCGCTGAGCCTGGAACTCAACTACCAGCCGTCCTCCGGGAAAACTCTGTACGCCTTCTACTCCTACCAGCAGGGCCAGAAGTCGATGAACCTGAATTCCGGTGCCGCGCTGGTTCCGGTGAATAACACCTGCACCGCGGCCAATCTCGCCTTGTACGGATACTCGGCCTGTTCTGACGGCATCAATGGCATCGGCGGCTCGCGTCCGGCCTCGGATGCCTGGTCGATGGACACCAATGACCGCAACAATGCGCTCGGCATCGGGTTCCAGAGCGCGATCGGCAACATGCAGTTCGGCGTCGACTACAGCTATGCCAACAGTTCGACCGCGATCAGCTACGCCTATGGCAGCACGGCGATCAGTGGCGTCGCCGCGAACCAGGCCGCCGCGGCCCTGATTGCCGGCAGTGCGCTGCCCAACATGACCTTCGTCCAGCAGACCCTGAACTTCAATCTTCTGATTCCGATCAACAAGAAGCTGTCGCTACGCCTGTTCGACCGGGTCGAGGTCGGACAGGTCAAGGACTGGCATTACGACGGCGTGATTACCGGTGCCGTCGGCGCTTACGACAGCGGCACTTTATTGCTCGACGCCGGTGCGCAGAACTACCACGCCAATGTCGTTGGCGTGTTCATTCAGTACAAGCTGTGAGCGCCCCCTACCCTGCCCAAGGAGTTGATCAATGATTCATCGAGACAAGCAAAAAAAGTCCAAATCCGGGCATCGCGCTTTTGGCATCGCCGCCGTTCTGGCGCTGGGCTGGGCATTTTCGAACGTGAGCGTCGCGCAGGATGCCAAGACCATTGCCGCCACCGTCTGCGTCGCCTGCCATGGCGAAGACGGCAACAGCGTGGTACCGATGTTCCCAAAGATCGCCGGCCTGCAAGAAGGCTACATCGTCAAGCAATTGCGTGACTTTCAATCCGGGCGGCGCAAGAGCGACATCATGGCACCGGTGGTCGCTGCTTTGAAACCGGAAGACTTCCTGTCTCTGGCAACTTATTACAGCGGCCAGAAACTCAAACCCGGCGAAGCCGCTGACAAGAAGCTGGCCGACGTTGGCAAACTGATTTTCTTCGATGGCAACGAAGAATCCGGTGTTCCGGCCTGCGTCGGTTGTCACCAGCCGCAGGGTGCGGGACATCTGATCTACCCGCGCATTGGCGGGCAGCACACGGTGTACGTCACACAGCAGCTGAAGAACTTTGCCAGCGGGGACCGTTCCAACGACGTCAGTCGCTTCATGCGTGTGCTTGCCAAGCGCCTGACCGATGAAGAGATCAATTCCGTCGCCGCCTATCTGGCTGACCTCAATACCAAATAGCCTCCAGCAAGGACAGGAATGAAGCTCATGAAAAAACTACTAATCGTGTTGGTGACCGGATCGCTCTGGTCTGGCATGGCCGCCGCACAGGCGCCGGTCTGGAATGAGATCAAGGGCGAGCTGAAGACAGCGCTGGAAGCCAGGGGTGACCCGGCGCGCGGCGCCGCTGCCTTTGAGCAATGCCAGGGTTGCCACCGCGCCGATGCTTCGGGCCGCGTCAGCGGAGCCTACCCGCGGCTCAGCGGCCAGCATGCCACTGTGCTGATGAAGCAGATGGTTGACATTCGCTCAGGACGCCGCAGCAATCCAAAGATGGAGCCCTTTATCAGCGATCACGTTCTGAACGCGTTCGAGGTTGCCGATATCGCGGTTTACCTGAAAGGGCTGCCAATCTCCGACCAGAACGGCAAGGGACCGGGCACCGGCCTGACCAAAGGCAAGCAACTCTACGAAAAAGACTGCGCCGGCTGCCATGGCGTCAAGGGCGAAGGCAGCGCGGTGAAATTCTTCCCGATGGTGGCGGCCCAGCATTACCGCTATTTGCTGCGGGAAGTGACCTTCATCCGCGACAGTGACCGGCGCAATTCGAATCCCGACATGGTCAACGTGATCAAGGCTTACACCTCGGGCGAGCTGGAGGCGGTTGCTGACTATATGGCTGCGTTCGCGCCACCGCAGAAATAGCGACGAGGCCCCGCGGGGTGTCTTCTGATGAGCTACTGGTCATTGTCCAGGCAACTTTTTCTGCTGTTCGCTGCGCTGCTACCGGCGTTGGCCAGCGCGCGGGAAGGCGCCTGGAACTCAGCTCAGGATAACGCCAGGTGGCGCACCGAATGCGGTTCCTGCCACGTCGCATTTGCGCCGTCCATGCTGTCGGCCAATGAGTGGCTGGAAATCATGTCGCGCCTGGGCCAGCATTTTGGTACCGATGCCAGCCTGGACGCCCAGGCGCAGCAGGAGATCTCGGACTATCTGAAAAACAGTGGCGCCAGCAGCCGGATTTTTGACCGCCGCGAAGCGCTGCCACGCATTACCAGCAGCGACCGGTTCCTGGACCGGCATCGAGGCGCCATCCGTCTCTGGAAAAAAGGACAAATCAAATCCCTGACCGACTGCGCCTCGTGTCACAGGGAAAGCGCCCAGACCGGGATGACAGACTGAAACAGAATTGCCGCGGCTCAGGTCGCTGCGGCGCGTTGCAGGCGGTCCCGCACACCAGCCCATTCGGCGGTGTCGGGTGGCGCCTCGATCCAGATCAGCTTGACGCCCTGCGCGTCAAATTCACGCAGCACCGCAAACAGTTGCTGCGCCGTGGCGACAGCGTCATCTGGCATACGTCGGCGCAGTACTTTTTTGGAGCCGGTTTTCAGAATCACGCGCGAATAGGTGGCGATCAGCGGACTGTCCCCCGAAGGCGAGGCGTCCACATCGGACCCCAGAAGGTCAAGCGCCTTTTGCAGGGCCGGCGCTTCCATCAGGCGCACCCGGGCGTTCGGCGCGTAGTGTGATTCAAGTGTCCCGGAGGCCCTTGGAGCAGGTACAGCAAGCGTAACCAGCTCTTCTTTTGATAGCACTTTCAAGCCGCAGGCGAGCTCCACCTCCGTACTGGTGATGGCACCGGGGCGCAGCAACACCGGCACGCCACGGGTGCAGTCGATGATGGTGGACTCGATCCCCACGCTGCACGGGCCGCCATCGAGAATCAGCAAATCATTGCCAAATTCACCTTGCACGTGCTTCGCCGTGGTCGGGCTGACGCGGCCAAACTGATTGGCGCTGGGCGCGGCGATGCCCCAGACCGGTTTTTGTGCAGGCTCGGCCGGTGTCAGGCAGGCTTTGAGCAGCGCTTGCGCCACCGGGTGCGAGGGGCAGCGCAGGCCAATCGAGTTTTGTCCGCCGGCGGCAAGCGCAGCCACACCCGGTCGGCGCGGCAAGATCAGCGTCAATGGCCCGGGCCAGAAGGCCTGGATGAGCCGCTTCGCAAACTCTGGCACCTCGGCGGCGAAGTGCGCGACGCCGCCAGCATCCAGCACATGCACGATCAGCGGATGGTCGGCGGGTCGCCCTTTGGCGACGAAAATTTGCGCCACCGCAGCATCGTTATCGGCGTCAGCGGCGAGACCATACACAGTCTCGGTCGGCAAGCCCACCAGCCCGCCATTGGCGATCACTTGAGCCCCGGCAGCGATGGATTCAGCGGCAAAGCCATCCAGAATCATGTTCGAGCCGGCACTCAAAACACTTCAATGCCCAGAATTCTGGCGGCCGCCAGCGCCGTGGCGCGAACCTCACCCACACTGGCCCCGGTGAAGGTCAGATGTCCCATCTTGCGGCCCTTGCCGGCCTTGAGCTTGCCGTACAAGTGCAAATGCGCACCCGGCAGCGCCAGCACCTGATCCCAGGGCGGAGAATAATTGGGCTCGGATTCCGATCTCGTCAGCCACAAATCGCTCAGCAAATTGAGCATGACGGCCGGACTGTGCTGGCGTGGCTGGACCAGAGGCAGCCCCGCCAGCGTGCGCACCTGCAGCTCGAATTGCGAAAGGTCGCAGGCGTCGAGTGTGTAGTGACCGCTGTTGTGCGGCCGCGGCGCCATCTCGTTGACGATCAAGCCGCCCAGGGCCTGCGACTCAGGCGTGTCCTGTTGCAGCAGGAAGAACTCGACACACAGAACGCCCACGTATTGCAACTCATCCGCTATTGATTTGGTAGCTGCCAGCGCCCGTTGAGCAATGTCTGCGGGCATATTCCCTTCATAAGCCTGGGTGACCGCCAATATCCCGTTGCGGTGCAGGTTGAGCTGCGGTGGAAAGCTGACGCAGGCGCCGTCCCAGCCACGTGCCACGATCACCGAGCACTCGCCCTTGAGCGGCAGCCTCTTCTCCAGCACGCAAGGCACGTTCTTGAGTTGCTCCCAGGCGGTGGTCAGCTCAGCGCGGCTGGTGACGCTTGCCTGGCCTTTGCCGTCGTAGCCCAGGCGTGCTGTCTTCAGGATGCCGGGCAGCAAATTGTCTGGCACCGCCGCCAGTTGTGCCGGGGTTTCTATCACCGCGTAGGGTGCCACCGGCACACCACAATGCGCGAAATGCGCTTTTTCGCGGATCCGGTCCTGCGCAATGCCGACCGCCTGCGCACCAGGTGCCACCGGCCGGTGTGCGCCCAGCGTAACCAGGGCCGGCGCGGGCACGTTTTCAAAATCGATGGTGATGGCCGCGCAGCGCTGCATCAACTGCGCCAGGCCCTGCTGGTCGAGATAATCTGTCTGAATGTGGTAGTGGCTCACCAGCCCGGCCGGACTGATCACATCCGGGTCCAGCACCGCGGTGAAGTAGCCCATGCTTTGGGCCGCCTGCACAAACATCCTGCCCAGTTGTCCGCCACCCAACACACCCAGCGTGGTTTGCTGGCCGCTGCCCGCGCCGGCATTGCTGCCGGTGGTGCCGGGCAAAGCGGCTTGCCGACTCATAGCACCGGCGGCAGGGTCGTATTGCGGGCAGTTTCGGTTTGCGCGACGCGAAAGGCGTCGAGTTTGGCAAGCAATGCAGCGTCTTCATTGGCCAGCATGGCCACCGCAAACAGTGCCGCGTTGGCCGCACCGGCGTCACCAATGGCAAAAGTGGCGACCGGAATGCCCTTGGGCATTTGCACAATGCTGTGCAGGGAATCAACGCCCGAGAGGTGTTTGCTGGCCATGGGCACCCCCAGAACCGGCACGGTCGTCAGGGCGGCCAACATGCCGGCCACATGCGCTGCGCCACCGGCCCCGGCGATGATGGCTTTGAGACCCCGAGAGCGTGCGGCTTGCGCAAAGGCAAACATATCATGCGGCATGCGGTGTGCCGAGATCACGCGTGCCTCGTGCGTGACGCCAAACTGTTGGAGAATGCGGACTGCATGTTGCATTGCGTCCCAGTCGGAACTGGAACCCATGACAACGCTGACTTGAATATTTTTCATCATCCCCAATTATTACCCACCTAGTCCTGGACACGCCAAAATGATCAACGTAACGATTGCAAACTTCGATGCCGAGGTGGTTGCCGCCTCAATGCAGACCCCGGTACTGGTCGATTTCTGGGCGCCCTGGTGTGGCCCCTGCAAAGTGATCGGGCCGCTGCTGGAAAAGCTTGAAACCGAGTACGCCGGACGCTTCAAGCTGGTCAAGATTGACTCGGATCAGGAGC
The DNA here is from genome assembly GCA_963810395.1 of uncultured beta proteobacterium. Classification (GTDB taxonomy): domain Bacteria; phylum Pseudomonadota; class Gammaproteobacteria; order Burkholderiales; family Burkholderiaceae_C; genus Rhodoferax. The sequence goes on along the minus strand of CAWENC010000001.1, from coordinate 1,638,872 downwards.
AGGAACTCAGCCAGGCCTTTGGCATTCGCAGCATTCCGACCTGCGTCCTGATGATCGGCGGCAAACCGGCGGACGGCTTCATGGGCGCGCTGCCCGAGGGTCAGATCAAGGAATTTCTGGACAAAAACCTGCCCGAGGCGCCAGTGCTGGAAGCCGAGGTGACCAGCGTCGAAGTGACTGACGCACCCGCCGCCGATGACCCGGTTGCGATTCAAGAGGCCTTGCATCAGGCAGTGCTGAAGAACCCGGACGACGAGGATGCCCGCTTCAATTACGTGAAGCTGCTGCTGCAGCAGGGACGCGATGACGACGCCAAAGTTACCTTCGCCCCGGTGATTGCCAAAACCGCTCTGGTGCGCCGCTTCGAGGCCCTGCAACGCTGGTTGAACGCTATTGATTTCGCAGCTGATCGCGCCGACCTGACGGGCTCTACAGCCGGATTTGATGCCAAGATTGCGGCCAACAAGCGCGACTTCGATGCCCGCTTCGGCAAAGCTCAAACCCTGATGGCAGCGCAGAACTGGACCGGCGCCATGGACGAACTGCTGGAAATCCTGATGCGCGACAAAAGCTGGGCCGACGAGCTGGCGCGCAAGACCTATATCGCCATTCTGGAGATCATCGAGCCGCCCAGGATCAAGGTGGCCGACGGCCAGATTCCGCCGGTCGACCCGACCGTGGCCACTTATCGGCGCCGCCTGAGCAGCGTGGTGCTGAGCTGACGACAATTTGGCCGGGCGATTGAAACGGCGAGGGTCGGGGGACAGACGGAAATCTCGGGGTAAACGCCGGATACAAATAGACACACGGGCTATAGAATCTGAAGCGGGATCAAAGGTCCCAACCACTTCACCACTTCACCATTTCAAGGCCAATGCAATGTCAAAGTTACTGGACTACCTCACCCTCCTCGATAAAGATGCCACAGCGCGTCAGGCGCATAACAAAGATCCCAAAGCTGCGATGACGCGCTATGGTTTGAGTGAGGCGAAACAGAAGGCTTTGCTGTCCGGCAACAAAGCCGCCATTGCAAAACTGGCGGGCATTGATGAAGCTGCGCTTCCAAGCGTTCAGGTAGGCAATACCGATTTCAACCCCCGTTGAGAGAAGCGCAGCGACTGTGATGGTGCTGGGCTACTGCGTCAGGGTCGCTGCGTCCATAGCGCTTGGGTTGGGTTGTTCGGTGGGCGCGGTGGCAACCGCCCCCTCCACGGTCGATGCATTGCTGGCCGAGGTTTCCCCGTATCTTTACTCGGCACCGGAAAAGGCTGTAGCACCGCTGGAAAAGCTGCGGGCCCTGCAGTCAACGTTCACCCCGGTTCAAAACGAAAATTACCAACTTGCGTATGCGTCTTCGCTTGGCTTTAGAGGAAGACACGAGGAACGCGTTGCCTTGGTGCAATCGTTTCTGGGTCAGGTGAAAACGCCGGCCCGGCGTGCGCAGTTCCTTTACGAACTGATTGATGGCAACACGGCGCTGGGCAAATACAAAGATGCCCTGCTGGCAATGAACGAATCGATCCTCCTGCTGCCAGCACTCGAAAGAACCCGCGACAAAATTGTCGCCATGCAAAGTGCAAACACTTTGCTGACCGCGTTGCATGCCTACGACGAGGCTCTGGATTTTGCAGATCGCATCTATTCCCTGCATGGAGACACCGTCGGCTCCTACGCTGCCTGCGTTGGCCTGACCGACAAAGTTGAGACAAATTTCTTGCGCGGCAATAAGCAACTGGCCCAATCATTGGCACCGGAGGCCATCCTTGCCTGCGACGCCAACAAAAACCAGCTTTTTTCACTTCTCGTCAAAACCCTTGTCGCGATTGATTTGGTTGACTCCGAAAAATACGCCACCGGCATCGCTACCAGCCTACCCCTGTTGCAGCAATTTTCGGTACTGAGCCAGAGTTCAGACTACTTGACACAACTCGAAGAGGCGCTGGCCCGCGCCTACCTCAAAACCGGGAATGTGGAGCGTGCCGAATACTACGGTTCCCAGGCCTACCAGCGCGCCCAAGCGGGACAGGTTCTTCTGTTGCAGGAAAAGACCAGTGAAACCATGGCGGCCATCAAACACGCGCAAGGTCAACTGGCCAATGCCATCGGCTATTACGACATCAATCTGGCACTGAAAAAGAAAGTGCTGGATGACCAATTGCAGAGAAACCTGGCCTACCAGCGAGTCAAGTTCGAGACCCAGGACAAGGCCAATCAGATGGCCTTGCTGGAACAGAAGAACAAAAATCTGAGCATTGAAAAGGAACTGCAGCAAGGCAGGAATCAGAACCTGATCCTGTTGATGACCTTGGGTTTGGTGCTATTGGCCATACTCGGCGCGTGGCTCATCAAAACACTGCAGCAAAAAAATGTCTTCCGCCAGTCCGCCCAGGTGGACGGGCTGACGCAGGTCAGCAATCGGGCGCACTTCATGGCCTGTGCGCGGCAGGCGTTCAAGAACCCCGACAGCCGGGTGAGTCTGGTGCTGCTGGATATGGATTTCTTTAAAAGGATCAACGATACCTTTGGTCATGCCACCGGTGATTGGGTGCTGAAGACCGTGTGCGATACCGTCAAGACTCAACTGCGCAAGACCGATACGCTGGGGCGACTGGGTGGCGAAGAGTTTGCCATGTGTCTGCCACTGTTCACCGAAGAAGAAACATGCGCCTTGGCGGAACGCTGCCGTGTTGCGATTGCCGCTATTGACACCGCTCCCAGCGGGTTTAGTTTTGAGATCACGGCCAGTTTTGGTATTGCCATACGCGGCGTGGGCGGGTCACTCAATTTTGAGGAAACGCTGGCTGCGGCGGACAAGGCCTTGTATCTATCCAAAAACGAGGGACGCAACCGCGTCACGGTCTATCAACATTCGGGAACCCAGCTTCGCGATGACACATAAAAACCAAGGCAAATTGATCTGCGTCGGCACCGGCATGCGCATGGCAGGACAGGTAACACCGCTGGCGCAAAGCTATATCGAAACCGCCGATGTGGTGATCGGCGCCGTGCCCAATCTCTTTACGCGCAACTGGCTGCAACAGATTGCCAGGGAATACATCTGCGTGCTGGGCTATTACAGTGATTGCGATGTGGAGGGTAAAAATCGCCGCGACACCTACAGGCGCATGGCCGACACCATTCTTGACCAGGTGCGGGCGGGCAAAACGGTTTGCGCGGCGTTTTACGGCCACCCCGGCATTTTTGCCTGCATCTCTCACATGGCGATCAAGGACGCGCGCGCCGAGGGCTTTAGCGCCGAGATGTTGCCAGGCATCTCAGCCGAAGATTGCCTGGTCGCCGATCTCGGCATAGACCCGGGCCGCACCGGCATGCAGTCGATGGAAACCACGCAGTTCATGATCTATGAACGCAGGATTGATCCAGGCGCGCTGCTGATACTGTGGCAACCCGGGCTGGCCGGTGAGCTCAGCCTGAAACGCTTTGACACCACCGCGGCCAAGCTGCAGGTGTTGGTGGACAAGCTCGCAAGAGACTACCCGCTGGACCATCCGGTGATCTTGTACGAAGCGGCGACCCATCCGCTGGAGAACACACGCATGGACACGATCTTGCTGAAAAATCTGCCGAGCGCAGCGCTGCGGCAAATCACCACTCTGGTCATCCCTGCCGCGTATCCATTGAAGCTCGATCAGGCCATGGTGGACCAACTCAATGCGCTGCCCGAGGCACCGGTTGTTGAGATGCAAACGGTCTGATCGCAGGCTAGCTCTTCAGTAAGCCTGGGCGGACCTCAGGCGGTCAGCCGCGTCATGGCTTCCTGATATTTGGCGGCGGTCCTTGCGATCACCTCATTGGGCACACGCGGTGCCGGCGGGGTCTTGCTCCAGGGTTTGCCATCGACCTGGACCTGCTCCAGCCAGTCACGCACAAACTGCTTGTCAAAACTGGGCGGGTTGATGCCTTCCTGGTAGCTTTCGGCCGGCCAGAAACGTGAGGAGTCGGGCGTCAGCACCTCGTCCATCAACGTCAAGGTGCCTTGTGCGTCCAGACCAAACTCGAACTTGGTGTCGGCAATGATGATGCCTTTTTTGGCCGCGATTTCACTGGCGGCCTGGTAGAGCGCAATGCTGATGTCACGAATGCGGGTGGCCAAGTCCCGGCCAATCATTTCCACCGTTTGCTCGAACGTGATGTTCTCGTCATGGTCGCCCGCCGCCGCCTTGGCGGCTGGCGTGTAGATCGGTGCCGGCAATTTCGAGGCATTGCGCAAACCCGCGGGCAGCTTGACGCCGCACACGGCCTGATTTTCCTGGTATTCCTTCCAGCCACTGCCCGCCAGGTAGCCGCGCACCACGGCTTCCACCGGCAGCGGCTTGAGGCGTTTGACCAACATCGAGCGGCCCACCACTTGCGGTACTTCAGCGGCGGTGACCACGCTCTCGGGCGCCTCGCCAGTCAGGTGAATCGGGCAGATGTTCAAGCCATTGGGCCCGAGCTTATCGAACCAGAACAGCGCCATTTGCGTCAGCAGCGCACCCTTGCCGGGAATGGGCTCGCCCATGATGACGTCAAAGGCACTCAGGCGGTCGCTGGCGACCATCAGGATGCGGTCGTCGCCAACGGCGTAGTTGTCGCGCACCTTGCCGCGGGCCAGCAGGGGCAAGGAGGTGAGCGTGGAGGTGTGCAGTGCAGTAGTCATGGCGGATCAGCGAACCACTTGCGCCAGTTCCCCGCGCGCATATTGACCTGCAACTTCAAACAGGCTGTGGCCCTTGATCCTGGCGCCCTGGCCTTCACAACCGAATTCCAGATAACGCTGTTTGCACAGTGCCTTGGCGGCGTCCCGGGCCGGCTTGAGCCAGTCACGGGCGTCAAATTTTTCCGGGTTTTGCGCCATGTATTTGCGCACTGCTCCGGTCATGGCCAGGCGGATGTCGGTGTCGATGTTGATCTTGCGCACGCCAAACTTGATGGCTTTCTGAATTTCCTCTACCGGCACGCCGTAGGTTTCCTTCATGTTGCCGCCAAACTCGCGGATGATGGCCAGCAACTCCTGCGGCACGCTGCTGGAGCCGTGCATCACCAGATGGGTATTGGGAATGCGGCGGTTGATTTCCTTGACCCGCTCGATGGCCAGAATGTCGCCAGTGGGCTTGCGCGTGAACTTGTAGGCGCCATGACTGGTACCGATGGCAATGGCCAGGGCATCGAGCTGGGTGCGCTTGACAAAATCGGCCGCCTGCTCGGGGTCGGTCAGCAGCTGGTCGCGCGTCATGGTGGCTTCGGTGCCGTGGCCGTCCTCCTTGTCGCCCTTCATGGTTTCGAGCGAGCCCAGACAGCCGAGTTCACCCTCTACCGTGACGCCCACGGCGTGTGCCATGTCCACCACTTTGCGCGTGACTTCGGTGTTGTACTCAAAACTGGAGATGGTCTTGCCGTCAGACATCAGGGAGCCGTCCATCATGACCGAGCTGAAGCCCAGGTTGATGGCCCCCTGGCAGACATCCGGGCTCTGGCCATGGTCCTGGTGCATCACCAGCGGAATGTGGGGATAAGCCTCGATGGCGGCCAGGATCAGGTGCTTGATAAATGCCTCGCCGGCATACTTGCGTGCCCCGGCGCTGGCTTGCAGGATGACCGGCGCGCCAACCTCATCGGCCGCCGACATGACGGCCTGGACCTGTTCCAGATTGTTGACGTTGAAAGCGGGAATGCCGTAGCCGTTGACGGCGGCGTGGTCCAGCAGTTCGCGCATTGAAACAAGAGCCATGATGGAGTCCTTGAAAAGTTGGTGACCGGGTTGTACTCAATTTGGATTTTAGCGGTGCGAGGGCTCGCAAACTCAATGTGCCCCGATCGAACCTTAAGACGCGCATAATTTCCGGGGATCACAATTGAACTATCTTCTTAACACAATCTCATCATGAAATTCCTGACTATTCTTTTTGTGAACCTGATTATTCTGTTGCCCGGTATGGCGCAGGCACAAGGCAGCACACCCGCCAAAGCACCCATCAAACCCCTTGCCGCCTCAGCGCCGGTCGGCTTCAGCCGCGAAAAGGTCTCTGACATTTGCACCACTGCACCGCGCAGCGAATGGCTTCCCGAGGATGAAATGAAGCTGCTGGCCGAGCACCGTGGCTACCGCATCAAGACCTTCAAGGTGGCCAAAGGCGATTGCTATGAGATCTATGGCTTTGACCGCGAAGGCCGCATCGTCGAGGCCTATTTCAACCCTGTGACCTCACGACTGGTGCGGCAAAACATTGCAAAATAGGTTGCTTTCGGGATCCCTCACGGCATCCCCCGGACGCCGGAAAACGGATTCCCTGGACAGAAAAGTCAACGCTACGCTGCAAGGCTCGTGGCTGGGCATGTTTCTGACCGAGCTGTTTGAAGGTGTCGGCCAACTCGCGCTATTTCTGTTACTGCTGGAAGCCATTTGGGAGGGCGGCGCCAGTTGGGTCAAGCCCGATGTTTATGTACTCACGGTGACGGCGCTGGGACAAAGCGCCTGGTTGGCCTGGCGCAGACTCAAAGGGTTGCCCCAGCCCTGGTGGAGTCGGTTGGTCGGCCTGGTTTTTTATGCGCTGGTGGAATCCCTGTTAGAAGGTGCCTCGTTTTTCGTCCAACCCAAACACCTGACCTTTGGCGTCTTGATGCTGGTCTATGCCTGGGGTGCCGCACTGGAGACGGGCAACCAGCAACCCAAAACAGCCCTGACGGGCATTTTTCTGTCACGTACTGCGCAGGGGCTGGGACCGCTTCTTTTTTACCTGGCACTCGATCTCAAAGGAGAATCGTGGCTGGACAACGTTTCCGGATTTTTCGATTCTGCTGCACACACCTTTTTGTTGGCACTTGCGATCACCCAGGTTGGCGCACTGATCTCATTGGCGCTGGTGACACGCCGGCAGAAACTGGTGATTGTCGACCTGCTCCATCAACTCAAAACCCTCTCGCGCTGGGGCTTTGGCAGTCAGGTCGTCGAAGCGGTGCTGCGCGACAGCGGCACCCAGGCGGCGAGCCGGGTCGAGCGTGCCGTCGGCTTCATCGATCTGCGTGGCTTTACCGCCTGGAGCGAAACCCATCCACCCGAGGAGGTGATCGACATGCTGAACCGTTTTTATGCCTTCGTGCTGGAGGCCTGCGGCAACAAGCTGATCAAGTCGAAAATGAGCGGTGACGAGATGTTGCTGGTGCTTCGCGCCGACCGCCAGGCCCTGCCCACCATGCAGGCGGCCCTGCGCGCAGCGCTGCTGGCGGTGCAGCCACTGCAACTCTCAGCCGGTGCCGGGCTTTGGACCGGGCCACTGGTGGAGGGGTTTTTTGGCGCCCAGGAGGCACCGATTCACGACGTGATTGGCGACACGGTCAACACCGCCAAACGCCTGTGCGACCATGCGCAGGGTGGGCAGTTGCTGGCCGGTCCGCTCGAGCGCTTGCCCGACAGCACGGCGCCGAGAACCAGCATCCACGCCAAAGGGAAGAATCAGCCAGTACTGGCGGCGCTCTATCCCGCAGACTCAACGCCTGTCAGCCGACCCTGCATATCTTGAGCATATTGGTGCCACCGGGCGACCCCATGGGTTCACCACAGGTAATGGCATAGACGTCGCCAGTCTGAACAATGCCACGGGTTTTCAAATCGTTCTCGGCTTCCTTGAGTGCCGTGTCACGGTCGGCGCTGGTGTCGATAAACAGTGGCCGCACATTGCGGTACAGCGTCATCTTGCGCTGCGTGGCCAATTTGGAGGTGAGTGCATAGATCGGCACCTTGATCAGGTGCCGACTCATCCACAACGCGGTGGACCCGCTGTCGGTCATGGCCACGATGGCCTTGGCACCCAGGTGGTGCGCCGTGAACAAGGCGCCCATGGCAATCGTCTGATCTATGCGCTTGAAGGTCTTGCCAGTGAAATCCGCTTCCAGCTTGAAGTTCTCTTCACCTTCGGCGGCATGGCAAATCTTGGCCATCTCAATCACCGTTTCCAGCGGGTATCTGCCGGCTGCAGTTTCGGCCGACAGCATGACTGCGTCGGTGCCGTCGAGCACGGCGTTGGCAACGTCGCTCACCTCGGCGCGCGTGGGCACCGGGTTGGTGATCATGGACTCCATCATCTGGGTTGCCGTGATCACCACCTTGTCAAATTCGCGCGCGAGCTTGATCATGCGTTTTTGCAGGGCCGGCACCACCGCGTTGCCGACCTCGACGGCCAGATCGCCGCGGGCCACCATGATGCCGTCGCTGGCGAGCAGGATTTCTTCCAGGTGGGGGATGGCTTCGGCGCGCTCGATCTTGGCAATCAGGCCCGGCCTGTGGCCATCTTCGGCGGCCACGTTGCACAGCTGTCGCGCCATTTCCATGTCGGTCGCATTCTTCGGGAAACTCACCGCCACATAATCGGCCTGGAAGCTCATGGCGGTACGGATGTCCTCCATGTCCTTGGCCGTCAGGGCCGGAGCCGTCAACCCGCCGCCCTGCTTGTTGATGCCCTTGTTATTGCTCAACTCACCGCCGAGTTTGACCGTGGTGTGAATCGCCGCGCCCCGGACGGCATCGACCGTGATCACAATCAAACCATCATTGAGCAGCAGCACATCGCCGGCTTTGACCTCGCGCGGCAAGGCCTTGTAGTCCAGCCCGACCGCATCGATATCGCCGAGCTCGGTGCGCTCCGCATCGAGCACAAATTTTTGCCCGGGCGCCAGCATCACCTTGCCTTCGGCAAATTTTCCGACGCGGATTTTGGGGCCTTGCAGGTCGGCCATGATGGCCACCTCGCGACCCGCGCGCTGGGCTGCGGCACGAACCAGACGGGCCCGGTCGATATGATCCTGCGCCACGCCATGGCTGAAGTTCAGGCGCACCACGTTGACGCCGGCACGGATGATCTGCTCCAGCAAGGCGGGGTCGCTGGAAGCGGGGCCAAGGGTGGCAACAATTTTGGTGGCGCGACGCGGCATGGCAAAGTCTCCTTGTAATTAAGTTTTCATTTTTACACGGAACTGGTTACATGGCAGCATCAGCTGGTTGCAAACATCAACACCACGGCAACCGCCATGACAACTGTCGCCGCCCAGCCGAAGAAGCGATGGCGTTGGGTAATGGTGTACTTGCCCATCAGACGCTCCGACTGGCCAATGCACATCAGCGCGGCCATGATGGGCACCGAAATGACTCCGTTGACAATGGCACTCCAGACCAACGCCTTGATCGGGTCAACTTCGAGGTAGCCCATGACTGTGCCGATGCCGGTGGCGGCGATGATGATGAGATAAAAGCCCCTCGCTTCGTGGAAACCATGGGACAGGCTGGCCTTCCAGCCATAAAGCTCGCTGACGGCGTAGGCGGCAGAACCGGCCAGCACCGGGACGGCGAGAAGTCCGGTTCCGACGATGCCCAAGGCAAAGACCGCGAACGCAAATTCGCCAGCCACCGGCCTGAGGGCTTGCGCTGCCTGGGATGAAGTCTGGATGTCGGTGATGCCCTGCATATTCAAGGTCACGGCGGTGGCGATGACGATGCACAGGGCAATGGCATTGGAAAACGACATCCCGACATAGGTGTCCTGCTTGATACGCGACAAATGCTCCGCTGCGTACTCCGGGTGCTGCCGAAGCGCCTGCGACTCAGGCCGGCGATAGTTGTCTTCCACCTCCTGGGCCGCTTGCCAGAAGAAGAGGTAAGGGCTGATGGTGGTTCCGAGCACGGCAACCACCATCGCGGTGTAATCCTTGAGCGAGACATGCGCCGGAAAAAACGACCAGGGATGCAGGGATTCAGAGATCGCCTGGCGCCACGGAACGTTCACCGTCAGAATCACAGCCACATAGGCAAACAGGGCCAGCGTGAGCCACTTCAGGATGCGCACCGTGCGCTCGTAGGAAAAGAACACCTGGGTCGCAATGCACAAGGCGCCAAAGCCGAGCACGTAGAGTGCCAGGCGGCCGCCGGCCAAAAGCCGCACGGCCTCAGCCATGGCACCGATGTCGGCAGCAATGTTGATGGTATTCGCGACCACCAGTAAGCCGACCAGCGTTGTCGTCAGCCAGCGCGGAAACATCTTGTTGATGTTGGCGGCAAGGCCCTCTCCCGTCACCCATCCGATGCGCGCCGAAAGCATCTGGATGCCGATCATCAGCGGCGTGGTAATCAGCAGCGTCCAGACCAGTGCGAAGCGAAACTGGGATCCAGCCTGCGAATAGGTGGCGATGCCGCTGGGGTCGTCGTCGGCTGCGCCTGTGATCAGGCCGGGCCCGAGGCGTCGAACAAACTCTCTCGCTTTTTGAGTCACCATGACTATTTCCCCTTTTGTCGCTGCAGCGTGGTACAGCGACCCGAGCGCTCGCAGGAGCGTCAATTCAAATAAGACCTGGGAGGGAAATACGAAGCCGGGGCTGAAGCCCCAAACATGCGTTTCGCTTGCCAGGCACGAAGTGCGCGTTGCCTCCGTGCCAGGTCAGACAAGCGATCAGGACAGCGACGTGTCTATACGCGAATCAGACTAACCGGAGGCCAGGAACTGTCTGAGTCCATGAAATTGGCCGGTTGTTGAGATGAGGGCGATTGTAGGCGTGGCCGCTGGCGTTGCCGAGCCATCATTTGTCAACATCGGGTAAAGCCCGACCTTGTCTCGAAACCGGATCGCGCAAAAAGTCGCTGGCTGCGGGCCAGGTCATGCCCCCCGCGCTGACGCCCTTCGCCGCGATCACGGCGCGTATCACCGCCAGGGCGGTGACCTCGGCCGCCAAAGTGCTGAGCACCAACATGCTGACTGCCCTGCCAGCCTGGCCGGTGCCCAGCGCAAACAGCGTGTCGCCATCCGATGGACTGTGCACCGGATTGATGGTCCGGGCCAGCCCGTCATGGGCCACCAGGGCCAGCCGTTGTGCCTGGGCCTTGGTCAATACGGCATCGGTCGCGATCACACCAATGGTGGTGTTGGTGCCCGCCAGCAGGGGCAGGGGTGTGACACCGGCCAGGATCGCCTCGCGCGAGTTCAGCAGGGCTGTGCCATTCGGCGTTCTGGCGCCGGCCAATAGCTGCCCGGTGGCAGGGTCGATGATGTCGCCCATGGCGTTACAGGCGACGATGGCGCCGACCGTGACGCCGTCCACGGTGACCGAAGCGCTGCCGATGCCACCCCGCATGGCGCGCTGCAAGCCAAAGGCCTTGCCCACCAGTGCGCCGGCACCAGCGCCAACATTCCCATTGGCAGGCGGATTTCGGTTCGCCGCCTGACAAGCCAGGTAGCCGGCCTGGGCGTCCGGTCGGATGCTGGCATCGCCCACCGGCAAGTCAAACAAAACCGCCGCCGGCACGATCGGCACCAGACCAAAACCCACTTTCAAGCCGATGTCGTTTTCTTCCAGCCAGCGCATGACACCGCTGGCTGCATCCAGCCCCCAGGCACTGCCACCGGCCAGCAGGACGGCGTGCACGCGATCCACCAGGTTGGAAGGGTTCAACAGGTCGGTCTCACGCGTGCCGGGGGCCGCGCCACGCACGTCCACCCCGGCAACCGCGCCGTCGCGTGTCATGATCACGGTGCAGCCGGTGGGGCGGCGCGGATCGGTGAAATGTCCGACCTCGATGCCGGCAACATCGGTGATTGAATCGGTTAACTTGCTTGGTTTGTTCATGGCCAGCGCATTATCGACGCAGCGTCATGGGAGCTGTCCTGGGAAAGAGGAGGCGCAACAGTCGCCAGCCAGGTCAGCAGTGCCGCAGTGACTTCGGCGGGTCGTTCCATCGTCAGCATGTGGCCACACTGCGGCACCAGGATGAGCTCGGCACCGTTGATCAACTCCACAATTTCGCGTGAGCATTCGGGCGGCGTGAGCTGATCGGAGTCGCCGCACATGACCAGCGTCTGGCAGGACACCAGGCCCAAATGAAGCCGCGCGTCGGGGCGTGCCATCAGGGCCCGATTTTGTCGTATCAGCTGGGCGGCGCCGGAGCGCAGCACGAAGTCGAGGTAGCTTTGCAGCAGTGCGCTATCGTCGGCCCGGCCAGCATGAAAGGCCAGGGGCAAGTTTGCTTTCAGGACCTCTTCGGCGCGTCCCTGGGCAAACATCTCTATCGCGTCTTCGCGCAGTGCCCGCATCGCCTCGGTTTCCGGTCGCGCATTGGTGCCCAGCAAGGCCAGGGCGGTGATGCGCTGCGGCGCCTGGTGTACCACTTCCATGGCCAGTATCCCGCCCATGGAAGCGCCACACAGGATCAGGTCGCCCGGATGCTCGCGCAGAAGAGCAGCCGCCATTTCCTGCAGCGTGGCGTAGCGCGTGTGCACGTCTGTCACCACGGCGTGGAGGTGCACCGGCATGGCACCGATTTGATGCTGCCACATGACAGCGTCGGCGGCCAGGCCGGGAAGGAAGATCAGTTGAGGCATGCAAAAATTCCTGTTGAAGACAAGCGTATATTGACCGATCTCAAGGCCTTGCTCAAGCTGCTGTTCTAAGCTTGTAGCGTTCGATCCTGTTTTCAAGCCGGAGAAACTGATGAAGGCATTGCTGCCTGTAAATGATTCGGCGGTCACTTTAGAGGCAGATCGCCCTGCCACAGGCATGGCACAGGAATCCCCTCAGGTTGCCAGCGGCCACTGGCACCTGCACGATGCCCATGAACTGGCGCGTCAGCACGGGGTAGACCCGGCACATGGCCTGCATCCGGAGGAGGCCAACCGGCGCGCAGAACGCCACGGCCCGAATGAAATCCAGGGGCAGCCCGGTCGCGGGCTGGCGGCTCAGTTCCTTGACCAGTTCAGGGATTTCATGATTCTGGTGTTGATCGTCGCGGCCGTGATCTCGGGCGTCATCGGTGATCTGGTCGATACGCTGGCCATTCTGGTGATCGTGCTGCTGAATGCGGGCATCGGTTTTGTCCAGGCCTGGCGGGCTGATCGGGCCATGTCGGCGCTCCAGCAATTGGCGACCACCCAGGCCACCGTGCTGCGTGGCGGGCAGACGCAGGTGATTGCTGCCAGCCAGGTGGTGCCGGGTGACATCGTGTTGCTGGAGGCTGGCAATCAGGTGCCGGCGGACCTGCGGCTGATCGACATTGCCCAACTCAAGGTGGACGAGTCGGCCCTGACCGGCGAGTCGGTCACAGTGGCCAAGCACAGCTCGAAACTGACCGGCGTCGCGCACGCGCTGGGCGACCGGCTGAACATGGCCTTCAAGGGCACCACGGCGACCCATGGGCGTGCGCGCGGTCTGGTGGTGGCTACCGGCATGGCGACCGAGCTCGGCAAGGTGGCCAGGCTGCTGGACCGTGACAGTGACCGCAGCACGCCACTGCAGCGCCGGCTGGCAGCTTTTGGCAAGCGATTGGCACTGGCCGTCATCGGCATCTGCGGGGTGATTTTCGTCGTCGGTGTGCTGCGCGGTGAGGAACCGGTGTTGATGATGCTGACCGCCGTAAGCCTGGCGGTGGCGGCGATTCCGGAAGCCCTGCCTGCCGTGGTCACGGTGCTGCTGGCACTGGGCGCGCGGCGCATGGTGTCGCTCAACGCGCTGGTGCGTCGCCTGCCGTCAGTCGAAACCCTCGGTTCGGTCACGTTCATCTGCGCCGATAAGACCGGTACCCTGACGCAAAACTGCATGCAGGTCGAAATGCTGCTGGCCGATGGGCAGGAGTGGGTACCGGGCGCGGATGCGCCGGACAGCGAGGCTCCGGGGTCGCCTCCTCTGGAACTGATGCGCGCCGCCGCCTTGTGCAACGACGCCCGCCGCAGCCCGGAAGGCGTGTGGCAGGGAGACCCGACCGAAACCGCACTCACCCAGGTGGCCCTGCAGGCCGGGCTCGACAAGACCGAGCTGGAGCAGCAGTTCGAACGGGTGCAGGAGATGCCGTTCGACGCGCAGCGCAAGCGCATGAGTACCTTGCATCAGTCGGCGAATGGATTCGTCTCCTACACCAAGGGCGCGCCCGAATCGGTGATTCCCTTGTGCAACTCGCAATGGCGCGAGGCCGGCGCGGCGCCCTTGCAGCAGGAAGCCGTGCTGGCGGCCGCCGAGGCCATGGCGGCGCAGGGCCTGCGTGTGCTGGCGCTGGCCCGGCGCTCCCATGCAGCGCTGCCCGGGCCAGATGCAGTCGAGTCGCTGGAATCCGGCATGAGTCTGCTCGGCCTTGTGGGTCTGATGGATCCGCCGCGCCCGCAGGCCGAGTCTGCCGTGCGCGATTGCAGATCAGCCGGCATTACCCCGGTGATGATCACCGGCGACCATCCGGCGACGGCGCTGGCGATTGCACGGCGCCTGGGCATCGTCGTCGATGGTTACGCCGAGGTGCTGACCGGGACCGAGCTGGCAGCCATGGCCGAGCCGGTCTTGCGCGAGCGCGTCGCGACCGTGCGGGTTTATGCGCGTGTCGATCCGGCGCAAAAGATTCGCATTGTCGAAGCCTTGCAAGCCCGGGGCGAGTTTGTCGCCATGACCGGCGATGGCGTCAACGATGCGCCAGCACTGAAACAGGCCGACATCGGCGTGGCGATGGGCCGTGGCGGCACCGACGTGGCGCGCGAGGCGGCGAGCCTGATCCTGCTGGACGATAACTTTGCCACCATCGTCGCCGCGGTGCGCGAAGGCCGGCGCATCTACGACAACATACGCAAGTTTGTCCGCTATGCGATGACCGGCAATTCGGGCGAGATCTGGACCCTGTTTCTGGCCCCGATGCTGGGCATGTCGATCCCACTGCTGCCGATCCATATCCTGTGGGTCAACCTGGTGACGGACGGATTGCCGGGTCTGGCACTGGCGGCGGAACCGGCCGAGCGCGGCATTATGCAGCGCCCGCCGCGCGCACCGCAGGAGAACCTGTTCGCCCAGGGCCTGTGGCAGCACATCCTGTGGGTCGGCCTGCTGATCGGCGGCTTGTGCCTGTCGGTGCAGGCCTGGGCCACGTCCACCGGACATGCGCACTGGCAGACCATGGTGTTTACCGTGCTCACTTTGTCGCAGATGGCGCATGTGCTGGCGGTTCGCTCGGAGACCGAGTCACTGTTCCGTCTCGGCCTGTGGTCGAACCGCTCTCTGTTGGGCGCGGTGTTACTGACCTTTGGGCTGCAACTGGCGACGATTTACGTGCCGCTGCTGAACCCGATTTTCAAGACCGAAGCGCTGAGTCTGGCGGAGTTGCTGCTCTGCCTTGGGGCGTCCGCCGTGGTGTTTATCGCCGTCGAATTCGAGAAGCTCTGGCTGCGCCGCAAGCGCCAGACTCCCGCGTCATCGATGTCATAACGCGGCTACGTCTGGCGTTATTCCCAGCGCGGAATAGATCCGGCGCGCCTGGCGTTTCAGTCTGGCGGACTCGGGCTGCCCCCTCAACCGCTGCTGCACCAGATGCTGGGCGCCGACCCACCGTCCGCTGCGGGTGAGTGCGTCCAGGTGGATCTGCTCGAACAAATCGCGCTGCGCGTGACTGCCGCCGATCTCCATCAGCCGTGGCAGCGCGCTGCCCAACTCCTGCACGGCACGACCGTAATCGCCGCCGGCATGCGCCAGCAAACCACGGCTGGCGGGCACGCACACCTGCTGCCAGACCTGCTTCGAGTCGTCGCTGGCAGAAGACGCGCAGCTGTCGTGGGCGAAGGCTTCGATGTTGTGCATCAGGGTTTGGGCCTCGGGCCGTCCGGCGCGGGCCAGGCCATAGAGGTATTGCATGTCCAGAAACGGCAGCACATGGTCGTCCAGCCGCGCCGCCAGATGGTCGGCCACATCCTGCCAGCGCTCTCCCACATCGACACCGGCCAGTTCCAGCCGTGCCAGCAATGAGACGGCACCGATCTGATCCTGCGAGTAGTCCTTGACGACGCCCCAGACCTGCTGGTCGTACAGCCGCAGCACCTCTTCATGCCGGTCCAGCTCCAGCGCAAACAGTGCCAGGTGCCACCAGTTGTGCGTGACCATGAAAGAGTTCAAATCAGTCCAGCTGGGGCTGACTTCCTGCATGAATTTCAGGCCCTCGGTGATGCGGCCCTGGGTCAGCATCACGTGGGCCAGTGCATGATGCGCCCACGGTTCCTTGTGGCGCATGCGGATGGCCTGGCGCGCCGCCGCCTCGGCCTGTTCCAGCAGGTGACACTGCTCCCAGGCAAATGCCGCCATGCCGTGCATATAGGGCACATCCTGCGCCGCCGGCAGGGCGGCCAGCGCCAGCCTGAGCATGCCCGGCGAATTGCCGGCATTGAACAAGTGGTACTGGCCCAGCTTGAGCGAGGCCAGATCGCGCGGATAGTCGCGTGCCTGCTGTTCGTGCAACCGGATCGCTTTCGCCACATCGCCGTCGACCCAGGCCGCCACCGCCGCCACGAAACCCTGTTCGCGCTTTGTGACGTTGCGCGATGCGCCTATGCCCGCCAGCGCGCGCTCGATGTAGGGTCTGGCATTCAGCGCTGCTTCACCCGACTCCGCGAACATGTGCAGCGCGGCGCTGCAGGCCTGCACCAGCGGGCTGTGGTCGGTGTCAGCCACGCGCAGGATGTTGACGACCCGCGCCTCGCAGGAGATGAAGCCTTCGACAAAATCGTCGACCGCCGCCAGGCTGGAGGCGTTGTCCAGCGTGACGGGGCTGCCCAGGCTATCGGTCAACATGTTGAACCTGGTCCTTGTTCAGACACCGGGCGGCTGCGGCCACGGCTGCTGCGGGTCGCGCAACAGCTCAAAAGCACGCGCCACCTGCAATACCCCCAGATCGTCAAAGCGCCGGCCGGCAATCTGCAGGCCGATCGGCAGGCCGCCGCGGGTGTAGCCGCAGTTGATGGAAGCAGCCGGTTGCTCCGACATGTTGTAGGGCACGGTAAAGCCGATGTGCTCCATGGCGCGCAGCGGGTCGTTGGTCGGTGAGGGCAATTCAGCCGCCGGGGCCGGCATCGATGAAGTCGGCGAGAGCACAAAATCAAACGGCTGGCAGGCGCGCACTGTGGCCACGCGCGTGGCGTGAAACTGGCTGAACGCGACGAACGCCTGCGGCCCGGTGAGCCCGGCCATGCTGTCAGCCCATCGCTGGATGTAGGGCAGCACTTTAGCTTTTTTGTCCGCTGCCAGCGCGGCCATATCGATGTGCGAGCGCAAGCGCCAGCTCTGATCCATGCCGTCAAGCATGGCCTGCGTCATGAACGGTGCCATCGGTTCAATCACGGCACCGGCGCGCTCGAAAATCTGGGCCGCACGCTCGATCGCAGCGCGCACTTCCGGCTCCACCGGCAGCCCACAGCCAGCGTCCAGCAACAACCCGATCTTGAGACCACGCACAAAATCAACACCCTGGTCAAACTGATCCCAGGCGATCGTTTGGTACGGCAGGCTCATGCTGTCGCGCACGTCCGGCAGCGACAGGACCTGCATCATCAAGGCCGAATCGGCCACGCTTCGCGTCATCGGGCCGGCGGCGCGCCCGGTGTAGGGCGGATCAATCGGGATCCGGCCCAGGCTCGGCTTGAGGCTGAAAATGCCACACCAGCCGGCCGGCAAACGCAGCGAACCACCGATGTCGGTGCCGATGTGCAGCGGGCCATAACCGGCCGCCGCCGCGGCCCCGCCACCGGCGCTGGAGCCGCCGGGTGTCTTGCCGAGGTCCCACGGATTGCGCGCCAGCGGATGAAAACTCGACAGTCCGCTGGAGAGCATGCCGTAGTCCGGCATCGTGGTCTTGCTGACCATGACGGCACCGGCCTCGAACAGGCGCGCCGCCGGTGGCGCGTCGGCCGCGGCCGGTGTCAACTCGCTGGCCAGCGTGCCCAGGGGCATGGGGTCGCCTCGGGTGGCAATGTTTTCTTTCAGCGTGACAGGCACGCCGTCGAGCGCACCGCAGGGCGCGCCGCGCTGCCAGCGGGCCTCCGAAGCGCGGGCTTGAGCCAGCGCAAGTTCCGGTCGCAGCAGATAAGTGGCATGGATGTGGGGCTCCCAGCGCTCCATGTGCGCCAACACGGCTCGCGTGACTTCCACCGGCGAAAGCTCGCGCCGGCGGTAGGCCGCAATCAGTTGATGGGCGCCGATCTCGTGCAGTTTCACGACCAGGACAATGCCGCTACATCGTTGACAAAAATCGGCATGTCCTTCCAAAGTCCCTTGAGGTTTTTGTTGGCCACCGTGATCCACTGCGGCTGGTACAAAAAGGCGTGGACGGCGTCATTGGCCAGCATGCGCTGGGCGTCACCGAGCAACTTGGCGCGATCGGCGGCCCGCGGCGCATTCTGGATCTTGTCGAACAGGGCGTTGAATTGCGGCGATTCGTAACCCCAGTAGTAGCCGGGCTTGGCGAAATTGGCCAGGTCGAACGGCTCGACATGCGAGATGATGGTCAGGTCATAGTTCTTGTTGGTATAAGTGCCGCTGAGCCACTGAGCCCACTCGACGTTTTCGATTTTGGCCACGATGCCGATCTTGGCCAGTTGCGCCGCGATGACCTCGCCGCCCTGGCGCGCATACGGCACCGGCGGCAGCTTGAGGCTGAGCTCCAGTGGTGTCTTGACACCCGCTTCGGCCAGCAGGGCTTTGGCTTTCTCGACGTTGAACGGGTTGATGCCGGTGGTGTCGACATAGCCAAATGCGCCGGGCACGTAGTGGCTGCCAATCGGCACGCCATAGCCATCGGCCGCGCCTTCGATCACGGCCTTGCGGTCGATCGCGGCGGCAATCGCACGGCGCACCCGCACGTCATCGAGTGGCTTCTTCTTGTTGTTGATGGCCAGAATGGTCTTTGCACGCGAGCCGCTGACCACCACCTGGAACTTGGCGTTGGTCTTGAATTGCACCACGCTGCGCGGCGTCACGCGCGGGAAGGCATCCACGTCGCCGGCCAGCAGGGCCGCGACCTGGGCCGCCGGATCGCTGATGAAGCGGAACGTGACCTTCTTCATCTTGATGCCGGCAGCGCCGCGGTAGCCGTCCCATTTGGCCAGAGTGACGGAGGAACCCTTGTTCCACGCAGCCAGCTGGTAGGGGCCGGTTCCGACCGGCTTGGTGGCGTTGCTGTCGGCGCTTTTCGGCTCCACGATGATGGCGGTCGCCTGGCCCATCAGGAACAAAAAGTCGGGGTCCAGCGATTTATTCAGAATGACGACGGTGTAATCGTCGATCGCCGCCACGCTTTCCATGCTGGCAAAAGTGCGTTTGTCCTTGTTGGTGCTTTTTTCCGAGGCGGCGCGCTCGAAGGAGAACTTCACGGCTTTGGCGTTGAATGGTTCCCCGTTCTGGAACTTCACGCCCTTGCGCAGTTTGAAAGTGTAGGTCTTGAGATCGGGCGACACTTCCCAGCTCTCCGCCAGCATCGGCGAGACGTTGCCGTCACTGCCGATCTTGGTCAGGGTCTCGAAGACGTTGTACTGGACGATTTCCGCAATCGCGGAGGCGGCGCCGGCGGTCGGATCCAGCCCTGGCGGCTCCAGCGTCATGGCCAGCACAACGCTGTCTTTTTTCCCCTGCGCACTGGCGGTCCATGGCATGACTGCCAGTGCGGCGCCGCTGGCGCCAGAGGTGAGGACGTGACGACGATTGATCATGATGATTTCTCCTGTGAAAAAATGAATTCAGAACCAGAATCTTGCGCTACAGCAGGACGAACAATACCATTCCTGACCTTAAGCACCAGGCATAAGCTCAGAACCAAAATGACAGGCCACCTGATGTCCGTCGCCGATCACCCTGAGTTCCGGCCGCTGCGCATCGCACTGCGCTTGCGCCTGCGGACAGCGAGCGGCGTAAGGACAGGCAGTGGCCGGATGCGGCCGCGACTCGATCGTGGGGGCACGCTGTCTGCCGCCCGGAGTTGGTTTCGGGTTGGCACGCGGCACAGCGGCCAGCAGCGCCTGCGTATAAGGGTGGGCGGCGGCTCGGAATAGAGTCACGGGCGAACCTTGCTCCACGATGCGCCCCTGATAGATGACTGCGACTTCATCGCACAGATGATCGACCACGGCCAGATCGTGGCTGATGAGCAGATAGGTCACGCCGAATTGTTGCGACAGATCCTGCATCAGGTTGAGCACCTGGGCCTGGATTGATACATCCAGGGCGCTGACCGGCTCGTCCGCGACAATCAGTTTGGGGCGCGTGATCAGGGCGCGGGCAATGGCGATGCGCTGGCGTTGTCCACCCGAAAACTCATGCGGATACTTGCCCAGATCGCTGCTGCGCAGCCCGACCGAAACCAGCACCTCGCCGGCCACGCCACGCATGCCGGCGGTACTGCTGCCGCCCAGCACGGCCAGCGGCTCGGTGATGATGCGTTCCACCGTCTGGCGCGGATCGAGCGAACCATAAGGGTCTTGAAACACCATCTGAAAGTCGCGCCGTGCAGCACGCAAGGCGGCAGGACTGAGGTCACCGAGCGCCTGCCCGAGCAGTTTGACGGAGCCGCTGGTCGGCGGCTCCAGCGCCATGACCAGACGCGCCAGGGTCGACTTGCCGGAGCCGGATTCGCCAACCACGCCCAGGTTTTTGCCGCGGCTCATGCGCAGGCTCACGCCGCGCAAGGCCTGTACCACCGGCACCGGACCCCACAGGCGCTCCCGTGGCAGCGCATAGCTGCGGGTCACTTGGTCAAGCTGCAACAGGGCTTCTCCGGTCATGCGGCCTCCCCGGCACCCGGCGGCAGGGTGGAGACTGCATCCAGACGCAGACAGCTGGCCTGGTGGGACTGGCCCAGATCGCTGGCGGCGGGCCGGGTGACAGCGCACTCGGCAATCGCCAGCGGACAGCGCTCAAAGAATGGGCAGCCGGCGGGCAGGTCTCCCAGTTCCGGCACACTGCCATTGATGGTTGTCAAGCGATCGCCACGGGTCGCCCCCAGGCGCGGTCGTGCACCGAACAGGCCACGGGTATAGGGGTGCGCCATATGCGCAAAAACCGCCTGCGTCGGACCGCTCTCCACCACCGTGCCGCCGTACATCACCAGCATGCGCGAGACATTCTGGGCGATGACACCCAGATCGTGCGAGATCAGCAGCAGCGCCATGCCGCGTTCCTGCACCAGGTCGCTGATGAGATCCAGAATTTGCCCTTGAATCGTCACATCGAGGGCGGTGGTCGGCTCGTCGGCGATCAGCAGATCAGGCCCGCAGGCCAGCGCCATGGCAATCGTGATGCGCTGGCGCTGGCCACCGGAAAACTGATGCGGGTAGGCATCGACACGGCGCGCGGCGTCGGCAATGCCGACACGCTCCAGTAGGGCAATGGCTTGCTGCCGCGCGGCTTGTCGGCTCGCTCCACGATGCAGCCGCAACGGCTCGGCCACCTGGTGCCCAACGGTGTGCACCGGATTCAGCGCAGTCATGGGCTCCTGAAAGATCATGCCGATGCGGTTGCCGCGCAATTGCCGCAATGCCGCGTCATCCCGGCCCACCAGTTGCTGCTGGTCAAAGCGGATGCTGCCGGAAACGACCGCACTGTCCGGCAACAAGCCCATCAGCGACATCGCGGTGATCGATTTGCCACAACCGGACTCGCCGATCAGGCCCAGCGTTTCGCCGCGCTCCAGGCTGAAGCTGACGCCGCGAACGGCGTCCGCCGGGCCGCGCTGGGTTTGCAGCTGGACGCACAGGTTTTGAACTTCGAGCAATGGCATCTGATCCCTAACGCTTTCGGGCCAGCCGAGGATCAAGCAGATCGCGCAGCCCGTCGCCCAGCAAGTTCAGCCCCAGTACCGCCAGGGCGATGGCGACACCCGGAAACACCGCCAGCAGTGGCGCCTGAAACAACAGCGTCTGTGCTTCCGCCAGCATGCGGCCCCACGAGGGTTGCGGCGGCTGGGTGCCCAGGCCCAGATAGGACAGTGCGGCCTCGGCCAGAATCGCCAACGCAAACTGGATCGTGGCCTGCACAATCAGCACCGACAAAATGTTGGGCAGAACATGTTCCAGCGTGATCAGCCAGGGCCCTTTGCCGCACGCACGCGCCGCCAGCACAAACTCACGCGACCAGACTGCGTTGGCGCTGGCGCGCGTGATGCGGGCAAAGGTCGGGATATTGAAGATGCCGATTGCGATGATCGAATTGACGATGCCGGCACCAAACACCGCGGTCAGCATGATGGCCGACAAGATGGCCGGAAAGGCAAATGTGAAATCCGACAGCCGCATGATCAATTCCTCGACCCAGCCGCGCCGCGCCGCCGCCAGCAGACCCAGAGTGGTGCCGGCGCCGAAACCAATGCCGACGGCGATCACCCCCACCAGAATTGAATTGCGCGCGCCGACCAGCAGCAGGGAGGTGACGTCGCGGCCGAACGGGTCGGTGCCGAGCCAGTGATGTCCGTCGGGTAGCTGCAGTTTGGCCGCCATGTCGATCTCATAGGGCGACCAGGGTGTCCAGACCAGCGACAAGGCGGCGGCCAGCAGCAGCAGCAGGGTCAGCACCGCGCCGATGACAAAACTTCGATGCGTCAGCGCACGCGCCGCAAAGGTCATCGGCTGGCTCATATATCGCTGGCCTTGACGCGCGGATCAATCACGGCATACAACACGTCCACCACGAAGTTGACAACGATGACCATCGCCGCCAGCAGCATGACGCAGTTGCGAACCACGATCAGGTCCCGG
This sequence comes from uncultured beta proteobacterium, assembly GCA_963810395.1. Classification (GTDB taxonomy): domain Bacteria; phylum Pseudomonadota; class Gammaproteobacteria; order Burkholderiales; family Burkholderiaceae_C; genus Rhodoferax. Next base: position 1,616,364 of record CAWENC010000001.1, on the reverse strand, counting down.
TTGGAGATCGCCTGGAAGATCAGTCGCCCGAGCCCCGGCAGGTAGAAGACGTTTTCCACCACGATGGTGCCGGCCAGCAGATTGGCAAATTGCAGCCCCATGACGGTGACCACCGGAATCATGGCATTGCGCAGCACGTGGCCCCACAAGGTGGCGCGCTGCGACAAACCCTTGGCGCGTGCGGTGCGCACAAAGTCCTCGCGCAGGACTTCGAGCACGGCGGAGCGGGTAATGCGCGCCAGAATCGCCGCCTGCACCACGGCCAGTGAAAGCGCCGGCAACAGCAGTGATTTCAGGGCTTCCAGCGGGTCGTCACCCCAACCCGGAAAGCCGCCGGCGGAAAACCACTGAAGCTGAACCGCGAACAGCAGGATCAGCAGAATGGCAAACCAGAAATTGGGCACTGCAATGCCGATCTGGGTCAAGCCCATCAAGCCAACATCGCCCAGACGGTTGTGACGCGAGGCCGCATAAATACCCACGGCCAGCGCCAGCACGGTGGTCAACAGCATGGCGATCAGGGCCAAAGGCACGGTCAATGCGAGTCGTTCCAGCACCAGATCGAGCACCGGACTGCTGTAGGTGTAACTCATGCCCAAATCACCCACCAGCATGCCGCTGAGCCACTGCCAATAGCGCTCCATGGCGGGGTGATTCAGGCCCAGCTTGACGGCCAGGGCCTGAATCGCTTCGGGTGCGGCGTCCGGCCCCATCAACATCTGGGCGGCATTGCCGGGCAGGATTTCCAGCACCAGGAACACCACGATCGAGGCCCCGACCAGTGTCGCCAGCAAGGTACAAAACCGTTTGAAGACAAACAGACCCATAAAACCCGGTCAGGCCGCAGCGACAGCAGGAAGCGAAAGTAGTGGCGTTCGCGCGCTAGACGCAGCGTGCACCGTCAACCTCGATGCACACGCCGCTGATGAAGCTGGCTTCGTCACTGGCCAGGTACAAGGCCGCATTGGCCACATCCAGCGCCGTGGAAAAGCGGCCCAGCGGAATGCTGGCGCGAAATTTCGCCATGCGCTCCTCGGTTAGCGGACCGCCGGCAAATTCGGTTGCCAGCCCGGTGTCGGGATTGAAAACCGGGTTGATGCAGTTGACGCGGATATTGTCCGGCCCGAGTTCTGCCGCCAGTGACTTGGAGGTGACGATCACCGCGCCCTTGGAGCCGTTGTACCAGGTCAGACCGGGGCGCGGTCGCACACCAGCGGTGGAGGCGATGTTGATGAAACTGCCGCCGCCGTGCGCGCGAAATACCGGCGTGGCGTGCACCGTGGCGAGGTAGATGCTCTTGACGTTGACGGCGTAGCACTTGTCAAACTCGTCTTCGCTGACTTCGAGCGCCGGACGATTGCGGTGCGTCCAGCCCGCGTTATTGACCATCACATCCAGCGTGCCGTAGCGCTGCACGGCCGCTGCCACCAGCGCCCGGACCTGGTCCGACTTCGTCACGTCGGCGGCGAAGAACGAGGCCGTGCCGCCCGCAGCGGTGATCGCGGCGACGACTTTTTCACCCAGCGCAGCGTTGATGTCGTTGACGATGACCTTGGCCCCTTCAGCGGCCAGCCGTTTGGCAATGCCCTCGCCAATGCCGCCGCCAGCGCCGGTCACGATGATGGATTTGTTCTTTACGCGCATGTTCAGGTGCCTCGATATGGATTGATGGTGTTGTCGGGGTAAATATTACCCGTGCTTGATCGCTACGGTTTTGAGTGTGGTGAAGCCATGCAGCGCTTCCAGCCCTTTCTCGCGACCGTAGCCGGAGGATTTGACTCCGCCAAAAGGCAGCTCAACGCCACCACCGGCGCCGTAGTTGTTGATGAAGACCTGGCCGCTGCGCACGCGCCGGGCCATCCGGAACTGGCGTCCGCCGTCGGCTGTCCAGACGCCCGCCACCAAACCAAAATGGGTGCCGTTGGCCAGCTCGACCGCGTGGTCTTCATCGCGAAACGACATCGCGCACAGCACCGGGCCAAACACTTCCTCCTGCGCCAGGCGATGCAGGGGCGGCACGTCGCGCAACAGGGTTGGCGCCTGGTAGAAACCGGACTCCGGCGCTTCATCGACGACTTTGCCCTGGGCCACCATCCGGATATTCGCCACTTGAGCGTCACTCAGGAAATCCCAGACGCGCTGTTGCTGGCTCTGGCGAATCAAAGGGCCCAGGTCCAGGTCCATGGCGGCCGGGCCGACGCGCAGTTTTTCAAAAGCATCGCCCAGGCGCTCCAGCAAGGGTTCATAAATGGCTTGATCGACCAGCAGACGCGAACCGGCCGAACAGGTTTGTCCGGCGTTTTGCACGATGGCGTTAATGATCGCTGGAATCGCCGAATCCAGATCGGCATCGGCAAAGACGATCTGCGGGCTTTTGCCACCGAGCTCCAGCGTGACCGGGCAGTGGCGTTGCGCGGCGACCTGCTGGATCAGGGTGCCCACCGTCGGGCTGCCGGTAAAGCTGATGTGGTCGATGCCGGGGTGGCGCGCCAGCGCATCGCCCACTTCGTGGCCGTAGCCGGTGACAATGTTGATGGCGCCGGCCGGAAAGCCGACTTCGGCCGCCAGCTGCGCGACACGAATCAGCGACAGACAGGCATCTTCCGCGGGCTTGACCACGCAGACATTGCCGGCCGCCAGCGCGCCGCCGACACTGCGGCCAAAAATCTGCATCGGGTAATTCCACGGGATGATGTGACCCGTGACCCCATGCGGCTCGCGCCAGGTCAGCACGCTGTAGCCATCCAGGTAGGGAATGGTCTCGCCGTGCAGCTTGTCGCAGGCACCGGCGTAGAACTCAAAATAGCGCGCCAGGGCAACGGCATCGGCGCGCGCCTGCTTGGTCGGCTTGCCGCAGTCGCGCTGCTCGATCGCAGCCAACTCGTCGACGTGCTCGCTGATTTTGAGCGACAGACGCATCAGCAGGCGCCCGCGTTCGGCGGCACCGAGCTTGCACCAGACCGCCTCCAGACACTGCCGCGCGGCGCGCACGGCAAGGTCGATGTCCGCGGCATTGCTGCGCTGGATCTGGTCATAAGTCTGCCCGTCCGAGGGGTCCACCACCGCAATGGTGAGACCGGATGCAGAGGGCTGCGAAGCGTTGGCGATGTAGTTGAGTTGCATGATCGTGATTCTCTTCCAAAAATCAGGGCGTCGGCCCAGTCGCTGTGCGCAAACGCCAGCCGTTCGTATGCGATCTTAAAACGCTCCTGTTTTTATAGCTGTTTGCGCCTGTTCGACGGACTCCACAAGCCGAATTGTTCATCCAGCGAGGCCAACTGCAAACAGTTCAAGTTGATTCCACCCACAGCCGTCACCCTGCCTTGCCATAAGCGCCTCGCGCCGAATGTGCGTTATCGCACTGCGCCAGCGCCACCAAGCGCTTATCGTTCGCCAAGTTGAAGCGGCTGTCGAGAAGACGGCAGGCTGGTACTCTGAGGGCGCAGCAAATGGATCATCGGGTCTTCAATCCGGGAACCGCCGGCGAATTCGCCGGCGCTGTTGGACGCGCTCGATGATGGCGCACTCCGCAGTGCCTGCTGAAACACAGGCTGAGGCGGGCGCTGACGCCAGGGCCGCCCGAAACAATTCGCCGCTGAAGTTCTTCCTGCTGGTGTTCGCGCTTTCCGTTCCTTTCTGGTTGATCGGCGCTGTGACCGACCTGCAGCTGATGCCAGGTCTGCCAATCAGTGCGCTGATGGCAATTTGCCCCTTGACAGCGGCGGCGATTCTCGAATACCGGGCGCGCGAGTTCGTCGGCGTGGCCGACTTGCTGAAGAGAGCTTTCGACTTCAGGCGAATCAGGGCGAAGATCTGGTACGCGCCCATTGTTCTCCTCATGCCCGGCGTCAGCGTGATTGTGTACGTACTGATGCGCTGGATGGACATGCCACTGCCGGCGCCGCAAATCCCGGGTCCGGCGGCATTGCTGATATTTCTGGCCTTCTTTGTCGGTGCCCTGGGCGAAGAGCTGGGCTGGACGGGATATGTCATCGACCGGTTGCAGAATCGGTGCAACGCGTTTCAGGCCAGCGTCCTTCTGGGGCTGGTGGGTGCCCTCTGGCACATCGTGCCGCTGCTGCAGGCGCACCGGTCGCCGGCATGGATTGCCTGGTGGTGTCTCTACGCGGTGGCGGCCCGGGTGCTGATGGTCTGGCTTTACAACAATACCGGCAAAAGCGTGTTTGCGGTGACCCTGTTCCACGCCATGCTGAATCTCAGCTGGATGCTGTTCCCGCTCAATGGCTCACACTTCGATCCACGCCTGGGCGGGCTGGTCATGGCTTCCGCGGCGGCGACGGTCACCGTGATTTGGGGCCCGAAGACATTGGCTCGATACAGCAAGGCCGGATCGGGCGAGGTGAAGAGATGAGACCGATCGAGATCCTGTTGTTGCTCGTCAACCTGCTCACATTCCTGGTCTGGGCGCTGCCGCGCGCAGGGCGCTGGGTGCGCCACCTGGCACCCATCGCGCTGCTGATTGCCGCCGCGCAGATGCTGTTGGAAGGCCCGCGCTGGCAGATGGTCCCGGCGTACCTGCTGGCAGGTGTGTATTTCCTGGTCTGGTTGCGGCGCAGCATCATCGCGGCGGAGGGGCGCGTCGAACAGGAACCAAGCCATCGGCTTGTCTCCGGATTGGCCGTGGCGCTGGCTGTCCTCGGGCTGGCGGCCAGCAGCTTGTTGCCGATGGCTTTTCCGGTGTTTCAGTTCCCGCCGCCAACTGGACCCTATGGGATTGGGACGTTGAGCTACCACTGGGTGGATGCCCGTCGGGCAGACATTTTCAGCCTTGATCCGAAGGCCCGTCGTGAGTTGATGGTGCAGATCTGGTATCCGGCCACCCGGGGTCTGTCCGGCCGGCGTGCGCCCTACATGGCGGATGCCGGCGCCGTGATGGCGGCTTTTGCGCGCATACACGACAAACCGGGGTTCCTCTTCGGACACTTCAAGTACGTCACCACGAACGCCATTTCGTCGGCACCCGTGGCGGGCGATCAGCCCAGCTACCCGGTGCTGCTGTTCCTGGAAGGCGTCACCGGCTTTCGCCAGATGAATACGTTCCAGGTCGAGGATCTGGTCTCGCACGGTTACATCGTGGCCGCCATCGACCAGCCCGGTGTCGCCGCAGCCGTGGTGTTCCCGGATGGCCGCCAGGCAGCCGGGCTGACATTGGCGCAGGCCCATGCCACCATCAGCCCCAGTTACCTGCCGGATCAGGAAGCGCCACGCCTGAATGGCAGGGCATTGAAGGACAACAGCATCATCCCGTTTCTCGCGCAAGATGTGATCTTCGCGCTGGATCAACTTGCCACCCTGAACCAGATCGACCCGAACGGCATCCTGAGCGGCCGCCTGGACCTGCAGCGTGCTGGCGCTTTCGGGGTCTCGCTGGGCGGCATCGTCGTCGGCGAAGCCTGCCGACTGGAGCCGCGCCTGCGTGCCTGTCTGGTGATGGACGCGCCGATGCCGACCGACGTGGTCAAGGCGGGCTTGCAGCAGCCAGGCATGTGGATCACCCGGGATGCCGCCAGCATGCGGCTCGAACGGCAGCGAGCCGGTGGTTGGCCCGAGGCAGAGATCCAGGCCCATCAGGCCAGCATGCGCTCGGTCTACGAGAGCCTGCCGGGAGCCGGTTACTTCGTGCGGGTGCCGGGGATGTTCCACAGCAACTTTATCGACATTCCGAATTGGTCTGCGCTCGCCTCCCAGCTCGGTCTGACCGGGCCGATTGATGGACAGCGCGCGCACGGCATCATCAACGCCTACTCGCTGGCGTTCTTCGACCGGCACCTGTTGGGCCACCCTGAAAATCTGCTTGACGGGCTGGCAAAACAATACCCCGATGTGCTCTTCGAATCGCGGCGGAATTGAAAATGCTCTGTTTTTTGTAGCTACTCACGCTTATTCTACGGTGCTTGCAGGCTGATTTGAAACCCACGCACCTGCAGGCGAGCAGAGTCGGCCGCTTGTCGACACTCTCGGTTTAGCTTGAATTCCAGGTCTCCTTGCCTGGACTTGTCCTCCTCCTTTGCGTTTTATCAATTCGAACACTCCAATTTCCGCTCCAAATCGACAGACTGTGGAGTACGCCTTTTGGGGCGGTGTTACAGGAAAACAAGATCAGAGTCAGGAGGACGGCCCGTGGTGAACAGTATCTGCCACAAACCGCAAACCGAGAATGCGAATAAGGCCATGCTGGCACCGCATGTCCCGTGTTTGGCGCTGCCCGAAGGGCTCGCCATCGGCGGCACTCGGAATCGGATTGATGATGTCGTGCAAAGAGCGGTGGGCCTGCGCCTGCGCGAACAGGATTTCGAGACCTTGTCGCGGTGGATTGCAGAGCGCATGCGTACCCTTGCGCTGCCACGAATCGAGCAATACGGAGCATTGCTCGCCGACGACAGCGCCGCCGGTCGCCGGGAACGGGAATTGCTGACCGTTCGGTTCTCGACCGGCGAGTCCTATTTCTTCCGCGACGCGGGGCAATTCGATTTGCTGGCGGCGAAGATATTGCCGGAACTGATAGAGCGTCGCACCAATGAGCGCAGCCTGCGCATCTGGAGCGCAGGCTGCGCCGCCGGCGAGGAAACCTATTCGATCGCGATGCTGGTGAACGAGCTGACCCCTCGCCTGGCCGGATGGCAGGTGCTGATTCTGGGCACCGATATCAACTCTGATGCCTTGGAGAAAGCGCGCCGCGGAGAGTACCGCGATTGGTCCTTTCGGACCCTGGACGACAAGCGCAAGCAACGTTATTTCCAGCGGCGTGGCGATCAATGGCGCATCGACCCGCAGCTGCGCGAGATGGTGACCTTCCGCGGCGGCGACTTGCTCAGGGACCGATTCCCCGACGCACAGGCCGGGTTGAGCGATTTCGACCTGATCCTTTGCCGCAACGTGTTCATCTATCTCGATAAGCAAGCGGTAGCACGGATCACGGCAAAGTTCTCCGCCACGCTTGCTGATGGCGGATACCTGGTCACGGGTCACAGCGAACTCTTCGGCCACGACACCACGCCGCTGCGAGTGCGCCTGTTCGCGCAGTCGGCGGTGTTCCAGAAAACCGCGCAGCCGGCAGCCGAATCCACTCTCGGGGAAACTCTGGCGAAAGTGCCTATGCCGACGGTTGCAACCAGGCCCCCCTCACTCGGCATGGAGCGGCAAGTGCCGCGCGCAGAGCATCGGGCGGCTCCCTCGGTTCCAGCCGGTGTGTCTACGGAGGATTACGACCGGCTCATGCAGGCCGCCTGGCGCCACGCCGACCGCGGCATGCCCGACGCAGCGGAAAAGGACTGCCGCAAGGCGATCTTGCTTGCCGCCTTCGATCCGCAGCCGTATTACCTGCTGGCGCAACTTGCCCAGGAACGTGGCGACCCGATGCAGGCGAAGACCTTGCTGACGAAGGTGATCTATCTTGATCCGTCCTTCATCGCGGCCTACCTGGAACTCGGCGACTTGCACGCACGGGCCGGCGAACACGACCGGGCGCGGCGGATGTATGAAACCGCCCGCACAACACTGGGCAAGCTGCCGGCGCAGGCGGTGGTTGCAGCCTACGGCGAATCAACCGCCGCCGATGTCCTGGCCTACGTCGAACGCCTGCTGGGCACGCCTGCCGCGGAGGCCGTCAGCCGCGCCATGACCCCGGCTCGTCCGCATCAGAACGCATAAGCCCATGGATCAGACCTATCTCATCTTCGGTCATCGCGGCGCCCGTTATGGTCTCGACGTGCGCGCGGTGCGCGAAATTGTGTGGCTGCCCGAACTGTCGCCGATCGAAGAACTGCCGCCGTATATCGCGGGCGTATTCAATTTGCGCGGGCAGGTGGTACCGGTGATGGACCTCGGTCTGCGCTTCGGCCACGCGCGCGCGCCATACCTGACCAGCGACCGGGTCATCGTGATCGACACTGATGAGACCAGACTGGGCGTCATCGCCAATGAACTGCACGATGTTTCGGCGATAGCGCAAGCGGCGATCGAGGACGTTCGCAGCTACCAGGGCGCAGGCGGCCACAGGCAGTTCGTACTTGGCGAAGCCAAACTGGACGATGGCCTCGCCATGCTGCTCGACGTAGCTGCGCTACTGCGCAGCGCGCCGACCGAGGAGGCGCTTGCGGTCCAGGCGCAAGCCTCGGCTGAAGAGCTATCCCCCATGTTCGGAAAACTGTCGAAGGAGGAAGCGGAGCTATTGCGCAGTCGGGCCTATAGCCTGGCCCAGGTGCCGGAGACCGGGGCGCGTGCCGGGCTGGAAGCCTACGCCGTGATCAGGCTTGACGGCGAATTGTTCGGTCTGGGGCTGGACGTGGTGCGCGAGTTCGCGCACCTGCGCAGCATCGTGCCGGTGCCCTGCTGCCCGCCGCACATTCTCGGCAACATGAATCTGCGCGGCGACATTCTTACGCTGGTGGATATCCGGCCGGCACTGGGCCTGGCGATCGCCAGCGCGATGAACGAGGTCGTGGTGCTGCGCTTCGGCGAACTGCGCCTGGGCTTGCCGGCGACGGAGATCACCGATGTCGTCCACCTCTCGTCGTCCGACATCGCCGCAGTTCCGGTCGGCTCGGATCGCGCGGGCAAGGCGTACTGCAAGGGTGTCGCCACCCATGACGGCCAGGCCGTCGCGATTCTCGATCTGGAAAAGATGCTGGCCGGGCGGGCGCTACAGGTGTCTGAGGAAGTGCAATCAAGTGCGCACGCGGGGCGGCCTGGAGCGAATCAAAACTGAGGAAGGGAATGTCATGAACATCAAGATGAATTTGAGGAAGCGGATCCTGCTGGGATACCTGGTACCGCTGGCGCTGATGCTGGGCGTCGCCCTGGCGGTGTACTGGAGCATCGGCACCCTGCGCCAGATCTCTGACGCACTGGACCACTCCCATGATGTGGCGGAACACGTGAGAACGGTTCACCTGGGCCTGGCCCAGATGCAGCGTTCGGCCCGCGGCTATGTTCTGTTCAAGACCGATGAGCCAATGAAGAACTACCAGGCGGCGCGATCACTGCTGCGGGACGGGCTGCAACGCCTGACCGAGGAAGTGAAGGATTCTGCGCAACTGGAGAACCTGCGCCGGCTCTCCGAGTTGAGCATCCGCATGGAAGGCGACGAGCAAAAATATATCGATCTGGTCGATGCCGGAAAAACCCCCCAGGCCTTGACCCTCTTTCGTGAGGGCAATTCTGTCCGCATGGTCGGTGAACTCGACGGCCTGGTGCAGACCATGGAAAAGCGCGAGGCAGAAATCGTCGCAGCGCGGCACGAGGCGCAAAGCGATGCCATGGCGCAGTTGATGACGATCGCGGTTGGGGCCACCGCGTTCGCGCTTGTGCTGGCACTGGTCCTCGGCTGGTGGATCGCAACCCGCATCGGCCAGTCGATCAGCGAAGCGATCGCCGGCATGAGCACTTCCTCCACCGAGATCGCGGCGACGGTGGACGAGCACGAGCGGACGGTGACGCAGCAGGCAGCAGCGGTGAACGAGACCACCAGCACGGTCGAGGAACTGGACGCATCGTCGCGCCAGTCGGCGACTCAGGCCGAATCGATGGCAGCGGCGGCGAAGCAGTCTCTTGATGCGACCCAGGACGGTGTCCGGCTCGCCAGTCAAGTCTCCGAGAGCATGACGGGCATGAAGCGCAAGGTGGGTTCGGTGGCTGAGCAGATTCTGCGCCTGTCGGAGCAGGCGGGGCAGATCGGCGGCATTGCCAAGGTCGTGGGCGAACTGGCGGGCGAGACCAATATGCTGGCGCTGAACGCCGCCGTGGAAGCGGCGCGCGCCGGCGAACACGGCAAGGGTTTTGCAGTGGTGGCGGCGGAAATACGCAAGCTCGCCGACCAAAGCAAGAAATCGGCCGAACGCACGAATGCGCTGGTGACCGAAATTCAGAAGGCGACCAACTCGGCGGTGATGGTGACCGAGGAAGGCAGCAGGACGGCAGACGAGGTTGCCGCCATCATCGGCAAGACGCTCGATGCGTTTGCCTCGATTTCGACCACCGTGAGCAGCGTATCGGTGGGCGCGCAGCAGGTGCTCCTGAACAGCCGGCAGCAGGCCGCCGCGCTGGGGCAGGTGACCGAGGCAATGAGGAGCCTGGCTGCCGGCTCCACGCAAATGGCCGCTGGCACCGCCCAGACCAAGATCGGGGTGCAGAAGCTCAATAGCGTCGCGCTGGATCTGAAGGCGATGGTATAGCCACGGACGAAGCGCATGCCGGGAATCGCCATGATCGAAGACACCAAGCTGCGCGAGCTGTTCAAAGCGGAGAGCGAGGAGCATCTGCAGCATCTGGACGACGCGCTGCTGCGCCTGGAGAAGACCCCCACCGATCGGGCGCTGCTGGAGGATGCGTTTCGCGAGGCGCACAGCCTGAAGGGGGCGGCGCGCATGCTTGGCTTGACCAGCATCCAGACGCCCGCGCATCGGCTTGAGGATGAGCTGAACGCCGCGCGGCACGGGGCGCAGGCGCTGGACGCGGAGATGCTCGCGCGCATGACGGTTGATCTCGGGGAAATTCGCCGGCTCGCGCTCGAAGCCGTCGCCGAGGGAGGTGCGAAACTACCAGACGCGACGCTGCCGCAGAAGGTCATGCCGGAACCGGAACTGACAGAGCCAGGAGTGGCATCCTCGGCGCCGTTTCGCATCGAGTCGGTCCGCGTCGACACGAGAAAACTCGACGCCCTCATGACGCATGCCGGCGAGCTGACGGTGACCAGGATGCGGGTAGCACGCCGGCTCACAGACATCGATGCGTTGATCGACCTCGCTGAGGAATGGGCGCGCAGGGAAGCCGCGCACCGCTTGGGGGCCGACGCAGGTGCCACCCTGGAGCGGCTGGATCGGATGGGGGCGCTGCTAGCGCGGCTGCGCACCGGTATCTCCGAGGACAGCACGCGCCTGGACTTCATCGCGGGTGAACTGGAGAGCGGCATCCGCCTGGTCCGGCTGCTGCCGCTGTCCAATGTGTTCAGGCTGTTCCCGCGCCTGGTGCACGACCTCGGACAGGAGCAGGGCAAGGAGGTGGAGCTCGTGATCGAGGGCGAAGAGACGAACGCCGACAAGCGCATCCTCGAAGAGATCAAGGACCCCTTGATGCACATGCTGCGCAACGCTGTCGATCACGGCATCGAGCCGTCGCAGGCCAGAGAACAGGCTGGCAAAGCGCGAACCGGCGTGGTGCGAATCAAGGCGAGCCAGACCGCGAACAGTGTTGCCATCGAGGTCAGCGACGATGGACGCGGTCTGGACGAGGCGGCGATCAGGCGCGCCGCGGTGAAGCGTGGCCTGGCGAGCGAAGAAGGGCTTGCCGCGATGAGTTCTGCACAAATCCGGTCTCTCATATTCACGCCCTGCATGTCCACTGTCGGCTTCGTCACCGACGTTTCCGGGCGCGGCGTGGGGATGAGCGTGGTTCGGGCCAACGTGGAGCGGCTCAAAGGATCGATCCAGCTTCAATCCACGCCGGGCAAAGGCACGAGCATCAGCATCCTGCTGCCGGTCACGCTCGCCACCGTGCGCGTGCTGATCGTGGAGATCAACGGCCACCCCTATGGGCTGCCGGCGGAATGCGTGCAGGTGTTGCGGATGGTGCCTGCCGCGGATGTGTTCACGGTCGAGGGCCGCAATGCGGTCTTGCACCAGGGCCGGTCGGTTTCGGTCGCCAGGCTGGCCGATCTGCTGGAACTGCCGCAGGCGGCGGGGGGCGCCAAGGCCCGCAATGCGCCGGCCGCATCCCCTTGCGTGCTGCTTTCCGTGGGCGGCGAGCCGTTTGGCGTTTTCGTCGACGCCTTGCTCGATGAGCAGGAAGTGGTGCTCAAGCCGCAAAGCGCGCTGCTCGAGCGCGTGCGCAACGTCGCCGGCGCCACCATTCTGGACAGCGGTGAGATCTGCATGGTGCTGAACGCCCAGGATCTGCTCGGCTCGATGCGCAAGGGCGCGGCGCCGGCGGCGGCGCCCGACGCCGAGGCCGTCGCGGCGGCCGAGAGGAAAAAGGCGATCCTGCTGGCCGAGGACAGCATTGTCACGCGCACCCAGGAGGCGCGCATCCTGGAAAACGCCGGCTACGAGGTAGTCACAGCGACCGACGGCCTGGATGCCTGGAACCAGCTCGCCACGCGCGCCTTCGACGCAGTGGTCACCGACATCATCATGCCGAACCTGGACGGCCTCGGCCTGGCCGAAAAAATCCGCCGCGAATCCCGATACGCCGAGCTGCCGATCATCCTGGTGACATCGCTCGCGTCGGACGATGACAAGAAGCGCGGCCTCGAAGCGGGCGCGAACGCCTACATCACCAAGCCCGCCTTCGATCAACAGGTGTTGCTCGACTGTCTGGAAAGGCTGATCTGATGAACCCACCATCCGCAAACGGCGCCGGGCGCGACATCCGCGTCCTGCTGGTGGACGACTCGCCGATTGCCATTGAGCTGATCCGCCGCATGCTCGCGACCGCGCCCGAAATCCAGGTCGTTGGCAGCGCCGGCAACGGCGTGGAAGCGCTGGCGCTGATACCCCAGGTCCGGCCGGACGTCATCTGCACCGATCTGCACATGCCGACCATGGACGGCCTGGAACTGACCCGGGAGGTGATTGCGCGCCATCCGCTTCCGATCCTGGTGTTGAGCATTTCGGTCCAGGCCGAGCAGGAGCACAACATCTTCCAGATGCTGGAGGCCGGCGCGCTCGACATCCTGGCCAAGCCGCGCGGCGGGATGGAATCCGACTTCCGCGTCACGGCGCACGATCTCATCACAAAAATCAGGATTCTGAGCGGCGTCAAGGTCATCTGCAGGCGTCGAGCAGCAGTGGGCACTGCGACGACGCCAACGCTGCCATCATTGTTCAGCCTGAGCGCAATCCCGCCTCGCATCGTCGGCATCGGCGCCTCGACCGGCGGACCGCAGGCGCTGGAACGGGTTCTCGGGCATTTGCCGTCGGACTTCCCGCTGCCGCTGCTGTGCGTGCAGCACATCGCCGAAGGTTTCATGCAAGGGCTGGTTGCCTGGCTGGCGGGTTGTTGCCGGATCCGGGTTTGCACCGCCAACGAGGGTATGCAACCGCTTGCCGGAACCGCGTATTTCCCACCGGACGACCGGCACCTCGAGATCGACGATGCCGGGGCATTCCGCTGCTCAGGCGCGCGTCCCTTTGGTGGACACCGGCCGTCGGTTGATATTGCATTCGCTTCTCTCGCCCGCCGTTATGACGCCACCGCCGTGGGCGTATTGCTCACCGGCATGGGGCAGGACGGCGCGCAAGGGATGCTCGACATCGCGCGCGCGGGCGGACTGACCATCGCGCAGGACGAGGAATCGAGCGTGGTTTTCGGCATGCCCAGGCGCGCAATCGAACTGGGCGCCGCGCGTCATGTGCTGCCGCTCGACCAAATCGGGCACGCCTTGTGCGCCCTCGCGGCCGGGGCGGGTCGCTTCTGACGGAGCGGCCAATTTGGGAGAACAAAATGGATCAGAAACCTGCAACCATGGCAACTGCTGCCAATTCGCCGCCTGGCGATCGACGCGCAACGATACTCATCGTCGAGGACAGCCCGGTTCAGGCCGAACTGTTGCGCCGGGCGATTGAAGCAGCTGGCTACTCGGTGATCGTGGCGGGCGACGGCGCCGAAGGCCTTGCGCTGGCCAAAACGAACCCTCCCGCCGCTGTGGTGAGCGACATCAACATGCCGGTGATGGACGGCTACGCCATGTGCCATGCGATGCGCCGCGAGGCCGCGCTGAAAGACATCCCGATCATCTTGTTGACGATGCTGTCCAACACGGGGGATGTGATCCGCGGGCTGAACGCGGGCGCCGATGCTTACCTGACCAAACCCTACAACATTCCATCCCTGACGGCACGCCTGGCTTCGCTGCTGGCGTTTCCTCCGCCTGCGCCACCAGGGGTAGAGCGCAGAAAAGTCGAAATGCGGCTGGATGGCGTCAGTCATTTGGTCGACGCCCATGGCCCGCGCATGCTGAACCTGCTGATCTCAACCTACGAGAACGCCGTGCTGCAAAACCGGGAACTGGCGGCGACGCAGCAGGCACTGGAGGACCTGAACCAGCAACTGGAGCAGAAGGTCAGGGAGAAAACCGCGGCGATCGCGGCTTCCGAGACAAGGTACCGGCGCTTGTTCGAGGCGGCGCGGGACGGGATCCTGATTCTCGACGCCCAGAGCGGGCAGATTACCGACGTCAATCCCTTCATGATCGAGCTGCTGGGCTACACGCGCGAGCAATACCAGGGCAAGAAACTGTGGGAAATTGGCCCATTCAAGGATACCGCGGCAGCAAAAGCCGCATTCGACGAACTGCAGAGGAAGAAGTATGTGCGCTACGAGGGCCTTCCGCTGCATACCGCAGACGGGCGGGATATCGACGTGGAATTTGTCAGCCACCTCTACCGGGTTAACGGCAGCGAGGTGATCCAATGCAACATCCGCGACATCACCGTACGCAAGCGGGCCGAGGAGGAGCTCAGGCGGCTCAACTGGGCGTTGCGCGCGCTCGGTCAGAGCAACTCCGCGCTGGTGCACGCCGGAACCGAGCGGGAACTGTTCCAGGCGTGCTGTGACGCCATCGTGGGCACCGAAGGCTATGCGCTCGCCTGGATTGGCCTGGCCGTCGACGACGTGGCGCATACCGTTGAAGTGGCCGCGGCTGCGGGCGAGGCAGTCGAGTACATGGATGACTTCGACGCTTCCTGGGGCGACAGCCCGCAAGGCAGAGGGCCTGCGGCCACGGCTATCCGCAGCGGCGCGATGCAGGTGGTCAACAATTTGGCAGACAGCGCACAGTCCTTGCCGTGGATAAAACACGCGGCGGAACACGGACTTCTGGCCGCCATCGCCTTGCCGATTCGCGTCAACGGAGGTGCCGTGGGGGTACTGACGGTTTACAGCCGCGAGGGGGATGCGTTCAATCGGCCCGAGGTCGAGCTGTTCGAGGAACTCGCGTTGGACATCGGCTACGGCATCGCCGCGCGCCGCACCAGCGGCGAACGCGACCACCTGCAACGGGAACAATTGCTCGGTGTCGAGCGCCTGAAAAGCGCCCTGATCGGGACCATCGGCGCCGTGGCGCTGACAGTGGAGAAGCGCGATCCGTACACCGCCGGCCACCAATTGCGCGTGATGGCGTTGTGTGCGGCCATCGGTCAGGAACTAAATTTTTCGGAGGATCGTCTGGAAGGCTTGCGCCTGGGCGCCACCATCCACGACATCGGCAAGATCTACGTGCCGGCCGAAATTCTGAACCGTCCGGGCAAACTCACGGCGCCGGAACTCGAGATCATCAAGTCGCATCCGCAGGTCGGCTACGACATCGTCAAGGATGTGAAATTCCCGTGGCCGGTCAAGGAGATGATCCTGCAGCACCACGAGCGGCTGGACGGCTCGGGCTACCCGCAAGGGCTCAAAGGCGACGCGATCATTTTCGAAGCGCGCATCCTCGCCGTCGCCGACGTGGTCGAGGCGATGTCCTCGCACCGCCCCTACCGCGCCGGACTCGGGCTAGCCGCGGCGCTGGCGCAAGTAAGACAGGAAGCCGGGACCCGGCTCGACCCGCAGGTGGTTGATGCCTGCGAGCGTGTCTTCCGCGAGCAGGGCTTTACGTTCTCGAAAGCATGACACTCAACCTCGTCGTCCTGCCGCTGAGCGCCGTGCCGATGGTGTTCAATTTCTGATCGGAAAGGTCGCGGCAATGGCAAACGACATGTCACGAGTATCCGCCGCACCGCCCGTAATCCTGATCGTCGAGGATAGCGCGGTGGAAGCGGAACTGCTGCGCCGTGCGCTCGCCAGGGCGGGCTACGCGGTGAGCATCGCGCACAACGGCGAGGAAGGATTGCAGGCGGCGCGCGCGCAGCGGCCCGCGCTGGTGATGAGCGACATCAACATGCCGTTGATGAACGGCTACCAGTTGTGCCGCGCCATCAAAGGTGACGACGAACTGTGGAACGTCCCGCTGATGCTGCTCACGGTGCTGGCGGAGCCGGAAGACATCATCGAGGCGATCAATTCGGGCGCCGACGCCTACATCGTCAAGCCCTTCGCCGAAACCGACCTGCTGGGCCGCATCCGTTCCCTGCTCGACACCCCGATCGAACGGCGGTATGCGCAAGAGCGGCGCGACGAAGTAGTGTCCTATGGCGGCAAGCGCTACGTCATCGCAGCCGGCGGCAAGCAGGTGCTGAACCTGATGCTCTCGCTGTATGTGAACATGCTCAACCTGAGCCGGGAACTGGTGGCCATCCAGACCGAACTCAACCTGATCAACCAAACCCTGGACGCGCAGGTGCACGAACGCACTACAGCAATGAGGGAAAGCGAGACTCGCTTCCGCAATCTGGTGGAAACCACCAGCGACTGGATTTGGGAGGTCGACGCGCACGGCGTCTTTACCTACGCCAGTCCGAAAGTCTTCGACCTCCTTGGTTATCTGCCTGCGGAAGTAATCGGCAAGACGCCTTTCGACCTGATGACAGCCGTAGAGGCGCAGCGGTTGGCGCCTCTGTTTGGCGCCCGCATCTCGGCGCGCAGAGACCTCGTCAACGTCGAGAATGTCAATCTGCACAAGGACGGCCATCGGGTCGTGCTCGAAACCAGCGCTGTCCCCGTCATCGACCGGGATGGAGAACTCCGCGGCTATCGCGGCATCGATCGTGACATCAGCGGGCGCAAGCAGGCCGACGCGGCGCTGGCCCAGGTCAACCGCGCCCTGCACGTGCTGTCGGCGGGCAATCGCCTGCTGGCGCGGGCCACGAGCGAGCAGGAACTGATCCAGACCTCGGTGCGCAATATCGTCGAACAGGGCGGCTACGGTCTGGCAAGAATCTGCTACGCCGAGGACGATCCTGAAAAGACGCTCATGCCCATGGCGTCGGCCGGCGCGGGAGAAGACTTCCATCCGGCGGGACACCGCACCTGGGCCGATACCGACGCGGGCCGGATACCGATGGGCCGTGCCATCCGCACCGGCAAGGTGCAGGTTTGCCACGACATCTCCGCCGATCCGGAGTTCGCGCCCTGGAAAGACGCCGTGCTGGCCCGTGGCTATACCGCGAATATCACCCTGCCCCTGATCGACGGCGGCAAAGTCTTCGGCGCCTTGAGCATCTATTCGTCCGGGGCGACTGTTTTCGACGATGAGGAAATCGCGCTGCTGGGCGAGTTGGCAGACGATATCGCCCACGGCATCGCCAGCCAGCGCGCGCGGGTCGCGCTGGGCATCGCCGAGCAGGCGCTGCGCGAAGGCGAGGAGAACTTCCGGCAGTTGTTCGAGGGCTCACGCGATGCCTTGATGGTGGCCAAGCCGCCGTCATGGCGCTTCATCGAGGTGAATCAGGCCGCGCTGCAACTGTTCGGAGCCGCCAGCAAGGCCGATCTCACCTCACTGGGGCCCTGGGATGTTTCGCCCGAGCGGCAACCGGATGGACGCATCTCGAAAGAGAAGGGGCAGGAATTGGGGATGATCGTCCTGCGCCAAGGTTCCTGCCTCTTCGAGTGGGAACTGCGGCGCCTCAACGGCGAGACATTCACCGCCAGCGTACTGGGAACCCGCATGGGGCCGAGAGGACAGACATTCCTGCAGGCCTCGGTGCGCGACATCACAAAAAGCAAGCAGGCTGAACTGGAATTGCGGGAAAGCGAGGAGAAGTACCGGCAGTTGTTCGAGAGTTCGCGCGATGCCTTGATGGTGCTGAAGCCGCCGTCCTGGCGCTTCACCGACGCCAACCAGGCAACGCTGAAAATGTTCGGCGCCGCCAGCACGGTTGAATTCACCGCTCTTGGCCCATGGGCAGTTTCTCCCGAACTGCAACCTGACGGACGCCCCTCGGCGGAGAAGGCACAGGAGATGATCGCAAGCGCTGTGCGCGAAGGTTCGCACTTTTTCGAATGGGAACATCAGCGCCTCGACGGCGAACCCTTCGCCGCGGACGTGTTGCTGACACGCATGGAGGAGGATGGACAGGTCTACTTGCAGGGAACGGTGCGCGACATCAGCGAGCGCAAGCGAGCGGAGCAGGCGTTGCAGGAAAGCGAGAGCAAATACCGGGGGCTGTTCGAGAGTTCGCGCGATGCCTTGCTGGTGATGATGCCGCCGTCGTGGCACGTCGGTGATGCAAATCAGGCCGCGCTACAGTTGTTCGGGGTCGCCAGCAAGGCCGACTTCGTCGCGCTGGGGCCATTGGACATTTCGCCGGAACGGCAGCCGGATGGAAGGCCATCGGCTGAGAAGGCGCCGGAGCTGATCGCGACCGCCCTGCGCGAAGGTTCTCACGCTTTTGAATGGGAAAGCCGGCGCTTGAACGGCGAAACGTTTGCCGCCGATGTTCTGCTGACACGCATCGAGGCGGGAGGCCAAATCTCCTTGCAGGTCACGGCGCGCGACATTACCCAGCGCAAGCGGGAGGAGCAGGCGCTGGCGGATTCCGAAGCGCTGCTCAGTACCGTTTTTGACTCGGTGCAGGACGGAATCATTGTGGCTGAGGCGCAATCCAGGCGGTTCCGCATGTGCAATGCCGCGATATGCAACATGCTCGGACACAGCCGCGATGAATTGCTCAGCCTCGGGGTGGAAGGCATTCATCCCGATGAAGGCATGGCCCGCGTCGTCAGCGAATTCGGGCGGCTGGCCAGCGGTGAAATCGGCGTCGCGCCGAGTCTGCCGTTGAAGAGAAAGGATGGCACCGTCTTTCATGCTGACGTGAGCAGCGGCCCGATGACAATCGGCGGAGTCGCCTGTCTGGTCGGCGTTTTCAGGGACGTCACCGAGCGCGAGCAGACGGTGCAGGCGTTGCGCCAAAGCGAGCATTTTCTCGACACCTTGCTGAATGCAATCCCGCTTCCCGTTTTCTACAAGGACAGGGAGGGACGCTATCTGGGATTCAACAAAGCGTACGAGACATTCTTCGGTGCAACTAGGGATCAACTGGTCGGCAAGTCCGTATTCGACATCAGTCCGCCGGAGCTTGCGGAAATTTATCGCGCGAAGGATACCGAGCTTTTCGAGAGCGGTGAGATGCAGCAATACGAGTCCCAGGTAAAGAGCATGCACGGCTTGCTGCGCGACGTGATCTTCAACAAGGCGGTTTTCACCGATAGTCAGGGAGTCATCAGCGGACTGGTCGGAGCGATCCTCGACGTCACCGAGCGCAAGCAGACGGAGCAGGCGTTGCATGAAAGCGAAGAACGCTTCAAGTCGATCGTGGAGAATGTAGCCGAGATGTTCTTCATTGTGGACGGGTCGCTCCACGCGGAATATGTGAGCCCGCGCTGCCTCGACATTTACGGCTATTCCAGCGCGGAGATGACTGCCCGCGAGACTCTATGGATGGAGGCCATTCACCCGGACGACCGGGCGGCCGTGTGGAGTCACGCGGAACAGGATGTGCGCAGTGGCGCAAGATCGATAAATGAGTACCGCATCCTTCGCAAGGATGGGTCGGTCCGGTGGGTTCGCAATGTCTCGAACCCCGTGTTGGCGGCGGACGGACAGCTGCAGCGGATATACGGCACCGTGGTGGACATCACGGAGTTTGAATCGCTGCGCTCGTCGCTGAAAGAAAAGGAGATGCTGCTCAAGGAGATCCATCACCGGGTCAAGAACAACCTGCAGATCATCATCAGCCTGATGCGGCTGGAGTCGCGGGCTTTCTCCGAAGAGAGAATCCAGGCGGTGCTCAAGGATCTGGAAACCAGGATTCGGGCGATGGCGCTGGTGCACGAGCACCTCTACCATTCCAGTGACCTGGCAAAGATCGGGTTCAAGGACTACTTGAAGGGGCTTTGCGAGGAGTTGTTCAGAACCTATGGCGCGGACGGTGGCAGGATCAGGATGGAAATCGACGCCGAGGCAGTCGTGCTCGATATCGAGCGCGCCATTCCCTGCGGGCTGATCATCAATGAGCTGCTCACCAACGCCATCAAGCACGCATTCCCCGGTGACAGAAAAGGCGTGCTCCGGGTCGCGATCCGCAACACACCCGACAACGAGGTTGAAATCCTCGTCGGGGATGATGGCATCGGCATACCTGAAACGCTGGATATCAGGCATGCCAAAAGCCTCGGATTGGAACTGGTCTTCACGCTTGCCGAGAACCAGCTCAAAGGCAGGGTCGAACTGGAGCGGGCAAGCGGGACCCAGTTCAGGATCCGATTCAGAATATGAAGGAGCCGACATGACAACAGCTACGATATTGGTGGTCGAGGACGAGGCTATTACGGCCATGGATCTGCAGGCGACCCTGCAGGACTTGGGTTATGCGGTTTGCGCAACGGCGTCCTCAGGCGCAGAGGCGCTGCAGAAGGCCGAGGCCGAGCGGCCGGACCTGGTGCTGATGGACATCGTGCTGCAGGGCGAGATGGACGGCATAGCGGCCGCAGAACAAATACGCACGCGGTGGGGCATTCCGGTGGTGTATCTCACCGCCCATTCGGATGCACAGACGATACGCAGGGCGAGCATCACCGAACCCTACGGCTATATCGTCAAGCCGTTCACCGAGAGGGAACTGCACAGCAACGTCGAAATCTCCCTCTACAAGAGCCGCATGGACCGGCTGTACCGGGAAAGCAGCGAACGCATTGAGAAGAATCTGCGGGGAACAATAGACTGCATCAGCCAGTTGATCCGGACACGCGATCCCTTCCTGCATCGGCACCAGGAAAAGGTGACGCGCCTGTCCTGCGCGATGGCCGGGGAGCTGGGACTACCGACAGACAGGATCGAGGGGGTCAGGGTGGGCTCGCTGGTTCATGCCTTGGGGCTCATGAGTGTCCCGACCGAGATACTGGTGCAGCCCGACAACCTGTCGGGCGAACAGCTCCACATATATCAGGAATATCCAAAAATCGGCTTTGAGCTGCTCAAAGGAATTGATTTCCCGTGGCCGGTCGCGCAAATCGTGCTGCAGCACCGGGAATTGTTGAATGGATCCGGGTTTCCCGCCGGCCTGAAAGGTGAAGCCATTATCCAGGAAGCGCGGATCGTCGGTCTGGCTCATGCGGTGGTGTCCCTGCTGGTCGGACCCAATGGTCGGTCGGGGGCGGCCTTGGACGAAGTGTTGGCGGAAATCCTCCGCCGCAAAGGCGAGCTTTACGACAGCCTGGTGGTTGATGCCTGCGAGCGCGTGTTCCACGAGCAGGGCTTTTCGTTCACGAAAACATGACGCTCGACATCCGCACTCCGGTCGTGCTGCGGCTGAGCGCCGTGCTAATACAGTTCGACACGGTCAGTTGCCCATCCCGCCATGGCCATGAGCTTTTTGCCTGGGCTTGATTTGCCGGCGCCGTTTTGAGCTCGGCAGAAATGGGAAATGCTCTGTTTTTTGTAGCTGCCCACGCTTATTCTACGGAGCCTACAGGCCGATTTGATACAACTTTTGTGACGCCGGAGGCCGGCTGCAGGTTCTGCTGCGGCGCATCCATCTCGATGAAGCGAGGTGTTCATCGCACCCTCTGATCCGCGGCACTACGCACTACCAGCTTTCTGAAGTCCTACTCAGACTCGCTGTCCCGCGCTTTCTTGTCTTTCAGGTCATTGACGGTAATGCCGTTGGACAGAACCATGTCGCCGGGCACCATGCCTGAGCTGCAGGGCCCGATCCACCTGGCCTGAAACAGCGTGGTTCCGGCTGGCGACGAAGCAGCTGATTGAGGCAAATGCCAGCTGCCCGCCGCCGCAGGTATCGCCGTACTCACGAAGGTGTACCCAGCCCGGCTGACCGACAGGCCGTAATTGCCGGCAGGCGCCCCCGATGTCAGGAAAAACGCATACTGACCAGCCGCATTGGTGGTAAAGGTCGCGATGCCCCCGACCACATAGGCGTTGGCACTGCCGCCGTCGTACAGCAGCGTTACAGTCGCGCCCGCCAAAACTGTCGCTGATGGCATAAGTCAAGCTTGCCGT
Organism: uncultured beta proteobacterium; assembly: GCA_963810395.1. Lineage (GTDB taxonomy): Bacteria > Pseudomonadota > Gammaproteobacteria > Burkholderiales > Burkholderiaceae_C > Rhodoferax. The sequence goes on along the minus strand of CAWENC010000001.1, from coordinate 1,594,457 downwards.
ACCGTAAAAACCAAGGGCGGGCAAGAAAGTCACCGTGCCATTGTTGTCGATCACCCGCCAGGTTCCTTGCGCTGTCGTTACCGGCCCTTTCTGGATACCGGGCGTAACGGGATCAAGATCAAGCGTGCTCGGAACGAGCACGGCGCCAGCCGGTGCAACGTCGTTGGCAGCCGGGGAGAACGTTCGGACACCATGGGGTACGGTGGCGTGGTCAACGAAGACTCCAAGCTCTTGCATCTTCTCCCGATGTGACGCAGGCTCAGCGGGTAGTGGAGCCGTCTGAGAACTTTGCGCAAGTCGTCATTGACCAAACCTTAACTGAAATCATCCATGGCTCAACTTGTCCGACATCGCCAATTCAACAACCGTTTTGGCCACTCCCGCACCAGTTTCTGGGCCGATCAGATCGGCGGAACACAAGGTCGACGGCGCGTCCGGGTCAGGCCAAGCAGTGCTACCAAGCTGGAGAGGATGATCACGCCCCATTGGCTGAGGGTAGGGATGCCCTTGAGTATCGCCACTGTCAGGCTGGCCGCAGCCGGGGTCGGATTGCTGCCGCCAGTGGTGCCCAGCGCCCCCGCAGCGATGGTGTTGACGTAGCTCCCTGCCGCGCTAGCAGTCACGTTCACCGTGATGGTGCAGCCACCGGCGGGAATGCTGCTTCCATTGGCATAAACCACCGTACCTGATCCGCTGGCGGCGGTCGTGGTTCCGGGGCAGGTTCCGCCGATTGCGGGCGTGGCTGCGACCGTCATTCCGGCGGGCAGCGTATCCGTCAATGCGGAGGTCAGGGTCAAGGCGACCCCATTCGCGTTACCCAAGTTGATCGTCAACACCGACTTGCCGCCAGGCTCGATGGCAGTAGGAGAAAAGCTCTTGGCGATGCTGGGCGCCCCCAGCACCGTCAATACAGCACTCGCGGGTGCCGGATTGTTGCCGATGGTGGTCTTCAGAGCGCCTGCCGCAATGGTGTTGGTGTAGACACCGGGTACCGTAGACGTCACGTTCATGATGATGGTGCAGCCCCCAGACGCGGTGCTGGCACTGCTGGCATAGGAGACGCTGGTGCCGCCCGCCGTGGCGCTGACACTGCCCGTAGCGCAGGTGCCCGCCAGAGCATTCGGTGTCGCCACGACCACGCCCGCGGGCAGGCTATCGGTCAGGATAGAGGTCAGAGTAATCGCGGACGCGTTGGCGTTGCCCAGCGTGATGGTCAGCGTGGAAGTTGCTCCAACCGCAATCGTACTTGGAGCAAACGTCTTGGTCACTGTGGGCAGATTCAGTACCAACAAGGTGTCGCTGGTGGCCACGGCGTTGTTGCCCGCATTGGTCTGCAAACCACCGACGGGAATGGTATTGGTGTAGCCCGGTGCGGCGTTCGCCACGGCCGAGGTCACATTGACGGAAATCGAGCATCCGCCCGCGGGAATGCTGGCACCGCTGGCATAGGTGACGCTGGTGCCGCCCGCCGTGGCGCTGACACTGCCCGCAGTGCAGGTGCCCGCCAGAGCATTCGGTGTCGCCACCACCACGCCCGCAGGCAGGCTATCGGTCAGGATAGAGGTCAGGGTAATCGCGGATGCGTTGGCGTTGCCCAGCGTGATGGTCAGCGTGGAAGTTGCCCCAACCGCAATCGTACTTGGAGCAAACGCCTTGGTCACTGTGGGCAGATTCGACACAAACAAGGTGTCGCTGGTGGCCACGGCGTTGTTGCCCGCATTGGTCTGCAAACCACCGATGGGAATGGTATTGGTGTAGCCCGGTGCGGCGTTCGCCACGGCCGAGGTCACATTCACCGAAATCGAGCATCCGCCCGCGGGAATGCTGGCACCGCTGGCATAGGTGATGGTGGAGCCCCCCGCAGCAGCCGTCACGCTGCCCAGCGTGCAACTACCGGCAATACCGGGCGTGGGCGCAAGCACCACATTGGCCGGCAGGGTGTCCACCAGATTGGTCGTCAGGGTGGCTGCCGTGGCGTTGCCATTGCCCAACGAGAGGGTCAACACCGAGACGCCACCCACGCTTATCACCTTGGGTGCAAACGATTTGCTGATGGTGGGCGGGCCAAGCACCGTCAGCACCGCGCCAGCAGGCGCCGGGTTGTTGCCGATAGTGGTCTTCAGAGCGCCTGCCGCAATGGTGTTGGTGTAGACACCGGGTACCGTAGACGTCACGTTCACGATGATGGTGCAGCCCCCAGACGCGATGCTGGCGCCGCTGGCATAGGAGACGCTGGTGCCGCCCGCCGTGGCGCTGACACTGCCCGCAGTGCAGGTGCCCGCCAGAGCATTCGGTGTCGCCACCACCACGCCCGCAGGCAGGCTGTCGGTCAGGATAGAGGTCAGAGTAATCGCGGACGCGTTGGCGTTGCCCAGCGTGATGGTCAGCGTGGAAGTCGCCCCGAGCAGAATCGTGCTGGAGGCAAACGCCTTGGTCACTGTGGGCAGATTCAGTACCAACAAGGTGTCGCTGGTGGCCACGGCGTTGTTGCCCACATTGGTCTGCAAACCACCGATGGGAATGGTATTGGTGTAGCCCGGTGCGGCGTTCGCCACGGCCGAGGTCACATTGACGGAAATCGAGCATCCGCCCGCGGGAATGCTGGCGCCGCTGGCATAGGTGATGGTGGTGCCCCCCGCAGCAGCCGTCACGCTGCCCAGAGTGCAACTACCAGCAATACCGGGTGTCGGCGCAAGCACCACATTGGCCGGCAGGGTGTCCACCAGATTGGCCGTCAGGGTGGCTGCCGTGGCGTTGCCGTTGCCCAACGAGAGGGTCAGTACCGAGACGCCACCCACGCTTATCACCTTGGGTGCAAACGATTTGTTGATGGAGGGCGGCTGCGGCGGATTGACAAACAGCTTGGCCGCGGTGGGTGCACCATTGAAGCCCGCGCTGGTTGACAGCGCATTGGCGGCAATCGTGTTGGTATACGGTGAACCGGCTGCGCTGACAGATGTCACGTCCACTTGGATCGAACACCCACCCGCAGGAATGGACGCACCCGCCGCGTAAGACACCGACCCTGACCCCGCTACCGCCGAGATGCTCGCCAAAGCGCAACTGCCGCCGATATTGGGCGCTGCCGCCACGGTCATGCCAGCCGGCAAGGTATCCGTAAACGGGCTGTTCAACGCAATGCTGCCGCCGTTGCCATTGCCCAAGTCGATCGTCAACCGGGAGATTCCACCCGGGTTGATCGTGTTAGGACCAAAGGCCTTGATCACCGAGGGCGGCACCGGGCTGGCCACCACCAGGGCGTCAATGGCGGGTTGTGGGTTGCTGCCACCGTTGGTGACCAGTGCGCCCGCGGGAATCGTGTTGGTGTAACTGCCAGCTGCGGCCGATGTCACGTTGACAACAATCGTGCAACCAGCGGTCGGCAGCGAGGCGCCATTGGCATAGCTGATGGTGCTCGCCCCCGCGTTGGCGGTCACACTGCCCAACGTGCACGTCCCCCCCAGCCCACTGGGTGATGCGACCACCACGCCAGCGGGCAAGTTGTCCACCAGATCGGCACCCAGGGTCAGTGCCGAGGCATTCAAATTGCCCAGCGTCAGGGTCAGGGTCGATAGGCCATTGATATCAATGGTGCTGGGGCTGAACACCTTGCCGATGCTGGGAGGCACCAAGGCGCCCGCACCGACCGCAAGACTGGCAAAAGCCGGGTCTTGATTGACGCCAGCGGAGGTGACCAGCTGCCCGGCCGCAATGCCGTTGGTGTAAACGCCTCCGATGCTGGACGTCACGTGAACCGTGATCGTGCATCCGCCCGAGGGAATGCTGGCGCCGCTGGCATAAGTGATGGAGTTTGCGCCGGCGACAGCAGTCACCGCGCCGGTGCATGTGCCGCCGACGGTCGGCGCTGCGTCCACAAATACATTGCCGGGGAGCGCATCAACGAAGGCTGAATTCAGCGAGATGGCGCTGGCATTGCTGTTGCCAAAGCTGATCGTCAAGGTTGAGGTGCCGCCAGCGAGGATGGACACCGGCGAGAAAGACTTGCTCACAGTCGGCGTCGTGCGCACGATCAGCGTGTCGTTGGCGGACCCGGGGTTGGTCGGTCCCTCGTTGCTGGTGATCGCGCTGGCTGGAATGGTATTGACATAGCTGGCAGCCGTGTGGCTCACCACCTTGGCGCTGAAGGTGCACGATCCCCCCGCAGGAATGGTCGCGCCACTGAGCGTCAGCGTGTTTCCACCCGGATTGGCGCCCACCACGCCGTTGGAGCAGGTCGTGGCCGGCGTCGCCGGGTTGGCAATGTCCAGACCTGCAGGCAGGCTATCTTGCAGCGAAACGCCGGTCAAGGCGACTCCGGAGCCGTTGGCAACGGTGACGGTCAACGTGCTACTGGCATCCACCGACACCGTGGTCGGACTGAAAGCCTTGGCGACCGTTGGCAGATTGACCACATACAGCTTGGCGCTGGCCGGGTTGCTGTTGGTGGGGCCCTGGTCGGTCGTGATGGAATTGGCCGGGATCAGGTTCGTGTAGGTGCCGGTGGTGCCGGGCGCCACCACGTCGACTTCCGTGCTGCAGATGCTGCCGGGCGCAATGGTGGCGCTAGAGACAGTGACCAGGTTGGAGCCCGCCGCGGCGGTGATGGTTGCCACGCCCGCACCATTAGGTCCCACGCAGGTCGTGGTGGGGTTGGGCACCGGTGCCACCAGAATACCGGCCGGCAGTGTGTCGGTGTACGACACACCGGTGAGGATCAGCGGCGTGGGTGCGTTCTGGTCATAGGTGCTGACCAGCCACATCTTCAAGCGGGTGACCGCATTGGGAATGACATAGGCCGGCGAGAACGCCTTCATCACGCCCAGACCCTGTAGCGTGGTCAAGGTGGCTGACACCAGCGATGGGTTGGTGTAGCCTTGCACACTCACTACCGCACCCGCCGGGATCACATTGGTCAGGTTTAGGAACTTCACCGATGTCACTTGTAACGTGACTGTGCAGGTGCTGTTGGCCGCCATCGAGGCCCCCGACAGGCTCATCTTGCCGTCGCCACCGACGGCCGTGACCGTGCCGCCAGCGCAGGTTGATGTGACATCCGGCACGGGATAGACCTGGATACCCAAGGGAAAGGTATCGGTAAATCCAACACCCTGCAATGCGGATGGCGTCGGGTTGGTCAGGACCAGCGTCAGGGTCGATGGCACCCCCCCGGTAACGACCACAGGGTTGAACGACTTGTTGATGTTGATGGCACCGCCCACCACCGACAGGCTGGCAGTGACGGCGGCGCTGTTGGAAACACCCTCGGCACTGCTGATGGCACCGATGGGCACCGTATTGCTCCAGGGCCCGGTACCGCTGGTCATCACGTCAAAGGAAAAGTCGCAGCTGGATCCGGCGGCCAGTGTGGCGCCCAGCAACTGCGCATTGGTCGCGCCTGGGTTCACCACCATGGTTGGCGAACCCGCGCAGGAGGTCGCGGCATTGGCAGGGTTGGCCACGGACAAACCACCGCTGAATGTGGCGTCGTTGATGCCGACGTTGGTCAGCTGTCCATTGGACCCGTTGGCGGCTGTGATCGTCACGCGTGCCTTGCCGCCGCTGGTAACGGAACCGGGGCTAAAGGCCTTGCTACCGGTCAGGCCAGTGGTGATGGTCAACTGCGCGGAAACACTGCTGGGAATCGTTCCACCCGACGTCAACAGGTCTGCAGGCGCAATGGTGTTGGTGTGAATGCCCAACGCGGTGCCCGTGACCTTGGCCGTGATGGTGCAATCCGTTTGGACCGACGCGTCTGCGCGCGCCGCAATCGTGCCACCAATCAGCTTGAGCTGGTTGTTGCTGGGGAAGGCTTCCAGCGTGCCACCGCAGCCAGTGCTGGTCGCGGCGGGGTTGGCTGCCAGGATCAAGCCGGCAGGGAGGTTGTCCGTCAGATTGACCGCCGTCAGCGCACTCAGGGAACGGTTACGAATACGCAAGGTCAAGGTGGATTGACCACCCTGTGCAATGGAAGTGGGGCTGAACGATTTGGTCATCGCCACCGAGTCGACCGTGGTCACGTTGACGCCTGGGCTCGTGCCCGGGTTGGTGACACCGTTGCCATCTCCCACACTGCAGTTGACTCCGTTGCAGGTGCCTGTGCCGCCATTGATCGGAATCTGGTTGGTGAAGACCATGCCGGTAGTTGCCGTGATCGGCAAGCGCGCCTTGAAAACAATGGTACACAGGCCAGGGTTGGCCCCGACGCCCGCTGCGATGCTCCCGCTCGCCCACGACAGCGCGGCAGCGCCGTCAGCACCCGTCCATGTTCCGCCGGTGCAGCCCACGCTGGAAGCCGGATTGACCCCCTGCAAAACCATTTGCTGCCCGCCACTCTGCGGCAGGGTGTCGAGAAAACTGACGTTCGACAGACTCCCGCCGGACCAGTTGCTGATAGTCACGGTGAACTGCGTCCATTGCCCCGGTGCCACCTGGTTGACCGTGACCGTTTTGCCCACCGTCAGTTGCCCATTGACCGCCAGGTTCGCGCTGGCCGAGGGGCTGTGGTGCCCGCTGGGGTTGACAACCGCGTCGGCCGCAATGGTGTTGATGTGCGTGCCGTCTACGTTGGAGGTGACATATGCCGTGATCACGCATTTGCCATTGGCGCCGGATTTGGGACCCACCACGGCATTCGCCAATGACAGCGTGGTATTCAAAGTGTCTGGCGGGGCGGTCAGGGTGCCATTGCTGGCACCGACACCGGTGCAGCTCACGCTGGGGTTGGCACTGGCGGCGACCGGAGAACTGGCGGTGGTGAGAATCTTCAACGTGGTGCCGCTCAGGTTGTCGGCAAAACTGGTGATGCTCAGGGGCAGCGTGGTGCTGTTGTTGGTGAGCGTGATCGTCATCAGCGACGCCTGCCCGGCGGGCACCGTGGTAGGGGCGAATGATTTGCTGACGGCAATCGGTGAATTCACCGTCAGGTTGGTGTTGAACGCACTGCTGGTCAGCCCGCGCGTGTTGCCAATCGCCCCCCCGGGCAAGCTGTTGTTGAATACTTGATTGGTGCCCGTCACGGTCGGCACCACAACCTTCACCGACATGGTGCAAGTGCCGCTGTTGCCAATCGTGCCGCCGGTCAGGGTCAGCGCCGTATCGCCGCTGGCGGGAGAAAACACGCCGTTGATCGCTCCGGTTCCGGTACAGCTGACCGAGGCCGCTGGCGTGGCCGCCACCTGCATGCCAGTAGGCAGGTTATCGACAAACGATGTCAGCGCAATGGTGGCGTTGTTGTTTGGATTGGTCAGCGTGATGGTCAGCGTGGTGGGGTCACCCGCAATCGCCGGTGACGGCGAATAGCTCTTGCTGCCAGTCGGGGCTGACAGGGCGTTGACCTGCAGGGTGATGTCCGCCGTGGTGCCGTTTTGCACGATGACCGCGTTCTCGGTGGCCTCATAACCCGTCACCGTGGGGCTGGGGCTTGTGTTCGCAGGAAACACTGCGTGGAAGGTACCTACCGTCGTGGAAGTGACGTTCAGCGAAAACGTGCACTGCGCCGGTGTAACAATGGTGCCCGCGGCAACACTGCCCGCCGTGAGAACAATCTTGTTGTCACCCGCGACCGCCGTAACTCCGCCAAACCCGCAGGTATTGCTGAGTACCGCCCCCGTGGCGATGGTGACACGACCGCCGGATACGTTCGGCGCCCCAACCGTGTTGTCGAGGAAGATCGTCGCCTTCGCCCCGGTCAGCGGGACCAAAGAGTCGTTGGTCACGGTGATGGTGTACAGGGAAGTGCTCCCCTGGTTGATCACTGAAGGACTGAACTGGTGGTTGATGGACGTCGTGGCCCAAGCCGAAGACGCGCCCAGTGCCATGACCGCCAAGGTCATTCCGAAAGTCATCCGGCTAGGGATCAAGGCCCGGACGAACAGCAATTTCCTCAGCCAAAACCATGAATATCTCGTCTGTGCAGGCGGCAAAATTTCAGGGAAGTCTTTGGGCAATTGATTCGAGGAAAAATTATTCGAATGGCGATCGCGGAAGAATTTGGGCATTTCGGACTCGGTCATGGGAAGCAGGTCATCAGGGCTGGCATGGCTCCACCCCTACGTGTAAGCGAACAAAGCAGAACAATTGAGGGGAAACGGAAGCTGGAGAAAACCAGCCTTGGGGATGCACACCCGCGGATGTACATTTCGTTACAACAATAATTCTAGCAAGGAATCGATTCCAAGTTGTACCGTCTATCAGACCGCCGCGAAATGCCCCAGCGTAAATGCCTCCTCGAACACCGAATAGCCGGCCCAGTCGCTGTGCGCAAAGCTCAGGCGCTCGTGCCGGATTTGCCGATGCTCTGCTTTTTGTAGCTGCTCACGCCTGTTCGACGGAGCCTGCAGGCTGATTTGTTCTGATTTTTGCGGCACGGGGACGGCCATGGCGTGGCCGTAGCGGGTGATGTCGATGCGGCTGGTCTTGGTGCCGAGATCGGGGTGCGCGACCGACAGCTCGCGCAGGATATCGTCGCGCCACGCTTCCCAGGGCCGGGTCAGCAGCCAGCGCCGGCCTTCGGGCAGATCACCCAGCGCGCGGTAATAGCTCAGCACCGTGGCACCGGGCACCGGCTGCAGGCTCTGGTGCATGGCGTCCACATAGCCCAGCCCCGGCGCGTTGCTGGCGTTGCCATACAGCACGTTGTCCCAGCTCGGGGCCGGGCCTGGGCGATCATGCAGCGGCGCCTTGATGTGAATATTGGCCACCAGCCAGGGCGCATACACGGTTTGTGCAGCGGCCCGGCGCAGAAAATCCGGCGCATCCTGCACCACCCGCGCCGCGACAAAAATCGGCAAGGCCACGATCACGCGCTGCGCCTGCCAGCGCTCCACGGTCTGGCTGGCGCTATTCAAGGCATCGACCTCGACGCCATGTTTCAGGCTGGCAATGCGCAGCACCACGCAGCCGGCATGCAGGCGCTCTTTCAGCGGCGCCGCCATGCGCCGGGTCAACCAGGCGTTGCCTTCGGGCCAGGTCAGCAGGCCTTCGCGCTCGGCGCTCTCCATGCCGGGCGCATGGAAGCCATGGCGGCTGGCAAAGTAGTGGATGCCGGCCCAGGCCGACACCGTGGCGATGCCGGCGCCGTAGTCGTCGCGGCAGCAATAGTCCAGGTACCAGCGCAGCTGCGGATCGTTCAGGCCGTGTTGATCCAGATAGGCGGCGAAAGTCATCGCTTTCAGCGCCATCTGCACCGGGGCGATTGGCGACTTGGATACCGGAATGGTCCAGCGCGCCTGCTGCTGGGCCTGTGTGACCAATAGCGAGAATTTTTGGTACTGCGCCAGCGTCGCCGCACCGACCCCTTGCAGCGGCAGCAAGCCATCCTGCCACTCGCCATTGAAGAACAGTCGCTCCTGCGGACTGTGGCACAAGTGGCGCTCCTCATATTCCCAGCGGCCCGCCACGCGACGCCTCAAGCCCAGCTCTTCGAGCAAATCCTGCACCTCGGGCGCATCGTCGCTGGGTAGCGGCAGGTAGTGCGCGCCCAGCGGGCAGGCGATGCCATCGACCGCGCCACCCCGGGCATTGCCGCCGGCCGAATCTTCCAGCTCCAGCAGCGCAAAGTCGTCTAGGCCTTTGAGGCGCAAGGCGCGTGCGGCGGCCAGACCGGCGACGCCACCACCGGCAATCAGCACCTCGGTCTTGTGAATCAGGGACGGCGCCGGCCACGTTGTGCGCTGCTGCAGCAAATGGCCGCGCGCATGGTTGATGCCGGTAAAACTGCCGCTGATCTGCTGCTGCTCGGCGCAGCCCAGCAGCGGCAGCGTGGAGGCGGCGATGAAGTGGCGGCGTTTCATGGCGACGCCTGTTTTGCAGGGTCAACCCATTGCTCAAACTTTTTGCCGGCACGCAGCGGTGCGCCGCAGAGGTAGTCGAGTCTGTTGGGTGTATCTGTCGGCGCTATGAGGTAAGCACTAGGCATAGGGGGTATTGTGATCAATCTTTTTCTACCTGATGCTGCGTGCCGCGCTGATGGCCAAGGCTAACCGACGCCGGTGGCGGTGAGGCAGATGCCGGGCGCTCCGCGTCCTGCGGACTTTTTGATGTCGCGCCCAACATCCGCCCCACCCCCACCTTGTTTTGTTGGGTGCTCCGGCTATGGCTGGCGAACTACTGGTTCAGACACATAGCGGGTGCAGAGATTTCAGAGATGCCAGCCAGATTGCGGACATTTCGGCTACCCACGATCCTTTGAATGGAAACGAATTGTTTCAGAGGGTAAGATGCTCCGACAAACCCGTGGCCTCCGGCGACCACAAGAACCAAAGGGATGCCAGCATGAATGTTCTGTCACGACTCCTTGCACGATTCACGGTTTTGAGGTGGATGGCGTTGGCGGGATTGATGCTGGGTGTGGCAAGTTCTGCGCTGGCTGCCAAGACCTATTCTGCCAACGGCGACGGCACGGCGACTGACCCGACCACCGGGTTGATGTGGATGCGCTGTTCGATGGGGCAGGTTTGGGATGGCGCTGCCTCTACTTGCACCGGCATGGCCAACACCTACACCTGGGATCAGGCCATGGCGCTCACAAGTAGCCAGACCTTTGCCGGGCACAGCGACTGGCGGCTGCCCAACATCCGGGAGTTGCAGACAATTGTGGATCGCTCGGTCTATAACCCGGCGATTGATGCTCTGGCTTTTCCGGATACGCCTACGTCGTTTTTCTGGTCGGCCTCGGCCAATGCCTACGTTTCTGACGGCGCGTGGTATGTCAACTTCAGCTATGGCTTTGCCTACAGCACCAGTAAGAACTACTACTATCAGGTCCGCCTTGTGCGGGCCGGACAGTCTTTGGGCCTTTTGGACATTGCCCGCCCGAGTACCGACTATGTGGATCAGGGCAACGGCACCGTCTCCCACACGCCTACCCGATTAATCTGGCAACGCTGCGCGATGGGCCAAACGTGGACCGGCAGCACTTGCAGCGACACCGCCAGTACCTACACTTGGGACGCCGCAAAATTGCTGACCAGCAACTTTGCGGGCCAGAACGACTGGCGACTGCCCACTGAGGAAGAACTGCTCAGTCTGGTCGATTACAGCAAGTGGAGCCCGGCTATTGACACCACCTTTTTTCCGAATACGCCCGCGTCGTTTTTCTGGTCGGCTTCGGCCAATGCCGGCATTTTTCACCTAGCGTGGAATGTCAACTTCAGCTATGGCGATGCCTACAGCTACTATAAGAACGACAGCTATCAGGTTCGCCTTGTGCGGGCCGGACAGTGTCTTGGTCCTTTGACCTTGACCGTTAACAAAACGGGGAAGGGGCAAATTGCCAGCAGCGTGATGCCCGGCATTGAATGCGGCACGTTGTGCAGTGGTGGCTACAACCCGGGTGCTGTCATCACTCTCAATGCCACTCCTAGCGCCAACTTCATTTCTTGGGGTGGCGCCTGTAGTGGCAGCACTCCCACCTGCACCGTTACGATGGATGCGGCCAAGTCGGTGACGGCTCGTTTCAAGGCCGACCTCACGCCGATCTTGGTGCTGCTGTTGGATTGATGCGAATGATGTCGCTATTCGGTTCCTGATGGCCGTTGAAGGGAGGCACAGGCAACGGACCGATCTGGATCACCGCAAAGCGGCCTGTCTTCCATGACTGCTCCCGCTGCGATGCGGGTCTACGATTTTCTCCATTGCCGACTTTTGCTTTTGACGGTCGGCCTCGAAGAAAGTTGACCGGCTGCCACAGACACACAAGAGTCAGTCGACTTTGCCGATACTTGACGTTCAAGGTTCAACATGAGCGGCGAGCGAAGCCAGCCCGAGGGAGTCAATTTGATCGAGGCCGGTTTGGGGTCAATTTTGGCGAGCGCGCGACCTACCGCGCAAGTAAGGCCCATGCCCAGTAGACCGCTATTGCAATTTGCAGCGCAAAGAAAGAGAAGCGAGCGTTGACCGCGACAACACTCAAGGATGCGAGGTGAATGCTTGATTGAGCTACTCGAGCGAGCATGAGCCATGGCGCCAGCGGATCAGTGATCTCGGTATGACCGGCTGCAATTGCCACGACGAGCAGCCCACCAAAGATGGGAAAGCTCTCGATGCAGTTGGCATGTGCGCGCGCCAGGCGCTGCATGAACGGAGACAGGTTTGCGTTGTCGGGCTTGAATTCATTGGACTTGGCGCGCCCCGAGACGACCAGGAACGACCGGACGACCTCCATCAGCACGAGTAGGAAGAGTGCCCATGCAATGAAAAGCGTCAACACCGAGGCAGATGTACTCGTCAATAGACCCTCTTTCTTATTTGTATCCCGTCCTGCTGTAGCACAAATACTGCAAACGGCAACTCACATCGTCATTGTCCCAATAACTCGGAATGGCTTTGATCTGGCTGAATTAGTTGACATCTCGGAAAGGTCAATGATTCAGAAAGGCATTAGGAACCTGCCAGTCTGGATTCGTCTTCCAATGACTGCTCCCGCCGCAGACTTGCGGTTGATCTGTTGAGGCTTTACGCAGGCTGGCAAAGACTGGCAAGTCAGTTCCAACGTGCCGTGGCACGGGTACTTCTTCGCTTCAAACACGCGGCCAAATAGGGCTGTTGGCTCCCCGCTTCCGGTTATTGGGGTCAGAGCCCAAATTCGCCGAGCCTACGGCTCGCCCAAAGGGTGCGGCGCAGAGCGCCGCAGCGAAATTGGTGTCTGACCCCAATAACCGGCTGGGGGTGTGAGTGGGGAAACAATCACTTCGCCACCTTGCCCCACTCCATCTCATACGTCGTCACCAGCACCTGGTTCGACAGCCGATTGACTTCGGTCGGAACACGAGCCATGTCCAGCGGGAAGTCAAACAGGGCTGGCAGGCTGTGCAGGCTCAAGAAGCGCAGGCCTTCGGGCAGGGCAGTGGGCAAGCGGTAGGGCCGGCGGCTGGCCACCACGTAGCCCCATTCGCCAAAGCTGGGCACATGCGCATGGTAGGGCGTGGCGGTCAGGCCGACGGACTCGATGGTGTTCACCACGGTCCAGAAACTGCTGCGCGCCACCAGCGGCGAGGTAGTCTGGATCACGGCATAGCCGCTGGCGGCCAGGTGTTTGTCCAGCAGCGCGTAAAACGAATTGGTGTAGAGCTTGCCGATGGAGAAATTGGTCGGGTCGGGAAAGTCCACGATGATCACGTCAAACATCTCCGTCGTCGTCTCCAGCCAGCTGAAGGCATCGGTGTTGACGACCTTCACCTTGGGTGACTTCAGCGACTCGCCGTTGAGCCGGGCCAGCACCGGCTGCTGCGTGAACAGCTCGGTCATGGCCGGGTCGAGCTCCACCAGCGTCACGCGCTCTACGCCCGGGTATTTGAGGATTTCACGCACCGCCATGCCGTCGCCGCCGCCCAGCACGGCCACTTGTTTTGGCGCAGCGCCGGCTGCCGAGTAAGCCGACATCACCGGGTGCACCAGCGCTTCGTGGTAACGGTATTCGTCGCGCTGGGCAAACTGCAGATTGCCGTTCAGGAACAGCCGGTAGCCGGCCCGGCCTTCACCCGGACCATAGGTGACGACGATGCGCTGGTAGGGCGAGGTCTGGGCAAACACCACCCGGTCCTGGTACATCTTGTCCTCCGCCCAGCTGGTGATCTGGTTCGCCCCCGCCATGCCACCGGCCAATGCACTCAACGTCGCCAGGCAGGCCAGCGCATGGGCCCGGAACTGGCGCAGCTCATGCCGAAACAGCCACAGCGCCCACAAGGCCACGGCGGCGTTCATCAGCCCGAACAGCAAGCCGGTGCGGATCAGGCCCAACTGGGGCACGAGCAGCAGCGGAAACGCCAGCGACACCGCCAGGGCACCGAGATAGTCAAACGTGAGCACCTGCGACACCAGGTCCTTGAGCGCCACATTGCGCTTGAGGATGCGCATGACCAGCGGAATCTCCAGCCCGACCAGCGTGCCTACCGCCAGCACCAGCGCATACAGCAACCAGCGAAAAGCCCCCGGCAATTCCGCGTTTGCTACAAAAAGCAGAGCTGGCAGGGCACCACCGACAAGCGCTACCAGCAGTTCTATTCTTAAAAAGTGGGCCGGCAGCTGGCGCTCGAAAAAGCGCGACAGGTAGGAGCCCACGCCCATGGCAAACAAATAGGTGCCGATGACGGTGGAGAACTGCAGCACCGAGTCGCCGAGCAGGTAGGAGGCCAGTGCGCCGGCCGCGAGCTCGTACACCAGCCCGCAGGCCGAGACGATGAAAACCGACGCCAGCAGGGCGACTTCGACCGGACGCGGCCCGGACCCTTCACCGCGCATCAATGGATGGCGGCGGCCACGATGATGCAAATACCCAGCGACATGGCGGCCACGACCAGCGCCAGTGCCTCATTTTTTTTCTCGACAATTTCTTCCCACAGGTTGTAGGGCGTGATCTTGTCGATGATCAGGAAGCAAAGCCAGAAAATGATCACGCCGATCAGCGCGAACATGATGGAGCCCAAGACAACCTCTGGTTTGATCCATTCGATACCCATGTTGATCTCCTTCAAAAATAGTATGCGTTATTTGTGCCCGCCGCCGCTGGAGAAGCCGCCGTACGAGCCGCCTGAGCTGCGCGAACTGCCGGAGGAACAATTCTCTCTTGTCGGATCACAACTTGAACACCGGCCCATGATCAGCAGCAGCACAAGAATGATAAAAACAACCAGGATGATGGTGCCGCAGCCGACTTTTTTACCGGCGCTCGCAGGGCCTGCATCGCTGCGCTTGAGCAGGTCTTTCTTGTCTTCCAGCTTGAACGCCGTGGCGACCGCATCGCTGTCGATCTTGCTGCCCAGCGACCAGGTGACTTCATCGGCCGACTGCTCCATCGACAGCAGGTTGGCGCCACTGACAAAATCACGGTTCGAGGTCTTCTGGCCGCGCGTGACCTGCCAGTAAAACTCGCCCAGCACGTAGCTGGTCTCTGCGCCATAGCTCTCCTTGAGCTGGTAGCGATTGCCCAGATAAGTGGCGCTGCGGCCGTCCGCGCTCAGCACCGGCGCGCCAGTGGCGGGCTTGACCAGACTCCAGCCTTCGGTCGAATCGACCAGGAAGACAAAGCCGCGCTTGAGGTTGTAGAGCAGGTACTCTTCCCAGCCAAACTGCTCGTCGGGATCGCTCGGATCGGTGCCCATGCGGTGCTGAAAACCCACCACCTGCCACTGCACGCCCTGCAAGGTGCCCTGGCTGCCGAGCGCGATCAGCGGCACCACCGGCTCGTCCTGAAGCGCGTGCTTGAGCTCGGCGCCGATGCCCTGCGACAGATCGATGATGCTGTGGCACGAGCCGCAGGTGATGCTCTTGCTGCTGGCCAAGGCCACCGTCACGGGCGCGCCGCAGTTGGGGCAGCTGAACTCCCGGCCCTTCTCGTCTTTCACCGATTCATCGCGCAGGCCCGAGAGCTTGAGGTCTTCGAGCAAGACCGACTGGCCGATCGACACCGCCGCCGGCTGGCCGCCGTAGTCAACGCTGAGCACGGAGCCGTCGGCGCTGCGCAACTCGACCATGGCGAAGGCTTTGCCGAGTGCGGGCAGATGCGGCAACTCGCCCTGCGCCGACAGCAGGGAAACCTGGGTGTTGGAGGCCACACTGAAGGCCTTGCCGCCAGTGGTTGTGCTGCTGCCGACGCGGAAGTTTTCGGCGCCGGGCATGGCGCGCTGCGTCGCCAGCGGCGTGCTGAAGACGTAGGCGCCGTTGTCCTCGCTCAGGTAGGCGCTGCTGCCGTCCGCCAGCACCGCGTACCACTCGGTCCAGGTGCCTTCACCGTACTTGTATTGCAGCCGGCCGACCAGCGTGAAGGGCTTGCTGTTCCAGACGCCGGAGGCCTGCAGTTGCAAGGGGCTGTGATCATCGAAGAGCTCGGCCATCTTGCCGATGCGCGCCAGGGTTTCGCCCTGGCGCAGCACGGTACTCTGGCAATAACCGCAGACTGCATGCGTTGACTGCGCGCTGCGAAATTCGACCGGCGCGCCGCAGCCCGGGCAAGGCGCCCGGTAGGCGCGCTGGGAAGAAGGTTCAGCGGCCATCTGGCGGCGTCAAACCAGTTTTTTCAGCAGCTCGGCTTTCTTCGCGTCGAACTCCTCCGGCGTCAGGATGCCTTTGGCTTTGAGGTCGCCGAGCTTTTCCAGTGTCGCCATCACGTCCTCGGCTTTCACACCCGCAGCCTCCGCGGCAACGGCTGCCGGAGCCGGATGCAGGCCGGCCGCCAGGTTTTGCGCCAGCACCTGGCCCAGTGCTACGCCGGCACCCAGGCCCATGGCGTCGCCGGCAATGCCACTGCCGCCACCGCCGCCGCCTTCGGCAAATTTCGGAATCGCCTGCGCCGTCTGGTACTGCATGAACTTGGCCATGTCGTTGCCGACCATGCCCATGCCGATCTTTTGATCCAGGATTTTCTGCAGGTCCTCGGGCAGCGACAGGTTTTGCACCGTCATGTTTTCCAGCTTGAGGCCGAGTTTGGCGAACTCGGGCGCCAGTTGCGTCGTCAGCGCCTGCGCAAACATCAGCTGGTTCGAAGCCAGGTCCAGAAAGGCAATGCCGCTGGCGGCAATCGCGTTGCTGATGTTTTGCAGCACCAGGGCGCGCAGCTGTCCGTCCAAATCGCTGACGCCATAGCTGTCGCGCGTGCCGGAAATCTCGGAGTGGAACAGCTTCGGGTCGGCGATGCGAAAACTGTAGTTGCCGAAAGCGCGCAGGCGCACCGCGCCGAAGTCCTTGTCGCGAATCGTGATCGGTTGCGGCGTGCCCCACTTCTGGTCGACCTGCTGGCGCGTGCTGAAGAAGTACACATCGCTTTTGAACGGCGACTCGAACAGCTTGTCCCAGTTCTTCAGGTAGGTCAGCACCGGCAGGGTTTGCGTGGTCAGCTTGTAGGTGCCGGGGCCAAAGACGTCGGCGGCCTTGCCCTCGTTGACAAACAGCGCCATCTGCGACTCGCGCACCGTCAGCGATCCGCCGTTCTGGATTTCCATGTCCGCCATCGGGAAACGCCAGGCCAGCGTGCCGTCCGAACTCTCAGTCCATTGGATGATGTCAATAAACTGTTTCTTGATAAAGTCCATCAGTCCCATATGCAGCTCCCGTAGGTGAAAATGAAATGTGATGATACTAGCCGAGAGAACCCGCCCATGTCCAATTGATTCGGTGCCTGCCATGCTGCTGGCCGCCGGTCGCGGTGAGCGCATGCGCCCGCTCACCGACGACACACCCAAACCGCTGCTGCAGGTGCAAGGCAAGCCCTTGATGCAGTGGCATCTGGAAGCCCTGGCACGCGGCGGATTCAAGCGCGCGGTGGTGAACACCGCCTGGCTGGGGAGCCGGATTACTGCCGGATTTGGCAGTGTTTTCAGGCTCCGAAGCGCGTCTGACAGGCGTGAGCAGCTATCAAAACAAGAGCAACTTGAGATCAACTACTCGCACGAGGGCCAGGACTTCGGCGGCGCGCTGGAGACCGCCGGCGGCATTGCGCGGGCTCTGCCGCTGTTATGCCCGGCCGATTCGACTGCCAGCGCCTGTGACGTATTCTGGGTACTGGCGGGGGACGTGTTTACGCCCGACTTTGTGTTCAGCCAGGCCGCCGTCGAGCGCTTTGTCGCCAGCGACATGCTGGCGCACCTCTGGCTGGTGCCGAACCCAGCGCAGCATCCGCACGGTGATTTTGCTTTGGATCTGAATGCCGGTGCGGCCCGGGGCTGGCCGTGGCAGGTCGGCCTGGCGCTGAATCTGGCGCCTGGCGATCCGCGGCCGCGCTACACCTATTCGACCATAGGCCTGTACCGCAAGGCCTTGTTTGGACCGCCCTGGTGCGACATCGCGTCCGGCAACCCGCAAGGCGTTAAAGCCCCACTGGCGCCCCTGTTGCGCGCCGCCATG
This sequence comes from uncultured beta proteobacterium, assembly GCA_963810395.1. Classification (GTDB taxonomy): domain Bacteria; phylum Pseudomonadota; class Gammaproteobacteria; order Burkholderiales; family Burkholderiaceae_C; genus Rhodoferax. The sequence goes on along the minus strand of CAWENC010000001.1, from coordinate 1,576,622 downwards.
GACAATCAGCTGGTTTCCGCGGAACTGTATGCTGGCGCCTGGACCGATGTCGGCACGCCGCAGCGATTGAACCAACTCAACGCGGCTTCTGCCAGACCTGGCCTGGCGCACGGCAACGAGCCCTAATGCAAAGCACAAGGTAAAACCATATGACCCAAAATTCCAGCTATCAACAACGCCGCGCCCGCCTGGCCAGCCTGATCGGGCCACAAGGCATCGCCATCCTGCCGGCCGCGCCCGAGCAGCAACGCAATCGCGACAGCGATTTTTTGTTCCGCCAGGACAGCTACTTCTATTACCTGAGCGGCTTTACCGAACCGAAAGCCTGGCTGATCCTCACCGGCGACGGCAAGAGCACGCTGTTTTGCCAGCCCAAAGACCCGGAGCGTGAGATCTGGGATGGTTTTCGGCTCGGGCCCGATGCAGCCCCTGCGCTGCTCGGCGTGGATGCGGCTTATTCCGTCGCCGAACTGGATGCGAAACTGCCGGGCCTGCTCGATGGCCGCGACGCGGTCTGGTACCCGTTTGCCACCCACAAGGGGCTGGAAACACGCATTGACGGCTGGCTTGGCGGTCTTCGCGCCCGGGTGCGCTACGGCACCCTTTGCCCCGAGCAGCAGCGCGACCTGTGCGGCGTGCTCGATGAAATGCGCCTGGTCAAGGACGCGCAGGAACAAGCCACCATGCGCCGCGCCGCTCAGATCAGCGCCGGCGCCCACATTCGCGCCATGCAGCTCTCGGCCAGCATGCTGCGCGCGGGCCAGGAAGTGCGTGAATACCATCTGGATGCTGAGCTGCTGCACGAGTTTCGCCGCCACGGCTCGCAATACCCGGCCTATGGTTCGATCGTCGCGGCCGGCGCCAATGCCTGCGTGCTGCACTACCGCGCCGATGCCGGCCTGGTGCGTGACGGCGAGCTGGTGCTGATCGACGCCGCCTGCGAGCTCGACGGTTATGCCAGCGACATCACCCGCACCTTCCCCGCCAACGGCAAGTTCAGCGGGCCACAGCGCACGCTCTACGAACTGGTGCTGGCGTCACAGGACGCCGCCGTCGCCGCCACCCGCGCCGGCGCACGCTTTACCGACCCGCATGAGGCCAGCGTCAAGGTGCTCTCGCAAGGCATGCTGGACGTCGGACTGCTCGACAAGAACAAGGTCGGGACGCTGGACGACGTGATCGAAAAGCGCGCTTACTTCCAGTTCTACATGCACCGCACCGGCCACTGGATCGGCATGGACGTGCACGACTGCGGCGTCTACACCGAGCCGTCTGAACTGGGCCAGGCCAGCGAGCGCAAGGATGCGCTGACCGGCGAAACCATCGTCAACCGGCCGGCGCGTGTTCTGAAAGCCGGCATGGTGCTGACGATCGAACCCGGCATCTACGTGCGTCCTGCCGAAGGGGTGCCGGAACAGTTTCACAACATCGGCATCCGGATTGAAGACGACGCCATCGTGCAGGACAAGGGCTGCGAACTGATCAGCCGCGGCGTGCCGGTGGGGGTGGCGGAAATTGAGGCCTTGATGCGTGGCTGACAGCGTTTGATGGCTAGTCGACCCTGCTATCGAACGCATACTCGGCGCCCGAGTCGCGCAGCGCTTGCGCGGTCCGGGCTGGCAACAAAGTCGGACCGTGGGCCGCCAAATTGAGCTGCAACAGGCAGCTGCCGCTCGCCTCCACGTCACGCGAGAGCTTACAGCGCCAGGTCGCCTCGGCCAGTGAGGCGGCCGCCTGGTGCCGCGACTCACTCTGCTGCACGGCCTCGCGCACGACCTGATGAAAGGCCAGCAGCATGCCGAAAATGATCAGCGCCGCCAGCAGCCCTGGCCAGACCGGTGATCTCACGCCAAAGGACAGCTGGCTGCACCAACGCAGCAAACTGCGCCGCAGCGCGGCGTGTCTCCCGGCGTCGCCGTTGGACGATTTGAAGGGTGTTGCGCCACCGTTATGCGTATACATATCCGTCTCCACCGCGATGCCCATCCCGAGTGAGGCTGTTTCAGCACGCGCCGAGGGACTCATTGCAGCAGGCCCGCCTGGGGCCGTCTGTGGTTTCCCGAACATAGCGTGAAACAGGCGATTGTCTCGGCATGCCGCGCGGCACCGGGCTGCAAGCAGGTACCCAAGCGCCAAGGCTTTCAGGTCAGCTATTGCAAAGTCTGCTGCCGCAAGTACTCGGCGTGCTTCATCTCAAGATACGCCGCCCGATCGATCTCATGCAACTGCCGAGGATAGTGCTCGGCGGCTGTGAACCAGCTCTGTAAACGGTCTTCAAGCTGCTCCGTCAGCGGCGCCCTGGCGGACGCCAGGAAGCTGTCGATCGCCAGGTAATAACGCATGGTGTTGCGTTCCACCAGACCGCGCACGCCGCCGATGTAGTCGGGCTGTCCGTCGGCCAGCTGGCCGACCACGGTGAACCCGACCTTGCTGCGGCCAACCGTCGTCAGATAAGTCTGCATCGCCAGCTGCCCGGCAAAGTTCACGGCATAAGAGTAGGTCAGATGCAAAAACGTTTTGGCGTTCGGCAGCGTCACGGCTTCCAGCTCGATGTGGTAGTCACTGGTACCCAGCGGCCCGTTCTTGGCCTGGAGCAGGATTTGAAGATATTCCGGGCTGAGGGCGGCAACGCGGTAATTGAATTCGACGCGCGCGACGTCGGTCAGTTTCTCGGGCGTCTTCTTGCCAATATTGACTCTCAGGGTGGTGCCCGATGGCGCCACCACGGCATGACAGTATTTGGTGTTGATATGCAGCAGCATCACATCGCACCAGTGATCCGGATTGTTCAGGCCGGCAGTCACCGCGCCAAACGGGTAATCGACAATCGCGTAAATATCGCCCTTCAGTCGGTCCGACGCTTCGGCGGAATCAAGAACCACCGGCCGCTTGAACTGGTTCTGCCGCAGTTGCCTGTCCAGCGACGCGTATTTGGCGCGCAGGGTCGCGGCCGGGTCCGGCTGCGCCATCGCGGCGCAGGCGACGACCGCCGCACTGAGCAGCAGCAGGCCTTTCAGAAAGCCCAACAAATATGACGCTAAACACTTGTGCACGACGGCTCCATGAAGCGCTGCTTGCTGTTCATCAATTTGATCAATTCGATGGGGTTTGTCAACATGACGGGACTGTCTGGAAGCATAGCCAGCTCCGAAAAACCGGTCTGTGCGACAGCGCACCGAATGCCGCCCGGCACGGTGGATGCCCATGGGCCGGGTATGGTCGAAGCTGCGCTGTCAGAATGTCCGGCGTTCGGGGACCAACGCACCTGGAAGAGGAGATCAGCATGAGTTATCTGCCCGGAAAATTTGTCTGGTTCGAACATGTGTCCACGGACACCATCAAAGCGCGTGACTTTTATCGCGCCCTGTGTGGCTGGATCATCCAGTCCATGCCAATGGGAGAACAGTCCTACGACATGATCATCAACGGGACCGACAGCATTGGCGGCTTTCGCAGCGGCGAGCCCGGCACCCCCGCTCATTGGGTCTCCTATTTGTCGGTGCCCGACGTGGAGCGCAGTTTCGCGGCCGCCAAGGCGGCGGGTGCCAGAGGTTTGATGGCGCCGACGGACTTCGGCGAGGTCGGCCGCGCAGCCGTGATTGCCGACCCGACCGGCGCCGCAGTGAGTCTGTGGAAGGGCGCACAAGGGGACCCGGCCGACGTGGAGAAGACGCCACTGGGCGGCTGGTTCTGGAATGAATTGTTCACCCCAGACGCCAAAGCCGCCGTGGCCTTTTATGAAAAAGCCTTTGGCTACAGCCATGACGCCATGGACATGGGAACGCAAGGCTTCTACTACCTGCTCAAGGACGCCGCCAGCAAGCTGCGCGCCGGCGTCATGCAGCAGCCCGCCGACATGCGGGTGCCGGCCCACTGGCTGCCTTACATACGAGTGGCTGACTGCGACGCCACTGTCGTCAAAGCCATGCAGCTGGACGCCAAGATGACCCTCGTGGCGCCGACGGATATTCCCAACGTCGGGCGTTTCGCCGTCCTGCTTGACCCGGTCGGCGCGGCGATTGCAGTGATCAAGGGGGTTTGAGGCGAGGGCCCTGAGAGCGCCTGTTTACCGAGGAATCGCACCGAGCTCATCATCGTCTTGGTCAACGAACTTGCGGTCGGTAGCTCGGCGCGTTCGGGCGCGCCGCAGCAACAATGTCAGCAGCAGCGCGGCGGCGGCCGAGCTGGTCAACACCGGCGAGGTCGCAAGCACATCGGCCAGTCCATCGACGGCGTGGATACTGACTTGCTGCACATAGTTGACCAGGGTAATCACATCGCTGGCCTGCACTCTTTGCGCGTCCTCAAGTTGAACCCGCATGTTCGGCCACCCGCCGCGAAACCAGATCTTCGCGAAAATGCCATTGGCCACGGCAAGCAGCGAGAGCAAGCCCAAGGGCCTCAGCAGATGTTCGAGCAGGCGCCTGCGCTCGACCGGGGGAGCGGATTCATAAACCTGGCCGACCAGTTGCGCGATCGAGATTTCCACCATCTGGGAGTTCATTGGTTTCGACGAAGGCGACTCTAGTGCAGCGTTGGGATTCATGCTATTTCTCTCCTGTTCAGGGGTCCACCAATTGATGCGGACGGGACTGGCTGCCCACTGTGTGGACCGGACCCGTCAGGTTAAACCAGAGTGTGGCGCATGGTTGTATCAAATTGATGTCGAAATGCGACGCTGTGTAAACGCCAAATTGCCTCATCAGCGATGTCACCCGTTCCAGGCAAACGGTTAATCGGGGACTGCTAGACTTATGCGATGAAAACAATCTTCTCGCTGCTGCTGGCGTGGTTTGCCGCCACAAGCACCCTCGTGGCCGCGAAAACCCCGGGCGAAGTTGAGGTCGGTGGCACGCTGCGCGAGGCCACCATGCAGGGTCTGTCTGGGCCGTCGCGCAAACTGTCGGAATTCCGTGGCAAGCCTTTGATCATCAACGTGTGGGCCAGTTGGTGCGGGCCTTGTCAGGCAGAAATGGGCTCTCTGGAGAGATTGGCGCGCAGCAAGGGGGGCAAGCAGTTCACGGTGATCGGCATTTCCACCGATGACTACCCCGAAGCGGCTCACGCCTTTCTGAAGAGATACCCGACCAGCTTCAGCCACTTCATCGACAGCCGGCTGTTCCTGGAAAACATGCTCGGCGCGGATCATCTGCCGCTGACCCTGCTGGTCGATGCGCGGGGCCGCGTGCTCGGCAAGTACGTCGGTGCCAAGGAATGGGACAGCGCTGAAGCCTTCAAGATCGTCGGAAAAGCCTTTCGCATCAAGATGTGAGCGGCTGCCTGCCCCAAGGCGCTCCTGATTTGATAGCTGCTTGCGCCCGTTCAGCCTGATCCAGAGCTTGATTTGGCATATGAATTTGACGATCCGGACGGGCTGTCAAAATAGTCCCCTATGCCAAATCAGACCCAGCCCGCACTCTGCGCGGACGAACTAAACGCTTTCTTTGCCCGGCACGACATTCGCGACGTTGAATGCATCTTTGCCGATATCTCGGGCTACCCGCGCGGCAAACTGATGCCGGCGCAGAGTTTTGCCGCCGCTGTCGAACTGCGCATCGCCCAGGCGATTCCGATGCAGGCAGTGACCGGCGACTACTCGTACGACCCGATATTCCCCGACGCCGACCCCGACCTGCGGCTGGTGCCGGACTACGCCACGCTCAAACTCTCGCCGTGGTCCAGCGTGCCACGGGCTTTTGCGATTCATGATTGCGTCGAGCTCGACGGAAAGCCCTGTGTTTTTGCCGCTCGCTCACTGCTCAAGACAGTGCTGGCCCGCTATGCTGCGCGGGGCTTGAGGCCGGTGGTGGCGCCCGAGATCGAGTTTTACCTGACGGCGCCCTGCGCCGACCCGAGCCAGCCGCTGACCGCCCCGACCGCCCGCAATGGGCGTGCCGAGGCTGGCCAATCAGCCTTCAGCCTGAACATGCTCAACGAGCTCGCGCCCTTCTGGGACGAGTTTCGCGCCGCGCTCGACAGCCTTGGCGTTCAGTCCGACACCTGGATTCATGAGGTCGGGCAAACGCAGTACGAGGTCAACCTGATGCACGGTGACCCGGTGGCGGTGGCGGACCAGGCCTTTTTGTTCAAGTACGCGGCCAAGGAGATCGCCATCAAGCACGGGCTGAATGCCGTTTTCATGGCCAAACCCATCAGCGGTGCGGCGGGCAGTTCCATGCACCTGCACCAAAGCGTGGTGGACTCGGCCGGGCGCAATATCTTCAGCTCGGATGATGGCAGCGAGAGCGCCAGCTTCCGGCACTTCATTGGCGGTCTGCAAGCCTATGTGCCGGATTTGATGCTGATCTTCGCGCCGCACGTCAACTCCTACCGCCGCTATGTATCGGGCAGCCAGGCCCCGGTGAACCTGCACTGGGGCTATGACAACCGCACCACCGGCTTGCGCGTTCCGGTCAGTGGCCCGGCGGCGCGCCGGGTCGAGAACCGCATCGCCGGTGCCGACGCCAACCCTTACCTGGCAATTGCCGCTTCGCTGGCGGCCGGTCTGGCCGGCATGGATGAAAGGTTAACGCCAACCGAGCCGCTTGCAGTCGGCACCAGTGCTTATGACGAAGCGCACGCGCTGGCTCGCAGCTTCTTGCCGGCGCATGAAATCATGGCCGGCAGCAGTTCAAGCCGGCGTCTGCTGGGCGACGCTTTTGTAACCGGCTACTGCGCCGTCAAGGCGGTGGAATACCAGAGTTACCTGCACGAAGTCAGTGCCTGGGAGCGCCGGTTTCTGCTGCCGCAGGTGTAACGCCGGACGGCACCTGGTGATCCGGCCCCAGCGCCGCGATCACTTCGCGCGGGTCCAGGCCGTACATCTCGGCAAACTCTTTGCGCGTCTTGCCACTGTTGCCAAAGGCCCGGCGCAGCGCCTCATGCTTGGCCAGTTTCTGGTCGCGCTCGGCAAACGCTTCATCCAGCAGCGCGTTGGCGTTCGCGTCCCTGGTCTGAACTCTAGCCAAGTAATCCTGGCGCGACAGGCCAGAGGCTTCGATGGCGGCAATCAGGCGCGCGCGAAACTTCGGCCGCAAGTCTTCCTGGGTGCGGCCCTGCCGACGCCGGTACAGCTCAAGCAGCGCCAGACAGACATGCTCGGGCGCCACGGGTTCGACGGCAACCCCCTGCAGATCGTGCCGCTGCTTGCCGGCGGCAACGCTTTGCAGATAGCGCGTGGAACGCGTATGCAGTCCCAGTGCGGCTTTGAGACTGTCACGTTCGAAATGCTTGGGATGCAGCGCCAGCAGTTCCTGAAAGATTCCCAGCTTGAGCGGCAGAAACTCGGCGCCGAACAGGTGTGGATAGAGTTCAAACAGTTTTTCCAGCACCGGCTGGACCGAGCGCGCAGGCTCCGGTTTACCGGCCGGGCCGGCGGCTTGAATGGGTTCAGTGGCGGGGACGGCTGCGTCGGATGAGGTATCGGTCATAAACTGAATTATTGGGTTAACCGGCAATTGTCAGTCATGTCGGCGTCACCCGCTGCGACACGGATGGCTGATTTTCGCGGGACTGCCGCTGTGGAACGCCGCGCTAGAGCGTCCCGTTTCGCTTGAACCGCTCCGTCGCCGCAACCAGCGCACTGGCGATGCCGGGCTCAAAAGCGGCGTGCCCGGCGTCCTCTATCATTTGAAAACCGGCCTCGGGCCAGGCCCGGTGCAGCCGCCAGGCAGACCGCGGCGGGCAGACCACGTCGTATCGACCCTGGATGATGACCGCCGGCAGGTGGCGGATGCGGTCCACGTTGCGGATCAATTGGTCCTCCGTCAGAAAAGCATCGTTCAGAAAATAGTGCGCCTCCAGCCGACCCAGGCCCAGGCCCACCGCCTCCGAGCCAAACTCCTCTTCCACTTCTGGGTGCGGCAGCAGGTGCAGGCAACTGCCCTCGTAGCGGCTCCAGGTGCGTGCGGCGTGCAAATTTTCGGTCAGGTTGTTGCTGAACAAACGTTCGGCATAGGCCTTCAGCAAGTCGCCTCGCTCCGATTCGGGGATCGGGGCCACAAAGCGGGCATGCTCCTCCGGAAAGAACCAGCGCACGCCATTCAGAAACCAGTCGATCTCGCTCTGGGTGCAGAGAAAAATGCCGCGCAACACAAAGCCGGTACAGCGCTGCGGGTGCGTCTCGCCATAGGCCAGGGCCAGCGTCGAGCCCCAGGAGCCGCCAAACACCAGCCATTGCGCGATGCCCAGCATCTGGCGCAGGCGCTCGATGTCCTCGATCAGCAGTTGCGTGGTGTTGTTGCGGTACTCCCCCAGCGGGCTTGACTGGCCGGCTCCGCGTTGATCAAACAGCACGATGCGGTAGTACGCGGGGTCAAAGAATTGGCGATGTTTGGGAGACAGACCGGCGCCCGGCCCGCCATGCAAGAACAGTACCGGCACGCCGTCGGGCCGGCCGCACTCTTCCCAGTACAGGGTGTGCAGATCGTCCACCGGCAGACGACCGCTGCGATATGGCTCGATGGCCGGGTACAGGGGGCTTGCGCTATTGGATTCGGTCATGGGCTGTGGTCTTTCTCTGGGCAAGGTGGATATTTTGCGGTATCTGTGAAACGCAGTTCTACGCATAATCACTTACGGGGGTTTGCCGGTGTCAGGGTCTACAATTTCAGCCGCATAAGACGCTGACAGGAAGTCCTTTCGGTCATACTGGTTGCAGTGGTTACAGCAGGAGAAAAGAATGCCCCAAACAGCGGCCACCGCCGAAGATAAACGCGCCGAATTGCGCCGCGCGGCCCTCGAATACCACGAGTTCCCGACGCCCGGCAAAATCTCGATCGCCGCCACCAAGCAACTGATCAATCAACACGATCTGGGACTTGCTTACACCCCCGGCGTGGCCATTCCTTGCGAAGAGATCGTCAAGGATCCGAACAACGCCTTCAAATACACCAGCCGTGGCAACCTGGTCGCTGTGATCACCAACGGCACGGCGGTGCTGGGCCTGGGCGACATCGGCCCGCTGGCGGGCAAGCCGGTGATGGAAGGCAAGGGCGTCCTGTTCAAGAAGTTCGCCGGGATTGACGTGTTTGACATCGAAATCGACGAAAAGCACGACCTTGACAAGCTGGTCGACATCATCGCCTCGCTGGAGCCGACCTTTGGCGGCATCAACCTCGAAGACATCAAGGCGCCGGACTGCTTTTATGTGGAACGCAAGCTGCGCGAACGGATGAAGATTCCGGTCTTTCACGACGACCAGCACGGCACCGCCATTACCGTCGGCGCCGCCATCCTGAATGGCTTGAAAGTTGCCGGCAAAGATCCGAAAGATGTGAAACTGGTGACTTCCGGGGCGGGAGCGGCAGCGCTGGCCTGCGTCGGATTGCTGGTGAAACTCGGCATTCGACGGGAGAATGTCTGGGTCACCGATCTGGCCGGTGTGGTGTACGAAGGGCGCACCGAACTGATGGACCCGGACAAGATAGTCTACGCCCAAAAGACCGCTGCCCGTACCTTGCGCGAAGTGATTGAGGGCGCGGATGTTTTCCTGGGCCTGTCAGCGGGTGGCGTGCTCAAGGGCGACATGGTCAAGAAGATGGCGGCCAAGCCGATCATCTTCGCGTTGGCCAACCCAACGCCGGAGATCACGCCGGAAGAAGTGAAGGCCGTGCGCAGCGACGCGATCATCGGGACCGGTCGCTCCGACTACCCGAACCAGATCAACAACATTTTGTGCTTCCCCTACATTTTCCGGGGCGCACTGGATGCGGGCGCCTCCACCATCACGGTGGAAATGGAGATGGCGGCGGTGCATGCAATTGCCGATCTGGCGCAAGCCGAGCAAAGCGAAGTCGTGGCTGCCGCCTATGCCGGGGAGCAACTGGCCTTCGGGCCGGAGTACCTGATCCCGAAACCATTCGATCCGCGCCTGATGATGAAAGTGGCGCCGGCGGTGGCCCAGGCCGCATTTGACAGCGGCGTGGCGCTGCGCCCGATCAAGGACATGGATGCCTACCGCGAGAAGCTGCAAAGCTTTGTCTATGCCTCCGGGACGGTGATGAAGCCCATTTTTGCCGCAGCCAAGAAAGCCCTGAAAAAGCGGGTGGCCTACGCCGAGGGCGAAGACGAGCGCGTGCTGCGAGCCGCCCAGATTGTGGTCGACGAAGGGCTGGCCATGCCGACACTGATTGGCCGCCCGCTGGTGATTGCCGAGCGCATCGAGAAATTTGGCCTGCGCCTGACCCAGGACGTCGACTACAGCGTCGTCAATGTGGAACAGGATCACCGCTACCGCGATTTCTGGCAGACCTATCACCGCATGACCGAGCGCAAGGGCATGACCGCCCAGGTCGCCAAGATCGAGATGCGCCGGCGCCTGACCCTGATCGGCAGCATGCTGCTGCACAAGGGTGATGTGGATGGGCTGATTTGCGGCACCTGGGGCACCACATCCATGCACCTGCAATATCTGGACCAGGTGATAGGCAAGCGCGCAGGCGTCAACACCTATGCCTGCATGAATTGCCTGTTGCTGCCCGAGCGGCAACTGTTTTTGGTCGACACCCACGTCAATTACGACCCCAGCGCCGCTGAGCTGGTCGAGATCACGACCATGGCGGCCGAAGAAATGATGCGGTTTGGCATCCGGCCCAAGGCCGCCTTGCTGTCTCATTCCAACTTTGGAAGCAGCAACCACCCCAGCGCCTTGAAGATGCGCGAGGCCCTGGGCCTGCTGCGAGTCAAAGCGCCCTGGCTGGAGGTCGACGGCGAAATGCATGGCGACGTGGCGCTGGACGGCAAAGCTCGCGCCGAACTCCTTCCCCGCGGCACCCTGGCGGGCGACGCCAACCTGCTGGTGTTACCGAACATCGACGCCGCCAATATTGCCTACAACCTGCTCAAGACAGCAGCCGGGGGCAATATCGCCGTCGGCCCGGTACTGCTGGGCGCGGCCAAACCGGTGCATATTTTGACTGCGAGCGCCACGGTACGCCGAATTGTCAATATGACTGCACTGACCGTCGCTGACGCTAACGCCACCCGGTAGAGAATACGACATAAGCGAGCGCTAACTTATAAGATCGAAAGTCCTCTTAATACTGCCTATTTATTGGGCAGACGCTTGCATTATTCCCGCAAATACGCGACACTAGCGGCTCTGAAATTATCGGGTAAACCCGGAGTATCGTGAGAGGTTTGTTTTTCATGCCGCGTTGCAAGAGCCTAAAGTCAGTACTCACTGGCTTTGTGCTTTTGGGGGCTGTTGCCGCAGCTGGCGTACTGGCCAAGACACCAGCTTTCGCTGAGACTTCGGTCACGATATCGGTGGCCGAGTTGCCCAGGCAAGGCGCGCAAACCTATCAGCTGATCCTGCAGGGAGGTCCGTTTGTACGTGAGAAGGACGGTGTTGTGTTTGGCAATCGTGAGCGATTGTTGCCGGCCCAAAAACGCGGTTATTACCGTGAATACACCGTCGCGACGCCAGGTGCGCGTGACCGGGGCGCCCGGCGCATCGTGTGCGGGGGTCAACCCAGAACGCCGGATGCTTGTTATTACAGCGCCGATCACTATGCGAGTTTCCGCAAGATCGTGCCCTGAATTTGGTTGATTACTTTTGAAAAGTAAAGCGAGAACGAATATGTCACTTACTCAAGAAACCGCAGCACCCCCGCGTGTTGCAACCGACGTGCCGCTACGCGGCGTGCGGCCAAACATCGTCCAGTCGATCCGGGCCTTTCGGGTGCAGGAACTGCAGGACGCCGCCCGCTCCCTGGGCCAGCATTTTCTTTACGCCAACGTAGCCAGCGCCCAGACCAAGCAGGACGTGCTCGACCTGATTGGCCAGCAATTCATGCTGTCCGTGCATGTGGGCAAGAACTTTGATGCACTGTACGACAGCATGACCGACCCGCTGCACAAGTCCGGCCCGCAGCCTGGCTTTATTGTGGTGCTGGAGCATATCCCGGCCAATGGCAAGTTCGACAAGGAAGCACGCGAGCAGCTGCTTGATATCTTCCGGGACGCTGCCGACTACTGGGCTGACCGGAAAATACCGTTCCGATGTTTCTATTCTTTTCTGTAGCCCGTTCTGCACACACCAGCCAAGCAGAACGGGCGAACGAGGCAAAAAGCACCAGCACAGAGTCTGGCCACCATGGCATGCCCGGCATCGAGCTGACCACGGAGTCCGGTGAAAAAATGCCAACTGACAAACTGTTGGATATTTCGCCCCTGGCGCTGCGCATGAGCAGCCCTTTCAATGCCGGGTACTGGATGGCCGCAGCCTGATAGCGTCGGGCGCTGATGCAACAAAAAGGGCCCGTCATGGGCCTTTTTTGCGTCTCGGGACTACTCCATTCCCCTTTTCAGCCGCCACTGCTTGACCAGCGCATAGATGGCCGGAATCACGGCCAGCGTCAGCACAGTGGATGAGATCATGCCGCCGACCATCGGCGCTGCGATGCGGCTCATGACCTCGGAGCCGGTGCCGGTGCCCCACATGATGGGCAACAGGCCGGCCATGATCGCCACCACGGTCATCATTTTCGGCCGCACGCGCTCGACGGCGCCTTCCATCACGGCCTCGTACAGATCGCTCACTGCTGGCGATCTGCCTGCGTCGCGGCATTTGGCCTTGACCGCTTCCCAGGCGTGATCCAGGTAGATCAGCATGATGACGCCGGTCTCGGCCGCCACGCCGGCGAGCGCAATAAAGCCGACCGCCACCGCCACCGACAGGTTGTAGCCCAGCAGCCACATCAGCCAGACACCGCCGACCAGCGCGAACGGCACCGACAGCATCACGATGAGAGTCTCCGTGATGCGCCTGAAGTTGAGATACAGCAGCAGAAAGATGGACAACAGCGTCACCGGTATCACCACCTTCATTTTCTCGATGGCGCGCTCCATGTACTCGAACTGGCCGCTCCAGGTGACGTAGTAGCCGCTCGGGAACTTGACCTGGCTTGCGACCGCCTTCTTGGCGTCGGCCACATAGCTGCCGATGTCACGATCCCGGATGTCGACGTAGATGTAGGCCGAGAGCAGCGCATTCTCGGTGCGGATACCGGGTGCGCCTTTGGCGACCACCACCTTGGCCACCTGGCCCAACGGGATCATCGCGCCATCCATGGTCGGGACCAACACCTCGCGCGCAATCTGTTGCGGATCTGAGCGTAACTCGCGCGGATAACGCACGGTCACGCCAAAGCGTTCCCGACCCTCGACGGTGGTGGTCACCATCTCGCCACCGAGCGCGGTGCCGACCACATCCAGCAGATCGCCCACGCTCAAGCCGTAGCGCGCCAGTTGCTCGCGATCCGGTTCGATGTTGAGGTAAAACCCACCGGTGATGCGTTCGGCAAAAGCACTGGTGGTGCCCGGCACGGCTTTCACCACGGCCTCGATCTGCTTGGCCAGTTTTTCCATCTCGTCCAGATCCTTGCCGAAGACCTTGATGCCGATCGGTGTGCGAATACCTGTGGACAGCATGTCGATGCGGGCCTTGATCGGCATCGTCCACGAGTTGGCGACACCCGGGAATTGCAGGGCCTTGTCCATCTCGGCGATCAGCTTGTCGATCGTCAACCCCGGGCGCCATTCGGCTTCGGGCTTGAGGTTGATGACAGTCTCGAACATTTCGGTCGGCGCCGGGTCGGTGGCCGTGTTGGCGCGCCCGGCCTTGCCATAAACCGAACTCACTTCGGGGAAACTCTTGATGATCTTGTCCTGCGTCTGCAGCAGCTCGGCGGCCTTGGTGATCGACATGCCGGGCAGCGACGCCGGCATATAGAGCAGAGAGCCTTCGTTGAGCGTGGGCATGAACTCGGAGCCGAGTTGGGAGGCCGGGTAGTACGAGACACCCAAGGCCAGCAGTGCCAGAAGGATTGTGATTTTCTTCCAGCGCATCACGCCCTGGATGATGGGGCGGTAAACCCAGATCAGAAAGCGGTTCACCGGGTTTTTTGCCTCGGGCATGATTTTGCCCTTGATGAACAGCAGCATCAGCACCGGCACCAGCGTCACCGACAACAGCGCCGCGCCGGCCATGGAGAAGGTCTTGGTATAGGCCAGTGGCGAGAACAAACGCCCTTCCTGGCCTTCCAGGCTGAACACCGGCAGGAACGACACCGTGATGATCAGCAGCGAGAAGAACAGCGCCGGTCCGACTTCCTTGCAGGCGGCGAGGATGGCTTTGGCGCGCGCCGCAAAATCGGGGCCTGCTGAATTGGGATCCGACCCCGATTCCGCTTCCAGCCGTTCCAGATGCTTATGCGCGTTTTCGATCATCACGATGGCGGCGTCGATCATCGCGCCGATGGCAATCGCAATCCCGCCCAGGCTCATCAGATTCGAGCTCATGCCGAGCAAGCGCATGGCGATGAATGAGATCAGTATGCCCACCGGCAACATCAGGATGGCGACCAGGGCGCTGCGCATATGCAGCAGGAAGATCACGCAGACCGCCGCGACGATCAGCGACTCCTCCAGCAGCGTGCGCTTCAGGGTCTCGATCGCGCGGTTGATGAGCTCAGAGCGGTCGTACACCGTTTGCACCGTCACCCCGGCCGGCAAACCAGGGCCAATCTCGGCGATCTTCTCTTTCAGGTTGGAGATCACTTCCAGCGCGTTCTGACCATAGCGCGCCATGGCGATGCCGGAGACCACTTCGCCCTCGCCATTGAGTTCGGTGAGTCCTCGACGCTCGTCGGGTGTCAGCTCGACCCGCGCGATGTCGCGGATCAGCACCGGCGTGCCCTTGTCGGCTTTCACCACCAGCATCTCGATGTCGCCTTTTCCCCGCAAATAGCCCTTGCCGCGCACCATGTACTCGGTCTCGGCCATCTCCACGGCACGACCACCGACATCGCGGTTCGAATCGCGTATCACCTGCGCCACCTTCATCAATGGGATACCGTAGGCGCGCAGCTTCACCGGGTCCACCGTCACCTGGTAGGTCTGCACGAAGCCGCCTACCGAAGCCACTTCCGCGACGCCGTGCGCCTTGGTCAGCTGGTAGCGCACATACCAGTCCTGAATCGAGCGCAGTTCGGCCAGCGTCTTGTCCTTGGCCAGCAGCGCGTACTGATAGACCCAGCCGACGCCGGTGGCGTCGGGGCCGATCTGCGGCGTGATGCCTTTTGGCATCCGTCCGGAGGCGAAGTTGAGGTACTCCAGCACGCGTGAGCGGGCCCAGTAGATGTCGGTGCCGTCTTCGAAGATGATGTAGACGAAGGACGCGCCGAAGAAGGAAAAGCCGCGCACCACCTTCGATTTGGGCACCGACAGCATGGCGGTCGTCAGCGGGTAGGTGACCTGGTCCTCGACCACCTGCGGCGCCTGTCCCGGGTACTCGGTGTAGACGATGACCTGCACGTCCGACAAGTCGGGCAGCGCGTCGATTGGCGTGCGCAACACGGCGAAGATACCCCAGAGCACGATGAACAGGGTGGCGAGCAGGACCAGGAAGCGGTTCCGGCCCGACCATTCGATGATGTTGGCCAGCATGATTACTTCTTGATGTTGGTGATGACCCATTCACCGGGTTGCCGCTCGACAAACTCAACCGCGACCTTGGCCCCCGGCTTCAAGTCCTTGAGCAGCGATGCGTTGGCGACCTTGAACTCCATGGTCATGGCCGGCCACTTGAGACTGGCCACCGGGCCATGACTGAGGCTGATCGTGTCGTCTTTCAAATCGATGCTGTCCACCGTTCCCTGCGCCTGGTGGCCGGCGATTTTGGCGGCTGGCGCACTGGCGGTTGCCGCGGGCGCTTTTTGGGCTTCGCCGAAACCGCTGACAGCGGCCTTGAGATTGCTCTCGGCGTCGATCAGGAAGTTGGCCGCAACCACCACCAGTTCGCCATCCTTCACGCCGTCCAGCACTTCGACGTAGTTGTCGCTGCGGCTGCCAAGCTTGACTTCGCGTGGCATGAAGCGACCGTCACCTTGCGCCAGCAGGACAATCTGGCGCTGTCCGCTGTCGATGACGGCCGACAAGGGCACGGTGACGACCTTGACCTTGGCCGACACGCCCACCTCGACCTGGGCGAACATGCCCGGCTTGAGCAGCAGGCCCGGATTGGCCAGCTCCACGCGCACTGGCACGGTCCGCGTCTCGGGTTTCAGCGTTGGATAGACGTAGGTCACGGCGCCCGTGAAGACTTTGTCCGGATAGGCATTGATGGTCACTCTGGCCTTGGCGCCGGTCTTGACCAGACCCAGGTCCTGCTCGAAAACGTCGGCCACGACCCACACCGCCGACAGATCGGCGACCTGGTACAGCATCTCACCCGGCATGAATCGCATGCCTTGCACCGCCTTCTTCTCCATCACGATGCCTGTTGCCGGTGAGCGAAATGTGAGTGTGCGCTGCGTCGCGCCCGTCCGGGCCAGCGCCTTGACCTGTTCATCGGAGACATCCCAGTTGCGCAAGCGCTGCAGGCTGGATTCGGCGAGCTGTTTCATGCCCGATTGCGTTTCACTGCCGGCTCCCTTGAGCGCATCGACACCCTGCGCCGCAATCGCGTATTCGCGCTGGGCCGACACCAGTTCCGGGCTGTAGGCCTCAAACAGTGGCTGGCCCTTGACCACCGGTTGGCCGGTGACGTTCACATGCAGGCGTTCAACATAGCCTTCGAACTTGGAGGCGATGGTGAACAGACGGCGCTCGTCGGGCTCGATGCGGCCAGCGGCGCGCACTGTCTTGTCGAGTATGCGAAGCTGCGCGGCCTCGGTGCGCACGCCGAGTTTCTGCACCTTGTCAGTGCTGATCCTGATTTGGTTGGCCGCAGCCGGTTCATCGTCGGTGGCGCCCGCATAGACTGCGATGTAGTCCATGCCCATCGGGTCTTTTTTCGGCGTAGGCGAGGTATCGGGCAAACCCATCGGGTTGCGGTAATAGAGAAGTTTCTTTTCTTTCTTTGCGCTGTCCGCATTGGCAGTTGTTGCTGAGGCACTGGCTTGAATCAGGGTTGCCTGCTCCTTGTGACCGGCCCAGTAGCCGCCGCCTGCAGCCAGTGCGACGGCGATGACGCCGATGGCAATTCCAGTTCCCTGCTTCATAAATCTTCCCCAGTTAGTTTTTCGATTTCCGCCAGGCGCATTTGCGCATCCAACTGCGCTTTGATCTGATTTTGTTTGGTCTGGCGAATCTGCCGCTGGGCATCGAGCAAGGTAGCGAAATCGACCTTGCCGTTTTCGTAGCTGGCCAGTGCAGATCTGAAATTCAGTTCTGCTTGAGGCAACAGACTGTTGCTGGCCAGCGCTGCGCTACGCTCAGCCGCCTCGATGCCGGCCAGGTTTTCGGCCAGGTCCGACAGCAGCTGATTGGCAAGCGCCTCCTTGCGCGACTGTGCCGCGGCCAGCATGGCTTGCGACTCGCGCTCCTGGGCGCGCCGTGACGACTGCTGCAGGGGAATATTGACCTCCACCATCAACGCCCATTCCTTGATGGCGCTCTGGTATTGCGTGGGAGAAATACTGAGGGTGAAGTCGGGGTAGCGGTTTTTGTAGGCCAGGTCACGACTCTTCTCAGCCGACTTGATGCGCGCCTCTTCCGTGAACAGTTGCGGATTGCGGTCACGCAGGCGCTGCGCCAGCGTTTGCGCATCGAGTTGTGCGGTTCCCGGCAAGGCTCCCGGGCTTTGCGGCTCTGCCAGCGGGGCGGCCGCGGGTCGTGCCAGCAAAGCGTTCATTCGCGCATTGGCCTGGCGCCTTTCGCTCTCCAGCGCCAGCAATTCGTTCTTCATGCTGGTCTGCTCGAATTGGGCCCGGATGACGTCCTGCTGCGCGGCCAGGCCGCTGGCGTAGCGCACTTGCGCGACCTTCTCCAAGCGCAGCATCAAATCAAGAATCTCCTGCGTCAGCTTCTCGTTGCCATGAAGGTAGTAGCGCTGCGCCTGCGCGGTCTTGATCCGGGCGCGCAACTCGGTCCAGCTCACGCTAACCTTGCCCTGGCTGCCATCGGCATCGAGTTGGGCAATTTCACGTTTAAGGTCGCGCTTGCCAAACCAGGGCAAGTCCTGCATCAAGGTGTAGCGGGTGCTGCCGACGTTACTGGGCAAAATGGTCGGGTTCTGCTCACCCATCTTGGTGATGTCCATCAACTCGGTGCGGAACTTCGGATCGGGCAAGGCGCCGGCCGGCGTCACACGTTCCGTCGCCGCCTGCGCCTCGTAGCGCATGCTGGCGTATTCGGGATTGCGCTCCCTGGCCAGCGCTAGAAGACTTTCCAGGCTGGCGCCCGGTAGCGCCTCAAAGGTCTGCGCGCCGGCCGCCGCAGACATGGCCAACAGCGCGGCGACGACGCCAGCTCGTAATACGTGTTGCATGGGTAGACCTACTTTGCGTTGGCACTGAGCAGCGCATCGCCAACCAGCTGCTTCAACTCGTCAAAGCCAAAGTTTGGCAGCGGCTTGCCATTGACAAAGAATTCCGGTGTCATGGTGACGTTCATGGTCTTCGCATCAGCGAGATCCTGCTGTATGACTTGCGCCACTTCGGCAGAATTCATGTCGTTCTTGAGGCGCTCCATATCGAGGCCCAAGCCGCTCAAGGGCGACCAAATCGAATCCACCTGCGCCACATGGTTCTGGACCCACGTGGGCTGCGAGGCAAACAGGGCTTCGAGCGCCTGCCGGAACTGACCTTGCTTGCGCGCCGCCTCCAGCACTTTCACCACCTGGTCTGATCCGGGATGAAACGGCGCATAGCGAACCGACAGACGAATCTTGCCCGGATGCTCGGCCATCAGATTCTTGACCATCGGATAGAAATCGCGACAGGTGCCACAGGCCGGGTCAAAAAACTCGACGATGTGCACCGGCGCGTCGGCATTGCCAAAGCTGGGCGCATGAGCGCGCACCAGAGCGATCTGGTTTTGCCTGGCGGTCTGGGCCGCCTGCTCGGCTTTCTGGTTCTTGTAGAAGAACGCGCCGACGACGAAGGCAATGATCAACAGCGCTGCGGCGGCGATGAATATGTTCTTTTGTTTCATTTTGGTGTCTTGAGGTAGCTGGCAATCAGCAATACGTTGATAGCCAAAAAAGCGACGGCGGAGAGCAGGGGAATCGTGACAAAGCCGAACCATTCGATTTGCACGGTCGAACACGGGATGCCTTGTCTGCAGGGGGTCATGCTCTCCGGTATGTAGCCGGCGGTCAACAGCAGGTGAAAGACTGCAACCAGCAAGCCTGCCGCCGCCAAGGGTAGGGCGTAGCGCGCCACTTTCGGGTCGGACGGGAACAGCCCCAGCGCCAGCACAATGACCAGCGGGAACATGAAGATGCGCTGGTACCAGCACAGCACACAGGGCGCCAAACCCATGACTTCGCTCATGAACAGCGCGCCCAGCGTGGACAAGGCGGCGATCAGCCAGGCGGCAAAGACAAGAGTCCAAGTTGAGGTTTTCATCGCGTCAGAAGATTCCCATGCCTGCCGTCGCGTGATTCGGGCTACTTACTTGACCGGCTCGAAGCGCAGCACGGTCATGCCGCCGTCGGCTGGATCAGTGGCAAAGCGAATCTTCTGCCCGACCTTCATTTTGTCAAGCCAGGCGACATCCTTAACCTTGTACGCCATAGTCATCGGCGGCATGCCATTGGGCAGCGCACCATGCGCCAGAGTGACGGTTCCCTTGGTCTTGTCGATTTTCTTTACCATGCCCTCGCCCAAGGCGGCGTCAGCGGCGGTTGACACCGGCTTGGCTTCTGGGCTGCCGTGCATGCTGTGGTCGGTTTGGGCCATGCCCGGCGCAGACAGACCTGCAGCGGCAAGCGCGATGATCAAAATGGAATGAGTGCGGAGTGTCATGAACTGAATCCTTGGTGAATGGAATGCTTGTAGTTTGCACGCTTCAGCCCAACAGAAAGTTGACCCGGAGATTACATTTTTGTAATTTTGAGATTGGTTTGGCGGCCTGTTGCTATCGTTATGATAGCTGTTCATGCTCGTATTCAGTGGGCTGACACCCTATTTTGCTTCAAATTCAAGGTCGCATGGCAACCCTGACTGGCGAAACGGGTTTCTCCAGTCGTGAGGCTTGGTTCCCTCATTGTTCTTCATTCGGTCAATGAATGCCGCGCGCTGCGACAGCGTCGATGCTTCGACTCAAAACCGGCTGCGACGCAGGCGCAGTGCGTTGCCAATCACCGACACTGAGCTGAAGCTCATTGCCAGGGCCGCGATCATGGGCGACAACAGCCAACCCGTCAGCGGGTACAGCGCACCCGCCGCGACGGGGATACCCAGCGTGTTGTACAGGAGTGCGAACAACAAATTCTGTTTCATGTTGGCGACGGTGGCCTCCGACAGCGAGCGCGCGATGGCGATGCCGCGCAGATCACCCTTGACCAACGTGAGCTGTGCGCTGTTCATCGCCACGTCGGTGCCGGTTCCCATGGCCACCCCGACATCCGCTTTGGCCAGCGCGGGCGCATCGTTGATGCCGTCCCCGGCCATCGCCACGATGCGGCCTTCTTTCTGTAGCCGTTCGACCAGGATCAGCTTGTCCGCCGGTTTGACTTCCCCATGCACTTCGTCGATGCCAAGACGGGCAGCGACGGCTTTCGCCGTGGTCAGGCCGTCGCCGGTGGCCATCACGATGCGCAGGCCAGCCGCCTTCAATATCGCCAATGCTTCGGGCGTGCTCGACTTGATGGGGTCAGACACGGCCAGCAGGCCGGCCAGCTGAGCATCGACCGCCAGATGCATCACGCTGGCCCCTTCGGCACGCAAGGCTTCGGCCTGTGGCAACAGACCATCGACCGGGACCCCGATCTGCTGCATCAGCGTGGTATTGCCAAGCGCAAGCTGGTGCCCTGCGACCTGTCCACGCACGCCAATGCCGGAACTGGATTCAAAATTCTCTGGCTTGTCCAGCGCCATGCCGCGTTCACGGGCGGCGCGCACGACGGTCTCGGCCAGAGGGTGTTCGCTGCCCTGGTCCAGGCTCGCCGCGAGGCGCAGCACTTCGTCGGCCTCGTAGCCTGGGGCCGCAACGGCACGGTCAAACGCCGGACGCCCCTCGGTCAGCGTTCCGGTCTTGTCGATGATCAAGGTGTCGATCTTGCGCAGGTTTTCGATGGCCGCGGCATCGCGGAACAGCACGCCGCGTGTGGCACCCAGACCGGTGGCCACCATGATGGACATCGGCGTGGCCAGGCCCAGGGCGCAGGGGCAGGCGATGATCAGAACCGCGACCGCGTTGATCAGGCCGAAGACCCAACTGGGCTCTGGTCCGAAAAATCCCCAGGCAAAGAAAGTCAGCGCGGCGATGGCCACGACGGTCATGACAAAGTAGCCCGCCACCAGGTCGGCCATGCGCTGCATCGGGGCCCTGGAGCGCTGGGCCAGCGCCACCATCTGCACGATCTGAGCCAGCACCGTGCTGGCGCCAACCCGCTCCGACCGCATCACCAAGGCGCCGCTGGTGTTGATCGTGGCGCCAATCACTTTGTCACCCACCCGCTTGCTGACCGGTAGCGGTTCGCCCGTCAGCATGGACTCATCGACCGAACTGCTGCCCTTGACCACCGCACCATCGACCGGCACTTTCTCGCCGGGGCGGATGCGCAATAGGTCGCCGACATGAACGTTGCTCAAGGGCACGTCCTCCTCGCCCCCATCGGCCCGGATGCGCCGGGCTGTCTTGGGTGCCAGGCCCAGCAGGGATTTGATCGCCGCCGAGGTTTGCGAACGGGCCTTGAGCTCCAGCACCTGTCCCAACAGGGTCAGCGAGATGATCACGGCCGCCGCTTCGAAATAGACGGCGACCCGTCCCATCGAGACGAACGAAGCCGGAAATACCTGCGGCGCGATAGTTGCCACCACGCTGTAGACGAAAGCAGCACCAGTGCCCAGACCTATCAAGGTCCACATGTTGGGGCTGCGATTTGCCACCGACTGCCAGCCTCGGACGAAGAAGGGCCAACCGGCCCAGAGCACGATGGGCGTGGCGATGACCAATTCGACCCAGCTCTGCGCCGCCATGTCCATCCACTGCAGACGATGGCCGAACATGGCGAGCACAAAGACGATGGCAGTCAGCGGCAAGGTCCACCAGAAGCGGCGCTGAAAGTCGCGCAACTCGGGGTTGTCGTCGTCTTCAAGGCTGGGCAACGCCGGCTCCAATGTCATGCCGCATTTCGGGCAGTTGCCGGGACGGTCCTGACGCACCTCGGGGTGCATCGGACAGGTGTAGATCGTGCCCACAGGGACGAAGCCATCGGCCACCGGTGGCGCCGCCGGGTGATGGCTTTCATGGTGCTGGTGTGATTCCATGTTGCATACCTCTCATGCAGGCGAAAAGGGAGGCTTGGTCAGTCCGGCACTACTTGACCGTTTGAAGATCGGTCACCACCAGGGCGCCACTGTTACTGATGGCCTTGAACCGCACCTTGTCATTGCTGGCCATCTTCTTCGTATTGCCCACCTTGCCAGGGTCTGCACTGGCCTTGCGATGCGCAACTTGAATCGCGCCTTTCATTCCCGCCTCGTAATGCCCCGGCTGCAGGCAGGCAAAATTCACCACCCCCGACTTGGTGAACTGCCAGATCAGCTCCCCGGTTTGACCCGCAGCCACGCCGAGCATGTTGGCATCGGCATGCTCCATGGCCGGAAACTTCTTCATCAACTCGTTGTGCTCTTTCAAGGCCTTGACTTTGCCCATGACAAACTCGTGCTTGAGTTGCCCGGAGTTCTTGACGACAAAGCGGATGGTTTCACCTTGCTCTACCGCCACCTTGGCTGGCGTAAAACGCATGCTGTCGCCCATATCGACCTGAACGCTGCGGCTCACTTTGGCGGCCTGACCCGGCCGGCCGATGTCAGAAGTCTCGTGTCCGTGCCCGCCGACGGGGCTGCCACCCGCATTTGCGGCAATTGCAAGCCACGCGGCAGCCAGAGTCGTCAGGATATTGCGCAGCTTTATCATTTTTCTTTCGGTAGGTGTCGACCAACAGGAATTTTGCGAGAAGTTGACTCACGATCGAATTCAAGCAGCAGTGTGCTGGCTCGCCCCGAACAGGATGCTGACTGCCAGATTACATTCCTGTCATCTTGGCTGCCTGGTCGTCGAAGCGGCGCAGAATGACATCCATGAAGATTCTTATTGTTGAGGACGAACCCAAAACCGGGGACTACCTGAAGCAGGGCTTGGTCGAGGCCGGCTTCGTCGTCGATTTGGTACGCGACGGCGTCGATGGACTGCACCATGGACTGACAGAAGCTTACGACCTGGCGATTCTCGATGTGATGCTGCCGGGGATCGACGGTTGGGCAATCCTGCAAGGCATCCGTCACGCGGGCAAGGACACACCCGTGCTGTTCCTGACTGCTCGCGACCATGTTGATGATCGGGTCAGGGGTTTGGAGCTCGGCGCGGACGACTATCTGGTCAAGCCGTTTGCTTTTTCCGAGTTGCTGGCCCGCGTGCGGACCTTGTTGCGACGGGGCAGCAAAGCCTCGGCTGCGGAGTTCCTGCGCGCGGCAGATCTGGAGCTTGATTTGATGCGCCGCCGCGTCACCCGTGCCGGCAAGCGGATTGATCTGACAGCCAAGGAATTTGCCCTGCTCGAACTGCTGCTGCGCCGCCAAGGTGAAGTGTTGCCACGCTCGCTGATCGCCTCGCAGGTCTGGGACATGAATTTTGACAGCGACACCAACGTCATCGAAGTTGCCATGCGCCGCCTGCGCGTCAAGCTCGACGACAGTTTCGAACCCAAGCTGATTCGCACCGTGCGCGGCATGGGCTACGTTCTGGAGAACCCGGATTGCGCCTGACTGGACGGACATCCATCACCCGGCGACTGACGCTGCTGTTCGTCATCGCCTCTTCAGCCGTGCTGCTGGCGCTCGGCCTCGTGGTCGCCTCCTCAGTGCAACAGCACTTCGAGGACCTGGACATGGAAGTTCTGGCGGGCAAGATGGAGCTGACCCGGCATGCTTTGGAGATGTTGAAATCTCAAGACGATTTCGCACACCTGGCCCAGCAACTCGACCACTCCCTGGTTGGGCATCACGGCCTTGAAGTGATGATCATCGGTGCCAATCGTGCCGTGATCTTTGCTACACCGAATGCCAACTTCGCCCCGGATCTGGTAACTACCAGCGCTACCCAAAACCCGCTCCGCCCCATGCTCTGGACACTCAAAGAGCATACCTACCGCGGCATCGCGGCGGAGCTGCCCACCGGCATCGACAAAGAGGCTAAGGTTTTCGTGGCGGTGGCTACCGACATCGCGCACCATCAGTCCTACATGCGCTCTTTCCTGCAGACTCTGTGGTTCTTCGTGGCCGGCGCTGCCGCGCTGACCGGCTTTCTGGGTTGGGCTGCGGCGCGACGCGGACTGGCACCGCTGCGCGCCATGCGCGAGCAAGCGCAAGTGGTGACGGCCCAGCAATTGAGCCAGCGCCTGCCGGTTGAGTCGGCGCCGCTTGAACTGGCTGAACTGGCGCAATCCCTGAATGACATGCTGGCGCGACTGGAAGAAGCGTTTCACCGGCTTTCGGATTTTTCTTCGGACATCGCGCACGAGTTGCGCACCCCGGTGAGCAACCTGATGACGCAAACTCAGGTCGTCCTGTCAAAGGTGCGCGGCGCAGACGAGTACCGCAGCATTCTCGAGTCGAACGCCGAGGAGTTCGAGCACATGGGACGCATGATCTCGGACATGCTGTTGCTGGCCAAGGCCGAAAACGGCCTGGTGGTGCCAAACCGGGAAACCGTCAATCTGGCAACCGAGGTGCGCGCGCTGTTCGACTATTACGACGCGGTGGCGGAAGAAAAAAGGCTACACCTGACCCTCGAAGGCGATGGGGAGGTGAACGCGGACCGGCTCATGTTGCGACGGGCGCTGAGCAACTTGCTGTCCAACGCGGTGCGGCATTCGACGGTGGGTACAACGCTGCGCGTCAGTATCAAGGCGGGCCCGACTTCAGTTTCACTCGGTATGGAAAACACCGGCGACACGATTCCTCACGAGTATCTGGAACGGGTTTTCGATCGCTTCTTCAGGGTCGACCCCTCCCGACAACGCAGCAGCGAAGGCACTGGCCTGGGGCTGGCTATCACCAAGTCCATCGTCGTCGCCCACGGTGGCACGATCTCTGTCGCCTCCAATGACAAGGTGACCACGTTCACCATCTCACTGCCGCACACATCCTGAGCATCGACAAGCCCGGCACCCGGCCACAGATGGTGCTGAAACACTTCATCGACAGAAGACAGCCGTTTGAATTTTCGAATCACTGCAATTTCAGCAACTGCGAAATTTCTGACCGACTTGTAATTTCTCGGTCATGTCCCTGTCGGGGTCCACTTTCTATAGTTCACTCATATCGCGATGCTGCGATAGAAGCTGGACAAGACGGTACACGATGACGACCGACCTGCCCGGAAATGTTTACAAACCTTTGAAAGGAATCATCATGAAAACCAAATTTACAGCCATCGCCTTGGTCCTCGCTTCCACTCTGATCGCCAGCACCAGTTTCGCAGAAGTCACCCGCGATCAAGTCAAGGCGGAACTCGCGGCAGCCACACGCAACGGTGACATTGTGGCCAACGGAGAGCGCAGCCTCAAACTCAACGAGCTGTACCCGAGCCTCTATCCGGCCAAGGTGGCGCAAGCGAGCCTCACGCGTAAGCAAGTCCAAGCAGAACTCGCGGCAGCGATTCGCAGCGGTGATATCGCGGCCAGCGGAGAGAGTGGCCTCAAACTCAATGAGCTGTACCCGAGCCTATATCCGGCCAAGCCAGTGCAAGCGAGCCTCACGCGTGAGCAAGTCCAGGCAGAACTCGCGCTTGCCCTTCGTACCGGCGACTTCTTCCTCAACGGCGAGAACGACAGCAAGTGCAACGAGGTACACCCGAGCATGCATGCGGCTCTGTAATTTGGACGATGCCAGGCTGCGCACTCTGACATACGACGATCGGTAAGGTGTGCCGCAAACCGCTGCGACATATTTCCGCCGCTCCGAATCCCGCCCTGGTGGCGGGTTTATTTTGCATATTTGATGTCCAGGCCTGCAAAGTTATGCAAGTGAAGATATGCGCTCGCTGGTGACCTCGGTCGCGCCGTGCGTCGTCCCGAAGATACTGGACTGGTTTCTTTTTGGCATGAAGCTGCACGCCGTGATGACGCCGATATTGCGCGGGACCGACTACCGTGTTTATTGCCCGCTCTTCATGACTCGATGCGAACACTTGTGGTAGAAGATTCGCAATACGCTGTGGCGGGATAAGACGGAGGCTGCCATCGAGATGACGCGCACTCTGGTTGTGTCACTGCGCGAGGATGAAGAGGGCGCATTGCCTCTTGCAAACAAGGGTAGGGCTCCGGGTGGGCTCAAAACCGTCGTGTAGATCTGGGTTACCCAAAGCTGTAGTCCTCTGCACGGGTTCGAATTGGCGGATGTTCGAAACACAAAGCGGGCACCGAAAAGTGCCCGCTCTTTCTTAGCGCGCTAGCATGAGCCATTTGAGGGCGAAATACGCCCCGCAAATTGGCGCGGGTTGGCCCAGCGGCCCAGAACTGATTGCGTGTAGGCGCGTTCCAGGCCTTGCGGTCGTTCGCCAGCAGATAAAACGGGTCAGCCAAAGCCTGCCTCTTCTAGGTGTCCTTGTCCCCTGGCGGGTTCACTCGTTCCGTGTAAATCGCCTGTTTCAACGCATTGATCGCCACACCCGGTTGAGTATCCAGCACAGTTCGTTTCTGAGGGGTCTTTGACGAAGTAGTCAGCCAAAATGCTCTTCGCAGCACTAGCATCTCGACTGAACTCCGATGGCGGGGATTGGATCACTTAGAACGGCTGAGTTACTGGTGCTGATCAATCGTCGGTGGATTTGACAATGTACATTTGAGCAAATATACTTATCACGCTTACCTGAATTCGAGACTAGGGTTGGCAAGTAACCTGTGCGAGTTTGGAGCCCTTCGGGGCTCCATTTTTTTGCGCATTGCGCGATGGCAATCGCAAAAGCTGTAAATCAGCCAGCGTCGAATAAAGCGGAGCACCGATCAGGCGAGAAATTCCACTTGCCATCATTGCACTGGTCATCAGACTCAGCACCAGCGCATGTCCGTCCACCATCTCCATCACAATGATGAAGGCGGTCAACGGCGCCTGAGTCACTGCCGCCAAAAAACCAGCCATGCCCAACGCAATCAACGTGGGCGCATTGGCATAGGAGGTCAGCTGGGCAATGTCATTGCCCAAGGCACCACCTATGGCAAGTGACGGAGCAAATATCCCTGCGGGCACACCCGCCCACGTAGTAAGCCAAGTCGCAATAAACTTAAACAGAACGTAAAGTGAAGACACTTCGCCGTTGTTATCCAGCATGGCGCGAGTATGGGCGTAACCGCTACCATAGGTCTCTCCGTGGCTGACCACTCCGAGTATTGCCACCCCCAATCCGCATGCTGCAGCAAATTTCAACGGGAAATTGCGCCGACAAGCGCTGAACCAATCGGGAGATCGACCGGCGAGCGAAACGACCAACAGACGCGAGAAAAGACCACCGGCGATTCCGCTGCAAATGACGACCAATAAACCCGGCAAGATAAGAGAAGTTCCAAGGTTTTCAATTCTGATCACCCCGAAATAGCTTGCGTTGCCGTAAACAGATACAGCCATCATCCCGCCAATCACAATCGCCGCCAATATCAATCCATTGCTGCGTTGTTCAGGTTTTTTCGCCAACTCTTCTATGGCAAAGATTACGCCACCTAGTGGAGTGTTGAATGCAGCAGCAATACCGGCAGCACCGCCGGCGATAAGCAACCCTTGTTCTGAGACCGGGTATCGCTTCGGCATCCAACGTCGTGCGTGTTGCATTACTCCTGCGGCGATCTGAACGGAAGGCCCTTCCCGCCCAAGCGACAGACCTGCGAGCAGTCCCCACGTCGTCAATGCCACTTTGGCAAAGGATAGCCTTAGGGATACGAATAACTGTCTTGCTGGACCGTGCGCATCTGGCTCCAAAGCCGCCATCACCTGCGGTATGCCCGATCCAGCGGCGCCTGGGGCAAAATGCAAAGTGAGCCAGACGATGGCGGCACTCGAAATAGGTGTCCAAATCAGTGGCGCCCACCAATAGATTTTTTGAACGGAAAAGAATTGAGCGATTGCGTGCTCGGTAAGCCAAGTAAACGCAACGACCGTCATGCCGGCAATTGCCGCAAAGGCAATGACAATGCCGCGTCCAGTCCACAAATGCCAGTCATAGAGCTCTCTTTTAATCGCAGGCATAAGGCGAGGATGCGACCGCATTTGTCACTTTCATAATGGTGCAGAAATTGGGTGTGTCGAGTGGGAGTATAGAATATGCATTGTAACAAATGCATTATCCGGTCCGCTGCGATCCGGTGTTAATACCCAAACCACCCGCGCCAGGCGAAAGCGACGCCAACTTGGCAAATTCTTGCCAAGGACGAGTCGGCACAGTCCGATAAGGTGATGGTGGCGTCTCGCAACGCTACAACGTGAGCGCAAGTGGACGCCAAGAATGCGTTGCTGGGGGTCAAAGTCGTCCACACTTTGATCACTTGCTTAGGAGGTAATTGTGGATTCATCGCACATTCGAGTGGCCCTTTTTCGACTAGGCGTCTGACGCCACCTCAAACGAAACCTATCATCGTGGCTTATCTGTTTCCAGACACTACCTACATGAAACCAGACTCCCCTCTACCAACTGAAATCGTCACACCGGCGAAGGTATTGCGACGATTTCGCGTGGTTTTCAATTCAGTACGAACCCATTTCCGGCAAGTTGAGAAACAGGTTGGATTGGGCGGCGCGCAGGTTTGGGCGCTCAGCCTAGTAAAAGACAACCCAGGTATCGGGACCGGTGGGATTGCATTAAACATGGATATTCATCAGTCCACTGCCAGCAACCTGATCAAAACGCTGTTGCGAAAAGAACTGATAACCATGGAGAAAGCGACCGATGACCGGCGCAATGTTCGGCTTGAGCTATTGCCGGCGGGGTTGGAGCTTTTGACCAAGGTGGCGGGCCCATTCGAGGGGGTGTTACCGGTGGCCCTCGGTGCCTTAAGTGCCGAAACGTTGACACGAATGGACCAGGATTTGTGCAAATTGATTGAACTTCTAAAAGCCGATGAAACCGCCGAAGAAATCCCACTGGCAGAGATATAGACCCGTCGCGCTTACGCCGCCAGAAGGAGACGAAACTCCCCGCTACGGCTCCCCAGCAAGACATCCTGGTCGCCTTTTCATCGACCGGGATTTCATGCGGTATTGGTCTGATTTGCCTTGATTAACGCGTCGTCGCAGGAGGCTCGGTGAAAAAACTTGCAACAGGTTTGCTGACAATTCTGGTTATCGCCCTGCTCTCAGCAGGGGCCCATTACCTATGGCAACAGCGCACACAGCAAATCGATGCAACGGCTGGCGTCGCGCCCACCGTGGTCGCGTCGGGGAGAGTCGATTCAGCCTCGGCACCGGCACCCACCGAGCCGGCCATCAAGTATCCGATTGAAGGCATCAATACGACCGCGGCGCTGCCTGCACTCGCGGAAGCAAATGCATATGTGAGGGAGGCACTGACCCGCTTGCTGGGGCAAAAAGATGTATCGTCTTTCTTGCAGATCGACGGCTTTGTGCGTCGTGTGGTAGCCACCGTTGACAATCTGCCGCGCGAGCACGCGCCGATCTCAGTATGGCCAGTGACTCCGATGCCTGGTCGCTTCACCACCTGGGGCGGGGACGACAAGAATCCTGCTGGAGAGGCCACGGTCAACCCTGATAACGGTCTGCGCTATAGCCCGTTCGTGTTTTTTATTGAGTCCATAGATACGGCCAAAGCCGTGACGCTGTATACGAGTTTGTACCCGCTGTTCCAGCAGGCTTATGTTGAGCTTGGTTACCCAAAGGGCTACTTCAATGACCGGCTTGTCGCCGCAATCGATCATTTGCTGGCGGTGCCCGTTCAAACCGGCCCGATCAGTGTCAACAGGCCTGATGTCAAAGGGGCGTTCCAGCCAGTCAGACCCTGGGTCACGTACAAATTCACCGATCCGGCGCTCGATGCCTTGTCTGCCGGGCAAAAAATGTTGATTCGCTCGGGACCTGTCAATCATCGGCGTCTGCAGTCCAAGCTGGTTGAGATCAGACGGCAGATTACCGGAGGCGCGCTCGCACGGCCCATCAACGCGGCGCGTTAGGTTGGGGGGGCTGACCTCAGAATTAATACCGCTCTGCGCACTTTTTCACAGGAACCGCTTATGAATAATGTGCATCGGCAAACAGGCTTTAGACACTGTCGAATGGCAACCGCAACTCGACCGCAGGACGGCGCGGTTCACTCGCCATACAGGTATAGAAGGTAGTTGTTGAGCAGGTACATCGCCACCAGTCCCAGGTTGACCCAGCTAATTCGATTGAATGAAAGTTGCACCACCCATCAATGTCATTCTGATATCTATACACAGTTTAAGCTTCTAGCCAATGTGCACTATGCGCAAGCAGCTACTATTTGTATAGCGGCTCAACACCGGTTTCAATGTGCATTTGATTGCATCTTGACGGACCTGCGAGTCACCCAGCCAATTGACAGACCCTGCACCAAAATTGAGAAAACCACCACGCAGTAAGTCAGCGCCACCATCGTATTGCGTTCGGGCGTAACCGGTAGTGAAAGGGCCAGCGCCACCGAAATGCCGCCGCGCAGACCGCCCCAGGTCAGCACCTTCCAGGACCCTGCCGGCAAGTTGAACGCGCGCGCATTGAGCCGCACCGGCAGGCCGACGGTGAGCAGGCGCGCCAGTAGCGTCACCACCACGGCCAGCGCAGCGGCGACCAATTCGTTCAGCGAAAACGTCACCAGCAGCACTTCCATTCCCATCAGCACGAACAGCGTGGCGTTAAGTATTTCGTCGATCAGTTCCCAGAACATGTCCACGTAGCGCCGCGTGGTGTCCGACATGGCCAGCGCACGCCCAAGGTTGCCGATGATGAGCCCGGCCACCACCATGGCTAGCGGTCCGGATACATGCAACCGGGCCGCCAGAGCGTACCCGCCGACGACCGCCGCCAGTGTCAGCAGTACTTCGACCTGGTAGTTGTCCACGCTCTTTAACATGAGAAACGTCACATAGCCCAATGCCAAACCCAGCGTCAGGCCACCACCAGCCTCGTGCAGCAGCAGCAGGACACCCTGGCCCAGGTTGGGTGCAATGCCACTTGCGAGCATGCCCAACAGCAGCGAAAAAATCACCACCCCGACACCATCGTTGAACAACGACTCACCTGCAATCACCAGCTCCAGCTCTCTGGGTGCAGCGGCAGATTTGAGAATGCCCATGACGGCAATCGGATCGGTAGGCGAGATCAGCGCGCCAAACAGCAGGCAATAGATCAGCGGCAAAGGCAATCCCACCCAAGGCAAGGTCCACCACATGCCATAGCCGACCGCCAGGGTGGACAGCGACGTGCCCATCACCGCCAGTGTGCCCACTTGCCACCGGTAAGTCTTGAGCTCGCTAAGGTCAATGTGCAGGGCACCGGCAAATAGCAGAAAGGAGAGCATGCCCTGCATCAGCAGGTCAGAAAAGTCGATCGAGCGCAATAGCGAGGTCTCATACTCGCGTAGCGCATGGGCCATACCCAGCGCATCAAGTCCGACCAGCGCCAGAGAGATCACCAGCGCCGCCGCCATCACGCCAATCGTGGCGGGCATCTTGATGAAACGGTAATTTAGGTAAGCCAGCAAGGCGGTGATGACGAGGCAGATGGCGACGATATTGAGCATAGGGGTATGCTATTTGGCAACTAATCAGAACGCCTGATCCCAGCGGATTGACAGCCGGATGGCGGCGTTGATCAAGCCGACCATGCTGTAGGTTTGGACAAAGTTACCCCACTGTTCGCCGCTGACCGGGTTGATGTGCTCGGCCAGCAGGCCATGACGGTT
This sequence comes from uncultured beta proteobacterium, assembly GCA_963810395.1. Taxonomy (GTDB): domain Bacteria; phylum Pseudomonadota; class Gammaproteobacteria; order Burkholderiales; family Burkholderiaceae_C; genus Rhodoferax. The sequence goes on along the minus strand of CAWENC010000001.1, from coordinate 1,544,744 downwards.
GCGGCAGGTCAACAATTTCTCGAACAAGGCCCGCGCCTCATCACGCCGCTCCAGCGTGGTCAAGGCGTTGACATACCAGAAGGTGCAGACCAGGAAGGCGTTTTCCGGTTCGCCAAAGTCGTCCTTTTCGATGTAGCGAAAAATAAAGTCACCGCGCCGCAAGTCCAGCGCAACGGCGTTGACGGTGGCGGCAAAGCGAGGATCAGTGGCATCCAGAAAGCCAACTTCGGCCAGCAGCAGCAGGCTCGCATCCATCGTCTCACCTTCGAAAGTGGCAACAAAACTGCCACGTTGTTGGTTCCAGGCCCGGCGACTGATGGTTTCGTGTATGTGCTGCGACTGTTCCTGCCAGTAGGTGGCGCGCTCGGCCAAGCCCAACTGCGTGGCGATGCGGGCCAGCCGGTCGCAGGCGACCCAGCACATCACCGCCGAGAAAGTGTGCACGCGGGCGCTGCCGCGCAGTTCCCATAGGCCCGCGTCCGGCTGGTCATGGCAGCGCCAGGCCTGCTCGCCCAGCGGTTCAAGATGCCGGAACAAGGCCTCGCCACCGCGCTGGGTCAGGCGCTGGTCAAAGAAAATGTGGGTCGCGGCAAGAATCGCCGAGCCATAAACGTCGTGCTGCACCTGGCGGTAGGCCAGGTTACCCACGCGCACCGGTCCCATGCCACGATAACCGTCGAGCGCGCTGACTTCGCGCTCATCGAGTTGGGCGCGGCCATCAATGCCATAGACCGGTTGCAGAGGCGCACCGGCGTTATTGGCGGCAATGTTGATGATGTAGCTGAGGTAGCGCTCCATGGTGCGGGTGGCGCCCAGCCGGTTCAGGGCGTTCACCACAAAATAGCCGTCACGCAGCCAGCAGAAGCGGTAGTCCCAGTTGCGGTTGCTGCCAGCGGCTTCGGGGATGGAAGTGGTGACAGCCGCCACAATGGCGCCAGTATCATCAAAGGCGTTGAGCTTGAGCGTGATGGCAGCGCGGATCACCGCGGGCTGCCACTCAAAGGGTATCGCCAGATTGCGTACCCATTCGCGCCAATACCGCGTGGTTTCTTCCAAAAAACGGCGCCCAACCTCGCTTGCGGCCTCGTTGACGGTTTCGTCCGATCCCAGCAGCAACGTGATGGTGTCCTCCAGAAAAAAAGAGGTTTCCTGCATGATGGCGGTGAGCGACGCGTCGGTAGTCAGGCGCAGCGTCAGCGCCGGAGCCACGTAGCGAATGTGGTGGCTGCCCCAAGTCGTGCTGGGGCGAAACGCACCGTCACCGCAGGCGGGTCGCAGGCGCAGGGTCACGCGCGGGCTGCCCGAGACTCGGCGGATGCGTCTGACCAGCATCATGGGTCGAAATGTGCGGCCGTGCTGACCAAAGCGAGGCGCGAAATCGGCCACCTCGATCGCACCACCCTGCTGGTCGTACAGACGCGTCAGAAGAATTGCGGTGTTCTCCAGGTAGTGCTGCTCGGTGCGCTCGCAATCAACCAGTTCGACAGAGAAAAATCCGTAGTCGTCGGACGTTTTCAGCAGGCTGCAGAACACCGGGTCGCCATCAAGACGGGGGAAGCAGCCCCAGGTGATGTTGGCGCGCCCGTCAATTAGCGCGCCAATGTTGCAGTTGCCAATCAAGGCCAGATCAAGTGTCTTCATAAATCTTCTTTCATGGCGCTGCCGAGCCACTGGTGCACTGCCGCCACGTTGGGCAGGCGATAACGCGCGCAACTGGGACCACGGTCAACCTTGATCGACACCCCGTCCAGCCGGTTCACCTCGGCGAAGCCGTGCTCGTCGTTTTGGTCGTCGCCGATGAATACCGGACGGCGACCGATGAATGGTGGCTCTGCCAGAAATTCAGCCACCGCGGTGCCCTTGTCGATGCCGGCGGGTTTGATTTCCACCACGCGCTTGCCGCGCTGTAACTCCAGATTTTCACCAGTTGAATTGGCCAAGTTGACCAGGCGGCCCATAATCTGATGCGCGAAGGCGGCCAGCGTGGGGGCCGTTCGGTAGTGCAGCGCCAACGTCAGCCCCTTGTCTTCCAGAAACAGGCCCTGATGGCGCACCAGCACTGGTGCCAGCGCTTCCTTGATGGCGCACTTGGCAGTCGGTGCCGCCGCATGAATCCACAATCGTCCCGCGCTGTCGCGCCGCTCCAGTCCGTGCAGCCCGGCCATGGGGAGTTGCGCCAAACCAGTGCGGCTCTGCAAATCGGAGATCATGCGCCCGCTGACCAAAGCCAGCGCGCCGCCCGTAGCCCGATGCAGACTCGCAATCAGGTCGAGTAGCGCCCGATCCACCACGATCGCCTCCGGCGTATCCGCAATGTTGATCAAAGTGCCATCTACATCGAGAAAATAGGCCCAATTCAAGTTGGGGTTCGGAGGAAGGCGCGAGCGCGATGTCTTCATACGGTTGAGGTGCCTGGCTTGTCGGTCAGCCGACTACGACGGCGCATGGCAGCGGCATCGAGCAGCATGCGGCCAGCCCAGCGGAAGACGTTGAACTCCGCCACCAAGCCACGCATCAAGCGCATACGGTCACGCTGCTCGCTTGCTGACATCGTCAGCGCCAAGTGCAGGGCCGCCGCGCACTGGTCGGCATCATAGGGGTTGACGATCAGGGCCTCGGGCAACTCCCGGGCGGCACCCGTGAACTCCGAGAGAAGCAGGACGCCACGCTCGTCGTCGCGGGCAGCGACAAATTCCTTGGCCACCAGGTTCATGCCGTCATGCAAGCTGCTGACGAAGCAGAGATCGGCGGCGCGAAAATACTCATAGACTGCGCGCGGCTCATGGTGTTCGATCTTGAGCACGATTGGCGGTGGCCCCTGGCGCTCAAAGCGGGCATTGATGCGCGCGGCCATGGCCCGTACTTGCGCTTCGTGCTGCTGGTATTCGTCAATGCCCGAGCGCGTCGGTGCGGCGATCTGGACAAAGGTGAAGTGGCCGACCCAGTCCTTATTCAACTCCAGCAAACGTTCAATCGCTCGCAAGCGTTCCACGATGCCCTTGGTGTAGTCCAGGCGGTCGACGCCGATTCCGAGCTTGTGCTCGGGCGGCAGGTCGTTCATCTGGCGGATGCTGCTGCGACAGTTGGGCACGCTTTCTTGCAGCATCTCCGCTTCTGGCGGCCAGGCGATTGAAATCGGGTAACGGCGCACTGCCGTGAGCTTGCCGCCGAAGGAGACGTTGAATGATTCCCGGTCCACCCGCGCCTCCAGAAACCGATCCACCGTATCGACAAAATTATTACAGTGGAACTGGGTATGAAATCCCAGAATGCTGCTGCCCAGCAGCCCCGCCAACACCTCTTCACGCCAGGGGCAGATAGCGAACGACTCGGGGTTGGGCCAAGGTATGTGCCAGAAAGTGATGATCGTGGCATTCGGCAACTCCTCGCGGATCATCTTCGGCAATAGCGCCAAGTGGTAGTCCTGTACCAGGACGATGGGATTTTTCGTCTTGGCCTCGTTCACCACCGCCTTGGCAAACTTGCGGTTGACGGCGACGTACTGGGTCCAGTCGCTCGATCTAAAAGTGGGCCGAACATGAGCGATATGGCACAGAGGCCAGAGGCCCTCGTTGGCGAAGCCATAGTAGTAGCCGGCCTCCTCCTCTGCGGTTAGCCAGACGCGGCGGAGTTGGTAGGCGGGTTTTTCCGGCGGCACTGCAACGCGGTCGTTCTTGTCAACGACCTCACGATCGGCCGAGCCGCTGCCGTGGGCGATCCAGGTGCCCGAGCATGCGCGCATGATCGGCTCCAGCGCCGTGACCAAGCCGCTGGCTGGGCGCGTCACCTCGATTCGCTCGCCCCTACGCTGGTGGATGTAGGGTTCGCGGTTGGAAACGACGATTACGTCTTCGCCACTCAGTTCGCTATGGAGGATGGCACGCAGGGCCTCTGGCGTCCAGGTAATCTGGCTTTCGTCGCGCGTGCGCGTCTCCGCCTCCAGTTCGCGAACCAGTCGCTGCAGATCGCGGGCGATTGGCTTGAAGCCGGGCAGGCCGGGCTGGGCATCGAATTCCGGTCGTCGCAAAAGACCCTCGCCTCGGAGCAGGGAGCGCATGCCGGTCATCCAGCCGTGCCATGAGAGTTGGGCAATGATCACTGTGATCATCGAGACCGCGGCCGCCAGCGCCATGAAAAAATAAAACACGTAGCGCTTGGTCTCCTCGCTGCGGCGGGTGACGAAACTCATGTCGTGCACCAGCACCAAGCGACCGGTCGGAGACGCCTCGCTGGTCATCGGTTTCACTGCCACATGCAGGGGACCCTGGGGGCGTTGCAACAAATGGTCTCCGGGCTGTTCCCAGCGGTCCAGCAAGGCACAACGAATCTCGGTTGGCAGCGAGCGGCTGGCCAAGGTGGTGCTGGTCGGCGATGCGCAGTAGCCGACCGCATAGAGCCGCTCATCCTGGGTGATGCGGTTGAAGAAGTCCTGGATCTTGGCCCTCTTTCCAGCCGCCAGCTGTTCCTGCAGGGGCTCCTGAATGGTGTTGGTCACCAGCGAAGACCGGAGATCAAGATCGCGCACGAACCAGCCCAAGGTCAATCGGTCAACCAAGGGTGCTACCGCATAAGCGATGCCTGCCAGTACCAACAGCAGGGGAAGAACAAAGCGCAAGGACAGTCTCATGTAATTATCACTTCCGGGTAAGTTAACCCTTGACCCATGATACGGTCTGGCGCAAAGTCAAGGTGGCGGGCTGATCCAAGCTACAGGCTAATTCCCGCCTTTCATTTGCGTAGTGCATTAGCTTCTACGCCAACTGATGTGCCGATACATTTGTACCAATGTATCATAGATGCATTTTCTGGATACGCGTCAATGAACTGCTCAACGTGCTCCGCCAACTGGTCTCCAACAAGAACGCAACGGACCGTGCCTTTGCGATGTTCTTGACATGGGTAGTCCATCCATACGCCTGCAGTTGACGAGCGACTCTCGTATGCCTGGAATCGACCTAGGTTCATGCAAGGACGTCGCCTTTAGCATCCTTGTATGGCGGGCCCATGCTGTTGCTCCCCATTCCTGCTGGTAACCATGAAGCGCCTGCACAGGATGCCCTTTGGCGCGACTCTAGCAGTTGATGGCGGTGCGCTGTTCAGACTCTGGGCACCAGCAGCGTTGCGCGTCGACCTGGTGCGAAGTGCCGGTCCCGATGCTGGCGAATTGCCGATGCGCTCACTCGCCGACGGGTGGTTCGAGCTTGCGGTTGCACGTGCCGATGCGCAGACGCGCTACGCCTATCGCATCAACGGCGGGTTGGTGATACCGGACCCCGCTTCGCGTTGGAACCCCGGCGACGTGCATGCCGCGAGCGCCCTAATTGACCCATTGGCATTCGATTGGCCCGATGACGCGTGGCATGGTAGACCCTGGCACGAGGCAGTTATCTACGAACTACATGTGGGCTGCTTCACGCCCGAGGGCGACTTCTCGGCTGTGATCGATCGGCTCGACGATCTGGTGACGTTGGGCGTGACCGCCATAGAGCTGATGCCGGTGGCTGATTTCCCGGGTCATCGAAGTTGGGGTTATGACGGCGTTTTGCCATTCGCACCGGACGCAAGTTACGGCACACCAGACGATCTGAAACGCATGGTAGCGGCGGCACACCAACGCGGCCTGATGGTGCTGCTCGACGTGGTCTATAACCATTTTGGTCCGGAAGGGAACTACCTGGAGGTTTACGCGCCGGCGTTTTTCAATCCCGGGGCGCCCACCCCGTGGGGCAAGGCCATCAATTTCGACGGCGCAGGGAATCGTCCCGTGCGCGATTTTCTTATTCACAACGTTCTGTATTGGCTAGAAGAATTTCACCTGGACGGTCTGCGCATTGACGCGGTTCACGCGATTCGCGACCTCTCGACGCCAAACTTCATCGACGAACTCGCCCAGGCTGTACGCACCGGGCCCGGCCGAGAGCGGTACGTGCACCTTGTACTTGAGAATGATGCCAACGATGCACAGCCCATTGGTCGCTACGCTAACGGCCAACCACTGGTGGCCAATGCGCAGTGGAATGATGATTTGCATCATGCGCTGCATGTGCTGGCAACAGGTGAGACAGATGGCTACTATCGCGACTTCGCGACTGATCCTCTGCGCCTGTTCGGCCGCGCACTGGCCGAAGGATTTGCCTTTCAAGGCGAATCTTCCGCCTACCGTGCAGGCGCGCCTCGGGGCACGGTCTCGCGACACCTTACTCCGCTTGCATTCGTCAACTTCACTCAAACGCACGACCAAATCGGCAATCGTGCCTTTGGCGAGCGGATTGGTACGCTCGCAGCGGCACTGGGCCGTGAAGACGCATTGCGTACTCTAGTCGCCTGCACATTATTGGCGCCCTCGCCTCCCCTGCTCTTCATGGGCGAGGAATACGCCGCGAGTACACCGTTTCAATATTTTTGCGACTTCAAAGGTGAGCTTGCACGGGCGGTGACCGAGGGGCGGCTGAAACAGTTCAACCACGGCGAATTTTCTGACCCGGCCCGACGCCAACTGATTCCCGACCCCAACGCCGAGAGCACGTTCCTGTGCAGCAAACTGGACTGGAGCCAACGCCTGCGCGAGCCGCATGCCAACTGGTTGTCGCTTTACACAGATCTGCTGCGTCTGCGTCGGGAGAAGCTTTTTCCATGGCTGGACGGAGCGCAAGGTGGTGAATTCACCTTGCAAACCGCTGGCACGCTGCGCATCACTTGGCCTTTGGGAAGCGGGCGCCGGTGGCACATGCTCGCGCAGCTTGCAGATTCCGAGGTGCGTTTGAATTTGGCTTGCACCTTGTCCGGCGATACGGTTTACCGGAGCCACAGTATCCAGGGCTTGTTGCCCGGATGGTCTGTGCAGGTGGCGATCGAAACGATCTAGACCCCGCCACGATCGGGTACCAGCGTCGGGTGCAAGAAGTAAACGATACTGCCCGTTGAGTCTGCACAGCTGGAACTGGCTGAACTGGCGCAAACTCAGGTCGTCCTCTCAAAAGCGCGCGGTGCCGATGAGTACCGCGGCATTCGACGGTGGGTACAACGCTGCGCGTCAGGATCAAGACCGACCCAACTGCAGTGTCGCTTGGTATCGAAAACACCGGCGACACGATTCCTCACGAGTATCTGGAACGGGTTTTCGATCGCTTCTTCAGGGTCGATCCCTCGCGCCAGCGCAGTAGCGAAGGCACCGGCCTGGGGCTGGCCATCACCAAGTCAATCGTCGTTGCCCACGGTGCCACGATCAGACTGCCGCACGCATCCTGAGCATCGACAAGCCCGGAAGTGTTTGACAATTTTGACCACGCGTCAGGTGGTACGCGCCGACGCATGGCCGGCAAGGCGTGCTCCAAGCCGCTGCTACTTGTCATTGCGGCACAAATCTGCAGTCTGCTTTGGCTGTTCGCTGCCGCACAGACATTGGCAGGCTGACAGCCTAAATTGGCGTCAACGGTGTGGCTTGCGCGGTTTTGACCTGAGTGACACGCACTTGTACCGTCTCACGCGCTCCCTTGCCAATGGGCCCGCTAATTTCAATCTCTTGAAGGAGAAGATTTATGAAGACTTTGCATGCTATGACTGTTGCTACGGTGTCTCTGTTGGCCACCAGTGCCTCGTTGGCACAGAGCGGAGGCATGATGAACGGTGGCAACTCCGGCTGGATGGGTGACTACGGCGGCGGGTTCTTGATGCCGCTCTTGTTTATCGTTGTCGTCGTCGCGATCGTCGTGCTGGTTGTCCAGCGAAAGGACAAGTAATCGTGGCTGATTGGTCTGTAGCACTTGGTGAGAGTTCCTCAGACCGCTAGACGGTTTGATGCCCTGGGATTGAACAACATGAAGTCCTTTTTTGGCGTTCGGCCAACACGCTACACCGCTGCTGTGATGTTGTTCGTCTGGTTGATGTCATTGGGGATAGGTGTCGCGAACGCTTGTCTTGTGCGGCAGGATCATGGATGGCACGAACATTTCACTCACAGTCAGTCCGGGCTTGGGTCCGGCGCGGATACGGCCGATCATGATGCCGCTGACCACGACAAGTCGCCAGAGGACCTGGCATGCCTAAGCTTCTGCACGGCAGAGCAAAACGCCCTGATCCAGCATCACGCGGAGGGGGTCACGGCTCAGGATACTGTTCCTGCGCTCTTTTTCACCTGCCTGCTGGTGCCTGTGCTGGATCAGCCTTGCCCGCCCGCGGTGTTCGGTAGTACGACCTGGTCGGAACCACCCGTCACCATTCGCTTTTCGCGGCTCACTATTTGAGCCCTCCCAATCAGGTCTTCTGCCGCGCGGATTGATTCGCCTGGCAGTGGACCTGCATCTGCTTTTGGGTGACCAATCCTGGCCACGCCATAGCCTTTCTTTCCTTTCACCTTAACTTTCACCATTGGAGTTCACCATGTCATATCTTCGTCAAACCGCACTGAGCATTGCCCTCGCTGCCGCCTCTATTGGCTCCTGGGCCCAACCCGAAACAGAGCACGCACAACATCAGGCAAAGGTGTTAGCGACGGAACAGTCTTCCGCCAAACAGGCGGCTTCAGCGGCTACACCCGACAGCGCCGGGAAGATGGCCGCCATGGACAGCAAGATGAAGGCCATGGGCGAGATGCACGAAAAAATGATGAGTGCCAAAACGCCGGAAGAGAAAATGGCGCTGATGGCCGAACACATGAAAGCCATGCAGGATGGCATGGCGATGATGGGCATGATGGGCGGCACCGGCATGGCTGGCATACAAGGGAAAAAGCCGATGCCAGGCAACATGAAGCAACGTCAGCAGATGATGGAAAAGCGCATGGCGATGATGGAGACCATGATGCAGATGATGATGGACCGCATGCCCGCACCTGCTGCCAATTAGGGCGTCACCATCAAGTGCTATTGGCGCATTGGGTCACGACGATGACCAGCGCTAAGGCGCACGTTCTGAACGCGCGGGCGAAGAGTGGCTGAATCCGATAGAGGCAAGTTGTACGGCAGGAAATTCATTTCCGAACGCAAGACCATGGACGAGGTGCTTGCGTCGAAAGCAAATATGGGATATATTCCCATTTAACGAAATTGAACTGCTTGTCAAACCATGTCCGAATCGCGTGCCGATCTTTCCCTTGCCGCTGCCTTGCGCGTCATGGCACCGCTGGTGGAATTGCTTCTGCGTGAAGGAGTCACCTACCCGCGCTTGGCCAACGCGCTCAAAAAGACCTTCCTCGAATCAGCAACCCAGGTTCTCGAGGCAGGCTCCGCACGGGTCAACGACTCAAGCCTCAGCACATTGACTGGCATACACCGCAAGGATGTACGTGAGTGGCGGGCGGTTGGCCAGCCGCGCCCTCAGGCCAAGACCTTCAGCGCCGTCATGGAGGTTTTTACCCGCTGGGCGAATGACCCAGACTATTGCGATAAACGGGGGCGGCCCAGGGTGCTGGACCGCACCGGCGGACCGGGCTCGTTTGAAGCGCTCGCCGCGTCGGTATCGCGTGACGTTCACCCCCATGCCTTGTTGCAGGAACTGGTACGTCTTGGTGTCGCATGTCGCGTGGACACGCCCTCAAACGGTGGCGATTGCGACAAAGTCAGCTTGCGCGTCGACGCCTTCGTGCCCAAAGAAGGAACAGCCGAGATGCTGCAACTGTTTTCCGACAACGTCGGCGATCACCTTGCTGCGGCGGCGTACAACCTGAAGGCAGACTCGACTCCCATGCTGGAACAGAGCGTCTATGCCGACAGCCTGCGTCCAGAGTCGGCGGCGGCCTTGGGAACCTTGGCGCGCCAAATCTGGTCCAACGCTTTTCATGACTTCGTGCGCGACGCCACTGTATTGAGTGATCAAGACCGGGGCCAGCCCGGCGCGGATCAGCGCATTCGAGTCGGCATGTATTTTTATCACGGTCCCAACCTGGAACCCCAGGACCCTGCGCCGTAATTGTTTTGATTTTTAAGGAGCTTCAAATGTCCAGTTTCATTTTTCTACGCTTGCGAATGCTCATGGCGATGGTCGTGACCTTGTTCATTGCAGCCGGTTGCGGCGGCGGTGGCACATCGGCCGAAAACGTTGGCTCGGGTGGCACGGGTGTCATCAGCGGCGCCGCGGTCAAGGGACCGGTGGGCAACGCCAGCATCACTGCCTACGGCATCAGCGGTGGCCAGATCGGGGCCCAGATCGGCACTGCGAGTACTGACCTCAACGGAAGCTTCAGCATGACCATCGGCAGCTACGCCGGTCCGGTGATGCTACAGATGAGCGGCGGGAGCTACACCGACGAAGCCACCGGTGCCGCCATGATCATGGCGCCCGGTGACGTGATGACGGCTGTCATCCCGAGCGTAGCGGCAGGTGCCACCAACAGCGGCGTGCAGGTGACCCCTCTGACTGGCATGGCGCAGGCGATGGCGCGGCACATGGCGGGCGGCCTGACCGACGCCAACATCAGCGCCGCCAATATGGCTATGGGCAACAACTTCCTGGTGAGCGACATCCTGCACGTTCAGCCAATGAATCCTTTGATGCCCGGCTCCGGTGCTGGTGCCAGTCAGGATGCAAAGAACTACGGCATGACGCTGGCCGCGATGTCCAAATATGCGCAGACACTGGGCTTGAGTTTCTCGTCGAGCATGGTGACTGCGATGATGAACGACGCGACGGATGGCGTTTTGGATGGCAAGGCTGGCACTGCGCCGGTGCAGATGGGTGGCATGGGAGGCGGCATGATGCTGCCACCGACCGCCGGCACCAGCGGCATGGGAGGCGCGATGAATGCCTTCATGAATTCCACTCAGAACAAATCCGGGGTCACCACGCCGGATCTGGTGAACAAGCTCAATGGTGCGCCTGGTCCAGTCGGCAGCGTCCCTCCCGTAGCGGCGATGAACGCGACGGTCAGCGGTATGGCATTCAACGGTCCGGTGAGCAATGCCACGGTAATGGCTTTTGCGATAAACAACGGTGCCATGGGCGCACAAATTGCCAGTGTCGCCACCGACAGCCAGGGTCATTTCACCCTGCCATTGGGCAGCTACACCGGCTCGGTGATGCTGCAGATGAGCGGCGCAAGCTACACCGACGAAGCCACCAAAACAACCATGACGATGACTGCAGACGATGTCATGAGTGCCGTACTGCCGACAGTGGCCAGCGGGGCAAACGTCGCAGGCGTCTGGATGACGCCGCTGACGACCATGGCTCAGAGTCGGGCGCTCGGCATGAGTGGCGGCATGACGGATGCCAACATTGCCGCCGCCAATACGGCCATGGGCAACTATTTCCTGGTCAGTGACATCCTGCACGTTCAGCCGATGAATCCTTTGATAGCCGGCTCCGGTGCCGGGGTCAGTCAGGATGCGAGGAACTACGGCATGACTCTGGCCGCGATGTCGCAGTACGCGAAAACCCTGAATATGACGGTCTCTTCGACGCTGGTGACGGCCATGATGAACGATGCCTGGGACGGCGTCATGAATGGCAAGAAGGGGACTGGTCAGATTTCCATGGCCATGGGCGGGATGATGGGGACAAAAATGATGGCGTCGGGTGCGGGCACCAGCGGCCTGGCCAGCGCGATGACGGTCTTCATGAGTTCTGCCGTGAACGCCTCCGGTTTGAGTGCAGCCGATATGGCCGCCTTGATGCTGCAGCTTGCCAGTTCCGACGGGCAAATTTGATTTCCAGGCTGCAGTCATTGCGCAGGAGGCACCCATTCCATGCAAGACCAGAACCCTCTGCCAATCGGATCAATTGGCCCCATTGACGGAGGGTCGATCAACGCCGCATCGGCACATCGCGACATGCGCGACGGCTTGCGCGGCCTGATCGCAGTCTGGCTGCTAAGCTGGCACGAGCGCCGCCATGCTGCGCGAGTGAGCGACGAACTGCTTGCGCTGTACCGCAAGGTTGCAGCCCATCATCCGGATTTGGTCACTCGGGAACTCTATCAACTGGTAGTTATGCAGCGTACCGGCTGCAATTCAGGGGCGGCCGATGGCATCCTGGATTGCGCCGAGGAGAGCTTTGCGGAATGGCCCGCAAGACGCGAGCTCACGTTCTGTGACGTCGTGCATTACCTGTCGGTGACCGAATTTCTCTCAACCCACAAAGGTGAAAACTGGGTACACGCCAACATGGCCCTCGTCGTCACCTCGCATATTCCAGACAGTCTATGCCTGGCCCGTGCGAAGAATTGACGTCTGCTTCCTGGACCATTTCCACAATAACGCTTGAGCTGGCGCCTGCGCATCTGCCGCGTACACCCGTGCGATCACCGGCAGACCGATGTTGCGGGTTTGCATGCCGCTGACCCAGCCAGCCCAGGCTGCATTTGACCCAGCGCAAACAATGTGTTGTTGGGATGCAAGCAAAGGTTTCTACCCGCTCTTCAAGCCACTGAATCCTTTTAACATCCGCGACAACAAAAAGCGCCGGGATCTTCTACTGCGCAAAAAAACAATGTGCAGGGGGAACAGGGCGCAATGGGCATCAACAATATCGACCGTTCTGGCAGCGCCGCGTGCGCCGCCCAGACACAGACCCCGGCAGACCTTGCCTCCAGCCCTGCAGCCCAACCCCTCTCACCCCAGACCCTAGCCTGGGCGCTGGGCTCGGTCTGCGCCCTGCATGGCAAACCCTTTGATACCCATTTGCTGCTGTCCCAGTTTGCGCCGCCCTATGGCGCTGCAACCCTGGTCACGGCCGCCCGCGCCCTGGGTTTCGAGGCCAGGTTAAGCGACCTGTCCGTTGCCGCGTTGGCGGGGGCGTCCGCGCCGCTGGTCTTGCTGTTGCACGGGCAGACCGAGCTGGGTTTGTTGGTGCGGGCCACAGCCCATGATGTGACCTGGGTTCCGGCCAATACCGTGGACCCCATCACCGAGGCACTGGCCGACTTCGCCCCGCGTTACAGCGGGCAGGCAGTTGCCCTGCGCCTGCCAGCCCAGGCACCGCAAGACCCCGATCAGCCTGGCGAGGCCGGGCCTGCGGCCCAGCGCGCCAGCACTGCGCCAGCAGCCTTCGGCTTCCGGTGGTTTGTGCCCGAGCTACTCAAACACCGCAAGGTCTGGCGTGACGTGCTGTGGGCCTCGCTGGTACTGCAATTGCTGGCCCTGGGTCTGCCCCTGTTCACCCAGGCCATCATCGACAAGGTCATCGTGCACCGCACCGAGAGCACGCTGATCGCCATTGCCATCGGCATGGCGATCTTCATGGTCGCCACCGCTACCCTGACCTGGGTGCGCCAATACCTGGTGCTGCACACCGGCAACCGGGTCGATGCGGTGCTGGCCGCCACCGTGTTCGACCACTTGTTCAAGTTGCCCCCGCGCTACTTTCAGCACCGCCCCACCGGGGTGGTTGCGGCGCGCCTGCATGGGGTCGAGACCATTCGCGAGTTCGTCAGCTCCACCGCAGTGACGCTGATTCTGGATGTGCCATTCTTGCTGATTGCGGTGGCCATCATGTTTTACTACTCAGTGCCGCTGACCCTGATTGCGCTGGGCATTTTGTCAGTCATCGGCATCCTGTCCATGCTGGTGGCCCCTGTCTTTCAGGTCCGGCTCAACGAGCAGTTCATGCTGGGCGCGCGCAACCAGGCTTTTTTGACCGAATACATTGCCGGTTTTGAAACCGTCAAAAGCTTGCAGTTCGAACCCCAACTCAAGGCCAAATACGCCGGCTTCCTGGCCAGCTACCTGCAGTCGGGCTTCAAGACCAAACAAATCGGCAACACCTACAACGTCATCGCCTCCACGCTGGAGCAGATAATGACGCTGCTGATTCTGCTGGTCGGCGCCTGGATCGTGATGAACCCCTCCACAGACGCCAAGGCCAGCGTCTTCACCATCGGCATGCTGGTGGCGTTTCAAATGTTTGCCGGCAAGCTCAGTCAGCCGGTGATGCGCTTGGTCGGACTGTGGCAGCAGTTTCAGCAAGCCAGCCTGGCCGTGGCGCGCTTGGGCGACCTGATGAACGCGCCGGCCGAGCCCTACAGCCTGACCCCGGCCCGCCAGACTGACGGCCAGGGCCACATCGCCATCGAGCGCATTGCCTTTCGCTACGCCGACGATTTGCCCTATCTGTACGAGAACTTGAGCCTGGACATTGAGCCGGGCCGCACCATTGCGCTGATGGGCCCCAGCGGCAGCGGCAAGAGCACGCTGGCCAAGCTGCTGCAAGGCTTTTACTGGCCCACGGATGGCCAGATCAAGTTGGATGGCATTGACATCCGTCACCTCAGCGCCAACGAGTTGCGCGCCACCTTTGGCGTGGTGCCGCAAGAAACCGTGCTGTTCAGCGGCACCATCTTTGACAACCTGGCCCTGGCCAACCCGCACGCGACCTTTGAGCAAGTGGTGCAGGCCTGCAAGATGGCAGAAATCCACGCCACGGTGGAGGCGCTGCCGCAAGGCTACCAAACCCCCATCGGCGAGCGCGGCGCAGGTTTGTCGGGCGGGCAAAAGCAGCGCCTGGCGATTGCCCGCGCGCTGCTCAAACGCCCGAAGGTCCTGATCTTCGACGAAGCCACCAGCGCGCTGGACGCCGAAACCGCCGAACACTTTGCCAAGACCATCAACGCCCTCAAAGGCAAAGTCACCATGCTGTTCATTGCCCATGCGCTGCCCAAGAGCTTGCGAGTGGACGATGTGATCCACCTGAACAAAGACGGTGCCCGGTCGCTGCATGCGGTGCTATGAAATACGGAGCGTCTTGCGCAAACACTGGACCGGAGGGCACATCGACAGTGTGTGGACGGTATCTGCTCCATCAACTTTTACAACAGGAAATGGGGAACACCGTGATGCCGTCCGACGACTGCCAAGAGCTAGCTCTTACAGATGTCTGGCTCAAGGTCACCCTGTGGGGCGGTGCCGGCGATGACACTTTGCGAGGCGGTGGCGGCAATGATGTGCTAATGAATGCTAGCTATTTGATAGCTTCTTGCGTTCGTCACTCGGGCGCTACAGGCCAACTTGATTGTGAAAATTGGGTGTTTAGGGTCGAGAAGAAGTGCTTGCGATGGCGGCTTGATCGCTCAAACATCAAAACCGCTCCCGACCGTTCTATGCGGCTTGCGGGGCATAAATGGCTGGGAAGGCGCATGGATGTTGCGTGGGGAAATTCGGATATTCAGACCAATCTCAAAAAACCGGAGGTGCAGCAATGATCCGCTTTAAGAAACTTTTGCAAATACTGCTTGCGTTGATAGCTGTAACGCAACTCAGCGCTTGCTCCAAGTCCAATTTCAAGTGGACGGAAGACGTTTTGCTGCAAGACGGGCGGCAAGTCACCATCACACGTGCGCTTGAGGGACTGGAAGCCTTCGGTGGAATAGGCGATGCAGGTGGCACCGAACACAAGGCCACAACCATCACGTTCCCGCCAGGGCTTGCTGGTGCCCCATCCGCTACTTTGTCTACCCACTTCAACCCCATGGTGTTGAACGAAACCCCACAGGGCCAGTGGTATGTGCTGGCCAGGATTCAAATGTGTGAAGACTGGAAACAGATCGGTTACCCCAAGCTGCCGTACACCCAGTACAACTGGGCCAATGGTGCGTGGCAGCAAGTGCCGCTAGATCCAGTGCACATTGGCGAAAAGGCCAATCTGCTGGTGGCAGTGCATCGCAAAAGTGGTGAACCATCCCATCACACCTTGGCAAGCAAACGTGCGCATGACGATGCCGCCACCATGTTTGCGGATTGGCGCGAGATTGTGAAAAGGTGGGAAACGAGCTGCGATAACAGCAAAGGCACCAGCGGCCACCTCAAGACAGAAGACAAATCGGAATAACACACAAGGAGCAAATCATGACAACCGAAACCAAAGAGTACGCGCAATTGGCTGCGAGGGTGTACAAAACAACAGATGCAAATAAATTGGAATCCCCGTTTGGCTGGGAAACGCTTGAAATCATCCCCGACCCGAGTGACGGCTTTTCTGCGGGTGTATTCCGGCGCATCGGCACTTCTGAAATCGTGATTGCCTACACCGGCACCAACGCCAACAAGATCACAGACATCGCTTTTGGCAACTTGCCGGCGACAACCGGGCAGCCCAGCAGCCAGGCACTCAAAGCCATGCTGCTCTATGAGCGAATCAAGAATACGCCCGGCTACGGTGACAACATCAGCTTCACCGGACACAGTCTAGGCGGTGGCTTGGCCAGTCTGATGGCGGTGTATTTCAACAAGCCAGCGACGACGTTTGACGCCGCACCGTTTCAACTCAGTGCGTTGAACTCCAGCACGCTGAATTACTATAAGAATGAGTTGTCCAGTCGAGGATATGTTGATAGTAATTTCAATCAATACAACGACGCAACCTATCCGCTTATGCCATCCACGTTTTCAGTTCGTGAGGCAAATGTCACTGGCTATCACCTGCAAGGTGAGTTTCTCAATCCTATGGGCGGCAACGACGTGATCTACGGCGGCGCCGACAACGACCAGATGTGGGGCGACGTCGGCGGCAAGACCAGTGATGCCGACTACCTGGATTGGGAAGACGGCAACGATAAAACAAATAAAGATGCTATCGAATTAGTAGCTGTTTATGCCCGTCATTCGGTCGTTACAGGTCTATTTGATTCTGAGAATTGCACCTTGTTTGTTAATCGGACTTGGCGCAGGCATCGAAATAAGCGGACTAGCTTGAGTGGGTGTTGGGCAGCTAACGACATCCACCAGAGGAGCGTCACATGCGCCGCGTAGTTGCTATCCCGATAGCCGTCATCTCCTTGCTCACTCTTGCCGGGTGCGAGCGCTGGGCTCTGGATCGGCAGATGGAGGAGCTTTGCAAGAAGGATGGCGGAATCAAGGTCTATGAAACGGTGACGTTGCCTGCGAGTGATTTCAGCAATATCGGACAGCCATTGGCGCGGTATCAGCAAATCGCGAAATCGGTCGAAGACCTTTTGGGACCTGACTACAAGTACATCAGAAAGAGCGAAATTCTGGTGGGCAAAGGCGCGAATCCGCTGCGTGGTGAAGGAGTGCTGACGCGAACGTATTTTGCAATCTATCGTCGTGCTGACAACCGCTTGCTTGCTGAGTCCGTCCAGTACGACCGCGGCGGGGGTGACGGTTTCTTTACGTTTGGAGCTCAACCTAGCGGCAACAGCTGCCCAAAGCAAAACGTTGAGCCCAGTGGATCAGTTTTTTTAAGGAGGAAATAAATGACTACTATCAAACAACTACTCAATTACTCTCAGACTGCTCTTGCAGCCTATGCTACCGGCCTGGAGCCACTTCTGAACAACACCCAGCGTTACAATGCCCCGGGTGTTGGCATGGCCACAGCCCAAGCCACCCAATTCGATGCAGACTGGGCAGTCTTGCAGCAATCGCCCAGTGACCCGATCACAGGTTTCTCAGCAGTTTTGCTACAGCGAAAAGACGCCGACGGCAACGCAACAGGCGAAAAAGTTCTCACCATTTCTGGCACCAATAGCCCTGCTGACGTGTTGTCGGACCTGGGCATTTTTCTAGGCAGCACCGTCACCGACATTGCGCAATACAACGCACTCGAATCGTTCTATTCCAAGCTCACAGAGCCCGGCGGCAAGCTCAGCAGCAATGAGCAGTTCACTATCACCGGACACAGCCTTGGCGGCTTTCTGGCGCAGGCCTTCACGGCCCGCCATGCCTCGGTAGTCACTGCGGCCTACACCTTCAATGCCCCTGGCTTGGGCGCAGCCGATACCCTGCTGGGTTACCTGGGCATAAGCAACGCAGGTGCGGCCGCAGCCAAAATCACCAATGTTCATGCCACAGACGGCCTATCGGTAACCGCCGGTTTGGGCTTCATGTTGGGCAGCACACTGCCCGTACGCATTGAAAACAACGGCATCACCGGCAACCACTCCATCGTGCGCCTGAGTGATACCTTGGCAATCTATGAAACTTACGCGCGGCTAATGCCCGGCATCAGCATCACGCAAGCCACTGCACTATTTGCCGCATCGGGCAGTGGTGACCGACGCCAAGAAGATACGTTGGATGTTTTGCGCAGCGTCTTCATAGGCTCTGCCAGCAATGACACCAACAAGACTCCCACCGACAACCATGATGCGTTTGGAGCCAACCTGTACCAACTGCAAAACAACACCAACTTCAAAGCCCTGAGCGGTCAGGTGCAACTGGTGCAGGCCAATGCCAGTTTTGCAACGTCTGCCCAAGCCACCACTAACACGGCGCCGGCCTATCGCTACGCGCTGCTGGAGCTGCTGCCCTTTGCGGTAGTGGCCAATGCCGATGCTCAGAACCAGACGCTGTATGGCAACTACACACAGCGTCTGAGCCTGTACGACCCCGCTGCGGGCACAGGCGACTTGACACAACAATGGCTCACAGACCGCGCTACCCTGCTACAAGCGCTGGTCACACGCAGCAAGCAAGACAACAGCACCGGGTCAATTTATGATGCAGTCGCCCCAGATGGCAGAGTGACATTCTTCCATTTCATCGACCCATCCGACCCAGCAACTGAGACTGTTCTCAGCACGCAAAGACAGGGCGGTACTGGGCTGCCTGAGCAACACCTCCTGTTTGGCGACGATCAGGCCAACACCCTGATCGGCTACGACAACGCACTGGGCGACCGCCTGTACGGCGGTGCCGGCGAGGACACCCTAGACGGCAAGGGCGGTAATGATTATCTGGAGGGTGGCAAAGACTCCGACACCTACACCTTCACCGGCGGCTTCGGCAAAGACACCATCCTCGACAGCGATGGCTCAGGCAGCCTCAAGCTCGATGGCCAAACGCTCAACGGTGGACAAAGCTATGGCGAAGCCAACAAGTTCAAAAGCAAAGATGCCGCTGGCGTCGAAGAAATCTACCAAGTGCGCGATGACGCCCGCTCCTCCACCGGGAAGATTCTTGTCATCACCAAGGGCAGCGACACTGCCAACAGCATCACCATCAACAACTTCGATCTGATCAAGGCCACAGATACGACTCCCGCAAACACGGGCTACCTGGGCATCAAGCTCGACAAAACACCCGCCGTGGCGGTGATCGCCACCAGTGACAGCGCAGCCGCTGCCAATGGAGGCAGCTTCTGGAGCGACACCAGCGCCGACATCTCCACCCTCGCCGGAAAATTCTCCGAGCTGGCAGAAGGCACGGGCCAGACCTTTATCATCAACCTCAAAGCCGCCGCCAAAGCCGGAGAAACCCTGGTACTGAGCCTGCAAGGCCTTGCCAGCCAGGGCATGAAAGCCATTTTGGGCGACCGCACGGTCGACGCCGCCGGTGCCTCCATCACCCTCAATGAGGGCCAAACGGAAGTCAGCTTTGCCCTGATCCAAACCGGCGAACTCACCACCGACGCAAGCGGTGCGCTCAGCGTCACCTACACCGGCGCCAACGGCAACGCCACCAGCAACACCTGGGGCGTCAACCTCTCGGACGCCGGCCCCGTCAGCCAGACCGCCAACGGCGACCAACGCGCCAAGCTCATCGGCATCGAGACCCAGCTCAACATCACCGCCGACAAACCCAACTACAACACCTATGCCTGGAATGAGACCAGCTGGGCCGCTGACGGCACGCTCATCAACGGCGTGGCCGAGCTCGACTTCAGCGACGTCATCAAGGGCACAGCCGGGAATGACAAAATCGCCGGCCTGGGCGGCAACGACGCGCTCGATGGCGGCGCCGGCAATGACGAGATCGACGGTGGCAGCGGAGACGACCTCATTGGCGGCGGTGCCGGTTCCGACAATATCAAAGGCGGCGACGGAGCCGACTACATCAACAGCAGCGCCACGCTGAACGTCTTCCAGCGCCTCAGACCCACCGACAGCTGGAGCCCGCCGGCAGGCCAGGTGGTCAAAACCCAGGGGGCTGGTTGGGGCATCTACCTGGACACGCTGCCCAGCGGCGATCCGATCATCATCTGGAGCGGCTCCGACAACCCGGCGGGCACAGATGGCGACGTGGTGGACGCAGGCGCGGGCAACGACTGGGTGATTGCCAGTGGCGGCGATGACCGGGTGCAAGGCGGTCTGGACGATGACCAGATCGAGGGCATGGCCGGCGATGACGTGCTCGAAGGCGGGGATGGCAAAGACAGCATCAACGGCGACGGACTCATCAAGGCCGGCTTCATGAACAGCGTGGAAGCCCAATACCATGGCGCGGACTTTGTGGACGGCGGCGCGGGCGATGACACGTTGACCGGCGGTGGCGGCAATGATGTGATCTACGGCGGCGCCGACAACGACAAGCTGTGGGGTGACGTCGGCGGCAAGACCAGTGATGCCGACTACCTGGACCTGGCCTATCACGGCAGCGACTACCTCGATGGGGAAGACGGCAACGATAAAGCAAATAGAAATGCTATCGAATTGGTAGCTGTTTACGCCCGTCATTCGGTCGTTGCAGGTCTATTTGCTTCTGAGATCTACCCCTTGTTTGGTAATCGGGCTGGGCGCAGGCATCGAAATAAGCGGTCTTGCCTGAGTGGGTGTTTGGCCGCTAACGACATCCACTACAGGAGCGTCGCATGAACGGTCCAACGCGGCTGGCAAAGCTGTCCACTGTCATTTCAATCTTGGCTATTGGAGCAACTATGACTGCATGTAGCAATTCAACCAGTTGGAAAGAAGAAGTGCTGTTGCACGACGGGAAGAGACTGATCGTCGAGAGATCAATGTCATACGATCCGAAAGGTGGCCGACAAATCGGCCAAGCTGCACCGCAGAGCGAAGAAACCTTGAAATTTACTCTTCCAAGTAGTTCAAAGAGTATCTCCTGGAAGAGCGATTTTGGGCAAGATTTGCAGGACAACCTGGACTTGTTGGCACTGGACATAGTCGACGGCAAACCGTACATAGTGACTCTCCCGTCTCGCTGCCACGCGTATAACAAGTGGGGCAGACCCAATCCACCTTATGTGCTTTTTAGGTACGACGGGGTGGCTTGGCAGCGTATTGCCATTGCAGAACTCCCTAAAGAGATTAAAAGGGCCAACGTCGTCATTGGTGGCTATGGCGATGCAGAAAAGGACCAACTGCGCGGCATGGGAATTGACGTGAAACAAACCAAACCGTACGTTACAGCGGAAGTCATTGATCGATTCAACAGAGAGGGACGCAATGACCCCTCAGGCTTGCGTATGCGAGTTTTCGTTCGTACGCCAATCGGCGAAGCGACCGAATGCCAGGAAATGGTTTATTACAAGGGCGCCTGGGTCGGCCCTGGCGACTCTATTGGTCGCCGAATGATGGATCGTCAAACTCAATAATTCTCGATAACACAATCGCAAGGAACAATCATGACT
The DNA here is from genome assembly GCA_963810395.1 of uncultured beta proteobacterium. Taxonomy (GTDB): domain Bacteria; phylum Pseudomonadota; class Gammaproteobacteria; order Burkholderiales; family Burkholderiaceae_C; genus Rhodoferax. The sequence goes on along the minus strand of CAWENC010000001.1, from coordinate 1,523,492 downwards.
ACACAATTTGAAATTGACTGCGCCCTTATGGCAGGTAGTGCATACCAATCAACTACGAATTCCATCAACCAATTTCCCGTTCCATCTGGGTGGACAGAAGTGCCGGGGTCTCATCAAGTGAAACCCAGCAGCTTTGAGGCGACGACTTTCACCAACGGCAACCAGCTTGTCATTTCTTTTGCCGGAACAGCGCAAGGAGTCGATTGGCTTGCCAACAGTGGACTGGCCACCGGCTTGGGTGCAGATCAATTGAAAGACGCCGCGCTGTACTACCTCCAGGTCAGGAAAGCCAATCCTACGGCGACCATCAGTTTTACAGGTCATAGTTTGGGCGGTGGACTGGCTGCGTTGATGGGCGTCTTTTTCAATCAGCAAGCTGTCACGTTTGATCAGGCCCCATTTGATGCGTCGATCAAGAACTGGGATGTACACGGACAACTCATCAGCTACCTAAATGGCAAGGGATACAGCAATATCCAGCTTCAGGAACTGGTGCCCGATCTGCTTTCGTTTATGCCTGGCACAAACGCCCCACGTGTCGCCAACGTCACCGGCTTGTATGTTCAGGGCGAGGTTCTGCAAGGCTTCCCGCTCAACACCATCGGCACACAAACCCCACTGGAGCAGGGCGCAAGCCTGACTACCGCACCAACGGACCTGCATTCGCAGGCGCTGCTGAGTACTTTTGTGCTGAATGATGCGTTTCGCCAAATCACGTCCAAGCTGCCCGATCTCCTGAAAATGGTGTTTGACAGCAACCTGTACCAGAAGGGTACGGGCACTGCGAAGGAAAATTTCATCGAACGCCTAGTTCGCCATCAAGTTGGTGTATCTGGTTCCGGTGCCGTCGCTGCCGACAATATGCTTAACCGCTTCACCATCGATTTACAGAAAGTAGCGCAGGCCGGTGGCTTCAGTCTCACCAACGAAATGGTTTCGAAGACCCTGGTGGCCTTCGCCATGCAGAAATACTACGAGGAGCCAGCCACCGCCCCGAGCAACACCCAGACCCTGTTTAGTGACGTGTCCGGGGGGATCAAATTTGACCGCACCGTAGTTGCCAGCAGCCTGACCCAGGCCAAGGGCTACAACCTGTATTTTCAGACCTATCTGAATACCCTGGCGGCTGATGAACAAACGCTCATCAAGACCTTGTTGCCTGCTGCGACCGACTGGTTTGTTCAGGCTGGTGCAAATGCAATGACTGCAACTGAGGGGGTACAAAAAGCGTTCATGCTCGGTGGCCTGGGTAATGATGTTCTCACTGGCGGCACTCTTGCAGATTTACTGATGGGTAATGCGGGGGCCGACACTTTGACAGGCGGAGGCGGCAACGACGTCTTGATTGGCGGCTCAGGCCTGGACATCTACATCGTCGGCAACGGCAAAGACACCATCCGCGACAACACCGACGGCGAAGGGCTGGTGCGCACCGAAGCCGGCGTGACCTTGTCCGGTGGCAAAGCCGCAGGCAAAAGCAACACCTGGGTCGGCGCGCAAGGTGAGACCTACACCTTCCTGCCAACCCAGGCCGCCCAACTGGGCACGCTGGTCATCAGCAATCTGGGTGCCGGCAATGAAGTCAAGATTGAAAAATTTGACCTCGCGCTAGCCCAGGGCGGAGTAGGCTACCTGGGCATCAAACTCGACAACACCAGCAAGCTGGTCATAAAGGAAAGCACGGGCGGCAACCCCTTCGCTGATTTCAATTTCAACGCTGCAGCGGTAACAGGCACCAGCGCCATTGTTGAAGGAACGGGTACAGCCTACACGCTGTTCCTCAATGTCGCCGCCAAGGCCAATGAAACCATCACCTTGGCCCTGTCATCCCTGGCCGACAAATTCAAAGCCATCCTGGGCGACTCCATCGTGGACGCCAATGGCGCCGTCATCACCCTGGCGGAAGGCCAGACCCAGGTGTCATTCGCCCTGGTGCAACAAGGCGATGTCAGCGAAGATGCCAGCATGAACTTGAGCGCCAGCTACGCCGGCGCCAACGGCAACGCCACCAGCAACGCCTGGGGCGTCAACCTCACTGATGCCGGCCCCGTCAGCCAGACCGCCAACGGCGACCAGCGCGCCAAGCTCATCGGCATCGAGACCCAGCTCAATATCACCGCCGACAAACCCAACTACAACACCTACGCCTGGGGTGAGACCAGCTGGGGGCCAGACGGCACACTCATCAACGGTGTCGCCGAGCTCGACTTCAGTGACGTCGTCAAAGGCACAGCCGGGAATGACAAAATCGCCGGCCTGGGCGGCAATGATGCGCTCGACGGCGGTGCCGGCAATGACGAAATCGATGGCGGCAGCGGAGACGACCTCATTGGGGGCGGTGCCGGCTCCGACAATATCAAAGGCGGCGATGGAGCCGACTACATCAACAGCAGCGCCACGCTGAATGTGAGCCAGCGCCTCAAACCCGGGGACAGCTGGAGCCCACCGGCAGGCCAGGTGGTCCTGAGCCAGGGCGCGCTCTGGGGCATCTACAAAGACACACTACCCAGCGGCGACCCGGTCACCATCTGGAGCGGCTCCGACAGTCCGGCGGGCACTGAGAGCGACGTGGTCGACGCAGGCGCTGGCAACGACTGGGTGATTGCCAGTGGTGGCGATGACCGGGTGCAAGGCGGTCTGGGCGATGACCAGATTGACGGCATGGGCGGCGATGATGTGCTCGAAGGCGGGGATGGCAAAGACAGCATCAACGGCGACGGACTCATCAAGGCCGGCTTCATGAACAGCGTGGAAGCCCAATACCATGGCGCGGACTTTGTGGACGGCGGCGCGGGCGATGACACGCTGACCGGCGGTGGCGGCAATGATGTGATCTACGGCGGCGCCGACAACGACAAGCTGTGGGGTGACGTCGGCGGCAAGACCAGTGATGCCGACTATGTGGACCTGGCCTATCACGGCAGCGACTACCTGGATGGGGAAGACGGCAACGACTACATGGAGGGCGGCGGCAAGGACGACACCCTGTATGGCGGCGCCGGTAACGACAACATGTGGGGTGACACCAGCGCCGACAACGTCGACACACCCGCAGCCAACGCCCTGATCTGGGGTAACGACTACCTCGATGGTGAAGCGGGCGATGACAGCATGGTGGGCGGTGGCGGCGATGACACGCTGTACGGCGGTGCCGGCAGCGATTCGCTGTGGGGCGATCAGAGCAATGCAGCGCTGGCGGGTGCGCTCAATGGCAATGACTACCTGGATGGTGGCGACGGCAATGACTACCTGGTGGGCGGTGGCAAAGACGACATCCTGTATGGCGGGGCGGGCGACGATACGCTGATCGGCGATGACGAATTGACCAAGGTCGCCGCCGAGTTTCAGGGTGCCGACTACCTCGACGGGGGAGACGGCAACGACCACCTGGCAGGTGGCGGCGGTGACGACATCCTGCTGGGTGGTGCTGGCAATGACGTGTTGGACGGGGGCAGCGGCGCCGACTACATGGAGGGCGGAGCAGGAGAAGACACCTACGTCGTGGATAACGAAGGCGATGTGATCTTTGAAGCCGACAGCGCGCCTCCCCCGGCCGCTGGCGTGGCCGCTACGAACTTTGTGCCCGCAGCGCATATGGGTGCGACCGCTACGCCGAGCATTGACAACGTAGAGTCGAGTGTCAGCTACACACTGAGCGCCAACCTGGAGAACCTGACGCTCACCGGCACGGCGGCGATCAATGGCAGCGGCAATTCGCTTGACAACGTGATCACCGGCAACAGCGCAGCCAATGTGCTCGCGGGCGGGGCGGGTAATGATGTTTACGTTGTGGACAATGTGGCTGACACCGTGATCGAGGCGGCGGATGAAGGCAATGACACGGTGAGCAGCTCGGTCAGCTTTACGCTGGCGGACAATGTGGAACAGCTAGAGGCCACTGGCACCGCTGCGATCAACCTGACCGGCAACGCGATAGACAACGGCCTGTTTGGCAACGCCGGCAACAACATTCTGACCGGTGGGGCGGGCAACGATTACCTGGTGGGCGATGCCGGCAACGATGTCTACGCCTTCAATCGGGGCGACGGCCAGGACTCGATTGACAACACCGATTTCTTGAGTGACAGCGCCCGACCTGAGCTGTTGGCCGCCACCGATACCCTGCGTTTTGGCGCGGGGATTACGGATTCTGATGTGCTTGGTTTCCGCTCTGGCGACAACATGTTTCTCAAAGTCAAGGGCTCGACGGACCAGGTTGCCGTGCTGGGCTACTACGGTGCGGACGTAGTCGCCGGCAGCGTAACTTCTGACCACAAGCTAGACCGCGTGGAGTTCGCCAACGGCGTGGTGTGGGATCAGGCCATGATCCAGACTGTGGTGGACCGTGCTGCAAACAACCATGCGCCAACGGTGGCTGGTGGCTTGCCCACCTTGCAGGCACGCGCAGGCAACGCGTTTACCTACACCGTGCCAGCAGGCACCATCACCGACCCCGACGCGTGGGACTCGGTCAATTACAGTGTCAAGATGCCGGACGGGTCGGCGGTGCCGGCATGGCTCAGCTTCGATGCGGCGAGCCGCACGATCAGTGGCACGCCGGATGTGGCCAATGTAGGCAACTTGCAATTCGTGTTGTGGGGTACCGACAACTATGGTGCGGCAGCGGGTACGGTTGTAACTTTGGCCATACAGGCGAACCATGCGCCCGTGTTATCAATGCCTTTGCCTGACCAAGTGTTGTCGCGCGACGCGGCCTTTGCGTTCACGGTATCGTCAACGACATTCGTTGATCCGGATGAGGGCGATACGCTGACCTATAGCGCCACGCTGGCAGACGGTAGTGCTTTGCCATCATGGCTGAGCTTCAATGCGGTGACCCGCAGTTTCAGTGGTACGCCTACGGAACTGGGCACCACGAGCGTTCGCATCGTGGCGAACGACACGGCAAGTTTGATGGCCTCGGATGTATTTGATTTCGTGGTTCAAATCCCGGAGATCTTAGGTACACCAGGCCCCGATGTGCTGAATGGCGGCGCAGATAACGACACCATCAGAGGGCTCGATGGCGATGATGTGCTTTATGGTGGCACTGGCAATGATGTGCTTTATGGCGGTGCCGGCAACGACCTGCTTGACGGCGGCGTGGGCGGGGACACGATGTACGGCGGGCTGGGTGACGACGGCTACGTCGTCGACGATGCAGGCGATGTCATTATTGAAGCTGCCGGCGAAGGGGTGGACACGGTCGTTCGCAGCTTTGACTCGGCCGCAGTCCTGGCAGACAACGTTGAAAACCTGACCCTGACCGGCGCGGTCCTTCTCGGCAATGGCAATGAACTGGGTAATGCCATTGTCGGCAACGACGCAGACAATATTCTTAGGGGCCTGATTGGCAATGACACCCTGACAGGTGGCGGTGGCAACGACCTGCTGGACGGGGGGACAGGCGCGGACACGATGCTAGGTGGTCAGGGCGACGATGTCTTCATGGTCGACCAAGCCGACGATGTGGTGCTGGAAAATGCCGATGAAGGACTGGATACCGTTCTTGCATCGGTTAGCTACACCCTATCCGACAATGTGGAGAGCCTGATTCTGGATTCGACTAGCGCCGACAGCACCGGCACTGGCAATGCCCAGGCCAACCGCCTGACTGGCAATGACTACGACAACCGCCTTGACGGCGGACTGGGTGCGGATATTTTGGAAGGTGGTTTGGGCAATGACACCTATCTGGTGGACAACGCCGCCGACCAGGTTCTGGAGCAGATCGACGGAGGTGGGGTCGACCAAGTGATCAGCAGCAGCGTGGACTACACCTTGGCCGCCAACGTGGAGAACCTCACTCTGGCCGAGGGCAGCGCCGCATTGCGTGGTACGGGCAACGATCTTGCCAACACTTTGATGGGTAATGGTGCCGACAACACCCTGAATGGTGGCGCTGGCAATGACCAATTGGACGGCGGCCTGGGCGCCGACCAGATGACCGGTGGCACTGGCAATGACACCTACTACGTGGACAACGTCGGCGACACCACCACCGAGAACTTAGGTGCAGGCGTGGATTCAGTCTTCTCCAGCGTGGATCACACTTTAAGTGACTACGTCGAGAACCTGACACTGGTGGCTACCCCAAACACCCAGACCTGGGCCTACAACGCGCTCACTGGCACTGGCAACGCCCTGAACAATGTCCTCACCGGCGACGCCAGCAACGATACCCTGTACGGTTTGGACGGCAATGACACCTTATATGCCGCCAGCAACCGTTTCAACCAGTGGACCGATGAGGTCGATGTGCTGGTGGGTGGCGCCGGTGACGATGTGTATTGGGTCGACTCGGCCAACGACCAGGTGGTGGAAGCCGTGGCCGGTGGCAACGACACAGTGCACAGCTACAGCCGCTACACCGAGCTCAGCGCCAACGTTGAAAACCTGGTGATTGAAGGCAGCTACCAGGGCGACTATTGGCAAGTTTTATGGCGCAACTACGAGGGGGTTGGCAACGCGCTGGACAACAGCATGCAAGGCAACGATGCCAGCAACGTATTGAGCGGCCTGGATGGCAGTGACCATATCGATGGCGCTGCCGGTGACGACACGCTTTATGGCGGCGACGGCAACGACATTTTGTTCGGCGGCGCGGATGCCATCAACGACGGGGCCGAGGGGCATGTGGTGTTGGCCAGCAATGCCGACTTCATTGATGGCGGCGCCGGGGACGACGTGATTGACGGTGGTGCTGGCAATGACATCTTGCTGGGTGGCGACGGCGCCGATGTGTTGTACGGCGGTGACGACGGGCTGAGCGTGCCGCGGGCCGATCAATATGATTGGAGAACTGGCAGCTATATACCTGTCGGCCCGCTGCAGTTGTCCAACGACGACTTCCTCGACGGTGGCGCCGGTATCGACACCCTGCGCGGCGGAACCGGTGATGACACGTATGTTGTTGACGGTGTGGCCACAGTCAACCCGCAGGGACGTGAGGTGGCGCTGGACTTGTGCGACGACCAACACCGCTTTGGCATGGATGGTGCACCAGGCTATCTCTGGACAACGGACCGGGTGCTGGAGCTCGCCGGTCAGGGCATTGATACGGTCAATAGCACGGCCAGCGTGAACCTGGTGGGGCAGGACATTGAAATCGTCAACTTGCTTGATGGTGGCCCGGTGGCCGACCTGGACGCTTACACCGGTGACGGCAGCCAGACCCTGAACGGCAATGCCGGGAATAACACGCTGGACGGCGGCAGCGGCGCCGATGTGATGGCCGGTGGCGTCGGCGACGACACCTATTATGTAGACAACATCGACGATGTGGTGACCGAGCTGGTCAATGCCGGAGTGGACACTGTGCGCAGCACGATGGATGGTTATGCGCTGGGCAGCGAGCTTGAAAATCTGGTGTTGGAAGGTGAAGCTGTAACAGGTAGCGGCAACGATCTGGACAATGCCTTGATCGGCAATGCGATGGACAACCAACTCAGCGGCGGCGCTGGCGACGACAGGCTGGCCGGCTGGCACGGCAACGATACCCTGTTGGGCGGCGCAGGCCTTGATACCTACGTTTTTGCCAGAGCCGACGGGCAAGATATAGTGGTCGATACTGAGGGTACGGGCCGTTTGCATTTCAGCGAAGGCATCAGCCTGGCTGATCTTGACTTTGTGCGCAGCGGCGCTGATTTGATCGTTTACCTGTACCAGGATGGCATCAAAACCCAGGACCAGATAACGCTGCAAGGCTGGGTGAATGCGCCGCAGCGGATCAACACGATTGAGTTTTGTGACGGCCCGACGGTGGCGCTGGACGAGTCGCTATCCATGCACGCACCGGTGGCCGAACACGATGCGGCACAGGTGACCGAAGACGTCAATCCGCAAGTCAGCGGCAATGTGTTGACCAATGACCACGATGCGGACGTGGGCGATGTGCTGAGCGTAGCGCAACCGGGCACCTTCGTTGGCGCGTATGGCAGTCTCAAATTGGGGGCGGACGGCAGCTACACCTATTCCCTCAACAATGCAGATATCACCGTTCAAAGTCTGGCGCTGGGTCAAACGGTGTTTGACACTTTTGCGTACACCGCACAAGACAATGCCGCGGTACCGGGGACCGCCAATGCCGAGCTGGTTGTCTCGGTGCTTGGTACCAATGACGCGCCGGTGCTGGATGCACCGCTGCCCGACCGGGCGGTGGCGGCCGGGCAAGCGCTGTCGTTTGCCGTACCGGACGGAACCTTCTTTGACATTGATCAGGGTGATGTATTGGCCTACAGCGCGCAGGTAGTGGACGCCCAGGGCGGCTTGCAAGCGCTGCCCTCTTGGTTGACGTTCAACGCCAGCACCGGCACCTTCAGCGGCACGCCGAAAGCGGCCGGCGACATCACGCTGCGGGTCAGTGCGCATGATTTGGCCGGTGCCGACAGCTTTGACGACTTCACGCTGAGCATCACCACTGCCGACAAGGCCGGCAAAGGCAACGAAGGTTTGGGCAACGGACAAGACGCACCGCCGCCCGGACACGACACCAACTGGAACGACGGACCCGGCACCTCCCCCGGCAACCCGGGGCGGCGTGGCGGCGGCCATGTGAGCAACGGCAATGGCAAGCTGGCGGCGGAGTTTTGGGATGGCGCTACCGCCTTGGTCTCCACTGCAAGCTTCGTATTACCAGCGAACCTGAACATCCTGGTCTTGAATGGCACCGGCGCGATCAGCGGCACCGGCAACGCGTTGGACAATTGGTTGCTGGGCAATGTCAGCAATAACCTGCTGGACGGCGGCGCTGGCAATGACCTGCTGCAGGGCCGCGAAGGTAACGACCAGTTGACCGACCTGGCCGGTCGCAACCTGCTGGACGGCGGCGCGGGTGCCGACGTGCTGACCGATGGTGATGGCGCCAGCATGCTGTTCGGTGGCAAGGGCAACGACACCCTCATCCTGGGCAAAGGGGCTGACCTGATAGGCTTCAACCGGGGCGATGGTGCCGATGTGGTCAACGCGGGCGGGGACGGGCTGCTTGATGACATTGTGAGCCTGGGCGCAGGCATTCGCTATGCTGACCTGAGCCTGAGTCGCAAGGGCAATGACCTGGTGCTGAACCTGGGTGCGGGTGAAAGCATTACTTTCAACAAATGGTATGCCGGCAGCGCCAATCGAAGCGTGGATCGTTTGCAGGTTATGACCACTGGCGGCGACTACGATGCCGCATCGACCGACAAGACCCGTAACCGGCAGGTGGAAGTATTTGATTTTGCGAAGCTGGTACGCCAGTTTGACGCGGCACAAACTGGCAAGGGGGCCAATGCCAGCAGCTGGTCGGTGATGAACAGCCTGTTGGACGCGCACCTGGCGGGCAGCAACACCCAGGCGCTGGGTGGTGACTTGGCCTTTCAGTATGCAAGCAACGGCAGTTTTGCCGGCATCGGCCTGGGTGCAGCCCAAGCCTGCGTGGCCGCGGGCACCGATTGGCAAACCCTCAGACCCCGCGGCGAGCTCGAAAACGGCGCTTTGCGGCTGGTGGCGTGAACCATTGGCAGCGTTACGCCGGGCACTGGGGCAAGGTGGCCTCGCCCCTGACCCCCAACGCCCAGGACCTGGATGTCTATGCGCGTGAGCTCGATGCCCACGCCCCTACCTTGCTGCTGGGCGTCACGCCGCAGATCGCAGCGCTGGAGTTGCGAGGCACGGCGGTGGACCGCAGCGCCGCCATGATTGCGGCCCACCCGCCCGCACCCGGGCGCTGGCGGGTGCTGCAGGCCGACTGGCGCGCATTGCCCTTGGCTGAGGGTGCGGTGGCGCAGGTGGTGGGGGATGGTGTCTTGAGCATGCTGGCCTACCCGCAAGATTACGAGGTGGTGTTGCAGGAATTGCGCCGGGTGCTGCAGCCCGGCGGCAAGTGTGTGCTGCGTCTGTTTGTGCCGCCCCGGCGGCCCGAATCGGCCCAGGAAATTGCGGCCGATGTGGCCGCCGGGCGCCTGGGGAGTTTTCATGCGCTCAAATGGCGTTTGATGATGTCGCTGTGCCAGACACACAGCGGACACGGCGTTCGGGTCGCCGATGGCCTGGCCCTGTTCAACGAGACATTTGCCGACCGCGACGCGCTGTTGCGCCTTACGGGCTGGTCGGCCGAGGTGTTCGACACCATGGATGTCTATCGCAATTCAGACGTCGAGCTGAGCTTTGTGCCGCGAGCCGAACTGGACACCCTGTTTCAGCGTTTCGCCGCCCAAGTGCGTTATAGCTATGGCGCCTATGAGCTGGCAGAGCGCTGCCCTGTGCTGGTGCTGGAAGACTGGCAGCCATGACCGCATCGGGTTTGCTGGGCATGCAGAGTGGCGTCGCAGGCCTGCACTGGCCACCAATCGCAAAGCCCGGCAATGCGCAACTGGTGGCGCTGCTGGCCTGGCTGGAGCAATCGCAGTGGCAGGATGCGGCGGCGCTGCAGGCGGGGCAATTGAAGCAACTCGCCGTTCTGCTGCTGCACTTTGAGCGCCAATCGCCCTGGCTGCAACAGCGTGTCGCAGCGTGCGCCCAATCGGGCGCAGAGTTGTGCCAGTCGCTGCCCGCCTTCAGCCAGTTCCCCATCACCACGCGCGCCGACGTGCAGCGCGCCGGCGCCGCCTTTCACGCCCGGGTGGTGCCGCCAGCACACATGCCCGCGGCGCCCAAAAGAACCTCGGGTTCCACCGGAGAGCCGGTGCAGGTCTACCGCACGGCGGTCAACCAGTTGTTCTGGCTGGCCACTACCCTGCGCGAGCACCTGTGGCAGGGGCGCGATGCCACTCGCACGCTGGCCGTGGTGCGCGCCAATCTGGCGCAGCCGTTTGACCATGCGCACTGGGGGGCGCCGGTGGGTTCGGTGTTTGCCTGCGGGCCGGCACACGGCATGCCAGTGACCACCGACACCCAAGCGCTGCTGGCTTGGCTGCGCCGCGTCCAGCCGCACTACCTGCTGATCTACCCCAGCATCTGGGCGGCGCTGCTGGAGCAGTTGCAGCCTGGTACAGACCTGCACTCGTTGCGTCAGGTGCGCACCATTGGCGAGACTCTCAGCGAGGACCTGCGCCAGCGCACGCTGGAGCGGCTTGGCGTATCCATTGCCGACACCTACAGCAGCGAAGAGGCGGGCATCATCGCCATTCAATGCCCGCACAGCGGCCTGTATCACACCATGGCCGAGGGTTTGTTGGTGGAGGTGCTGACGCCGCAGGACCAGCCCTGCGCGATCGGACAGGTCGGACGTGTTGTGGTGACTGACTTGCTGAACTTTGCCAGTCCCATCATTCGCTACGACATCGGCGACTATGCCGAAGTGGGCACTGCGTGCGGATGTGGCCGGGGTTTGCCAACGTTGAAACGGGTGGTTGGCCGACTGCGCAACATGGTCCGGTTGCCCGATGGACGCAGCCACTGGCCGCTGACGGGGTTTCATGACTTTGGCAGTGTGGCCAACATTCGCCAATACCAGTTGGTGCAAAAGACTGTGGACTTGATCGAGGTGCGGCTGGTGGTGGTCGGAGCCGCGTTGAGCGTCGATCAGGAGCGGGCTTTGTCCGAAATCATCAGCCGGTGGATGAAACACCTATTCGAATACCGGTTTGTCTACTACCCGGACCGCATACCCAAGCCCGCCACGGGCAAATTTGAGGAATTTTTGTGTGAGCTTTGAAAACGATTTTTGTCCTGATCTGTTGGCCATTCAGGAGCAGCCCCCAGCGCGCTTGCCGCGCACCGTGGCTTATGTGACTGGTGGCCTGTTTGCGCTGCTGGCGCTGTGGGCGGTATGGGGCAAGCTGGACATCATCGCCAGCGCTGAGGGGCGGCTGGTGCCACGCAACTACAGCCGGGTGTTGCAGCCCGCCGAGGCCGGCATTGTGCGCGAGGTGTTGGTGCGCGATGGCGACGAGGTCAAAGCCGGGCAGGTGCTGCTGCGCATGGATGCCACCACCGCCAGCGCCGACATGGGCACCTTGCAGGCCGACGCCGCACTGAAGAATTTGAGTTTGCGCCGCATCGACGCTGAATTGCGCGGCCTGCCCTTGCTGTTGCAGGCCAGCGATCCACCGGGGTTGGGGGAGCAAGTGCTGGCGCAATACCAGGGGCGCCGGCAAAGCTATCTGGATACGCTGGCCCAGGAACGGGCCAGCCTGGAGCGCAGCCAGCACGACCTGGAATCGGCTCGCCAGCAACTGACCAAATTGCAGGCGACCCTGCCCTTGTACCAGCAGTCGGCACAGTCCTATGAACGCCTGGTCAAGGAAGGTTTTGTCTCGGAGTTGGGCGGCAATGACAAGTTGCGCGACAAGATCGAGAAAGAGCAAGAGCTCAAAAGCCAGCAGGCCACATTGGGCGCATTGACCGCGGCGGTGGACCAGTCGCGCAAGAAGCTGGCGCAAATCACCTCTGCGTACCAGAGTCAGTTGCTCAATGAGCGGGTGGAGTTGCAAGGCCAGCAGCAACGCACCCAGGGTGAACTGCAAAAGCAGGTCTACAAGTCGGGCCTGCTGGAGCTAAGGGCGACGGAGGATGGCATTGTGAAGGACATGGTCACTTACACGCCGGGCGCGGTGGTGCAGCCCGGCGTGGTGTTGCTCAATCTGGTGCCCAAGAGCGAGCCTTTGCTGGCCGAGGTGGCCATTCACAATGAGGACGTCGGCTTTGTGGTCCCGGGCCAGCATGTCAAACTGAAGCTGCAGGCCTACCCGTTTCAGAAGTACGGCATGTTGGAGGGTGTGGTGCAGGTGGTCGGGGCCGACACCACGACCAGCGACCCGCAAAAGGCGGCCGCCCTGGGACAGAGCCCGCAGAGCTACAAGGCTTTGGTGGCACTTGTCAGTCAATCCCTCAACACGCCTGGCCAGCCGCCCATGAAGCTCACCCCCGGCATGCTGGTGCAAGCCGAGATTTCGCAGGGCCAGCGCTCGGTGCTGGAGTATTTGCTGTCGCCGGTGCAGAAGGTGGCGCAAGAGGCGGCACGGGAACGCTGATACACGTAGCCTCGGTGCCGTTCTTCTTGCGGCGCAACTACCCCCGGTCAATCCGCGGACTGGGAGAATGGGCCTTGTCACGGGCTGATGCCGGCTTCCTGGACCATTTCCACAATGGCGCTTGAACTGGCGCACGGGCTTTCGGCAAATGTGAGTGCCCGCAGCAAGGATTGGCCGGCCTGAGCTGCCGCCTGCGCATCAGCCGCGTGCACCCGCGCGATCACCTGACCGGCTTCGACGTGCTGGCCAACGCCCGCCACTTCCGACAAGCCGACGCGGTGGTCGATGCCGTCTGCGGCGTGCCGGCGACCGCCACCGAGTTCGATCACCAGCAGGCCGATGTTGCGGGTTTGCATGCCGCGGATCCAGCCCGACTGCGGTGCCAGCACCGGCGTTTGAACCGGTGCTGCCGGCAAATGAAAATCGGGTCGCTCGATCAGGTCCGCCGGCCCGCCCAGCGCGCCCACCATGCGGGCAAAGCGCTCGGCGGCGGCGCCACTGGCCAAAGCCCGTTCCAGTTGTCTGCGCGCATCCTCGACATCGGTAGCCAGGCCTCCAAGCAGCAGCATCTGGGCGCCCAGGGCGCAGCTGACTTCGAGCAGCCGCGCATCGCGGTAGCGGCCAGTCAAGAAATCGATTGCTTCCCGCATTTCCACCGCGTTGCCGCAGCTGTGGCCCAGCACCTGGTTCATGTCGGTGATCAAGGCCCGCGTCGGCAAGCCGGCGCCTTGCGCGACCTGAACCAGGGACTGGGCCAGCTCCCGCGCCATGGCGATGTCACTGGCAAAAGCACCGTCGCCGACTTTCACGTCCATCACCAGGCCTTGCAGGCCGGCTGCCAGTTTCTTGGACAGGATGCTGGCGGTAATCAGCGCCACCGACTCGACCGTGGCGGTCACATCGCGAATGGCGTAAAGCCGCCGATCGGCCGGTGCCAGATCCGCAGTCTGGCCGATGATGGCGCAACCGACATCGCGCACCGTGCGCCGCAAGAGAGCCAGGCTGGGAGCGGTCTGGTAGCCGTGGATGCTGTCGAATTTGTCCAGCGTACCGCCGGTGTGCCCGAGTCCGCGCCCCGAAATCATCGGCACGTAAGCGCCACAGGCGGCGACCATCGGGGCCAGCACCAGGCTGATCTTGTCGCCGACACCGCCGGTCGAGTGCTTGTCGAGCACCGGCCCCGGCAAATGCATCGAGGCCCAATCCATCACTTCGCCGGAGCGCATCATGGCCTGAGTCAAGGCCACGCGCTCGTTCATGCTCATGCCCTGGAAGTACACCGCCATCGCCAGCGCGGCGGCCTGGCCCTCGCTCCAGGCGCCGTCGACCAGTCCGCGTACGAAGTCCTGGATCTGCTCTGCAGTGAGCGCTGCGCCATCACGTTTGCTGCGTATGATTTCTTGTGCCAGCATGATTTTTTAGTAACTGGATTTGGGCGCGGCAGCGGCTTGCAGCCCATTGCCGGTGACGCCCAGCAATTGGGCGATGTCACCCCACAAACTGCTGGCGCCAATGCGAAAGCGCGACGGCGTCAGAGCTTGCGACCCCAATACCTCCTGCACCAGCTCCAGATACGGCAACACGTCGGCCAGGGTCCGCAGACCGCCCGACGCCTTGAAACCCAGCTGTGCTGCGCGGCTGTGCTGTGAGATCGCCTGCAACATGATGCGTGCCGCCTCCACACTGGCCCCTTTCGGGGTCTTGCCGGTACTGGTTTTCAGAAAATCGGCGCCGCAGTCGAGTGCGATCCGGCTCGCCTGTGCAATGATTTCCGGCCGCTGCAGTTCACCGGTCTCCAAAATGACTTTCAACACCCGTCCGTTGCAAGCGGCCCGGACGCCCTGCAACAAATCGGTGCAGGCGGCCACGTCCGCAGCCAGCAAACGCCGGTAGGGCAGCACACAATCAATCTCCTGCGCGCCGGCTTGCAGCACCTGGTCAACCTCGCGCAAAACGAATTCAAGGGTTTGGTCACCACCGGGAAAATTGACCACGGCGGCGACCGCGATCGAGGGCGGCAATTGGTCGCGCGCAACAGCCGCCAGCCGAGGCCAGACGCAGACGGCGGCAACCTGCGGCAGGGCGCCGCCGGCGCCCATGGCGCGCCAGCACAAGCCCTGCACATCGCTTGGCGTGCTGTGTTCGTTGAGGTCGGTCAGGTCCAGGCAGGACAGGGCCAGGCGGGCCGCGGTGATCAGGCGATCCGTGGCGCTTGGGTTGATTGTTTGCATTGACAAAGTGGTCCCCATGATTACAGTTTGATGCCGGTAATCACATGCTCCAGCAGGGAGCAAGCGTATTCGCTGGCGGCTTGCGCCTGGGCCAGGGTGTGGCCATGGCTCAGGACCTCGTCCGACAGGCCCGCCGCCATATTGGTCAGCAGGGAGAAGGCGAGCACGCGCATGCCGGCGTGGCGCGCAACAATGGTTTCCGGCACGGTGCTCATGCCCACCGCATCGGCCCCCAGGCACGCGAACATGCGAATCTCGGCCGGGGTTTCGAACTGCGGCCCGACGCACCATGCGTAAACGCCCTGGTGCAAGCTCACTCCCAAGCCATGGGCCGTGGCCAGTGCCTGCTTTCGCAGTTCGGCATCGTAGGCGTTGACCATGCTGACAAAGCGCTCCGAACCGGACTCGCCGATCAGCGGCGAGCGCTGCGGAAAATTGATGTGGTCGGTCAACACCATCAGACTGCCGGCTGGCATGTGCGGCTGGAGACTGCCCGCGGCGTTGGTCTGAAGCAGAACCTCACAGCCCCACTCGCGCAAAGTGCGCAAGGACTGTTTCATGCCATCGGGCTGGCCGGACTCGTAAGTGTGCTGGCGACCAGTCAGCAACACCAGCTCATGCTCGCCGATGCGGCCCCAGACCAGATCACTGGCGTGGCCTGGCACGCCCGGCAATGGGAAGCCGGGCAGATCAGCGTAAGCAACGCGTACCGGGTCTTTGACCCGCAAAGCCAGATCGGCCCAACCCGAGCCCAGGATCACCGCGATGCGCGGGCGAGCTTGCGGCAGACGGTGGCGAAGAATTTCCAGTGCGTTCATGTTGCTTCCGGCTTCATGGCTTGAGCGGCGCCAGATGTTCCGGCCCGAAGCTGTAAGGCAGCAAGGCCTGCAGTGTCAGGCTGGCGCGCAGCCCATTCTCGTCGGCCAATAATATCGGCACATCGGCGTCAACAAATTCGCGGATTTTTTGTCGGCAACCGCCACAGGGCGTGACCCAGCGTTCGCCCTGGCCCAGCACCAGGACGGCGCAGACGCGACGGCCGCCGGCCAGCACCATGGCGCTGAGTGCGCCCGCCTCGGCGCACACGCCTTGCGGGTAGGCCGCGTTTTCAACATTGCATCCGGCGTGGATGCGGCCCTGTTCATCCAGCACTGCCGCACCGACCCGAAAACGCGAATACGGCGCGTAGGCCGCCGCGTGCGCTGCCAGGGCGGCACGCCACAGGGACTGGCGCTGGGCCTCGGACAGTTCCGTGGCCACCGGACCGAGAGTGTCAGCTTCATTCATGTTGTTTCAGTGCTCCTTCGAATAAGGCAGGCCCAGGGCCTTGGGCGCCACGGCCTTGCCAAAAAAACCGGCCAGCAGGATCACCGTCAGGACATAGGGCAGGGCCTGAACCGCCTGCACCGGGATCTCTCCGACGATCGGCAAGGCCACACCTTGCAAGCGAATCGCCGCCGCATCCAGAAAGCCGAACAGCAAGCAGGCCCAGAGCGCACCGACCGGATGCCACTTGCCAAAAATCAGCGCCGCCAGCGCCATGAAACCCCGCCCCGCCGTCATGTTGGGAACAAATGCCGGGCTTTGCGCCAGCACCAGATAGGCGCCCGCCAGACCGCACAACATGCCGTTCAGCGACAGCGCCGCGTAACGCATGGCCTTGACCGAAACGCCGGCGGCCTCCACCATGGCGGGGTTTTCCCCGACCGCGCGCAAGCGCAAGCCAAAGCGTGTCCGCCACAGCAGCCACCATGTCAATGGCACCAGCATCAAGGTCAGATAGACCAGCAGGTTGTGACTGAGCAGCCCGCGTAGAAATACCATGCCGAACCACGGGGTTGCCGGCAAAGCGTCAGTCACACCCGGCAGCAAGGCACCCAGACGCAGCGCATCAGAAATGGGGGGTGTCTGCCCACCCTGTTTGAACCAGGCCGCACCCAGCACCGCAGTCATGCCACCGGCAATGATGTTGATGGCCATGCCCGACACCACCTGATCGCCGTCATGGCTGACACAGGCCAACCCATGCAGCCAGGACAGCAGCGTGGCCGTGACCAGAGCCGCCAGCAACGCGAGAAACAGCGACCCGGACGCGACGCCGACGGCCGCCGTCATGAAAGCCGAAAACAGCATCTTTCCTTCGAGGCCGATGTCAACCACACCGCTGCGTTCGCTCAACAAGCCGGCCAGCGCACACAGAATCAGCGGCGTGGCGACGCGCAGGGTAAAGCCCAGCAGGTCGGTCCAGAACAATTCACCCACCAGAGACTCCATCGCGCTGGGGCAAAACCCGCAGCAGGGCGAGCAGGCGCGCCAGCCAGGGCACCATCACATACGCCATGGCGCCAGAAAACAGCACAATGAAACCCTGCAGGGTAACAATCATGTCGCGTGTGAATCCTGGCACTTCAAAGGCAACTTCAGATCCGCCTTGAAACAAGGCGCCGAACAGCAAACTGGAGAACAAGATCCCGAGCGGATGATTGCGCCCCATCAGCGCCACCGGAATACCAATAAAGCCGGAGCCGGCCACGAAATCAAGCAGCAGGCGGCCGCTGACACCGGCGATTTCGTTGACGCCGACCAGGCCTGCCAGCGCACCCGACAGCCCCATCGCCAGCATCAACTGACGCTGTGTATGAATGCCCGCATATTGCGCCGCAGTTTCGCTGGCGCCGACCACGCGCAGACGGTAGCCGGCACGGGTTCGCCAGAGAAACCAGTAGACGCCCAAGGCTGCTGCCAAAGCCAGAAAAAGACTGGCGTTGAGCGGCGAAGAAGGCCAGCTCAGGCCCAGCCAGGCGAGCAGCACATGCATGCCCGGCATCCTGGCCGACTCGGCAAAGGACACGCTCTCTAAGGACATCGACCCCGGTGCCTTGAGCCAGTTGACGATGAGGTACACAAGCAAGGTCGAGGCCATGAAATTGAACATGATGGTGGTGATGACAATATGACTGCCGCGATAGGCCTGCAGATAGGCCGGCACCATCGCCCATAGCAGGCCAAACAAGGCCGCAGCCAGCACCATCAGGGGCAGCATCAACCAGGCAGGCAAGTGGGCCGACAGCCACAGGGCCATCAGCCCGGTGCCCAGCCCCCCAAGAATGGCCTGACCCTCGCCGCCGATATTGAACAGCCCGCCGTGAAAGGCAATCGCCACGGCCAGGCCGGTAAAGATGAAGGTGGTCGCGTAATACAGGGTGTAGCCCAGTCCGCGCTGGGTACCGAAAGCGCCCTTGAGCAGCATCGACAACACCAGCAGAGGGTCCTGTCCCACCAGCAGCACCAGCAAGCCCGCCGCCAGCAGGGCAATGGCGAGATTGACCGGGGGCACCAGCAGCAGATCGGCCCAACGAGGCAAGGCAGGGGATGGGTTCATTGCAGACGTTCTCCCGACATCAAACATCCCAGCCTGGCCTCATCGCACTGCGCCACCGGCAACTCGCCGGTGACGCCGCCCTGGTTCATGACCAGGACCCGGTCGGCGAGCGCCAAGATCTCTTCGAGTTCACTCGATACCAGCAAGATTGCGCAACCCTCATCGCGCAGGGCACGCAGCCTGGCGTGAATGAATTCGATGGCGCCGATATCCACGCCCCGCGTCGGTTGACCGACCAGCAGGATGCGCGGGCGCAGACTGATTTCGCGCGCCAACACCAGTTTTTGCTGGTTGCCGCCCGAAAAGCTCGAACAACGCAAGGCCGGATTGCGCGGTCGCACGTCGAAACCCTCCATCATGAGCTTGGTGTCACTCCACATGGCAGCCCTGTGCATCCAGCCGCCACGAGAGTAATGCGGCAGGTGTTCGTATCCCAGCACCGCCGACTCCCAGGCGACAAAGCTCATGACCAGCGCCCGGGCCTGACGGTCTTCCGGCACGTGCGACAGGCCCAGCGAGCGCGCCTGCCTGGGTTCGAGCCACGAGCGTGGCGAAAAGTCGTGCTCGCGCAGTCGCAGCTGCCCCAGCTGCGGTCGCTTCATGCCGGCCAATAGCTCCAGCAATTCGCTCTGGCCATTGCCGGACACGCCGGCCACGCCGACAATTTCGCCGGCGCGCAAGGTCAGATCCACGGCACGCAGGCGCATGACGCCCCAAGTGTCGGTGTAGCTCAGCCCCTCGGCCTGCAACACGATCTCATCCTGTGTGGCGGGTCGCTTTGACACCGCCTTTCCCATGTGCACATGGCGTCCGACCATCGCCTGGGCCAGCAGCTCGATTGAAGTCTTCGTCACCGTGGTCTCCAGCACCACCTTGCCGGCGCGCATGACCGTGACACCATCGCATAAACGCATGACTTCCTTGAGCTTGTGCGTGATGATCACGATGGTCGTGCCCTGGGTCCGCAGACGTTCCAGGACCTCGAACAACTGCTCGGTCTCCTGCGGCATAAGCACCGCCGTGGGTTCATCGAGGATCAGGATGCGGGCGCCGCGAAACAGTGCTTTCAGGATTTCCAGGCGCTGGCGATCACCGACTGCCAGATCACCGGCCCGAAGGTCAAGGGGAACATGCAGCCCGGTGCTTTGCATCAGCGCCTTGAGTTGCTCTCGGGCCTGCCTCTCTGCCTTGTACAGCAGGGCATGGGACTCGGCGCCCAGCATGACGTTCTCGATCACACTCAGGGTGTCCACCAGCATGAAGTGCTGATGCACCATGCCGATGCCCAGGGCGATCGCATCTTGCGCACTGCGAATGTGCGCGGCGCGTCCATCAACCCGGATCTCCCCCCTGTCCGCAGCGTAAAACCCGTACAGGATCGACATCAGCGTGCTCTTGCCGGCGCCGTTTTCTCCCACCACCGCATGAATCGAGCCGGCCGGTACACGCAGGTCAACCCCTTGGTTGGCGTGCACGGCACCAAACCGCTTATGAATGCCGGTCATCTGAACCGCCCAGACCGGAGCGCTCTGGTCAGTGCCCACAGCAGTTTCAGGGTTCACGCGAAAACTCTGCTGACACCGGGCTGGTATTTCCTGGCGCGGGCTTGGCGCGCTTTAGTATTTGCAGGCGTTGTCGGCCATGTAGTCTGCGACCCTGATCTTGCCGCTGACGATGGCCACGCGTGCCTCCTCCACCGCACGTTTCATCTCGGGGGTGACCAGCTTGGCATTGTGTTCGTCCATGGCGTAATCGACGGCGCCCTCCTTGAGGCCAAGCGAAGTCATGCCCGGCACAAAATTCCTGGCCACGTTATAGACTGCCACATCCACCCTTTTGAGCATCGACGTCAGCATCGTGCCCGGCTGCAAATAGTTCTGGTTGCTATCGACACCAATCGCCAGCTTGCCCGCGTCCCTGGCGGCCTGATAGACACCGACACCGGTGCCGCCGGCGGCGGCAAACACGACATCCGCGCCGCGGCTGATCTGCCCCTTGGTCAACTCGGCGCCGCGCGCCGGGTCATTCCAGGCTGCACTGGTGCTACCCGTCATGTTTGAAAAAACCTCTGCCTTGGCATTGACGTGCTTGACGCCTTGCTCATAGCCACACTGGAACTTGCGAATCAAGGGAATGTCCATGCCGCCGACAAATCCCACCTTGCCGGTCTTGCTGGCCTTGGCGGCCATCACGCCAACCAGATAACTGCCTTCATGCTCTTTAAACACCACGGATTGCACATTTGGCGCATTGACCACCATATCGATGATCGCGAACTTGAGATTCGGATACTCCTTGGCCACCTTTTCAATGCTCGTCGCCTGGGAAAAGCCAACGCCGATGATCGGGCTGGCGCCGCGTTCCGCCATGCGTCGAATGCCCTGCTCACGCTGCGTCTCGTTGCCGACTTCGAACTCCAGGTAGTTGGCGCCGGTTTCCTTCTTCCAGCGCTCCATCCCGGCGTAGGCAGCCTGGTTGAAAGACTTGTCGAATTTGCCGCCCATGTCGTAAATGACGGCGGGCTCGGCATGTGCCAAACCAGCCACGCCGCAAACAGCGCTGAGCAGACTGGTCTTGAAAAGGATAGAAAGTTTCATCTGGAAAATCTCCCTGAAAATCGTAAAGAGTTGAACCATCGACCCATACTGATGCGCAAACGTTTGCCAATCGAAATTCTAGCTAGTGTAGTGTTGCATTCAGTCTGGAACAGAAGCGCCTATTGGCACGAATGACCTTTTGCAGGAAGTCGCGAGCACTCCCGGTCCAGATGGACGGCTTGGGGTTGGTGTTGTGGTGATCGAAGCAATCGTCGATGGCCATCACCAGTTCCTGCCAAACCGTCCTGATGCAGATTGCTTTCGCAAGTCAAAGACTCAGGTCCAGGCTTGTGCGTGCCGAGGGCGCCGCAGTGGGTAGCTCCGCGAATGTCCCCCGGCCCATGGCCTCCGCCTTTATTTCGCTGCGCCACCCACTGCGGTGCCTTCGGCAGCCAGCGTCGGTGGTTTGCCTTGGTCGCACACCAACCCGCTTGAAAGGTCAGGCTGGTGGGGTGCTCAGCGCAGCGGCATCAAGGAGGAGGCCAAGGGCCGGGGGACAGCCGCGGAGCTGAGTGCCCCGCCAGCCTGATCCCCCCGCAATGGTGAACGAAGTTTGGCCTGTCATCATTTCGGGAAAGATCATCAAGATGGCAACGCTACCCTAACGCAGGCTCACGGACTGCTGCTTCCACTTTGGGTCTTGCCAGCGCTGGAATGCGCCCATCGCGCTCGCGTCATTTGACTGGCGCTCTGGCATCAGTGAATCAAGCTTGATGAGCGCGAAGCTGCGCTGGTACTTGCCTTCGCTTCGCGCTTCGCGCGCCACCAGCATCTGCTTGCCGCCGGGCACCCAGCCGGCAAACTCGGCGTAGCCGGTGTCTGGCGCGGTCGCCGCTGGCGGCATCACTTGCAGCGTCCAGCCGCTGCTTTGCTTGCGAAACAGCCATAGCTCGCGCCAGGCCTGCATCGGCTGGACAGCAAGCGCGAGCGCATTGGCTTCCCGGTTGAGCGTGGCGGATTGCAGCCACACCAAGCCGTAGGTGCAATGCCGGGCCAGCGGTTTGTCTGCGCTGCGTTGGGCATCCACCAGCAACACGCAGGTTTCTCCTGGTTGGCCCGCAACGGTCGTGATGAACGGCGTCTTGCTCGCGGCCTGGGGCACTACCGGTGCCGCCGCCCAGCGCGACGCATTGACGCGCATCGCTGCGTCGTTGTACCTGCCCTGGTCTTCATCCGTGAGGTCCGCCTTGCTGACGCCCGCCAATTCAGCCAGGGCGCGGCTTGCGGCGTTCGCCGCCTGTGCCGCCTGCGCAGGCAGTTGACTGCGCGCGTGTTGGTAAGCCAGGCTGCTCCAAATGCTGGCGCGGCGCATCAGGACGCGGTTCTTCGTGTAGCTCGGCAGCGCCTGCACGTCGACACGGTCCAGAACGTCGGCGCGCCACTGGTCCAGACCGGCGCGGTCTGTCGCGCGCAAGTTCGGATCCACGCACTCGGGGCGCGTCAGGCCGAGTGCCGCGCGGGCGCGTTGCTCGGCACCAGACGACATGGCCAGCACGCGGCGAAAGGCTTCGCCGTCGTAGCAGACCTGCATGTGCCGGTCCTGCTCGTAGCTGGCAAAGCGCACACCATAACGGCCCGCCACTTCCAGATGGGCTGCCAACGTGGCCTCGGCGGACTTATTGCTCGTCGCCCCGCTGGATGCCCGGCTGGCCAGACGGTCGGCTAGCGTGCCCAGTGCATCCAGAGCCTCGACGCCTGGCTCGCCCTGCACCATGGCAGCAGAAGCCGCCTTGAGCCAGCCGGCGGCCAGCCCGATGCCGAGCGCCTCCTGGCCGGGTGTGTCCTTGACAAAGCGCAGCACCGCCAGTAGCTCCGGCGCTTCCGCCGCTGTCAGGGCGGTGCGGCGCACCTGGTTGGCCCGCACATAGCCGGCACGTTCCCGTTGATAGTCGTAGACCTGCAGGTAGTCCAGACGTTCGCCCCGGATTTCTACCATCTCCCCCTGGCGCAGGGTGGCCTGCTGCTGGGCCGAGTCGCGTGGCGCGGCTCTCAGCACGGTCTGGTCGGTGGTGATGATGGCTGTGCTCAGTGCCACAGCGCCGGTCAACGAGGCAATGGCGGTACCGAGCATGATCAGTCTTCCTCCTTGGCGCTCGCCTGGGGCACGGTTGCCCGAGCCTGACGAGAGGCCCCCAGCAAGGTCTCGCCAATGAAGCCGCCATTGGCCGGAGGCGGCGCGATGATCACTTGCACCTTGTCAGACAGTTTGTCGGCCAGTGCTTTCTGGATCAGCAGCGGGTGCCGGGTGACGAGCTCCCCTTCGCGTGCCATCTGCTCGGCATTGACCTTGCCCACCCGCTCCAGGCGCCAGGCCTCCGCCTCGGCGAGTTTCTGGCGCGCGTCGGCCTCGCCGCCGGCCTCGATCCGGCGGGCCTGGGCGGCGCCTTCCGCGACCCGGACGCGGGCCTGTTTATCCGCCTCGGCCTCCAGCAGGCGCTGCTCGATCTGGCGCTGCTTGAAGGGCAGCACATGCTTCATGGCCTCCTCCTGGCCCTTGGCCGCAATCACCTGCTCACGTGCCGCGGCCTCGGCCTGCACCTCGCGGCGCACCTTTTCGGCGCTGGCGTCGAGCTCGGTTTCCTTCACCCGCTTGTCTTTGAGCTCCAGCGTGTAGCGCATCTTCTGGGTCTCCAGCTCCTCGGCCAGCAAGTGCTCCATGCCGCGACGGTAGTCAGCGGGCAGGTCCACCTTGCCGATCTGCACTGCCTTGAGCAACAGGCCGTCAGCAGCCAGGCGCGGCTTGAGCTCGCTTTCAATCGCTTGCTGGATTTCTGCGCGTTTGCTGGAAAAGGCCTCGCGCACGGTGTAGCGCGCGAACACCTTGTAGATCACGCCTTGCACGGCGGGCTCGACAATTTCACCCGCTACGTCTTCGGGCAGGCTTTGTGCGGTAGCCGCCAGCCTGGCCGGGTCCAGCGCGTAGCGCACAGCCAGATCAACGCCGATCGACATGCCTTCCACCGACTGCAGCGGCGCGGCGCCGCCGGCCTGGCGGATCTGTGCTGGCCGATAGGTCTGGTCGCGCAGCGAAAAGACCCGCAGCTCATGCAGACCCGGCAGCACCAGCACGCTGCCATCCTTCCACTGGCTGACACTGCCGGTCAACTGGTTGGTGCGAACGCCCACCTCGCCGGGATTGACGGCGTGCAGCGGCGAATGCGCATAGAGCAGGTAAGCGGCGGTACCTGTGACCGCGAGCGCGATGAACAGTATGCCGGCGTGGTTCGGCCTGGCGGGAGACGACTGAGCTGCGTCGGGCCTTGCCTCGCCAGCGCCGGCCTGGCTCTGGGTGAACAGGCTGCGCACGGTGCGGCCAATGATGCGGGTGCGGACCCGGATACGGTGGAACATGATCAACTCCTTGAAAGTGAAATGACTCGGATGGGGAAGATTGGGGAGCGGCTCAGCAACCGCCTTGCGCGGTCAGCACCGCGGCAGGAAGGTTCTTGCCGGGCCGGGCCCTTGATGACAGCAGCAGATACTCTTGCGTGCCACCGTCGGTCTGCACAATGAAGTCGGGCCTGCCATCGCCATCGATGTCGGCCACAGCCTGAACCACCGTGTCCCAGCCCGCCAGGCCTAACTGATAGGTGTAGGTTTCGCCGCCGAAGGTCAGCGTATATTGCGCTCCGTGGCCATAGGCAACGCCGGCCTGGTTGCGCAGGCCGTTTTGCACGCTCAGCGTGAAGGGCGTGCCACCCAGTTCGAGTTCATACACATGATCCAGCCTGGGCCGCAGTACCGAGTTGGGGAACGGGACCACCGGCAACCGGCCTTCCGGCATGGTCAGGCCCGGCACCCTCAGGTAATGGGTATCAATCGCTTCGGCCTCTTCTTCTCCCGTCATGTGGGCATAGACCAGACTATCGGGATCGATCACCTGTTGCGCGATGTGATTCAGAAAAGTCGGCAGTCCTTCGGCCGGTGCCGGCACCGGCTGCACCTGCAGCATGCTGGTCTTGTGCGTGATGCGGTACCAGCCGGTGGTGGGCCAGACGCTGGGGTGCCGGTCCAGCGCATGAGGCAGCAAGTAGCTGCCGCCTTCCTGGGTCCAGACCCCGGGGCGCAGCATCAGGGCTTCTTCAGGCGCTTCAGCGCTGTTGGCTTCAGCGGCGTGGGCCGGTGCAAGGAAGGCGGCAACCAGCATGGCGGCGCCGATCAGCACAAAGAAGCGGCCTTGCATGCGACGGGTGGAGCGGATTTGCTGGTTGAGCTTATGGATACGGTCTGACATGGTGTTTCTCCAGAAGAAGTACTTGGTTTCGTCTCGGCGAGAAGCGCCTTGCGGGCGGCCTTCTCTGGAAACCAATTCTTCCCACATGCCCCGGAAGTAACAACGCGCAGGCGGGGTGACTGTGGTCACGCGCAGCGCGCAAACGCTCCGACCCCGGAAGAAACCTTCACACCAAACCCAGGCCCTCGCACAGATAATCAGGCCATGACCAAAGTAGCTGTGATCGAAGACGACCTGCCCACCAGCAACCAGCTTGCAGGCTGGATCCGCGCCGCCCGCCCCGAGGTGCAGATCGACCAGTGGTTCAACCGGGACGACGCCGAGGCCGCCCTGATGCGTGAGCGCTACGACGTGGTGCTGCTCGACATCGAGCTCGGGCGCGAGCGGCACGCCGGCGTGGCCCTGATCAATACCATCAACAAGCGCCAGCAGGGCACACCGGTGCTGGTGGTGTCGGCCATGCCGGCAGCCATTTACCGCAGCATCATGAAAGCGCTGGAAGCCTGGGACTACCTGCAGAAAACAACCTTTGAAGAAGCCGACTTCATCGACACCTTTCTCGACATCCTGCGTGTGGCCAAGTCCACGCAGGCCGAAAGCACCTCGGCTCCCGCCAGTGAACTGTCGCTGGACCCGCTATGGCAGCGCACGCCCACCTGGCGCGGCGCACGCATCAACCTGCCGCTGACGGCCCAGCGCATTCTGGCCACCCTGTACCAGCGCGCTGGTGAGGTGGTGAGCTATGACGAGCTGTTCGACGTCGTCAAAAGCGGGCGCAACCGCGACAATGTGCGCAAGCATGTCAGCACCATCCGCGAGGCCTTCCGCGAGATTGATCCGACCTTTGACGGCATCGAGAACGTACCCATGCGCGGCTTTCGCTGGGTCACCCGGCCGGTCAACGGAAAACGGACGTGAAGGTACCGAGCCTGCCGCTGCCGCGCATCGAAGTGCCGCGCCTGGGACTGGCGGCGTTTCGCCGCCGCATCATTGTCCGCGGCGTGTTTGTGCTGCTGGCCCTTGCCACGCTGGCCCTCACCGTGGTCGTGCTGCAGGAAGAGAAAGAGCGCAGTTACAGCAACTACCAGCAGGGTTTTCGCAAGACACAGGCAGAAATCGCCGCGCGTCTGCGCCACCCTGCCGGCCAGCTGGCGCTGTTGAATCCGGGCCGTGGCGTGCAGACCGTGCCGCTGCAACCGCTGCTGCTGCCCTATGCCGCGCTCGATTTCGAGGACCAGTACAGGGCCCAGCAGGCGGTGGAGACGGCGGGCTGCAATGTGCAATACCCCGACGGCAGCGCGATCTGCGCGGCGGTCGGCAACAACCCCTATTCGGGCGGCTTCATCTACCTGGTGGGCAGCTTCAATGCACCCGTGCTGGTGGCGCGCGAGCGCGGCGCGCTGGAGCTGGCGCAGGTCCACCGCGCCCGTGTCAGCCTCAGCATGCGGGGTGAAACCGTGCAATGGGTGGCGCCGTTCGAACTCGCGTGGGACGCGACCGGCGCAGAAGTGCAGGGTCGCGTTTCCGGACGACTGACTGGTTTTCTGGACGACGGCCCAACGCTGCCAGCACGGGCGAAACCGGTGCGGGACTTTCGTGGCTGGCTCTGGCAGGGCGGCGCTTGCGCGGATGCGGCGCTCGACCCGGCGAGCTGCCCCCGCCGAAGCCACTTTTCCATCCGCCTGCCGGTACCAGCCTACCGCGAGGCCCTGTTTGCCAAGGCGCGACCACTTTGGCCTCCGACCGATCTTGAGCAGACGCTGGTGCACATGCAGATGTTCGGGCCAGGCAGCGAGGCCCCGCTGTTTGACAGCAATGCCAAAGGTGCTACCGCGCCCCTGGCTCTTGAGGAATTAGCCCATGCGCTGCTGCCTGGAGAGACTTTGCGTATCCGCAAGACCGGGCGCGCCGCAGCGCAAGATGTGGTCACCCTGCGCGGCGACGGCGACTCCGGTGCCGTGTCAGCACCGTGGCTCACGCGCCTGATCAGCCACTTGCCGGTGGCTGCGGTGACAACGCCGGCATTGATTGGCACAGACACCATTGCCACCGCCGCTGGCACCTTCGAAGTGACGCTGACCGGTAATGTGCGCAGCATCGAGCGCACCCTGAGCGTCGTGGCAACCCGCATGTCATGGTACGTGGCGGCCATGCTGGCGGCCATCCTGCTGGCCTGGCTGGTGATCGAATTCGGGCTGCTGCGCCAGGTGAAAGTGCTCACCCGCCGCGCCGCAGCGGTGTCGTACAACGTGAATGCGCCGCAGGTCGACGAGCGCCTGGGCGCGCTGCAGGTATCCGACCTGCGCGGCAAGGACGAGCTGGGCATTCTGGCGGGCGCGCTGTCGGACCTGCTGGAGCGGGTGAAGGACGACGTCAAGCGCGAGCACATCCGCACCCAGCAGGAGCGCGACATGTGGCATGCGGTAGGACATGAAATCATGTCGCCCCTGCAGTCACTGATGGTGCTGCACCCGGACGCACGCGACGCCAGCCACCGCTACGTTCAGCGCATGCAGCAGGCCGTGAAAGTCCTTTATGGCCAGGCCTCTCCCAGCGAAGCCTTGCAGGCGGTGACGCTGTCGGTCGGCGCGCTGGACCTGGATGCGTTCTTGCGGCACGTGGCGAGCAACGCGCCTTATGCAGGTGTCGATGAGGTGCACTACCGACCACTGGCGACGCCGGTGCCGGTGCGCGCGGACGAGTTTTCACTGGAAGATGTCATTACCCACGTGCTGCGCAATGCCCAGCGCCACCGCACGCCGGGGACACCGATCACGCTGTCACTGCAGATCAACGAGAGTTCCGTCACCGTCACGGTTCACAACCAGGGACCGGGAATCGATTCGACCCTGCTGGATCGAATCTTCGACTACGGCGTCTCGGGCGCAGCTCATGCGGCGGCGTTGGAGCAAGAGCGCAGAGGCCAGGGCCTGTTTGTCGCCAAAACCTATATGGCCAAGATGGGCGGAACCATTGAAGCAAAAAATGAAAACGACGGCGTCAGCTTCCTGCTGACCCTGCAGCGGGTGGCAGCCGCCTAGATTGAATCGGCCGCTCCTGTGGGGTCGACAGGTAACGCCAGCCTTGCCAGCTGCCGCGGCGTGCCAGTTCAGCCGAGATCCGCGGGGCGAGCTCGGACAGGCGCAGATTCCATTGCGGGGCCAGCTTGAGTGAGGGCGGCACTTCGCTACCCACGCGCTGAAGCAGGATCGACGGCGACAGGCGCTCGATGAAATCGGCCAGCAGACAGATGCATTCCTGCTCGTCAAGCAACGGCACACTGGCCGGATCGCGCTGCCACTGGCGCGCCAGCGCGGTGCCGCGCACCAGTTGCAGCTGATGAATCTTGAGCGCGTGGATCGGCAGCGCCGAGAGCTGGCGGGCACCTTCGAGCATGCTCTCGCGTGACTCCCCCGGCAGTCCCAGCATCATGTGGGCGGTGACCTCCAGCCCGCAGGCCGCGGCGCGGCGAATGGCGTCGACGCTGGCGGCAAAGTCATGGCCGCGATTGACCCGCGCCAGCGCCGCATCGTTGCAGGATTCGACACCGATCTCGAGTTCGACGATGTGTTCACGTGCCAGCAGCGCGAGATAGTCCAATACTTCCGGGGGCAGGCAGTCGGGACGGGTGCCGATCGCCAGCCCGCTGATCTGCGGGTGAGCCAGCGCCTCCTGGTAGCAGGCGCGCAGCCGCTCGAACTCGCCATAGGTATTGCTGTAGCTCTGGAAATAAGCGATATAGCGTTGCGTAGTGGGGTAGCGCCGGCGCAGAAAAAGCAGCCCGGCATCGATCTGTTCGGTGATGCTCTGGCGCCGATCCAGGTAGCCGGGGGTAAAGCTGGCGTTGTTGCAGAAAGTGCAGCCGCCGCTGCCCAGCAGTCCGTCGCGATTCGGGCAGGTGAAGCCCGCGATGATCGAGACCTTCTGTACCCGGCCACCATAGCGGGCGATCACATTATCGTTCCAGGCGTGATAGCGGCGTGCGCCGAAGGGGGAAGCGGTTTCGGGATTCATGCAGGTAGTGGTGGCGGCGATCAGGTGTGCAGGCGCGCCGGATTGTCCCATTTTGATCCGGCGCTGGATTCACGCCAGCGGGAAACCGGATCAATGACTATAGTTAGTGGATGCCTTATCAACTCTACTACTGGCCCAGCATCCAGGGTCGCGGCGAATTTGTCCGTCTCGCGTTCGAAGCCGCCGGCGCGCCGTATGTGGATGTCGCGCGCGGCGACGCCGCCGACGGGCTCGGCCTGCCGGCCCTGTTTCACTACCTGCAGGACGAGTCGGTCGCGCGGCCGCCGTTCGCCTGCCCGGTGCTGGTGGACGGCAAACAGGTGATCGGGCAGACTGCCGCCATCCTGCTCTACCTGGGCCCGCGCCTCAAGCTGGTGGGCGCCAGCGAAGCCGACCGCCTGTGGACGCATCAGATCCAGCTGACGATTGCCGACGTCGTGGACGAGGCGCACAACACGCACCACCCGGTGGGCACCGGTCTGTATTATGAAGACCAGAAGGCGGAAGCGCGCCGCGCCGCGAAGCAATTTCGTACTCAACGGATACCCAAATTTCTCGGCTGGCTGGAGGCCGTGCTGGTGCGCAACCCCAAAGGCGACAAGCATCTGGTGGGCACACGACTGAGCTATGCCGATCTGTCGCTGTTCCAGTTGGTGGAGGGCCTGCTCTACGCGTTCCCCAAGGCAAGCAAGCGCGCCTTGAAGAAGACCCCGCTGGTGTTGGCGCTGCATGATCGCGTCGCACAGCACGCCCGAGTGTCGGCTTACCTGCGCAGCGAACGCCGCATTCCATTCAACCAGGACGGCCTATTCCGGCGCTACCCGGAGCTCGATGCCTGAGATGCAGTCCGTGGCATGGAAAGACACCGTGAATTCAGAGCTTCAGTGCCCATGAACCTGCTGACCAAGCTGCAGCAAGCGGCGAGACGCATCAAGCATGATGCCATGACTGTGTACTTCGCTGCGCGCGATCCGAGAACGCCGTTCCTCGTTCGGCTGCTGGCGCTTGGCATCGCAGCCTACGCGCTGAGCCCGATCGACCTGATTCCAGACTTCATTCCAGTTCTTGGCTACCTTGATGACGTGATCCTTTTGCCGCTCGGTATTCTCCTGGTCATCAAGCTGACGCCGGCAGAGGTCATTTCAGAGAGCCGCGCAAAAGCCACGCAGGCATCCGCCAGGCCGACCAGCAATGCTGCGGCCCTTGCCATCGTCGCCTTCTGGCTGTTGTGTGCCGCTGGTTTGGGCTATTGGTTGTTTGCTGCGCTAGGCAGCTGACCTCCTGGTCTGCGCTGGGTCGAATGCCGGCAATAGCATCAATTTGGCATCGTGATGTTGCCAAACTGGCCCTCCATGGCCCTGGACCACGATTTCAGGTCGAATCCCCCGGGAAAGCCGGTGACCGTGGGTCCCTCGAAACGGAACGTCGCGTTGCCTCCTCCAAATTGCGTATGCAGGCCTGCCGTCACCGGAACGCCCCAGGTCCGCGCCAAACGCTGTACCAGCTGCGCGCCATTTCCGCCGCCGCCCACATCGCAGCCCAATAGCTGGACTGACCCGAACGGCAGCAGCACCGGACGCACGCGGATTAAATCAGGCTCACTGGCGGCGTAGTTTTGCAGTGAGATCGATGCCATGTGCGGCGCGCCGTTGATCTGGCCGCCGGTCACATTCTGAAGCCCGCGCCCTCCGTGACCATGAATCCGCAGCAGCATGACGTTGCCGCGGCGACCGCGCGCGGCAATCTGCTGCATGACAAACGCCAATCCATTGGATTGCCCGAATACGACGATCGGGTCGCCCCCTGCCCGACGAATGTCCGCGGCTTCAAATGCGATCAATGACGGATCGGTGCCGTCGACCACGTCGATGGTCTGAAACCCGCTGACCGACATGAAGCTGTTCCACGTGTTGGGGCCGATGATGCCATCACCCTTGAGAGGAGAATGTTGCCCCTGGTAGGCGTTAACCGCAGCCTTTGTCTTTGGCCCGTAAGCGCCATCACAGGTGATGGTCGCGCCAGGCCGATGACGGCGCAGCAGAACCTGGCTGGTCGTGACGCTTGGCAGCGCATCACCGTTGATCAAAAAAGTGAATGTCGATCCGAGGTCAAGAACCAGGCCCATGTCAGCACCCCTCATCAACGGCTGGCAAACTCAAGCGCACGAGCCCGAGTTCAGCAGTCCGGGTTAGCAGATGAGTCAGCACTCTACACGAAACAATGTCAAAGTCGGGAAGCGGCTCGCATGGAAGGTTGCGCCAAGCGCCTGCCCCGATCGTTTGCCTACAGGATATAGCTATCAAATACATAGCTGTCTGCGCATACTCCACGGGCGCTAGAGGTCGATTAGACACTCACCACCACGCGCAGCACCTGTTCCCCATAAGCCTCCAGCTTCTTCGCCCCGATGCCGCTGATGCCCTGCAGGTCGTCCAGCGATTGCGGTGCGCGCCCGGCGATGGCCGCCAGCGTGGCATCGTGAAATATCACGTAGGCCGGCAGGTTGTGCTCCTTCGCGACTTCGGCACGCCAGGCCTTCAGAGCCAGGTAACGCTCTTGACCCGGCGCATCCAGTGAGGTCGGCACCTTGACCACGGCGGCTGGCGTGCCGCGTTTGGCTTTGCGCGCGGACGGGGTTGAGACCGACTCGCGCAACTGCACCGCAACCTCGCCTTTCAGCACGGCGCGCGAGGCGTCGGTCAGCTGCAGGGTATTGAAGGCCTGGGCATCGACGGCAACCGCGCCGATGGCAATCAGCTGGCGCAGCACGCCGCGTAACTGATGTTCACTGAAAGCCGCGCCGATGCCAAAGGTACTCAGGCTGTCATGCCCGCGCTGCGTCACCTTCTCGGTGCTCTTGCCGCGCAGGATGTCCATGATGTGAACCGCGCCATAGCTGCCGCCCATCTGCTGCACGCGGTAGATGGTGCTGAGCAGCTTGCGCGCCGCGTCGGTGCCGTCCCACACCGCCGGCGGCTGCAGGCAGTTGTCGCAATTGCCGCAGGGCTGGCTGGCTTCGCCAAAGTAATGCAGCAAGCGCACGCGGCGGCAGTCGGTGGCCTCGGCCAGGCCGAGCAGCGCATCGAGCTTGCCGCGCAAACCCTGCTTGAATTCTTCGCCGGCCGGGCTCTCGTCAATCATGCGGCGCTGGTTCACCACATCCTGCAGGCCATAACACATCCAGGCGTCGGCCGGCTCGCCATCGCGCCCGGCGCGGCCGGTCTCCTGGTAGTAGCCCTCGATGTTCTTCGGCATGTCCAGATGCGCGACAAAGCGCACATCGGGCTTGTCGATGCCCATGCCGAAGGCTATTGTTGCGACCATCACAATGCCCTCGCTGCGCAGAAACTGGTCCTGATTGGCTTGGCGCACCCTGGTATCCAGCCCGGCGTGATAGGGCAGCGCGGCGATACCTTCGTCGCACAGCATTTCGGCAATCTCTTCGACCCGTTTGCGCGACTGGCAGTAGACGATGCCGGCGTCGCCCCGATGCTCATTGGAGATGAAGCGCAGCAGTTGTTGCGTCGCCTCTTTCTTTTCGACGATGGTGTAGCTGATATTGGGACGGTCAAAGCTGCTGACGAACTGGCGCGCGTCCTGCAACTGCAGGCGCTCCAGGATGTCGGCGCGGGTCAGGGTATCGGCGGTGGCGGTCAGCGCCATGCGCGGCACGCTGCCATAGCGTTCGTGCAACACGGTGAGCGCCCGGTATTCGGGCCGGAAGTCATGGCCCCACTGGCTCACGCAATGCGCCTCGTCGATGGCAAACAGGCTCAGCAGTCCGCGCTCGTGCAGGGAATCGAGCTGCGCCAGAAAGCGCGGCGTCGTGACCCGCTCTGGCGCCGCGTACAGCAGGGTGATGTCGCCGCGCAGCAGGCGTTTTTCCACCTGCGAGGCTTCATCAAACGACAAGGTCGAGTTCAGAAACTCGGCGCTGACGCCGGCTTCATGCAGGGCACCGACCTGGTCATGCATCAGCGCGATCAGCGGCGAGATCACCAGCGCGATGCCGTGACCCGCCCGCTGGCGCGCAATCGCCGGAATCTGGTAGCACAGCGATTTGCCGCCGCCGGTGGGCATCAGCACCAGCGCATCGCCGCCCGCCACGACATGCTCGATGATGGCTTGCTGCGGGCCACGGAACGCGCCGTAGCCAAAGACTTCTTGGAGAATCAGGTCGATAGACAAAATCTGTCGCTATACATTTGGTAGCTGCTTACGCAGGATGCATAAGGGCTGGAGGTCAAAACTATCCATATTCCGGGGTTGGACGCGGTTCGGAGCCGGGATATCCCGGCTCCGCTTGCGCCAATTGTCCCACCCGGCGCGGACCGAAGCGCCGGCTTTCTACAATACAGGCCTATGAAACCACGCCATTACACCCGCGGTCGGGCCCTGCCCGACATTTTGCAGAAGCGCATCATGATTCTGGACGGTGCCATGGGCACCATGATCCAGCGCTTCAAGCTGGGCGAGGCGCAGTATCGGGGGGAGCGCTTCAAGGACTTTGGCAAAACCCCGGGTCAGCACAAGGACGTGAAGGGCAATAACGAGCTGCTATCGCTGACGCGCCCGGACGTGATCTCCAGCATCCACGAGCGCTATCTGGCGGCCGGTGCCGACCTGATCGAAACCAATACCTTCGGCGCCACCTCGATAGCCCAGGCCGATTACGACATGGCCGAGCTGGCGGCCGAGATGAACCTCGCTTCGGCCAAACTGGCACGCGCCGCCTGCGACAAGTTTTCCACGCCCGACAGGCCGCGCTTTGTACTGGGCGCGCTGGGGCCGACCCCCAAAACCGCCAGCATCAGCCCGGACGTGAACGACCCCGGCGCCCGCAACGTCAGCTTCGAGCAGCTGCGTGCCGCCTATTACGAACAGGTCGAGGCGCTGGTGGCCGGCGGCGCCGACGCGCTGCTGGTGGAAACCATTTTCGACACCCTCAACGCCAAGGCTGCCCTGTTCGCCATCGACGAGTACTTTGAAGCATCCGGAGAGCGCCTGCCGCTGATCATCAGCGGCACCGTCACCGATGCCTCCGGGCGCATCCTGAGCGGACAGACCGTCACCGCCTTCTGGTACAGCGTGCGTCATGCGCAACCGCTGGCCGTCGGGCTGAACTGCGCGCTCGGCGCGGCGCTGATGCGGCCCTACATCCAGGAGCTGGCGCGCGCGGCGCCGGACACCTTCATCAGCTGCTACCCGAATGCCGGCCTGCCCAACCCGATGAGCGAGACCGGCTTTGACGAGACCCCGGCCGACACCAGCCGGCTGCTGCACGAATTCGCCGCCGAAGGGCTGGTCAACATCGTCGGCGGCTGCTGCGGCACCACGCCCGAGCACATCAGCGCCATCCGCGAAGCGGTGGTGCCCCTGCCGGCCCGTGCGCTGCAGAAGTCTTATTTCTACAAGGAAGCCGCCTGATTCATTAGCGCCGGCCGTAAAGCTGCCTTTCACTCGGCATCTTGCCCCGCAAACGCCGGTACCCACTGCCAACAGCGGTCACTCGGCCAAGGTCCAAGATGGCCCAGGAGAACTGTGCCAGTTGGAGTTCCAGAAAAAAATGGCAGTTGGAATGTAACTGCGCTAGCAGGTGCAATCCATGGAGGTATTACACGGCTCAGGCTGCTGATGTCGTTCAACTTCGTCGTTACCCGCCTTTACAAACGAAACAGTCTGAGTACACCCTAATTCATCATTCGAACGTTCAATTCGTACGCACGCCAAATGGCGATGTACTTGACGGGATATTTTGATGAGCATGACTCAGACTTCCAATCGTATCCATCCATTGATGGCAGCCGCTGCGCTATCTGTCATGTTGGCCAGTCTGGTCGGTATTGCCGCTATTGCAGGCGTTCTACCGAATTCACACAGTTCGACCGCAGACAGTGCACAAGGAGCAGGCATGGTTGCTTCGGTGCCGGCGCCGTGGGTGGTGGATACATCGGCAACGAAGTCGCCAAGAATAATCAGTAAGTGGCACGGGCCAGCAATGCCACAGCACCACGTGAATGGCTGTGCTCCTGCAAAGCCGGATTGAACGAGCCTGTTTTGAGCACCATTCCTGACTGAGCCTGCCGCGATTACCATCAGTAGTGCGATGAACGTCATATGCGGTCTACCGAACGGACCGTTGGGAAAATATGCTCAAGAATTTGATGTGGCTCTAGAAGAGGTTTATGGACGGATATCTGGGCTGTCGTGCTTGTACGGCCATCGTGTCCATTTTCACGTCTTGAGTCTCATCCGAAACATGGGTCGAACGTTTGATACTTACTATGAAAGGCATTTATGTTCATAAGTCAAATAAATGCGGCTGAAAGCCAAACCGGGAAGCCGAGCCAGCGCATTGGTAGGCGTCGACTCAGTATGACTATCGCGTCGCTTGCGGCAGCGCTAATATTGAGCGCATGCGGTGGGGGCGGTAATGCCGGTCCGTCAGGAAATTTCAACATTGGCGTTACAGTGGGTGGGCAGTTTGTCAGTGATACGCTGGTCGCTCCAGGTGGTTCGCTTGACCTTGCCATACATGTCGGCCAGTCCATAAGTCTCGATGCAGGCGAGCCCGTGGTTTGGACTATGTTCGTCGGTGGCAGCGCGATAAGTGGCGGATTGCAGATGCACTACGCAGGCGCGGACATCACGGCAACGACGTTGAGCTCGTCCGCTGTGGTTCTAGACACTTACGCCCCCTACCAGTTGCAGATGTCGATTCCCATTACCCTTATCGCAACATCCACCTTCGATTCGTTTCAAGTGGCGACCGTCAATCTCTTGATTACGAACTAGCACCTGGCCGAGTAGCTGCTTTACAGCATTCTGATTGGCGGATTCAGCGCGTAATAGACGGTGGGTTTGAAAGAATTACGGGTCAAGCCCTAGTTCGCATCTGCCGTCGTCGCCCGACACCATTACGCCAGCCATGGACGGGCAGCCGGTCATCTCCGCCACGGTGAAGTGGCTTAGTGTCTCCGTGTTCACGGTGATGCTCGGCGCCGTCCCGCGACGCCGCCGAGCGGCAGCAAACGGAAAGCTGCTCAGGTAAGACGGTTCAGTCGGGGCGGTCTTCAAGTCTTGCCGGGCTATTGGGGATTCGCGGGAGTGGCATTAGTCATCCCGCCTTGTTCAAATTTGCGCTTGACATGTTTGGAGTGCCTTGCATGCTTATAGTGCTTGGCATGTCTGTCGTGTCTGGCATGCATTGCCTTATGACCGGCCATCGGTTCATTGGCTCCCGAGCGGCCGGAATGTGTCCTGAGCCATGCAGCGTCACGTTCGGCAACAAGTTTCGCGCCAAGTTCAGCCGGTGTCGCCGCCGGGGTAGGTTGCGCAAAGCTTGACATTGCAAAGACGGAGAGCAAGCATGCAACAACGAGAGACTTTTTCATGGTACTTTTTCCTATGAGTTTGTTAATCCGCCGGTTGGGCTCATTTGCCGGACCGGTAACGGTGCACGTAAGCCATTTGATGACTCGAGATTAAGATTAAGGAATTGTCAAGAATTCTTCTGTGCGCTTGCGCACGTAGACTTCGACCGGGTCGGAGCATACTTTACTCATGTCTGTGCACTTACTGAACCTGCTGAGAACACCTGCCCTGACCGGTGCAGTCGCGCCCTCGTCCCGTTACTTGGCCTCTGCGATGGTTCGAGCCACGGGCGAGGTGCGCCATGTCGTGGAACTGGGTGCCGGCACAGGTCCAGTCACGAAAGAGATACGGCGTCGGCTGCCCGACGCCTCACTTGTAGCCGTCGAAATGCGCTCAGGTCTGGCCCAACAGCTCAGGAATGATTTTTCCGGGCTGGACGTGCGACAAGGCCTCGCCCACGAGATCCTGGACGGCCTCGTGTACCCAAACCCGGCGGCAGTGGTGTCCAGTCTCCCGTTTCGCTCACTTCCGCAGGAGATGCGCGAGGTCACGGTGGACAGCATCGAGCGGTTTCTGCGCAGAGTCCCCGGTTCGAGGCTGGTGCAGTTCACCTACCAGCCGCGCGCGCCCTTTGACGCATCAGCGGATTTTCGCTGGCACAAGACCTGCTCGGTGTGGCGCAATGCACCTCCGGCAGGCGTATGGGTGTTGCAGAAATTGCCGACAAGCTGAGCCGCTACCGCCGCTAGACCAGTCTTTCGCTGGGCAGCAGCCGGCAACTCGACAGAACCTTTTGTGTGCTGCCGCACGGACAGCCCGTCACAGGCTGTGGCACGCTGCAAGCCGCATGGTGCATGACAGAGTTGCGCTCTGCCAGGTTTTCACCATGTTTAAACCCAGACTTGAGAGCTACCCATGACTACCAGCCAAAATCCCGGAAAAATCTCGCGCCACGCAACCTCCCTTGGGACCACACTCTTCGTCTCCGCGCTTCTTCTCGGCGTGAACGTGTCGCAAGCTGCTTCCAGCAACACCGCCATCGCACCTTCCAACGCCGCCAGCAAGGCAGAACGAGCCGTGTCCGATAGCTGGATCACAACCAAAGTGAAGGCGGAAATCCTCGGAAACAGCGTCTCCAAGGCATTCAAGGTGAGTGTAAAAACCAGGCACGGTGTGGTTTCACTCAAGGGGAAATTGCCCAGCCAGGATGCCATTGACCTGGTGAAGATGATTGCCGAGAAGGTGAAGGGTGTAAAGAGTGTTGACGTGTCTGGCCTGGTGATCGGGGCCTGAAGAATCGCATTCAGTGAATTTTGTTTCTTGAAGCCGCTTGCGCGGATTTGCGAAGGTCGTCAATGCTCTTGCGTGCATGTGCTTGAAGCGCACGGGACCTGGCGGCGCCGACCGGCGCGTATCCGAAGCCAAGAACCAGATCATTGGGGTCGCGGGCTGGCCAGGCAGGGCAGACGCGAAAGAAAATCACGAAGTCTGCTGTCTTGACCAGGTAGCACTCCCGGCGCGCGCGTCCGCGAGCGAGCTTGGCCCGGCAGCTGGCCAGCACCTTGCAGTTTTGCGGAACCGTGCCTTGGGGCAGTTCGAGAACCTCGAACGAACCACCTTTGTCAGGGCGACAGCCACTGACAACACCGCTTGGGAATATTTGGGCCAGCGTGTCTTGAATATTCATGGTTGCCTTTGGTTACAGAGGCCCCACTATGATTTCAATGCGTTTGTCCGTCCGTTCGGAACCGCACACTGGGCGCTGCGAGGCGGCAGAGCGTCGGCGCACTCGGCTCGGCTTGAATCCCAGGTCTTTTTGCCCCGGACTGTTCTTCTTTGTGTTTTCTCAATTTGCAGACATTCTGGTTGAAGTCTCATCGATGGCAACAATATTTTGCTTGCAAGGGAGGGAGTCAGATGTGGCATGCGTTTTTCGGGGGGCAAGGTCGGCTCAGGCTCTTTGCCCAAATGACTTTTGACGACTGATGCACGACTCAAACAATAGTCAGCGCTCGAAGTTGCAGGCGGTGCAAACGTCCCAACGCACTGTGCTCAATGTTGAGAGCGATTCGGCCAACGCGCTCTTGATTGCGTCCTTGATTGGACGTCGCAGTGATTTGCAATTGATAACCGCCCTGACGGGCCATCAGGGCGTCGAAATCGCTGGATCGCATCAGCCAGACGTAGTGCTAATGGATACCGACTTGCCTGATCTCCCTGGTCTCGATTTCTTGCAAATGCTGCGCGAAAACCCGTTGACCAGCCATATTCCGGTCATTGCGCTTTCTTCGAGTGCCTATCCACAGCAGGTCGAGGCGGGACTCAGAGCCGGGTGCTATAGGCATTTGACCAAACCGTACAAGCTCGACGAACTTATGGATGCAATTGATGCGGCATTGCGTTGTGGGGCGGAGGCCCGACGGAGGCAGTAGCTCGAAAACAAGCTTTGATGCGGAACCCGGCACGACCGGCACTAACGAACAGCATCCATGCGACGCCAACCGTTAATGCCGATGCACCCATTGTTCAGGGCTAGCTTTTTAGGGCTGATGGGCGGCGTCCTTGACGATTTCTTTGACGTCCCCAAACCTCTTTTCCGCTTTGCCTTCGGCCTGTTTCAGCAAACCCTTCGCTTGCTGTTCCTTGTTTCCAACCAACTTCCCGGCTTGCTCTTGCGTTTTGCCGGCGATGTCTTTGAAAGTGCCCTTGACCTGGTCGTTGTTCATGACTGTTTCTCCTTGAAAGAATTTGAACGGATTACTGTGAATTCGAGCCATTTGATGACTCGCCGTTGAGCTTAGGGAACTATCAAGAATTTATCTGTACGCTTGCACACGTAGACATCGACCGGCAAGGGCACCGGTCCAATCGTCGCAGCGCGACCGAGGTCTGAGGGCCATTCGACAGCGACGCTCAGATTCCCGTGCTCCGAATGTGCGTGAACGCACAGATGAGCAGCTGTTGTCGGACCTACCATGCGTCAACGAAAATCGAACGAAGGAAACAGAGATGAACATCACCACCACGCGTCGCCGCTTCATTGAAATCGCGCCTACGGCCGGCGTCGCGCTTTTGGCCGCCTGCTCTGCAGTCATCGAGTCCGCCTACGCTGCGACCGCGCCGGTGACTGGCGTCGCCGCGCTGGTCGGCGAGAAGGATGCTCAAGCCATTGCGCTCGGCTACGTGGATGACGCCGTCCGGGTCGACAAGGTCAAGTTCAAGGCCTACATCGCCGGCAGCCAGTGCAGCGGGTGTGCCCTGTACTTGGGCAAGGCTGGTGATTCAGCGGGGGGCTGCCCGGTTTTTCAAGGCAAGAACGTGGCGGCCAAAGGCTGGTGCAGTGCCTGGGCCAAAAAGGTCTGACCGCAGTTGACCAGGTCCCCTGCAAAGTGGCAGGTATTGGCCAAGGCAGCAACGACACGCAACCCAGTCTGAAAAAGGCTATGCTTCCCAATGCCCCATGAGCCGCTAAACCGGGTTCCCCCTTAAAATCACCCCCATCCAAGGAGCGTTGCAGCGGGTCACGGTGACCCGTCAGGCTTGGATGCCCCCAACGACGCTCACCTGCTTAAAGCTACCCACAGGTGAGTCACATGTCCGATATCGTTATTCCCCCCATGAAATTAGCCGGTCTGGAGCCGGTGAACATTGGCGTTTATTCAGTTGGGGACAGCGCTGAAGGTCTTTCCCCCAGCGCCACGTTTGTCAACATCGGCGAGCGCACCAACGTGACCGGCTCCAAAGTCTTCGCCCGCATGATCCTGAACGGCGAGTTCGAGCAGGCGCTGGCGGTGGCGCGGCAGCAGGTGGAAAACGGCGCGCAGATCATCGATATCAACATGGACGAGGCGATGCTGGATAGTCAGGCCGCCATGGTGCGCTTCCTGAACCTGATTGCCAGCGAGCCCGACATTTCGCGCGTGCCGGTCATGATCGACTCCAGCAAGTGGAGCGTGATCGAGGCCGGGCTGCGCTGCGTGCAGGGCAAACCGGTCGTCAATTCGATCAGTATGAAAGAAGGGGTGGACGAGTTCAAACGCCAGGCCAGACTGTTGCGGCGTTATGGTGCGGCGACGGTGGTGATGGCCTTTGACGAACAGGGTCAGGCCGACACCTACGAGCGCAAGATCGGGATCTGCGAACGCGCCTACCGCATCCTGGTCGACGAGGTCGACTTCCCGCCGGAAGACATCATCTTCGACCCCAACATCTTCGCCATCGCCACCGGCATTGAAGAGCACAACAACTACGCCGTGGACTTTATCAACGCCACGCGCTGGATCAAGCAACACCTTCCGGGCGCCAAGGTGTCGGGCGGCGTGTCGAACGTCTCTTTCAGTTTCCGCGGCAACGACCCGGTGCGCGAGGCGATCCACACCGTGTTTCTGTACCATGCGATTCAGGCCGGCATGGACATGGGCATCGTCAACGCCGGCATGGTCGGCGTCTATGACGACCTGGAGCCCGAACTGCGTGAGCGGGTCGAAGACGTGGTGCTGAACCGCCGCCCCGACGCGGGTGAGCGCCTGGTCGAGATTGCCGAGAACGCCAAGGGCGCGGCCAAGGACGAGGGTAAAAGACTGGAGTGGCGCGGCACGGTCGAGCACCCGGCCACGGTGGAGCAGCGTCTGAGCCACGCCATGGTGCACGGCGTCACCGACTTCATCGTGGCGGATACCGAAGAGGCCTATCAAAACGTGCTGGCCAAAGGCGGGCGCCCGCTTCACGTGATCGAAGGCCCACTGATGGCCGGCATGAACATCGTCGGCGACCTGTTTGGCCAGGGCAAGATGTTCCTGCCGCAGGTGGTCAAGAGCGCGCGCGTGATGAAGCAGGCGGTGGCGCACCTGATTCCGTACATCGAGGAAGAAAAGCGGCTCGACGAGGCGGCCGGCCGCGATGTGCGCACCAAGGGCAAGATCATCATCGCCACCGTCAAGGGCGACGTGCACGATATCGGCAAGAACATCGTCACCGTGGTGCTCCAGTGCAACAACTTCGACGTCATCAACATGGGCGTCATGGTGCCTTGCCACGAGATTCTGGCGCGTGCCAAAGTCGAAGGCGCCGACATCGTGGGCCTGTCCGGCCTGATCACGCCGAGCCTGGAAGAGATGCAATACGTGGCCGGCGAGATGCAGAAGGACGATCATTTCCGCCTGCGCAAGATTCCACTCATGATCGGCGGCGCGACCACCTCGCGCGTGCATACCGCCGTCAAGATTGCGCCGCACTACGACGGCCCGGTGGTCTATGTGCCCGACGCCTCGCGTAGCGTGGGCGCGGCGCAGGGTCTGCTGTCGGATCAGGCCGCCGACTACATCGCTGAGCTCAAGACCGATTACGAGCGGGTGCGCCAGCAGCACGCGAACAAGAAGCAGACGCCGATGTGGCCGCTATCGAAAGCACGCGCCAACAAGACACCGATTGACTGGAGCCATTACACGCCCATCCGGCCGAAGTTTCTGGGCCGTCGCATCTTCAGGAACTTTGACCTGAGCGAACTGGCCCGCTTCATCGACTGGGGTCCGTTCTTCCAGACCTGGGATCTGGCCGGGCCGTTTCCGGCGATTCTGAAGGACGAGGTCGTCGGCACCGAGGCGGTGCGCGTCTATGCGGACGGGCAGCGCATGCTCAAGCGCCTGATCGAGGGCCGCTGGCTGACTGCCAACGCCG
Organism: uncultured beta proteobacterium; assembly: GCA_963810395.1. Taxonomy (GTDB): domain Bacteria; phylum Pseudomonadota; class Gammaproteobacteria; order Burkholderiales; family Burkholderiaceae_C; genus Rhodoferax. The sequence goes on along the minus strand of CAWENC010000001.1, from coordinate 1,481,031 downwards.
TCATCGGCCTGTATCCGGCCAACTCGGTGAATGACGACGACATCGAGTTTTACACCGATGAAAGCCGCTCGCAGGTGGCGCTGACCTGGTACGGCTTGCGCCAGCAAACCGAGAAACAGGTCATCGATGGCGTGATGCGCCCCAGCCGCTGCCTGGCCGATTTTGTCGCCCCAAAGGGCGTCGCGCCCGACTACGCAGGGGTCTTCGCCGTCACCGCCGGCATTGGCGTCGACAAAAAAGAGAAATACTTCGAAGACGACCACGATGACTACTCGGCCATCATGCTCAAGTCCCTGGCCGACCGGCTGGCTGAAGCCTTTGCCGAGTGCCTGCACCAGCGCGTGCGCACCGACCTGTGGGGCTATGCGCCGCAGGAGGCGCTGAGCGCCGAAGAACTGATTGCCGAGAAATACCAGGGCATTCGCCCGGCACCGGGTTACCCGGCCTGCCCGGACCACAGCGTGAAGAAGGAACTGTTTGAACTGCTGCAATGCGAAGACATCGGCATGGGCGTGACCGAGAGCCTGGCCATGACACCGGCGGCCAGCGTCAGCGGTTTTTACATCGGCCACCCCGACAGCACCTATTTCAGTGTCGGCAAGATCGGGGAGGATCAGCTGAAAGACCTGGCGGCGCGCCGGCAGATGAACGAGAAGGCGCTGCAGCGCTTGCTGGCACCGAATTTGTAGCCATCAGCCAGGGGCTGCTGATTGAGGTCCGGGCGTTCGTGGGTCGAGGGCGCCGCAGTGGATAGCTCCGCGAATGTCCCCCGCCTGCGGCTCCTCCTTGATTTGGCAAAACCCCAAGTCCACGCTGCGCCACCCACTGCGCCGCCCTCGGCGGCGAGTGCCTGTGTCGTGCGTAAATCGAACACCAACCTCGCTTGAAGATCAGGCTGGCGGGGTGCTCAGCGTAGCGGCATCAAGGAGGAGCCCGCAGGGCGGGGGACAGCCGCGAAGCTGAGTACCCCGCCAGCCTGATCCCCCCGACTATGTTGAACGAAATTTGGCATGTCATCACCTCGGGAAAGGTCAATGATCGCCCGCGCGCTTGCGCGCCAGGGAAATACTCTGGGCCAGCATCAGTGCGGAGATACCGATCAGACTCAGAATGAGCAACAGCCACAGCCCGTGCGCGTAGCCTGACTGCGCCGACCACAACCAGCCCAGCATCAGCGGCGCACCGGCACGTGACAATGCCAGCGGCAGGCCCAATGCGCCGTTGAGCGTGGCGACATGGTCGCGGTTCACGTACTGCGCAATGGCCGTGCCGCGGACGATGGTCAGCATGCCGTTGCCCATGCCGTACAGCAACACAAACAGCAGCACCGCCCAGACTTGCTGCTGCCGCAGCAGCGGTGCTGCCAGCAGGGCGATCAAGCCCAGTGGGATCAGGCACGGAATCAGCCGGTTGGCCAGATGCAGATCGAAGTACTGCTCGAACAGGTAGAGCAACAACCGCCCCAGAACCTGAATCACGCCAATCGTCGCCGGAATGGCAATCACCCAGGCCTCGCGCAGTCCGCTTTCACGCAGCAGGCTCACCATGTGCGCCGGCAAGGCCACGGTCACCGCCATCATCGGGATGACAAATACCCCGATCAGCAAGAACGGCGCACTCGATAAAAATTGCGACGCGCCGCTCGCTGCGACTTGATGCCGTGCAGCGGCTTGCGGGCGCGGCGCATTTCGCAGCGTCAAGGCGTGCAGCGGCGCACAGACCAGCAGATGCATCCCGGCCAGAGCGATGAACGCCTGCCGCCAGCCCCAGTTGGCGATCAGCCACGCGGTCAGCGGAATGAACACCGTGCTGGCCAGTCCACCCAAAAAAGTCATGGTGATGATGGCGCGACGAAAGTCATTCGGGAAGCGGCGTGTCAGCACGGCAAAACCAGGCGCGTACAAAGTCGCGGCCATGGCGGCACCGAGTCCGGCCCACACCAGGTAGAAGCCGATGACACCGGTCACCGCGCCGTGCAGCGCCAGACAAAGCGCTGCCAGCAGCGAGCCACCTGTCATGACGACGCGTTCATGGCCGCGGTCAATCCAGCGGCCCACCGGATAGGCCAGCAAACCCTCGACCAGCAAGGCGATGCTGAATGCCAGCGAGGACTGAACCCGACTCAGACCCAGATCACGCTCCACCGGCGCCATCAGCAGCGCAAAGGTGTAAAAAATGCTGCCCCAGCTGATCAGTTGCGCCAGCGACAGGTAACCCACCAGGCGACGGTCGTGCTGAACCAAGTGTTGCATATTGGGAATTATGCCAAAGTTATATGCCAAATTGGATTCAAAGCCCCGTCAATCATGCGCAGGCAGCTATTGAATTTGTAGCAATTGGGGTGAAGGCGCGAGCCCCCGGAGCTCGCCTTTGCGGCGACTTCAGGCTGCGCGCAGGGAACGCCGGTATTGCATCGCCTCGGCCACATGCGTCACCTGGGTGCTGCGCGCACCAGCCAGATCGGCAATCGTGCGAGCCACTTTGAGGGCACGGTGCGTGCTGCGGGCGGACCAGCCCAGGCGCGCGGCGGCAATGTTGAGAAACTTGGCGGCGGCCTCGTCAAGCAGGATGTGCGCATCGATTTCCCGGCCTTGCAGGCCATGGTTCGACTTGCCCTGGCGCGAGAGGGCGCGTTCGCGGGCGGCGGTGCAGCGCGCCCGAATGGCGGCGCTGGATTCGCCCGGCGCGGCTTGCATCAGATCAGCCGGCAACACGGCGGGCACGTCCACATGCAGGTCGATGCGGTCAATCAACGGGCCGCTGAGCTTGCTCTGGTAGCGCGCCACCTGATCCGGCGTGCAGCGGCAGGCTTTTTGTGCCGAACCCAGATAACCGCAAGGGCAGGGGTTCATGGCCCCGATCAACTGAAAGCGCGCCGGGAACTCGGCGCGCCGCGCGGCGCGTGAAATCGTGATCAGCCCCGACTCCAGCGGCTCGCGCAAGGCTTCGAGCGCGGCGCGCGGAAATTCGGGCATTTCGTCCAGATACAAAACGCCGTGATGCGCCAGCGAAATTTCGCCGGGCCGCGGCGGTGAGCCGCCCCCCACCAGCGCCACGGCGCTGGCGGTGTGGTGCGGACTGCAGGTCGGCCGCTGCGCCCAGCGCTCCAGCGAAAAGCGACCGCCCAAACTGGCCACGGCGGCACTTTGCAGGGCTTCATCGGTCGACATCGGTGGCAGCAGGCCGGCAAAACGTAGCGCCAGCATCGATTTGCCGGAACCCGGCGGCCCCATCAGCAACAGGCTGTGACCACCGGCTGCGGCAATCTCCAGCGCCCGTTTGGCGCCGAGCTGGCCTTTGACATCCGCCAGATCCGGGTAATGCACGTCCTGGTTCTGCGGTTTTGAAATCACACGCAACCACCCCGGACCGGGCTCCGGCGCTGGCGCATCCGGCGCTTGCGGCAAGAAATGCTGCACCACGTCGAGCAGGTGCCGCGCCCGGTAGACCTGTGAGTCGGGCACCAGGGCCGCCTCTTCCGCACTGTCGGGCGGCAGCACCAATTGCGTCACCACCCGGCTCGCGTGCAGGGCCAGGCTCATGGCCAGCGCGCCGCGCACCGGCCGCAGTTCACCCGACAGCGACAATTCCCCGGCAAACTCATGGCCCGCCAGCCGGGCTGCGTCGATCTGCCCGCTGGCAGCCAGAATGCCCAGCGCTATCGGGAGGTCAAAGCGACCGGAATCCTTGGGCAAATCAGCGGGGGCCAGATTGACCGTGATGCGCTTGTTGTGCGGAAACTCCAGCCCCGAATTTTGAATCGCGCTGCGCACCCGTTCGCGTGCCTCCTTGACCTCCACGTCGGCCAAACCCACCAGCGTGAAGCTCGGCAGGCCATTGGCCAGATGCACCTCCACGGTGACCGCCGCCGCGTCCAGGCCCAGCAGGGCCCGGCTTTGAACCGAAGACAGACTCATCAGGATTCCTCGCTAAAAGGGTGCGCGAAAAATTCCGCACCAAGCTTGCCCGCACCAGCGCGGTGCGAACTGTATTTTTATACAGATATCTTAACGCAAGCCTTTCGAATCGGTGCACACAGGCGTAGCGGCACCTGATAACAGCTCTGGCATGGTCCGTGCTTATGGCTTACATCCCTTTACCACTCTGGAGTATTTCATGAAGCTGAAAGCAAGATCCGCCGTCCTTCTGAGCACCATGCTGGCCAGCGCGGCAGCCATGGCCCAAACCAAGGCGCCCGAGCCCGATTACACGCTGTCATACAACGTTGGCGCGGTCAGCGACTATCGCTTTCGCGGCATCGCGCAAACTTCGACCAACCCGGCGCTGCAAGGGGGCGTCGACTTTGCGCACAAGAGCGGTTTGTACCTCGGCGTCTGGGGTTCCAATATCAAGTGGATCAAGGACTATGTCGGCGCCACCGACGGCTCGCTTGAAGTGGATCTGTATGGCGGCTACAAGGGCGAGATCAGCAAGGACTTCACGTTCGATGTCGGCCTGATCAGCTATCAGTACCCGGGCAACACCGCAGGCAACGTTGCGGGCTTCGTGAACGCCAACACCACCGAAATCTACGGCGCCCTGACCTACAGCATCGTCACCGCCAAGTACAGCCGCTCGGTGAGCAACTTCATCGCCAACAGCAGCAGCGCCGGCAGCCAGTATTTTGAAGTGGCGGCCAACTTTGACCTCGGCAACGGTTTCACGCTGACGCCGCACCTGGGCCGGCAGACGATCCCCAATGTGGCCAATAACGCGGGCGACTACACCGACTATTCACTGACGCTGGCGAAAGACTTTGGCAACGGTCTGACAGCCAGCGTGGCAGCCATCGGCACCAATGCGGAGAAGCCTTTTTACACCGACCTGAACGGCAAATTTCTGGGTGACAGCGCGTTGCAAATCGGTGTGAAATACAGCTTCTGATCACCACTCAAGAGGAGAACTCATGAAACTCATCACTGCCATCATTAAACCCTTCAAGCTCGATGAAGTGCGCGAAGCACTGTCAACCATCGGCGTGCAGGGCATCACGGTGACCGAAGTCAAAGGCTTTGGTCGTCAAAAAGGCCACACCGAGCTCTATCGGGGCGCCGAATACGTGGTCGATTTTCTGCCCAAGGTCAAGATCGAAGCCGCCATTTCTGACGAATTGGTGGATCGCGTCATCGAGGCGATCGAAGGCGCAGCCCGCACCGGCAAGATCGGTGACGGCAAGATCTTTGTCTACGACGTCGAGCAAGTTATCCGTATTCGTACCGGCGAAACCGGCGTGGAGGCCCTATGAAAAAGCTATTTATTTCCCTGACTCTGGGCTTGACACTGCTGGCCGGTGGCACGGCTGCGATGGCACAGACCCCGGCCGCAGCCCCTGCGGCGTCCGCCCCGGCTGAGGCCAAGCCAGCGGAAGCCGCGGCCCCGGCCGCAGCGGCAGCGTCTGCTGCAGTCGCCACTGCCGCGGCTCCGGCGGCGGCGGCATCCGCTGCAGCGGCACCGGCACCGGTGCCGAACAAGGGCGACGTGGCCTGGATGATCGTCGCCACCGCCTTTGTCATCATGATGTCCATCCCGGGCCTGGCCCTGTTCTATGGCGGCCTGGTGCGCAGCAAGAACATGCTGTCGGTGCTGATGCAGGTGTTCGTCACCTTCTCGATGATCGTCGTGCTGTGGTGCCTGTACGGCTACAGCCTCGCGTTTACCGAGGGCAACCAGTTCATTGGCGGCTTCGACCGGCTCTTCATGAAAGGTTTGTTCGATCCGATGAAGGGTGAGTTTGCCAATGCCGCCACCTTCAGCAAAGGCGTAGTGATTCCTGAACTGCTGTTCATGGCGTTCCAGGCAACCTTCGCCGCCATCACCTGCTGCCTGATCATCGGCGCTTTCGCCGAGCGCATCAAGTTCTCGGCGATGCTGATGTTCATGGCGCTGTGGTTCACCTTCAGCTATACCCCGATCGCCCACATGGTGTGGTTCTGGATGGGCCCGGACGCCTATACCAGCAAGGCCGTGGTTGACGCGATGAATGCCAAGGCCGGCATGATCTGGCAGTGGGGCGCACTCGACTTCGCCGGCGGTACCGTGGTGCACATCAACGCCGCCGTGGCGGGCCTGGTCGGCGCCTTCGTGATCGGCAAACGCACCGGCTACGGCAAGGATTCGATGGCCCCGCACAGCCTGACGCTGACGATGGTCGGTGCAGCACTGCTGTGGGTCGGCTGGTTCGGCTTCAACGCCGGCTCGGCACTGGAAGCCAACGGCACTGCTGTGCTTGCCTTCATGAACACCTTCTCGGCGACGGCAGCTGCTGTGCTGGCCTGGTGTGTCGGTGAATCCCTGATGCGCGGCAAGGCCTCGATGCTGGGCGCCGCATCCGGCGCGGTGGCCGGTCTGGTGGCGATCACCCCGGCCTGCGGCAACGTCGGCCTGATGGGCGCCATCGTGATCGGCTTCGTGGCTGGTTTCGCCTGCCTCTGGGGTGTCAACGGCCTGAAGAAGATGCTCGGCGCGGACGACTCGCTCGACGTGTTCGGCGTGCACGGTGTCGGCGGTATCGTCGGTGCCCTGCTGACCGGCGTCTTCAACAGCCAGGCGCTCGGCGGCCCGGGCCTCGTCGGCGACTGGGTCACGGCAGCGGTGTCCTCCGTGCCGGTGATGGATCAGGTCTGGATTCAGGCCAAGGCGGTGCTGACAACCATTGTCTGGTCCGGCGTGGTCTCCTTCATTGCCTACAAGATCGTTGACCTGACCATCGGTCTGCGCGTCAGCGAAGAGGACGAGCGCGAAGGCCTCGACATCACGTCACACGGCGAAACCGCCTACAGCAGTTAAACAGAGGGGAGGCTGCGGCGCCTCCAGTTGCCGCAGCCATCCTTTCCCAAACAAATTCTCTCCAGGAAGTTGCCCACCCGAGCCGAAGGCTCCGGTGGGTTTTTTTATGCGCCATGATTTGGTGCCATAGATGATTTGGTTATTTAAAACAAAAAAATCAGTAGTTCCAGTTTTGATCGCTATCTTTCAGAATTCAGTTCATTGCAATTGGGCAATCAATTTCGGAACTCGACCATGACGACAAAACGACGCATCTTCAATTTTTCACTCGCCGCTCTTCTGGCCGCTGCTGCCCTGGGCGCCAGCGCCCAGCAAGCGCTAACGCTGCTCAACGTCTCCTACGACCCAACGCGTGAACTCTATGCCGAGTTCAACGCCGCCTTTGCCAAACACTGGAAAGCCAAAACCGGCCAGGACGTGAGCATCAAGCAATCGCATGGCGGCTCCGGCAAGCAGGCGCGCTCGGTGATCGACGGCCTCGACGCCGATGTGGTCACACTGGCACTGGCCGGCGACGTCGACGCCCTGGTCAAGAACGGCGGCTGGATTCCCCCCGACTGGCAAAAACGCCTGCCGCACAACTCGGCACCCTATACCTCGACCATCGTGCTGGTGGTGCGCCAGGGCAACCCCAAAGGCATCAAGGACTGGGACGATCTGATCAAGCCCGGCATCAGCGTCATCACGCCCAATCCGAAGACCTCGGGCGGCGCGCGCTGGAACTACCTCGCGGCCTGGGAATTTGCCAAGCGCAAGCTCGGCAGCGACGCAAAAGCCAGGGACTTCGTTCAGGCGCTCTACAAGAACGTGCCGGTGCTTGACTCCGGCGCGCGCGGTTCGTCCATCACCTTTGCGCAACGCAACCAGGGCGACGTGTTCATCTCCTGGGAAAACGAAGCCCACTTGCTGGAACATGAATTCGGCAGCAAAGTGGACATCATTTACCCATCGATCAGCATTCTGGCCGAGCCGCCAGTGACCGTGGTGGACAAGAACGTGGACCGCAAAGGCACGCGCGCCGTGGCCACCGCCTATCTGGAGTACCTGTACACCGATGAAGGGCAGGACATCGCCGGCAAGAATTTCTACCGCCCGATTTCAGAAAAATTCCAGGCCAAGTACGTGAAGCAGCTGCCGAAGATCAAGCTGTTCACCATCGATGAGGCTTTCGGAGGCTGGACCAAAGCCGCCAAAGAGCACTTTGCCGACGGTGGCTTCTTCGACCAGATCTACCTCAAGAAATAAGCCCAACGCTGTCACACATTCGAATCCAGGGAAAACCAAAAATGACAGTTCTACTGATTGCCGGTAGCCCGTCCGAAAAGTCGCGCTCCGCCGCCTTGCTGGACGGCGTGCAGCAGCGCCTGCACGCCCGGGGCGCACACGTCGAGCGGCTGCAGATCCGCGACCTGTCGCCGCAGGCGCTGATCCTGGCCGACTTCGGCCACCGCAGCATCAGCCACGCCATTGGCCGGGTCGCGAATGCGGATGTGGTGGTGGTGGCAACGCCGGTTTACAAGGCGGCCTACAGCGGCGTGCTCAAGGTGTTCCTGGACCTGCTGCCGCAAACCGCGCTGCAGGGCAAGACCGTGTTGCCGCTGGCCACCGGCGGAAGCCCGAATCACATGCTGGCGCTCGACTACGCCTTGCGCCCGGTGCTGCAATCGCTCGGGGCCAGGCACATTCTCTCTAGCATCTACGCCACCGACGCGCAGGTGCCGCTGACGCCCGAAGGCAGCTACCTGATCGACGCTGCCATCGGTGCCCGGCTGGACGACGCCGTGAACACGCTGATCACCGAGACACTGCGCCCGGTGCTGGCGCCGGCCGGCCGTTTTGCGCCGGTGAATTTCTCGCAAGTGCGATGTAGCGTCTAGGCCCGCTTCCGTGCCCGCCTGAGCATCGGGCAGGTTTTCTTTTTCCCGTTTTCCTTTTTTCAATCCGCGCTTGCGGCAAGGGACAAGCCTTGCCTGCGCTTACCAGAAAGACACTCGCATGACACACCCGAGCACCTTCAACCGCCGCCAGATTCTTGCCGCCGCTGTCGCCAGCACAGCGCTGGGCAGCGCCGGCCCCGCCCTGGCGCAGAAGCCGGCCCGCACACTGCGCATCGGCTACCAAAAAGGCTGGCTGTCGATCCTGAAAGCGCGCGGCACGCTGGAAAAACGCCTGGCGCCATTGGGCACGGCCATCACCTGGACCGAATTCAACGCCGGCCCGATACAGCTCGAAGCGCTGAATGTCGGCGCCATCGACTTCGGCGACGTGGGCGAAGCACCGCCCATTTTTGCCCAGGCCGCTGGTGCGCCACTGGTCTATGCCGGCGCCACCGTGCCGCGTCCGCAGCTTGAAGCCATCCTCGTGCCCAAGGGCTCGGCCATCAAGACCGTGGCCGACCTCAAGGGCAAGAAAGTGGCCTTCAACAAGGGCTCGAACGTGCAGTACTTTCTGGTCAAGCTGCTGGAAAAACATGGCCTGAAATACGGCGACGTGCAGTCCATCTTCCTGCCCCCGCCGGATGCGCGCGCGGCCTTTCAAAAAGGCGCGGTCGATGCCTGGATCATCTGGGACCCGTTCCTGGCCGCCGCACAAAAGACCCTGGACGCACAAATCCTGGCCGATGCCAAAGGTGTCGTGAACAACCGCGGCTACTACTTTACGTCGCGCGACTTCGCGACCAAAAACACCGACGTGCTGAAGATCGCCATTCGCCAGATCAACGACATCGACACCTGGGCCTCCAGGAACAAGCCGGCCGCCTCCAAAGAACTGTCGCAGGTGCTGGGCCTGGACGTGGGCATCACCGACCTCTACCTGAGCCGCGCCGCCTACGGCACCGCCCCGGTCACCCGCGAAATCCTGGCCGAGCAACAGCAAATTGCCGACACCTTCTTTGAACTCAAGCTGATTCCGAAAAAACTCAACCTGCTGCACGCCGCGCCGGTTGACCTGGGCTGATTTCTGCACACGGAGACCCCATGACCATCCCGCAAACCGAACTGCCGCTGAGCGCCGTGGGCCTGCACCCCGAGCAGCCCTGGGCTGGCCCGACATCGGCGACCAGGCCTTTCCCCTGGCACAAAGTGACTGCCACCTTGCGCGCCGTCTGGCAGCGCCTGCTGCCCTGGCTGGTGCCGGTGACGCTGATTGCGCTGTGGCAAATCCTCTCCAGCCTGGGCTGGTTATCGACCCGGGTGCTGCCCGCGCCGCTGGAGGTGGTCACAGCGTTCTGGACGCTCACCGCCTCGGGCGAACTCTGGACCCATGTGCAGGTGAGTGCCGGGCGCGCCTTGTCGGGGCTGGCGGTGGGTGGGGGCCTGGGGCTGCTGCTGGGCCTGCTGACCGGCTCGTCGCGCATCGCCGAGACGCTGCTGGATTCGACCATCCAGATGGTGCGCAACATCCCGGCGCTGGCGCTGATTCCGCTGGTGATTCTATGGTTCGGCATTGACGAGAGCGCCAAGCTGTTCCTGATCGCGGTGTCGGTGTTTTTCCCGATCTACCTGAACACCTTTCACGGCATTCGCGGGGTCGACCCCGGCCTGATCGAGATGGGCCGCACCTATGGCTTGAAGCGCTGGCAGCTTTACACCCAGATCGTGTTGCCGGGCGCGCTGTCGAGCATTCTGGTGGGCTTGCGCTTTTCGCTCGGGCTGATGTGGGTGATCCTGATCGTGGCCGAAACCATCTCGGCGCAGGCCGGCATCGGCTACCTGACCATGAACGCCAGAGAATTTTTGCAGACCGACATCGTGCTGGTCGGCATTCTGCTCTACGCAGCTTTAGGCAAGCTGGCCGACGTGTTCGCCAAGAGCCTGGAGCGCTACTGGCTGCGCTGGCATCCGGGCTATCAGACGCCGTGAGCGCCGAGCCGGTGCCTTGTCGTCACCGCGATTACCCCGCCGCCGTCATTGCGACTGCCCCGCTACCGTCATTGCGAGCGAAGCGCGGCAATCCATTCAGGCAATCCATCCATCCATTTACTCCTAATTCAATAGCTGCTTGCGCATATTCAACGGGGGCTAGAGGCCAATATGACTACTAATTCGGTACTTTCAGAGCGCCGCGGCGAGCCGCTGCTGCTGCAAGGTTTGAGCAAACGCTTTGGCGCGCGCGAGGTGCTGCGCAACACGCAACTGCGCGTGGAGCCGGGCCAGTTCGTCGCCATCGTCGGGCGCAGCGGTTGCGGCAAGAGCACGCTGTTGCGGCTGGTGGCCGGACTGGAGACCGCCAGCGCGGGCCACATCCGCATCAACGACCAGCCGCTCAACGGCCTCTCAGATGACACCCGAATCATGTTTCAGGACGCGCGCCTGCTGCCGTGGAAACGCGTCATCGACAACGTGGCGCTGGGCTTGCCCAAAGAGCGGCGTGGTGATGCGCTCAAGGTGCTGGAGCAGGTCGGCCTGGCCGACCGTGCCGATGACTGGCCGGCGCGCTTGTCGGGTGGCCAGCGCCAGCGTGTCTCGCTGGCCCGCGCCCTGGTGCACAACCCGCGCCTGCTGCTGCTCGACGAACCACTGGGCGCGCTCGATGCCCTGACGCGCATCGAGATGCACCGCTTGATCGAAGACCTGTGGCGCGCCAGCGGCTTCACCGCCCTGCTGGTGACCCACGACGTGCAGGAAGCGGTGGCGCTGGCCGACCGCGTGATCCTGATCGAAGACGGGGGCATTGCGCTGGATGAAGTCATCAACTTGCCACGCCCGCGCTCACAGGGTGATGCGACCTTTGCCGCGCTGGAAAAACGCATTCTCGACCGCGTGCTGCAAAAGCCGGCCGCGCCCGAGCGTGAATCCTTCCCGCATCACGACGACGCTGAGCCCCGCTGGCCCGGTGTGCCCGCACACGGTGTGCGCTGGGCGGTCTGATCACCTTTACTTTTTTAACGGACTTTTCAAGGAGAAACCCATGTCCATTCAAGCCATCAACGTACGCAACCAGTTCCGCGGCAAAGTCAAGGAAATCATCACCGGTGATGTGGTCTCCGAAATCGATGTCGAAACCCCGTGGGGCATCGTCACCTCGGTCATCACCACCCGCTCGGTCAGAGACTTGGACCTGAAGATCGGCTCCGAAGTAGTGGCGCTGGTCAAGTCGACCGAAGTGTCGATTGCCAAGCTCTGAACCTCCGCCCCTGACCCACTCACTGAAAGGCAATCATCATGAGCAAGAAACTCAGGCTCGGCGCGTTTCTACCCGGTGCCGGACAACACGTGGCGGCCTGGCGGCATCCCGACGCCGCAGCGAGCAGCGTGTTCGATTTCGAACACTACAAACGCCTGGCACAGACCGCCGAACGCGGCCTGTTCGATGCGTACTTTCTGGCCGACGGCCTGTCGGTGAATTTTGGCGGAGATGACGCGGGTCGGCGCGACCGCAGCACCGGCTTCGAACCGGTGACACTGTTCTCGGCGCTGTCCACGGTGACGAAGAACATAGGCTTCATCGCCACCGCATCGACCACCTACGAAGACCCCTACCTGCTGGCACGCAAGTTCGCCTCGCTGGATCATCTGAGTGCCGGTCGCTCCGGCTGGAACGTCGTCACCTCGACCGACGATGCCACCGCGCGCAACTTCGGCCGGGCGCAGCAGGCCATCGCAACGGATCGGTATGACCGAGCCGAGGAGTTTGTCGATGTCGTGACCGAGCTCTGGGATAGCTGGGAAGACGACGCCTTCATCCGTGACAAGGACAGTGGCCAGTTCTTCGATCCGGCCAAGCTGCACCCGCCACAGCACAAGGGCAAGCACTTCTCGGTCGAAGGCGCGCTCAACGTGTCGCGCCCGCCGCAGGGCTACCCGGTGATCGTGCAGGCCGGCCAGTCCGAGCCCGGCCTTGAGCTGGCGGCACGCACCGCCGAGGTGGTCTTCACAGCGCAGCAGAGTCTGGAAGACGCGCAGGCTTTCTACCGTAATCTGAAAGGCCGTCTGCCCAAGTTTGGCCGCACGGCTGACCAGCTCAAGATCATGCCGGGCGTATCGGTCTACGTTGCCGCCACGCAAGAAGAAGCGCAAGCCAAGCTGCAGCAGCTCAACGACCTGATCCACCCCCAGGCCGGCCTGGCCTTGCTGGCCGGACTCTCCGGCGGCACGGATTTGTCGCAGTACCCGCTGGACGGCCCGTTCCCCGAGCTGCCGAAAACCGTGGGCTGGGTCAGCCGCCAGCAGATGATGGTCGACATTGCGCGCAAACACGGATTCAGCATCCGCCAGCTCTACCAGTGGATTGCCACGGCACGCGGGCACTGGACGATTGTCGGCACACCCGCGCAGGTGGCGGATCAGTTGCAGTCGTGGTTCGAGAACGGCGCGGCCGACGGCTTCAACGTGCTGCCACCGGTGCTGCCGGGCAGCCTGGACGATTTCGTTGACCTGGTGATTCCCGAGCTTCAGCGCCGCGGGCTATTTCGCACCGAATACGAAGGGAAGACCCTGCGCGAGAACCTGGCACTGAACCGCCCGGAAAACCAGCACGCCGCGCGCCGTGGGGACCGCAAGGCGGCTTGATCAGTCGGGCAGCCCTGACACACCAGCTCTCTGCGAGCCGCCGCATGGTGGCTTTCGGAGGGCTGTGGTGCGTGTGTCTGTGAGGTGGAGCACCCAGCTTTCAACTACCCGCTGGCAGCCTTCGACCCATTGCGGTCTTAGCGGCCCGCGATTTCAATGCCGGTAAGCCGACATATGCTGATTGCCGCAATCACGGTCGCGATGGCTGCTTGCGGGAGAGCCAATCTTCAAAGTGGGCATCGGCCATTGATCAGAAGCGGGTGTTGACCAACGCTTCGTCTCGATGCAGGCCTAAATGGATCATTCCACGTGGCCATGACGGATCGCCGACCCGTCAGGCAAGCCCTTCGATTGGAACAGTCTGGAGAAGTCACACACCTCCTGGGCAAGCAGCACCGTCGAGCGCAGGATCGTACTGCGTTCTTCGCGTTTGAACATGGCAACGTAAGGAGTGTCGGGCAGCGACGGTGTGACGCGCAAGGCCCGCAGCATTCCAGCATCCACCATCGGCTGAAGGCATCGCGCAGGCAAATACGTCAGCCCCAGCCCGGACACGGCCATCCCCAGCAATGCGAGCATGTTGCTGCTGCTGAGGCGCCCCGGCAACCGCACGCCGAACTGCATTAGCCACTGATTGATGTACAGGCCGGTGCCAGATTTGTCCGACTGCAACACCAACGGAAAACTCGCGAGTTCCTGCAAACGGTAGCGTCGCCGATCATCGGCGAGACCCGGCTTGCACATCCACACCTGCTCCACGACGCCGACCCGCTGAGTGGCCGTGCGCGCGTCCTGGAACACGTCCGGGACGATGGCCAGATCGAGATCATCGGCGATCAGTTTGTCGTGCAGCACAACGCTAGTCTCGACTTCGGGCTCGATCACCACTCTGGGCCAGCACGACTGGATCCGGTCAACCAGCCGCGGGAGCCAGGTAATGGCGGTTATTTCCGTCACCCCGATGCGCAATCGACGCTCGATCACTTCAGGACGGACGAACTGCTCTACGGCAACTTCGCGCTCCTGCAGCAATCGGCGCGCCACCGCGAACATCTCCTCGCCCTTCTCGGTCAGCCGGGCCGTTCGCAGCGACCGGTCGAACAACGGGGTGTCGAACAGCGCCTCTAGTTCCTGCACACGCTTTGAAACCGCCGACTGCGTGGTGTGGAGTTTCTGGGCTGCCTGTGAAAAACCACCGAGGCGAACAACCCAGTAGATCGCCTCAAGCTGCTTGAATGTCATCATGTTGCGATTTTGAGGGAAAACCCGATAAAGATCCAATGCAGGAATGTTTTTCGATGCATAAATATCGCTTTTTCTTATCTGATCTGACTCTTAGACTCAGACCAGCTTCAAATGAATTCCATGCCATCTTCAGACTTCATCATTCATCCCTCGCCTTCACCCGCACCCGCGGATCTGATCGCTCGCCTCCATCAAGTGGTCACGCCACATCTGAGCGACAACCTGCACCGGCTGGTTGGCGTCGTGGGCCTGACCCGCTTCAATCCGAAACGCAAGCTCGTCGGCACCGCGGTGACGGTCAAGACCCGCCCTGGTGACAACCTGGGCGTGTACAAAGCGCTGACCATGCTTCGGCCCGGACATGTCCTAGTGGTCGATGCCGCTGGCGAAATGACCAATGCGATCGTCGGCGAATTGATCATGCAGTACGCCCAGCAGCGCGGCTGTGCCGGCTTCGTCATCGAAGGCGCGGTACGCGACATTGGTGCGTTCGCCCGCGAGGACTTCCCCTGCTTTGCGCGTGGCGTCTCGCACCGTGGTCCGTACAAGACCGGTCCGGCCATGATCAACGTGCCCGTCAGCGTTGGCAGACAGGTCGTGCATCCCGGCGATCTGGTCGTCGGCGATGAGGACGGTCTGGTGACCTTTGCGCTGCAGGAAGCGCAGTCCCTGCTGGCAGCCGCCGCGCGCAGCGCAGCCAAGGAGGTCGGCATACAGGAAGAAATCGCCTCCGGTGCTTTGCGCCAGAGCTGGCTGGGCCCGCTGCTGGCAGCACATGGTATTTCCAATGAGGTGACGCTATGACGACCCGCCTGGCCGCACGCATGCAGATGGTCCGGCCCTCGCCCAGCATGGCCGCCAAGCTGCGTGTGGATACGCTGCGCGCCCAGGGGCGCCAGATCGTTGACTTCACCATCGGAGAGCCCGACTTTCCCACGCCGTCACACATCGTCGCAGCGGGCATCGATGCGCTCGAGCGGGGCGACACGCGCTATACGTCCTCGGCAGGCACGCCTGCCCTGCGCAACGCCATCGCCGCCAAGCTGGCACGCGAGAACGGACTGAGCTACCAGCCCGAGCAGATTGTGGTCGGGTGTGGCGCCAAGCAAATCATCTACAGCGCACTTGCCGCAACGGTGGGTGTCGGTGACGAAGTAATCGTGCCCGCCCCCTACTGGGTGTCCTATCCCGACATGGTGGCGTTGCAGGAGGCGACGCCCGTGATCGTATCCTGCAGCGCGGCCCCGAGCTTCAAGCTGACGCCTGGGGACCTCGAATCGGCCATCACGTCACGCACCCGTTGGCTCATCCTGAACACCCCGGGCAACCCCACCGGCGCGGTGTACACGCGCGCCGAGTTGGAGGCGATCTGCGCGGTGCTTCGCCGGCACCCGCAGGTCTGGCTGTTGACGGACGAAATCTACGAGCACTTCGTCTACGGGAATGTCCGGCATGTCTCTCCGCTGGCCGTTGCCCCCGATCTGGCGGACCGAGCCCTGGTTGTCAACGGCATGTCCAAGGCTTATGCCATGACCGGCTGGCGCATTGGCTACGGCGCAGGTCCCTCTGCGCTTATCAAGGCCATCAACGTGCTGCTGATGCAGAGCACCTCGTGCGCCGCGGCGATGAGCCAGGCGGCCGCGGTGACGGCGCTAGATGGACCGCAGGAATGCGTGACGCAGGCAGTACGCTCCTATGCGCAGCGCCGCGACCGCATCGTGGAACTCCTCAATCAGGTGCCCGGCGTCGAATGCGCTCGACCCGACGGCGCCTTCTATGTCTTTCCCAGCGTGGCCGGTCTGGTCGGTACACACACGCCAACAGGCCAGAAACTCGCGACCGACATCGACGTCATGATGTATTTCCTCGATGCGGCAGGAGTGGCCACCATTGACGGTACGTCCTACGGGACGCCCGGCCATCTGCGCTTCTCATTTGCCACTTCGCTCGAGCAGATCGACGCCGGGTGCGCGGCCATTGCGCGCGTCGTAGCATCCCTCACACCCCAACCCACTTCCTATAAGGAGACTCTTCATGCCTAAATTCAAGTTCAAGTTCGCAGCCCCGCTCTTGGCAGCGCTCACCCTGGTTGGCACCGGCATTGCACACGCAGATCAACTGGCCGACATCAAGAAGGCGGGCACGCTCATCTGCGGAACCTTGGGGACAGCCGAGCCGTTCAGCTTCCCCAACCCGCAAACGCGCGAGATCCAGGGTTACGACATCGACTTCTGCGCCGCCATCGCCAAGAGCCTGGGCGTCAAGCTCGAGATCAAGGCCATCTCTGTTCCAGCACGCATCCCCGAACTGCAACAGTCGCGCGTCGACGTGCTCGCCGCTAACCTGGGCTGGACCGCAGAGCGTGCGGAGCAGATAGCCTTCAGCGACAGCTACTTCGTGAGCCGCCAGATGGCCGCTGCGCGCCGGGCGGACAAGTTCAAGAGTCCCGCGGACCTTTCGGGCAAGCGTGTGGCAGCTGCCAAGGGCTCCACCTCGGAGATGGCCGCAAAAAAAGCCATTCCCAATGTGAACACGGTCACGTTCCAGGATCCCCCGGCCCTGTTCCTGGCCCTGCAACAGTCCAAGGTGGACGGCGTGGCCTTGTCCGAATTGGTGCTGGTGAAATGGAAAAAGGAATCTGAAGCGTCCACGCCCATCGACATCCTGGAGCCTGAGCTGATCACCGAACCCTGGGGCGTGGGCATGCGCAAGGGAGAGACCGGGTTGATCAACCACGTCAACCAAACGCTCAGTTCCATGGAGCGTTCAGGCGAAGCCGGCAAGATCTTCGACAAGTGGCTCGGCCTAGGCACCACGTACAACCTGAAACGGACCTTCAAGATCGAGCCGATCAAGGGCTGATTCACGGCTGAATGCGATGGGTCGCCTCGACTTTTCCACGATCCTTCGAGGCGACCACCTCGCGTCCCTGGGCTCGAGCGTGCTCACGATGCTCGAGCTCACTGCCTTGACCTGGCTTCTGGCCATGGTCGTTGGCATTGTTCTGGCGCTTGTGCGCATGAGCCCAAGCACGCTGATGCAGCGCGCGGTCGCGGTCTATGTGGAATATCACCAGAACGTCCCCATGCTGGTCCAGATCTTTCTCTGGTATTTCGGTATTTCCACCTTTCTTCCTCAGGAGTTGCAGCAGTGGCTGAACCACCACGGCAGCGAATTCTTCTTCGCGTTCATCTCGGTCGGACTGGCCATGGGCGCCTACGTATCGGAAGCCCTGCGCAGTGGCATCCGTTCGATTCCGAGCTCACAGCACGAGGCCGCTCGAGCGCTCGGCCTGACTTACCTGCAGTCCTATCGCCTGGTCGTCCTGCCACAGGCCTTGCGAATTGCCCTGCCTGCGCTGATCAGCCATACCGTACTGCTGTTCAAGAACACCAGCCTGGCGATGACTATTGGCGTGGCTGAACTGACCTATGTCACGCGGGAGATCGAGAACGAGTCATTCCGCACCGTCGAAATCTACATGGTGGCAACTGTGATCTACCTTGCGATTTCGCTCACCATCATGGCGCTGGGGAGTCGGATCGAGCGGCGCACCAGCCTGGCAGGACGGTAGGCCATGACCGATATCCTCCAGATCCTGCGAGACTATGGCCTGTTGCTGCTGGTAGGCCAATACCCCAACGGTCCCCTGGGCGGACTGGCGATCACCTTTGCACTGGCCGTGCTCGGCATCTTGCTCGCCTTTCCGCTGGGCGTGCTACTGGCCCTGGGCCGCATCAGCCCGTTCGGCCTGTTCTCTTGGCCTTCGACGGTGATCGTGTATGTAGCGCGTGGCGTGCCGCTCATCATGTTAATTTTCTGGATGTACTACTTCCTGCCGGTTGCGACCGGCAGGCCGGTGAGCGGCTTCTCCACGATGGTGGCAACGCTCGTCGTATACCAGGCTTCCTACATCGCGGAGATCGTGCGGGCCGGCATCGAGGGGCTTCCCAAGGGCCAGATGGAGGCGGGGCGTTCCCTAGGGCTGAGTTACTTTCAGACCATGCGCAAGGTGATCCTTCCGCAGGCGCTCTACAACATGGTTCCCACCTTGCTGAGCCAGTTCATCTCCACGATCAAGGAGACTTCGCTCGGGTATGTCATCGGCGTCAACGAACTGACCTTCGCGGCCAACCAGATCAACACCACCCTGCTGACCAAGCCGTTCCAGGTCTTCGCCATCCTGGCCGCGGTTTATTTCGCGCTCTGCTTTTCGCTAACCCTGATCACGCACCAGCTCGAACGCAGAGTGACTGCGCGGCGTGTCGGCGCGCCAACACGCGGTGTCCCCCAAGCGCAGCCTGTCGTCGTCATCGCCTCCGAATGAACACCATGAACCATGCTTCTGCAGTTTCCCCACTGATTTCCTTTGAGGGCGTCAACAAGTGGTACGGTGACTACCACGCGCTGGCCGACATCAACGCCAGCGTCGCCAAGGGCGAAGTGGTCGTGATCTGCGGCCCGTCGGGCTCAGGAAAATCGACGCTGATCCGGACCGTCAACCGGCTGGAGGCAATCCAAAAGGGCCGGATTTGCTTCGGCGGCCAGGATATCCACGAGCGCACTGTCGATGTAAACAAGTTCCGCAGTCACATTGGTTTCGTGTTCCAGAGCTTCAACCTGTTCCCTCACCTGACGGTGCTGGAGAACATCATGCTGGCGCCGATGCAGGTGCTCCGGCGCGAAAAGACCATGGCGCGGGAGCGTGCCATGGCGCTGTTGGACCGTGTCGGCCTGGCCGCCAAGGGCGATGCCTACGCAGGGCAATTGTCCGGCGGGCAGCAGCAAAGGGTGGCCATCGCCCGGGCTCTCGCCATGGATCCACCCGCGATGCTGTTCGACGAACCCACCAGCGCACTTGATCCGGAAATGGTGGGTGAAGTGCTCCAAGTCATGCAGTCGCTGGTTCGTGACGGCATGTCGATGATGTGCGTCACGCACGAAATGAACTTCGCCCGCGAGGTGGCCGACAGCGTGTGGTTCATGGATGAGGGGCGAATCATTGAAACCGGAACGCCCGATGAATTCTTTGCTCGCCCACAATCAGCGAGAGCGCAGAAGTTCCTGACGGATCTGCGGTCCCACTAAACACTTGCCGACCGCCATCGATTTCGAGAGCTGGCGCGCTCTAGCGTACTTTTTGTGCATGTGGACAACGGCCGGTTCTGCCTATTGCCGGTGACGGCTTTGGGCACCAATGTGCCCACGACCAACGTCTGCAGTCAGGCATTTCTGATGTGCAGACGGAATTGACTATTGGCGTGGCCGGTCCACAGTTGCTCTCCCCTTCAACTTAAGGAGAGCAACATGGACAGTGAAACTGCTTCACCCGTCAAAGTTCCGTGGAACAAAGGGAAAATTGTTGGCCAGAAGGCTCCGCTGAAGCTAAAGGACATCTGGGCCATCCGCATACGGCTTCAACTTGGACACCGAACAAGAGAACTGGCGCTCTTTGATCTCGGGTTGGACAGCAAGCTCCGCGCATGTGACCTGGTCCGCTTACGTGTGCGAGATATTTGCCATGGCGACCGCGTCTCTTCGCGTGCGATTGTCGTGCAGCAAAAGACATCACAGCCGGTTCAGTTCGAAATCACGCCTCCGACCAGAGATGCTGTTACTGAATGGATCAAGAAAGCGGAATTGGCAGATGACGACTATTTGTTTCCCAGCCGGGCTCATGATTCGCCACACTTGGGAACCAGGCAGTACGCACGCATATTGGATTCCTGGATTGAGGAAATCGGTCTTGATCCAACAGCCTATGGAACCCACACAATGCGTCGCACTAAAGCGTCCTTGATCTACCGTCGCACCAAAAACATTCGTGCCGTGCAATTGCTTCTGGGGCGCACCAAGCTGGAAAGCACCGTGCGGTACCTCGGCATCGAGGTCGAGGATGCCTTGGAACTTTCAGAGCAAACGGAGATTTGAACATACTTGCCGGGCCGGCGACCTACGCCAATTTTGGCTTCCAGTTACCGGTCGCTCGCCAATGTCGGCACCTGGCCCAAAGCTATGCCCGTCAACAAACAGTCCCTCCCTCAGCGCCATCACGCGGCGCTCAATGCGGCTGAAATGTCGGTTGTTTGGGTGGGGCGCACCAAGCGTGCGACTTCCTGCCCGTCACGCAGTAGCACCAGCGTGGGCCAGAGCTTGACGCGAAGGCTTCGCCCAAGAGCGTGACCAGGCCCGTCTTCAACTTTGATGTGACGCCACTGCGCATGGTGTGACAGCGCTTCGGCAAGCGCGGGTTGGGCAGCACGACAATGGCCGCACCAGCCCGTGCCGAATTCGAGCAGGGTCAAGCCGGGCAGGGCGTCAACTTCGGCACGCGCCGGGGCTTCGCTTTCGCTGAGGTAGGGTTTGGATGTACTCATGGCCGGATTGTGTCTCACCAGAAGGTCAGCGCCGATCTACGACAATCAACGTTCTACCCAAAAACGCCATGCAAACCAAGACTCTCTCCCTCCTCCCTCTCCTGCTCGCAATCGCCGCAGGCGCCCTGGTTCCTGACTCGGCGGCCTTCGCGGCTAAACACCACGCTACTACCAAACCCGCGGCTCACAAGAAGGCCGCGCCCGCCGTGAGCGCGCTGCCGCCATTGGCGGCTCAGACCGCTTTGGCAGGCACCCCGCCGGCGCTACCCGCCAAGGCATGGCTGCTGATGGACTTCGACTCCGGCGAGGTGCTTGCCTCGGCCAACGCTGACGAACCCTTGCCGCCGGCTTCACTGACCAAGATGATGACCAGCTACCTGGTCGAGCAGGCGCTGCGCACGGCCAAGCTCAAGCAAACCGACCTGGTCTCGGTCAGTCAGAACGCCTGGTGCCGAGGTACGAGCACCGAGTCGTGCATGTATCTGCCGCTGAACGGCCAGGCCACGGTGATAGACATCCTGCGAGGCATCATCATCCAGTCGGGCAACGACGCGTCCAAGGCGATTGCCGAGCACATGGCCAGTTCCGAAGAGGGCTTTGCCAAGCTGATGAATGCCGAAGCCCAGCGCCTTGGAATGACGCACACGCATTTCGTGAACGCCACGGGCCTGCCCGACCCGGCGCACAACTCGTCTGCGCGTGACCTCGCCATCCTGGCGCGCGCAATCATCCGCGACAGCGTTGACTACTACCCGATCTACGCGGAACGCGAGTTCAAGTACAACGGTATCAAGCAGGGCAACCGCAACGCCCTGCTCTACACCGATCCCACCGTGGACGGACTGAAGACGGGCCACACCGAAGCGGCCGGCTACTGCCTGGTCACCTCATCCAAGCGCAACGACATGCGCCTGATCACGGTCATCCTCAACACCCACAGCGCTCAGGCGCGTGCTGACGAGACCCGGGCGCTGCTCGGTTGGGGCTTTAGCAACTTCGAGAAGGCCACCCCGATTCAACCGAACACGGTTGTCACGACGGCCAAGGTCAGCTTCGGCAAGGTAGATACGGTGGCCGCGGGCCTGGGCGCGCCGTGGATGCTGACCGTGCCGCGCGGCCAGCAAGTGCAGACAACGGTGGAGCTCAAGCCGGGCCTGGAGGCGCCGGTGACCAAGGGTTCTGTGATCGGCAAGGTGGTCGCAACCTCGAACAGTAAGCCAATGGGCGAAGCACCGCTCGTCGCGCAGGCCGATGTGGAACGCGCGGGCCTGCTGCTGCGCGCGTGGCAACACGTGGCCAAGTTGTTCGGAAAGTGAACGCTGGCAGGCCAGCGCCTGCCATTCCAGCGATCGCACATAGAGGGCCGGCTTGCGGATGCGTTCATTTGTCGAGCTGCTTATATTTGTTGGCAATAAGAAACCAACAAAACAGTAGTTCCAGTTTTAACAATCCCCTTTCAGAATCGCCTCCATCGCACTTTTGCGTTGCATTCATTCTGGAACTGCCCATGTCCGAATCCTGGAAATTCGAAACCCTGTCGGTTCACGCCGGCTACTCGCCCGACCCGACCACCAAGGCGGTGGCGGTGCCGATCTACCAGACCGCCGCCTACGCCTTTGACAACGCACAGCACGGTGCCGATCTGTTCGACCTGAAAGTGCCGGGCAACATCTACACCCGCATCATGAACCCGACCCAGGACGTGCTGGAGCAGCGGGTGGCGGCGCTGGAAGGCGGCATTGCGGCGCTGGCATTGGCCTCAGGCCAGGCAGCGGTCACCTATGCCATCCAGACGATTGCCGAGACCGGCGACAACATCGTGGCCAGCACCGCGCTTTACGGCGGCACCTACAACCTGTTCGCCCACACACTGCCGCTGTCGGGCATCACCACGCGCTTTGCCGATCCGCGGGACCCGGCCAGTTTTGAGCCGCTGATCGACGAGAAAACCAAGGCGGTGTATGTGGAGTCCTTGAGCAACCCCCAAGGCACGGTGGTCGATCTGGCGCGCATTGCCGAGATTGCGCATCGCCACGGCGTGCCCTTGATTGTGGACAACACGGTGGCCACGCCTTATCTGCTGCGGCCCTTCGAGCACGGCGCCGACATCGTGGTGCATTCGCTGACCAAATACCTCGGCGGTCACGGCACCAGCATTGGCGGCGCGATCGTCGACTCCGGCAAGTTTCCGTGGGCCGAGCACAAGGTGCGCTTCAAGCGCCTGAACGAGCCCGATCAAAGCTACCACGGCGTCATCTATACCGAAGCGCTGGGGCCGGCGGCCTACATCGGCCGCGCCCGTGTCGTGCCCTTGCGCAACAACGGCGCTGCCATTTCGCCGTTCAATGCTTTTCTGATCCTGCAAGGGATAGAGACGCTGGCGCTGCGCATGGATCGCATCAATGACAACACGCTGAAAGTTGCGCAATTCCTGAAGCAGCAAACCAAGGTGCAATGGGTCAACTATGTCGGCCTGGCCGATCATCCGGATCACGCGCTGGCGCAAAAGTACCTGGGCGGCAAAGGCTCCGGCTTGCTGACTTTTGGTGTCAAGGCGCCCAAGGGCCAGGGTCGCGAAGCCGGTGCCCGATTCCTGGATGCGCTCAAGCTGTTCACACGCCTGGTGAACATCGGCGATGCCAAGTCGCTGGCCACGCACCCGGCCTCGACCACGCACCGTCAACTCGCGCCGGAGGAACTGCTCAAGGCCGGCGTGTCGGAAGATGCGGTGCGGCTGTCGATTGGCATCGAACACATCGACGACTTGCTGGCCGACTTGACGCAAGCCCTGGCCGCTGTATAGCTCGCCGCTCAGAAGTGCTGGCGATAGTTCCGGCCCTCGCCAAACATTGCACGCCTTGTGTGAGGGACGACTTCGGGCAGGACGAGATCGGGCATTGCGTCATATCCAGATCGGCATAGAATGAATTCGCGCATCCTGTCACAGGTGCTTCCCATTGATCGGTTCGACCTTAGGCATGCCCGTGCTGAACGACCTGAAACAGAATTCTTTCTTTGCCCAATGGCTGACCCTCGGTATCGCACTTCTGACTCTGGGAGGAGCGACTGGTTTCAACCTGTATGTGGAGCGGGGTCGCACCGAAGTCCGCGAGCAGCATCGGCTGCTGACCCAGACACGAGTGATCCAGGAGAACCTTGAGCGGAATCTGACCGCAGTCAGTCGGGTGCTGGCGGATCTGCGCAAGGAAGCGCCGCAGGCAAAGTCCAATGGGGGCCTGGGCGGCCGCCTCAAGATGCTGACCGACGCGATGCCAGGCATCCGCACGCTGCTGCTGCTGGATGAAGTCGGTACGGTATCGGCATCGACCAGACCGGAACTGGAGGGCAAGAATTTCGCCTACCGGGACTACTTCAAGATTCCCAGCCAGAACCCTGATCCCGACATGCTCTTCATCTCCGCGCCGTTCCAGACCACGCTCGGCATTTATGGCGTCAATGTGGCGCGGACCATCCCGGGACCCAGGGGCGAGTTTGCCGGCATCATCGTCGCGACACTGGATCCGGAGTATTTCAAGACCTTGATGAACTCGGTGCTCTACGCACCCGACATGTGGGCCGCCATGGCCCACGGCGACGGCATGCAGGTCTTGATGGTGCCCGAGCGGGAAGGACAGGTCGGCAAGAATCTGGCACAGCCGGGCTCGTTCTTCACCCGGCATCGCGATAGCGGCAAGGAAACCAGCGTTCTCACCGGTATCGTCTACGCCACCGGCGAGGAGCGCATGATGGCCCTGCGCTCGATACAGCCGACAGAGTTGAAACAGGACAAACCGCTGGTCGTCGCAGTGGGGCGCGACCTGAGTCTCGTTTATGCCGGATGGCGGCGCGATTTGCAGATGCAGGGCGGTCTATTCGGTCTGATCGCGCTTGGCGCCACTTTGGGGCTTTATGTCTATCAGCGCCGGCTGCGCGAATTTACCCGCAAAGAGGCTATTGCCGCCGCTGCGCTGGCGCAAAGCACGTGGAAGTTGAAAACCATCATAGAGACCGAACCCGAATGCGTGAAAGTGCTGGCAGCCGATGGCACGCTGCTGCAAATGAACCGCGCCGGCCTTCAGATGATCGAGGCGGATTCGGAGACGCAAGTGATTGGGCACCAGTTGACCGAAATCGTGATGCCTGAATACCGCGACGCTTTTGTCGCCCTGAACCAGAGGGTCAATCAGGGGGAATCGGGGACTCTGGAGTTTGAGATCGTCGGCCTCAAGGGAGGGCATCGCTGGCTGGATACCCACGCGGTGCCGATGCGCGACATCAACGGGCAGATCACCGGCCTGCTTGGTGTCACCCGCGATATCACGGCGCGCAAGCAGGTCGAGCGGGAACTCAAGCAGCTTGCGCAAACCGACTTTCTGACCAATCTCGCCAACCGTCGCCATTTCATGCAGCTGGCGGAACAGGAATTGTCGCGCACGCTCAGGTACGGCGGTCCGCTGTCTGTGCTGATGATGGACATCGATCACTTCAAGAATTTCAATGACACCTACGGCCACAAGGTCGGCGACCTTGTGTTGCAGAAGTTCGGTGGCTTGGTCCGGCAGGCCTTGCGTGACGTGGATGCCGTCGGTCGCGTCGGCGGCGAGGAGTTCGCCGCCGTATTGCCGCAAACGGACAGCGAGCATGCGCAGGAAGTTGCCGAGCGCTTGTGCAGGATAACTGCCGATGCCGAAGTGGCTCTGGAGCAGGGGCGCCCGATTCGCTTCACGGTATCGATCGGTGTGACCACGCTCTCCGGCGCCAGCGCCAACATCGACACGCTGCTCAGTCAGGCCGATCAGGCGCTCTATCAAGCCAAGAACGCTGGCCGCAACAGGGTTTGCGCTTACGAACAACGCGACGCCGCAGCCTGAACTCGTGGGCTTCAAAGTGCAGTGACATGAAAAACGAAATCCGCCAGCGCTATGGCGTCCTGCGACCGGGCTCAGCTGAAGGCAAGCGCATTACCGTGCTGCATATTGGCGAGGAGCAAACTGCGCTGGCTACCGGCGCCGGCGCGGAACCGCAGGCCTTGCTTGTGCTCGCCATCGGTTCAAGAAAAACGGCAGCTGATTTCTTCAAGCACGCGCCGCCGACACCGGGTGAGATCGAGTCTGCCATCATGCTGGTTGAGGACGAGGTGAGCCGCGCGCGATCGATGCTGGCGGGCGATTCAAGGCTGTTGACGACAGATGTGGCTGTTCGCGAGCTGGCGCATATCGCGGGCGTCACTGACGGGCCTGAGCTGATGCTTTCTCTCGAAGCGGTGGAGCGCCTGTTCGATCTGCTGGCGGCGCTCTCTCAGGGGCGGCCGGCTTCGAGCGCGGGCATTCCAGCCGACACAGTGTTTGCCGCGAGGCTGTTGATCCTGCGCGAGTTCATGCACCACCTGAAATTCACGTCCATCACTGTCAGGGCTGAGCCAGAGGGTGAACCGGCACCGCGTGTTTAGCGCGAATCCGGCACACCAGCGACACCAGTTCCGGATCGGCCACGGCAGGCGCTGCCGGATCCTGAATCTGCATCCGGATCAGGCGCTCCAGGGTCTCGGCCTGCGGCGTGATCGAGCCGAAAAAGCGCGGCACATCGGCCACGGCCAGCAGCAGCGTCGGAAAGTCCTCTACATCCAGCGGGTGCAACAGATCCGCCTCGTCTTCGACGTCGATCCAGAGAAACTGCGCTTGCGGGAACAGGGCCTGCACCCGCGCCTGCACCTGCTGGAAGCGGCTGCGGTAGTCACGACACACGCCGCACCACTCGGCGCACAGGCAAACAACAAGAACGGGGGCGGGCGACGGTGGGTTGGCTGCGGTCATGGGCTGATGATCTCAAAAATCGTTATTCACATTTTGCGATAAACAAATAGGAAATAAGTAGTTTGTGTTTTATGGAGGGCCACGCACAATCCGCCAAAACCTGTTTTTGCAAGCAAATTCACCCGAAACACTGCCTCATGGCCAGCATCATCATCGTTCCCGGTTGGCGCGACTCCGGCCCCGGTCACTGGCAAAGCCTGTGGGCCGAAGCTTTGCCCGGCGCGATGCGGGTGCAACAGGACGACTGGATCACGCCCTCGCGCGAGGCCTGGGTCGCGTCGATTAGCCGCACTATTCTTGAGCAGCCGGGCCAGGTGGTGCTTGCCGCACACAGCCTGGGCAGCATCGCCGTCACGCATTTGCCAGCCGAGGCTGCGGCACGCATCGCGGGCGCGCTGCTGGTGGCCCCGGCCGACCCGGAGCGGCGTGGCATTCTGGCCGACTTTGCTCCCGTGCCTTACCAGGCGCTGCCGTATCGCAGCATCATCGTGGCCAGCAGCAACGATCCTTATTGTCCGGTGCGCACCGCGGGCGCCTACGCTCGCGCCTGGGGCAGCGAATTTGTCCGACTGCAAAACGCCGGACACATCAACATCGAAGCCGGCTTCGGGCCCTGGCCACTGGGGCTGGCGCTGCTGCAGTCCCTGACCGGCGACAGCTATTCCTCCGTCACCCCATCCCATTTGACCCTTCTTCAGGAATCCGCATGAAATTCAGGCAAAATATAACTCTAGCCCTTGCTGCGCTTGCGCTGACAGCTACTCATTTTGTAGCAGCCCAGACCCTGCTCAATGCCTCCTACGATGTCTCACGCGAGTTCTACAAAGACTACAACAGCGCCTTTATTGCGCAGTACAAAAAGACCGCCGGCAAAGATGTCAAGGTCGATCAGTCGCACGGCGGCTCCAGTGCCCAGGCGCGCGCCGTCAATGACGGGCTGGATGCCGACGTGGTGACCATGAACACCACCACCGACGTCGAGTTTCTGGCCGCCAGCGGTGTCGTGGCCAGGGACTGGGCGCAGCGCTTTCCGAACAATGCCGCGCCCACCACGTCGACCATGCTGTTTTTGACCCGCAAGGGCAACCCGAAACACATCAAGGACTGGAACGACCTGATCAAACCCGATGTGAAAGTGATCGTGGTCAACCCCAAGACCGGCGGCAACGGCCGCATGGCCTACCTGGCCGCCTGGGGCTATGTGCGCAAAACCGGTGGCAGTGATCTGCAGGCGGCCGAATTTGTCGGCAAGCTGTTCCGGAACGTGCCGGTGCTGGCCAAGGGCGGTCGCGATGCGACGACGATCTTTTTGCAGCGCAATATTGGCGATGTGCTGATCACCTTTGAGTCCGAAGTGGTGTCTGTGGAGCGTGAATTTGGCGCCGGCAAAGTCGATGCCGTCCACCCCTCGGTCAGCATCATTGCCGAGAACCCGGTCGCCGTGGTGGAGCGCAGCGTGACCAAAAAGGGGACCGGCGAACTGGCCAAGGCTTATCTAAGCTACCTGTATTCCGACGAGGCGCAGGAAATTGCCGCCAAACATGGCCTGCGCCCGCGCTCGGCCGCCATCCTGAAGAAATACGCCGGCACCTTCAAGCCGATTCAGCTGTTTGCCGTGAGCGAATACTTTGGCTCGCTGTCGGAGGCGCAAAAAGTGCACTTCAACGACGGCGGCCAGTTTGACAAGCTCTACACGGTGAAGTGAGCGATGTCGGAATTGCAGCGACACCTTCAGTTCGCCATCGCGAGGCCGCAGGCCGTGGCGAGCGGCCCGGCACCCAAGCGCGCCAGCCGCCGCGTGCTGCCGGGCTTCAAGCTGACGCTCGGCTACACGCTGCTGTACCTGAGCTTGATCGTGTTGATTCCGCTCTCGGCACTGCTGTTCAAGACCTTCACGCTGAGCTGGGCGCAGTTCTGGGACGCGGTGGCCAGCCCACGCGTCGTGGCTTCGTATCAACTGACATTTGGCGCGTCCCTGCTGGCGGCGCTGGTGAATGTGTTTTTTGGCCTGCTGCTGGCCTGGGTGCTGGTGCGCTACACCTTCCCCGGCAAGAAAATTGTTGATGCACTGGTGGACCTGCCATTCGCCTTGCCGACCGCCGTGGCCGGCATCTCGCTGACCGCGCTGCTGGCCGGCAACGGCTGGGTCGGCCAGTACACCGAGCCGCTGGGCATCAAGCTGGCCTTCAACCCCAGCGGCATCGTGATTGCGCTGATCTTCATCGGCCTGCCGTTTGTCGTGCGCACGGTGCAGCCGGTGCTCGAAGACGCCGAGAAGGAACTCGAAGAGGCCGCCACCTGCCTGGGTGCCTCGCGCTGGCAAACCTTTCGCTACGTGATCTTTCCGACCATCGCCCCGGCGCTGCTGACCGGCTTCGCGATGGCGTTTGCGCGGGCGGTGGGTGAGTACGGCTCGGTGATTTTCATTGCCGGCAACATGCCCATGATCTCCGAAATTACCCCGCTGATCATCATCGGCAAACTGGAGCAATACGACTACGCCGGGGCCACCGCTGTGGCCACCGTGATGCTGGGCATCTCGTTCGTGCTGCTGCTGGTCATCAACGCCCTGCAGAGCTGGCAACGCCGAAAAATATGAGTACCCCCCTGAGCCATGCTCACGCAGTGAGCCTGTCACCCCCCCAGGGGGACAACGCCAGCGGCCCGGCAAAGCCGGTTCCGCGGCGTTCCGCGCGGAAGTCACCCACTGCCGAAGCGGCTTGGGTGAAGTGGACGCTGATCGGCCTCGCGTTGGGTTTTGTGTTTCTGTTTCTACTGTTGCCGCTGGCGGCGGTCTTCACCGAGGCCTTGCGCAAAGGGCTGGACGCGGCGCTGGAAGCCCTCAGGGAGCCCGATGCCTGGAGCGCCATTCGCCTCACGCTCATCACCGCCGCGATTGCGGTGCCGCTCAATCTGTTGTTTGGCGTGGCCGCCGCCTGGGCGATTGCCAAGTACGAGTTCAAGGGCAAGGCGTTCTTGACGACGCTGGTGGACTTGCCGTTCTCGGTGTCGCCGGTGGTCGCCGGCCTGATCTATGTGCTGATGTTTGGCGCACAGGGCTGGATCGGCCCATGGCTGCAGGCGCATGACATCAAGATTGTGTTTGCGGTGCCGGGCATTGTGCTGGCCACGGTGTTTGTGACTTTTCCGTTCATCGCACGCGAGCTGATCCCGCTGATGCAGGCGCAAGGCACCGAAGAAGAGCAGGCCGCGATGGTGCTGGGCGCCAGCGGCTGGCAAACCTTCTGGCATGTGACGCTGCCCAACATCAAGTGGGGCCTGGTCTATGGCGTGATTCTGTGCAACGCCCGTGCCATGGGCGAGTTTGGCGCGGTGTCGGTGGTCTCGGGCCACATCCGCGGGCAGACCAACACGCTGCCGCTGCATGTGGAGATTTTGTACAACGAGTACCAGTCGGTCGCCGCCTTTGCCGTGGCCTCGCTGCTGGCGCTATTGGCGGTGCTCACGCTCTTGATCAAGTCGGTGGTGGAGTGGCAATTTGAGCGCGATCAAAAAGCCGCTGCCGGCCTGCCGCCCGAGCGGCCACACCCCGAAGCGGCACCGAGCCCGAAAGAAGAAGCATGAGTATTCAAATCCGCAACATCAGCAAAGATTTTGGCAACTTCCACGCGCTGCGCGATGTGTCGCTGGACATCGAATCCGGTGAACTGGTGGCGCTGCTCGGTCCTTCGGGCTGCGGCAAGACCACACTGCTGCGCATTATTGCCGGGCTTGAAACCGCGGACCTGGGCAGCATTCTGGTCAACGGCACCGACACCACGGACAAGCATGTGCGCGAGCGCAATGTCGGCTTTGTGTTTCAGCACTACGCGCTGTTTCGCCACATGAGCGTGTTCGACAACGTCGCCTTTGGCCTGCGCATGAAGCCCCGCACCACACGACCCACTGAAGCCACTATCAAGCAAAAAGTGCATGAGTTGCTCGGCCTGGTGCAGCTCGACTGGCTGGCTGAGCGTTACCCGTCGCAGCTCTCCGGTGGTCAGCGCCAACGCATTGCCCTGGCGCGCGCGCTGGCCGTCGAGCCGCAAGTGCTTCTGCTCGATGAACCCTTTGGTGCGCTCGATGCGAAGGTGCGCAAGGAACTGCGCCGCTGGTTGCGCCGCCTGCACGATGACCTGCATGTGACCAGCATCTTTGTCACGCACGACCAGGAGGAAGCGCTCGAGGTGGCCGACCGCGTGGTCCTGATGAACGCCGGCGTGGTCGAGCAGATCGGCTCGCCGCAGCAGGTCTGGGACCATCCTGCCAGCCCCTTTGTCTACGGCTTTCTGGGCGACGTGAATTTGTTTCACGGTCGCGCGCATGAGGGTGAGATGCTGATCGGCGAAGACCAGCAGGGGCTGCGGCTGGCCACACCCGAGCATCAGGACGTGCAGGATGCCAGGGCCTTTGCCTACGTGCGCCCGCACGATCTGGAGGTGCAGCGCTTTGTGCCGGGCCTGAGTGCCGCCGAGCAACCGCGCGGCATCGTGGCCAAACTGACGCGCGCGATTGTGGTCGGGCCGATTGCGCGGCTGGAATTGCTGCCGCTGGATGCATCCGCGGCCGGCCGCGGCGAAATCATCGAAGCCCAGATTCCGGCGCAACACTTCGCGGCACTGGGATTGAAGGACGGTGAAACCTTGGTACTGACGCCGCGCAAGGCACGGGTGTTTGTGGCTTAGCGTCACGCCCTGGGGCTGGATCGAAAGTCTTTGGTTGCTATAGGTATGATAGCTTCCTACGCAAGATCGACGGGCTCTGCAAGCCTAATGTCCTTGTAATAAGGGCCCGCCCGGATAGCGGTTACGGCTGGCGCCGCTGCGGCGGGTGAAACACCACGACTTGCGGGCCTTTCACGCCTGATCCAGACGCTTGGCCCCGGGTGGAAGAGGCCCGATCACAGCCGCTGCAATTGCAGCCGCCAGCGTTCTGCGCTGCCTGGGCCAGGAAGGCGTCCACGCGAGCCGGCAAAGGCAGGCGCTGCAAGCCCGCGGCCAGCGTACGCCGGGCAATTTGCGGCATCAAGGTCCATGCCGCGGAGACAGAACTGGCACCGACCAGCAGCGCAACCAACAGTGACTCCATGCTCATGCTCATGAACTAGCCTCCCAGCCAAAGCGTCAGCCGATAGGTCACAAACGCTGCCACATACGCCAGCGCAAACAGGTAGGCAGCCATGATCAGCGGGTAACGCCAGGAGTTGGTCTCTCGCCGCACCACGGCCAGTGTCGACAGGCATTGCGGCGCGAACACAAACCAGGCCAGCAGCGCGTAGGCGGTGGCCAGTGACCAGCCCTGCGCCAGCACCGGCGACAAGGCGTCGGCCACGACACCACTGGCCGAAGACAAGGAGTACACCGTGCCCAGGGCACCGACTGCCACTTCACGGGCGGCCATGCCGGGCACCAGGGCGATCGAGATCTGCCAGTTGAAGCCGATCGGCGCAAACAGGGGTTGCAGCGCGTGGCCCAGCATGCCGGCAAAGCTGTAGCCGATGGCCGGGCCCTGGGCCATGTCCCAACCCACCGGGGGCGCCGGATAGGTGGACAGAAACCACAGCACCACCATGATGGAAAAGATGATGCCGCCGACCCGGCGCACAAAAATGCGGGCGCGCTCCCACAAGCCCAAGCCCAGATTGCGCAAACCCGGCATGCGGTACGGTGGCAGCTCCAGCATCAGCGGCTGATAGCCGCTTTTCATCCAGACGCGCTTGAAAACCCAGGCCACGCCCATGGCCGAGACCACACCTGCGACATACAGGCCAAACAGCGTCAGGCCGCGCAAACTGAAGCAGCCAACGCTGCGCTCGGGCACAAAGGCGCCAATCAGCAAGGCATACACCGGCAGGCGTGCCGAACAGGTCATCAGCGGCGCGACCATGATGGTGGCCAGCCGGTCTTTCCAGTTGGCGATGGTGCGCGTCGCCATGATGCCGGGTATGGCACAGGCGAAGCTGGAAAGCAGCGGAATGAAAGCCCGGCCGGACAGGCCGACCCGGCCCATGACGTTGTCCAGCAAAAAGGCGGCGCGCGGCAGGTAGCCCGAGTCTTCGAGCAGCAGGATGAAGAAAAACAAAATCAGGATCTGCGGCAAGAACACCAGCACGCCGCCGACACCGGCAATCACGCCGTCCACCATCAGGCTGCGCAATGGGCCCGGATTCATCGTGGCCAGGGTCGCGTTGCCGACCGCCGCCATGACGCCCTTGATGGCGTCCATCGGCCAATTGGCCCAGGAAAAAACCGCCTGGAAGATCAGGAACAGCACCGCAGCCAGCACCACCAGGCCCCACACCGGATGCATCACCACGGCATCCAGCCGATGTTGAAAACGGTCCAGCCGGGGCACCTGTGGCGCCACCAGAGCCAGAATGCGGCGCACTTCACGCTGCAACTCGGCGGACGTCACCGGCACCTGACTTGCCAGCACCCGGTGCGGCGCTGACAGCGGTTCCGTCAGGTATTTTTCCAGCTGCGCCAGCAATTGGGCGTGACCATTGTGCTGCACCGCGACGGTTTCCACCACCGGGCAATCGAGCTCGGCTGCCAGCCGCGCAATGTCAATCTGCAAACCCTGGGCACGCGCCACATCGGCCATGTTGACGGCCACCAGCAGCGGCTTGCCCAGGCGCTTGAGCTCCAGCACCAGACGCAGGTTCATGCGCAGATTGGTCGCGTCCACGACCGCCACAATCGCATCCGGCGCGTCTTCTCCGGCGCGGCGGCCCTCGATCACCTCCAGCGTCACCTGCTCGTCCGGTGTCGCCGGGGTCAGGCTGTAGGCGCCCGGCAAATCCACCACCGATACCGTCTGGCCGTTGCGCAGGCGCGCCAGACCGACCTTGCGCTCGACCGTGACGCCGGCGTAATTGGCGACCTTCTGGCGCGCGCCGGTCAGCAGGTTGAAGAGGGCGGTCTTGCCACAATTGGGGTTGCCGACCAGCGCGATGCTTCGGATCGCGGCGGACGGGTCGGCGGCAAGGCTGTGCGACATTCGGACCTTAGACGGCGCAGACTTCAATGCACTGTGCTTCCAGCAGACGCAGCGCAAACAGGGTTTCACCGACCTGAACCGCCAGCGGCTCGCGCCCGCCCGGCCCGCGCCGCAGCATCTGCACCGGCTCCCCGGCGATGAAACCGAGCTCACCCAGACGGCGCAATGTGGCCTCGCCGACCTCGGCGGACGCACTGTGCAGACGTGTGACCAAAGCGTGCGAACCGTTCGAAAGTTGAGACAAAAGCATAGGGCTGATCTTTCCGGAGCGCGGCAAACGGCACTCCAAAAACGTTAATGCAAATGAGAGTATATCTCATTTGGAACGCCAATAAACGACTTTTGGCCGGTCAGACGGCGCCCAGGATCAGGGTGGATTCAACAAGCCGCAGCCGCGCAGAATCAATGACACCACATGCTCGGTGGCACGGGCGAAATCCGGCGCGCTCAAGGTGGGGCGGCCCAGCACGGCACACACCTGCACACCAAAGTCGGCATAAGTCTGAGTCGCAGCCCAGATGGTGAAGAACAGGTGCACCGAATCGACCGGCGCCATGCGGCCCTCGGCAATCCAGCCATCGACCACAGCGGCCTTGGCCAGCACCAGCTCGCGCAACTCGGTGCCGAGCAGGGTCTTGACGACCGGTGCGCCATGCAAGAGCTCGTTGGCAAATACCCTCGAGGCCTCCGGCCGCTGCGCCGAGAGCGCCATTTTGGCGCGGACGTAGCGTTCGATCGCATGCCGAGGATCGGCCTGCGGCGTAATGCCGTGGGTCGGCACCAGCCAGTCTTTGAGAATGCGTGCCAGCACGGTGCGATACAGCGCCTGCTTGCTGCCAAAGTAGTAGTGCAAATTGGCTTTGGGCAGGCCCGCCGCATCGGCAATCTCGGCCATGGTGGCACCGGCAAAGCCGGCACCGGCAAACACACGCTCGGCGGCGGCCAGAATCACCGCCTCGTTGGCTTGGCGAATCTGGCCTTTTGAGGTGTCGTCGCCAGCATCGACCAGAGTATTAGTTGAGGAAAGCGTCATGAAAGCAAGAAAAAAGGGGTCATACCCGACAGGATAGGACCCCTGGTGACAACAGGCGGCAGCTTACTTCTGGGCCGCTTCCCACACCACATGCGAGTAGGCGGCCTTGCCCGGATCCTTCTTGATCACGGGTGAGCTGCCAGCAGCCAGCAGCACTTTGACGGTGCGCTCATAGGCGGCCGGTTCCAGATAGCCGATCTTCGCGGTGCCGGCATTGGTGATCAGCTTGGCCACATTTTCCATCTGGCGTTTTTGCACCTTCTCGGACGCGCTGCCTGACATGTCGGCCGCGACCACGATCTTGGCTGCTTCGGCCGGGTTCTTCACGGCGTCGTTCCAGCCCTTGAACGTGGCTTTGAGGAACTTGCCCATGCGCGCGACAAAGGCCGGGTCTTTCAGCTTGGAATCGAGTACGTACAGGCCGTCTTCGAGTGAAGCGACGCCTTCTTTTTCATAAAAGAAGGTCACCAGTTCGCTTTCCTTGACGCCCGCATCCACGACCTGCCAGTACTCGTTGTAA
The DNA here is from genome assembly GCA_963810395.1 of uncultured beta proteobacterium. GTDB lineage: Bacteria > Pseudomonadota > Gammaproteobacteria > Burkholderiales > Burkholderiaceae_C > Rhodoferax. Next base: position 1,445,746 of record CAWENC010000001.1, on the reverse strand, counting down.
ATCATGGTCGAGATGCAGGCCGCCTGGTTTTGCAGCAAGGGGTCGACGTTGAAACCCTGTTTCAGGATCTTGATGTCGGTGTCGGTCTTGTAGCCCAGCTTGGCCATCCAGTTCAGGAACGGGTACTCATTGCCGCCATACCATACGCCCAGGGTCTTGCCCTTGAAGTCTTTCGGGCTGGAGACACCGCTGGATTTCTTGCAGGTCAGCATCAGCCCCGACTGGTTGAACACCTGCGCGATGTTGACCAGCGGCACGCCGGCTTCACGAGCGGCCAGCGCATCGGGCATCCAGTTCACGACCACGTCGGCGCCATTGCCGGCAATCACCTGCACCGGCGAGATATCCGGACCGCCGGGCTTGATCGTCACGTCCAGGCCTGCGGCCTTGTAATAGCCTTTGGACTGGGCCACGTAATAGCCGGCAAACTGAGCCTGCGGCAGCCATTTGAGCTGCACGGTAACCTTGTCGGCCGCGCTGGCGCCGACGCTGGCGGTGGCACCGCACACAGCCAGCACCGCAGCCAGCAAGCTGTTGGTGATCTTGTTAGAACGAATCATGGGAAGCTCCTTGGACTAAGAAAAAAAACGGTCACCCAGGACAGGCTGACCGCACGACGAAAACACTTTCAACCTTCACGCACCGACGGGTGCCAGAACGCAGCACGCCGCTCCAATTGCACCAGCAAGGCATAGGCCACCGAGCCGGTCACCGCCGCCACGACGATGGCACTCCACACCAGCGGCATGTTCATGCGCGAGGCTTCGGTCGAAATACGGAAACCCAGCCCCGAGGTGGGGGAGCCAAAAAACTCGGCCACGATGGCCCCGATCAGGGCCAGCGTGGCATTGATCTTGAGCGCGGCAAACATGAAGGGCAGCGCCGCCGGCAGGCGCAAGGCCAGCAGGGTGCGGCCGTAGCTGGCGGCGTAGCTGTACATCAGCTCGCGCTCCAGTCTGCCGGCCGCCTTGAGCCCGGCCAGCGTGGACACCAGCATCGGAAAGAATGTCATCAGCACCACCACGGCGGCCTTGGACTGCCATTCAAAACCGAACCACATGACGGCGATCGGTGCCACCGCCACCAGCGGAATGGTGCTGGTCAACGACGCCAGCGGCAGCAAGCCGCGTTGCAGGAACGGCATGCGGTCGATCGCCACCGCAACCCCGAAACCCAGCCCCGAGCCCACGCCCCAGCCGATCAGCACCGCCTTCAGCACGGTCTGCACAAAGTCACCCCACAGCGTCGGCCAATGACTGGCGATGGATCGCATGATCAGACCGGGCGGCGGCAACAGGACTTTGGGTACCTCGAAAGCCACCACCAGCAATTGCCAGAAATAGATCACCCAGACGCCAAACAGGGCCGCAGTCAGCATGCCGTAAATACGCCCACCATCGAGCGCGGCCATGCGCCGGATCGACTGCACCGCCAGCAGCGCCAGGACGGCGGTGGCCAGCCAGAACAGCGCCGTCGGTGGCGTCTCGCCGTTGGCGGCCGGCAGTTGCATCAGCAACACGCCGCCGGTCAGGCAGGCCAGCACCAGCAGCACGGTCAACTGGGTGGCGCGCTTCATCATTGGCTCCTGTGGCGCAGCGCGATGCGCTCAAGCCCGGCCACGGCGGCGGTCAGTGTCAGGCCCAGCAAGGCCGACATCACCAGCGCCGACCAGATTTGGATCGTGTTGCCGTAATAGGAACCGGTCAGCAAGCGCGCGCCCAGGCCTGCGACCGCACCGGTCGGCAATTCGGCCACCATGGCGCCCACCAGACCTGCGGCAATACCCACCCGAAGTGCGGGAAACAGGAACGGCAGGGCGGCGGGCAAGCGCAGCAGCCATAAAGCCTGCCAGCGGCTGGCGGCATAGGTGTGCATCATCTCGGTTTCGATGCGTTGCGGCGAGCGCAGCCCTTGCACCATCGCCACCGTGACCGGGAAAAAACACAAGTACATGGCGATCACGGCTTTCGGCGCCACACCAGAAAATCCCAGGCTGCCCAGAATCACCAGCACGATCGGGGCGATGGCCAGCACCGGCACGGTCTGCGAGGCCACGATCCAGGGCAGCAGGGCGCGGTCCAGCGTGCGCGAATGAACTATGCACACCGACAGAATCAAGCCCAGCAAGGTGCCCATCACAAAGCCCCACAGCGTGGACTCGGCGGTGACCGCGACGTGGTAGATCAGGTTGCGCGGAGAGTCCAGCGGCCAGTCCACCAGGCTCGACCAGAAATCCAGCGCGACCTGATGCGGCGCCGGCAGCACCGGGCGCTGCATGGCCATGGTGGTGGCCAGCAGGTCGGACCAGGTCCATGTCCCATCATGGGGCAAGACGCGCTCAATCGCTCCGGGCGCATTCAGCACCCAGGCCGCTGCGTACCAGAGCAGCAGCACGGCCAGCAACATCACCGCCACCGGCAAGCCCTGTTGCCTGAAGCGCGTCACGCCATGCTTGATGAAGCTGTCAGTCATGATGCCCTTGCGCCAGCGCTTCGCGCACCGCATGCGCGACGTCGGTGAACGCGCTGGTGTCGCGCAGCCCCAGATAGCGCTCGTCGGGCAAGGGTGAGTCAATCACCCGGGCGATGCGCCCCGGGCGCGGCGACATGACGACGATCCGGGTGGCCAGATAAACCGCCTCGGCAATCGAATGGGTCACAAATACCACGGTGCGGCGCTCACGCTGCCAAAGCTGCTGCAATTGCTCGTTGAGCCGGTCGCGCGTGATTTCGTCAAGCGCTCCGAAAGGCTCATCCATCATCAGGATGCGTGGTTCAAATGACAGGGCGCGTGCAATCGACACCCGTTGCTGCATGCCGCCAGACAGCTGCCACGGGTACTTGCTCTCAAAACCGGTCAGCCCGACGCGCGCCAGATGATCCATCGCCGTGGCTTTGCTTTCGGCCCGGGAGCGCCCCTGAATCTGCAGCGGCAAAGTGACGTTGGCGAGCACCGTGCGCCACGGAAACAGGGCCGGCGCCTGAAACACATAGCCGTAAGCGCGCGCCAGACGGGCCTGCTGCGGCGTCACACCATTGACCAGCACCTGACCAGCGCTGATTTTTTCCAGATCGGCAATCACCCGCATCAAAGTGGTCTTGCCACAACCCGAGGGGCCGATCAGCGCCACGAACTCGCCCTCGTTGATGTCGAGGTCAATACGGTCCAGCGCTTGCACCGGCGCATCGGCAGTCTGAAAAATAACACTGGCGTTTCGGATTTCGACCGTCCGTCGCGTGCTGACCGGGGGCAGGGAAGAAAGCGCGAACGGCACCTCAGGATTATTCATTGACACGCAGGTAGTAGGTTGAGCTGCACCAAAAAGAAGCGACGCAACAGGAATCTAACCTGTTGGTCAACTTATTCTATCGACCCAAGCCATTTTCGTGCCAAAAATATCGTTAGGGTTTGTACCGGGCACTTGAACGCCGCAGCGCACTGCGCCAGCTTGTGCCCCAGCTCTTTGCACGACTCCAAAGCAGGGAATTCGATAACGGCTCATACTGCAACCCGCATCCGTTGCCTGAATATCAAGGAGCCAAAATGGAAACCAACAATTTTTTCAAATGTGTCCTGGCGTTCGCGCTCATGGCCGCCTTGCCCGCACTGGCCGCTTCCTTGAACCTCAAGGCCGGTGCCTGGGAGACGACCACCAGCGCCACGATCACCGGCACGCCAGTCCCCGATGCGGCGTTGGCCAATATGACACCCGCGCAACGCGCCGGGCTTGAAAAGGCGATGCAGGCCCGCTCGCGGAAAGCGGTGGCGAGGGTCAAGAAAAGTTGCATGACACAAAAGGACCTGGACGAAGACCACCTGCTCAGGTCAGATAGCGACCGCCAGTGCAGCGTGAAAATTCTGTCGAAATCGGCCAGCCGGATGGTGTTTGAACAGAGCTGCCCGGCGCCCAATGCCGCGACATCGACAGTGACGATGGAGGCGACGACACCTGAGAGTCTCGTGATGGACATCGACCTGGTGCAGGACGGCGCACGCGGCAAGGTTCATGTGACGACCAAAGGCCGGTGGCTTGGCGCCAGTTGTGCTGGGATCAAGAACGCGAGCTGACTAGCGCCCAGCTTATTTGCCTGTGCTCACTGCCGCGATCGAGCCAAGGCCACATACCAGTCCAGACAGCCCGGATTGGCCATGGCCTCGCGGTTGAGCACTTTCTCAAGCGGCTGGCCGAGCAGCAGTTTCTTGATCGGCAGCTCCTGCTTTTTGCCTGACAGCGTGCGCGGAATCTCGGCCACCTGGAATATCTCAGTCGGCACGAAACGCGGCGACAGCGCCGTCTTGATGGCCTCCACCAGCTTGGTCCGCAGCGCGTCGTCCAGAGTCACGCCTTCGCGCAGCACCACGAACAGCGGCATGTAACTCTCGCGCCCCAGGTATTCGAGATCGACCACCATCGAGTCCAGCACTTCGGGCAAGGCTTCGACCGCGCGGTAAAGCTCGCTGGTGCCCATGCGCAGGCCAAAGCGGTTGATGGTGGCGTCACTGCGGCCGTAGATGATGCAGCCGCCGTTGCGACCGATCTTCAGCCAGTCGCCGTGGCGCCAGACGCCGGGGTAGGTGTCGAAGTAACTCGCCAGGTAGCGCTGCTTGTTCACGTCGCCCCACAGATACAGCGGCATGCTCGGGATCGGCTGGGTGCACACCAGTTCGCCCACTTCGTCGATCACCGGCTGGCCCTGCTCGTTCCAGGCCTCCACCGCACAGCCGAGCAGGCGACACTGCATCTCGCCCGGCACCTGAGGCAGCTCGCGGTTGCCGCCAATAAAAGCGCCACAGAAGTCGGTGCCACCCGAGATATTGCACCACCAGATGTCGCCCCCACGGTCGCCCACTGCGTGTGGCTCCCTGCCCCCCGAGGGGGCCGTGCCTTGCTTGGGGCGGCCCGGCGCGGCGGCGTTCGCCCCGACACAGGCCGCCGCTTGTGCTGCGTTGGCGCTCAGGCGAGCAAACTGTTCGGTACCCCAGGCCTGGGCCTCGGCACTCAGGGGTGAACCGGTGCTGCCCAAGGCCCGGACGCTGGAGAGGTCGCCGCAGTCACGCAGGTCCACGCCGGCCTTCTGGCAGTTGGCATAGAACGCAGCGCCGGCGCCGAAAAAAGTCACGCCCAGCTCGGCCGCAAAGCGCCACAACGTGGTCCAGTCAGGGGCCAGTTTATTGCCCGCGGCGTCCACCGCGCGACCGCCCGGGCTGCCATCAAAAATGCAGCAGGTGGTGCCACTGAGCAGGCCGCTGACCTGCGCGTTCCACATCACCCAGCCGGTCGAGCTGTACCAGTGGTAGCGCTCGCCGAATGTGTTGGCGTGGTAGCTGGAGCCGATATCGTTGTGCAGGTTCTTCAGCGCCAGCGCCACCAGCACGGTGCCGCCATGGCCATGCACGATCGGCTTGGGCAGGCCGGTGGTGCCGCTGGAATAGACGATCCACAAAGGATGATCAAACGCCAGCCAGAGGGGCTCGAACGCTTCGGTTTGAGCATCATTTCTGGCTGTAGCCACCGTAAAACCTGCGCAAGCGGCTATTGTTGTGATAGCACTGGCAGCCAGCCCCAGGTTGTCTTGCACGATCACATGCCGCACCGACGGCAGCGCCGCGCACAGCTCGGCCACGACTGCCCGGCGGTCAAAGTCGCGCCCGCCATAGCTGACGCCATCACAGGCGATCAACACCTTGGGCTCGATCTGCCGGAAGCGGTCGAGCACGGCATTGGTGCCCATGTCGGGCGCGCAGATGCTCCACACGCCGCCGATGCTCACGGTCGCCAGAAACGCCACCATGGCCTCGGGCGTGTTGGGCAGGTAGGCGGCCACCCGGTCGCCTGGTTGCAGCCCTTGCGCCTGCAGGTGCAAGGCCAGCGACGCAACCTGGCGGCGCAGCTCGGGCCAGCTCATTTGCCGCGCCGCCGAGCGGCCCAGGCTCTTTTCATTGTGGCTGATGATGGCCGGAAAGCCGGCCGCATCGGCCGCCTGTACATGGCGCAACACTTGCTGCGCATAGTTGACGCTGGCGCCTGGAAACCAGCCGGTGCCGGGCATCGGTGCGCCGTCACACACCGCGCTGTGCGGCGTCGGAGACTGCAGGTCAAAGTAGTCCCAGACGCTTTGCCAGTAGGCATCGAGATCGGATGTGGACCAGCGCCACAGCGCATCGTACGAATCGAACGACAGGCCACGGGTCTCGCGCAGCCAGTTTTGATAAAGGCGAATCTGGGGCACGCAGGGTGCGGTCTTGTTTTCAGTCATGGGCCGAGGGTAATCCGGTTAGCACATCTGGAGCAATAGCTGCTGACGCCTGTTTGACAATGGCCGGGCTGGATTGTTGCTTATAGTGGCGGCTACCGGTTTATTTGGAAATTTCATGCGCATCTGGAAACAAGCTATCTCTGTGGCGGGGCTGAATGCCATCAGCGACAACACCGCGGTGACCCATCTGGGCATCGAGTTCGTCGAAGTTGGCGACGACTTCCTGCGCGCCCGCGTGCCGGTGAACGATCACACCCGGCAACCTTATGGCCTGCTGCACGGCGGCGTGAGTGTCGTGCTGGCCGAAACACTGGGTTCCTGTGGTGCGGTCTGCGCTTGTCCCGAGGGCTACCGGGCGGTGGGCCTCGACATCAATGCCAACCATATCAAGGGCGCCACCAGCGGCTGGGTCACCGGCACGGCACGCCCGGTGCACATTGGCCGTACCACCCAGGTGTGGCAGATCGACATGCACAACGACGCCGGCGAGCTGACCTGCGTGTCACGCATCACGATGGCGGTGCTGGCGCCGCGCTAAGCCCGGATTTCAAGAGTAATCTGGCTGTAACGCCCGTCAATCAGGCACAGAAAGCTATCTATTTGATAGCGTCATCGGGCCTCAATCGCCAAAGCAAATGCCCAGGTCGCGGCCGGTTTGCAATGTGTCGCTGTCCAGCGGCACGCCCTTCATGCGGCCCGCCACTTCTTCCAGCGCGACGTAATCGACGCCGGGGTAACCGAGCGCCACCATGATGCCGGACTGACCTTCGTCCAGCGCGCGCACCGCGGCAGCGCCAAAACGCAAGGCCGACAGCCGGTCAAATGCCGTCGGGCTGCCGCCGCGCAGCAAGTGGCCCAGCACCACCACGCGGGTGTCCTTGCCGGTGCGCTCCTGCAAGGCGTGGCCGATGCGCTCACCGATGCCCCCCAGACGCTCGGCATGGCCGGATTCAGCGGGCGCCAGCAGCTCGCGGTGTCCGTCGCAGGGCTGCGCACCCTCGGCCACCACCACCAGCGAATACAGCCGCCCTTCGGCATCACGCGCGCGGATCTTGGCCGCCACCTTCTCCAGATCGAAACCGATCTCCGGGATCAGCACCGCATGCGCGTTGCCGGCGATGCCCGAATGCAGCGCGATCCAGCCGGCGTAGCGGCCCATGACCTCGATCACCATCACGCGCTGGTGGCTTTCGGCCGTGCTGTGCAAGCGGTCCAGACATTCGGTGGCGAAGGCTACCGCCGAGTCGAAACCGAAGGTGGTGAAAGTCTTGTCGAGATCGTTGTCGATGGTCTTGGGCACACCCACGACGCGCAGGCCCTTTTGGTGCAGGGCGTTGGCGATGGTCAGGGAGCCGTCGCCACCGATCGACACCAGTGCGTCAATTTGATGCGTGGCAAAGTAGGCCAGGATGTCGTCAGAACGGTCGATCTCGCGCGTGCTGCCATCGGGCATGGTGATCGGAAAGCGCAGCGGATTGCCTTTGTTGGTGGTGCCCAGAATGGTGCCGCCCAAATGCCCGATGCCGCGCACCCTGCCGCGCGTCAGGCGGACCACACCGCCTTGTGCGTAGCGTTCGGGAAACAGGATGCCATTGAAACCGTCGTGGATGCCGTAGCATTCCCAATCCCGGTTGTCGGCGGCGATCATCACCGACTGGATGACGGCATTCAGGCCCGGCGCGTCGCCGCCACCGGTACAAACCGCAATGCGCCGGATCGAACTCGTCATGACAACTCCTGCGAAATTAGCTGAAGAGACGAAGCATACGCGCCAATCGGGCCAGCGCGCCACGGCTGAACACCGCTCGCCCCCGGTGCTGACTTACTCCGACGCCGCCTGCGCCAGCTTCTGGCTCTTCCAGTACACGTCATCACCGACGCTACCGTCGCTGCGGTAGCGATTCAGCACCCGGGCCAGCACGAACATCAGGTCTGACAAACGGTTCAGGTACTGGCGTGGCGTGTCCTTGAGCGCCTCCTCGCCTTCGAGTGCCACCACCGCGCGCTCGGCGCGGCGCGCAATGGTGCGGCAGACGTGAGCCAGGGATGCCGCGCGGGTGCCTGCCGGCAAAATGAATTCCTGCAGGCGTGGCAGGTTCGCGTTGTGTTCGGCCAGTGCGGCATCCAGCGCCAGCACGGCCTCGGGCTTGAGCAGCTCGAAACCGGGAATGGAGAGCTCGCCCCCGAGGTTGAAGAGCTGGTGCTGAATCTCCACCAGCAATCCGCGCACAGCATCCGGCATGGCTTCACACAGCAGCACGCCGATGCTGGAATTGAGTTCGTCGACGTCGCCCATGGCGTGCACACGCAGGCTGTTTTTCGAGGTGCGGGTGTTGTCGCCGAGGCCGGTGCTGCCGTCGTCCCCGGTGCGGGTGGCGATTTGTGTCAGTCGTTGTCCCATGAAAATACTCCTGTGGCGGGGCTATTGTTGCAGCAAAATACAAACCCCAACCCTGGATTAACTGGAGACCGGCCTGTGAACGCTTCCACTCTTGGCACGCACCTGATAGCTGAGCACCCTGCGCGTGCCGTGCCCGAGGCACTGCTTGCAGCCCTGAGGTCACGCTTTGCCGAACGCTGCTCGAGCGCCCTGGCGGTGCGCACGCAGCACGGACGCGATGAGTCCTCTTTTGACGCACCTCCGCCCGCCGCCGTCGTGTTTGCCGAGAGTACGCAAGACGTGGCCGATGCCGTCCGGCTGGCCGGCGAGTTCCGCGTGCCGGTCATTCCCTTTGGCGTCGGCACCTCACTGGAGGGCCATTTGCTGGCTGTGCAAGGCGGCATCAGCGTCGATGTAAGCCGCATGAACCAGGTGCTCTCGATCAACGCCGAAGACCTGACCGTGACCGTGCAGGCCGGCGTGACACGCAAGCAGTTGAATGAGGCGGTCAAGAGCACCGGCCTGTTCTTTCCGATCGACCCCGGTGCCGACGCTACGCTGGGCGGCATGAGCGCCACCCGCGCCAGCGGCACCAATGCCGTGCGCTACGGCACGATGCGCGAAAACGTGCTGGCGCTGGAGGTGGTCACGGCCAGCGGGGAGATCATCCGCACCGGCACGCGCGCCAAGAAAAGCAGCGCCGGCTATGATTTGACGCGCCTGCTGGTGGGCTCCGAGGGCACGCTGGGGGTCATCACCGAAGTGACGGTCAGGCTCTACCCGCTGCCCGAGGCGATCTCGGCGGCGATCTGCTCCTTCCCGAGCATTGAAGCGGCCGTGCGCACGACCATCCAGATCATCCAGATGGGCATTCCGATTGCCCGCGTCGAGCTGATCGACGCCAACACCGTGCGCATGGTGAACACCTACGCCAAACTGGGACTGCGCGAAGAACCGCTGCTGCTGATGGAGTTTCACGGCTCGCCGGCCAGCGTCAAGGAGCAGGCTGAACTGGTGCAGGAAATTGCCACCGAATTTGACGGCAATGCCTTTGAATGGGCCACCACGCCGGAAGAGCGCACCCGGCTGTGGACCGCCCGGCACAATGCCTTCTTTGCCGCCCTCCAGTCCAAGCCCGGCTGCCGTGCGATTGCGACCGACACCTGCGTGCCGATCTCGCGTCTGGCCGACTGCCTGCTGGACTCGATCGCCGAGGCCGACGCCAGCAGCATTCCCTACTTTTTGGTCGGCCACGTCGGTGATGGCAATTTCCATTTTGGCTATCTGATCGACCCGGACAAGCCGGAAGAACGGGTCATCGCGGAGCAGCTGAACCAGTCGCTGGTGGCACGCGCGCTGCGCCTGGAAGGCACTTGCAGCGGCGAACACGGCATCGGCTTGCACAAGATGGATTTTCTGCTCGCCGAGGCCGGCGAAGGCGCGGTGAACATGATGCGCAGCATCAAGCGGGCGCTCGACCCGGACAACATCATGAATCCGGGAAAGATCTTTACGCTATAAGTTTGATAGCTAGTTGCTCAGGCTGTGCATGGCCTGTAGGCGATCAGAGCCGGACGTCTTCAGCGATGGCGTTGGCCATGTATTCCATCTTCTTCTGCATGTCGAGCTCGTTGTCGGCGAAGCGCTCGGCAATGGCGTGGAAGTCATCCTGGATTTCAATGAAGACATCGACCATGTCGGGGTCGAAGTGGCTATCCCGGCCCTCGAAAATGACGGCCACCGCGTCGTGGTGCGGCACGCCCGACCGGTAAATCCGGTCGGAAATCAGCGCATCGTAAACATCCGCGATCGCCACCAGGCGCGCCGACACCGGAATGTGCTGGCCCGCAAGCGCCTGCGGATAGCCGCTGCCATCCCATTTTTCGTGATGCGAGAAGGCGATCTCCTTGACCGTCTTCAGCAGGTCGGCGCGGATACCCAGGGTTTGCTCTGCGTTTTCAAGCGCATCGCGCGCCAGCGTGGTGTGGGTTTTCATGATCTCGAATTCTTCCGGGCTCAAACGGCCGGGCTTGAGCAGAATCCGGTCCGGGATGCCGATGGTGCCCATGTCATACCAGGCTGTCGACTGAAACAGGACGTTGATATAGGACTCGTTCAAGACGTCCGCAAACAGCGCGCGCTCCTTGAGTCGATGCGCGAGGGTCCGGACGTAGTGCTGCACCCGCAGAATGTGCTTGCCGGTACGCGCTTCGCGCGTTTCTGCCAGCGCGCTCATGGCAAATGCGGCCACTGCCATGGCGGCCAGCACGGCATCAGCGTCCGTTTTCGGATGGCCGTCGGGGGACTTGGTCATGATGCTCCTGTATTCATGCGGATAGCGGCGATGTTATAGCGAGTCGGCGTCCGGCCAACATGCCATCCACGGCTGACGTGTCGAAATCTTGTCGAAACGCAAACCAGGCGTGCTTGGGCGGCCGATCTTGAGCTGACCGGGCACGCCCCCCGGTCAGTGGCTGGCCACGCGCGACAATTTGTCAACCAGGCCATTGAGCTCATCGAGCGAGCCAAACTGGATGCTGACTTCGCCCATTTCCTCCAGTCGCCCGGCTCGTTTGACGCGCTTTTTAACCCGCACCTCGACTGCCGCGGCGAGCAAGTCCGACAGTTCCTCTTCAACCCGCTTCATATCGCGTGATTTTTCTTTTTTCGGCTTGGCCGAGGTCAGCGTGAACTCGGCACTGAGTTTTTTCGCCAGGCTCTCGGCTTCGCGCACTGACATTTTTCTGGCGCTGATCTGCGTCGCGGCCGTGATCTGGGTGGCGCGATCGAGCACCAGCAAGGCCCGGGCGTGGCCCATGTCCAGGTCGCCCGCCATCAACATGGTCTGCACCGGATCGGCCAGATTAAGCAGGCGCAACAGGTTGCTGGCGGCGCTGCGTGAGCGCCCGACGGCCTGCGCCGCCAGTTCGTGAGTGAGCCCAAACTCCTTCACCAGACGTTGCAGGCCTTGAGCCTCTTCCAGTGGGTTGAGATCTTCGCGTTGAATGTTCTCAATCAGCGCCATGGCCGCTGCGGCCTCGTTGGGCACGTCGCGCACCAGTACCGGCACGCTGTCCAGACCGGCCAGCTTGGCCGCACGAAAGCGCCGCTCACCGGCAATGATCTCGTACTTGCCCTGGTTCGCGCCGTCCTGCAACAGCCGCACCAGAATCGGCTGCAGGATGCCCTGCACCTTGATGGATTCGGCCAGTTCGTACAGCGCGCCTTCGTCCATGCGGGTTCGCGGCTGGTACTGGCCTGGCACCAGCAGGGCGAGCAGCAGCGACGATGGCAGACCCGGGTCGCCAAGGCTGCCGGTCAAGGCGTCAAACGATGAGGTCTCACTCACTTTGGGTCCGAGCAGGGCTTCGAGTCCCCGGCCCAGCCCTTTGGGTTTTTTGGTAACCATTATTTATTTTCCTTTGTAGATCCTTGATGGCACAAAGCCTCAGGTCGGTCCGCAATTAATGATTGCAGCCAGGCCTGACCCTCGGGCCAATCGCCGAGTCCGGACTCAGCGTTGATGTGGCCCCGATGGCCGTAGTCGATGAACTCGGAGCCCCAGGCGCTGGCAAAGGTCCTGGCGCGCTCAAAGCTGCAATACGGGTCGTCGCGGCTGCCCAGCAGAATGCTTTTGAAGGGCAAGGTCTGCATCGGGACCGGCGACCAGCTGGCCAGAACCGGCCGCAACTCCTCACGCGCGGCGTCACCCGGCGCCACCAGCAATGCCGCCCTGACGAGATGGGCGTTGCGCGAGTATGCCGCCCACGCCGCCACCAGCAGACAACCCAGGCTGTGCGCCACCAGCACGGCTGGCGCGCGGCTCAGCAGCAACACCTCTTCGAGCCGGGTAATCCAGTCGCCGCGCAGCGGGCGCAGCCAATCATGCTGCTCGACACGCTGGTAGCCGTGGGCCGTCTGCCACCGACTTTGCCAGTGATCGGGGCCAGAGTTTTGCCAACCTGGCAGGATGAGGACTTGAGGCCCGGACACTTGAATGCTCTTCAATTGCTATGGTTCATGCAGCCGCTCGCACCATGCAGACGGCTTCTGTCAAAGGGTTTCAATTCGCTCCACCATCTCCTGCGCAAAGGCGACAAACGCCTGCGCACCCTTGGACGCGGGATCAAACACCACCCCGGGCACGCCGTAGCTGGGGGCTTCGGCGAGCCGAACATTGCGCGGAATCACCGTGTTGAAGACCTTGTCGCCAAAGTGCGCCTTGAGTTGCTCGCTGACCTGCAATTGCAGTGTGATGCGCGGATCAAACATGACGCGCAGCAAGCCGATGATGGCCAGGTCCTTGTTCAGGTTGGCGTGCACCTGCTTGATGGTGTTGACCAGATCGGTGAGCCCCTCCAGCGCAAAGTACTCGCATTGCATCGGCACGATCACACCATGCGCGCAGCACAAACCATTCAGCGTCAGCATCGACAAGCTGGGAGGGCAATCAATCAGGATGAAGTCGTAGCTCTGCTCAACCTCGGCCAGCGCCTGCTTGAGTCGTTTTTCGCGGCGCTCCAGGTCCACCATCTCAACCTCGGCCCCGGAAAGTTCACGATTGGCACCCAGGATATCGTAGCCACAGCCGGCCGCCACCAGTTTCTCGCTGGTCACGCGCGCTTCCGCCACCGAGGCTGATTCAAGCAGCACGTCGTACACACTGAGTTCAAGCTTGCGCTTTTCGACCCCCGAGCCCATCGTCGCGTTGCCCTGCGGGTCCAGGTCGACCATCAGCACGCGCTGCCCGACCTTGGCCAGGCCGGCGGCCAGGTTGACCGTCGTCGTGGTCTTGCCAACGCCGCCTTTTTGATTCGCAACGCAGAAAATTTTGGCCATGGATTGCTTACCCGAAGTGGACTGAATAATGAACGGAGGTCTGATGTTTCACGTGAAACAATTGACTGGGATTGATGAAATCGGTCCTAGTGCGAAAGCGCCAGCTTGACGCCAAAGGCCAGCAGGAACAAACCAGCGAGCTTTTCCAGAGTGCGCGAAATCAGCGGGTTGGCGCGCAGGCGCTCAGCCAGAAATTGCGTCAGCAACACCACCGTCAGGCCGTAGGCGAAAGTCAATACGGCGATGGTCAGCGCCATGAAGGCAAAAGTCGCCAGGCCCTGATGCTGGACCGGATCCACAAACAAGGGGAAGAAAGCCATGTAAAACACAATTGCCTTGGGGTTCAGCAATGTGATGGTGAAAGCCTGACGCAGATAGTGATGCGGCTTGATGTGCAGGATCGGCGCGGCGCCGGGTTTGGCCAGCAGCATCCTGACTCCCAACCACGCCAGGTACGCGGCACCCAGCCACTGCACCGCGTAGAAAGCGCTCGGATAAGCCACCAACAAAGCCGCCACACCGGCCACCGCCAGCCACATTAAAACCTGATCGCCGAGAATGACACCGACGGTGGCGGCCAAGCCACCCTGGATGGCACCCTTGCCGGTGGAGGTGATCAGGGCGAGATTACCGGGACCGGGAATGAGCAAGAAAATGAGAATCGCGGCGACAAAAGCGCCGTAGTCAGCAATGCCAAACATGGTGGATTTCTTTCTCGGTGATGGTGCAAGTTTACGTTAGGTTTTTCGCATCCAGACAACGCAGCGTTCGGCATCCAAACCCGGAACCAGCAATGGTTCCACGTGAAACACTTTCACGCCCGCCGGCAAGGCCGCAATCTCGTCAACCGGATGCTTGCCCTTCATGGCCAGCCAGACACCCTGTGCTGCCAGAGCGGCCGATGAAAGAGCGACGAAGTCAGACAAGGAGGCAAATGCGCGCGAGCTGATCAGGTCGTATTGCCCTGTCAGCCGCTCCACCCGCGCATGCAGTCCGCGCAAGTTGGAAAGTGAAAAAGTGGCGGCAACCTGCTGAATGAATGCCGCCTTTTTTGCCACCGCATCAACGCAGTCCACCAGAACATCGGAGCAGCAAATTGCAATCACCACACCCGGCAAGCCGGCGCCTGAACCGACATCGAGCAGCCGCAGCTTTGGCGGGTCCTCGGCACAGCCTGTATTCGCCGCATCTTCGTCGCGGGCTGTCAATGCCGTGCGCAGCGCTGCCAACTGCTTGCGCAGCGGCCCGATCACGGCTAGGCTGTCGAGCAAATGATGGGTCAACATTTCCGCCGGGTCACGCACCGCCGTCAGGTTGTAGACCTTGGTCCACTTCTGAATCAGGGCAAGGTAATCCAGCAGACGTGCAATTTGGGAGTCATCCAGCTCCAGCGCCAGATTGCCCAGCCCCTGACGCAAGACGTCTTCCAAGACACGCATTAAAGTGTCCCCCCACCCGTCCCGGCAGACTCTTCCGTTTGAATCGTTTCAGACTCTGAACCGGGCAGATGAGCCGCGTTGCCAAATCCCTTGAACCGGCTTTTCTTCAAGTGAACCAGCAGCAGGGAAATGGTGGCAGGCGTGATGCCAGTCATGCGCGAGGCTTGGCCCAGGGTCTCCGGCCGGTACTTGCTCAGCCTCTGCCGCGCCTCGATGCTCAGCGCCGATACCTGCATATAGTCCAGCTCGGGCGGCAGCTTGAGGTGTTCATAATGCGCGGCACGACCCACCTCGTCTCTTTGCCGGTCAATGTAGCCCGAGTATTTGGCCGCGATCTCCACCTGCTCGATGACCACCGCGGCAAACCCGGCTTCGGTTGACCCTGCGGCGTCTGTTTCACGTGAAACCTTGGCATCGAGCTCCGCGTTGGCATATGCACCATCGCTTAGCGACATCAACCCGGCATAGCTCACATCCGGGCGGCGCAATAGATCGGCCAGACTGTATTCGTGATCGATGACTTTGCCCAAGACCCGCTCCGATTCAGCCGCTGCCAGATTTTTCGGGCTGATCCAGATCGAGCGCAAGCGTTCTGTTTCACGTGAAACAGCATCGCGCTTGCGGCAGAAAGCAGCCCAACGGGCGTCATCCACCAAGCCCAGCTGACGACCCACCTCGGTCAGGCGGGCGTCGGCATTGTCTTCCCGCAACTGCAGCCGGAACTCGGCCCGGCTGGTGAACATGCGATAGGGCTCGCTGACCCCCTTGGTGATCAAATCGTCCACCAGCACACCCAGGTAGGCCTGGTCCCGGCCCGGCACCCACGTTTCCTGTTGCCACTCTGTCTTGGCGCCCGCCTGCAGTGCTGCATTGATTCCGGCGAACAAACCCTGGGCAGCCGCCTCCTCATAACCGGTGGTGCCGTTGATCTGTCCGGCAAAGAACAGGCCGCCGATCGCCCGGGTCTCGAAACTGCTCTTGAGCTGCTGCGGGTCAAAGTAGTCGTACTCAATGGCATAGCCTGGTCGCAGAATGTGTGCGTTCTCCAGGCCGGCCATCGAACGCACCAGCGCGTACTGAATGTCAAACGGCAAACTGGTGGAGATTCCGTTGGGGTAATACTCGTTCGTCGTCAGGCCCTCGGGTTCCAGAAAAATCTGGTGACTGTCCTTGTCGGCAAAGCGGTTGATCTTGTCCTCCACGCTGGGGCAGTAGCGCGGGCCTACGCCTTCGATCTTGCCGGTGAACATGGGGCTGCGCTCAAAGCCACTGCGAATGATGTCGTGAGTGCGCTGGTTGGTATGCGTCATCCAGCACGACATTTGCGCCGGGTGTTGCCCGGCCCGGCCCATGAAGCTGAACACCGGCATGACCGGGCTCATACCCCCCGGCATGCCGTCACCGGGCTGCTCTATGCATTTGCCGAAGTCGATCGAGCGGCCATCAAGACGCGGCGGTGTGCCGGTCTTCAGCCGGCCCTGCGGCAGCTTCAACTCCTTCAGCCGCGCGCTCAAAGTTGCCGCCGGCGGGTCCCCCGCCCTGCCCGCTGCGTAATTGTTCAGGCCGACATGAATCTTCCCATCCAGAAAGGTGCCCGCCGTCAGCACCACGGTTCTGGACCGAAACTTGATCCCGATCTGCGTCACCGCACCGACCACGCGCTCACCTTCCACCATCAGGTCGTCCACCGCCTGCTGGAACAGCCACAGATTGGGCTGGTTCTCCAGACGGTGGCGAATCGCCGCCTTGTACAGCAGCCGGTCGGCCTGGGCCCGGGTGGCACGCACCGCCGGCCCCTTGCTGGAGTTGAGGATGCGAAACTGGATACCGCTTTCATCGGTGGCCGCTGCCATGGCGCCACCCATCGCGTCCACTTCCCTGACCAGGTGCCCCTTGCCAATGCCACCGATCGACGGATTACAGCTCATCTGCCCCAGGGTTTCAATGTTGTGGCTGAGCAGCAAAGTCTTGCAGCCCATGCGGGCCGCCGCCAACGCGGCCTCGGTTCCGGCATGGCCGCCGCCAACAACGATGACGTCGAAATTCTGTGGATAGAGCATGGCGATGAAGATGAGTGTCGGCGGGGATTTGGAAGGCGCGGGCCCGGCGCACTGGGGGGGCAAGCCGCGATTTTACCGGGCGGCCCGGGATTTGCTGACCGTAAGGGGTATCAGGCTTTGATCTTGGCGCGGGCGCCGCGCAAACATTCGCTGCCAATCGCCTGCTGCCAGGCGAAGTCCAACTCAAGACCTATCCGATCGGGAGCGATGGCCCAGCCACCATTTTGATAAGAAATAGCCCGCTAGCCTCCGTGAATCATGCGTGAGCAGCTACTCTATTAATAGCAGACTCAAACCGTCAAAAAGGATAGTGACGCGGCGTCGTCTGGATCGTGATCCAGCGCAGCTCGGTGAACTCG
Source organism: uncultured beta proteobacterium (assembly GCA_963810395.1). Taxonomy (GTDB): domain Bacteria; phylum Pseudomonadota; class Gammaproteobacteria; order Burkholderiales; family Burkholderiaceae_C; genus Rhodoferax. Next base: position 1,428,412 of record CAWENC010000001.1, on the reverse strand, counting down.
GCCACACCGGCCTTGCCGCCAAAGCGGCCGATGCCGCTGCCCTTGACGCCGCCAAACGGCATTTGCGCCTCGTCATGCACCGTCGGGCCGTTGACGTGGCAGATGCCGGAGTCGATGCGGCGCGCCACGTTGAAGGCCCGCGCAATGTCGCCACCAAAGACCGCCGCCGACAGGCCGTACTCGTTGTCGTTGGCGCAGGCCACGGCCTCCTCCACGCCATTGACGCGCACGATGCACTTGACCGGGCCGAAGGTTTCCTCGTGGTAAATCCTCATGTACGGTGTCACCAAGTCGAGCAGCGTGGCGGGCATCAGCGTGTTCATCGCCTTGGCGCCGCACACCAGCCTGGCGCCTTTGGCCAAGGCGTCATCGATCAGCGCATTGCAATGCTCCACCGTGCCCATGCCGATCACGGAACCTAGCACCACCGGCTCCGGCTTGCGCGGGTCGCCCAGCGGCAGCGCGCTGGCCTTGGCGGCGAACCTCTTGACGAATTCGTCGGCAATCTTCTGGTCCACGATGATGCGCTCGGTCGACATGCAAATCTGGCCGGAATTAGCAAAACAGGCAAAGGCCGCGCCGTTGACCGCATCCTCAATACTGGCATCGTCCAGAATCACCATCGGCGCCTTGCCGCCGAGCTCCAGCACCACCGGCTTCAGGTATTTGGCGCAGGTCATGGCGATGATCTTGCCGACCTTGGTCGAACCGGTGAAGTTGATGCGCCGCACCGCCGGGTGCGCCACGATCGCCTCCACCACGGCGCCGGCATCCGCCGGGGCGTTGGTGATGTAGTTCAGCACGCCGGGCGGAAAGCCGGCATCCGAGAAAGCCTCGACGATCAGCTGGTGCGTGTGCGGGCAGTTCTCCGAGCCCTTGAAAATCACCGTGTTGCCGCAAGCCAGCGGCGTGGCGATGGCGCGCACCCCCAAGATGATCGGCGCGTTCCACGGTGCGATGCCCAGCACCACCCCGGCGGGCTGGCGCACGCCCATGGCGAGGCTGCCAGGCACGTCGGACGGGATCACTTCGCCGCTGATCTGGGTCGTCATCGCGGCGGCCTCGCGGATCATGCCGGCCGCCAGCATCACATTGAAGCCGGCCCACATGCCGGAGGCGCCGGTCTCGGCCGCCACCGCCTCGATGAACTGCGGCGTCTTGGCTTCGAGCGCATCAGCCGCCTTGAGCAGCAGCGCCCGACGCTCGCTGGGGCCGGTCTGGCTCCAGGTCTTGAAGGCTTCAGCCGCGGCATCGGCCGCCATCACGGCATCGGCCGGGGAGGCAGCAGGGGCACGGGTGGCCACACTGCCGTCCAGCGGGTTGCGACGCTCGAACGTGGCGCCCTTCTCGGCGCTCACTTTAAGACCATTGATCAGCATGAACAGGTCGGACATGGTGTTACTCCTTTGAAATCGTCAAACAGGAAATTCGTGTATCGGATCAGAAATTGGGAGCCTCCAGATTGCGTCATTGCGAGCGCAGCGCGGCAATCCATGGCCTCGACTCGCCGTCATGGATCGCCACGGCCTGCGGCCTCGCGATGACGAATCGGGGCGCCTGCCGCAGGCACACCGAGATAAGCTTCGCGAATCACGCTGGAGCGCGCCAGCAACGCGGCCGGGCCACTCGCCACCAGGACACCGCGCTCCATCACGTAGCCGCGGTCGGCCACGGCCAACGCCTTCTTGACATTCTGCTCCACCATCAGCACGGTGGTGCCGGCATCCGCGATGCGCCGGACCATTGCCAGCAATTCGTCAACCATCTTCGGCGCCAGACCGAGCGAGGGCTCGTCCAGCATCAGCAGCCGCGGCGCACTCATCATGGCCCGCGCCACGGCCACCATTTGCTGCTCGCCACCACTCATGGTGCCGGCCAGCTGCTGGGCGCGCTCGCGCAGCTTGGGGAAGTCAGTGAGCGCCTGCTCCAGCCGATGGGCGCGCTCTGCCTTAGTCACCAGCCAGCCACCGAGTTCCAGATTCTCGGTGACCGTCATCTGAGGGAACAGCTGGCGGCCTTCCGCCACCAACGCCATACCGCGCTGCACGATCTGGTTGGTCTTTTCCGGCAGCGCTATATCGTCCAGCAACACCTCGCCGCCACGTGGCATCAGGCCGGCCAGCGCCTTGAGCAAGGTGGTTTTGCCAGCGCCGTTGGGGCCCAGGATGACGGTCAGGCCAGGCTTGATTTCGAGCTTGAGGTCGCGCAACACGAGAAAGGAACCATAGCCCGCACTCAAATCCCTGACCAGAAGGTGGGCCCGCCGGCCCTGCGCGCCGAGCACAAAGGGGGCGGGTTCAAACCACATCATGCTGCGACCTCCACCATTTCGTCGCCCAGATAGGCTTCGATCACCTCGGCATTGCGCACCACGTCGGCAGGCGTGCCGTCGGCGATTTTGCGCCCCTGGTGCAGCACGATCACGCGCTCGACGTACCGCACCAGCGTCGTGACGGCATGCTCAATCCACACCACCGTCAGGTCCAGCTCGTCACGCATGCGGCGGATCAACTGTGCCGTGTTCTCCACCTCGGCCTCGGTCAGACCGGCCGCGACTTCGTCGAGCAGCAGCAGGCGCGGCCGTGTCGCGAGCGCCATGCCGATCTCCAGCAGGCGCTGCTGCGACGGCGTGATGGCACCCGCCGCCAGGCCGGCCAGCGGGGCCAGACCGATCAGTTCCAGAATGCTGAGCTCATCGCGCAGGTGCCAGGAGCCCTTGCGGTGCCGTCCGGCAAACTTCAGACCGAAGTCGATGTTGGCCGCCACCCGCATGTCGGGAAACACGCGCGGCGTCTGGAAGGTGCGCGCAATGCCGGCCGCCGCATAGCGGTGCGGACCCTTGCCACTTAAATTGCGCCCGCCCGTGATCAGCTGGCCCGAGGTCGGCGGGATCACGCCCGAGATGGCGTTGAAAAATGTCGTTTTGCCCGCGCCATTCGGGCCGATGATGCCCACCAACTCGCCGGCCCGGAAGGTCGCGCTGACCGCATCCACTGCCGTCAGGCCGCCAAAGCGCACCGTCACGTCACGGGCGTCCAGTATCACTTCGGCCAAGGCCTCAGACATACTGACGCCTCCGGGTAAGCAAGGCACGCAGCCAATGCCGGCTGTCGCGCCACCAACCGCCGAAGGTGCTCCAGCGCAGCGAGGCCAGGCCACCGGGCAGGTACAGCACGCTCAGAATCAGCAACAGACCCAGCGACATCATGTAGATCTGCGGTGCTTGCAGCCGCAGCGTCTCGGCCAGCACACTGAACACAATCGCGGCAATCAGCGGCCCCCACAGCGTGGTCGCGCCGCCGATCAGGGCGATCAGCACGGTCTGGAAGCCAATGAACGGATTGAACACCGTGTGCGGATCGATATAGGTCCAGCGCACCGCCATCGCCGCCCCGACCGCACCGGCAAAGGCCGCCGTGACGGCAAAGCCCATGATCTTGATCAGCCGCGTGTTCACGCCCAGCGTCTGCGCGCGCTGCTCATCGGCCCCGATGCCCATGAGTGCCAGACCGAAGCGGCTGCGTCGCACCATGATGGACACCAGCACCGCCAGCACCGCCAGCGCCAGCACCGTCAGGTAGATCGTGTCGCGGTCCGGGACCACCGTCAGCACGCGGCCCACGGTACCGGTGACCTTCTTCTCAAAGTAGGTCACAGCGTGGCGGATCAGCTCGGTCATGCCGAAGGTCAAGACCGCGAAGTAGGTGCCGCGCAGATGCAGCACCGCCGCCCCCATGACCACGGCGACCCCCGTCGCCAGACCGGCGCCAAGCGCAATGGACTCAAGCCATGACAGCTGGTCCAGCACCAGCGCACTGGTATAGGCGCCAACGCCGAAGAACGCTGACGAGGCCAGCGACAGGTAGCGCGTGCTGCCGCAAAACAGGCCCCAGCTGGAGGACAGGGCCACATACATCAGGCAGGTGAGCGCCATCGACACCACGAACTCGCTGCCGTAATGCGGCAGCGCCAGCCCCCAGCCGGCAAACGCCAGCAGAACCAACAGGTCGCGTAGCAGAATCTGCTTATTGCTCATTTTGCAAACAAGCCTCGCGGCCGCAGCAGCAGCACGGCAATGAACACGCTATAAGACAACAAGGCCTTCAGCGACGGGTTGCTGAAATGCATGCCCAGCGCCTCGACCAAGCCCAACAACAGGCCGCCGGCGAGCGCGCCGCTCATGCTGCCAAAGCCGCCCAGCGTGATGACAATCAGCGCCGTGACGGTATAGGGCTCGCCCATGCTGGGGCTGATGGTGTAGGCCATCGACAGCAGGCAGCCCGCCACGCCGGACAGCCCCAGACCGATGCCAAACATCAGCGGGTGCAGGCGCTGCGTGTCAATGCCCACCAGCTGCGCGCCGGTGGGTGACTGCATCAGCGCACGCACACCCTTGCCCAGCAGCGTGTGGCGCAAGACGAAGATCAGCGCACCGCTGAACAGCAGGGCCAGCGCAAACACCAGCAGCTTGTTGCCGGCAAACTGGGCCTCGCCCAGCTTGACCGGGTCGGTCAGGTAGTCGTAGCCACGCAGGTCGCCGCCCCACATGTACGAGGCAAAGTTCTGCACCAGAAACATCAGGCCGAACGACACCATCAGGCCGCGTGCCTCGAAGATGTCCAGGTTGGGTGACATGAGGGTGAGGCGGCGAAAGCACAGCCAGTGAATGACCACACCCAGCGCCATCATCACCGCAAAGGACACCGGCACCATCAGCAGCGGACTGAACCACGGCGCATCTCCCAGCGCGGTCTGCGCCATCCAGGTCAGGTAGGCCCCGACCATCAGGAACTCGCCATGCGCAATGTTGAGGATGCGCATCAGCCCGTACTGCAGGTTCAGCCCGAGCGCGACCAGCGCGTAAATCCCCCCGGTGATGAGACCGGAGGCCAGCAGTTCAAGCCAGGCGGAAACCGACAACTTACTTCCAGGCCGGCTTGTTCGGGTTGAGTTTGGCGGTAGCAGACTTGACTGGCCACACCACCTCGAACTCGCCGTTCTGCCACTGGCTCACGGTGCCGGGTGTGGCGGTGTTTTCGCTGCCGGTGAACTTGATGTCGCCCACGATGGTCTTGTGTGTGGTACCGGCCACGTAGTCGCGGATCGCCTTGTGGTCCAGCCCGACTTTGGCCACTGCCGCCTGCATGATTTCCAGACCCGCCCAGCAGTGGCCGCTGGCCCAGCGATCGGGCTCCTTGCCGCCAAACTTCTTGGTGTGCGCATCGAAATAGGCCTTGGCACCGGGGCTGGTCTTGGTGTTCCACGAACCCATGCCGAGCACGCCTTCGGCGCCGGCTGGCGTCATCACGTTTTTGTACAGCTGGAAGGCCGTGCCCACGGACGCGTAGTAGAACTTCGGATTGAAGCCGATCTCCTTGGACTGCTTGCTGGCCAGAATGGTGTCGGGCGGGTAGCTCAGGCCGATGAAGGCATCGGGGTTCTTGTCCTTGATCGAACGCAGCACGGGCGACAGATCCTTGATGTCGCCGGGGTAGCTCTTTTCCTCGACCACCTGGATGTTGGTCGCCTTGAGCGCCACCTTGAACGCGCCGTAATTCTCCAGACCGAACAGGTCATCCACATAGACAACCGCCAGCGTCTTCACGCCATTGGCCACCAGCATGTCCACCAGCGCGCCCATCATGCGGTCGGGCTGCTGCAGCAGCGCGAAAAAATACGGCAGGTTCATGTCAACCAGCTTGCGTGACAAGGCGGTGGGTGCCAACATGGGATAGCCGAAGCGATTGGCCAGTGGTGCCACGGCGAAGTTGGCGTTGGAGCCCCAGGGGGGCAGGATCAGGTCGACCTTGTCGCTGCCCATCAGCTTCTCATACGAGCGTACGCAGGTCTCGATGTCACTGCGGTCATCTGAGCTGACTAGTTCGATCGGTCGCTTGACACCCTTGACATTCAGACCGCCCGCCGCATTTTGCTGCTCCGCCCATAACAGGTAGTTGGGCTCCTGGCTGATCTGGGCACCGCCCGTCCAGGGGCCGGTGCGCGCGATGGCGTAGCCGATGCGCACGGGTTTCTCCAGGGCAAAAAGTTTCGGGGCAAAGGTGGCGGCCCCGACTACGGCAACTGCGCCCTTGAGCAAGCTGCGTTTGGATTGCTGAACCATGATGTCTCCTGTAGGTGCCCGCTGCCGGGCTTGAGTGACAAATATTAGTCATCATGGCAAGCCGGCGCTTTGCTCAGCGCGCACTTCTAACTTGACCGAAAGTGCACGCGGTCACGGGTTAACCCTCAACTCCGGGGTTGCGACAAAACCGGGCACAAAGCCCATAATCCGCGCTGTCTCCAACCTTCAACGACCACGATTTCCATGACCGTCTCCACCGTCGTCACGACCGACCACGTCGCGCCCCGCGAACGGGCGCCAGTGTGGCGTGAATGGATCTGGAAGCATTTCGGCGGACTGGAATCCGATCTTTATGGTGACACCGAATTCGATGGTCACATGGCGTCGACGCAGGCCGGGGACGTGATCCTGACCCAACTCGAGGCCAACCGCCACCGCGTGGTGCGTACTCGGGACATGGTGCGCGCCAGCGATGCCGGCTACCTGAAGATCGTCGCACCCATGCGCGGACGCGCCGGGGTCGAGCAACTCGGTCGGCAGACTTGGGTCAGCCCCGGCGACTGGACCATCTACGACACCACCGGTTGTTACGCGGTGGACAACCCCGAGCGGGTGGAACATCTGATCGTGATGCTGCCCAAGGCTCAGCTCATGGAGCGCGGCCTGAGTCTGGACGCCCTGATGGCGCGTCACGTGAGTGGCGCCAGCGGCATCTCGCGCGTGGCGCTGGCCACCATGCGCAGCACCTACCAGGAACTGCCGCACATGAGTGTCGCCACAGCGCGGGGTGCCGGTGAGCTCATTGCCCAGCTGATCCGGCTATCACTGATCGAGCTCTCTGGCCAGCAGACCGCGTTGACGCAACGTGAAGTATTGAAAGACCGCATTCGTGGCTATATCGCGCTGAACCTGCGTGACCCGACCCTGTCGGTTGCGCAGATCGCCCAAGCACTCAATTGCAGCAAACGCCACCTGCACAACGCCTTTGCCGGCGACGACGACACACTGGCCAGCCACATCCTGCGCCTGCGGCTCGAAGCCTGCATCCGCGAGTTGCAGCAAACCGGACCGCAGGCGCGCCCGATCACCGACATCGCGCTGTCATGGGGCTTCAGCAACCTGTCCCATTTCAGCCGGGTTTTCCGCAACTACACCGGATGCAGTCCCAGCAAATGCCGGCTTTCAGCAGGAGTCTGCATTCAGCCAGCCCCGCCCCTCGCCTCCAGCGCGCCCAGCGATAAAAGGTCAATGCGACCGTAGCCCAGCGTTTCCCGCGGACGCGGCGGCGGGAATTTAGAGTTTTGAAAGAGCTCCCTATTTCCCCATGGTAAATACCCTTAACTGTCAAATTCTGGACAGTTCAAGGGCAAACTTGGGCTTACGCTTTGGTCAACTTGACCGCTTGCGCGCCAGAGTGACGAGATGAAACGCATTGAAACCGAAACCTGCACCGCCCTGATTCATTTTTCCAGAAAGCACCCACATGAGCGCGATCCCCTTGCCCAACGACAGCCCCGCCGACCTGGTCCGCGAAGAACTTGAGGCGACACTGAAACTGCAACGTGCCGCCTACTTTGCCCATCCCTACCCAAGCCTCACCGAGCGCAAGGCGGACCTGCTCAAATTGAAAGCCTTCATCCGCGACAACCGCGACGCCATCGTCGATGCCATCAGCTCGGACTATGGCAACCGCTCGCGCCACGAAACCCTTTTTGCCGAGATCTTCAGCGTCATGGACGGCGTGGATCACGCCCTCAAACACCTGAAAAAATGGATGAAACCGCAGCGCCGGAGCGTGGACTTGAAGAACTTCTTCGGCGCCAGCAACCGTGTCATACCACAGCCCCTGGGCATTGTGGGTGCCATCGTGCCCTGGAATTTCCCGATCAATCTCAGCTTCAGCGGCCTGATCGCGACCTTTGCCGCAGGCAACCGATCGATGGTGAAAATGTCGGAGAATTCCCGCCACTTGGCGAAACTGCTGATTGAAAAATGCCCGGCTTATTTCCCACGGGAAAAGCTCGCCTTCTTCGACGAAACCGGCGGCGTCGGCATCGAGTTTTCCAAGCTCAGGTTTGACCACCTGCTGTTTACCGGGTCCGGGCTGACTGGCCGCGCCGTCATGGCAGCCGCAGCCCCCAATCTGTGCCCGGTGACGCTGGAAATGGGCGGCAGGTCTCCGGCCATCATCTGCGACGACTACCCCTTGCGCAAGGCGGCCGAGCGCCTGCTGTTTGTGAAGTGCTTCAACGCGGGACAAATCTGCACCACCGTCGACCACGTCTACATCCCGAGCGCCAAGGTCAACGAATTTGCCGCCATGGCCAAAGAAATAGTCAGCACGCGCTACCCCACGCTGGAGACCCCTGACTACACCTCGATGATTGATGAGCGCTCATTCAACCGCGTGGTTGCCGCCATGGAAGAAGCGCAAGAACGTGGCGCCACCCTGGTGCAACTCGTTCCAGGCAAGAAGTGGGATAGCGCCAGCCGCAAGATAGCGCCGCATATTGTGCTCGACGCTCCCCCGGATTGCGCCCTGCTGACCCGGGAAATCTTTGGCCCGGTGCTGCCGATCATCGCCTACGCGTCGATTGAAGAACCGATTCATGCCATCAACGCGGGGCCCCGTCCGCTGGCGCTGTACCCCTTCAGCAACGACAAGTCGCTGGTGCACCACCTGTTGCGCCACGTCATGTCGGGCGGCGTCAGCGTGAATGATGGGCTGTTCCATGTCGGCCAGCACGATCTCCCTTTCGGCGGCGTCGGCGACAGTGGCATGGGCCACTACCACGGTCACGACGGTTTCGTCACCTTTTCCAAGATGCGCCCGGTGTTCTACCAGGCATCCTTCAGTGCGATCAAGTTCCTGTGGCCACCATACGGAAAATTTGCCACCCGATACCTGAATTTCCTCACCAAGTAATCACCGTCAAGAAAGTCTCCAAAAATGCAAGTGCAAGAATTTGATTACGTCGTGATCGGCGGCGGTGCAGGGGGTTGTGTGGTCGCCAGTCGCTTGTCCGAAGACCCCAAGGTGTCGGTCTGCCTGCTTGAAGCCGGTGGGCCCGACAGCTCGGCCTTCATCCAGGCCCCGCTGGGCTTTGCCGCCACCGCCGCGCTCGGCATCCACAACTGGAACTTCAACACCGTGCCCCAGCCGGGCCTCAACGGGCGTCGTGGTTTTCAGCCGCGCGGCAAGGTGATGGGCGGCAGCAGCTCGGTCAACGCCATGGTCTACACCCGTGGCAACCAGCTGGACTACGAGCACTGGGCCGAATTGGGCAACCCCGGTTGGTCATTCAAGGACGTTCTGCCCCTCTTCAAGCGCTCCGAGAACAACGAGTGCTTCGGTGCGGATGACTACCGCGGCACTGGCGGCCCGCTGAACGTGACTTACCTGCGCAGCCCGAGCCCGATCAACGACGCATTTCTGGCGGCCTGCGCCGAGCAGGGTCTGCCCCAGACCAGGGACTACAACGGTGCCTCCCAGTTTGGTTGTTCGCCGGCACAAGTGACGCAAAAGAATGGCGAGCGCTGCAGCGCCGCCAAGGCCTATATCACCCCCCATCTGGCGCGGCCCAATCTCACCGTCATCACCCAGGCCCACACCCAACGCATTCTGCTGGAAGGCAAAAGCGCCGTCGGTGCCGAGTTCCTGAAAGACGGCCAATCCCAACAGGTCAAAGCCAGGCGGGAGGTGATTCTGTCCGGCGGTGCCTACGGCTCGCCACAATTGCTGATGCTCTCCGGCATCGGACCCGCTGTCCACCTGCGCCAGCATGGCATCGATGTGGTCCACGACTTGCCGGGCGTTGGGCAAAACCTGCACGACCATGTCACCGCCGTGCTGATCTACCGCACGCAGCGCAAGGAGTCAACTTTCGGGATTTCCTGGTCCGGCTTGGTCAAGATCATTCGCAGCATCTTTGAATGGCGCAGACAGCGCAAGGGCATCATCACCAGCAACGTCGCTGAATCGCAAGCCTTCCTGTTTGCCGACAAGACCGAAAAGTCCCCCGACATCCAGCTGGCGCTGTGCACCGGCATTGTTGACGACCATACCCGCAAAAATCACCTGGGCCACGGTTACACCCTGCATGTGACGCTGATGCGCCCCAAGAGCCGTGGCAGCGTCACGCTGCAGAGCGCCAATGCCAAAGACGCCCCGCTGATCGACCCGCAGTTCCTGTCCGACCCGCGTGACATGGCAAGCCTTGTCAAGGGCACAAAAATCGGCTACGACATCATGCAAAGTAACGCCTTTGCGCCCTACCGGGGCAGCATGCTCTACCCATTCGAGCGCAATGACCCGAGCCAGATCGAACAGTTTTTACGCGCTCGCGCCGATACCGAATACCACCCCTGCAGCACCTGCAAGATGGGTCCGGCCAGCGACGCCATGGCCGTGGTGGACCCGACGCTCAAGGTGTACGGTATTGAAAAGCTCCGCGTGGTGGACGCATCCATCATGCCTCAGCTGGTGTCGGGCAACACCAACGCACCGACCATCATGATCGCGGAAAAGGCCGCTGACATGATCAAGGCGAGTGCCATCTGAATCCGGGATGCTATTAGTTTGATAGCTGCACGCGCATACTGGACGGCAGCTACTTGCCAAAAAGCTTCTTCAAGCCAGTACCCAACTTGTCACCGATTGAGACGCCGGCACCAGTGCCCACCCCGGGCATGACGGCGGTGCCGATGGCGGCGCCGATCAGGGCGCCGCGCGTCAGGGTCACCTCGGGTGCATCCAGCGTGCCGCCCAGCACCAGGGGCACGCTCACCGCACCGCCCAGGGCCGACGCTGCCAGATCGACATTGACCCGCCCACTCAAGGCCCGGCTGGGCGCCACAGCCACATTCCCGCTGGCGCTCAGCACGCCGGAACTCGCCACCAAATTGCTGAGCTGCAGCGCACGACCCCGGGTGACGACCTGACCTGCCAGCGTGTCCAGGCGCGTCTCGCCACCCCGGCTCAGGCCCACGGTTTTGACCGCCCTGGCCAGATCAATGCCATGCAACACAGCGTGCCCGACTGTGAATGTGCTCTGAGTCTGCAAGACATCAGCCAATGCGCCAACGCGGGCCATGCGCGCCGAAAGCGTGGTGTCTGCATCCAGAGCTCCGCTCAGTATCGTCTGGGGTGTGCTGGTCAGCGCGGCCAGTTCCACCGCCCGGGTTTGCAACTGGCCATTGAAGGAATATTCCGCGCTCGCCGGTGACGCCGACCGCAACTGAAAAGCACCCTTCACCGTGCCACCACCGACTGCCATGGACAGCGTCCAGTCATCGCCGTGACGCTGCAGCATAGCGTTCGCACCCTGCAAGCGCCCCTTCAAGACCTTGATCGACAGCTCATGCGGCAGGCCCAGCGCACTCAGCCGCGCGTCAACCATCAGCGTCATGCTGACGCCCCTGGGGCTCACCCAAGTGACGTTGTCGAGCATCATTCGAGCTGGAATGTATTGAATATTCTTGCTATTCTTGGCCTCCAGCCCCTGATCGGCATGCGTGGACGGCGTCATTGCTTGTAGCGCCGCCAATAAGGCGTCAATCCCGACCTGCGGCAACGTCGCACGCCGCACCAGCACACTGGCCAATTCCAGCCGACCCTGGATCAAACTCTTCCAGTCCGGGCGGACCTCCAGTCGCTCCAGCGTCAGGGAAGGCTGGGTTTGGACCTGCACGCCCTCGACGGCCACTGCCGGCAACGGCCACAGCGCCACGTCAATGCGCGCCAGTTTCACCGCCACACCCAGTGCAGTGCTGGCCTCCCGCTCGGCTCGCGCCTTGAAATCTTCGGTGCCAATCCAGCGCTGCAAGACCCAGATGGCGATGGCAAACACCAGCAAAAATACCAACCCGACCAGCAACAGCCACTTCAAAATTCTCTTCATGCGCCGATTTTGCACCGACCCGGTCAGACTGCTGATCGGGCGTCCGCTGCAACAATCGCAATCACCGGCTAGCATCAAGGCTGCAACTTTCTCTTTTTTGACCCGGTTCTGCTGAACCACGAACAAGGATCCATCATGAAACTCTATTACTCCCCCGGCGCCTGCTCGCTGTCGCCGCACATCGCACTTCAGGAATCCGGTCTGGCTTTTGAAACCATCGCCGCGCCCACCAAGACCCACAAGCTGGCCGATGGCACCGATTACTACAGCATCAACCCGCTCGGTTATGTGCCGCTGCTGGTGCTGGACGACGGCACGCAGCTGCGCGAAGGCCCGGCCATCGTGCAATACGTCGCCGACCAGGTGCCCGCCAAGCGTTTGGCCCCGGCCAACGGGACCTACGCGCGCTACAAATTGCAGGAGTGGCTCAACTTCATCGGCACCGAGCTGCACAAGGGCTTTTCCCCGTTATTCACTCCCGGCATGCCCGAGGAAGCGAAAACCATTGCCAAAACACGTCTGACTTCGCGTCTGAAATGGGTCGATGGCGAGCTGGCCAGGACCGAGTACCTGATGGGAGATACTTTCACGGTGGCTGACGGCTACCTCTTCGTGGTGGCCGGTTGGGGCAAACATGTGGGCATCGACATCACCGGCCTGACCAAGCTCGGAGCATTCATGGCCCGCGTCGGCAGCCGCCCTGCCGTGATTGAAGCCATGAAGGCGGAGGGTCTGATCAAGTAAATAAAGCCGCTGCCTTGCAGCGGCTCCTCATCGTGCCAGATAAAACCCGGCTGTCAGGTGGCGACGCTCAATACTTGAGCTTGAGCGCATCCAGCTGCTCTTTGGTGATCGCGGGCACGTCACCGCGTTTCTCCCAGCGATTCAGATTCCAGGCACCTTCACCGACCCAAGCCTTTACAAGCTTGAGATTGGCGGCACGTTGCTCTTCCGTTTCACCCAGGTACTTGTGCATATTGCCCGGCTTCCTGTCTGCGGTGTTAATACCGTCATCCAGACGACGCATCAATGCACCGGTATCGGGCCAACCCACCAATTGGAGCAAGGTTTCGTAACTGCTGGTACGCGGACCGAGCTTTTCCTTCTTGTACTTATCCTTGGCTAGTTCGAACTCCGACAGAGTCGGCGCGTCGTCCCCATGGCATTCGCCGCACTGCGCCTTGATCAGTGGTTTGATGTCATTGCGGTAAGTCACGTCCGCCGCGAGAGTCGGCTGCGCCAGCGTGGCGCAGACCAAAGTGGAAAAAATTGCAAATTTCAAAATATGAAACCCCCAAGATTGAAATTGAAGTCAGGCACCGCCGCAAATTACAACATCCGGACGGGCACGGTAAGCGCGAACCCACCGGCCACAAAAGCGCCTCTGTGCCAATGGTAACGTCGATTCCGCCGGCAGCGGGCAGGTCGAGTGCACGATCCGGGCGACTGACACGACAAATCGATGGCACCAACACCGCTGCGGCTGCTCCGCGCCCAACTTGTGGCCCCAAAGAGATGCTTGCGCTTCAAGCATTGACCACGCGCACACCCCATGTACGTATGTTGGTGCCGCGGAGCGCTGAGTCATTCCGTCGACTGGCATAAGCGCGACAAAATGTGGTTGGACTTTGACGCAAGTCATATTGAGCTCAGAATCACGACTAAATTCGGGTCTTGGTTCTTGACCAATTTTGTCTTGCGGTGCCAAATCTCATCCGTGTAAATTTTATTTGTTCCACTTATCTATTGGAGTTCTCGAATGCTGAAGTCTTCTCTTACCCTTGTTAGTGCGTCTGTCGTTTTGGCATTTGCCAGTATGGCCCCGGCGCATGCCGCCGTGGATGCCGATGCCGCGCAGGCTTTGTTCAAAAAGAACGACTGCTCCAAATGCCACTCCGTAGACAAGACCAAAAAGGGCCCGTCTCTGAAAAAGATTGCGGCCAAATACCAGGGCAAAGCTGACGGCCAGGATAAAGTCGTCAAGAACATCACCACTGGACCGAAGGTCAAGCTGGACGACGGCACCGAAGAAGAACACAAGAAGATTGACGCCAAGGACCCGAAGGATCTCAAGAACCTGGCCGACTGGATTTTGGCCCAGTAACGCCAGCTCGAATGGCCAGGTCGGGCGGAACTGTGGTCCCGCCCCGGCTGTTGCTGCGCGGTCCAGGAATCGCGCTAGCGCTGACTTCCAGTATATTTCCCTCCTGGTCACCTTTTTTGTTTGAGGCGCAACTTCGCTGTTGTGCCTGTTCATTTCGCGAAACCCAATCATGCAACTGAAAACGTTTCCCTTGCTCACGGGACTTTCCTGGCTCCTCAGCGCATGCCTGAGCCTGCCGGCCTTGGCCGCCAGTGACACCGCATCGTCAGCCGCTCCAACGCTGGACAATACGAGCTGTCTAAGCTGTCACGATGGCAAGAAGGGCAAGCTCGAAGTCCCGGCGCTCGAAGGAAAAACGCGCGCCTTGCGCAGTGTGGTGAGCGAGAAATTTGGCCAGAGCGTCCATGCCAACATGCAATGTGTGGCTTGCCATACCGACATTGTCGACCGCGCCGAAAAAGGCAACGTCCACACCAAAGACCCGGCCGTGCCACTGAAAAAAGTGGATTGTGCAGGCTGCCACGAGGAACTCTGGCAACAAACGGTCAGCCGCGGCAAGGCCGGCGAAAGGCCGCGGCTCGGGGTCGTGGCGCAGAACATCGAGGCGTACCGGAAGTCGTTCCATGCACGCCCGAATTCCGACGACAAGACAAAACCGAATGCGGCGTGCGACAACTGCCACGATACGCATAGTTTTAATGTCCCGACTAAAGATTCACCACAGCGCACACAGTGGCGCCTGAGCATCCCGACAGTGTGTGGCGGCACCTGCCATACCGACCAGTTGGAGGCTTACCTGGGATCGGTGCATGGCCAGGAAAACAGCAAGAAAATGCTTGCTCAAGGCGCGGTCTGCTCCGATTGCCACACCGCCCATGCCATCAGCAATACCTCGGGCGATGCCTTCAAATTGACCGTTTCATCGAATTGCGGCAACTGCCACGCGGAGAAGCTCGATACCTACAAGGACACCTTCCATGGTCAGATCAGCACGCTGGGTTACACCTATACGGCCAAGTGCTACAACTGCCACGGCAGCCACCAGATATTGAAAGTCAGCGACCCGAAATCCATGGTTCATCCGAATAACCGGATGAAGACCTGCCAAACCTGCCACAACGCAAAGAAGGGCTTGCCCGATGTGCCAGCGGGCTTTGCCAGCTTTCAACCGCACGGCAATGCCCACGATTTCGGCCGTTATCCCCAGATCTGGATCGCTTGGCAAATCATGGTGCAGTTGCTGGTCGGCACCTTTGCTTTCTTCTGGCTGCATACCGCGCTGTGGTTCTATCGCGAATACAAGGAGCGCAAAGCACGCGACGGTCAGCCGCACATCAAACCTGACTCCGTACCAGCACGTTTCCAGGGCAAACATGTCCAGCGCTTTAGCTGGGTCTGGCGCCTTGCCCATCTGACGTTTGCCCTGAGTCTGATGGTGTTGACGCTGACCGGCATGCCGCTGTTCTACTCGCATGTGGCCTGGGCGCCAATCATCATGAAGGCGCTCGGCGGCCCCCACTCCGCAGGCATCATTCACCGCGTAGCCGCCGTGATTTTTGCCGGCGTGTTCTTCTGGCACCTGTTCTATATCGTATTCCGCGTCGGTCGCGACTGGAAGAATTTCAAACTCTTCGGTCCGAACTCGATGATTCCGAGCCTGCAGGACGGCAAAGACATGCTCGCCATGTTCAAGTGGTTCTTCGGCCAGGGACCGCGTCCGGTGTTTGACCGCTGGACCTACTGGGAGAAGTTTGACTACTGGGCACCGTTCTGGGGGGTGACCATCATCGGCGTCAGCGGCTTGATCATGTGGCTGCCGGCCTTCTTCGGCGCCTTCCTGCCGGGCTGGATCTTCAACGTGGCAGCCATCTTCCACGGCGAAGAAGCGTTCCTGGCCGTGGTGTTCCTGTTCACCGTGCACTTCTTCAACAACCACTTCCGTCCGGACAAGTTCCCGCTGGAAGTGGTGATGTTTACCGGTACCTTCTCGCTGGAAGAGTTCAAACACGACCATGGGGTTGAATACCAACGCCTGGTGGACAGCGGCGAACTGGAAAAACATCTGGTGGATGCACCATCGCCAACCAAGTTGGCTGCATCGAAGGTGCTGGGTTTCACGCTGATTATTATTGGCCTGACCTTGCTGACCCTGGTAGGGATCGGGTTCTTCACCAGTCATTGATTGGTGGTCGCCCTGGAGTTGGGCTTTTGCCTTGCTCCGGGACAACCTACCAGACAATTTGCCGGCTTTCTGCTGATGCCTGTCGCAGCCTCAATCGTTGCGACAGGCATCAGCACGTGCGCTTTCAAAAACGCAGCTGCCGCTGCTCGGGAAAGCTCAGGTAAAGGTGATGTAAATCAAGAATCAAAGCCGCCGACAGAGTGGCCATGATTTAAAATGAAGGCTGTTGATTCTGCGACTCCACTCCTTGAACACTGCGCCAACACTCACTTTTTCCAAACTTGGCTGCAGCCGGGGCGGACGTCCGCTTTTCCAGGGCGTTGACTGCGTACTGGAAGCTGGACGCTGGCTTTATGTGGCCGGTGCCAATGGCGTCGGTAAAACCAGTTTGCTGCGCATGGTGTGCGGTTTGGCCCCGATCGAGTCAGGCCAAATTCTGTGGAACGACTTGCCGATTCACGCCCAGCGCGAAGCTTATCGCCAGGACCTGTGCTATCTGGGTCACCTCAACGCCCTGCAGGAGTCCTTGACGGTCAGGGAGAACCTGCGATTTGTCGCCGCCTTGGGCGGCTTCGCGCCCAAGGCCACGCAAATACAGGAGGTACTGGCGCGCTTTGGCGTGCGTGGCCGGGAGCAGCAGTTGGTGCGACACCTGTCGCAAGGCCAAAAGCGGCGCGTCGCGCTGTCGCGACTGGCATTAAGCCCGGCTCGACTCTGGGTGCTCGACGAGCCATTTGTCGCCATGGATGAAGCCGGTGTGCGCATGTTGGCCGACCTGATCGCGGCGCATCTTGCTGCCGGCGGAATGGCGGTGCTCACCAGCCACCAGCAAGTGGCCATCGGCTCCATGCCTGCTCAATTACTGGAGCTGGGTCTATGAAAGAGCTCGAACTCCACAAACTGGGCCTCGCGTCCGTCCTGCTGGCTGCGCTGCGCCGCGAGCTCTCCCTGGCATTTCGACAAAAGGGCGAGGTGTTGACGCCGCTGGTGTTTTTTGTCGTTATCGCCAGCCTGTTCCCGCTGGGCGTCGGTCCGGAAGCGGCGCTGCTGCTGCGCATGGCGCCGGGCGTCCTGTGGGTCAGTGCTTTGCTGGCGGCCATGCTCTCCCTGCAGCGCCTGTTTGCCATGGATTATGTGGATGGTTCGCTGGAGCAAATGGTGTTGTCGGCCACGCCTTTGGGACTGCTGGTGGTGGCCAAAGCGCTGTCGCACTTTTTACTCTCGGGCCTGCCTCTGGTTCTGATGGCGCCCGTGCTGGGTTTGCAGTTCGGGCTGGAAGGGCGGGCACTTGGCATTTTGATGTTGTCCCTGCTGCTGGGTACCCCCACCCTGAGTTTGATCGGCAGCATCGGCGCGGCCCTGACCTTGGGCGTACGCGGCGCGGGGGTATTGCTGTCGCTATTGATCCTGCCGCTGTATATTCCGGTGCTGATCTTTGGCGCCGGTGCGGTCGAAGCCGACGCTGCGGGCCTGGGTATCGGCGGCCACCTGTCATTGTTAGCTGCGTTGCTGGTGCTGTCGGCGTTTTTTGCGCCTTTGGCCACCACGACCGCCCTGAGGATTTCCCTGGAATGAACACTCGCGTAATTCACTGGTTCAAGTTTGCTTCACCGCAGAATTTTTATTTTCTGGCCGGTCGCATGTGGCCCTGGTTTGCCGCCCTGGCTGCCGTGCTGGCAGCGGTGGGCTTGTGGATCTCGTTCTTTGTGGCGCCAACGGACGCACAGCAAGGCGAGGGCTACCGGATCATCTTTGTTCATGTGCCGGCCTCCCAGATGTCCATGTTCATCTATTTGGTCATGGCCGCCTGGGCCGGTTTTGGCTTGGCCTTCAACACCCGACTCTCTGGCATGATGGCCTCGGCACTGGCCCCCACCGGCGCATTGTTTGCCTTCCTGTCGCTGGTCACTGGTTCCCTGTGGGGCAAACCAATGTGGGGTGCCTGGTGGGTGTGGGATGCGCGCCTCACTTCCGAGTTGATCCTGCTGTTTTTGTACCTGGGTTTCCTGGCGCTGCAATCCAGCATCGACGACCCACGCCGCGCCGACAAGGCCTGCGCCGTGCTGGCACTGGTGGGCGTGGTCAACGTGCCGATCATTTACTTCTCGGTCAAATGGTGGAATACCTTGCATCAGGGAGCCTCGGTCTCCTTGACCAAGTCCCCAACCATGGCATCAACCATGCTGTGGGGCATGTTGATCATGGTTGTGGCATTCTGGATGTATGCAATTGCGATCGCGCTGGTGCGGGTGCGCAACATCATCCTGGAGCGTGAACGTCATACGGAGTGGGTCAAACATGCATTGGAATAGTGTTTCCGAATTTTTCGCCATGGGCGGCTACGCCTTCTACGTGTGGGGCAGTTTCGGGCTAACCGCCCTGGTCGCGGTGGTCGAGACATGGCTCATTCACAAACAGCGCAAGGAGCTATTACAGAATATGCGCAGCGAACTTTTGTCAGAAGGGTCTTCTTCATGAAACCTCGTTACAAACGTGCCATCTTCATCGCGGGCGGTCTGGCCGCCGTCGGCATCGCAGCCTATCTGGTGCTCAATGCCTTCCAGAGCAATCTGGTGTTCTTCTTCACCCCCACCCAGGTCGCGTCGGGAGAGGCGCCAAAAAATCGGACTTTTCGCATCGGCGGCCTGGTCAAGACCGGCACCGTCAAGCGTGACAACCTGACCGTCAACTTTGTGGTGACTGATTCCGCCAAGGACATGAATGTTTCCTATACCGGCATCCTGCCGGATTTGTTTCGCGAGGGCAAAGGTGTAGTAGCGCAAGGCAAGCTCGACGCGGACGGCAAATTTACCGCCTCCGAAGTGCTGGCCAAGCATGACGAGAACTACATGCCGCCCGAAGCCCAGCAGGCCATGGACCAGGCACAGATTCAAAAAGCCAGCAAGACGCTCAAGTAAACAGGAAACACACCATGATTCCAGAACTCGGTCACTTTTGTCTGATTCTTGCCCTTTTTGTGGCGTTGGCCCTGGGTACCCTGAGCGTCGTCGGCGGGCAGCAGGGCCGCGCCGACTGGATGGCTCTGGCGCGGCCCGGCGCGCAGGCGCTTTGGGTGTTGACGGGAATTTCGTTTCTGTGTCTCGCGTACGCATTTCTTAACAACGACTTCTCGGTCTTGTATGTGACGCAGCACTCCAACTCCAAGCTGCCTGCAATTTACCGCTTCGCCGCCGTTTGGGGCGGCCATGAAGGCTCGCTGCTGCTGTGGCTGCTGATGCTGTGCTCCTGGATGATGGCGGTGTCGATTTTTTCACGTCAATTGCCCGATGTGATGGTCTCCAGGGTATTGGGTGTTCTGGGCCTGGTGGCGGTGGGCT
This sequence comes from uncultured beta proteobacterium, assembly GCA_963810395.1. Taxonomy (GTDB): domain Bacteria; phylum Pseudomonadota; class Gammaproteobacteria; order Burkholderiales; family Burkholderiaceae_C; genus Rhodoferax. The sequence continues at coordinate 1,408,806 of CAWENC010000001.1, read as the reverse complement.
TCCTGCTGTTCATGTTGATCACGTCCAACCCGTTTGCCCGCTTGAGTGACATACCGGCCAACGGTCAGGACTTGAATCCCATGTTGCAAGACCCGGGTCTGGTGTTTCACCCCCCGATGCTGTACATGGGCTACGTTGGCATGGCGGTGCCGTTTGCCTTCTCCATTGCGGCCTTGCTGAACGGTCGGCTCGACGCCGCCTGGGCGCGCTGGTCACGTCCGTGGGCGACAGCAGCCTGGATTTGCCTGACCATCGGCATCGGGATGGGTTCGGAGTGGGCTTATTACGTGCTGGGCTGGGGTGGCTGGTGGTTTTGGGACCCGGTGGAAAACGCCTCGTTCCTGCCATGGCTGGTCGGCACCGCGCTGATCCATTCACTCGCCGTTACCGAAAAGCGGGGCCTGTTCAGAAACTGGACCATCATGCTGGCGATCATCGCGTTTTCGCTCAGTCTGCTGGGCACTTTCCTGGTGCGCTCGGGCGTCTTGACCTCGGTCCATGCCTTTGCGACTGATCCCAAGCGCGGCGTCTTTATCCTGCTATTTCTGGCCGTCGTTGTCGGCGGCTCACTGACCTTGTTTGCCGTGCGCGCCGGCAAGGTGCAGTCGGGCGGCAAATTTACACTGGTGTCTCGCGAGACGTTATTGCTGGTCAACAACGTGTTGCTCACCACCGCCGCTGCCGCTGTGCTGCTGGGTACTTTGTACCCGTTGATTGTCGATGCGCTCAATTTGGGCAAGCTGTCGGTCGGACCGCCGTACTTCAACTCCGTGTTTGTGCCGATCATGGTCCCGGCGCTGTTTTTCATGGTGGTCGGCTCCTACGCCCGCTGGAAAACCGACAGTGTTGCTGAGCTAACGAAAAACCTGGGACCGGTCGCCATCATCTCGGTGCTGCTGGGTTGCACCGCCCCGCTGCTGGCAGGCAGATGGTCGGCCCTGGTGGCTTTGGGTCTGACCTTGGTGTTCTGGATCGTGTTGGGCTCTGCGGTGCAAATCTACCGACAGCTCAAGAACACCGTCAACTGGAAATCGACTCCCATCTCCTACTGGGGAATGCATGTGGCGCACGTCGGTATTGCTGTATTCGTGGTCGGCGTCACCATGGTCATGGGCTATGAAACCGAAAAAGACGTGCGCATGGCCATCGGTGACACCGTCTCCGTCGGCGGCTACACCTTCCGCATGACCGGCATTCGTTCCGAACCAGGTCCCAACTACACGGCCGACGTGGGCGACGTGGAACTGAGCAAAGACGGGAAATTGCTGCGTGTGCTGCATCCGGAAAAACGGACCTATTTTTCGTCCAGCATGCCCATGACACAGGCGGCCATCGATACCGGCTTGACGCGTGACGTCTACGTCTCTCTGGGTGAGCGTCTTGAAGGCGGCGACGGCACAGCCTGGGCGGTGCGGGTTTACCACAAACCTTTCGTCAGCTGGATCTGGGCTGGCTGCCTGTTCATGGCCTTTGGCGGTGCCATGGCGGTGCTGGATCGGCGTTATCGCAAGAAACTGGCGCCCAGTGCGGCCCATATCAAGGGTCTTGCGGCATGAAGAAAGCGCTCATTCCACTGGGTATTTTCATTGTCCTGGTGGTGTTCCTGGCGATCGGCCTGACGCGGGACCCGCACGAAATCCCATCCCCTTTAATTGGCAAACCGGCACCAGTGTTTAGCGCGCCCATTTTGCAGACGCCAGGCCAGACGTTTTCGTCAAAAGACATGCTGGGCAAGGTCTGGCTGCTCAACACCTGGGCCTCATGGTGTGTGGCGTGCCGGCAGGAGCATCCGATCCTGGTTGAGTTTGCCAAAACGAAAGCGCTGCCCGTCATTGGGCTGGACTACAAGGACAAGGATGCCGACGGTCTGAAATGGCTGGCGCGCCTTGGCAACCCTTATGACCTCTCCGTCGTCGACAAAGACGGCCGCATCGGCATTGACTTTGGCGTCTATGGCGTGCCGGAAAGCTTTTTGATCGACAAGACCGGGATCATTCGCTACAAGCAGATCGGGCCGATCACCGAAGAAGCCTTGCGCGACAAAATCCTGCCACTGGTTCGGGAGTTGCAAAAATGAAATATTGCCTGGCCTTCTTTTTGGCGCTGCAATGCGCCTTGTTCTCTTATGCGGGCGAAGCCGTACCGCTGGCCGAGGACCCGGTCATCGAACAACGCATGATTGCCATTTCAGAAGAGCTGCGTTGCCTGGTGTGCCAGAACGAATCACTGGCGGCGTCGCGTGCCGATCTGGCGCAAGACTTGCGCCGGGAAGTGCGCGAGCTGATCAAGGCGCATAAAACCGATCAGGAAATCAGGGATTACTTGGTCGCCCGTTATGGCGACTTTGTGCTTTACCGCCCGGCTTTGAAGCCTCTGAATTATCTGCTCTGGTTTGGTCCCTTCCTGTTGCTGCTTGGCGCACTGGTGGTTCTGGTGCGCCTGGTGCGGCGCAACCAGCGCAGCAGCGCACCGGCCCAACTTGATCCCGCGCAGCGCGAGAAAGCGCAATCACTCCTCCAAGATCCGGAACTCCACTCATGACTGTTTTCATATCAATTGCGGCGCTGTTGACGCTGCTGGCAATCGCCTGGGTGATACGCCCCTTGCTGTGGCCTGTGGCACAAACCGGAGTCTCAAGCCAGGGCGTCAATACCGCCATTTACCGCGACCAACTGGTGGCGCTGGAACGTGATCTGGCGCGCGGCGCGATCAGCCAGACCGACTATGAAGCGACCACGGATGAAGTCCAGCTGCGTCTGCTCGACGATACCGCTGAGCCACTGGTGGCAGCGCCAAGCACCCGCAAATACTTCTGGAACGGCCAGCGAACCGCCATCGTTATTGCCGTGCTGTTTTCTCTTGGGGCCGCCGGCTTGTACAGCTGGCTTGGCACGCCTGCGGCCATCGATCCGGTAGCAACCCAAAAAAACAACGACGACCAGGTCGCAAGAATGGTCAATACACTGGCTGCACGCCTGAAAGCCAACCCCAACGATCCAAAGGGCTGGGCCATGTTGGCGCGCTCCTACAAGGTCATGGGACGCTTTGAGGAGGCCGAGCAGGCCTTTGTCAAGGCCGGCGACATGGTCAACAATGACCCGAACCTGCTGGTCGACTATGCCGACCTGTTGGCCGTGCGTGCCAACAACAACATTGAAGGCAGACCGCTGGAGATGGTCAACAAGGCCTTAAGCCTGGACCCACAGCATCCGATGGGACTGATGATGTCTGGCGTCGCAGCTTATCGCCGCTCCGACTTCAAGGGCGCTGTAGCGCAGTGGGAAAAATTGCTCCAGTTGCTGGAACCGGGTTCGGCGGACGCCCAACAAGTGGAAAACGACATCGCTGACGCGCGCACCAAAGCGGGCATGCCAGGGTCTGCCAAATCCACAGCAACGCCCACATCCAACGCCATCGAAGCAGGTACGGAGGCGGGCAAGTTACCACCGGTTGACCCGGCTGCCGCTGGTGCCATGACCCCGGAAAAAATCAAGGAGATGGTTGACCGTCTGGCTGAACGCATGAAGTCCAACCCAGGAGATCTGGCTGGTTGGGCACGACTGGCACATGCCTACAAAGTGCAGGGGCGTCTGGCCGAAGCGGAACAGGCCTATGCCAAAGCCGGAAAACTGGTGGACAGTGACCCTGACTTGCTGACCCAGTATGCCGACGTGCTGGCCACACGCGCCGACAACAAGATCGAAGGTCGTCCCCTGGGACTGGTGGAAAAGGCGCTCGCGCTGAACCCGAAACACCCAGTGGCCTTGATGATGGCCGGTTCCGCCGCCTACCGGCGCGCCGACTATTCCAAAGCTGTGGAATATTGGGAAAAGGTTCTCACCGTCCTTGAGCCCGGATCCGGCGACGCGACACAGGTCGTTGCCGAAATTGCCGATGCCCGGGCCAAAGGCGGACTTGGGCTGCAGAGCAAGGCCAAGCCTTAAAACCACCTTGAGCAGCCAAGGGTTTCGGCAAATGTCCGAACGGATTGGCGGTGTATTGATTTATGTCAACGGGCGGGCCTCGCTCCGGGCATAAATCCCTGCCTCCCGCTGTCTCAGACTCAGACGCCTTGATAGAATCCGGCCACCAGCTGCACGACTGGCCGGACCGTCGAAAAAGCAGCTAGCGCTTCAATTTCAATACTATATTTCTATCCTGAGGAGCATGACAATGAAAATTCTTTCCACTCTGACCCTGGCTGCGATCTTCGGCCTGATGACAACTTCGATTGCCCATGCGGCGGCGGATGCGGATGCGGCACAAGCGCTATTGAAAAAGAGCAATTGCACCAAATGCCACTCTGTAGACAAGAAGAAGGACGGCCCGGCCTACAAGGAAGTGGCCAAGAAGTACAAGGGCAAGGCGGATGCTGAAGAGAAACTGGTCAAGCACATCACCACCGGACCCATGGTTGAGATCGACGGCAAGAAAGAAGAACACGCCAAGATCAAGAGCACTGACGCAGCCGAACAAAAAAATATCGTGCAGTGGATTCTGTCGCTGTAATTATTTAACGGTTTGACAACAAATGATCAGGTTAGGCGCATCCGGCATGGATACGCTGGCCTGATCGCTTCGTCTTTGCCCATGCGTAAGCAAATCAGTCCGCTGATGCGTGTATTCTGTGGAGGAATGACAAATGCCTAGAAGAGTTCTCGCAAAAGTGCGACGGTTGGTCGCAGGCAATAAAGCCATTGTCGTGTTGCTGGCGGGATGTGCCCTCAGCGTCGTTGGTCTGAGTCTTTTCGGAACGACCATGATCTACACCAGCACGGAAGCATTTTGTGCCACCAATTGCCACGAAATGGCCAACAACACGACGCGTGAGTACCAGGACACGATTCACGACAAGAATCGCAGCGGCGTACGTGCGATCTGCCCTGATTGCCATGTCCCCCATGCGCCGGTGCCGCTCTATATTGCGAAGATGGGTGCGCTGAATGACCTTTGGAGTCATCATGTCACACACTCCGTTGATACCCGGGAGAAATTCGAGGCCGCGCGCCCGATGATGGCCCAGCGCGTATGGACCTATATGAAAGGCAATGATTCGCGCGAATGCCGGTATTGCCACAACGAAGCGAAGATGGACCCTGAAAAGCAATCCGAAAAAGCCCAGGCGCGCCATGCCAAGGCCAAGCGTGAAAAAATGACCTGCATTGACTGTCATTTCGCCATTGCACACAAGGAACCCGAAAGTGGCCCCGGCCCGCAGGAACTGGAAGTCGATAAGAGTTTCATACCGCGCAGCGCCATTTTTTAATGTACGTCGTATTGCGGCAATTTCCACGCAGTTGCGTCAACATTGCGCGTATCAGAGGAGTAGGGTCAGATGTTCAAAGTAATTGAAAAAATCCGCGGCTGGGGTTCACGTCCCGGAACTCTTGGCGTACTTATTGTGGGTCTTGTCATCGGCGCGGTGTTTTTTGCGTCGGCCGGTTCTTTCATGGTGTATGCCAATTCGGAAAAGTTCTGCGCCACCTCGTGCCACGAGATGAAAGACCATATGGCGGTTGAATACAAGGATTCGATTCACGACAAGAATCGCACCGGGGTGCGTGCGACCTGTAACGACTGCCACGTCCCTCACGGCTACATTCCCAATTACCTGGCCAAGCTTGGGCTTTTCAACGACTATTGGGGTCACTTCGTCACGCACTCGATCGATACCAAGGAAAAGTTTGAGGCCAAGCGATACGAGCTGGCCAAAAAAGTATGGGTTTACATGAAGGAAAACGATTCACGCGAATGCCGACATTGTCACACCACGGCCAAAATGGATGCTGAAAAGCAGTCTGAAAAGGCGAAAGCCCGGCACGAGAAACTTCGCACCGAGGGATTGACCTGCATCGACTGCCATTTCGCCATCGCCCACTCGGAACCCAATGGTCCAGGACCACAGGAGCTGAACGCTGCCAACGCGGCAAAGAAGTAAGTTTACGGAAAATACAGGTAAAACAAGGTTGGCCTACCCGCTTCCCTGTTTTTGTACCTGAGCGCTGCTGGAAGTTCGAAACGAAAGGAGTTACCGTGTTAATTGACTGCTACGAATGCAAGGCCAAGGTGAGCGATACCGCGGCCAGTTGCCCCCACTGCGGAGCCTTGCCTGCCGACTCTGAGCGCTCGCTGTCCGTCATAGTGTCCGATCTGGACATGAAGTTCAGTACCATTTTCTGGTTCATGATCAAAGCCTCGGTTGCCGCAGTTCCTGCCGTGGTGGTTCTTTACACAGCCTCGACCGTCATTGGCGGGATTCTGACACCTCTATTGCATTTGTGAACAAATGCAGTGCGCGATGAAAACAGTAACTCCTGAGAGAACCTATCCAGTCGCCCTCACGGTCTGAAAGCGTTTTTAGCGGAACTACCCGAGCGACATTCTCAGGGGCAACTCTTGTATTCGTGCAGATGAAGCTGATGTTCATTCGCCAGTTACTCTATAAGCCCGTCGGCGCACTTCTGCCCCTGGAGGGCTTAGCCATAACCCGACGCGGTCCATCATCTATCCCCGTTTGAGTTCGCCCTCGCGGCGCGCATTCGTGAAGTCACGGTTTGGTGATTCCCCACTTCATCTGTCGAAACATCGACTTAAAACTCTGTGTATAACGGCAGCATAAAGTGATACTTATCCACAATAATATTCAACTTCCAGACTTATCCAGAGTGTCGGTACAAAACGAAAGCAAAGTCATGCACACCCGATCGCCGTTGCTAAAGCCCTGATCTATATCGATAAATAGCGTTTATTCACACTGGTCTGCAGCCCCTATCTACTACTACTAACCATAAATAGAAAACTATTGGAACAAAGCCGCAGCCAATCCAGCAAGGATGCTTCCATCCACCACCCGGACACCGCTCATTCCTGAGCCGATGAATCGAGTAAACTTCGCCACCCTGGCAGCCACTTGTCAGCCGACGCTTGTGCCGTCGTTTCCGGTTACTCGTCCCGGCTTCAGCGTTTTAAATCTGCTTCTACCCTCATGTCCGTTCCATCTGTCGATCAACCGACTTACCGACTGCCCGTGTCTTTTGAAATAAAGAGCGCCCAGTTAGCGGCGGTCGCGCTGATGCTCAAGACCGGTAATCTGGATGCGTTGGTCGCTGATTTTGAGCGGCAATTTGGCAGTAAAGGCGAAAGCCCCGACTTTTTTGACCACGATGCAGTGGTGCTTGATTTTTCGCAATTGGATACTGACACGCCAGCCCAGGATCTGGCGCCCTTGATGGCTGTGCTGCGGACTTGTCGCCTCCAGCCTATAGCGGTGCGCGGTGCCAGCGCTGCGTGGATGGTTTCGGCGCGTGCCTTGGGTCTGGTGGAAGTACCCACCGATACACCACGCATGCGGCCAGAGGTCGCTACGCCTGAGCCACCCGAGACGGTGACAAAAGAAGTGCTGCGCGTCGTACCGGGACCGCCTACCATGGTTATAGACAGGCCGCTGCGTTCCGGGCAAAAAATCTACGCGCGCGGCGCTGACCTGGTGATCCTGGCCATGGTCAATCAGGGAGCCGAGGTGGTGGCTGACGGCAACATTCATGTGTACGCGCCGCTGCGCGGAAAGGCCATGGCCGGCGCCAGCGGCAACACCCAAGCCCGGATTTTCTCCTTGTCCCTGGAGCCTGAATTGATTTCCATCGCCGGTGTCTATCGCACCAGCGAAAACCCGCTCTCCCCCGAAGTGCAAGGCAAGGCGGCGCAGGTGCGCTTGAGCAACGATGGAATGGACAAACTGCTGTTTGAAGCCCTCAACCCCTGACTCTTTACTTGAAAGTTATCCAATCCATGACAAGAATTATTGTGGTCACGTCTGGCAAGGGAGGCGTGGGCAAGACCACGACCAGTGCCAGCTTTGCGACCGGTCTGGCCCTGCGTGGGCACAAGACCGCCGTCATTGACTTTGATGTCGGTTTGCGCAACCTGGACCTGATCATGGGCTGTGAGCGCCGCGTGGTCTACGACCTGATCAATGTCATTCATGGTGAGGCCAACCTGAATCAGGCACTGATCAAAGACAAACAGTCGGATCACTTGTATGTGCTGGCGGCGTCACAAACCCGCGACAAGGATGCACTGACGCAGGGCGGCGTTGAAAAGGTTCTCAGCGACCTGTCCGCCATGGACTTCGAATACATCGTCTGCGATTCACCTGCCGGCATTGAAACCGGGGCCATGATGGCCATGCACTTTGCAGACGAGGCCTTGGTGGTGACCAACCCCGAGGTGTCTTCGGTGCGCGACTCGGATCGTATTTTGGGCATGCTTTCGAGCAAGACCAAACGCGCCATTGAAGGTCTGGATCCGATCAAAGAGCACTTGCTGATCACCCGCTACAACCCGGCCCGCGTCAATCAGGGTCAGATGTTGTCGCTTGACGATATTCAGGACATCCTGCGCATCAAACTCATCGGTGTTATCCCGGAGAGCGAATCGGTGCTGCAGGCTTCGAATCAGGGCATCCCGGCGGTACATCTGCAAGGCAGCGATGTGTCGGAAGCCTACAAAGACGTGGTGGATCGTTTTTTGGGCGCTGAAAAGCCGATGCGCTTTATCGATGCGCCCAGGCAGGGGCTGCTGAAGCGGCTCTTCGGAGGGAAATAAGGACATGTCATTTTTCTCTTTCTTTGTTGGCGAGAAAAAAAAATCCGCCAGTATCGCCAAGGAGCGCCTGCAGATCATCCTGGCGCACGAGCGCAGCGGCCGCAACGCCGCTGAGCCCGATTACCTGCCAGACTTGCAGCGAGAATTGATCGCGGTGATCAGTAAATACGTCAGGATCAATCCGGCCGACATCAAGGTCAACGTGGAGCGCCAGGACAATCTGGAAGTGCTTGAAGTAAAGATCGAATTGCCGGATCATCGCTGACCACTATTCAAGTTTCCCAGCTCAACCAGTCAACACCATGCGCTACGTTCACACGGTCGGAGCACAACGTTACTGGTTTGACGACCTGCGCAGCCTGCTGGCCCGTGCCAGCCCGGCGCGATCAGGCGACCAACTGGCTGGCGTCATGGCAGGCACTGCGCAAGAGCGGGTCGCGGCGCAGATGGCGCTGGCAGAAGTGCCGCTGTCCTGCTTTTTGAATGAGGTCGTGATCCCCTACGAGGACGATGAAGTCACCCGTCTGATTATCGACACGCACAACGCGGTTGCCTTTGCGGCCGTGAGCCATTTGACCGTGGGCGATTTCCGGAACTGGCTCTTGAGCGACGCCGCAAACTCGCATAGCCTTACGGCATTGGCGCCAGGCCTGACCCCCGAGATGGTCGCTGCCACCAGCAAAATATGCCGCCTGCAAGATCTGATTTTGATCGCACGCAAATGCCAGGTCGTTACGCGGTTTCGCAATACGCTGGGCTTGACCGGGAAGCTCGCCACGCGATTGCAGCCAAACCATCCCACGGATGACGTCGCCGGCATTGCCGCCAGCCTGCTCGATGGCCTGCTGCACGGCAGTGGCGACGCGGTGATCGGCATCAACCCCGCGACAGACAACGTCACGCAAGTGGTGCGCTTGCTGCGGCTGCTCAGCGACGTGATCGAGCGCTACCAGATACCAACCCAGGCCTGTGTGCTCACGCATGTCACCAACACCTTGCAGGCGATCGAGCGCGGCGCACCGGTGGATCTGGTGTTTCAGTCGATCGGGGGCACCGAGGGCACCAACACCAGTTTTGGCATCGACCTCGCGCTGCTGACTCAGGCCCACGAGGCAGCGCAATCACTGCAGCGAGGCAATCAGTTTGCCGACGGTCGGCGTGGCGCGCACGTGATGTATTTCGAAACCGGACAAGGCAGCGCCTTGTCCGCCGGCGCCCACCATGGCTGCGATCAGCAAACGCTGGAGGCACGTGCCTACGCCGTGGCGCGGCATTTCAGGCCGCTGCTGGTCAATTCAGTTGTCGGTTTTATCGGACCGGAATACCTGTTTGATGGCAAGCAGATCATTCGCGCCGGACTGGAAGATCACTTCTGCGGCAAACTTCTGGGCCTGCCCATGGGTTGCGATGTTTGCTACACCAATCATGCCGAAGCCGACGGTGACGACATGGACCTGCTGTTGACGATGTTGTGCACGGCGGGTTGCAATTTCATCATGGGCGTACCGGGCGCAGACGACATCATGCTGAACTACCAAAGTACTTCATTTCATGATGCGCTGGTGATGCGCCAGATCTTGGGTTTGCGGGCCGCGCCCGAGTTCGAGGCCTGGCTGCAGAAGATGGGTATTTTTGAGCCTGGCGAAAACTCGCGCCTGGCGGAAGCAATTGCCGCGCCGTTTGCAGCGGTTTTGAAGCGACTCGGGGCCGCTTGATGGCAGGCCCGAACCCATTGACTCCGTTGTCACCCGTGACGCCGTCCCGATGGGAGGCGTTGCGCCAGTTGACCGACGCGCGATTGGCCTTGGGTCGGGCCGGGCACAGTCTGCCGACCACGGCGCATTTGGAATTTCAGCTGGCACATGCGCAGGCAAGGGATGCGGTGCAATTGCCGCTGGACGCATTGGGGCTCGCCACCGATTTATCGGCGTTGAAGCTGGAGTCTTTGCAACTCCACAGCGCCGCGGCCGATCGGCTCAGTTATCTACAAAGACCGGACCTGGGCCGGAAACTCGACACGCCGTCGCGGCAAGTACTCGCGCGTTGGGTGGACAAACACCGGCAACCTGTCTTCGACCTCGCCTTTGTCATTGCGGATGGCTTGTCCGCGCTGGCAGTTCACCAAAATGCGCTCGCCCTGATTGCAGCAACATTGGGCCGATTGCAAGCCGACACCGCGCATCCCTGGACGCTAGCGCCGATTGTCATTGCCCTGCAGGCGCGGGTGGCGATTGGCGACGAAGCCGGGGAGGCCCTGCATGCCAAGACGGTGGTGGTCTTGATTGGTGAGCGCCCGGGCTTGAGTTCGCCCGACAGCCTGGGAGCGTACCTGACCTGGGCACCCAGGGCCGGGCTGACGGATGTCAGCCGCAATTGCATTTCGAACATCCGGCCGGCCGGCCTGACGATAGCCGCGGCGGCGGTCAAGCTTCATCACCTGCTGAGCCAGGCAAGGACGCGTCAACTCTCGGGGGTTGAGCTCAAAGACGAAGCCGATGCGTCGGCGCTGGCCAGTGCATCGCAGGCGGGCGGCAATTTCCTGTTGCGCCAATCATGATTCAGATACGAGCCGTGTTTTTGCAGCTCCTGCCCATCAGCAGGTATGCTTGCGACCTATGTACGCGCATCATTTTGGCCTGACGCAGGATCCGTTTTCCATCGCGCCCGACCCGCGCTACCTCTTCATGAGCGAGCGCCATCGGGAGGCGCTGGCGCACCTGCTCTACGGTGTGGCCGGCGCCGGCGGTGCCGTGGGCGGTACGGGCGGCGGCTTTGTGCTTCTGACGGGCGACATTGGCACCGGCAAGACCACTGTCTGCCGATGTTTTCTGGAGCAGATCCCGGCCGGCTGTCATGTGGCCTACATCTTCAACCCCAAACTCACCGTCGCTGAATTGTTGCAGTCCATCTGCGAGGAGTTCCACATCGCTGTGGCGCCCACCTCCGACAAACCGACACTGAAGAACTATATCGACGCGCTGAATGCCTTCTTGCTGCAGAGTCACGCCGCCGGGCAAAGCAGCGTGCTCATCATCGACGAGGCGCAGAACCTCAGTGCAGATGTGCTGGAACAACTGCGCCTGTTGACCAATCTCGAAACCAACGAGCGCAAGCTGCTGCAGATCGTTCTGATCGGCCAGCCCGAGCTGCGCGCGATGCTGGCCCGCCCCGAGCTTGAGCAGCTGGCCCAGCGCGTCATCGCGCGTTTTCACCTCGATGCGCTGAGCGATGCCGAGAGCACACAGTACATTCAACACCGTCTGGCGGTGGCCGGCCACACCGGTGCGCTGCCGTTTGACCGGAGGTCCTTGCAGCGCATCTATCGCCTGGCGCGCGGAGTGCCACGCCGCATCAATCTGCTGTGTGCTCGGGCGCTGCTGGGGGCTTGGGCGAATGGCCTGCACCGCGTCGACCGAAAGGTGGTGGACAAGGCTGCGGCCGAGGTCTTTGGACCCGAAAACGCGCATACGCCAATCACCGGTCGATGGCGGACGGCTTATGCGTTGGGCGGCGTCGTTGTGTTGGTCGGTGTTGCGCTCACCGGCTCGCTGGTGTGGACCAGCCAGCAAAAGGCGCAACCCTCGCGTCAGGCCAGAGCGTCAACCCAGCAAACCACCGTCTCATTACCGATTTCGATGGCGCCCCCGGTCCAGGCCAGCGCGTCGGCCCCGCAAGCGGGCGCGTCATCCTCCAGTCGGATTGAGCCGCCTGCCAGCAGGCCGGTCGAAGCGCTTGAGACCTTGCTTGCGCAACTGCCGCACGACATCAACGCTGCCTGGCGCGAACTGGCTACCAGTTGGAAACTGCCCGGCAACGACGGCGATCCTTGCCAAGCCGCTGCCGCGCTGCAATTGCAGTGTCATCGTGCCGTCAACCTGACGGTACCGTTGCTGCGCCAGCTTGGCCGCCCCGGTATTCTGACGCTCCAGGACGGCAGTGGCCCGCCGGTCTACGCCGTGCTCATGGGTCTGGGCAGCCAGAGCGCCACGTTGCGCGTGGGGCAGAGCCTGCACACCGTCAGGCTGGTCGCCTTGGGCCGCTTGTGGCGCGGAGACTTTGCCACTTACTGGCGCGTCCCACCAGGCTACATTGCCGTGCTGCCAAATGGCAGCGCCGGCCCGGCTATCGACCGCCTCGCCAGTCAATTGAACCTGCTTGACGGGGTCGTGCCGGCTCCGCCTGCTTCCACGGCTCCGCAGGTTCTGGATGCAATTCTGCGGGAGCGCGTGCGGGGCTTTCAGCGCGCCCAGGGCCTCAAACCCGATGGCCAACCCGGCCCGATGACTTTCATGCAGCTCGAAAGCGCGACCGGCGCCAATGAGCCGCGCCTGCAAACAGATTCGCGATAAGCCTATGTCCTACATCCTCGATGCGCTCAAACGGGCCGATACCGAACGCGAGCGCGGCGCCGTGCCCGGCTTGCACGCACGCCAGGTGCTGGCCCCGGGTCCTGACTCCGCCCCCGGCGCGCGAACCCGCCTGTGGCTGGTGCTTGCCGGTGCTTTGGTGCTGGGTGTCATTGCGGCGGCTCTGTGGGGCTGGCGCTCGCCGGCCGAAGATGCGCGCGTGGCGGCACTGGAACCCGCGCCAGCAAGGCCCCAAGTGCCCACGCCATTGGTGCAACCGGTGCCCGTGCCGGCGCCAATTCCAGCGCCCTTGCCCGCATCTGCGTCTGTACTACCGCCTGCGATTCCGATCCCGCGAGCCATCGCATCTGCGCCGCTGAAACCGAAAAGCGATGCTGTGACCAGGTCGCCCGCCACGCAAGCTATGCCCGCCGCCGCCCCACTGCTCAGCGAGTTATCCGAGGATATCCGTCGCCAGATTCCTGCGCTGGTGATCACCGGCGCTGTTTACTCGAACAACCCGGAGCAGCGACTGCTGTTGGTCAACAACCAGCCTTTGACACAGGCCAGTCTGGCGGCACCTGAAGTCAAGCTGGAGGAGATTGGGGAGAAGAGTTCGGTGTTCAGTTTTCGGGGAACGCGGTTCCGGGTCGCGCATTAGCTTCGGGGGTCAGGGCCCAAGCTTGTGTTGCTATAGATTAGATAGCTTCTTGTGCAGGCTGCACGGCATCCAGAGAGCTATTTTCCTCTGAGGATTGGCATATCCGAAGAAATCACTCCGGCGCCATGCTGTCCCATGCTGCCAGAGCCTCGGCTGCGTACATCAATGCTGGGCCGCCCCCCATGTAGACGCAGACGCTCAGCATCTCCTCGAGTTCAAGCCGGGTGCACTGGAGTTTGTGCAGGGCCTTGACGTGAAACCCGATGCAGCCGGAGCAATGCTGGGTGACACCAATGGCCAGCGCAATCAGTTCTTTCGATTTGGCGCTCATGGCGCCTTCTGCCATGGCGGCGCGAGCCAGCTGCCCAAAACCCAGCATGGCTTCGGACTGGGACTTGCGAAATGGCGCCAGATTCTGATTGATATCCTGAATCAGTCCGGCATGGTCAAAGGTACTCATTTGAATTTGTGTGTGTGATGCGTTAAGGAAGAATGCGGTTTCAAAAATGACTGCCTGAATCCGATTGCGACGAGGTAAATCTAGTGACACCCGCGCTTGGGACAGCCCTCAGGTCGCTCATCGGTCGGCAAGGGGCAGCGATTGACTTCGAACGGCGACATGGAGAGCAAGGTGGTCAGGCCGCTGGAGAGCATGGTGATGCCCCAGAACACAAAGAAGGCCATGGTGTAGACGCCCTGGCGCGAGAACTCCAGGGGCTGGCCAAACCACTGAATGTCCTGCGGATCAACCATCGCAAAGACCAGCACTTCAAGCACACCGGCCACCAGAAAGGCAGGCCAGGCAATCCACATGATGCGGTGTGACAGCATAGTCGGGTGTCCTCCAGGTCAAGGCGCGTTGGGCTTCAGGGTTTGGTGAGCGGCTTGGGCGGCGGCACACCGGTGGCCGCATGATTGCGCGCCTGCAGGGCCGGCGCCAGGCTCGCGTCCTGCAGCGCATTGCCGTGCTGGTTGATTTCAATGCCCTGGCGGTAATAGTCTTCGGTGATCACCGGGTCCTGCCGGGTGACGGCGATGTAGGCGGTGACCAGGCTGGCCACGACCACCAGCGCCGGGCCGGCCAGAACCAGCCAGACGTGGCCGAACTTCCACCAGGGTGCGGGTGCTTCAAGAGTCGTGTGTGGCATGGGCATTCCTTATTGTGGGACCAAAAACGTTGATTTCTCTGACAAATGACCGGGCGCGTCAAGCGAATCGATCTCAAAGCGGATCGCGTGCGAGCCCGGCGCCACCGCTTCAAAGGGCACCTGCAAACGCACCGTGACCCAGCGCGATTGGGTGGAGTCGACCAGCACCGTGTTTTCAGAGGTGAGCACCAGTCCGGGCAGGCCGCTGGCGGCTATTTTGTAGCGCTGGGCGGACTCGGTGGCATTCATCACCTGGAGCCGGTAAATGTTCTCGATGTTGCCGCCCGCGACAATGCGCGCCATCACGCCCCGGTCCCGCACCACATCGACCTTGAAGGGCGTGCGCAGCGACAGGCTGGTCAGCATGGCAATGACGATCGTCGCCAGAATCGAGCCGTAGATCAGAATCCGCGGACGCAGCACGTGGCGCAGGGTCTGGGACTGGCTCCAGTGGCGCAGCATGGCGTTCTCGGTGGTGTACTTGACCAGGCCGCGGGCGTAGCCCATCTTGTCCATCACCTCGTCGCACACATCGGCGCAGGCACCACAGCCGATGCACTCGTACTGCAGGCCTTTGCGGATATCAATGCCGGTCGGGCAGACCTGGATGCACAGGCTGCAGTCGACACAGGCGCCGAGCTTGAGCGCCTGCGCATCGGCCTTGCGTGACCTGGCGCCACGCGGCTCGCCGCGCTCGCTGTCATAGGTCACGATCAGCGTGTCCTTGTCAAACATGGCACTTTGAAAGCGCGCATACGGGCACATGTGCTTGCAGACCTGCTCGCGCATGAAGCCGGCGTTGCCATAGGTGGCAAAGCCGTAGAAGAAGGTCCAGAAGACTTCCCACGAGCCCATGCTCATCTGCAGGAAATCAGTGCCGTGCTCCTTGATCGGCGTGAAATAGCCGACAAAGGTAAAGCCGGTCCACAGGGCCAGGGCCAGCCACAAACCGTGTTTGCTCGCCTTGCGCAGCAGCTTGTCGAGCGACCAGGGCTGGGCATCGCGGCGCATGCGCGCCGAGCGATCGCCTTCGACCTTCTTTTCGATCCAAAGGAAGATTTCGGTATACACCGTCTGCGGGCAGGCATAGCCACACCACAGGCGCCCGGCCACGGCGGTAAAAAGAAACAGCGACAGGGCCGAGATGACCAGAAGACCGGTGAGGTAGATGAAGTCCTGCGGGTACAGCACCAGGCCGAAGATGTAGAAGCGCCGCGACGCCAGGTCAAACAGCACCGCCTGGCGCTGGCCCCACTGCAGCCACGGCAGACCGTAAAAGATGATCTGGGTCAGCCAGACCATGCCCCAGCGCCAGTTCGAGAACAAGCCCGAAACACTGCGCGGATAGATCGTCTGCTGCGACGCGTACAGGGAAAGCATCTCCTCATCTGCCTCTTGAGCGACGATGGGTATGACCTTTCGCGACCCCTTTGTCTTGCTGTTCAAGCGTTATCCTTTACTATTCATGGCGACCAGTTCCAAAACGACGGGCCAGCGATCCTGGCACTTTGATAGCGGCTTTCCTCGCAGCGCAAATAATACCCGCAGGGGTATACATTCTACTGGCTCGCACCAGCCCCCTGTTGATCCAAATCACTTTTCGATGCAAAGCTTGCCCCGCCACGCCGCGAGCGCTGGTTAGCGACCGAAGCCCTCCGGCATCTGCAATGCCACCACCTCGCCGCGCGCGGTCGCCACACCATTGGAAAGCACGGTGGTTTCAACGATAACTTTGCGGCCCTTGATTTCCTTGACGCGACCTCGAATTTCCAGCGCGCCAGAAATCGGCGTGGGTTTAAGAAAATCCACATGCAGAGAACCGGTGACGAAGCGAAATGCTGGCAGCGTGTCCATCTCGCGCCCTTCGGCGCGGTACATCGCAGCCGCGGCAGTTCCGGTGCTGTGGCAATCGATCAGCGACGCGATCAGGCCGCCATAAGCAAAGCCTGGTATCGCCGTGTGGTAGGGTTCGGGCGTGAACCAGGTGAGGGTTTCGTCGCCGTCCCAAAAGGTCTTGATCCGGTGACCGTGCGGATTTTGTGAGCCGCAACCGTAACAGTGCGAAACGTTTTCGGGGTAGTAATCTTGAAAGGCTTTCATGGGTTCTCCGATGTGTGCTGGGTCGCTTGTCGAGTCCAGTTGATTCACTTCCGCCGTGCAAGGCATGGCTTCAGTTCGCCACCCAGCCGAACGCTCTTGCGAGCATGAGCAAGGCCACCAACAAGCTGAACCATGCGAACGCCTGCTGCAGACTCATCGCATTCAGTTTGCTGGCCACTCGCTGTCCTGCCAACAAAGCCAGCACGGCGCCCGAGGCAAACGGCAGTGCCACATCCCAGCGCACCGGTCCGTGCACAACCGCCGCCGCAACCCCGCTAATGGAAACCAGCGCAATAACTGCCAGCGAAGTGACCTGAATGCTGCGTATGTCCAAATCGGTGTGGCGTCTCAGTGCCGGGATGATGACAAAACCACCGCCCACCCCAAGCAAGCCGCTGAGCAGCCCGGCAATCAGACCTGTGCCCGCCAATGCACGGGCGCAGGGAAGCGTCCAGGTCAGGCGCTGATCCGTACTGCTGACACGGCACAGCGCTGCCGCTGGAAGCGGCGCAGAAATCGCCGGGCGTTTGAGCATGCGCCACGCGGTGTACATCAGCACCAGGGCAAAAGCACCCAACAACGGACGGTTCGGCAGCCGTTGCGCCATGAATACGCCCAGCGGTGCCACCAGCATCCCGGCGGCTCCGATCAAGGCGGCCGCCCGGTATCGCACGATGCCTCGGCGCAAGCCCAGAGCGGCCCCCAAAACAGCGGCCAGACCGACAGCCACCAAACCCACTGGCGCCGCTTGCTGCACCGGCAGATGCAGACCAAACACCAGCATCGGAATGGCCAGTACGCCGCCGCCCGCCCCGGTGAGAGCCATCACCAGTCCGATGACCGTACCCAGTGCAATTGCGAGAGTCATGGAGTCCATGTGATGGCGTCTAGATGGCGTTGATCGGAATCTTCAGGTAACAGACGCCATTGTCTTCGGCTGGTGGAAATCGGCCGGCACGCACATTGACCTGTACCGCAGGCAGAATCAACGTTGGCACGGCCAGGGTCTTGTCGCGTGCACAGCGCATGGCAACAAACTCGGCCTCGGTAATTCCATCGTGAACATGAATATTCTTCTGGCGCTGCTCGCTCACCGTGGTGACCCAGGCCGGCTCTCGCGCGACCGGCGGGTAGTCGTGGCATAAATGAAGTCGTGTATCCGGGGCCAGTGCCAAGATCTTCCTGATCGAACGGTACAGGGTAGTCGCATCGCCACCAGGAAAGTCACAGCGTGCCGAGCCATAGTCGGGCATGAACAGGGTGTCTCCAATGAAGGCATCCCTGTTCACCACAAAGGTCAGGCAGGCCGGTGTGTGTCCCGGTGTGTGCATGACACGAACCTCGACTTCGCCAATACTGAACCGCTCGCCGTCGTCCAGCAGGTGGTCGAACTCGGCGCCATCGGTATTCATGTCCTTGGTATTGAATATCTTCTTGAACACGACCTGCACGTCACGGATATGGCGACCAATGGCAAGCTTCCCGCCGAGCTTGTCTTTCAGGTAGGGTGCGGCGGAAAGGTGGTCGGCGTGGGCGTGGGTCTCCAGCAGCCACTCAAGTGTCAAACCCTCTTGCCGGATGTGTTCAATGACCCGGTCCGCGCTGGCGTGGGAGGTGCGGCCCGACTTCGGGTCGTAGTCCAGCACGCTGTCGATGATCGCCGCACGCCGCGTGACGGGGTCGGAAACCACGTGGGTGACGGTAAAGGTCTCGGGGTCAAAGAAGGAGCGAATGATTGGGTCTTGCACGGTAGGCACCTCGCGGATGGCTTGCTCCGCATTATCCAGTGCGACCTTGGCCGGGGCTGCGGCAACAAAATCGTGCTGTTTTCATGGAGACCCTCCGTCTGCAACAATCGTTATATAAGCATACAATGATATTGTACGGCAGGAAGATTCTCGATGATCAATCAACTCAAAATTATCGCCTCCAGGGCCAGGCTGCCGCGCCTCAGCGCCGGCGGTAGCAAGAATGCCTGGGGAGGAATTCTGCTCATGCTGTTTCTGCTGCCCGGCTGCGCCAGTGGCCTGAATGTCAATCCGCGCGATCCGCTTGAACCGCTTAATCGCAAGGTCTATCAATTCAACGATGCTGTCGATACGGCGCTCGTAAAGCCTGTGGCCATTGCCTATCAGGACTTTGCGCCAGCGCCGCTACGCCGCGGCATCAGTAATATCTTTGGCAATCTCCAGGACGCATGGTCGTTTGCAAACAACGCCATGCAACTGAAGGGAAGGGCTGCGGCCGACAGTCTGGCGCGCTTTGGCGTCAACACCTTCATGGGACTGGGTGGCCTTCTTGACGTGGCGACCGCGATGAACATCGAGAGACACCCCAAGGACTTCGGCCATACCCTGGGTTTTTGGGGTGTTGTGCCCGGTCCTTATCTGGTTCTGCCTCTGTTCGGGCCTTCGACCGTGCGCGATACGGCGGCACTCGCTGTGGACCTGCATGGCGACATCGCCGCCAGCATCACGCATGTCCCAACGCGCAATACGGTCACCGCAGTGAGAGCAATTGACACCAGGGAGAGTCTGCTCAACGCCACGGCGATGCTCGACGAGGCAGCGCTGGACAAATACAGCTTCACCCGCGATTCGTATCTTCAGCTTCGTCGAAGCGCCCTATTTGATGGCAACCCGCCGGACGACGAGACGCCAGAAACATCACCTCAACAAAACCAGGAAGTAAAACCATGAAACGTCGACTGTTAACGCGCCTATTAGCCATGCTGGTCGTTACCACATCAGCTCTGTTGGCCCTGCCGGCAAGCGCGAAGGATGAAGCCCCAGAGGCTTTCATCAAACGCCTCTCGACCGAGATGCTCGGCAGCATCAAGACCGACCCGTCAATCCGGGGCGGCGATGTGTCTCGAATCATTACGCTGGTGGATGCCAAGGTCATGCCGAACGTGAATTTCAAGCGCATGACCGCTTCCGCGGTCGGGCCAGCCTGGCGACAGCTCACCCCAGAACAGCAAAAGCGCCTGCAGGAAGAGTTCAAGACCTTGCTGGTTCGCACCTATTCAGGTGCCGTGGCCCAGGTCAATGAGCTGACTCTCACTGTGAAACCGCTGCATTCGTCGCCGGAAGACAAAGAGGTGGTGGTGCGCACTGAAGTCAGAGGCCGCGGTGACCCCGTTCAGCTGGACTACCGGCTGGAAAAGACACCCGGCGACGGGGCTGGATGGAAAATCTACAACCTCAACGTCATGGGAGTGTGGTTGGTGGAAACCTATCGCAGCCAGTTTGCCCAGGAAATCAACGCCAAAGGAATTGATGGCCTGATTGCCACCCTGACCGACCGGAACCGGCTCAACGCCCGCAAGGGATAGGCGTCAATCAGAAAAGAGCGGGAACTTATATAAGCCGGCGAGTACCCAAGCCTTGGCATCAGAGTACCGGGCAGCGTCCCGGTCACCGGAGTTGACCCATCAAACACAGGCAAGGAAAAATTCGTGAGTAAAAACATCAGCGCCGTCTCCATGGCCATCGCGGGGCTTCTGGCCCTGTCCTTGACCGGCATGTCAGCCACTGCTTTCGCCCAAGCCAACGACAGCATGCCGGAAAACACCAAACCGCCGCTGCAAATCGTCAACCAGAAGGAGCTGAAGCTTGCGATTCAGGTGAATTATGCTGACACCATCCCGAACGGCATCAGCAAGCAGGTGATGGCCACAAAAAATCTCTACGATCAGTACACCGCCCTCGCCATGAAAGCCGGCAAGGACTATGAAATTGTGATGGTGTTTCGAGCCGACGGCGCCCAGTTTCTGCTGACCGACGATGCCTACGACCAAAAGGTGAAACAGCCCCATCCCAAAGGAAACCCCAATCGAGCCCTGCTTGACGAACTGATCAAGGGCGGCGTGAAGATGTATGAATGTGGCGTGGCGATGCGACTGAAAGGCTACACGCCGCAAGATCTTCTTCCCTATAGCCGAATTGTCGTGTCCGGCATTGGTGCCCTGGTTGATTTTGAAAAATCCGGCTATCTCTCCATGACGCCCTAAGCGAATGGTCATGCAGCCCTCGCTGGTTTACTCCTGATTTGAGAGCTTGGTGAGCGAGCGCAATCGCTCCAATTTACTGGCCAGCGAGGCGGTCGACAGCGCGCCCAGATGGGTATCGACCAGCCGTCCGCTGGCATCGTAGAAAAGCGTGGTTGGCAAGGCCCCGGAGCCGACTTCACGGCCCATCCCGGCGCTGGAGTCGATCATCACGTTGGCGAGTTCGAGTCTGGCGGCGCTGAGGTAGTGCCGAGCAGTCGCCCCATCCTCGCCCTGGTTGACAAAAACAAAGCGCAACCCGGTTTCCTGTTTCTGCGCAGCGGCGAGCACCGGCATTTCGGCCCGACAAGGTGGGCACCAGGTGGCCCACAAATTAACAATCATGGGCTTACCCTGAGCCAATGCGGCGAGGTTCGTCGGCTCGCCTGCCAGTGTTGTCAATGACACCTTGGGCAGCGCCGTGTTGTCCATCATGCGTATTGCGCCAAATAGGCCGGCCCAGGCAAATGCCCCAGCCGCCAGCCCGAGAGTCAGTGGCTTGCGCAATGCCGGGCGGCGCCAGGCCCGCCAGAGCGCCAACAACAAAGCCGCCGCCATTCCAGCCCAGAGTGTCAGCCCGCCGTCGCGGATATCGAGCATGCTCCAGGGTGAACTGCGGTAACTGTCGAACCAGATGGCGACGAAGGCGATGCGCGCCATCAGCACCGCAGCGAGCAACATGTCGAGCAAGATGGTGCCAATGCCTGTTTGCTGGCCACGCCCGACCAGGCGGCCCACTCCCACAGCAACCAGCAGAGCAAGCAACAACAGAAAAAGGGTGACCGGCAGCGGCAGGGGACCGAGATTCAACGTCAGCATCTGCGCAGGGTAGCAGCAAATCTGCGCTCGCCACCGGTCCTATTCAAAAGGCTCACTGACAAACGCCCAAGCTACCAGACAACCTCTGGCCGCCTCACCTATCGGGGTACGCCAAGTCGGCGCGCCGGTTCTGTGCAAAGGCGGTTTCGTCATGCCCCAGAGCTTTGGGCTTTTCCTTGCCAAAACTGACGGCCTCCATTTGTGTGTCCTTCACGCCGTAAACTTTGAGAGCCTTGAGAACCGCCTCGGCGCGTTTTTGACCCAGCGCAAGGTTGTACTCCGAGCCACCCCGCTCGTCCGTATTCCCCTGAATCTTGATCGACACCGTGGGATGGCTTGCAAGAAATTTTCCATGCAATTCCATCAGCGGTGCAGATTCTGGTTTGACTAACGCCTGATCAAAATCAAAGTAAACGCTCCGCTCCTTGTGCAACGGGCTATGGGGGTCGAGATAAGGTGCGATCGGCGCGGCGACCACAGCCGCCGGCATGACGGGTTTGTTTGCGGTGTTGACGGACGAGGTGGTTGAAGTCGTCGTTGGCGTCGGCTGCGCCATCACGGGTGGGGCGACGGGCGTGCTGCTGCATGCGACCAACAAGATAGAGGTCGCCACTACAGCGCCAAAAGCAAGACGATTTAGAACGTTCACCAGACTTCTCCCAAAAAAGTCCAAGCGCTGATCCAGGCCGAATACGCTCGGAGCACCACACAAAACTACAACTTCCAGATGTGCCAGCATTCTTGCCTGGAAGACTTAGGCGAAACTTAAAGTGTTCATCTGGCAGTCCTCCAAATTGGGTGACGTCGAGTGACTCGAAAAGTGGCTTTAAGTCTCACCTAAGTCTTTCCGGGCACCATTGCCCATTTGTACCAATCGAGGTAAGCCCTCGCGTCGCCTGCCACATATTGCCCCGTGGCAGGCAGTCTTTGTTCGGACTTTGATCAGTGAAAATATTGCAGCAACTATTTGTTTGCGCAGCCATTGTGTTTGCGGCAAGTGGCTACGCTATGCAGCTTAATTCCCGGCACGCCATTGTCATCAGTGATGAAACCGGCAAAGTCCTGCTCGGAAAAAACGTTGATACGGCCGTGCCGATTGCATCGCTGACCAAGCTGATGACAGCCATGGTCGTGCTGGACAGCCAGCCGGACATGAGTGAAAACATATCGATCAACGAAGCCGATGTTGATGCGCTCAAACACAGCAGATCGCATGTTCCCATAGGAACGACGCTTACTCGCAGACAGCTTTTTCAGCTTGCGTTAATGTCATCAGACAATCGCGCGGCGGCCGCATTGGCGCGTACCTTTGCAGGCGGCAATGTCGCGTTCATCAGGGCCGTGAAGGAGAAATTGAAGGCGCTTGGAATGACCCATACCTCCATCAAAGAGCCCACCGGCTTGTCTCCGGACAATACCTCAACCGCCGCCGATCTGGCGAAAATGGCACAAGCTGCTTCGCGCTATCCCGAGATCACCAGCATCACCACTGACAGTTCCGACCTGATCAAGATGAATGGGCGAAGCGTCACATTTCACAACACCAATCATCTGGTCGGCACGAAAGGGTGGGATATCCTCTTGTCCAAGACCGGCTTCACCAACGAAGCAGGCCACTGTTTGATCATGCGGATACAGGAAGCCGGCAAAAACGCCACCCTGGTTTTGCTCAATGCCAAAGCCAGTGCTTCCAGTCGTTTCGATGCTTTGACCATACGTCGGCATTTAACAAGTCCCGTACTTGCGCAGTCGTCAATACCGACTGAGCGACACAGATTTCGTCGCCTGATCCAGTAGCTGAGAGTCAAGTGTGACAAGTCGCAGAAGTTGTCCTACCGCTACGCCGGCGATCGGGGTCGACCGTGTCAGCGTGTTCGAACTTCAGCAATCCCGGGAAAATACATGAAGAAAGTGCTTCTAGCCCCCGCTGTTGCAGCGCAGGAAGCTGCACTATTTGTAGCGTCACGGGTTCGGCTTGACAAGGCTATGAGAGAAGACATCGCCCGTCACCGGCAAGTTTTGCGGCACAAAACTCCAGTACCCTTGTTGAAATTGGCCAAATAGCATAAAAATATGAACCCTGTAACAATGGATCGAAACGACTTATCCATGAAGAACTTTCTACGTCGCCGCGGCACAGGGATTTTTTTTGGTGCTGTGCTGATCTGCACACAGGTTCAGGCGCAGGAGTTTCGTTTCGGTTTCGTTAAAACGGAACGCATTTTCAGGGAAGCGAATGCCGCCAAAGTGGCGCAAACCAGGCTGGAACAGGAATTTTCCCAGCGCGAAAAAGAGATCGCTTCTCAGGAAGCCAGGTTGAAAGCAGCGGTCGAGAAGTTCCAGGCCGAAGCAGCAGCCTTGTCAGAAGCCCAGCGTGCCAGTCACCAGAAGCAGCTCGGAGACCAGGACCGGGATCTGCAACGCAAGCGGCGCAGTTTTCAGGAAGACCTGAATGCGCGCAAGAATGAGGAAATGCAGCAGCTCATTGACAGCGTCAACGTGGTAGTCAAGCAAGTGGCGGAAGCAGAAAAATATGATCTGGTGCTTCAGGAGGCGGTGTATGTCGATCGCAAGCACGACCTCACCGACAAAATTCTGAGCATCATGAATGCGCGCAGCGAAAAATAGCTGGAACCGGGTTCGCCCCCATGCGTTTGCTTCTGGTAGAAGATGACTTGATGATTGGCGAATCTGTCCTGGACTTGCTCCGGGCCGAAGGTTACGCGGTGGATTGGGTCAAGGACGGGGAGATGGCCGATGTTGCGCTCGAGTCCCAAGCCTACGATCTGGTGCTGCTCGACCTTGGTTTGCCGCGACGTGATGGACTCGCCGTGTTGCGCCGGCTTCGCTTGCGCAAAGATCGAACGCCGGTGCTGATTGCGACGGCGCGAGACGCGCTGGCGCAGCGAGTTGAGGGTCTGGATGCCGGTGCGGACGATTACGTTGTCAAGCCTTATGAACTCGAAGAGCTTCTGGCCCGCATACGGGCCCTGATACGCCGTGCCGCCGGGCGGGCCGAACCTGTGTATGAACACCTTGGTATCAGCATCGACCCAGTCACCCGTGAAGTTGCGATCGAGGGCCATCCGGTGGTGCTATCGGCGCGTGAATGGGCGGTGCTCGAGTTGCTGCTCGCACGCCCCGGCATGGTGCTTTCCCGCAAGCAACTTGAAGAAAAACTGTATAGCTGGAAAGATGAGGTCAGCAGCAATGCGGTCGAGGTTTATATCCATGGACTGCGCAAGAAACTGGGTGCAGCTCTCATCCAGAACGTGCGCGGAGTGGGTTACATGATCCCCAGAAGTGATCTATGAGCTTGTCACTCTCCCATTCTCTTCGCGCCAGATTGCTTTGGCTGCTGTTGGCCGCCATCCTCCTGACGGCCGGGGCTCAAGCCGTCATCGCCTATCGCACCGCGCTGGCCGAGGCAGACGAGATTTTTGATTACCAGATGCAGCAGATGGCCATGTCGCTGCGACCTGGCCTGCCCGTAGGTGGCGAACTCGTTGATCGGTTTACCACTGACGACGGAGACAACTTCGATTTCGTCATACAGGTCTGGACCGCTGACGGCTTGCGCGTCTTTCAGTCAACCGCGCGGGCTGAGTTGCCGCAACGCGCGGTGCTTGGATTCTCCACCGTTCAGGCCAGGGGGACCAGCTACCGCCTGTTTTCCGTCGCGACAGGTTCTCAGGTGATTCAAGTCGCCCAAGATCTTGCCGCCCGGCGCCAAATGGCAGGTTCGCTGGCCTTGCGCACGGTCAGCCCGATGGTGGTGATGGTGCCGTTGTTGATGCTGGTGGTTTGGTGGGTGGTCAGTGCCTCCTTGGCGCCTGTGGCGCGTGTGCGCCGACAAGTGGCGGCGCGCCAGGCCGATGAACTGGGCGAATTGAACGAAGAAGATTTGCCGGATGAAATTCGCCCTCTGGTGCTTGAACTGAATCTTCTGTTTCACCGGGTGCGACAGGCGTTTGAAGCGCAAAGAAATTTTGTCGCTGACGCCGCACATGAGCTGCGCTCGCCACTCGCGGCGCTGAAGCTGCAAGTGCAAGGCTTGCGCCGGGCCACTGACGATGCGGGACGCGATCTGGCGGTCAACCGACTCAGTGCCGGCATCGACCGCGCCACCCGACTGGTCGAGCAGCTGCTGGTATTGGCGCGACAACAATCGGGCTCGGCGGTCGGCCTCAAGGCCGTCCCGATTGATTTGACGGCCCTGGCGCGGCTCGCGCTGGCTGATGTGGCGGTGCAGGCAATGTCCCGACAGATTGACCTCGGCCTGGTCCACGCTGATCAGAGCGTCGTGATGGGGCAAGAAGAGGCACTTCGCATCCTGATGCGCAATCTGCTGGACAACGCCATCAAGTACACCCCGGTGGGTGGCACAGTCAACCTCGCAATTCACCGCATCGACGAGCAGACGCTGCTGACCATTGACGACAGTGGCCCGGGCATTGCACCTGAAGACCGCAAACGCGTACTCGATCGGTTTTATCGGGTGGCCGGCGCAGACGGCAACGGCAGTGGTTTGGGCCTGGCCATCGTCAAGACGATTGCGGATTTGCACCAGGCGAATCTGTCCATAGACCACTCCGAGAGTTTGGGCGGGCTACGCGTCACAGTGGCATTTAAAAACGTTCAGTAACTGACGGCCTGGGGGCTGTCGGCGACCGGTTTGTCCGGTGCGTAAAGAGGAAGAAATTTAAGTCCTGCCTAAGTTGCGCTGCTCACAATCAGCTTGTGGTCTTCATCAACGTCTCGAAAGGATTCCTCATGAATACACAGCTCTTGAC
Source organism: uncultured beta proteobacterium (assembly GCA_963810395.1). Lineage (GTDB taxonomy): Bacteria > Pseudomonadota > Gammaproteobacteria > Burkholderiales > Burkholderiaceae_C > Rhodoferax. Next base: position 1,382,287 of record CAWENC010000001.1, on the reverse strand, counting down.
ACCTCGGCGTGTGGTGCTGGCACTGGTCTCTGCCGGCGTTATGGGTGCGGCCGGCTTTGGCGCGCTGAGCCTCTCGCGTGCCCACGCCGCGCCGTCGCTGGCACCCAGTGCAGCGGCGCCTGCACCGGTTGTGGCGTTGCCCGATTTCTCGCAGATTGCGGCGCGCAACGGCGCGGCGGTGGTCAACATCAGCGTGACCAGTATGACCAGAACCTCGGGCGACGACAGCATCGATGGCGCCGGCGCTCAAGGTCGCGCGGTGCCTGGCATGCCAGGCATTGATCCGAACGACCCGTTCTTCGAGTTCTTCCGGCGCTTTCAGGGCCCCAATGGTGGCTTCCCGGGACAGCGTGAAATGCCGGTGCGTGGCCAGGGCTCGGGATTTATTGTCAGCTCCGAAGGCCTGATTCTGACCAACGCCCACGTTGTGCGGGACGCTAAAGATGTCACGGTCAAACTCACTGATCGTCGCGAGTTCCGGGCCAAAGTGCTGGGCTCGGACGCGAAAACCGACGTGGCGGTACTCAAGATTGACGCCAAGAGCCTGCCGACCGTGCCGCTTGGCAATACCCGCGATCTGAAGGTTGGAGAATGGGTGCTAGCCATCGGGTCGCCTTTCGGTTTCGAGAACAGCGTGACCGCAGGGGTCGTAAGCGCCAAGGGCCGTTCGCTTCCGGACGACAGCTTCGTGCCCTTTATCCAGACCGATGTGGCGGTCAACCCGGGCAACTCGGGCGGACCGCTGTTGAACACACGCGGCGAGGTGATAGGAATCAACTCGCAAATTTACAGTCGATCCGGCGGTTATCAGGGCCTGTCGTTTGCGATTCCGATCGAACTGGCGACCAAGGTCAAGGATCAGATTGTTGCCACCGGTCAGGCCAGCCACGCGCGTTTGGGCGTCGCGATCCAGGAAGTGAACCAGACTTTTGCGGACTCGTTCAAGCTCGATAAACCCGAAGGTGCGCTGGTATCCAATGTCGACAAAGACGGACCAGCCGACAAAGCCGGTCTCAAGAGCGGGGACGTGATCCTGAAAGTCAACGGTCAAGCGATCGTCGCCTCCGCCGACCTGCCAGCCCTGATCGGCGCGGCAGCACCCGGCGACAAAGTCAGCATCGAGGTGTGGCGGCAGGGCAAACGTGAAGAGTTCACCGCCAGGTTGGGCGACGCCAGTGCCAAAGCAGAAAAAGTGGCCAACGCAGACCAAGCCACCGGCAAAGGCAAACTTGGCTTGGCACTGCGGCAGTTGCAGCCGCAGGAGCGGCGCGACGCCGGGGTGGACAAGGGTTTGCTGGTTGAGGATGCCGCAGGCCCCGCGGCCCTGGCTGGCGTGCAGGCGGGTGACGTGCTGGTGGCTATCAACGGCATGCCGATAGACAATGTTGACCAGGTGCGCGCGATTGTGGCCAGGGCCAACAAGTCGGTGGCGCTGCTGATCGAGCGTGACGGCAACAGAATTTTCGTGCCGGTGCGTCTGGGCTGATTGGGCGACCTCGCGCAAGGCGTTGCCTGAGACAGCGCACTGCCTTAGTCGACAAGTCCACGACGTACGGAAAGAAAAATTGAAATGAAGCCCCTGATGCATGAGGCTCGATTGGCGGCCATCGTCGGCGCACTGATGATTGGCGGCGTGGCTGCCCAGGCCGCTGCAGTTCTTCCGCCGATTCATAAAACGGGACCCGTGGAGTACCTGAGTGGCGGCCTCGGCCTGGATGAGTCCAAGGCAATCAATAGTGTCAGCCAGCAATGGCCGCTGACACTTGAGTTCGCCGTGCAGTACATGCATCGCGCCAACTTTGCCGCTGACGTGAAAGTGGTCATCCTGGATGCCAAGGGGCAGGCCCTGCTGCGAGCCGACTCGGAAGGCCCCTTCTTCATGGCCAGACTGGTTCCGGGAGAATACGTCGTCGTGGCGACGCTGGCGGGCAAGATTCGCAGCAAGAAAGTAGTCGTCACGCCAGACCGCTCCGCCAAGGTCGTATTTGAATGGCCGACCGACACGGGTGAGAGTCATTCGTGACGGATCTCGGCGAGACACCCCCTTTGCATGGCTCAGACATGGCTGCCAAGTCACTCCCTCGCGGCCTCTCGAGCCACATTTTGCCGACCTCGGCGACCATGATCGGGGTCTGTATGACAGTATTGTCGATCGGCCATCTCGGCTCCGGCAGCGAGTGGCACACGCTCATTGACAAGTTGCTCGCAGTAGATGCCCTGGTATTCTTGTCGAGTGCGCTTTTGTCCTTCATCTCAATGAAAGCCAGTAGTCTGGGTTCATCCTATGAGACCAGGGCAGAGGCGGTTTTCATCGTTGGACTTGGCTTGCTCGCGCTCGGATCTGTTGCGTTGGCTTTTGCCATCAAATGAAAGAAGAACCAGCCAAAGGGGATACTGGTGGCAAATCTTGATTTTGGGTGGCTGCATGTTGACGCGTATGCTTTGCCCACACATATGAATAACTTATTCCGAATGACTTGATGACTACACCAGTGATAAACGACGAATTGGACTTGTTGCACTCGCTGGTCGATCTGGACCGGCACCCGCGGATCATCGAGTTGGGCTGCGGTGCCGCAGACCTGTCACGCAAACTCCTTGCCCGATGCCCAGGCTGCCAGATAACAGGACTGGAGGTGGATGAGCGTCAGCACGCCAAGAACCTTCTCAACCCAATGCAGCGGCTGCATTTCGTGCAGGCAGGTGCACAAGCCATCCCGTTTCCGACCGGGAAATTCGACCTGGCTCTGATGCTGAAGTCACTGCACCATGTTCCACTGGATCTACTGGGTCAAGCCTTGTCAGAAGTGCGTCGCGTGCTGCGACCCAATGGACTGCTCTATGTTTCAGAGCCGGTGTTTGCCGGGCAGCTTAATGAAGTGATGCGCTTGTTCCATGATGAGGAGTTGGTGCGTGCCGCCGCCTTGCGTGCGTTACAGGAAGCGGTGTCCTCGGGAGCTTGGGAAAAGCTCAGCGAGACCTTCTTTGAAATGCCTGTTCACTACAGCGACTTTGCAGAGTTTCAGCAACGCATGATGGGTGTGACTTACGTCGATCATCGTCTCGATGCCACTACTCTGGAACTGGTGCGTGCACGCTTCGAGCCTCACATGAGCGCGGATGGGGCACGCTTTGTGCGACCGATGCGTGTCAACTTGCTACGCAGGTGTCAATAGATCTCCAGCGGGCTGCTCAAGCGGCACAGAACTTATTCCAGTGCCCGTCCTTCACCAGCCTCCTCCACCGTCCGCCCTTCACGGATGTGATAAATCCGCTTGAAGGTCGGAATTATTTTTTCATCGTGGGTCACCACGATGATCGCCGTCTGTGACTGCTGCGCCATCTGGTTCAGGATTCGCATCACGCCCTGGGCCCGCTCGCTGTCCAGCGGCGCGGTAGGCTCATCGGCCAGGATGACCGGGGGACGGTTGGCCAGCGCGCGCGCAATCGATACGCGCTGCTGTTCGCCGCCCGAGAGTTGCGAGGGTTGCGCCCGGGCACGGTGGGCAACATCGAGTGCGGCCAGAAGCTCCAGCGCACGCGCACGGGCTTTGGCGTTCGTAATGCCGGCCAGCATGGGCAGCAGGGCGACGTTGTCGGTGACGTCCAGAAACGGAATCAGATAGGGCGCCTGGAACACAAAACCGATGTTGTCGCGCCGTAGCGTGCGCAGATCCGGGATGGTCCAGGCGCCGTCATAAATCACTTTCCCGCCCAGCACCATGCGCCCCGCAGTGGGCTCGATGATGGCACCCAGACATTTGAGCAGCGTGCTCTTGCCGGAACCGGAGGGTCCGACCAGCCCCACCACCTCGCCCGGGCCGACGGTCATGTTGACGTGTCGAAGCGCTTCTACCGCGGTGTCACCCTGACCATAAACCTTGCGCAGGCCCTCAATGACGATGCCGCCCTGGTTGGCTGGGGTGGATGGCAGATCTAGACGATGGCTCATGGGTCACTTATCCGCCAATGGCCTCGGCCGGATCGACCTTCAGGGCGACCCGGATCGCCAAAGTGCTGGCCAGGGCGCAGATCAGCATCGTGACGACGAATCCGGTGACGGCATCGCCCTGCTCCAGCAACACGAACTTCGGAAAAATCGGCGCCCAGAAGGTGGCTGCGACCTTGCCCACGACAAAGCCGATCAGCCCCAGGCCCAGCGCCTGCTGCAAGATCATGCCGGCAATGGTTCGGTTGCGGGTTCCGATGAGCTTGAGCACGGCAATCTCACGAATCTTGCCCAGGGTCATGGTGTAGATGATGAAGGCCACGATCGCCGCGCTGACAATCCCCAGGATCACCAAAAACATGCCGATCTGCTTGGCTGATGTGGCGATCAGCTTGGCGACAAGGATGTCTTCCATGCCTTCGCGGGTAAACACCTGCAGATGCTTCCAGCGGCGAATCGGTTGCGCCACCTGTTCCGGCAAGAAACCGTCTTGAACTTGCACCAGAATCGCATTGACATTGTGGCTGCTGGTCTGCGTGGCTTGCACCGCTTCGAGCAGGCCGGGCGTCGTCGGGCGGTTAAAAGCCGGATTGGCCGCGGTACGGACGCGGTCATTGAGGATGGCGTCGTTGTCCTTTAGAAACTGGGCTTCTTGCGCATCTTTGAGCGAGATGAAAACCATCGGATCCCCGCCCGACGACACCATGCGCCGGGTCAATCCGACAACGTCGTAATCATGGCGGCGGATGCGGACGCGCTCACCCAGGGCAAAGCCGGTTTTGACATCAGCGACCGCCTCGTAGTGGCTGCGCGTGAGGTGGCGACCCGCAACCAGATAACCGGGACCACCCGGCTGCCCTGGCTCGATCCCCACCACCATGGCGCGCACCTCGTCCTTGCCCTGCTGCACCTGCATCGTGAAGTAAGTCACATTGGCTGCACGCGCCACGCCCGCCATACCCAGAACGCCACGCACCAGATCGTCCTTGATGCTGGACGATTCGGCATAAGGGCCTTGCGTGTCCTTTTGTACCACCCACAGGTCGGCGCCGCTGTTGCTGAGCAGGGCGTGTGCATCATCGACCATGCCCCGGTAAATACCGGCCATGCTCAGCGTCACGCCGATCAGCAGCCCCAGCCCGAGCCCGGTAAAAACAAACTTCGGCCACGCATGCGCAATGTCGCGGCCAGCCAGGCTGATCATGGTGCCGCCCCGCCGGCTACGGGTTTGACCAACGCGTCAACTATCTGAACACGGCTGTCGCTGCTGAGCGGTCTCTGGCTGTAAACCACCACCTCGTCACCGGCCTTCAGGCCGTCCAGCACCTGCACCTGGCCATCCAGGCCGCTGGCGCCCAGCCGGACCGGGATGAATACCGGTTTGCCCGCTTCGATCCGCCAGACGCCGGTGGTGACGCCCTGGCGCTGGATGCTGGCGCCCGGCACCAGCGGTGTCTTGCCGGTGGCGGGCAATTGAAGCGTCACTTCCGCCATTTCACCGACCGAGACCCCCACCGGTGCTTGGCTGAACGACACCTGCGCAATCCGCTCCTCCGTCACGCTGTCGCTCAGCAGTTCGACCCGCGCCACCGTGCCGGCCAACAGCACTTGTGATTGCGAGCGCAAGACGATTTGCGCTTTCAAGCCGGTCATCAGTCCGGCGGAACGCCCCTGATCCAGCCTCAGCTTGACCCACAGACTGGACGGATCCATCAGGCGCAGCACCGGCTGGCCGGCCACGACCGTGGAGCCGGCCTCGGCATCACGGCTGGTCACTACACCGTCCGCCGGGGCTAGCAGGCGCACGTTGCCGCGCTGCTGCCGCAGCGCGGCGCGATCAGCCTTCAGCCGCATCAAATCCTCCCCGGCCCCTTGCAGGTTGGCTTGCGCCGCCTGCAGCCCCGCGTCGGCTGAGGCCTTCTCTTGCAGACGCGCCTCAAGCGCGCCGGAACTGATGAAATTCCTGTCCGCCAAGTCCTGATTGCGACGGAAATTGACGGCAGCCAATTCGCGCCGCGCCGCCGCATCCAACTGTTGCGCGCTCGCCCCGGCCTGGGCACTGACGGCCCGCGCTATGGAAGCATCCAGAGAGGCCAGACGCTGGTCCAGGTCAACCGGGTCCATCTCGGCCAGCAATTGGCCCGCGTTGACGCTATCTCCGACGTCGACCTTGACGCTCAGGACCCGACCGGCCACCGTGGGGCCTATCATCCAGCTACGGCGCGCTTCCACCGTGCCGATGCCAAACAGGGCCGGTGTGAATATGCCTTCCTTGACTTGGCTGACCGTCACACGCGTGGCTGCTAATGGACCCGAGCGCAGCAGCACGAAGGCCAGCGCCGCCAGCAGCAACAATGCCAGGCTGATCAAGGATAAACGGCGTTTCATGGGTGGGGAGATATTCATGCGGCCTCACTGGCAGTGGTTGTGCAGTTTCCACTTATCTTCGTGGCCCATTGCCTTGGCGAACTCGGGTACCCGGCAACGTTCGATCTCTGCCGGGTCGGTGGAGGCACCGGGCGATTTGGTCGCTGACGGCGATAGCGGAGGCCGTTTTGGCAGGCCGGCGCTGTAAACCCATTGAGCGACCGTGCCCACGAGACCGAAAAACAGCAACAGCACGACAATTTGAGCGACGCTCATGGTCGAGCGCTTGCCCGCAGGAACTTCACACATGCCGCCCGGACAAAGCTGGGCCTTTTTCTTGTTGAACAGGTTGTAGAGCTTGCAGCCGATGCAGATGCCAAATGCGGCCTCGAAAAACAGCAGGATCAGGCAGATCGAGCAGACAATCATATTGATCGGGCCGATGACGTTGTTGAGCACCATCAGGTACAACATGGCCAGCGCCAATACAAAACCGATGGCCCAGGCAAAACGTTTTTGCGGCGCACCCACGTACTCGGCTTGCTGTTTACGCGCCACCCATTGCCCGATGATCAGACTGGGAGCGTAAACGGGATTGATGAATATCCGGATCGTGAAGTCGACCAGAAAGACCACCACGAACACGCGTGTCGGCTGGAAGTTGCCCATCAGCCAGGCGTTCATAAAGGAAATGAAGGCAAAGAAAAACAAGATGCCGGCACTGGCCCGGACGGCGCGCTCGTTGAGAACCGGAACATCGTATTCGGGAAGCGCTTGCCCGAATTGAAAAATGGAGTTGGTCATGGGGTTCTGTTTCATCCTTGATGGCGGAAGTATTGATGAATATGGCCCGGGGTCGGTATGATCGCAATCACATGGCTGCGTCTTTTACTCAACTTCACCAGGAACTGGCCGAACTGCTTCCGGCGGACCTGCGCGCCGCCTGCGTCACTTCTCGTTATGCCAAGGGTGACCACCTGTTTTCGGCTGGTCAAAAACCCATTTACATGTTCTTCATCAGCAGCGGTGAAGTCCTGCTGGAACGAATGGGCAGGCATGGCGAATCCATTGTTTTGCAACGCACCCGATATGGCATTGTCAGCGAAGCGAGCCTTCAGTCCGCGCGCTACCACTGCAATGGCAAGGTCATCGCCCCGTCAGAGATCACTGGCGTACCGATTCGGGAAATTGAAGCGGCCCTGAAGTCTGATCCGGAATTTTCAAGCCGCTGGATTGGCATGTTGAACCGGGAGGTGAAGCGGCTCAGATTGCAATGCGAGCGTCTGTCCCTGCACAAGGTGCAAGACCGCCTGCTCCACTTCCTGGAAACCGAGGGACAGCAAGGCAAATATCCGCTGAATTCCGGCTTGAAATCCTTGGCCGGAGAACTGGGCGTTACGCACGAAGCACTGTATCGCTGCGTGTCCGACATGGAGAAAAAAGGACTCCTGATGCGAGAAGATGGATATTTGAAAACACTGTCCCGTTGATGCAACTCTCCCGACTACTCCTTGATCGTCGCTTTGCCACCTGGCCCGAATTCCACACTGGCTCTGAGGTAGCGGGTCTTGACTCCTTTTTCCTTCAGAATGTCATACGCCAGTTCTGCTCTGGTGCCGGTGGAGCAATGAATCACCACATCCTTGCCAGCCGGAATTTCCGCGTACCGGGCGGCCATTTCTTCTGCCGGGATATTCACCGCGCCTGGGAAATGCGCTTTTGCGAACTCGTCCGCAGTCCTGGCGTCAATCACCAGATGCGACGCCGTCTTGACAAGCTCCTCGAAATCCCGGATCGATATTTCGCCTTCGACGAGCTTGCGAACATAGACAATCTTGGTCGGTGCGGCGCCGCTAAGCAATGGGTTTCCAGCCGCCTGCCAGGCCTTGACACCGCCAGAAAATAAAGTGGCGTTGGGGTATTCCCATTCTCGCGTCCACTCAAGCGCCTGGTTCAGGTCCTCATCCCGGTCCGAATAGAAGACGATGGCGGCGCTGTGAGATTCGGGGAATTGTTTTTCTGCGTTTCTGAGAACAGCCGCAGGGATATTGATCGCTCGCGGGATATAGCCCGTAGCCGCCTTTTCAGCGCTCCTGAGGTCAATCAGAACGATGTTGCCGTTCTTGACGAAGGACAGACTGGACTCGGTGGCATAGTCAAGTTTTTTCCAACCGGGCTCACCCTCCGGATAGATTCGAACATCCTTGAAGCCAAGTTTCACGGCGATTGCCGCTGATTTCGGACTGAGCATGCAGGACAGGCCGCCGCAATAGAAAACCAGGGTTTTCGCACGATCTGCCGGCAGCAATTTCTCGCCTTCCTTTTCCAGCTCGTTGAGCGGGACCGACAGCGCCTTGGGCAGATGCCCCTGGGTGTAGCGACCGGCAGGACGAGAATCGATCAGCACGAAACTGTCAGCGCCCCGTGTCACCAGCGCGTGCAATTCGGCGGCTGCGATGCGCGTTACCCCGGCAGGCAGTGGTGCGATCACCTTGCTGATGATCTTCGCGCGATTCTCCGGTCCGGCCTGAGAATAATCAACGGTGATCACCTCATCGGGGATGAAATCACTGGCCGACGTGGCATTCTTGAACCGCGTGTCGGCGTCAAACTTGAAAACAAACACGCCCTTGTTGGCGACCTCGACGGCGATCGTCCGGGCAACAGTGGAAACCGTTTTAACGCTTCCCGTGAGTTCGTCGGCAATGGCTGCCGAGGCGAGTCCCAGGCCAAAAGCGACGGCAACGCCGACCGTGGTTAAGCGGAATTTCTGCATGGTTGACACCTCTTTGAAGTTGGAATTTTCCATTGAGAACTACAGACCGGTGGAGCAGCGCCGACCCGCCAGGCGGGGGCCAGGCGCGTCGCGCGGTCCGGGTGCTCAGCAGCCGGCTGTCTTTTTGAAGGACTTGGCGGTGTTCTTGCCGTCCTTCTCAAAGCGGGCGCGGATCTCGTCGCCTTCAACGATGCGCTTGTCCTTGAACTTGTCCAGGGTCAGGTCGTCGGTGACGGTCACGGTGACCAGCTCCGCGGTCTTGGCATCCTTGAGAATGGCGATGGCTGACTTGCCATCGGCAGCCAGCTTGATCTTGGTGACCGGTCCGACCATCTTGCCCTCGTCGGCGGCGGCGTTGCCTACGAAGGCTGCGCCTGAAACGGCAAGCACGGCTGTCAGGATGAATGAGGAAAACTTCGATTTCATTTTGAACTCCTAAAAAACATGAGGGTTGGCCAGCAGCGGACACGCCGCTGGGGTATTGGGAACGTCAGAACTTCACCTCGAAGGTGGCGTAGATGTTGGTGGCCGACTCCAGCGGCGTGGTCGTCATCAGCTGACCATTGAGGTCGCTGATCGCGACTGGCGCGCCAACCCAGTTGTTGCTGCCGGTGTACTTGAAGTTGTAGCGTTGAACACCGAGGCGGAAGTAGCTGCGACTGAAGAAGGAAGAGATCGGCGTCCGATTGAGTTCCTGGATCATGTAGGCTTCATAGACATCGCCTCGCGTGCCGACCTTCGATGTCCACATATCGTCAGAGGCCGGCGCGAAGGTGATCCAGTCCTTGGAGCCGTGGTTGTATTCGAAGCCGAGCTTGGTCTTCGACGGCAAGTCGTAGCGCATGCCAAGGTAGACCGCGGTGCCGGTCTTGCTGGTCGGCGCTTCGGGGCTGAAGAAGGAACCCGTCATCAATCCCTGAAAGCCGAATTGCGCCGAAACGTTGTTGTTCGGGTGGGTGACGCTGATACCCACGTCACCAAAGACAGTCAGGTCACCCGGACCCACTTTCTTGAAGGTGCTCATCGCGCCCAGGCCGAACCAATCGATGTTGCCGAGATTGACCTTGGCGGCGGTGTTGCCGAAATAGGTATTGCTCATGGTCGGTGCGTCGAAAATATTGATGCCGCGGTCCCACATCAGCCAGACGCGCAAAGGGTCGGTGTCGATTGGAACCACGGAGAAGCCAACCATGTCGGTATCGGCCAGCGAGTTGCCTGATGCCTTGCTGAAGCCGCTCTCGAAGCCGCGGCCATAGCAGAACTTGCCGTAGGCACCGGGTAAGCCGTCAATGTCCGGGGCGTAGCCGAGCGTCATGCCATCGAAAGCGTAGTCGATCAGCAGGGAGGGTGTACCGCCATTGCCGGGGCGCGGATTGTTCAGGCGCAGATTGCTCGGGGCGCCATTGGTTGTTGGCCTGCGACCGACAGAAAACCAGATTTCCTTGTCGGCAATGTTGCTCCAGGTCGCGTAGACACGGTCGACGTTGAGATAACTGTTCGATGGCACATGGCTCAGGGTCCCGTCAAAGACGCCGACACGGTCGGCGAAGAAGGGGGCGCTGCCAGCGTTGACAATTGCGGAGTCGTCCTGAGAGCCGAACACCTTGTACATCTGCAGCCGGGCGCTGACGCTGACGTCCTGGGTTGCCTTGGCATTGAGATCGAGGCCGAAGCGGTTGCTGTACAGGCTCTTGTTCTCGGGTTTGTAGGCGGGCACGGTGGCGGCGAAGGCGCCAATACCCTGAACCATCCCGGCATTCATCGGGTTGGCCAGGAATGCTTTTGCCTGATCGAAGGTGGCGACCTGGTTCATGTTCTGCGAAAAGGCCATCAGTCCGCTCAAAGCGCCGGCGGTTGACATGCCGCCGGCCTGGGGCGCGCCGAAATAGCTGGATGAGCCTGCCGCAGTGGATGGATTGGCGAAGAAGTCCGCCTGCAGCTTTTGCTGGGCATTGGCGAAGGTGGCATTGACATCCGTGAAGGTCCGGGTTTGGCCCTCCAGGGAGTCCACGCGGAAGCGGTAATCGCCGCCCACCGTCAGCCACTTGCCGAGCGACTTGCCTTCAAGTTTCGTCACCTGGCTCTTCAGCTCCTCGAGCGCCGCGCCCTCGGATTTGGCAGCGACGGCCTTCACCTGCTCCGCAGTTTGGGTCGACTTCTCCTCGTTGGCTTTCACTTGGGCCTTCAAGGCTTCAAGCTCGCGCGACATAGCCTCGATTTTGTTCATCAGGTCGGCGTCCGCGGCGTTGGCCGCCAGCGGCAACACCATGCTGGCAATCAGGGCCACCAGCAACCTTTTCTTAAACATCTTGTCCATCAACTTCTCCTAGGTAGTTCAACAGTAGAAACTTGGGTGCCTGTGCTAGCGCTGCTTGCCCGGCATCGGTTCTTCACTCTCGGCCAGGTCTTCCCAGCCGGTGATCATGGCTTTGACTTGCGAGGTCAGCTTGTGCCCGGTGGTGGCCAGATACAGGTGCGAAATGAGGAAGGCCAGCATCAGGAAGGCACCGAATGTGTGTGCAGTTGCAATCCACTGCAACTGCAGTTTTTCCAGTCCCCAGGCCGCCCAGCTGGTATAGAAAAGGTAGAGCCAACCGGTGAACCAGATCAGCGGACTGAGCAGCGTCAAGACCGCCAGATAGGTCAACCGCTGCAGCGGGTTGTGTTTGTTGCTCAGGCTCGGCCGAAACGGGTGCACCTCATCCTTGAAGATGCCGGACGAGTAGTACTTCGCGATGACAATGATGTTGTGCGTGGTCGGGATGTAATGCCGCCATTCACCGGTCGTGATGTGCCAGAAGATGGCGAAGATCCACAAGCCCACCAGGGTCCAGGCGGCGATGGTGTGATAAGCCACCGCCTTTTCGAAACCGAAGACGTGATAAGTGCCGTGAACCTCGAAACCGGTCAGCAGCATGAAGATGATCAGCGCCGCCTGGCACCAGTGCCAGAAGCGCTCAAAAGGCTTGAAAAGATAGACGCGTGACATGAGGGTTCTCCGGTTAGCTGTTGCGTTTGCGCGCGATGACGCGGACCAGGCCGTGGCCGAGGACACCGAGCAGGGTTAACAAAGCGATGCCCCAGCCACCGATCTCAAGCCAGCGAGCGTGATCGCGACCGCGGCCCGGCAGGTAAACACCGTCGATCTTGTCCAGACGCCCGACCTTGGCGTGGCACTCAACGCAGCCCAGCGCTTTTTCTTTCGGCGCCACCATGTGATTGATCGCCCACATGCTTTCGGTCTCGATGAAGTCCACCTTGCCGGAGAACTTGACACCGCCCTTGGCCATGCCCTCGGTGACCGCCTTGACCCAGTCCAGGTTCTTCCAGAAAGCGGTGTCGTCATTGCCCGCCAGGTGGGTGATGACCAGCGACTTGTTGATCGGGTCATATTGCTGCTTGCCGCGGAACACCTTGATCGGCCAGATCATCGACTTGCCATCCGTGGCGCTGCCTTCGAAATGGTTGATCTGGACCGGCTTGTCGCCTTTTTCGATCTTGTCGGTGATCAGGGTGTAGTGGTTCACACCATTGAACCAGACGTATTCAGGCTTGACGTTCTCGGCCCACTTGAAGTCGCCCTTGATGGTCATGTAGGTGTCGTAGTCGTTTTCGTCGCGCAGGGTCTGAAACTTGCCATCCTTGTCCAGCTTGCCGGCAGTGGACCAGTCCCAGGACATCTTGGTCGGGTTGCCGCCGCGCGCGAAGGCCGGGATATGGCAGGTCTGGCAGGCGATTTTTGCCGTGTGTTCATTCAGCCTGACGATCTGGTGCGGTGCTTGCCCGTGGCAGGCCTGGCAGGTGTCGGGATTGGTCTTGTCGGCCTCGCCGCGCATGTGCGCCGGTGCCTTGTCCCTGGCCGTGGGGGCGTAACGGCTGCCCGACACCTTGTGATCGTCGGTCTTGTGGCAGGTGGCGCAGGCAAAGTTCAGTCCTTTGGCGTCCATGTGCACGTCCAGCGCCTTGTCCGGGGCTCCGAGCGAACTGTCGAGATCGCCGTGCTTGACGCCGTCACCGCCGCCGCCGTTAAAGTGGCAGGCACCGCAGGTACTGCGCGTCGTGGGGCCAACCTTCTGGGCGATTTCCTTGAGATTGATGCCTTTGATGATCTTGCCCGAACCCGCCGGAAACTCGGTGTCCCGGGCGACCGGCAGACCGGCAAAACCGCTGGGCTTGCTGTATTTGCCGGTATGGTCGTGGCAGACCAGGCAGTCGACGTTTTCTTCCACCTTGAAGTCAAACGTGTTGTCTTTCCAGCCATAGCCAATGTGGCAACTGTTGCAGGCCGCTTCATTCGACCTGACAGAGGTGCAGAAATTGTTGACGATGTGCTTCTTGCCCAGCACCTGCCCGGTATCTGGATTGGTGTACTCCCAGGTCCAGTGTTCGGTTTTCTGGACCTGCTTGGCGGCCTCGGTATGGCAGCTCAGGCAGGCTTTGGTCACCTCCGGGCCTGAAGCAAAGTCCCGGTCAAGTTCCTTGAACTTGCTGTGATCGGCGGTCGACTTCAGCAGCTTGGCCGGTGCCGTGGCTAGCGCCGCCGAAGCTGTCCCGGCAAAAAAAATGGCCACCATAGCGGCAGCCATCAAATATCGAATACGCATCACAATTTCCTTCGCTAAACAAGCCGGTACGCCTGAGTGCGGTAAGCAATTACCAGCACTACGGGTTTATCCTATTGCGAGTTACGAAGGCTTGTGCTGATTTATATCAATATATCGTTACATGCTTATTAATAAATTAGAAAGGGCTCTCTAGTCCCGGTATCAGTCATCCGTCAGTGGTTCTAGCGTTTCCCCTCGGTTTCCACTTGCGTGCATACCGCACGGCACAGTGCTGCCACGCGTTCGTCAACGATTCGGTAGAGGATTTGAACGCCCTCTCGGCGCTTGCCCAGCACGCCGGCCTTGTAGAGCGTATTCAGATGTTGTGACATATTCGGCTGGGTCGTATCGATTTTGCTGAGCATGTAGCTCACGTTTTGTTCGCCATCGCGCAGGCAGCTGATGATCTTCAGCCGCATCGGCGCAGACAAAACGCTGAACAACTCCGACGCCAGATCAAACACCTCGTCGGGTCTGTCCAGCTCGGACCGGGTTTCTTTTACTGAACGCTTGGTCTTTGTCATAGGAAGCAAGCTGCATGCATAAGATCGGCTCCTCAATTTTTCTACTAAGAGAATATACGACTATTGGCGTGCCAGGTGAGAACCGCCGCTGCCGCCCATGTGAGCGACTTCATCTACCGCCATAGATCTGAAAACGCTATTGATTTGGAAGCGGTCCACGCACAATGCACGGGGGCTAGATCACTATTTCGCTCATAATTTGTCTGGTTTCCAGCGTTTCAGCAGCAGTGCATTGCTCATCACGCTGACCGAGCTCATGGCCATGGCGGCGCCGGCCACCACCGGGTTCAGGTAGCCCAGCGCCGCCAGCGGGATGCCGGCCACGTTGTAGGCGAAAGCCCAGAACAGGTTTTGCCGGATCTTGGCCACGGTGCGGTCCGAGATCGACAGCGCCGCAGCCACCAGGGCCGGGTCGCCACGCATCAGCGTGATGCCGGCCGCGTGCATCGCCACGTCGGTGCCACCGCCGCCCGGATTGGCCATCGCCATGCCCACGTCGGCCGCAGCGAGGGCGGGCGCGTCGTTGACACCGTCGCCGACCATCGCCACGGTATGGCCGCCCGACTTGAGCGCCATGACCCGCGCCGCCTTGTCGCCGGGCAGCACTTCGGCCATCACTTCGCCCTCCTGCGGACGCAGGCCGAGGCGAAGTGCCATGGCTTCAGCGGCGCCCTGGTTGTCGCCGGAGATCATCACCGTCTTGATGGACCTAGCACGCAAGGCGGCCAAGGCCTCTTTGGCACCGGGTTTGGGCTCGTCGCCAAAGGCCATCAGCGCCAGTACCTCAATTCGCCCGGGCTGCTGATCACTGGCCGGCACGCGCTGCGCCAGCATCGAAACGGTTGCGCCGGTACTTTGCATTTCAGCGGCGCGGGCGCCAATCCCGCCGCCGTTCCCGGCCCAGTCAAGCCCCAGCTCGTCCATCCAGCGCAGGCTGCCAATCAGGTAGCTTTGTCGGTCAGAGTCAGGCCCGGTTTCACCCTCGGTGCCGCGACCCGGCACCGCGCGCACACCGACCGGCGGCACAAAAGCAATGCCCCGGCTCTGGGCGGCGGCCACCACGGCGCGCGCCAAGGGGTGCTCGCTGCCGCTCTGCAGGCTGGCGGCGATGGCAAGCGCCTGGTCTTCATCGCCGTCTTTCAGCATCAGCAAGGTCGTCAAACGCGGCTGCCCCACAGTCAGCGTGCCAGTTTTGTCGAACGCGACGATATCCACCTTGTGCGCCAGTTCCAGCGCCTGCGCGTCCTTGATCAGAATGCCGAATTTCGCTGCCACGCCGGTGCCGGCCATGATGGCCGCCGGCGTGGCCAGCCCCAGCGCACACGGACAGGCAATCACCAGCACCGTGACGGCGTTGATGACGGCTACTTCAAACGCGTGACCGCTCAGCCACCAGCCCAGCGCGGTGGCCAATGCAATCAGCAGCACCACCGGCACAAACACGGCGCTGACCTGATCGACCAGGCGCTGAATCGGTGCCTTGGCGGCCTGCGCGTCTTCCACCAGGCGGATGATGTGCGACAGCACTGTTTCGCTACCCACTGCCTTCACCTGCAGCACGACGCGACCGTCGCCATTGATCGAGCCACCGGTGAGCGCAGCGCCAGGGTCTTTGGCCACCGGGAGCGGCTCGCCCGTCAGCATCGACTCGTCCACTTGCGTGTGACCGTCCAGCAGCACACCGTCCACCGGAAACCGCTCGCCCGGTTTGACCACCAGCCGGTCACCCACCAGCACTTCGGCCACAGGCACATCCACCTCTCCGTCAGCGCTGATCAAATGCGCGGTATCCGGGCGCAGGGCGTGCAGGGCACGAATCGCCGAGGTGGTCTGCCGCTTGGCGCGCGCCTCCAGCCACTTGCCGAGCAGCACCATGGTCACCACCACCGCCGAGCCTTCGAAATAAAGATGCACCATGGCGCCGGGTGCCGCCGTCAGCCACAGCCACATCGACAGCAACCAGCCGGCCGTGGTGCCAAGGGCGACCAGCAAATCCATATTGCCCGCCAGATTCTTCAGCGCGTGCCAGCCGGCTTTGTAGAAACGCGCCCCGAGCACGAATTGCACCGGCGTGGCCAGCGCAAACTGCAGCCAGGTCGGCAACATCCAGTTCAGACCCACCAGATTACCCAACATCGGCAACACCAGCGGCGTCGACAGGACCAGGCCAATGCCCACAGGCATGAAGCCGGCCCAGGGCGAGGTCTCTGCTGCGTCAATCGCCGCATCCGGCGCCACCGGCTCATAACCGGCATCACGCACGGCGCGGCGCAGGCGTGCCTCCATCTGCTCAGACGGTACATACGCAATGCGGGCGGATTCGGTCGCCAGGTTCACCGTGGCCGCCTGCACGCCTGGCACTTTCTTCAGGGCGCGCTCGACCCGTCCGACGCAGGAAGCGCAGGTCATGCCCTTGACGCCAATATCCAGGGAGTTGGTTGTTGTATTCATGGCCAGCTTCTGATCCTTGCCTTGCTTGTAGAGTTCACAATACGCCCTGAGATTCCTGCCAATTTTCAAAGGACATAGCATGAACCAGACCTTCAATGTACAGGGAATGACCTGTGAGCACTGCGAAAAGGCGGTCACGCGCGCCGTCAAGCAGCTGGACCGGGACGCCGAAGTGACAATTGACCGCGCCGCCAACCTGGTGGAAATAGACTCAAACCAGCCACGCGACGCGCTGGCCCGGGCGATTGCCGACGAAGGCTACACCGTCGCCGCCTGAACCGGCGTGCCATGACTGGACCATCAGCGTCGCCCGAGGCGCTCTACCCGGCGCTGGCGCAAGTGCATCCCACGCTGGTCGAGCTGGGTCCGGCCGTCGCGCCGATGACCGTGCCCGCAGGCACGGTGCTATTCAGTGAACACGCGTCCTGCCAGGGATTTCCGTTGGTGCTCGACGGTGAAGTCAAGGTCTCGCGCAGCTCGGGCGATGGGCGCTCGCTGGAGTTGTACCGTGTCGGGCCGGGCGAGTTGTGTCTGGTGTCTTCAAGCTGCCTGTTTCGCGCCCAGCCGCTGTCAGCCCACGGTGTCACCACCAAGGCCAGCCAGCTGATGCTGATTCCGCCCGACATCTTCCTTCGCTGGCTGGAAACCCCGGTTTTTCGCAACGAAGTGCTGGGTCTGTTTGCCGAGCGCATGGCGGATCTGACCAGTCTGATCGACGCGGTGGCGTTCCACAAACTTGACCGGCGTCTGGCGGCCGCGTTGCTGGGCCACGGCCAGCAACTCAACATTACCCACCAGACGCTGGCCAACGAATTGGGCACCGTGCGCGAGATCGTCACCCGCCTGTTGCGCCGTTTTGAGCGCGAAGGCTGGGTCACACTCGGGCGTGAGCAGATACAAATTGCCAACGGCCCGGCTTTGCGCGCGCTGGCCGCATCACTTGGCAATTGAATGGCTGGCCCAGGCCCAGAGAATACACAGCCATTTCCCCTGTAGACGCCGTCGTTCAGGCGCAGACAGCTACCAAATTGATAGCTACTTGAAGCCGGTGACTTGTGTCACAGACAGCGGCGCAGACAAAGCGCCTAATGCGACCATTAGCAACTTTCACAGGACTACTAAATGCAAACAAACGAAGGCGGTATCGACCGCATCTTGCGCATCGTCGCCGGCCTGGTGCTGCTGGGGCTGACTTTGAGCGGCAACATTGGCGTCTGGGGCTGGGTCGGCGTGGTGCCGCTCGCCACCGGTGCGCTCGGCTGGTGTCCGATCTACAAACTGCTGGGCTTGAATACCTGCCCGATGAAGAGCAAGGCCTGAAGTTCGTTAGGCGGCACGCCAGGCTGGCGCGGCCCCCTGGCCCGATGTAGCTAGCGCGCGGCGCGGACCCGCGTTGTCACATGAATGTGCCAGACCGCGATGAACATCGCGGCAACCGCCGGGCCGATGACAAAGCCGTTAATGCCGAACACCGCGATGCCGCCCAGCGTCGTGATCATCACCACGTAGTCAGGCATGCGCGTGTCTTTGCCAACCAGAATCGGCCGTAGCAGGTTGTCGATCAGACCGATGACCAGCACGCCCCAAGCGCACAGCGCGACGCCCTGCCAGATGGCACCCGTGACGAAGAAGTAAATCGCCACTGGAACCCACACCAGACCGGCGCCGACGGCCGGCAGCAGAGACAGAAAAGTCATTAACACCGTCCAGAGCAAGGCGCCCCGCACGCCCAGATACCAGAAGGCGAGGCCACCGAGTGCACCCTGGATCGCAGCGACCAGCAAATTTCCCCTGACCGTGGCCCGTATCACGGTGGTGAACTTGTCGATCAGTTCCTGCTTGTGCTCGGGTGCCAGCGGGATCGCGTGCCGCACCGCACGCGCCACATCGTCGCCATCGCGAACCAGAAAGAATGCCAGGTACAAAGTGATGAAGACGTTGGCGACAAATTCAAAGGTGACCTGACCAATACCCAGGGCCTGGCTTGCGATGAACTGGCTACCCTGTACCAGTGCGCTGGCCAGTCGGCCCTGCAGGGCGGCAAAGTCGACCAGGCCGAAACGGTCGAGCAGCGCCGTGATCCATTCCGGCAGGGCGTCGAACACGCCGTGAAAATAGAGCACCGGATTCAATTCACCCGACTGGAGTTGCTGATAAACCATCGCCGCTTCCCGCGCCAGCGCCGCAGTGAGCAGCGCGAACGGAAGAACCACGACCACCAGCACCAGCAGCAGCGTCAGCAACGCCGCGGGTGTGCGCCGCCATTTGAGCCGCATCAACAGCCAGCGGTACACCGGCGCGAACAGCAGCGCGATGATGGCACCCCACAGGATGGTTCCGTAGAATGGCCACAGAATCCAGCCCAGGGCGAGTGACACGGCGATCAGCAGCGCCAATAACGCCCGGTTCTCCAGGTAGGCGGAGGCGTTTTCATCGGACGGGTTCATTCAGTTTCTCACGGGTCGGTCGGGACAAGCAGGACCATCCTAGCAGTATCACAATGACTGGTCCATGGGCCTATCCAGCCATCTGCGCCTCGCCCCCCAGAGCCAGCAGCAAATCGGGTAGCAGCTTGCCCAGTTCGCCGGTGGCAATGGCGACGTCGCTGTCAAAGCCATCGTCCTTGCCCGCCGATGCGCCTTCGAAGACGACTTCCAGAAACGCCAGCTTCTTGAGTTGCAGGCCTTCGGTCAGGACGAAGGACACCCGGCTGTCCCAAGTGAGTGCCAGCCGGGTCGGCAGCTTGCCGCTTTCGACGTAGCCGCGAACCTCGTCGGTGTCGAGCGGGTGGCGCGCATAGCGCACCACCGCTTTGGATTCATCGGCGGCCTTGAGTTCGCACTCGCGGTCCACGCTAAAGCCCGCAGGCGGCTGCTGGCTGATCAGCCACTCTGACATCGCCGCCGTGGGCGACAGTTTGGTGTCGAGCAGCGTCAGCGCCAGGTCGGGCAGCGATTTCACCAGCAGCGTGGCCACTTCATCGGCCTTGGCCTGACTGGCGGCATCAATCACCAGCGAGCGGGCTCGCGGATCGATCCACACCAGCGCCGAACCCTGCTTGGTAAAGGCCAGCGGCAAGAGCTCAAGCCGGACATCGTCCTTGATGTCGCGGGTTTCCTTCTTGCCGGGTTTTCGCCCGGTTGTGGCTTCAATCTGCGCGATCCGCTCTTTGACTTTGCGCGTGACCACCGAGCCCGGCAAGGCGCGGGTCTCGATCATCAGCTTCAGAATCAACTGCCCAGCAACGGACTCCACCAGCGGGCCGTGGGCCTCGCCGCGGGGTTCGATCCAGCCGATCGACTTCTCCTGGCTTGCGCCACACTCCACAAAGCGCTCGGCCTGCAGAGATTCTTCCATCTGCGCCACAGACGCGGACCAAGCGGCCCCGATTCGATACACGATCACATTCTTGAACACATTTACCCTTACTGAAAATTGATTTCGCTGCAACGACGCCGATCATCCCATGGGTTTTCCCGAAGGTCTGGAGGGTCGAATTGAGGTCAAGTATCGTGGACAATCAAAAAAACTTATGCTTGGCGCACCTGAAAGGGTCTTTGTTTCGATCGAGACCGCCCTCCATGGTCTGTCGGCGCGGAGGTGACGTCACAGTTTTGTGCGCTTGCGGCTTTATTCGTCCCTGATCCTGGATTGGTTTTCCTCCAGGAGTCCTATTTTGAAAGATGCAATTTGTGAATCCCAAAGAATCCGCGAACCTCGCACAGACAGAAGCACTGTTGACCCCCTATGCCGCCAAGGCATTTTCGGCAGCGCCAATTCCTGAATACCTGCAAAAGACTTATTGGTGGGCGTACCTGCACCCCAATGCAGTGCGCGTGTTCGAGCGCCAGTGGCTGGTCAATCTGATACTTTGGGGCAACTTTGCGCGCCTGCGCAACGCGGCACTTGATGAGCTGGGCGAAGTGGTCGACACCCGGGTGTTGCAAGTGGCTTGCGTCTATGGCAACTTTACCGAGCATCTGGTGAGCCGGCTCGGACCGCAAGGCAGACTCAATGTAATTGATGTGGCTCCGATCCAGATCAAGAACCTGCAGGCCAAGCTCAAAGCCGACAGCCGCGTCGCGGTGCTGCGGCAGGACTCCAACGACATGCAGTTTGAGGATGGCAGTCATGACACGACGGTGGTCTTCTTCCTGTTGCATGAGCAACCTGTCGAAGTACGACACAAGACGATCGCCGAAGCCCTGCGTGTGACCCGGCCTGGCGGCAAGATTATTTTTGTGGATTACCACCGGCCCGTGGCGTCCAATCCGTTTCGCTATGTCATGGTGCCGATTTTGACCACGCTTGAGCCTTTTGCAATGGACCTGTGGCGCGGTGAAATTACCGACTGGCTACCCCCGGGGACCGAGGTCGCACAGGTGGAAAAGCAGACCTATTTTGGCGGACTCTATCAAAAGGTCGTCATCACGCGATGACGCAACTTTACAAAATCTTATCTGTGCGTCATGCACGCGATACACAGGGGGCGCAAAGTGAGCACCGAGCTGATGCCAAGTTCTGAGCGTCAGACCCATAAAGGACTCTCATATGAAATCCATTTTTAAACCGGTTTTGCTCGCTGGCCTTTTGGCCACGATTGGTTTTTCGGCTTTTTCGCAAGCGCCCGGTTGTGGCGACTGCGCGGGCATGATGGGCGCCGGTGGCCCGATGCATGAGGGCATGGGCCACCCGCGCATGGGCAGGATGGACCCGGCAAAGATGCAGGTCTGGATTGACAAGCGCAATGCCGCACTCAAGGCGCAACTCAAACTCACGCCAGCTCAGGACGGCGCGTGGACGACCTATACGACAGCCATGAAGCCGCCCGCCGGCTTGATCGGCACGCGACCTGATTTCGCCGAGTTGGCCAAACTGCCGACGCCCGAGCGCATCGACAAGATGAAGGCCCTGCATACTCAGCACGTGAGCGAACTGAATGCCGCCATGGACAAACGCGGTGAAGCCACCAAAGCCTTCTACGTCACTCTGACACCCGAGCAACAAAAGGTGTTTGATGCCAATGCCATGCGGCGCCAGGGGCCGCATGGACGCCATCATGGCCCGCGTGGCGGCAAAGGCCCGGCACAGCCTGCGCAATAAACCCGGCAGCTGCGGGTTGATGTTGACGGCCGGCTTTCGCGTACCGCGAAGGCCGGCACGGTTTCAGTCAGGCCAGCAGTTTTGTTAGTTCACCGCTGTCAATCAGCGTGATCACGTCGGTGGCACCGCCGACCAGCACCCCTTTGACAAATACCATCGGAAAAGTCGGCCAGCCGGTCCACAATTTCAGCGCATTGCGCTGGCGCCAGGTATTGAAATAGCTGCCGTATTCCAGATACTGGTATGCCACTCCGGCGCCGTCCAGTGCTTTGCATGCCTTTTTCGGGAACGGGTTCAGCCTCATGCCCACCACCACCACCGGATGTTTGGCTATGGCGGCCTGCACTTCGCGCACAATGGCCTGCTCATGCGTGGCAATTTTTTCTCTGATGGCGGGGTGAATGTGTGATTCGTCAAGTATCCAGCGGGGCACGGCAATCTCCTCAGAGCGATCAAGCTCGCATTATGCGTCGCGCTTGTTCCGATGCACCGATGCCTGCTCGCATTGACACCTGACAAAATCAAGCCCCGGCTAGTGCCCAAGATCGACACCGACCCCATCCATGCACACAACATCGCCCCAGGCTCCGGCCTCTTCCACCGTACGCGCCATTGCCCTGACCCAGCTGCTGCGCTGGCTGACACTGGCATGGCGCGATATGGCGCACTGCGGGTGGATCAGCCTGGCCCACGGCCTGGTGCTGGCGCTTGGCGGTGCAGCCATTCTGTTCATTGCCCGCGACCGCTTTTGGCTGCTGGCCGGGGCGGTCTCCGGTTTTTTGCTGGTCGCCCCGATCCTGGCGACCAGTCTGTACGCCTTGAGTCGCGCACTCGAGCGCGGCGAAAAAGCCGATGTCGGCGTGGTCCTGAAGACCTGGCTGAACTGGCAGAGCAACCATTTCAACAAGTTCGGCAATGACTACTGGTGTCTGGTTCAATTCGGCGCCTTGCTGGCATTGGCCGGCATTGGCTGGGTGCTCACCTCCGCGGCCCTGATCACCTTGCTGGCGCCGGTGCCGATCAGCGGCCCGGCCGATTTTGTCGAGCATGTGATGCTGGCCAGAAGCGGTCACCTGTTCGAACTCTGGCTGGCTCTGGGCGGCCTGCTGGCGGCGCCGATTTTTGCCTCCACCGCCATTGCCATTCCTTTGTTGCTGGATCGCCGGATCTCCTTGATGCAGGCGGTGCTCACCAGTTGGCAGGCAGTCCTGACCAACCCATTGCCGATGGCCTTGTGGGCGGCGCTCATCATGGGTCTTACGTTGCTGGGCATGGCTTCGGCCCTGCTGGGCTTGATAGTGGTCATTCCCCTGTTGGGTCATGCGAGCTGGCATGCCTACCGCGACCTGGTTGATTCCTCGACGCTGCCTGAGCGGGAGCCGCGCTGATGTTTGGTTACTCGGAAGAACAAATCGCCGCTTTCGGTTTGACCTTTGGCGTTGGCGCGTTCATGCTCTACATGGTGTTCATCATCGGACATCTGGCCTGGGAGTCGAAAGCCGGCAAATTTGGGACTTTTGTCATTTTTCTGGGCCTGGCCTTCGGCATGACCGGGTTTGTGGCCAAGTACCTGATTCAATGGGCCATCGGCATCAAGTGAGGGACAAAAATATTCCTTTGGTGCCTGCGTCATCGTCTCGCGCCGGATCTTCCTCGAAACCCAGTTCTTTGGCCAGTTTGAGCATTCGCTCGTTGTAATCGAGCACGGTGGCCACCAGCCGCTGAGTACCTTGTGCGCGTTGATAGGCAATCAGTTTTTGCATCAACAGCAGACCCAGGCCACTGCCCTTGAGCTCAGAGCGCACGATCACGCCAAACTCCGCCTCCAGGTTGTCGGGGTCGGTCATGGCACGTACGACGCCCAGGGTCTGCGCTTGGCCATCCGGTCCGTTGCCTATGGCGACAAAGGCCATCTCGCGAGCGTAATCAATTTGCACCAGGCGCGCCAGCTCGCTGCGCTCCATCGTGCGTTTGCTGTAGAACACCCGCATACGCACATCTTCCGGATCCAATTGCTGCAGGAACGCCATGTGCAGTGCCTCGTCTTCAGGTCGAATCGGCCGCAAAAACAAATTGCGCCCCTGCCACTGCACGGTTTCCTCCAACTGCGCCGGATATGGACGGATCGCGAAGTGCTCGGCGCCGGCGGGCACCTGGGCACTCAGACGAATGCGCGCATCAAGCGCGATAGCGCCTTCAAAATTGACGATCAGGGGATTGATGTCGAGTTCGGCAATCTCCGGAATTTCGGCCAGCAGCTGCGATACCGCCACCAGCACGCGGTGCAGCGCCGCTTCGTCCGCGGCGGGCGTGTCGCGCCAGCCAGCCAGCAAACGCGACACGCGCGTGCGTGACACCAGTGCGCGCGCCAGCGGTGCGTTCAGCGGTGGCAGGGCCACGGCACGGTCGGCCAGGACCTCGACCGCCGTGCCGCCCTGGCCAAATAAAATGACCGGACCAAACACGCTGTCTATGGTGCTGCCAACGATCAGTTCCTGGGCGTGCTGGCGGCGCACCATGGACTGCACAGTAAAGCCCTGGATGCGGGCTTGCGGGTGCTGGCGCAGTACGCGGGCGAGCATGGTTTGCGCGGCAGCGCGTACTTCTGCCTCGTCCTGCAAATTAAGCGCTACACCGCCGACGTCTGATTTGTGCGAAATATCGTCAGACAGGATCTTCAGCACGACCGGAAAACCAATGCTTATCGCGGCTGTGGCGGCTTCGGCTGCCGTGGCGCCGACACGCTGGGTCGGTACCACCGGAATGCAGCAGGCGTCGAGCACCGCCTTGGCTTCTGGCTCGGTGAGCAACTCCCGGCCGCTGTCCAACGCCTCGCGCACCAGTGTCTTGATGCGCGCCGTGTCAGGGCACAAGTCTGGCAGCAGGGCCGACGGCGCCTCGGTCAGTTCGGCCTGATTTCGCCGATACTGCACCAGCATCGAAAACGCGCGTACCGCTTGTTCCGGCGTGTCAAAGTTGGCAACCCCGGCATCCTGAAATATCTGGCGCGCCTCAGTGACGGCTTTGTCGCCCAACCAGCAACTCAGCAGGCGGGGCGGCGCAAAAGAATCATGCTGTGCCAGCGGTACCAGCGCGCGTGCAATATCGGCACTCGAAACAATGGCCGTCGGCGCGTGAATGAAGAGCACGGCGCCGGTGGCCGGGTCATCGGTGAGTATCTTGAGTGCCTCTTCATAGCGCGCTACCGGCGCGTCACCGATGATGTCCACCGGGTTGCCATGCGACCAGTTGGGCGGTAGCACCGCATCGAGTCGTTGGCGCGTTGTATCACTGAGTTCCGACAGCTTGACGCCGATATGCGCTGCCGCGTCGGCCGCCATCACGCCAGCCCCTCCCCCGTTGGTCAGTATCGTGATCGAATCACTGGTATTGGTGCGAAAACGTGACAGCGTCTGTGCCGCCAAAAACAACTCCTCCAAGGTATTGACCCGCAACATGCCGGCACGGCTGATCGCGGCATCAAACACCATGTCCGAGCCCGCCAGCGCCCCGGTGTGCGAAGCCGCCGCCAACTGGCCCTGCGGCGAGCGTCCGGCCTTGACCACGATCACCGGCTTGTTGCGTGCCGCCGCCCGGGCTGCGGACATGAATTTTCGCGGTGACTCGATCGACTCGGCATACACCAAACAAGCGCGTGTCTTCGGGTCACTGGCCAAATAGTCCAGCATGTCGCCGAAGTCCACGTCGGCATGTTCGCCAAGTGACACAAAATGCGAAAAACCGATGCCGCGGCCCTGCGCCCAATCCAGCATCGCGGTCACCAAAGCACCGGACTGAGACACGAAGGCAATTTCGCCAGGCAGTGCGTCAATATGGGAAAAGCTGGCATTCAGGCCAATGTGGGGCGCCAACAGCCCAATGCAGTTGGGGCCTAGGATGCGCAACAAGTGGGGTCGTGCCGCCTTCAGCATGGCCTGCTTCTGGGCAGCATCCATTCCTGCGGTCATGACCACCGCAGCGCGTGTACCCAGACCGGCCAACTCTTCAATCAACCCGGCCACGGTGGCCGGTGGCGTGCAGATCACTGCCAGTGACGGAACGGCCGGCAAAGCAGAGGCATGCGCCACGACCGGCCGCCCGCCAAGTTCACGGTACTTGGGATTCACGGCGTACAGCTCGCCCCTGTAGTTGCCCCTGGTCAGGTTCTGCCACACGGTTGCGCCCACGCTGCCGATGCGCTGCGAGGCCCCAAAGACAGCGATTGAGGACGGATCAAACAATGAGTCGAGGTGGCGGATGCTCATTGATCAAGCCGGTTCAGGCATCAGCCCAGCGGGCGCACACCTATCAGCAAGCCATGCAGCCACAGTGTCACGGCGATCCAGGCGCCGACACCTAACGCTACCGTGATGCCGGTGGCGCCGGTCGTGCCACCAGGGTAGCGCGTGCCTTCAACGCGGTCGCGCCGGCGAGCGGCGGTGAAATCGAAAATGGCCCAGATCAGAAAGGAACCGAACAGCACCACATGCGCGACATTACCATTGGCCAGCAAATGCGCCAGCGCCCATACCTTCACCGCCAGGACCATGGGATGGTGCAGGCGTTCCTTGATGCTGTTGCCGGGGACATACGCCGCCGCCAACAGCACGAACGAGATCAAGGTCAGAACCGACGCCAGGTGGCGCATGCCGATTGGTGGACTCCACAATTGCACCGGTTGCTGGCGTGCCAGACCAAAGCCCCACACGATCAATCCGAAACCGAGCACGGAAAGCACCGTGTACAGCCCTTTCCAGGGCAGATCGCCGATGCTCGCTCTGGTTTGTGTGCGCCAGTCATTGGCGACGATGCGTACAGAGTGCACGCCGAGAAAAATAATCAGTCCGAGAATCAAGTAGGTCACAGGAGCTCCTGATCAGTAAAGGACAGCGCTTGCCAAATTCCCTGCAGTGGGCCAGTGTATCTTGTGTGCCTGTCGCGCGCAGTTCCAGAAGGCCCCCAGTCATTCAGGAGCCCGTCCTGACTGGAAATTGAATAGCTTTGTTTCAAAATATATCGGAGATCAAATCCGGACACTCCGACGATCCAGAACCGCCCCTGCATCAGCCCGTCTGATAAGAGCGCCCACGCCTCTGCACTGATGACCTTTGGGACTTCTGTCCCTATGGCTATTGCGTAAGCAGCTACAAATTGCATAGCGCCCATCAAGGAGTGGTGAACTTTGCCAAGCTCGTTGACACAGCCACCTGGGGCAGTCAGGGTCGGCGCACGCAAGATCGGTGGCTGTCTGATAGGCCCACAAGAGGGCCCCCGGTTTTGCCGCCTATTGCATTGCGAAAAAGTTTGTTTACACTGCACTTCCTACGCAAAACATTAACAGGAGCTTTGATGAAACCCGTTTCAGAATTGTTGAAAGATCGTGATTCAGCGGCTTTTCAGATCAGCCCCTCGATCACTGTGTTTGAAGCTCTACGGCTACTGGCCGAGCATGGTGTAGGCGCCATGGCGGTCGTGGACAACGGCAAACTGGTCGGGCTGATGTCCGAGCGCGATTACACGCGCAAAGTCGCGCTGCAGGGTAGAAACTCCAGGGAAACCAAAGTCGCTGACATCATGACCCGCGAAGTGGTCACGGTCACGCCCGAGAGCGTGACCAGTGCCTGCATGACGTTGATGAGCCAGAAGAAGATCCGCCACTTGCCGGTGGTGGACGGATCTAAAGTGGTGGGCATGATCTCGATACGCGACATCATGGACGACATCATTGCCGACCAGGAGCAAACCATCACGCAGCTGACAAGTTACATCAGCAGCTAACTCAGACGTCGATATTGCCGGCGCGCAGTGCGTTGGTCTCTATAAACTCGCGGCGCGGCTCGACCTCGTCTCCCATCAGCATGGTGAACACGCGGTCGGTTTCTATCGCGTCGTCGATTTGTACCCTGAGCAACCGGCGCACGGTCGGGTCCATGGTGGTTTCCCATAGCTGCGCGGGGTTCATTTCGCCCAATCCCTTGTAGCGCTGACGCGCGGTGGCATGCTCGGCTTGCGTCAGCAGCCAGGTCATCGCCTCGCGGAAGTCAGTCACCTTTTCCTCTTTTTGACGCTCGCCCTCGCCGCGCATGACCTTGGCACCCATGCCGAGCAAACCCTTGAAGGTGACAGCCGCTTCGGCCAGAGCCGCGTAATCCGCGCCGTGAACAAAGTCTTGCGTCAGCACGCTGCTCTTGATGTTGCCGTGATGGCGACGACTGATCCGCAGAATGGGTTTATCGGTGTGAACGTCAAATTCGCCTACCACTTCAGCATCGGGTAGTTTGGCCTGCAGTGCAGCAGCAGAAACCTCGGCTTCGGGCACGGTATCAAGATTGATGGCGACGCCATCGGCGACCGCTCGCAGGGCTTCGGCATCCATAAAGTTGCGCAGGCGTGCGATGACCGCTTGTGCCACCTGGTGCTTGCGGGCCAATTCGGCTAGCGTGTCGCCGGACAGCAGTGTGCTGTTGTCGCCACCGGTATGAATCGACGCATTCACCAGCGCAATGCGCAGAAGAAAGTTGTCGAGCTCCGCGGCATCCTTCAGATACAGCTCTTCCTTGCCGGCCTTCACCTTGTACAGCGGTGGCTGCGCAATATAGATATGACCGCGTTCGACCAGTTCGGGCATCTGGCGATAAAAGAAGGTGAGCAGCAGCGTGCAGATATGGGCGCCGTCCACGTCGGCATCGGTCATGATGATGATGCGGTGGTAGCGTAGCTTGGCTACATTGAAGTCATCACTACCGGTGTTGCCGCCAGCCTTGCCGATGCCGGTGCCCAGAGCCGTGATCAGCGTCAAAATTTCGTTGCTGGTCAGGAGTTTTTCGTAGCGCGCCTTCTCGACGTTCAAGATTTTGCCGCGAAGTGGCAAAATTGCCTGAAATTTGCGATCGCGCCCTTGTTTGGCCGAGCCACCGGCGGAATCGCCCTCAACGATATAAATTTCGCACAGCGCCGGATCCTTTTCTTGACAGTCGGCCAGCTTGCCCGGCAAGCCCATGCCGTCAAGCACCCCTTTGCGGCGCGTCATGTCGCGAGCCTTTCGCGCCGCCTCGCGGGCACGAGCGGCCTCGATGATCTTGCCGACGATGATCTTGGCGTCCGCCGGACGTTCCTGCAAATAGTCGTAAAGCAGCTTGCTGACGATGTCTTCGACCGGGCCGCGAACTTCAGAGCTCACCAGTTTGTCCTTGGTCTGGCTGCTGAATTTTGGTTCTGGCACTTTGACCGAGAGAACGCAGGTCAAACCTTCGCGCATGTCGTCGCCGGTGACCTCGACCTTGGCTTTCTTGGCAATTTCGCTGTCGTCAATGTATTTGTTGATGACTCGTGTCATGCCGGCGCGCAGTCCGGTCAGGTGGGTGCCGCCATCGCGTTGCGGAATGTTGTTGGTGAAACATAGCACTTGCTCGTTGTAGCCACTGTTCCACTGCATGGCCACTTCGACGCCGATGTTGGTGTCCTGATCGCTCTGGCGGTCGCCCAGGGCGTGGAAGATGTTGGGGTTGAGGACCGTCTTGCCTTTGTTGATGAAGTTCACAAAACCGCGCACGCCGCCGGCACCCGAGAAGTCGTCTTCCTTGCCACTGCGTTCGTCCTTCAGGCGGATGCGTACGCCGTTGTTTAAAAAACTCAACTCACGCAGGCGCTTGGCCAGTACCTCGTAGTGGAAATCATTGTTTTGCTGAAAAATGTTGGTGTCCGGCAAAAAGTGCACCTCGGTGCCCCGTTTTTCGGTTTCACCAATCATCTTCATGGGCGAGACTTCCACGCCGTTCAGCACTTCAAGGACACGGTTTTGTACGAAGCCCCTGGAGAACTCCAGCACATGAACCTTGCCGTCGCGCCGAACCGTCAGGCGCAGCATCTTTGATAGCGCATTGACGCAGCTGACACCCACGCCATGCAGCCCACCCGAGACCTTGTAGCTGTTCTGGTTGAACTTGCCACCAGCGTGCAGTTCGGTCAGGGCAATTTCGGCGGCACTGCGTTTGGGTTCATGTTTGTCATCCATCTTGACGCCGGTCGGAATGCCGCGCCCGTTGTCGACGACGCTGACCGAGTTATCGCTATGGATGGTGACCAGAATGTCATCACAATGACCGGCCAGGGATTCGTCAATAGAGTTGTCGACCACCTCGAACACCAGGTGGTGCAGCCCGGTGCCGTCAGACGTGTCGCCGATGTACATGCCGGGGCGTTTGCGCACGGCCTCCAGGCCCTCCAGAATCTGGATTGAGCCCTCACCATAGGCCTCCGAGGCGCCGATCTGGTGTGCATCAATGGTCGGTTGAAAGTTGGAACTGTCGGCCGTCCCTTCGCCCGTGTGAACGGCGTCGTCACCGTTTTCAGCGGTCTGGACTGGCTTGTTTTCTTCGGTCATGTCTAGCTTCAATTTTGTTGAGGGCAGTGTTTGCTACGCCGGGTGTAGCTGAGGTCTGTCCCGCAAGGGTTCAATAATTTTTCCAACTCTTGAATGACCAAACCCGCAATGAACTTCGTGTTCATCGCGGGTTTGGACTTTGTATTGCTACAAATTTTGCGCCGTCAAATTCGCATCGGCATCACCACGTATTTGAAAGTAGCGTTGTCTGGGATGGTGAACAGCGCCGAGCTGTTGCCATCGCTTAGCTCGAGCTTCACCATCTCCTGGCTCATGTTGGCCAGCGCGTCGATCAGATAGGTCACATTGAAGCCAATTTCGATGCTGTCGCCGCCGTAGTCAATGTCAAGCTCGTCGATCGCTTCTTCCTGCTCGGCGTTGTTGGATGCCACGCGCAACGTGCCAGGGTCAACGTTCAAGCGCACCCCTTTGAATTTGTCACTGGTCAGTATGGCGGTGCGTTGCAAGGTCGCGAGCAAGGCGCTGCGACCCAGCGTAATGCTGTTCTTGTGGTTCTTGGGAATGACCCGGTTGTAGTCCGGGAACTTGCCTTCTACCAGCTTGGTGACGAATTCCATTCCGTCAAAGCTGAATTTGGCCTGGTTGTTGGCGAACTGCATTTCGATAGCGCCTTCGGCGTCGGACAACAGGCGTTGCAGTTCGATCACCGTCTTGCGCGGCAGGATCACCTCCTGTTTGGGCACTTCCACGTCCAGCGTGGCGGAGGCGAAGGCCAGCCGGTGACCGTCTGTGGCCACCAGGCTCAGCTGCTGGCCTTCGGCAACGAACAGAATACCGTTGAGGTAATAGCGGATATCGTGCACGGCCATGGCAAACGAAACCTGGCCGAGCAGGTCTTTGAGAGTCTTCTGGGGCACACTGAAAACGGGACCGAAACTGGCAGCTTCCTGGACCAGCGGAAAGTCTTCGGCGGCCATGGTCTGCAACGTGAATTTGCTCTTGCCGCCCTTGAGGATCAGCTTGGCCGCGCTCGACTCCATGGACACCGTTTGATCGGCCGGCATGGTGCGCAGGATATCGATCAGCTTGCGCGCTCCCACCGTGGTGGTGAAGTCGCCGATGTCACCGTCGAGCTCGGCTGCGGTGCGGATCTGAATCTCCAGGTCACTGGTGGTGAATTGGAGCAATGTGCCGGTTTTGCGAATCAACACGTTGGCCAGGATGGGCAGGGTGTGGCGGCGCTCAACGATGCCAGCTACCGATTGCAATACCGATAGAACTTTGTCTTGCGTAGCTTTCAGGACGATCATGTCAACCTCTTAATTAGTATCTGAAATTCAACAACGGAAGAAAGCGCATTATTTTCAATATCGCCATTTTCCCCTTTTTAAGCCCGATATCAGCCCTTCAGCGTCTGCTCCAGCACGTGAAGTTGCTGGTTTAGCTCTGTCATTTGCTGGCGTTCGCCGCCAATCTTGCGCACGGCGTGCAGCACGGTCGTGTGGTCGCGCCCGCCAAACAGCTCGCCAATTTCCGGCAGACTTTTTTGGGTCAACTCCTTGGCCAGATACATGGCAATCTGACGCGGACGGGCAATGCTGGCCGGTCGCTTCTTGGAATACATATCCGCGATTTTTATTTTGTAGTAGTCGGCCACCGTTTTCTGGATATTTTCAACCGAAATTTGACGATTCTGTATCGAAAGAAGATCGCGCAGGGCCTCACGGGCCAGCAAAATCGAGATTTCTTTCTGGTTGAAACGGGAATAGGCCAAAATTTTGCGCAAAGCGCCTTCAAGCTCGCGCACGTTGGAGCGCACGTTCTTGGCAACGAAGAAGGCGACTTCTTCCGGCATGTCGATGCCTTCAGCCCGAGCCTTGTTGATCAGGATGGCGACCCGCATTTCCAACTCTGGCGGCTCAATTGCCACCGTCAGTCCGGAGTCAAAGCGCGACACCAGGCGCTCGTGAATATCGGCCAGCCCCTTGGGGTAGGTGTCACTGGTCATCACGATATGCGATTTCTTGGCCAGTAGTGCCTCGAATGCGTTGAAGAACTCTTCTTGGGTGCGCTCTTTGTTTGCCAGGAATTGAACATCGTCGATCAACAGCAGATCGAGTGAGTGATAGCGCTCTTTGAACTCATCAAAAGTCTTGCGCTGATAGGCCTTAACAACATCTGACACAAACTGCTCTGCGTGAATGTAGAGAACTTTGGACGCAGGTCTGTCGGCCAGCAGGCGATTACCGACGGCGTGCATCAAGTGGGTTTTGCCCAAGCCTACGCCACCGTAGATGAAAAGCGGGTTGTATAAGTGCCCCGGCATGCCAGCCACGTGCATCGCTGCCGCGCGCGCCATCCGGTTTGCAGTGCCTTCGACCAAGGTGTCAAAAGTCAAGGCCGAATTGAGCCGGTTCTTCAGACTGCTCGGGGTTCGGTCTTCCCCAAGTTCCGGTGAGTCGTCCATCGGGATGGGCTCAACTGAGAGTTGTCCCAGATAACTCTTGGCAGCCACTTCACGAGGAGTGAGTGCTAACTCAATCCTAATGGATTGACCAGAGAGCGTTTCAAGCAGACTGGAGATGCGTTTGCTGTACTGGGCCCGGACCCAGTCCAGCTTGAACCGGTTGGCGACAAAGATGGTAATTTGAGACAGGTCGTCCGCGATCTGTGCCGACAGCGGTTTGATCCAGGTGTTGAACTGCTGTTCCGGAAGCTCTTGTGCCAGCTGGTCAACGCAGGATTGCCACAAGCTTTGTCCAGCGCCATCGCCTGTAAAGCCAGGTTGTTTGGCGTGTTGTCCCTCTGTCATTATTTGCCGATTTCTGTGGATAGATGTAAATTGCCGCCAGTCAAATTGTAATTTATCAAGCCTTTATCCACAAGCGGGAAAAGGCGCTGATGCTCACGCGGTTTTTGGCCGTGTGCACGACGAGTGCGTGAAAATTTGGCTTCCGCAAGAAAGTTTGCGATAATCATCGGTTCCTTCGACATTGTTGGGGGAGAAAAAGACAGCGGCCCACTTTTTTTGAAATTTGCGGGCTGTCATTGACACGCCTTTAGGATTTCCAAAATGAAACGCACTTACCAACCTTCCAAGATTCACCGTGCCCGCACTCACGGCTTCCTGGTTCGCATGAAAACCCGTGGCGGCCGCGCCGTGATCAACGCTCGCCGCGCCAAGGGGCGCAAACGCCTGGCGGTCTGAAATTTGACCGCTCGCGCAGTGCTCATCTGATCCGCAGTTCCGGCGCCGCCTCAAATTGCAGCGACTGAAAACGCGCAGCCAGTTTCAGGCGGTGCTGGCTGGCTCCACTGCGGCTCGCACGCCCCACTTTGCGCTGCATTGCGCCACACTCGACGCCTCAACGCCCAAGCCTGACGCGGCGGCGCCCAAAAACATGCCTGCTCAGATGCTTTTTGCCGTTCGGGATGTCTGGTTGGGCGCCATGGTGCCCAAGCGGTGGGCCAAGCGAGCCGTTACGCGCAACGCCATCAAACGTCAGATTTACAGCGTGAGCACCGATTTCCAGTCCACGTTGCCAGTCGCCGCGCACGTAGTCCGCTTGCGCGCGGGCTTTGACCTGGCTCAATTTGGCAGCGCCTCGTCTGACGCGCTCAAGGCCGCCATCCGCCTGGAGTTGCAGCAGCTGTTGGCACGGGCGGCGACGCGTTTGCCAGCAACCACGTTACAGGGTGGTGGATCGTGATCAAGGGCTTGTTGATCGGCGTGGTCAAAGGCTATCGGATGTTGCTCAGCCCGTGGCTGGGTTCCTCCTGCCGATTCGAGCCCACCTGCTCGGCCTATTCGCTGGAAGCTCTGCAAACGCATGGTGCGGCGGCCGGCAGTTACTTGACATTGACGCGTCTTGCACGTTGCCATCCCTGGTGCCCGGGCGGCCATGATCCAGTGCCAGTCGCAAGGCCCCGGTTCAAATTCCGGTTGTTTACTCAATTGATGTCCTCATCCACTCAAAAGAAATCTTCATGAACGATATTCGTCGCACCATTTTGTGGGTGATTTTTGGCTTTTCCATGGTTTTGTTATGGGACAAATGGCAGGTCTATAACGGCCACAAGGCCACCTTTTTCCCTGGCGCCACCCAAACGGTCGCCACGGCTAATCAGCCAATGACCGCGTCCAGCGTGCCAACGACCGTGCCTGCCACAAATACTGTGGCTGGCAGCGCAGAACCAACAAGCATTGCAGCCCAAACTGCTTCGGCGACCATGGCCACGGCCGCACCACGCGAACGCCTGGTGGTGACAACCGATGTGCTCAAGCTGACGTTCGACACCGAAGGCGCGACTTTGCTTCAGACCGAATTTCTCAAGCACGCCAGCATGGCCGACAAGACCAAGAACGTCGTACTGCTCGATGAAAGCAAAGAGCGCACCTATATTGCGCAAACCGGGTTGATTGCCGGGGCGGCGGGCGGCAACTTCCCGACACACAAGGTGCTGATGACGGTTTCGCCCGGGGAGCGGACTCTGCGTGATGGAAGCCAGGAGTTGGTCGTCCGGTTCGAGTCCGCCGAGTTGGGTGGCGTGAAATTGGTCAAGACTTTCACTCTGGCTCGAGCTTCTTACGCCGTGGCGGTCAGGCATGAAGTGATCAATGTTGGCAGCGCCCCGGTGTCGCCGCAGTTGTATCTGCAACTGGTGCGCGATGGCAGCAAGCCGCCAGGCGAGTCTTCCTTTTATTCCACGTTTACCGGACCGGCGGTTTATACCGAGGCCAAAAAATACCAAAAAGTGGAATTCAAGGACATCGAAAACAACAAGGTTGACATCGAAAAATCGGCGCAAAACGGCTACGTCGCCATGGTGCAGCATTACTTTGCCAGCGCCTGGTTGTTGGGCGACGGCATCAAACGCGATTTGTTCATGCGCAAGGTCGACGCCAATTTGTACGCGGTGGGCATGATCACGCCGCTGGACAATATTGCACCGGGCTCCAGCAAGACCATTGATGCCAAGTTTTTCGCCGGGCCGCAAGAAGAAAAGGTGCTTGAATCACTGGCACCCGGGTTGGAACTCGTGAAAGACTATGGCTGGCTCACGATTCTGGCCAAACCGTTGTACTGGTTGCTCGACAAGCTGCAGAGCTTTATCGGAAACTGGGGCTGGTCAATCATGGCCTTGGTGCTGTTGCTGAAAGCGGCGTTTTATTGGCTCAACGCCAAAGCCTACTCCAGCATGGCCAAGATGAAGGCGATTAATCCGAAAATTACGGAAATGCGGGAACGTCTCAAGGACAAGCCGCAACAGATGCAGCAGGAGATGATGCGCATCTATCGCGAAGAAAAAGTCAATCCGATGGGCGGCTGTTTCCCGATCATGATTCAGATTCCGGTGTTTATTGCCTTGTACTGGGTGCTACTGGCCAGTGTCGAGATGCGCAATACCCCCTGGATATTGTGGATCCATGATCTCTCTTCGCCCGACCCACTCTATATCTTGCCATTGATCATGACCCTGACCACGGTGCTGCAGACCTCGCTCAACCCGGCACCACCGGACCCAATGCAGGCCAAGATGATGTGGTTCATGCCGCTGGCGTTCAGTGTGATGTTCTTCTTCTTCCCGGCCGGTCTTGTGCTGTACTGGATTACCAACAACGTCCTTTCAATCGCGCAGCAATGGATCATCAACACCCGCATGGGCGTGCCGCCGAAATTTCATTTGCCCAAGTTTTGAATCTGGCGCTACGGCCATTGCAGCTAGCGCCTCCATTGTGAGCAGACCGGAACTTCATGCTGGCGCATCATCAGGATCCGATTGTTGCCATTGCGACCGCGCCTGGTCGTGGCGCGGTGGGCATAGTCCGGCTCAGCGGGAAAGACCTGAAAACGCTGATTCAGACCCTATGCGGGCGCCCGCTCAAATTCCGCGAGGCGACCTATACGGCCTTTCTGGATGGCGACGGGCGGGCGATAGATCACGGCATAGCGATCTATTTTCCCGCACCCCATTCGTTTACCGGCGAAGATGTACTGGAATTGCAGGGTCACGGGGGACCGGTAGTGCTGCAACTGTTGCTGGCGCGCTGTCTGCAAGCGGCGGCAGAACAGGATCCGGTCAGGTGTGTGCCGCAGCTGGCGGGATTACGCCTGGCGCAGCCGGGAGAATTCTCTGAGCGCGCGTTCCTCAATGACAAAATCGATCTGGCGCAAGCCGAGGCGATTGCCGACCTGATTGACGCCAGTACCGAGGCGGCGGCTCGCAGTGCCAGCCGCTCGCTTTCCGGTGAATTTTCCAAAGAGATTCGGAAACTGCGCGACGCGCTGATTCAATTGCGCATGCTGGTGGAAGCCACGCTGGATTTTCCGGAAGAAGAAATCGACTTCCTGCGCAAGGCGGACGCATATGGCCAGCTATCAAACTTGCAGCAAACCCTGCACGCCGTGCAACAGAAGGCAAAGCAAGGCGCGTTGTTGCGCGAAGGCATCAAGGTAGTAATAGCGGGCCAGCCCAATGCGGGCAAGTCCTCGCTGCTTAATGCACTGGCGGGCGCTGAACTGGCGATTGTCACGCCAGTGGCTGGCACCACGCGCGACAAGGTGCAGCAAACCATTCAGATCGAGGGCGTGCCGGTGCATGTCATCGATACGGCTGGCTTGCGCGACAGCGCGGATGAGGTTGAAAAGATCGGTATTGAACGTGCCTGGGACGCGATCGAGTCAGCTGATGTGGTTTTGTTTTTGCACGATCTGACACGCTGTGACACTATCGATTACATAGCGGGTGACGCACAGATAGCAAGGTCCATGAGCCAAAAGCTATCCCCGAATATACCCATCATCGAGGTCTGGAACAAGGCTGATGCGGTTGCCCGATCGTCGCGCCCCCACGGCCTGAGTCTGTCAGCGAAAACCGGTGCCGGGCTGAATGCTTTGAGACACAAGTTGCTGGAACTGGTGGGTTGGCAGTCTGCGCCTGAGGGGGTCTTCATCGCGCGCGAGCGGCATGTGCGGGCTTTGCGACAGGTGGATGATCATCTGACGCAGGCCGGCACTTATTTGGCGGATCACGCGCCGACGCTTGATCTGCTGGCTGAAGAACTGCGACTGGCGCAAAACGCCTTGAATGAAATAACTGGGGAATTTACGTCTGATGACCTGCTTGGAGTGATATTCTCCAATTTCTGTATTGGAAAATAGCTCGGCGGGGAGCCGGCGATGGCGAAGGCGCGTGATCACACCGGTTGCCGCGAGCCCGCAGTGAGTCGGCGGTGACCGACTTACGGACTTGTTCTCCGGCGCAATGGCGTGTGGCGCTTTGAAAGAAATAGATGTCGATATTCAATTGGTTCAGCAGCAAGAAAGATGCCCCTACAAGCCCGGCGCCGGAGAGCTCCGGCCTGTGGCAGGCTGACGCAACCGTACCTTTGGTGCCTGCTGACGGACTTCGCACAAAGCTGGCCGCGTCACCAGTCAATCATGCAGCCAGTCGCAAGACTGAACGTCTGGAGCGGCGTGAACTCCTCTACGGCGTGGTGCGAGACACGATGATTCGCGCAGGCGTATTGGCGGCAAGTTACAAATTCAAGGTGCTGTCGCTGGATGCGCATGGCAGACAGTACCTGATCATGATGGATTTGGCCAATAGTGCCGCCGTAGATTCGGCGCATCTGGCCGAGATTGAAGCCGTGATGGCCCAAGCGGCAAAGGTGCAGCACGACATTCTGATCACCGCAGTCTATTGGCGCGTCAATGAGCAGGTCACCGTCGGCCAGCTAAGCGCTCCCCTTGCGTCTGCGCCGCAGGCACTCAGCCCAGCGCCAGATCGGCAGGCAAGCCGCGCTCCTGAAACACCGGCAAGACCTGTGCCCATGCCGGCATCGGGGCACCGTTATGAACCACTGCAAGAAGATGAAGTGGCGGCGTTCAAACGGGCGCTGGCCAGCGTAACGCCTGTTGCCTCCCCTGCTGCGTCAGCCAAGCTTGTCACTTCGGGCCGCCGCAATCCGGCCCCCCCCGATGAATTTCAAGATACACAGATACAGGAAGGAGCGGAGTCCGCCTCTCCACTGAGCGTCACTCAATACGGGGATCTCAATTGAGGGTTCCGTCGTGAGGGACTGATTTCAGCGGCCGGAGAAATCGAGCAGGGTGAAAAGTGGCAATCCTGCGGTCCGGAGCTTGTCGGAGCCGCCAAGCTCAGGTAAGTCTACGATAGCCGCCCCCTCGACGACCCGCGCCCCGAGTTTTTCGAGCAATTTCATGCCTGCCATCATGGTGCCGCCGGTGGCAATCAGATCGTCGATCAATAGTACGCGGTCTCCTGCCTTGACGGCGTCGGTGTGCAGTTCAACGGTGGCACTTCCGTATTCCAGCTCGTAGGTTTCCTCAACTGTCGTGAATGGCAGTTTGCCCTTTTTGCGGATCGGTACAAAGCCTATGTTCAGCTCATAAGCGACGACCGCACCCAGAATAAATCCGCGCGCGTCCAGCCCCGCGACTACGTCGGGGCGCAGGGGAGTACCCATGTAGCGGTGGACAAAGGCGTCGATCAAAACCCGAAACACTTTGGCATCCTGCAACAGTGGTGTGATATCGCGAAACTGCACTCCCGGCGCCGGCCAGTCAGGGACGGTGCGGATGTGGCTTTTCAGGTATTGGCTGACACTGAGGTTTTGCATGAGTTGTCGGTTTCGATCAGGTGCAGGTATTGTGCCTCTTGCCTGCTTCTTCTCGGACGCGGGCCGCTTAACCCTTGAGCAATTTCTGCTCTGCCAATGCCAGCGCTTCGGCCTTCCCCGATAGCACCAGCGTATCGCCCTCTTCAATCAGCAGATCCAGGCTGGTGGACATGACCTGACCCCCGCGGCGGCGCAGGCTGACAATGCGTACGTCCGGTACCTGCGGGGCTAGATGGCTCAGCGGTTTGCCCACCGACCGGGCTGCCAGGGGCAAGGTAAGCGTCGAGAGGCGTTCCTGATGCAGTTCATCGACCGAGTCGTCATCGGCGCCGTGAAAGTAACCCCGCAGCAAGTTGTAGCGGGCATCACGCTGGTCGCGCACGATGCGAATCACACGTCGCATCGGTACACCGACCAAAGCCAGGGCGTGGCTGGCCAGCATCAGCGAGCCTTCGATTGCTTCCGGCACGACCTCGGTGGCGCCCGCCTGCCGCAGTGCCTCCAGGTCATGGTCGTCCTGTGTGCGCACGATTACCGGCACTTGTGGCGCGTGATCGCGGATATGGCCCAGCACCTTCATGGCGCTGGGCACTTCCAGGTAGGTAATCACCACGGCACTGGCCCGGGCCAGTCCGGCTGCGATCAGGGCCTGCAGGCGGGCTGCGTCCCCAAAAACCACCGAGTCACCGGCCATCGCAGCTTGACGCACCCGGTCCGGATCAAGGTCGAGCGCAATGTAGGGAATGCCCTCCTGCTCCAGCATGCGGGCCAGGTTTTGACCGCAGCGTCCATATCCGCAAATAACGATGTGCTTCGAGGTATTGATCGATTTGCGGGCAATATTGGTCATTTGCAGTGACTGTTGCAGCCATTCGCTGCTGATCACTCTCAAAACAAGCGGGTCGCTGTACAAAATAATGAACGGCGTGGCTAGCATCGAGAGCACCATGCTGGCCAGTATCGGGTTTAGCAGTGCCGGTGGCAGCAGCGCATGAGACTGGGCGAGCGTTAGCAGCACAAATCCGAACTCACCTGCTTGTGCCAGGTACAAACCGGTCCGCAGGGAAACCCCGGCGGTGGCACCCAGGCACCTCGCCAATAAACCCACCACTGCTGCCTTGAACAACACTGGCACGGTCACCAGCAGCAGCACCAGGGGCCAACGCTCCAGCACCAGGCGCCAATCGAGCATCATCCCGATGCTGATAAAAAACAGGCCCAGCAGGACGTCGTGAAAGGGCCGGATGTCGGTCTCCACCTGCTGCTTGTATTGAGTCTCGGAGATCAGCATGCCAGCAATGAATGAACCCAGCGCCAAGCTCAGCCCCGCCAGTTCGGTCAACCAGGCCAGGCCCAGGGTAA
Source organism: uncultured beta proteobacterium (assembly GCA_963810395.1). Classification (GTDB taxonomy): domain Bacteria; phylum Pseudomonadota; class Gammaproteobacteria; order Burkholderiales; family Burkholderiaceae_C; genus Rhodoferax. The sequence continues at coordinate 1,342,163 of CAWENC010000001.1, read as the reverse complement.
GGAGCAGCAGGTTCAGCACAAACAGCTCTTCGCTCTTGCGCCGGGCCACCAGCGTCAGCCAGAAGCGCATGACATGCGGTCCACCGACGAGCAGCACGGTGATCAACAGCGTTGCCTTCAAGCTCGCCAACGCGAGGGTTTCGAACATAAGCTCGGTTGACGCCCCTAAGGCCGGGATCAATACCAACAGTGGCACTACCGCCAAATCCTGAAACAGCAGCACGCCCATGACCCGTTTGCCGTGTTCCGACTCCATCTCCAGTCGCTCGGACATCAGCTTGACCACGATCGCCGTGCTGCTCATGGCCAGGGCGCTGGAGAGGGCCAGTGCCGTTTGCCAGCCCATGCCCCAAACCCGGGGAGACAACGTTGCCAGTCCGATGGTTACCACTGTGGCTCCCAGCATGGTCAGTAGCACCTGGAAAAACCCCAGTCCAAACACATGGTTGCGCATGGCCCGCAGCTTCGGCAGATTGAACTCAAGTCCGATGACGAACATCAGGAACACCACGCCAAATTCGCCCAAATGACGCACTCCGTCTGCGTTTTTTGCCAAAGCCAGGGCGTTTGGTCCGATCACGACGCCGACCGCCAGATAACCAAGCATCGGCGGTAACTTCAAGTAACGGCACGCCACTACCCCCAGCACCGCCGCCAGCAAATAGAGAAGTGTCAGGTCAAGTGGGTTCACCCCCAGATACTAACAAGCGAGATGCATCGATAAAATGGCGGCATGACAACTCAAACCACTCACGCTGCGGTATTTCAGGCGAACCGCGCCATTGAACTGGCTCAGAACGCACTAGACATCGAGGCCGCTGCAGTGCTGGGCTTGAAAAAGCACTTGGGCGATTCGTTTGGGCACGCGGTGCAGATGATGTTGGGCGTGCGCGGCCGCGTGGTCGTCATGGGCATGGGCAAGAGCGGACATATCGGCCGCAAGATCGCCGCGACACTGGCTTCTACTGGCACGCCGGCCATGTTTGTGCACCCGGCAGAGGCCAGCCATGGCGACCTTGGCATGATTAAATCGGTTGATCTGGTGCTGGCGATCTCTAACAGTGGCGAGTCAGCGGAGTTGACGGCCATCCTGCCGGTTCTGAAACGCATGGGTGCGCCTCTGATTGCCATGACGGGCAGGGCTGACTCGACGCTGGCCCGTCATGCCGATGCGTTTCTCAATTGCGCCGTTGAAAAGGAAGCCTGCCCCCTGAACCTGGCTCCCACCGCCAGCACTACAGCACAGCTCGCGCTCGGTGATGCGCTGGCGGTGGCCCTGCTGGATGCCCGTGGATTCAAGGCGGAAGACTTTGCAAGGTCCCATCCGGGCGGCGCGCTGGGACGCAAGCTGCTCACCCATGTCAGTGATGTGATGCGTTCGGGCGATACTGTCCCCCACGTTGGGCCGCAGGCCAGTTTCAGCGAGCTGATGCGCGAGATGAGTGCCAAGGGACTGGGCGCCACGGCCATTGTGGATTCGCATCTACAGGTGCTGGGAATTTTCACTGATGGCGATTTGCGTCGCCTGGTGGAAAAGGGTATTGACTTGCGCGCTGTCACCGCGTCCGAGGTGATGCACCCCAACCCCTGCACCATTGCCGTGGATGCCCTGGCGGTAGAAGCGGTCGAATTGATGGAGCTGCGTTGCATTACCAGCGTGCTGGTGGTGGATGAGAAGGGGCAGCTCTGCGGCGCGCTCAACAGCAACGATCTGATGCGAGCAAAGGTAATCTGATGATTCGTGCAACCCTTAATTTCCTCCCCGATTTGCTGCTTAGAGCGCAGGGCATTCGCGTCGTTTTTTTTGACGTGGACGGGGTGCTGACGGATGGCGGGCTGTACTTTACAGAGGCCGGCGAAAGCGTCAAACGTTTTAATACGCTCGACGGTCAAGGCCTGAAGTTGCTACAGCGTGCGGGAATCACGCCAGCGGTTATTACCGGGCGCGACTCCAAACCCTTGCGTCTGCGGTTGGCGTCCTTGGGTATTGAACACGTGCATTACGGCACCGAAGATAAATGCCCGGCTGCCGAGCGCACCCTTAAGGCATTGGCGTTGGGCTGGGATCAAGCCGCGGCGATGGGTGACGATTGGCCTGATTTGGCCATGATGCGGCGCAGCGCACTGACCGGCGCGCCGCTCAATGCCCATCCAGAAGTCAAGGCCATCGCGCATTTCGTCACCCGCGCAAAGGGCGGAGACGGTGCCGTCAGGGAACTGTGCGACCTGTTGCTCGTCGCAAGCGGCAGATACACCGCACTGCTTGAAGAAAGTTGGCAGTGATTCAGCTATTGCGTGCCCTCGGCGACCGGTTATCGCTTTACTTGCCGGTGATTCTGATGGGCGTGTTGGCCCTGGGGACATATTGGTTGGTACGCAGCACCCCGCTATTGATGCCACACGAGCAGGCATTGCCCGAGCGCCACGAGCCTGACTATTTCATGCGCAAGTTTTCAGTCAAGACATTTGACACAGTGGGTCGACTCAAGAGCGAGGTCCTGGGCAACGATGCCCGACATTACCCTGACACCGACACGCTGGAGATCGATCTTGTACGCATCCGCTCGTTCAGCAACGACGGTCGCCTGAGCACCGCAAGTGCCAGTCGCGCATTGACCAATGGAGACGCTTCCGAAGTGCAGTTGTTTGGTGATGCGCGGGTGGTGCGCGAGCAGATGCAGGACAAAATCGGACAGCTACAACCGCGAATGGAGTTTCGCGGCGAGTTTTTGCATGCGTTTCTCAATACGGAGCGCGTCAAATCGGACCAGCCGGTGGAGCTGACGCGGGGCCGCGACAGGTTTACCGCTGACGCGATGGATTTTGACAATTCGAATCGCGTTATGGAACTCAAAGGGCGTGTCAAGGGCACGCTGATTCCCGCCAGCGTCAAATAGTTCGATCAGAGGATGCCATGTCCAGACTTGCTTTCATTACCGGCGCGTCCAGCGGCATCGGCCAGGCGCTGGCCTGGCGTTTTTATCAGGCGGGTTATTCACTGGCCTTGGTAGCGCGCCGTACAGATGAGGTCCAATCATGGGCTAGCGCCCGAAAAATGGGCGCAAACAGCTATCAAATTTATAGTGCTGATGTGTCTGTGCCCGACAGCATTGTGGATGCGGGACAGGCCTGCCTGCGCCAACAGGGTTTACCCGAAGTGGTGATTGCCAACGCCGGTATCAGCAGGGGCGTGAATACGGCGCAACGCGGAGATCTGGAGGTCATGGCGCAAGTCCTCGCCACCAATGCGATGGGCGTGGCTGCGACATTTCAGCCGTTCATTGCGCCAATGACCGAGCGTGGGTCAGGCGCGTTGGTAGGTATTGGTAGCGTAGCCGGCATCCGAGGCCTGCCCGGGCATGGCGCTTACTGTGCCAGCAAGGCCGCAGTAATCGCTTACTGCGAGAGTCTGCGCGGTGAACTGCGAAAAAGCGGTGTCAAGGTCGTCACGCTGTGCCCTGGGTATATTGATACTCCGTTGACCCAAAATAACAGCTATGTCATGCCGTTCCTGATGCACCCGGACGATTTTGCAGCAAAAGCCTTGGCGGCGATCGAGGCAGGCCGCAGCTATCGGGTGATTCCGTGGCAAATGGGTGTGGTAGCCAAGTTGTTAAGGTTGATGCCGAACGCGCTGTTTGATATCGCGTTCGCCGGACGTCCCAGAAAACGTCGTGGCACCGATGCTTGATCGGTAGCCGGTCGGCAGGTGTTGAGCGTCTTGCGGCGAAAACAAAAAGGGGCCATCAGGGCCCCTTTGATTCAGCTGGCAGTCAGCCAGATGATTGCTTAGTAGCTGCTGCGGCCACCGCCGTATCCGCCGCCACCGCCGCTACGGCCACCACCAGCGCCACCGCCGTATCCGCCACCACCGCCAGCGCCACCACCGTAGCCACCGCCGCCGCTGCGGCCACCACCGGCACCACCGCCGAAGCCACCGCCGCCCGTGCGAGGAGGACGAGCCTCCATCGGACGAGCTTCGTTGACTACCAGACCGCGTCCGCCGTATTGTTGGCCGTTCATGCCACTGATGGCGGCTTGCGCCTCGGCATCGCTGGCCATTTCCACAAAGCCGAAGCCCTTGGAGCGACCGGTGTCACGTTCCATCATGACCTTGGCGCTGGTGACGGTGCCGTGTGCCGCAAATGCTTGCTGCAGGTCTTCATCACGGAAAGTGTAGGGCAGGTTGCCCACGTAAAGTTTGTTGCCCATAAAAGGACTCCTCAAAATGACTCAAAACGCGATGGAGTCCAAAACCGCAATCAACAAACCAATGAAGAATTAAAGCAGACGCGAAACTGACTAAACACCGCAAACTTGTAACACCGATTTTCGGCAATACAACTGCATTATGCGTCAAGTTTTCTAATTTCACAATTTTTTGACAATAAATTTGTTTCCATCCTCGCCAAGACGGCTGATGTCCGAATCGGATTCTTGTTCGGCCAGGGGAGGCTTGTTGCTGACTCGCAACGTTCTGCCGAATTTTCTAGGCTGACAACATGAAATAAATGCGCTGTCCGCCTGTGAATATTTCGTCGTTGCATCGGGCGCCTCGGCGCCTGAATGCGGGACACATTGCGGTCCCGTGACCTCCTGAATCACTAAGGACCGGCGCGACGCCCTTATATAGCGCTACATCAAGCTGGTCATGCTCGGAACTCGAATGGAAAGAAGGGGTCGCAGCTTTCTCTTACCGCTTCAAACATGGTGCTTGACGATATGGGAAAAGTCTGCCACAATAGCTGGCTTCGCTTGAAAAAGTATGAAGTATCTGCCTAACGAATGCGATGTGAGTGGTTCACGTCGCGGACGACAGGCCCAAGACTGACCTGGGAATTTTGGTTGTTGGCTAGAAAGCCGACTGGCCGATGTTTCAGGTGCAAGTTGGGAATAATTGAAATGATCCAAGTTGAATCTCGATTAGAAGTTGCCGACAATACCGGCGCAAAGTCCGTCCTCTGCATCAAGGTGCTGGGAGGCTCCAAGCGCCGCTATGCAAGCGTTGGTGACGTCATCAAAGTGAGTATTAAGGAGGCTGCCCCGCGCGGTCGCGTCAAAAAAGGCGAGATCTACAGCGCGGTGGTGGTTCGTACGGCCAAGGGCATTCGTCGTGGCGATGGCTCGCTGGTCAAATTCGACGGCAATGCGGCAGTGTTGCTGAATGCTAAATTGGAGCCGATTGGCACCCGTATCTTTGGTCCGGTGACGCGCGAATTGCGCACCGAGAAGTTCATGAAGATCGTGTCTTTGGCTCCTGAAGTTTTGTAAGGACGCGCCATGAACAAGATTCGCAAAGGCGACGAAATCATCGTGCTTACTGGGCGCGACAAGGGTAAGCGCGGCAAAATTGCCTTGCGCAAAGACGACTCGTATGTGCTTGTCGAGGGTGTCAACATGGTGAAGAAGCACACCAAACCGAATCCTCTCAAAGGGACGGTTGGTGGCATTGTTGAAAAGGCCATGCCGATTCATCAGTCCAACGTGGCGATTTTCAATGCTTCGACCGGCAAAGGCGATCGCGTGGGCATCAAGCTGGCGGCTGACGGTAAGCGTATCCGCGTTTACAAGTCCAGCGGCGAAGAAATCAAGGTGGCATAAGCATGGCTCGTTTGCAACAATACTATCGCGAAAAAGTGGCGCCGGAGCTGATGGCCAAGTTCGGCTATACGTCTCCAATGCAGGTTCCGCGTCTTACCAAGATCACCTTGAACATGGGTGTGAGTGAGGCGGTGGCCGATAAGAAGGTTATGGACCATGCGGTCAGCGACCTTAGCAAGATCGCCGGTCAAAAACCGGTCGTGACACTATCGAAAAAGGCGATTGCCGGATTCAAGATTCGCGAAAATCAGGCGATTGGATGCATGGTTACCCTGCGCGGCGTGCAAATGTTCGAGTTCCTCGATAGATTTGTGACGGTCGCGTTGCCGCGTGTTCGCGACTTCCGGGGTATCTCTGTCCGCGCATTTGATGGTCGCGGCAACTACAACATCGGCGTTAAAGAGCAAATCATTTTCCCTGAAATTGAATATGACAAGGTAGATGCCTTGCGTGGTCTCAATATCAGTATTACCACAACGGCCAAGACCGATGAAGAGTGCAAGGCGCTACTCGCTGGTTTCCGTTTCCCGTTCAAGACTGAGGTGACCCGTGGCTAAAATGGCTTTAATCCAGCGCGAACTCAAGCGCGACAAACTGGTTGCCAAGTACGCGAAAAAACACGCGGAATTTAAGGCAATCGCAAGCGACGTAAAACGCACTGATGAAGAGCGTGCTGCAGCCCGCCTGGGTCTGCAAACGCTCCCTCGTAATGCGAATCCGACTCGCCAGCGCAACCGCTGTGCTATCACTGGTCGCCCTCGTGGCACGTTCCAGCATTTCGGCCTAGCGCGTGCAAAGATTCGTGAAATGGCTTTTGCAGGGGAAATCCCCGGCATGGTCAAGGCCAGTTGGTAAGCGGCAGGAGACATAGATATGAGCATGAGTGATCCAATCGCGGACCTGTTGACACGCATTCGAAATGCACAAATGGTGGCAAAAACCACTGTAAGCATACCTTCCTCCAAAGTGAAGGTGGCGATTGCGCAAGTGTTGAAAGACGAGGGCTATATTGACGGCTTCAAGGTCAAAACCGAAGACGGCAAGTCTGAGCTTGAAATCGTCTTGAAATATTATGCCGGCCGCCCGGTGATTGAACGTATTGAGCGCGTGAGTCGTCCCGGCTTGCGAGTTTACCGTGGCAGCGATGCCATTCCCCAAGTCCAAAACGGTCTGGGCGTGGCAATTGTCACAACCCCCAAGGGCGTTATGACTGATCGCAAAGCGCGCGCTACCGGTGTCGGTGGTGAAGTGCTCTGCTACGTCGCCTAAAGCGTGACTTTGAGGAGAAACAGAAAATGTCCCGTATAGGAAAAATGCCCGTCGCCGTTCCGGCTGGCGTGGATGTGTCGATCAAGGAAGACCAAATCAGTGTTAAAGGCGCTGGCGGGGTTTTGTCTTTGACGCAAAACGCTCTAGTCAAGGTAACCAGCGACGCCGGCAAGCTGAGTTTTCGGCCTGCGAACGAGTCCCGCGAAGCCAATGCCATGAGTGGCACCATGCGTCAACTGGTGAACAATATGGTGGTCGGCGTGACCAAAGGTTTTGAGAAGAAGCTCAATCTCGTTGGCGTGGGTTACAAAGCCCAGGCGCAAGGCGCAAAGCTGAACCTCACGGTGGGCTACTCCCATCCGGTTGATAAAGACATGCCTGCAGGCATTACCGTTGCAACCCCCACCCCCACGGAAATCGTGATCAAGGGTGCGGATCGTCAGCGCGTGGGTCAAGTAGCCGCCGAAATTCGTGCGATTCGTCCGCCTGAGCCCTACAAAGGCAAAGGTATTCGTTACTCGGACGAGAAGATCACAATCAAAGAAACCAAGAAGAAATAAGGAGCTGCAACATGTTGACCAAAAAAGAACAGCGTCTTCGCCGGGCTCGTCAAACCCGTATTCGGATTGCCACGCAAGGTGTAGCCCGGTTAACGGTAAATCGTACCAACTTGCACATCTATGCCAGCGTAATTTCTGGCGATGGCGGCAAAGTCTTGGCAAGTGCGTCAACGGCTGAGGCCGAAGTTCGCAAAGAGTTGGGCGCGTCGGGCAAAGGTGGCAACGTTGCCGCCGCGCAAGTTATTGGCAAGCGCCTGGCTGAAAAAGCCAAAGCGGTTGGTGTTGAGAAAGTCGCGTTTGATCGCGCAGGTTTTGCGTACCATGGCCGCGTCAAGGCGTTGGCAGATGCGGCACGTGAAGCTGGCTTGCAGTTCTAAGCAGATCGGAAATAAAGATGGCTAAAGTTCAAGCGAAAATGCAGGGTAAGGCTGTAGGGCCTGAAGACGGTCTGCGTGAGAAAATGATCGCGATCAATCGCGTTACCAAGGTGGTCAAAGGTGGCCGGATTCTTGGTTTCGCAGCGTTGACCGTGGTGGGCGACGGCGATGGCAGCGTCGGCATGGGCAAAGGCAAATCAAAAGAAGTGCCGGCCGCTGTGCAAAAAGCGATGGAAGAAGCCCGTCGCAACATGTCCAAGATCTCGCTGAAAAACGGTTCAATCCACCACAAAGTGATGGGCCAGCACGGGGCGGCGGCGGTCATGATGGCTCCTGCCCCTAAGGGTACGGGCATTATTGCCGGAGGACCGATGCGCGCAGTGTTTGAGGTTTTGGGTATCACCGATATCGTGGCGAAGAGCCATGGGTCTACTAATCCCTACAACATGGTTCGTGCCACGCTGGACGCGCTTTCTCATGCGACGACGCCGTCGCAAGTGGCGGCCAAGCGCGGCAAGACGATTGAAGAACTCTTTGTCTAACCGGGAGGCTCAAGATGACAACACAACAAACAGTCAAAGTGCAGTTGGTTCGCAGTCCTATTGGTTGCCAAGAATCGCATCGTGCCACCGTTCGTGGACTCGGTCTTCGCAAAATTCGCAGCACCAGTGAATTGGTGGATACGCCTGAAGTCCGCGGCATGATAAACAAGATCAGTTACCTGGTCAAAGTGCTCTAGAAGGTTAATGATGGAACTCAATAGCATTAAGCCCGCAGACGGTGCAAAGCACTATAAGCGTCGGGTCGGTCGCGGTATCGGCTCCGGCATTGGAAAAACCGCAGGCCGGGGTCACAAGGGCCAAAAATCACGTGCAGGCGGCTATCACAAAGTGGGTTTTGAAGGCGGCCAGATGCCTATGCAGCGTCGGCTTCCAAAGAGGGGCTTTAAGTCCCAGCTGCTGAAATTCAATGCCGAGGTTACTTTGAGTGCATTGGAGAAGCTTGGTGCTGTGGACGTAGATTTGCTCACCTTAAAGCAAGCTGGCTTGGTGGGTGAGCTCTCCAAGGTAGTCAAGGTAATCAAGACCGGCGACATAACCAAAGCCGTCAATCTCAAGGGTATTGGTGCAACGGCTGCTGCCAAATCGGCAATTGAAGCGGTCGGTGGAAGCATTTCCTGAGCTGCTTACTGAAAGACTTTACAAGTGGCAACTAACGCAACTCAACTGGCGAAAACCGGCAAATTCGGCGACCTGCGTCGTCGGCTTGTGTTTTTGCTGCTTGCGCTGGTAGTGTACCGAGTGGGCGCGCATATTCCGGTTCCAGGTATCGATCCTGATCAATTGAAGCTGTTCTTCAAAGGTCAGCAAGGTGGCATCTTGGGCATGTTCAACATGTTTTCCGGAGGCGCTTTGTCCCGCTTTACCGTTTTTGCATTAGGGATCATGCCGTACATATCGGCCTCGATCATTATGCAGTTGTTGACTTACGTGCTACCCGCCTTTGAGCAATTGAAAAAGGAAGGCGAGGCGGGACGGCGCAAGATTACGCAGTACACCCGTTATGGCACTCTCGGTCTGGCATTGTTCCAATCTATGGGTATTGCTCTGGCACTCGAGAGTTCGCCTGGACTGGTCATTGCGCCAGGATTCGGATTTCGCATGACCGCGGTTGTCACGTTGACGGCGGGAACGTTGTTTTTGATGTGGCTGGGGGAGCAGATTACCGAGCGCGGGTTGGGCAATGGTATTTCGATTCTTATTTTCGGTGGCATTGCGGCGGGACTACCCAATGCGATAGGTGGCTTGCTTGAATTGGTGAACACTGGCGCAATGAGCATTATCGTTGCCTTGTTCATTGTCATTTTGGTAGCTCTCGTGACTTACTTTGTCGTATTTGTGGAGCGAGGCCAACGCAAGATTCTGGTGAATTACGCCAGACGTCAAGTGGGCAACAAAGTGTACGGCGGACAATCTTCACATCTGCCATTGAAACTGAACATGGCGGGCGTGATCCCTCCGATTTTCGCGTCATCTATTATCTTGCTCCCGGCGACCGTGGTTGGCTGGTTCAGTGCCGGGGACTCGATGCGTTGGCTAAAAGACATCGCAGGTTCATTAACGCCCGGGCAGCCCATTTACGTGATGCTATACGCCAGTGCCATTGTGTTTTTCTGTTTTTTCTACACGGCCTTGGTGTTCAACAGCCGTGAAACTGCTGATAACCTGAAGAAGAGCGGCGCCTTTATCCCTGGTATTCGCCCAGGCGATCAAACCGCCAGATACATTGACAAGATTTTGCTTCGTCTTACGTTTGCTGGGGCGATTTACATCACTGCCGTGTGTTTGCTTCCTGAGTTCCTGATCTTGAAGTACAACGTGCCGTTCTATTTCGGCGGAACATCGCTTTTGATTATTGTGGTCGTGACCATGGATTTCATGGCGCAGGTGCAAAATTACCTGATGTCGCAGCAATATGAATCGCTGTTGAAGAAGGCTAGTTTCAAGTCTTCTTGAAGTGATTGGTAGATATGTCAAAAGACGATGTTATTCAAATGCAGGGAGAGGTGGTTGAAAATCTGCCGAATGCGACGTTTCGTGTGAAACTGGAAAATGGACATATCGTATTGGGGCATATTTCCGGAAAGATGCGCATGCACTACATCCGGATACTTCCTGGGGATAAAGTTACCGTCGAGTTGACGCCCTACGATTTGAGTCGGGCCCGGATTGTGTTCAGAGCCAAGTAGCAATGTAATAAAGAGTCATGTTTCGGGCGATGTATTGCCAGAACGTAGAAATGAATTTTAGGAGAATGAAATGAAGGTTTCGGCTTCGGTCAAAAAAATTTGCCGTAACTGCAAGGTAATTCGGCGTAAGGGCGTTGTGCGTGTGATCTGTACCGATCCGCGCCACAAGCAGCGTCAGGGTTAATTGCAAGAGTTTTAGAGGACGAAAATGGCACGTATCGCTGGCATCAATATTCCACCGCAACAGCATTCCGAGATTGGCTTGACGGCCATTTTCGGTGTTGGACGCAATCGCGCTCGCAAGATCTGCGAGGTTTGTGGCATCGCCTATTCCAAGAAGGTCAAAGATTTGACTGACGCGGAATTGGAAAAAATTCGCGAGCAAATTGCTCAGTTCACCATTGAGGGCGATCTGCGCCGTGAAACGACAATGAACATCAAACGATTGATGGACATTGGTTGTTATCGCGGTTTTCGTCATCGCCGTGGCTTGCCCATGCGTGGTCAAAGAACACGCACGAACGCTCGTACCCGCAAAGGCCCGCGCAAGGCAGCGGCTTCATTGAAGAAATAACAGGTATTGGAAGACCACTATGGCAAAAGCTCCCGCCACCAACGCGGCACAACGCGTCCGAAAAAAAGTTCGCAAGAATGTTGCGGACGGTATAGCGCACGTCCACGCTTCGTTTAACAACACCATCATCACGATCACGGATCGACAAGGCAACGCCCTGTCTTGGGCTTCGTCGGGCGGCCAGGGTTTCAAGGGTTCCCGCAAGTCCACCCCATTCGCGGCTCAAGTGGCTTCCGAGGTGGCTGGCCGCGCGGCCATTGAGCAGGGCGTCAAGAATCTTGATGTTGAAATCAAAGGCCCTGGTCCCGGCCGCGAATCTTCGGTTCGTGCACTTGCTGCTCTGGGCATTCGCATCAACATGATTGCTGACGTGACACCGGTGCCGCATAACGGATGCCGCCCACAGAAACGTCGCCGTATCTAATTTTTTAACCAAGCCCACCGCCATTGGCCCAGCGCCGGTGGCTCCCGCACCAACGTGCGGCAGATGACATAAAGGAAGTTCAAGTGGCACGCTATCTAGGCCCCAAGGCCAAACTATCCCGCCGTGAAGGCACTGACCTGTTCTTGAAGAGCGCGCGTCGTTCTATCGGAGACAAGGCCAAATTCGACTCTAAACCGGGTCAACATGGACGCACTTCTGGCGCTCGTACCTCAGACTTTGGCCTGCAACTTCGGGAGAAGCAAAAGGTCAAGCGCATGTACGGCATCCTTGAAAAGCAATTTCGCCGGTACTTCGAAGAGGCCGATCGCCGCAAGGGGAACACTGGGGCAAATCTTTTATCTCTGCTTGAGTCGCGATTTGATAATGTGGTTTACCGCATGGGCTTCGGCTCAACCCGTGCCGAAGCGCGGCAGTTGGTGTCTCACAAAGCGATGACGGTGAACGGCAAGTGTGTCAACATCCCGTCGTACATGGTGAAAACAGGTGATGTGATTGCCGTTCGCGATAAGTCCAAAACGCAGAACCGCATCGTGGAAGCACTTCAGTTGGCCCAGCAGGTTGGTATACCAGCGTGGGTTGAGGTGAATGTTGAGAAAGCCGAGGGCACATTCAAGTCGGTTCCGGATCGCGACCAGTTCGCCGCCGATGTCAACGAGTCATTGATCGTTGAGTTGTACTCGCGGTAATCGCGTTTTCAACACGTTTTCATTTGAAATCGTGCCTGAGGGGCGGGGCGCTGCGTCTCAGGTGTTTCGTCAGCCTTACCGGTGTAACGAGCCGAGGGTATTGAGAGGAAATTCTGCATGCAAAATAGTTTACTGAAACCTAAAGCCATTAACGTTGAGCAGCTGGGCGTTAACCGTGCCAAAGTATCGCTCGAGCCTTTTGAGCGCGGTTATGGCCACACGCTCGGCAATGCGCTGCGTCGCGTTCTGTTGGCGTCAATGCCAGGCTACGCCGCCACCGAAGTCACGATAGCTGGCGTGTTGCATGAGTACTCGTCTATCGACGGGGTGCAGGAAGATGTCGTCAATATTTTGTTAAATCTCAAAGGTGTTGTGTTCAAGCTTCACAACCGCGACGAAGTGACTTTGAGCCTGCGCAAAGACGGTGAAGGCATTGTCACCGCTGGCGATATTCAGACCCCTCACGATGTCGAGATTATTAATCCAGATCATGTGATTGCCCACCTTTCGCAAAGTGGCAAGCTTGACATGCAGATCAAGGTTGAGAAAGGCCGAGGCTATATTCCGGGAACCATGCGTCGCCATGGCGATGAGCCCACAAAGTCCATTGGCAGGATTGTGCTGGACGCCTCTTTTTCACCAGTGAAACGAGTGAGTTACACGGTGGAGAGTGCCCGTGTCGAGCAGCGCACTGACCTTGATAAGCTGGTCGTCGATATTGAGACCAATGGCGCCATTTCTGCAGAAGAAGCTGTTCGTGCGTCGGCCAAAATTCTGGTGGAACAATTGGCGGTTTTCGCACAGCTGGAGGGCAGTGAGCTGGCCGCGTTCGACGCTCCTTCGCCACGGGGTGGCACACAATTCGACCCAATCTTGCTGCGTCCTGTGGACGAGCTTGAATTGACGGTTCGCTCCGCCAACTGCCTGAAGGCTGAGAATATTTACTACATTGGCGATCTGATTCAACGCACGGAAAATGAGTTATTGAAAACTCCAAATCTGGGCCGCAAATCGCTAAACGAAATCAAGGAAGTACTGGCTTCGCGTGGCCTGACTTTGGGCATGAAGCTCGAAAGTTGGCCCCCAGCTACTCTCGAAAAGCGTTGATTTTTAGGGTCCCAGGAGGGACTCAGTGCCACGGGCAGTACCTGATACGGCTGACTGTTATATAAACTTAGGAAAGCACCATGCGTCACGGACACGGACTACGTAAACTTAATCGCACCAGCGAGCACCGCTTGGCGATGCTGCGCAACATGATGAACTCGCTCATCGAGCATGAAGTCATCAAGACCACCGTTCCAAAAGCCAAGGAATTACGTCGTGTGATCGAACCCATGATTACACTTGCCAAAGAAGCTACGGTGGCAAACCGTCGCTTGGCGTTTGATCGACTGCGTGATCGCGACAGTGTGGTCAAGTTGTTTAACGACTTGGGTCCCCGTTTCAAGACCCGTCCAGGCGGTTACACACGAATTCTGAAAATGGGTTTCCGCGTGGGCGACAATGCACCCATGGCGTTGGTCGAATTGGTCGATCGGCCAGAAGTTGTAGAAGCGCCGACTGGTGAAACAGGCGGAGCTTAATCGCTTATAATATAAAATGCCGCGCGATGGAGCAGCTTGGTAGCTCGTTGGGCTCATAACCCAAAGGTCGTAGGTTCAAATCCTACTCGCGCAACCAATGTACTAGCGGTGTAAGCTAGAAGTAAACGCCAACTTAAAGTTGGCGTTTTGCTTTTGTGACGAGGTTTGTGACGAGGTCTGTGTCGTCACAGAATTGATGCAATTGAAATATGACCATTGGGAACGTGTCGAGTGCTCCAATCTCCTTGCGGTGTCGGACCAAAGGCCTTCGGGACAGATGAGCGCAATTTGTACAGGTCTAAACAAGACATTTGTCGAGACCCGCAATGTGTCCATTGGTGATCTTGGAAGAAGTGGGAACCGGTCATCTGCGACCGGGCCTTAAGGATTCGCAGCAGTCGTTCCGCCGACTGGGTCATTTCTAACCGAGATTCCCTTTCCCCTGCGGGATTTTCGGCAGTGGCTTACGATTCGAAGTCAGATTGCTGGGTCAAGTTCGCTCACCATCCTGCGCCAAAAGATTCATAACCGTCCTTGTTTCCAAAGACGTTCAACTCGAAATCGTTTGTCTATTCGACCGCCACGACAAAAAATGCACCTATAGGTTAAGGAATTGGGTCCGCACTTCGATCTTATCTGACACAAAATTACGTAGCACAGCAAGGATCCCCAAAATGGACATGATGAGATGTGTAACCAACGTGACGATGGCCCGGCCCACCACCGCATCCCTCGTTGTGGCGTCTGTAGTGTTGTTGATTTTGAATAATGGGGGTTGTGCCAATTGGAGCGCGGAGACTGCTTCCGTGAGTGCGCCCGCATTAGGCGCCCTGTCAAAAGAACGCATCGCCGAAATCGTTGTCAGCCCGGACCGCAGCGCTGCAGATCGAACCAACGATCTTCGGCGAAAGCCTGATCAGATGCTGGCCTTCATTGAAATTCGCCCAGGTTTAACTGCACTGGATTTGAGCACTGGCGGCGGCTACACAACGGAATTGTTGGCGCGAGCCGTGGGACCAACCGGCCGAGCCTATGGACAAAGCCAGCAGCCGCGACCCTCAGCTGCTCCCCCGCAACCCGCGGTGACGCCAGAAGGTAATTCTGCGCCCCAACTTCCGACGGCTCAACCGATGCCACAAGCACCTCGTAGAACATCTGCACAAGCGTTGGCAGAACGAGCTAAGAATTCTTCGCTTTCAAGTCTTTTTTCCGTCGTGCGTGCGTTCGAAGACCCTGTTCCCGCGGAACTCTCTGGGCAACTCGACCTGGTAACGCTGATGTTCAACTACCACGATCTTGGGCATATGGGGATTGACCGTTCGCGGATGAATGCAGCGGTTTTTGCCGGTTTGAAGTCCGGCGGCATGTATGTCATCGCAGACCATGCGGGAAGGCCTGGCACTGGAATTTCTGAGTCTGGAACGCTGCATCGGGTTGAGCAGGCGTTTTTGGAAAGAGAAGTTGAATCAGCAGGATTCAAGCTTGTTGGTCGTGGCGACTTCTTGCGCAACCCCTCGGACCCACGTGACAAGAACACGCCGGAACCGCCGCAACCCAAGGACGAGTTCGTATTGAAGTTTGTGAAACCATAGTGGCTATTGCTTGGCCACTGGTCCTCATCCCCTGTTGGCGCGTCACATGGTGCGACAAGATGACGCTCTGACCTACTCGCTCACGCCGTCTGGCAGCCTCGGGTCTCGAAGACATGAAAGCGCGGATAGACAGGTTTGCACATTGCGGTCCTTCATGGACGCCCGTTGGGTGCAATCCTGCCATCGACAGGTCATCGTTCAGATGCCCGATATTCCAAGCGAAGGGGGCACACATAGGGAATCCTCCGCCCCAGTGCGTCACCTTCGATTGCTACGGCGCGCTGACAAACTTTCGCATGGGTGCCACCGCCCGTGCGATGTTCGCTGACCGGGTTCACCAACACTGGGTATGAATTCGGGATGCGCCAGTTCTTCTGACCACCATGTATCGCGGTCCACTCCTGGACCCTACCCATCATGGGGCGCTTCGGGACGCCTGAATTTCAACAGATTGCATGACGTTGAGAACGTCGCAATGACCTCTCTCCAAGGTGGTCTTATGCCGGTTCGCAAAGCCAGCGAACCGGCATTTTTTGCATTGCTCTGGACAATTCCGTCGGGTGGCTCACATGCAGGCGGCAACGCACAGGATGCAGCCAGAGAAGTAGCATCAATGTGGATTGCAAATGTGTGTGTCAGCAGCTCTGTCTGCATCACACTCTGTTTTGGCGCTCATGCGCCAATTTCTATCAAGCCCCGAAGTTGCCCGCAGGACTTGAATTTTTGATTGATATGCCACCCTCTCGTCGGCTACCGAACGTCCACATAAGTGGAGGTCACACCAAGTTGTAAGACCGATGGACCGATGCTTGACGCATGGTCGCAGTTTAGTAATGCATGCGGCCGTTCACAAAGCGATTTCTGTTCGACTGTGAATTTGTGTTGTCTGAAGCCAACACGCCCGACTCGATCACGACAAGCAAAACATTCTCGAAATGTCAAATATATTTGACATTTGAATCGCAGTGGCTATCATTCATCCATGTCCGCACTTCATGAACTGAGCTCTACCGTGCACACTCGCCGCGCTGAAATGGGCTTGACGCAAGCCACGCTTGCAAAGCTGAGTGGTTTATCCCGGGGGACCGTTAACCAGCTTGAAAATGGGTCAATTCATGATCTAAGTTTGCTGCGAGTGTCCAGACTGTTGGATGTTCTGGGACTGCCATTTACTTTCGGTGCTTCAAAGCCCAAGGCAAACCAGCACAAGGAATCTAAGTTCTCTGCATGCGAAATCGCCGCACGAACGGCGAGCGTGAGCTATCGGATAGTGGTCTCCGCCGACCAACTGCGCAAGATTTTTTGCGGACAGGAGGTCCCGGAAAGATATTGGCCGCATGTTCACACCCTTCTTGAAGAGGCGCCGGTGTCCTTGCTGGCACGGGTGGTAGATGAACTGCACGGGGAATACAACATGGACCGCAGTGAGATATGGCAGCGAATGCGGGATCTGGATCGGAAGTTCAAAGGCACTCGCGGGCTGTGGCTGTGAGTCAACTCGATCTTGAACAACAGGGCGCCTGGACCAAGCTATTGCCGAAGGCGCTGCGTCTGATGGATCATCTGGCGACACAGATTTCGGAACCACACTGGACCTTCGGTGGCGGGACGGTCTTGATGTTCCGTCTTCGCCACCGCCACAGTAAGGATATCGACCTATTCGTCCCTGACCCCCAGTATCTGGGCTATCTCAATCCGCGCTTAAGTGATGCGGCTGAGGAGGTGAGCAGCGACTATGAAGAAAGCGCCGAATTCATAAAGTTCTTTTTACCTGCTGGCGAGATCGACATCGTGGTGGGATCGTCGTTAACCCACCAGCCTTATGAAATTGGCATGTACAAAGGGTATTCAATCAAGTTCGAGACCAGTGCGGAAATCATTGCCAAAAAAATGTGGCATAGAGGTGATCAGGCCAAAGCCAGGGATCTCTTCGACTTATGTGCGGTTGCAACATTGGAGCCTGATGCCGTCAGGCCGGCCCTGCCATTTTTTGCCAAGCACGGCGAGGCTTTTCTCAAACGCCTCGAACAACGGTTGGGGCTGATAGAGGCAGAGTTCAACGCAATTGATGCATTGGAGTTCAAGCATTCTTTCTCGGACTGCCTTAAGCAGGCGAAAGCCATTATCAAGCCGCTGTTGAAGTAAAGTTTGGCACTGGCGCGCATGCGCTGGCAAAGCTTTGCAACGGTAAGCAGAGTTTTCTTGACGGCTGCAATCGGTTTAAAAAACTCTCGCTGATCTTAAGCGAGTTTGTGCGGCTGACCGGTTTAAGCGAGTCCAGGCGACTTAAATCGGGGTTCTTTTTAGTGTGTCACTTTCCGGATATTGGAAAAGCGTTAAATTTCAATGACTTAGCTCGATGCCGCGTAGCCCGGTTGTGGCGGGCCAGGCGAAATGGCCGAAGAATTTCAGCAATCTCCACACGCTCATAACCCAGGTTTCGGAATTGGACCGGCCGCCCCTATCTGGACCCTGCTGGCAGCGGCTACCTACCGAAGGCCAGCCCCACATCCCAATACTCGACTGCCGGCACACCTTTGAATCGCTAACCGCCGATTGCTGGCGCTCAGATGAGCATTGATTGCCGGATGCCGGTCCGTGTTGGAGGTCAGTTTAGTGCCTAAAGGAGCCTATAAGCGAGGTGAGAACCAGCAGTCCGCTGTTAGCCAGTGCGCTTTCAATCCCAGCAATTGCCACTTGCTTTAACTTCTGCATCCGACGCAACGGCAGAAGGTTGCTTTACCATTCGAACTGCACAAAGCCAACTACCGGAGAATCCCATGACCCAGCGCGTCCTCAAGTTACCTGCCCACTACGACCACGTCGGCAGCTTTTTGCGCCCCAAAGAGTTGCTGGAGGCGCGCGCACAAAATACCAGTGGTGCCATCAGCTCTGAGCAGCTGCGCCGGGTGGAAGACAAGGCCATCGCCGAGATCGTGAAATTTCAGGAAGACGTGGGCCTGAAAAGCATCACCGACGGCGAGTTCCGCCGCACCTACTTTCACATCGACTTTCTGGAGCAGATCGGTGGCGTCAAGACCGACGTTCCGGTCACCATCCAAAGGCCCGACGGCACGCAGGAACTGGCGCCACCGGTGATGCGTGTGATCGACAAGGTGCGGCATGTCAAGGATATCCAGCTGGCAGATTTTCAGTACCTCAAAGCCCAGGTGTCTGCCGGCAACACGCCCAAGGTTACCATTCCGTCGCCCACCATGCTGCATTTTCGCGGCGGCCGGGCTGGCATCAGCAAACAGCATTACCCGGAGCTGGATCCCGATTTCTACCAGGATGTCGCCAACGCCTACGGCGACGAGTTGCGCAGTCTGGCCGCCGCCGGTTGCACCTATGTGCAGATGGACGACACCAATCTTGCCTATCTTTGCGACGAAAAAATGCGCGAAGCCGCGCGCCACCGCGGGGATGATCCCAACGAGTTGCCACACCGTTACGCGAAATTCATCAACTTGGTGGTGGCGCAGAAGCCGCAGGGAATGCTATTAGCCATGCACCTGTGCCGCGGCAACTTCAAAAGCACGCACGCCGCCAGCGGCAATTACGAGCCGGTGGCCGAAGCCCTGCTCAGGGAGATGAACCTGGACGCCTACTTCATGGAGTACGACGATGACCGCAGCGGCGACTTCAAGCCGCTACGTTACCTGCCCAAAGGCAAAACCGTGGTTCTGGGGCTGGTGACCACGAAGTTCGGCGCGATGGAAAGCAAGGATGATCTGAAACGGCGCATCGACGAGGCCGCCCGCTACGCGCCGCTGGAGCAGCTCGCGCTGTCCCCGCAGTGCGGTTTCAGCAGTACCGTGCACGGCAACGACATCGCCGTCGAAGCCCAGCGCGCGAAGCTGCGACTGGTGGTCGAGACGGCGCAGGATGTTTGGGGCAACAACTGATCTATCCCGGCTCTACGAGCGAGCCCAGAGCCTATCGCGTAATGCGTTAACCCGATTCCAACACGCCATATGCCGCTCGCACCCATACGCCAGACAAGCCTAGGGCGAGAGCTTCATCTGACAAATTCAAGGCCGCCAGGTGCGGGTTCTTGAGCACGAACAACTCGCGCAGAAAATCGTCAATCATGGACTCTAGCGCATAGGCCGTCAGCAGAGCCTGCTTGGAAGACAGTGGTCCGCCCCGACTGATATGGGCTGCCAGTCGCTCGGCCCATTTACGGTTGACGTCCTGCTGCAGGCTGATCAATTCCGGAATGTCCTGCCGCAATTCCCGCACGCGTTCCATCAAAGCCGCGTTCTCGCGGTAAAACGCGATGTATTCCCGGTTCACGTCGGTGACCAGGGTCAGCAGATCACTGGTCTTGCTGCGCCTGGCTTTGCCGGTACGTTCGACGAATTGAAAAACGATGGTCAGAAACTCGGACAGTACATCGAACACACAGTCGCGCTTGTTGGCGTAATACTGGTAAATGGTGGGCCTGGAAACGTTCGCCTTGCGGGCCACCACATCGAGTGAAAAGCTGGCGTAACCGGTGCCCTCCAGGATCGCCGCGGTGGCCCAGCGGATGGTGGCGCGAGTCCGTTCGCCCTTGGCAAAACCGGGATCCCGGATGCGCGCTTCCAGCAAGCGCAAGAAGTTGGCTGAGTGGTCAGGGTTCATGACCGGATTGTAGAGACTGGCGCGCAAGGGCAAGCGGGAAGAGGCCAAGGTAACCGCGGTATTTGCATAAATCTGACATGGATGTTAATATTATCTGACGTATATGTCAACTACGTGCAAACGAACCCAAAGAGGAGAACGCCATGCCTTACGCGCAAGTCAATGATGCCAAGCTGTACTACGAAGACACCGGTGGCGACAAGCCGGCGCTGCTGTTTACACATGGCATTTTCTTTTCCAGCGCGATGTTCGCGCCGCAATTCCAGGCGCTGCAAGGGCACTACCGCTGCATCGGTCTGGACTGGCGCGGCCAGGGGAAAAGCGAAGTTACCCTGGGCGGCTACGACGTCGACAATCTGGCACGCGATTGCATGGCGCTAATGACGCACCTGGGTCAAGAGCAATTCCACTGGGTCGGCCTGTCCATTGGCGGCGTCGCCGGCATCCGCATGGCGGCCGAGCAGCCGGCGCGCATCAAGAGCCTGTTTGCGATTGGCGCGGCGGCCGATTGCGAGCCCTACGAAAAACTCGCCAAATACGAAACCCTGTTCGAGAAAATCCTCAAGCAAGGATTCGAATCGATTCGTGAGCCGATGGCGCCCATCATCTTCGGGCCGGATTTTATGGCCGACGCCTCGCGCGCGGCGTTGCGAGAGCGCTGGCTCGACAACATGTGCGCCAACGACCCGGTCGCCTGTTGCCGCGCGGCGGCGCCGATTTTGCGCCGTCGCGACATCCGCTATCTGTTGCCGCATGTGAAATGCCCGGTCTTTGTCACCACCGGCCAACACGATGGGGCCAATGGTCCGCAGCGGGCGCAGATGATCCATGACGGCATTCCTCATTCACAACTCGAAATCATTCCGCGCGCCGGGCATACGGCGACGATCGAAGAGCCCGCCATCCTGAACGCCATGCTGTTCAAATTTCTCGGGCAGCAGGCCTGAGCAGCGACCGGTCTGAGGCGCCGCCCGACTTGGCGAGCGAGCACCACAGCGGCATCGGTACAAGTGCTTGCAGAAATCTGACATAGATGTTAGTATTCGCTGACGCACTTGTCAGATATATTTACGGCAACGACTTTCATATCGAGAGCTTGATCCTTCGGTCGGCCTTGCAAGTCGGGCAGACCGAGCGTTTCCTTTGCAACTAAACGAACGATGGAGAGACAAATGACACTGAACCGACGTCAACTTCTTGCCGCAGGCACCCTGGCTGCCGGCATTCCCCTGCCGCTGTGGGCGCAAGGCGCGCGTGCGCTCAACATCGCGATCCACCCTGAGCCGCCAACGCTGCTGGCCGCCTTCGGGGGTGTCGCACCGGCGCAATTGGTCAATGGCAACATTTACGAGAGTTTGCTGCGTTTCGACGAGAAGCTGCAACCGCAGCCCAACCTGGCCACCGAGTGGACGGTCTCCAAGGATGGTCTGGTCTACACCTTCAAACTCAAACGCGGTGTCACCTGGCACGACGGCAAACCCTTTAACGCCGCCGACGTGATCTACACCGCCGACATCTTCATGCGCCAGCTCAACCCGCGCTTCAGACTGGTACTGCAGTTGATGCACGGCATGCAGGCACTGGACTCCCACACGGTGGAGTTCCGGCTGAATTACCCCTACCCGCCCTTCCTGCAACTGTTCGATGTCAACAGCTTTCCGATTGTGCCAAAGCATCAGTTCGAGGGCGTCGATCTTTCACGTCCGCCTGCTTTCAAACCGATCGGCACCGGTGCCTACAAGTTCAAGGAGTGGCAGCGTGGCTCGTTCATTCAGCTCGAACGCAATGCCGCCTACCACGTCGCCGGCTTGCCGGCGGTGGAGAACGTCTACTTTCACGTGATTCCCGACGCGGCGTCACGGGCTGCGGCGTTCGAGTCCGGCCGCATCGACGTGCTGCCAGGCGGCACCGTCGAGTTTTTCGACGTCGGGCGCTTGGCCAAGCTGCCCGGCGTGGCCGTCAGCACCAAGGGCTGGGAAAAGTTGGCGCCGCTGTCCATGCTGTGGATCAACCACCGCGTCCCCTTGTTGCAGGATGTGCGCGTGCGCCGCGCGTTGATGCATGCCATCGACCGCGACGCTCTCGCCAAGGTGGCGTGGCAAGGCTTTGCAACCCCGGCCACCGGGCCGCTGAGCCATTTGACGGCGTTTTACACACCCAAGGTGCAAACCTATCCGCACGACGCGGCCAAGGCCAGGAAACTGCTGGCCGCGGCAGGCTACAAGGGCGAGCCGGTGCGCCTGCTGGGATTGCCTTACGGCGAGGTCTGGACGCGCACGGCGGAGATGGTCAAGCAAAACCTGCTGGCTGCCGGCTTCAACGTGCAGCAGGTCAGCGCCGACCTGCCGGGCGTCGTCGCGCGCCAGTCCAACTGGGACTTTGACCTTGCGTTCACCTACTTCAATCAGTACGGCGACCCCGCGGTCGGTGTGGCGCGCAACTACATGGGCAGCGAGATCCGCAAGGGCTCACCCTACAACAACGTCGGCGGCTACCAGAGCGCCAAGGTGGACGCGCTGTTCGAGCGCGGCTCGCGCGAAAGCGACCCGAAGAAGCGCGCCGAAATTTACGCCGAGGTACAGCGCACCATGGTTGACGACGTCGCTGCCGGCTGGTTGCTGGAGCTGAACTTTCCGACCGTCTACCGCACGCGCATCGACAACCTCATCAACAGCGCCCTGGGCCTGAACGACAGCCTGGCGCGGGCGACTCTGCGCGGCTGAACCGGCGGCCTGCAATCGCATGAACAAGCTCTGGTTTCTGGGGCGCCGCCTGCTTCAAGGCGTGGCCACGCTGCTGGTCATCGCCGTCGTCAACTTCGTGCTGATCCGCATGGCGCCGGGCGATCCGGCCATGGTGATGGCGGGCGAGGCGGGCGCGGGCGACGAGCAGTTCCTGCAACAGTTGCGCCAGCGCTTCGACCTGGACCGCCCGCTGCCGGCACAGCTTGCCAGCTATCTGGGTCACCTGCTGCAGGGCGACCTGGGCGATTCGTACCGGCAGCAGCAGCCGGTGCTGGACCTGATTGTGGAGCGGCTGCCCGCCACGTTGCTGCTGACCGGCTCCGCCCTGGTTATTTCGCTGCTGCTGGGGGTTAGCCTGGGCGTCTGGGCCAGCGCGCGCGTCGGCACCTGGAAGGACAGCGCCATCTCCGCACTGGCCACACTGTTCTACGCCACGCCCTTGTACTGGCTGGCGCTGCTGGCGGTGCTGGTATTCGCGTTGTGGCTACCGTGGTTGCCGCCTTACGGCCAGGAGACGGTCGGTGCTGGCTACACGGGCCTGGAGCACGTGCTGGATGTCGCGCGCCACCTGGTGCTGCCGACGATGGTGCTGGCGATGTTTTACATGGCGATTTACGCGCGCATGACCCGCGCCGCCATGCTGGAAGTGGCGGGCCAGGACTTCGTGCGGGTGGCGCGCGCCAAAGGACTTTCCCCCGGTCGCATCCTGCGCGCCCATGTGTTGCGCAACGCGCTGCTTCCGGTGGTGACCATGGCCGGGCTGCAGGCCGGCGCCATGGTGGGTGGCGCCGTGCTGATCGAAACCGTCTTCGCCTGGCCTGGCATCGGTCGACTGCTGTACGACGCGCTGGCGCAGCGCGACTACAGCCTGTTGCTGGGCACCTTCCTCTTCACCGCGGCGCTGGCCGTCGCCTTCAACGTCGTGACCGACCTGGTGTACACGCTGGTCGACCCGCGCATCGAACTCGCATGAACAACGGCTTCTGGAGGCGCTTTCGGCGCAATCGCGCGGCGCTGGTGGGCGCGGCCATACTGGCACTGGTCGCGCTGTGCGCTTTGGCGACGCCCTGGCTGGCTGGCAACGATCCCTGGGCTATGGTGCGCCAACCCTTCCTGGCACCTGGCGCGCTGGCCGGCTTGCCCATGGGATCGGACGCGCTGGGACGCGACGTGTCGGCCGGCTTGCTCTACGGCGCGCGCGTCTCCATGCTGATTGGACTGACGGCCACGGCCGTCGCGCTGCTGCTGGGCATAGGCCTAGGCGCCACGGCCGGTTACCACGGCGGCTGGGTTGACGCGCTGCTGATGCGCTTCACCGAACTGTTCCAGGCGATTCCGGGATTCGCCTTCGCCGTGGTGCTGGTGGCGATCTTCCAACCGTCGGTGCAATCCATCGTCGCCGCCATTGCCATAGTCTCCTGGCCGCCGGTGGCACGGCTGGTGCGCGGGGAGTTCCTCACCCTGCGCGGGCGCGAGTTCGTCGCGGCGGCCCAGCTCGCCGGCCAGAGCAGCGCAAGAATCATCTTCACGCAAATTCTGCCGAACGCGGTCTCTCCCATCGTGGTCATGGGTTCGCTCATGGTCGCCAGTTCGATCTTGCTGGAGTCGGCCCTGAGCTTTCTCGGCCTGGGTGACCCCAACGTGATGAGCTGGGGCTACATGGTGGGCGCCGCGCGCACCGCGCTGCGGCAGGCCTGGTGGGTGGCGATGTTCCCGGGTCTGGCGATCATGCTCACCGTGCTGTCGCTGAACCTGGTGGGCGAAGGGCTGGCCGATGGTTTGAATGCGCGGCTCGATGGGAGAACGCGGTGAGCGCGCCGTCGGTGTTGCAAGTGCAAGGCCTGTCGATCCGACTGCCGGCGGGCGCGGAGCGAGCGCTCGCGGTCGAGGGTGTGGACTTCACGCTGTGTGCCGGGCAGACCCTGTGCCTGGTGGGCGAAAGCGGATCGGGCAAATCGATGGTGGCCAGCGCGGTGATGGGGCTGCTGCCCAAGCCGCAGGTGGCTCCGGTGGCCGGGCGCATTCTGTTCGAAGGGCGCGACCTGCTGGCGCTCGGCGAGACCGACCTGCGCACGCTGCGCGGCCGGCGCATGGGCATGGTGTTTCAGGAACCCATGACATCGCTGAACCCGGTGCTGCGCATCGGCGAACAGATCGGCGAGGTACTGGACGCTCACTGCCCTTTGCCCGCGGAGCAGCGGCGCGCGCGCATCATCAGCGCGTTGGCCGACGTGGGCTTGCCGGAGCCCGAGCTGATCGCGCAGTCCTTTGCGTTTCGTCTGTCGGGCGGCCAGCGTCAGCGCGTGATGATTGCCGCGGCGCTGGTGCTTGAGCCGGCGCTGTTGATTGCCGATGAGCCCACCACGGCGTTGGATGTCACGACCCAGGCCCAGATCCTGGTGCTGATGCGCGAACTGCAACAGCGCAAAGGCATGGCGCTGCTGTTCATCACGCACGATTTCGGTGTCGTCGCCGACATTGCCGACCAGGTTGCGGTGATGCGCTTCGGCTGCGTCGTCGAGTCCGGCACCGCGCAGGCGGTGCTGCGCGCACCCCAGCATCCCTACACGCGCGCGCTGATCGCCGCCATCCCGCATGGCCGAGCGCGCGCCAGCGGCGCCTTCGGGGCCGCGCCGCTGCTGAACGTGCAAGGCTTGTGCAAGACCTATCGCGCTGCCGGCAGCCTGCTGCGCCGGGGCCGCGAGGTGCCTGCCGCTCGGAACCTGAGCTTCAGCCTGTCACGCGGCGAGACGCTGGGCATCGTCGGTGAATCGGGCTCGGGCAAGTCCACTCTGGGACGGCTGCTGACCGGCTTGATTGCCCGCGACAGCGGGCAAGTCCAGTTCGATGGCCGCGAACTTGCGCCTGAACTGCGGCACCGTCCTGCGAGCGAGCGCGCCCGCATCCAGATGGTGTTTCAGGACCCGTATGCGTCGCTCAATCCGCGCCACACGGTGGGCACCGCGATTGGCGCCGGACCGCTGGCACAGGGCCAGCCGCGCGGCGAGGTCCGGGCACTGGTGTTGGAGCTGCTGGGTAAAGTGGGGCTCAGCCCGGACGCCGCCGAGCGCTGGCCGCACGAGTTCTCGGGCGGCCAGCGCCAGCGCGTCGCCATCGCCCGGGCGCTGGCGCTGCGGCCGCAATTGCTGGTGGCGGATGAGCCGGTCTCGGCGCTGGATGTCTCGGTGCAGGCCCAGGTGCTGGAACTGTTCGAGCAGTTGCGGCGCGAGTTCCAGCTCAGCATGATCTTCATCACGCACGATCTGCGGGTGGCCGCTCAGATGTGCGATCGCGTCGCCGTGATGCACCGCGGCAATATCGTCGAGATGGGCGAAACGGCCACCGTGCTGGGCCAGCCGCAGCACGACTACACACGGGAGTTGATTGCCGCCGCGCCGAATTTCGCCCGCAGTCAACCGAAGGGATTTGACGCATGAGCGCCGCGCCGGGCCGCCCCAAGCAAGCTCGCGCCCCCCTGGGGCTAATGCCCGCGGCTCCCAGCCTGCCTGTGCAGGGTGGGACGGGCAGAAGAGTCGTTGCCTCTGGCATCGACCTGTACAGCGAGGACACAAAGTGCCGAGCGTGGGGGCATATATGAAGCGCGAACTCGAAGCGCTCGATGCCGTGGCCACGGCGCAGTGCGTGCGCAGCGGCGAACTGTCCGCCCTGGAGGTGGTGCAAGCCGCCTTCGAGCGTCTGCATGAGCGCAACCCGGCGCTCAATGCCGTCATCGACAGTTGGGAAGACGAGGCGCTGGCGCGCGCCCGAGGCCCGATCACTATGGGTCTGCTGGCCGGCGTTCCCTTCCTGCTGAAGGACACGGTGGATTACCCCGGGCGGCGCTTCGCCAGGGGCTCCCGGCTGCGCATGAATGTCATGGGCAGCAGTGTGGACCCGTGGGTTGCGGCCATGCAGGCGCAGGGCGCGATCTTCATCGGCAAGACCAACACCCCCGAATTCGGCCTGATGGACGTCACCGAGCCGATGGCCTTCGGGCCGACGCTCAACCCCTGGCGCGCCGACGTGGCCAGCGGCGGCTCCAGCGGCGGCAGCGCCGCGGCGGTGGCGGCGCGCATCGCACCGATCGCGCACGGCAGCGATGGCGGCGGCTCGATCCGTTTCCCGGCCGCCTGCTGCGGCGTGTTCGGCTTCAAGCCCTCGCGCGGGCGCACCACGGCGGCAGCGCCCGAGTTTGACGCGCGGCTGCAGTCGGTCGTGGCGTCGCATGTGCTCACGCTCAGCGTGCGCGACAGTGCTCTGGCCTTCGTGATCGCCGAGGCTGCGCGGCGCGACCCGGCGGCCCAGGTGATCGAGCCTTGCGCGCGCCAGCCGTTGGCTCGCAAGTTGAAAGTCGCGCTGATCACGCGCCCCTTGCACGGCGGGCCGCTGGCCGGCGCTTTCGAGGCGGCGCTGCTGCATGCGGCCGAGTTGATGCGCAGCCTGGGCCACCAAGTGGTCCACTGCAACTGGCCGATCGACGCACCTGGCTTGCATGCGGCGTTCTTCGACCGCTGGGCTTATTCGGTTCATGTCGAAGTTGCGGCCATGCCCGAGGCGCAGCGGCGGGTATTTCTCGATGGCGTCGAGCCCTGGACCCAGGGGCTGGCGCGCGAGGGGGCGGCTCTCGCGCCCGAGCGCGTGGAAGCCATGGTGCAACACTGCCTGCAGGCCAGCGCACAGATGGAACGATTCCACCGCGAATGGGACATCCTGATGACGCCCATAGCGGCCGAGCACCCGGTGCTGCTGGGCCAGCACGCGCCTGACCTCGACTACGCGACGCTGCATGCGCGGGTCAGCCGCAACGTGGCCTTTACCCCGCTACAGAACATCACCGGGCAACCGGGCATGTCGGTGCCCTTGCACTGGGCCCCAGACGGCTTGCCCATCGGCGTGCACTTCGCGGCCGCAACCGATGGCGATGAATTGCTGCTCCAGCTCGCCTACCAACTCGAAGCCGCGCAACCCTGGGTGCAGCGGCGCCCACCCCTCCTCAAGGAACCACACCCATGACTGTTCGCCACATCGCTCTGCTCGCCTACCCGGCGATGACGGCGCTGGACCTGATCGGCCCGCACCACATTCTGTCCATGCTGCCCAACGCGCGCGTGCATCTTGTCGCCAAGACGCTTGACCCAATCACCAGCGACCTCGGTCTGATGCTCACGCCCAGCACCACTTTCGACGACTGTCCGCAGCAGCTGGAGGTGCTGTTTGCCCCCGGTGGAACGCGCGGCACCCTGGCGGCGATGGAGGACGAAGCGACCCTTGCCTTCATGCGCTCGCGCGGCCAGCAGGCCCGTTGGGTAACCAGCGTCTGCACCGGATCGCTGATTCTGGGTGCTGCCGGGCTGTTGCAAGGGCGTCGCGCCACTTCGCACTGGGTGGCGCGGGATCTGCTCGCCCGGTTTGGTGCCACACCGGTTGATGAGCGGGTGGTCCAGGACGGCAACGTGCTTACAGGCGCCGGTGTCACCGCCGGTCTCGATTTCGCCTTGACGCTGGTGGCGACGATCGCGGGTACCGAGCACGCACGCAAGGTCCAACTGGTGGCCGAGTACGACCCCGCCCCACCCTTCGATGCGGGCTCGCCGGCGCGCGCGGGACAGGCGACGACGGACGCGATGCGTGAAATGCTGGCACCTTTTCTGGCACTGGCAACGCAAGCCGCGCAACGCTGGACTCCTTGCGCTGTGTCAGTGACTCAGGGTCACCATGGTTCTTCCTCGAATTGATGACATGCCAAGCTCTGTCCGGCATGGCGGGTGGATCAGGCTGGTGGGGCACTCAGCGCTGCGGCTGTCCCCCCGCCTTCGGCGTCCTCCTTTATGCCGCTGCACTGAGCGCCCCACCAGCCTGTTCCATGGTGGCTGTTCGGCCCGCGCAAACCACCGATGCCGCTGCCGAGGGCGCTGGGGTGAGTGGCGTAGCGAAATAAAGAAGGAGGCCGCAGGCCGGGTGACATTCGCGGAGTCACTCACCCCGGCGCCCTCGACCCCCAAACGCCCGGGCCTCAGTTCTTGACTTGCGAAGGCAATCTGCATCGACCTGGCTCGCTCTGGCCGGTACCGACGCAAGTTCAAGGATCGTGAAAATGGGTGGTAGGAATGGGGTACTTGCCAAAGCTGACATATGTGTTATTATTTATTGACACATACGTCAGAAACCAATTGCTTGCACCGATGATCATTGACTTTCCAACCCCTGCCGACACCGCATCGCAGCGCTGCGGGACCCATCCGTTCGCTGCGCCAGCCGGGGGGACGGCGCCATGACGCGGCTGACACGTGCCGAGATGCGGGGACGGGCGCAGACCGTGCTGGGCTTGCTGGACCCGGCGGAACTGGGGCCGACCCTGATGCATGAACACCTGTTGTGGGACATCCGCACGCCCGGCATGCGCGCCGATCCCGACCAGGGGCCGGAAATCAGCTTGTGCAATTGTTTTGCCATCAACTACGGGCGCCGCAAGGCCTATGGCAACTACCGGCTGAGCGACGAGGCCTGTGCCACCGAAGAGCTGCGCCTGATGGCGGCGGCCGGCGGCCGCACGGTGGTGGAGCTGTCTTCCGGCGGGCTCGATCCGCGGCCGCACGGGCTGGTGGCGCTGGCGCGCGACGCCGGCGTGCAGGTGGTGATGGGTTGCGGCCACTATGTGCACGAATACCAGCCGGCGGCCAACCATGAGCGCGGCGTCGACAGCTTTGCCGGCGAGATGATCGACCAGATTCAGGTCGGCGCCTGGAACACCGACGTGCGCGCCGGCATCATCGGCGAGATCGGCTGCCAGACGCCCTGGACCGATCTGGAAAAGCGCGTCATGGCCGGCGCGGTGCTGGCGATGGCGGAGACCGGCGCGGCGCTCAACGTGCATCCCGGGCGGCACCCGGACCAGCCGCAGGAAGTGGCGACTTTCGTGCGCGCGCTGGGGGCCGATCCGTCGCGCGTCATCATCAGCCACATCGACCGCACCATCTTCGACGAGGAGCGCCTGCTGCGTCTGGCCGACGCCGGTGTGGTGATCGAATTCGACCTGTTCGGCATCGAGCAATCCTATTACGCGCTGGCCGACATCGACCTGCCCAACGACGCCGTTCGGCTGAAAATGATCCGTCAACTGATAGCGCACGGTCATCTGGAGCGCATTCTGATCAGTCACGACATTTGCTACCGCACGCGCTTGACTAGTTTTGGCGGCCATGGTTACGCGCACATTTTCAGCAACGTGATGCCGTTGATGGCGAGCCGCGGCTTTTCCGCCGCCGAGATCGACGCCATCCTGGTCGACAATCCGCGCCGTCTGCTGACCTTTGTCTGACCCACGGGAGCCCAATGTGTTTGGCGTTTTGATCTATCCCGGTGTCGAGGAGCTTGATTTCCAGGGCCCCTGGGAAATGGCGGGCATGTGGCACAAGTATTGCGGCGGCCCGAAGCCGGTGCTGCTGGCGCAGTCCGACGCGCCGGTCACCTGCGCGCACTGCATGCGGGTGCTGCCGGATCAGACCTTCGCCAACTGCGGCGCCCTGGAGTACCTGCTGGTGCCGGGCGGCTATGCGGCGTTTGAAGAGATGAAGAACCCGCTGCTGACGGAGTTCGTGCAACAGCGCTCGCAGACCGCGCGGGCGACGCTGTCGGTCTGCTCGGGCAGCTTCATTCTGCTGGCGGCCGGTCTGCTGCGCGGACGCAAGGCGGCCACCAACTGGAAGGTGATTGGCATGCTGCGCCAAGCCGGGATTGAGGTGCTGGAGCAACGCTTTGTGCAGGACGGCAAGGTCTGGTCCTCGGCCGGTGTCTCGGCCGGCATCGATGCCACGCTGGCGCTGATTGCACAGGAAGCGGGCGAGGCGGTGGCCTCCCAGGTGCAGCTCAACGCCGAGTACTACCCCAGTCCCGAGACCTATGGCACCGCGCACCGCGCGCCTGCTGGGGCCGCCTATTTCCGGTCGCTTTAAGGCTTGCCCGGGATGGTCGCAAGGCAATGGTTTGACAAATTTTCTAAGGAGACAGACATGCAGACAAGAATCAGGAAATTGAGCGCAACCATGATCTCGGTGGGGCTCGCGACGGTGCTTTACGTCACGCCGACGCTGGCGCAAACGGTGCGTATCGGCTATATCGATCCGCTGTCGGGCGCCTTTGCCAATGTCGGTGCCAATCAGCTCAAGCATTTTGAGTACGTGGTCGAACAGATGAATGCGGCCAAGGCGGCCGGTCCCAATGTCAAGTTCGAGGTGGTGCCGTTCGACTCCAAGGGCACGCCGCAGGAAACGCTGACGGTGCTCAAGAGCGCGATCGACAAAGGCATCCGTTACGTTACCCTGGGCGCCTCGGGTTCGGGTGCGGCGCTGGCCTTGATCGATGCCGTCAACAAGCATAACGAGCGCGAGCCCGATCGCTCGGTGCTGTTTCTGAACTACGGCGCGGTCGATCCCACGCTAACCAATGAAAAATGCAGCTATTGGCATTTCTCGTTCGATGCCAATGTGCCGATGAAGGTGGAGGCGCTGACCACTTACCTGGCCAAGGACAAGGAGATCAAGAAAGTCTACCTGATCCATCAGAACTATTCGGCCGGCCAGCAGTCGGCACGCTACGTCAGGGACATGCTGACCCGCAAACGGCAGGACCTGAAGATCGTCGGTGACGACTTGCACCCGCTGGGTCAGGTGAAGGATTTCTCGCCCTATGTGGCAAAAATCGTCAGCTCCGGCGCCGATACCGTGATCACGCAGAATTGGGGCAACGACCTGGTTCTGTTGATCAAGGCCGCCAAGGACGCCAACCTGAAAGCGAACTTCTATACCTTTTACGGCGACCTGGTCGGCAGCCCCGCCGCTTTTGGTGCCGCCGGAGAGGGGCGGGTGCACAACGTGAGCAACTGGTCACGCAATTCGGACAAAAGCACCATCGAGCCGGTCGCTGCCGGCTTCAAGGCGAAATACAAAGAAGATTTTGCCCGCGCGTCGGTCTATTCGACGATGGCCTTCCTGAGTGCCGCCGTGACCAAAGCCCGGTCGGTCGAGCCTTTTGCCGTGGCCCAGGCAATGGAGGGCCTGAAAATCAAAGGCGTGTCAGGGGAAGAAGAAATGCGCCGCGGCGACCATCAACTGCAACAGGCGATCATGGTCACCACCTTCGCCAAGGTCGACGGGAAGAAAGTCAAATATGACGTCGAGGGCACCGGTTTTGGCTTTGCCCCGGACAGCGTGATGGAGTCTTACGTCGCCGCGCAACCCACTTCCTGCCAGATGGCACGCCCGACAAAATGACTGAAGCTCTGAAACCGGCCTTGTCCTTGTTTGTCACCGAGCGTCCGCAAGATCTGGTGGGAAAGGTGGTGGGGCAATCGCCCTGGTTCCAGGTCGACCAGGAACGCATCGACGGCTTTGCCCGCAACACCAAGGACTGGGACCACATGCACGTGGACCCGGCGTGGTGCCGGCAGAACAGCCCGTTTGGGCAACCGATCATGTTCGGCTTTCAAACGCTGTCCATGCTCACCTATCTGCTGAACGAGGCCATACCGCGCCCGGACAACCAGGCCTACGCACTGAATTACGGCTTCGACCGGGTCCGGCTGGTCAACCCGGTGCTGGTGGGCAGCGAAATCCGGGCCACCTTCGTGCTCAAAAAGCTAACCCGGAAGAACGACAAGACAACCTTGAACACGCTGGCCACGACGGTCGAGATCAAGGGCCAGGCCAAGCCCGCGTTGCTGGCCGACTGGCTGATCATGATGGTGCGCAAATAAGTGATCATCTCCAGAACTTCGACCTTGGCGGGCGGACTGGGCTCCAGCGTCGCCACCGGCAAAATATGCGTCAAGGCGTTCACGCCCTACGACGACATGCTGGCCTTCTCCCGCGTTGTCTGTATCGGCAACGAGGCCTGGGTTTCCGCCTGTGCGCCGCTGGATTCGCAAGGTGTCATCGTCGGCGTGGCCGATGCCTACGCGCAGGCCTGCCAATGCATCAGAAACATCACGCAGGCCCTGGCCAAGGCCGATTTCTGCGCCGGTGACATAGTCCGCACCCGTATCTATTTGCGTTCCTTTCAGGATCTCGATCCGGTCGCCAGAGCGCACCGGGAAACCTTTGCCCAAATCAGACCGGCTTGCTCGGTGGTGGCGGTGGCGGACCTGGTGCTACCGGAAATGCGGGTCTATATCGAAGCGGATGCCCGCAGGATCGGAGCGGCTCCGGCAGCACCCCAGGAAATCCCGTGACAAGACCCCCCAACCCATTGGCCAAATACACACAGGGAACAGAACCGGCGCTGGACCGGATCGAGCATTACCTGAGCTATTGGGCTGCCAGGACGCCCGACGCCGATGCCGCCATCGGGGCGGACCTATGCCTCAGCTATGCCGCCCTGGCGCAGCGGGTTGACGCCGCGGCCGGCGGCCTGAAAGCCGGGGGCGTCAAAGACGGCGATGTGATTGCCGTATTGGCGCCGCCCTCGATTGATTTCCTGGTCCTGTTTCTTGCCGCGCACCGAGTCGGGGCAAGCTGGCTCGGCCTCAATCCCAAGTACACACGGCATGAACTGGCCGATGTCCTTTGCGATGCCAGGCCCAGGCTGATCCTTTCCCGGCAAACCCTGTCCGAGCGTCACTACGGCGCAGACATGGCTGCCGTTGCCGCTTTGCCGGAGTTGATCGGAAGCCAGTTTTTCTGGCTCGGCCATGCGGAGACGCCATCTGACTTTGCAGTCTTTGCAGTGCCTTCGTTTGAC
This sequence comes from uncultured beta proteobacterium, assembly GCA_963810395.1. GTDB lineage: Bacteria > Pseudomonadota > Gammaproteobacteria > Burkholderiales > Burkholderiaceae_C > Rhodoferax. Next base: position 1,308,620 of record CAWENC010000001.1, on the reverse strand, counting down.
GCCAATCGCCAACCGGACCCGCAAGCAGCAAGGCAGCCGCGAAACGCCATCGCGGCCTTGGTCTATACCTCGGGCTCCACCGGCAAGCCCAAGGCGGCGTGTTTATCGCATCGCGCCTTGATCAAAGGCGCCCGTGTCCGCTCGCGGGTATGGAAGGTCGAGCCGTTTCGCACCATCAATAACCTGCCGATCAACCACATTGGTTGCCTGGGAGATATTGTCTGCACCTGCCTGGTGAGCGGCGGGGCGCAGGTCTTCCTGGAAAAATTCAGTGCCAGCGGCACGCTGGAGGCGATAGAGCGGCATCGACTTACTTATTGGTATCAGGCGCCGGCCATGTTTCAAATGTGCCTGGATGCCCCGCAGGCCGCCGCCACGGATTGGTCGCATCTGCAGGCAGCGATCTGGAGCGGCGGCCGGGCGTCGGAGGCACTGATAGCGAAATTGGCCAGCGTCGCCGGCAAGCTGGCAGTCGATTATTCAATGACCGAAAGCGTGGGCGCGATCACGCTGTCAGAATTGACGCTTGACCGGGCGGCGCTGAACCAGAGTGTCGGCTGGCCGGACCCGGATCGCAGGCTGCGCATTGTCGACCCCGACACCGAGGCCTTACAGGCGCCGGGTGAAGTGGGTGAGGTGCAGATCATGGATCCGTGGATGTTTGACGGCTATCGCGATGTACAGGCCAATGCCGGAGCTTTCAGCACCGACGGATGGTTCAAGACCGGCGATCTGGCAGTGGAAAACGCGGATGGGTCCTGGCGTATTGCCGGACGTTGCAAGGAGATGTTCAAGTCCGGTGGCTACAACGTCTATCCCCGCGAGGTGGAGCAGGCGATTGAAAACCATCCAGAGGTTCGCCAGGTTGCGGTGGTCGATGTGCCTGATCCCTTGTATGGGGAGGTTGGCGTTGCCTTTGTCGCATTGAATTCGGGCGCTAGTGATGTGAAAACCCTTGTTCAATATTGCCGTGAGCGATTGGCCAACTACAAGATTCCAAAACGGATCGTAATCGTCGACGCCCTGCCGATGCTGCCCATAGGCAAAGTCGACAAAGCCGCCCTGAAGATCCTTGCCAGGGAGGCTGCGTAAAGTCGGGCGCAAACAGGCTCAAGGCAACGCACATTAGGGTCATCGGACCCAGTTGACGCACACCGCAGAGTCATCAATGTCGCGCCAATTCTTCCGCAGAGGAGCGCTTCCAACTGCTCGAAATTAGTCGGCTTTTACCGCCAATACCGGACACGAAACAGAGAGCAGAATCTCCTGGGCGACGCTGCCCAGAATGAGTTTTCCCACCGCAGTGCGTTTCCTCAGACCGATGATAAGCACCGAGACTTTTAGGGACTCGACCAGCGCCTCAATTTCAGAGACAGCGCTTTTGCCTCGAACGAACTGCTTGAATTCGGCGTCAAGACCTGAATCCGCCAACATCTTCTCTACTCGCTCGACATCTTGAACATCCGCCATTGACGGATCTTCTTGTCTGCCGCCAGGACTGGCGTTTACCACCACCAAACGTTCCTGACGGCGTTTGGCAATTTCTATACCTTTTTCCAGAGCGGCCTGTCCTTCCGGACGTGGTGCATAAGCGACAAGTATGGTCATGGTTTCTCTCCTTCTATTGGATGAAGCATTGTATGAGTTGATTGTCTGTCGGCCGCACTCACCCAGGAAATGGGATCGGAATAGCACGACACCGTGACGGTCGTCATCAGAGAATTCTGTCGCACCTTGCGCGAGAACGGCAACCGTGGCACCGATCATGGACATGGAATGTGTATTGGATATTGGGCGCAAGCGTTCGCGGCGGGTCTGAACGCAGGACAAATCGATCGCATTTTTCCCGGAACCAGGTCGCGGAATATTGGCCTCATTTAGCCACTGGAAATCGCGCGTGAAACCGATCATGGAATTTCGACGAGCGGATGGTCAATGCTTCGTTGTGACTATTTCAGGCCGAAAAACGCCAGCACCGCAGGCAGGTGCACGTCAAAGTCACTGAGAGCGTGATCGCCGCCTTCAAGCAGGCGAATGTGGGCGCCCGCATAGCGTTTATGCATCTCGCGCCAGTCCAGCAACTCATCGCCTTTGGCAATCACGGCCAGGTAGTTCTCGGGTTGCGCCAAACCTGCGCACGTCAGGTCGCGCAATTCCTGCACATACTCACTGCGGAAGAAGAAGCGCTCCTGCGGGTCGTGCCAACTGGATTGCTCGCCAATGTACTTGGCCAGATCGCGTCCCGGATCCACCGCAGGGTTGAGGAGCACAGCCTTGCAACCGGTTCTTTCGGCAACCGCGGTGGCGTAAAACCCGCCAAGTGAGGAGCCGACCACCGCCATCGACGCGCGCGGCCAGTCCGCGATACCTTGCATCAATAGCACAAAGGCCTCACGTGGAGAAGGTGGTAGTTGCGGGCACCACCAGTGCACATCGGGGTGCCTTGTTGCCAGGTGTTTGGCCATGGTGCGGGCCTTCAACGACAAAGGCGAGGAGCGGAAGCCGTGCAGGTAGAGCAGGTGGGTGATAGACATACGCAGGATGATAGGGCACCGTCTACAAAGTATCATTTGGATCACCAAATGTATTGATTTTGAGATGGACACACTGACGAACCTGCTGGCGCACTTCTCCCTGCACGCGGGAGTTTTCTATACCGGAAATATCTGCGGTGTGCACGATTACGCCGCTGACGCCTTGCGCGGGCACATCCATTTGGTCAAGCACGGACCGGTTCAAGTGTTAGGGGAGCGCAACGGCGTCATCACCATCACCGAACCCAGTATTTTGTTTCTGCCGCGTCCTGACCGTCATCGCTTGATCACTGACGAACGGGCGGGCGCGGACGTGGTCTGCGCCACTGTCCGGTTTGGTGGAGGCGGAAGAAACCCCATCAACGATTCGCTACCGAATGTCGTGCTGGTCAGGCTTGCCGAACTTCCGAAAGTCGAAGAGTTGCTGGCACTGATGTTTGAAGAGGCATTTTCTGACCACTGTGGTCGCCAAGCCGTTCTGGATCGCTTGTGCGAGGTGTTGATGATTCGCCTGCTGCGCCATTGCATGGATCACGGTTTGACGCAAGGCGGCACTTTGGCGGGGCTCGCTGACAAGCGCCTGTCCAAGACGCTGGCCGACATTCACAACGATCCGGCACGGGAGCGGGACCTGGCAGGCATGGCGGCTTTGGCGGGCATGTCGAGGGCGCGTTTTGCGCTCAGATTTCGTGAGGTCACCGGAGAAACTCCGGCTGACTATCTTGCTTCATGGCGCATTATGACGGCGCAGGATTTGTTGAAACGGGGCCGGCCGTTGAAGCATGTCGCTGACGATGTCGGCTATGGCAGCGCCAGCGCCCTGACGCGGGCTTTTGTCAGAAAGTTGGGATGCTCTCCAACTGAGTGGCTCAAAGGACAAGGGGACGCGCAGACATCAATGTGAGACGTGCGGTATACACCGCGACCAGATTGATTCCTACCATCAGGTTTGTGTCGGCTTCCTCACGGAAACAACCCGCCGGCCATCTCGAAACCCTGATTTTTAGGAACCCATAATGTCTGCCCACGCTATTCTCCACACCCTGCACCCCATCGACCCCGTCACGGCGGAGGGGGCGCAAAAAGAGATCCTCGACCGAGCCGTCAAGCAAGTTGGCTTCCTGCCCAACATGTACGCCAACATGGCCAATGCGCCGGCCGTGCTCAGCACCTATCTCCATGGCTATGCCTTGTTCCGATCCGAGTCGGGCCTGAAACCGTCGGAACAGGAAGTCGTATTCCTGGCGGTGAGTCAAGTAAATGGCTGCAACTACTGCACCGCAGCGCACAGCATGATGGCTGACAAGAAATCCGGCGTGCCCGCCGATGTCTTGCAGGCCATCCGCGCCCATCAGCCGATTCCGTGCACCCGGCTCTCCGCCTTGTATACATTGACTGCGGAGATGGTCAGCACCCAGGGGCGTCCCAGTGCCGCCACGGTGAAGACCTTCCTGGATGCTGGATTCCAGGAAAAAGACGTGCTCTACATCGTGCTGGCGATTGCCGTGAAGACGTTGAGCAACTACACCAATCATGCACTTGCCACGCCAGTGGATGCGGTGTTCGCGGCCTACAAGGTCGACTGACAGCCGACGATCGGGCTCGACCCCAATCATGGCGGCTTGGCCTTTCGCCCGCCAGCGCGCGGGCGGGGCGATTTACATACAAGAAAGAGGAGAATCAGGATGACTATTGGATGCCACGTTTCCGGCTATGGCTCGGCACGGCTGCTCGTTTTGCATGGGTGGCTTAGCGACAAGGGGGTTTATGACTTTGTCGCACCCTTGTTCGAGCAGGCTCGCTACAGCGTCGCTCAAATGGATTTTCGCGGCTACGGGCGGTCGCGAAATCTTCGCGGAGATTACACGATTGACGAAATTGCGGACGATGCACTGGCGTTCGCCAACGACCTGGGTTGGACCGAGTTCCACGTTCTGGGCCACTCGATGGGTGGCATGGTGCTGCAAAAAATGGCTCTGAAAGCGCCGGCCAGACTGTTGTCGGGCATCGCAGCCGCGCCGGTTGCGGCTTCTGGTTTTGCAATGGACGAGGGGACGCGTGCATTTTTTCAGTCCGCGGCCGACGACGATGCGGCCCTGACCGAAATATTCAACATCCTGACCGGCAAGCGTCAGGCGAAGAACTTTCTGGAGGGGTTGACTCAAGCTGCCAGACGTGCCACCACGCGCGATGCATTTCTAGGCTATCTCGAAGCCTGGACACGCACAAATTTTGCAAAAGAAGTCAACACCATTGCGACACCGGTACTCGTCATCGCGGGCGCGCACGACGGCGCACTGGGGCCTAAGGCCATGGAGGAAACCTATTTGAGACAACTCAAGAATGTTCAGATGAAAGTCATCGATGGCGCGGGTCACTATCCGATGTTGGAGACACCCGTCGAGTTCTTCAATATTGTCGAGGACTATCTTGCGCAAAGAAGTTGAAATCGGATTCCGGCCACGGCAGCGATGACGGCAAGGTTGATGTTGTCGGTCATGCAAGCGCCACAATACCATTCCAGAATTGAAATCAGGCACGGCAGTATCCCATTCGAGAGGAAGTGAAAATGTCTGCATTCGACTACCAGTTCTTCGTCATTGGCGGTGGCTCGGGCGGGGTGCGCGCCGCCCGAGTGGCGGCCGGTCATGGCGCCCGGGTAGCGATTGCAGAGGCCTATCGCTATGGCGGAACTTGCGTGAATCGCGGCTGTATACCAAAGAAACTACTGGTTTACGCCGCACATTTTTCGGAGGACTTTGCCGACGCCAAAAGTTTTGGCTGGACGGTGCCGCCGGCGGTATTTTCCTGGCCCGCCTTGATCGCGGCAAAGAACCATGAAATTGCCCGCCTGAGCGCGGTCTACGAGGACAATCTGCGCCGCTCAGGTGTCAAAGTGCTGCAAGGTGAGGTGCAGCTCCATGACGCCCACACTGTCGAGGTGAATGGCCAACGCTTCAGCGCGCAGCACATCCTGATCGCCACTGGTGGGAAACCCTTTCTGCCATCGATTCCGGGCATTGAGCATGCAATCACGTCGAACGAAGTCTTCGACTTGCCGCAATTGCCCAAACGCGTGTTGATCGTGGGTGGCGGCTATATCGCGGCCGAATTCGCCGGCATATTGAATGGCTTGGGCACGGAGGCCACGCTATCGTACCGGGGTGAGCAGATATTGCGCGGCTTCGACGAAGACCTGCGCCAGCATCTGCACGACGAAATGGTCAAAAATGGAATTCGCATCCAGCTGCGCAGCGAGGTCAGACGAATAGAGCGCACAGCTGATGGTTCGCTGAAGGCCGATATCGCTGGAGAAAGGCAGGAGAGTGAACCTTTCGATGCGGTGCTGTATGCGACCGGTCGCGTTCCCAACATTGAGGGTTTGGGGCTTGCCAGAGTGGGCGTCAAATTGGATGAGGCCGGTGCCGTCCAGGTTGATCAATTTGGACAGACCAGCATTCCCGGTATCCACGCGGTTGGCGATGTCACCAATCGGATTGCGCTGACACCGGTGGCGATCCGCGAGGGGGCCGCCGTGGCGAATACCTTGTTCGGACCGACGCGGACCGCAGCCGATCTTGCGGTGGTGCCTTCTGCCGTTTTCAGCCAGCCACCGATAGGGACAGTGGGACTGAGCGAAACCGAAGCCTTGACGCGGCACGCTGAAATTGATATTTATCGCGCGAGCTTCACGCCGCTGCGCCACGCCTTGTCAGGACGAAACGAACGGACCCTGATCAAACTGATTGTGGACAGAGCCAGTCAGCGCGTACTGGGCGCTCACATGGTGGGCGCGGACGCCCCGGAAATCATTCAAGGTCTGGCCATAGCAATCCGCATGGGAGCGACGAAGGCTGACTTCGATGCCACAGTAGCCCTACACCCGACTTCGGCAGAGGAATTTGTTACCCTGCGCGAAAAAACTACCCGAAGGCGACATGAGTGATTCCCCCTTGTCCAGCAAACTGGAAATTGTCGAAGGCCTGAATAAAATTCAGTCGGCGATCTCGCCCAAGTATTTCTACGACACTAGGGGCTCTGCCTTGTTCGAGGAGATTACCCGTCTGGCCGAGTATTACCCGACGCGCATCGAACAGGAAATCATGGCGACGCATGCCGCCGACATCGCTGCGAACGTAGGCACCGGTTGCACGCTGATTGAACTGGGCGCAGGCAATTGCGAAAAAGCGAAAATCCTTTGCGAACTGATAGCGCCCGCCTGTTACGTCGCCGTCGACATTTCGGAAGAATTTCTGCATGAAGCGGTGAAAGAGCTGCGAGCAGCCTTGCCGGCCATCGATATCCGCGCCGTGGCCGCCGACCTGAGCACCGAGATCGCGCTGCCGGCGGACCTGCCGCGGCAGCGGCGGCTGGTGTATTACCCCGGCTCGTCGATCGGCAATTTTGATCCGGCGCAGGCGCAAGCGCTGCTGTCGCGCACCCGTGGCTTGCTGGGCAACGACGGCGCACTGCTGATTGGGGTCGACCTTGTGAAGGATCTGGCGGTGCTGGACGCTGCCTACAACGACGGCGCCGGCATCACCGCAGACTTCAACCTCAATATACTCAACCATGTCAACCGATTGATTGGCGGCGACTTTGATGTACAACAATGGCGGCACTTGGCTTTCTTCAACACGGCCGAATCCCGCATCGAAATGCATCTGGTGGCCGCCATCGACACCGTGGTGCGCTGGCCCGGCGGTGCTCGCAGCTTTGCACGCGGTGAGCGCATCCATACAGAAAGCAGCTATAAATACCGGGTCGAGGATTTCGTTGCACTGCTGAATCGCTCAGGATTTCTCCGGACCCAGGTCTGGACCGACGAGCGTGGCTGGTTTGCCGTCATTCTTGCCCGTCCCTGAAGCAAGCCGTTGTGGAGCACCCCAGATGAACCTGTCCGCACTTGCTCAGAGCTACCGTGCGGTGCGCCAGCGCACCCTGGCGCTGGCGTCCCCGCTGTCGACCGAGGACTGTTGCGTGCAGTCCATGCCCGACGCCAGCCCGACCAAATGGCATTTGGCGCATACCACCTGGTTTTTCGAGACCTTCGTGCTGGAGCGCTGGGAGCCCGATTTCAAACCTTTCGATCTCGCGTTTCGGGTGCTGTTCAATTCCTATTACAACGCCGTCGGCGACAAGCACCCACGTCCGCAGCGAGGACTGCTGACGCGCCCCGGCCTGGACCGGGTTCTCGCTTACCGCGCCGACGTCGACAGTCGCATGCAGGCACTGCTTGCGGGGTCGGAGAAGGCGCTGGCCACCTTGGTCGAACTCGGCCTCCAGCACGAACAGCAGCATCAGGAACTGCTGCTGACCGACATCAAGCACTTATTTTCGCGCAATCCGCTGGCTCCCGCGTATGGCGAAAAATTGCCGATGACTGGGACGACGGCGCATTTGGTTTGGCACGAATTCGCGGGCGGTGTGACAGAACTCGGCCACTCAGGGGAAGGCTTTTGTTTTGACAACGAGACGCCGCACCACCGGGTGTATCTGCAGCCTTATCGCCTGGCGTCCCGACTCGTCACCAACGGCGAATACGCGGCCTTCATCGCGGCAGGTGGATATGCCGATCCGGTTTTCTGGCTGGCTGAAGGCTGGGACTGGCGCGTGTCGCAGGGACGGGCCTATCCGCTGTACTGGCGAGATTCGGGTGGCGGCTGGCAGGAGTTCACGTTGGGCGGTCTGGTCGCGCTCGATCAGCATCTGCCCGCAGTGCATATTTCCTACTACGAGGCCGACGCTTATGCGCGCTGGGCCAATGCCCGACTGCCGACCGAAGGCGAGTGGGAGCATGCGGTTATCAATGGAGAAGGATTGAGTCAACTCTTCAACGAGGCCTGGCAATGGACCTCGTCCAGCTACGCGCCGTATCCCGGTTTTCGCGCTGACGCGGGTGCCGTCGGCGAGTACAACGGCAAATTCATGGTCAACCAATACGTGTTACGCGGCGGCTCCTGCGCGACACCCCCAGGGCATACTCGACCCACATACCGGAATTTTTTCCCAGCCACTGCGTGCTGGCAGTTTTCGGGCATCCGGTTGGCGCAGTAGATCGAGGTGCTTTTCCTTGGGCAATCTGTCCGGGTTTCACTGGAGATCAGTGTAAGAATCAACGGCTCACTGCGACTATAAAGACACAGGGTGACGCTTCGTTGCCTGGCTCGCGAAAATGAATGCAGGCAAGCAATGAAAAAACCACTGATTCTTCTCTTTCTTGTCCTGTTGCTGGCTGGTTTTTTTGCGCTGGATCTGAACCACTACCTGAGCCTGACGGGCCTCAAGGCCAGCCTGGCGCAATTCGAGGCGCAGCGGGCGGCGGCGCCGCTGCTGGTCGGTCTGGTCTATTTTGTGCTGTATGGAGCGGTCGCGGCGCTGTCCCTGCCTGGCGCCGCACTGCTGACACTGGCCGGCGGCGCCTTGTTCGGCCTGATTGAGGGCACGGTGCTGGTGTCGTTTGCGTCGAGCATGGGCGCCACGCTGGCTTTCTGGGCGTCGCGTTATCTGTTGCGCGACGCCATTCAAGCCCGCTTCGGCGAACGGCTGAAAGCCATCAACGAGGGCATCGCGAAGGACGGCGCACTCTATCTGTTCACACTGCGACTGGTGCCCTTGTTCCCCTTTTTTCTCGTCAACCTGCTGATGGGACTGACACCGATCCGGACCCGCAGCTACTACGCGGTCAGTCAGCTCGGGATGCTCCCCGCCACCCTGGTCTACGTCAACGCCGGCACCCAGCTGGCGAAGATCTCCGACCTGTCGGGCATCGTGTCGCCCGGCCTCCTGTTTTCATTCTCCTTGCTGGGGATTTTTCCCTGGGCGGCCCAGCGCTTCATGCGGTTTTTGCAGGCGCGCCGCGTCTATGCCAGGTGGCAACGTCCTGCGCGCTTTGACCGCAATCTGGTGGTCATCGGTGGCGGCGCCGCCGGTTTGGTCACCGCCTATATCGGCGCCGCCGTCAAGGCCAAGGTGACGCTGATCGAGGCGCACAAGATGGGCGGCGATTGCCTGAACTACGGCTGCGTTCCGAGCAAGGCGCTGCTCAAGTCGGCCCGCGTCGCCCACCAGATGCGCAACGCTGATCACTATGGCTTGACAGCTATGGAACCTGAATTCAGTTTTCGCAAGGTCATGGCGCGGGTGCAAGAGGTGATACGCACGGTGGCACCGCATGACAGCGTGGCACGCTACACCGGATTGGGCGTGGAAGTGCTTGAAGGCTATGCCCGCATCGTCGACCCCTGGACGGTGGAGGTCAAACTCCATGACGGCAGCACGCAACGCCTGAGCAGCCGATCGATCGTCATCGCTGCTGGTGCCCGCCCCATCGTGCCAGCGTTGCCCGGAATCGACGACGTGGGCTATGTCACCAGCGACACCTTGTGGGACGAGTTCGCCAAACTGGACGCGCCGCCGCGTCGCCTGGTGGTGCTGGGCGGAGGACCGATCGGCTGCGAGCTGGCGCAGAGTTTCGCCCGGTTGGGCTCCAGGGTGACGTTGATCGAGATGGCGCCGCGCCTCCTGCTGCGCGAGGGCGGGGAAGTCTCCGAGCTGGCGCGCGACGCGCTGGCCCGCGATGGTGTCGACGTGCTGACCGCCCACATGGCCTTGCGCTGTGAGCGCGAAGGGGATGAAAAATTCATCGTCGTCGAACACGAAGGCGCCGAGCTGCGCATCGCGTTCGACGCGCTGCTGTGCGCGGTGGGCCGCGCCGCGCGGCTGCAGGGCTATGGGCTCGAAGAGCTGGGCATTCCAACGCAGCGCACCGTGCCGGTCAACGACTACCTGGAGACGTTGTACCCCAACATCTTCGCGGCCGGTGACGTGGCCGGCCCCTACCAGTTCACGCACATGGCCGGGCACCAGGCCTGGTACGCCGCGGTCAACGCGCTCTTTGGTGGTTTCAGGAAGCTCAAGGTCGACTATTCGGTGGTGCCATGGGCCACCTTCATCGAGCCCGAGGTGGCCCGCGTCGGACTCAACGAACAGGAAGCCGGGGAGAAAGGCATTGCCTATGAAGTCACAAAGTATGGCCTCGACGATCTGGACCGCGCCATTGCCGACGGCACCACACAGGGCTTCGTCAAGGTGCTGACAGTACCGGGCAAGGACCGCATCCTGGGTGTGACCATCGTCGGTGAGCACGCCGGCGATCTGCTGGCCGAGTTCGTGCTGGCGATGAAGCATGGCTTGGGACTGAACAAGATACTGGGCACTGTTCACACCTATCCGACGCTGGCCGAGGCCAACAAGTACGCTGCCGGGGCCTGGAAGCGCGCCCACGCGCCGCAAAAAGTATTGGCCTGGCTGGAGCGTTTTCATGCCTGGAGGCGCGGCGCATAAGCCGCCGCCTAAGGCACCGACTTGAATACCTTGATGCCCGCCACGATACGGGTGACGGTGGTCAGTGCGCACAGGCCGGCAAAGCCGTAGGCCAGCGGACCGAACCACGCCGGCTGCACGCACATGAGCACAAAGACGGCAACGGTTTCGGTGCTTTCGGTCAGGCCACCCAGGTAATAAAAGCCCTTGCCCGGATAGGCGGCGCTGGCCATGCCGCGCTTTGCCGCCAGCACCGCGAAGGCCAGGAAAGTGCATCCGGTTCCGACAAAGCTGTAGATCAGCAGCGCCGACGGCAATCCGTTGCGCGCCGGGTCGGCCAGCGCGAAGGCCAGCGGGATCGAGGCGTAGAACAGGAAGTCCAGCGCAATGTCCAAAAACGCGCCGCGATCCGTGGGCTGGTTTAGCCGCGCCATGGCGCCGTCCAGCCCATCGGCCAGGCGGTTCAGAGCCATGCTGAGAATGGCCCACCGTGCATGCCCCACAGCAATCAGGGGCACAGCAGTGAGGCCGATGGCGAAGCCGGCCCAGGTCATCTGATCGGCGCGCAAACCCAGTGCCACCAGGCCGCAGGCCAGGCGCCGCAATAGGCGTTGCATGGCGCTGTTCAATGCGCGATCAAACATGGTCGGGTTGCCAATCGCTGATCGCCATGACCCGGCCGCCAGGCGGTACATCGGCCGGATCGTGTGTCACCAGCAGGGTGGGGATGCGCTGGCGCTCGATCTGCTCAAAGACAAAGCTGCGAAACTGTGTGCGCAAGGTTGCGTCGAGTCTGGAAAACGGCTCGTCCAGCAGCAGTGCTTCTGGCTCGGCCAGCAGGGCACGCATCAGGCTGACGCGTGAGCGCTGTCCGCCCGACAAGGTGGCCGGATCGCGGTCGTGAAAGCCGTCCAGGCCAATGTCGGCCAGTGTCTGCTCCGCGCGTTCGCGCCGCCGCTGCTTCTCCGCGACGCGGCCGGGCAGCGCAAAGGCCAGGTTGCGCCCGACGCTGAGGTGGGGAAAGAGCAGGTCGTCCTGAAACAGGATGCCGATGCGGCGCTCTTCGGTCGCCAGCGTGTCGCGCCGGCTGTCGTTCAGCCACAGCTCGCCGGTCGCCTGGAAGGCCGGGTCCAGCTCGCCGATCATCCAGTTCAGCAGCGTCGATTTTCCGGAACCGGAAACCCCGGTGACGGTCATGACCTCGCCCTTGTCCACAACCAGCTGCAAACCGGCCAGCAGCGTTTTGTCGCCACGCGAGAGGTTCAGGTTCTTGATTTTCAACATGTCAGCGCAGTCCCTTGCGATGCCGGCTCAGCCAATGGGGCAACAGGGCGGCGAGTCCAAAAGCCGCCACCGGCAGTGCGATCTGCAGCAGTGCCTGCACCGCCAGCACCCTCCGGTTGCCGCCGGCGCTCAATGCCACGGCTTCGGTGGTGACGGTCACGAAGCGGCCGCCGCCGGCAAACAGGGTGGGCAGGTATTGCGCCACACTGACCGCAAAACCCACGGCCAGGGCGGCCATGATGGGCCGAAGCAGTATCGGCCATTTCACGCCCAGGCAGGCGCGCAAACGCGAGCAGCCCAGGGCGCGGGCGCTGGTCAGCAGTCGGGGATCGAAGGCACGGTAAGCGCCGATGAGGGTGAGCGTCATGTAAGGCAATACCCACAGCAGGTGGCTCCATACCAGGCCGGCAGCGCTGCCGTCCAGCTGCAGGTGCAACAAGGCGGCGTACTGTGCCGCCACCAGCGGCATGGCGGGCACGATCAGCGGCAGGTACAGCGCAGCGTTGTAACGTTGCGGGCCCCACTCGAGCCAGATCAGTGCGGCCGGCAGGCACAACAGGCTGCTCGCGGCAGCCAGCCAGAAGGTGGTCCAGAAAGGAGACCCGTCAGCCTGGCGCCAGGCGTCCAGTGAAACGGCGTCGGGCCACAGCGCGGGAAAAAACCAGGCGTCCGCGCAAGACCAGACCAGCAGCACCGCCAGCACCGCGTAGCCGGTCAGGAACAGCGGAGCGTGCATGCTCAAGCCGCGCCGTCGACGCGTCGGCTGGCGCAGCCCGCTGGGGTAAGGGCGCCGCATCTGTCCGCGCTGCCAGAGCCAGCGCGCTGCAACAGCAAAAACCAGCAGCAGGGCCAGGAGCACGATAGCGGCGGCACTGCCGCGAGCCTGAAACACCGCATCGGGGTCCATGAGCCAGTGCCAGATCAGCACCGCCAGCGTAGGCGGTGTGCCAGGCCCCAGAATGATCGCCATGTCGACCACCGACAAACCATAGGCAAAGACGGCAGTGATCGGCCAAGCCAGGCGGGGCAGCAACTGCGGCCACAAAACCAGCCGCCATGCCTGCACCCGGCCGTAGCCCATGGAGCGCGCCAGCACCATCTGGCGGGCAATGCCTTGTTCACCCAGCAGCGCGACCAGCACCCACAGCAGGAACCAGCTCTCCTTGGTGGCCAAGGCCAGTGCCAGGCTCAGGCCATAAGGGTCTTGCACCGTGATCCAGTCCGGCGGGCTGCTCCAGTGCAGCCACTGCGCCAGCACGCGCGCCAGCCAGCCCGACGGAGCCAGCAGGAAAAAAAAGCCCACGGCAAACGCCGCGTGCGGTACCGATAACAGCAAGGGCAGGCGCCGCTGCACGGCCTGCCAAAGCGTGCCGGGATAGCGCAGCGTGGCCAGCGTGGCGGTCAGTGCGCACGCCAGCACGGTGCCCAGAGTCGAAGACAGCAGCGTCGCCCGCAGGGCCTGCGGCCACTGGGCATCGGTCCACAGGGAATGCCAGACGCCCCAATCGAAGGCCGGCGCCAGCGCCCAATACAGTCCGGGCAACAAGGGTCCGAATATCAGCGCGACCGGCAGCGTCGCCAGCCATTGCCTGTTGCTGCCTGCGCTGGCATCAGCCCGGTGTTGCCATGGGCGGCTTAATGCGAGCCGTAACGTTTCAGCCACTCGGCCTCCAGTGCCTCCACCCAGCTGGCGTGCGGCTCGGCCAGCGTGGGCACGGCTTCAGACAGTGCGCCAGGCGCCGTCTTGCGCATGACGGCCTGCAATGCGGCGGGGAGTTTGGCGACGTCCAGCACCGTGCCATCGCCCCAGACGCCGATGTCGGCTTTGCGCGCCTGGGCCTCGGCCGACAACAGGAAATTGGCAAACACCTGGGCGCCGGCCTTGGCATGGGCGTTGGCCGGAATGGCGACAAAATGAATGTTGCCGATGGTGCCGCCCTGCAAGCCGAAGCTGTACGCAGTGGGCGGCAACTGTTTGCTGGCGATCAGGTTGGCGGCCTCGTTGGGGTTGAAGGTCAGTGACAACCTGAGCTCGCCATCGGCCAGCATGCGGTGCATTTCGGCCGCGCCGCTGGGGAAGGTTTTGCCATTGCGCCACAAGGAGGGGTGCAACTGATCCAGATAGGTCCACAGCGGTTGGGTCGCGCTGGCAAATGCTTCGCTGCTCACCGCACGCTGAAGAGCCGCGGGGTTCGGCGTCAGTTCCAGCAGCATCTGTTTGACGAAGGTTGTGCCATGGAAATTGGGCAGCTTGGGATAGCTGACGCGGCCCGGGTTGGCTTTGGCAAACGCCAGCAGCTCAGCGGCGGAGCGCGGTGGCTGCGGCGTTTTCGCACGGTCGGCGATGAAGGTCAGCTGGGCCGTGCCCCAGGGTGCCTCGAAGCCTTCCGTGGCGACCGAAAAATCACTGCGAACCGGCTTGGCCAGATCCACCAGGCTCCAATTCGGCAGCGCCTCGGCCCAGGGGCCAAACAGCAGGCCGCCCTGCTTGAGATTGCGGAAGTTTTCGCCGTTGATCCACATGAGGTCGACCGAGCCATCGCTACGTCGACCGGCCGTCATTTCGGTCTGCACCCGCTTGACGATCTCGGCCGTGTCGGTGACCTTGACATGCCGGACTTCGACGCCGTAGCGGGCCTGCACTTCTTTCGCCGCCCAGCCGATGTAGGCGTTGCTCGCCTCGCCGCCACCCCAGGCATTGAAATAAACCGTCTGGCCTTTGGCCTCGGCCTGGATTTTTGACCAGCCGGCGCTGGCCAAGGTGGGCAGCGCCAGGCTGAGTGCGAGCGCTGCGAGGGTCGAAAGCTTCATGCAGGAGGGTTCCGGTTTGGGGTGGTTAAAACAGGTCAGTCGCTGTGGGGCGTCCAAACCTTACAGCTTGTCCGCTTCCAATTCCACTATCGTCGAGAGGCCTGAAGGTATTATTGTTTACTTGGAACCCCAGGCAAACCAAGAGGCAGAGCAGATGAATGACGACACAAAGGCATGTCCGGTATGCGGCGAAAGCATCAAGGCGGTGGCGACCAAGTGCCGGTTCTGCAATACCGATCTGGCCGCCTACTCGGCCGCGAAAGAGGCTGAAATCGAGAAATCCCTGTTCACTGGCCATCCGGTGGCTGTTTACAGCTTCTGGCAATGGCTGGCTGTCATCTTCACGCTTGGCATCGCCTACCTCGTGTACTGGGTTCGAAGCATCTCGACCACTTACGAGATCACCACGCAGCGGGTCAGAATCGAAACCGGCATCCTCTCGAAGTCGAAAGAAAGTGTCGAGCTGTTCCGGATTGATCACTTTGATGTCCTCAAGCCGCTGGGAATGCGTCTGGCGGGTCAATGCCTGCTTCACCTTCGCTCTTCAGACAGCAGCTTTGCGACCGTCGTGATTCTTGGTATTCCGAATCTGGAATCTCTGGCCGACACCTTGCGGGAATGCTCGCTGCGTGAACGGACGAGAAGACGCGTGACCACCCTGGTCCAGGCGTGAAGCCGTTTTCCCTTTGGGTCGTCGTTCATGATTGAGTTGCGGTGGATCCTTCTGAGCTGCGCGCTGGCATTCACCGGCTGCGCAACTTCAGTGCACAACCTGCCCCGAAATGTGGCATTGCCAACCGCTGGTGCCTCCGTGGTCTCACCCGCCCGGGATATTGCCGGCAGGAACCTGCTGGCGCTGTCGTTCTCGGGTGGCGGCATGCGCGCGGCAGCATTCTCGTTTGGCGTGCTCAAGGCGCTGGATTCACCCGGCACAGCTGGTGAAGATGTACTCGATGACCTGACCCTGATCTCCAGCGTCTCCGGCGGGTCCCTGACCGCAGCCTACTACGGGCTTCATGGCAAGGAGACTCTGACCAGCTTTCGCGACAAAGTGCTGTTGCAGGACATGGAGGCAAACATGCGCCTGTCGGTGTTTGCGCCGGAGAATATCGTCCGACTGCTGGCCGGTGGCTTGAACGACCGCGCCAACCTGAGTGACTGGCTGGATCAGCATGTGTTTGAAGGAGCCACCTTCGCCAACATCTACGCCCAGCGCAAACCTGATATCTGGATCAACGCCAGCGATCTGTACCACCGCACACCTTTTCCGTTCATCCCGCCGCTGTTTCACGCCTTGTGCAGCGACCTGGCGCAATTCAGTGTGGCCGAGGCAGTGTCGGCCTCGATGGCCGTACCCCTGGTGTTCGCACCCATCGTGCTCAGGACCTATCCAGAGCAATGTCCCCGGCCCGCCGACGCCTGGGTCGAACGCGCCCGCTTCGACCCGGCCGTCTCCAGAACCGTGCACGCCTCGGCTCAGGCAATGACAGACTATCGGGATCCGGCACGGGTGCGTTACGTCAAACTGGTGGATGGCGGTGTCACCGACAACTACGGTTTGTCCAGCATCCTGATTGGGCGGGCGGTCTCGCGCACGCCTTATGGCCCATTGACCGCGCGCGACGCGGTCACGATCCAGCGCATGCTGTTTTTGGTGGTTGATGCCGGTCGCGGCCCCAGTGGTTATTGGGCCTTGACGCCCGACGGACCTTCCGGCCTGGACGCGGCCATGGCGGCTACAGACTCGGCGATTGACTCCGCAGCGCGGGTGGGCTTTGACGCCTTCCGCAAGATGATGCATGAATGGCAGGCGAGCGTGGTCGAGTTTCGCTGCGGTCTGGCGTTGCCCGAGGTGGCCCGGCTGCGCGGATCGACCGAAGGCTGGAACTGCCAGGACCTGCAATTTCACTTCGGACTGATCTCCTTTGCGGATCTGGGCAGCACGCGGGAAGCCGAACTCAACGCCATCCCGACTCGCCTGGCGCTACCCGCCAAAAGCGTTGACGAAGCAATCAAGGCCGGGTTTGACGCCGCGCGCAGCAATGTGACGCTGAAGAACTATCTGCTACAACGGACGCCGGAACATTGATGGTCCCGGTCGGTCGCAGTTGGTCGAAAGAGCGATACTAAAGGCGCTGGCGGTCATTTCAAACACTAATACTGGAGACAAACTGATGAAAAGACGTAACCTTATTCAGGCCCTCGGTAGCCTGCCAATCGCGGCCATGCCCTATGCCTCGGCATTTGCTCAAACTGCAACGCTGAAAATTTCGCACCAATTTCCCGGAGGAACTCTGAAGGAAGGTGACTTCCGCGACCGACTGGTCCGCAATTTTGCCATTGAGGTCGAAAAACGCAGCAAAGGGGCGTTGAAGTTCGAGATTTATCCAGGTTCTTCGCTGATGAAGACCAACGCGCAGTTCTCTTCGATGCGCAAGGGCGCGCTCGACATGGCGCTGATTCCCTTGTCGTATGCCGGCGGGGAAGTGGCGGAAACCAACATCGGCCTGATGCCGGGACTGGTTGTGTCCTACGAACAAGCCTACGGCTGGAAGAACAAACCGGTCGGCATCGAATTGAATCGTGTCCTGCAGGACAAGGGCATTGTGCTGATCAGCTGGATCTGGCAGGCCGGCGGCGTTGCCTCGCGTGGCAAGCCTGTGGTGGAGCCGGAAGATGCCAAGGGCATGAAAATTCGTGGCGGCTCGCGCGAGATGGACATGATTCTCAAGGACGCCGGTGCGGCCGTGGTGACCCTGCCGTCGAATGAGATCTATGCGGCGATGCAAACCGGGGCCATGGATGCGGCGATGACCTCGTCGACTTCCTTTATTTCATTCCGTCTGGAAGAAGTGGCCAAATCCCTGACCACCGGGCGCACGGGTGCCTACTGGTTCATGTTTGAGCCTTTGATGATGTCCAAGGCAATTTTCGACAAGTTGCCCAAAGAACAGCGTGAGACCATCCTGGCAGTGGGGGCTGAGATGGAGAAATTTGCGCTGGAAGCGGCCAAGAAGGACGACATCGACGTCGCGGCGGTTTACCAAAAGGCCGGGGCCAAGGTGGTCGATCTGTCTCCCGCCACGATCAAGAAATGGCAGGATATTGCGCGCAAGACCGCCTGGAAAGACTTTGGCGCGAAAAGCGAAGGCTGCGCCAAGCTGCTGGCTCTGGCAGAGCAGACACTGTGAGCCAGGGCTACGAGTTCGAACCTGAAGAAGCACCCGTACCCGCGTTGGCCAGGAATTCAGTTCTGGCCGAGCTGGCCCGAAGTCTGAACTGGATCAACCTTCAGGTGCTGCGCTTGTCGATGCTGGCCCTGGTGCTGACCTCGGCGGTTCTGACCTATTCTGTGCTGACGCGTTACTTCCTGAAGATTGCCACCGACTGGCAGGATGAAGCCTCGGTTTTCATGCTTGTGGGCGCGATGTTCATGTGCGCGGCGTATGTGCAGTCACAGCGTGGCCACGTGGGCATCGAGGCTTTGGCCACGCTGTTGCCTGCAGGCGTCAACCGGGCCAGGAAGATTTTTGTGGACATGGCGTCAACCCTGTTCTGCAGCTTCTTTTCGTGGAAATCCTGGACGCTGTTTCACGAGGCGTGGTCGGAAGGGCAAACCACCTCCAGCAGTTTTGCGCCGCCGCTGTGGATTCCCTACATGCTGATGGCTGTCGGCATGACCTTGCTGGCAGTCCAGTTGCTGCTCCAGTCTGCGATCCAGATTTCTGGCGGAGAAGCCCGAAGGAACGCGCAATGAATGAGCTATCCATCGGCCTGTCCTATGGCGCTGCCACCCTGCTGGTCATGTTTTCCGGTATGCCGATCGCTTTTGCGCTTGGCACCGTGGCGGTCAGTTTCATGTATTTTTTCATGCCAGCATCGTCGCTGGATACCGTGACTCAAAATGTCTACGAAGAGATGGCATCGATAACCTTGCTGTCCATCCCCCTGTTCATTATGAAAGGCGCGGCGATCGGGAAGTCACGGGCCGGACAGGATCTCTATTCCGCCATCCACGCCTGGCTGCACAAAGTTCCGGGCGGGCTGGGAATTGCCAATGTGTTTGCCTGCGCCTTGTTTGCCGCAATGGCCGGCTCGTCGCCCGCCACTTGCTCGGCCATAGGCTCGGCGGGTATTCCCGAGATGCGCAAGCGAGGCTATTCGCCGGGCTTTGCCGCCGGCATCATTGCCGCAGGCGGCACCTTGGGCATTTTGCTGCCGCCATCGATTGTGATGATTTTGTATGCCGTGGCTGCCGAGCAGTCCTTGGGACGTCTATTTCTGGCAGGCATCGGTCCGGGCTTGTTGCTTGTGGGCCTGTTCGCCGGCTATGCGGTCGTGCGGGCGCGCAAGGAATACAAGCAAGCGCTGGCGATTTATGCGCAGGGCGGCATCAAATCCGCCTACCTGGACGAAGAACACTTCACGCTGGCGCAGAAAGTGGAGATGCTGCCGCGTGTACTGCCTTTCGTGGTGCTGCTGATCGGTGTCATGATCGCCTTGTATGGTGGCTTCGCAACACCTTCGGAAACAGCCGGGCTGGGCGGCCTGATGGCACTGGGCCTGATAGCCGTCGTCTACGGGCTCTGGAGGCCAAAGGATTTGGCCCCCATCCTGGCATCCACATTGAAAGAATCGACGATGCTGATGCTCATCATCGGCATGTCGCTCCTGTACAGCTACGTCATGAGCCACCTGCACATCAGCCAGGGTGCGGCGCAATGGATTGTCGGCATGCAGTTGTCCCGGTGGATCCTGCTGGGTGTGATTTTGCTGATGGTGATCGTGCTGGGTTTCTTTCTGCCACCGGTGTCCATCATCTTGATGACGGCTCCCATCATCCTGCCCCCGCTCAAGGCCGCCGGATTTGATCTGATCTGGTTTGGCGTGGTGATGACCATTGTGATGGAAATGGGCTTGATCCATCCTCCGGTGGGACTCAATCTCTTTGTGATCAAGAATGTGGCGCCCGACATACCACTCAAGGACGTCATCTGGGGCGTGATGCCCTTCGTCGGCTTGATGTTCGGGGCGGTATTCTTGCTGTGCCTGTTCCCGGGCATCGCGACCGGCTTGCCCAATCTGGTCATGGGAGCGAAGTGATACGCGCGCCGAGGTGACAGCCAAAGTCGATCAATCTTGGCAAACTCTGCGCCGGTGACGTCAGTTTTCGCCTTGGGCATCGGGCTCCAACACTGAATCGTCGCCATAACGGAAAGGCAGTCCATGGAATTTGAATATTCTGCGCAGGTGCAGGCTTTGCGTCAGCGTCTGGAAGTCTTTATCGATCGCTACGTTTTGCCGCATAACTGCGCGTGGCATCGCTCGGTGGCTGACGGTGTTTTTCCACCGCCCTTCATGAGCGATCTGAAAGCCCTGGCCAAGTCCGAAGGCCTGTGGAATCTTTTCTTGCCCGGCCTGCGCGACGATGAGCCGGGCGTTCGTTTGAGTAACCTGGCGTACGCGCCGCTGGCCGAAATCATGGGCCGCCTGCCCTGGGCCTCGGAGGTCTTCAACTGCAGCGCCCCCGACACCGGCAACATGGAGCTGTTGCACTTGTTCGCCACGCCTGAGCAAACCCGACAGTGGCTGGATCCCCTGCTCAACGGTGAAATCCGGTCTGCGTTTGCCATGTCCGAGCCGGACGTGGCGTCATCCGATCCGACCAACCTGCAGACCTGCATGCGCCATGAGGGCGGGCAGATCGTGCTCAATGGCCGTAAATGGTTTGTCACCGGGGCGGCCCACCCGGATTGCAGATTGTTGATCGTGATGTGCCGCAGCGGTGACGAGAGGTCCGACAAACATGCGCGTCACAGCATGCTGCTGGTGCCGACAGACACGCCGGGCATCACGCTGGTGCGCAACATTGCCATCATGCAGCACCACTCACCCGAGGGGCATTGTGAAATCGTGTTCTCGGACGTGAGGGTGCCGGCGACGAGTCTGTTGGGCCAGGAGGGCGCTGGTTTTGCCATGGCGCAGGCGCGCCTGGGGCCAGGGCGCATCCACCACTGCATGCGCACCATCGGCCAGTGTGAGCTGGCACTCTCGCTGATGTGCGAGCGCACGCTGGAGCGTCACATTTTCGGCAAATACCTGTCCGAATTCGCCAATGTGCAGGAATGGATTGCCGAGTCGCGTCTGGAGATCGATCAGGCCCGCCTGCTGGTGCTGCGCGCGGCCTGGCGGCTGGATCAGGAGGCAAGAGCACAGGAACCAGACCGGACGCAAAGCCGGGTCGATGTGTCGGCCATCAAGGTCGTCGCGGCGCGGCTACAGACGCGAGTCGTCAACCGCGCCATGCAGGTGTTTGGCGCCATGGGTCTGTCGCCAGACACACCACTGGCTTACTTTTGGACCTGGGGTCGTGCCATGCAACTTCTCGATGGACCGGACGAGGTGCACTTGCGCACTGTCTCGCGCCACGAACTGGCGCTGGCGCGCGCGAATCGGGGTGCAACTTCCTCCTATTTCACGCTGCCCGAGCAGATGCTGGCCGCGCCGCGCATTCGATAGTCAGCCCAACCCCGCTGGGTGACAGGCCGGCGCCACTCACAGCGTAGAGTCGACACTATTCTGCAGTGCAATATGGGCCACGGCATCGAGCGCACCTTCCACCACGGGTCGACCCGACACCCGTCGAAGCTTGCCTGTCGCCAGCAGTTTGTCGCGCGAGCGCCGTGTCATCGATTGGGTAGCGCCCAAGACACTGGAAAACAGGAACAAGGTGCCATGCGGACTGGCCCAGATGAGCTGAGTGCGTACCCATTGCTCGTCAACCTGCAACTCGACCCACGAACCCAGAGGCAAATCGTTGGCAGGAAGGTCGGAACTGTCAGCAAGCGCCGGCAGCGCGACCTCGGAGGTCTCCAGTGATGCAACTGCCAGCGGTGCGGCAGACGGCAAAGCGGCTTGCGAATCGTCTGGCAGCTCCATCAGGCTGGAAGCCCTGGCTTCTTCGGGTGCCACCCATGGATCTCCGCTTTCAACCCATTGCAGAGCCGGCCGCTTGTCTGCGGCGACCAGTGCTGGCGCCGGGGTTTCTGCCGGCTTCTTCGCGGTACGAAAGGCCAGCTGATGCAGGCCCATCAGGGACTCGAAGAAAGCGCTGGTTCTGGTGGCTGGATAGCGTATGCTTTCCAGCCCCTCCCGCAGCGTGCCCAGCAGCAACGGAACCAGGCGGGTGAGTTTGGCGGTATTTTTCTGCGCCAAATCGGGGTGCGCGCTCCACAGCAGTGCTGAAATCAGAGCCTGATATTTCTTCGCTACGGCCGAGCCGGTTCCATCGACGATGCGCGCCTGCGCCACAACCTGCGACCACGGACCGCACAGGAATTCAATGACGACCGGGGGCATGCACGAGGCATTCGGGTTGGCATCGATTTCACGGGCAATTTTCTCGGCCAGCAAGTTGCGCGCTTCGGCATGGCGCAGCATCTCAACCGCGTCTTTGGAATCGCGTTCCTTTTGCTTTTCGGCCTGCACCCAGCTGGCACGCAATTTCTCCAGCAAGCGCTCAAACGGCTCGCCACTTTCGATGACGGCACTCATCAATGGCGCGGTGGCCTGTTCCACCAACTGCATGAATTCCGCGAAACCCGAGGTCAGCGTCGAGGCATAGGCCAGACTTTGGTGGGTTATTTCATGCAACAGGACGCGCGCAGGATGCTGCTTGTCGGTAAAAAAACGTGGATCAACCAGGGCCAGACGCAGCAGTGCCGGCTCCAGCTTTCTCAGCAGGCCTTGCACCGGCTGGAGCAAACGCGGGTCGCTTGCCATGTTGTCCACCATCAGGGTGACCACTTCCAGGCTCAGGGCCTGAGCGACGCCGCTGGCATTGCGACGCAAAGCCTGCCGCACCGCGTCAACCGAGGCATCGCCAGCCACGATCTTCGCCGGCGCGAGCCCGCGTCGAAGCTCCAGGTTTTGCACGACCCGCGCCACCTGGTTCATCTCGGTCAGGGCTTCAAAGGCAGCCGGTACGGTAGCGGCGAAGTCCGACTCTGGTGCGCTTGCCTGCGCGGCGCCACTCTCGAACTCACGAGCAAACTGCTGCGCGAAATCCTGCGCCCGAGCGCCTTTTGCCTGCGGGTTAAGTTCGCCCTGCAACAGACGACGCAGCTTGTCCAGCGTCAGCAGCGTCTCATCCCTTGCGCGCAGATGCCCTGATGCAGGGCGGACCGCCCTGGAACTCCCGGCGTCGCCGCGATTGCTGCCATCGTTCATTTTGTTTGCCTCATGCTTGCCCTGGTCCTGTGCTACACCGCGATCGACACCCGCAACCTGCGGCATTTGCTTCACCGCTTAACCCGCAGCGACCACGCCCTGTGTCTTCAGTCCGTTTGACAGGCTGGCATACAGGGCGTGCTACTCCTGTTCCAGGGCCACGCCCATGGCACCAAGCCAGTCCAGCCGCGTGGTCGCAGAGACCGGCGTTTTTTCAATCACCGTTTTCAAGGCATTGACATACACCTGTGTCCTCAGGGGGTTGCTTTCAGGGCGCACCGTCGCCATCCCAAGCGTGCCGCAAATCAAGGTGTTGAGCTCGGCCAGACTGGCCTCCGCTGCCAGCGTTGCCACTTGCAGGGTGCGAGCCACCAGTACGCTGGCCATCATCTCGCCTTCGTCCATCAGCTCAAGTTGGTCAAAGTGCACGTCCAGGTTGGAAAGTGAGGTCGCTGTGCTGATTATCTGGGGATTTGAAAACGCCGCCAGCAAGGCCTTGGGATAGGCCGTGCACAGGTCCGATTCCCGGTTGCGCAACTGCTTGGCGGATTCCGCCAGGGCATCGCGTTCCCGCAGGTCGCGCGCCGCCGCCTTGCTGGTTTGCAGTGCCGGCCGGGCGGCCTCAATCATCTTGCTCATGAGCGTGCCGCCCTCGCCCGCGGCCTGCTGCACCGTGGCGCGGTAAAGGGCAAGATATTGCGCAGAGGGCCGTGCGCTGGCTTGAATAGGGGCTGCTGGCATGGCTGACGACCAAATCAAATTACGATCGATCCAGAAAAGTTCACCACGGGGTTCGAGTATCGCACCCAGAGCCGGTCTGGAAACAGTCATTCCCGATTGTTATTCCATCGGTCAGCCTGCTGCCCCAAGTGTGGTGCTTGATTTGTCACGACGTTCGAGGTCGAGGTTCTTCACGATGGTCCCGGGCTTTCATCAGTTGTTGAAGCCGAGATCCTGGATGAACAGCGGCGTCGACAAACGGGTAAAGCGCTAAGCGCCGGCGTTGGCGTTAGCTTGTTCCAGTTGTTTTTGGCATCGGCAAGGACGAGGCCATGCGATTTCTCAATGCCCGAATGGCCAGTACATGCAGTACCAGTGCCAGCGGCACCATGAGACCCGGGATGTAGGAAAAAGGAAAGGTTCCTATCGCCACGTTGGGAACCTCTGTCGCAAACAAATTCAATGGCCCGGGCGCGGTCAGAACACCCCGCAGAGCCACGTTGGCCAGCATGGCGATTCCGGTCACATTCCACAGCAGCGCGGTTCGTCCGGAGATTTTCCTGGTTGCAAATAGCCATGCCACTATCGGTGCTGACAGGCCAATCAGGATGTCGAAGTTGGCGCCGTGAAATGACATCATTTTCGGGAGCTGCCCATCGCGCCATAGCTGATGCAGGAATATTTCGACCACAAACCGAAACGACTCCATGCCCATCAGCAACCACACCGGGAAACTCAGTGCCGCCGTCAGACCCGTGCGCGACCGGGCCATGAACATAACAAACATGATGATCGGGGCGAGCAGATAAAACAGGCCCGGCGGCAGCAACGCAGAGTTGCCGATCACACCACCGTAGCCCAGCAGGCCTCCATAGACGATCCATGCAGCCAAGCCGATCAAGGCCGGCGTCCGAAAGTTGTGGGGCAGGTAACGAATCATGCCGGTCGCGATGATGATGACCATCACGGCGGTAAAAAATAGAAACAGGGTGCTCATGTCGTTGCCACGGCGCGCCGGTCCAGCAGCAACGCGGTCGACGTCAAGGCGACCCCGAAGGCCACTACGGCGAGCACGACCAGGAACATCGGGTCACTCGTCTGGAGATAGAGTGCCACGATAACCACAATGAAAAACGCGCGGACAAACAAGGTGGTCGGGTAAAGCAAGTCCACGCGGTGGCGGATCATCTGAGCCACCAGCATGCCGAGCGCAATCATGAACGTGCCGGTGAACTGCACGAACGTGTTGTCATAGTGGCCGTTGGAGAAGAGCAGCTTTAGCGACAGCCGTGGCGCAAAAAGCAGGCCGGCACCGGTGACGAAGAGATACGTGACCAGATAGTAAAGGCTCAGGCGGGTTTTGGGTTTCATGGATATTCTCCGATTCATTGGTAGTTGAAAATTGCGGGTCATTGCCGATTACTCTTGGGATTCACGTGGCGAGGATCGCCGTTGGCATCTGACGCGGTCTGGCCGACGGTACTGAGTGGGACGCCAGCCAATCGGCCGAATCGGCGGCGAGGTGCGCGTCTTGAAGCCTTGGGATGTCGTGATTGCGCGCATAGGCGGCAGTGTCCAGCGACGGTGTGAACATGATGCGCAACGTCCCGCTCAAGGCGCGCAGCATCGACCCGGCGCTCCGACGTGCGAACGGCGACCCGGACACGTAGCGCCGCACAATGGCCTCGAATGTTTCCGGGCGTTGCCCGGTGACTTCGAACACCGTTTGCGTCGGCGCGCCGAGCGCGAAGGCCCCACGCTTGTAGTCCTCCAGGTAGCAAGAAACCTGCGCCACCGTGAAGTCCGGGAAACCCAGTGCCCGTGCCACCTTGGTGAACATTCCCGACGGTGCGTCGAAATACTTGACCGGCCGCCCGAGCACCTTGGCGAAAGTTGCAGCGATGTCCTGAGGGGATAACAGAGCAGGTCCGGTGGGCCGATAGTTCTTCCCGATGTGGAGGGCTGGATGCGTCAGAGCGGCCACCGCCACCCGGGCGATGTCTTCGTTCGAGGGCGGCGCATTCAATCCTTCGCCCAGCGGCAACGGGAACATTCCGAACTGGGCGATCGGCTCCATGGCTGCCATGTAGTTGTCGGCGAACCAGCCCGGGTTCACGGTGACCAGGTCGACGTCGGGCATCCACGAAAGCGCCTTGTCGGCGAGCCAGATTTCGCGGCTGTGGACAGAGGTGTGACGCGGGTCCGCCAGCCACTGACTGAGCGCCACGACCAATTCCAAGTGTTGCTCCTGTGCGGCTACGGCGAATACCATGCTGGCGCCCAAGGCGTTGCGAAGCAGCGGCGCGCAGTAGTAGGCCCGCTGTACATCCTTGAGTGCCCGGCGCATGTGGGCTATGTCGTGCAGGTCACCGACCTGAACCTCGGCGCCGAGCGACTGCAGCGACGCGCTACGTGCGTCGGTCCGGTGTACCAGGGCGCGAACCGGAAAGCCTTTTTCCAGCAACTGCCGGGCGGCCTGAACGCCCGTCTTGCCCGTCGCGCCAGTGATGAGGATGCGTGGTAATGCCATGTTGATTTCCTTGGTGGTTAATGAAGTAGTGCGGGGCGCGAGTGATTCTTAGGGCGTCGTCAGCCACGATCCGATCCTGCGGGCGGCGCAAAAGGCCGCCCAGGAAGCCGCCGCAACCAGGACCTCGTCGTTGACACCGTCTGATCGACAGGCACGAATGACACTGTCATCGACTTGATGCGACGCGAAGGCGGTCAGCAACGTCAGTCGTGCCGTGGCCCTCTCCGATGGAAGCAAGGGCTGAATGGCCTCTTCGACCCAGCCGCGGCCGAGTCCCAGGTGTTCGCCATGCCAGAGTGTCATTCGCTCCAGCAGCAGCTCTCGCAGGTTGGCAGGCAGTGCCGTTTTGGCGGCACGTTCGACGGCTGCCGTCATGCGCGACAAGCCGCCTTCGACCGCCGGGTTCGACTTGGCCCAGTGAAACTCGGCGGGCAGGGGGCTCGCGGGAAGAAAGTGCAGCGACTCCCCGGGGGTTCCAACGACGGAAACAATCCTCCTGGTCATCGTCGCCCCGAAGGCGCGCTGGAGAGCTTTCGGTATACGGACGGGCATCGGTGACGCCTCCAGGAAGACGTTCACCATCCGGTTGATATAGTGAAACATCACTGCGGTGCCAAAAAGCTGCGGCCGGTCTGGCTCGGCGATCGGTGGGGCCGAGAGGATCTGGGCACCGGGCGAATGCGTCGCGGCTGCCCATTCGACCA
This sequence comes from uncultured beta proteobacterium, assembly GCA_963810395.1. Lineage (GTDB taxonomy): Bacteria > Pseudomonadota > Gammaproteobacteria > Burkholderiales > Burkholderiaceae_C > Rhodoferax. The sequence goes on along the minus strand of CAWENC010000001.1, from coordinate 1,281,483 downwards.
ATCCCGCCACTGCCGGGTCGAAGTTTCTCGCGTTCGGGCCTGAAGCAACGCTCTCGGCAAGGTCGTGGCGCCCCGCGCCGCCCAACATCATGCTGTGGACGTCGACGCAGTACGGGCAAGCGTTGAGTTGAGACACCGCCGCCGCAACGACTTCTCTCGCAATACGATCCGCAGGCCCACAAATCAGGGATTCACGGGAAGCGATCCAGACGCCCGCAAGCAGTTCCGGTATGACAGAGTGGATGGTGATGGGTGGCGCCAGTTGAAATTCACGCTCCATCTGGCGATAAACATCGGCAACGAGCCCCGTGGCTCTGCCGGGGCTGACCGGCGTGATGTGGCGAATCCCGCGCGGCGCGACATGCCTGAACGCGAGCGTCTCAAGGTACTGGGCGATCATCGAAGCCCCTGTCCTTGCCGGCTGCGGGGAGTTGTCGCACCGGCTCGGAACCGAATCGTCACGTTGGAATTCAATTGTAATATTATGCTCGACATATAATTAGCCACAAAAATTTGTGAAAGATCCCGAAGCGACTCGCTTGCCGCTTCAGGCGCGCTTCACTCCATACACCGCAAGAAGTTGGGCGCGCACCGATTCGAGCATGGCATCGCTGAGAGTTTGATCGTCGATGGCTCGCGCCAGCAATACCGCACCGGCCATCCCGGAGATGAACGCCATGGCTTGGGCCTGCCTGGTCTTGTTGGTTTTGCCTGGCATGACGCGGGCCAGTTTGCTCATATTGCACGTGAGTGAATCGGTGAACGCCCGGCGCACAACCGGCGCCTGACGCGACAAGTCGGAAGCAATGGCCGGCAACAGACATCCCAGGCCGGGATCGTCCCGGTGCTCCGGACTTAAATAAGAGTCGAGCATTGCAGCGACTTCCTTGCCAGGCAAGGCATTTTCCGCGGCGTCCAGCAGCCGACGAAAGCTCTGCGACGCGGCGCAAACTGTCGCCTCCTCCACCAGTGCGTCTCTATCCTTGAAATGGGCATAGAAGCCGCCGTGGGTCAGGCCCACTTGCGCCATCAGATCGGCGATGCCAATACCTTGCAGCCCTTTGCTGCGGAACTCCCTGGCGGCGAGGTCCACGATCTGCTTATGTGTCTGTGCCTTTTGCTCGGCGGGATAGCGCATGGTGAGTATGGAGATTTGTTTGTATTATGAGCATCATACATTGAATCAATGTCCTGTCAACGGCCTTGTCGCCCGCTGTCATGACTTTGGTTCGCGCGATCCCTGTCTCGCAGGAGGGCCACTTTCACGATCGACATCAGCCGCCGCGCAACAGCCGTTCGGCCGCGCGCAGATCATCAACGGTGTCAATGTCGGTGATGCAACCGATATCATCAACTATCAATTCAACAGCGGCGTACGCACGAACAACGGGGGCTGCACCCTGATTTCCCTTCAAGTTCAGAAGTGCCTGGCGACAAGCGGCGGAAAACCCGACCGGGTGCCCGCGCTGCCCCTGGTAAACCGGCACGACCACATCGCGACCTTCCAGCGCTGCCGCCACTGCACAAAGGGTGTCGCTCTGGATCAGCGGCAAATCACCCGGCAGAATCAGCCAGCCGGTGGCCTGCGCCGTGGCACGCACAGCGGCCGCAATCGAATCCCCCATGCCGGGGTGCCCGGTGTCTTCAAGATGCCAGGGCAGACCACTGGCCTGCACCGCGTCCAGCGTATGCCGCAGCACTGACTTGTTCGCCAACTTCGCTTGAAGCTTGTGGCCGCTGCCACCCGACGCGTTAAAGCGCTCACCGAGACCAGAAGCCAGAACGATGACGGTGGGCAAGCTCACATCAGCACACCGCCCGGCGCCGGACCGACGGGGCCATGCCAAGCCAGCGCGTCACCCGGGACTGCGAGACCGAGACTTTTCATCAAGCCACCTTCCTGACCAGGGATTGAAAGGTGAATACTAGCCGACCCTAATGAAAGCCTTACCACAGGCCGGAATAGCTTGCTGGTATGCTTCCTGTTTTCCCAAAAAAGGATTCAGACCATGAGAAACCTGTTGGCGATCTGCCTGATTGCTGCTGCCCCTTTTGCCACGTCCAGCTGGGCTGCCGACAAGCCTGCCCCGGTTGCGCCCGCAGCTTCGGCCAGCGTCGTCTCCGGCGAAGTGCTGGAGGTCAAGGATGTCGAAATTTATACCTACCTGCGCCTCAAGACCAAGGATGGCGAAACCTGGGCCGCAGTCAGCAAGGCGGCGGTCAAGAAGGGTGACAAAGTCACGATTCAAAACGCCACCGTCATGACCAATTTCGAGAGCAAATCCCTGAAGAAGACCTTCCCGACGATTCTTTTCGGCAGCCTCGGCGCCAGCGGCAAAGAAGCGGCTGCTGCACACCCGGTCCCGGCCAAAGCCGTGGACAGCGCGCCGATCAATGTCAGCAAGGCCAGTGGCGCGAACGCGCGCACCGTGCTTGAAGTCATGACCAAGGCGACCGAACTCAAGGATAAACCGGTTCGGGTGCACGGCAAGGTCGTCAAGTACAACGCCGGGATCATGGGCAAGAACTGGATCCACTTGCGTGACGGCACCGGGGTCGAAGCGGCCAGCACGAATGACGTTCTGGTCACCACCAGTGCCGATGCAAAGGTCGGGGATGTTGTGACCGTATCGGGCGTCGTCCGTACCAACAAGGATTTTGGCTCGGGCTATTCCTATAAAGTGCTGATCGAAGACGCGACCCTGCAACCCTAGGCACTAGACCACCAGCGCCGCCAGCGCCGTCAGGGCGGCGGTTTCAGCGCGCAACACGCGCCGCCCCAGCGAGACCGGCGCGAAGCCGCTGGCCAGTGCCGTTTCTTCCTCAGCGGCGCTCAGGCCGCCTTCCGGGCCTGAAAGAAAAGTGATGACTTCTGTGCCAGTGCCGGCCGCGTCTTCTGCGGCGCTGACGGCCTCCCGCAGACCGGTCGCGCCTTCGCGCAAGGACAACAACAGTTTCAAATCTGCTTGCCCGGGCCCGGCCCCGACCCAGGCCGCAAACCCCAAGACCGCGTGAATCACCGGCACCCGGTTGCCGCCGCATTGCTCACAGGCGGCCACGGCCACGCTTTGCCAGTGCGCCACTTTCTTGCCGGCGCGCTCGCCATGAAGCCGCAGCACGCTACGCTCGGTCATCAAAGGCTGGATGCTGGCCACGCCGAGCTCAGTGGCTTTCTCCACCAGCCAATCCATGCGTTCGTTGGCCGGCATGCCCACGGCCAGATGGACCTGGCGCGCCGGTTCGCGCGCTACCGGATGGTGCTGCCCAACCAGAACCTGCACGTCACTGCGGACCATGCGGGTCACCGTGGCGTCGAACTCCCCCCCGCTGGCGAGGTCGCCTGGGCCGGTTAGCGCGTCGTCCCGGCCCGAACCACCGTTGAACAGTGTCAGGACGTCACCAGGTTGCAGACGCAACACCTGCACGTGCCGGGCGGCGTTGGCGGGCAGGTCCAGCAGTTCACCGGTGGCCAGCGGTGTGGGGCAGTAAAAACGGGGCATGATAGTTTTGCAACGAATCCGGTTTGCTATCAAATAAGTAGCTGCTTGCGCATATTCAACGGCGGTTTGAGGCTAATTCTGTCTAAATTCGACCAAAAGCGAAGGCGCTTCCGACCTCAATGCCTTCGACCTTCTCCACCAGACGCAGCAGTGGCTTGAGCTCGCGGTAGCGCTCGCAGGTGGCGCGGATGTAGTTGATAAAACGGGGCGTGTCGGCCAGATACTGCGGCTTGCCGTCGCGCAGCGTCAGGCGGGCAAAAATGCCGGCCACTTTCAGGTGGCGCTGCAGGCCCATCCATTCAACACCCCGGTAAAACTCGCCAAAATCATCGCCCACTGGCAGGCCGGCTTCGCGCGCCTTCTCCCAGTAACGGATCGTGATGTCAAGGCAGAAATCTTCGTCCCAGCTGAGAAACGCGTCGCGCATCAAGCTGGCGATGTCATAGGTGATGGGGCCGTACACCGCGTCCTGGAAGTCCAGCACACCCAGCCGTGACTCGGCAACAACAGGTTTCGCCGCCGGGCCGCCCCAAGGCGAAACAGCCCCCTCGGGGGGCAGCGAGGACACGCCAGTGCCGAGCGTGGGGGCAATCAGATTGCGTGGCATGAAGTCGCGGTGCACATAAACGCTTGGCCAAGCCAGGTTGTGCTCAATGATCTGCCTGAAACTGTTGTCCAGCGTGCGATTCAACTCGCCCTCAACGACCACACCGCGGTGGCGCGCCAGATACCAGTCGGGAAACAGTTCCAGTTCACGGCGCAGCAGGGCTTCATCGTAGGGGGGCAGCACGCCTGGTGTCGAAGCCGACTGCCAGGCAATCAGCGCGTCGATCGCTTTCAGGTACAAGCCCAGGTTGGTCACCGCCGAGTCGCGCTGGATCACCTGCATCATGGTTTGCGCGCCGAGGTCGCTCAGCAGCAGGAAACCCCGGGCCTGATCCCACGCCAGCACTTGCGGCACGAGCAAACCGGCCTGTTGCATCAGCTCGGCAACCTTGACAAATGGGCGGCAGTCTTCCAGTTCGGGCGGTGCGTCCATGATGATGTAGCTGGACTGCGCCGAGTCGATGCGGAAGTAGCGTCGAAAGCTTGCGTCGGCCGAGGCATTGCGCAGCGTTTCGACCAGCAATCCGTGGGCACTCGCCAGCGGGGTCAGCCAGGCCGTGAATCCGGCCGCGCGTTGCAGGTCAGACCAGACTGGGACGGTGGTGAGGTGCGGGGTGGGGGAAATGGCTGGTCTCATGGATAATCCATTCTACAAAGCCGAACGCGCACATGTTCGTTTTCAACCTGCCCTCATGCCTGATACTGTCCTTGCCCGATGCGCTTTTTGATGCATGACCTGAAACAGCGGGTGTCCTATTTCAGTTTCCCCCAAACCCCGGTCGCTTTGCTTGTCTGGGGTTTGTTGCATGTGACTTCGGTCAGCGCGCAGCCTGCTCAGGCTGCGGCCGTCGCAGAGGATGAGCCCCCGGCCCCACTCGTCGACAGCCCGATGCTGCGCGAACAAACTCCCCAGCCTTCCAGCGGTGTGCCGCCAACTTTCATCTCCGGCGACTACCTGTTCGGTCGTCCCGATCTGGAAACCGTGGTCGAAGGCAGTGCCGTGCTGCGCCGGGGCGACATCGTGATCAAGGCCGATCGCCTGGAATATGACCAGGCCGCCGATTTGGCCAAAGCGCGCGGTCAGGTGCGCATCAACCGCGCCGGTAACGTCTATGAGGGGCCCCTGCTGGAGCTCAAGCTTGACGCTTTTGAGGGCTTCTTCAACCAGCCGCGTTACTACTTTCTGAAGAACGACGCTCATGGCGAGGCCGAGCGAGTCGACTTCATTGACGACAATCGGGTGAACATCCGCAATGCCAGCATGACCACCTGTCGTCGCCTGCCCGGCCCGAGCTGGCTGCCGGACTGGATTTTGCGCGCCAACACCATCCGCATCGACAACGAAGAAGACGTGGGCCGAGCCGAAGGCGCTTTGCTGAGCTTCAAAGGTGTGCCGCTGTTGCCAATACCCTATTTGAGCTTTCCCCTGAGTGACAAACGCAAATCAGGCTTCATGCCGCCGACCCTGGAACTCGACAATGTCAATGGCGCAATGATCGCCGTTCCGTATTACTGGAACATTGCACCGAACCGGGACGCCACGTTGACACCCACCGTGATGAGCAAGCGCGGCATCAACCTGGACGGCGAGTTTCGTTACCTGGAAGCGGACTATTCGGGTCAGTTACGACTCGACCTGATGCCGGTCGATCAATTGCGCCAGAGCAAGCGCTGGGGTTTGTCCTACGCACATCAGGCAACCCTGAAAAACCTGTTGAGCGCTGGCAATGTGGCGCTCAGCCTGAACCTGAATCGGGTCAGTGATGACAACTACTGGAGTGACTTCGCAGGCGCTTCGACATCTTTGACGCAACGCCTTTTGTCCAACGACGCCGCGCTGTCGTGGAACAATGGCAATTTTTCGAACAGTGTGCGCACGGTCAGGTGGCAGACCCTGCAGGATGTGACGGCACCGATCGTTCCACCCTATGACCGATTGCCCCAGTTGACCACACGCTACGCCCGCGCCAATGTCAACGGGTTTGACTATTCGCTGGATGCAGATTACACGCAGTTTCAGTCCGACAGCAGCCAGACCCTGCAACCCAACGCGCAAAGGGCTTTCTCCCTGCTGCAAATCAGCCGGCCCTGGATTGCGCCAGCCGGATTCGTCACGCCGAAGCTGCAGCTTCATGTCGCCAGTTACCAGTTGAACACGCCCCTGAATGGAATCACGGCAGCGAGTGTCGTCGTGCCGACCTTCAGCCTGGACAGTGGCCTGGTGTTTGAGCGCGACGCCAGTTACTTTGGCAAGAATTTTCACCAGACGCTGGAGCCGCGGGCCTTCTACGTCAACACCCCGTACCGCGAACAGAACTTGTTGCCCAATTACGACTCGGGCGCGAGCGATTTCAATTTTGCGTCGATTTACACAGAAAACGCATTCGTCGGCAACGACCGTATTTCCGATAGCAACCTGCTCACACTGGGCGTGACGACGCGGTTGCTCAATCCCGATAGCGGGGCGGAAGCTGCCCGCTTTGGTGTTGCGCAACGCTTGCGTTTCAAAGACCAGAACGTGGTACTGCCCGGTGGCAGTCCGGTGGTCGACCGGATCAGCGACATGTTGCTGGGTGCGTCTGTCAATTGGGACCCCACCTGGTCATTTGCCTCGACCGTACAGTACAACCCATCAACCCAGCAATCAATGCTCGCTACCATGGGCGCGCGCTACAACCCCGGCAATTACCGCGTGCTGACGGCGACCTACCGCTATCAACGCGATGTCAGTGAACAGATCGATGTCGGCTGGCAATGGCCGGTCAATGACTTGTGGGGCGACCGGGGACGCGACCTGGGGCCCGGACGCGGCCAGGGCGAGGGACGCTGGTACAGTGTGGGGCGTCTCAACTACAGCCTCGATGAGGGCAAACTGGTGAACGCCGTCGCCGGACTTGAGTACGATGCCGGTTGCTGGCTGGGCCGCATGGTGTTTGAGCGACTCCAGACCAGTGCCACGACCGCCAATCAGCGCATCATGTTCCAGCTTGAGTTCGTCGGATTTACCCGACTTGGCGTCAACCCCCTGAAGAGCTTGAGAGACAATATTCCGAATTACCAGTTACTGCGCGAACAAACCAGCGCTCCCAGCCGTTTCAGCAACTACGATTGACCCATCATGACCCATCGCATCTTGGCCCTGAGCGTGGCCAGCCTTGCCATTCTCGCTGCCCTCACTTCTCAGGCCCAGGGCCTGCGGCCGTCGGCTGGTGTCGGTGTCGCGGCGCCAGTTCGTATTCCGAGCGCTGCCGAGTCGGCGGCAGATCACATTGTCGCCGTGGTCAATTCGGAGCCGATTACCAATAACGAAGTGCGCCTGGCGCTGCAACGGGTGCAGCAGCAGCTGGCCCAACAGCGCGGCGTCCAGCCCGACCGCGCAGAGCTGGCGCGCCAGGTGCTGGAGCGACTCATCAACGAAAAAGCGCAATTGCAGGTGGCGCGTGAATCAGGCGTTACGGTGGACAGCGCGGCCGTCGATCAGGCCGAGCAAGGCGTCGCGCGTCAAAACCAGATGTCGGTCGCCGAGTTGCGAAAAGCGGTTGCACGTGAAGGCGCGGGGCTGAGTCAGTTCCGCGACCAATTGCGCGACCAGTTGATGGTCGCACGCCTGCGTGAGCGCGAAGTCGAGATGCGCGTGCGGGTGTCCGACCTGGAAGTGGATCAATACCTGCGTGATCAACAGAACAACAACGATCCGGCTGCCCAGGAAATCAACCTGGCCCAAATTCTGGTGGCAGTGCCTGATTCGGCCACGCCAGTGCAAATCGCTGCCCTTCAGGCGAAGGCGCAACGCGCGCTAGAACGCGCGCGCGCGGGCGAGGACTTCGTTGCCCTGGTGCGCGAATTCTCGGACGCGCCAATTCTCGCCAATGGCGGCCAGATGGGTTTGCGCAAGGCCGACCGCTACCCGCCGCTGTTTGTCGAAGCGACACAAAAACTGGCGGTTGGCGAGATGACGCCCGTGGTGCGCTCCGGCGCCGGTTTCCATATTCTCAAGGTGGTTGAAAAAATCAATGCGGGACTGCCAACCATGGCCGTGATGCAAAGTCGGGCGCGCCATATTTTGTTGCGTGTCACGCCCCAGCTCAGCGAGACCGCGGCCCGCGACAAACTGAGTGACTTCAAGAAGCGCATTGCGACTGGCCAAGCCGATTTTGCGACGCTGGCGCGTGCCAATTCCCAGGACGCCAGTGCCGCTCAGGGCGGTGACCTGGGGTGGGCCAGCCCGGGCCAGTTTGTGCCCGAGTTTGAGGAGGTCATGAACCGCCTTGCGCCGGGTGAGGTCAGCGAGCCGATGACGTCACGCTTCGGTGTCCATCTGATCCAGTTGACCGAGCGCCGCAAAGTCGCCTTGACGCCGGCCGAGCAACGCGAGGCGGTGCGCGCGATGTTGCGCGAAAAAAAGCTCGACGAAGCCTACACCACCTGGGCGCAGGATATCCGTGGCCGCGCTTACGTGGAAATGCGCGAGCCGCCGCAATAGCTCGCATGACGCCCACGCCTGTCGCATCGCATGCGACGTTGCGACCGCTCACGCTCATCACATGAAACACATTCCCCGTAAGCGCTTTGGCCAACATTTCTTGACTGATACGGGTGTGATAGAAGCCATCGTTGAAGCCATTTCTCCCAGGCCCGGGCAGGCGGTGGTGGAGATTGGGCCTGGTCTGGCGGCATTGACGCAGCCCTTGGTGGAACGCCTGGGGCGGCTTACCGTGATCGAACTCGACCGTGACCTGGCGGCGCGTCTGCGGGAACATCCACAGCTCTCGGTGATTGAATCTGACGTATTGAAAGTGGATTTCGCCCAGATCGCGCGGGCGCAGGGGGCTGCAAAGCTCAGAGTGGTTGGCAACCTGCCTTACAACATCTCCACGCCCATCCTGTTTCATTTGCTGGACTACGTCGACGTCATTGAAGACCAGCATTTCATGTTGCAAAGGGAGGTCGTCGACCGCATGGTGGCGCGCCCCGCCACTTCGGATTACGGTCGTCTGAGCGTCATGTTGCAGTGGCGTTACGCCATGGAGAACGTACTTGGGGTTCCGCCGGAGAGTTTCGATCCGCCGCCCCGAGTCAACAGCGCCGTGGTTCGCATGCTGCCGCACGCCACTGCGCAGGCAGTGGACGTGAAACTCCTGAGTGAGTTGGTGCAGGTGGCATTCAGCCAGCGTCGCAAGTTGTTGCGCCACACATTGGGCAAGTGGCTGCAGGAGAAGAACTTTGCCGATGCCTTTGACGTGCAGCGTCGGGCCGAGGAAGTCCCGGTGGCTGAATACCTGGCCCTGGCGATGGCGTTGACCGCGTAGAAGCGCGCGGGTCCATCTCGAAGATCCTGCTATGCGCGCCAGCGCACTGACACGGTCCGGTTGTTCACCTATTCTTGCCGGTAGTCGTAGCGCGCCGACAAATCTACGCCCAGAGTAATGGGCACAGGCTGCCTGCGGATGCGACCTCTCAGTGGCGTTGGCTTGATCTGCCCGTCGCTAACCTTTGTCGCCGGAAACTGATCAAGTCCGTGTCACTGCTCACCCTGGCGTGCGCAGTCCTCGTTAGTCAAATTAAAGGAATCATCATGAAATATTCAAAATTGTTGGTCGCATCAGCGTTGGCGCTCGCCTTGGGCGGCTGTTTTTCGCTGCCTGCAGGTCCGGCCGGCCCGCAAGGCGCAACCGGTGAAACCGGCGCGACTGGTTATACCGGCGCAAAGGGTAATACGGGCGCCACAGGCTACACCGGTGCAACCGGAAATACCGGTGCCACAGGTGGCGCAGGCGCCACGGGAAGCACCGGCGCAACCGGCGGCGCGGGTGCCACCGGTGATACCGGCGCAACCGGCTATACCGGCGCCACGGGTAGCACGGGTGCCACCGGCCGCACCGGCGCCAAGGGAAGCGGCGAAACCATCGTCGTTGTTCCAGCCAAATAGCCGATCCTGGGGTGGCCACCGCCAGATATTGGCCGGGCCACCCCGCGGCTCGTGCCGCTGAATTTACTTTGCCGGGATGATCGTTACGTGCTCGCGCCGGACGCCGCAGTATGTACGCTTGCGCACGGAACGGTGCGTGTCCGGTGCGGACAATGGCCGATGCGCTTGATCGTCATGGTCCGGCGAATAGGAAAATCAATGCCCGCCAAGCCTTTCACACCGCCATGACTCTGCCCCGTTCCCTGAAATGGGTGACTGGCGCTTTTCTTGCGCTTGTTGCCGTGCCCGTCCTTTACATCGCGTTGTTTGGGTGGAATTGGTTGCGCGCTCCGATCGAGCGCCTGACGCTGGAAAAAACCGGTCGTGTGTTGGTCATCAAGGGTGAGCTCAATCTGGACCTCGGTTGGCCCTGGCCACATCTGCGCGCCGACGCTGTCAGCTTTGCGAATCCGGTCTGGGCCCGGGAAAAAGAGATGCTAAAGGCAGAAGCCGTGGAGATCTCTGTCGATTTGCCGCAACTGCTGCGGCGCAACATCGTTTTTCCCGAGCTGCGCTTGGTGCGCCCGGTGGTGTTTTTGGAGCAAGGCACGCAGGGTCGAAAGAGCTGGCTGCTCGACATCGATCAGCAGGATGAAAACGCCCAGATCCATGTTGACCGTCTGACACTTGATGACGGAACGCTCGGGTACGATGATGCCGCGCAAAAAACCAGTATTCGAGCGGAACTCTCAAGCGTCAAACCGTCATCGGCCGAAACCTCGGACCCGGGTCTGGTGTTTGCCGCCCACGGACAATATCGGGGCCTGCCCTTGAGCGCCAAGGGCAACGGTGGGCCTGCGCTGACGCTGCGTGACGAGCGCGCGCCCTATCCACTAACACTCGATGCCCGCGTGGGACACACCAGCGTGCAGGCCCAGGGGAGTGTGACCGGTCTGCTCAAATTCTCCGCCGTCGACATGCGCATGACGCTGCGCGGAGACAGCCTGGAGCAACTTTTTCCCTTGCTGGGCATCGCGTTTCCGGCAACACCCGCTTACAAGAGCGAAGGGCACCTGTCGCACAGCGGCACCCGTTGGCGCTATGAGAAGTTTTCCGGCCACATGGGTGCCAGCGATATCGCGGGGTCAGCACAAATCGACTTCGGTGGCAAGCGCCCGGCGATGAGTGCCGAGATCAGCTCCAATCTGCTTGATCTGGAAGACCTCGGGCCGATGATTGGCGCCCGACCCGGCAGCGTGCAAGCGGCCAAACAGGCGGCTCCACCGCCAACTCAATCAAGCACGCCAGCGCAAGCGCGCCTGCTGCCCGATCTGTCGTTAAAGGCGGAACGCTGGAACAGCGTGGACGCGGAGGTGACCTGGCGTGCCAAAACCCTGCGTCGCGCCAAGGCGCTGCCGCTGGAAGATCTCTCCACCCACTTAAGCTTGCGCGACTCCGTGCTGACACTCGATCCGCTCAATTTTGGCTTGGCCGGCGGCCAGCTGAGTGGGCTGATCTCGCTCGATGGGCGCAAAGATCCCATCAAGACTCATGCCCAGGTACGGGCAAAAAAAGTCTTGCTGGCAAAGTTGTTCCCGACCTTCGCGCTGAACAAGACCAGCCTGGGTCTGGTGAACGGCGAATTTGATCTCGCGGGGCAAGGCAACTCGGTGGCTCGCATGTTGGCAAGCGCCAACGGCAAGGCGGGGCTGGTCGTGGTGGGCGGCGAGGTCAGCAAGCTGATGATGGAGAAAGCGGGCCTGCACTTGTGGGAAATTCTGCAACTGAACCTGAGTGGCGACCGGCTCGTCAAGCTCCGCTGCGCGGTTGCCGATTTTGCTGTCAAGGACGGAAAAATGCAGGCCCATGCGCTGATTTTCGACACCCAGGTCACCACCCTCATCGGCGTCGGCAGTATCGATCTGGGCCAGGAGCGGCTGGACCTGACCTTCAATCAGAAAACCAAGAACACCAGTCCCGTGGCATTTCGCAGTCCGATTTATGTTCGCGGCACCTTCGCCAGGCCCACGGTCGGTGTCGACAAGCTGCGCGTGGTGGAACGCGCCTTGGGCGCGATTGCGCTGGGCATCACTAATCCCTTGCTGACCCTGATTCCGCTGATCGACGCCGGTCCGGGCCAGGACAGCGACTGCGGCCAATTGGTGCGGGACGCCAGGGCCTTGCCCGGTTCAGGGAGCACAAACACAGGAGCAAAGAAATGAGCAGAGCGGTAATTGATGGCCTTTGGCGCTTGGTCGCAACGGGAATGTTGATACTCACTGCAACCGCCTGCGCGACGCTGCCCGATGCCGATGCCTTGATAGCACGACACGCTGGGCAAACGGCCCGCTTTGAGAATGCGCGCGGCCCATTGTCGAAACAGAAAAATGCCGCCATTCTGGCCGAACTGAAGAAGAAATCCGGCGATATCGACATACTCGAGAAACAGATCGCGCTGGAGCAGGCGATTGTCGGCAGCCCCCTTGTTGTAGGCAACAAAGTGACGCTGTTGCAGGACGGCGCCGCCACCTACGCGGCCATGTTTGCTGCCATTCGGCAAGCCCGGGACCATATTAATCTGGAGACTTACATCATCGAAGATGATGCGATCGGGAACCAGTTCGCCGATCTGCTTCTGGCCCAGCAGAGCCGCGGCGTTCAGGTCAACATCATCTACGATAGCGTGGGGGCGTTCAAAACACCCAAGACCTTCTTTGAGCGCTTGAGGCAGGGCGGTATTGCGCTGCTCGAATTCAACCCGGTCAATCCGGCCAAAGCGAAAACACCCTGGTTGCTGAATAACCGCGATCATCGCAAGATTTTGATCGTTGACGGGCGAACCGCTTTTATCGGCGGCATCAATATCAGCAGCGTTTACTCTTCCGGTTCGGCTGTTCGGGGTTTTGGCAGTGTTGCCGGGGACACTGGCGGCAAGATGCTGGCCTGGCGCGACACTGACCTTCAAATCGAAGGTCCGGTGGTGGCTGAATTGCAGAAGCTGTTTATCAGCACTTGGGAGAAGCAGCGCGGCACAACCCTGGCGGCAAAAGATTACTTTCCATCGCTGACTGCGCAAGGTGATCAAATCGTACGTGCCATTGGCAGCACCTCCGATGATCCCTACAGCCTGATCTATCTGACTTTGCTGTCGGCCATCGGCAATGCGGAGAAGCAGGTGTATTTGACCAACGCCTATTTTGTGCCGGATCCGCAACTGCTCGATGCCTTGACGGACGCTGCCGCGCGCGGAGTCGATGTGCGGCTGATCCTGCCCAGCCAGTCAGACTCTGCGCTGGTGTTTCACGCCGGGCGCGCGCATTACAGCGGTCTGCTTGCAGGAGGGGTCAAGCTCTACGAGCGCAAGGGCGCGTTGCTGCATTCCAAGACCGCTGTGATCGACGGCGTCTGGTCCACGGTCGGATCGACCAATCTGGATTGGCGCAGCTTCCTGGACAACGATGAAGTGAATGCCGTGATTCTGGGACGCGAATTCGCCCGCAGGATGCTGGATGTGTTTGCCGGCGATCTCGCGGATTCGCAGGAGATTGATCTGCCAAGCTGGCAGCATCGCCCGATCATTTTCCGGCTCAAGGAGTGGGGCGCGCTCTTTTGGCGCCGCCTGCTCTAGCGAGCGCTGAGTGCTACTTGCGGCCGAGCAGCAGCAGGAATACACCCAGCACAATCGCTCCTCCGCTGACGATTAGTGGCACGTTGACGCGTTCTTTCTCCTGCACCTTGAGTTCCAGCGGGCCGAGCTTCATGCCGGTAGTCTCCTTGGTGTAGCTGAAGCCACCGTAGACCAGGCCCAGGGCGCCGCCGGCGATCAGGATGATGCCTATGAGTTTTGTGAGATTCATTGCTGTCTTTCTGCCAAAAATTGTGAAAGGTCTTCAAGCACGGTTTGCACCGCCTGGTTGGCCGCCACCACGCCGCCATAAGGATCTTCGCTGCTGGCGCTCGCGATGGCTTCGAACTCGTGCTGGGCCAGCACGCGGCGCGTCTTGTCGTCAACCAGGGTAGCGCGCAGCGTGAAGCGCACGCGGCTCGGTTGGGTCTGGAACTCATGTTGCAGTCGAACGATCTCGGTGTCAAGTCGCAAGTCGCCGGCTGCGGCGCCGGGTGTCAGCACGACCGCGCGGAAGGCGCCACTGCGCTCGATCGCGTCGACCATCAGGGCCCCCAGCATGCGGGCCGGCGGATCGACCCACTCGCTGTGGGCGAAGTAGTCGAGCTTGTGGGGCTCGCGCAGGTAGATGATGCGCGGACTGTCGAAACCGGCGGCGGCGTGCGGCGGATTGATGATCAGCGTCGGGCCGGTGGCCGCCATATTCGCCGGGGCTGCTGCCACCTTCGAGGCCGGGCGGTCGAGCGAATAAAAGGTGGTCGGTGGCGTTTTCGTTGGGCTCAGCGCGCTGCACGCGCACAGGGCTGACAGACACAGGCCGACGGCAGAAACCCGGCCGACCCGGGCGGTGAATAGCTTGTTCAGGGCGCTCACGGCTTGACTCCTTTTTCTCCCGGGCCTTCCGGCACCGGCTGATGACCGAAAAGCAGGCCCCGCGGGTCGCGCGTGGTCTGCTCGCTCAGGCGGCGCAGCGAAGTGCTCAGCGTGCTCAGTTCGCCGAGCAGACGTTCGAGCTCCGGCAGCGTCTCCACGCTGAAACGTTTGACGTCTGCGCCGACCGTGTCCACCGTCTTGCCGGCACTGGCGCTGGTCTTGGCGACCTCGTCGCCCATGTTGGCAACGGCGTCAGCGCTGTGCCCGATGCGATCGACCACGGCGCCCATTTGCGCCGTGACCTGTGCGCTGTTTTCCAGCGTGCGTCCGGCGTTGCGGATGCCGCCATCGATCGTGTCCTTGCGCGCCGCGATGGTGCGCGCCACGGTGGCGATGTCGGCCAGCGTGTTCTTGAATGCGGTCTGGTTTTCGACACTGAGAATGGCGTTGATGTTGTTTGACGTGCTGTCGAGCTTGGTCAGCACGTTCGTGAGGATGTTTTCCAGTCGCGCGCTGAGCGAGGGTTTGGTGCGAATCACCGGGTATTCGTTGCCCGCCGTGGCACGCAGTGGTGGCGAACCCATGGCGCCGCCGCTGAGTTCGACATAGGCGATGCCGGTCAGGCCCTGGGTTTTCAGGACCGCGATGGTGTCTTCCTTGATCGGCGTACCCTGCTCAATGGCAAACAGCAGGTTGACCCGATTCGGATTGACGTGGTCGAGGGAAATAACACGCACTTTTCCGACGTCGACGCCGTTGTACTTGACCGGTGCATTCAGATTCAGGCCCGCCACGGACTCGTCTTCGGTCGCAAGATAGAGATCGTATTTCTTTTGCCATGCTCCGCCCGAGGCGAGCCACAACACGCCCACGATCAGCACCGCGCCGAGGATCAGCACAAAGGCCCCAACCAGCGAATAGTTCACTTTGGTTTCGATGATGACTCCTCCATCTTGCTGGTCGGCGAGCCCGACTGCCGCTGCTCCTGTTGCTGCGCCGCCCGTGCGCGCGGACCGTCAAAGAACGGACGAATGGCCGGTTTGTCGATGCGCGCGAGCTCAGACATCGAGCCGATGCCCTGAACCTTGCCTTCGGCCAGCAGTGCGACACGGTCAGCCACCTGCCACAGCAGGTCAAGGTCGTGAGTGATCATGACGATGGTCAGGCCAAACAGGTCGCGCAGCTTGAGCACCAGCTCATCGACGCCAGCCGCGCTGTCGGGATCGAGACCGGCCGTCGGCTCATCCAGAAAAAGAAGTTCCGGGTCGAGTGCCAGGGCTCGGGCCAGCGACGCGCGCTTCATCATGCCGCCGCTGAGTTCAGATGGATGCTGCGCCCCGACCTCCGGCTTGAGGCCGACCATGGCGAGCTTCCAGGCGGCAATCTCATCGATCAGGCGGTCGCCCAGGTCGGTGTGTTCATGCAGTGGCAGGCCGATGTTCTCCAGTACGTTGAGCGAGCCGAACAAGCCACCATGCTGGAACATCACGCCGCAGCGCCGGCGCAGCGCGAGTGCCTCCTCATCAGGCAGACTGTGCAGGTCACTGCCGAGCACCCGGATCGAGCCTGAGTCAGGGCGCTGCAGCAGGATCATTTCCCGCAGCAGCGTCGATTTGCCCGATCCGCTGCCACCGATCACTGCGAATATCTCGGCACGGCGGACATCGATGTCGATACCGGAATGCACGACATGCTCACCAAAACGGGTGGTGACATTTTTCATCTCGATGACCGTCTCATTGGTTTGCGTCATGTCAGTCCTGTCAGAGGTCCAGCACACTGAAGGCAATTGAAAACAGGGCATCGGCCACGATCACGAGAAAAATCGACTGGACCACGCTGCGTGTGGTCTGGCGGCCAACGCTATCCGCGCCGCCTCGGGTGCGAAACCCCTGGAAGCAGCCAACCACAGCGATGATGACGGCGAATACCGGCGCCTTGCCAATGCCAACCATATAGGAGGTGATGCTGACCGCCTTGGACAAGCGGTCGAAGAATTCGCCAAAGCCGACACCCAGCAGCGTGTGCGCCATGATCATGCCGCCGAACACGCCGAGCACATCGGCAAACACCGTGAGCAGCGGCAGTGCGATCACCAGCGCAATGACTTTCGGCAACACCAGCAGTTCCAGCGGTGCGATGCCGATGGTCCGCATGGCGTCGATCTCCTCGGTCACGGCCATGGTGCCGATCTGCGCGGCGTAGGCGGAGCCCGAGCGACCGGCGATGATGATGGCGGTGATCAAAGGCGCGAACTCGCGCAGCATCGACAAGCCGACCAGATCGGCGACGAAAATGTTGGCCCCGTATTGCCTCAACTGGTCGGCGCCCTGATAGGCGACAACGACGCCGAGCAGGAACGACAGCAGCCCGACGATGGGCAGGGCGTCAACGCCGGCGCTGCGGATGTTGTACAGAATTGGACGCCAGCGAAAGCGCGCGGGCTGGCTGACGCATTTGGCAAAGGCAAGCGCACTTTCGCCAACGAAACCGAGTAACGCAAGAGCCTGCTCAGACGCGGCCGCGGTACTTTGGCCAATGCTTGCAAGCGCGCCCGGCGGCAGGCGGGCAGTGGATGCTGGCGGTTTGGCTGGTTCGGCGACCTGTTGCGCCACCACTTCCTGCAGCTTGGCGAATTCCGGGCGCAGGCCGCGCAGCGTCACTACCGCGCCTTCGACGCGCAGGCGCTGCAGCAGCTTTTGCAGCACCCAGGCGCCTGCTGTGTCCAGCGCCTCAATGCCCGCGCCATCAGCAACGGCTGGCGTCGTGCCGGATATGCGAACCGCGTCAAGTTGCTGTTCGAGGACCCCGAGTGAGCGCGCTGTCCAGCAACCCGACAAGGCGAGGTGCTGCGCAGTCGGCTGGGCGATGGCAGCGGGTGAGGCGGCGGTAGCAACAATGGATTTCATGAATGGCTACAGACTAATTCAAATTATTTGCATCGTATGTACGCGAGCGCACAGAACCTCTGCGTCGAAGCGAGAACAATTCACTGACATTGAGGCAACAACCATGCAGATGGTTGCCGCGGCGAAATAGCTAAGCGCCACCCAGTTCGCTTTTACGGAGATATTTCATATGAAAACCAGATTTGGAACGCTTGTATTGAGTGCTGCGCTTGCAGGCGTATGCACGGGGTTTGTCGTTGGTTGCAGCAAGTCTTCAGACGCCGCCGGTGCGCCGCCACCGAGCACGACGATCGGGACCGAAATTGATGACAGCGTCGTCAGCACCCAGGTGAAATCCGCACTGCTGGCGGATCCGGATATCAAGGGCTTTGATTTCAAGATCGCAACCCGCAAAGGCGAAGTCCAACTGAGCGGTTTTGTTGACAACCAGGCTCAGCTCGACCGCGCGCTCGTTGTCACACAAGGCGTGACGGGCGTCAAAGGCATCGACAACAAAGTGAGCTTGAAGGGTCCGGCGACAACGATAGGGAACAAAGTTGACGACAGCATCGTGACAACCCAGGTCAAGGCAGCGCTGCTGGCCGATGCCAGCGTCAGGAGTCTGGACATTGCTGTTGTCACGCGCCAGGGTGTGGTTCAACTCAGCGGTTTCGTCAACAACCAGGGTCAGATCGACCGCGCCAGGGATGTGGCCC
The DNA here is from genome assembly GCA_963810395.1 of uncultured beta proteobacterium. Taxonomy (GTDB): domain Bacteria; phylum Pseudomonadota; class Gammaproteobacteria; order Burkholderiales; family Burkholderiaceae_C; genus Rhodoferax. The sequence goes on along the minus strand of CAWENC010000001.1, from coordinate 1,263,367 downwards.
GCGGCATTCCGGGCGTCAGCAGCGTCAGCAATGAAATGAGCCTCAAGAAGTAAGTAGGACCGGATTTTCGATCCTTCAGTGTCAGTTATTTACCCAGGAAAAACGCATGAAAAGACTTAATATCAATGTCATCGCCTTGGCGATCGGTCTCAGCTTCAGCATTGGGGCGATGGCCCAGAGCATGACGCGGGATCAATACAAGTCCGGCATCAAAGTGATTGCCGCTGACTACAAGATCGCCAAAGGCACTTGCGCATCTCTCGCTGGCAATGCGAAGGACATTTGCAAGACCGGAGCCAGTGGCAACGAGAAAGTTGCAAAGGCGGAACTGAAGGCAAAATTTCAACCTTCAGAGAAGGCCAGCTACAAGGCTCGCGTGGCTCGCGCCGACGCCGACTATTCGCTCGCCAGACAAAAATGCGATGACCAGGCGGGCAATCTCAAGGACGTCTGCGTCAAGGAAGCCAAAGCCGCCGCGGTGACCGCCAGGGCGAATGCGAATGCACACCTGAAGATCGTCGATGCGCAAACCAGCGCCGATGAAAAGTCCGTCAAGGCGCAAGGTGCCGCAGACCAGACGTCTGCCGAAGCTCAAACCAAAGCGAACGCAAAGAGTGCTGACGCGCTCAAGGATGCGACCGCAGAAAAGCGCTCGGCCAACTACGCCGTTGCGAAAGAGAAATGTGATGCCTTGGCAGGTGATGCGAAGGGCAATTGCATCAAGGATGCGACAGCTCGCTTCGGCAAGCTCTGAGCCGCATCTGATCGGGTGCTGATTCCCTTTTAACCAGTTTTTCGAAATGAAGGAAACACTATGAAAACCATTCGTCAATATTCCGCAAGCGTGATCGCTGCAGCTGCCCTGATTGCTCTTGCCGGCTGTGCCGGCATGACGCACCAGGAAAAAGGCACCGCTACCGGTGCCGTCATTGGTGGCGTGCTAGGCAGTGCTACTGGTGGTGGAGTCGTCGGAACCGCGGCAGGCGCTGCGGTCGGTGGCGTCATTGGGCACGAGGTTACCAAGAAGTAATCCGCTTGCCGCCAAGTTCCTTGGCTTGCGCTCCCGGGCATCTGCGTGGGTCGCTTCCCGGGAAATTATGCAAGAAATCAGGCTCTAGGCACCGTGCGCTATGCGCAAGCAGCTATCAGAACAAGAGCAAACAGCCTGCGTCCCGGCGTCAACGGAGTTACAGATCTGCGTTCGCGCCGCCACGCAGCAGGCGACTGCGCAGCGTTGCCGGCGCAATCACCTTGTGCGCAGGCGCCACAAAAAGCATATAGAACCTCCCCAGCCAATTGTGCACATGCACCACGGTGGAGACGGTCACAAACGGAAGCTTGCCGCGCATCAATCTGGACACTGAAACCAACACGTCCAGATGCTTGTCGGAGTCGCCCAGGATGACTTCGTTCTCAGTCAGGTAGCGCAGGGAAAATATGCCAAGCCGGTCGCCGACGCGATAGTCGCTGGCTGGCTTATGCCGGTCAAAGTCATTGAAAGATCCCAGGTTCTTGAGGCCGGCGAGGCCGACCACGCGGTTGCGCAGCTGCATCAGGAAATCGACCCAGGCAGGCGCCTCCAGGAATGTCTGCAAACTCAGATCCAGAGCCGAGGTGCAAGCATCTTCGGCCTTCAGTGGACCTTCGTAGCTGTCGAAAAAATAAACGCCGCTCAGATGCCGACAGATTTCAGAGTCGGGCGGGATTTCGATCCGGCGAACGGTGACGCTCATGACAGCAGCCCGTAGCCATGCGCCAGCAACAGCGCTGATAGCGGCAACGCAGCCAGAAAAGGTGACTTTGGAAAAGCCAGGACACCCGCAATCGACAGGCAAAGCAGGTATCTGCCGATGAGTCTGACGGCCGCCATGTCACCGGCAGCAACAGCGTGAACGCTGAGGTGACCAGCCAGCATCAGCAGCGGCCCAAAGGCGAGAAACCAAAATGCCGCGCTGCGCTCTGCGTGCGCCCGGAACTGATTGAACACGCCGTCTGATAGCGCCGCTGCAAGAGGGGCACGGAACAAGATCAGGCCGAAAACGATGTGACCAATGCCCAGGGCAAAGATCATCCAGGCGAAATGTTTTGACATGGCTTCGACTGTGCGCGATCTGCCGCCGCCTGTCTTGAACGTTTCGGACATTTTGCCGGCTTGGATAAACTCAGCGCATGGTTCCGGCAAGCAGGATCGTCAGAGAGGTGCATGGCAAGCAGGGCACAACCCATAGCGCGTTGCTTGGCCCCACCGCGGCATTGGCCGGGTGCGTGCGCGCCTATGTGACCCGGAGCACGCTGGCTGCAGACTTGACGCCGCAAGAGCGGCGCAACCATTTCCCGCCGACGCCAACCTGCGTCATCAGCTGGGTCATCCAGGGGCATGACACGCGCCTGCGCCCGAATGACGAATCGGTCACCGGCGCTGCAGCAATGCCGGTCGTCTTCTCTGGTCCGCACACGCAATCGTCCGTGAGTGACAACCCGGGACCGGCGCATCTTTTCACACTGCTGATTTATCCCGACGCCGTTCGCGCCCTGACCGGCCTGGAGATCTCGAAGCATGTCGATCGGACCAGACCGTTCAGCGAGGTATTGGATGCCCCTTGGCAACACATGGCGCGCGCGGTTCTTGAAGCTCCCGATGACGCGGCACGGGTGCAACTGATCGAGGACTTCTTGACCCCGCGCTGGCTCGCTGTCCGACCGATTCAGGCAAGTCATCCGCGGCAATTCGACGAATGGTCCAGTGCCATTGCCCACCGCGCCGGCCAGCAGGGGAGCGGCCGCAGTGAGCGGCAGGTTGACCGCCGCATCAAGGCCTGGACCGGCCAGGCGCTGCGTCAACTGCGTGGCGTCGGGCGAGCGGAGGATTCCCTGTTTCGAGCGCGCCAGGCGATTGACTCGAATGATCTCAAGTGGTCGGACATCGCAGCCGACAGCGGCTTTTCGGATCAAGCCCACCTGTGCCGGGAATTTCGCCGGGTCACGGGACTGAGCCCCGGTGATTTGAGAAGGTTCATCACGCATGAGAGCTACTGGATGTACCAGGTCTGGGCGCAACTGCCGCACTCGCAGTCGCGTCATCGGTAAGACCGCCGCCCGGTATTTCCAGCTAACTAACCGCAACACCTGCCAGCAGCGGGGCAGGAGGTTTAGAACCCGCCGAGGGCTTTACGCAGCAGGACCCAGTCATCGAGTTCCACCTGCCTGGCCTGCAGCAACGCCATCTCGGCATTGCGGCCGCGACTTTGTTCGTCGATCAGATCGGTTCGCGACTTGACGCCGACGTCCAGTCGAACCCGCATCATCTTCTCACTGCGGCGCGACATCTCCAGCGAGGCTTCAGCGCGTTCCACGCCCTTGGCGTTTTCCGGCTGCTTGGCGAGTGCCGACTCGACCTCACCCAGGGCGGCATACAGCTTGTCGCGAAAGTCCGCCAGCGCCAGATCGAAGTCCAGCTTTCTCAGGTCGCGGTTGTTCGCCAGTCTTTGCGCATCGAGAAACGGCAGTCCAAGCGCCAGACCAAGCGAGCCATACGGATTGGCCAGCAGATCGCGCAGGGCAGTGGAGCTGCCGCTTGCACCAGCTGAAAGGATCAACTGCGGATAGCGCGCCGCCTCGGCCATGTTGAGCTGTTGCAGCACTGCGTCCAGGCGCAGGCGTTTGGCGCGCAGGTCCGGGCGCCGGTCCAGCAGTTCCGCCGGCAATCCCGGCGCTATGGTCGGCAAGGGTCGCACCGGAAGCTCGGCCCCCGCCAGTTCGAACTCCTCCGGGCTGCCGCCCACCAGCAAAGCCAGCGCGTAACGCTCATTCAGGCGCGAAGTCTGCACACGGTCCACATCGGCAATTGCCGCCCGCTTCTCCTCCTGACGCGCCATGACTTCCTCGGCCGGGGCTTTGCCCGCAGACCGGCGCACTTCCTGAATGCGCAGCAGTTCGTCCGTCGCGTTCAGGTGCACCCGATGCAAGGCCAGCTGGCGGTCCAGCAAGGCCAGTTGCCAGTAATGCCGGGCCACCGCGGTGGAGACCAGAAGGCGGGCGAACTCGAGATCCGCCTGCGACGCCGCCTTGGCGTCCCGGGCTGCCGTGCGGGACGAAGAGATCCGCGCCCAGAGGTCGGCTTCGTAACTCAACTGGACCCCGGCGCCATAGGAGCGCATGGTCGTTGAACCGGTCGGGATGGTGTAGTTGACGCCTCCGACCTGCAGCGTTGTCTCCGATGGCACAGACCCCAGGGGGCGACTCACACTGGCGCTGATGGAGCCACTCAGCGTGGGCCAAAGATCGAGCTCTGCCGTGGACGTTTGCAGCCGCGCCTGCTCGAGGCGCAGCGAGGTCTGGACCACGTCGAAGCTGGCGACCCGGGCGCGCTCCATCAGCGCATTCAATTTGCCGTCGGCAAAGACCTCCCACCAACGTTGGTTCAAGACCGCCGGACCAGAAACGCTGTGCTGCCATTGTGCCGGTACCGCTGGAAGGGCAACTGGTTGATGCTCGATCATGGAGCCACATCCGGCCAATTGGCAGGCCAGAAGAATGGAAAAAGAAGTTTTCTTCATGTTGTATTCACTCCCGCGCCAATGCCACGACAGGATCGAGCCGGGCCGCCCGCCGGGCCGGTAGCCAGCCGAAAACGATGCCGATGGCCGAACAGGTGCCAAAAGCAGCTGCCACCGACGCCAGCGAGATGATGGGCTGCATCTTGTCGGTGGCCAAGGAAACACCGAAACACAGCAGCATCGCCAGCAATAGGCCTATCACGCCGCCGACCGCGCACAGGGTCACCGCTTCGATCAGGAACTGGCGCGCGATGTCCGCGGGGCGCGCGCCGACGGCGACACGGATGCCGATCTCCTGCGTGCGCTCGGCCACCGCCACCAGCATGATGTTCATGACGCCGACGCCACCAACGAACAGCGAGATGGCAGCGATCAGCCCCATCACCAGTGAAAACACCAGGGTCACGTTGGAGAATTCCTGCCATTGACTGGCCCTGTTCTGGACGTTGAAGTCCTTCTTGCCGTGGGTGCGTTCGAGCAACTCGGTGACGCGTTTTTCCGCCAGGGCTGGCGGCACAGAGGACGTCAGGTGCACGTGCAAGCCGTCGAAATAGTTGCGGCCCAGAATGCGGGTCAGCGCAGTGCTGTAAGGTATCCAGACGGTTTCGCCACCGTCCCAATTGAATCGAATCCCGCCGGTCAATTTGGCTGAGACACCAACCACCACGAAGGGAATTTCTCCCACCAGGATCTGCCGGCCCAGAGGATCGTCCCCCTCCTCAAACAGCTTGGCGCGCACGCCTTCGCTGATCACCACCACCTGGCGCGATTCGATGACGTCGTCGCTGCTCAGGTCGCGCCCCGCGCCCAGGAGCACACCGTTGATGGCGACTCCGTTGGCACTGGCACCGGTGGCCTGTCCTTTCACATCCTTGTGGCGGTAACGCAGGCGCATCTCGGTGTTGGCCTGAGGGCTGACGCCGGTCACGAAGGGCAGTTGCGACAGGATCTGGATATCTGTGGGTGTGAGTGTCGTGATCGATCCCGCCAGATCGTCGCCCCAGCCTTTGCCGCGCCAGACATCCAGCGAATTGGCCGCCAGCGTGCCCACGCTCTTCTCGATCGAGGCGCGCGCACCTTGGGTGACCGCCATGATGGTGACCACGGACGCCGTGCCGATGATCACGCCCAGCATGGTCAGGGCGCTGCGCAGCCGGTTGCCCATCACCGACTTGATCGCCAGCGTGAAGGCTTCGCGGAATTCGCCGGCATAGCGCCTGAGCGTAGGCGCACGCGCAGGCCGTTGCGGTCGCTCCACGTGCGCGCCATCAGCGTGCTCGCGCTTCAGGGGACCGGAGTCCTTGACGATAACGCCGTCGTGGAATTCGATGGTCCGGTCCGCCACGGCCGCAACGTTGTGGTCGTGCGTCACCACGATCACCGTGTGGCCGATCTCATTGAGTTCCCGCAGCACCGCCAGCAACGCCTTGCCGCTCTCGCTGTCCAGTGCGCCGGTGGGCTCGTCGGCCAGAATGACGTCGGCACCGTTCATCAGGGCGCGCGCCACGCTGACGCGTTGCTGCTGGCCGCCAGACAATTGCGAGGGCCGATGCGACAGGCGTTGCGCCATGCCGAGCCGGCCCAGCAGTTCGGTCGCACGCTCTTCACGCACCGTGCGCGACTGGCCCGCGTAGACGCCAGGCACCTCGACGTTGCCCAGCGCGTCCAGGTGCGGCAGCAGGTGGTAGCGTTGGAACACGAAGCCGAAGTGCTCGCGCCGCAGCGCCGCCAGCTCTTCGCCGTCCAGCGTGGAGGTGTCTCTGCCGCCCACCTTGTAGCTGCCCGCGTTGGGCCGGTCCAGACAACCCAGGATGTTGAGCAGGGTCGATTTGCCACAACCCGAGGGGCCGACGATGGCGACGAATTCGCCGGCGTCGATGGCCAGATCGATGCCGCGCAGCGCGGCAACCGACGCGTCCCCGGTCCGGAATTGCCGAACGACGCCGCTGAGTTCCAGCAGCGCCACTACGGTTTGCCGCCTTCCGTCGTGGAAGTGACGACGAGCTTGTCGCCTTCCTTCAAGCCGTCCTTGATTTCGGCGCGGATGCGGTCGTCGATACCGGTGCTCACCTTGCGCTCGGCGGTGCTGCCTTCGGGCCCCGCCACTGAAACCGAATAATGCCCCTCGGATTCGCGCTTGCCCAGGGCCGCAATGGGAACGCTCAGAACATGCTTGCGCTCTTCCAGCACAAATGCCACTTGCACCGTCATGTCGGACCAGAGCTCGCCGCCCTTGTTGGGCACTTCGAACAGGGCGTTGTAGAACAGGGCCTCGCGAATGCGTTCGGGCGTCGGCTGCACCGTGCGCACTGTGCCGTAGAAACGCTTCTTGGCGTCGCCCAGGGTCGTGAAATACACCTTCTGTCCCTTGCGAATGCGCGCCACGTCAGCCTCTGGCACGCGGGCGCGCACGGTCATGGTTTCCAGCTGCGCCAGCGTCACCAGGGTGGGCGCCTGCTGCACGGCATTGACCGTCTGCCCTTCCTGGACCGGAAGGCTGATGACGTCGCCTTCTATGGGCGCGACGATGCGGGTGTATTCGAGTTTGGCGCGCGCTGTGTCGGCCTGGCTGCGGGACTGGCGTATGGCTGCTGACAACCCGCGAATCTCGGCCTGCAGCTTGCCGACCGCAACCTCGGCCCTTTCGACATCGCTGGCAGTGGTGGCTTCGGCGGGAAGCATCTTCTTCTGGCGCACAAGCTCCCGCTCAGCAGCGCCCAGATCGATCTTCCTGGATTCCAGATTGGCGCTTTGCTGTTCCAGTGCGGCGTCCTGCCCAAGCAAATCATTTTTGGCCAGTGTCGGGTCGATGCTGGCCAGAAGATCGCCTTTGCGCACATGCTGACCCAGCTCCACATTCAGGGTCTGCAATTGCCCGGTGACCTGGGCGCCGACATCGACCTTGCGAAACGGCAATAGCGTTCCAGTCGCCTGGACCGTGCTTTCCAGGTCGGCAAACTCGACCGTCACCGTCTGTGTCGGAGCTGGCGTGGTTTTTCTCAGCAAGAAATAACCTGGAACGGCAGAAGCGACGCCGATTGCGAGCAAGATAAAAATAGCGCGGCGTCTCTTGGCCCAGAAAGCTCTCATCCCGACTCCTCCTTGATTTTGTTTTCAGAGCTGCCTAACCTGCCCAAGCACAGGGGGCGCTCCTCACTTTTTGATTTTCAAATGGCTCGCAATCCTACTCGAAAAAGTCTGTCTGAGTAGGTCGCGGCAACAACCAGTTATGCCCGGGTCGCATTCAAGGTTCTGTGATGGCGACGAAAGTGAACAATGGCCAGACACAGCGATGCCACCTGCAACGCAGCGCAAAAATAGAATGGCGCACCAATTCGCCAATCGCCCCGGGGGTAGTGCGAGACCAGAGCCAGCAGGGGCGCTGCCAGCATCGGCGCCAGCACCGCCATCAGGCTGTTGAGCGAGCTCACTGCACCCAGCGTCTGGCCCTGGCTGCGGCTGTCGGCCGCCGATGAAATCAGGCTCTGAACCGACGCGGCCACTGTCACGCCAAAGATATTGACGCCGATGACGACGTACATCATCCAGCCTTCGGTCGCGGCACCCCACAAGGCACAGGCGAGGGCCGACGAGATCAGGCCGATGACGGCGAGGCGCTGCGGGGAAAAGCGCTTGAGAAGGCGTCCCAGCAAAACCCCCTGCACGGCGACCGACACCAGGCCCACCATGGCCAGCGACCAGCCATTCTCCAACGGGCCCCAACCAAACTTGAAGCTGGTGTAGAGCACCCAGCTGGTGTACATCACGAACTGTGCCAGCCCGCTGAACGCGACCACGCCGACCAGCGGACCAACGCCCTTGAGTTGCGCCAGCTTGCGCAAGGAGGCCACCGGGTTGGCAGAGCGCCAGCTGAACGGCTTGCGCTGCGAGGCGGGCAGCGACTCCGGTAGCACAAAATAGCCGTACAGCAAATTGACCATGGCAAGAACTCCCGCGACGAGAAACGGCAGTTGCAGGTTGATCGCGCCCAGCAGCCCACCCATGACCGGCCCGACGATGAAGCCAAGGCCCATCATGGCACCCAGCAAGCCGAAGCGTTTCGCCCGCTGCTCGGGTGGCGTGATATCGGCCACGTAAGCGTTGGCAATGGCGGCGTTGGCCTGCATCGCGCCGGCCGCCACCCGCACGGCAATCAGGACCCACAAGGCAGTGGCCAGCGCGGTGCCGAAGAAGCTGACGCCCAGACCCAGGAAGCCCAACAGCAACACCGGTCGGCGACCGAAATGATCGGACAGTGCGCCCAATACCGGCGACATCAGGAAGTTCGAAAAGCCAAAGGAAAAGGCGATGACGCCGTACCAATAGGCCTGATCGGACTTGGAAGCGGAGAAGCTCCCAACCAGCGCCGGCAGCACCGGAATGATCAAGCCAATGGCCAGCATGTCGATCAGCACGGTCAGCATGATGAAGGGCATCGCGGCGTCGCGTGAGCGCAGGGTCTTAAGCATGGTGAGTATCCTGAACTGACCCGTCGGCAGCCTTTTGGAAGGCCGGCTCGGCCAGCTGTTGCAGGTGCGCCTGCACGTCGACCGGCCATGACGCAAGCAGCGCGTTGAACTTGGCGCGGTCGGCGGCAAAAAGCGCGCGCGCCGCTTCTTCGAAACCATCCAGATTGCCGGCCATGGCGGACATGAACCGGTAAGCCGCAGTTTGCGCCAGACGAACGCTGTCGCTTGAAGAACTGGCGCGTTTTGCATGCTCCACCAGTTTGCGCAAGGCGACCGAAGCGCCACCGGGCTGGGTACTTAGCCATTCCCAATGGCGCGGCAACAAGGTCACCTCGCGCGCGACCACACCCAGCCTCGGCCGGCCCGGTCCGGCGGGTGCGGTGCGCACCGGCGCTGGATCCGCTGGCGGCGACGCCTCTTTGGCGGACGCACTGAGCCGGCGCAACATCTGTGCCGGGGTGCCGCGACAGTCAAAATCGATCAGTTCGCTGGTCGCCGCATTGAATACCAATATCCGGGCCAGCGGGTGCGCGTCGGAGGTTTCCTTGACCTTGAGTGCAACCGTCGAGAGCGGGCCTGCCGCTATCTTTTGATTGCCATCGAAGGCGACGTAGGCGGGAGCTGATTCGTTCACTTGGGTGTTTCCTGGGAAATCGAATGAGCCCAAATTATATCCGGGTAAAACAAATAATTTAAATATTACCCGGGCTTAATACAGAATGCACCGACGGGTTCAAACCCCGCCGGCTGTCACTCGTCATTCAGTTGATCGGTCTTTTCGCGATCTGCCCGGTTGAAAAGAACGAATCGGCGGCAGTCAGCATCTCCACCATCCGGTTGCTCCAATAATGAAAGGAGTGCGCACCGGCATCCTCGCGGTAGTAGAACTTTGCCTGGCGGGCATTGAGAGCCTGCACCAATTTGCGGTTCGTGCCTACCAGCTCGTCCTTGTTGCCGCAGAGCAGCACCACTTGCATCGGCAAGCTGCTTCCCATGGGAAGGGCAGCGATCAAATCGTCGCTGTAGTAGCCACTCAACGCGAAGCTGAAGCCATACAGCTCGTGATGGCTGAGCGGCAGGCTGAAGGCACCAGAGCCGCCCATCGACATGCCGGCGACGCCCGAATGCGCCCGGTCCACGCGCAGTCCGTAGGTCTTGCCCAGCCACGCCGGGAGTTCATCGGTGATGAATTGTTCGCTCTTGCCGGTATAGGGCAGGTCTTCGCTGCTGGGCATGACGATGACGAAAGCATGGATCGCGCCGCTGGCGAGCAGGTTGTCCATATAGCGATTGACCCTGCCGGTCCTCAGCCATTGGTCGGCGTCCATTCCGCGGCCATGCAGCAACCACAGCACCGAATACGGCTTGCCGCGCTCGAATCCAGGAGGCAGGTAGACGTTGACTTTCATCGGCTTGCCCCACGCCCTGGACGCAAGCTGGAACGTGTCGATGCGACCCTTGGAAACCTGGGGCTTATCGTCCCATTCGCCCTTGCCAATGAACAGGAATGAATGCTGGCCGCCTTGCCCGTCCGCGTCCTGGTCGGCTGTGCGCGGGTCGGCCATCCATTTGCCGTCGACCACGAACTTGTATATCCACTGGCCCCGCGCCAGATCGACATTCACGCGCCATGTTCCGTCCGCTCCCTTGTGCATCGGCAGCTTGCCCTGGTCCCAATCCGTCATTTCTCCGGCCAGGTAGACCTCGTTGGCAGAGGGTGCAAGGAGCTCGAAGGTGTGCGGCTCGGCACGTGCCGGGCTTGACAGCAGGGCGAAGCACATGGCGCCGCAGAGCGAGGCCCGTGCGAGCCAGCGAGGAAGCGGGTGGAAGCGATGCATCAGTAAACCCTGCTTGAGTACCAGCATCGGCGGTGGCAAAAACTCATTCGCGCGCGATTGCCATCAGTCCGGCAAAGCCAATGAATACGCCGCCAGTGAGCCGATTGAACACACGCAGCACATTGGCGCGCTGCAAATAGGTGGAGAGCCGGTTTCCACTGGCGGCGTAGACAAAGTACCAGCTGATCTCGATCACCGCGAAGGTGCTGATGAGAATCGAAAATTGCGGTAGTTTCGCAACTTCCGGATTAATGAACTGCGGAAAAAATGCAGCCGCAAACAGAATCGCCTTCGGGTTGCTTGCCGCGACCAACACACCCTGTCGAAAAAGAGCGGTCGATTTTGCGGCCGGCTCATTCAGCCGAGGTGCATCCGGCGCATATTCATGCACCGGTGAACGCCAACTCTTGACACCCAGATAGGCCAGGTAGGCAGCGCCGGCCAAACGCAAAGCGTCAAAAACCGCAGGAAATGCCTGCAGCAAGGCTCCCATGCCAGCGGCGGAAATGCTCAGCATCGCGAGCAAGGCGGTCATGCAGCCGGCCATCGTCGCTATCGCCGCATTCAGACCAAAGCGTGCGCCGCTGCTCATGACCAGCAGCATGTTCGGACCTGGTGTTGCCGAGACGACAAAGGTCATCAGAATAAAAAGCCACCAAGTGTGCAGACTCATCTTGTCATCATTTCATCGAGGTCGGCTTGCCGGGAGAGCTCATGCCGCATCGAATAATGATACTGGCAAGCGAAAAGGCCCGCACCGAGGGGCAAGAACAATCCCGGTTCACGTTAAAGTCATGTTGGTGAAAACACGGCCCAGATTACCTTTCCTGTCTTTGACCTGCGGCGCCCTTCTCGGCACCATGCTGGCGACGGCCTTGCACGCGCAGGCGGCGGTGCCGGACCCGCGCCCCGGCGTGGCAGCCCTGTTTGCTGACATCGGCATCCAGGCCCGGGGCCGCAACAAGCAGTTCATCGTCGCCGACAACATCGATGGCTATTTCGACGGCCAGACCGGCAGCTACCGCGCCAACGGCGGCTATTGGATCGGCCAGCAACGGCTGTTCCAGGACCATGCCGCCTGGGTGAACGGGCGGCTGCTTGACCGTCGCGCGGCGCGCAGTGTCGAGACCGTCTATCCCTATGGCCGCGAAGTCTGCACAGAGGGCGGCAGCGATGTCTTTGTGCTGCACCCGGGCAGCCGGCGCTTGTCGCTGCGTGTCGGCAGCGCCAAGGCGGCCACGCTGGCGATTCAGCCGCTGTGGCAAGACACGCCGGCCGAGATCAGCTGGCGCGGTGAGGTGCTGCTGGTGAAGGCGGCGGGCGGCAAACTGTTCGCCGCCATCAGCGCCGACCAGGCCTTCGATATCGCGGCGCCCGGCACGGCGCTGGCGGACTCGATGCCGCTGTTGCAAAGCAGAAGTGCGAGCCGGCAGTTCACCTTGCATCTGGCCTTCTCCCCAGCGGCGGACGAGGCCGTCGCTCAGGCGCGCGCGATGGCGGCGCAGCCGGACCTGCTGACCAGTTCGCTGAAAGCCTGGCACCAACGCCTCACGCGCAGCTGGCTGGCCAGCTCCGACGCCGACTACAACCGCGCGCTGGTTTGGGCCAAGGCCTCAGCACTGGGCTTCATGGTCAATGAGTGGGGCCGGGGCCTGTGGGCCGGCCTGCCCTGGTATCGCGACAACTGGGGCCGCGACACCTTCATCTCGCTGCCCGGTACCCTGCTGGTCACCGGTCACTTCACGCAAGCACGCGAGGTGCTGGAGAACTTCGCGAAGTACCAAAACCTCAAGGCGCCGTCGGGCGACGCGGCCGCCGACGATCCGGTGAAGGGTGCGCGACCCAGCGACTACGGCCGCATCCCGAACCGCGTGCAGGGCGAGGATGTGATCTACAACACCGTCGACGGCACGCCCTGGATGCTGCGTGAGGCGCTGGAATACGTGCGCTATAGCGGCGACCGCGAGTTCGCGGCGCGCGCACTGAAACTGGCCGGGCCCTATATCGACGGCGCCTTGCGCCATTCGGTCGATGCCGACGGATTGCTGGCGCATGACGACGCCGATACCTGGATGGATGCGCGTATCGAAGGCCGGCAGCCCTGGTCGGCGCGCGGGCCCTATGCGGTCGAGATCCAGGTGCTCTGGTTCACCGCGCTGCAGGCCGCCGCCGAACTCGCCGAGCAGGCCGGCCAGCCGGAGCTGGCAGGCCCCTGGCGTGAGCAGGCCGAGCGCACGCGCGCGAACTTTCTGCGTCGATTCTGGGATGGCCGGCAAATGGCCGATCGCCTGCGGGCCGACGGCAGCCGCGACCTGAAGCTGCGGCCGAACCAGCTGATGCTGGTCTCGGTGCCTTTCAATGGCTTCGTGCCAACGGCGGTGGAGGCGGCGATCACCCGCAACGTCGTCAGCGAGCTGCTATTTCCCTATGGCATCGTCTCGCTGAGCCCGAACAGCGAATACTTCCATCCGCACCGCCGCGACGACGCGCGCTACCACTTTGACGCCAGCTATCACAACGGCACGATCTGGGGCTGGAACGCCGGCTTCACCGTCACCGCGTTGAACAAGTTCGGTCAGCAGGACCTGGCCTGGCGCCTGAGTCGCAACCTGGCCGGGCAGATCCTCGGCCTGGGCACGCTGGGCACGATGAGCGAGCTGCTCGATGCCCTGCCCAACGCCAGGGGCGAGCTGGTGACGGATGGCACTTTCTCGCAGAACTGGAGCGTGGCCGAGTTCGAGCGCAACGGCTTTCAGGACTATCTGGGTTTTCGCCCCGACCTGCTGCAGAATCAGTTGCGGTTCTCGCCGGCCCTGCCCGCCGCCTGGAAACACATGGATGCGGTGCTGCCCTTTGGCACGGACGAGCGATTGATCGTCAAGGCTCGCCGCAGCGGTCATAAGGGCTGGCGCTGGACGCTGACTCTGCAGGGTTCCAGGCAGCCGCGCCTGCTGGTCTTCGATGCACTGGACCTGCACGGTGCACGCCGGCGCTCAGAGTTCATTCTCCAGCCAGATCAGACCACCACGCTGGTGCTGGAAGGCCAGCGCGCGTTGCTGGACGGCAGCCGCTTGAACACCACAGAGGTCATGCCCTCCGGGCAAGCGCTGCTGCGGGGCCTGACATTCGCCACACCGCCCCGCAACGGTGATTTTCCGGTCTTGCGCGGCAAGGACGTGTTGCAGAACATCATCCTGCGGGGCGAGTTCCGCTGAAGCTATCAGTTTGGCGGTCCAGCCGACAGTCGCTTGCCGCAATCTGAGGCAGTGCTTATCCTTGTCTACCGCCGCATGCAGCCTCATGTGCGCGACTTCCGGTGATGGCCTGCCAGTGGCGCGGCTCCACCGGCGTGATGGACAGGCGATTGCCCCTTTTCAGCACCAGCAGGTCGGCCAGCTCGGGCCGGGCGCGCAGCACGGGCAGGGTCAATGTTGGGATCTTGCGCAGTACCTGCACGTCCACCAGCAGCCAGCGCGGCGCCTCGGGCCTGGAGGCCGGATCAAAGTAGGGTGACTTGGAATCGAACTGCGTCGGATCGGGCCGGCTGGTTGAAGCCACGCGCGCGATGCCCACAATGCCCGGCTCGGCGCAACTGGAATGGTAGAACAGCACGCCGTCGCCCACGCGCATGGCGTCGCGCATGAAATTGCGGGCCTGGTAGTTGCGCACGCCGGTCCAGGGCACGGTGGCATTGGGCGCGGCCAGCGCGTCGTCCACCGAGCATTCGGCGGGCTCGGATTTCATCAGCCAGTAGTTCATGACCTCAAGTTTGCCAGCATCCGGCCGAGGTTGCACGCACTGCTTCAGCCCTGCCTAGAATCGCTGGTCCTGTTCCACACACCAGAGTTCCGCCATGGCCAGCATCCCGCTCAGCGAAGCACACGCAGCAACGAAACGCTCCAAGGTCGCCGTGATGGGCGCGGGCGCGGTCGGCTGCTACTACGGCGGCATGCTGGCCCGCGCCGGGCACGATGTGGTGCTGATCGCGCGGCCGCAGCATGTGGAAGCCATCACCCGCGACGGCTTGCGCCTGCAGACCACAAGCTTCGACCAGCAGGTGCGCCTGGCCGCCAGCTGCGAGCCCAGCGCCGTGCAGGGCGCGCAGCTGGTGCTGTTTTGCGTCAAGTCGCTTGATACCGAAGCGGCCGGCGCCTTGATGCGGCCGCATCTGGCGAGCGACGCGCTGGTGCTGACGCTGCAAAACGGCGTCGACAACGCCGACCGCTTGCGCAGCGCGCTCCCCGGTACGACGGTGGCCGCCGCCGTGGTCTACGTCGCCACCGAAATGGCCGGCCCCGGCCACGTCAGGCACCACGGCCGAGGCGAGCTGGTGATCGAACCTTCCGGCGCCAGCGAAGCCGTCACGCAGGCCCTGATCGCCGCTGGTGTGCCGACCGAAATATCGGGCAACGTGCGCGGCGCGCTGTGGGCCAAGCTGATCCTCAACTGCGCCTACAACGCCGTCTCGGCCATCACCCAGCTGCCCTATGGCAAGACGGTGGCAGGCGAGGGCATCAAGGACGTGATGCGCGACGTGGTGGCGGAATGCCTGGCCGTGGCCAAGGCCGAGGGCGTGCAAGTGGCGGGCGACGTGCACGCGGCCGTGGCCAAGCTCGCCGACAGCATGCCCAGCCAGTATTCATCGACCGCGCAAGACCTGGCGCGCGGCAAACGCAGCGAGATCGACTACCTCAATGGCCTGATCGTGAAGCGCGGCGAGGCGTTGGGCGTTGCAACGCCGGCGAACCGGGTGTTGTGGGCCCTGGTGAAGTTGCTGGAGGGGAAGCAGGCGTAGGGCTACCGCAAACCTGCGTTACGGTCGAGCACGCATGCGTGAATTGTCTGCATGGCTGGGTGAGCTGTCGTTTTGCGACCGAATGGGTAGTGGACGGCTATCGAACTTCAATCTCAACGAACACGACCTCGTGATTCGAATGGTTGATTACATTGTGCTGCACACCAATGCTGCGCGCATAGGACTGTCCAGCCACCAGGGGCGCGATCTTGTTTCCGTCCGGCGTCTCAAGCAAAAGTTCGCCGTCGGTCTGAGGCACCACGACATAGTTGTGACCATGGGTATGCCAGCCGGTCTCGGCGCCTGGCGCAAATCGCCATTCAGTAACGATGACGTGCTCGTTGGAAACCTGCACTGTGGGAACAGCCTGAGGACGTGTGATCTTGCTAGTGCTTGGACTTGATGTTGTCATGACATCTCCTTAAAGCCGGTACAGACGTTTCTGGCGAATGCGATCAAAGACGACGGCAATAATCAGCAGCACACCGAGCACGACAATTTGCAGGTACGAGCCGATTTGCGCCAGATTCATTCCGTTTTGCACCAACCCGATAAATATCGCGCCCAGCAAGACGTTTTCCAGTCGCCCAATCCCGCCCCGCAGCGAAACTCCGCCGATGACACAGGCGGCGATCGATTCAAGCGCCATCGAACCACCCAGGTTGGCATCCCCGGAGGCGGTTCTGGCCGTCAGCAGCAAACCGGAGACGCCGGCAATGAAGGCACACAAAACATAAGCGCTGATAAGGACTGGCTTGACTCGAATACCCGACAGCAAAGCGGCCTTTGGATTGCTGCCCACGGCGTACAGATGCCTGCCCCACGCAGAGTAATTCAGCAAGACATACATCAACGCCAGAATCAACAGCATCATCAGAATAGGAACTGGAACGCCAAGCAGCACGCCAAAGCCGAAAACGTCGCCAAGTGCTTCCGGCAGGTTCGAAACAGGAACACCGGCCGTCAAAAACAAGGCGATGCCGAAACCAATGGACTGCATGCCAAGTGTCATGATGAAAGGTGAGACACCGAACATGGCCACGCCTGCACCGTTGACAATGCCAATCAACATGGCCGCCCCCAAACCAGCCAGGCATCCCAAAGTGATGACCAGCCAGATCGCATCAGGAAAACTGAGCGTCAAAGCGCCCATGGTCAAAGCCGACACGACGGAGGAGACAGCAACAATGGTACCGACTGACAGGTCAAAACCCCCGGAAATCAGCGCCAGCATCTGGCCCAGGGATACGAGCACAAGATACACCGATTGGCGAAACAAATTGATCAAATTGTCGGGCGTGAGAAAACGCGATGACATCAAACTAAAGGTGATGACAGCTATCACAAGCAGGAAGGGCATGACACCCCAGTGCAAAAATATCTTCATGATCCAGTCACGAGGTGAGAACCTGTGCGCTGAACCCGGATTGATCTCGGGATCGATTGAACTCATACTGCTTTGCCCTGATTGACGTGGCCGGTTAAAAAAAATGTTGCAGCACTGCCGCTTCGGTGAGCTGGCTGCGATCGATTTCCGCTGCTATACGACCAGAGCGCATGACGTAGGCGCGGTGAGACATGTGCAAAATTTCAGGCAAATCCGACGAAATCAGGATCACGGCAGCGCCCTTCTCGCACAGTTCCTTGATCAGGTAATAAATTGCGCTGCGCGTGCCAACATCAACACCCACGGTCGGCTCATCAAAAATGTACAGTTTGATGGTTCGTGTCAAACCTCGGCCGAACAATGCTTTTTGTTGATTTCCGCCCGACAGAAGCGCTGTTGCGCGAGGCAAATTTGACGGATGAATGTCTACGCGCCGGCCGATGTCGCGAGTTACCGTTCTCTCCGCGGAGAGTGACAAAAAACCGGACCGGAAATGGATCGGTTGTTGCGTCAATGCGTTGAGTGAGATGTTGTCGGCCGTGCTGGCCGACAGCATCAAACCCTCTTCCCTGCGATCCGGCGGAAGGTAAAACACGCCGGCGTCGAGCATGCGACGTGGCGTCGGCTTCTTGATGGTTTGTCCGTCCAGTTTGACAACTCCCGCCTTCATCGGCTCAATCCCAAATGCCATGCGAAGCAGTTCGGATTTGCCACAACCGACCAGACCGGCGACGCCAATGACTTCACCTTCGCGCGCAACGAAGTGGTCCACGTCAACGTCGACACCGCCACGCATCTTTGAGAGTTCCAGAATATTGCGTCCCGGATTTGCCGCAATCGTGGGATAGATCTTTTCCACCGCGCGTCCGGCCATCATTTCAATCAGTTTGGCTTCAGTCGTCGTCGCGGCATCCACGACGCCAATGTGTTTCCCGTCACGCAACACGGTGACGCGATCGGCCAGACGCTTGATCTCCTGAATTCGATGGGTGATGTAGATGATGCCTACACCTTGTTGCTTCAGACTTCGCACGGTCGAGAACAACTGTTCGCTTTCTTTCTCTGTCAGCGATGCGGTTGGCTCGTCGAGGATCAGAACCGACAGTTTTGCCCGCAATGCCTTGGCGATCTCGACCATTTGCTGCTCTGCGCGCGACAGGGTTGCAACGACTCTGTGAGGATCAATCTCAAAATTCAGCCGTTGCAGAAGCGCGCTTGCATGACGCGACATGGCTGACAACTGCAGCAGGCCGAAGCGCCGGTGAAGTCGCTCTTCCCCCAAGCACAAATTTTCCTCGACCGTGAGGTGAGGCGCCAGGGAAAACTCTTGAAAAACAGCGCTGATGCCTTGCCGCCTGGCGTCAGCGACCGACGAAAACCGAAGCTCCTCGCCGTGCATTCGAATTGTCCCGCGGCTCTGTGCTTGCGCTCCTGCAATGATGGAAATCAGCGTCGATTTGCCGGCACCATTCTCGCCAAATATTGCGTGAACCTCGCCTGCAAGCAACTCAAAATCAACGCCATCCAAGGCGCGTACACCGGGAAACTCCTTTGACAGGCCTTCGATGGACAGTAAAGCATCGCTCATCTCGCGTTCACCTGCTGTTCGAACAAAGTCATTCTTGAGGCCATCAGAAGAGTAACTTCAAAAAGTACCTTGCCCAAACCGCAGATGTCCGTTATTTGACTTCAAACAATGGCTTGAACGATGCCGGTGGCAAGACGTCATCACGGCGAATCTGCTTCAGGTTGGCTTTGTCGATCGTGACGATCTTGGGCCCAACGTGCTTGATCAGGTCTTTACCCTCCAGAGCACGTACCGCTTGATCGATCGCTATGCGTCCTTGAATCACCATGGCGTCAGCGGGAGACGCCATGATCGTGCCCTTTTCAATGCCAGCGTAGACGTCGGGGGTCAAGTAAAACGAAATCACCTGCACTTTGTCTTTCAAGTTACGCGCGCGCACGATACCCTGGCTCACTTCGGCGGTGACTGCAGTGCCTGCGATATAGCGGATGGCGGGGTTCGACTGCAAGGCGTCCTCAACCAACTTGGCTTGAACCTCCTTGCCGGTATCACCATAGATCGGCGCCATCACTTCCAGGGAACTTCCCTTGACAGCTTCCGTGAAACCCTTGTTGGCGGCTTCCACCCAGCCAGCGCCAGCCGGACCGGGAAACCAGGCGACTACCGCCTTGGCGCTTCCAGCGGGGTGTTTTTTGGCCAGATAGGCGCCCGCTTCTTGTCCCATGGTGTAGAAAGAGACCAGCGACTTGGCGGTCAGGTCGGGAGAATTGATGCCGTTGATGACATCCACGGTTGGGATATTTTTGGCTTTGAGTGACTTGACCAGATTGACCAGACCATCCGCAGAAATGCCGCCAATAACCACAGCTTGCCCGCCACCGGCGACACAATCCTCGATTTGCGAAATTTGCTTGTTCAAGTTGGTATAACCGCCGGCTTCGAGTACCTGAGCCGACACACCAAGACGCTTGGCTTCCTCAACTACGCCGTAGTCAACACCCAACCAGTAGGCATCTTTCATGTGAGGAAATGAAACGCAGAGTTTCCATTTCTTTGAAGCTTTGGGCAGCGGGCTGTAGTTGATAGGCTTCTTCACGCCTGTGTCTGAGAACGCGGGCTCAGTCTGCTCGGCCGCGTAGGGGTACCAATTCGCCGCTTGTGCTGCCAATGAGGCAGACAACAAGACACCGGCGAGCAGGGTGGGTGCGGATATTTTTTTCATGAAGTCTCCAATAAGTAAAAGTCAAGGTTGAAAAAACTTCGCACCAGTGCGAAGGTGGGGAAGACAAGTAAGGTCATTACTCGCCGGAATATGTAAGAAACTCAATTCAATAAGGCTCGTCGCAAATCAGCCAGGCGTTGGTTATGTTGCGCGCGCGCACTCAAGGCCTGCCCCATGTCAACCGCAACAAACTGAGTCTGGAAATTTGGCTGCAGCTGCGCCACAACATCCATATCCGCGCTGATGACCGTGCCAATCATGGCGTAGCCACCGCCGGACACGGCATCGCGATGCAACACGATCGGCTCCAGACCGCCCGGTACCTGAATCGAACCGATGGGATAACCCGCATCCACGATGTTGGATGGGTCAGAACCAGCCCCAAACGGGCGTTCGCGAGGTTCAAATTCCAGCGGTCGGCCATGCTTGAATCGATAGCCGATGCGGTCCGCTTCGGGGCCCACTCGCCACGTGTCTTCAAAAAGCGACTTCTCCGAGGCTTGAGTCAACCAATGAAAATACAAGCCGGGAAGTACGCGGACCTGCACCTGCTTGGGCAAGGCTTGTTTCAAATGATCAGGCAGCTTTTTGCCTATCTGCGATGGTCCCTGAAAATTCCCCACGGGCAACACATCACCGGCCTGGAGCTTTCTGCCACAAAAACCACCGATGGCTCCTAATGTGTAAGTTGAGCGACTGCCAAGCACCTCAGGCACATCGACGCCACCCGCCACGGCGAGGTAGGCGCGCACTCCCTCTTTCAGAAAATCAAAACTCAGCACGCTGCCCGCCTTGACAGCGACCGCCTGGTTGCTGGGTATGGGAACGCCGTCAAGCCTGGCCGGCAAGTTCGCGCCAGTCAGCGCAATGACAGAATCATGCGTGAATTCCAGCTTGGGGCCGAGCATCGTCATCTCAAGCGTGGCGGCATCTTCCGAATTCCCGACCAGTAGATTGGCGGCACGGAAGGAGTATTGATCGAGCGCGCCTGAAAGCGGAATGCCCAGGTGGTAAAACCCAATTCGACCGGCATCCTGTACGGTGGTTGCAAGTCCAGGTTGTAGTACCTTAATTGCCATACAAAGTCTCCGTCAATTGTTGGTTGTAAGCGCTCGGATTCCTAATAAAGTCCTGCAGGGAAAACTTCACTTCGCGGATGCGCAAGTCGAAGCTTCCGTCCTGTACTTTTGCCAGTGCAGCGTCGTACTCAGAGCGGTTTATCGGCTTGAATTTGACAATGTCTCCAGGGCGGAAGAACACCATGAAGTCCTTGACATACGGCAGGCTTTGCTGCGGATCAAAAATTGGCGCCGGGGTGATGCCAAACATTTGATAGCCGCCGGCACCGCGCACAGAGTAGATACAGCCAAAGCAGCCGCCGTGCCCAATCGTGAGTTTGGGTGTATCGGTGCGTGGTCTGAGATATTTCGGGACCTGAATCTGCTTGGCTCGTTCAACCATCTGAAACATGAATGGCAGCCCGGCAACAAAGCCAACCATGGAGACGAACCACGGTGATGCCGCATGCGCCGCAATGAACGCGTCCACATTCGCATAGCCATTGATGCGTGCGCCATATTCGAGGTCGGTCGAAGTGGGGTCCTGATGCCGTTCACGAAAGCGCTGTTGCGTTTCGTTAGTCCAGGGGTCGTTGTAGAAGACGGGGATCTCGATGATGCGGGTATTGAGTTCCAGCGCACCGTCACCCAGCTCGGTTTCAATCGATTTCAAAATTTCCATCAACTTGTCAGGTGCGATCAGATCGGGGTCAAAACGGACCTGATAGGAAGCATTGGCCGGACAAATCTCGGTCACGCCGGCAATCTTTCGCTGCGCAATGGCGTTGGTGATTGACATGCCCTTGAAGAACGCTTCCAGCGACATGTCGTGGTTGAGTTCCACGAAAATGTGTTCGTCGCCGCCAAATGAATATCGAGCAGGAGGGAGTGACATTGATGTTCCTTAGTAAAGGGTCGGAGCTTGGTTAAACGGTCAGTCCGGCTGTCAGCCCGGACGTCGGTGCCAGGGCTTTTGCGGCCGCACGCTGGGCCATCCACTGCTCAAGGTAGCCGGTGTGGAAGTGCCCTTTCTTGATCGCCGGATCTGCCAGCAACAGCTGGTGCAGTGCTACGGTGCTGTGAACACCTTCAATGCTCGTTTCGGCCAGGGCGCGTTGCATGCGTTTCAAGGCGGCTGGCCGGTTCTCGTCCCATACCGCCAGCTTTGCCAACAGCGAATCGTAAAACGGCGGGATTGTGTACCCGGCGTACACGTGGGTATCTACCCGCACACCTGGTCCACCTGGCCAACGCAAGGCGCTCAACTTTCCCGGGCTGGGCATGAAGTTGCGCTCTGGATCTTCCGCGTTCAAACGGCATTCGATCGCCGCTCCTTTGAGGACGATCTGCTCCTGCGTGAACCTTAGCGGCTCTCCCATCGCAATTCGCAGCATTTCACGCACCAGATCAACGCCAGTCACTAGTTCGCTGACCGGGTGTTCAACCTGAATACGGGTATTCATTTCAATAAAGAAGAACTCACCACTGTCGTCGTCGTATAAAAACTCCAGCGTGCCGGCACCGCTATAGCCCACAGCACTCGCCAGGCGAACAGCTGATTCACACAGGGCATCGCGCTTGGTCTGCGAAAGAGCTGGCGACGGCGCTTCTTCGATAATTTTTTGTCGTCTTCTTTGAAGCGAGCATTCACGCTCATAGCAATGGACGACGCGTTCTCCGTCGCCCAGGATCTGGACCTCGATATGTCGGGCCCTGGCGATGAAGCGCTCCAGATAAACAGCGTCGTCACCGAACGCCGCACGCGCCTCGCCCTTCGCCAGAGGCAACTGATGACGAAGTTCAGGCTCACTGTGCGCGACACGAATGCCACGGCCGCCGCCGCCCGCTGACGCCTTGATCATCACCGGATAACCGACCTCGGCCGCAACCTGGGCCGCCATTTCGACATCATCCACCGTGCCGGTGCTCCCGGGAACTGTCGGTACCCCCGCTCTGTGAGCCGTCTCGCGTGCCACGGATTTGTTACCCATGCATTCGATGGTCTCCGCGCTGGGGCCGACAAAAATGAGTCCGGCTTGAGTGATCTTGCGAGCAAACGCAGCGTTCTCCGACAGGAAGCCGTACCCAGGATGCACCATGGTGGCGCCGGTTGACCGCGCCGCCTGCAAAATGGCATCGGCATTCAAATAGCTTTTGGCTGGATGCGCAGGGCCAATGATGACCACCTGATCGGCCATCTGTGCGACCAGACTGGCGGTGTCGGCGTCACTTACCACGGCAACGGTCTGCAGTCCAAGTTCCTGCGCTGCTCGCGCAATGCGAACCGCAATTTCACCGCGATTGGCTATCAATACTTTGTGCATGGTTGTCATCAAAGGGACTCTGCTATGAGGTGTGGGGATGGCCAGCGTTGGTGGCTATTCGATGATCATCAGAACTTGTCCGGCTTCAACCGGCTCTTCGTTGTCAATCGTGTAGCGCACCACCTTGCCGCTGACTTCCGAGCGAACCTCGTTGAACATCTTCATCACCTCGACCAGGCCGATCACCTCATCGATGGCCACACTGTCTCCGACTTGTTTGTAGTTGGGTGCATCCGGGGCAGGCCGCATATAGAACGTGCCGGGGAGAGGGGAAAATATTTCTGCCATGCTGTGCGCTCCTTAGTTGTACTGTGCAGTTCGATCAAATCAAAAATGTGGTCAATAAGCCCTTGGGTGCCGTCTCGTTCAGCGCGGCACGACTTCTGATAGCGGTGCAATTTGTATGCCGTTGCTGGTCAACGCGGTTTTGGTCGCCTTGATCAGCGCCAGCGCACCCGGTGTATCGCTGTGGATGCAAATGGAGTCGAAATCGATGGCGATGTCTTCGCCCTCCACGGTTCTGACCAGCCCGTCGGTGCAGGCGCGCAGCGCCCTGGCGGCTACGGTGGCCGGGTCAAGCTGTCCCACCTGGCGCGTGAACACAATCGAGCCGGTTTTATCGTAGTTACGGTCGCCATAAAACTCGCGCACAACCGGCTGTCCCATCTTCTTGGCCACTTTGTAAGTGACCGAGGCTTCCATGCAGTAAACATACAAGTTGGGTTCGATCTCTTGCAGGGCTTTGATCAGGGCAATGGAAAACTCTTCATCGATTGCTGCTCGCATGTAGAGTGCGCCATGCAATTTGACGTGCTGCAAGCGCAAGCCTTGCCAGTGCGCAAATTCGCGCAGTGCGCCAGTCTGGTAAATGATGTCGTTGAGCAGTTCGCTGCTGGATGCCTTGATGTCGCGACGACCAAATCCCACCAAATCGCGAAAACCTGGGTGTGCGCCAATGCCCACATCGTATTGTTTGGCCAGTGACACCATTCGCTGCATGATGTTCGGGTCGCCGGCGTGAAAACCGGTGGCAATGTTGGCGGAACTGATCTGGCTCATGATGGCTTCGTCCGCGCCGTCCCCGATGGTCCAGGGGCCAAAGCCCTCGCCCATGTCTGAATTCAAATCCATCACTTTTTTCATTCTTGCGCCCATCTTTGTTTGCATAGCTGGCTTGAATTGGTGTTGATTTAAAACAAGCCCTTGTTCAGGTACGCGAAGGTAAGAGTTTGTGACAAGAAAAGATAATTTTATTTTTTAAGGTGCTAGTATTAGTTTTTTAAATACCTCGGTTCAACCATTTCAGACAGCGTTTCGGTTGATCAGCAATGCGTTTCTCACTACGGCAAATCAAGTACTTCGTGGCGACCGCGGAGCTCGGGCAAATCTCCCGTGCTGCCGTTGAGTTGTCGGTGTCCCAATCGGCAGTCACCATTTCCATCCGCGAGCTGGAAGAGGGCTTGGGCTACAAGCTGTTTGTGCGTCAATCGCACGGCATGGAACTGACCGACAACGGCCGACATTTTTTGACCCGCGCCTACGCCATCCTGGCGGCGGTGGACGATGCGCGCAACATGCCGCAGCAGATTGCGCCGGTCAGCGGCGAACTGACACTGGCCGCCACCTACACCGTGATGGGCTATTTTTTACCGGACCATTTGCAGCGTTTGTCGCTGCTGTATCCGGCGCTGCGCATCCGAATGCTGGAGCTTGACCGCGAAGCGATTGAATCCGGTTTGCTCGCGAAAAACTACGAGATGGCGATGCTGCTGACCTCCAACGTTCGCAATCCGGCCATCCAGACCGAGACTTTGTTCAGCTCGCAGCGCCGCCTGTGGGTTTCGCAGCAGCATCGTTTTGTAAGCAAACGACAGGTGAGCTTTGCCGACATTGCGCAAGAGCCCTTCATCATGCTGACGGTGGATGAGGCTGCTGACTCGGCTCTTCGGTACTGGCATCTGCATGGCTTTGAGCCCAAGGTCTCCTTGAACACCAAGTCGATAGAGGCAGTGCGTAGCCTGGTTGCCAACGATCTGGGCGTGGCAATCTTGTCTGACATGGTTTATCGCCCCTGGTCGCTGGAAGGCAAGCGCATCGAGACCATCAAACCGGTCGAGAGCGTCCCCAGCATGAATGTGGGCCTGGCGTGGCGCGCCGACGCCAGCATGAGCCCGGCCATGGAAGCCGTTCGCCGGTACTTCAAGCAGCGCTACCTTGATCCGCAAAATCCGCACAGCTCTTTGCATCGTTGAACCAAGGCGGATGACCCATGACACTGAATACCCCCGAACCCATCCAGCAAGCCCGCCTATGGGGCGATGCGCAGTGGACAGCTCGCGTCATCAAGAACGAAGACGACGATGGCTGGGCCGTTGCGATGTACCTGGCAGGCGAATCCGAGCCCGCTTTGGTCGGCCCATGGACCATGGGGCGGGACAAGAAGAACCCCAAGCCACTGGACACCGCCGCCTTTCATACGCTGGTCAAAACGGCCAAGGAGTTCATACGTCGTTCCGAGCAACAACGTCATGCAGAGCTCAATAAGAACCTTACCCTGACGGTGCAAGGCCGGCCCATTCGGGTGCTTCTGTCCATCGTGCCTGACGAAGAGGGTGCCAGCGCAACACTGAGCGCCCAGGACGAATTCGGTGAAGAACTGGCCCGGGTTCGCGTCTCGCCGGCCTTCAAGCTGAATGTTGACAGCGCGCAGGCATGGGTTGAGTCTGGCTACGTGCGGCCACGGCCGGACGGTATCTAGCGTCAATCAATCCAGTGATGTCACGCGCCGCCAGGGTAGTCGGGGATCAGCCTCATAGTCGGCCACTACCCAACTACGGGTCGCGTGCTGCGCCATGTCATTCAGGAACTCCCTGATAACCTGGGTCGAAGCCAAATCCAGCGCTGCGTAGGGTTGATCCAGGCAAGTTACCGTCGCACCGCACGCCAGTAATCCCACCAGAGCCACCTTGCGCCGGCTACCAGTCGAGAGCATGTATAACTTCTTGCGTACATGTGGAAGCAAGCTCAACGCCTCTATCAAATCCTGATGTAGCTCGACATCCCATCGCAGGCTGCGTTCTCGTAACGTCCTCCACACCTGCTGCGGAGTTTGATCGTCATGCGTTGGCAAACTCAAATCAACCCATTTTGCATCGGGGTGTGGCGCTTCACCTGGCAGGGCAGGGAGATCGCCACTCAGGCGACGCAAAAAGCTGGTTTTACCGGTACGTTCACCGCCAGTGACGGCAATGAGGCCAGGGGGAAGTCGGCGAAGATCAGTCATGCAGTGGCTCAATTATCTACAAGCTTGAGCCAAAAAAAAAAGACCCCGAAGGGTCTTCTTTCAAAAGCAAAAGTGTTGCCGGAGAATATTACTTCTTGGCAGCAGGCTTTGCCGCCTTCTTTGGCGCTGCAACCTTGGGCGCAGGTTTGGCCTTTGGAGCTACCGGCGCTGCGGCCACTGGAACAACTTTCAACGCAGCACGTTGATCCCGCAGGGCTTTGATTTCCGCAAAAATCTTGTCCTTGCGTTCGGTCAGCTTCGCGATGCTTGCGCTGATCTTGGCAACGGCCTTGGCTGTTTTGGAGACGGGAGCTTTCTTCGCCGATGCCTTGGCGGCGGGCTTCACCACTTTCGCGGGAGCCGTTGCCTTCTTCGGAATTGCCGCAGCCTTTGGAGCGGATTTTTTCGCAGTTGCCATTTTCAAATTTCCTTTTTGTTTACCTGGTTCAGATATTTCGCCAGTGCCGTATTGTCTCAAGTATTTTTGATACGGAGGAACGTCCTGTGCATAGGTCGCCGTTGCGGCCGTGGCCCGCTCCACCTCGCAGGCCGTGACGTACGATGCGACCATGGCGCGGTCCATCATTCTTTTTGGCGCATTCGATCGGCACAACTTCGGCGATCTGCTGTTTCCGCACATCGCGGCAGCGCTGCTGCCGGATGAGGACCTGGTGTTCGCCGGCTTGGCCAGCCGGGACCTGCGTTGTCATGGCGGCCACGAGGTCAGGGCGTTGGCGCAACTGGCCACCGACGGGGGCGAGCGCACGGGCGCACTGATCCACGTCGGTGGCGAAATCCTGACCTGTAGCGCGTGGCAAGCGGCGGTTATGCTGCTGCCGCCGGAACAGGCGCAGGACAGCATCGCCTATCTGCACGCCAGACCTCGGGCGAAGATGGAATGGGTGCGCAGCATGGTGGGCAATGCCGCGCTGGCACCCTACACGCTGTCGCGCAAGCTGTTTCCCGGTCTGGCCCGGGTGATCTACAACGCGGTAGGCGGCGTCGGCCTGGACGAGTGCGACCCGGCATTGCGCGCCGAGGTCCTGGCGAACCTCGCGGCGGCGGACGATGTGAGCGTTCGGGACCGGCAGACGCTGGCGCGACTGGCGGCAGCCGGCATCCCGGCGCGTCTGACTCCCGATCCCGCCGTGATGGTGGCCGAGCTCTTCGGGGCGAAGATTCGCCGGCGTGCGCGGCAAGGCGAAGTCGCGCAGCTTCTGGGCGGGTTCCCACGGGGCTACATCGCTGTGCAGTTCAGTGCCGATTTCGGCGACGACCCAACGCTGACGGAAGTCGCCGCCCAGCTTGACCGGGTAGCCGCCGCCAGCGGGCTTGGTGTGGCACTGTTCCGCGCCGGAGCAGCACCCTGGCATGACGATCTGGCCTGTTTGCGGCGCGTCGCGGCACGCATGCGGGCGCCATCGGTGAAGGTGTTCGAGTCGCTTGACCTTTGGGATATTTGCGCGCTGATCGCCAACAGTCGGGCTTATTGCGGAAGCAGCCTGCACGGCCGGATCGTTGCGATGGCATTCGCGCTGCCGCGTGTCAACTTGCGCCATCCGCAAGCCACAAAACATCCCGGCAAGCAGGCAGCGTTCGCCGCCACCTGGGAAGAGCCGGGCGTACCCGCCACGGTTGACGTGCGTGACATCGCGCAAGGGATTGGCGATGCCTTGGCGCTGGACCCGGCACAGCATAGGCGCAGCGCCAGACTGCTGGTCACGCAGTATCGACAGGGCTTCGATTCGGTCCGCGCCGGGCTGCCATAAGCCATCTTCCCGCAGCGGCCCGGCGTCCGCTTGGCAATGGCGCAGTTTTCAGCGTATGACCAGGACCGGGATTTCAGAATGGGTAAGCACTTGCAGCGTCTCGCTGCCAAGCAGGACGCGCTTGATGCCGCCGCGCCCATGCGAGGCCATCACAATCAGGTCTGCTTTCGATTTCTTCGCCACCTTGAGCAAGGCCTCGGAAATATTGCTCGATTTTGTGACCACGGTATTGACGCTGATGTGCTGGGCAACAGTCGTCTTGCGCAGTTGATCGAGCGACGCCCGCGCCTGCTCTTCCCATTCCTTTTCCATCGCCGTCATTTCCTTGATGCTGATCGTGGACGAGCCATCGAAGAACGTCTTTTGATAGGGTGGCACGACGCGCACCATGGTCAACACCGCGCCGAAATCAACGGCCAACGCGGAGGCCGCCTCAACCGCCATTCGGGACAGCTTGGTGCCGTCGGTCGCAACCAGAATCTTCTTGTACATACGTCGCCCTTTCAGTGCTGGTAGGTGTCATCGGACCGCAGCGGACTTCGCTGCCGATTCAGGCTTTGTACACCAAGTACGGTAAAAGTCCATAGGTGGCCGCTGCTGGCGAGGGCGTCAAGGACGTGACGCGCGGCGAGGCGTTGCGCTGGGCATTGCGACGCCAGCGAACCGGGTGTTGTGGGATTTGGAGAAATTGATGGAGGGGAAGCGGGCGTATGGCTACAGCAGGAGGGCGGTATTACCGCCGAACGGGTATTCGGGAATTGTCTGCATGGCTGGACGAGTGGTCGCTCTGTGTCATTTGCGACATTCCATTTTCCGGAACTCGCTGTCCCAAAGCGGCCGTTGAAGGACGAACGAACGGGACCCCTGGCGTACTACTGGGACAGTGGCTGGGGGCGACTAAATCTGCGATCAACTCAACAGACGGAACCAGTCCTTCACCGCCAATCGAAGACGAAGAACTTCGTCCTCGGTGATTGGACAGCAGTGCGCAATTGGACCGCGTAGCATGTTCAAGCTGCTCATCACTTTCTCGACGGCCTTTTGACTATTGAATACAGTCGTAAATAGCGCCCAATTGGCATTGATGATCACCGACAGCTCGCCGAACGTCGTGTAGTCGATTGGCGCGTCAGAGCGGCGAGTCATTCCGCTGTCCAGCTCTCGCTGCTGGCGATCCTTCACTCCGTTAACGATGTTGGGGGGAATTTTCCCACCGTCCCACCAAGTCGCACCATCAGCGTCTTTAAATATTTCGGTGATTAGTCCGCGAATCGAACGTTCAAGGCAATAGAACACCTCGAAGTGGCGAGCCATCTCGGCGGCCTCCGCACGAACCTCGTGCTCGAATTGAGGATAGTAGTCGACCGGACTTTCGACGGCAGCAAGCGGTACGTGCCCAAGTTCAACGCTGAACTGTTTCTCTACCGTACGTAGTTCCTCGGTGACGAGGTAGCCAGACATCCCGAACGAACGAAGGTGATCCTCAGTCTTATTCATTCGACGCCTTTAATAGGTTCTCTTTGAGGCTTTTGAAGATGGCATTGAAAACAGCGATGTCAGATGTGGCCGGCAAGTTCAGATTGATGGTGTATGCGAGGTTCAAGCCGACCCCATCAGGTCTCGGTGGAAGTTGCCCGCCACCATTGCTTTTTTCGCCACCCCCGTTACCAGCATCAGCATTCGGCGGCTTGTCCTTGTTGGTGTCAAGATCGACGACCACCGAACCCTTTGGTGCGAAGACCGCATGCTTTTTGATTGACTTGATGCAGTTCAACACCATACTTGCCACGGCTGAGTCACCTCCGGCACCAGTTTCTTCAATAATCAAGCCTTTGAGTTTGTCGTCAGACAGCGAGTGCATGTACTCATTGCGTGCGTATAACGGCGCGTACCCGAACTTCAGGGCATCTGCAGCGGCAGCGCCTGATGTATCGGCATCTGTGCTGCGAAAACGCGTGTAGATTGACGTTGGTTTGCCATCTTGTCCAACAAACCCAGTCTTTCGCAGGAACGAAGTCATTTGATCCCCGGATCCACCGGGAATGCCTAGGATTGTCTTGACAAAGTCCTGACTGACCGTTGGCGGCGTCGCTGCATTCTTGATGGCGTGCAATGCACGTTCGATGTTGCCAGTGGCAGTGACGTATGGAAGACCAGCCATATTGACTTTCGTAATGGATGAAGTGTTTTCATTTTCACCGGTCATCCGCATTCTGTAAATGCGCCTTTTTTTCCGACTATCGTGGTGGCGACTCATTGCCAGTGCTATGGACCACCTTGATTTAGACCCGTCATATGGTTGAACAGCGCTAAAAGCGGTTACCCTCGAAACGGTAGAGCAGACGGGAATTTGACCTCGAAAAGGGAACTCGCAGCGCACAACTGTGCGCCCATAGCGTTGTTCGCCTGGCCATCCACAAGCATCACAATGACTTCCTCAAACCAGCCGTTGATCAACGACCGCATGTGGGCGGTTACCCTAATTACGACTGACTGGAAAAAACCCATCCCCTCGAACTGCTTTCACGCCCGTGAAAAACCAACCTCGCCGGGCCTTCCCGCCACGTGCAGCTTCGCCACCACCTCCGGCGTCTCCGCCAGCAGCCTCCCCTTCTTCCACACCTTCAGCCGGTTCGCCCGCAGCCGGATCGCTTCAATAGGGTCGCGCGCCTGCAGCAGCACAAAGCTCGCATCGCAGCCCGCCTGCAGCCCATAGCCTTGCAGGTGCATCAGCTTCGCGGCGCTGGTGGTCACGGCGTCGAAGCACTGGCGCATGGCGGCCTGGCTGGTCATCTGCGCCACGTGCAGACCCATGTGCGCCACCTCCAGCATGTCGCCGCTGCCCAAGGAATACCAAGGGTCCATCACGCAGTCGTGGCCGAAGGCGACATTGATGCCAGCCGCCAGCAGCTCGGGCACGCGCGTCATGCCGCGGCGCTTCGGGTAAGTGTCGTGTCGGCCCTGGATGGTGATGTTGATCAGTGGGTTGGCCACCACCTGCAATTGCGCCTCCATCATCAGCGGTATCAGTTTTGATACGTAGTAGTTGTCCATGCTGTGCATGGAGGTCAGGTGCGATCCGGTCGCGCGGCCTTGCAGACCCAGGCGCTGGGTTTCGAAGGCCAGCGTCTCGACGTGGCGCGACAGCGGGTCGTCCGATTCGTCGCAGTGCATGTCCACCGGCAGGCCGCGCTGGGCGGCCAGTTCGCACAGCAGCTTGACGCTCAGGGCTCCGTCACTCATGGTGCGTTCGAAGTGCGGAATGCCGCCCACCACATCCACGCCCTTGTCCAGCGCGCGCTTGAGGTTCTCCAGGCCGCCCGGGCTGCGCAGCACGCCGTCTTGCGGGAAAGCCACCAGTTGCAAATCGATGTAGGGCGCCACCTGTTTCTTCACCGCCAGCAGCGCGTCCACCGCCAGCAAGCTGGGGTCGCTGGTGTCGACATGGCTGCGGATCGCCAGCAGGCCTTTGGCCACGGCCCAGTCGCAGTAGGTCAGGGCTCGTTCCATCAGCGCTTCCTGCGTCAGCAACGGTTTGAGTTCGCCCCACAGCGCAATGCCTTCCAGCAGTGTGCCGGACTGGTTGACGCGCGGCAGGCCGTAGCTGAGCGTGGCGTCCATGTGAAAGTGCGCGTCGACAAACGGCGGGCTGAGCAGAAAGCCCTGGGCATCCACTGTGTCTCGTGCGGCCGCGTCCAGCCCGGCCGCAACTTCGACAATTTTTCCGTCGCGCACGGCAAGCGACACCTGCTGCCTTCCGTCGGGCAGGGTGGCGTTTTGAATCAGAAGATCAAGCATTTAACGTTCCCCTTTGCGATACGGCTTCATCAGCGCCTGCGGGTAGCTGGCCTTGCGCGCTACCAATATCAGCGCCAGGATCGACAGCACATAGGGCAGCATCAGGTACATCTGATAGGGCAGCACGGCGTCACCGGATTGTTGCAGGCGCAGCTGCAAGGCGTCAAAAAAGGCGAACAGCAGCGCGCCCAGCAAAGCCTTGCCGGGGCGCCACGAGGCAAACACCACCAGCGCCACGCAGATCCAGCCACGACCGTTGACCATATTGAAAAAGAACGCGTTGAAGGCCGACAGTGTGAGGAAGGAACCGGCCACACCCATCAGCGCCGATCCGGCCACGATGGCACCAGTGCGCACCGCTGCCACCGAGACGCCCTGGCCTTCGGCCGCTTGCGGGTTCTCGCCGACCATGCGCAGCGCCAGACCGATCGGCGTGCGGTACAGGGTGTAGCCAATCAGCGGCACCAGCAACAGTGCCAGCAAGGTCAGCGGGGTCTGCTGCGCCAGAATCGGCAGGCCTAGCCAGTCCATTCCGGTAAACGGGTTGATGGTCGGCGGTGTTGTGACTTTGGGAAAACTCACGCGGTAGCCGTAATAGCTCAGCGACGTCGCCAGCAGCGTGATGCCCAGGCCGGACACGTGCTGCGACAGGGCCAGGGCCACCGTCAAAAAAGCGTGCAGCAGGCCAAAGACTGCGCCGGTGAGCGCCGCCACCAGCACGCCCAGCCACAGCGGCGCACCGGCAAAAACCGCCAGCCAGCCGGTGAAGGCGCCTGCCACCATGATGCCTTCTATCCCTAAGTTCAGGACGCCGGCGCGCTCGCACAGCAGCACGCCCAGCGTGCCGAAAATGAGCGGCGTGGCAATGCGCAACACCGCGACCCAGAAGGCCTGGTTGGCGAGGATGTCGAAGAGCTCCATTATTTCCAGCGCACTTTGTACTGCGTCAGCAGTGTCGCCACCAGCACCGAGATCAGCGAGGCGGCGACGATCACGTCGGCGATGTAAGTGGGCACACCGACGGCGCGGCTCATGCTGTCGGCGCCCACCAGCACGCCGGCGACGAACACGCTGGCTGCTACCACGCCCAGCGGGTGCAGCGCGGCCAGCATGGCGATCACGATGCCCGAGTAGCCGTAGCCCGGTGACATGTCCAGCGTCAGATAACTGGTGCGTCCGGCCACCTCAATGGCGCCGGCCAGCCCGGCCAGGGCGCCCGACAGCATCGCCACCAGCACCACAGTGCGCGTGACCGAGACACCGGCAAAAGCGGCGGCACGGGCGTTGGCGCCAACAGCACGAATATCGAACCCCAGCACCGTGTATTTCATCAGTGCCCAGAGCCCGATCGCCAGGGTGCAGGCCCATAACAGGCCGGTGTGCACACGCGTTTGCGGAATCAATTTGGAGAGCTCCAGCTCGCTCATCAGGGCCACGCTTTGCGGCCAGCCCATGGCGGTCGGGTCTTTCATCGGGCCGTCGAGCATCAGCGACACCAGCAGCAGCACGATGAAGTTCAGCAGCAGTGTGGTGACGACTTCATCCACACCCAGCTTCGCCTTCATCAAGGCCGGGCCTAACAGCAGCAAGGCGCCGGCCAGCGCGGCGGCCAGCATCATCAACACGAACAGCAAGGCCGGCGGCAGCGCAAAGCCGGTACCACCATGCAGGCCGCCGACCGCCACCGCGGCCAGCGCACCAACATAGAGCTGGCCTTCGGCGCCAATGTTGAAAAGGCGGGCCTTGAAGGCCACCGTGGCCGCCAAGCCGGTGAGCATCAGAGGAACAGCGCGGGTCAGGGTTTCACTCAGGGCGAAGACCGACCCAAAGCCCCCTTTCAGCAGCAGGCCATAGGTCTGGCCGATCGGGGCACCGGCCCACAGCACCAGCAGCGAGCCCACCAACAGCGTGAACAGCACGGCACCGATGGGTGCCAGCAGCAGCGCGGCGGTCGAAGTGTTGCTGCGTTTTTCGAGTCTCATGCGCTGATCTCGTCAGACCGGTGGCCAGCCTGATCGGCGCCGACCCCGGCCATCGCCAGGCCGATGCTCTCGCGCGTCCATTCGAGCGCCGCGAGGGCCGGGCTCAAGCTGCCGCCATGCATCACGGCGACGCGGTCGCCCAAGGTTAAAACTTCATCCAGATCGTCAGAGATCAGCAACACCGCTGCGCCGGCATCGCGTGCGGCGATCAGCTGCTCCTGCACATAGGCGACGGCGCCAATGTCGAGCCCCCAGGTCGGCTGATGCGCAATGATGAGCTGGGGGCTGTTGCCCGCCTTGGTCTTTGCGTTGCTCTGCGGATGCGTCAGCGCCCGGCCCAGAATCAGTTTTTGCATATTGCCGCCCGACAGCGAGCGTGCCGGCGTCGATGCGCCGCCGCCACGCACGTCAAAAGCCTCGATGACGCGTTGCGCATAAGCGCGTGCGGCAGTTCGCCGGACCCAGCCAAAGCGTGAAAAATGGGGGCTGTGCAAGCGCTCCGAGGCGGCGTTTTCCCACACCGGCAAATCGCCGACGACGCCCACGGCGTGGCGGTCTTCCGGAATGCGTGCCACGCCCAGGGCCACCAGCTGGGCCGGCAGCGCCGGCAGCGCATGACCCAGGAATTCGACCTGTCCGGCGCTGGCATGGCGCGTGCCGCACAGCAAATCCGCCAGCGCCACCTGCCCGTTGCCGGAGACGCCGGCGATGGCCACGATTTCGCCAGCGCGCAATGTCAGTGACACTTGCGCCAGCCGGTCCCGTCCGGCACCGCTGCTCACCTGGTGCAGCACGCACACCGGCGCGCCCACCGCTTGCGCCGGCCGGCGCTGCGGCGCTGAAATCGCGTGGCCGACCATCCACTGCGCCAGTTGCGCTTGCGTGCTTTGCCGGGCGTCGGCCTCGGCCACCAGCTTGCCTGCGCGCAACACCGCAATGCGCTGCGACACGCGCAGCACCTCAGCCAATTTGTGGCTGATGAAGATGATCGACAAACCCTGCGCCACCATCTGCGCCAGCACCTCGAACAAGGCCTCGCTCTCCTGCGGTGTCAGCACGGCGGTGGGTTCGTCCAGAATCAGGATGCGCGCCCCGCGGTACAGGGCCTTGAGGATTTCGACGCGCTGGCGCTCCCCGACCGACAAGCTGCTTACCCTGGCCTTGGGGTCGACGCCCAGGCCAAACTGCCGGGCGATGGCAATCAGTTTTTCGCGTGCTTCATGCTGTCGGGTGAAAGGCTGCCAGAGCGACTCCGAGCCCATCATCACGTTGTCCAGAACACTCAGGTTGTCGGCCAGCGTGAAGTGCTGATGCACCATGCCGATGCCCGCCGCCAATGCGGCTTTCGGGTCGCCGGGTTGCAGCGGCTGGCCAAACACCTCGATCTGGCCCGCGTCCGCGGTGTAGTGTCCAAACAGGATCGACACCAGCGTGGACTTGCCGGCACCGTTTTCGCCCAGCAAGGCCAACACCTCGCCGGCATGCAATTGCAGCGAGATGTCGTCATTGGCCACCAGCGCGCCGAAGCGCTTGGAGATATGGGAGAGCTTGAGGACGGCCTCAGGCATCCGATGCCTTGGCCGACTACTTGGCGGTCGATTTGGGCTGAGCGTCGTCCACCTTGACTGTGAACTTGCCGTCCAGAATGGCTTTCTCCTTGGCCTTGACCTTGGCCAACACATCGGCCGGCACTTTCTTCTCGAACGTGCCCAGCGGCGCCAGCGATGAGCCCTTGTGTTTCATCATCGAGAACTGGCCATAGTCTTCGGCAATGAACTTGCCTTCCTTCACCAGCTTGATCGCGCGGTCGGCCGAGGGTTCAAAGTGCCACAGCGCCGAGGCCACGACGGTGTCCGGGTACTGGGGCTGGGTGTCGATCACATTGCCGATCGCCAGCTTGCCTTTTTCCTTGGCCGCGTCGCTGACGCCAAAGCGCTCGGCGTACATCACGTCGGCCCCCTTGTCGATCATGGCAAACGCCGCTTCCTTGGCTTTGGGTGGATCAAACCAGCTGTTGATGAAGCTGATGCGGAATTCGACCTTCGGGTTAACCTCTTTGGCACCGGCCATGAAGGCATTCATCAGGCGATTCACTTCAGGGATCGGGAAGCCGCCGACCATGCCGATCTTGTTGCTCTTGGTGACGCCGCCGGCCACCATGCCCGACAGGTAAGCCGGCTCCTGGATAAAGTTGTCGAACACGCTGAAGTTCGGGGCCACCGGTTTGCCGGATGAGCCGAGCAGGAAATAGACTTTCGGAAAGTCCTTGGCGACCTTGCGGGCCGCGGCCTCGACCGCGAAGGCTTCGCCGACGATCAGTTGGTTACCGCCGGTGGCGTACTCGCGCATGACGCGCTCATAGTCGGCATTTGAGACGTTTTCGCTGGCCTTGTATTCGATCTCGCCGCGCGCCTCGGCGGCTTTGAGTGCTTTGTGCAGGCGGCTGACCCATTGCTGCTCGAAAGGCACGGTGTAGACCGCGGCGACTTTGAGTTTGGCTTGCGCGAACGACAGGCCAGGGGCCAGGCTGGCCAGTGCGGCGGCCAGAACGAGTGCCTGACGGCGGTCAAGAGATTTAATCGACATACTGACTCCAGGTTGATAACACTACAAAAACAATAGCTGCTCACGCCTATGCAGCGGGGGCTAGCACCACATTTGACCTCAAAATACCAAGCACGTTACGTGCCAGCCCGCTCCAGCACCGCGTACAGCAGCACATTGCAGCCGGCCGTGATGTGCTCCGGCGAAGCGTACTCGATCTCATTGTGGCTGATGCCGTCCTTGCAGGGGATGAAGATCATGCCGCTGGGCGCGAGCCGGGCCATGTAGACCGCGTCGTGCCCGGCACCTGAAACCGCAGGCATGCTGGAGTAGCCGAGCTTTTGCGCCGCGCGCGCCACGGCGCCGATGCAGTCAGCATGAAACGCTTGCGCCGGGTAGCTGGAGGTCAGCTCGATCTGAACCGCCAGGCCGGTCTCCTTGCTGACTTGCGCGGCATGGGCCTTCATCTCGTCGGCCATCTGGTCCACCAGCGCGTCGGTGCTGTTGCGCAGGTCGATCGAGAACTTGACGCGCCCCGGAATCACGTTGCGGCTGTTCGGGTGCACCTGCACCATGCCGACCGTGCCGCGGCCGTGTGGCGCGTGGCGCAGCGCGACGGCGACCACTTCCTGCATCAGGCGGGCAGCCACCTGCATCGCGTCTTTGCGCAGCGCCATCGGGGTTGGCCCGGCGTGCGCTTCCATGCCGGTGACGGTGCAGTCGAACCAGCGGATACCGAGCACGCCCTGCACCACGCCGATAGTCTTCTGGTTGTCTTCGAGCACCGGGCCTTGCTCGATATGCGCCTCGAAGTAAGTGCCGATCGGGTGCGCGCCGGGCTCCTGATCGCCGACGTAGCCAATCTGCGTCAACTCGTCCTTGACACTCTTGCCTTCCGTGTCGCGTGCGGCGTAAGCGTGCTCCAGCGTGAACACCCTGGCAAACACGCCCGAGCCCATCATCACCGGCACAAATCGCGAGCCTTCTTCGTTGGTCCAGAAGGCAACCTCCACCGGCGCTTCAGTCACGATGTTGTGGTCATTGAGCGTGCGCACCACTTCAAGCGCTGCCAGCACGCCGTAGTTGCCGTCAAACTTGCCGCCCGTGGGTTGGGTGTCGATGTGGCTGCCCGCCACAATCGGCGGCAGGTTGTTGTTGCGCCCGGCGCGGCGCATGAAGCCGTTGCCGATCTTGTCGATCGTCACCGTCAGTCCGGCCTCGCGGCCCCAGCGCGTCACCAGGTCGCGGCCCTGGCCGTCGAGCGCGGTCAGGGTCAGGCGACAGACGCCGCCCTTGGGAGTGGCGCCGATTTTGGCGAGTTCCATCAGCGAGTCCCACAGGCGTTCGCCGTTGATGCGCAGGGTGTTGATATCAGGGGAAGCAGTCATACAGTCAGTCTCCAAGATCGGTCAATTTGCCATAGGTTTCGGGCCGTCGATCGCGGTAGAACTGCCAGGTGTTGCGCACCGTCTGAATCAAATCGAGATCAAGGTCACAGGTGATCAGCTCATCCTTGTCTTCCGAAGCGCAAACCAGGATTTCTCCGCGCGGGTTGACGAAATAGGAGTTGCCGTAGAAGCGGCCGATGTTCCACGGCGCTTCAGTGCCAACCCGGTTGATGCAACCCATGTAATAGCCATTGGCCACCGCGTGCGCCGGTTGCTCCAGTTTCCACAGGTATTGTGAAAGCCCCGCCACTGTGGCCGAGGGGTTGAAGACGATCTCGGCGCCGTTCAGGCCGAGCACGCGTGCGCCTTCCGGGAAGTGGCGGTCGTAACAGATATAGACGCCAATTTTGGCGTAGCGCGTCTGAAACACCGGATAGCTCGGGTCGCCCGGTTTGAAGAAGAATTTTTCCCAGAATCCATTGGTGTGCGGAATGTGCTTTTTACGGTATTTGCCGAGGTAAGTGCCGTCGGCATCGATCACCGCCGCGGTGTTGTAGAGCACACCTTCCTGTACTTTTTCATAAACCGGAACAATCATGACCATCTGATATTTCTTCGCCAGCTCGGCCATGACATCCGTGGTCGGACCCGGCACCGCTTCAGCCGCGGCGTACCAGCGCGCGTCTTGCGAGGGACAGAAGTAGGGACCGTTGAAGATTTCCTGCAGACAAAGAATCTTCACGCCCGCCTTGCCGGCTTCGTGAATGTACGGAAGGTGATGCGCCAGCGCCGCAGCCTGAATTTCCTTGATGGATCTGGTTTCGTCATTGATCGGGTTATGACATTGAATCAAACCGCATTTGATGTTTCGAGGCATTGTCATTCTCCTGAGAGTTAATAAAGACAAATCATGAAAATAGCCACCAGGGGCGCGCGCGAGGCGGAAGTTATCAACCTGCTTCCTTCGTCATCGCGAGGCCGCAGGCCGTGGCGATCCATCGTGGCGCGCCGGCGCTGTAGTGGATTGCCGCGCTGCGCTCGCAATGACGAGACTCACGGGTTGACAATTTCTCCTTTCCTTAACGCACAACCGCGCTCGGGGCCAGGGCTTTAGCGCGCAGCTGATTGGCGGCGAAGTTGACGCCAAAGGCCGGGCGTTTGATGTAGCGGCCAGCGCCCTTTTTGACCCGCAAGTCGCCCTGCACATAAACCAGTTGACCCTGGCTCATCGTGTGGCTCGGGATGCCCTTGACGGTGCGGCCTTCGAAGACGTTGAAATCGCCCTTGCTGTGCTGAGTCTTGGCCGACAAGGTCTTGCTGCCTTGTGGGTCCCAGACCACCAGATCGGCATCCGCGCCGACCGACACGCTGCCCTTTTGCGG
Source organism: uncultured beta proteobacterium (assembly GCA_963810395.1). Classification (GTDB taxonomy): domain Bacteria; phylum Pseudomonadota; class Gammaproteobacteria; order Burkholderiales; family Burkholderiaceae_C; genus Rhodoferax. The sequence continues at coordinate 1,224,044 of CAWENC010000001.1, read as the reverse complement.
GTAGATGTTGAACAGCTTGGCGGTGTTGGCGGAGGTGATGGCGACAAACTCGGAAGGCGTCAAACGACCGCTGTTGACGCCGGCATCCCAGATCACGGCAAGGCGTTCTTCGACGCCGCCGCAGCCATTGGGAATCTTGGCAAAGTCGTCCTTGCCAGCCGCTTTTTGACTGGCGCAAAAAGTGCAATGGTCGGTGGCGGTGGTGTGCAGATTGCCGGACTGCAGACCACGCCACAAGAACTCCTGGTGCAGCTTGGGACGGAACGGCGGGCTCATCACATGCGCGGCCGCCGTGGCAAAGTCGGGGTGCCGATAGACGCTGTCATCGACCGTCAAATGACCGGCCAGCACCTCACCGTAAACCCGCTGACCACGGGCACGGGCGCGCGCGATGGCCTCTGCCGCTTCAAGGCATGAGACATGCACGATGTAGATCGGTACACCCAGCACATCGGCAATCGCAATGGCGCGGTTCACCGCTTCGCCTTCCACGATCGGCGGGCGCGACAAGGGGTGGCCTTCGGGACCGGTGATGCCCAGCGCGGTGATTTCCTTCTGCATCAAAAATACCAGCTCGCCATTCTCGGCGTGCACCGTCGGCATGGCGCCGAGTTCAAGGGCGCGCTTGAAGCTGTTGACCAGCGTTTCGTCGTCGGCCATGATGGCGCCTTTGTAGGCCATGAAGTGCTTGAAGCTGTTGATGCCCTCGGTCTGCACCAACGTGCCCATGTCGCGTTTGACGCTCTCATCCCACCAGGTAATGGCCATGTGAAAGCTGTAGTCGCTGGCGGCTTTCTCGGCCCAGCCGCGCCAGGTGTGATAGGCCTCCATCAACGACTGTTTGGCGTTCGGTATCACGAAATCAATGATGCTGGTATTGCCGCCCGCCAGACCGGCTGCCGTGCCGGTGAAGAAATCGTCCATCGTGGTGGTACCCATGAAGGGCAGCTGCATGTGGGTGTGCGGGTCGATGCCGCCAGGCATCACATACTGGCCGCCGGCATCGACCACGCTGGCACCGGTTGGTGCCTTCAGCCCTTCGCCGACCGCCACGATGCGCCCGTCCTGACACAACACATCAGCCTTGAAAGCGCGGTCGGCATTCACGACCGTGCCGCCTTGAATCAATACGGTGCTCATCATGGGTCTCCAGTTAAGTGTCAGTTCAGGGAACGAGCGGCTGTGCCGAAGCAATCAGCACCGGGCGTTTGGCAGTGACGAAATAATACGCTCCGGCCACCGCCAGGCTGAAAAACCAGCCAAAGTCAAACAGACTCACCAGGCTGGCATTGACGGATGCCTTGTCGAGCACACCCGAGACCACCAGGTAGCCTGGCAAACACGGCAACACACCGAGCGCGAAGGCGATCAGCGCTTGCACGTTCCAGCCACCGCTGTACTCATAGGCGCCATTGCGGCGATACAGGTCGTCGACTTTCAGCTCGCCCTTGCGCACCAGGTAGTAATCGGCCAGCAGAATGCCGGCAATGGCCCCCAGCAGGGTGCCGTAACCGCCGAGCCAGCTGAACAGGTAACCGCCGGATGTCGCCAGCAGCTTCCAGGGCATGAACAGCAGACCGATCACGGCCGCAATCAGACCGCCGGTGCGGAAACTGATCTTGTCCGGTGCCAGGTTGGAAAAGTCATACGACGGTGACACCAGATTGGCCGCCACATTGGTCGTCAGGTTGGCCAGCAGGATCACGATCAGGCCCAGTGCCGATGCAAAAGTGCCCATCTGAGTCAGCAAGCCGTCGGGGAACAACTGGGCTTTGCCGTACAGGATTTGCGACACCGAGAAGCCGATGATGCCGACCATCGAAAACAGCGCCATCGGAATCGGCAAGCCGATCGCCTGTCCCAACACCTGCTCGCGATTGTTCTTGGCAAAGCGCGTGAAATCGGGAATGTTGAGCGCCAGCGTGGCCCAGAAACCGACCAGGCCGGTCAAGGCTGCCCAGGTCTTGGGTCCACCGGCAACCACTTTGGCGGGCAGGTCCAGCAGCTTGCCCGACGGCACCGACATGAAGGCCCACACCACCAAAGCCAGAGACGCCAGGATCATCAGCGGCGCGGCGACCACCTCCAGCTTGCGAATCGACTCCACGCCGTTCCAGATGTAGTAGATGTGCACTGCCCAGAACAGGTAGAAGCACACCAGTTGCGAGGTACTGATGAACTCGCCCGGCCCGGGGCCGGCCAGCCCCATGCCGACCACGTTGAAAAATCCGTGCAGGGCCAGGGCGCCGAAATAGCAGTTGATGGAGAACCAGCCGCAGGCCACCAGTCCGCGCAGAACGGCGGGCAGATTGGCGCCCTTGACGCCAAACGACGCGCGTGCCAGCACCGGGAACGGAATGCCGTAACGGGTGCCGGTTCGACCCAGCAGGATCATCGGGACCAGCACGATGCAGTTGGCCAGGAACACCAGCCAGATCGCCATCTGCCAGGTGAAGCCCTGGTCCAGCATGCTGCTGGCCATGGTGTAGGTTGGCACGCACACCACCATGCCAACCCATAGCGCGGCGTAATCGCTGGCGCGCCAGTGGCGCTGGGCATCGGTGGTCGGTTTCAGATCTTCATTGATCAGGGGGTTATCGCTTGCAATTGAACTCATTCCTGTCTCCGGTTGTTTGTTGTAAAAAAACTGCCTTGAACTGGCCCATTACCTTGAGCCATTCATGCTGACACAGGGCTTGACCGCATGGGGTTGTTCGGATGGCTGGTCCAGTCGGCGTGCGTGGCCGACACCGCTTTGCCGGTGCGCAGGTCCTGCTCGCCGGGCGCCAGCTGGCGCAGCGTGAGGCACTCGGGCACGGGGCAGACCGTGACGCACAGGTTGCAGCCGACGCACTCATCCTCTTTGACCTCAAAATGGCGCTGCCCATCTTTCGTGCTGGTGATGGCCTGGTGCGAGGTATCCTCGCAGGCAATGTGGCAACGCCCGCACTGAATGCAGGTGTCCTGGTTGATGCCGGCCTTGTAGATGCTGTTGAGGTTCAGGTAGCGCCAGTCGGACACGGTGGGCACCGCCTTGCCGCGAACATCGTCCAGCGAAGCGAAGCCCATTTCATCCATGTAATTCGACAGGCCGTCGCTCATCTCTTGCACGATCTTGAAACCATAGACCATAGCTGCGGTGCAAACCTGCACTGAACCTGCGCCAAGCGCTATGAAATCAAGAGCGTCACGCCAATTGCCGATGCCGCCAATACCCGAGATCGGCAGCCCCGCGGTTTGCGGATCGCGCGCGATTTCGGCCACCATGTTGAGCGCAATCGGCTTCACGGCCGGGCCGCAGTAGCCGCCGTGCGAGCCACGCCCGCCAGTGGAAGGCATCATGGTCAGCGTTGCCGGATCGACCCCCATGATGGAGTTGATGGTGTTGATCAGCGACACGGCGTCGGCGCCGCCCTTTTTTGCCGCGCGCGCAGGCAGGCGAATGTCGGTGATGTTGGGTGTCAACTTCACGATCACCGGCAGTCTGCTGTACTGCTTGCACCAGGCCGTCACCATCTCGATGTATTCAGGCACCTGGCCCACGGCGGCTCCCATGCCGCGCTCGCTCATGCCGTGCGGGCAGCCAAAATTAAGCTCGATGCCATCGGCCCCGGTGTCGTCGACGCGCGGCAGGATGGCTTTCCACGCTGCCTCATTGCACGGCACCATCAGCGACACCACCATGGCACGGTCCGGCCAGTCGCGCTTGACCTGGGCGATCTCTGTCAGGTTCAGTTCCAGGTCGCGGTCGGTGATGAGTTCGATGTTGTTGAAGCCCATCAGGCGCCGGTCTGGCGTGAGCAGCGCGCCATAACGCGGGCCATTCACGTTGACCACCGGCGGCCCCGCTTCGCCCAGAGTCTTCCAGACGACGCCGCCCCAGCCGGCCTCAAAGGCGCGGGTCACGTTGTAGGCTTTGTCGGTCGGTGGCGCAGAGGCCAGCCAGAAAGGGTTGGGGCTGTGGATGCCGGCAAAGTTGGTGTGCAGATTGGCCATGCTGTGCTCCGGGTTCAGAGGTTCATGAGGTGGCTGTGGATGGCGTGCGCCGACTGCTTGCCGTGTTCCACCGCCTCGACCGTCAGGTCCAGACCACCGAAGCGGCAGTCACCGCCGGCCCAGACGCCGCGCAGCGTGGTCTGCCCCACGGCATCGGTGGCGATGCGCCCGCCTTCGAGCTTCAAACCGGCTTGTGCCAGCACCGGGTTGCCGAGTTGCTGGCCGATGGCTTTGAGCACCATGTCGGCGGACCGTGTTTGCATCTCGCCAGTGGGCACCAGCTTGCCATCGACCAGGGCCTGGCGTGCAAAGCGCACCGCGCCGGCGTGCCGGCTGTCGTTGCGGTGCGCCACGATTTCAAGCGGTGCCAGCCAGTGGTGCAGCGTGACGCCGTGGGTTTGCGCCCATTCCTGCTCGGCGAGCGTCGCCGCCATCGCCTCGGGCCCGCGCCGATAGACCATGTGCACACTCTCGGCGCCCAGCAGTTTCGCCTGTACCGCGGCGTCCACCGCCGTCATGCCGCCGCCAATCACGACCACGCGACGGCCCACCGGCAAGGTCGACAGGTCGGCGCTCTGGCGCAGTGTGGCAATGAACTCGATCGCGTCCTGCACCCCCTCCAGGTCTTCGCCGGGCACCCCAAGCTGGTGCGTGCTGGCCAGCCCCATGCCCAGAAATAGCGCGTCGTAGTCCTTGCGCAGTGCATCGAGTTGTTCAACGCTGTCGAGTCTCCAGCCGTTGCGAATCTCGATGCCGCCGATGGCCAGCAACCATTTCACCTCGGCCTGGGCAAAGTTGTCCGGCGTCTTGTAGCTGGCCAGGCCGTATTCGTTCAAGCCGCCGGCTTTGGGCCGGGCGTCAAAGATCACCACCGCGTGGCCGAGTCTTGCCAGCGTGTGCGCGCAGGCCAGCCCGGCCGGACCGGCACCCAGCACCGCTATCTTCTTGCCGCTGGCCGCCGCGCGCGTGAAGATCTGCGGCTTGGCGCTCTGCATCAATGCGTCGACCGCGTGGCGCTGCAAGCGGCCAATCGCGACCGGCCTGGTTTCCTGCGTATTGCGCACGCATACCGCCTCGCACAGCTTCTCGGTCGGACAAACCCGGGCGCACATGCCGCCCAGCGGGTTGGCTTGCAGAATGGCGTGGGCCGAACCGCGCAGGTTGCCGTCGGCAATGCGCTTGATGAACGAGGGCACATCGATGTGCGTCGGGCAGGCCGAGGCGCAGGGCGCATCAAAGCAATACAGGCAGCGCTCGGCTTCCAGCACGGCTTGCGCCGGCGTCAGCGGCGGGCTGGCATCGGCGAAATTGCGGGCGTATTGCGCCGCGTTCAATCGGCCGGGGCGAACGTCGGGTGCGGATGAGATAGGCACGCTAACAACTCCTGGTTAAAACCTGACCGTTTAGTCAACTTTCGGAGTAGATACTAGCAATACATGTGCCGTGTTGTAACTAGGGGTTTATCCTGATCCGGCAGGACTGCGCCGGGGCTACTTGCCGGGCGCGAACATCCAGCTGACCGCAGCCGCAAACTCGGCGCGCCACGCGCCTTCGTTGTGCGGCGCACCTGGCGTCAGCTTGAACCACAAGTTGGATCCGGGATGCGACTGGCTTTGAAGCTGGGCCAGCATGCGCTGGTAGTCGGTCACAGCCTGATCGCCCTCGCCGCCTCCCATGTAGATTGCCAGGCGCGCATCGGCGGCCGGCGCTTGGGCAGTGGTCATGGCAAACACTTCGGGCCCGGTCCAGTAGGCGGGCGAGAAAATGCCGGCTTTGCTGAAGACCTTGGGGTACTGCAGGATGGCGTAGTGCGAAATCAGGCCGCCCATGGAACTCCCCATGACACCGGTGTGCTCCCGCTCGGGAAGGGTGCGGTAGTTGGCATCGATCATCGGTTTGACGACGTTGACGATGAAGTCCATGTACGCCTTGCCCTCGCCGGTGCCAAAGCGGCTGTTGCTCCAGGGATTGAGCTCGGTCATGCGCTGGGCGCCGCCGTTGTCGATACCCACCACGATCAACTCCAGGCCTTGCGACTGAGCGAGCTGGTCCAGCGTTTCGTCCACGCCCCATTCACCGGCGTAGGCCGTGGCGTTGTCAAACAGGTTTTGGCCGTCGTGCATGTAGAGCACCGGGTAGCGCCTGGTGGCGCTGGCATAGCCCGGCGGCACATAGATTCGCACTGTGCGCTGGCGGTTCAGTCCGGGCATGGTCAGTGGCGGAGAAAGCACTGTCACCTGGGGTGAAGCGCTGCTCGGCACCGGATGCGCAGGCACCGTGCTGGCGCCGGCGATGCTCGCGTCCAGTGTCGTGCTGCAAGCGGTCACCAAAACTGCGATGGGCATCAGCAGCCACCTGAACCATGCCGACACACAAAACCCGTTTGACATCAATCTGGAACTCATAGGGGCCACGCTCATCTCAGCGGAATCGGCTGAGTCGCCGGCACCGGCACCGCGGTGACGCTGTTTTTCGGACTGCCCTCGATGATCTTGTCGGAATACACCAGGTACACCAGCGTATTGCGCTTGCCGTCGACCATTCGGACCACGCGCACATGCTTGAACAGGAAGGACGAACGTGCATTGAACACTTCCTCCTGGCTGGCGATCTTGCCTTTGAACGAAATTGGCCCGACCTGGCGACAGGCCACCGAGGCGTCGGACGTGTCTTCCGCCAGACCCAAGGCACCTTTGTAGCCGCCGGTCTTGGCATGCGACAAATAGCAGGCCACCCCGTCCACTTCAGGATCGTCGAACACGTCAACCACGATCTTGTCGTTTGGGCTCAGCAGCTTGAACGTGGTGCTGACGTCACCAACGGTTTCAGCGCTGGCAGCAAGTGATGCGGACAGCAAGGCAGCGAGGGTAAGCATCTTCTTCATCGAAACACCTTCAAGTTGGTCCAAATTACCAAAGGGGGAGATGGGCGGGCGCAGTGCGCGCCGATACACCGATTCAGTGTAAAGCTTCAGTCCTTGAAATCCCCGCCAAAGCCGAACACAAAAGAAGCCGGCTGAAGGTGTTTGCGCACTGCCGCGTTGACCTGTGCCAGCGTGGCGGCGGCAATCGCGTCATCGACTTTCTGCGCCACTGCAAAGGTGCGCCCGAGTTTCAGGTTGGTGGCCAGCCCGCCGGCCAGGTTGCCATCCTGCGCGCGTGACAGGCGGCGAAAACCGAGCAGGCTCTGCTTGGCATCAGCCAGCTCTTTTTCGCTAAAGCCGTCTTTGAGCATGCGCTCGAGCTCCTGCTTGAACGCGGACTCGACCGGACCCCGGTTTTGCGGCGCAAATATCGCAGTGGCGCTCCAACCGCTATTTTGCTCATAGTTGTTCCAGCTCACAGCGCTGCGCACGTCGTAGCTCAAGCCGCCTTTTTCTCGGATGCGAACCCACAGACGCGAGCTGCCGCCTTGCCCGAACATGAAATTAGCCAGCGTCAGCAGCGGGTAGTCCGGGTCGTTGTCGCTGACGGCCACAGCCTGCTCGACCTGCATGAAGGCGTTCTGCTTGTCGGGTGTCTTGAACACCAGGCGCGCCGGTTTGATCGACAGCAACGGATTGGGCACCCGCGTGTAGCCCGATGCCGAGTTCCAGCCGTCAAACGCACTACTCAGCGCCGCCTTGGTTTGCGCTGGATCGAGATCGCCGACTAAAGCCGCCTGGCCAAACTGGGCACCGTAGAACTTGCGGTGGAAGGCTTGCAGCTGCTCCACGGTCAGGCTCTTGGTGTTCTCGACCATTTCGTCAAAGGTGGCGGCGTAACGCACATCGCCCTTCGGATACGGGTTGCCATAGCGGCCGAGCTCGGTCTGCACGATGGCCTCGGGGTCCTTGCGCTGTTCTTCAATCGCGCTGAGCATCTGGCGCTTGTACTCTTCCAGCGCGGTGGCTGGAAAGCTGGCGTTGCGCAGCACTTCCGCCACCAGTGCAATCACGGCCGGCAGCTTGTCGCGTGTGGTCTTGATGGCCACGCTGGCGCCGGTGGCGCCGCCGCCAAAACCGACCTGGGCCTTGAGCTGGTCGAACTTGTCCTGAATCTGCTGTCGACTCAAGCTGCCGGTGCCTTTGTTCAACATGGCGACGGTGGCGGCGCCGATGGCCTCATAGCCAAACAGACTTTTCTCGTCACCAAAATGCAGATGGATGTTGCCGCTGACCACCTTGCCGCGCGCGCCCTTGGCCAGCAGGCTGAACTTCATGCCGTTGGCCAGGGCACCGGTTTCGGTGCGCCTGTCGATGTTGGCCGGGGAGGCGTCGAAGGTTTCGCTGCTGGCCGCGGCAGCTTCACCCTTGTAGCCCTTCACCAGGGCTGCCACTTCGACGGCGGCCGGCGCCGGTGCGCGTACCGGCTTGTCGGTCGGAATGTAAGTGCCCAGGGTCCGGTTGTCACGCACCAGGTAGCTGCTGGCGACGCGGTTGACATCGGCCAGCGTCAGGTCGCGCACTTGATCGCGGCTCAGGAAGAACAGGCGCCAGTCGCCCTGCGCAATCGAGGCGGACAAGGCCACGCCGACCTGCTCGGGGTTGGTAAAGTGCAGCTCCCAGCCGGTCTGGATCTTGAGTTTGGCGCGGTCCAGCTCTTCCTGCGTCACAGGCTCGGTGGCCAGCGACTCGATAACGTCGAGCATCGCCTGGCGCGCCTTGTCCATATCCTGTCCGGGTGCCAGAGAGAGGCCCAGCAGGGTAAAGCCCGGGTCCTGATAACCCTCGGAGTAGCTGAAGGCCTCGGCCGCCAGCTGCTTGTCGACGATGCGGGTGTGCAGCCGCCCCGACGGGGTGTCGCCGAGGATCAGGTTCAAGGCTGAAATGGCCGCATAGTCGGTGCTGGCACCGGGTGGCACGTGGTACAGCGCGTACAGCGTGGCTGTGCCGCCGACACGTCGCACCGTGACGCTCTTCTCGCCGTCTTGCGCCGGGTCCATGGTGTAGAGCGGCGGCAGCGCCGTTTTGGGATTTTTCAGCGGGCCGAAATACTTTGCGATCCACTGGCGGACCTTGACCGGGTCAAACTTGCCGCTCACGATCACAGTCGCATTCGCGGGGCGATAGTAGGTGTGATAGAAGTCCTGCAGGTGTTTGATGTTCACGCCTTCGACGTCGGTGCGTGCACCAATGGTCGCCTTGCCGTAGTTGTGCCAAAGAAAGGCGGCACTCATCACGCGCTCAAACAAAATGTTTCCGGCGTCGTTTTCGTTGCGCTCCATCTCGTTGCGCACCACGGTCATTTCGGTGTCCAGGTCCTTGCGCGCGATAAAGCTGTTGACCATGGCATCGGCCTGCCAGCCCAGGTACCACTCCAGGTTTTCCTCATTGGCCGAAAAGCTGGCGAAGTAGTTGGTGCGGTCCACGGATGTGCTGCCGTTGGCGCGCAGGCCGCGTTTGGTGAACTCGGCCCAGACATCGCGGTGGCCGGGCGAGCCCTTGAACAGCAAATGCTCCAGCAGGTGTGCCATGCCGGTTTCGCCGTAGTTCTCGTTTTTGCTGCCGACGCGGTAGGTGACGTTGACTGTGGTCGTGGGTTTGCTGTCGTCCCGAATCAGCAGTACCTGCAAGCCATTGGCCAACTTGTATTCGTCGACCCCTTCAACTGAGGTCACCCGGCTCATGCCCGCTGGCAAGGGCTGCGCCCAAGTTGACAGCGGGGCGAGCGCAACCAGACTGATGGCCAGGGTCGCGGCAAATAGCTTGAACAAGACGCGCATAGAGATCACTCCACCAAGAATGCCAGAAAGCGGCGATCTTAGAGGAAACAGCGCGTCGTGACGCAAGCGCAGGGCATTCGATGTGCAAGCAGCCTGCTAGCCGCGTCCTGGAACGACGGTGACGGCGGCTGGCGTGACGGCGCCGCAGTTGGCAAGCACCGGCGCCGGTGCTTGATCCGCCAGATGGCTGAAGCCCGCCAACAGCGAACCCTGAAGCCCGAACGTGACGGCTACGGCCGCAAGCAGCGAAACAATTTTTTGTGAATTTTGGACTGTGACAGGCATTTTGTTGCTCCGAAAAATCCAGGTCGGCATGACCTGTTGGCGCAAATGTAGTCACACCGCGCAGGCATTGCACGGGCATTGAGACGGATTGCAAATTGGCGCGAGCAAATGCAATTGGGCGCGATCAATGGCGTCGCGCGGCAGGTTCTGCGCCGAGGGTTTCCAGGCATTTCGACTTATCGCCCGCAAGCACTTTTCCCGATCATGGCATTCTGGTTCGGCGGGACCTGGCTGCGAAGCGGCGAACTTCGTTCTTTCGCGGCGGTTCTAAGCTGGACTGCGGCTTGGTGCCCTTTTTTGGCCGGATGCCGAAGCGCGTGGCGGATCAGCCATTTCACCTCGCTGGAGGCACCGCTGAGCCAACGCTCGCAAATTGCAAACACCTTTTCAGGATGGTCCTTCGCAATATCGCCAAGATGGTTTGCAACACTGCGACGCACGTAAAGGCTCTGGTCACATTTCAGCGCTTCGAGGATTGGGAATACGGGGTCAGGATTTGCCACGAAGGCGGGAATCCGCGTGGCCCAGGGCAAACGGGGGCGCGTACCTTCCGAGCACAGTCGCCGGACATGGGGATCTGAATCAGAGGTCCATTCAAGCAGTTGCGACAGGGTGCGCTCCTGCTGCCGGATCAAGAAAGGCCATATCGAAAACTCTGCGCTGAAACGCTTGGTGAGCTGGTACTGCGCCTGCATGGAAATTTCAAACGGGTCGTGCCCATCGTTTCCATTTGGCTCCAGGCCATATTCAGCGACAAAACAAACGTGCGGCAGATAAAAAAACACCGCCAGTCCGAGATCGTCGGTCTGGATCAAGGGCGGCGTCAAAGAATCCAGCAGGATCTCGATGGCTGCCGCGTATTTCCCGGGAAGATATTGACGCAGTGCCTTGGCCAGATGTTGACCGCGTTGCAGAATACCCAGCGGCTCCAAACCCTGCAGCGCGGCCCGGCGGAACGACGCTTCGTCAAACTGCGGATGCACCAGCAAGATGTTATGCGCCAGGCAATCAACCGCCTCCGATCCCAGCAGGTTCTTGAGTGGAATTCCTTTCTGAATGGAATTTGGCGCTGCGGGAATGCGCGCCATGCTATTTGCTGCAAGCTTCATTCAATGGGTTGGCAGACGGCAGGTGGCTACTCCGGGACGCGGTGCTGCCGCCCGAGCCACCAGCGGAAACAGCGGTGGGCCAAATCGACCGGCTGGCAGTACATCAGCGGACAGCCGCCCACGATGGGCTCCATGCCGTGCGCACGGCACACCTCAAGGGCCTCGGGCGAAACACTGCCATCACCAAACGAGCGATGGAACCAGATGTGCTTGACGCCGCGCTCGACTGCCGCTCGTGCGATACTGGCCGAAACTGAAGGGTGCGTGACCACCATGACGCCGTGAACCGGTCCCGGAACGGAACCGAGATCGGGAAAACAAGGTTGCCCCTCGATCTCGCCAGTGTTCGGGTTGATCGCCATGACCAGGTGTCCGGCATCGCGCAGCTTGCGGAAAATGGCATTCGCAGGCGTGTTGCCCGCGCGTGACACGCCCGCCACGGCGATCGGGTCGCCGGCCAGGAAGGCAAGGATGGCGGGAGGAACCTTGGTCATGGAATGCGGTAGATCTTAAGGCAGCCAGACGTCAACTTCAAGTTCACTGGCTGGGGGGTGCGGCTTGCTTCATTGCTGGACGAGTGGCAGGCGGACCACCGGGCGGGCCGGCTTGCGGCGCGCCACTTCCTCGAAGCCGGCAGCGTCGTACATCGCCTTGGAGCCGAACCACAAGGATTCACCCGCTGTTGGCTCGGCCTTGTCGACCGGATAGGCCTCCAGCAGACGCACGCCGCGCTGGCGGGCGTACTCGACCGCCCCGGCCAATAGCGCCCGCGCCACGCCCTGCTTTCGGTATTCGGAAGGCACCACAAAACAGACGATGGACCAGACCGGCTGCTCGTCGATGGGTTTCATGACCGGCGACTTGGCGAGCTTGGCATAGTCCTCCCGCGGCCCCAGTGATATCCATCCTATCGGCACGCCATCCTGGTAGCCGATCAATCCCGGTGGCTGGTCCGACGCGGCCAGGGCCTTGAGGTCGCGTTGGTTGCGCGCGCTCTGCGTCTCGCCGGCGCGAAGGTCGGGGCTCCTGCCGCTGCGGCGGTAGTACATGCACCAGCAGCCGCGGGCGATGGAGCAGCCCTTGGCATTGAAGATGGCCTCCAGATCGTCCCAGCGATCGGGCGTCAGGGGATGAACAATCACGGTCATGGTTTCAGGCTCCTTGCTTTGGGGTTGAAGGACATCACGTCGCCTTCACTATTCATAGACCTTCCACTCAGATGGCAAGGCAAGCCACGCCTCCTTTTTGTGATGCGTCACGGAGTACTTCGGTTCCGGGAGCCCACCATCGGCGAAACAGCCGCCTGCTATTCCGATGAGCTCCGGTAGCGTGGACACGAACCAAAAGAGCGTGGTGCCACATTTTGAACAGAAATGGCGCTCCTGATCGTGGTTCTGACTCGCGTGGTGAAAAGCGTAGACCGAAGTCGATCCCGTTTGCTCAATCACGCACGACTTGGGAAAGTAGGAAGAAATCCCGAAGGCACTGCCAGTCCGGCGTTTGCAGTTGGTGCAATGGCAAATCCCGTGCATTTCAGGATCGGCGTGGACGGTAATCGACGCTTGACCGCAAGCGCAGGTGGCGGTTCGTTGCACAGGGAGCTTGGCAGCCGGCTCAGTCATAGTGGGTCCACATGTGCAGCGACTCTGGACTGGCGCAACAGCCACGCGAGATAGACCGCGGCAGCGAGGTCATAAGTAAGGCAGAACATGGGCCACCAAACGGGAACGCCGGGATTGGAAATGAAATGACCATGGAAGAAGTCGAACAGGCCATGCGCAGTCAGTGCGGCAACCACCAGCCACAGATTGCGCCTGAAGCCAAGAACGGTGACGCCAAGAAAAACCAGCAGGACCAAAGACTCGACGACAAGGGCTTGAAGCGAGCCGCCCATGACCGCAAACAGATCGTAGTAAGAGGCGATCACCGCCAGCACGGTCGGATAGAAAGCGCGATCCCGGTCGAAGCCGACCAGCGTCGCCGACAGCGATACCAGCAAAGCAATGACGACACCGGCGAGATACTCCATGCAAACTCCTGCGCTCCAACAAAGACGGCGCGATCTTAGCCCGCGCCCTTGCCCACCGCGCCCCGGAGATTGGCCCTGGCACGTTCTTCCAGCAACTCATGAAAATGTGACGTGCAGTAGATGCAAGGCCGGTCCAGGAACGAGCCAAGCAGGATGCGACGCCTCTGTTTGAAAGGCTCTTCTGGCACGAACGCGTATTCGTCGCGGATTTGTTGCCCATACTCGGCAAATCGAGCCTCGGGAGCGCCCAGGGTAGCGAGGTCGATGTCGACCAAAACTTGTTCGTCCAGTTCGGTCGGCACGGCCGTGTGCTTTGTGGCCAGGATCAATGCCGATACACGGCCAACCACCTCCGGCGCTACGCCGGCGTTGACCAATTCGGCCGTGGCCCATTCGGCGCTTCGCATTTCATTGTCAGGGCGCTTGACGTCGTAGACCGCGTCGTGGAACCACAGCGCAAGTTCGACTTCGGCGGCGTGTATTGGAAGCTCCCAAACCAGTTCAAACCACTCAAGGCATTCGGTCAAATGTTGCAAGCTGTGGTACTTGCGCTGCGGCTCGGCGTAGGCGGCGATCAGTGCCGCGCGGACTTGTTCGCCTTCGCCATCGGCACCGATGCCCTGCCAGGCGCGGACCCAGGAGCGCTTGAGGATAGGCGTCATGGCTGCTGCCGTGAATTGCGTAGCTTTGCCGCGTAGGAATCCGCTCGGGCCGTGTCTTTTGTGGCACGGTATAGATGTTCGAGTTCCTCGAAGACGTACGGGTCTGGATCGCCGGCTTGTTCCCACTCGTGTTCCAGGCGCAGCTGGATATCAATGGCTTCCTGAAATTTGCCTTGGGCTCTAAGCGTCCAGGCAATCATCCAGTGCGCGACGCGTGCGTTTCGCACACTTCCCGCGCGCTTATGCGCTGCGAGGGAAAGCCTGAACTGAACCAGCGCTTCGTCGTATTGTCCAAGCAGATGCTTCGCGTAGCCTACATTGTTCCGAAGGGATCCTTCCCACTTCCTGGCCTCCAACTGGGAGGAGCCTTCCATGTAGGCAAGAGCTTTCAAATCCCAATCGAGCTGGTCCTTGGCTTGCGTGTCAACAAACGCCATCATGTGCAAGGCGTCAACCGCAAGGTAGTCAAGGCGCGCCTTCTGTGCGGTTTCAAACGCCTGCGTGTACAGCGAACGCGCCATTTTCTTGTTCTCAGGCGTCTGTGTCTCAGGCGGATGCGTTGCCGATGCGTAGCTGCGACCGAGTTCGAGAAAGTACCGTACCTGTACCTCCGGGGACCCGCTCTTCGCCTGGACTTTGATGGAATCAAGTATTTCCTGAGCGCGCGCAAAGTCTTTGCGTATTCCGTAGCTGCGTGCGATTTGAGTCTGCAGCACCAGTGCGTCATCGCCCGATGCACTTGCCATGGCATCGCGAAAACGCTGTTCGCTGAGTTCCGGTTTACCCAGATCCCAAAGGCTGGAAACGTCGAGCGCCATGGTGTTGCTCCAAATGAGTAGAAGTGTTACCAGCAGCAGTGGACGGGTGGGTGTCACGGTGCGCCTTGAGCGCCCAATCGGGATAGGAAGAAACCTCGCGGCCCATGCCTCCGTCGCACCGAGCATTGTCAGGCATGGGCTACGGCCTCGGCAACCACTTCTGAGTCCATTCGTTGAAGATGCATACGCTACTTTGATGGACATCCTTGGGTTGACAAGTACTCTCTGAACATGCGTTCATACTCTTCAAGAGAGGGCATGCCAGCTAGTTTTCGTCTCTCATTGACCTTGGTTCGGTCATCGAACGGGCTGAACTCGAACTCGCAGCCCTTCTGATCCAGTTGCGTCCCGTAGAGTTGCGGGCGGCCTTCATGTGTGGCGACCCGATCGGCGAGATACGCCAGATGAGATGGCGAAGCCTCCCCGGCTTTCACAGCAGCCTCCACGAGTGGAAGAAGCCGAAGCTGTGCTTCGAACTCCGCGTGTTGGACCAGCATCCAGGCATCCCCCGTGGCCTGCTGCCCGTGAACGCTGTTCTTGGGCCAGCCACAGGCCTGAACGAGCTTCATCAGGCGTGCCGAGTTCACCCGGTCCACGATGAGCATTTGCTGAAAGACTTTGGGTAACTCGGATTCCTTCATTTTGCCGGCCGGAAAAGAGTCGTAGGAGGCGTGTTCGCGAAGCGCCTGGTCGACTTGAACCATTGTGTTCAGGTCCGAGACGTACGAGGCACAGATGCTGGGTTTCGCAAGCGAGCACGTGCAAAGTACTGCAAGCGAGGCGAACGTGATGAAGGTTCTCATGAGGTCCGGCGAGATAGTAAAACGCCTCGCCGCCTCGCCAGCCAAGCCCGGGCTCACGCTGCCAGGTAGCGCCGCCTCGCCAACAGGCCGCGCAGTGCGAGCGTCTGAACCACGGTGACGGCATTCGATGTCGCCCAATAGAGGCCAAGCGCAGACGGTAGCGCCGCCACGGCGATCACCGAGATCACGACCGAAATGGCCAGCATGATCAACATTGATGTGTCGCCAGTGGCGCCCGGCATCAGCACCATGCCCAGCAGCATCAGCGCGGCAACGAGCACGGTCAGCATGAAATCCGGCTTTGCCAGATTGGAGATCCACAAAAATTTGCTGCTGAACACCATGCGGTTGAGGGCCTGAAAGACCCCGAGGCCGAAAACCCCCTGCGAACCCAGGTTCAGCATCGACGCCTTGTCGAGGAACGATATGCCGTTCTCCCGGTACAGCGCCATGGTCCGGCTGGCGAGTTCAGACGGCTTGTCTCGATAAGTCTCGCGCAATTCCTCCAGCGCGGGCTTGATGCGGTTCATGGCCTCCTTGTTCAGCTGCATCTTGTAGGCGGCCGTCAGTGAGACCGGCATCAGCGCCAGACGCGCGATCAGCGTCAGGACGATGATCGCGACCGCCTCGGAGAATCCAAAGTAGGTCGCCAGCGATCCGACAGAGGCTTCAAGCAGGTGTGTCCACAGAGTCCACAATTCCATCAACGATCTCCTGATTCAGGCTGAGGGGTATTCACCAAGCTCAAGTCTTGTGCCCAGAGTTCGGTGACTTTCGGTTGGGCATTTTTCATGCCCGTCTGGAGTGTGCCAGATATTCGACTTGTTTTCAGGGGGCATTCAAGTGCACCACCGTGTCATTGTGCAGAATTGATGTCGCTACAAAATATATAGCTGCTTACGCACGTCTTTATTGGTCTAGAGGCCTAATTGGCACACAAATACACCCTGCTTCCTATCTTCGACAGTCGCCGCCGACAGAAGCCGAGCCGTCTTTGCATTCGGTGAGAATGGCTGAAGAGGCGGCCTTGGATGGCGCTTTGGGCGACGGATCCTTGGCATAGAGGATCTTCTTCGTACCCAGGTCGCAGCTGCCGACGACCTTTCCCGCTGCGGTCGCGGCAGTATCGACGACGGTCAACGAGTAGTTTTCGACTCCGGCTGCCTTGAGCTTCGCTTCGACTCGGGCGCGAATGTCCTCGCAGCTGGCGGCGTGAGCCGCGAAGCACCCGAGCAGGAGAACGGTGGCGAGCGGGATTGTTCTGGTTATTTGGCCAGGCAAGTCAGTGGTTTTCATAAGCGTTCAGTGTGGCGGTGGATAGAAACCGAGAGCGCCTCCCGCGGCAAACAAACTTTGTTGGACTGAAGCGTTTCTTGAGGCTGTCGCCACAGGGGGATTGGAAGCATCGCTCCGCCTGTGTCATCACATTATGACCGGGCTTGAGTGGAATCGTATGACCGCAGCGCCTGCGCCTCGGTCATTCAACAAACGCGAAAACGCTACAAAAACGCTAGCTGCTTGCGCATATTCAGCGATGGCTACAGGCGATTCAGGCATAGAGAAATGGCTGGCACCACGCGTCCGAAAAATTGACGCCGCTAAGATGCGGTCTTTCCGACTCCATCGAAAGTGCCTGCCATGAACCGAGACCCCATCACCGCCAACCCTCTGCTCGGAGAATGGACCGACGCCTACGGTTTGCCGCCTTTTGCCGCTGTGCAGGCCGGGCATTTTCTGCCCGCGTTTGATGTGGCGCTGCCGGCGCACCTGGCTGAGCTGGAGGCAATTGCGTGCAACCCCGATCCCGCCACCTTTGCCAACACCTTGCATGCGTTTGACGCAAGCGGCGCTTTGAATACGCGCATCGAGTACTTGTTGGGCAACCTGACCGTGAGTGAAACCTCGCCCGAGCTGCAGGCGGTTGAACGCGAGATGGCGCCACGCCTTGCGGCGCACGAGAACGCGATCTACATGAATGCGGCGCTGTTCAAGCGTATCGATGCACTTTACGAGGGGCGTGCAGCCTTGGGTCTGGACCCGGAGCAACTGCGCCTGCTGGAGCGGGTTCATCTGGACTTTGTACGGGCCGGCGCCAAGCTGCCACCCGCGGCGCGTCAAGACTACGGTGCCGTGATGGAAGAGCTGGCCAGCCTGTATGCGCAGTTTGGACAAAACGTGTTGGCCGATGAGGCCGGCTTCGCGCTTGAGCTCAAGGGCGAGGCCGACTTGGCTGGCCTGCCGCCCTTTCTTCGGGCTTCGGCCCGAGCCGCGGCGGCGACGCGAGGCTTGCCAGCGCAGAGTTATGTCATCACGCTGTCGCCATCGATGGTCGAGCCGTTCCTGACTTTTTCGGCCCGCCGCGATCTGCGCGAGGCGGTCTGGCGTGCCCGTGTTGCGCGGGGTGCGCAGGCCGGCAAGCATGACAACCGCCCGATCGTGTCACGCATCATGGCCCTGCGCCAGCAGCAGGCGGCGCTGCACGGCTACGCCAGCTATGCCGACTATGAACTGGTGGACCGCATGGCGGGCCAGACCAGCGCCGTGATCGAACTGCTGACCCGAGCCTGGGAGCCGGCCAAGGCGAAGGCAAACGCCGACCGCGTAGAGCTGGTGGCCATGGCCGAATCCCTGGGTGAGCCGACGGACCTGGCGGCCTGGGACTGGCGATACCTGGCCGAAAAAGTGCGCCAGCAGCGCTACGACCTGGACGACGCCGAGGTCAAGCCCTACTTTGCGCTGGACAACATGATCGAGGCCATGTTTGACTGTGCCCATCGCCTGTTTGGCATCACGTTTATCGAGCAACAAGGCCACGTCCTGCATCACCCCGATGCGCGACTGTGGGAAGTGCGCGGACGCCAGAGCGAGCTGGTCGGCATTTTTATTGGCGACAACTACGCCCGCGCCAGCAAACGCAGTGGCGCCTGGATGAGCGTGTTTCGCAGCCAGTCCGGCCATCGTGGCGGCACCTTGCCGATCGTCATCAACAACAATAACTTCGCCAAGGCAGAGCCCACGCTGCTGAGTTTTGCCGATGTACGCACGCTGTTCCACGAGTTCGGCCACGGCTTGCATGGGCTGTTGTCGCAAGTGAAATATGAGCGGCTCTCGGGCACACGGGTCTTGCGCGACTATGTCGAGCTGCCATCGCAGTTGTTCGAAAACTGGGCCGAACAGGAACAGGTGTTGAGGCGCCATGCGCGGCACCACGCAAGCGGCGAGGCCATTCCTGCGACCCTGCTGGCGAAGCTCAAAAGTGCACGTCAGTTTGATCAGGCCTGGACCACGGTGCAGTATGCCGGTCCGGCGCTGATCGACATGGCGCTGCACTCCCTGCCCAACGGCACCGAGGTGGATGTTGCCGCATTTGAAGCCGAGCAGTGCCGATTGCTTGGCGTGCCAGGTGATATCGGCCAGCGCCATCACCTGTCGCATTTTCAGCACCTGTTTTCCGGCTCCAGCTATGCCGCCGGTTATTACGTTTACATGTGGGCCGAGGTGCTGGAAGCCGATGGGTTTGAAGCCTTCGTAGAAGCCGGCGATCCGTTCCACGCCGCCACGGCAGAGCGCTTGCTGCGCCATGTGTACAGCGCCGGCAACAAGCAGGAGCCGGCGGCGGCATACCGGGCGTTTCGGGGACGCGATCCGAAAGTCGAGCCGATGCTCAGGAAGCGCGGTTTGACCTGAACCGCAGGGCCCGATTGCAGCTTACAACGCTGGCGCCGCGGCCTGCTGCAGCCAGCCCCGAAAGGTTTTGATGACCGGCCGCTCGTCGCCGCGCTCGGCTTGCACCAGATAGTAGGCCCGTTCGCTCGGCAGCGGCTGCGCGCAGGCGACCACCAGTTCACCGCGCGCCAGTTCGGCCTCGATCAACAGGCGCGGCACCAGCGCCAGCCCCAAGCCGCAGGCGGCTGCGGCCGCAGTCATCGAAAAAAGCTCAAACCGGGGGCCGGACAAAGCTCTGGGCGCGGCCACACCCATGGCGTCAAACCAGCGCCGCCAGCCATCCATGCGGGTGCTTTGCTGCAGCAGGGCGAGCTCGGCGATCGCCTCGGGCGCGAGCGTGGTTTGGGTGCCCAGAAACTGCGGGCTGCAGACCGGCACCACTTCTTCGGCCATGAGTCGCTGCGAGCGCGTGCCGGCCCAGTTGCTCAACTGCTCCGGCGTGCCGGCATAGAGCGCGGCGTCAAACACCGTGTCGGCAAACATGAAGGGCCGGGTGCGGGTCTCGATGTGAACCATGATTTCCGGGTGCAGGGCCTTCAGGCCGGGCAGGCGCGGGATCAACCAGCGCGTGGCAAATGTCGGCACCGCCGCCAGATGGATAGCGCCGCCCATGCCCGGCGCCGACATCACGTCCAGCGTGTCCTGCTCCAGCGCCTGCAGGCGCGGCGCCACCTGATGTGCGTACTCGGCACCGCGCTCGGTCAACAGCACGCCATGACGGGTGCGGCGAAACAGGGCGATGCCGACAAATTCTTCCAGTGCGGTGATCTGTCTTGACACCGCGCCCTGGGTTAGCGCCAGTTCCTGCGCGGCGCGCGTATAACTTTCGTGGCGGGCGGCGGCTTCAAAACAGGCCAGGGCTTGCAGCGACGGGATTTTTCTGCGCATGATGGGTTTCCGGCGTGTCTTATTGAGTTGGCAAAATCAGACAACGCGTCAGACCAAAGCGCATAAAGTCGCGGTCAAATGTGACCAGTCGCAGGCCGGCAGTCTGCGCCAAGGCCGCCAGATAGGTGTCGGTCCAGAGGCGAGCAGGCAGCGGGGCGCTAGTTAAAAAAGTTTGAATCTGGGTCTCGCAATCCGTTGGCTCGGTGAGCATTCCAATCTGTGACAAGGCGCGGTACTGCTGGTAGAGCGCCCAGGCGGGAGCGAGCGCCAGAGCGCCCGCGCCCACGGCTTTAGGCTGACACAGCAAGCGCACCAATCCCAGCATCGTGGTTCGGCAAAACCAGAGAAGAGGATCGCATGACGTGCCCTGCGCCGCTTGATCAGATAGAACACCGGCCCAATACTGGTGGGCCAGCGCGTGATGCGGATGCTCCTGCACGGCCAGCGCCAGCCAGACGTTGATGTCGGGCAGATCGCCGCGCGCCGCGCCGATGCGCAAGGGCCAGGGCAGGCCGGGCGCTTCACGCGCCGCCAGCACGGCAAGCGATTCCAGCGAGCTGCGCAGGGGTGCGCTCTGGCTACTCATCGAGCAGGGCACTCAAGGACGCATTGCTCAATGAGTCGGCGGCTAAGGCCATGGGCGCGCCAAGGCGCACGCTGGGTAAATCGGCGCTGGGTGGAATGAGCGCGCCAGAGGCGGGCAGATTGGCTGTCAAGCCGCGTTCCAGCAGCGAGAGCACCAAGTCGCGCAGCGTCGAGCCCTCAAGCGCGGCACGGGCCTTGAGGTGGCGAAAAATAGGATCAGGGATGTCGATACTGGTGCGCATATTTGCATTTTTATGCAAATATGCAAACGCTGCAAGGGCCGGCTTGGCTCGGGATGGCCCAGTTTGCGCATGATGTGCAAAATATGCATACTACATTGATGTCGATGGAAAATATGAGCAGGCAAATTTGTAGCCGCCTAGGCGTGTTTATAAGATGTGAAGCTCAAAAACAGCAATCAAATTGAGATTGCTGTCAGAATCCAGAGCTAACATAATATTCTAAAACGTCATAACTAGGTGACGATAATTCGTTTGCCCGGTGCTTCATCGTTGGCTACTATGGAACCTGTGCTGGCGTTGTCAGCCGCATTGATTTCAGTAAATTAACCGGAGACCCTTCATGGCCCACAGCGCATTCAACTGGCAAGACCCGTTCTTGCTGGACAGTCAACTCAGCGATGATGAACGCATGGTGCGCGATGCTGCAGCCGCCTATTGCCAGGACCAGTTGCAGCCGCGCGTGATTGAAGCCTTTCGCAAGGAGCAGGCCGATGTCGCCATCTTCCGCGAGATGGGTGCGCTCGGCCTGCTTGGCCCCACCATTCCCGAGACCTACGGCGGCCCGGGGCTGAGCTACGTCGCCTACGGCCTGATCGCGCGCGAAGTCGAGCGTGTGGACAGCGGCTACCGCTCCATGATGAGCGTGCAGAGCTCGCTGGTGATGCTGCCGATTTTTGACTTCGGCACCGAGGCGCAGCGGCAAAAGTACCTGCCCAAACTGGCCACCGGCGAATGGATCGGCTGCTTCGGCCTGACCGAGCCCGATCATGGCTCGGATCCCGGCTCCATGACGACCCGTGCGCACAAAGTGGCCGGTGGCTACAAGCTCAGTGGCAGCAAGATGTGGATCTCGAACAGCCCGATTGCCGATGTGTTTGTGGTCTGGGCCAAAGAAGTCAGCGAGAGCGGCAAGGTCGGCCCGATTCGCGGCTTCGTGCTGGACAAAGGCGCCAAGGGCCTGAGCGCGCCTGCCATTCATGGCAAGGTCGGTCTGCGCGCGTCGATTACCGGCGAGATCGTCATGGACGAGGTCTTTTGCCCGGAGGAAAACGCGTTTCCCGAAATCCGCGGCCTCAAGGGCCCGTTCACTTGCCTCGACTCGGCCCGCTACGGCATCGCCTGGGGCACGCTGGGTGCGGCCGAAGATTGCTGGCTGCGCGCCCACCGCTACGTCATGGAGCGCAAACAGTTCGGCCGCCCGCTGGCTGCCAACCAGCTGATCCAGAAGAAGCTGGCTGACATGCAAACCGAAATTGCGCTCGGACTGCAAGGTTGCCTGCGCCTGGGCCGCATGAAAGACGAAGGCACGGCTTCGGTCGAGATCACCTCCATCCTCAAGCGCAACAGCTGCGGCAAGTCGCTCGACATCGCCCGCCTGGCGCGCGACATGATGGGCGGCAACGGCATCAGCGACGAGTTTGGTGTGGCGCGCCACCTGGTGAACCTCGAAGTGGTGAACACCTACGAAGGCACGCACGACATCCACGCCCTGATTCTGGGCCGTGCGCAGACCGGCATTGCGGCCTTTGCAAACTGAGCAATTTCCCCCCCCTATCCCCCCCGCCCCTTTCCACCCCCGCCGGGGCGGAAAGGGGAGCCAACAGCCATATTTGGCCTTGTCTTTAGGGTATGAAGTACACGCGCCATTTGGCGTTGAGGCAGCAAATGACGTAAGTGACGTAAGTGACGTAAGGGGCGCAAATGACTTGAGCGCTTCGTCTTTATGTTGCAGCCACATTGAGGTCAGCGCGCAATCAAGAACCAATTTCCCACCTTAAAAAACGCGGCCAAATGAGGCTCCCCTTTTTCGCCCGGCGGGGCGAGAAAGGGGCGGGGGGTATGAGTGGGGGAAAAATTGCAAAAAACAAATCCTCACCAAAAAATCGCGGCATATCCAAACGGCTCCATAACGAATTGAAAACGAAATTGAAGGCAAGCATGAATCAAGTCAACTCACATGCCCCAACGCCGCAAGGCGCGCTAAGCCATCTCAAGGTCCTGGACCTCTCGCGCGTGCTCGCCGGCCCCTGGTGCACCCAGATGCTGGCCGACCTGGGTGCCGATGTCATCAAGGTCGAGCGCCCCGGCTTCGGTGACGACACCCGCCACTGGGGCCCGCCGTTCCTGCAGGATGCGCTCGGCCATGACACCGATCAGGCGGCTTATTTCACTGCCTGCAACCGCAACAAGCGCTCCATCACCCTCGACATCGCCAAGCCCGAGGGCCAGGCGCTGATTCGCCAGCTGGCGTTGCAAAGCGACATCCTGGTGGAGAACTTCAAGGTCGGTGGCCTGGCGAACTACGGGCTGGACTATGCCAGCCTCCAGGCCCTCAACCCGCGCCTGATCTACTGCTCGGTCACCGGCTTTGGCCAGGACGGGCCGTATGCCGAGCGCGCCGGTTACGACCTGATGATGCAGGCGATGACCGGCCTGATGAGCATCACCGGCCGCAGCGACGAGGTGCCCGGCGGCGGCCCGCAGCGCGTCGGCGTGGCCGTGATCGACTTGTTCACCGGCGTCTATGCCTGTAGCGCGATTCTGGCGGCGCTGGAGGTGCGGCATCGCAGCGGCGCCGGTCAGCACATCGACATGGCGCTTCTCGATGTCGGCATGGCAATGCTGGCCAATCAGGGCGCCGGCTTTCTGAACACCGGCGCGGTGCCGCCACGCCAGGGCAACAGCCACCCGAGTCTGGTGCCGTATCAGGACTTTCAGACCCTGGACGGCGCCATGCTGCTGGCGATCGGCAATGACGGCCAGTTCGCCCGTTTTTGCCAGGCCGCCGGTTGCCCGGAGTGGGCGGCAGATGCGCGCTTTGCCAGCAACACCCTGCGCGTGAAAAACCGCGAAGCGCTGATCCCGATCCTGCAAGCCATCACCCAGACGCGCAGCACGGCGCAATGGATTGCGCTGCTGGAAGACAAGTCAGTGCCTTGCGGCGCGATCAACGACATCGGCCAGGCTTTTGGCGATGCCCAGGTGCAAGCCCGAGGTTTGGTGATAAATCAGCCTCTAGCCACCGTCGATCATGCGCAAGAAGCTACTGAATTCATAGCAAATGTCAAAACCGTGGCCAGCCCGCTGCGCCTGACGGCGACCCCGCCGGTGCTGCGCCGGGCGCCGCCGGCCTTGGGCCAGCACAGCGCCGAGGTACTGGCCGAGCTGGGGCTGGATGCTGCGCAAGTGGCGGCGCTGCGCCAGGCCGGCGTGGTCTAGTCAAAGCGCCTTTTGCACCACCGCGCCCTTGAACAGATAGGGCAGGCGCGGGCCGCGGTTCGGCTCCACGCCGCCCTTGTTCTCCACGCTGATGGCCAGCTCAGCCACGTCCGCCAGGGTCTTGTCGCTGGCCGGCAGGCGCAGGGTCTTGCCGGCGCTTTCCAGCACTCCCAATGAACGCGGCTGGCCGCTGGCCGGCAACGCCCATAACTGCATGCTGTCTTCGGGGCCGGCCGCGACGCTGTTGAGACGTTGAATCTGCATTGCCGTGTCCTGGGTGTCGAGTGTGACCAGCAGGGCCGGTGCTTGTTGCGCATCCTGCAGCACCGCGATGTACCTGATCTGCGCGGTCGTCTTGAGCTTGGTCTGCAGGTGCTTGATCTGCGCCATGAGCTGTTCATACATGCTCATGCCGGTTGCCGTGCCGATGGCGAGCAGCAACAAGCAGACGACGGTGGCGGCACGCCAGCGCCAGATGGGGCCGCTTGCTTGCGGGGTTTGAGTAGTTTCAGTCATGGCTTGAGTTTAACGATCGGCGTGCTCCCCGATCGGGCTCGCCTCAAGGACTTCAGGGGCGCAATGCATAATTTGATACAGCACGAACCCAAATAGCACTGAAGGACCCCAGTCGATGAGCAACATTCTGGTCGTTTACTCGACCACCGACGGCCACACGCCGCGCATTTGCGAGCGCCTGCGGCAAGTCATGACGCAGCAGGGACACAGCGCGACCGTGCTGCCGATCGAGCAGGCCGACACGCTGGATCTACCGACGTTTGACAAGATCGTCATCGGCGCCAGCATCCGCTACGGCAAGCACCAGCCGGTGGTTGCGCAATTCATCGCGCGTCACCAGGCCTTGCTGGAGAGCAAGGCCAACGCTTTCTTCACGGTCAACATCGTGGCGCGCAAGCCGGAAAAGAACCGGCCCGAGACCAACCCCTATCTGATCAAGTACCTGCGGCAAATCAGCTGGAAACCGAAGCTGTTGGGCGTCTTTGCCGGCAAGCTGGACTACCCGCGCTACCGCTTTTTTGACCGCCTGATGATTCGTTTCATCATGCTGATGACGAACGGCCCGACGGATCCCAAGGCGGTGATCGAGTTCACTGACTGGCAACAGGTGGAGGCTTTTGGCCGGCAGATTTGTGACCTGCCCTGAATGCCGGCTGCAAGGCCGGGAAGGTGTGGCGACAGAGTGAGAGAAACCTGATCGTCTACCCCACCGGCTTGCGGTTCACCAGCACGATGCCCGCCGCCACCATGACCAGGGCGGCTATCAGATTGAGCGTCACAGGCTCGTTCAGCCAGAGGGCGCCGAACAGCAGCGCAAACACCGGCGTCAGAAACACGAAGGCCGAAATCTTCGTCGCCGGGTAGCGCCCCAGCATCCACATCCAGGCGAGGTAGCTGGCAAAGGCGCCGACCACGGTTTGCAGCAGCAAAGAGGTGCTGGCAAAGGCGTTGAAGCGCCAGACCCAGCGCTCGCCCAGCATCAAGGACAGCGGCGGCAGCGCCACGGCACTGACCGCCACCTGGTAAAACAGCATTTTCTCGGCCGGTACATGCGTCAGCCGGGAGCCGCGGATGACGACCGTGGTCAAGCCCCAGAACATGCCGGCGGCCAGCGCCAGAGCGTCGCCGCGCCATTGATCGGCCCGGCTGGCGGCGCCCAGGCCCTCAAGCAGCGCATACGCCACCGCGGCAAAGGCCAGCGTCAGGCCCAGCCACTGCGCCGGGCGCAGCGTTTCGGATTGCACAAACAGCGGCAGCAACAACGCGACCCAGAACGGTGAGGTGTAGAGAAACACCGTCAGGCGCGAGGCGGCGGAAAACTGCAGGCCAGCATACAGGCAGGCAAACTCAAGGGCGAACAAGCCGCCCGCCAGCAAGCCGGCCCATAGCGTGCCGTCTCGCTTGAACAGTGGCACACCGCGCCACGCGCACCAGAGCCACAGCAGCAGCGTGGCGCCGACGAAGCGAAGGGCGGCCTGAAAGACCGGTGGCACTTCGACAATCGTGGCCTTCACCAGCACCTGCTGAAAGCCCCAGAACAGGCAGCAGCCCAGCAGCAGGCCGACGGCAATGCCGTCCAGCTGCTGTTTGCGCCGGGTCATGGGGGCGGCCTTCGATCCATGCATCGGATCGCCACCCTACAGGGGGTGCTCGGTGTAGAACTTGCCACCGTGAAACAACAGCGGCGAGGCGCCAACTCGGTGCGTGCAGCGCTCCACTTCGCCGACAAAGATGACGTGGTCGCCTTCTTCATAGCGGCTGCGGTTGAAGCACTCGAAGGTGGCGGCGGCCCCGGCCAGCAGCGGCGCGCCGCCGACGCCCTCGACAAACTGCACGTCGGCAAAACGGTCCACGCCCCGGGTGGCAAAGCGCCGGGCCAGTGCTTTTTGATCGGCGCCCAGTATGTTGATGGCGTAGTGCGAGCCGGTGCTGAAGGCGGACATCGACGCGGCCGCCCGGGCCAGACTCCACAGCACCAGCGGCGGTGCCAGCGACACCGAGTTGAACGAGTTGGCGGTGAGTCCGACCAGCTGGCCTTCAGGCGTGCGGGCGGTCACGATCGTCACGCCGGTGGCAAACATGCCCAGGGCATTGCGGAACTCGACTTGTGAGAAATTGGGCGGCTGCGCCTTGCGGCGCACTTCAGACAATGGCATGGGCGCAATTTACCCGAGTTTCGCCGCTCGAATCACGGCTTGCAAAAAAGACCCTCCGACTTTGCCCAAGCCCCAGGCTCCGGCAGGCTTTACAGCGCTTTGCTAAACTGCGCCTCAAAGCCCTTTCGGCTTTGCTGCTGTCCCGTGCAAATCAATCGTTCAATTCCTGCCCCGGCGGAACTGTCGTTATTGCTGGCTCGCCACCACAACGACCGGCACGCGCTGGTGCAGTTGTTGCGGGAATTTCAGACTGTGCAAGGTTGGCTGCCGCGCGAGGCCCTGAGCCAGATCGCCGCAGCGCTCGGTGTGACACTGGCCCATGTCGAGGGTGTGGCCGGTTTCTATCGCTTTTTTCACACTCGGCCGGTCGGTGTCTATCGTGTTTTGTTCAGCGACAACATCACCGATCGCCTGCTCGGCAGCGAGGGCTTGCTGCTGGAGCTGTGCCAGCGGTTGAAAGTGGCGCCGAATCAAATGCGTGGCGATGGCCGCGTCAGCGTTGCCACCACCTCCTGCACCGGGCTGTGTGACCAGGGCCCGGCGGCGCTGATCAACCACCAGCAGGTATTGACGCGCCTGACGTCCGAACGCATCGAACAGATGGCGGCCCTGATCGAACAGCAGGTGGCACCGGCCCTTTGGCCGGCCGAATGGTCGCAGGTGGACGATCAAATCCGGCGCGCCGATGTCAAGCTCGGTCCGCAGCCTGCGCCGGGACAGAGCCTGGCCGCAGCGCTGGTGCGCGGGCCGCAGGGCGTGATCGATGAGCTCAAACGTTCCAGACTGCGTGGCTGCGGCGGCGCCGGTTACGCCACCGGCACCAAATGGCAGCTGTGTCGCAACGCCACGGGCCAGATGCACTACGTGGTGTGCAACGCGGACGAGGGCGAGCCCGGCACCTTCAAGGACCGGGTGCTGCTGACCAGCTACGCCGACAGCGTGATCGAGGGCATGACGATTGCCGCGCTGGCGGTCGGAGCACAACGCGGGCTGATGTACCTGCGTGGCGAATACCGCTACCTGCTGGAACCGCTGCAGGCGCTGTTGCAGCGCCGGCGCCAGCAAGGCTTGCTCGGCAGCTCGATCCAGGGCCACAGCGCCTTCGACTTCGACATCGACATTCACGTCGGTGCCGGTGCCTATGTGTGTGGTGAAGAGTCGGCGCTGATCGAATCGCTGGAAGGCAAGCGCGGCACGCCGCGCATCCGGCCACCGTTTCCGGTCGAGTGCGGCTATCTGGGCCAGCCGACCACGGTCAACAACGTTGAAACCTTTTGCGCCGTCAGCCACATCGCGCTCAATGGGGCCGAATGGTGGGCCGGCATCGGCACGGCGCAGTCGACCGGCACCAAAATCCACACGGTCTCCGGCGATTGCGAACGCCCCGGCCTGTACGAATACCCGTTTGGCACGCGCATCGGTCGCATCCTGGAAGACTGCGGCGCCCGCGACACCCAGTCGGTGCAGGTCGGCGGTCCGTCCGGGGTCTGCCTGTCGGCCTCAGAGTTTGGCCGGCACATCGGCTTTGAAGACGTGCCGACGGCCGGCGCCTTCATGGTGTTCGACCGTTCCCGCGACATGTTTCAGGTGACGCGCAATTTCGCCCATTTTTTCGCGCATGAGAGCTGCGGCTTTTGTACCCCGTGCCGGGTCGGCACTGAGCTGGTGGTGCGCCGCCTCGACAAGCTCCAGCGCGGTCATGGTTCGAGTCAGGATCTGGAGGAATTGTTTGAGCTCGACAAGCTGATGCACGGCGCGACCCACTGCGGCCTGGGCGCGGCGGCCTGCAATCCGCTGCGCGACGGCATCGCCAAATTCCGTCCGGCCTTTGAGCAGCACTTGAAGTCGCTGCACTTCGTGCCCGGTTTCAACCTTGATGCCGAGTTGTCGCAGGCGCGCCTGGCGACCGGGCGCGACGACACCGGCGCGCATCTGGAAACGCTGACATGAACGACAACCGCGTCGACAGCCTGCAGCCGGGCACCTTCACGCTCGACGAACAGGAGGTCGAGTTTGCCCCGGGCGACAGCATCCTGCAGGCAGCCACGCGCGCTGGCTGCTACATCCCGCACCTGTGCTGGCATGCTGGTTTTCATGCGCACGGCTCCTGCCGCCTGTGCACCGTCAAGGTCAACGGCCGCATGGGCGCAGCCTGCACGGTGCAGGCCAGTGCCGGGCAAAATGTCGAGAGCAATACCGAGGAGCTGCGCATACAACGCCGCACCCTGCTGCAGATGCTGTTTGTCGAAGGCAACCATTTCTGTCCCTCGTGCGAAAAGAGCGGCAACTGCCGGCTGCAGGCGACTGCCTATGAAGCCGGCATGACCGGCCCGCACTTCGAGGAGTTTTACCCGAATCGCCCGGTGGATGCCAGTCACCCGGATCTGCTGCTTGACCTGAACCGCTGCATCCTGTGCGAGCTGTGCGTGCGCGCCAGCCGCGATCTGGACGGCAAGGATGTGTTTGCCATCGGCGGCCACGGCATTGGCGCGCACCTGCTGGTCAACAGTCCAAGCGGCCTGCTCGGCGACAGTGCCATCGCCGCCAGCGACCATGCAGCCCACGTCTGTCCGGTGGGTGCCCTGCTGCCCAAGCGGCGCGGCTTTGCGATACCGATTGGCCAGCGCCGCTTTGACCTCAAGCCGGTGTCGCAAAGCGAGGAAGGCACGCCATGAACCCGCTGGCCACTGGCGTCGCGCCCCCGCTGCACGCGCCGCGCAAGCTCAAGCTGGCCACGGTTTCTCTGGCCGGCTGTTTTGGTTGCCACATGTCCTTGCTGGATATCGACGAACGCCTGCTGCAGCTGCTGGAGCTGGTCGAGTTCGACCGCTCGCCGCTGACCGACATCAAGACCATTGGCCGCTGCGATATCGGCTTGATCGAAGGCGGGCTGTGCAACACCGAGAACGTGCAGGTGCTGCGCGAATTCCGGGTCCATTGCAAGACGCTGGTGGCCGTCGGCGCCTGCGCCATCAACGGCGGCCTGCCGGCCCAGCGGAATCAGCGCGATGTCGGGCAGATGCTGCGCGATGTCTACTGCCGGCAAACCGGCATCGACGCCGGCAGCCAGATCCCGAACGATCCGGAACTGCCGCTGCCGCTGAACCACGTGCATCCGATCAACGAGGTGGTGCACGTCGATTACTTTTTACCCGGCTGCCCGCCCAGCGCCGACGCCATCTGGGGCTTTCTGACCGACTTGCTGGCCGGTCGCACGCCAGTTCTTGGGCCGGGCTTGATCCGCTATGACTAAGCTGAAGCCTTGCGGAACAGACCGCAGCTACGCGAAGCGAGCCAGCTCTGTCCTCAACATTTTGTCGGATGTTGGAAGTTCGCCTCGCGGGACAGACCGCAGTGACGCGATAGCCGACAAGGATCATTCATGACGTTCGCGCTCGAGACTGCCGCCCATCCCGACGGCCTGCGCCGCGTGGCGATTGACCCGGTGTCGCGCGTCGAGGGCCATGGCAAGGTCACGCTGCTGCTCGACGAGCACAACCACATCCAGCAGGTGCGCCTGCACATCGTCGAGTTTCGCGGTTTCGAGAAATTCATCGAAGGCCGCCCCTACTGGGAAGTGCCGGTGATGGTGCAGCGCCTGTGCGGCATCTGCCCGGTGTCGCACCAGCTGGCGGCGGCCAAGGCGTTCGACCGGGTGATCGGGGCCACGCCCATCAGCGCCAGCGCGCAAGCGGTGCGCCGCCTGATGCACTACGGGCAAATCCTGCAATCGCACGCGCTGCATTTCTTCCACCTGTCCTCGCCCGACTTGCTGTTCGGTTTTGACTCGGAGGTGGCGCGCCGCAATATCGTCGGCGTGGCGCAGGCACATCCCGACATCGCCAGGAAAGGCATCCTGTTGCGCAAGTTTGGCCAGGAGATCATCCGCATCACCTCGGGCAAGCGGATCCATGGCACCGGTGTCGTGCCGGGCGGCGTCAACAAGCTGGTGACGTTGCCGGAGCGCGATGCCCTGCAGCATGAGCTGCCGCAGATGCTGCAATGGGCGCAGGACGCGGTCGACATCGCCAAGCAACTGCATGCGCAAAACCCGGCGCTGTATAACAACTTTGCCAGTTTTCGCTCCAACCTTCTGTCGCTGGTGCGCGCCGACGGCGCCATGGATTTGTTTGACGGCGTGTTGCGCGTGCGTGACGCCGATGGCAGGATCCTGTTTGACAGTATTCAAGACCAGCGCTACCTGGAATTGATCGAAGAAGAAGTTCGCAGCTGGAGCTATCTCAAGTTTCCGCATCTGCGCAGCCTCGGGCGCGAGCTCGGCTGGTACCGAGTCGGCCCGCTGGCGCGGGTGCAAAACTGCGATTTCATTCCCAGCCCACGGGCCGAGGCCGAGCGTCAGGCCTTTGTGGCCTGGGGCCGGGGCGAGCCAATCCACGCCACGCTGGCTTATCACTGGGCGCGCATGATCGAACTGCTGCATTGCGTCGAAGTGATTGCCGAACTGCTGGCTGATCCGGCGCTGCTGTCGGGCGAGCTCCTTGTCACCAGCGGTGCGCGCCAGCGCAGCGGCGTGGGCGTCATCGAGGCGCCGCGCGGCACGCTGATCCACGACTACGACGTCGGTGACGATGATCTGGTGACGCGCTGCAATCTGATCGTTTCCACCACGCACAACAACCAGGCCATGAACGAGGCGGTGCGTGCCGTGGCGCGCGACTACCTCGACGGGCGGGTGCTGACCGAGGGCCTGCTCAATCACATCGAAGTGGCGATCCGCGCCTATGACCCCTGCCTGTCGTGTGCCACCCATGCGCTCGGACAGATGCCGCTGGATGTGGCGCTGCTTGGCCCGGATGGCGAATTGATCGACCGGATTGCCAGGTCCAGCCAGGGCGAGGCTTCATGACACCACCGCTGCTGGTGTTCGGCTGGGGCAATTTGAGTCGCGGTGACGATGCACTCGGTCCCCTGTGCGTGGCCGCGCTGCGTCAGGGTCTGCCGGATGCGCGGCGCGGCCAGGTCGAGCTGCTTGAAGACTACCAGTTGCAGATCGAACATGCCCTGGACCTGGTGGGCCGTCAGCGCGTGCTGTTTGTCGATGCCAGCCTGAGTTGCAGTGCCCCGTTCGAGCTGACGCCCTTGCGCGCGTTGCAGGACGCCAGCTTCACCAGCCACGCCATGTCAGCGCCGGCGCTGCTGCAGGTGTATCAGGACCTGCGTGGCGAGGCGCCGCCGCCGTGTACCTTGTTGGCGATTCGCGGTGAACGCTTCGAACTGGGCGAGCCGCCCAGCGCCGGCGCGCTGCTGAATCTGGCTGCGGCGGTGCGATGGGCCGAGCGCTGGCTGGCTCAGGAGCCCCGCTGACTCGCCTACGTTATAGACAAAAAATGGCGTCAGGCACCGCAGCACAGGCGCAAGCAGCTATCAATACAGTAGCAGTTGTGGATCGCACTGCTTAGTGCGCAGTTTGCTGTCGCAGGCGGCGCGCCGACTCTTCGGCCTGGGCGTCGCCAATCACGCGCAGCACACTGCCCACGTCCACGGCGCTTTTCTGGCGTTCAAAGCGGCCGGTCAGTGCCAGCTCGGGATGCAGCATGCCGCGCTGGTACAGGTCCCAGATCTCGGGGCCATAGTGGGTCTGCAGCAACTCGGGCGCGAACTGGCCAAAGAAGGCGCGCAGGTTATTCACGTCGCGCAGCAGCATGCGCTGGGCGTGGTTGTTGCCGGCTGCATCCACCGCTTGCGGCAGATCGATGATCACCGGGCCGTCGGCGGCCAGAAGGATGTTGAACTCCGACAGGTCGCCATGCACCACGCCGGCACACAGCATGCGCACCACCTCGGTCAACAGTGTCGCGTGGTAGGTCCGCGCCTGCGCCGGGTTGAGCGCCACATCGTTGAGCCGTGGCGCCGCGTCGCCGTACTCGTCGGTGACCAGTTCCATCAGCAGCACGCCTTCAAAGAAGTTGTGCGGTTTCGGCACGCGCACGCCCGCCGCCGCCAGGCGATACAGGGCATCCACCTCGGCGCTTTGCCAGGCCGCTTCCTGCGCCTCGCGGCCAAAGCGCGTGCCTTTCGCCATGGCGCGGGCTTGACGCGTGTTCTTGACTTTGCGGTTTTCGGTGTAGTCCACGGCCTGACGAAAGCTGCGCTGCGTGGCCGCTTTGTAGATCTTGGCGCACCAGGTCTGGTCCGCGCTGCGCACTACGTAAACGGCAGCTTCCTTGCCGCTCATCAACTGGCGCACCACAGTGTCGATCAGGCCTTCTTCGATTAAAGGCTGCAGTCTTGGGGGTGCTTTCATGCCCGGTATTTTGCACTGTGCCTGCACCGATACCGGGCGGCGCCTTTCAGCGCCCCTTGCTCAACTCAAGCCAGCAGGCTGTCGGCAGTCACATACTTGTAGCCCAGGGTCTTGGCCACGGCTTCATAAGTGACTTGCCCGTTGGCCACGTTCAGGCCGTTTTTCAGGTGCACGTTGTCTTTGAGCGCCTGCTTCCAGCCCTTGTCCGCCAGCGCCACGGCATGCGCGATGGTGGCGTTGTTGAGCGCAAAGGTCGAGGTGCGGGCCACCGCGCCGGGCATGTTGGCGACGCAATAGTGCACCACGCCATCCACTTCGTAGGTCGGCTCGGCGTGTGTGGTGGCGTGCGAGGTTTCAAAGCAGCCGCCCTGGTCAATCGCCACATCGACCACTACAGCGCCCTTCTTCATGCGTGAAATCATGCTGCGCGTGACCAGCTTGGGTGCGGCCGCGCCGGGTATCAGCACGCCGCCCACCACCAGCTCGGCGTCGAGCACCGCTTCTTCGACGCTGTAGCTGGTGGAATAGACGGTGTGAATGCGGTTGCCAAAGATCAGGTCAAGTTCGCGCAGACGGTCAATGTTCTTGTCCAGCACCGTCACCTTGGCGCCCATGCCGACGGCCATCTGCAGGGCGTGCGTACCGACCACGCCGGCACCCAGTATCACCACGTGGGCCGCCGGAACACCGGGCACGCCACCGAGCAGCACACCCATGCCGCCCTTGGATTTTTCCAGATGCGCGGCACCCGCCTGCACCGCCATGCGGCCAGCGACTTCGCTCATCGGCGCCAGCAAGGGCAAGCCGCCGCCGGGGCCGGTGATGGTTTCATAGGCAATGCAGATCGCGCCGGATTTGATCAGCGCCTTGGTTTGCTCCGGGTCCGGCGCCAGATGCAAATAGGTGTACAAGATTTGTCCCGGGCGCAGCATGGCGCATTCCTGGGGTTGTGGCTCCTTGACCTTGACGATCATGTCGGCCTGCGCAAACACGTCCTTGGCGTTCGCCGCCAGCTTGGCACCGGCGGCCACGTATTGTTCGTCGCTCAGACCAATCGCGGCGCCAGCACCGGTTTGCACCAGCACCTGATGGCCGTGGCTTGTGAGTTCGCGCACACTCGCCGGGGTGAGGCCCACGCGGTATTCGTGGTTCTTGATTTCTTTGGGTAGTCCGATCAGCATGCTGTTCTCCAAATGGGTTGTTGTGAAAGCGTGCAGTGTGTGGCAAGAAGCGCTTTATGGAAATACAAATTAATCCTTTAGCCGATTCATTCATGCGGCTAATGACGGCCCAGGACAAGGGAGGGGCGTTGCCAGGTTTGGCCAGAAGCTTGAGCAACTGATACGAATTATTACAAGCAAGGGAAAATTTGCCTGCATTAATTGAGGTTGAATGCCAGCTTCACGTTTTATGAAGCGAGTGCCGTCATGCAGAATCTGGCTTTGACTACCTTTCGGTTTTCTGAAAAAACTTGCGTTCAACAAGCGCAGCCAAAATTGAAGAGCCATGTGTCCCTGGACTCTTCAGCGCTGGATGTCATGACAGATCTGGCTCTGGTCAAGGCTGAAACCATCGCCCCCCAGACGCTTCTGTCGGCCGCGGAAAAAGTAATGATTGACCGTGGCGTGCGCTCGCTCTTCGTCACCGCCGACTTCCCGTGCATTGATGGCCTGGTCACCGCGGCTGACTTGCTCGGTAACAAGCCGATGCAGGTGCTGACGCTGCGCCAGGTGAAGCATCAGGATCTTTGCGTCGAAGACCTGATGACGCCGTTAAGCGAGCTGGATGTGATCGACTACGATGAATTGAAGATCTCCTGTGTCGATCGCATCGTGGCGACATTTGAAAAGCTCAAGTGCACGCACCTGCTGGTCGTTCAGCGAGCCAGAGTGGAGGGGCCCGCGCGTATTCGTGGGGTGATCTCCGTGACCCAGGTAGAGCGCCAACTGGCCAGAAGCATTCTGGCGGCACACATGGTGCCGGATGCACAATCGTTTGCCTGAATCCGTGACTTGAATCCACCGCCCGACTCTTGCGAGTTGAGCGGGAGAGGCATTATCGATTGGTCGGAAAACTGAACACCGCGCCTTCGCGCACGCCGGCCGAGGGCCAGCGCTGGGTGATGGTCTTGCGTTTGGTGTAGAAGCGAACGGCGTCGGGTCCGTAGGCCGACAGATCACCAAACAGGCTGCGCTTCCAGCCGCCGAACGAGTGATAGGCCACCGGCACCGGCAGCGGCACATTGACGCCGACCATGCCGACCAGAATGTTGTCGCTGAAGTACCTTGCCGCTTCCCCGTCGCGGGTGAAGATGCAGGTGCCATTGCCGTACTCGTGGGCGTTGATCAAGTCCATCGCTTCTTGCAGCGTCTTGACACGCACCACACCCAGCACCGGGCCGAAAATTTCTTCCTGGTAAATCTTCATGCCGGGTTTGACATGGTCAAACAGGCAGGCGCCCAAAAAGTAGCCACTGTCATGACCCGGAACCTTGACACCGCGACCATCCACCACCAGCTTGGCACCCTCGAGCACGCCCTGATCGACGAAGCCCTTGACCTTGTCGAAATGCTGCTTCGTGACCAGCGGGCCCATGTCGTTGGCGGCGTCGGTGCCGGGGCCGACTTTCATCTTTGCGATCTCGACTTTCAGTCCGGCCACCACCGCGTCGGCGGCTGCCTCGCCCACCGCCACCACCAACGGAATCGCCATGCAGCGCTCGCCGCAGGAGCCGAAAGCCGCACCCATCAGGGCGCTGACGGCATTGGCGATGTCGGCATCGGGCATCAGCACGGCGTGGTTCTTGGCACCGCCCAGCGCCTGCACCCGCTTGCCGTTGGCACAGCCGGTCGCGTAAATGGTTTCGGCAATCGGCGTCGAGCCGACAAAACTGATGGCTTGCACGCGCTTATCGGCCAGCAGGGCGTCGACGGCTTCCTTGTCGCCGTTCACGACATTGAGCACGCCCGGTGGCAGCCCCGCCTGCAACGCCAGTTGCGCCACCAGCAGCGCGCTGCTGGGGTCGCGCTCAGAGGGTTTGAGCACAAAGGTGTTGCCGCAGGCGATCGCCATCGGCCACATCCACAGCGGCACCATCACCGGGAAATTGAACGGCGTGATGCCGGCCGTGACGCCCAGGGCCTGAAACTCGCTCCACGAGTCCATCGAGGGGCCGACGTTCTTGCTGTGCTCGCCTTTGAGCAGTTCCGGCGCGTAGCTGGCATATTCGACGTTTTCAATGCCGCGCTGCAGCTCGCCCATGGAATCGCTGAGGACCTTGCCATGCTCGGCGGTGAGCAGGGCGCAGAGTTGCTCGGCGTTTTCCTCCAGCAGCTGTTTGAGTTTGCTCATGACACGCGCCCGCTTCAGCGGCGGTGTCGCGCGCCAGGCCGGGTAAGCGGCTTGTGCCGAGGCAATGGCGCGCCCGACCGTGGCGACGTCGGCCAGCAGCACGCGCTTTTCAGCCTTGCCGGTCGCGGGGTTGAACACGTCCTGCGAACGGCTGCCGCCGGCCACCAGTTGGCCGTCAATCAGGTGTTGGATTTGGGGAAGTTTTGTCATAAAGATGGCTTTTCCATGAAAGAAGGATGTTCAAGAAACCTCGTCATTGCGGGGCCGCAGGCCGTGGCAATCCATGAATTGGGCTGCTGGATTGCCGCGCTGCGCTCGCAATGACGGCGTCTGTTCAGGCAGTCTGGTTGATGGTCTCGCCCAGCGCGTTGATCAGGCTGTCAAGCTGGGCCGGGGTCGAGATGAAGGGCGGGGCCAACTGAATGGTATCGCCGCCGTAGCGCACATAAAAACCTTTTTTCAGCATCGCCATGGCGATGTCATAAGGCCGCCGGGCAGGCTCACCGGGCAGGGCGTCAATCGTCAATCCTGCGGCCAGGCCAAAGTTGCGGATATCGGTTATGTGTTTGCTGCCCTTGAGGCTGTGCACCGCATTTTCAAAATGAGGTGCCAGCGCCTTGACCTGTTCCACCGCGTTTTCCTTGACCAGCAGGTCCAGTGTGGCCAGACCGGCGGCGCAGGGCACGGGGTGGGCGGAGTAGGTATAGCCGTGGGCGAATTCGAGCATGTAGTCCGGTCCGCCTTGCGCCATGAAGGTGTCGTAGATGTCTTTTTTGGCCAGCACGGCGCCCATCGGCTGCGCGCCGTTGGTGATTTGTTTGGCAACATTCATAATGTCGGGTGTGACACCAAAGGCCTCGGCGCCGGTGTAGGCCCCGGCGCGGCCGAAGCCGGTGATGACTTCGTCAAAAATCAGCAGGATGTTGTTGGCGGTGCAGATGTCGCGCAGCCGCTGCAAGTAGCCCTTGGGCGGAATCACCACCCCGGCCGACCCTGAGAACGGCTCGACGATCACGGCGGCAATATTGCTGGCGTCGTGCAGTGCGATGAGCCGCAGCAGGTCGTCCGCCAACTCGGCGCCCTTGTCGGGCATGCCGCGCGAAAAAGCATTGCTTGCCAGTTGCGTGTGGGGCAGATGGTCGGCTTCGATACCCTGGCCGAAAGTCTTGCGGTTGCCGCCGATGCCGCCGACCGAGATGCCGCCAAAGTTGACCCCGTGGTAACCTTTTTCGCGTCCGATCAGGCGGGTCTTGCTGGCCTGCCCCTTGGCGCGCCAGTAAGCGCGGGCCATCTTCAGCGAGGTGTCAGCCGACTCGGACCCGGAGCCGGTAAAAAACACATAGTCCAGCCCGTCGGGGGTGAGTTCCTTGAGCTTGTTGGCCAGTGCGAACGACAGTGGGTGACCAAACTGGAAGGCCGGCGAATAGTCCATGGTGGCCATCTGGCGGCTGACGGCCTCGGTGATCTCCGTGCGCCCGTGTCCCAGGCCGCAACACCACAGACCTGATAGCCCATCAAAAATCTGCTTGCCATGGTTGTCGGTGTAATAGCAGCCCTTGGCACTGACCATCATGCGCGGGTTGACCTTGAACTCGCGGTTGGCGGTAAAGGGCATCCAGTGTGGCTCCAGCCAGGCCGCGTCGGTGCGGGCAGAAGCCAGGTGTTGGGCGTCGTTCATGTTCATGATGTTCTTTCGTGTTGGGGACAGACCTTGCGCCGGTGGCGCCGTGCTCTGTTCCGCAAAGTTTCAAATCTGCCGAGGGTTGCGATTTTCGTCCACTCTGTTACTCTTATAAAGATATAACTATCACTACCAAGTTGGCAATTTATGCAAGTAAAGAGTCGTTCTGTGTTGGGCCAGTTGAGCGATATGGACATTCGCCTGCTGCGGGTATTCAAAAGCGTGGCCGAGT
Source organism: uncultured beta proteobacterium (assembly GCA_963810395.1). Classification (GTDB taxonomy): domain Bacteria; phylum Pseudomonadota; class Gammaproteobacteria; order Burkholderiales; family Burkholderiaceae_C; genus Rhodoferax. The sequence goes on along the minus strand of CAWENC010000001.1, from coordinate 1,185,778 downwards.
GCGGCGGCATGGCCGCAGCCGAGCTGGATCTCAACATCGGCATCTCTACCGTCAGCCGCCACATCAAGGATCTGGAGACCCGGCTCGGGTTGACGCTGTGTCGCCGCGGTCGGGCCGGTTTTGCACTGACGGCGGAGGGTGAGCAGATTTACGCGGAAACGCTGCGTCTGCTGGCCGGCGTCGACGCGTTTCGCAGCCGGGTTGACGAGATTCACCAGCGCATGGGTGGCGAATTGCACATTGCGGTGTTTGACAAAACCGCCAGCAACCCGGCCGCCCATATCGGTGAAGCGATTGCCCGGTTTGCAAATTTGGCGCCCGATGTCAGCCTGCACCTGCATGTGGCACCGCTGAATACGATTGAGCGCGGTGTGCTCGACGGACAGTTCCAGGTCGGGGTCATTCCGGGGCACCGCAGCTCGGACACTCTGGCCTATCAGGAACTGTTTACCGAGACCATGCTGTTGTATTGCGGCGCGCAACACGGTCTGTTTCAGGCCGACGCCCTCAATATGACCTGGGACGATTTGCGCCTGCATGATTTTGCCGGCCTGGGCTACCACTCGCCGAACCTCGAAATCAGCCAGCAGATGCGCCTGACGCGCAAGGCCACGGGTTACGATCAGGAGTCCATCGCCACGCTGATCCTGTCGGGGCGTTACCTGGGCTTCCTGCCAGATCACTATGCCCAGAGCTTTGTGCGCACCGGTCAGATACGCGCTGTTCAGCCGGATTTATTTCGTTATGCCTGCAGTTTTTTCAGCATCGTGCGCGGTTCACCGCTGCCGTCCCGGGTGACGCGGGCCTTTCAGGAATGTTTGTTACAGGCCCACACGCACGCCATCAAAGCACCAGTTTCGTAAGCAAAATAAGCCTCTGGCGCCCGTCCAACGTGCGCAGGCAGCTATACAAATGATAGCTGTTAAGATTCGCAGCGCACCGCGCTCCGGACCATCACGCATCTCACTTCAAGGCATATCATGGAAATAGATCCGCTCGACATCGTTGAATCCACCAAAGTCGAAGGCAAGGACAGCAAGTTGTCGTGGCTGAATCCTGCGGTGGCCATCACCATCGCCTTGCTGGCCACCTTCATGGGCATCTGCAAGGTCAAGGACGACAACATCGTCCAGGCGATGCAACAGGCGCAGGCCGACAAACTGGACCATTGGCAGTTTTATCAGGCGCGCAATATTCGGGAGGAAATTGCCAAGTCAACCCTGGTTCAATTGCGTTTGCAGGCCTTGTCGGCTCCGGCGCAGCAACAGGCCGCGTACGCCGCGCAGATTGCGGTCTATGAGGCGATGGCGAAAGATCAGAACCAGAAGAAGGAAGAGTTGCGGAAACAGGCTGAACGTGATCAGGTCACCTATGACGGACTGAATTTCCACGACGACCAGTTTGATCTCTCGGATGCATTGATCGCGATTGCCATTTCGCTGCTTGCCGTGGCATCGCTGACCCAGTTGCCCTGGCTCTACGTGCTCAGTCTGGTTCCGGCCGGATTTGGCGTCCTGATGGGACTGTCAGGCTTGATTGGCTGGAGCATTCATCCGGACGCGCTCACCAAACTCCTGAGCTGAAACGCGAACACTAGACTTGTGCTCGGCGAGCACCAAAAAAAGCGGGGCTCTCTCTACGAGATCCCCGAACCCTGGAAACACGGTGCAGTGGTCGATTGACCAGATTCGATCAGAAGCTGTGACGAATACCCAATTCGTAGCCGGTACTGCTGCCACCCGGGGTCGTCACGCCGATACCTGAGCCGACAGTGAACCTGGTGCCGGTTCCGTCGTTACTGACTTGAGAATAGTTGGTATAGAGCGCCGTGCGCTTGGACAGGTTATGGACGTAGCCGACGGCCCACTGGCTGGCGTCATTGGCCACCGCCTCAGCCTTCAGCGTGGTGTAGGCAAAACGTATCTCGCCGGCACCAACACTCCATTGTGTTCCCACCATGTTGGCCGTGGTCTTGGTGACGCCCACTTCGTTCCTGCCCCACAGATACATCAGCTTGGCGGGGCCAAACTGGTAGTTGATGGCAAAGTTGGTCTGCGTGAAATCACCCGTGGCGTATTTTGTCGTGCCGCTGGCAAGAGCAAGATTTAGCGGTCCTGCCTTGTAACCAATACGCGCCCCCACATAGTTACCGTCGTCTGCAGTGGCACCCGCGTTGCTGGCTTGCTCGCCCATCGCGTACATGAATTGCCCGTAGACGCCGCCCAGGGTCGAAGGAAGAAGATAGCCGAGTGAATTGGAGGCCCGCACGTTGGTGCGTGCCGTGGTGCCGCCGGTGTTCACCTGGTAGAACAGCTGGCCGGCATTGCCGACACCGTTGGTGCCAAATGGATGCATTGCCACCGTCAAGTTGTTGAAACTCGGTGTGTAATCGCGTCCCAAACGGACTTCACCCCAGCTGCCAAGCAAGCCCACGGTGGCGCGGCGACCAAAAGTCAAACCGCCACCACCAACCGAATCCTTGTTCGTGGTGCTGGTGGAGCCGCCGGTGCCGTTGTCCGGACTCACCGCCGCCTCCAGCCACACATTGGCCTTCAGACCGGCACCCAGATCTTCGGTGCTTCTGAAGCCGAGCCGACTGGAGGTATTGCCGTCTGGATTGAGCGACGAGACCGAACCAGAGCCACTGGCGCTGGTGTACAGATAGCCTACGTCCAACAAACCGAATACTTCAACTGTAGACTGGGCTTGGGCTAGCCCGGCAAAGGATGACAAGGCTGTCAAGACGAAGACTGGACGACGCAGTGCCTGTATGAGTCGGGTCGGGGTGGGTTTGTTCTTCATGGTTTCTCCTGGGTTGATGTAGTCTTTGAAGGTACTGCGGCTTAGCTTTCAATCCGCTTTCAAGTGTGGGAACCTAGGGAAACTACCGATCCCCATTCCTGGTTCCCCGGTCTCATCGGGCGGGCACCCGCGCGGCAAGAGGCCGTGGCTTGAATTCGGGTTGGAAGCGACAAGCCTTGACCGGATCAAAGGCCTCACTCAAGGCCAGGCAACGGGCAGCAACGCTGGCGGGGGACGGCTTGTTGCCGGTATCGATCCAATCGACCAGAGAGTTCATCGCTGCCACGTAGTTCGCATCGCTCTGGTAGCTGTGATCGCTGTCGCTGGTGAAGGTCTGGACCAATCGGTCCGCACTTCCACCCTTCGCCATCGTGTCATGAAAGAACGATTCAAGCTCTACAAAGGCGACGGCATCGTGAATCCCATGAACCGTGAGCACCGGCACAGGAATTTGTCCCAGGAGGTCAGTGTCGGCAGCCAACGCCGATAAAGCCTTGGGTTCGGCACGATAGCGTGCCACGTTGGCGTTCAAAGCGTCGTCGTCTGAAGAGCCACTGTAGCGAATGCCGGCATTGCCGAAGGGGTTGTGCCCGCCAAGGCGTTTGAACACAAGGTCCTGAAAGTGCCAAGTCGCCCAATTCATATGACCCAGCAAGGAACTCTCGGGGATAGCGATCACGTCGGTGAGCGACTTCAGATTGCGCTGCTGGTCGGCGCTGCGTTCCATCGGCGCCTTGCGAACGCCGGTGCATTCGTCGACGCGACTGGCAAGCTCGGCGCGTGTCAAGCCGCTATCGAGCGGCAGGCCTTGCCACAGCGGGTAGGCCGGCTCGCCGGGCTTGGGATGGTTGCCACAAACAGCCTGATAGACCACGCGCAAATCGAGACGAAAGTTGTAAGACTGGGTGCCACCGCCCAGTACGCCGCTGGTCAACAGGACTGCATCATAGGGATGCTTGCCGTCGATCGTCTGCGTGAACATTTCAGCAGTTTTTGCCGCCACGCCGGCGCCCCAGGACTGCCCGTGCAGCAGCGTGCGCCGTGGCGTCCCGATTTCGGAGATGAATAGCTGGCGTACCCGCTCGGTGTCTTCGGCGGCAGAACGAACTTCGATGCCACCCTGGCGGAAGCCGGAACCGGCATAAGCGTAGCCGGCGCGAGTCCAGATCGACCAGCGAGTCAAATCGGCCGCCGCGCGTTCAGCCCTGGGCTCGCCCAGCTCGGGGCCACCGTGGGCATGTACCACCAGCACGCCGTTCCATTCAGGTGGTACCGCGAGCCAGTAGTAGGCACCGGCACTGTCGCGTCCGGTGAGGCAGCGGCTGCCCTGAGCTACGCCCTTGGGGCAGGCTCTGATCTCGGGTTTGTCCTTGTGGCTGGCACCGGTCTGCGCCGATGCGGACAGCGCGAAGGCAATGACCGACGCAAGCGCAAGACGCCTGCTTGTGCTCAGCCAAGTCATGCCATGGGCTAATTTGCTTCCTGCAGCGGTGCCGGACGCCATTTCGCGAGCCGATTCTCGACCTGGGTCATGGCGTATTCGGCCGCCAGGGCCACCACCATGATGATGACGATGGCGGCGTACATGCCGGCCGCATCAAACGAGCCCTTGGCGACATTGATGAGCAAGCCGATGCCGTAGCGGGCGCCGACAAATTCACCGACGATGGCGCCGACGATGGCAAAGCCGAAGCTGACATGCAGGGAGGCAAAGATCCAGCTCATGGCCGACGGGATGACCACCGAGCGCGTCAGTTGCCAGCCCTTGGCGCCCAGGATCTGGGCATTGGCCAGCAGGTTGCGATCGGCCTCGACGACGCCTTGAAAGGCGTTCGAGAAAACGACAAAAAACACCATCACAAAAGACAGGGCCACTTTAGAGGTCAGGCCCAGGCCGAAGATCATGATGAAGATCGGCGCCAGCACCACCCGCGGCACCGAGTTGATGACCTTGATGTAGATCGAGAACACATCGGCCAGCATGCGGTTGCGCCCCAGCGCGATGCCGGCGATGATGCCGGCGATGGAGCCCGAGAAGAAGCCCAGCAGCGATTCTTCCATGGTGACCCACAGGTGGAACCACAGCGGACCCTCCGAAGTACCCTCGACGATCCACTCCTGCAGCCGCAGCACGATGGCCCAGGGGCTGGAGAAGAAGAACGGGTCGATCAGCTTGAGTCGGACCGCCAGTTCCCAGCCGCCCAGGAAGACGACCAGGATGAAGTAGCGCCAAAAATAGACGGCAAACTTGCGCCTGCGCGCCGCCTGCGCGGCTGCCGCCTCAATTTCGGCGTCAGAGGTACCCGGTTGAAAAAAGGTTTCGGCGGTCAATGTTGCTTCGGTCATGTCAGTTCCTCAAGCCACCAGGGCCTCTTCACGTGCCGCACCGCGCAGCACCTCGTCGCGCAGGTCTTCCCAGATGGTGCGCGAGATGTCGATAAAAGCCTTGTCGTAGCGGATTTCACTGACGACACGGGGGCGCGGGATGGCCACCGGATAGACCGACTTGACGGTCGCCGGCCCGGAGGTCAGTACGTAAACCTTGTCGGCCAGGGCAATCGCCTCTTCCAGGTCGTGTGTGACGAAGACGACCGAGGCCTTGGACTGGGACCAGAGCCTGAGCAGTTCTTCGTGCATCAGCACGCGGGTCTGCACATCCAGCGCGGAAAACGGTTCGTCCATCAGCAGGATCTGGGGCTCGTTGATGAAAGTCTGGGCCAGCGACACGCGCTTGCGCATGCCACCGGACAACTGGTGCGGAAACTTGGTCTCATGCCCGGAAAGATTGACCCGCGCCAGCCATTCGTGTGCCTTGGCATAGGCCTGCTGTTGCGGAATGCCGCGAAACAGCGGGCCGGTCACCACGTTGTCGATCACGCTGCGCCAGGGAAACAGGGCATCGGTCTGAAAGACAAAACCGATGCGCGGGTCGATGCCGTCAACCGGCGCACCCATCACCCGAACCTCGCCAGCCGAGGGCTTGGACAAACCGGTGACCAGGTTCAGGGTGGTGGATTTGCCGCAACCGGTGGGACCCACCACGGCGACGAACTCGCCCCGTGCCACGCTCATGTTGAAGTCGCGCAGGGCAGTCATCGATTTGCCGTCCGGCGTGAGAAAACGGCGACTGACGTTGATCAGTTCAATGGCCGGGCTGTCGTTGTGATGGGGCATGGTGGCGTTTGGCTTATTTGGCGTTCTTGACGAACTCGGTGGTGTAGGTCTTCGACAAGTCAACGGTTTTCCCCTTGACGTTCTTGGAGAAGGCGGCCAGCACCGAGAGCACCGTTTCTGGCCCACCGGCCGGCATCACCCCATCGGGCGTGAACATGGCCTTGCCATCGGCCAGTGCCTTGATGTAACCGTCCTTGTCACCGGCGTAGAAATCTTTCGGCATCTTGTCGGCGATTTCGGCCGCGCTGTGCGTGTTGATGAATTTCAGCGTCTTGACAAAGGCATTGGCCAGCTTTTGCACGGTCGGCTTGTTTTTCTCGACCCAGTCGGTCGACATGTACAAGGACGCTGCCGGGTAGGTGCCGCCCAGCGCCGCCTTGGTTTTTTCAACCGTGCGCATATCGACCAGAACGCGTGCTTCGTTGGTCTTGAGCAGGCGCGAGATGGTCGGTTCGGTGGTCATGCCGGCCTGAATCTTGTCCTGCGTCATGGCGGCGATGAAAGTCGTTCCAGCCCCTACCGGTATGGTGCTGAATTCGCCCAGCGGAACGCCGGATTTGACCATCAGGTATTGCGACAGGAAGTTGGTCGAAGAACCGAGGCCGGTCACGCCCAGGCTCTTGCCACGCAGGTCGGCCATGGATTTGATTTCCGGGTGCTTGTTGGAAACCAGTTCGACTTCGCCGGGTGCCTGGCTGAACTGCACCACCGACTGGACATACTTGCCCTTGGTCTGCAAATCGACGCAGTGGTCGTAAAAGCCGACGACGCCTTGAACCGCGCCGGCCAGCATTTCATTTTCCGCGTCGACGCCGGAGGCTTCGTTGAGCAACTCGACCTCCAGCCCCTCGGCCTTGAAATAGCCCAGGCTCTCGGTCAATTTGGCGGGCAGATAAATCTGCTTTTCGTAGCCACCGACAATGATGGTTACCTTGTCGGCCGCCATCGCGGTGGCGCTGGCAAATACCACTGCGGCAAGGCTTAGCGCCTGCAACAATCGGTTCGGTTTGATACTGGATTTCATGGCATCTCCTGGTTGGTTTGTGCGCTGACGATAATCGGTCGCTGCTTTCAGTCTGCTTTCAGTTTCCCAAAACCTAGGGAAAGTACTGATGGGCGCGCCAGATTATGATCTGACATCCCTATGTAATCACCTTACCGGACGGCGTGCAATGCGGATACTGGTCGTCGAAGACAACACCGAATTGGCGCAATGGCTGGCGCGCACCCTGCGTAAAGAACAGTACACCGTTGACTGCATAAACAACGGTGCGGATGCTGACTTTGCACTGCGCTCGGAAAAATACAACCTGGTGATTCTCGATCTGGCTCTGCCCAGGATGGACGGCAAGGAAGTTTTGCGCCGACTGCGTGCCCGTCATGACGCTACGCCGGTGCTGGTGCTGACGGCCAACAACACGGTACAGAGCCGGGTCAGCGAACTCGACGAAGGAGCCGATGACTATATGGCGAAGCCCTTTGAGATCGAGGAACTGGAGGCTCGCATTCGCGTACTCCTGCGACGCTCGTCAGGACAGACCGGACCCCAGATTGGATGCGGCAATTTGAACTACAACACGAAGACGCGCGAATTTCAGATTGCTGGACAGGCCTTGGCGCTGACACCCCGGGAGCGCGCAGTTCTGGAACTGCTGGTGCGCAGGGCCGGCACCAGCGTGCCCAAACAGGAGCTCGCTCACAGCCTCTTTTCTCTCGATGAGGATGTCTCCACCGACGCCATTGAAATCTATGTGCACCGGCTGCGCAAGAAGCTTGAACACAGCTCCGCACAAATCATGACTTTGCGTGGTCTGGGCTACCTGCTGCGCGCGGCCGGCGATGAATAGCAGCCTGCGGCGCCAGTTGCTGGCCTGGGTTTTGTTGCCCTTGGTGAGCGCGGTTGCGGTCGATGCCTGGCTGACCTACAACAGTTCGGTCGATACCGCCACCGTAGTGCAGGACCGGCTGCTGTTGGGTTCGGCGCGCATGATCGCCCAGCAGATCAGCTATGAAGACGGCGCCTTCCAACACCAGATACCGCCAGCGGCGCTGGAGCTGTTCCAGTCCGAGCAGCCGGACCGGATTTTCTACCGTGTCACCACCGGTGCCGGGCAGTTGTTGTCAGGCTATACCGATCTGGCCTTGCCGAAGCAGAATTTGCCGGTTGACTCGCCCTATTTCTTCGGCGCCAGCATGCGCGGCGAGGCGGTGCGGGTGGTGGCGTTTTTTCAGCCCGTCATTGGCAACCCATCGGCTTTGCCGGTGGTGGTTGAAGTGGCTCAAACGACGCACGCCCACGCGCAACTAACTCACAAATTGTGGCTCCATGCAGTGGCCCAGCAGTTGCTGATATTGGCACTGGCGACGACCTTCATTCTGTTTGGCTTGAAGCGCGGCCTGCAGCCCTTGATTCGACTTCGCAACGATGTTCGCGCGCGCAAGGAGGGTTCGCTGCAAAGGCTGAACGCCGACAAAGTTCCTTCCGAGCTGACACCCATGGTGGAATCATTCAATGATTACATTGAACGCCTGGAAAACTACACCCAGCAGCGCAGCGTCTTCAACCAGAATGCGGCCCACCAGTTGCGTACGCCATTGACGGTCTTGAATACCCAGATCAGTGACGCCTTGCGCGCCAACGACAAGGAAAGCAGTAATACCTCGCTGCTGGCGGCGCGCAAGACGCTGCAACAAACAACCCGGCTCGTCAACCAGTTCTTGACACTTTCTTCGGCCGAGGCAGACCTTGTCACCCGGTCGCCGGTATCAACCCAGGCGTGTTGTGACATTGTGCAAAAGGTGCTTGAGAACCTGGCGGCGCAGGCCCACGTCAAACATATCGACTTGGGCTTTGAGCGCAGCGGTGTCGAGACCAGCGTTGCAACCGATGCGGCAGCGCTGCGCGAAATTGCGGTCAACCTTGTTGATAACGCCATACGCTATACACAGTGCCATGGCATCGTGACCGTTCGATTGCACTCAAGACCGGGGAAAATTACACTGACTGTAGAAGACAACGGACCTGGCGTCGCGATAGAAAGCCGGGAGAAGATCTTTCAACGCTTTTCGCGCCTGAGCGCTAGCGAAGCAACTGGCAGTGGTCTTGGGCTGGCGATTGTCAAAGAACTCACCGCCCAGTGCGGTGGTGCAGTACGGACAGACCATCCGTCGCATGGTGGTCACGGTTTGCTGGTAGAGGTCGATTTTGTCTCCTCACAAGCGGACCCATCGGTGCCCGGCAGCGTTACAGGAGCTGAATAGAGTGCTCAGGCGCTGGCGCTAGAAATCGCGGGGGCCACTGCGCAGGCTATCAAACCAGGTACTTGCGGAACCAGACCGCAGCCTGCCGCGCCACCTCCTCCAGCGTTCCAGGCTCCTCGAACAGATGGGTTGCTCCCGGGACGATCGACAGCTGCTTGTCGCAACGAAGATGGCCATAGGCTTCGCGATTGAGTTCGATCACCACATCATCGTTCCCGCCCACCAGCAGCAAAGTCGGGGACTCGACCTTCTGCAGGTCCTGACGGCCCGCCATGTCGGGACGTCCGCCACGCGAAACGACGGCGCGAATCTCCCGCCCCAGCTGCGCTGCGGCCTGCAGCGCAGCCGCGGCGCCAGTGCTGGCGCCAAAGTAGCCCAGAGGCAGGTTTCCTGAGGATCTGTCCGCCCGAAGCCAGCGCGTGGCGGCGAGCAGGCGGCGCGTCAACAAGGCAATGTCAAAACGTGTTTCATACACTGCATCTTCCTCGGGGGTCAGCAAATCCATCAGCAGCGTTCCAATGCCGCCCTTGCGCAGCACCCGGGCCACGTAGTAGTTGCGCGGGCTGTGACGGCTGCTTCCGCTGCCATGAGCAAACAGCACCAGGCCGTGCGCGTCGTCCGGCAGTTCCAGCATGCCCTCGATATGACCCCGGCTTAGCGGGATGCGCACGGCTTGCACGACCGCTGTGTTCATGATGTGCTCCTTTGACGATCAGCTCTGGCCGATGGCAATCGGGATGCGTCTTCGGCCAAAATCGCCGGCTTTTTCTGCAAACCGCCCGGCCACGGCGGCCCCACAATCGGGGCAGTGTCCGTCAAGGGTCAATCGATACTGCTTGATCTGATACCAGTCGCGAACGATCAGCGGCGCGTGGCAACCCGGGCAGAAAGTGGTATCGCCTTCCTGGTGGTGCACGTTGCCGGTATAGACATGGTGCAGGCCTTGCGTCAAGGCGATGTTCCGTGCCCGCACCAGGGTCGCAGGCGGCGTAGCCGGAACATCCGGCATCTTGTAGTCGGGATGAAACGCGGAGAAATGCAGCGGCACATCCGGCCCCAAGGCCTGCATGATCCATTGGCACATCGCGGTAATTTCCTCGTCCGAGTCGTTCTGGCCCGGGATCAGCAGGGTGGTGATCTCGAACCACACGCTGGTCTCGTGCTTTAGGTACACCAGAGTATCGAGTACCGGCTGGAGGTGCGAGCCGGTCAGCTTGAAGTAGAAATCATCGGTGAAGGCCTTCAGGTCCACATTGGCGGCATCGATCCTGGCGAAAAAGTCCCGCCGCGCCTGATCGTGCAGGTAGCCTGCGGTCACGGCCACGGTCTGGATGCCCAGTGCATGACAGGCATCGGCTGTGTCCATGGCATATTCCGCGAAGATCACCGGATCGTTGTAGGTGAAGGCGACACTCCTGCAACCGTATTTCACAGCCTCGGCGGCAATGATTGCGGGGGAGGCCTGGTCCATCAGCCGGTCCATGTCCCTGGACTTGCTGATGTCCCAGTTCTGGCAGAACTTGCACGCCAGATTGCAGCCCGCCGTGCCAAAGGACAACACGCTGCTGCCGGGATAGAAATGGTTCAGCGGCTTCTTCTCGATCGGGTCAATGCAGAAGCCCGAGGACCGGCCGTAGGTCGTCAGGATCATCTGCTTGCCCCGGCGCATGCGCACAAAACACGCACCGCGCTGGCCCTCATGCAAACGGCAGTCGCGTGGACACAGGTCGCACTGCATGCGACCGTCTGCCATCACGTGCCAGTAGCGCGCAGGATAGCTGGAATCCTGCATCATGGCTCCATCGGTTGAATAGCCACAGGGCCGCCTTGTTGCAGATCCGACTCTTTCCACTTGCTCACGGTGTAGCGCTGCAGCTTCACTTCGGTCGCCCAAAAGTTCGCTGGCAAGCCGGCCTTGCGCTTCAGGTGCGCCATGAATTCGGTCACGGCGGGCAATTGCTCCCAGACCTGCGGCAGGAAGGTGCTGCGGTAGCGGCCGAATTCCAGTACCACGCCATCCACGCCGGGGCGCAATTGCGCCAGCGCCTCGGCCTGGCTGGAAAACTGCATCGCCTGCATCGGCGACAGCAGGGAAACCTCGATCTCGGTGTGCTCCAACTCCATCGCCGTCAGCGGGTTAAAGCGGGGGTCGTGCAGTGCAGCGGCCACGGCGTTGGCCTTGACATCAGCCAGCAGGGACCGATGCGCCTGCAGGCTGCCGATGCAGCCGCGCAGTTGCCCTTGTTGCGTCAGGGTGACAAAGCAGGCACCTAACTCCTGCAGCCAGGGCGCGTTTTCAGGTGCTGTGTGAGGGCGCCCCAAGGCGTGCCCGATGGACGAGCGGGCGATGGGCAACAATACTTTTCCGGGCTTATGCGGCATGGTGTGGTTCTTCCATGAAGGCAATCGACGCGTAGCCCACCACCCGGCTCTTGTCTCCGGCGGTGTCGCCCGAGTTGCACAAAGCCAGAAGTACGGCTCGCAGCTGGTGACGCCTTGCCGCCAGCAGCAAGCCATTGATGGGCGTGCCGCCGCAGGCCTGGTTGTGCGTCAGCGAAGCCTCCAGATTCAGGATGTGCTGGACGGTGTCCTGGTCGACGCTTTGGGCCGTGCGATAAGGCAGGTAGTGGGAGAGATCGGAACTGACCACCAGCAGCGTTTCCGGTCCGCCCCACAGCGCTTCCAGCACCTGCGCGACTTCAGCCGGCGTGGCATCGCCCACGGCCAGCGGCACCAGCTTGAAGTCATCCAGAACTGCCTGCAGAAATGGCAACTGCACTTCCAGCGAGTGCTCCAGGGCGTGGGCTGCCGCGCTGACCACCACTTGGGGCAGGTGGGCAATCTTCGCGATGGCCTGCGCATCGAGTTCAACTTCCCCCAATGGCGTGGCAAAAGCATCGCCGCCCGGAAGGGCCAGTCCGCGCACCGGCACGCGATGCACCGGGCCCAGCAACACCACGCGCCGGATGACCTTCCGCACCGCAGCCAGATGCGCAAAGGCCTTCGCCGCCGTGTCGCCCGAATAAATGTATCCCGCGTGCGGCACGATGATGGCCTTGGGAACGGAAAGCTCTGTGTCCGGGTCCGGCCCTGCCGCGCCCAGCAAGGCGTGCACGTCGTGCAACAGAGTTTGTCTCTGTCCGGGATAGAAGGCGCCAGCAACAGCGGGTCGACGGATGGAGTGCATGAGGGTCTCCGAGGCGGAACTTTGATTCCAGACAAGCCAATTGAGGGTAAGTTTGTCGTTATCAAGCGCCGCCGCAAACAGATTAGCGATGCCAGATTACTCTCGCACTGAGAAAAGTCAATAATCGCATGGGTGGGGCAGAAACCGGTTGCGAAGGAACGGGAATGGGCACGTCTGACGAAGCACGCACAACTCTTTATGACGCGGCTGCGCTCGAGCGCGTGCTCGATGCCATGGCGCTGACCGTCGCCGCCAGGCTGTATCGACAGGAACGTGTTTCGCTGGTGGGCGTCAGGCGCCGTGGCGCGCCGCTTGCCGACTTGCTGCATGATCGACTGCGGCAGCATTTCCCCGGAGCCGATATCGAGCGCCTCGACCTCTCGATCAAGCGCTATGCCGATGACTTGACGCTGTTGCATCCCCAAACCCAGCTCACGGAACAGGCGGAGCATGCCCATATCGATTTGTCAGGCCGGGCGGTCGTGGTCGTGGATGATGTGCTGTATTTCGGTTTTTCCTTGTTCAAGGCGGTTCAATATCTGCTGACCAAGGGCGTGAAAACCCTGCACACGGCGGTGCTGGTTGACCGCAACTGCGCGAGTTTGCCGATTCACGCGGATGTGTGCGGGCTGAAACTTGAAGTTGCGCCCGGCCATATTGTCGAGTGCCACGTGCCGCCCTTCGAGCCCCTGCTTCAGATCAAACTGGTTACCGGAGTCAAACCTGCGGCGCTTTGAGCGGTCGCAGCACTGCATCAGCCGGACCGGGTGGCCGGTGCGTCCCGGTCAAAGTGTTCATAAGCGTCGGGTATCAACTCCCGGGCTTTCACCTTCACGACTCTGGATTGGTGCGACAGGATCACCCAGCAGTCCGGCGCATAGTCGACCAGAAGCTGACGGCAGTTCCCGCACTGCGACAGCACTTTGCGGCTGGCCTGGTCAATTTCGAAATATTCGATCATCTTCAGCCCATCGCTCAACGCAGCGGCCGGTGTCGTTGTTTCTTCTTCGTGCCGGAGGCCTGACAGGCGCTTCGATACGCCAGCAAGGCTGTCTGGGCATGTCCCAGCACGCTGTCCGGCGCGTAGTTCCCCGCCGCGTCCGCCGTGCCGTAGGCAACGCCCGTGAGCAGTTCCATGCCTTCGTCGACCCGGTCTGCGGTGTAGATGTGAAACAGCCCCTGATCCACCGCCTCGACCACCTTGTGCTCCAGCATCAGGTGGCGGCGGTTGCGCTGCGGGATCAGCACGCCCTGGCTGCCATCCAGCCCGGCAGATTCGCAAACGCGAAAGTAGCCTTCGATCTTCTCGTTGATTCCACCCACCGGCAACACTTCGCCGTGCTGGTTCATCGCGCCAGTCACGGCAATCCCCTGATTCAGCGGCAGACCCGACACCGAGGAGAGCAAGACAAAAAACTCGGCACAGGATGCGGAGTCCCCCTCCACGCCCTGGTACTCCTGCTCGAACACGATGGAAGCGTCCAGCGCCAGCGGCGCGATAGGTGCGAACAGCGCCGACAGATGGCTTTGCAGGATGAGCACGCCCTTGTCGTGGATTGGTCCGGACATTTCCACCTCGCGCTCGATGTTGAGCAGGCCCTCTTCGCCGGCGAAGGTGCGCGCCGTGACACGCACCGGAAGACCGAAGCGATAGTCCCCCAGATCCACTTGGGTCAGTCCGTTGAGCTGGCCCACCCGGTGGCCTTGCACGGTGATGAGACGCTCCCCGTCGGCGATGGATTCCTGCAGGCGTTGCTCCGGGTAATCGTGACGCGATTTGCGCGCACGAAGCGCCGCCTCGACATCCATGGCCTCGACCCTGGATGCGGCGCGCGCGCGACACAGCGCTGCGCTCTCCGTCAACAATGCCTCGGTGTGGGCGAAGATGGCACTTTGGCGCGACTGATCGTCGACCTCGCGGTGCGAGTCTTCCAGCAGCCGCGCGACGGCGGCGGCGGAAAAATGCGGCAGACCCATTTTTCTGCACGTGTGCGCGACGAAGACGGCACTGGCGTGGAGCGTCTCGGCGCTGGAAGAAAAGCTCTCGGCAAAATCGACCTTGACGCGAAAGCGACGCGCCATTTCCGGATCCCCCTCCTGCAAGGCGTAATACAGCTCGACCGATCCGATCAGGATGATCTTGACCTGCACATCGACCGCCTCGGGTTCGAGCGACACCGCCGCAATCGGCGAGAACGCGGTGCCCGGCTCCTCGATCTGCAGCCGACCGCTGCGCAAAAAGCGCCGCAGCTTCTCCCACACCAGCTCGTCGGCCAGCAGGTCGCGCAGATGAAGCAGCAAAAAACCGCCGTGAGCCTTGTGCAGGGCCCCAGCGCGAATGCGGGAAAAATCCGTCACCAGCACGTCATTTTCAGACCGGTACTCAATGCTGCCAAACAGCGCGCGAAACAGCGGGTTGTCCTCAATGATGACCGGCGCCCCGGTCAAATCGCTGTTGTCCACCAGCAGATTCACGCGGTAGCGCGACAACACGGAATTCAATGCTTCCAGCCGGACTTCCTCTTCGTCGGCATCGGCCACCTGGAACAGCTCCAGATTCTCCAGCACGTCGTGCACGACTTGTTCCAGATAGGCGCCGAGCTTGACGGAGTCCTTGATCTGTTTTTTCAAGCCGGTGCGAATTTCCTGCAACTCGCGCTCCATCAGCGGCTTGACGACCTGGCGCTTCAACGCCGCCAGGCCCTCATTCATCACTCGTTCCATGGGCCTCATTTTGTCCATATACCGGGCAATTTCGGTGCGCAACTCCAGCTCCGCCTGACTGATTTCGGTGCGCCGCTCCTTCGGCAGGGTCAACATTTCGTTTTCCGTCAGCGCATGCCCCTTTTCGTCCCGCAAGGTGAAAATCAGGTGTCCTTCCTCCCGATACAGGGTGAAGCTGCGGGCTTCTGCAAAGGCATCGAGCGCCGCGTAAGCTTTGGCTTCTTCCGCCTTGAATGTTTTTTCAATGCGTTCGCTTTCGTCCTTGAAATCCTGTCCGAGCAGACGACGCGGGATCTCGGACTGCAGATTCCGGGTCATCTGCAACATCAGCTGACGCAGCAAGCGCCCCTGCCCGGGCGGCAGGCGCAGGGCACGCGGCCGCTCAGGCGCATCAAAATTGTGCAGATAGCACAGGTCGGGCGGCACGGATCGGTTGGCTGCGGCCTGCTGCATCACCTGGCGCAACAGGGACGAGCGGCCACTGCCAACTTCTCCGAGCACGAACAGGTTGTAGTCGGGCTGATCCATCGCAAGACCGAAACGCGCCGCCTTTTCGGCACGCTCCTGCCCGATCCAGGGCAGCGCATCCTGCAGCAGCTCCGACGTCTCCGAGAACCCGAGCGAGCCGGGATCAACGGTGACGCGGAGTTGCGCCGGGTTGACTTTGGAGACGGGCATTTTGGTGTCCAGGCAATACCTTGTTGACTTACGATTGCATCCAGCGTCAAGCCTAGCCTGACGAAGATCAGCATGACTTGAGGCTTATCAAGCCACGTCGCTGGAATGTGGGCCTCCCGCGGCGGTGTCTCGCGGGCCCTGTCATATGAAAAGTAAAATCGCACAGTATGAGAAAACATTAGGCGTACTGATATGAGCACATTTGACCCAGATGCCCTGGAGTGCCTCGCCGCCATCGTGGAAGAGGGCGGTTTTGAGCGGGCGGCGGTGCGCCTTTCGATTACCCAGTCTGCAGTGTCGCAGCGTTTGCGCTCGCTCGAAGTCCAGGTCGGCACGGTTCTGATCGTGCGCAGCCGACCGCTCAAAGCCACTTCGGCCGGGCGCCTGTTGCTCAAGCACGCCATGCAGATGCGCCTGCTCAGGGCTGATCTGGAACGCGACCTCAAGGAGCTGGCGCCAGGCGCGACGGGCAGCAGCGGTGAGGTGGAGCGGATTTCGATTGCCATCAACGCCGACAGCATTGCCACCTGGGCCCTGCCCGCCTTGAGCGCCTTGGCGCGACAGGGGCTTGGGCTGGAGATCATCACCGACGATCAGGACTTCACGATTGAATGGCTGCGCGAGGGACGGGTATTGGGTTGCGTCACCACCCTCAAACAGGCTTTGCGCAGTTGCAAGATGACGCCTCTGGGCGCCATGCGTTATGTGGTGGTGGCCGAAGCGGCCTACGCCGCCGAGCACTGTCCAAATGGCCTGTCGGCGCACAATTTTCGCAGCGTGCCATTCATCGCCTTCAATCGCAAGGATGATTTGCAGTCCGAGTTCATCGGCCGTGCATTTGGGCTCAAACGCGTGGCCTTGAGCCAGTTGTATGTGCCCAGCTCCGAAGGTCAGGTGCGGGCCGTGCTGGCCGGTTGGGGTGTCAGTGTCGTGCCGGAGCTAAAGGCAAGTGAACATTTGCGCAGCGGTCGCCTGGTGAACATCGCGCCGGGGCACGCATTGCCGGTCGAACTCTTCTGGCATTGCTGGAATCTGGACTCGGTGGTGCTGGACGCGCTCACAGCCGCGCTGACTGCTGCCGCTGGCGTGACTCTGGCGCAACACTAGCTTCAAACACGGATCAGCGCACCAGCAGCACCGGCACCTTGCAGTGCGCCAGCACCTGGGTCGCCACCGAGCCCATCACCAGGTTAACCAGCGTACCGTGGCCATGCGAGCCCATGATCAGCATATCGAATTTCCCGCTCTCAGCGAACTTGGCAATCGTCTCGCCCACTTGGCCCGCCTTCCAGCTGCTCCTGGCGTCAATGCCGTGGCGCAATAAGAACCGGGATACCGGGGCCAATATCTTTTCCGACTCTTCCAGATAGTACTTGTCCACAATCTCCTTGCCGACCGCGACCCGGGCGCGCGGCGGCAGTACCGGCTGCACCGTCAACACGGCGTATTCGTTGTCCGGGGTAAACAGGTTGTCATGCGTAGCCAGGTAAGCCAGCATTTTTTTGGTGTAGATGCTGCCATCAACAGCGAGAAGGATCTTCATTTTGTGGCTCTCTTGTCAAAAACGCAGTGTACGCAAGGCTCGGCATCACCGGCCTGAAGGGCTGCTATCGGTCCTAAAACCGGGCATCGAGCCATGTCTTGAGCTCGGCAAAAACAGGCTCGGACTCGAGTTCGTTGAAGATTTCGTGATACAGGGTCTCAAAACAGTGCGCGCTCACCACCTGCTTGGGCGCAGCCGCGGCGAAGGCCCGGCTACCGGCCGGGTTGACCAGTTTGTCGGCCCCGGCGTATAGCAGCAGGGTTGGCACTTGCCAGGCGGGCGCTTGCGCCACCGTCGCCGGCCCGGTGTCGGCGATAAAGCGCGCGAGCCGGCCTGAGACCCGGTCATGCACCAGTTTGTCCGCGCGGTAAGCCGCCACGACGGCCGGATCGTGCGAAATCAGCGAAGGATCGAGCCCATTGCCGACGCGCAAATTGGGCGCGATTTTTGGCAGCAGCGCGAGCAGCACTTTTTGAACCGCATTGAGCCCCGGGTCGAGCGCGGGCGAGGAAAGCACCAGGCCCTCAACCGGGCGCAGCCCGAGCGCAACAAACCGGGCTGCCACCAGGCCACCCATGCTGTGCCCGAGCAGGATCAGCGGCGCCTTGCGGAGCATGTGGGCACGGGTGCTGTCGACGATGTCGGCCAGATCATCGAGCAAACGGGTCTCCGTGGGCAGGCCCCCGCGTGGCCCGCCCGACTCGCCATGGCCGTATTGATCATAGCCACGCACTGTGAAACCCCAGTCATTGAGCTGACGGGCGACATGATCGTAGCGACCTGCATGTTCACCCAAACCGTGTACCAGAATAATGACGCCGCGCACGGCGTCCCGGTCTTCCAATGGCCAATCTTGCACGGCCAGATTGTCGCCATCCAGGGCCACAAAAGTGCGGAGTGTGCTCTCGGTCATCAGGGCACCTGTGCAATGACTTGTGCCACGGCCGCTGTCAGCTTTTTGGCGTAGGGCACGTGCAAAAACTCGTTCGGGCCGTGCGCATTGCTCTTCGGGCCTAGCACACCACACACCATCATCTGCGCCTTCGGGAAACCGGTCGCGAGCATGTTCATCAGTGGAATGGTGCCGCCCTGGCCGATATAAGCGCAAGGGGCGCCAAAATAATCCGTCGACGCGGCATTGAGCGCTGTTTCGAACCACTGTGCGGTACCAGGCGCGTTCCAGCCGGTGGCGCTGGCGGCATCTTCAAAGGTGACGCGTGCCTGGTAGGGGGCGTTGGCCTCCAGCAAGGCTTTAAGTTGTTGCACCGCCAGCGCGGCGTCAATCAGCGGCGGCAAGCGCAGACTGAGTTTGAACGCTGTGTAAGGCCGCAGCACGTTGCCGGCATTTCTCAGGTCGGGCAGGCCGTCTGCGCCGGTAACGCTGAGCGTGGGTGTCCAGGTGCGATTGAGCAAGGCTTGCAGCGGGTCGCTGGTGGTAGGCAATGCAAAGCTGTTGCCAGCGCCACAGTCATAGTGGACCCATGGAAAACGTCGGTACAGCTCGTCGCCCAGAATCGACGCCGTGACCCTTGCCTGTGCCAGGCGGTCGGCGGGTATGTCGCAATGAAATTCCGGCGGCAACAGGCGGCCGGTGGCGCTGTCTTCGAGCCGGTCCAGCACTTGTCGCAGGATGCGAAAGCTCGACGGCACCAAGCCACTGGCGTCACCCGAATGCACACCTTCGGTCAGGATCTCGACTTTGAGCACACCGCTGGCCATGCCGCGCAGGCTGCTGGTGAGCCACAACTGGTCGTAATTGCCGGCGCCCGAGTCCAGGCAAATCACCAGGCCCACATCGCCCAGGCGCGCCCGCAGGGCATCGATGTAGGGCAGCAGGTCATAAGAGCCACTTTCTTCACAGGTCTCAACCAGGCCGACGATGCGTGGATGCGCTGCTTGCTGGGTCTTGAGCGCGGCGATGGCGGCAATACTGGCATAAATGGCGTAGCCATCGTCGGCCCCGCCCCGGCCATAGAGCTTGCCGCCCTCATACTTGGGTGTCCAGGGCCCCAGGTCACTGCGCCAGCCGGTAAATTCCGGTTGCTTGTCGAGATGGCCGTACATCAGCACGGTCTGGCCCGACACCGGCTGCCCGGGGTTGGCGCCGGCAGCGCCTGACGAGGCGGCGACTTCAAAATACAGCAGCGGGGTGCGCCCCGGCAGCCGGATGATTTCCAGCGTCAGGCCGTCTATCTTTTGTGCTTCCATCCAGGCCGCGGCATTGCCAACCACGGCATCAATAAACCCGTGTTCCACCCAATCGGCATCAAACATCGGCGACTTGGCCGGAATCGCAATGTATTCCGTGAGCTGGCGAACAATGTCCTGGTCCCAGGCCTGGCTGATTTGGCCCAGACTTTGGGCGGCATTCAAGATGGATTTCGGCACTCTGGCGTTCATTGACGGCTCCTGAGAAGGCTCGCTGGAAATTCTTGGGATCATGCCACGTTCGTCGTGCTCACCCGCGTCGGGCTTGCGGCGCACATGCGCCAGCGTCTTCAATGGCCCTCAACATTGATGCAAAATCGACCACAGCCCTTGTCTGTCATACGGCAAGCACTCGCTAAATGATAGCAATATACCAATGAACTGCATTGATCGCCTCAACACCCGCTTTGCCATCCCCGGCAAATTGAACTTTTCAGACAGCGGCAGCGGTTTGCCGGTGGCAGACATCTGCACGCCCCACGCCACGGCGCGCATGGCGCTGCAGGGTGCCCAGGTGCTTGCATGGCAGCCCAATGGGCAGCGACCGGTGATGTGGCAGTCCGGGGCGGCGGTGTTTCAGTCCGGCAAGAGCGTGCGCGGTGGCGTGCCGGTCTGCTGGCCGTGGTTTGGCGCGCGCGCCGGTCAGGCAGCGCACGGTTTTGCGCGCAACCGTCTTTGGTCGATGCGCGAGACGACGCTCGATCCAGGCGGCGCGCTGCGTCTGCGTCTGGGCCTGCAAGACGATGCTGCCACCCGCGCGCTTTGGGATTTTGCCTTTGACCTGGAGTTGATGGTGACCGTCGGCGCCAGTTTGACAATCGACCTCACCAGCCACAACACCGGACCGCTGCCGTTCACGCTCACCGATGCCCTGCACAGCTATTTCTGCGTCGGTGATATTGCGCAAACGAGCGTGCTGGGGCTGGAAGGATGCGACTACCTGGACAAGGTGCACGAATCGACCCCTGGCCGCCAAACCGGTGCCCTGCGTTTTGATCGGGAAACCGACCGGGTTTACATCAACACCACGGCCGACTGCGTGATCCAGGACCGCGCCTGGGGACGAAGCCTTCGCATCGCCAAGCGGGGCAGCAGCTCCACGGTCGTGTGGAACCCATGGACCGGGAAAGAAAAGACCTTTACCGACATGATCGCTGGGGAGTACCAGGGCATGGTGTGCGTGGAAACCAGCAACGCGGGGCCGGATCAGGTCACCCTGCTTCCCGGAGAAAGGCACACGCTGAGCGCCTGCATTTCCATCGACTGATGGAGATGCAGGCAGCCGATCAGCCAGCGCTTGCGCTACATCATCCCCAACATTCGCGGGAACCAGGTTGACAGGCCGGGCCAGTAGGTCACCACCATCAGGAAGCCCAGCATCGCCAGCAACCAGGGCCAGACCGCCACAGTCAGCTCGGTGATGCCCATCTTGGTGATACCGGAGGCCACGTACAGGTTCAGACCGACCGGCGGGTGGCACATGCCGACCTCCATGTTCACCACCATGATGATGCCGAAGTGCACCGGATCGATACCGAGCTTCATGGCCACCGGGAACAGGATCGGCGCGAAGATCAGCACGATGCTGGACGGCTCCATGAAGTTGCCCGCCAGCAGCAGCATGACGTTGACTGCCAGCAGGAACGTGATCATGCCCAGGCCATTGCCCAGCATCCAGTCGGCCAGCGCCTGCGGGATGTTTTCGTTGGCCATGATGAAGGAGAACAACACCGCGTTGGTGATGATGTAGAGCAGCATCGCCGACATGTTGGCGGAGTTCAGCAAGACCCGCGGCACATCCTTGAGCTTCATGTCCTTGTAGACAAAGACCGCCACCACAAAAGCATAGACCGCGCTCATGGCCGCAGCCTCGGTCGGTGTGAACAGGCCGGTGTAGATGCCGCCCATCACGATCAGGATCAGCAGCAAGCCCCAGGCCGAGGTCTTGAAGGCCTTGAAGCGCTCACCCCAGGTCGCCTTGGGCAGGCGTGGATAGTTGAACTTGCGCGCGCGGTACCAGGTCACGCCGCCCAGCACGCACGCCAGCGCGATGCCGGGCACGACGCCGGCCATGAACAAGGCGCCGACCGAGGTGTTGGTGGCCACCGAGTACATCACCATCACGATCGACGGCGGAATCAAAATACCCAGCGCGCCCGATGTGGTGATGACGCCGGCGCCAAAACTCTTGGGAAAGCCGGCCCTGACCATCGCCGGCATCAGGATCGAGCCAATCGCCACCACGGTGGCCGGTGATGAACCCGACACCGCGGCAAACAGGGCGCAGGCCAGCACACCGGCCAGACCGAGGCCACCATACCAGTGACCGACCATGCTGGAGGCAAAGTTGATCATGCGCCGCGCTACGCCGCCATGGGTCAGAAAATTGCCGGCCAGGATGAAGAACGGAATCGCCATGATCTCGAACTTCTCGATGCCGGTAAACAATTTGAGTGCCACCGATTCGAGCGGCACATGGGTAAAGCCAAACAGAAAGGTCAGTACTGTCAGACCCAGGGAGATCGAGATCGGCATGCCGGTGAGCATCAGCACCAGCAACAGCACAAAGATGATGGCGGCGTTCATTTCGAGCCTCCTTCGCTGTCGGGTGTCTCGTCCGGGTGCAGGTTGTCCTTCATGCCGTATGGATTGAGGTCAACCGGAGGCTTCGCCAATTCTTCCTCCAGCCCATCGACGTGGCCGTGGTCGTGGTGCGGCAGCTCACCGGTCTTGATGAAACTGACCATCACCTGCAGGAAGCGAAAACACATCAGGCTGCTGCCCAGCGGAACGGCGCTGTAAACCATCCAGGTCGGCCATTCCAGATCCGGCGTGGTCGGGCCTTCCGGAATGCCGTCCAGCGGCAGGCCCAGAATCTTGAACCAGGCGTGGTGTGCGCCGTTATCCCAGACAAAGCCGGTCGCCAGTGCGGCGACGATGCCGGTGAATACAGCACCGGCGCACAAGCCGAAAATGATGAACTTGCCGCGCATCTTGTCGTTCATGCGGTTGATCAGCACGTCAACGCCGACGTGAATGCCGGTGCGCACGCCGTAGGCGGCACCAAATTTGCACATCCAGACGAACATGATGATGGTCAGCTCCTGGGCCCAGCTTAAGGAGAGCGACAAAAGCCAGTCCTGCACGCCCGGAATGGCTAGTCCGGCAGCGTAGCGGTGCACTACCGCAACAAAGATGATCAGCGTCGCAGCGCCCATCAGGAAGGTGACCAGCCACTCTTCCAGGTGATCAAGAAATTTCATGATTTGAACTCCGACGTTACGTCATCAAGATTGCGGCGTGTTGTCAAGCCGGTTCAGAGCTTGGTCGGGTCAAAGCCGGTGGCCGCGTAGAACTGCTTGAGCGTTTCCTTGCCCACGCGGTCAGTCATTTTGATGTGTACTGGGGCCATGGCTTTTTTCAGCGCAAGACGTTCATCCTTGGTCGGTTCGTAAACGGCAGTCTTGCCGCTGGCCTTGACGCCGGCCAGCGACTTGTCGTTTTCGTCCTGCGCAATTTGATTGGCATAGATGGTGGCTTTTTTCATCGCATCTTCGAGCTGGCCACGCACGTCGGCTGGCAGGCCGTCCCAGAACTTCTTGTTGACGATGACGGCGTAGCCCAGATAGCCGTGGTTGGTGATCGAGAGGTGCTTTTGCACCTCATGCATCTTCTGCGTGTAGAAGTTGGAGATCGGGTTCTCGGTGCCATCGACGACGCCGGTTTGCAGCGCCTGATAGACCTCGGAGAAGGCCATTACCTGCGGAATGCCACCCACGGAACGGATTTCCTCTTCCAGTACCTTGGAGGACTGGATGCGGAATTTCTTGCCCTTGTAGTCAGCCGGCATCTTCAGCGCTGTGTTGGCCGAGAACGACTTGAAGCCGTTGTCCCAGTAGGCCAGACCCTTGATGCCCTTGGGTTCCAGCTTGGCCAGCATGGCCGCGCCGACCGGGCCCTGGGTGATCTTGTGCAACTCGGCCGTGTTGTCAAACATGAACGGGAAGTCAAAGGCCTCGAACTCTTTCACGCCCAGAGGGCCGAATTTCGCGAGCGAGGGCGCCAGCATTTGTACGGAGCCGATCTGCAGCGCTTCCATTTCTTCCTTGTCCTTGTACAAGGCGCTGTTGGCATAGACCTCCACCTTGACCTTGCCTTTGGTCAGCTCAGCCGCTTTTTCTGCAAAGTACACAGCAGCTTTGCCTTTTGGCGTGTCGGCCGCCACCACATGGCTGAACTTGATGACGATTTGGGCGTTGACCGCCAAAGCCGAGCAACTGAGCAGCATACCAATGAGCAGTCTGGAAATCTTCATTTGATGTCTCCTGAGGGTTGAAATAAAGGCATTTGAGCGAAAACTCGCCTGTTTGGCATTGACTGTAAGCAGTAAATATCAAATTACTATTGTGGAAAACCACAATACCGGCGCGAGGAACGAATTTATTCTGTTACCGATATTGCAGAACCGGTGGAGACTTTCAATCGCATGGCTCGTAGCATGATATTTTTTAAGGAATCACATGGCCATGTCTGCTCACTTCTTCAACAAACGCGATGCTGAAACCCCGCCTTCCCGGCATATCGTTCCAACGCCAAACGCCGGCAATTACGGTCCGTCGGGCGGCGTGAACACGCAAACGGCCGCAGCGCTTCCCGCGGCCAATCCGGTCAATACCAATCCACCGCCAGTGACCGAGGGCGGCAGCAAGCTGACGGTGGGGCCCAACATCAAACTCAAAGGCGTGGAAATTACCGATTGCGACACGCTGCTGGTCGAAGGCCTGGTGGAGGCGACCATGGATTCCCGGGTGATCCAGATTTCGGAACGCGGCGCCTTCAAGGGGTCGGCTGAGATTGACATTGCCGAGATTCATGGCCAGTTCGATGGCAACCTGACCGTGCGCCAGAAATTGACGATCTATGCCACCGGCAAGGTCACTGGCAAGATTCGCTACGGCAAAGTGGTGATCGAAGAGGGCGGACAGCTTACGGGCGATATCCAGTTCGGTGCCACGCAGCTTCCCAAAACCGGCAGTCTCCACCCGGCATGAAGAACAGTCAATCTCCAGCGTAAAAACACAAGGTGTTGCGTCCGGCTGCCTTGGCCTGGTACATGGCGATATCCGCCTGTTTGATGTAGGTCTCGATGCTTTGCGTCGGATCGGCCAGCACCACGGCACCGATGCTGCAGTTGAACTGATGAATGTGTTCACCCAGGTCGTAGGGCAAACCCAGGGATTGCAGAATCTTCTTCCCGACTTGCCGGGCTTGCGCCCGGGCTGTTTCAAGGTCAGCGCCCACGTCCACCAGCAAGATAACGAACTCGTCACCACCCAGGCGGGCTACGGTATCGACCGAGCGCACACAGTGCTTGATACGCTGTGCCACTTGTTGCAGCAGGCGGTCACCCACATCATGGCCAAACTCGTCATTGAGTGGCTTGAACTTATCCAGGTCGAGAAACAACAAAATGTTTTTTTGTTCGCTGCGGGCGCTGGCGGACAGTGCTTGTTGCAGGCGGTCCAGCAACAGGCGCCGATTTGGCAAACCGGTCAACGCATCGTGAAAAGCCAGATGGTGAATGGTCAGTGCGGCGCGCTTTTGCTCGCTGATGTCGCGCCCCAGTCCCCGGTACCCGGCGAAACTGCCGTCCTCGTTGAACATCGGCTCGCCGCTGATCGAGTGCCAGACCAATCCACCGTCGCCACTATGGCATTGAAACTCGAAATTATGAAAGCTTTGATGGGCGCGCAAAACGGCGTGGTGAGCTTCCCACTGCGCTTCACTGAGTAGACTGTTCCCGACCTCTTGACGGGTCTTGCCGATGACATCGGCGGTCACTGAGGAGTCAACGCTGCGCGCACCGAGAATGATCCGCGTGAAACGAAATTCGGTGTCGAGTTCCCAATACCAGTCGGACGACAGCTCGGTGAGTGCCCGAAAGCGCGCTTCGCTGGCCAGCAGCGCCTGCCGGGATTGCTGTTCGGCGCTGATGTCTTCCACCGTACCTTCGTAGTACAGCACCTGCCCCTGGCTGTCGCGCACCACGTGGGCATGCACCCGAACCCAGATGCGCTCACGCGTCTTGTGCCGATAAACCTCAGACACCATCCCCAGCACCTGACCGTGCGTCTCCAGCAAGCGCTTGAACAGCTCGCGCCGTGCCGGGTCCACATACCATTCGTTGGCAATGTCCTTGGTGGCGGCGAGCAACTCGGCTTCGGTCTGGTACCCATCCAGGCGCACCAGCGCAGGGTTGGCGCGCAGCTGCCGCCCGTCCGCCGTGGAGCGATAGGCACCGATCGGAAGCAGTTCAAAGAGGGTTGAAAAATCGTTATGCATCAATGCGGGGACGCAGACAGGTAACAATATCGTCGGGTTGCAGAGCGGCATATGCTAACCGAGTGCCCTTGAAGCCCTTCATGACCTTTTGCCGGAGTCTCCCTATGTTCCCCGATACCTTGTTGCCATCCCTGGGTGTGCCAGAAATCGCCTGCCGCGGCGGCACACTGGCGGTCCATTCCCCGATTGACGGCGCATTGGTCGCCCAGGTGCATGCCACGCCACCTTTTGAGATTGCTGGCGTCGCCGGGCGCGCCCATGCCGCTTACCTGCGCTGGCGCCTGGTGCCGGCGCCGCAGCGTGGCGAGTTGCTGCGGCTGCTGGGCGAGGAGTTGCGCGGCAACAAGCAGGCCCTGGGTGAATTGGTCACGCTGGAAGTGGGCAAGGTCAGCACTGAAGGACTGGGCGAGGTGCAGGAGATGATCGACATCTGCGACTTTGCGCTCGGTTTGTCGCGCCAGCTTCATGGCCTGACCATCGCCAGTGAGCGGCCCGGCCACCGGATGATGGAAACCTGGCAGCCGCTGGGCGTGGTTGGAGTCATTACCGCCTTTAATTTTCCGGTGGCGGTGTGGGCCTGGAACGCCGCACTGGCACTGGTCTGCGGTGATGCCGTGATCTGGAAGCCGTCCGAGAAAGCACCCTTGTGCGCACTGGCGGTGCAAGCGCTGTTCGATCGCGCCTGTGCGCGCTTTGGCCGACCCGAGCAGACCCGTGACTTGTCGCAGCTGGTGTTGGGGCTGGCCGATGTGGGCGCGGCGCTGGCGGACAACCCGCGTGTGGCGCTGCTCTCGGCCACCGGCAGCACGCGCATGGGCCGCGCCGTCGGCCAGCGTGTGGCCGGTCGTTTTGGCCGCTGCCTGCTGGAACTCGGCGGCAACAACGCCATCATCGTCGCGCCCTCGGCCGATCTGGATCTGGCGCTGCGTGCGGTGGCGTTTGCGGCGGCGGGCACGGCGGGCCAGCGCTGCACCTCGGCGCGCCGCCTGATAGTGCATGAGTCGGTGTATCAGGATTTGCTCGGACGGCTCAAACGCGCTTATGCCAGCTTCAAGATTGGCTCGCCGCAAGACGGCGGCACGCTGCTCGGGCCGCTGATCGACGGTCAGGCCTTCGATGCCATGCTGGCCGCGCTGGCGCAAGCGCGCCAGCAAGGCGGGCAGGTGACCGGTGGCGAGCGCGTACTCCAGGCGCAATACCCCAACGCCTTCTACGTGACTGCCGCCCTGGTGGAGATGCCGGCGCAGACCGAGGTGGTGCGCCGTGAAACCTTTGCGCCGATTCTGTACGTGATGAAGTACCAGACGCTGGCCCAGGCGATTGCCCTGAACAACGAGGTGACTCAGGGCTTGTCGTCGGCCATTTTCACCAACGATCTGCGGGAGGCAGAGCTGTTCATGTCGTCGGCCGGCTCAGACTGCGGCATTGCCAACGTCAATATCGGCACCTCGGGCGCCGAAATTGGCGGTGCCTTTGGCGGTGAGAAAGAGACCGGCGGGGGTCGCGAATCGGGCTCCGACGCCTGGAAGAACTATATGCGCCGGGCCACCAACACCGTCAACTACTCCGGCGAATTGCCGTTGGCGCAGGGGGTGCGCTTCGATATCTGATTCGATTGCGCGCGACCGTCTGCTGGCGCCTCAGGGTGTCTGCAGCTTGAATGCCGGTAAACGCTCGCCGACCCGCAGGCCACGCGCGTTGACGATGGTTTGTGCGCGCCAGGGCTTGAGTTCTTCGCGCTGGGCCTCGTCAAGCCAACCGAGCTGATCGAGCACCTCGACACTGGCGGCAAACAGGGCCGGCTTGTTGGCGTCGATGATCTTGATGGCAAAGGCTTCGCCCCGGCTCTTGCTGCCCAGCACCTGCACGCCGTCGGCGCCGACCTTGCTGACCCAGTCACCGCGGCCGGCGCGCATGAAGGCCAGATCGTTGCGGCCGGTGCCCGACACCAGATCTGGGTGCGCGGTCATGGCGTCGCTCAAGGCCGCAAAGCTGTCGCCAAACTCCGCGTCTTTCAGCCCGCTGGCCAAGCGGGCATAGCCATACGCCAGACGCGACAGGGGCAGCGCGTAGTTGGGCGCCGAGCAACCGTCGATGCCCATCTTCAGGTCATTGGCATCCATGCCCACGGCGCGCGCCACGTCACGCCGGATCGCCTGTTGCAGCGGATGCGCGGGGTCGATGTAGTCAATCAGGCTCAAGCCGTGCTGCACGCAATAGGCCAGGAAGCCGGCGTGCTTGCCGCTGCAGTTGTTGTGGCGCTCGTCAAAGACCAGGCCGGGCGGGGGCGCGCTGTCGAGCACGGCGAAAATACCCGGCACGTGGCAGCCGCAACGCAGGGCTTTGTAGCTCAGTCCGGCCTTGTCGAGCATGCCCTGGGCCACGGCCACGTGTTTGTCTTCGCCGTTGTGGCTGGCACACATCAGCGCCACCTGTTCCTGTGTGAAGCCGAACTCATCAGGCCCGTGGGCCTGCATGAAAGGCAATGCCTGCAAAGCCTTGAGGGTTGAGCGGGAGAAGGTCTGCCAGTGCGGATCGCCCGCCTGCGCCAGCACTTGGCCTCGCGTGTTGACGACCGCCACCGCACCGAAGTGCAGGCACTCCAGCGTGTCGCCGCGGTTAAGTTCGATCAGGGGGGTGAGGTTCATGCCGCGAATTATGGTCGCACCATCTTGCATTCCGTGCCCTGCGCCAACTCGTTGCCGCTATAGACGGCGTCGGTCCGAAAGCCATAGTTGGTGCCTTCCCAGCCGGTCTTCACGGTCTTGCCGTCCACCGGCGCAATGGTGTTGACCACTTGCGGCAGCAACAGCTGATGGTCTTCAGCGCGCATGCGCACCGGGCCTACGACCGAGTCGAAAGTCAGGTCCTCCAGGGCGCGGGCGATCTTGATGGTGTCCAGCGACTGCGCCTTGTTGATGGCGGCGGCCAGCAGCAGCGGCGTGAACTCGATGCGCGGCGCCAGGAAGTCCTTGCCGGTTTTGACCTTGTAGGCCTTGGCCAGCGCCTCCGCCCGGGGTGCATCGGCCTGCCCCGGGTGCCACTCGGCCACCCAGGTGAGGCGTCCGAGTTTCGACTGCGACACCGCCAGCACGGTGCCCGGGATCGAGCCGGCGCTGTGGTTGAAATAGCGGTAGTTGGCACCGGCGTCGCCGCCGGCCTTGAGCAGCAGAGTCATGTCCTGGCCCCAGTTGCCGGTGATCACGCTATCGGCACCGGTGGCCTTGATCTTCGATGTGTAAGGCGAGAAATCCTTGACCCGGCCAATGGCATGAAAATCCTGACCCACGAACTTCACGTCCGGGCGTGCCAGCGTCACCATTTCCTGGCCATAGCGGGCCCACTGTCGGCCGTGGGCATAGTCCTGATTGAGCAGGTAGATGTTTTTGATGTCCGGCTGTTTCTTGATGTAATTGGCCAGCGCCTTCATTTTCATTGCGGTATTGGCTTCGGTCTGAAAATGCCAGAAGCTGCAGCGCTTGCCGGTCAGATCCGGGTCGATGGACGAATGGTTCAGCACCAGCACGGCCTTGTCCGGGTTGCGCTCGTTGTGCTTGGCAGCGGCGTCCACCAGCGCTGCCACCACGGAGGAGCCCGAGCCGCCGGTGACGATGACACGCGCGCCCTGGTCAATCGCGGACTGCAGCGCCGTCTGGCTTTCCTGCGCCGAGAGCTTGCTGTCAAACTGCAACAACTCCAGCTTGGTGCCCTTGAGCACGCCGCCCCTGGCATTGACTTCACCCACGCCATATCGCACGTGGCTCAGCATCAGCTCGCCGACGTTGGCAAAGGGACCGCTCAAGGGGTCGATATAGGCCAGCTTGAATGTCTGCTCGGCCTGGGCGAGGCCGGCCAGCAGGCCGACGGCCAGGGCAATGGGGGTGATCAGTTGTCTCTTCATGGTTTTGTCCTTCGGGTTGGGGATTTTGTTGCGGATGGGGAGGCTTGCCGCAGGCCGACAACGCGCCAAGCCAGCCGGGAGAGTTCGCGCACCATTTCCTCGGGGCCTAGGCGACCGTCGGGCCGGTACCAGGCGTAGAGGAAACCGGGCAGGCTGCAGGCCGCCAGGGCGGTGATGCGGGTCTCGGAAAAGTCGAAGCTGCCGTCGCGCCGGCCTTGCTCCAGCAGCGGGCACAGGCGGTCGTAGAAATGATGCGCCAGTTGTTTTTGCGCCGCCACGTACTCGGGCCGGTACACCTGAGGCTCACGGTAGGGGAAAAATGCCGCCGGGTAGTGGCTGATGGTGGCGCGGATCAGGCGCTCCAGGCCTTCGCTGACCTTCACGTGGGCCGGCCGCAAGTCATCTGCGGCAAAGTCCATGGCGGTGAAGCAAGCCACCGTCGGGCGCCAGGACAGGGTCTCGAAAATTTCCTGCTTGTTATGAAAGTAGTAATAGATAAAGGGCTTGGTGAGGCGGAGCTCGC
Organism: uncultured beta proteobacterium; assembly: GCA_963810395.1. Classification (GTDB taxonomy): domain Bacteria; phylum Pseudomonadota; class Gammaproteobacteria; order Burkholderiales; family Burkholderiaceae_C; genus Rhodoferax. Next base: position 1,155,435 of record CAWENC010000001.1, on the reverse strand, counting down.
GCACGATCTGTTCGATCGTGGTGTTGGCGTAACCCTGCGCGGCGAACAGGCGCTCAGCCACCTTCAGGATGCGCTCGCGCTTTTCGTCGGTGCCGGGCGTGACGGTTTTTTGCCGGTGGCTGCGTGCCTGGGCTTGGGATGCGGTCATGGTTGACTTGTCACCTTTGTTCTACCAGTTAGTAGAATTATTCTACCGGTTGGTATATATTGGCAAGCGTTCTGATCGTTGCAAGCTTACGTACTTACCCTGAAAGTGACACCATGGAGACAGCACAAACCCCCACGCTCGACACCCCTCTGCACGAGTACCTGCGTGCCCATGCCAGGAAGCAGCCCGACAAGGCGGCCTATCTCTGGTACGGCCATGTCCTCACCTATGCCGAGCTCGATCGCGCCAGCGATGCCTTCGCCGCCCGCCTGGCGGCGCTGGGCGTGAAGAAAGGCGAGCCGGTGGCGCTGTTCCTGAACAACTGTCCGCAGTACGTGATGGCGCATTACGGCATCCAGAAACTCGGCGCCATCGTCTGCCCGTGCGGGCCGCTGAACAAGGAGCACGAGCTTGAATACCAGCTCAATGACCTGAAGGCGCGCATCATCATCGCCGCCGACAACCTGCTGCCGGTGGTGGCGCAGGTGCGTGGCAAGACCGCGTTGACCCGGGTGTTCGCCGTGCGTTATGCCGACCTGTTGCTGCAACAGCCCAGCGTCGACATTCCGCCCGAACTGCTGGCGATGAAAAAGCAGGCGCAAGCGCTGCCCGCCGATGTCGAAGACTTCCTGCTGGCGACCCAGGGCGATGCGAAGCCACCGCAGGTCAGGATCGACATGGACGATGTGGCCTTGATGACCTACACCTCGGGCACCACCGGCCTGCCCAAGGGCGCCATGCTCAGCTACCGCAATGCCCTGTACAAGTCGGCGGCGGCGGCCAACTGCAACGGCGTCGCCCAGGACGACGTGCTGCTGGCGGTGGCGCCGCTGTATCACATTGCCGGCATGGTGATGGGCATCAACGTCACCATGTTCACCGGCGCCACCTCGGTGCTGCTGTACCGTTTCGACCCGCTGGCGACGCTGCAGGCGATCGCGCGGCACCGCGTCACTTGGTGGTACAGCATTGCGCCGATGAATGTGTTCGCCATGCAGGTCTCCGGTGCGAAAGATTTCGACCTGTCCTGCCTGCGCATGAACCCGGTGACCAGCTTCGGCATTGTCTTTACCGAAGCCCTGGCCCGGCAGTGGAAGACTTTTGCCGTCAACTGCAACTCGTTCGAAGCCGCCTATGGTTTGAGCGAAACCCACACGGTGGACACCTACATGCCGCACGATGCGATTCGCTGGGGCACGCAGGGCAAGGCAATTCCGGGCAACGAGATCCGCATCCTGGACGCCGAGTCGGGCCGCGAATGCGCCACAGGCGAGGTCGGCGAGATCGTGCTGCGCAGCGCCGGTGTTTTCAAGGGTTACTGGAACAAGCCCGAGGCCACCGCCAGGACTTTGCGCGACGGCTGCGTCTATACCGGCGACATGGGCAAGCTCGACGCCGATGGCTACCTGACCTTCATCGGCCGCTTCAAGGAAATGATCAAGGTCTCGGGCTACAGCGTGTTCCCGGAAGAGGTGGAAACCATTCTGATCAAGCACCCGGCGATCGCCCAGGCGGCGGTGATCGGCGTGCCGGATCCGGACAAGGGCGAGGTGGTGAAGGCCTTTGTCGTGCTCAAGCCGGGCCAGAGCGCCAGCGCCGCCGATATCGTCGCCTGGTCGCGCGACAACATGGCCACCTACAAGGCGCCGCGCGAGGTGGCGCTGATCGCCGCGCTGCCGACCACCGGTGCGGGCAAAGTATTGCGCCGTTTGCTGAAAGATCCGGAGTGAGCCGCCCCATGACTGAAATTCGCTCCCCCTTGCAAGCGCAGATTGTCCAGTGGCAGGTCCAGCCTGGCGATAGCGTCAATGCCGGTGACTTGCTGGTGATTCTGGAAGCCATGAAGATGGAGCACGAGGTCCGCGCCAGCCATGGCGGACGAGTGAAGGAGTTGTTTTTTGCCAATGGCGAGTTGGTGTCTGAGGGTGATACGCTATCAAATATAGAGCTGCTTACGCAGGTAGCACGGGGTCCGGAGGCAAATCTACCTATAAAAATAGCGGAAAATGACGCGCCATCGTCCTGCGTTCGCCCTGCGCCGCCCGGCCCGAGCCCGGTGGAGCAGCCTCGTGCCGACCTGCAGCGCATGATCGATCGCCATGCCCCCACGCTCGACGCGAACCGCACCGAGGCGGTGGCCAGGCGCCATGCCCTGGGTCAGCGCACGGCGCGCGAGAACATTGCCGATCTGTGCGATGCAGACTCCTTCGTGGAGTACGGCGCGCTGGCCGTGGCGGCCCAGCGCAGCCGGCGCACGGAACAGGACCTGATCAAGAACACGCCGGCTGACGGCATGGTGACCGGCATCGGCAGCATCAACCAGACGCTGTTCGACCCCGAGCACAGCCGTGCCGTGGTGATGGCCTATGACGCCACGGTGCTGGCCGGCACGCAGGGCATGCGCAACCACCAGAAGACCGACCGCATGCTGGGCATCGCCCTGCAACAGAAATTGCCGGTGCTGCTGTTTGCCGAGGGTGGCGGCGGCCGCCCGGGCGACGTCGATATGCCGATCGTCGCCGGCCTGCACGTCGCCACCTTTGCCAGCTTTGCGCGCCTGAACGGCCAGGTGCCGGTGCTGGGCATCGTCGCCGGGCGCTGCTTTGCCGGCAACGCGGCGCTGCTGGGCTGCTGCGACGTGATCATCGCCACCCGTGGCAGCAATATCGGCATGGGCGGCCCGGCCATGGTCGAGGGCGGCGGCCTGGGCGTCTTCAAGCCGGAACAGATCGGCCCAAGCGATGTGCAGCACGCGAACGGCGTCATCGACATTCTGGTGGCGGATGAGAGTCAGGCCGTCGCAAAGGCGCGGCATTATCTGTCCTTCTTTCAGGGCCGGGTCAAGGACTGGCAGGCACCCGATGCGCTGGCCCTGCGTGACCTCGTGCCGGAGAACCGCTTGCGTGTTTACGATACACGTGCCGTCATGTCAGGCATCGCCGATCAGGGCAGCCTGCTGGAACTGCGCAGCGGTTTTGGCAAAGGCATCCACACCGCGCTGGCGCGCATCGAAGGCCGAGCGGTCGGCCTGCTGGCCAACAACCCGCTGCACCTGGGCGGTGCGATTGACGCCGATGCGGCCGACAAGGCGGCGCGCTTCATGCAGTTGTGCAACGCCCATGGCTTGCCGATCGTCAGCTTGGTCGATACGCCCGGCTTCATGGTCGGGCCGGAGATCGAGACCCAGGCGCAGGTGCGCCATGTCAGCCGCATGTTTTTGGCGGCGGCGCATCTGCGCGTGCCGTACTTGAGCGTGGTGCTGCGCAAGGGCTATGGCCTGGGTGCCATGGCCATGACCGCCGGCGGCTTTCATTCGCCGCTGTTCACGGTGGCCTGGCCTTCGGCCGAGTTTGGCGCGATGGGCCTGGAAGGCGCGGTGCGCCTGGGTTACCGCAAGGAGCTCGAAGCCGTGCCGGAAGTTCCGCAGCGCAACGCTTTATATGAGCAGCTGGTGGCCCAGCAGTACGAGAAAGGCAGCGCCATCAACATGGCCGCCACGCTGGAGATCGATGCCGTGGTCGACCCGGCGCAGACCCGCGCCTGGCTGCTGCGTGGTCTGCAAACGCAGCGCGAGTTGCCGCCGGCGCGCGGGCTGGCGATTGACGCCTGGTAGGCGAGTTCCCAACTGCCGTCGTCACTGCGAGGCCGCAGGCCGCGGCAGTCCATGAACCCCCGGATTGCCGCGCTGCGATCGCAATGACGGGACAGCAGCATGAGACAAAAGCCTTTATGCTTGCGCCCTTTCCAATCACCAAGCAGAAATTCCATGAATCAAAAGTTAAGTAAATCCCTGCTGGCGAGCATTCTGCTGGCGCTCAGCCTTGCTGCCAATGCCAGCCTGCCAGACGTTAACGTCAAACAAGTCGCCGCGATGCAGGGCAAGGGTGCGCTGTTGATCGACGTGCGTGAAGCCGATGAATACGCACAAGGGCATGCCAGCGGCAGCACGCTGATTCCGCTCGGTCAACTGGCAAACCGCTTGACGGAAATTGCTTCCTACAAGAACAAGCCGGTGGTGCTGATTTGTCGCTCTGGTCGGCGCTCGGGGCAGGCCCTCGCGCTGCTGGAAAAAGCCGGTTTCAGCGCTGCTGCCAACATTGAGGGCGGCATGAACGCCTGGCAAAAGGCCGGCCTGCCGGTCGTCACCGGGGCCGCCGCCCGCTGATCAGGACGCCAGCCCCAGCAACCAGGCATCGATTTCCTGAACTGCGGCGTCAGTCGCCAGCGTCAGGGCACGCACTCCGCCGCTGGCGTCGGCGCTGGGCGCCGGGCGTTGCACGATGAAGTGGCGCTGCGCCAGCAGCCGCTCGCCGCCTGGGCCGGGCTGCACCAGCGTGGCGCGCAGGCGCAGCAGACCGCTGCTTTGCCCGGGCGTGGCAAACAGCTGGCTGAACTCTTCAAGTTCAAGGCGCAGCGTGCGTGGCGCTTGCAGCATCTTTGCCGTGCCGGAAGCTGATGCCGGCGTGGAGCCCAGCGGCGCGCCGTCACCCGGATTCAGCAGGGCGCGAGTTTGCCCCAGAATCTCGCGCAGACGCTGGCGCACCAGCTGCGCCGGTGGCATGCTCCATTGCGCCAGCGCGTAAGGCCGGAGTTGCTGCGCGTCGCCATACGCCAGGCGGTAGAGCACGGCGTTGCCCTCCAGCGCCGGGCTGGCCTCCACCTCCGCCAGCGCCAGCGGCGGCTGCAAGCTGGCGTGGTTTGCAGCCGGCATCTGCAGGCTGCCGGGGCCGAAATCGAAGACCGTGGGGCGCACGCTGCTGCCTTGCAGGGCGCAGCCGCCCAAAGCCGCAAATATGAGGGCAAAAATGCCTACGACGACCGTCTGGTATGCGTGAGCAGCTACTGATTTAATAGCATTATTCATGGTTTTTGTGGGCTCGCGGAAAAGCCGGGTTCGCCCGGACCGGGTGGCACCGGGGTGTGGCCAAGCAGCAGGGACTGAGGGTTGTCGTTGACGCTATTCACCGCCCGACTGACGTTGCGCGCCGCCCGCGCGGCGTCGTCCACGGCGTGATCGAGTCGCGGCAGGGTCGCGGCGTTGAGCGTTTGACCGGTGGCGACCAGCGTCTCGACGCCCAGGGACAGTTGGTCCAGCGTGCCGCCGGGCTGGTTCATGCGCTCGGTCACGGTTCTGAAGGCCCGGGCCGAGGCGCGCGCTTCGTCGGCGCTGTCGCCGACCCGCTCGGAAGTCGCTTGCATGGTCTTCAGCGTGGCCGTGGTGTCCTGCGCCAGTTGCGGCAGCACCTTGCCGGCCTGCGCTGAAAACTGGTTGATGTTGCCTGCTGCCTGTCCGATGGCGTCAATCGCCGTCATCAGGCTCTTCTGGTTGTCGGCAGCGAGCAGCAGGTTGACGCGGCGACTGGTCTCTTCGACCTGCGACAGAATGCGCTCGCCCTGGCCGGAGAGCTTGGAAATCAAGCCGGAACGCATCGGAATGCGTTTCGGTGGGTTGTCGTTGCCGGACAATTTGACTTTGGACTCTCCGCTGTCGTCGAGCTGCACAAAGGCCAGGCCGGTGACCCCTTGAAAACCCAGACTGGCGAAGGTCGATTGGGTGATTGGCGCCTGCTCGTCAATCGCAATGCGGATCAGCACATGGCCACCAGCGAGTGGATCAAAGCCGATGGCGGTGACCTTGCCGACGTTCACCCCTTTGAAGCGCACCGAAGCTTGCGGCTGCAGGCCGGTCACCGCCTCTTCACTGGAGAGCTCATACACCTGCTGCAGGCCGGTGTCACGCGTCAGCCAGAACGCCAGCGCCACCAGCAGCGCCAGCACCACCAGCACAAAGGTGCCGGCGGCCAGAGCGTGGGATTTGTTTTCCATAAGAATCGCTTTCTACACTGACTTGGCCGGTTCGCGCAACAAGGCGGTGGCCCGCTGTCCGCGTTCGCCCAGGAAGAAATCATGAATGAAGGGATGCGGGCAGGCCATCACCTCCTGCGGCGTACCACTGACGATGATGCGCTTGTCGGCCACTACCGCTATCCGGGTGCTGAGCGCAAACAGGGTGTCGAGATCATGCGTCACCATCACCACCGTCAGGCCCAGCTCGCGGTGCAGCGAGCGCAACAGCGCCACAAAGTCGTCGGCGCTGTCGGGGTCCAGGCCGGCGGTGGGCTCGTCGAGCAGCAGCAGCGGCGGATCCATGATCAGCGAGCGCGCCAGGGCGACGCGTTTGACCATGCCGCCGGACAGGTCAGCGGGCATTTTGTGCGCCTGTGTCGGGTCCAGGCCGACCATCTGCAGCTTGACCATGGCCGCGTCCCGGATCAGCGCGGCCGGCAGGGTCTGCAGTTCGCGCAGGGCAAAGGCAATGTTTTCCAGCACCGTGAAAGCCGAGAACAGGGCACCGTGCTGAAACAGCATGCCGACACGGCTGGCCGCACCCTCCCGGCCCAATTTCGAGGCCGGTTCACCGAGCACCGTGACGCTGCCGCGGGCCGGGCGTTCCAAGCCCAGGATCTGGCGCAGCAGCACGGTCTTGCCGCCGCCTGAGCCGCCCACAATGGACATCAGCTCACCGGCGGCAATCGTCAGGTTCAGATCCTGGTGGACCACGGCGTCGCGCCCGGCACTGCGAAACACCGACCAGAGATGCTTGATCTCAACCACCGGGCTGACGCCATTGAACTGCGAGTTGGCCGCTGCGGCGGGCGTGGCCGGGCTCATATGCCGATGTCCTTGAAGACCAGCGCAAACAGTGCGTCCACCAGGATCACCATGGTGATCGAGGCCACCACCGAGGCTGTCGTGCCCTGCCCCAGGCTTTCAGTATTGGGCTTGACGCGCAGGCCGAAGTGGCAGCCGATCAGCGCAATCAGCAGGCCGAACACGACTGATTTGCCCAGCGCCAGTGAGAGGTTGGAAATCTCCACGGCACGCGGCATGGTGGCAAAGAAATAGGCCGGTGTCACGCCCATCGCCAGGTCGGAGGCCAGCATGCCGCCCATCAGCGCCGCCAGCGTCGTCCAGACCGCCAGCAGGGGCATCGCCAGCGACATCGCGATGGCCCGTGGCAGCACCAGCCGGTAGCCTTTGGCAATGCCCAGCACGCGCATCGCATCGAGCTCTTCAGTGACACGCATGACGCCGATTTGCGCCGTGATGGCCGAGCCGGAGCGACCGGCGATCAGGATCGCCGCCAGCACCGGCCCGAGCTCGCGGATCAGCGACAGGCCCAGAATGTTGACGATGAAGGCATCGGCGCCAAACTGGCGCAGTTGCAGCGACATCAGGTAGGCCAGCACCACGCCGATCAGAAAGCCCACCAGCGCCGTGATCGGCAGTGCGGTGGCTCCAATGTGATACAGGTGGCCCGACACATCGCGCCACGGGCCTTTGCCGGGCGCGCGCAGCAGCTTCAGCGTGTCCAGCAGCAACTGGCCCACCAGGCGCACGAAACCGCTCAGGTGGTCGATCAGAATCCAGACCCCGGCGCCCAGGCGCAGGAACAGCTGCCAGGCGGTGGTGCGCCTGGCCACTGGCGGCGCCATCGAATACTGGGCGACCCGCGCGAGCATGCTGCGTTGCGATTCGCGCAGCAGCAGCTGGCTCGGCCATTGGTGGCCCCAGGCGTTCCACAGAACCTGGGCGCCGACATGGTCGAGCCGTTGCAGGCTGCGCAAGTCCCAGGCGAAGCGTCCGGCCGCGGCAGCGGAACAGGCGCCCAGCGCGGACTCGATCTCGGCCCATGCCGCAGGCTCGGCCAGCCGCGCCGCGGTCCAGCAGCCCGACAGCAGCACAGCGCTGCCCTCGGGCGCCGGCCGGCGGGTGATGCGGGGGCGGTCTTCCGTCATGATGTGGCAGTCAAGGAATTCGGTCTCAACACGGTGTTTCTGCAAGTGGGTCGAGCGGGGCGGTCCAGCATCGTAACGCCAAGCGCTGAACCGGCATTTGACACAGGACACGGATTGCTTGTTGCAAAATGTCTCCCATTGAGGTCTGAATCGACAAAGGCTAGCGCAATATTTATGAGTACCAACTTCGACTACATCATCATCGGCGCCGGCACCGCAGGCTGCCTGCTGGCCAATCGACTCTCGGCTGACGCGACCAAGCGGGTGCTGTTGATCGAGGCCGGTCGCAAAGACGATTACCACTGGATTCACATTCCGGTGGGTTATCTGTATTGCATGGGCAACCCGCGTACCGACTGGCTTTACGCGACCGAGGCGGAAGCCGGACTGAATGGCCGCGCGCTGCGCTACCCGCGCGGCAAAACCCTGGGCGGCTGCAGCAGCATCAACGGCATGATCTACATGCGCGGTCAGGGGCATGACTACGACCAATGGGCGCAGCTCACCGGCGATGCGGCCTGGACCTGGGACAACACGCTGCCGTATTTCAAACTGCATGAAGACCATTACAAAGGCGCCAGCGCCGCGCACGGTGCCCGCGGTGTGGCACCCGAGCTGATGCAGCGCAAAGCCGACCCCTACGCCCGGGTGCTGCGGCACCGCAATGCCGGTGGCGAATGGCGGGTCGACAAGCAGCGCTTGCGCTGGGATGTGCTCGACGCGTTCGCCCAGGCGGCGCAGCAGGCGGGCATCCGGGCCACCGATGATTTCAATCAGGGCAACAACGAGGGCGTGGGCTACTTTGAAGTCAACCAGCGCAAGGGTTGGCGCTGGAGCACGGCCAAGGCGTTCCTGCGGCCCACTTGTTACGCACGACCCAATTTTGAGCTCTGGACCCTGGCCCAGGTGGTGAAACTTTTGTTTGAAACCCGGCCCGACGGCAGCCTGCGCTGCACCGGTGTCCAGGTGTGGGCCGGCCACGAGATGGTCACGGCCACGGCCAGCACGGAAGTGATCCTGAGTGCCGGCAGCATCGGTTCGCCGCAAATCCTGCAGCTCTCCGGCATCGGGCCGGGCCAGCTGCTGCAGCAGCACGGCATCGAGGTGCTGCATGACGCGCCCGGGGTCGGAAGCAATTTGCAGGATCACTTGCAGATTCGCGCCGTGTTCAAGGTGCAGGGGGTCAAGACGCTCAACACCATGGCCAATTCGCTCTGGGGCAAAGCCATGATCGGGCTGGAGTACGTCCTCAAGCGCAGCGGCCCGATGAGCATGGCGCCTTCGCAGCTCGGGGCATTCACCCGCAGCGACACGGCGCAGCCTTACCCGAATATCGAGTACCACGTGCAGCCGCTCAGCCTCGACGCCTTCGGCGAGCCGCTGCACAGCTTTGACGCCTTCACCGCCAGCGTCTGCAACCTCAAACCCAGCAGTCGCGGCACCGTACAGATCAAGAGCGGCAAGTTCGATGTTGCGCCGGCGATTGCGCCGAACTACCTGAGCACGGAAGCGGACCGCAAGGTGGCGGCCGATTCGTTGCGTCTGACGCGCAGCATCGTGGCGCAGCCGGCGCTGGCCCGCTATCAACCGCAGGAGTGGAAGCCCGGCACGCAGTTTCAGACCGACGCCGAGCTGGCCCGGCTGGCGGGTGACATTGCCACCACCATCTTTCATCCGGTGGGCACCACCAAAATGGGCGCTCCCGATGACCCTTTGGCGGTCGTTGATTCGCGACTTCGGGTGCGCGGCCCTGATGGCCTGATTGCCGGCCTGCGGGTGGTCGACGCTGGCGTCATGCCGCTGATTACCAGCGGCAACACCAACTCGCCGACGCTGATGATCGCGGAGAAGGCGGCGCAATGGATCGTCGAGGATGCGTTCAGAGGATGAAAGGGTAAATCCCTAAAGGGTAAGTCCCGATGCACAAGGCCGTGGCAGCACGTAAAGTCGGCCCAATCGTCAACGGGCTGCAAGCCCGCTGATTGAGAAAGGCCCAGGAGACATAGCCCGAACGGGCATATCAAAAAATACTGCAAAGACAAGCAACTGCGATTCGAGAAGGCACCGGCGATCCCGGTGCCTTTTTTAATGTTATTGGCCTGTAGCGACCGTGCCTATTGCGCAGTACGCTATGAATACGATAGCGTCGCTGACCAAAAGCCGAATGCGACAATGAGCTCATGGAATTGCTGATTGTCTCGCTGGCCTCGCTGCTGGCCGGTTTTGTGGATTCGATCGTCGGCGGCGGCGGCCTGATTCTGGTGCCCGCCCTGTTCATCACCTTTCCGGCTGCACCTCCGGCCACGCTGCTGGGCACTAGCAAAGGCGCGGCCGTCTGGGGCACGGCGATGGCCACCTGGCGCTACAGCCGCCAGGTCGATGTCCGCATGGCTGCCCTGTTGCCGGCGGCCGCCACCGGTTTTGCGGCGTCTTTCGCCGGGGCCTGGCTGGTGACTGTGGTGTCGCCCGACTATTTGCGCAAGGTGCTGCCCGTGGTCTTGCTGGCGGTACTGGGCTATACCTTGTTCAAGAAGGAGTTGGGGCGTACCCATGCGCCCAGGTTTTCGGGTGCCAGAGAGACGCTGGTCGCCGCCGCCATCGGAGCGCTGATCGGGTTTTACGATGGTTTCTTTGGTCCCGGCACCGGCAGCTTTCTGGTCTTTTCGTTTGTCCGCCTGCTGGGCTACGATTTCCTCAGCGCCTCTGCCGCCGCCAAGCTGATCAACACGGCGACCAATCTGGCAGCGCTGATCTTGTTCGCGGCCAAAGGTCATATCTGGTGGCACTTTGTGGCTGCCATGGCGCTGGCCAATGTGCTGGGCAGTTTGCTCGGCAGCCGCCTGGCGCTCAAGCATGGCACCGGCTTTGTGCGCGCGGTTTTTATCCTGGTGGTCAGCGCGCTGATCATCAAGACCGGCTACGACGCGTTCTTGCGCTGAGTGCGGTCAGCGCGTGACCGGCAGCAAGGGTACTTCGGCGACCTTGCGCGGTTTGCCAAGCGGGGTCGGCGCCTGGCCTTTTTGCACCGCGGCAATGTCTTCCTCGCTCGGGTATTGGTCGAGCAGCCAGTAGTCCAGAACGCGGCGCGCAATCGGAGCCGAATATTTGGCGCCAAAGCCGGCGTTTTCGACAATCATGGCGAGCGCGATTTTCGGGTTTTCAGCCGGCGCAAACGCCGTGAACAAGGCATGGTCGCGCAGGCGTTCTTCCATTTTTGAGGCGACGTACTTTTCATTCTGCTTGATCTGCACCACCTGGGCGGTTCCGGTCTTGCCGCCACTGGTGTAAGACGCGCCGCGAAAGCTGGCGGAGGATGTGCCTTCGATATTCACGCCCATCAGGGCATTCTTGATGACTGCAATATTGGCGGCTTTGGCGATCACTTCACCCATCGATTCCTGCACCGTGGTGCTGGGCGCATGGGTCATGATGTCCACAACCTCCTTGACCAAATGCGGTTTCATTTTGACGCCGTTGTTGGCCAGCGTGGCGGTGGCCGACGCCAGTTGAAGCATCGTGAAGTTGTTATAGCCCTGGCCAATGCCGAGCGAGATGGTTTCACCAGCGTACCATTTTTGCTGGTCGGCGCGCTTGTAGGCTTTGCGTTTCCACGCGGTGGAGGGCAGCAGCCCGCGCACCTCGCCCTGAATGTCGATACCGGTGAGCTCGCCAAAGCCAAAACGCTGCAATTGTTCGTGAATCCGGTCCACCCCGAGGTCATTGGCCAGCATGTAGTAGTAGGTGTCGCAGGACTGCACGATCGACTGGTACATGTTGACCGAGCCGTGTCCGCCTTCCTTGTCATCCCGGAAGCGGTGGCCTCCGAACATGAAATATCCGGGGTCCGAAATCGTCTGTTCAGGTGTGCGCACACCTGTTTCCAGCGCTGCCAGCGCCATAAAGGGTTTGTAGGTCGAACCGGGCGGGTAGGTGCCGCGCAGCGCCCGGTTCAATAGTGGCTTGTCGATGGATTCGTTCAGCGCTTGCCAGCTCTCGCTGTCAATGCCTTCGACAAACAAATTGGGGTCAAAGGTCGGCTTGCTGACAAACGCCAGAACTTCCCCGGTCCTGGGGTCCAGCGCCACCAGGGCGCCACGGCGCTCGCCAAACAGGTCTTCCACCAGGCGCTGCAACTTGATGTCAATCGACAGCTTGACGGTGTCGCCGGGTGTGGCCGGCGTGCTGGCCAGGCGCCGCATGGCGCGTCCGCCAGCCGAGGTTTCCATCGAGTCAACGCCGGTGGTGCCGTGCAGTTGTGACTCGAAGCTTTGCTCGATGCCGAGCTTGCCGATGTATTCGGTGCCCCGGTAGTTGGCCGCGTCTTCGGAGTCGTCAAGAACCTCTTTCTCGGCCGGGTTGACGCGCCCGATGTAGCCGATGACGTGGCTGGCCAGCTCGCCATACGGGTAGTTCCGAAACAGCCGGGCCTTGATGTCAACGCCGGGAAAGCGATAGCGCTGCGCGGCAAATTTGGCGACTTCTTCGTCGCTCAGGCGGGTGCGCAGCGGCAGCGACTCAAAGCTCTTGGATTCTTCCAGCAGCCGCTTGAAGCGTTTGCGGTCACGCGCCGTGATGTCCATCACGCCGGCCAGCTGGTCAATCGTCTGCTCCAGGTTGGGCACCTTGGAGGGCGTGACCTCCAGCGTGTAGGCCGAGTAGTTGGAGGCCAGCACCACGCCGTTGCGGTCCAGGATCAGCCCGCGATTGGGCACCACCGGCACAATCGCCGTGCGGTTGTTTTCAGCCTGTTCCAGCAGGTCGTCATGGCGCACGATCTGCAGGTACACCAGCCGGGATGCCACCAGCAAAAAACACACCACGACGACGACGCTGGCCACCAGCACGCGCGCACGAAAGCGCGACAGGTCGGCTTCGACATTGCGCAGCTCGGTCATGAAAGCATGGGAGAGATGCGCCGCAGCGCCGGGCCGCCCCAAGCAAGGCGAGCCCCCTCGGGGGGCAGTGCAGTACACGAAGTGACAAGCGTGGGGGCCATATTAAAGGGGCCGGTTCGCATCGGGGTTCGGCGTCCTTCTCTGCGGGATCAGCAGCAACACGCTGACGACCGGCCATAGCAGCGACTCGATCAGTGGCGCCAGCAGCAGCAGGAACCCGGGAAAGGCGCCACCCGCCAGCATGCGAACGCAAAGTTCAATCGCATGCGAGGCGGCGAACAGCGGCAACACCTGAAACGCTTGCGATGGCACCGGGAACCACAGCAGGCGGCGGTGAATGGCGATAGCCAGAAAACTCAGGACCGTGTAGCTCAATGCATGCTGCCCCAGCATCCCGGCCTGGTGCACGTCGATCAGGATGCCAAATACAAAAGCGGCGCCGATGCCCACGCGCTGAGGTTGATGAATGCTCCAGAACACCAGTGCCAGTGCCAGAAAATCGGGCATCCAGGCGGCGCGTCCCCACAGCCCCATGTTTTGCAGCATGTTCAGGCCCAGGGCCGCAGCCAGGCTGCCCCAGATGAACAGGGGGTTGGCGGGCAGCAGCAATTGATGCCCCGGGCGCATGATCATTTTTTCGCCCCTTTCTTGACCGGCGCAGGGGCGGCCTCCGGCACCGGACGTGGCGCGACCTGGACGTCCACCGGCTTGAGCACCATCACATTTCCGGCGCCCGCGACCAGGGCCAGTGGCATGCAGGTGACGCGGGCGAAGGCCGAGTCCACGCGTCGCTCGACCTTGGCCACTCGGGCCACCGGCAAGCCCGGCGGATAGACGCCGTCCACGCCGCTGGTGGTGAGCAGATCACCGGTTTGCACGTCTGCATTGGCCGCCATGAAGCGCAGTTCCAGCGCGTTGGCATGCAGCGCAGGATCGCCAAAAGCCACGCCACGCGCACCGGTGCGGGTATTGAGCACCGGAATCGCCTGCTCCCGGTCAGTCACCAGTGTCACTTCGCTGAGCGTCGGATAGACCCGTGTCACCTGGCCCAGCACGCCGGACTCGTCGAGCACCGGGGAGCCCGCTACCACGCTATCCATCAGACCGCGGTCGATGATCACTTTGCGGGTATAGGGGTCGGCTGCGTCGTACAGAACCTGCGCCGCCTGCGCCGGTGTGTTGACCCGCTCGCGCAAGCCCAGCAACTGGCGCAGGCGCGAATTTTCCAGCGCCAGTTGTTCGACCTGATGGGCGCGTTGCGATTGCAGGCCGAGCCTGCTCAGGGCCACTTCTTCGCCGTGTTGGGCGGCCTTGAGCGATTCAAAATACTTCTCGCCACTCTGCGTCCACAACACCGGTCGCAAGGCCAGCCACTGCACCGGGTAGAGCACGGTCGCAACCGCCACGCGCAAGGGTTTGACGATCTTGAAGCGCGCGTCAGCCACCATCAGGAACAGTGCCAGAACGCTGAAGAACGTGAGCTTGGACAGGGCCGAGGGGCCCTGCCGGAAGAAAGGGGGCGGGCTTGCGTCCAGCGTACCGAGTGGCATCGCTGCACCTGATGATTATTCGCTGGTGAAAATGGAGCCCAGACGGTCCATCCGCTCCAGCGCGATACCGCACCCGCGCACCACGCAGGTCAAGGGGTCTTCGGCCACCAGAACCGGCAGGCCGGTTTCCTCGGCCAGCAGGCGATCCAGATCACGCAGCAGGGCGCCACCACCGGTCAGCATCATGCCGCGGTCGGCGATGTCGGCGCCGAGCTCGGGTGGCGTCTGCTCCAGCGCATTCTTGACCGCCGACACAATGTTGTTGATCGGATCAGTCAGGGCTTCCAGAATCTCGTTGGAAGAAATGGTGAAGCTGCGTGGCACCCCTTCGGACAGGTTGCGACCGCGCACCTCCATCTCGCGCACTTCACTGCCGGGAAAGGCCGAGCCAATTTTTTTCTTGATCGACTCCGCCGTCGGCTCGCCAATCAGCATGCCGTAATTTCGCCGGATGTAGTTGATGATGGCCTCGTCAAATTTGTCACCACCGACGCGCACGCTGCCCTTGTAGACCATGCCGCCGAGCGAGATCACGCCGACCTCGGTGGTGCCGCCGCCAATGTCGACCACCATGGAACCGCTGGCCTCCGACACCGGCAGGCCCGCGCCTATGGCCGCCGCCATGGGCTCCTCGATCAGGTACACATCACTGGCACCGGCGCCCAGCGCAGATTCGCGAATCGCCCGGCGCTCAACCTGGGTGGAGCCACAGGGCACGCAGATGATGATGCGCGGACTGGGGCGAAAGATGCTGCGCGGGTGCACCATCTTGATGAACTGCTTGAGCATTTGCTCGGTCACCGTGAAGTCGGCAATGACGCCGTCTTTCATGGGGCGAATCGCCTCGATGTTGCCGGGCACTTTGCCCAGCATCGCCTTGGCTTCCTTGCCAACCGCCTGAATCGTCTTCTTGCCTTGTGGGCCACCCTCGTGGCGGATTGCAACCACGGATGGTTCATCCAGCACGATGCCTTTGTCGCGGACGAAAATCAGGGTGTTGGCGGTGCCAAGGTCGATCGCCAGGTCAGTGGAGAAATACTGACGGAATGCTCCAAACATTAACAAATCCTCTCGGGCATGATGCGCGCTTCGGCTCACCATCACCTTGTTGACGGGTTCAAAATCGTATTTTTACGGCAAAAATCCGCGCCAGCGCAGTCTTCAAGCCAAAGGCGAGATAATACCCCATCCCCTGTGATTAACCCGTCCGGCGAGACCCCTCAAGCGGTGTTTTACAACCGGTTTCGAATGAAAATACGTCATGTCCCTGACTTCTGCTGATATCGCCCGCATTGCCAATCTGGCCAGACTGGAGCTTGAACCGGTTGAGAGTGAGCGCATGCTGACACAAATCAACGGGTTTTTCTCTCTGGTTGAAACCATGCGCTCGGTCGATACCACGGGTATCGAGCCTTTGGCGCACCCCCTGGCCACGATTCAGGACATCACTTTGCGCCTGCGTGAAGACCGCGTCAGCGAGTCCAATCAGCGTGAGGCGAATCAGCGCAATGCCCCGGCGCTGGAACGCGGGCTGTTTCTGGTCCCCAAGGTGATCGAGTAATAACTGGTTGGAGCAGGCGCTACGCTTCGCTTCGGTCTGTCCCGCAAAAACCAAAATATCAAAAATATGAAAAGCGACAACGCTGAACTTCACGATCTCACCGTGGCCCAGTTGCTCACCCGGCTGCGCGAGCGAAAAGTCTCGGCCCTTGAAACGGCACAGCACTTTCTGGCGCGTGCGCGCACCCATGCCTCGCTCGGCGCATTTCTTGATTTCAACGAAGAAGTCACGCTATCCCAGGCACGCGCCGCCGATGTGGCATTGGCGGCGAACAGCGCAAGTCCGGCGGCGGCCCTGCTGGGGCTCCCGGTGGCGCACAAGGATATTTTTGTGACCCGGGATTTCGTCTCCACGGCTGGCTCCAAAATGCTGGCCGGCTATCGCTCACCGTTTGATGCCACGGTGGTCGCGCGGCTTGCCGAGCAGGGTGTTGTGACCTTGGGCAAGCTCAATTGCGACGAGTTTGCCATGGGCTCGTCGAACGAGAACTCCGCCTTTGGCCATGTCAAGAATCCGTGGAACATCACACGCACACCGGGTGGTTCGTCCGGCGGCAGCGCGGCAGCAGTCGCGGCGCGCCTGGTACCCGCTGCCACCGGCACGGACACCGGCGGCTCGATTCGCCAGCCGGCTTCGTTTTGCGGCATCACCGGGATCAAGCCGACTTATGGTCGTGCCTCGCGCTACGGCATGGTGGCGTTTGCCTCCAGCCTGGATCAGGCCGGTCCGCTGGCGCGCACGGCGCAGGACTGCGCCCTGCTGCTCTCGGCCATGTGCGGACCGGATCCGGACCGCGACTCCACGTCGCTCGATGTGCCGGCTGAAGATTTCACCCGCTCACTGGGCGATTCAATCGAGGGTTTGCGCATTGGTGTGCCGGGTGAATTCTTCGGCCCCGGCCTGGCGGCTGACGTGTGCTCGGCAGTGGATGCCGCTCTCAAGGAGTACGAAAAACTGGGCGCCAAATTGGTGCCGATTTCGCTGCCTCGCACCGAGTTGTCGATTCCGGTTTACTACATCATCGCCCCGGCCGAGGCGTCAAGCAACTTGAGCCGCTTTGACGGCGTCAAGTTTGGTCATCGGGCAGCGCATTACGACGACTTGACCGACATGTATAAAAAGACCCGCGCCGAAGGTTTTGGCGACGAGGTCAAACGGCGCATCATGATTGGCGCCTACGTGCTGTCGCACGGCTATTACGATGCTTACTATCTGCAGGCGCAAAAGATCCGTCGCATGATCGCCGACGACTTTCAGCAGGCGTTCAAACTGTGTGACGTGATCGCCGGACCGGTGGCACCCACCGTTGCCTGGAAGCTGGGCGAAAAAAATGACGACCCGGTGGCCAACTACCTGGCCGATATCTTCACTTTGCCGGGCTCGCTGGCGGGTTTGCCCGGCATGAGTCTGCCGGTGGGCTTTGGCGCAGGTCATATGCCAGTGGGCATGCAATTGATCGGCAATTATTTGCAGGAGGCGAAGTTGCTGAATGTGGCGCACCGCTTCCAGCAGGCCACCGACTGGCATGCCGCCAAGCCGGAGGGATTTTGAACATGAGCACAAGCAAGTCAGCGCTGGTCATGGGCTATGAAGTGGTGATCGGCTTCGAGACCCATGCCCAACTGTCCACACAATCGAAAATCTTCAGCCGTGCCCCGACCGCTTTCGGCGCCGAGCCCAACACCCAGGCCTGCGCCGTGGATCTGGCGCTGCCCGGCACGCTGCCGGTGATGAACAAGGGCGCGGTGGAGCGCGCCATCCAGTTTGGTCTGGCGATTGGCGCACACATCGCACCGCGCAGCATCTTTGCGCGCAAGAATTACTTCTACCCGGATTTGCCCAAGGGCTATCAGATCAGCCAGTTCGAGATTCCGGTGGTGCAGGGCGGCAATGTCGAGTTCTATCTCGGCGACGAAAAAAGATCGGTGCGCCTGGTGCGCGCCCACCTGGAAGAAGACGCCGGCAAGTCGCTGCACGAAGACTTCATTGGACAAACCGGCATTGACCTGAATCGCGCCGGCACGCCTTTGCTGGAGATCGTGACCGAGCCTGACATGCGCTCCAGCGCCGAGGCCGTGGCCTACGCCAAGGAGTTGCACAAGATCGTGACCTGGATCGGCATTTGCGACGGCAACATGCAGGAAGGCAGCTTTCGCTGCGACGCCAATGTCTCGGTGCGCAAGCCCGGCGAGCCTTTGGGCACGCGCCGCGAGATCAAGAACCTGAACAGCTTCAAGTTCATGCAGCAGGCGATTGACTATGAGGTGCGATGGCAGATCGAGCAGATCGAGGACGGCCATGCGATCCATCAGGCCACAGTGCTGTTCAACCCGGATACTGGTGAAACACGGGCCATGCGCAGCAAGGAAGACGCGGCCGATTACCGCTATTTCCCGGACCCGGATCTGCCGCCGCTGGTGATTGCCGATGACTGGGTGCAGCGCGTGCGCGCCGGGATGACCGAGTTACCGCGCGTGATGGCGCAGCGTTTTGTGACCGACTACGGACTGTCTGAATATGACGCCAGCGCTTTGACCCAGAGTCGGGCGATGGCCGCCTATTTCGAAGCTGCCGCGAAAGCCTGCGGGCAACCGAAGTTGGTGAGCAACTGGATCATGGGCGAAGTGTCGAAATGGTTGAATGCAGTTGAAGACTACACGTTCGAGCAGTTCACCGAGTTCGTCCCAGCACGTAACTTGGCCGCCTTGATAGTCCGTATTGATGACAGCACAATTTCAAGTACAGCTGGTAAGACTGTGTTCATCGAGCTAACCCATGCGCCGGGGACGATGTTCGCCACTGCGCTGGCTTACGTTGATTCCATCATCGAAGCCAAGGGCCTCAAGCAAATGAACGACTCAGGCGCGCTGGCAAAAATCATCGACGAGGTGATTGCCGCCAACCCGAAGAACGTGGAGCAGTACAGGGCAGGCAACGCGAAGGCGCTTAACGCCCTGGTGGGTCAGATCATGAAGGGCAGCCAGGGCAAGGCGAATCCGCAGCAAGTCAACGAACTGCTGCGCAAAAAACTGGGTTGAACCGAACCAAAACGCCGCTCTTTATCGGCTTACTGCAACACGCCTTACGCGGCTAGTTCACGCAGCAGCCAGGCGCGTGCCAGATTCCATTCGCGTTTGACGGTCGCGACGGAAATGTCGAGCGCCTCGGCGATCTCGCTGTTCTCCATGCCACCGAAGAACTTGAGCTCAACCACACGGGCGGCGCGGGCGTCGACTGCCTCGAAAGCCAGCAAGGCTTCGTGAACCGCCACCACATCCCGGTCCAGTGCAGCCGTGGGCAGGTTTTCCGCGAGTGTCAAAGACGCCAGGATCGCGTCGCGCTTGTCAGCGCGCTTGGCGGCGGCATGGCGCACCAGGATGCGCCGCATGACGGTCGAGGCAACGGCCAGAAAGTGTGAGCGGTTGGCCCACCGGGTTCTGGTCTGCTCGTTCATCCGGAACCAGGATTCGTGCGTCAACGCGGTGGCGCTCAGGGTGTGCCCCGGATGTTCCTTGCGCATGTGGTTGTGCGCCACGCGATACAGGTCCTCATACAACCAGGTGAACAACTCGTTGCTTACGGCAGGCGCATGCGGCTCAGCGCCAGACTCCAGCGCATTGAGCCAATGGGTGATGTCTTGGGGGCTATCCTGCATCAGGCAACGATACCACGGTCGCCCGCGCGATACGCTCCTCGCCACCCCCCGCCGGGTTGGTACCGGGCCGGTGTTCGGGGGGCAGGTCTGACCCTATTTTGACCAAAAATTGGGCTGGTGAGCCTTTGGGTGCGGAAAGACGCCGTAAGCTTGCCAAGGACTCCACGACAATCTCCGACATGCCTATTTCAAAGCCAGATTTGCAACCAGCAGACCCATCGTTGGCCGCGTCGTCGTCAGCCTGGCCGGCCGTCAAGCGCTTGTACGAGCAGGCGCTTGAACTGCCGGGCCCGGCGCGAGAGGCGTTCATTGCCGCCGCCGAGGTAGACGAGGCGATCCGTGCCGAGGTCAGGTCTTTGCTGGCTTACAGCCCGGACCAAACCGGCGATGCCAATGCCGGCTTTCTGAGCGCGCCCGCCGCCATCGACCTGCTGGGCCGGGCCGATCGCAGCGGGCAAGCACTCGGGCCCTGGCAGATCGTGCGTGCGCTCGGGGCTGGCGGGATGGGCGACGTCTTCGAGGCGCGGCGCGCGGATGGCAGCTTTGAGGGCCGTGCGGCCATCAAACTGCTCAAGCGCGGCATGGACAGCGTAGCGGTGTTGCAGCGCTTCGCGCACGAGCGTCAGGCCTTGGCGCGCCTGAACCACCCCCACATCGCGACGCTGCTCGACGCCGGCCTGAGCAACGACGGCCTGCCTTACTTTGTGATGGAGTTCGTCGATGGCACGCCGATCGATGAGGCGGTGCGGGGCTTGAGCCTCGAACAGCGACTCGGACTTTTTCTGCAACTGACGGACGCAGTGGCCTACGCGCACCGCAACCTGTTGGTGCACGGCGATCTCAAGCCCGGCAATGTGCTGGTAACGACGCAGGGCCAGGTCAAGTTGCTCGATTTCGGCATCGCCAGGGCACTCGACCCGCTCGATGGCGCCAGCGCAGCGGCCGGCAACAGCTCGATCGGCACAGCTCGCCCGTTCACACCCAACTACGCCAGCCCCGAGCAGGTTCGCGGCGAGCCGGTGGGCACTGCGACCGACATTTACAGCCTGGGTGTGCTGCTGTATCAAATGCTGACCGGGGTGCGGCCGACCGGGCGCGATGCCACGACACCGGCGCAGGCGGCGCGCAGCGTGCTGGATGAAACCCCTACCTGCCCGAGCACCCTGCCCGCCGATCTCACCAATGACCCGGACTGGCTCGCCACGCGCAAGCACCTCGCGGGGGACCTGGACAACATCCTGCTCAAGGCCCTGGAAAAGCCGGTGGAACGTCGCTACGCCAGTGTGGACGCACTGGCGGCCGATGTGCAAGCCTTCCTGGACGGTCGACCGGTGACGGCGCGCACCGCCAACTGGCACTATGTCGCAGGCCGCTTCGTGCGGCGCCATACGGTGCCGGTGGCCCTGGCTGCGCTGCTGTTTGTCTCGCTGGTGGCTGGAGTGGGTGTGTCGGCGTGGCAGGCGCGCGAGGCCCGGCTGGCGCGAGACGCGTCGCAGCGTCATCTGGCCGACGTGCGCCGCTTGGCCAACGTGATGATCTTTGAGGTCAACGATGGCTTGCGCAACGGTGCCACGCAAGCCCGCAAGGTATTGGTCAAGACGGCAGCCGACTACCTTGGGCGGCAAGCGGCATACACGGATCAGACCGACGCCGAGCGCATCGATCTGGCGCAAGCGTTGAACGGGCTGGCCAAACTCGAAGGTCACGCCTACACCGACAATGTGGGCGAACTTGACGCCGGGCGTGATCACTATCGCCAGGCGCTGGCACTCCTGGAGCCGTTGTCGCCCAGCCAGGAGGGCAACGCCGACTGGCAGTCGGCCATGGTGTCTGCGCTGGAAGGCTTGTCGTCGATTGAACGCGAGCGTCACCACCTCGAAGACGCCATGGCGCTGATGCGGCGTGTGGCCCACCATGCACGCCGTGTCGCTGCCCTGCGGCCAACCGACATCAAGTCCAGGGCCTTCGAATGTGCCGCACAGATCGAACTGTCGTCGCACCACTACTTGGTTGAACGTGACCATGGGTTGAATCAACTTGATCAGGCCATGACCGAAGCAGAGCGGGCACTGGATTGCACCGCGCGCCTGGTTGGATTCGCTCCTGGCCATTTTCGGGCCTGGAAGCTGCGCTCATACGCGCTGCATACGCATGCCGGGTTGCAAGGCATCCTGGGGCGGTTGGAGGCCTCGGCTGAAGAGGAGCGACTGGCGTGGGAAGCCGCCGAAAAAGTGTTTGCCTTGCCGGGCGGGGCCGTGCAGCGGACCATGATGGTGACCAGCGCGCAGGTTCACCTGCAACTGATCTACACGCGCTCGGGTGCTGAGGAGGATGCCGAGCGCCATGGATGGACCGCCATGGAGCGTGCCGAGGCCGATCTGCGTGACGATCCGACGAACCAGCGCTTCCGAGCCGAGTATCTGGTGGCGGCGCGCAACCTGCTCTATCAGTTGCTGCGCGTCGGCGCTCAGGCCCGCATGCCAGCGCTGTACGAGCGCATCGACCGCGTGTTGGCCACCACGGCGCGAGACCGGCCTGTAGAAGATGTGCAGGTTGAGCGCGCGGGACTGGATGCCGTTCAGGTGATGGGTTGGGCCCAGCTACGACGCCGCGACCGTGCGGATGCCGGCATGGCTCGGTTGCTGGCATTGCTGGAGGCGGGGAGACTGGTGTCGGAGCTTGAGCACACACCAGGGGATTCGGAGTTGCTGGCTGCAGTGCGCACGGCACAGGCGGCAGTGGCTGTGCTAGATGGTCACCCGGACCTGGCGCGCAGCGCCGCTCGCCAGGCGATGGCCGCGCTGGACGCGATGCGCTCCAGCCGGGATCCGCGCGACGTCGTTGAGCAGTTGATCGCCAGTGAGTATCTGGTGCTGTTGGCGAAGTTGAACTACGGTGCCGACGGCCCTGCTCGCTCTATGCACGCGGAGCTGGTGTCTCGCGCACGCTCGCTGCTGGTGCCCCTGGCTGAGCGCCGCGTGCTGCCAGACCGTGCCCGTCCGGAAGGGCGTTGGCTGGCAGCTCAGCCGCCAGCTTGAGCGGCTAGGCACGCTTTCCCTTCCAAGACACTGAATTTTCCCTGTCTGCCAGGGGCATGAGCCTTTTGGTCTGAAAAAACGCCGTAAGCCATGGAGCGGTCTGATTCAAGCCAAGGCCTCGACCGAAAGCGCTGCCGTGGGTAGCGACCTGATCAAGCAGGCGATTGCGCTCGATCCCAAAGACATGAAGTCCCGTCGCCTGGGCTGCAATCTGAGAATAGCGCAGGCCGATGGCCTCTACTCCATGGAGCAGTCGCCCAGTCTGGGGCGCCTTGCCGATGCGCTGGTGGTGCTGCGTGAAGCGGTGGCCTGCGCCGATGAACTGCGACGCCTGCAGCCTGACGAGACTGCCAATGCGACCCTGCTGAGTAGTGCGCTGGCGCGTTTGTTACGAGGCTCCCTGATGGCGGGGCAACTGGAAGAAGGTGTCAGCCTGGCGCGCCGAAACCATGCCTTGATGTCCGCGCTGCTGGCGAAAGAGCCGCAGAACCCGACTTTCAGCCGCTTTGCATGCATCGCCAGGTCGCTGCTGGGGTATGCGCTGCTGCACACCGGACACGCGGCAGAGGGCATTGACGCGCTGGCCGAAGGCGTTGATACGGCGCGCAAGCAAATGCGCGGCGACGCTCAAAATGAACGGGCGCGGCGTGATTTTGTCGGCATTGCCTGGACTCTGGGCGAGTCCCTGCTGGTGCAGGGAAATGGTCAAGCGGCGCTGGCCGCCTGCACTGAGGCACAGGCGGCCATGCGGGCCACACCGGCAAGCCATGCCAGCGACCACGAACAGCGTTTGCAGGAGGACGGATTGGAGCGCTGCGTCGCCGAAGCCTGGCTGTTGCAGGGGCAATCGGAAAAAGCGCTGCATCTGGTGGACGAATTCCTGCGTCGCGTCATGGCGCAAGAGCCAAAAGCCACGGCCGAGGAAAAACAGCGCATCCTGCAGAGCAAGGCCAACGGACAGATCGTCAAAGCTCGCGTACTACAGCGCATGGGGCTCCCCGACAAGGCGATCGAGGAAGCCGGCTCCGGCGTGCGAAACATGGATGCGCTGCTGCGCCTGGACGCCGCCAACACCGAAACCCAGGCCGACGCGGCACGCTTGCGCGCCCAGGCGTCCCTGCTCGGTTCGGCAAGCAAGTTGCGGAAGAACGCTTTGCAATGTCGTTGGGCGAGCGAAGCCGCTGCCAGCTTCAAGTATCTGGCGGAGCATTTCCGCCTGAACCTCGAATATGCAGCCGACCAGAAGCAGGCGCAAGCCCAGGTGGCGCGCTGTGCCATTCTGAAGCCTTAAGAAACTTTCTTCCGTGGCGTGAGCCCTTTGGCTCCGCAAATCTGCGTAGCAACAAGACTGGCCCACTTTTCAGTGGGCCAGGTCGTTCATGTCCGATGAACGACCTGACATACCGCCGTCAATCAATCTTGTTTTGGAGCGCAAAGCCATGGAATATTCGAAACCCGGACTCTCTCAACGCCCAGGAAGAAGCGCTGCCGCATGGATTTCGCGCAAGCTGCTGTTCGCCTTGCTGTTCACGGCCGGCGCTGCCGCCCATGCCGCCACTGTCGTTCCCCTGAACGATACCGGCCAGACGCTGTGCTATGACAGCAACGCGGTGGCAACCACCTGCGCCGCCGCCAGAGATGACGGGCACTACGGGCGCGATGCCGCCAACGTGGCCGGCGTGCTGACCAAAACCGGCGCCGGCGTCAAAGCCTTCGACTTCAGCAAGATCGCCAACAACGGCTCGGTGCTGGCCGCCGGGGCGGCGCTGGGCGTTGCCGCCACCGACTGGGCTTGCACCCAAGACAACATCACCGGTCTGACCTGGGAAGTCAAAACCACCAGCGGTTTGCGCTCCAGCCTCAACAGCTACAACTGGTACTCCACGGATGCAGCCAGCAACGGCGGTTATCAGGGCACGGCCAATGGCGGAACCTGCACCGGCAGCAACTGCGACACGCAATCCTTTGTCGCCGCCGTCAACGCGGCCGCGCTGTGCGGCTACAGCGACTGGCGCCTGCCCAGCCTGCGGGAACTGCAATCCGTGGTGGATTTAAGTGCCCTGGTGGGCAGCGCCACCGTGGATACCACCTATTTCCCCAATACGCTGCACAAACCGTACTGGACCGCCAACACCATCGCGAGTCCGCCCATGCTGGGCAGATATGCATGGTCCGTGGATTTCGGCACTGGCCGAACCGGAACGCTCAGCGCCAAGTCCTGGAACATCTACGTTCTGCTCGTGCGTGGCGTGCAGTGAGTCGACCTGCCCAATCCATGCGCTCATCGCGCGCTGGCGAGAGAGATCAAACCTTCAACGTTCACTCACCGCAGTTATTCCTGAGACCCATCATGCAAACTAAACGCATTTCACTCTCCTTCGCATTTTTGTTCGCGGTTCTCGCCGGGACGCCAGTTGCCCATGCCGCCTCCACCTGTCTGGCCAACGCTCCCGTCTCCACACCGACGTCGGATTTCACCTTGAATGGGAACGGTACTGT
The DNA here is from genome assembly GCA_963810395.1 of uncultured beta proteobacterium. Taxonomy (GTDB): domain Bacteria; phylum Pseudomonadota; class Gammaproteobacteria; order Burkholderiales; family Burkholderiaceae_C; genus Rhodoferax. Next base: position 1,130,290 of record CAWENC010000001.1, on the reverse strand, counting down.
TACTCATCTCAAGACCGGTTTGATGTGGAAGCAGTGCCTGGAAGGACGCTGGGGCGAAAGCTGTGCTGGCGGAGGGCCTGCCTTTACCTCATGGAGCCAGGCTCAGAACACTACCGCCACGCCTTTCGCCGGCTATAACGACTGGCGCCTGCCGAATAAAAAAGAGCTGCAATCGATCGTCGAGACCGCTTGTGCCAGTCCCAGCGTCAACGAGACGGTATTCCCCAACACGGCTGTCGGTGACACCTGGACTAGTACTATTTATGCGTTCCCTCCCCCACCAAACTTCCGCTGGATGGTGGAGTTCAGCAACGGCGCATCCTCAGTCAACGGTGGTGGCGGTGGCAATGGGGTAGTTCGGCTGGTACGCGGCGGCCAACCGATGGACTCCTATCCCGTCTTGTTGAAGACCAACCAGACCATCACCTTCGGCACGGCGCCGACGCTGGTCTTTGGCGGCACCGGGGTGGTGAGCGCCAGCGGCGGTGCTTCCGGCAATGCGGTCACCTTCACCAGCGCCACCACCGGCGTCTGCACGATCTCAGGCGGCGTCGTGACGGCTGTGACCGTGGGTACTTGCACGATCGCCGCCGACCAGGCCGGCAATGCCAGCTACAACGCGGCGCCGCAGGCGACGCAGACTTTCGGCGTGGCAAAGGCTGGTCAAACCATCGCGTTCGGCGCGGCGCCGGCGGTCGTGGTGGGTGGTACCGGCACGGTCAGCGCCAGCGGCGGTGCCTCCGGCAATGCGGTCACCTTCACCAGCGCCACCACAGGTGTTTGCACGGTCTCCGGCAGCACCGTGACCGGGGTGGCCACAGGCACTTGCACGATTGCCGCCGACCAGGCCGGCAACGGCAACTACAACGCCGCAGCGCAGGCGACGCAAAGTTTCAATGTCGGCAGTGCCGGCCCTGCCAGCCAGACCATCAGCTTTGGCGCGGCGCCGACGGTCATCGTTGGTGGCACAGGCACGGTCAGCGCTACCGGCGGTGCCTCCGGCAATGCGGTCACCTTCACCAGCAGCACCACCGGCGTTTGCACGATCTCCGGCAGCGTCGTAACGGCTGTGACCGGGGGTACCTGCACGATTGCCGCCAATCAGGCCGGCAATGGCAGTTACAACGCTGCGCCGCAGGTGATGCAAAGTTTCAGCGTGGGCTTAGGTAATCAAGCCATCAGCTTCGGCGTGGCACCGACGGTCATCGTTGGCGGTACGGGCACGGTGAGCGCTACCGGTGGAGCTTCCGGCAATGCGGTCACCTTCACCAGCGCCACCAGCGGCGTATGCACGATCTCCGGCAGCATCGTGACCGGTGTCACGGCGGGCACCTGCACGATTGCCGCCAATCAGGCCGGCAATGGTAGTTACAACGCAGCGCCGCAGTTGACGCAAAGTTTCAACGTGGGAATGGGTAGCCAGACCATCGCTTTCGGCGTGGCACCGACCGTCATCGTTGGCGGTACTGGCACGCTGAGCGCCACCGCTGGAGCTTCCGGCAACGTGGTCACTTACAGCAGCAGCACTCCAGGCGTATGCACGGTTTCCGGCAGCACGGTTACAGGAGTGACGGCGGGTATTTGTACGATTGTCGCCAACCTGGCCGGCAACGGCAGCTACGGCGCCGCGCCTCAGGCAACGCTGACCTTTGCCATCGTTTTGCAGGGGGTAGTCGCCGCCATCCCGACCTTATCCGAGTGGGGCGTGATCCTGCTGGCGGGGATGCTGGGCTTGTTCGGCATGGGCGTGATAAGGCGGCGCTCAGTGCTGGGGAGGTAGCCGGGGGCCGTCAAAGGTGGGCAGGTCCTTGATCGTTGCCCTGCCATACGGCACAAATGAGCTGTCAGCGCGCTTTACTGGCAGCTGTTCGGGGCGTGGGTGAATGCTGCGCCCAAAGTTGCTTCAGACGCACCAGCTCCTCGTCAAAGCGGGCGTTGACACGCTTGATTTCCGCATCCTGATCGGCAATGAAGCGCGCCTGTATCGCCAGACTCTGGGTGACCTCATCAACCTGGCGGCGGATCGAGGGGGGTGCTTTGTTCGGGTCCTTTTTGTAGAATTCCATCTCTTCATTGACGGTCGTGCGCTGGCGCATCAATTCATCAACCCGATGCACTGCGGCTTGCCGCACGACTCCGATCTGGGTTAGCGCCTCGGCGCGTTCCATGTCATGCACAGCCTTGCTGGGGTAGCGCGTCAGCAGAGCGCGATCGCGGCGTTTTTCTTCATTCAGGCGTGCCTGCTCTTCCAGCTCGGCCTTTTGTTTGGCCTCCAGATCGGCACGTTCCTGCGCCGTCAAGGTTGGCCCCACTTTGGCCCTGACGGTGCCGCTGGGGTTGAGCACTTTCTGTTCGCGGTCAATGCACTCGACAATCGGCCGGTCAGAGGTCAACTTGCGCCCCCTGGCATCGGTGCAGGTGTAGATACCCTGCGTGCTGCCGGACGGTGCCTGCTGCGTCTGGGCCAGCGACATGACGGACTGGCTCGCCAAAAACAGACCCGCGAATGCGTGCTTTGAAGTGAACCCGGTCATTCTGAACATGTTTAACTTTCTTCTACGCCATAGCGCTGCCGATAAGCCAGAACGCGTTGATGGTCGGCCGCCAATCCTCCCACACTGTGTTTTTGGAGATATTGCATTAAATCAGCCAGTTTGGCAATTGCACAAACCTGCAGGCCCAGTTGTTCGCGCACATACTGGACCGCGCTGTAAGGCAGGTCCAGCAAGGTGTCATCGTGTTTCTCAGTCGCTTTTTCCTGCCGGTCCAGCGCAATCACGACGGCGTGTGCCGTGGCGCCCATCGCCTGGATGATGGCGATCGACTCGCGGGTCGCCGTGCCGGCCGACATCACGTCATCCACAATAAGCACCCGTCCCTTGAGCGGTGCGCCGACCAGCGAACCGCCTTCGCCATGGTCCTTGGTTTCCTTGCGGTTGTAGGCAAACGGCACGTTGTGCCCCAAGCGCGCCAGTTCGACCGCCAGCGCCGCGCCCAGCGGAATACCCTTGTAGGCAGGGCCGAAAATCATGTCAAATTGAATGCCGCTTTGCAGTAGCCGCTGCGCATAAAATTGCGCCAGCCGCCCCAGTTTGGCGCCGTCGTCAAACAGGCCGGCGTTGAAAAAGTAAGGGCTCATGCGGCCGGCTTTGGTCTTGAATTCACCAAAGCGCAGTACGCCACAATCCAGCGCGAACTGAACAAAATCCTGGGCTAGCGCATCGCGCGTCGCGGCTTGTCCGGTACCATAGCCATCACTAACTGACATGGAGACTTCCTTGTTTAAATTGACCAGCCTGAACCTCAACGGCATCCGCTCGGCCACCAGCAAAGGGCTGGACGCCTGGCTGGCCAGAATCCGGCCTGATTGTATTTGTGTGCAGGAAGTCAAGGCGCAGGCCGATGACGTGCGGGGCCGGTTTGAACACCTGGCCGACATGCGGGGCCATTTTCACTTTGCCGAAAAGAAAGGCTATTCGGGCGTGGCGGTTTATACCCGACATGCGCCGAGTGACGTCCTGGTGGGCTATGGCTCGCCCGAGTTTGATGCCGAAGGCCGCTACGTGGAACTGCGCTTTGACACGCCGAGTGCCAAACGCTCCATCATCAGCTGCTATTTCCCCAGTGGATCGTCGGGCGAGGAACGTCAGCAGGCCAAGTTTCGTTTTCTGGAAGAGTTCTATGCGCACCTGGCGCGCCTCAAGACCGGGCGCGAATTCATCTTGTGTGGTGACGTGAATATTGCGCACAAGGAAATTGACTTGAAAAACTGGAAGGGCAATCGCAAGAATTCCGGCTTTTTGCCTGAAGAGCGCGCCTGGATGACCCGGTTGCTGAGCGAGGCGGGCCTGGTGGATGTCTATCGGCAGCTACAACCCGAGGCCACGGAGGAGGCCTACACCTGGTGGAGCAATCGTGGCCAGGCCTATGCCAAGAATGTGGGATGGCGGCTGGATTACCACCTGGCAACGCCGGCGTTAGCGGCATTGGCGCACCGAGAGGCCATTTACAAGGACGAAAAATTTTCCGACCATGCGCCGATCACGATTGACTACGAAATGAAGTTTTGAGCCGGCGCCTTGCCAACCCAATCTGCTATTTCATCGTTCCCGCCCAACAGCAACACCGCGCAAGAAATCCTCTATTCCGGATTCGATTTTCAGCTTGGCCAGCAGTGCGAGGGCCTGCCGGACATCGCGCGTGGCCCCAATGCTCAGTTGAAGCTCAGTCGCTTGTTCATGCCAGCGTTGCGTGCGCTTTCTTGGCAGCAGGGCCTGTAGCGCCTCGATGCTGTAGCGCATTCGTTTGGCAATGATGCGGGCATGGTGCTGGCTGTCCGGATCGCCGGTTTCACTCAGGGCGCGCTGCAACTGATCATGCAAGCGCACGATTCGCTGCCTGGCCCAGTCACGCAGGGATCCTTTTGCTTCGGGCGCCATCTCGCCTGGCCCCGGCAAAGTTGACAGTCCTTCGAGCCATTGAGTGAACTCAAGCAAAGTTGCCCCGACGGCGGGTTGCCGCAGCGCCTTGCGCGCGGCCTCGCGTCGGCGGACTGAGACCTGTGTCAGCGCCTGTTCCATCTCCCGCCATGCTTGTGCCCGCCGGCCGTCTCCCGCTGCGTAGGCGGCTGCGAGTTGCGGCAGCGTTTCGGTGCAAACAACGTCGAAATTGCGCACCTCACCCAAAAGATCGAGAAGCGCCTTTAGCGGCTGCCAGGACGGAATCTCGTTGCCCACAAGGCTTATCTTGAAAAGTCGCAACGCGCTTTTGAAGCGACGCCAGCCGATCCGGGCCTGGTGCACCACCTCCGGGTTGTCCGAGGTGCACAGCAGGCCAAGGTTGGTGGTGAACTGGCAAAACATTTCACGCAGCACGCGCTGCGTTGCCTCGGACAAGTGCAGTTTGGAAGTCAGCCTGGGCGGCTGGGCGCGCAGCGGTTTGTCAAGGCAGCCGTGAGCCAGGGTGTAGCCACGCTCCGCCTTGCTCACATTCGATGGCAATATGGCAATTGTGCGGGCCAGCTGCCGGGCGCAGTCGAACAAGGCTGCCGGGGGCCCGGCCAGCAGTTCAAGCTCCAGCTCGAAAAGGGGGGCACTCGTGCCACTCGCTGTGATCTGTCCATGGTCCAGCGCCACTTCAACCACGTTGCCATCGCGCTTGCGAACCACCCACAGGGTTCGCTCGAATTCGGTCGAGAAGATCGGCGTCAGTGCCTGAAACAGGCTGCCGTCGGGGTCGATAGTCTGCCATGGGGACGCTTGGAGAGCCTGCCAATCGAGCTCACCCCTGGACACCGGTACCTCCCACTCGCCACGCTGGCTCAGCGCTGAATCAATACGGCTACCGACTTTGAGGGTCTGCAGCCACTGCGGCTTCGCATTGCTACCGACGCGCCGTATTCGCAACGCAACGCCCGCCTGTCGCAGCACCTGCTCAGGGGTATCGAAATAGACGTTATGCAAATGCAGTTGATTCGGCTTGCGACGCGCCAACAAGGGTGTTTGAGCCAGACGCTTAGCCAGGCGCGCCGGATCAGAGTCTGGCAAGGCGAGCTTGAGCTCGACTTCCTTTGAACGACGAGTGAGACTGTTTGATTTCATCGGCTGTAGAGGGAAAGCTGGGGCGCCGCTTCAAGCTGGGAAGCCATCGCTAGCTGCTGTCGCCATTCCCGGAATGATCTTTCGGCGATTCGGATACCTCGGACTCCCGGCGCAAGCCCAGGCAGGTTCGGGTGAGATGCTCAAGCGGCCCGCCCACGATCAGGATCAAAAAGATGGCTGACATCGCGCACAGGCCAAGCACATAGAAACCTGAGCCAAAGGTGGCTCCGAGGATGGCGCAAGCCCAGACGCTGGCGGCGGTGGTCAAGCCGTGGATGGTCTGGGATTGCTCCTGATGAATAATGACACCGGCACCCAGGAAACCGATGCCGGTGATCAGGCCCTGGAGTACCCGACTCTGGGCCTGGGCATCGGCGCCAGGAAAGCTCCCGACCAGCAGCATGACCAGCGCGGCACCCAGTGCAACCAGGGAATGGGTGCGAATGCCCGCTGACTTGTGGTGCAACCAGCGGTTCAGTCCGAGCACGATCCCTGCAAGCAACGCACAACCAAGCCGAAGCAATATCTCCAGATAGGAATTTGGGTTGTCAGTCAACATGGGCGACCCTCGGTAAGGACGGGAGTAGCGATTGCTCGACCCCGACCGGCAAATCGCAAACAGCCAGAGTATTGCCCAAAACGACCTGGGAAGTTCCGGATTTGCGTTTCCAGCGGTTTTGTTTGCCAGACCTGTTGCCGGTTTGAAAATTGTCACACTTCTGTCACACAAGCTACTTATATTCAGCGGGTATTCCGATCTCACTCAACCTAAAAGGTATCCCGATGAAAACCAATTTCAAGATTGCCCTGATCGGCATGGCAGGCGTGGCCTCCATGTCTTATGCCGGTCTGGCTGGCGCGCAGGAAATCACCGGCGCCGGTGCTTCCTTCCCGGCACCCCTGTACGCCAAATGGGCGGCCGACTACAACAAGGCCACCGGTGTCAAGATCAATTACCAGTCGGTCGGCTCCGGTGCGGGTATCAAGCAGATCGACTCCAAGACGGTCGATTTTGGTGCCTCCGACATGCCCCAGACGGATGAGGTGCTGGCCAAGAAAGGCCAGATGCAGTTCCCCACCGTCATGGGCGGCGTGGTGCCGGTCATCAATGTCAAGGGCATCAACCCCGGCCAACTCAAACTCAACGGTCAGGTGCTGGGTGACATTTTCCTGGGGAAAATTGCCAAGTGGAACGACCCGGCCCTGAAGGCGCTGAATCCGTCCCTGCCCCTGCCCGATGCTGACATCGCCCAGGTGCGCCGCGCCGATGGTTCCGGCACGACTTTCATCTTCACCAACTACCTGAGCAAGGTGAATGCCGAGTGGAAAGCCAAAGTGGGCGAAGGCACGGCGGTGAACTGGCCGGTCGGCGCCGGTGGCAAGGGTAACGAAGGGGTTTCCGCTTTTGTCGGCCGTCTGCCCAACTCGATTGGCTACGTCGAGTACTCTTACGCCAAGCAAAACAAGATGACCTACACCCTGATGCAAAACGCGGGTGGCAATTTTGTGAAGCCCGATGAAGCCACTTTCAAGGCGGCAGCGGCGGGTGCCGACTGGAGCAAGAGCTTTTATCAAATTCTGACCAACCAGCCTGGCAAGGACTCCTGGCCAATCTCCGGTGCGACCTTCATTCTGATGCACAAGCTGCAGGACAAGCCCGCCAATGCCAGCGCAACGCTGAAGTTCTTCGCCTGGGCCTACAAGAACGGCGACAAGACATCAGTTGATCTGGACTATGTGCCGATGCCTGAGTCGGTCGTCGGGAATATTCAAAAGGCCTGGGCTGAGATCAAGGACGCGTCGGGCAAGCCGGTCGCGTTCAAGTAAAACCGCAGCCAACAGCGCGGCTGCATTTCAAGGAGTCGCGCGTGTCCTCTACACTTCCGGCAACCGAGATGTCCTTTAACTCATCTGCACTACCTTCCGGACGTGTCATGACCCTTCCCTCAGCGCCTAAAGTGGCCCGTTCCGGGCCGATGGCGGACCGCATTTTTGGCTGGCTGGCGAAAGCGGCGGCGCTGTTTACGCTGGGCATGCTGCTGGCCATTCTGGTATCGCTGACGATCAGCGCCTGGCCGGCCATCAGCAAGTACGGTCTGGGCTTTCTGACGCACACCACCTGGGACCCGGTCAAGGAGGAGTTTGGCGGCCTGGTGATGATCTACGGCACCTTGATGACATCCCTGATAGCCTTGATCATTGCCGTGCCGGTGAGTTTTGGCATTGCCCTGTTCCTGACCGAACTCGCGCCAGCGTGGCTCAAGCGCCCCCTGGGCACCGCCATTGAATTATTGGCGGCGATTCCATCGATTGTTTACGGCATGTGGGGCCTGCTGGTGTTCAGCCCGGTGCTGGCGACCTACGTGCAGCAGCCCTTGCAGACACTGTTCAAAGGTGTGCCTTATGCAGGCGCCTTTTTTTCCGGCCCGCCGGTGGGTATCGGCATTTTGTCCGCCGGCATCATTCTGGCGATCATGATCATTCCGTTCATCGCGGCCGTCATGCGCGATGTGTTTGAGGTCACACCGACCCTGCTCAAGGAGTCGGCCTACGGGCTGGGCGCCACCACCTGGGAAGTCGTCTCCAGCGTGGTGCTGCCCTATACCAAGGCCGGGGTCATCGGCGGCATCATGCTGGGTCTCGGCCGTGCCATTGGCGAGACCATGGCAGTCACCTTTGTCATCGGCAACTTCAACCAGCTCGACTCCCTGAGCCTGTTCCAGGCAGCCAACAGCATCACCTCGGCGCTGGCCAACGAGTTCGCCGAGGCCGGCGAAGGGCTGCATCAGGCCTCGCTGATGTACCTGGGTCTGGTGCTGTTTTTCATCACCTTCGTGGTGCTGTCGCTGTCCAAGCTGCTGCTGTCACAGCTCCAGAAGAGAGAAGGAGCCAAGACATGAGTACCGGCGATTTGTTGCTGCAGGCTGCCGCCCTGGAGCAGGGGCGCCTGGCCCGCTATGCACAACGCAAATTTGTCAATCGCGTTGCGCTCACGCTGTCTTTGCTGGCCATGGCCTTTGGTCTGTTCTGGCTGTTCTGGATCCTGTTCGAAACCGTCCGGCTCGGCGTGGGTGGCCTGAACCTCACCACCCTGACCCAGATGACGCCACCACCCAATGATGCGGGCGGTCTGGCCAATGCCATGTACGGCTCGTTTCTGATGGTGTTGCTGGCCACGCTGGTGGGCACGCCGATTGGCGTCATGGCCGGTATCTATCTGGCCGAGTTCGATACCAGCGGCTGGCTCGCTCAGGTGACGCGCTTTGTCAACGACATCCTGCTCTCGGCACCGAGCATTGTGATCGGTCTGTTTGTCTACGCCGTGGTTGTGACGCGCTTCAAATCCTTCTCCGGTTACGCAGGCATCGCGGCACTGGCGCTGATCGTCATCCCGGTGGTGATCCGCACCACCGAGAACATGCTGCAGCTGGTGCCGGCCGGTTTGCGCGAGGCGGCTTATGCCTTGGGCGCGCCGAAATGGAAGGTCATCATCAGCATCACTTTAAAGGCGGCCCGTGCCGGGGTCGTGACCGGCATCTTGCTGGCCGTGGCGCGCATCGCGGGTGAAACGGCGCCTCTGCTGTTCACCGCCCTGTCGAATCAGTTCTGGACCTCCAGCCTGAGTGAGCCGATGGCGAGTCTGCCGGTGACGATTTTCAAGTTCGCCATGAGTCCGTATGAGAACTGGCAAAAACTGGCGTGGGCAGGCGTGTTCCTGATCACGATGGCGGTGCTGGGGCTCAACATACTGGCCCGGATGCTGACCCGCAGCAAGACCTAAGAAAAGATCCAAGATGAATACTGCTTTCGCCACCAGCGCGGCGCCGAAGATTTCCGTCAGGAATCTTGATTTTTACTACGGCAAATTCCACGCCCTCAAAAACATCAACCTGGAAATTCCGGAGAATAAAGTGACGGCGTTTATTGGCCCGTCCGGCTGCGGCAAGTCAACGCTGCTGCGCGTCTTCAATCGCATGTTCGAGCTCTACCCGGAGCAGCGCGCCGACGGTGAAATATGGCTGGATGGTGAAAATCTGCTGACCAGCAAAAAAGACGTTGCCCTGCTGCGTGCCAAGGTCGGCATGGTGTTCCAGAAACCGACACCGTTCCCGATGTCGATCTTTGACAATATCGCGTTTGGCGTCAAACTCTTTGATTCGCTCAATACCAGCGACATGGAAGAGCGCGTCGAGTGGGCCCTGCGCAAAGCCGCCCTGTGGACTGAAGTCAAGGACAAGCTCCACCAGAGCGGCTCCAGTCTGTCCGGTGGGCAACAGCAGCGTCTGTGCATTGCGCGCGGCATTGCCATCAAACCCGAAGTCCTGCTGCTCGATGAGCCCTGCTCGGCGCTGGACCCGATCTCGACCGCCAAGATCGAGGAGCTGATCACCGAGCTCAAGAGCGACTACACGGTGGTCATCGTGACCCACAACATGCAGCAGGCGGCGCGCTGCAGCGACTACACGGCGTACATGTACCTGGGAGATTTGATGGAGTTCGGCTCAACCGAGCAAATGTTCTTCAAGCCCACGCGCAAGGAAACCGAAGACTACATTACCGGCAGATTCGGATGAACCCGAGAACTTGCGGGACCGGCCACAGCGACGCAGAGCCGGCAAGCGCTGTCCCCAACTAACCCAACAAGGCGGAAACACCATGCCCGAAAAACATCTCTCCACCCAGTTCGACAGCGAACTCAGTGCCGTCTCAGGCCGCGTCATGGAAATGGGCGGCCTGGTCGAGTCGCAGATTCATCAGGCCATCTATGCCCTGTCCCAATTCAGCGCCGAGGTGGCGAATGAAGTCACGGCCACCGAGCCGCGCGTCAACGCCATGGAAGTGGACATCGACCGCGAGCTATCGAGCATCATTGCGCGGCGTCAGCCCACGGCACGCGACCTGCGCCTGCTGATTGCCATTTCCAAGACCACCGCCAATCTGGAGCGGGTCGGCGACGAGGCCGAGAAAATTGCACGCATGGTGCGCTCGATCATCAAGAGCGGAACGCCGCGTTCCTTGCCGTCCAACGAATTGAGGGTGGCGGCGGATATGGCCTCGGGCCTGCTGCGAAAAGCGCTCGATGCCTTTGCGCGCCTGGATACCGCGGCGGCGGTGTCGATACTCAAGGAAGACGACTTGATCGACCAGGAATTCAACGGCTTCGTACGCAAGCTCATTACCTACATGATGGAAGACCCGCGCATGATTTCGCCGAGCCTGGACCTGCTTTTTCTGGCCAAGGCGATCGAGCGCATTGGCGACCACGCCAAGAACATTGCCGAGTTCATCATCTATGTCGTCAAGGGCGCTGACATTCGGCACACCTCGATGGAGCAGATTGAATCGGTGCTGAAATGAGAAACCAGCCCGGCGTCCTGATTGTCGAGGATGAGTCGGCGATTGCCGAGTTGATCGCCGTCAACCTGCGCCACAACGGGTTTCGCGCCAGATGGGCAATGGATAGCGCATCGGCGCAGTGTGAGCTCGATGCCGTGCTGCCCGACGTGATCCTGCTGGACTGGATGCTGCCCGGCGAGAGCGGTCTGGTGCTGGCCAAACGCTGGCGCGCCAACCCCCGCACCAAGGCCGTGCCGATCATCATGCTGACCGCCCGTGGTGATGAGGCGGATCGGGTCGCCGGTCTGGATGCCGGCGCCGACGATTACATCGCGAAGCCGTTTTCCACCAAGGAACTGCTGGCCCGCGTGCGTGCCGTGCTGCGCCGGCGCGCACCCGAGCATGTCGGCGGTGTGGTATCCATCGGCGCCCTGTCGCTGGACGCGTCCACCTACCGCGTGACCTTCAACGAGCAGATGCTCAAACTCGGCCCGACCGAATTCAAGCTGCTGCACTACCTGATGAATCACGCCGAGCGCGTGCACAGCCGCGCGCAGCTGCTGGACAAGGTTTGGGGCGATCATGTGTTCATTGAAGAGCGCACGGTTGACGTGCATGTCAAACGTCTGCGCGAGTCGCTGGGCACCAGCGCGGGCTCGATGATAGAAACCGTGCGTGGCGCAGGCTACCGGCTGACGGCACAGCCCGCGTCGGCCTGAGCATGTTCTGGCGAATCCTCTCCTTTATCGCTTGCCAGCTATCGGGTGCCATCGCCGGTTGGTATGCGACCTCGTCGACGCACGCCGCGACCAGTCAACTCGAAGGCATTCTGGCCGGCGTTGTGCTGGGTGGCGTGGGCTATTTCCTGCTGGATTCATCCCGCGGCATGCGCTTGTTGCGCTGGCTGCGGGTGGGTGATGTTTCCGATGTGGCGATGCGCACCGGTTTGTGGGGCGAAGTGTCGGATCGGGTCCGGCGCCTGATTCGAAGCCGGGACCAGGTGGCGCGTGAGAGCCGGCAGCGGTTGCAGGATTTTCTGGCGGCGTTTCAGGCCTCCCCCAACGGCGTGGTGCTGCTCGATGCACAGGGGCAGATCGAATGGTTCAACCAGATGGCTGCCACGCATTTCGGCCTGGAAAGCGAGCGCGATCTGCTCCAGCATCTGGGCAATCTGGTGCGTGACCCCGGTTTTGCGGCCTATTTTGCCGGCCAGGACTACCGCAGTGAACTCGTCATGCCGGGCCGGGAAAACACGCCCGCGCGGCCGGTCAAGCTGTCGGTTCACTTGCATCCCTACGGCGAGGGGCGGCTGTTGCTGCTGTCACGCGACATCACCGCGGTGGAGCAGGCCGAGGCCATGCGGCGGGATTTTGTCGCCAATGTTTCGCATGAAATCCGCACGCCGCTGACGGTTCTGGCCGGCTTTGTCGAGACGCTGCAAACCTTGCCGCTGGACGAAGGCGAGCGCGAGCGCTATCTGGCCTTGATGGCGCAGCAGGCGGGCCGGATGCAGACCCTGGTCAGTGATCTGCTGACGCTCTCGCGGCTGGAGGGCAGCCCGCTGCCGGGCGCCTCCGAGGTCATGGCCATGACCAAACTGATGCAGCAACTGGAACAGGACGGGCGTGCCTTGTCTGCCGTGCTCAACCCCTTGTCGGAGCGTCTGCACCAGCTGGTATTCGATTCCTCGCTGCAGGCCGACATCGTCGGTGCACCCAACGAATTGCTCAGCGCCATGAGCAACCTGGTGAGCAACGCCATTCGCTACACGCCGGTCGGCGGCACGATCCAGGTGCGAACGCTGCTGCTGCCAGATGGCCGTGCCGAGTTTTCAGTTCAGGACACCGGGCCCGGCATTGCGCCAGAGCATCTGCCGCGCCTGACCGAGCGCTTCTACCGGGTTGACCGCAGCCGTTCACGCGACTCCGGCGGCACCGGGCTCGGTCTGGCGATTGTCAAGCACGTGGCGCAGCGCCATGGCGCCGAGCTCAAGATTGAAAGCACACCGGGCAAGGGCTCCACCTTCAGGATCATCTTTCCTGCCAGCCGCGTCAGACAATCAGCGGGTCTTCCTGCATCGCTTCCATCTGTTCCTCAAGCATCTGCACCTGACCTTGCCAGTAGTCGCTTGAGCCAAACCACGGAAAGTTGATCGGAAAGGTCGGGTCGCCCCAGCGCCGTGCCAGCCACGCGCTGTAGTGAATCAGGCGCAGCGTGCGCAGCGGCTCGATCAGGGCCAGCTCGCGCCGATCAAATTCGCGGAACTGTTCATAGCCGTCGACCAGGGCGCCGAGCTGGCGCGTGCGCTGCTGCCGATCACCACTGAGCAGCATCCACAGGTCCTGCACCGCCGGGCCGCTGCGGGCGTCGTCCAGATCGACGAAGTGCGGACCCGGTCCGGCACTGGCAGGAGATTCCAGCGGGGTCCAGAGAATGTTGCCGGGATGGCAGTCGCCGTGCAGGCGCAGCCGCTTGATCGGCTCAATATCCGAGTTTTTTTGGCCCCTGGCACCCGTCAAACAGGCGTGGACAGCTATCAAATCAATAGCGCTTTGCGAGGCCCTGGCCCACGCCGACTGCACGTCCAGCGGTACCTGCTCGTGGCCCAGAAGCCAGTCGCGCGAGTCGATGCCGAAGCTTTGCAGGTCCAGCGCTGGCCGGCTGACAAAGGGCTTGCTGGCGCCGACGCTGTGAATCCGTGCCAGAAAGCGCCCAATCCATTCCAGCACATTGGGGTCGTCGAGCTCGGGCGGCCGGCCGCCCCGGCTCGGGCTGACGCTGAAGGCAAAACCGCCAAAATGGTTCAGCGTGCTGCCGTTCAACAGCAGCGGTCCGACCACCGGAATTTCCGCTGCCATCAGCTCGGCGGAAAAAGCGTGTTCCTCCAGAATCTGCGCCTCGCTCCAGCGTCCGGGTCGGTAAAACTTGGCCACCACCACCCGGCCGTCTTCCAGGTGCAACTGGTAAACCCGGTTCTCGTAAGAGCTCAGGGCCAGCTGCCGCCCGTCACCGTAAAGCCCGACGCTGGCCAATGCGTCCATGACGACGTCGGGTGTGAGCGCTTGATAAGCGTGAAGACTGGGCGCAGTTTGAATCGGTGAAACCATGACGCCATTGTCGCGTCTTGACCGGAGCCTGCTAATTCAGCGTCAGCATGTGCCCGAGACGTGGGTCACTGTGCCCTTCCAGCACCTGCCGGTACGCGGCCTGCACTGCCGAGGCGCCCTGATGTTGCTCGACGATGAGCCAGGGCGCTGCCGGGTTGCTGACTTGGGCGACAAAAGCCTGCCAGGCCTGCAGCAGACGCTGGCCCAGCTGGTTGGGTCCCCAATCCGTATTGCGCTTCTTGATCTGGGCGGGCGCAAAAAACAGCGTCGCGCGCGGACCCGGCAGGTCTTTGGCACCGCCCAGTTGTTCGACGTGCGTGCCGCCAATCGAGCTGCTGTATTTGAGCTTGATGAATCGGCTGTGAATGGCACGGCGCAGGTCGGCATTGCCGGCAAAATCGATGTAGACGCAGGCTGCCGCGGCGTCGAGCTGATCCAACTGATCGTAGCTCAGCACCCGGTGGTAGCAGCCCAGGCTCTGGCAAAACCCGACATTGCCGGGGGACGTCAAACCCACCACCTCGAGACCCTGGCGCTGCGCCAGCTGGAACGCCGTGCCATAAGCGGTTTTACTGGAGGCACTGGACAACAACATCAGCCCGCGTTGCGTGCCTGGGTCAACAAGGTCTACCGCGCCAAAGAAATCGTTGTCGGCCAGAAAGTCATCGATCAGCCATGAGGTAATGAACAGGGGCCGCAACAGGGCTTGCGTGTCCTCGGTGTCTGGCGTGTAAAACGGGTCTGCGCTGCAACGCAGATACTGGTTGTAAACCGGGTGCAGACTGGCCCGGTGCGCGCTACCGTCAGCGAACCCGGCGGCAGACAGACGCGCGGGCTGCAGCACCACGCTGCTCGACATCGGGTAGTAACCGTAGAGCTTTTCGCCGACCGCGATGCCGGCTTGCCGTGACTCCACGACCGTACCAAAGCCCCACACCGGGATGCGCCCCCAGCCCTGATCGTCCGGCGCGCTGACAGGGAAAAAAGACCAATAGTTCATCGCCTCGCCAAACGCGGCGTAGGTGATGTTGTTGGCGGTCAATGCGAACTTGTCGATGCGCACGCGGATCTCGCTGCCGCTCAGGGGCTGCTCTGGCGTGCTGCGAAGTTCGGTGCGGGTGAGTTGGTCTTTGCGGACCAGGAAATCAAGTGTATTCATGCCGCAACCATAGCCGAGGCGAGCCACGCCGGCAACCGCGGCGCGCCACCCAGGTGACAGCGACGTCGGGGCCGCGCATGGGTGACGGCTCCAGGGCTTACTGAATTTCGCCCAGGCGCCGGGTCTGCCGTTCCATCAGGCGTGCGATATCGGCGATGTCGGCGGGAGACAGTTTTTGCCCAGGCCTGCGCAGGGTCGCCGACGCCAGCGCGCCGCGTTCGACCAGGATGTGTTTGCGCACCGCCAAGCCGATGCCGGCCTGTTGCTCATAGCGCGCGAGCGGAAGGTAGGCATCGAAAATATCATGCGCCCGCTCGACCTGGCCCCGCGCATGCGCCGCGATCACATCGACCATCATTTCCGGGTAGGCAAACCCGGTCATGGCGCCATCGGCGCCGCGCGTCAGCTCTTCTGGCAAGAATAGGCCCCCGCCGTTACCGGTCAGGATAGCCACCCGCCTTGAATCGCCCCGTTCGCTTGCGGCGCGCAGTGCCGACAGCTTGCTCAGTCCGGGGCAATCCTCGTGCTTGAGCATGACACAGGTCGGAGAATTTTTGATGATGCGCAAGATCACGTTGGTCGACATCTGCACTCCGGTCGATACCGGATGATCCTGCAGAACCCATGGCACTTCACTGCCGAGGGTCTCGTTGACCATGTCGAAATAGGCAACTATCTGGTCATCGGTGCGCACCGACGGCGGCGGCGCAATCATCACCCCGGATGCGCCCAGCGCCATCACGCTCTGCGTCAATTCCCGCATCGCCGCAAAACCGGGCGATGAAGCGCCAACCACGACCGGCACACGGCCATTGACGCGCTCCAGTACCCGTTTCGTGAATACTTTCGATTCCTCTGCGGTCAGCTTGGTGGCTTCCCCAAGGATGCCCAGGATGGTCAAGCCCGTGGCGCCGTGCTGCAAATAGAAATCGACCATTCGGTCGGTGCTTTGCAGGTCGAGGCTGCCGTCCCCGGCAAAAGGCGTGACGGCAATCAGGTAGGCCCCCTTGGCACTCGCATCCAGCTGCTTCATGATTTCACTTTCGAGGCTTCGTAGCGCGCCTTGTTGTCCGCATTCGGCGGATAAAGACCCGGCAGGGCGGCGCCATTTTCGACTTCCTGCATGATCCACGACTCCAGGCGTTCCTGCTCGACCGCCAGCGCAACAACGTCGTCGAGCAGGGCCGCCGGAATCAGCACGGCGCCATCGTCGTCAACGACGATGACATCGTTGGGGAAGACGGCGACGCCACCGCAGGCAATCGGTTCCTGCCAGTTGACGAAGGTCAGGGCAGCGACCGAAGGCGGCGCTGCCGTGCCTTGGCACCAGACTGGCAGGCCGGTCGCGAGCACGCCCGCCAGATCGCGCACCACACCATCCGTCACAAGCCCGGCAATGCCGCGCTTTTTCATCCGCGTGCACAGGATGTCACCGAAGATGCCCGCGTCCGTGACGCCCATGGCATCGGCCACGGCAATACAGCCTGCCGGCATGGCTTCGATGGCCGCCCGCGTGGAGATCGGCGAAGACCAGGACTCCGGCGTGGCCAGGTCTTCGCGCGCCGGCACGAAGCGCAAGGTAAAGGCTCGGCCAACCAGGCGCGCTTGATCGCGCTTGATCGGCATGGTGCCTCTGAGCCAGATGTTGCGCAGGCCTTTTTTCAGCAGCACCGTGGTCAGGGTGGCGGTTGACACGCCGGACAGCGAACGCACGATCTGCGGGTCAAGGGGAAGTGTTTCTGTTCTCATGAGTCAGGGTCTCCTGGTACCGGGAAGGAATCAGACGCTTGGTATCAGCCCGCCATCCACGCGTACCGTGGAACCGGTGATGTAGGAGGCACGCGCACTGGCCAGGAATGTCACGACATCGGCATATTCTTCAGGGTTGCCGTACCGGCCCACGGGAATGGAACTTGAGCTTTCCGACGCCACTTCCGCTGCGCTGCGTCCCTCCCTTTTGGCTTTCGCTTCATCCAGATACTTGATCCGGTCGGTGGCAATTCTGCCGGGCAGGATGATGTTGGAGGTGATTCCGTCAAGGGCAACCTCGCGCGCCAGGGTCTTGGACCACCCGACCAGCGACAAGCGCAGGGCATTCGAGATTGCCAGATTGGGGATCGGCGCAATCACGCCGGACGAGGTGCTGGTGATGATCCGCCCCCACTTCTTCGCCCGCATTCCCGGCAATACGCGATCCGTGATCGCCAGCACCGACAGCACCATGCTTTGAAAACTGCGGCTCCACAATGCGGCATCCTGACCGAATGCCGTGGTCGGCGGCGGGCCGCCGGTATTGTTGACCAGCACGTCGACGCCGCCAAAGCTGCTTTCGATTTCCGTGATGCGGGCGTCCACCAGCGAAAGATCGCCAATGTCCCAAAGCAGAGCCAGGGCCGTGTGGCCGGATTCCTTGACCGCCTGCACGGTGCGCAGCAGGGCTTCTTCATTGATATCGGCAACTGCCACCTTGGCGCCTTCGCGCGCCAATGACAAGGCAATCGCACGTCCCAATCCGCCGCCTGCGCCGAGCACCAACGCGGTCTTGCCAGCCAGTCCCATGTCCATTGTTTTCTCCGCCTTGATGGCATTGCTAAAGAGCACCAGAATAGCAGAATGATTGCCGGCAAAGAAAGTGTTGCTTGAAGCATGAGCGCCTAAATAAACCAGCGGTTTGACGGTGTCGTTGTCCTGACGACACGAAAACTACCGCTGTAACGAATTGTGTTGACGCCTTTTTGGCCGAGAACGAAACTCCTCGTACAGGGGGAATTTCATGTTGACTCTCGTCTCACGGCTCTTGGCTCTTGGCGGCCAATGCTGCCTAATTTTTCTCATTGCGTTTTCGACCAGCGCCAATGCGCAAACGCAGTGCAGCTTCAATCAGGATTTGTTTTTCGACCCTAGCATTTTCCCGAACATCCCGACTGGGTACGATGGGAATCAATACAACAGTGAAAGTGCAGCATTGGCTGCTGCGAAACGGGCCTACTTTGGCCCGACTGGGGTTTACACCACGCAGCCTGTGGTACAGGTTTGCAAGGGTGTATACATGTCGATGGACTTGTCTCTCGTCACTGGTGACGCTGCGGGGACCATTCCTTTTTTTGACTCCGGATCTTTCCCTCTCGTGATTCCACCGGGCACATCGATTTTGGTTGTCAGGGCTGTGAGCGGACTTTGCTCCTTCGGCAGCCTTGTGAGCACTCGAGAAGTGGTCTATGCACCGGGTTATGTCCTTAGCTGCACGCAGCCATCCAGCCCAAGCATCAACATTTCAGGCCCTACCGAAACCCGCCCTGCAGGAACAGGCGGCACCGCTGAGATCACGCTAACGGCCAAGGTCGCAGACGGCACAAACCCAAAGCCTGGGGTGGCAGTCGGCTTTTCGGTCGATGTCACCGCCAACTCCGGCGGACATGAGCACCACGATGTCGCCCGTCCAAAGGGCACACTCAGTGGAACCCAAGGAACAACAGATGCCAATGGCGAGGTCATAGTTACATTCAAGGCGTCCGAAGTGGCTGGCACTCACACCATCAAAGCCACTTGTGCCACCTGCTCCAACAGCCCCGCCATCAAGGAAATACAAGTCAAGGTGCCAGACCTGCTGCCCATTTCCCCCAACGCCCCTCAAAACGCGGATGGCACCTTTGTTTACGCCCTGACCAGCGTTGACCAGACGCACCAGGGCAATGGGCGGTATCACCACAATCAGTACTACTTGACGGAGCAATCGCGGCAAAACCTACGTGCCATGATTTCTGACTTCGCAGCAGAGGGTTGGGGGACGGTGGCCTTGAACGATGCCAGCCTGTTTTGGGGTGGCCGCTACGACATCACGTCAAATTGGGGCAAACCGCATGCGGGTCACCGCGAAGGGCGCGAAATCGACATCTCATTTGCTCGTGCAGGCAACCCAATTTCTGCTTCCAAGCAGAAGGTTTTTTACAAAAAGTTTTGCGAAACCAAAACGGTTCAAGCTTCTTTTTCGATTCTTCACCACTATGTGAAGATCCCACACTTTCACGTGTATCTGGAAAAACAAACGGCCTGCTGGAAATCGGGGAGCTAAATCATGCACATCACTCAATACATTCGCGTCATCCTGTTGATTTTGTTGCTGGGCATGGGCCTGGCCCACGCCCAAGACAGCGCAGTATTTGATACGCAACAAAACGTGTGGAAACTCTACTACCAAGACCCGGAAACTGATCAGTGGGTTCACAAGACCTACGTTCAACAGAATGCGATCAAACCCGGCATCAAGTCGGTTGTGCAAGCCAGCGGATCGCAATATGTGTACCGCTATCGCGTAAGCAACCGCCACGATGCGAAACAGGCCATTGACCTATTCCGTATTTGGGGTATTCCACTGGTCTACGCAATCCCGAATTTGCCACCAGTTACTGCCAACGCAAAAACTGATCCTGAGACCGAAGACAAGCAACAATGGGCACAGCTCAAAGTCAAAAGAAATTTCGAAAGTAGCGTGGTCAAAGCCCCCAAGGGTTGGAGTGCAAGCTTGCGTATTGACGAGAAGGTGAGCCAAACCAGCTTCGTTTGGACACCAGGTCTGAAAGATAGTGACCCAGACGGTATTTCTCCAGGGAGAGCGCAAGATGGCTTTATCGTGACCCGTCCAGAACTACCCGGTATGGCAAGGGCAAAACTCACTGGCTCTACCGAGGAGCCTTGGGGGCTAGACAATCTGCCTGATACGCCGTACTGGAGTCAAAAAATCAACGAAATTCAAGACTTGGATTATGTGTTGGTGCCCGTTTTGGCTCCGGTGATTCCTGTGCCAACACCGTACAACGGCGCAGAGCTTGCACGGCGGCTAAAAGCACATGTTCAAACCTGGCTGAAATACGGGCACATCAATGCCGATGTGCTGGCACGGCTCAACCGCCAGTTTGATGTGCTGATTCCCGCGCTGGAAATAAACAACAAGCAAGCGGCCCGCGCGGCGGTGGCGGACATGCGCAAAGAATGCGCCGATCGAAATCCCGAGCTTGGTGATGACAAAGCTGGCGAGGATGACGACAATCATTACGCAGAAGCGTTGCCACGAACGCCAGCGCAACGCAGCGCCGCGCCCGCCCTGACACTCGACCGTGTGGCGGCCAGAGTCCTTGTGTTCGATTTGCGCTACTTGACGGGTCGGATGGACTCTGGGCGTTGAAGCCGGTGTTATCGCCGCCCTGCTACCTGGATAGCCAGTACCGGTGGACATGACCACGACGACCCCAGCCGCCCCAAATGCACGGCCAGCCCAGTAAGCGGCACGACTGACGCCAATGGTGAAATTCGTTTCAAGTTCAATGCCTCCCAAATTGCGGGCACGCACACCGCCACGGCGACGTGTAACGATTGCAGCAATAGAGCTGCAACCAAAAGGGTAGAGGTCAAAGTGTCGGAATTGCTGGCCATGTTTGCGCTGCCATTTCGAGATTCACAATGGGCCTCCCCCGGAGTTGCACGCAGCGACACTTGAAGGGTCTTGCAGTTTGTTGGTTGTCCAGACGAGCCTTCAGTGCTACAGTTTTCCTGCATCCTTCAAGTCCGTCACACAAAGCGTGACGATTTCTTCACTCGACGGGAGAGCGCTCAGACCATGAGTCAATATTTGCTGAACGTCAATGGCGTGGCGCGCCAGGTGGAGGCGGCGCCGGAAACCCCCCTGCTCTGGGTGCTGCGCGACAGTCTTGATTTGCCGGGAACCAAGTTTGGCTGCGGCGTCGGCAGCTGCGGCGCCTGCATGGTGCACCTCAATGGCGTGCCGACGCGGGCCTGCATGACGCCGGTATCCACCGTGGGGCGCAAACAGGTGCTCACCATCGAGGGCCTGGATCCCCAGGGTGCTCACCCCCTGCAGACCGCATGGCAGGAACTCGATGTGCCGCAATGCGGATACTGCCAGGGCGGGCAGATCATGACCGCGGCGGCGCTGCTCAAGGAGAACGCCAAGCCGACGGATGCCGAGATTGATGACGCCATGGCCGGTAATCTGTGTCGCTGCGCCACCTATTTGCGCATCCGCGCCGGCATTCACCGTGCCGCTGAAATTGCGGATAGCAAGAAGGGGCGCACATGAAATCGCACCCTGATCTCCCCGCGCCGGTGCAGGGTCTGGACCGCCGTAGCTTCTTGCGCCAGTCGGCCGTTGGCGGCAGCAGCCTGCTGTTGGGGTTTTACTTGCAGCCGCTGGACGCGGCGCAGGTGGTCGGCAAGCCCGCCAGCCTGAGCAGCGCGGCAGGATTCAAGCCCAACGCCTTCATCAGTATCTCGCCGCTTGGCGTCGTCACGCTGATCTCGAAGCAGCCCGAGATCGGGCAGGGCATCAAGACCTCGCTGCCGATGGTCATCGCCGAGGAACTGGAGGTCGACTGGAAAGACGTGCGCATTGTCCAGGGCGATCTGGACCCGGCCTATGGCGGCCAGAGTGCCGGCGGCTCTACCTCGACGCCGAACAATTACAACAATTTCCTGCGGCTCGGGGCCACGGCGCGCACCATGCTGGTACAGGCGGCGGCCCAGACCTGGCAAGTTCCGGTGGATGAATGCGTGGCCGCCCACTCGGCCGTGCACCATGCCGCGACCAAGAAGACCTTGAGCTACGGAGAACTTGCGAGCAAGGCGGCGGCGCTGCCGGTGCCTGCGCCCGACGCCGTCAAGCTCAAGGATGCGCGCAATTACAAGCTGCTGGGCACACGCATCGGTGGCGTCGACAACCTGGCGATCGTCACCGGCAAGCCCTTGTTCGGCATCGATGTGCGATTGCCCGGCATGCTGTACGCGGTGTTTGAGAAATGTCCGGCCTTTGGCGGCAAAGTCATCAGCGCCAACCTGGATGCGATCAAGGCCCTGCCCGGCGTGCGGGATGCCTTCGTCATCGAGGGCGGCACGAATCTCAACGGGCTGATGCCGGGTGTTGCGATCGTCGCCGAATCGACCTGGGCGGCTTTCAGCGCGCGCCGGCAACTCAAGGTGACTTGGGACGAAGGCCGGGTGGTCAACGAAAGCTGGGATGGTTTTGTGGCGCAGGCGCAAACGCTCTCCAGGCAGCCCGGCAGCGTGCAGTTGCGCAAGGACGGCGATACCACCGCCGCCTTCGCCGCCGCCGCGAAAACTGTAGAGGCTGCCTACAGCTACCCCTTCATCTCGCATGCCAGCATCGAGCCGCAAAACTGCAGCGCCTGGTTTCACGATGGTGCCCTCGAAATCTGGGCCCCCACGCAGAATCCGGCGGCCGGTCAGAACCTGGTGTCCAGCACCCTGGGCGTGCCCAGGGACAAGATCACGCTGCACATCACCCGCAGCGGTGGCGGTTTCGGCCGGCGCCTCAGTGCGGACTACATCGTCGAGGCGGCCGCAATCGCGCAGCGGGTCAAAGCACCGGTCAAGCTCACCTGGTCGCGCGAAGATGACCTGCGCCATGACCACTTCCGCGCCGGCGGTTTTCACTTCTTGCGCGGTGCGCTCGATGCGAAGGGAAAACTCAGCGCATGGCACAACCACTTTGTCACTTTTGCCAATCGCGTCATGCGCGACGGCAATTCGGTGCTGCAGCCCGGTAGCGGCGCCAGCCTCTCGGGTGACGAGTTTCCGGGCCGCTGGGTGGCCAATTGCCTGCTGGAGCAGACGCCGATGGAATGCGGCATTCCGATGGGTCCGTGGCGCGCGCCGGGCAGCAATGTCTTTGCCTGGGTGTTTCACAGCTTCATTGATGAGCTGGCTCATGCAGCCGGTCGTGATCCACTGGAGTTCCGGCTGGATTTGTTGGGCAAACAGGACGTTTTGGCGGGCAGCGGTGAGCGCGGCGTGCCCTACAACGTCGCTCGCATGCGGCGCGTGCTGACCGAGGTGGCGCAAAAGGCCGACTGGGGGCGCAAGAAATTTCCGCGCGGCCAGGGCCAGGGCATCGCATTTCACTTCAGCCACCGCGGCTACATCGCCGAGGTGGCAGAGGTCACGGTCTCCAAGGCCGGCGCCTTGAAGGTCGATCGCGTGGTGGTGGTGTCGGACATCGGCTCCCAGATCGTCAACCCCAGCGGCGCCGAGAACCAGGTGCAGGGCTCGGTGATCGACGGCCTGGGCACCCTGATGTTTGCCGAGCTCGACATCCAGCGCGGGCGCATCGTGCAGAAGAATTTCACCGACTATCCGCTGATCGGCATCGGCGATGCGCCGCCGCGGATCGAGGTGCATTTCCTGAAGACCGAGCAACCGGTTACCGGCTTGGGCGAGCCGGCCTTGCCGCCGCTGGCACCGGCCGTCTGCAATGCGATCTTTGCCGCCACGGGCAAGCGCGTGCGCCAACTGCCGCTCAGCCGGGCCGATCTGAGCTGGCGCTAGAACCGCTTATAAGAAAATCGGCTTCAGCCTTCGTGGCGGTAAGTGCTGGCACCGTGCGGCGCAGCCGTGAACTCTGGCAGCGCCTCAACACGAGACGAAAACTCGCACAAGGCCGGGTAGTTGTCTGCGGCCACGATCTCGGGCAGCATCTGCTGGGTGAAGTGCCATGCCACCGCCGCGCTGACACCGGCTTGATTGATGTCCGAGCTGGTGCTCGCCAGCGGTCGCCGTTGCAGCTCCGATTCAAGCGCGTCATACGCCGCCAGCAGTTGCCCGGTGACGCGCGCCAACCAGGGTTCATGTAATTTCTCGACCGGGCGCAAGTTGCGTTCGTAGATGATCTGCACGCTCTTCTCACAGGCGGCCAGCGCCAGCCCGATGACGCGCAGCGCATGCTGGCGCTCGGCCATGCCAGCGGGCATCAGGCTCTTGCGCGGCGCCGCCAGCGCCTCGGCAAACTCCAGGATCAGCGTCGAATCCATCAGCAGCTCGCCGTCATCGCAGACCAGCGACGGCGCCTTGACGACCGGGTTGATTTGCTGAAACTGCGCGAAGGTGCTGAAGACCGAGAGCGACTGGTGCTCGAAACGCAGGCCCATCAATTGCAAAGAAACCGCCACGCGGCGAACGTAGGGTGAATCGAGCATTCCGATGAGTTTCATGGCTTCTCCTTGCCAATGTGACTGCTAAGGGTTGGGTTAGAGCCCTGCGTGTGCATGCGCCCTTTCCTCCAGGCTTTCGCGAACGCTCGGCCACTCATTGTCAATGATGCTGAAGCGCACGGAGTTTCTCTTGTGGCCATTCGGCATGATTCGTTCGTTGCGAACGATAACGTTCGCTTCTGAGTTTCATTTCACATGGCTTCATCGGCCAGCTCCAAACGACGTTGCAGCGTGCGCCGACCTTTGGACGTGAGTGTGACGGCGCGGCTATCCAGATCGGCGGCTACCCAGCCGCTGGCGATCGCCTGCTTCAAGAATGCCGCCCCCAACGCACCGCCCAGGTGCGGTCTGCGCTCGCTCCAGTCCATGCACGCGCACGCGAAGCGGCGACGTTGTGCTCGTGTAGCGGCGACGTCGACACCCAGTTCGGCCAGCATGTCTTCGCCCGGCTTGGTGAGCTCATAGCCGCCCGGGCGCAGGCCGTCCGCGGGCACGAGCCACCCTTTGCCCAGCAACTGGTCATGTACCGCCACGGCCACAGTGCCGGCCAGGTGGTCGTAGCAGGTGCGCGCATCGCGCAGGCGGCTGGGCGTGTTAGGCACAAAGGGCTGTGGCGCGCCATTGGACAACACCATGAGCGCCTCCAGCGCGGCGCCGACCTGCGGCCCCGCCAGCCGGAAGTAGCGGTGCTTGCCCTGCGCCACCGCATCGACCAGGTGGCTGGCTTTGAGGCGAGCCAAGTGGACGCTGGCGGTGCTGGCAGATACTTGCGCCACTACGGACAGCTCAGTTGCGGTGCGGGCGTGGCCGTCCATCAGGCAGCACAGCATACGGGTACGCGCGGGCTCGCCAATGGCGGCAGCGACTTCTGACAGCAAAGCCTCCGGGCCGAGGGTAATTTTTGATGCATTCATCGTTTCATGGTAAACGAAGTGTTGATGCAAATCCAGCGCAACAATGCAAACCATGACAACACCCGACCTCACGATGACACCGATCCGCGATGCAGTGGACGCAGCCACCCATGCCGACCCCTATGCCTGGTATGCCGACGTTCGGCGCAATGCGCAACTGGTTTTCTCTCCCACTCTGAGGCTGTGGGTTGCCAGCAGCGCACCGGCTGTAGCCGCTGTTTTCGCTCATGCCGATTGCCGCGTGCGCCCGGCGCTTGTGCCGGTGCCCTTGGGCTTTGCAGGTGGTCCGGCGGGCGATGTATTCCGCCAACTCGTTCGCATGAACGATGGGACTCGGCATGACGGGCCGAAGCTGGTGTTGGAACGCGCTCTAGGCGAGGTGGACCTGGAGCAGCTCAGGCGGCGCGTGACAGAGCTGGCCCATGAAGATGCCGCGTTCAACACACCCACGATCAACTTGGCGGATGCCCTGAACGACGCCATCTTTCGCCTGCCCGTCTGTGCGGTGGCGGACTTGCTGGGCTTCATGCCGCAAGACCTGCCCCTGATTACAGCCTGGATGCGCGACTTTGTGGCTTGCCTGTCGCCCCTGAGCACCCCGGCACAACTCGGCACAGCACACAAGGCCGCTGCCGCGCTGTTGCTGCGCTTTGAGACGTTGCTTGTAAATTCCTTGATATCGTGCAGCGCTACCATCGGCACAACACTGGTGAGCCGGGTGCAAGCCCACGCAACACAAACGGGCTGGGCAGATCGACAAGCCGTGTTGTGTAACCTGGTGGGGTTGCTGTCGCAAACCTTTGAGGCCACAGCAGGCCTGCTAGGCAACGCGGTCGTTGCGCTGGCCACGCGGCCCGACTTGCTGACCGAACTGCAAGCCAATCCGCAGGCTTGCCGCGACACCACCCGGCTGCTGGTGGAGGAAGTGTGTCGCTTTGATGCACCCATTCAAAACACCCGCCGCTTCGTGGCCCGTGACACGGAAATCCTCGGCTGCAGGCTCAGGGCAGACGACACCGTGCTGCTGCTGCTGGGCAGCGCCAACCGGGACACCGCGCTGAACGCGCGTGCAGACGAATTTTTACTGCAGCGGGAGCAGCGAAATTACTTCGACTTTGGTCGTGGCAGCCACGCCTGCCCTGGCCAACAGATTGCGCTCACGATTGCCGCGAGCGCGTTGACCAGTTGGCTGCAAGCATGGCCATCGCCTTTGTCACCGCACACCCAATTGCAGAGGTTGACATGGACTTATCACCCCTCCGTCAACGCACGCATTCCCTTTTTTTTCCTTGCCGTAACTACTTAGGAGCTACTCATGATTGCCGTCATTTTTGAGGCCTTTCCCCAAGCCGAATATCAGCAGACCTACCTTGACCTGGCCGCAGCGCTGAAACCGGAGTTGCAGAAGATCGACGGCTTCATCTCCGTCGAGCGCTTTCAAAGTCTCACCGATCCAGCCAAACTGCTGTCACTGTCGTTCTGGCGCGATGAACAAGCCGTGATGCAATGGCGCCAGCTTGAGGCCCATCGCAAAGCCCAGGCACGCGGACGTGAAACTGTGTTCAGCGACTACCGTCTGCGCGTCGCACATGTGGTGCGCGACTATGGTCTTCACGAGCGCGACGAGACCCCAGCAGCCAATCGGCTGGCAAATGGCTGAGGTGAAATAGGGCTACAGGTCCCGTAGCATATGCGCAAGAAGCTATTAAAACAGTAGCTAGCAACCTCACCCCCGAAAGCGCTTGCGCGTCAGCGCCAGCGCGATCCAGAAGCCGCCCACGGCATACGCCGCCAGCACCAGTGCATGGCGCAGTGCATGCGCCGGCCACTGGTCCATGAACAGCGGACGCACCAGATCCACGGCGTTGGTCAGCGGCAGCCAGCTTGACACCACGCGCACCGCCACGGGCAATTGATCCAGCGGGAAAAAGATGCCGCTCAAGAACATCATCGGCGTCAGAAACAGCGTGAAGTAATAGGTGAAGAAGTCGTAGCCCTTGGCCAGCGCGTTGAAGATCAGCGCGATGCAGCTGAAGGTGATGCCGACGCCCAGCAACACCGGCCAGGCCACCAGCAATTTGGGGCTGTAGCTGATGCCCAGGCCCAGCATCACGCCCAGAATGGCGGTCACGGTGAACAGCGACTTGAACGCCGCCCACAGCATTTCGGCCATCACGATGTCGTCCAGATTCACCGGGGCGTTCATGATTCCGTCCCAGGTCTTCTGCACGTGCATGCGCGAGAACGCCGAGTACAGCGCCTCGAAGCTGGCCGCATTCATGGCGCTCATGCAGATCGAGCCGCTGGCCAGAAACAGGATGTAGGGCACCGGCACGCCGTCTACCGTGATTTTCCCGACCAGCGCGCCCATGCCGTAGCCAAAGGCCACCAGCCACATCAGCGGCTCGGCGATGTTGCCCACCAGGCTGGGGATCGCCAGCTTGCGCCAGACCAGCATATTGCGCAGGAACACCGGCCACCAGCGCATCGAGAGTTCGGGTGCGCGCCACACGTTTTGGGCGCCGGCGGCGCCGCTTGCCAGGGTGAGGGTTGGGTTTTGCATGTCAGGCATCCTCCCTGATCTGGCGACCAGTCAGTTTCAGGAACAAATCTTCGAGGTTGGCGGGTCGATGCAGCGTGCGCAGCTGCGGGTAAGCGGCGAGCGCCTTCAGCAGCGGTTCGGCGTTCTGGGTGTAAAAAAATACGGTTTCGCCGCTGACTTCAACGCGCGCCGCCAGCGATTTGAACGGCGCGTCCACCAGGCTCAGGGCACCGGCGCCAAAGACTTCCACCACGTCCGGCTCCAGGTGCTGGCGAATCAAATCACGCGGCACGCCTTCGGCAATTTTTTTGCCATGGTCGAGCACCAGCAAACGCGAACACAGGCGTTCGGCTTCGTCCATGAAATGCGTCGTCAGCAGGATCGATTTGCCCTCCTGCAACAGCAATTGCAGGCGCTCCCACATCAGGTGCCGCGCCTGCGGGTCAAGGCCGGTGGTGGGCTCGTCGAGCAGCAGCAGGCGCGGGTTGTTCACCAGGGCGCGCGCCAGCGAGAGGCGTCGCTTCATGCCGCCCGAGAGTTCGCCCGGTTTGGCGTTGGCCTTGTTGGTGAGACTGGCAAACTCCAGCAGCGCCGGGATGCGGGCCCGGATCTCTGCGTCCTTCATGCCGAAATAGCGGCCATAGACCAGCAGGTTTTCGGCGCATGAAAAATCCGGGTCCAGCGTGTCCATCTGGCTGACCACGCCGAGTTGCGCCTTGATCGCCAGCGCGTCGCGCGGCATCTGCTGCTCCTGCTGGCCCGGCTGCGCAAAGTAAGTGATCGGGCCCGCGTCGGGCGTACTCAGCCCGAGGCACATGCGGATGGTGGTGGTTTTACCGGCGCCGTTGGGGCCAATCACGCCCAGGCATTCGCCCGGCGCAATCGAGAACGACACAGCGTCCACCACCGTGCTGTCGCCATAGCGCTTGCTCAGGGATTGCACAGATAAAATTGAGGCTTCCATGGTGCAGATTGTGACCCATGGCCGGCGCGGTCTGGCTGCCAGCGCCGCCACTTTTTTACTCATTCTTTGGACGCGGCAACGCGCACACTTCATGACCACACTCGGTACGCCTCTTTCTCACCACGCCACCAGAGTCATGCTGCTGGGCAGCGGCGAACTCGGCAAGGAGGTGCTGATCGCGCTGCAGCGCCTGGGGGTCGAAACCATTGCCGTGGACCGCTACGACAACGCCCCGGGTCAGCAGGTGGCGCATCACGCCCGCACTATCACCATGAGCGATCCGGCGCAACTCAAAGCGCTGATCGAGACCGAAAAGCCCGACCTGGTGGTGCCCGAGATCGAGGCCATTGCCACACCCATGTTGCAGCAGCTCGAAGCCGCCGGCTCCGTGCGCGTGGTGCCGACGGCCCGCGCGGTGCGCCTGACCATGGACCGTGAAGGCATCCGCCGCCTGGCCGCAGAGACGCTGGGTTTGCCCACCAGTCCCTACAAGTTCTGCGACTCGCTGGCCGAGTTGCAGGCGGCCATCGATGCCGGCATTGGCTACCCCTGCGTCGTCAAGCCGGTGATGAGCAGCTCCGGCAAGGGGCAAAGCAAGATCGACGGGCCGTTGGATGTGCAAAAGGCCTGGGACTACGCCCTGGCCGGTGGGCGCGTCAGCCACGGCCGGGTGATTGTGGAAGGCTTCATCGACTTCGACTACGAGATCACCTTGCTCACGGTGCGCGCCCGCGCCGGCGACGGCGGGGTAGAAACCAGTTTTTGTGAACCGGTCGGTCATGTGCAGATCAAGGGCGACTATGTGGAGAGCTGGCAGCCGCAGCCGATGCATCCAGCCGCGCTGGGGCTGGCGCGCCAGATCGCCAAAACCGTCACGGATAACCTCGGTGTTGGCCTGGACGGTCAACCCTCGGGGCTGGGGCTGTTTGGCGTGGAACTGTTCGTCAAAGGCGATCAGGTGTGGTTCAGCGAAGTGTCACCGCGCCCGCATGACACCGGCATGGTGACCATGATCACCCAATGGCAAAGCGAATTTGAGCTGCACGCCCGCGCCATCCTGGGCCTGCCGGTCGACACCCGCTTGCGCAACCCCGGCGCCAGTGCCGTGATCTACGGCGGCGTGGACGCCAAAGGCATTGTGTTCGATGGCGTCGATGCAGCACTGCGCGTGCCCAACAGCGAGATCCGCCTGTTCGGCAAGCCCGAGAGCTTCGTCAAGCGCCGCATGGGCGTGGCACTCGCGTTTGATGCCGATGTGGAAGTGGCGCGCAGCAACGCGAAACTGGCGGCGTCGCTGGTCAAGCCCAGAGCTGTTTGAAGATGGTTGCTGCTGAATAGATAGCTGCTTGCGCAGGTTGTACGGGGGCTAGACGCATATTTTTAGTCTATTTGTCGGGGGCGGGCACACGCAAGTCGCGATCGAATTGCGTGACCGCTGTCTTTCCTTCTCTTAGCGGCGGCCGCCGGATCAATTGCTTGAGATCAGCCGGCCTTTGCTTACGCGCACATGGTCGCCCGCACGCCAATTCGGTTCCGCGGCATACGTGAAGTTGCGGATGTGTCCGTCTTCCATGCGGACGCGCACTTGATACGATGTGGTGACATGGGAGCGCTTCTCGATTTCATTGCCGGCATAACCGCCGCCCACAGCGCCCGCTACTGTAGCCAATGAGCGGCCATTGCCGCCACCGACCTGATTGCCCAGCACGCCGCCCAGTACCGCGCCAGCCACCACGCCGATGCCGCTGGGGCGGGCTTGATGGTGAACAATTCGCACGGATTCAATTTCGCCGCAGCTTTTGCAAATCGCTTGGGCCGGGGTCACCTGTTGTGGTGTCGGGTATTGCTGCGGTGCTTCGGCTTGCGCGATAAGCGGCGGGGTTTCGCGATATTGTGTGGTCGATGCCGCTGCTGGTTGTGCCGGAGCGTTGATCAAGTTGTCTGTTGCGGCCCGGTTGTCCGGCACAGGGCCGGGTGGAGTCAATGCGATCGGTGCGGTCGCGCCATGCGAAACCGGAATGACGCCGGTGATGGCTGCGACACCCACCGCGCTAAGCAGTATGACCGAGACTGCAGCCGCGGCAATCAACGGATGGATACGGTTCAATGTTTTATGTGCTTCCATTCCTGTTTTCCCTTACAAATAGCCATTGTTTCAGATATGAGCTCTTTAACAGAAGCAAGTTGCGTCGAGATGACGATGAAAGTGTGTCAGATGCAAGTCGATGTAACGCCTTACCGGTTTCGCACAAGGACAAGCACCACTTTCGGTTTTCAATGACACCGACATTACGTTGTCCGGTGGTGTCAGTCCGTCGGGGTCGCCCAAGTTGGCCTACCAGATGCGCACACGCTCCACCGGCGGCACATACAGCTTGTCGTCTGGTTTCACATCAAACGCCTGGTACCAGGCATCCAGATTGCGCACGATGCCATTGACGCGGTAGTAAGGCGGTGAGTGCGGGTCGCTCACCAGTTGCTGGCGCAGTGCGTCGTCGCGCGATTTGGAGCGCCACACCTGGGCCCAGCCCAGGAACACGCGCTGGTCGCCCGTGGTGCCATCGACCAAGGCGACAGGCTTGCCCTGCAGGGAGATGCGGTACGCATCCAGCGCCACCGAGAGGCCGCCCAGGTCGCCGATGTTTTCA
Organism: uncultured beta proteobacterium; assembly: GCA_963810395.1. Taxonomy (GTDB): domain Bacteria; phylum Pseudomonadota; class Gammaproteobacteria; order Burkholderiales; family Burkholderiaceae_C; genus Rhodoferax. The sequence goes on along the minus strand of CAWENC010000001.1, from coordinate 1,099,002 downwards.
CCCATGGTCAGCAGGCCATTGACCTTGGCGCCAGGCAGCGGCTCAAACATGCTGTATTGCTGCCCCAAGCGCTGTGCCTGCATCTGGAATTTGGATGCGTCCTGCGCCGTCCACCAGTCGCGCAGCATGCCGTCGCCGTCGGACTTGCGCCCCTGGTCGTCAAAGCCGTGGCTGATTTCGTGACCGATGACGCCGCCGATGCCACCGTAGTTGATGGCCGGGTCCGCTGTCGGGTCAAAGAACGGGGGCTGCAGAATCGCCGCGGGAAAGACGATTTCATTCTTCACCGGGTTGTAGTAGGCGTTGACGGTTTGGGGTGTCATGCCCCACTCGATCTTGTCGACTTTCTGACCCAGGCGCGAGACCACGCGCTGCCATTCATAGGCCGCTGAGCGCGTGCTGTTGCCAAAGAGGTCGTTGCCCCGGACGTCCAGTGCTGTGTAGTCGCGCCATACATCCGGGTAGCCGATCTTCACGCCAAACTTGGAAAGCTTGGCCAAGGCCTGCACCTTGGTGTCGGCACCCATCCAGTCGAGTTGTTCAATACGCTGGCGCATGGCCTTGCGGATATTGCCCACCAGCGTGGCCATCATCTCTTTGGACTGGGCAGGGAAGTAGCGCTCCACATACAGGCGCCCCACGGCTTCACCGAGCGCGCCGTTGACAAACTCGACCGCGCGCTTCCAGCGTGGTTTTTCTTCCGGCTGGCCCGCCAGCGTGGCGGAGCGGAACTGAAAGCGCGCCTGTGCAAACCGCCGCGAAAGCAGGGGCGCGGCCGAGTCGGCCACGTGAAATGCCTGCCAGGCTTGCAGCGCGGCAAGCGGCGCGTCCTTGTAGACAGCGGCAATTTTGGGGAAAGCGGTGTTGGTGGTCAGCACCAGGCGTTCAGGCGTTGGCAGCTTGGCTTGCGCCATGAATTCTCCCCATTGCAGTCCGGGGGCGTAGGCCTGCAACTCAGCCAGTGTCATGGGGTTGTAGGTTTTGTCGCGGTCACGTCGTTCGACGCGCGTCCATGTGGCTTCGGCAATGCGGGTTTCCAGCGCTACCACATCCTTGGCCGCGGCGGCGGCGTCGGGCCATTGCACCAGGGCCAGCATCTGCGCTACATATTTTTCGTAGGCGGCCTTTTTGTCGGCAAAGCGGGCATCCAGATAGTAGTCGCGATCAGGGAGGCCCAGGCCGCCGGTGCCGAGGTAAATGGCGTAGTGCTCGGGGTTCTTGGCATCGTCGCGCACGGACACATCAAAGATTGAGCGGTAGGCGCCAAAACTGGCGCGCCCCATCAGTCGGGTCATGTCAGCCAGGGTGTGCGCGCGGCGGATCTCCGCTAGTGCGGGTGCAATGGGCGTGGCATCCAGTTCTTCCACTGCTGCCTCGTCCATGAAACTGCGCCAGGCGGCGCTGATTTTGGCCGCATCCTTGTCCTTGCTTTTGGCCAGCGCTTCCACGTTCAAAATCTCGCGCACGCGCTCGTCCGAGAGCGCCCGCAGCACATCAAAGTTGCCATAGCGGGTGCGGTCCGCTGGGATCTGGGTGCGCGCTTCCCAGGCGCCATTGGCCCACTTGAAAAAATCATCGCCGGGCTTGACTGCCAGGTCACGCCCCGACAGATCAAAACCCCAGGGACCCATGCGCTGGCTTGGACTGGAGGCATTGGCGCTGCTGGTTGCCGCCACGGCAAACAGCAGTTCCTGTGCATCCGCAGGGTCTTCATGAGAAGTGAAGTGTTGCGCTTGCGCCGTGGCCATGGCGCAGGCCGCGGCGACCAGCGTCAGTGTGGCTTGAAAAGTCTTCATGGGGATGTCTTCGCAATGTAGATGTAGTAAAACCAGTTTACCCGCCGGTGCTGCCGCCCGCGAGCAATCTGTCGGAAGCGAAAACCAATGGTGGCAATGATGGCAATGGAGGCGCTATCCATGCCAAGGCAGTTTCAAGTTGTGCTACTGAATAGATAGCTGCTTGCGCAGCTTGCACCGGGCCACTGTGCCCAACACATTCATGCCGCTGACGCAAGCAAGCGACGCTGGCGCAGTGACCACACGGCGCAGGTGGCACCGATCCACACGGCATTGAACATGGGAAACGCAGACAATTGCCACGGCAACACTCCGACAGCGGTGTAAAAGAGACCGACCGCGAGATCTATGGCTTGTATCAGGCCCATCAGCGCCACCCACAAGGCGTTGGCTTTGGCCTGGCGGCTGATGATCCAAAAACCCGCGCCATAGGCGATGAACCGCGCAGCCAGCATACCCAAGGGGTAATACAGATCAGGCGCCGCAGCCGAGTGCCCCATTTGCTGCAACACCACGCCAGGAAACAGCAAATAGGCTACACCCAAGGCCAGTTGCACAGAACCAACTACACGTAAAAAGACAGTAAACATGACAATCGCTTTCCTGAAGAATGAAGAGGAAACGGATGCTATGCACTACACTTCCTTTTGTGAAGTAGTTACCAAAAAGGAAGTCATGAAAGCCGACGGGAATGTTGCTGCGTGCGATGTGAGTTGCCCCGTGCGCCGCACCGCCCTGGTGCTGGATGGCAAATGGACCACGCTGATCTTGCGCGACTTGCTGGGCGGCAAAAAGCGCTACTCGGAGTTGCAGCACAGTTTGGCGGGCATCAGCCCGCGTCTGCTGGCGGCGCGGCTCAAGGCATTGGGAGCACAGGGTTTGGTGACGCGCAAGGTGTTTCCCACCGTGCCACCGACGACCGAATACGCACTCACCGCGCTGGGCAAGAACATCATGCCGGTGGTGCAGGCGATGGCGGACTATGGGCAAGCGCTGCTGGTGCAGGACGCGCAAACCCGTAAGCCGAAACCCGGCATCGCCAAAGCCGGTATCACGCAAGTGCGCAGTGGCAAGAAGGTGCCCCATTCGTTGTGAAGTAGTTACCGATAGGCCCTTCAACCGTATGCGGCGCAAAAGGCCACTGTGGAACAGCCCTCAAGCTGCGTGAGACCTCGCGCCTTGACACGCTGATCGACCTCGTTGTCGAGTGCCGGTTGTGCCGCCAGGCAAGTGTGGCGCTGTCCACGCCCAAGGCAGTTTCAAGTTGAGCTACTGGAATGATAGCTGCCTGCGCAGGTTGCACGGAGGCTAGCGGCAGATATCGTATAAATCCTCGAACTGTCACCCTGGTCGTCGCGAAAGAGAATTGACGGCCTCCTTTGCCAGCGCCTGCCGTTCGCAAGGTCTGGAAGAGGTTACTAGTGTTTGGGAATGGGACTAGCGGTTTGCAGCGGGAGCGGACGGTCGCGGCGAAGCCATGGGTTGAGCTGATTTCTCGTTACCAGTCATTCGGGGGATACCTTCTTTTTTTGCAGTTGGCGTCCGGCAGCGCAGCGTTTGCTGCCGGACGCCAATGACGGTCATCCGGAACATGGTCTGAAACGGCTTCCGGACCTACCAATCGTCTGTACTGCCCGTTGCCCTTGAGCAACTCTGGCGGTGCCGCAGAGCATTGATAGTTATCAACACATCACCCGCAGGAAAGTCCACAATTGACATCTGCCGCTAGCACACGGCATTGGAGAAATAACATGACTACAAGAGAATTCATATCATGAAAATCTGTTTTCTGCGCCGTTTCGCCTGGTGTTTGATAAGTGTGCTGTTTGCGGCGGGCGCGCCCGCTTGGGCCGGTTCGGCGGCAGAGCGTGAAGCACGCCTTGCGGCCCGATATGCGCTTGCAAAGCCCGAAGGCAACGGCCCCTTCCCGGCCGTCATGCTGGTGCCCGGTTGCCAGGGGTTTGATCAGCCCTTGTGGAAGGGGCGCTACGAGCGTGCCGCTCGACAACTCAAGGAATTGGGTTTCGTCGTTGCGAGGGTGGACTACCTCGCCGCAGGGGAAGTGGGCTCGTGTGATGTCATCATGAACCCGGCGGAGGTGGCTGACGACATCGTTACCACATCGAAATACCTACGTGCGCAGTCATTCGTCAAACCTGAGTCCATCAATGTGCTGGCATGGTCCTACGGGGGCGGCGCAGCATTCAATGCCTTGACCAAGACAGAAAGTCGGGATCCGGTACGCGTTGCGGCAGTCGTGGCCTATTACCCTTATCTTTCGCTGGCCAGACCATGGAGCGTTGACGTGCCCGCGCTGGTCTTGTGTAGCGCGCAGGACACCACCGCCCCCTGTGATCGATTCGAGACGCTGCTAGCGGAGGTGCCGGTCAGGGATCGGGTAAAGATCGTCAAGTACGCAGAGGGCTACCATGCGTTCGACAATTCCGACCTACCTGCCAAGACAGAGAGTCCAAGCGGAAATGTTGTTGGTTACAACGAAAAGACAGCCACCGCTGCATGGGTCGAAGTTGAAAAATTCCTTCGTCGCTAACGGTTGGCACGAATCAAACACGCCGGCCTTGGAGGATGCCTTCCGGTCCGCTCGTTGACTAGTGGACCTTATTTGTAAGGCCGTTGCCTGAAGGGACCGTTTACTGCGTTGCTATCGGTCAAATTGGAAAATTGACTTTCGCCATCCAGCGACTGTTCCAGAGTGCATATACCTGATGAGTAACCGAAATCGATTCACACTGACAATCATGGTTCTGGAGCATTCGTCACAAAAATAGGGACCGCGGCCAATGACTCCCTCCGCTGTGCTGCCGTCGGCCAATCGTAAAAGTAGATTTTCGTCGCTGAATGACTGCTTCCGAATTTCTGGTGCCCGCAACGAATGTCAGCTTCCGGTCAACCCGAAGGTCAGTTTTTGACATTCCATTGGATTTCTTGGGATTTCAACGAATGTCGGGGCAGTGTCTTCAGCTGAAATTGGCATCCCAACTTTGTGCGACTGCTGCCACCCGCGAGCAATCCGTCCTCGTGAACGATGCTTGTCGCACTCGTTTGCCGATGTCCGCCGTTGGCCACTGGCTGGAAACGATCACTGATCTGATGGCAGGGCGCGGAGCTAGCGGTTTGTCAACGATTGCGAACAATCGTTGACGTGACCTTGAGCGGTTCACCCTTCATTTCGATTGTTTGACCGGCGGCCGACTCCTCGTCCGGGCCTGAACTGCCTCCCGCAACAGGTATTCCACCTGCGCATTGACGCTTCGCAGTTCCGCCGCCGCCAGCCGCTCGATCTGGGCCCACAACAGCGGATCAATGCGCAGGGCGAAAGATTTCTTGTCGGGACTGGCCATGAAACTGAAGGTTCAGTTGTACAAGGTGCCGGTATTGACCACCGGCTGTGCGTCATGATCCGAACACAACACGACTAGTAGATTGGTCACCATCGCCGCCTTGCGTTCGTCATCGAGCTCAACCAGGCCGCGCTCCTGCAGGCCGCTCAAGGCCAATTCGACCATGCCGACAGCACCCTGAACAATCAGGCTGCGCGCGGCGATGATGGCTTGCGCCTGCTGGCGCCGCAACATGGCACCGGCGATTTCGGGCGCGTAGGCCAGATGCGTGAGTTTGGCGTCCACGACCACGATGCCAGCGAGCGAAAACCGGTCCTGCAATTCATGCCGCAAGGCGCTCCCAACCTGCTCCGCACCCGAGCGCAGAGTGATTTCCGCCGGACTGGCGCTGCCAGCCTCATCCAGGTTGTCGTAAGCGTAGCTTGACGCCAGGTGGCGCACCGCCGCCTCGGCCTGCGTCAACACGTAGGACTCGAAGTCTTCCACGTCAAAGCTGCAGCGCGCCGTGTCCTCGACACGCCAGACGATCGCCGCCGCAATCTCGATCGGGTTACCGCGCAAGTCATTGACCTTGAGCTTCTCGCTGTTGAAGTTGTGGGCCCGGGTCGATACCTTGCTGCGGGTGCAAAACGGATTGCACCAGCGCAAGCCTTCGGCGCGGTCAGTGCCCCGGTAGCTGCCAAACAGTTTCAGCAGGGCAGCCTGATTCGGGTTGAGCGTGTACAAGCCGGCCAGGCAGCCAAGTGCCCCCAGCAGCGCCACGGCGCTGAGCACCAGCGTGATCCCGCTCGGCGCCCGCGTGATCATCAGCGCCGCTCCCAGAATCAAGCCAATCCCCAGCGCCACGGCGGCAAAACCATTGCCGGTTTTAGCCAAATATTCATTCGAAGCCTGTTTGTCCATAATTGTCCTTGGTGCTTGCTTCAATCCCATGATTGAAGACGGTCCTGATCTCGTCCATCGAGTTTTCCGACGAGAAAAAGTGATATCACTATAGTATTATTTTGAGTGCATGTCAAAAAGCGTACAGTACCCACCAGCAAACGTTGAAGGGGCAATCAAGATGAGACCTCGACTACTCTGTGCCGCTGTCATCGTCGGAGTCTGTTTCTTTTCAGTTGTGACGCCGACTCAACACGCATTCGCCCAAGCGCCGGATGTCCCGCCAGCAGACAAGGTCACCGGCATGTGGAAAGGGTCACGCAGCCACACGCTCGCCGCTTCCATGGAGGTAATTTCCACGGAGGTTTCATTTGACCTTCAGCAGTCTGGAGACCAGATCGTTGGAACTGCGCGCTGGGGCCTGTCACCTTCCGGGCTGAGTGGCACGGGTGGCCCGCTTCAAGGGATCAAGTCGGGGAACAAAATCATTTTTCAGGTTCCCAGCCAGTCGTGCACAGGAGAGCTCGAACTATCTGGTGATGAATTGCGCGGCAGCCTGTTTGGTCCCCACACGGATGAACTTGTACTTCGGAGAGAGAAGTAGTTCGACGGCAGGGACAACGTCCCCGGTCTCAAACCGCCGCCGGAACGCGCCTAGAACTGGTCGCGATCATGGTGCGTAGGCACGCCGAGATCTATCACCACATTGGTCCGGCTAACCGTGGCGCTGACCGTCAGCGTATTCGCGGCAAAGGTTCCGAGCGCAAGCACTTCATCGCCGGCGGCAACGCTTTGCAGCGCTGCACTGTGGAGCCGAAAGATAGCTGCCGGATCCGCTTTGACGGCAATGCCATGAACCGAAAAGGTGCTGGCGGTGCCGGTCACAGCGCTGTTGACTGGCGCTGGCGTTGCGTCCACGACGCCGGCTACGCCTGCTACGGCGGAGGCCGGCACGATGGTGACAGACAGCGCCCTCAGCTTGCCACTTGCATCGGCTTCAGCACGCACGAAAAGATGTTTCGAAACGCTCGCGTCCAGATAGGTCTTGAAGGTGCTGATGTTGAACGGATTGCTGGCTGGGTCATGATGGTCCCAGCCCTTGATCGAGCGATCTGCCAGCCGCGTCTCTGACGTCACCGTGACGTCCTGGCCAAGAACCGAGAGAACAAAGGTGCTTGCAGCCGCCCCGGGCGCCACGGCGCTGGCATCGCCTTGAATGCCGACGCTGGCTGCGGCCGCGGCATGCAATACCTTGACGCTGGTTGCCGTCACCGATTGACCGTTGGCGCTGAACGTGCCAAGCACGCGCACGATATCGCCAACTGCCGGCAGGCTGCTGCCGGCCGGCAGAGCGGATGCGTCAATGCTGATGCCACGCACGACAAACGATGCGGGCGAGAGTGTGACACTGGCGACACTGCCTTCGATTTCGACCACGGCGCCACTCACGTCAACCGCGACTTTCGAGCCCAGACGCGCCTTGTCGGCTTTGAAAGTCTTGGCCGGCAGGCTGGGCGCCGCCGCCGCCATGACCGAGACCACCTGCCCGTTACTGAACGCGTTGGCACAGCTGGTGGTCACGCCCGAAACACGACAAGTTGCCGCTGACAAATCAACGATCAAGGCGCCGATGGTGACGCTGGAAGCCGCGCTCGCCGTGACCACGCCCTCGGCTTTGAAATTGACAACCGGTGTGCTGCTGGCCGGTGCGTCTGCCACCGAGATCAGCGTGGCGACGATGTTGGCCGCGCCCGGCGTCGATCCAAACAGATAACCATGCACCGTCGCGTAGCTGCCCGCGAGAGCAGTGGCGCCAGAACCTGTGGTGGCGCTCAGTCCTGATTGACCGGTGATGGCACTGCAGGGATTGACCGCAGCGGAAACGCAGGCACGATGATCGCTGAAATTGGTGGCCGAGGTGAGCTGCACCGTTTGTCCCATGACCGTCAAGGTGCTGGCCGTGGTATCGGAAGTATCGACGTAGCCTCGAGCCAGCGGATGCAGGTGCAACTCGCTGGCTTCGGGGTGGGTCGCAGAACTTGCCATCGAGGGTTTGACATCCACCACCATGCCCACTTCCAGCCCGGCAGTCGAACTGGTGGTCGTGCCGCTGTCGTCGTCGATGACTGTGGCATTGGCGGTCGAGAACTCGTGTCCGTTGACAAACACGCTGCCAAATGCGGTGATCGCACCGGAGGACGTTGCGGCACTGGACTGAGTGGCGACAGGTGGGGGTGAAGAGCTGGATCCACCGCCGCCGCAGGCTGTCAGTGCAAGCGCCAAAGTCGCAGAAACTGCCCAAGCAAGATGTCTGTATTTCATGTCATTTCTCAGGTTGGTTTCGACGCCGGCTTGCGTCTTGAGCGGGATTCTGATGGGGAAATGCAAAGATTTTGTGGGGAATATGTAAGCGCTGGTTGCGAGCGAACCAGCAGCCGATTGCCGCGAATTTGTCCCTACTCGCAACATTGAATTCGCAGCCCTTGGCGCTGCTAACGCGGGAGCCGGATCAACGGCGGGTTGACCGGCGGCAATCCATTCGATACAAGGCGATACATTGTGGCAACGATTTTTCTGATCTCAGTCCGCCACCATGCAGCCGCGCCCCTGGTGTTTGGCCGCGTACAGTGCACCGTCGGCACGCACCATCAATGTGGTGAGCGAGTCATCGGTCTCCTGGAGCATGACCAGTCCGGCGCTGTAGTTCACGGCAAACTCAGGCTGGCTCTTGCCCGCGTCCCGCAGCGCCTGACGCAGCCGTTGTTCGAACAACAGGGCGGCGGCCTTGTCAGTCTGGGGTAGCAGCAGCGCAAACTCCTCGCCGCCAATGCGCGCCACCAGGTCGCTGCTGCGCCGGTTCTTCTGTAAAACGCGGGCCAGCATTTTGAGTACCTGGTCGCCCGCCTCATGTCCCTGCGTATCGTTGATTTGCTTGAAATAATCCAGGTCGAGCATGATCAGCGCCAGCGGATCGGCGTGGCGTCGGGCCTGGTCGAACAGCGTCGGGGCACGCTCGTCCCAACCGTGGCGGTTGAGCAGACCGGTCAGGCCATCGGAGTGGGCCTGCTCACGCAGCTGCGCTTCGGCTTCCTGGCGCCAGGCCACCAGTATTGCCAGGGTGCCAAGCACCAGCGTGACGTTGGCAGTCAGCATGGCGATGACGTTGACCGGGTGCGGCGCTTGAAAGCTCGGGTAGAGCGCGGTAAAAAAAGCCCCCATGACACCGCGCGCCGCAGTGAATGCCGCCATGGCCAGAGTGCAGCCGCAGACCACCCAGCGCCAGGCACCGCCGAGCTGCGAAGCCGGCCGTAACGTGGCCTGGCAGACGATCAGTATCTGAAGCGCCAGCATCAGGTTGGACCAGCCCACGCGGATCGGGTAGCTCTGGAATGTCAAGGCGTAGCCAATCGGCGTGAGTACCACCACGGCCAGCAGCAGCGTCTGCCCGCGGCGCGGCCCGAGCCAGCCTTGCAGTGCCTGGAAGAGCAGCCACTGGCTGAAGCTGAAGCAAGCAATCGACAGGGTGGACAGCAAATGATCCGGCCACTGCTGAGGCCAAGAGCTGGAGAGAATCATCGCCACCCAACCCAGCGCCTGCAGCATCACGGAGGTGCGGGCGCTGGCCGCCGCCGGGCTGAGCTGGCGACCCATGATGAAAGGCAAGGTGAACCCCATCAACAGCAAGTTGGTGGCGTTGACGATCAGCAGGGTGCGAACGTCCAGTGCCATGGATATCTACTGAAACGCCACCTCGGCGAAGCTGCGCAGCTTGCGGCTATGCAATTGGTCCACACCCTGCTCGCGCAGCAGCTCGATGGCGCGAATGCCGATGCGCAAATGCTGGTCCACCCGTTCGCGGTAAAAATGATTCGCCATGCCAGGCAGCTTGATCTCTCCATGCAGCGGCTTGTCGCTGACGCAAAGCAAGGTGCCGTAGGGCACGCGGAAGCGGAAACCGTTGGCCGCGATGGTGGCGCTCTCCATGTCCAGCGCCACCGCGCGGCTCTGGCTGAAGCGGCGCTGCGGGCCGTTGTCCGGCAGCAACTCCCAGTTGCGGTTGTCGGTGCTGGCGACGGTGCCGGTGCGCATGATGCGTTTGAGCTCCGGGCCCTTGAGCTGCGTCACCTGCGTCACGGCCGTTTCCAGCGCCACCTGGATCTCGGCCAACGCCGGTATCGGCACCCACAACGGCAGCTCTTCGTCCAGCACATGGTCTTCGCGCACATAGCCATGCGCCAGCACGTAGTCGCCGAGCTGCTGCGTGTTGCGCAGGCCGGCGCAGTGGCCCAGCATGATCCAGGCGTGCGGGCGCAGCACGGCAATATGATCGGTGATGGTCTTCGCATTGGCCGGGCCGACACCGATGTTGACCATGGTGATGCCGCTGCGGTCAGTGCGCATCAGGTGATAGGCCGGCATCTGCGGCAGGCGCGGCGGGATCCTTCCCAACTCGTCGCCTGCCAACGCCGGGCTCCCCGCGCGACGGGTCACCACATTGCCAGGCTCCACAAACGCGATGTACTCGCTGTCCGGGTCGGCCATCGCCTCGTGCCCGAGGCGCACAAATTCATCCATGTAAAACTGGTAATTGGTGAACAGCACGAAGTTCTGAAAATGCTCGGGCGCGGTGCCGGTGTAGTGGCGCAGGCGGTGCAGTGAATAGTCCACCCGCGGCGCGGTGAAAAGGGACAGCGGTTGCGGCTCGCCCGGGCGCGGCACATGGGTGCCGTTGGCGATGCCGTCGTCCATCGCCGCCAGGTCCGGCAGATCAAACACGTCACGCATCAATTGCCGGCGCTCGGCACTCAGACTGCCCTCGATATGATCGTTTTCAGCAAACGAGAAATGCACCGGAATTGGCTGCGAGCTGGTGCCAACCTCCAGTTCGACCCGGTGGTTTTGCAGCAGCAGCGTGAACTGTTCGAGGTAATAGTCGGCATACAGGTCAGGGCGGCTCAAAGTCGTCTCAAAGCGTCCCGGACCCGCCACAAAACCGAAACTCAGACGGGCGCTGTCGGTCGAGTTCAGGCGCGACACGGTGTCGGTCTGCACCCGCACAAACGGGTAGCAGGCGCGCACGTGGCCGGGCAGGGTATCGCCCGCCACAAAGCGCTTCATTGCCTCACGCAGGTGATCAAGGCTGGCGTCGTAAATTTCACGGACCCGGGCCAGCGCGGCGGCCGGGTCGGTGAAACGGGCTGGGGCGATGAAGTTGGGCAGATAGGGCATGACGCTATTGTCCATAATTCGCTGTCGCGTAAAGCACACCATGAGCAGCATCTTGCGCTGCTTCTGGTCTAGCTGCAATCGCGGCGAGGGCGTAGTTGATTTTTATCAAGCGCCGATCCGGGGCGGCGGGTGCCGCATCCAGTCGATTCGACCGTCACTGATCATAGTGATCAAACTTCCAGATGCCATCGACCGAGATAAACACCATGCGCCAGGTTGCCATCGGCGGCCATTTCATTCGCCCGTTTTCCATCGAGCCGTAATCCACGGTGACGGCCAATTCGTGATCGCTGCGGATATCCCACCCGGAATAGCGTTGCGGGTTGTAGCCCCGCGTTGCGTCGTGAGGCAGCGGAGGCGGCAATTGCACAGTTTCAAGCCCACGCGCGGTGATGTGCCGCAATCCGCGCCCAGTAGACGCGGTGGGTTTGCCGTAGGGCAAAGATATGCACAACATGATCACCCCCTCAATCGCGGTGGCCAGTACTGCGGCCTCTGTAGCGGAGTCAATCCCGGTCGGATCGATCATCTGCTTTTGTTTTCGCAGCGGGTCTTTGCGCAGGAACGCCAAATCCTCCGGCAAGACGGGGAGTCCAGCCTTGAGCGACACGGGTGTCACTGCTCCCTGCGCCACGGCGTTGGCCCGTGTCAAGGTCAGGATTGCAACAACCGCATACAGTGCAACAAGCCGCCGGCGCATGGGTTCAGTCCTGTCCAAGGCTTCGGCCGTAGCGCAAGGCCCACCAGCTCAGGCCGACGATCACCGCGCAGGCCAGCGCCGCATGTATTCCGGCGTTGGCGATGGGTGCGGCCAGCAACTGGGGCAGGGCTGCGATCGGGGACAAGGCGATCGACGCGATCGCCACCCCGACCTCACCGCGCCGCACCAGTGCCCACAGCGTCGCCGCGCCCAGCAGCCCGGACACAGCAAGCGTCAGTCCGGTGGCGAGGGATTCAGCGGCGAATGCGCTGCTCAGCGCCAGTACCGCAACCAGCGAAGCGAGCAGCACCGCGCGCCGCTTGGTGCCGCAAAAATGCACGCTGCTCTGCATCAACGCCACGACGACAAGCGCCACAAAGATGCCCATGGGGGCGCGCAGCGCTGTCGTCAGTAGCGGCCGGATCGATTCCCACGCACCGACGCCGGGCAATCCGGGGTCATTTGCCGGAAGCCAGTGGTGCAACACCGCGTTCACGCCCTGCAGCGCCAACGCCAGGCCCAGGCCGCGCACCAGATCGCCGGCGGCGGCTGCGTTATCGGGACGCTCCTTGTCATGCAAACGCATCGCCAGCAAGCCCAGCAGTGCCGCGCCCAGCAGGTGGCCGGCTGCGGCCAGTGCCACGCCGGTGGTCAGTTGTGCGCTCCAGTCCTGTGCCAGGTTGAAGCCCATCGCCTTGCGGTCGAAGGTCAGCGTGGTTTCCGCCATCGACGAGACCAGGAACAGCGCGCCCCAGGTCAAGCCGTGGCGCCAATGCATTGTGCCTTGCACCACCTGGCGCAGCGCCGTCCCCAGGATCAGCAGCAGCAACGCCGCGCCGGCGATGCCGGCAGCAATCTTGAAGGGCGTTTTTGCCGATTCTGCGTTTTGTTGCTCGCGCACCCATGCGTCGGGTACGAACACGTGTTGCCAGGCATCGATTTCATCGCCTCGGACGTTGATCGATACCCGGCTGCTGCCGCCCTTGACGTTGAGAACCGTCTTGTCATCCCAGCGCAGGACCCAGTCGCGCCGCGACGGGTGCTCGGTCTCCTGCGCCGAGGCCAGCTCCCAGGGCCGATTGATCAAAGTCTTTTGCTGGTTCATGAAATTGCGCGCCAGCGCCAGCGCCTGCTCGCGGCTCAGATGGGCACCGGGCCGTCCCTCCGGCAGGTGGTGAAACACCGCCAGCAGTTCGCCCTGTCCGGTCAGGGCGACCTCCCAATCGTCGGCGCGTTCCTCGACCGGCCCGGTCACATGCCGGAACATCACGCGCCAATGCTGTGGCGATAGGTCGCCACTGGCCAGTAGCTTGGAAAACACCTGTGGACCGGCTTCGCGCCAGACAAAGCGCACTGCCTTGCTGTCGACGTCAGCCACGGGGAACACCACGGCCAGGCGTTTCCAGTCGGCATCCAGGCGCACCCCGCGCTCGGCCAGCGCGCCTTCAGCACGGCTGATGGCAGCGGCGCGATCAAGCGTGAATGCCGGTGCACTTACTACCGGTGCTTTCCATAGAGTCAATGCCAGGACGCCCAGCGCGGCGGCCACAGCCAGGGGTGTGCGGCGTAACCACCAGGGCCGCCCAGCGGTGGCATGGACCGGCGGCTGCGAGGCTACCGGGGCTTCATCGTTGCTCGGCTGTGTTGTGACCGGTTCGCTTTCCGGCTCACCGTGGCGCAGCGCTTGTGGCAACTCGGCAAAGTGGCCCTGCTTCCAGCGGGCGCGCGCGATCATCGCGAGCGGCACCAGGCCAGCCAGCAGCACCAGGGCGCGGTCCAGCCACAGGCGCGAGTCGGAGGCCACGAACAGCGGCAGACTCATCAGTGTCAGGTCAAACGTGAAATGCATCACGATGCAGGGCACCAGGCCGAAGCGCAGGAAGATCAGTCCCCAGACCAGTGCCGGCAGAAACAGTTCCACCACGCGGCTGTAGCTCGGCAGGCCGGGGTAGCTGGCATGACCGCCGGCGAACACCAGTGCTTGCAACACCAGTGCCACGGCAATGCAGCTGCGACGCCAACCCAGCGATTGGCCGATCAAGGCGGCACCGGCCAGTGGCACGGCGCGAAACAGCGCTTCTTCCGAAGTGCCTGCCATCAAGGCCTGGGCAATCGGACCGAGCGCGGGCCGCCAGGCGGACAGGATATTCGGGTCGCTCAGCGATTCCGCCGGCACCCACCAGCCGAATTGCTGGCGCGCCACCAGATAAAAACCGACCACCAGCAGCAGCTCAAAGCCGGTCCAGGCGTAACCGCCCAGTGTGCGTCCCAGCGCCTGCGGACTGGCCCCGCCCGCCACGCTCCAAAGACTGAACAGCCGCGGGTGCCGCGGAAAGGCGCGCCGGCTCAAACCCTCCGCCACTGCAAACAGCAGGCCCAGCATCAGGGTCGCGCCAATACCTGCGGCCAATGCAGCGGCGGCGTTGCGCAGCAAGAAGCTGCTGGCCGAATCCGTCGTGGCGTAGCCAAACCAGTTCAATGGAATGTTCGACAGCACCGCTGCGGCCAGCAACACGCCCACGACGCCAGCGGCGAACAGCGCGCTGCGCCAGGCCAGGCCGCCCCGGCGCGCCAGCCACAGCCAGCCGCCGAGCAGCCCGCCCAGGCCGAACAATGCGACCATGGCGACAGTGGCCACTTTGGCGATGGTTTCATTGCCGGCGCGCAACTGGGCAAAGCGCTGCGCAAAGGCCTGCGGCACAAAGGCATACGGCGTGACTTCCACCAGGCGGTCTCCGGCCACCACCAGCTTGAGCCGAAAGCGCGCCTCGGCACGCTTCTCGGTCTGATGCTCGTACACAAAGCTGTGGTCGATGCGCCCGCCGGGGCGGGTGATTTGCGAGGCGCTTTGCGGCGCGTAGGCGATCCACAGCGCATCACCCAGCAGGCTGCGCGCACCCGTCTCGGCCAGCGTGCGCGCGGCAGCCTCGGTCAGCGCCGCGCCCGGGGCTTTTTCCGGCAGCTTGCGCGTGAATCCGTAGGCCTGGCCTTCGGGCGTGAAACTCACGCTCAGCTCGTCCTCCTGCGACTCGGCAAAGCGCCGCACCGTCCATTGGTAGGGCGCGATGAAGCGCTGGCCCAGCAAGCCGGTGAAGGCGTCCACGCCGCCACCTTCGAGCTCGATGTAGTTTTGCAGCTCGGCGTCGTGGTCAAAGCGCGCCACCGCGCGCGTGGTGACGAGTTCCGCAAAACGCTGAGTATGCAAGGCTTCAGCGGCGGCCAGTGCCTGGTCCCGCGACATGCTGACGTTGAGCTGGAGCAGCGGCATGGCCCGCGGAAACAGCCACAGGGCGGTGAGGGCCGAGGCTATCGCCAGCGCCAGCAGCAGAGGCCAGAAGGCTTTGCGGTTTGTCAGGTTCATGGAGGGTATTCTTTCGAACGATTGGTTCAGGCGAGTTGGAGAAGATGATTTGCCTGATCGGAGCCAGGCAGGGTCGGCAAGTAGTTCTCGCTGAACAGACAAACTTGCAATTCGGCGGCATTGTGCTGGGTATTCCTGTAAGCGTCCATCCCCCAAATAGGGGATACGTCAAAACGACCCTCGGTGATTTGGCCTGGCACTTCGGGTAGAGTGAGCCCTTCAATTTCTACCGGGAATTTCCATGGCAAGTGCTTCGAGCTGGATCAAACGCGCTTTGCTGATGCTGTTGGGGCTGCTGCTTGCCCTGGTGGCGCTGGCCATCGGGGCGCTGCTTTACCTGCGCATTCCGCAAAATGCGGCCGGCATGGCGGCCAAGGGGATTTGTTCCGCGGCCTTTCTTGCCGGACGCCCGTGGCAAAAAATGCTGGCCGACGATGTGCTGCCCGCCAGCCCGGTGCTGGGCCTGATCAGTGTCGCGGTCGATGAAAATGCGCACAAGGTCACGGCAAGATTCGCTGGTCTGTTTGCCCGCCAGGCAGTGCTGCTGCCGCAGCGCGGTTGTGTACTGGATGTGGCGCCGGCCAGCGCATCGGCACCGGCCGCGAAGCGCGTCAACCCGGACATCGGCCAGCTTTGGCCGCAGGGAGAAGCTGCATTGCCGGTCACGCAATGGAGCCCCGGCATTGACGCGCCCGCGCTGCAAAAAGTGCTGGATCAGGCCTTTGTCGGCGCCGGCAACCCGTTGGCCGCCAACGCCCGCGGTGTCGCCATCGTTTACCGCGGGCAAATGCTGGCGCTGCGCAACGCGCCGGGCTTTGCGCCGGGCACGCCATTGCATGGCTGGTCGATGACCAAAACGGTCACCGGCATGCTGCTGCACAAGCTCGCAGAAGACACGCAGCTTTCCCTCGATACACACGTGGTCGACGCCTTCCCTCAGGCGCGCGAGCCGGCGTGGGTCGCCGCCTGGCGCAAGGACGCGCGCAAGAGCATCAAGCTCTCCGACCTGCTGTACATGCGCGACGGCCTGGCCAGTACCGAAGATTACGATCCTTGGGGCTCGGTGCCGAACATGCTGTGGGGCCAGCCCAACAATGTCGCCGCGTTCGCGGCCGCGTCTCCCGCTGAGGCGGCGCCCGGCACGCGCTGGCGCTACCTGAGCGCCTCGGCCAATCTGCTGTCCGGCGTGGCGCGCAGCCGCTTTGGCAGCGACGCCGACTATTGGGCCTACCCGGCCAAAGCCCTGTTTGAACCGATTGGCGCCGGCAGCGCCGTGCTTGAAACCGACGCTGACGGCAACTGGGTCGGGTCCTCGTACCTGTGGGCCAGCGCCGGCGACTGGGCGCGCCTGGGTCAATTGATGCTCAACGACGGGCGCTGGGGGGATGCCCAGGTGTTGCCACCGGGCTGGCTCAAGCGCGCATCCACGCCGTCCACGGTGCAGGGCGAAGGCCAGGGCTATGGCGCGCACAGCTGGTTGATCGGCAACCCGGCAGCGGGCGAATGCAAAGCCACCCCGGGGGTGCCGGCGGACACCGTGGCGATGAGCGGCCATTGGGGCCAGATCGTGGCGGTCGTGCCCTCGCGCGAGGCGGTGATCGTGCGCCTGGGCTGGACTTTCAAACGCAGCCAGTTTGACTCGTGCGCGTTTGTCGCCGAGGTGCTCAAGGCGCTGCCGAAATGAGATACTGCCGCCCAAGTTTTTAGAAAGCCAGATTCGATGTTGAAGTTCACCTGTTGCGATGCGGTCCAGCAGTTTTCGGAGCACGGAACGGCGCAGGTCTTGCGCGGGATCAGGCGCGGCTACGAGCGCGAATGCCTGCGCGTCGACCGGGCCGGCAAGCTGGCGCAAACGCCGCATCCGCCGGGGCTGGGCTCCAAGCTGACGCACCCCTGGATCACGACTGACTATTCCGAGGCCCTGCTGGAATTCATCACGCCGCCGTCGCAAGACCCGGAGTTTCCACTGCAGTTTTTGCGTGACATCCATCGCTTCAGTGCGCAGCAATTGCAGGGCGAATACCTGTGGTCCGCCTCCATGCCCTGTCTGCTGGGGGATGACAAGGACATCCCGATAGCCGACTATGGCAGCTCGAACGCAGCGCGCTTCAAGTCGGTGTACCGCGAGGGCCTGGGGTTGCGCTATGGCCGCAAGATGCAGACCATTGCCGGTGCGCATTACAACTGGTCGCTGCCCGATGATTTCTGGCGGGCACTCGCCGACTGCTGCTGCGTCAGTGACAGTGGACGGGACTTTGTCAGCGAGCGCTATTTCGGCCTGATCCGCAATTTTCAGCGCTATGGCTGGCTGATCCCCTATCTGTTTGGCGCCTCGCCGGCGATCTGCGAGTCGTTTCTGCAAGGCCACCCGTCTGACCTGCCGGAGTTGGTGAGCGGCACCCGCTATGGTCCCTACGCCACCAGCTTGCGCATGAGTGACCTGGGTTACCACAACCGGGCGCAGGCCAATCTGCACGTCAGCGTCAATTCGCTGGCCGAATACACGCAGGCGCTGGAAGCGGCGATCCGCACGCCGGACCCGTATTACGAAGAGCTCGGGGTGCGCGACGGCCAGCAGTGGAAGCAGCTCAACGCCTGCCTGTTGCAGACCGAAAGCGAGTTCTACGCAGGCATGCGTCCGAAACGCGTGGGCAAGCTCGGCGAGCGCCCGGCCAAGGCGCTGCAAACCTACGGTGTCGAGTATGTCGAAATGCGCCTGTTCGACCTGAACCCGCTGGTCGATATCGGCATTGTGCCCGAGCAAAGCAGCTTTGCCGATGTGCTGCTGCTGATGTGCCTGTTCCGCGACAGCCCGCCGATCACCAGCCGCGAGCAAAGTGAAAACGACGAAAACAAACGCCGTGTCGTCAACCAGGGCCGCCAGCCCGATCTGCAACTGCTGGTGCACAACCGGGAGCAGCCGTTCCGGCCGCTGGCGCATGAGCTGTTTGACGACATGCAGCCGTTTGCCGAGATGCTCGACGCCGCCTATGGTGGCCGCCGTTACCACAGCACCATGCAGGAGTTGCGCAGCCGCATCGACCAGCCCGAGAGCACGCCATCGGCCCTGGTGCTGGCCGGCTCGCGCGAGCATGGCGGTTTTTTCAACTACGCCATGGAGCTGTCACAGCAGCACACGCAAAGCCTGCAAGCCAAGGGGCTGGACGCGGGCACGCTGGCCAGGTTCAGCGCCAGCATCGAGGACTCGGTGCTCGCGCAGAAGAAACTGGAGGCCGCCGAGCAGGGCAGCTTTGAGGATTTTGTGGCCAGTTATTACGCCTGATAAGCAGCGTGTTTCCGGCCAGGGGCCGGCATCAGAACAAGGTCGCCAGCGAAGCCGGCGAGAAGTCCTGCAGCTCATCCTGGCGGCCATCGCGAATTTTTTCCACCCACTGCGGATCATTGATCAGGGCGCGGCCGACCGCGACCAGATCAAAGTCGCCACGATCGAGCCGACGCAGCAGTTCATCCAGCGAGGCTGGTTTGGACGACTCGCCACCAAAGGCGGCGATGAATTCACCGGTCAAACCGACCGAGCCGACGGTGATGGTCGGCTTCGCCGTCAGCTTCTTGGCCCAGCCGGCAAAATTCAGATCCGAGTCTTCAAATTCAGGCTCCCAGAAACGCCGCTGCGAGCAATGAAAGATATCGGCGCCGGCATCGGCCAGCGGGCGCAGCCAGTCTTCCATTTCCTGCGGCGTTTTGGCCAGACGCGCCGTGAAATCCTGTTGCTTCCACTGCGACAAACGAATGATCACCGGATAGTCGGGGCCAACCTCGGCGCGCACCGCCTGCAAAATCTCGGCTGCGAACCTGCCGCGTTGCGCCAGCGTGGCACCGCCATAGCGGTCGGTTCTCTGGTTGGTGCCGTCCCAGAAGAACTGGTCAATCAGGTAGCCGTGCGCACCGTGCAGTTCGATTGCATCGAAGCCCAGCGCCTTGGCTTCTCCCGCCGCGCGGGCAAAGGCGGCAATGGTGTCGGCAATCGCGGCGTCGCTCATCGGTTCGCCAAACTTCTTGCCCGGCGAGGACAGGCCCGACGGACTGTCCACCGGCCCCGGCGCGACCCAATCGGTGCGCCGGTTGCGGGCCGCGCCGACATGCCAGAGCTGTGGCGCCATGACGCCGCCGGCCGCATGCACACTGTCGATCACCCGCTTCCAGGCCGGCAGGGCGTCCGCGCCCCAGAAACGCGGAACGGCGGGATCGTTCGAGGCCGATGGGCGATTCACCACCGTGCCTTCTGAAATGATCAGTCCGACACCGGCTTGCGCGCGGCGCTGGTAGTACTCGGCGACCTGGGTCGTGGGTGTGCCATTGGGTGAGAACGAGCGCGTCATCGGCGCCATCACCACCCGGTTGGGCAGTTTCAGGGTCTTGACTTGAAAGGGGCGAAACAGGGAATCGGGTGACATGAGCAATCCTTTGCGGCTTCGGTCATAAAAAAGGGATGGCCTGAATTGTAGGATTCGCATCGCCTGCAAAGGCCGCGGGCCGGGCCACAGCTGTCACCTAAAGCGCCCCGGCACCGGTCGCGCCCGGACCCGCATCAGCGCAATTGGTCGAGCACCGCCAGCACCGGCAGCAACACGCTGGCGCCGAGCTTTCTTGAGCGCTCGCCATTCCAGCCGACCTGCTGATCCGGCAAATCGGCGTTGTCCTTGAACGGCATCTCGATGGTGAAGGCCAGGCAGTCAAAGTTTTGACCAACCCAGTTGGTGGCGAGTGTCAGGTTGGCCTGGCCGGGCGGGGTGCGGGCGTAGCCGTGTGCGGTCTGGAAATCAGGACAGGTCGCCAGCCACGCGGCTTTGAAGCTGTTTTCCAGCGCCTCCAGGCGCGGCGTGTAGCCGGGATT
Source organism: uncultured beta proteobacterium (assembly GCA_963810395.1). Classification (GTDB taxonomy): domain Bacteria; phylum Pseudomonadota; class Gammaproteobacteria; order Burkholderiales; family Burkholderiaceae_C; genus Rhodoferax. Next base: position 1,078,817 of record CAWENC010000001.1, on the reverse strand, counting down.
GCCTTCGGTGCCGACGACGAAGTTGTAAGGCAGGCTTTCGTCGCCATGGGCGTCCAGGCTCAAGTCCACGCCGACTTCGAGCATCTTCTGGCGCACCAGAAAAACTTCAGGCGAGCTGGCCAGGCTTGGGTCCTGCCACTCGCGATTGAGATTGGCACCGGCCGCGTTGGTGCGCAAGTTGCCGCGCACCGCGCCGTCCGGGTTCATGTTCGGCACCACATAAAAAACACATTGGGCCAGCAGCACCCGGGCCACTGGGTCGGCGGTGTCGAGCAGGCGCTCCAGAAAACCCTCGACAAACCACTCGGCCATGGCTTCGCCCGGATGCTGGCGGGCGATCAGCCAGACTAGTCTCTTCTGCGCCACAGGCGTGCTGCTGTGCGCGTCGGTGATCTGCAGCAGCGTCAGGTCGTGGCCATCGAGCGTGCTGCCGAGCCGCTGCTGGGTGACGTGCCCGGAAAGCGCCGCCGAGCCGATCAGGTCCAGGTGCTGCTCATGGGAATAGGGCTCGAAGTAGGCAAAATAAATGCACTGCGTCTCGGGCCTGATGTCCAGCGACATCACCTGTCCGTCATACCGGGTCGCCACGCGAAACCAGTTTTGCCGGTCGTAGCTGGCCACCACCCGGTAGCCGTCCCAGCCCTCGGGATAGGCAGACTGGCCGGCGTTGAGAAAACGCAGAGTCACCGCCAGCCCGGCCGCGCCCTGCAGCGAAAAATGAAACCACTGCGCGAAGTCACTGGCGTTGTCGCGCCGGATGTTGAGCTGGATGTCGCCCGGGTCGGCCAGGCTCAGCACGTCGATGGCGCCGGAGTCGAAGGAGGTGGAGATGTGCAGTGGGGTCATGAAACGAAGTCCTTGTTGACCGGCTCAGGCAAAGCTGCAAATTCTATACGGCAAACAGGCCTTTGGCTACCGTCGAATATGCGCGGGCAGCTATAAATATCATAGCGTTTTGGTGGCGGAATAGTTCAGTTGACCGGCTGCTGTCGCCCGGTACGGATAATCGGGGCATGAGCACCACCGTACCCAACACCTCGGCCGCTGCGTCTTCACGCACCGGTTTCGACAGTCTGAGCCTGAACCCCGCCACACTGGCCAACCTGCAGCAGTTGGGTTATCTGGAGATGACGCCGATTCAGGCCGCCAGCCTGCCCGCCGCGCTGGCTGGCAAAGACCTGATTGCGCAGGCCCAGACCGGCAGCGGCAAGACCGCGGCTTTCGCGCTGGCGCTGCTGGATCACCTGAACCCGCGTCGCTTTGCGGTGCAGGCGCTGGTGCTGTGCCCGACGCGCGAGCTGGCCGATCAGGTGACGATCGAGATTCGCCGCCTGGCGCGTGCCACCGACAACATCAAGGTCGTCACGCTGTGCGGCGGCGTGGCGTTGCGCGGCCAGCGCGCCAGTCTGGAGCAGGGCGCGCACATCGTGGTCGGCACGCCGGGGCGTGTCATGGACCATCTGGAGCGCGGCTACCTGGCGCTGGATGCGCTCAATACACTGGTGCTGGACGAGGCCGACCGCATGCTCGACATGGGCTTTTTCGATGATATTGCCACCGTCGGCAAGCAATGCCCCAAGGAGCGCCAGACCCTGCTGTTCTCGGCCACCTACCCGGAGGGCATCGAGAAGCTGGCCCGGCAGTTCATGCGTGAACCGGTGCAGATCAAGGTCGAGCCGCCCCGGTCTGCCAGTCTGATCGAGCAGCGTTTTTACGAGGTGACGCGCGCCAATCGCTTTGAAGCGGTGGCGCTGCTGCTGAATCACTTTCGCCCGGTCAGCACGCTGGCGTTCTGCAACACCAAGCTGCAATGCAAGGATCTGGTGGCGTACCTGCAGGAAAAAGGTTTTAGCGCGCTGGCGCTGTACGGCGAGCTGGAGCAGCGTGAGCGCGACCAGGTACTGGCGCAGTTTTCCAACCGCAGCAGCTCGGTGCTGGTGGCCACCGACGTGGCCTCGCGTGGACTCGATATCACGCAGCTGGAGGCGGTCATCAACGTCGACATCACGCCGGACCCCGAGGTCCACGTGCACCGCATTGGCCGCACCGGGCGCGCCGGTGAATCCGGCCTGGCATTGAGCCTGGCCAGCATGAACGAGATGGGCTCGGTCGGCAAGATCGAGCAGTATCAAAGGCTGGTATCCGTCTGGCACAAGCTTGACGAATTGACCCCGACCGGCAAAGGTCCGCTGCTGCCGCCGATGGTGACTCTGCAGATTCTGGGCGGCCGCAAGGAAAAAATCCGTCCCGGCGACGTGCTCGGCGCGCTGACAGCGGATGCGGGCTACTCGCGCGAGCAAATCGGCAAGATCAACGTGACTGAATTCACCACCTTTGTGGCGGTGCAGCGCGACATTGCGCTTGCCGCCATGCACAAGCTCAATGCCGGCAAGGTCAAGGGCAAGAGTGTGAAAGTGCGGCTCTTGTAATACCTTGCGGAACAGACCTTTGATTCTGTCCCTGACTGGTTATGGATCTTTCCCGAAATGATGACATGCCAAATTTCGTTCACCATTGCGGGGGGATCAGGCTGGCGGGGTACTCAGCTCCGCGGCTGTCCCCCGGCCTTCGGCTTCCTCCTTGATGCCGCTGCGCTGAGCACCCCGTCAGCCTGATCTTTCGAGCTGCGGTGCCCTCGGCCCACACAAGCCAAGACTTCAGTGCCTGACTTGCGAAAGCAATCTGCATCAGACCGGCGCCAGAAATTTTGCCTCGAAGATCTCGCGCGGCACCGCTTCGCTAAACAGATAGCCCTGCATTTCATCGCAGTTGAGCAAGCGCAGCAGACGCGATTGCTCGTCGGTTTCTACACCCTCAGCCACCACCCTGAGCTTGAGCGCATGCGCCAGGCTGATGATGGTCGAGACCAGCGCCAGGCTTTCCGGTGAGGCCGTGATCTCAATCACGAACGAGCGATCGATCTTCAGCGTATCGACCGGGAATTTGGACAGGTAGCTGAGCGAGGAGAAGCCGGTGCCGAAGTCGTCGATGGCGACGCCGATGCCCATGTCCCGGATTGCCTGCAGGCTGGCGATGCTGTGCTTGACGTCCTCCATGATCAGGCTCTCCGTGATTTCAATTTCCAGTCCGGCCGCGGCATGTTTGTCAATACCGATGGCTTGCCTGACCTCGTCGATGAAAGCCCGATTGCGCAGCTGCAGCGCAGACACGTTGACCGCGATGCGCACCGGCGCCAGGCCCTCGGCACGCCAGCGCAGGTAGTCGGCAATCGCCTGGCGCATCGCCCAGCGCCCCACTTCATGGATCAATCCGGTTTCTTCCAGGATCGGGATGAATTGCCCGGGTGGTACCAGGCCGGTGCGCGGATCATTCCAGCGGATCAACGCCTCGGCGCCAGTCACCACGCCACTCACCAGGTTGACCTTGGGCTGGTAATGGAGCACGAATTCTCCGTTGTCCAGGGCCCGGCGCAGCTGATTTTCCAGGGTCAGCTTGCCGGCCACCTTTTCGGTCATGGTCTCGGTGTAAAACAGATAGCGCTCACCGCTCGCCTTGGTCTTCTTGAGCGCTGCCTCGGCGTTCCTGAACAGGGCATCGGCGTCGGCGCCGTCAGCCGGGAACAGCGCGACGCCGACCTTGGCGGCGATCCGGAACACGGCGTCATTCAGCCGGAATGGATGCTCCAGAAAAGCCTTCACCATTTCATCGAGGCGCAGTTCGACCTCGCCCGCCAGTTTGACCACCGGCATGAGCGCGGCAAAATGGTCCGAACCCAATCGCGCCAGCTGGTTGGCGTCACCCAGGTAACGCGTGAGCCACTCGGCCACCTGCCTCAAGAGCTCGTCCCCGGCGGCCCGGCCGAGGCTGTCATTGATGTTCTTGAAGCGCTCCAAATCGATCAGGCACACCGCCAGCTTGTGCCCGTTTCTGAAGGCGCTGCGCGTGGCCTGCGCCACCCGCTCGAGAAACAGGCTCTGGTTCGCGAGACCGGTGAGCGCGTCGTAGTAGGCAAGGTAATTCAGCCGCTCCTGCTTGTCGATGTGATCGATCGCGAACGCGATGTCACTGGCCAGTTCAGTCAACAGCTTCAATTCGTCTTCCTGGAAGAACTCACGTTCGCTGGCGTACAGCGCGAGCGCGCCTACCGCTTCATTCGAGACCAGCAGCGGTAGAACAGCGATTGAACGAACGCCGGAGTCGGCGTATTCCTTGCTGATCAGCACCCTGGGGTCGCTTAGCGAATCGTTGGACACTACTGTCGCTTTCTCCCTGATTGCCCGCGCCAGCATGGTTTTGGCTGCCTGCTCACTCGAGCTCAAGAGGCTGTCGATGGCCTTCAGAAGCTTCTCATTTTTGCCCGCTGACGCGACCCGGACAATCTTCGCCGTGTTGCGATCCGTGCTGGCTATCATGGCCATGCGAAAGCCGCCAAGCTCGACCGCGATCCGGCACGCTTCCCTGAAGAGCGTGTCGCGCTCATGCACGCGCACGATCAGCGTATTGATGCCGCTCAGTATGGCGTAAACGCGGTGCAGGTAGGCGATCCTGCGGTCTGATTCCTTGCGTTCGGTGATGTCGCTCGCGGTGGCGTAGGTGACGCCGTCGTGCTGGTCAAAATAGGCCATCCACGACAGGTGGATCACCGTGCCGTCATTGCGCGCGAAGCGGTTTTCAAATTGCCGTGACGCGCGGCTTTCGACCTGAAGTCGCATCTCATCCGCCGTCATCTGGCGGTCCTCCGGCAGGACGAAGTCGAGAAACGGTTTCGAAGTGAGTTCGCTTTCGGAGTAACCGAGCAACTGTGTCAGCGCCGGATTGACGCGCTTGAAACAACCGTAGGGATCGGCAATACCCATCGGATTGGTAGACAGCATGAAGAACTTGAAATACTGCTCTTTTTCCAGCTCCATGCGTTTGCGCTCGGTGATGTCCAGGTGCATGACCACGGCACCATTCGGTGGATTGCCGGCCAGCGGTGTCGCCGCCATCAGGAACCAGCGCTGCCGCGACGGCGAATGGCAGGGATACTCGATCGAAAAGCTGCTGGCGCTGCCAGCCAGCACCGACCGAATACCGGCGGCAATCGGCCTGGACTCCGCTGCGTCAGCGCCGCTGGCCTGATCGCAAATTCCCAGGTAATTGAGATTGACCCCGAATTGCCGGCTCCGCAGCCCGTTCGCATCGGCAAAGCGACGCCAGGCCTGGTTGACGGAGACGATGCGACCCTGGGCATCGAGCAAAGCAATATGCGCCGGCAGCGCGTTCAGGATGGCGGCCTGCTTGGCCGCCTCGCTGTCACGCAAATTTTCCTGCGCGTGGCGTAACAGGAAAGTCCGGCCATCGCTGTCCGTCACCGCATCCACCTCGCCGGCCGTCAGTTCCTCCAGGCGTTGCCCGGCCCGGTGCAGCGTCTCGATCAACGCAAAAACTTCCTTGTCCGCGTCGGCCAGAAGGGGAGGATCTGTCTTGTTCACACAGTGATGGCTTCCAGTCCCAGAGCCTGCAACACGGGTTGCGTCTGACTCAGCGTGCCGACAATTTTCCGCACCGGGGACGGTGCCAGTTTGACCAGCGTCGGCGTCATGAAAATGCCATCGGTCAGCGCCCGTTTCGGTTCCTTGAATACATCCACGACTTCGATCTGGTGACGACCGGGCAGGTGCGCGCGGCACAACGCGGCCAGGTTGTCACGCGCCAGCACGGAATTCAGCGCGTCGCCGGCGACATAAAGCCGGAACTTGAACATGGCGCGCCGGCTCATGGCGAGCCCACTTTCGGTCCCGGGCTGGCGGCGTCGGCCCCGCGCAGTTCCTTGATCTGGGTGCGCCCTCGCGACAACTCCCCTTTGTGGCTCTGCGTGGAGCGCACCAGCAGGGCCTTCTCGACCTGCTTGGCGACGAGCTCGGTCTGCAGCGACTTCAGCCGCACTTCAAGCTCGGCCTCCTCGGCATCGAGCCTGACGCTCTTGAGCTTGGCGGTGGCCTCGGCGGCCTCGGTCGCGACCCGTTCGGCGCGTTCTTTTTCCCAGCGCAGTGTGCCCATCAACACTTCGCCGCCTGCGGTATAGGTGTCGGTCAGCGTCACGCCGGTGTCGCTCAGGATGAGCTCGCGCACCTGGTTCGAATGCGCCGTACCGCGCGACTTGACGATCGACAAGCCCCGATTGCGCTCACCGGCTTGCACCAGGTAGTTGAGGTGGATCCAGGTGTCCGCGAGCGCCGAGATCTGCAACGGTGAGCCGCTTTCGGCGCGATTTGACATCTCGTCGAGCAGGCTGGTGCAGACCAGCGTGATGCCGTCAGCCTTGGACCAGTCGATCAGGCGGTCGGCCACGCCTTGCGCCGTCAGATCGTTGCCGGATTTGTACCATGCCGAGACCGGGTCGATCACCAGACAACGGGCTTTATGCTCATGCGCCAGCGTCTTGATGCGCACCAGATAGGTCTCGGCGCTGCCGGCGATGGAGCGTGCCGAGATCATGCGCAGGCAGCCGTTCTTCACGTAACGGTCGAGCCGGATTCCGACCGAGGCCAGGTTGCGGATCACCTCGGTGCAATCTGAATCAAAGCTGACGAACATGGTGCGTTCACCGCGCTGACAGGCGGCCTCGGCGAAGGCACCGCTCAAGGTGCTCTTGGCAGTGCCCGAGAAGCCGGTGATCAGCACACTGGCGCCGCGGTAGTAGCCGCCGCCCAGCATGGTGTCGAGCCGCTCCACGCCGCTGGAAATGCGCTCGTTGCTGACTTTGGCGTCGATACGGCCCGGCGTGCGCGCGACTGCCACCTCCAGCCCGCTGCTGCCGATCAGGAACGGCGACTCGTTTTCATCGAAGCTGGAGCCGCGATACTTCTGCACGCGCAGGTTGCGATGCGACACGCCCAGCGCCACACTGTGGTTCAGAATGATGGCGCAGTCGACCATGAACTGCATGAAGCCGAACGGCTCCTGAATCACGGAGCTGGCATCATCCCCGCCCGCCTTGGCGGTAATGATGCCCGTCAGTTGGTGCGTCAATAGCCAATCATGCAGCCGGTAGATCTCGCGCCTTTTGGTCGCCGGGTCCGGCAGCAGCGCCAGGACAACATCCAGTGCATCGAAGACGATACGCCGCGCACCCATCTCGATGGTCTGGGCCTCCAGCGCCGCCAGCATTCCGCTGAGATCGAAAGTCCCCGACTGGATCAGGTCGGGCAAGGGCTGCGCATCAACAAAATACAGTTTTTGTTTTTGCAACTCTGCAAGTTTCCAGCCGAAGCTGCTTGCGTTGACCACGATGCGCTCGGAGTTCTCCTCGAAAGCGACAAAGATGCCCGGCTCCTTGCACTTTTGCGCGCCATGCACCAGGAATTGCAGCGCGAGTACGGTCTTGCCGGAACCGGGTCCGCCCACCAGCAGCGTGGTGCGCCCAAGCGGCAATCCGCCGCCGGTGATTTCATCGAAACCGGTGATGCCGGTCGGTGCTTTGGCAGGCGCTTTCGCGAGTTCAGATTGAACCGATTTCATGTGATTCCCCCTGGTGCTCATGTCAGCAAACTCCGGCTTACCCGGAGACGTGGCCGTGACACCTTTGTCCGTCGATTATCCGCTTGCCGATGCAGGTGGTCTGTGCGTTGGCCCACACAAGTGGTCCTTGCACGCGCCGCGCCGCAGCGCCTTGAATCGGCTGGCGCCTATTGCTGGCGTGCCGCGGTTGCCCGCAGCTTGTCCTTTTTGCTCGGACGTTTGCCCTTGATGCCGCCGGTGCCGGGCGCGCTCGTTTCGGCGCTTTGCAGCGGCTCGAAGCCGGCAATCTGTTCCAACGTCAAGGCCAGTTGCTGGCGCTTTTCGATCAGCCGGAAATGCGCCTCGGTGTCGGCACTGACAAAGCTGATCGCCACGCCGCTTTCACCAGCGCGACCGGTGCGGCCGATGCGGTGGATGTAGTCGTCGGCCGAGCGCGGCAGGTCGTAGTTCACGACCACCGGCAGTTGCGCAATGTCCAGACCCCGGGCCGCCACATCGGTGGCCACCACCACTTTCAGCCGCGACGCCTTGAAGTCAGCCAGCACCTGCGTGCGCTTGCCCTGGCTCAGCTCGCCGTGAAACGGTTCGGCATTGATGCGGACCTTGCGCAGCTTGTCGGCGACGATTTCGGCGGCATGTTTGGTGGCGACAAAAACCAGCACCCGGCGCCAGCGGTTTTGCTCGATCAGATGGCGCAGCAACTGGGTGCGCCGAGCGGCGTCGACGGCAATCGCGCGCTGATGAATATCCGCCTGGGTCTGCGGCTCGGGCAAGACCTCGATGCGCACCGGGTCGTGCAACAGCCTGTGTGCCAGTGTCTGCACCGCCGGCGGAAAGGTCGCCGAGAAGAACAGGGTCTGGCGCTGTGGCGCAAGCAGCGCGAGGATGCGGCTGAGCTCCTCGGCAAACCCCAGGTCGAGCAGGCGATCGGCTTCATCCAGCACCAATGCCGCCACCTGGTTCAGCGCCAGTGCGTTGTGGGTCAGCAGGTCCAGCAGGCGCCCGGGCGTGGCCACCACAATATCGGCGCCACCTCGCAAACGCATCATCTGCGGGTTGATCGACACGCCGCCAAACAGGATCGAAACCTTCAGCGCGCGTGGCAAGTGCTGCGCCAGCTTGCGAATCTCCTCGCCGACCTGGGTGCTGAGCTCGCGCGTCGGCACCAGGATCAGCAGGCGAAGACGTCGCGGACTCTCAAGCGGGGCACTCTCGAATTGCTGCAGCAAGGGCAGCACAAAGGCTGCGGTCTTGCCCGAGCCGGTTTGCGCAGAGCCGAGCACATCGCGGCCCTGCAAGATCGCCGGGATCGCCGCCTGCTGGATCGGTGTCGGCGCCAGCCACGCCTTGTCGCTGACGGCGCGCAGCAGGGCGGGGGACAGGCCGAGTGAGGAAAATGGCATAAATAAGGGGGCTATATGGAAGTAAGAGCGGGTGCGATCGGCGCCTGGCTGCAACTTCCGACGCGTCGAGTTTAATCGGCCCGAGCGCTTATGCCTGAAAATGCCGGGAAAGGAAGACCGCATGAATACCCTCTGCCTGAACCGCGCCGCCCATGACTAGGCGCCTGACACTGCCCCCCGACATCACCGTGTTCGAGCGCGGCTGGCTCTCGTCGAACAACATCCTGATTGCGGGCAGCGACGGGAGCGCGCTGATCGACAGCGGTTATGCCAGCCACGCGCCGCAAACCCTGGCGCTGGTCGGGGCCGCGCTTAACGGCCGCTCGCTCGATGTGCTGGTCAACACCCATTTGCACAGCGACCATTGCGGCGGCAACGCGGCACTGCAAAACGTCTACCCGGCGCTGGTGACGCATATTCCGCCCGGTCTCGCGCGCCACGTCAGCAGCTGGGATCCGTTCGCCCTGACCTATTCGCCCACCGGCCAGAGCTGCCCGCAGTTCCGCTTTGATGCGCTGCTGCTGCCGGGCAACGAGATCCGGCTGGGAGACAAACTGTGGCAGGTTCATGCCGCGCCCGGGCACGATCCGCATTCGGTGATCCTGTTTGAACCGGCCAGCCGTGTGCTGGTCTCGGCCGATGCCTTGTGGGAACGCGGCTTTGGTGTGGTGTTCCCCGAACTCGAAGGGCAGGATGCGTTCGACGAGGTCGGCCAGACGATTGACCTGATCGAATCACTGGCGCCAGAGATCGTGATTCCGGGCCACGGAAGCGCTTTTGCCAGCGTTGAAAAATCGATCGCCGTGGCACGCGAGCGCCTGGACAGCTTTGTCGCGAGTCCGGCCAAACACATCAAGTACGCGACCAAGGTATTGCTGAAGTTCAAGCTGCTCGAAGTGCAGGCGATCGAGCTCGGCGCTTTCATCGCCTGGGCGCAGGCGACCCCTTACTTTGCGTTGATATTCAACAAGCATTTTCCGGAGCGTGATTTTTCGCTCTGGACCGAGCAATTGATTGAGGAATTGGTCAGCGCGGGTGCGGCATCACGCGAAGGGATGTTGATCAGAAATGCGGGATGACAGACGGCACGTGAAGATGCAGGGTTTGGTACGGGCTAGAGGCTGTTTTGTAATCTAAATCGGCCTCCAGACTCCGTCGATACTGCGCAAGCAGCTATCAAAAACATAGTATCCAAGAGACGCTGGATGCCGGATCAAGTCCGGCATGACGCCAGGCAATTCTCAAGCCGCAAGCTTCGCCGCCGCCTTCACCTTCAACCGCCAGCCATGCACCTGCGCTTTGGTCACGACGCCGTGGTGCAGCCAGTTGGCCATGTGCTGGCTGCAGATGCGCAGCGTGGCGCGGTCTTCCATAAGGGCCACGTTGTGGATGTCAGGCGCCTTGGAGCAGCCCACGCCCTGATCGATCCAGCGCACCACGTAGCCGAGGATGCCCTGGGCATTGTTGTCGAGTTCCTGCTGCTTCTCGACATTACTCCAGTTGGGGGCAAATATGTGCGCAATCAATGATTGCTCTGAAACCGTGAAGATTTAAGTGGCTTGACATGCAAAATTAATACGTCATAATTAACGTACGTTTAAATTAACATGCATCAAAACATGAAATCAAATCCAGGTGGGCAAATTGATGTCAAGGCGGCAATAGGTCGAGATCGGTTGATTCAGACTCTCTGGGAGTCAATTGAGCAACAAAGCTTGATCATTACCGCCGAAAGACGTATCGGCAAGACAACCGTGATCAAAAAAATGCGAGCCGAACCTGCTGCTGGGTGGATGCCCGTATTCCAGGATCTGGAACGCTTTCACTCCGCCACCGAGTTTGCCATGTCGGTCTACAAGGAAATTCACGAATTTCTAAGTGGTAAGGGTAAAGCCACGCGCAGAGCCAAGGAATGGTTCACGGCAATGGGCGGGACTGAAATCGGAGGACTGTTCAAACTCCCGGAAAAACCGGGAGCCCACTGGAAAGACATCCTTACCCGGGCAATCGAAGATCTGATCCTCGAAAACGAGGCGACAGGTACAAGGCTGCTGTTTCTCTGGGATGAAATGCCCTTCATGCTGGCGAACATCCGGGATCGCGAAGGCGAGCAAACAGCAATGGAGGTACTTGATCTCCTGCGGGCGCTACGCCAGACACACACACCGCTTCGGATGGTCATTACAGGCTCCATAGGCCTGCACCATGTGCTTGCCTCCCTAAAAAAGAAAAACTACGCCAACTCACCTGTCAATGACATGCTCGCGATTGATGTGCCACCTCTCGATGAACCCGATGCGATCACATTGGCAACCCAGTTGATCGAAGGAGAAAATCTTTCAACACCTGCTATAGCCGACGCGGCTGCCGCCATTGCCCATGAAGCCGATTGCTTCCCTTTCTACATTCACCACATCGTCAGAGCTTTGAAAATCGGAGGGGTGGCCGTGAAGCCTGAAAACGTCGCACAAGTGGTGGCTTCCCAACTGGTCGACGCGAACGATCCTTGGGAACTCCTGCACTATCGCGAGCGCATTCCAAATTACTACCGTGATGATCAACAGGCCGTCCTCTTGATGCTCGACCAGCTGGCCACCCAAACCGAAGCTGCCTCAGTGAATGAGCTACTCGCCATGCTCAAAGGTGCCAGCGCGTTTGATGATCGTGAACGCTTGTTGCATCTGTTGTCGCTCATGGAGCGTGACCATTACCTTAAAAGAGACGATACAGGCGGGTATCGATTTCGGTTCCCCCTCATCAGTCGTTGGTGGAAGATCAATCGGGGCCTATGAACATGGACGCGGCAAACAATTCAACGCCAACGGCCACACATGTTGCCAGCGATCCCAAACCCATATGGGTTTTCACGCCCAGTCGCACAGATCCCAAAGACCTGGAATTCATCCTCGTTCAACGTCAGGAGTTGATCCAAGACGCCGTCGAGCGCGTTCGCGAAAGCGCGCTGACTGATCACAAGCACCATTTGCTCTTTGTAGGCCCAAGAGGCTGCGGCAAAACACACTTGATCACCCTGATCGTCAGCCGGTTGACCGAAGACGAAGAACTCACGGACCGTCTGCGAATTGCTTGGCTCAACGAAGACGAAACCTGTACCACGTTACTCGAATTTCTTCTGAAAATCCACGCAGCCTTGGTGGCACGCTATCCAGAAGAATTCCGAGAAGACAATATAAGCGAAGCCTATGAATTGAAGGCGGATGCAGCGCTGGACCTTGTTGTCCGGCAATTGCTTTCGACCTTGGGGCCACGCACGCTTCTGGTGGTTGCAGAGAATCTTGACGCACTTTTTGAAGGGCTCGGGGACACTGGCCAGAAGAACCTCAGAGCGTTTATTCAGGAGCACCCTAAGCTTTCTATCGTCGCGACAGCACAGCGATTGGTCCAAGACCTATCAAGCCGGACAAGACCCTTTTTTGGATTTTTCCAGACGGAGCATCTCAAAACGCTTGAGGTTGATGAAGCCAACCAGTTGCTTCAAAAGATTGCCCAGCTACAAGGAAGAACCAGCCTCGTCGCGTTTCTCGCAACAAACCAGGGGCGCTCCCGTGTACGCGCGCTGCACCACTTGTCCGGCGGCAACCATCGTATCTATATTGTCCTGTCACAGTTCATAACCCGCGACACCATCGATTCCCTTCTCGGGCCATTCATGAAGATGGTTGATGAACTCACCCCTTACTATCAGGAGCGCATTCGCTGGCTTCCAGCATTGCAACGCAAAATTGTCGAGTATCTTTGCAGTCGCGAAGGTACCGTGCCGGTCAAAGACATTGCCAAACGCCTCTTTGCCAGTCCCCAAACCATTTCCAGCCAGCTTCAGGATTTGCGTGAGAAAGGCTATGTTGAGGCGAATCAGCGCGGACGTGAGTCCCTGTATGAAATCAGTGAGCCATTAATGCGCATTTGCGTCGAGGTAAAAGACAACCAACGGTTGCAGCCGCTGCGCCTGCTCGTAGATTTTTTGCGTGTTTGGTACGACGATACGGAACTCAAGCGCCGCCTTGGAGAAATAGCGCCAGTCTCCGAATCTGCCGCTTATTTCGCATCGGCCATCCAGAGAAACGGCGCAGAAGGCAACTTGCGTCAGCAAATCATTCTCGATGACTTTCAAATGTACTTGCCAAAGAAGATTGGGCCCGCGCAAGTTGACCGTCTGCTAAGCGACCTTAAGGCACTGCCAGAATCAGCAGCCATGGCAATGCAACTTTGGGCGGAGGGTAAGAGCAAAGAAGCGCGGCAATGCTTTCACGAACTACTTGCCGACGAAACCGACCCATCCAGAAAAGACGAGCTCTGCGATCAGGTCGCCAGAGCGCTGATCAATCGCGGTATGACCCACGGCCAAGCGGGTGATGCCCAGCGCGCCATCGAGGACTACACGGCAGCGATTGGGCTGGCGGGTGCACCGGCTAGACAGGTTGCCAACGCGCTGCTCGCTCGCGGCATCGCCCACGGCCAAGCGGGCGATACCCGGCGAGAAATCGAGGACTGCACGGCAGTGATTGGGCTGGCGGGTGCACCGGTTGAACAGGTCGCCTGGGCGCTGCTCACTCGTAGCACTATCCACGGCGAAGCGGGTGATACCCAGCGCGCCATCGAGGACTGCACGGCAGTGATTGGGCTGGCGGGTGCACCGGTTGAACAGGTCGCCAGGGCGCTGGTCAATCGCGGCATCACCCACGGCCAAGCGGGCGATACCCAGCGCGCCATCGAGGACTGCACGGCAGTGATTGGGCTGGCGGGTGCACCGGTTGAACAGGTCGCCAGGGCGCTGGTCAATCGCGGCATCACCCACGGCCAAGCGGGTGATACCCAGCGCGCCATCGAGGACTGCACGGCAGTGATTGGGCTGGCGGGTGCACCGGTTGAAGAGGTCGCCAGGGCGCTGGTCAATCGCGGCATCACCCACGGCAAAGCGGGCGATACCCAGCGCGCCATCGAGGACTACACGGCAGTGATTGGGCTGGCGGGTGCACCGGTTGAACAGGTCGCCAGGGCGCTGGTCAATCGCGGCATCACCCACGGCCAAGCGGGTGATACCCAGCGCGCCATCGAGGACTGCACGGCAGTGATTGGGCTGGCGGGGGCACCGGTTGAAGAGGTCGCCAGGGCGCTGCTGAGTCGCGGCATCGCCCACGGCCAAGCGGGTGATGCCCAGCGCGCCATCGAGGACTACACGGCAGTGATTGGGCTGGCGGGTGCACCGGTTGAACAGGTCGCCAGGGCGCTGCTGAGTCGCGGCATCGCCCACGGCCAAGCGGGTGATACCCAGCGCGCCATCGAGGACTACACGGCAGTGATTGGGCTGGCGGGTGCACCGGTTGAACTGGTCGCCAGGGCGCTGGTCAATCGCGGCATCACCCACGGCCAAGCGGGTGATACCCAGCGCGCCATCGAGGACTGCACGGCAGTGATTGGGCTGGCGGGGGCACCGGTTGAACAGGTCGCCAGGGCGCTGCTGAGTCGCGGCATCGCCCACGGCCAAGCGGGCGATACCCGGCGAGAAATCGAGGACTACACGGCAGTGATTGGGATGGCGGGTGCACCGGTTGAACAGGTCGCCAGGGCGCTGCTCAATCGCGGGATCACCCACGGCCAGGCGGGTGATACCCAGCACGCCATCGAGGACTGCACGGCAGCGATTGGGCTGTCGGGTGCATCGGTTGAACAGGTCGCCAGGGCGCTGCTCATACGCGGCATGACCCACGGCCAAGCGGGTGATACCCAGCGTGCGATCGAGGACTACACGGCAGTGATTGGGATGGCGGGTGCACCGGTTGAACAGGTCGCCAGGGCGCTGTTCAATCGCGGCACCACCTATTTTCGGATGGGTCGCAAGCAAGAATCCGCATCGGACCTTGAAGCCTTAACGAAAGATTCGAGGTTGCCGCTGCAGAGTGTGGTGGACGCACACCTGGCACTGGCAGAGCTTTGTTTCAGTGAAGGGCGATGGAGCCGTGGCTTTGACGCCATCGAAGCAAGTTTGACCCGCGGTGAAACGACGCAACCCGCCTATCGCGAAAGCGCTGGTGATTTGGTGGGAGCAGTCTTTTCGGCCGGCCTTAGCCCTGATGGACGCCGTGACAAAGTGGCAGAACTGCTACGGGTCTATGGCTTGCACAATGCGTTATCCGTGCTTGGCGAGGCTGTCGTCAAGCATGTGGGCCGAATATTTCGCGCGGGCCATCCGTTTCCAGCAACGGACAATTTGGAAGGGTGGGCTCTCGCATGGGAAGAGGCGGCAGTTAGTTTTCCGGATTTCAGCCTTTCCGTGCGACTGCTTCGAGCCGGTGTCGACTATGTCAAGGCTGGTGGGAAGGAACCAGGCGTATTGCTCAGCTTGCCGTCCACAGAGCGTGCAATTGTCGAACAAGCGCTGGGCTTGTCGAAATAGCGGCAAATAGAAGCAAACGGCACCCTAAGATGCCGTTGTTGGTGTGGTCTTTGTGGCAATTTTGTAAAACAAATCAGCCTCTGGCCCCCGTCGATAGCGCGCAACCAGGTATCAAAAGCGTAGCAGACAAGAGGCGCTGGATGCCGGATCATGTCCGGCATGACGCTTGGCAATTCTCAAGCCGCAAGCTTCGCCGCCGCCTTCACCTTCAAGCGCCAGCCATGCAGCAGCGGCTCGGTGTAGCCGCTGGGTTGCGCCAGGCCTTTGAACACCAGATCACAGGCTGCCTTGTACGCCATCGAGCTGTCGAAGTGGCCTGCCATGTTCTTGTACAGCGGGTCGCCGGCGTTCTGCTGGTCCACCACCGCGGCCATGCGCTGGAACGTTTCCTGCACCTGCGCTCTGGTCACGACGCCATGGTGCAGCCAGTTGGCCATGTGCTGGCTGCTGATGCGCAGCGTGGCGCGGTCTTCCATCAGGGCCACGTTGTGGATGTCGGGCACCTTGGAGCAGCCGACGCCCTGATCGACCCAGCGCACCACGTAGCCGAGGATGCCCTGGGCGTTGTTGTCGAGTTCCTGCTGGCGCTCGGCCGCACTCCAGTTCGGGCTGGCCGCCACGGGCACGGTCAGCAGGCCATCGAGCAGGCTGTCGCGCTCCTTGTCGGCATTGATTTTTTCCAGCTCCTTTTGCACCTCGCTGACCAGCACCTGGTGGTAGTGCAGCGCGTGCAGCGTGGCGCCGGTGGGGCTGGGCACCCAGGCGGTGTTGGCGCCGGCTTTGGGATGCGCGATCTTCTGCTCCAGCATGGCCTTCATCAGGTCCGGCATGGCCCACATGCCCTTGCCGATCTGCGCCTTGCCACGCAGGCCGCATTGCAGGCCGACCAGCACATTGTTGCGCTCGTAGGCCTGGATCCAGGCGCTGGTTTTCATGTCGCCCTTGCGGATCATGGCGCCGGCCTGCATCGCGCTGTGCATCTCGTCGCCGGTGCGGTCCAGGAAGCCGGTGTTGATGAAGGCAACGCGGCTGGCCGCGGCCGCGATGCAGGCTTTCAGGTTCACGCTGGTGCGGCGCTCTTCGTCCATGATGCCGAGCTTGACGGTGCTGTCTTTCAGTCCGAGCATCTTCTCGACGCGGCCAAACAGCTCGTTGGCAAAGGCCACTTCCGCCGGGCCGTGCATCTTGGGCTTGACGATGTAGACCGAGCCCTTGCGCGAGTTGCGGATCGCGTCCTTTTTGCTGCGCTTGAGGTCGTGCAGCGCGATGGTGGTGGTCACCACGGCATCCAGAATGCCCTCGGGGATTTCACGCGTCACGCCCTGCGCGTCGGTGTACAGAATCGCCGGATTGGTCATCAGGTGGCCGACGTTGCGTACGAACATCAGCGAGCGGCCATGCAGGCGTACTTCTTTCTTGCCATTTGGCGCGTTGTAGAGGCGGTCCGCATTGAGGCCGCGGGTGAAGGTCCGCGCGCCCTTGGCGACTTCTTCGGTCAGCGTGCCTTGCAGAATGCCGAGCCAGTTGCTGTAGGCCAGCACCTTGTCGTCGGCATCGACGGCAGCGACCGAGTCTTCCAGATCCAGAATGGTCGAGAGCGCGGCTTCCAGCACCAGGTCGCAGACGCCGGCCGGGTCGCTGGCGCCGATCGGCGTGGCGCGGTTGATGATCAGGTCCAGGTGCAGGCCGTTGTGTTCCAGCAGCACCGAGCTCGGCGCTTTGGGCTCGCCCTGGTAGCCCACCAGTTGCCTGTTGTGTTGCAGCTCGGTGCTGCTGCCGTCAGCCAACTTGACGGCGAGCTTGCCGCCCTTGATGCGGTAGCCGACCGAGTCGATGTGCGAGCCTTTGCGCAGCGGCGCGCAGCGGTCCAGCACATAGCGGGCGTATTCGATCACTTTGTCACCGCGCCTGGGGTTGTAGCTCTGGCCCTTGGCGCAGCCGTCGGCTTCGCTGATCACGTCGGTGCCATACAGCGCGTCGTACAGGCTGCCCCAGCGCGAGTTGGCGGCGTTCAGGGCGTAGCGCGCGTTCAGGATCGGCACCACCAGTTGCGGGCCGGCTTGCAGCGCCAGTTCGGCATCGACCTTCGAGGTGCTGATGCGGGCCTTCTTCGGCTGGGGCACGAGGTAGTCAATGCGCTCCAGAAAGGCGCGGTAGGCGGGCATGTCGGTGATCGGGCCCGGATGCGCCTGGTGCCAGACATCGAGCTCGGTTTGCAGGCGGTCACGCTCGGCCAGCAAGGCGATGTTTTTCGGTGCCAGCTCAGCCACCAGGGCATCGAAGTCGAGCCAGAACTTTTCTGCTGTGATGCCTGTGCCGGGCAAAACCTGGTGGTCGATGAACTGTTGCAAGACGCTGGCGACTTGCAGGCGGTGCAGGGGGGTGCGTTGGGTCATGGTGATGGCTTTAAAGTTGAAAAATCGGGTCGGTTCGGGGCGGAAAAAAGTCCAGCACGTCGCGCAGGCTGGTGCCGCTGCGCGTCGGGCTGGTGCCGAGTTCTTCGAACGGCAAATGGTAGCGATTGACCCACAGGGTCTGGTAGCCGTACCAGGTGGCGGCCAGCGCGTCCCAGGCGTTGCTGCTGACGAAAACAATCTGGCCGGCGCTCAGGCCGGTGGCCTGCTCTCCGAGCGCGTAAGCCTCGGGGTGGGTCTTGTATTTGCGGATCGGGTCCACGCTGATGACGTGATCGAGCAAGCCCTGCAGTCCGGCCGATTGCACCGCGGCGTTCAACATGGCGGCGTCGCCATTGCTCAAAATGCCGGTCGGGATACCCCGGGCCTTGAGCTCACTCAAGACCTGGCGGTTCTCCGGGAAGGCGCTCAAATGCCGGTATTGGTCCATCAAGCGCTCGATCCGGGGGGCGAATTTGGCCTCGAAATTTGTATCAAATTCGCCTGCAGCGCCCGTTGCATCTGCGTGGGCTACTAGCTTTTTTATAGCATAAACCAGTGCCGCCCGGGTCAGCGTCCAGAATGGCTGGTAGTGCGCACCGTGGTTGCTGGTGGTGACCAGGCGCGTGTATTCAATCTGCTTGTCACGCCAAAGCACGCTCAGAGGCTGGCCCTGGCCCGGGAACAATTCCTCGGCCAGGGCACCGACGCTGTAGACGTCGAACAAGGTGCCATAGGCGTCAAACAGCACGGCGCGCGGCGGCTGAAGGCTGGAGGGCGTGGTTTCTGACATGACGCTACTTTATTCCACCCAAGGTCGAGGATTGACTGTCAATGAATCCATGGACCCCTGACAAAAACGGATGTAATCAAGCCATGAATCGGCTCGCTACACAATGACACCAGGCGTTACAAACGGGCCGAGGCTGTGGGAGAATGCGCCAAACTCGGGAAATGCCACGTGAAGCATAGAAGAAAAATTGCCGGGCTCGTGCTGGTGTTTACTGCCTTCGGCAGTGAAGCACTGACATTTGGGCGCATCGGAGGGGCGGCGCTGATCGGGCGGCCGCTGGACCTGCCAATCCAGGTGCAGATGGACGCCGGAGAGGATGCTTCCTCCCTGTGTTTTGAGGCCGATGTCTTCCATGCCGATACGCGTCAGGACCCGCGTCGTGTGCGGGTGCTGGTCCAGGCTGCGGAACAATTGAACGTGGCGAAAGTGCGGGTCCTGTCCGAGGCGCTTGTCGACGAACCGGTGGTGACGATTTATGTGCGTGCCGGCTGCGGCCAGAAAATGACCCGTCGCTACGTTCTGCTGGCCGATTTTCCGAGCGAAGGCGCGGCGCCCTCCTTGCCGCCGCCGTCAGCGGCCGTGTCAACAGCGCCGCCGACGGCGGAGTCGCCTCCTGTCGCCGCAGCCGCGGCAGCGCCGCAGCCCACCAAGCCGGAATTGGCGCCGCCCGCGCCTGTTTCCGCGACCCGAACCAAGACCAGGACAGTTTCGCCGGCCAAGCCACGCCCTGGCCGGCCGGTAGCCAGCAAACCCAAAGAGACCAGGCCAGCCCGTTCCACTGGCCAACCGCGCCTGCAGCTTGATCCCCTGGAATCGCTGTCAAAGCGGGTCGCGACGCTCGAATCCTCGACGCCAGCTGCTCCGCCCGACGATGCATTGCGTGAGGCGCAGCGAACGCAGGCCCTGGAACGGGATGTGAAGGCTTTGCTCGCCCTTGCGGCAAAGAACGAGGCCAGTCTGGTGGATTTGAAAGCGCGTTTGCGAGAAGCCGAGGCGCAGCGTTTTCCCGCGGTCCTGGTCTATGGCCTGAGCGTGCTGGTGTTGCTCTGTCTGGCCGCGCTGGCATTGCTGTGGACACGTCTGCGCGGCGTTCAGCAGCAAGGCGGCCATTGGTCGCGTGGATCGACGGCGCCGCCCGCCGCTGGGACGCTGCCGCCTGAAGCCGGGTTTGTGCCTGAGCCCGTGCCGGCCGATGGGCAACTGGCCGCGCCCGGCGCATCCCGGGTATCCCGAAAGGCAGACTTGCCGATGCCGTCCGGGGAAGCCGACGCCAGCGCCGCGTTCGTGGTCAGCCAGGTCGAAATGAGCGAGTCTGATTTTGCCCGTCTGGGCTCCTCAGCAACGGCCAATAGGGACATGGGCAGGCCGTCACCGGCCACGGTGCCGGTCGAGCTGGCCCAGGCCGGGGCGCACAACTTCAGTTCGGAGGCGGTGCTCGATATCCGGCAGCAGGCCGAGTTTTTTGTATCACTGGGCAAAACGGATCAGGCCATGCGCGTGCTTGAAAGACAGATCCTCGACAGTGAGGAGCCCAATCCCTACGTCTACCTGGATCTGCTCGGCATCTTCCATACCCTCAGTCTGAAAACTGATTTCCGGCAGTTTCGTGACGACTTCAGCCAGTTGTTCAATGTGCGGGTGCCCGAGTTTGTGTTCTTCAAGGACGAAGGCCGGGGTCTGGAGTTCTATCCGGAAGTCCTGTCCCATATCACGGCGCTCTGGCCGAATCCGAAAGCGCTGGAAGTCATCGAGACCTGCATTTTTCGCGATCCCTGGGATCACACCACGGAGGCTTTTGATCTGGCAGCGTTTCGTGATTTATTGCTGCTGCATGCCGTGGGGCAAAGTATTGGCCAAGCCAATCCCCGGGAAGATCGCAAGCCCATCCGGGCCTCGCCTTCCCAGCCAGCGGCGCTGGGTTCTGGCGAGGTGGATCTGGACTTGTCGCGTCCCGGGCCGCTTCCGCAATGACGCAGCCCTTGCCGCTGGCCGGTTTGCGCGTGGTCGAATTCACGCACATGGTGATGGGGCCGACTTGCGGCATGGTGCTGGCCGACATGGGCGCCGAGGTGATCAAGGTCGAGCCGATCGAAGGCGACCGCACCCGGCACTTGCTGGGCGCGGGCACGGGTTTTTTCCCGATGTTCAACCGCAACAAGAAAAGCATTGCCATCGACCTGCACCAGCCGCAGGGGGTGGAGGTGGCACGCAAGCTGGCAGCTTCGGCCGACGTGGTCGCCGAGAATTTCAGACCCGGCACGTTTGCCAAGTACGGGCTTGACTACGCGACCTTGTCCAGCGTCAACCAGCGCCTGATCTATGTCAGCCATAAAGGCTTCCTGCCCGGTCCCTACGAGCACCGCACCGCGCTCGACGAAGTGGTGCAGATGATGGGCGGCCTGGCCTACATGACCGGTCGACCCGGCGACCCGTTGCGCGCCGGTACTAGTGTCAACGACATCATGGGTGGCATGTTTGGCGCCATCGGCGTTCTGGGCGCATTGATCCAGCGCGGCATCACCGGCCGGGGGCAGGAGGTGCAGAGCGCGCTGTTCGAGAACAATGTGTTTCTGGTCGGCCAGCACATGCTGCAGTACGCCATGACCGGCCAGCCCGCCGCACCGATGCCGGCGCGAATTTCACCCTGGGCGGTGTATGACGTCTTTACCGTCAAAGACGGCGAGCAGATATTTCTGGCGGCGGTCAGCGATGCGCAGTGGGCGACGTTTTGCGACGTGCTGGGGTTTGCTGACCTGAAAGCCGATGCGCAGTACCTCAGCAACAACGACCGGGTGCGCCAGCGCGCCACGCTGCTGCCAATACTGCGCGAGCGCCTGGCGAGCCGCAGCGCGTCCGAGCTGGCGGCTTTGCTGGAAGCGAATGAGTTGCCGTTTGCACCGATCCGCAAGCCCGAAGAGCTGTTTGACGACGAGCACCTGCTGGCCACGGGCGGTCTCGCCGACATCACGCTGCCCGATGGCGCACGTGCCGGGCAAACCGTTCAGACCACCCTGTTCCCGTTCACCATGGATGGCCAGCGCCTGGGCGTGCGCTGCTCACCACCGACTTTGGGGCAGCACACCGCGCAGCTGCTGTCCGGCCTGGGTTACAGCGATGAAGCAATGCAGGCACTGCGCAGCGGGCGCGTGGTGGCGTGAGAGAATGATCCCTGTTCCGGGAAGCCTTGTTGAAGAATAGAGTCAAATTTTTGGGAGCCGCGCTGCTTTGTCTTGCATTCGGCAGCGAGGCACTGACACTTGGGCGCATCCGTGGGGCCGCCCTGATTGGCAAGCCGCTGGATGTGACGGTCCAGGTTCAGATGGAAGCGGGTGAGGAGGCTTCCTCGCTGTGCTTCGCCGCCGACGTATTTCACGCCGATACGCGTCAGGTCGACGGTCGCGTGCGGGTGCTGGTTGAAGCCTCGGCGCAGGTTCAGACTGCCAACCTGCGGATCCTGTCCTCGAACCCTGTCGATGAACCGGTGGTCACCGTTTATTTGCGCACCGGGTGTGGCCAGAAAACTTCACGTCGCTATGTTCTGCTGGCTGATTTTCCGAGCGAAGTTATTGCGCCCCTGGTGGTCGCGGCGCCAGAGGTCCCGGTTGCTCTGCCAGCAGCGCCAGTCAAGGCCAATCTGCTATCCACCGAGCCGGCATTGAGCACCGACAGCCAGACGCTTGCGGTGGCAACGGCCAGGCCTAGACATACGCCCCGGCGACGTGCTGAAGTCAAGCGCCCGCAAGCGAAGACGCCAGTGGCCTCCTCCCACACCGCCCAGGCGCAGGACAGGAGCAAGGCGCAGCGGGTTGCGGGTCAGGCCCGGTTGAAACTTGACCCGCTCGAAATGTTTTCCGATCGCATCTCGAACCTCGATTCTTTCATGACCTTCGCGCCGACCGAGGACGCTGTGCGCAGCCTGCAAAAAATGCAGACGCTCGAAAGTGATGTCAAGGCTTTGCGCGCTTCGGCCGCCATCAATGACGCCAGCCTGGCCGACTTGAAGGCGCGCTTGCAGAAGGCGCAGGCGCAGCGTTTCCCCAACGGATTGATTTACAGCTTGATCGCGCTGGTGCTGATCTGTCTGTCGGCCGTGGCCTATTTGTGGTACTCGCAGCGCCGTGTCCAGTCCCCTGAAGCGCGTTGGTGGGCCGGCGCCAGTGCCGGGCAGGCGCCGGCAGCTGCCGAGCCGGGACCTGCGCCCGCACCTGCTCTTGCACCCGATGTCGGGCGGGCCGGGAAGGCACTGGACCAGGCGCACGTGCTGAAACAGCCCCACAGCACTGCCGTGTCCGGGTCTGCCGGATCCGCAGCCGAGATTGATGTCAGCATGGTCGAAATGAGTCATTCATCGTTCGATGAACTCATGCAGTCGGAAGCATCGCGTCGCACCAACCACAAACAGCCGCTGTCGCCCGCACCGACGGTAAAGAGTCCGCATGCGCCTGGCCGCAGTGAAGAGGCTTCTCGCGACATTCGGCGTCAGGTGGAGTTTCTGGTTTCGCGCGGTAGAAGCGAGCGGGCGGTGGGTTTGCTGAAGAAACTGGCCCATGACGGTGACGAACCCCATCCCGATGTGTACCTGGAACTGCTCGGCCTGTTGCGTTCCCTCGGCATGAAAACCGATTTCCAGCAAATAGGTGTGGAATTCAGCCGTTTGTTCAACGGGCGGGTTCCTGAATTCGCGTCTTTTAGCGAAGAAGGCAGGGCGTTGGAATCTTACCCGGAGGTCATGTCCCGCATTGCGGCACTGTGGCCGACAGCCAAGGCCCAGGCGGTCATTGAGGCGTGTATTTTTCGCGATCCTCAGCATCCTGTCAGTGCGCCTTTTGACCTGGCCGCATTCCGAGATCTGCTGTTGCTGCATGCGATTGCCCAAACTGGAAAACCTCGCTTTGACGCGTCGCACGGCATCGACGCCCGCGCCAGCCAACAGTCAGATTTGACGCTGTACCAGGCGGAGAGTCCGGACCTGCTCGACCTCGACTTGTCCGATTCCGAGGTGGCGGTCGACGTGCACCTTCCGCTGACCGGGTCTGGTGAAGAGGCGCCGATGGCTCAAGGCGTCGGTCCCGCGCCAACGGTTGAGGCCGACAGTTTTCTGGATTTTGATCTTCCCGAGGTGTCGAAGCAGTCGATGCCGGGTGACGACAAAGCGAGCTGAATTCAGGTCAGAAACCCGACGGCGTGGAAGCGATGTCGTCGCACCGACCGTTCCGACCCGCCCTGGGGCTCGACGCGGCGCTGGCAGAGGTCGATGCCTGCATCCGGCTTTTCTCGAAGAAGCAGTTTGTGTTTTTGATTTGAGTCGCTGCGGAGAGCAGGGCAAACCGGAGGTTGAGCAATATGCCGCGCATTTTGTCACTGGTTCGCTAAACTGTGGTGGCCATGGCAACGACCAATTTCGACGTCGAAATCCATCAGCTTCACGTTTGGATTCGTCAACCAGCAAGTCGAGCTGAGGGCGGTTTGAGGGTTTCCAGCCCCCGGTTCGCCCCGCTCTCCTTTACAAGGATGTCTTGGAATGTTGCTTGGTGGCAGTATTACTACACTTCAAGGCAAGGCAATCTGAAATTTTCGCCGGTTTGGGCTTAGAGCCCCTACTTCTGGGAGAGCCAGCGTTAGGAAGGCAGCTTGAAACCAAATTCACGAAACAGTTTGATGCAAGCATCTACCACCTTGGCATCATATTTCTCCCCGCGGTTGCGTTCGATTTCCTGCAATGCCACATCAATGCCCAGGGCCGGGCGATACGGCCGATTTGAGGCGATCGCTTCCACAACGTCTGCTACCGCGATAATTTTTGATTCGAGCAGAATCTGATCTCCCTTGAGCCCCTGCGGATAGCCTGATCCATCTTGCCTTTCGTGATGCTGCAAGACGATGTCGGGGATCGGCCAGGGAAATTTCACGTCCTTCAGGATGTTGTACCCCGCCTTTGGGTGTGTCTGGACTAGCATGAACTCAATGTCGCTGAGTTTTCCGGGTTTGGAGAGAATTTCTGCCGGGATTTGTATTTTCCCCAAGTCGTGAATGGTCGCGGCCAGTTGAATGCCATGGACTTGCTCTTCCGGCAAACCCAATTCGCGTGCGATGGCCACGCCGAGTTGAGCCACCCGCCGTTGGTGACCGGCAGTGTATGGGTCGCGCGATTCGACGGTCGCTGCAATGGCATCAATGGTGGCTTCCAGATTTCTGCGCAAGGCGTCGGTCGACTTTTTGTGGCGTACTGCGTTACGCAAACTCCACGTCAGCAGAATGACCAGAAGCGCCAGGAAGACCGTGGCAATCGGGGCGGCCCACGCCAAGACGGTTTTAAGATCAAGGCCCTTGGTGTCAAAAGACGCTTGAAAGAGTCGGTATTCCGCCAGCGAGATCTTGTAGTAACTCTGCCAGTTTCTGTCCAAATCGGATCCGACACGTGCGCTGTCATCGAAGAATCGTTTCAGCTCTGTAGACAATGTATGGGCGGACTTTTGGATGCCCCAACCCACGCCGACCGATTCGTCGACAGGAAATAGAATGGACAATCGGACTGGATCGGCACTTACCCATTTCAGTGCGCCATCTGTGCCCAGCAGCGTGAAATCAGCTTGGGCGTCAGCGACCTGGCGAACGCTGTCCTCAGTCGCGGCGTGAACAATCACCACCCGGTTTTGCGCCAACTCCCCTGTGTTAAGTTGCTTCAACCAGGAGTTGTAGGCTGTGCCATCCTGGACGGCGGCCTTCAAACCGCCCAGGTCCGAGACGGAGCGGATCTTTCCTCTCAGGGCTGAACGCGCAACAATGACTTTGCGGATCGTGTAATACGGCACGATTTCCATCTTGGACTCACGCCAAGGTGCGACATGCAGGTCGTTGGGAAAGACGTCACAACTGCCATTGGCTAGGAGGCGTGGTTCGTAACTCGCGTCTTCGATTGTGCGGCCTTCCTCGTTGTGGAACTGCTGATCGAAAGAAGCCAGGGGTATCACCAAGGGCTTGACCTGGAGAAAACGTGCAAATGCCTCTCCATTGGCTTGATACAACGGTGCGCTGGAGCCCGCGACACAGATTCGCAGCGTGCCGCTGGCACGGATATCCTGCAGCGAGCGTGCAGAAGCGGACAACGCCGTGGCGGCCAGGACGACGGCCATCAGCCGGCTCGTCGCGCTACTAATGGACCGGCGTCGGCTAGGGCTGGTCTTGTGAACCGTTAGGGGCTGGACGTCAATGGTCATTTGCAAACGAGAACCGCCCCGTGCGCCACAGCGCCAAGCAAGCATCCGCCGCAGTCTGGTCGTATTTTTGCCCACGATGTTGTTCGATTTCGTTCAATGCCTTATCCAAGGTCAGGCTGGGTCGGAAGGGTCGATGTGACTGCATGGCTTCCACAACATCAGCGATGGCAATGATGCGCGCGCCCAGCACAATCTCGGCACCCTTCAGTCCCTGTGGGTAGCCAGACCCATCTTGCCTTTCGTGATGCTGCAAGACGATATCGGCAATCGGCCAGGGAAATTTCACGTCCTTCAGGATGTTGTACCCAGCCTTGGGGTGTGTCCGGACTAGCATGAACTCAACGTCGCTGAGTTTTCCAGGTTTAGAGAGAATTTCTGCCGGGATTTGTATTTTCCCCAAGTCGTGAATGGTCGCGGCAAGTCGAATGCCATGGACTTGTTCTTCCGGCAAACCCATCTCAAGTGCGATGGCTGATGCCAGGTCACTAACGCGCCTTTGATGACCAGCGGTGTAAGGATCGCGCATTTCAAACGTAGACGCGATGGCTTGAATGGATTGCTCCAGGCTCTGCCGCAGGACTACTGCATGTCGCTCGTGTTCGTCGCGAGTGCGCAAGTTGATGACGCCATAGGCCAAGTCATTTGCCAGTTCCTCAAGCAGCCTGACCTCCTCTTCGTCAATGGCGATTGACTCGGCAGAATAGATACTCAACCCCCCGAAAATCCTGGAGCCGTCGGAGAGAGGCAGGGCAATATTCGAAACGAAGCCGTGTGCAAGCGCGGCATCTTTCCAAGGGGCGAATGCCGGGTCGCTGGCGATGTCATGGCAAATCTGCGTCGTGCCGCTGCGGATGGCCCTGGCTGCGGGCAGTTGACCATGATCCGTTTCGGCCCAGCTGAGATTGTCTGCCCAGTAATGAGTGTTATCCAGACCTGACCACGCCATGGGTGTGATGCTCTTGTCCTCGTCGTCGTTGCGATAGTCGACCGTAGCCAGGAGGTGTCCGCCTTCCTCAACGATGACGCGCGTGACCTGCTGCAGCAACTCGACCTCGCTTGTCGCCCGCACCAGCGCCAGATTGCCGGCAGATAGCGTCCTGAGCGCGCGGTTGGCGCGGAGTAATGCGTACTGCGCACGCTTGCGCTCGGAAACATCGCGCACGATCGCCTGGATGAGGACTTCACTGCCGAAATCCACCCGGTTCAGGCTGACTTCTGCATCAAAGCGCGTTCCATCCAATCGCTGATGTTTCCAGTCGAAGAACTGGGATGTGCCATTCAGGGCAGCTCCGATCTTCTCCAGCGCACTATCTTTTGACAGGCGGCCATCGGGTTGGTGCTCTGGAGAAAATTCATACGGCGTATGTCCGATAAAGGACTCCCGATCAGTGCCATAGAACGAAAGGGCAGAGGAATTGCAGTCTATAAAGCGCTCATTCCGCATGATAAGAATGGCATCCCTTGCCGATTCGAAGAGTGTGCGGCGGTATGTCTCGGTTGTGCGCAGCTCTTCTTCCGCGCGCTTGCGCTCGGTAATATCCTCATAGATACCGACCACGCCATAGGGAGTGTTGCCGGCGCCGGCGAGTGGAATTTTGGAGGTGTCGGCCACAATGCGCGTGCCATCAACCTGTTGGACGGGCTCGATAATATGTAGCCGGGGTTGGTTGGCTGCGATGACGGCCGCATCGTCGGCACGATAGGCCTCAGCCTCTTCTCGGGGCCACGGAAGATCGAAGTCCGTTTTGCCGACGATCTCATCTGGCGTGGTAATGCCAACGGCCTTGGCAAAGGGAGCATTGCAGCCGAGGTACCTGCCGTGAAGATCTTTCCAGAATACGGACTGGGGGATGGTATTGAGAATGATCGACTGCCTTGCCTGGCTTTCGATCGCGCGTTTGCGGTCGATTGCGAGATTGGTAACCACGCGGGTCATTTGCATCAGCAGGTCAATGATGAGCGGGATTTTCTCCGCCTCGACAATGGGGACTTCATGAAGGGCGGTGAGATAATCGCCGACATCAAAACCGAACTCCTCGGCTTGCTGGCGAAACCAAGCCTCGTCGGGCTCTTTGGTCAGAAACTGCCCGATAAAGACGTTGGCAACAGGTTTCCCTTCGATGACGATTGGGGCGGCGCTATCAGTCAGGCCGTTTCGGCAGGAATAGATGGCGTAGTTTTTCCCTTCTTTAAGTTGTGTCGCCAATTGCGTGTCACTCTCGATGCACCGGTCGCACGTCGTAGGGTGGACGCGGTGATACTGCGTACAGATGCGCTGCCAGGGGGAAGAAAGCAGGACATTTGCATTGAAATCAATGATGGCGACAGGAATATTGACGAGGTTGTAAAACGACTCGAACAGTTTCTGAAAGTCAGTCCCTTTCAACACCTCCTCCAGCATTGCGGATGCTGCGGGAAGTTTTTCGTCATAGCGATAGGATGCAGGCTTTTTCTCTAACACAATAACTTTGCCATTGCCGTCCACATGCACCTCCTTACTTTGTGGGGCTGTCGATGGTGATCCTGTCAGGCACGTCGTGCAGCTTGATCGAGCACTCCAAAAACCACCGGGCAGCAGCCAAATCGCGCTTGACGATGAGCAAGCAGGCCGCCGCATAGCCCTCGCGATCAACGGGCCGATACAGATATTTCCATTCACCAGCCACCCAGATATAGGTCTCATCCGTCCGCCAGCTCTTCCCAACTGGGTGCTTGCGCCGACGAAATACGGCTGCCAGCACCGGCGCCATCTTGATCGACCAGAGATGCACGGTGGCGTGGTCAACGAATACACCCCAAGCGCGCATCATCTCCCCGATGTGGCGCAAGCCCAGCGGGCAGTGCAGCCGATTGAAAACCTTGCGCAAGGCGCTATTGACCAGACTTTTGCGGAAATCATGCATGGCTCGGATTACGCACGAACTCATCAACCCGATGGCGAGAGCCGTCGCTGGCCGGTATCCCGGACAACGCCAAACACGAGCCACGCTCTGCCAGCTCAGCATTTGTCGTATTCGCGGTTTGTGGCAGATACTATTCATATCAGGCCGGCCTCCTGGCTTTGATCTTGTTCTCTTGCAATCTCGCCCCCCAAAGGCGTACTCCACAACCTGATCATTAGAAGCAGACTTCTTAGTATTGGAATTGACAAAACGCAAAACAGGACAAGTCTGAGGCAATTCAACTGGAATTTCAAGCCGACCCGTGAATGCTGACGAGCGGCCCCATTCTGGTCAAAGCTGGCGACTGTTGAAGATGTCGCACGGGGCATAACCGCAATCCGGTGCTTCTTCACGGTAACCACCGGTGCCGGGGAACCCTTGCGGGCTTCCAGCCAGGGCGGTGTCTCTCTCAAAAACTTCGGATTCGATTCCGTGGGCGCATTGTTAACAGCCTTTGCGATCTTCATGGTTTTCAGAGGCACCAGGTGGTCGCCAACCACCTGCACATACTCACCTTCAGCCGTCATCGCCAGCGCGCCAACCTGCCGGAGTGCCTGCAGCAGACCATGTGGATACGCTCCACAGTGCTACCCCAAGGAAGTTAGAGATCAGATGTTGGGGAAATATCGGAAACAACGCAAATGACCCGCCAGGCATCGGTACCGTTTCCGGATGCGCTAATACCAGGAGGGCGACCAGATCTTCATCTTTGACTTCAGCCGTGGCGCCTATAGAGCGAGGCCAGACTGTTCGACTGTTGCCGGTCTTTGCCAGAACAGTTTTCTTGTTTAGCACAGGGCTGAATTTGGAAAACCGTCTTACATCCGCCGTTACATCGTAAAAACGCAACACAAAGAAAAAGGCCTCACGCTATAGTTTATATAGCTGTGAGGCCAATGTCTTTAATGGTTCTAACTGGTGGCCTGGGGCGGAATCGAACCACCGACACAAGGATTTTCAGTCCTCTGCTCTACCGACTGAGCTACCGGGCCAGAGCGGCAAATTATAGCAGCATCCCCGCCGCATTCGAGCGTCGCGGCTCAGGCCAGGTTGCGCTTGCCGCGCGTCAGATCAACGCCCAGTTGCTTCAATTTGCGATAAAGATGGGTCCGCTCCAGACCGGTTTTCTCCGCCACCCGGGTCATGGAGCCATTTTCCTTGGCCAGGTGGTACTCGAAGTAGGCCTTTTCAAATTCGTCGCGGGACTCGCGCAAGGGTTTGTCAAGCAGGAAGCTCTGTAGCGCCTGAGGCCCCGCTTCCATCGCCGCCGCCCCGGACTGGCCGGCCATGGTCGAAACATCAACCACCTGCAGGACGGCTGAGGTCATCAGAGGTGCCACCGCTTTCCGGATCGCACCCCGCGCCAGCCCCTGTTCGACGGCTTTGAGCAGCTTTTGCAGCGTGATCGGCTTTTCAAGGAACGCCAGAGCACCGATCTTGGTCGCCTCGACTGCGGTGTCGATGGTGGCATGTCCGCTCATCATGATGACCGGCATGGTGAGGGAGCCGGTGGCTGACCACTCCTTGAGCAGTGTGACGCCATCGGTATCGGGCATCCAGATATCGAGCAGCACCAGATCAGGTCGTTCACGCAAACGGGCAGCCCGGGCTTGAGCCGCGTTTTCAGCCACTTCGACGTTATGCCCTTCATCGTTGAGGATTTCCCACAACAGATCGCGGATGCCGAGCTCGTCATCAACCACCAATATATTTGCCATGATTCAGTGCGTCCCTTGGGTATGCCGATGTCGTCCGCTCAGTCCGGCACAACATCTTCCATGGCGAATGATAACGACACTTGAGCGCCCACGACTTTGCCGTCCACCACCCGGTTGGTGATATCCACACGCGCGCCATGCTCGTCGGCGATCTTTTTGACCACCGCCAGGCCCAGCCCGGTGCCCTTGGATTTGGTGGTGACGTAGGGCTCGAACGCGCGCTTCAGGATTTCTTGCGGAAAACCGGTGCCATAGTCCAGCACGCTGAGGCGGACCCGGCGAGCGCTTTCAAGCCACTGGGTCTTGATCGTCACACAGTGGTCAGCGTCGGTGTTGCCAGTGGATTCCGTAGCGTCCTGCGCGTTCTGCAGCAGGTTGTGCATCACCTGGCGCAGTTGCTGGAGGTCGCCCTGCACTCGCGGCGCCCGCGGGTCAAGTTCCATTCGCACCGGTACCGGCGAGCTCTCGCTGTCGTAAAGATGCCAGACCTCGGACACCAGGGCATTCAAATCTATCGCTTTGAGTTCGGCTGCCGGCAGCCGCGCATAGTCCCGGAATTCATTCACCAGACGCTTCATGGCGTCGACCTGATCGACAATGGTTTTGACCGATTTGGTGAGCAGCGTCTGTTCGGGCAAGGCCAGCTTGCCAGACAGCTTCATGGCCAGGCGCTCGGCGGACAACTGGATCGGCGTCAACGGGTTTTTGATCTCGTGCGCCAGACGCCTGGCCACTTCACCCCAGGCCTGCGCCCGCTGCGCAGACACAATTTCAGAAATATCGTCAAACACCAAAAGCCTTGCGGCGCCCGGCAGTTCCGCGCCTCGCGCTATCAGCATGATGGCATTGTTGGCTTGCTTGCTAGCCAGTTCTGCCGCCGCGTTGCCGAGCTCAAAAGACTGCTGCCAGTGATCGGGCCCGTGTTCCCCGTGCAATTTCAGAAACAAATCGAATTGGGCTTGAACGCTTTGTCCAAAGGTCTGAAGACCGTCAATTTCGGCCAGACGCTTGCCCACAAAAGAAGCCTGCGGTACCCGCAGAATCCGGGTCGCCCCCGGATTGGACGACACAATGACGCCTCGCGCATCCAGCACCATGACGCCGGCAGTGAGGTTGTCCAGAATGGTCTGCAAATTGGCGCGCGCCGCATTCACCTGCGTCATGCTGGTCTGCACCGCTTGTCGGGCGTCCGAGAGTTGCTGGGTCATGTCGGCAAACGAACGGGTCAGGCCATCGAGCTCATCGTGTCCCCGCAGCGATGCCTTTGGCGTCAAATCCCCCGCCGCCACCTGGCGCACGCCATCGGCCAGCAGCAGCAGCGGGCGTGCGATCTGGTTGCCCAGGACGACCGCCAGCAGCACCGCGCCAAACACCGCCAGAAACAGGCTGAGCGTCAAAGTTCCGATGTACATGCGGCGCAAGCCTTCGCGTGCCAGCGCCCGCTCCTGATACTCGCGATTGGCTTGTGTGACGGCCAGCGCGTTGCCGACCAGCGTTGGCGGCAGGGTCTGCGTGACCAGAAGAAAACGTGGCGCACCGAGCAATCCCAGGCTGTTGCTCGGCACCAGAACCAGGGCCTTGATGCGCGCGTTGACCGGCGTGCCTGGCGCTGCCTCGTCAAGCCCCTCGATCCAGGTGACGGATCTCTGAACGCGCGCGTTGCGGAACTGTTGCTGGCTCGGACGCTCCGGATTGAGCTGATAGCGCGCCTGGCCGGCAGCGGCAATCAGCTGTCCGGAGGCGCTCCAGAGCATCAGGTCACTCGATCCCAATTGCGCGCGCGCGCGCTCAAGGGGCAGCGCCGCACTGAGGTCGGGCGTGTCGACCAACTGCAGCGCCGACGCACGCGCATTGCTGGCCAATTCGTTGGACAGGGTTTCGAGCGTGACGCGGCCAAGATTGACGCCGGCCTCCAGAGCGCCTTCGACTTTGACATCAAACCAGCTTTCAATCGAGCGCGCCACGAACTGGTAGGACACCACGTAAATCAGCACCCCCGGGGCAAATCCGGCCAGCGCGAAAATCGCCGCCAGCTTGACCAGCAGGCGGCTGCCGAACTTGCCCTGGCGCAGCCGTCTGAGCAGGCGATAGGCGATCCACAGGATGACGACCAGCAGCAGACTGGCCACCACCACGTTGAGCACAAAAAGGCGCGCGTAGTTGCGCTCGTACATGTCGCGATTGGTGGTCGCTTGTGTCAGCAGGAACAACAGCACCAGCCCGATCGCGACCATGGTGGCCAGACCGGCACCGACGGTCCAGCGCAAGGCGTGGGATTTCTTGCGGGCAAGGCCGTCGGGTGCAACGCTGGCGGGGCCCGCAGCGCTCACTTGGCATTCTCCAGGACCAAATCCTGGCTGACCGAGGCGGAGATATTCCAGTCGCTCTGGCCCACCATGCCAATTTGAAGGGGGCGCGGCAACTGGGACAGATCCAGGCGAAAACGGAACCCTACCAGATGGCGCTGATCCAGATCGAGGTCCGAGACATCGGCGATCTTCCAGCGCGACAGGCGCTGCATCGCCGCCAGGGCATCGGGCAATGACTCGAAATTCTGGTTCAGGGCGAGACCCGGATTGCTGCTGTTGATCGGACCGGAGGCGACATTGAGCCGCCAGCGCCGCGTCAAGGGCTGGTAGGCCAGCCGCATATGACGTTCGGCCCGCGCCACCTCCTTGTTGGTCCAATACCAGCGTACGCGCAGCACGTCCGCTTCGGCCACGAAAATCATCGCAATACCTTTGAGCAGCGCCTCCTCGATGGCCGCGGACAGCTCGAATTTGACCGTGGCAGTCAGAAGGATGGCGTCGTCAGCGCGCTCCAGGCTCAAACGCGATATTTCTGTCGCCGGGGATTGCGCCTGCGCGACCTCCGGCTGGCCCCACACCAGGCACGCACAGGCTATCAGCCCGATCAGGTCAGGCCGCGCGCTTTTCCAGCAATGCGTAATAAAAGCCGTCATGGTCACAAGGCAGATTGTCCGGGACTGTGTGGCCATTTGCGCCGTTATGGGGCAATAAATGCCCTGGCGACGCCAGCAAGCTCGCCTCGGTGTTGTTCGCAAGAAACGTTTGGATCTGATCTTCACCCTCGGCTCTGAAAACAGAGCAGGTGCAGTAGAGCAGCCGTCCGCCGGTTTCGAGTAGCGGCCACAGGGCTTTGAGCAGCCTGGCCTGGGTCGCGACGAGCTGGGCGATATCGGACTCGCGTCGCAGCCAGCGCACGTCGGGATGGCGCCGCACAATGCCCGAAGCAGAGCAGGGTGCGTCCAGCAAAATGGCGTCAAACGACTGACCGTCCCACCAGGCGGGCACGTTGGCTGCGTCTGCCACCAGGACCCGTGCCTGCAGCCCCAGTCGATCCAGGGTTTCGTGAATTCGGCTGCAGCGGGTGGCGTCAATATCCAGGGCCGTGACTGCGCAGTCCGACAACTCCAGCAAATGCGCTGTCTTACCGCCAGGGGCGGCGCAGGCGTCCAGCACACGCAAGGGTTCAGTCGATGCCAGGCCGGATAACAGCAGCCCGGCCGCAAGCTGCGCGGCGGCATCCTGTACCGATACCAGTCCGTCGGCAAAACCGGCTATCTCCTGTACCGGCCTGGCTTGTTCCAGGGTGACGCCCCAGTTCCCGGCAGCCGTGGCAGCCACACCGGTCATTCTGAGCGTCTGCAAATAGGGCAACACGGCTGAGCGCCTGGTGTTCACCCGCAGAGTCATCGGTGCATGCTGGTTGTTGGCTTTCAGGATTGCTTGCCAGTGATCTGGCCACTCCTTCTGCAGCCGCCTGATCCACCAATCGGGATGGTTCCACACCGCTACCGGGTTTCTGTCGGTGATCGCCACCAGCGTTTCCCGTTCCCGCAGGAAGCGACGCAGGCAGGCATTGATAAAGCCGGCCTGTGACCGGGTCGCAGTGCCACTCTTGGCGGCCTCCACCGCTTGATTGACCAGGGTGAACACCTCATACGGAGCGTCCTGTTCCTGCCACGCCAACGCCAGGGCCGTGCAGAGCAGCGCATCGGCGGGCGGCGGCGGAACCCGATCTGCCAGCAGCTGGCGCAGTGCCTGTGCCCGTCCAAGTGAGCGCAGTACCTGAAATGTCAGCGCTTGCACGCCGGGCCTCGCGTTGGCGGCGACCGCGCCGAGCGCAGCCGTTGCGGAAACGCCGCCGCGGACTGCCTGCAAGACCGTGGCCACAGCCTGTAACTGTCGCCACAGCGGAATGTTTTGCTGGTTCGCGTCCATGTTGCGCCCTACATCGGCTGGGCCGGCTTGAAACCAACCATCCAGGCCAGCAACAGGGCCGGAAACTGGTCGATAGCCTGGTTGTAATTGACGACTTGCCGATTGAATTCGGCGCGCGCCACTTCGACCTGAAATGACAGTTGTTCCCATTGCAGCTGCAAGTTGTCGGGAAGCGCCGCGCCAGCGAGATCGGGTGGCAGGTTTCGAAGACTCAGCCAGGACGAGCACAGGGTTTCATAGGCGGTCCTTAGTGCGCTCATTCGCGCTCCGTTCAAAGGCTTGGCGTGGGCCACTTTCAATGAGGTAGTGAACTGTTCCGCAGCCGCCGAAAGCCCGTCCCAAGCGTCACTTGCAGGGGTGCGCCCCTGAGCTGTATCGTGCCCGAAAAAACTTGCACTGGTATCCTGGAAATCGATTTTTACCAACAGCAGGAGCTGATTGAACAGACCCTCCAGGGCGGCAAACGCGCGAATGCCACGCGATCGAAGTCGCATCAAGCGGTTGTAAGCCCCGATTGCCCAGAATGACAGGGCAGCGATCAGTAACCAGACCATCAGGGAATCGCTCAATTTGTTCAATCTCCAGACCCGGCTGCCGTCGGATTCTCAAAAAACAGAAGAAAAACACCCCAAGCCCCCGTGGAAAGGGCTTGGGGTGCTACTGTTTAAATAGCAGAATAGTGCTACTCAGCGACGCCTCCCTCACTCGATTGCGTGGCTTCAGACTGACCAGCGAGTTCGGCGGCCTCGGCGTCGGCAATGGCACGACGTTCGGCATCATCCATATTCTCGCGAACTTTGCGTGCTTCGTGGTAGGCCAGGCCGGTACCGGCGGGGATCAGCCGGCCGACAATGACGTTTTCCTTCAAACCGCGCAATTCGTCTCGCTTGCCCATGATCGAAGCCTCGGTCAGCACACGGGTGGTTTCCTGGAAGGAAGCCGCGCTGATGAAACTGTCGGTTGACAGCGAAGCCTTGGTAATGCCGAGCAACAAATTGGTGAACCTGGCCGGAATCTTGCCCTCGGCGCGCAAGGCATCGTTGGTGTTGAGTATTTCCGAGCGCTCCACTTGCTCGCCGTTAATATAGTTGGAATCTCCAGCATTTTCAACCAGCACCCGGCGCAACATCTGACGCACAATGACCTCAATGTGCTTGTCGTTGATCTTCACGCCCTGCAAGCGGTAAACGTCCTGCACCTCATCGACGATGTAGCGCGCCAGTTCTTCCGATCCGAGCAGTCGCAAGATGTCCTGCGGGTCGGCCGGGCCGTCCACCACGCTTTCGCCCTTGTTGACGACCTGGCCTTCGTGCACGATGATATTTTTTTCCTTCGGCACCAGCTCTTCCCAGACGGCACCGTCCGGATCGGTGATCTGCAAACGAAGCTTGCCTTTGGTTTCCTTGCCGAAGGACACGGTTCCGGTCATTTCGGCCAGAACGCCCTTGTCCTTGGGTGAGCGGGCTTCGAACAGTTCGGCGACGCGCGGCAAACCGCCGGTAATGTCGCGTGTCTTCTGGCCTTCAATCGGGATCCGCGCCAGCACCTCGCCAGGGCTCACGTCCTGACCGGCACGCACCTGCACCAGTGCGCCGACCGGGAATCCGATCGTCACCGAGTGGTCGGTGCCGGGGATCTTGACCTCGTTGCCGGAACTGTCGACCAGTTTTACCAGCGGGCGTATGACTTTGGCCGAACCACGGTGTTTCGGATCAATGACCACCATGGTCGACAGGCCCGTGACCTCGTCGACCTGCTTGGCCACCGTCAGGCCTTCCTCGACATTTTCGAACTGCGCCTTGCCCGCGAACTCGGTGATGATGGGGCGCGTCAGGGGATCCCAGTTGGCGAGGATTGCGCCAGACTTCACGGCCTGGTCGGCCTTCACGGCCAGCACGGCACCGTAGGGCACCTTGTGACGTTCGCGTTCGCGGCCATGCTCGTCATGAATGACGATTTCGCCGGAGCGGGAGATCACCACCAATTCGTTCTTGCCGTTTGTCACATAACGCATCGTTGCGTTGAAGCCAATGGTTCCGTTGGACTTTGCGTCGACACTGGAGGCGATCGCCGCGCGCGATGCTGCACCGCCGATGTGGAAGGTACGCATGGTCAGCTGAGTGCCTGGTTCACCGATGGATTGCGCCGCGATCACGCCGACTGCTTCACCGCCGTTGACCAAACCACCGCGACCCAGATCGCGGCCATAGCATTTGGCGCAAATACCAAAGCGGGTTTCACAAGTCAGCGCGGTGCGCACTTTGACTTCATCGACCCCGGCAGCCTCAAGCTCTTCGATCAGGTCTTCGTCGAGCATGTCGCCAGCCTTGGCCAGCACCGAGCGGTTTTCCGGATGCACAACGTCATCTGCCGCGGTGCGTCCCAAGATGCGGTCGCGCAGCGATTCAATCACTTCACCGCCTTCGACAATGGCGCGCATCAGGTAACCACCGTGCGTGCCGCAGTCCTGCTCGGTGACGACCAGATCCTGCGTCACATCGACCAGACGCCGGGTCAGGTAGCCCGAGTTGGCGGTCTTCAACGCCGTGTCCGCGAGACCCTTGCGGGCGCCGTGGGTGGAGATGAAGTACTCCAGCACGTTCAGGCCTTCGCGGAAGTTCGCCGTGATCGGCGTCTCGATGATGGAGCCGTCCGGCTTGGCCATCAGTCCGCGCATGCCGGCCACCTGGCGAATCTGGGCCGCCGAGCCGCGGGCACCGGAGTCAGCCATCATGTAGATGGAATTGAAGGACTCCTGCTGCACCTGTTTGCCATGGCGGTCGGTCACCGTGACCTTGGACAACTGGCCCATCATGGCCTTGGCGACTTCGTCTCCGGCTTTGCCCCAGATGTCCACCACCTTGTTGTAGCGCTCGCCGGCGGTCACCAGACCAGAGGTGTATTGCTGGGCAATTTCCTTGACCTCTTTCTCGGCGTGTTCGATGATGCCCTGCTTTTCGGTGGGCACCAGCATGTCATCGATGCAGATCGAAATGCCGGCCTTGGTTGCAAGGCGGAAACCGTACTGCAACAATTTGTCGGCAAACACGACGGTCTCTTTAAGACCGCACTTGCGGAACGAGACGTTGATCAGCTTCGAAATCTCTTTCTTCTTCAGGGCCTTGTTGATGTACTCAAACGGCAGGCCCTTGGGCAAGATTTCCGACAGCAGGGCACGACCCGCAGTGGTTTCCCAAAGCTTGGTCGACGGCACCAATTCGCCGGTCTGTTTGTCCTTGGTGTACTCGGTGAGACGCACATTGATGCGCGCGCTCATTTCCACCTCGCCCGAGTCGAACGCGCGCTGCACTTCACCGACATCGGAGAAGATCAGACCTTCGCCCTTGCCATTGATGCGGTCACGGGTCGTGTAATACAAACCCAGCACGACGTCTTGCGACGGCACAATCGACGGCTCGCCATTGGACGGGAACAGCACGTTATTTGAGGCCAGCATCAGCGTGCGGCACTCCATCTGCGCTTCCACTGACAACGGTACGTGAACGGCCATCTGGTCGCCGTCAAAGTCGGCGTTGAAGGCGGCACAAACCAGAGGATGGAGCTGAAGCGCCTTGCCTTCGATCAGGATTGGCTCGAAGGCCTGGATGCCCAGGCGGTGCAGCGTTGGCGCACGGTTCAGCATCACCGGGTGCTCCCGGATCACTTCTTCCAGGATGTCCCATACCACCGGGGTGCCGGATTCGACTTCCTTCTTGGCCGCCTTGATGGTGGTGGCAATGCCCATGGCTTCCAGGCGCGCAAAGATGAATGGCTTGAACAACTCAAGCGCCATCAGTTTGGGCAAACCGCATTGATGCAACTTGAGTGTCGGGCCGACGGTAATCACCGAGCGGCCGGAATAATCCACCCGCTTGCCCAGCAAGTTCTGACGGAAGCGCCCACTCTTGCCCTTGATCATGTCCGCCAGCGACTTGAGCGCGCGCTTGTTGGCGCCGGTCATGGCCTTGCCGCGACGGCCGTTGTCCAGCAGCGAGTCCACCGCTTCCTGCAGCATGCGCTTTTCATTGCGGGCGATGATCTCGGGCGCCTTCAACTCAAGCAGACGGCGCAAGCGGCTGTTGCGGTTGATCACGCGGCGATACAGATCGTTCAGGTCCGAGGTGGCAAAACGGCCACCGTCCAGCGGCACCAGGGGACGCAAGTCCGGTGGCAATACCGGCAACACGTCAAGCACCATCCACTCGGGTTTGATGCCGGACTTCTTGAAGGCTTCAAGCAGCTTGAGGCGCTTGGTATTCTTCTTGATCTTCAGCTCGGATCCGGTCGGGTCGTTTCGAAGCTTTTCAATCGAACCCTCGATATCAATGCTTTGCAGCAGATCCTTGATGCCCTCGGCGCCCATTTTGGCCTGGAACTCGTCGCCGTATTCCTTGAACTTGGCGTCGAAGTCATCTTCCGACATGATGCTGAATTTCTTCAGCGGGGTCATGCCCGGATCGGTCACCACATAGGCTTCAAAGTACAGCACGCGTTCAATGTCGCGCAGCGTCATGTCGAGCACCAGGCCCAGGCGCGACGGCAGTGACTTCAGGAACCAGATGTGGGCACAAGGCGCAGCCAGATCGATGTGTCCCATGCGCTCGCGGCGCACTTTGGTCTGGGTCACTTCCACACCGCACTTCTCACAAATCACGCCGCGATGCTTGAGGCGCTTGTATTTGCCGCACAGGCATTCGTAGTCCTTGATGGGACCAAAAATCTTGGCGCAAAACAGGCCGTCACGTTCTGGCTTGAAGGTGCGGTAGTTGATGGTTTCAGGCTTTTTGACTTCACCGAAAGACCAGGAGCGGATCTTCTCGGGCGAAGCCATGCCGATCCTGATGGCATCAAAATGCTCATCGGGTGTGAATTGCTTGAACAGGTCGAGTAATGATTTCATGTTGAATCCTTTCTTGTCCGTGCTTAGCTGCGTTCCAGCTCGATATCAATACCGAGTGAGCGAATTTCCTTGACCAGCACATTGAACGATTCCGGCATACCAGCTTCGATTGAATGCTCACCCTTTACGATGCTTTCGTACACCTTGGTGCGGCCTTGCACGTCGTCTGACTTGACGGTCAGCATTTCCTGGAGGGTGTAGGCAGCGCCATACGCTTCAAGCGCCCAGACTTCCATTTCACCGAAGCGCTGACCACCGAACTGCGCCTTGCCGCCCAGCGGCTGCTGCGTCACGAGGCTGTACGGGCCGGTGGAGCGGGCATGCATCTTGTCGTCCACCAGGTGGTGCAGCTTCAGGTAATGCATATAGCCGACCGTGGTCGGACGCTCGAACGGGTCGCCCGAGCGGCCGTCGAACAGGTAAGCCTGGGTTCGCGCCGGGGTCAGCCCCTTCTGCTTGACGATGTCATCCGGATAGGCCAGTTTGAGCATGGTGCGGATCTCTTCTTCCGAGGCGCCGTCAAACACCGGCGTGGCGAAAGGCACGCCCGACGTCAGGTTGCCCGCCATGTCCAGCAATTCTTTGTCACTGAGTTGTGCCAGATCTTCTTTTCGGCCAGTGCCGTTGTAGAGCTCTTCCAGGAACTTGCGCAATTCGGCCACCTTGGCTTCGGCTTGCAACATGTCTCCGATGCGCTGGCCAATACCTTTGGCAGCCCAGCCCAGATGGACCTCGAGCACCTGACCGATGTTCATCCGTGACGGCACGCCCAGGGGATTGAGCACGATATCGCAGGGGGTTCCGTCCGCCATGAACGGCATGTCCTCGACCGGAACGATCTTCGACACCACACCCTTGTTGCCGTGACGGCCGGCCATCTTGTCGCCGGGTTGCAGATGACGCTTGACCGCCAGGTAAACCTTGACCATCTTCAACACACCGGCTGGCAGCTCGTCGCCTTGAGTCAATTTCTTGCGCTTTTCTTCAAAAGCCAGGTCGAAACTGTGACGGGTTTGCTCCAGGGAGTTCTTGATGCTCTCCAGCTGATTGGCGATTTCGTCATCGGCCGGACGGATATCGAACCAATGGAATTTTTCAACCGAAGCCAGATAGGCCTTGTCGATCTTGGTGCCTTTGCCGAGCTTGTGCGGGCCGCCATTGGCCAGCTTGCCGAGCAGTAATTTCTCGATCCGGTCAAACGCATCGGCTTCCACCAGACGCAATTGATCATTCAAATCGAGACGGAAGCGTTTCAGTTCGTCGTCGATGATCTGCTGCGCGCGACGGTCGCGGACAATGCCTTCGCGGGTGAACACCTGCACATCGATCACGGTCCCTTGCGAACCCTGGTCAACGCGCAGCGAAGTGTCCTTCACGTCACTGGCCTTCTCACCGAAGATGGCGCGCAACAGCTTCTCTTCCGGCGTCAGCGTGGTTTCGCCTTTGGGTGTGACTTTGCCCACCAGCGTATCGCCGGGTTGCACTTCAGCGCCGACAAAAATGATGCCTGACTCGTCCAGTCGATTGAGCTGCTGCTCGCTCAAATTCGGAATGTCGCGGGTAATTTCTTCACATCCGAGTTTGGTATCACGTGCCATCACCACCAGTTCTTCAATGTGGATGGAGGTGTAGCGGTCGTCAGCCACCACGCGTTCGCTGATCAGAATCGAGTCTTCGAAGTTGTAGCCATTCCATGTCATGAACGCCACCAACATGTTCTGGCCCAAAGCCAGTTCACCCAGGTCGGTGGAAGCACCGTCGGCGATCACGTCACCCTTGGCCAGATGGTCGCCCTTCTTGACGATGGGGCGCTGGTGAATATTGGTGTTCTGGTTGGAGCGCTGGTACTTGATGAGGTTGTAAATATCCACGCCCACTTCACCGGCCTGCGCTTCCTCGTCGTTGACGCGAATCACCACCCGGGTGGCATCAACATAGTCGACGACGCCACCGCGGGTGGCGGTGACGACGGTGCCAGAGTCCACGGCGGCAACGCGCTCGATACCGGTACCGACCATCGGCTTTTCCGGACGCAGCACCGGTACCGCCTGACGCGACATATTGGCGCCCATCAAGGCGCGGTTGGCATCATCGTGTTCCAGGAATGGCACCAGCGATGCGGCGACCGACACGATCTGGGCCGGCGACACGTCCATATACTGCACACGATCCGCGCTGACAAAAATTGATTCGCCGGCTTCACGCGCCGAGATCATTTCGCCGGTGAGCTTGTCATTTTTATCCAGCGTTGCATTGGCCTGCGCGATGACGTACTTGCCCTCCTCGATGGCGGACAAATAGTCGATATCCATTGTCACCTTGCTATCGACGACGCGGCGGTACGGTGTTTCAATGAAACCATATTCATTCAGGCGCGCATACAGCGCCAGTGAATTGATCAGGCCGATGTTCGGGCCTTCAGGAGTTTCAATCGGACACACACGACCGTAGTGCGTGACGTGCACGTCACGCACTTCGAAGCCGGCGCGCTCGCGCGTCAGACCACCCGGGCCAAGCGCCGAAACGCGGCGCTTGTGGGTAATCTCCGACAGGGGATTGGTCTGATCCATGAACTGCGACAACTGGGACGCACCAAAGAATTCCTTCAGGGCGGCGGAAATCGGCTTGCTGTTGATCAGGTCGTGTGGCATCAGGGGTTCTTGCTCGGCCTGACCGAGACGCTCCTTGACGGCCTTTTCAATCCGGGCCAAGCCAGTGCGGTACTGGTTCTCGGCCAATTCGCCGACACAACGCACGCGCCGGTTGCCCAGGTGATCGATGTCGTCCACTTCGCCATGGCCATTGCGCAAGTCGACAAGAATCTTGACAACCGCCAGGATGTCCTCATTGGTCAGAACCATGGGGCCGGTCGATTCGGCACGACCCATCTTGGCGTTGAACTTCATCCGGCCAACGCGCGAGAGATCGTAGGTATCGGGGTTGTAGAACAGACGCTGGAACAGCGCCTGCACTGCGTCTTCCGTAGGCGGTTCACCGGGGCGCATCATGCGATAGATGGCGACGCGTGCGGCAAACTCGTCCGCCGTCTCGTCGCTACGCAGCGTCTGCGAAATGTAGGCACCCTGGTCGAGTTCGTTGGTGTAAATGCAGGGCAGGTCCAGCACACCGGCCAGACGCAGCTTTTTGAGCAGGAGTTCTGTCAGTTCTTCGTTGGCCTTGGCCAGGATCTCGCCACTGTCGGCGTCAACAATATTGCGCGCCACGACGCGGCCCAGCAGGAAATCCTCCGGAACGCTGATATGGGTCGTGCCAGACTGCTCGAGTTCGCGGGTGTGACGCGCCGTCACGCGTTTGTCCTTGGCGACGATCACTTTGCCGCTCTTGTCGGTGATATCGAAACGGGCCACTTCACCGCGCAGGCGTTCAGCCACAAATTCCATCTGGGCGCCACTGTCCATCAGGCGGAAGTTGTCATTGACGAAGAAGTTTGCCAGGATCGATTCCTGGTTCAGGCCGATGGCCTTGAGCAGAATCGTGACCGGCATCTTGCGGCGACGATCGACGCGGAAGTAAAGGATATCCTTGGGGTCGAACTCGAAATCGAGCCATGAGCCGCGGTAAGGAATGATTCGCGCCGAGAACAGCAGTTTTCCGGAGCTATGGGTTTTACCCTTGTCATGCTCAAAAAAGACGCCGGGTGAACGATGCAATTGGGAAACAATGACGCGTTCCGTGCCGTTGATGATGAAGGATCCCTTGTTGGTCATCAAGGGAACTTCGCCCATGTAGACCTCCTGTTCCTTGACCTCTTTGATCACCTTGTTTTGCGAGGTCGACGACTCCCGGTCATAGATGAACAGCTGGACCTTGGCCCGCACCGCGGATGCAAAGGTCAGACCGCGGGTCTGGCATTCACGCACGTCAAAACCGGGCTTGGCCAGGTTGTACTCGAGATATTTCATCTCGACAAACCCGTTGTGCGAAATGATCGGGAAAGCCGCCTCAAAAGCGGCCTGCAGACCTTCCCTCGTTCGTTTCTTCGGGGGAACATCGGCCTGCAGGAATGCCGTATAGGCATCCTTTTGCATTTGCAACAGGTAAGGTATTTCAAGCACGCTGTCGCGACTGCCAAAATTTTTGCGAATCCGCTTGCGTTCAGTGTATGTGTAAG
This sequence comes from uncultured beta proteobacterium, assembly GCA_963810395.1. GTDB lineage: Bacteria > Pseudomonadota > Gammaproteobacteria > Burkholderiales > Burkholderiaceae_C > Rhodoferax. The sequence goes on along the minus strand of CAWENC010000001.1, from coordinate 1,035,196 downwards.
CCATGAGATCTCCGGGCAAAGACTAAGGAATCCTGGGGGTCCTAGGCGACTGGTGTGTCATTTCTTGGTGATTGGCCGCTACCAATCATTGGCGGACGGTTGCACATTGCGCGCAACCCGAACCAAGGCATCTTCTGCAGTCGGGGTCAGAAGACACTGAAAAACGACCCTTTGGGGCGCTTTTCAGTGCACTCTTGAAAGTGCCAAAGGCTGGGGCCCTGTCCGAGCACCCAGCCTTCTTTTGAAGCTCAATTACTTGAGTTCGGCCTTGGCACCGGCTTCCACCAGTTTTTTCAGGGCGGCTTCAGCATCCGCCTTGGAAATGCCTTCCTTGACGTTCTTCGGAGCGCCATCCACCAGGTCCTTGGCTTCCTTGAGGCCCAGACCGGTGATCTCACGCACTGCCTTGATGACGGAGACCTTGGCCGCGCCGGCTTCAACCAGAACGACGTTGAACTCGGTCTTCTCTTCAGCCACGGCGGCGGCGGCGCCACCACCAGCGGCCGGTGCCGACATCGCGGCAGCGCTTACGCCAAATTTCTCTTCGATGGCTTTCACCAGGTCGTTGAGTTCCATGACCGTCATGCTGTCAAGCGCGGTCAAAAATGCGTCTTTATCGAATGCCATTTTCATTTCCTAATTAGTTGGTGGGGCAGCTTCGCTGTGCGTCAAACTGTCCCGCAAGGTTTCATTTTGGTTATCACATGCCGCGGGCAATCAAGCCGCGGCAGCCTCAGCGGGTGCTTCCTGCACCAGCGCGCCTTTTTTCTCCGCGATTGCCGCCAGCACACGTGCCGTGCGCGAAATCGGGGATTGCATCAAGCCCAGCAACTGTGCCAGCAACACTTCCTTGGAGGGAATGCTTGCCAGTTGTTTCACGCCGTTCACGTCCAGGGTCTTTCCGCCATATGCACCACCGCGAATCACCAGCTTGTCGTTGGTTTTTGCGAAGTCGGCCACCACTCGCGCGGCAGCCACTGCATCATTGGAAAAGCCATAGATCAGCGGTCCGGTCATCAGGTCGGACAAGACTTCAAAGCCGCTGCCGGTCACAGCACGGCGAGCCAGGGTGTTTTTCAACACACTCAGACTCACGCCATTGCTGCGCGCGGTGGAGCGCAATTTGGTCATGTCAGCGACCGTGATACCGCGGTATTCCGCGATCACGAGCGTTTGAGCTTTTGCGGCGAGGCCAGTCACATCACTGATGACCGCTTCTTTCTCACTGCGATTAAGACTCAAGGTCTACTCCTTCAAAATGTGCCTGTCAGCTACATGCCTTCAAACACGCCACATTGCAGCGACCAACTGTTTCGGAAACTCAATTCCATCTGCAGCGGGATCGCCATCTGCGTTGGCTCAAGGCCCGGGGCAAACCCCAAGCCCATTGATTAAGTGCTGTCCCGCACCCATGCGGCTGGCACACCAACGGTCTCGGATGACCTGCCCACACCTCGCGGCATGAACAGCCCACCACATCGGGCCACCCTCTCGGGTGACCGCAATTCCTGCAATTACGAGTTGATGGTTTGCATGTCCACACGGACACCCACACCCATCGTGCTCGAAACCGCCAATTTCTTCAAATAGATGCCCTTGCTGGCAGCCGGCTTGGCCTTGGTCAAGGCATCTACCAGCGCCACCAGATTGCCTTGCAGCTTGTCGGTGTCAAACGAGCGACGTCCAATCGTCGAGTGCACAATGCCGGCCTTGTCGACACGGAACTGCACTTGACCCGCCTTGGCGTTCCTGACTGCGCCTGCCACATCGGGCGTGACAGTGCCGACCTTGGGGTTGGGCATCAAGCCGCGCGGGCCCAAAATCTGACCCAGGGTACCCACAACGCGCATCGCATCCGGCGCAGCAATCACAACGTCAAAAGGCATATCACCAGCCTTGATCATGGCAGCCAGATCATCCATGCCGACGATGTCAGCGCCCGCGGCCTTGGCCTCTTCCGCCTTGGCGCCTTGGGCGAACACCGCCACGCGCTTGGTTTTGCCGCTGCCATTAGGCAACACGACAGCGCCGCGCACGACCTGATCCGATTTCTTGGCATCGATACCGAGCTGCACGGCCACATCGATGGATTCATCGAATTTGGCTTTGGCGCACTCTTTGACAATGCCCAGTGCGTCCGCCAGCGGATACAGCTTGTTGCTGTCAACCTTGCCCTGAAAGGACTTTTGTTTTTTGGTCAGCTGGGTCATTTACACGCCCTCCACATTCACGCCCATGGACCGGGCAGAGCCGGCAATGGTGCGAACTGCTGCGTCCATGTCGGCAGCAGTCAGGTCTTTCATTTTGGTCTTGGCAATTTCTTCGAGCTGGGCGCGCGTGACCTTGCCAACCTTGACCGATTGCGGTGTGGCCGAGCCCTTGTCAATCTTGGCGGCCTTCTTGATCAGGATCGAAGACGGCGGCGATTTGATGACAAAGGTGAAGCTCTTGTCCGCGAACGCAGTGATCACCACTGGCAAAGGCAGACCGGGTTCGATACCTTGGGTCTGGGCGTTGAACGCCTTGCAGAACTCCATGATGTTCAAGCCGCGCTGACCCAAGGCCGGGCCAATCGGCGGCGATGGATTGGCTTTGCCTGCCGGTACTTGCAGTTTGACAAAACCGACGATTTTTTTCGCCATAATTTTCTCCTTGCGGGTAATGACGCCGGGTCCTGCTATAAATCTTGCAGGCCCTGGCTCCCCGGGGTTAACGACTCACTATTCACATTCGCACCGAGTCGAAAAGTGCGAAATCCTTAATCAGTTCGGGGCGGCGCGGAAAAGTTTCACTTTTCCTGCCCTGCCGCGCAATTCAGGTCTTTTCAATCTGTGAAAACTCAAGTTCCACGGGAGTGGATCGGCCAAAGATCGTGACCGCCACGCGAACCTTGCTCTTTTCGTAATTGACGTCCTCCACCGAGCCATTGAAATCCGTAAACGGACCGTCTTTGACACGCACAAACTCACCGACTTCAAATTCAACCTTGTGCCGCGGCTTCTCGGTGCCTTCCTGCATCTGGTTGACAATCTTCAAGACCTCAGCCTCCGAAATCGGAGAAGGGCGGGTCTTGGCGCCGCCGACGAAACCGGTCACTTTGTTGGTATGTTTGATCAGGTGCCAGGTGTCGTCATCCATGACCATCTCGACCAGCACATAGCCCGGAAAGAACTTGCGTTCCGTGGTTTTCTTCTGCCCATTCTTGATCTCAACCACTTCCTCCATGGGAACCAGAATGCGGCCAAATTTATTTTGCAGGTCAGAGCGCGCGATGCGCTCGATGATGTTGCGCTCCACGGCCTTTTCCATGCCCGAATAAGCATGCACTACATACCAGCGCAGATCAGGATTGGTGGGCGCCGTGGCCAGAATCTGTGCCGCTGCCGGCGTTTCGGTCGATGGGGTTGCTACAACATCAGTCATTATTTTTTCCACCCCAGAATCAAGTCATAAAACAGCCACTCAAGGGTTTTGTCCGTCAACCACAGGAACATGGCCATCAGCAGCGCAAAGCCAAATACATAGGCCGTCATTTGTATGGCCTCTTTGCGCGACGGCCAGACCACTTTTTTAACTTCACGCCAGGCGTCCCGGCCAAATGCGTACAGCGCTTTGCCCGGCTCCGAGGTGAAGAACACCACAACCGCCAGCGCCAGACCCAACAGCAAGGCGCCCCACTGGGCAAGCTGTCCCTGTTTGCCCAGCACATAGTAGGCCGCCAATGCCGCAACAACCAATGCCGCAGCAGCAGCAAGTTTGGCCTTATCGACTCCGGTACTGACAGTTTCAACTTGTGTGGTGGCCATTTTTTCTTTATCTCGCGCTTTTCTATGTCAAATCAAACTCAGCTCTCTTGAGACGCTGAAGCCCGCTATTCGCATAGCGGGCCTGGAATCCACCTTCTCTCGATCAGCAGGTGGCAGGGGCGGAAGGAATCGAACCATCAACCTTCGGTTTTGGAGACCGACGCTCTGCCAATTGAGCTACGCCCCTAAAAAATTACGCAATAACTTTAGCAACGACACCGGCGCCCACCGTCTTGCCACCTTCACGGATGGCGAAACGCAGACCTTCTTCCATCGCGATCGGGTTGATCAGCTTGACCGTGATCGACACGTTGTCGCCCGGCATCACCATCTCTTTGCCTTCTGGCAACTCGATCGCTCCGGTCACGTCCGTGGTGCGGAAGTAGAACTGGGGACGGTAGTTGTTGAAGAATGGCGTGTGGCGGCCGCCTTCGTCTTTGCTCAAGACGTAGATTTCACCGGTGAAATGGGTGTGCGGCTTGATCGAGCCGGGCTTGCACAGCACCTGGCCGCGCTGCACGTCTTCGCGCTTGGTGCCGCGCAGCAAAATGCCGACGTTGTCACCGGCTTGACCTTGATCAAGCAGCTTCCTGAACATTTCGACGCCGGTGCAGATGGTTTTCTGGGTGTCGTGAATGCCGACGATTTCGATTTCTTCACCGACTTTGATGACGCCGCGCTCGACTCGGCCGGTCACCACGGTGCCGCGACCGGAGATCGAGAACACGTCTTCGACGGGCATCAGGAAGGCGCCGTCGACGGCGCGCACGGGCAGCGGAATGTAGCTGTCCAGCGCCTCGGCGAGCTTCAGGATCGAGCCTTCGCCCATCGGGCCTTTGTCGCCTTCCATGGCGAGTTTGGCCGAGCCGTGGATGATCGGGGTCTTGTCGCCGGGGAAGTCGTATTTGTCGAGCAGTTCACGCACTTCCATTTCGACGAGTTCGAGCAGTTCGGCGTCGTCGACCATGTCGCACTTGTTCAGGTAGACGATGATGTAGGGCACGCCGACCTGGCGCGCCAGCAGGATGTGCTCGCGGGTCTGGGGCATCGGGCCGTCAGCGGCCGAGACGACCAATACGGCGCCGTCCATCTGGGCGGCACCGGTGATCATGTTCTTGACGTAGTCGGCGTGGCCGGGGCAGTCGACGTGGGCGTAGTGGCGGTTGGCGGTTTCGTATTCGACGTGCGCGGTGTTGATGGTGATGCCGCGCGCTTTTTCTTCCGGCGCTGCGTCAATCTGGTCGTAGGCCTTGGCGGTGCCGCCAAATTTGGCCGCCAGCACGCTGGTGATGGCTGCCGTCAAGGTGGTCTTGCCGTGATCGACGTGGCCAATCGTGCCGACGTTGACGTGCGGCTTGGTTCGTGCAAATTTTTCTTTTCCCATTTTCAGGCTCCGAAAAGTGAACAACTACAAAAACAAAAAAATCTTGGTGCCCATTCCGGGAATCGGACCCGGGACCTCCCCCTTACCAAGGGGGTGCTCTGCCACTGAGCCAAATGGGCCAAACTTAATCAAAAACGGCCGGGTTACCACCTTTACAACCAAGCCCATCAACTGTGGAGCGGGGTAGGAGAATCGAACTCCTCGCTTTAGCTTGGAAGGCTAAGGTATTACCACTATACGAACCCCGCACAGGCCTGCCCTGCAAGCAACTACTACTGATTCTCCGCGCACATCCAGGCACGCGCCCCAACGGCTGTCTAACAGTCAATCTAATCCGTTCACTGGTGGAGAGGGATGGATTCGAACCATCGTACTCGTAAGAGGGCAGATTTACAGTCTGCTGCCATTAACCACTCGGCCACCTCTCCTAGGTGAACCCCGGATTATGCCATGAAGTTCCGCCAGTGTCATGACGCAGCCTGCACGATTTGCAAATACCGGTTTGACCTCCAGCCAACCGGGTCTACCCAAGTGGCCCGCTGCCGCCGCTGGCGCTGTGCTGCTCGCGCCAGGCCCGCGCCCGCGAGAAATGTCCACAGCCAATGAATGGCGCCGGGGGGCGCAGTGCCGACAGGGGCGAAGGATGGTTGGCCGTCAGCACCAGATGGCGCGACGCATCGATCAGGGCGCGCTTGCTCTGTGCGTGCGCACCCCACAACATGAATACGGCCGGCGCGGCATCCTTTGAGACCTTGCGAATCACGGCGTCGGTCAGCAGCTCCCAGCCGCGACCGGCGTGGCTGGCGGGCAGGCCCTCCTCCACCGTCAAACAGGTGTTGAGCAACAGCACGCCGTGTCGCGCCCAGTTCACCAGACTGCCGCCCGGCACCGGAAATGGCGGATTGGGTGTGCCCAGGTCGCGCTGCAACTCCTTGAAGATGTTGCGCAGCGAAGGCGGCAAAGCCACCCCCGGCGCCACCGAAAATGCCAGACCTTCGGCCTGGCCCCGGCCGTGGTAGGGGTCCTGCCCCAGAATCACCACCCGCACCGCCTCGGGCGCCGTCAGTTGCAGCGCGCGCAAAGGCTGAGGCGGAAACACCACTGCCCCGGCTTGCAGCCGCTGTCGCAGGAAGTCGATCAGGCGCTGTCCCGGCGCCGATTGAAAAAACTCCGCCACCAGAGGCTGCCAGCCCGGCGCCACCGGCCAGCTCGCCGGGTCGGCCGCCAGCAACTGGTCGATCACCGGCTGCGGCGGGATAAAAGCAGACATGGCTTTAACTGAACAATGCAGCCAGGGCTTCGCCCGGGTCAGCGGCGCGCATAAAGGCCTCGCCCACCAGGAAAGCATTGACACCGGCCGCCCCCATGCGCAGCACGTCTTCGCGACTATGGATGCCGCTCTCGCACACCAGCAGCCGGTCTTTGGGCACCAATTGCATCAGCGACAGGGTGGTGTCCAGCGATACCTCAAAGGTCTTGAGGTTGCGGTTATTGATGCCGATCAAGGGTGTTTTCAGTCTCAAGGCGCGTTCCAGTTCCGCCGCGTCATGCACTTCCACCAGCACCGCCATGTCGAGGCTGGCGGCAATCGCTTCGAACGCCTTCATCTGCGCGTCGTCCAGGATCGCGGCAATCAGTAAAACCGCGTCGGCTCCCATGGCGCGGGATTCGTAAATCTGGTACGCGTCGACCATGAAATCCTTGCGCAGCACCGGCAACTGGCAGGAGGCGCGGGCTTGCTTGAGGTAGTCCACACAACCCTGAAAGAACTGCACGTCAGTGAGCACCGACAAACAGGCCGCGCCATTTTCAGCGTAGCTTTGGGCAATATCGGCGGCAATGAAATCTTCACGCAGGACACCTTTGGAAGGACTGGCCTTTTTGATCTCGGCAATCACGGCGGGCTGCCCGGCGCTGATCTTGGCGCGCATGGCGCCGACGAAATCACGTGTTAGAACGCGCGACTCGGCGTCGGCGCGCACCGTTGCCAGGGACTTTCGCCCGGACGCAGACGCGACTTCCTGGCGCTTCACAGCCACGATTTTTTCCAGAATATCACTCACGAGGTGCTACCTTTCAAACTTTGGGACAAGTCCACAAGTTGCGTCAATTTGATCCTGGCTGCTCCGGATTCGATAGCTGCTCGCGCCCTCAGTACACCGGCTGCCATCGAATCCACCACATTGGCAGCGTACAGGGCGACACCCGCATTGAGAATCACGATGTCCCTGGCGGCACCCGGCACGTTGTCCAGCACCCCCAGCAGCATGGCTCGGGATTGGTCCGGCGTCTCCACCTTGAGCGCGCGGTTGCTGGCCATGACCATGCCGAAATCTTCCGGGTGAATTTCATACTCGGTGATCTCGCCGTTCCTGAGTTCCCCGACCAGCGTGGTCGCGCCCAGGGACACTTCGTCCATGCCGTCCTTGCCGTACACCACCACGGCGTGCTCGGCGCCCAGGCGTTGCAAGGCCCGGACCTGGATGCCCACCAGGTCCGGGTGAAACACGCCCATCAGAATGTTCGGTGCGCTGGCCGGGTTGGTCAGCGGGCCGAGCAGATTGAATATCGTCTTGATGCCCAGCTCCTTGCGCACCGGCGCCACGTTTTTCATGGCCGGATGGTGATTCGGCGCAAACATGAAGCCGACGCCTGCTTGCTCAATGCACTGGGCGATGGCCACCGGCGACAGGTTGATGTTGACGCCGAGCGACTCCATCACGTCGGCGCTGCCGCTCTTGCTGCTGACACTGCGTCCGCCGTGCTTGCTGACCTTGGCGCCGGCCGCGGCGGCGACAAACATGGCGCAGGTTGAAATATTGAAAGTATGCGAACCGTCGCCACCGGTGCCCACAATATCCACCAGATGGGTTTTGTCGGCCACGTGGACCTTGGTGGAAAACTCGCGCATCACCTGGGCGGCGGCGGTAATCTCGCCGATGGTCTCCTTTTTGACGCGCAGCCCGGTGATCAAGGCGGCAATCATCACCGGAGTCCATTCGCCGTTCATGATCTGGCGCACGATGTGCAGCATCTCGTCGTGAAATATTTCGCGGTGCTCGATGGTGCGCAGCAGCGCTTCCTGCGGGGTAATTTTGTTGGTCATTGTCATTCCTGATCAGTTGGGGACAGAGCGGGCGCGCTTCGCGGCGCTGCGGTCTGTCCGGCAAGGATATCAAACAGCGAAAAATTCTCGCATCACCGCCAGTGTGTGGTCGATGCCGGCCACATCCACGTCCAGATGCGTCACAAAACGCAGTCGGTACAGGCCGGTGGCCAGGATGCCGTGCGCCGCCAGATAGGGGATCAACTCCTTTGAGCGCGCCCGGGCGTCACCGACCAGATCGACGAACAGGATATTGGTCTGGGGCGGCTCCACCGCCAGGCCGGGAATGCCGCTCAGGCCCTGCGCCAGCCGCTGCGCCAGCGCGTGGTCCTGCGCCAGCCGCGCCACATGATGGTCAAGCGCATAAGAGGCCGCCGCCGCGAGCATGCCGGACTGGCGCATGCCACCGCCGGCCATTTTGCGAATGCGGTGCGCGCGCGCCAGAAACTCGGCGCTGCCGCACAGAGCCGAGCCGACCGGGGCGCCTAGGCCCTTGCTGAAACAGACCGACACGCTGTCAAAACACTGGGCAATGCGGCGCGCCTCCGTGAAGACCTCGCCACCAGTCTGCGCCGCCTGCGCCACCGCCGCGTTGAACAGGCGCGCGCCGTCCAGATGGCGGCCCAGACCTTTGCTCCTGGCCAGGTCGGTGGCTTGCTGCACATAGTCGAAGGGCAACAACTTGCCGCCCAGCGTGTTTTCCAGCGCCAGCAGGCGGCTGCGGGCAAAGTGCGCGTCGTCGGGCTTGATGGCGGCCTCAATGTCGGCCAGCGCCAGCGTGCCGTCGGCCTGGTGATTCAGCGGCTGCGGCTGCACGCTGCCAAACACCGCTGCACCACCGCCCTCCCAGCGGTAGCAGTGGGCGAACTGCCCGACGATGTACTCGTCGCCGCGCTGGCAGTGCGCCAGGATGGCGCACAGATTGCTCTGCGTCCCTGTGGGCATGAACAGTGCAGCCTCGAAGCCCAGCAGGGCCGCAATTTTGTCCTGCAGGGCGTTGACGCTGGGGTCGTCGGCAAACACGTCATCGCCCAGCGGCGCGGCCATCATCGCGGCGCGCATGGCGGCGCTCGGCTGCGTCACCGTGTCGCTGCGCAGGTCCACCGGTGCGGTATCAGGTTTATGCATCATTTTGGCCTCCAGACAATATGGGACGAGCGCAGGCTGCTTCTGTATTCATAGCAAAAGATCTCACGTTCGGGGTTTCAGAAAGTTCTTCAGCATGGCGTGGCCGTGCTCCGTCAGGATGCTCTCGGGGTGAAACTGCACGCCCTCGATGTCAAGCGTGTGGTGCTTGACGCCCATGATTTCGCCGTCATCGGTCCAGGCCGTGATCTTCAGGCAGGACGGACAGCTCGGCCGATCGATGGCGAGCGAGTGATAGCGGTTCACCGTGAACTGCGCCGGCAGCCCGGCGAACAGGCCCTCCTGCGTGGTGTTGATGACGCTGGTCTTGCCATGCATCAGTTGCTGGGCGCGGATGATCTTGCCACCAAAGGCGGCGCCAATCGCCTGATGCCCCAGGCAGACACCCAGAATCGGCAGTTTGCCGGCGAAGTGTTGAATGGCGGCGACCGAAATACCGGCCTCAGCCGGCGAACAGGGCCCGGGCGAGATCACCAGCCGGTCCAACTGCCCGGCCTTGAGCCGCGCCTCGATTTCGTCGAGCGTGATTTCGTCGTTGCGCAAAACTTCAACCTCGGCGCCCAGCTCGCCCAGGTACTGGACGATGTTGTAGGTGAACGAATCGTAGTTGTCGATCATCAGAAGTCTGATTGTTTGACTCATGCTTTACTCCAGTCCTTCTTCGACCAACTCAGCCGCCCTAAGCAGCGCCCGCGCCTTGGCTTCAGTCTCGCGCCACTCCAGCTCGGGCACCGAGTCGGCCACGATGCCGGCCGCCGCCTGCACATACAGCGTCTGGTCCTTGATGATGCCGGTGCGGATGGCAATCGCCACGTCCATGTCGCCGGCATAGCTCAGGTAGCCGCAGGCGCCGCCGTACAGGCCGCGCTTGGTCGGCTCCAGCTGGTCGATCAACTCCATCGCATGCACCTTGGGCGCGCCGGTCAGCGTGCCAGCCGGAAAAGTGGCGCGCAGCACATCCATGCTGCTCATGCCGTCAAGCAGCGTACCCTCGACATTGCTGACGATGTGCATCACATGGCTGTAACGCTCCACGCAGAAGGCATCGGTCACCTTGACGCTGCCAATTTTGGCAATGCGGCCAATGTCATTGCGCGCCAGGTCGATCAGCATCACGTGCTCGGCGCGTTCTTTGGGGTCGTTGATCAATTCCACTTCAGCCGCCTTGTCCTTTTCAGGGGTGGCGCCGCGCGGGCGCGTGCCGGCCAGCGGACGGATGGTGATTTTTTGCTCCGTCCGCCCCTCGGTGGTCACCTGCTCCTGGCGCACCAGGATCTCCGGGCTGGCTCCGACCACGTGAAAGTCGCCAAAATGGTAGTAATACATGTAAGGGCTGGGATTGAGCGCGCGCAGGGCCCGATACAGGCTCAGCGGTGATTCGGTATAGCGCTTCTTGATGCGCTGGCCGATCTGCACCTGCATGAAGTCGCCGCCAGCGATCAGTTCCTTGGCGCGCTCGACGGCGGCAATGTAATCGGCTTTGGCAAAGTCGCGCTCTGCCGGGTAACTTTGTGTCGGCAAGACCTGCGGCGCGCTGACCGAGTATTTGAGCTGTTCCTTCAACTCGCGCAGGCGCTTCTTGGCATTGGCATAGGCCTCGGGACGCGCCGGATCGGCATAGACAATCAGATACAGCTTGCCCGACAGGTTGTCGATCACCGCCAGCTCTTCGCATTGCAGCAACAGAATGTCGGGGCAGCCCAGAGTGTCGGGCGGGCAGGTCTGTTCGAGCTTCTTTTCGATATAGCGCACCGCGTCGTAGCCAAAGTAACCGGCCAGCCCGCCGCAAAAACGCGGCAGGCCCGGACGCAGCGCCACCTTGAAACGCTTCTGATAGTCCGCGATGAAGTCCAGCGGATTGAGATTTGAGGTTTCCACCACCACGCTGTCGGTGACGACCTCGGTACGCACCGCAGCGCCAAAGCCGATGGAGCGCAGCAGCGTGCGCGCCGGCAGGCCGATGAAGCTGTAGCGCCCGAAGCGCTCGCCGCCGACCACCGACTCCAGCAGGAAGCTGTGTTTTCCGGCGCCCTTGGAGTAGGCCAGTTTCAGATACAGCGACAAGGGTGTTTCCAGATCGGCAAAAGCCTCGGCCAGCAGCGGAATCCGGTTGTAGCCTTGGGCGCTGAGGCTTTTGAATTCGAGTTCAGAGATCATGAAATGGGTTCTTTCAATTCAAGGCCGGACCCGGGTCACATGGCTGAGGCTGATGTCCATCAGCACGCGGCAGGTGCGGCAAGCGGCACGCTGTGCCGCGGTTCATTCAATCAAGGGAAGGGAGAAGTCAGGCTTGTGCCGACGTGTCTTGCTGCGGGCGCCAAAGCCAGGCTCCCCGGTCGCTGCAACCTGTGATGCTGATGCGGTGAATGAACATGCAGACAGTGTAGCAAACCCGGCTAATCGAAAACCCTATTGTGCGTCGCTGCGAATCATCACAGAATGCCAGTAGCGGCAAATTAGCACGGTCGTTCTATTGAAAGAGAAACCCATGACACTCATCAAATATCTGACGCTGGCGCTGGCAGCCGGCCTGTTCGCTCTCCACGCCCACGCGGCCGGCGTTGAAATCAACGGCGTCAAACTGGACGATACGGCCGAAGTGCATGGCTCGCGGCTGCAACTCAACGGCGCCGGCACGCGCTACAAGTTCGTCGTCAAGGTCTATGTGGCCGGACTGTACCTGGGCAAGAAGACCAGCGTGCCCGATGAAGTCGTCAGCCAGCCCGGGCCCAAGCGCCTGACGGTCACCATGGTGCGCGACATCGATTCCGCCGAGCTGGGCAAGCTGTTGACGCGCGGCATCGAAGACAACATGGGCAAGGGCGCGATGTCGAAATTGATTCCCGGCCTGCTGCGCATGGGGCAGATTTTTTCGGATCAGAAAAAGATGGCCCCCGGTGACAACTTCATGATCGAATGGGTGCCGGGCAGCGGCACCATCATCACCGTCAAGGGCAAGCCGCAGGGCGAGCCCTTCAAGGAGCCGGAATTCTTCAGGGCCCTGATGTCGATCTGGCTCGGACCGGTGCCGGCCGACCATAAACTCAAGGAAGCCTTGCTCGGCATCAAGTAAGCAGCGGCGCGAGCCCGCAAGCGCTGGCGGCCAGCGTGGCCGCAGCGCCTTTCAAGTCAGGAAATCAGGCTTTGCAGTGAGTCGGTGAAGGCATCGGCATCGACCGCGCGCACCGGCAAGCCGTGGTTGTAGCCATAGGTCACCAGCAGCACCGGGCATCCCGCCGCCCGCGCCGCCTGGGCGTCGTTGCTGGAGTCGCCGATCATCAGTGTGCGTTGTGGCGCGCTGCCCAGCGCCGCGCAGGTCTTGAGCAGCGGCAGCGGGTCGGGTTTCTTGCGCTCGAACTCGTCGCCGCCAAAGACGAACTCAAAAAAGTGCTCCAGCCTTTTGGCCTGGAGCAGCGCGCGCGCAAAGGCGGTGGGCTTGTTGGTCAGGCAAGCCAGCTTCAAGCCCCGGGCCTTCAAGTGGGTCAGCCCGGCCTCGACACCCGGATACACGCTGGCGTGCTGGCCGTTGACCGCCTGGTAATGGCGCTGGTAGCTGGGCCAGGCCTGGTGGTAGAGATGCGCCAGATCGTCGGCGCCAGCTGAATCTTCTTTTGCTATTGAATTTCTAGCAGCCTGCGCCCGATTGACGTCCTCCAGCACCATTTTTATCAAGTGTTCCGAGCCTTTGCCGACCAATCGTGCGACCGTCGCGCGCTCCACCTGCCGGTTTCGATACGGCGGCGGCAAATCTTCCAGCATGCGGTTCAGCGCCACACAGAAGTCATCCAGCGTGTCGACCATGGTGCCGTCCAGGTCCACGATGACGGCGTCGACGTCAAACTGGTTCAACATAAGAGAACTCAAAGAAAGCCTTGAAACAACAAGGAAGAGACAACGGAGCGCAAAAGCATTCTATAAATTGGGTGAGCCTGCCAGCGCGTCAAATCGCCGATGCGGATCGGAAACTCAGGTGTTTTTCACATACGGGTTGCTGCGCCGTTCGCGCCCGAACGTGCTTTCCGGGCCGTGCCCCGGAATGAACACGGTGTCATCGCCCATTGGCCACAGTCGCTGCCGGATGCTGGCGATCAGGGTGTCGTGATCGCCTTGCGGCAGGTCGGTGCGGCCAATCGAGCCGGCAAACAATACATCCCCGACAAATGCACGATGGGCTTCGCTCGAATGAAACACCACATGGCCCGGCGTGTGGCCCGGACAATGCCGCACATCCAGGGTGCTTTTGCCGATGCTCACGCTATCGCCATCGACCAGCCAGCGCGTCGGCTTGAAGCCTTCGGCATGCGCAAAGCCAAACATCTTGCCTTGTTGCGCCAAGCCGTCGATCCAGAACTGATCCGCCTGATGCGGCCCGATGATGGGCAAGTTGAAGCGTGACGCCAGCTCTGCCACGCCACCGGCGTGGTCGATATGGGCATGCGTCAGCCAGATCTGCTCAAGCGCAAGACCAAGCCGTGCCGCTTCCGCCAACACCAGCTCCAGGTCGCCGCCGGGATCGATCACCGCCGCCTTCATGGTCTGGTCGCACCACAGCAGCGAGCAGTTTTGTTGAAACGGCGTGACCGGAATGGTGAGGTAGTTAAGCATGAAAAGCGCGTGGCATTCACTTGACCAGCTGATTGAGCTGGATGATCGGCATCAGCACCGCCAGCACGATCAGCATCACCACCACACCCATGGCCACAATCAGCAGCGGCTCGAGCAGAGTGGCGAGTTGCATGGCGCGGCGCTGCACCTCGGTGCTGAGTTGTCGGGCGGCGCGCTGCAGCATGGTGGGTAACTGGCCGGTCTGCTCGCCGAGACGGGCAAACATCGCCAGCAAGCCGGGAAAGCGTTTCTTTTGCGCCAGCGCCGAGGCCAGCGGTGCGCCTTCACGCACCAGCACCAGGGCGTCGAGCGCATCGTTGCGCATGGCGCGGTTGGACAGCGTGTCGGCCGCTGCCTGCAAGGCTTTCAGAATCGGCACGCCAGCGGCGGCCAGCATCGCCAGCGTGCTGGCAAATCGCGCGGTGTTGTAGCTGCGCGAGAGCTTGCCCAGAATCGGCAGGTTCAGCCAGGCAGCGTCGAATTTTTCACGAATTAGTGGTTTTGACAAGGCCAGACGGGCGCCAACAGCTATCAGAACAATAGCAACCAGGATCAGCCAGCCATAGCTTCGCACAAAGCTGCTGGTGCTGATCATGATCACCGTCAACAGCGGCAAGGCGTGCTTGCTGCCGGCAAACACATGCGCCACCTGCGGCACCACATAGGTCACAAGAAAAAGCACGATGACAATCGCCACCAGCGACACGATGGCCGGATAGAGCGCGGCGCCTATCAGTTTCGCCTTCAGCGCCTGCTGCTCCTCCAGGTCGTCGGCCAGGCGCTCCAGCACCAGGCCGAGGTTGCCGCTTTGCTCGCCGGCTCCGATGACGGCGATGAAGATGCTGGAGAACTGATGCGGATGCTGCTCCAGCGCCTTGGCAAAGGTCGAGCCGCCATTCACTTCGGCGCGCAGGGTCGCCAGCAGATGGTGTTCGTTCTCGCGCTCGGCTTCATCCGAGAGTGAAGTCAGCGCCCGCTCCAGCGGCAAGCCCGAGGACACCAGACCGGCGAGTTGGCGCGTCCAGATGGCCAGTCGGGTGGCGTTGAAGACGCGCCGCCTGAGCCTGGCGCTTGCTCCGGCGCCGCCCTTGCCCAGCGCCTGATCGCCCTCGGCACTGACGGCTTCAACTTTCATCGGCACCATGGCCTGGCTGCGCAGCATGCCGCGTGCCGATTTGGCCGAGTCGGCCTCGATCACGCCCTTGCGGGTCAGGCCTTCGGCTGTCAGGGCTTCAAATGAATACACCGGCATGCTGATCCAGTCAGTCGCGGGTGACGCGCAGCAACTCTTCGCGCGAGGTCAGGCCCTCTGCGACCAGGCGCTCGCCGTCGTCGCGCATCAGTGTCATGCCACCAGCCAGCGCGGCCGCGCGGATCTCGGCTTCGGAGGCGCGGTTGTGAATCTGGGCGCGGATGGCGTCATCGGTGACCAGCAGTTCAAACACGCCGCTACGCCCGCTGTAACCGGTTTGGCCGCATGCCGGGCAGCCCGCGCCGTGACAGGTGAGGCACAGCTTGCGCAGCAGCCTCTGCGCCAGCACACCGAGCAGCGACGAGCTCAGCAGGAAGGGTTCAACCCCCATATCGGTCAGGCGCGTCACCGCACTGGCGGCATCATTGGTGTGGATGGTCGCCAGCACCAGATGGCCGGTGAGTGAGGCCTGAATGGCGATTTGCGCGGTCTCGAAGTCGCGGATCTCGCCGATGATGATGATATCCGGGTCCTGCCTGAGAATGGCGCGCAGGGCCTTGGCAAAGGTCAGGTCGATCTTGGCATTCACCTGCGTCTGCCCGACACCGGGAAACTCGTACTCGATCGGGTCTTCGACCGTCATGATGTTGCTGTGACCGGCATCGAGCCGGCCCATCGCGGCGTATAGCGTGGTGGTCTTGCCCGAACCGGTCGGCCCGGTGACCAGCACGATGCCATGCGGCTGCGTCACCAGGTGCTCGAAGCGTTTCAGCACCTCGCCCTGCATGCCCAGCGCTTCCAGGCTCAGGCGGCCTTCGGACTTGTCCAGCAGGCGCAGCACCGCGCGTTCGCCGTGGGCGCTGGGCAGGGTGCTGACGCGCACATCCACGGCGCGGGTGCCGATGCGCAGCGAGATGCGCCCGTCCTGCGGCAGGCGACGCTCGGCGATGTCGAGATCGGCCATGATCTTCAGGCGCGAAATCAGCGCCGCGTGCAGCGCGCGATTGGGTTGCACCACCTCGCGCAGGGAGCCGTCGATGCGGAAGCGCACGCTCGAATGGCGCTCGTAGGGCTCGATATGGATGTCGCTGGCGCCGTCGCGCGCGGCCTGCGTCAAGAGCGCATTGAGCATGCGGATGATGGGCGCGTCGTCCGAGGTTTCGAGCAAATCCTCGATCGCCGGCAGCTCCTGCATCATGCGTGACAGGTCGGCGTCGCTTTCGACTTCGCTGACCACCGCCGCGGCACTCGATTCACCCTGGGCGTAGGCGGCGCTGATGCGCTGAATCAGGACTTCCGGCGTCTGCGTCTGCAACTGCCGCACCGGGTATTTGCGCATCACCTCGCTGACCGCGCCGGTGCCCGAGTCGGGGTGCACGCAGAGTGTCAAATCGCCCGCCTGGTCCTCCTCCAGCAGCAACTGGTGGGTTCGGGCAAAGGCGTAGGGTAGCGGGTAGCGCATGGCAGGCAGGGGTTCCGGATCAAGGTTTGGCTTTGGGCGCGGGTGCCGACAACTGCGCCGCTTCGTTGATCGGCACCAGCTGGCTCGGCGCCGGCTGCGCCTCTTTCATGCCCGAGCGCATCAGGTCGTAACGGTCCATCGACAAACGCTCGGAGGACTGCGCGTCGCGCACCACCACCGGGCGCAGGAACACCATCAGGTTGGTCTTCTTGCGGCTGCGCGTCTCGCTCTTGAACAGATTGCCAAAGAACGGCACGTCGCCGACCCCCGGCACCTTGTCCTGATTGCCGGAAAACTCATCCTGCAGCAGCCCGCCGAGCACCACGATGGCGCCGTCTTCCACCAGCACATTGGATTCGATCGTGCGCTTGTTGGTGGTCGGGCCGTTGGCGGCGTTCACGGTGGAGGCCTGCACGCTGGAGACCTCCTGGTAAATCGTCAGTTTGACGGTGCCGTTCTCGCTGATCTGCGGTTTCACCTTGAGCGTCAGGCCGACGTCCTTGCGCTCGATGGTCTGGAACGGGTTGACCGAGCCGCTGCTGCTGCCGCTGCCGGTGTTGGTGAACTGGCCGGTGACGAAGGGCACATTCTGGCCGATCACGATCTTCGCCTCTTCATTGTCGAGCGTCAGCAAATTGGGCGTCGACAACACGTTGCCGCTGCCGGTGCTTTCCAGAAAATGGGCCAGAAAACCGAGCACGTAAACGCCGTTGGTCTGACGCGCCGCTCCCAGGTTGAAGCCCGGTGTCGGTGCCACCGAGCCGCTGGCGGCCTGGGTGGCGAGATTGATGATGTTCTGACCGCCGGCGCCGAAGTTGGTGCCGAGCAGGCCGATCACACTGTCACCGGCCTGGCCGGTGGCGCCCTGCCACTGGATGCCGAACTCGGCCGCGCGGTCGGCGCTGACCTCGGCAATCAGGCTTTCGACAAAAACCTGGGCCCGGCGCGCATCGAGCTTGTCAATGACGGCGCGCAGTTGCCGGTATTGCGGCTCGGGTGCGGTGATGATCAGCGAATTGGTGGCGGCATCGGCCTGCACCTGGCCGCCGGTGGACGATGCGGGTGCCGCCGCTGCCGTGGCCGGCGTGCCTGCGGGTACCGCCGCAGGCGCCGCCGGGGCCTGGCCGGTCATGGCGGCGCGCAGCGTGACGGCCAGTTTGGTGGCGTCGGCATTTTTCAGATACACCACATAAATGTTGCCGGCGGCGCCATTCTTGCCGTTGTCCGTCGGCTGGTCGAGCTTGTCCACCAAGGACTTGACCAGCGCCACGCGCGCCGGGTTGGCGGCGCGCAGAATCAGCGTATTGCTGCGCGGCTCCGCCACCAGAAAGGTCTTGAACGAGGTGTCGGCTTGCCCGGGTGCGCTGCCGACCGGAGAGGTGTCGACCAGCCGCAGCACCAGCGGCGCCAGATCAACCGCGATCGCGTGCTTGAGCGGCAAGATCTCGACATCGGTGGCATTGGCCACGTCCATGGCGGCAATGATGCGCCCCATGCGGCGCAGGTTGTCGGCGTAGTCGGTGATGATCAGCGAATTGGTGCCCGGATTGACGTTGATGGTGTTGTTCGGGCTGATCAGCGGGCGCAGGATCGGCACCAGATTGTTGGCCGGCTCGAAATTGAGCTTGAAGATCTGCGTGACGATCTGGTTGCCGAGTGTGCCGTCGCTGCCGCCTTCCCGGATCGTCACCGCCGCGCTTTGCAGCTTGGCATCGGCCTCGGGCACGACTTTGTACAAGCCGGCCGATTCCACCATGGTGTAGCCCTGAAGGCGCAGCGCCGCCAGGAACTGGTTCATGGCCTGGGCGCGGCTGACCGGCTTTTCGGTAACCAGCGTCAGCGTGCCTTTGACGCGCGGGTCCACCACCACGTTGAAGCCGGTGATGACGCCCATGGTGCGCGCCACCGACTCGATCTCGGCGTTGCTGAAGTTCAGCGTGACCGGCTCGCCGGCTTTCGGTGCGGCCGCCGCCTGCGCCTGGGAATTTACGGGAAATAGGCCTGCAGCCACCGTCAATATTGCGCAAGCAGCTATTGAATAGATAGCATTTCTGGAACACATTAAGACGCGATATTGCATACAGATTCAACCTATTTTGATGATGGCGCGAGCGCCTTCGCGGCGCCCGATGATGTTCAGAAGATTTGACAGGGCATCCATCCGCTCCGGCGTCGCGCTGGCGGCGCCCTCGAAGCGCAATCTGTTGCCCACCCACTGGCCGGTGCCCGTCAATTGTAGGGCGCCGTCAAGCGTGCTGAGCGCAAAACCGGGCGCCGCGCCCCCGCTCAGGACCATGCGGTAGCTGCCCATCGGTTTCAGCGTGGACAGGCGCGACGAAATTTGCAGGGCGTCGAGTTGGGCCTGCCCGGCCAGCAGCAGGCGCCCACTGGCCCACTCCAGCACCAGTGCTTGCGTTGCCAGCGTCAGCTGGCCCTCGACCTGCACCGTGTTCCAGGGCGTGCCGAGCCCGCTCAGCCACTGCGCCGGCCATTGCGACAGGCTATCGGACAGCAGCAGTCTGGCACCGCCCCAGCGTGCTTGCACGCGCCAATCCCAGGGCTGCTGCAGGCAACAGTCGGCATTCAGCCTGGCCGACAGGCCCGACCAGCTCGGGCGAAGCAGCCAGCTCAGGCGTCCGGGCAAGGTGGCGGCATCGGTGCTGCCCGCGCCACCGGTCAGCGTCAGGCGGGCCGAGCCGTTCCAGACCGTGCCGCGCGCGTCTTCGAGCAGCAGGCGATCCCCCAAACCCTGCTGCACCAGCGCCGTGAGCCAGCGCGCCGGTGCATTGAGCACGGTTGCCAGCAGCAAACCGACCAGGGCTCCGGTCAGCGCCCAGCCCCAGGGTGATTTTTTGTTGGAAGACAGCAGGCGCGGCGTGGCGGCTGTCGATTTGCGGCGGAACATGGCTTGACCGTGGGCTCTGCGTGGATGACCCGGGCAGCGGCCTCAGTGCGCGCCCAAAGTCAGCACCACGGTGCCGTCCCAGAGGGGCGCGGTCGCGGCAGCGGCGCCAGCAGCGCCGGCCGCGGCGCGAGTCAGGCGCGCTTCAGCCGGCACGGCGTGGGCATTCAATCGCGCTTGCGCCAGCCATTGCGCCAGCGCATCGGCGGCGACGCCCTTGAGCGACAGCGTCACGCGTTCACCCGCCACCGACAGTCTGGCGCCGGCACCCAGAGGCCCGACCGAGCTCTCAAGCAGGCGCCTGGCGTCCTCAAGGGCGATGCGAGGTTGAGCCTGCAAGGCTTTGGCCTGGGCCTGCAGGCGCTGCATTTGTTCCAGTTGCGCGCTCACCAACCGGCGCTGGGTCTCGGCCGCTTTCAGCGTGGCCAGTGGCGGTGCCAGCGCCAGCCACCACAGCAGGGCCAGCGCAACCAGCGCCAGCGCTGCCAGCAGCAGGCGTTGCTCGCGCTGCGAAATCAGGCGCCAGCGGGCCTGAAGTGCGGTCAGCAGTTTCATAGGCCAGGCACCTGTCTGATCACCACCACGTCATCCTCTTTGGTGGCCGAGTAGCCTTGCGGCTTGAGCTTGAAAGAGATCGCCGAGACTTTGTCCAGGGCGATGGCGAGACCCCTCATCCGGAGTTCTCCCACTACGAATTCAATAGCTGTTGGCGCTGTATTGACGGGTGCTACAGCCATGAAAGCACTTGCCATGCGATCCAGGTCGCGGTCTGAGGGGGTGCCGCTGGCGTGCTGTAGCGCGGCCACCTCCTTGGCCATCTGAACCGGGGCGTCCACCACCACCTTGACGTTCGGGAAGGTCGTGATCAGGATCTCGCGCACGGCTTGTCGCTGCGCGTCGATCAGGGATTTTTCTTTCCAGGCCCAGGCGTTCAGTCCGGCCAGATTGACGATCAGCAGCGCCAGCAGCGCGAAGCGGGCGGCACGCCAGCGCGGCGCCTGCAGCAAGGCGCTGAAGACCAGCTGCCAGCGCTTCCAGGTTCTGGCGCTGTTTGAATTGACCAGATCGAACTGCGCCAGATCCCAGGCCGACTGCGTGGCCTGCAATTGGCGCTGGGCACTTTGCTGCAGGGTGACGCTGCGCTTGAAGAGCTGTTCCGCCAGTGCCGCGACCGCCGGCTCGGCCACCACGCGCTGGTCGGCGGGCCAGTTCAAAAGAGCCACTGAGGCCGGGGAAACCGGCCACACCGCGACGCTGCCCTGGGTCACGCAGACCATTTGCGCCGCCTCCGGCTCACCGGTCACGTAGAGCGTGTCGGCGAGTGAATCGGGCGCGAATTCGGGCACGATGCGGCTCACCCGACGCCCGGACTGCTCCAGCGCCTGCAGTGCCGCACGCAGCCAGGCGCGTTCGCAGACCGCCACCCACACCGGCGCGTCCGCCGCCGGCTGCGGCTCGATCGCAAAGTGCAGTTGGTCGGTGTCGTCAAGCAGGCGCTCTTCGAGCAGGCCTTCGAGCACCGCGCGCAAACGCGTGGCGCCACCGTCCTGAAAAATGCCCCGGCCCAGCGTTCCCTTGGGCAGTTGCACCTGATGCCAGGACAGCTGGCGTGCGGCCACCACGGCCACCACTTCAGTGCCCGCCTTGTCGGCCAGCGGCAGCAGCGCCAGCGGCGCGCGCGACTGCTCGGTCACCGCGCTGCCATCGGCGGTCAAAACATAATCGTACACAGTCGCCGCATCTGCGGGCTCGGGAGGAAGAGTGACGATCAGGGTGGTCATAGACGGGTTTTGGCGCTCGTCATTGTAGAACGGCAGCGCTGCTCAGCACGCCGCGCTGGCGCGACAGTATGTTCACATCCATGTCGTTGCGCTGCACCACGGATTGCTGTTGCACCGTGGTCTGCCCCAGCCTGAGCTGGCCGCGCACTTCAAAGAAGTTCGATTTCGCACTGTGCTGCGCGTCATTGAATTTGGCCTCGGCGTTGCCGCTCAATCTGGCGGCATCGCCTGGCGCGTTGAGATGCCTGGTGTTGCGCTCATCGACCAGGTGGTGGGCATCGGCCAGGCTGAAGGCTTCGACGCAGGCGTAGATCACTTCCGCCGGTGCGGTGTTGAGGTTGACCGGCGTGCGCAGCGGCAAAATCGTGATGAAAGGGCGCAACGCGGCGATGCTGGCGGTCGACAAGCCAAGCCAGGCCAGCTGGTCTACGGTTTGCGGCAAAAGCGGTATCGCGCTCGCCGGTTTCGCAGCCGCATCAGGTGTGGCGCCGGCCGGGGTAGCCTGCGCCAGGCGCAGCTGATCGGTCATGACGGAGAGCTCGCCTTCGGGCAGATTGAGCAGCTCGAACAGCCGCTTGAAAGCGTTTTGGCTGGGCGCGTCGATCTTGCCGTCCTTGACCAGGTTGGCGACGTTCAGGCGCGACTGCAAATCTGTGATCTGACCGGACAGAAAAGCCTCCTGTTCAGCTTCGGCCGCCAGGGTGTCGCTGGGATCGACGGCCAGAAACGTGGACAGGCGCGATTGCTCCAGTGGCACCGCCCAGGGCTCGCCCAAATAGTCGGGGCCGCCCTTGCGCGCGTCTTCGCGCAGGATCAAACGCGCAAAATCCAGCGCGCCGGTGAGCACCCAGGACGACTGGAGCCGCGCGCGTTCCGCGGCTTCGACCTCGACGCCACGCCACTGCTGCCAGAGCGTGGCCGAGGCCAGCGTGGCGACCAGCACCACCGTCAGCATGGCGGTCAGGATGGCGGCGCCGCGTTGGGTTTTCATTTGCCGCGCACCAGGGTCGGACGCACCCAATCGCGCGTCACAAGGCCGCTGATGGCCTGACCGCTTGCCAGCGTCAGCACCAGCCGCACGCCATCCGGAATGCCGGCCGCAGTGCTCGCCTGGCCAGCCGGGGCCGCGCCGGCGCTGGAGAGCGGGTTGCTCCAGGCGTCGCTGCGGAAATAAAAGAGCTGCCATTGCTCCAGCGCCGCTATGCGCACCTCGCGCTGACGGTCGTCGTCGCCGGGATTCTGTGCCCACAGGCCGGCTTTCTGCCATGCCAGCTGCAACTCATCGCGCGTGGTCAGGGGCGGCGACTGCCAGCGCAGCCACTGGCCCCGGCCTTCGACATTGCGCAGGGTCCAGGCCACCACGCGCAAGCCCGCGCCGGCGGTGCCGGTGCCTTGGCGCAGTATGCGCAGGGCGCGGCCGTCCCAATCAATGCTGGGGCTGTTGGGCTGGGTGGTCATGGCGTCAAGATCGGTGCCCCACTGCGCCAGCCCGGCCTGCAGCGCCAGCACGTCATCGGCGTGCTGGCGCATCTGCGCCTGCGCCCGCGTCATGCCGTCCAGGCCGCGCCAGCTCAAGGCCGCCATCAGTGCCATCAGGCTGATGGCGATCAGCAGCTCGATCAGCGTGAATCCGCGTCCAGGTTTCGGCGTGCGGCGCGGCTCCATCAATAGCGCCCCACGACGGTGGACAGGCGCAACACCGTGGCCTGGTCTTTTTGCACCTGCGCATCGACGCGCCGAAAGTTCGGGTTTGGTGTCGGACGCACCACCAGCGCCACGCTGAACACCTGGCCGGCTTGTTCACAGCTGACGCTGCTGTCGCCGACGTCGGGCATTTGTTTCGCCAGGCGCGTCTTGATGAGTTCATTTTCGGCGCAGGTCTGCGCCAGCAACAGGTCGGACTGACGCTCCGCGTTGCGCGTCAGGGCCGCAGTGGCCTGCAAGCCGGCCATCAGCGCAATCGCCACGATGCCCAGCGCCACCAGCACTTCGACCAGCGTAAAACCGCGCGCCGGCGATCTCTTCACGGCCTGAGCTGCGATCATCTTCAGGGCACCAGCGCCTGCACCGTGAACGGGCGTACGCCGTCGCTGGCCAGACGCAGACTCTTGCCGGGTTGGCTGCTCGAGACCAGCACCACGGCCTGCGGCTCGATGATCGGCTCCGGGCCGAGCAGCAAGACCGTCGTGTCGGCGACGCTGGTGTCCTTGTCGAGCCATTGCTCCGGCAGATCCTGGCCCGGCGGCTCCGAAGGCGCCAGTCCTTCAAAACGAAAGCCGCCCGGTGCCGCTCGCCAGCGTACCGGCAAGCCGCTGACCCTGGAGCGCGCGCGCGCCGACTCCAGCAGCGCGGCCAGACGATCGGCATCGCGTTCGAGCTGCACCTGGGAGGTGTCGCGCATCGCAAAGCCGACGCCTGCCGAGGCCATGGCCACAATCGCCACGACCACCAGCAATTCAAGCAGCGTGAAGCCGGCGCTGGCGCGGGTAGTGTGGCGACTAGGGCTGCCAGCTGCCGATATCTGCATTTTTACCCTCGCCGCCAGCCTGACCGTCGGCACCGAAGGACATCACGTCGATCTCACCCTTGACGCCCGGGTTGAGGTACACATAAGGCTTGCCCCAGGGGTCATTGGGCAGCAGGTCAAGGTAAGGCTTCCAGTTGGGCGGCACCGGTGGAGCCGTCGGCTTCGTCAGCAGCGCCTGCAAGCCCTGTTCAGCGGTCGGATAGCGTTGATTGTCCAGTCGATAGAGCTTGAGCGCCTGCATCAGGTTGTTGACGTCGGTCTTGGCGGCGGTCACCCGCGCGTCGTCGGCCCGGTCCAGCACGTTGGGCACAATCAGCGCGGCCAGCACGCCAATGATCAACAGCACGACCATCAGTTCGATCAGGGTGAAACCGCCCTGAATTCGGCGGCGCAGGCTGGGGGTATCAGTTTTCATGGGCTTGTATTACTTTTGGACTTGAGGCGCTTCAATGATAATCCAGCCATGCAGAATCAAACGCTTTCCCTTTGGTGGCTACGAATAGTTACCTTTTTGATTGCCGCCCTGGCCGCCGCCAGCGCCACCTATTGGGTGCTGAAGTGGCGTGCCACGGCACCGCCGGGGCAAACCGCCGCGGTGGTTTATGCCGCACCCGCTGCGCCTGATCCCCGGGCCATGGCGCGCCTGCTGGGCGGCGGACAAAGCGCTGTCGCGGCCACTGTGGCCGTCAGTGCCGCCAGCCGCTTCAAGCTGATCGGTGTGGTGGCCAATCTGGCCAAAGGGGGCTACGCCCTGATTTCCGTCGACGGCAAGCCCGCCAAGCCGTATCGGGTCGGCACGCGGCTCGATGAGGCGCTGGTGCTGCACTCGGTCGCGCCGCGCAGCGCGGCACTGGCTCCCAGTCTTGACGCGCCGGTGTCGGTGACGCTGGATCTGCCCAAGCTGGGCACGCCATAGGGGCGCTGGAACGTCGATCCCATCGTGGTGGCAGAGGTTGGCGCATGGGTCCGCGCCTCATACTGTCAAATGCCCAGAAATTGGCGCGGACCCATACACCAATCTCTGCTGCTGGCATCCATGGTCCGCGAGGCGAGTTTGATTCCCGCAGAGGCAAGTTTGCAGCGTCAACGGTCATCGGAATTTTGGCCGGGAATGACTCCTGAGGGCTGGAATCCGTCATCCGGCACGTATTTACTGGCTGATGTATCCGACCGGTTGCAGACGCTCGCATCGACGAACTCACCGCTGGAAAGCCGTCGCCCAACACCCGAGCTAAGCCGCATGCCTTTTGGAGCGAAGCGGCGGCAGGTACGTAGACTTGAACCGATGGTTTGAGGGCAGAGCGAGTGAACGCATTCCAAAGCTCCTTCACCGACTGCCAGATTTGTCACTACGACTGAACACGACGGAATCGCCACAATGCAATGCCGAACACAACCAGCCCAACTGCCAGTGCTGGCACCAAAGTCACGACGAGGTTGCCGTCTGGCGTGGCCCACGACACCACACCAGCTGTGATAAAGGTAGCGATAAACCCGAGCACGATGGCCGGCAACTTGGGTTGCGAGTGGTCGCCCTGACTTGTGCTATTTATGGCTTTGCCCTCTAAAGCGTTGTATGTGGATCGCTATCGAATCTAGCCCAACATTTAAGCATGCGACGGTATTGCCCGACTCTATCGTTGAATGTGCCGGGAGCCGCCGTTGGCCAGCGGCTGGTGATGGCCCAATCCGGGTGCCAATTTTCACTAAGTGACTGTCGCCTTTCGCGGCGTGCTTGATTTGCGAAAGTTCCGCGTGTACGACCGGAACGTGTCTGAAACGGTAGTTGGCACCGCTGTGCCAATGACCATCCAGATCGGATCGCTCAGCCCCGTCGACTCAACCCCAATTCAACCGAGAGCGGCGCGCATGGCGTCGACCACCGCCTTGTAATCCGGTTTGCCAAAAATGGCACTGCCGGCGACGAAAGTGTCGGCCCCGGCATCGGCGACGCGGCGGATGTTGTCGACCTTGATGCCGCCATCGACCTCCAGCCGGATGTCCTTGCCGCTGGCTGTGATGCGCCGGCGCACATCCTCGATCTTGCGCAGTGCCGAGTCGATGAAGCTCTGGCCGCCAAAGCCGGGGTTGACGCTCATGATCAGCACCAGGTCGATGTCCTCGATCACCCAGTCCAGCACGGCCAGCGGCTCGGCCGGGTTGAACACCAGTCCGGCTTTGCAGCCCTTGGCCTTGATGGCCTGAATGCTGCGGTGCACATGGCCCGAGGCATCCGGGTGAAAGCTGATGAAGTCGGCGCCGGCATCGGCAAAGGCTGCGGCCAGCGCATCAACCGGCTGCACCATCAGGTGCACATCGATTGGCACCGCCACCCCGGCCGCGGTTTTGGCGTGTGGTTTGAGGGCGCTGCAAATCATCGGGCCAAACGTCAGGTTGGGGACGTAGTGGTTGTCCATCACGTCAAAATGGATCCAGTCGCTGCCGGCAGCGATGACGTTTTTGAGCTCCTCGCCCAGGCGGGCAAAGTCGGCCGAAAGAATGGAGGGGGCGATGCGGTAGGTCATCGGCGGATTTTAGTCAGTTGGGGGCGGAGCCGGCCCGGCAAGGTTTCAGGATAGCATTGCAATATGTCCAAGTACCAGTTTCGAGTTGAAGTAGTGCCCCAATATCTGGCCGAGCAGTCGGCTCCGGAGCAGGGGCTGTACGTGTTTTCCTACACCATCACCATCACCAATATTGGCGAGGTGCCGGCACAACTGATTTCGCGCACCTGGAACGTGAACGACGCCAACGGCCATACCGAGAAGGTCAGGGGGCTGGGCGTGGTCGGGCAGCAGCCGCTGCTCAAGCCGGGCCAGGCCTTTGAATACACCAGCGGCACGCGCCTGCGCACGCCCACCGGCACCATGCACGGCAGCTTCTTTTGCGTCGCCGAAGATGGCGAAAAGTTCGATACCGACGTCCCGATGTTTGTGCTGGACGCCTTGAGCGCCAGTGGCGGCACCCGCACCCTGCATTGATGCCCGGCCGCATGGCAGCGCCACACGATCTGCCGGAACTGCTGGCTGCCCTGAACCCGCAGGCAGAGCTGGTGCAGCGGCACCTGTGGCTGATCGCCCTGTTCGACTGGCTGCGCGGCGACTGCCGCTCGGTGCCGGCAACCATTGCACGGATTGAGTTGCTGCTGGACGCGCTGCAAGCCCGACCGGAGCTGGAAGCGCGCTGGCGTGACTGGTGGCAGACACTGGTCGACACGATTGACGGCACCACCCTGCTGGCGGATTACGGCTTTGCCTCGCGCAGCGCCTTTATCAGCGAATTTTTTGAACGTGTTCGCCTGAAGCTGTTGCCCGGTACACCCGAGACGGCTGACTCCTCCGCCCTTTTTTCTCTGGTGCTGTCCCACGATTTTGACGCCCAGTGGCTGGCGGCGCTCGATGAAATCGCATTGGCACGCATCCAGGCTCTGCTGCAGCCGCCGATAGCGGTGCCGGCTGACGCTGCGCGGCCAGCCCTGTCGCAGTGGCAGGGCACGGTGCTGGAGGCCGTCACCTTTTGCACTACCCAGGTCCGCGCCGCCGGCTTCACACCCGAGTTGCGCCTGCGCATGAGCGCACCGGCGCGCGAGGCCGCAGCCTTTCATTGCCTGGTGCAGGACTTTGAAACCCTGCGCGACGTTTATCTGGCATCACCGGCCGATGACAGCGACGAACGCCAGGCGGCGCTGCAACAGTTTCGCGAACGGCTCGAAGCCTGTCGCGCCGCGGCGGCCACGGTCTACACCCATCTGGACGCGAATGGCATTTCAGTCAACCTGGTGTTTCAGCTGCGCCAGCTGCGCGAACGGGTGCTGCGCATTCGTGTCCTGCTGGACTGCCTGATGTCGGTCCACCCGGCGGCCAGCACCGCCCGTCTGTTGTCGCAGCTGGTGGCGGTCGGCCGGGAGCGGCGCAGCCTTCGTGCGCTGATCGCTTCCAACTCTTCGCTGCTGGCGGCCAAGGTGGCCGAGCGCAGTTCCGAAACCGGCGAGCACTACATCACCCGCACCCGGGCCGAGTACCGCGCCATGCTGCGGGCCGCGGCCGGTGGCGGTGCCGTGATGTCGCTCACCACGCTGATCAAGTTCATGGTGCTCGCCATCGGCTTGTCGGCCTTCTGGGCTGGTCTTTATGCCGGCTTGAACTACGCGCTGAGCTTTGTGCTGATCCAGCTGCTGCACTGGACCGTGGCGACCAAACAGCCGGCCATGACGGCACCGGCCATGGCGGCCAAGCTCAAGGACCTCAGCACGCCCGGCGCGGTGGATGACTTTGTGACCGAGGTGACGCATCTGGTGCGCTCGCAGGTGGC
Source organism: uncultured beta proteobacterium (assembly GCA_963810395.1). Classification (GTDB taxonomy): domain Bacteria; phylum Pseudomonadota; class Gammaproteobacteria; order Burkholderiales; family Burkholderiaceae_C; genus Rhodoferax. The sequence continues at coordinate 1,006,974 of CAWENC010000001.1, read as the reverse complement.
GGCCGTGGTCGGCAATCTGGCCCTGGTGGCGCCGTGCGTGGTGCTGATCAGCGCCGCGCTCTGGTTCGCCTTCGGCGCGCCGATGATTGGCGTCAAGGAGGCAGAGCACGTGCTGCATTCCCTGCACCTGCTCGGTCCCACCGCGCTGTTTGCCATACTGACCGGCGTGCTGCTGTTCGCATCGAGCATCATCGCCGGTTGGGTCGAGAACTGGTTCGTGCTGCACCGGCTGGACTCGGCCCTGCGCTACAACCCGAAGATCACGGCTGCGCTGGGCGTTGGTCGCGCCGGGCGTTGGTCGCGCTTCATGCGCGACAACATCTCGGGTCTGGCCGCCAACGTGTCGCTCGGGCTGATGCTGGGCCTGGTCCCGGCGTTCGCGGCCTTCTTTGGCCTGGGGCTGGAGGTGCGACATGTCACGCTGTCGACCGGACAGCTGGCGGCCGCCGCCGCGACGCTCGGTCTGCCGGTTCTCGCCCTGCCGGCGTTTTGGTGGTGCGTTGCCGGTGTTGTGGTCACCGGTGTGCTCAATGTGGCGGTGAGTTTTTACTTTGCTTTTCGGCTCGCTTTGCGCGCCCACAATGTCAGCGGCGTGGACCGCTCGCGCATTCGTGCGGCCATCGGTGCACGCTGGCGCAGCAAGCCGCTGAACTTCTTCTGGCCGATGAAGGATGCACTGGACAAGGACACAAGCCATGGGTGAATTTGAGCTGATCGAGCGCTATTTCAAGCGCCCATCGCGCCGCGCCGCGCTGGGCGTGGGCGACGATTGCGCGCTGTTGCAGGCCGCTCCCGGCACGCAGTTCGCGATCTCCTGCGACATGCTGGTCGAGGGTCGCCATTTCCTCCCCACGGTCGACCCCTTCAAGCTCGGGCACAAGGCCCTTGCCGTGAATCTGAGCGACCTGGCCGCCTGCGGCGCCAAGCCCCTGGCCTTTAGCCTGGCGCTGGCCCTGCCGCGCGCCGACGACGCCTGGCTGGCGCCGTTTTCACAAGGCCTGTTTGCGCTGGCCGATGCGCATGATTGCGAACTGGTGGGCGGCGACACCACGCAAGGCCCGCTGAACATCTGCATCACGGTGTTTGGCGAAGTGCCGGTGACAGGCGGGCGTTCGCAGGCGCTGCTGCGTTCCGGCGCCCGGGCCGGCGATGACCTGTACGTCAGCGGCACGCTGGGCGACGCCCGGCTGGCACTGGAAGTCTTTCGTGGCACGCTGTCGGTGCCGGCCCCGGTGTTCGAGGCCGCGCGCCTGCGCATGGAACAACCCACGCCACGTGTGGCACTGGGCCTGGCCTTGCGCGGCATTGCCACGGCCGCGATCGATGTCAGCGACGGCCTGCTCGGCGACCTCGGCCACATCCTGAAGCAGTCCGGCGTGGGGGCGACCGTGGATACCGATATCGCTATTGATTTGGTAGCTGCTCGCGCAATATGCACGGGTGCTGCAGGTCAATTTAATACTCAAATCCGGTCCAGCCAATGGCTCGGATGGGCGCTGGCCGGCGGCGACGATTACGAGTTGCTGTTCACGGCGCCGGTATCTGCCCGCGAAGCAGTAGCCGCAGCAGCCCGGAGCAGCCAGAACCCGGTCACCCGCATCGGCCAGATCGACGCGCAGCGCGGCCTGCGCCTGATCGACAGCCAGGGCCGGGCGCTGCCCAACACTTACACCTCGTTCGACCACTTCGCCTGACGCCGCGGTACGGCTGCAAAGTGTCTGCGGCGAATATTTGTCCTTGCATATTGATCGGCCAGCAGGCAAAAAGCAAGGAAGTCAATGGAAACGCGCCGCCCGGCGCCCATCCCCTGGCGAGCCCTCGGCAAAGCGCTGCCAGACGCGCCGGAAATCCCGCGCCGAGGCAAAGCCGCACTGCTCGGCGACCTTTTCCACGGACAGCGTCGGCAGCGCCGCCAGCAGTTCCCTGGCGCGCGCGATGCGTAGTTGCTGCTGGTAGGCCAGCACGCCAATGCCGGCGTGCTGGGCAAACAGGCGGCTCAGGTGCCGCGGACTCACATAGGCCTCGCTGGCCAGCGCGGCCAGCGTCCACAGCCGTGCCGGATCGCGGGCAATGGCGTCCTGGGCGCGGTGCACCGCCGGGTGCATGTGGTTGCGCCAGGCCAGCCAGGGCGACATTTGGGGGTCTTGCGGGCCGCGCCGCTGGTATATCACCAGGCGACGCGCCACGCGCCCCGCCAGCTCGGGGCCGGCGTGCTGCTCGACGATGTATAGCGCCAGGTCGATGCCGGTGCTAATGCCGGCGCTGGTCAGCACCCGGCCGTCGTCAACAAAAATCCGGTCGCTTTCGACCAGCGCCGAGGTCTCGGTGGCTTGCAGGATTTCAAGCAGGCTGTAGTGGGTGGTGCAGTGGCGACCCGCCAGCCAGCCGGCCTGCGCCAATAGCAGGGCGCCGGAACAAATACTGGCCAGGCGGGTATCGGCCTGCGGCGCCGAGCGCAACCAGCGCACCACCTGTTGCGCCGCCGGCGTGGCGTAGTCTTCGGTCTCATTGCTGTTGCCCACCACCAGCACCAGACTGTTGGCTGGCAGGGTCTCGGGCAGGGGCTCCAGCCCGCTGAGGCACGGCCCCAGTGAGGTCGAGACCGAGGGCTGCGGCGCGCAGGTGTGCAGCACCAGCCTGGCGCCCATGTCACGCGCCATGCGCAGCGTCTCGGCCGGGCCGGCGTAGTCGAGCAGCAGCACGTTGGGCGTCAGCACCAGCCACACAGTGAGTGTCAGGTCTTCCATTGCAGGCGGGTCAACAAGGGGGCGCCAAACAGATTCACCAGCAGGCCCATCATGAGCAAGGCTCCCCCGGCAAAGTGAATCGGCTGGAGCGACTCACCAAATGCCAGCCAGCCGGTGGAGAGGCCCACCAGCGGCACCAGCAGGGTAAAAGGTGCGACACGGTTGACCGGGTAGCGCGACAGCAGGAAGTTCCAGACCGCGTAGCCGAACAGCGTCGAGGCCCAGGCGATATAGGCCACGGCAGCGAAGGTCTGAAGACTGAAGTTCTGCAACGCAGTGCTGATGGCGGCCGGGCCTTCAATCAACCACGACAGGGCCAGAAATGGCAGCGGAGGCACCAGGCTGGCCCAGACCACGAAAGCCAGCTGGTTCATCGGGCCGTGGCGGCCGACGGACCGGCTGACGATATTGCCGCAGGCCCACATGGCGGCAGCGGCCACGGTCAGCAGGAAGCCCAGCAAGGGCATGGAGGCGCCGTGCGCGCTGCCGATCAGCGTCAGGCCGCCAGCGGCCAGCAACAGACCGGCGAGCTGGTTGGCGTGCCACTTTTCCTTCAGCCACAGGGCGGTGAACAGCAGCGTGAAAAACGACTGCGATTGCAGCACCAGCGAGGCCAGGCCGGACGGCATGCCGACATGAATCGCGCTGAACAGAAACGCAAACTGCCCGACCGACATTGTCAAGCCGAAGGCCAGGTACAGGCGTAGCGGCACTTTGGGCGGGCGCAGGAAAAGCAGCGCCGGAAAGGCCGCCAGCATGAAGCGCAGCGCGCCCAGCAGAAACGGTGGCACGCCGACCAGACCGATCTTGATGACGGCAAAGTTGACGCCCCAGACCACGATCACCAGCAGCGCCAGCGCAAGGTGGCGTGGGCGCATGGCGGCCGACGTCATGCCTGCGGGGCCAGGCCGGCCAGGCAGGTATCGACATCGACAATGCGCGCAAATCGGTCGGCCAGCACCAGCTCGGTACGGGCCTTGATCTCCTCGGCCGAATAACTGCGACCGCTACCGGCATGGGTCATGGGGAAAGTCAGCGTGGCCTCGGTGACGAAGTCGACGGCGTAACCAATGTCGGAGCCGACGCGGGCCGTGGTCTCGCAGCACTGTTCGGTGCGCATGCCGGCGATGATCAGCCTGCCAATGCCGCGCCGGCGCAGCCACAGATCCAGCCCGGTATCGGTGAAGGCGTTGTGCGTGTGCTTGTCGAAGCGCACATCGGGCGCGCCGGTGAGCCAGGGCAGGGGCTTGACGAAGCCCGACGCCAGCGTGAACGGCCCGCCTTGTCCGACGTGGAAGATGTGCACCACCGGCACCTCTTTGGCCCGACAACCCGCCTCCAGGCGCAGCAGCGCGCTCTGGAAGGCCGGCAGATCATGCTGTGTCCAAAATGGCATCTGGGCAAAGGACTGCTGCACGTCGATGATGATGAGGGCTGCCTTGGGTGGTGCAATAGGGGACATTTTAGGTTTCCATTCAAGAAGAAGATACTCAATCTTATCGCTGGAAAAATAACCATACCAGAGCCACTGTGGACAGATAGGGGACAAAACACGCCACTTCCAGGTGCGCATGGGGTGACGCCGATCGGGCTGCTTCCTGGCTTGGCGAACTTGCCGCTTTTGCGCACAATCGACGCGCTGGCAGCATTGGGCCGGCGTGGATCAGAATTGGACCTGCGTCTTGCGTCGATCGAATCTCAACAGCGCAGGCAGGCGCCGTTGCCGTCATTTGTCAATGCGATCTTTGCCTACAGCATTGCCTTGCTGAAGGCTGAAAAATGCTGGCTGAATGAAACCATCAAAACCATGGAGAAAGAGATGGAAAAAATTGACCTTAAAAAAGTTCTGAAACACCTCTACATGCCATCGGCAAAAGAGTTCTCGATGGTTGACGTGCCGCCAATGCGTTATCTGATGATCGACGGCAGCGGCAATCCCAACACCTCGCAAGACTATCAACACGCGATTGAAGCGCTGTATTCCGTTTCGTACACACTCAAGTTCGCGAGCAAAAAGGAACTCGGCAAGGACTATGTCGTACTCCCGCTCGAAGGGCTTTGGTGGGCGGATGACATGTCCGCGTTTGAAAGCGGGAACAAGGACCAATGGCACTGGACCATGATGATCATGCAACCCGAATGGATCACGCCGGCCATGATTGCCAAGGCGATCGACACGGTGCGCGCGAAAAAGCCGCTCCCCGGACTGTCTTTGCTCAGGCATGAACTGCTGACCGAGGGGCGTGCAGTCCAGATCATGCACGTGGGCTCGTACGAACAGGAGGCGCCGGTCCTGGCCCGGCTGCACCACGAATACCTGCCGCAACACAAACTCGCATTCAACGGCAAGCACCATGAGATTTATATCGGTGACCCGAGGAAAATGGCGCCAGACAAATTGAAAACGGTGTTGCGTCAACCGGTGAAAGCGGCTTGACCCGTTAAGGAATACCCAGCCGGCATTTTGGATCGGTGCCAGACCGCAGTTACCCAGGCTGGCGTTTGGCTTGGCAGCTACGGCTCGTTCCACCACATCGCCGGGACACCGGGCGGCATCACCGTGCGCAAATAGTCTGCCAGCGTTTTGCCGGGCTCGTCGCGGAAATGTCCTTCGGAGCCATCGACTTGCCGCGTCCTGTCGATGCGGTCCAGGCGGAAGTTCCGAAAGTCCTGGCGCGTCTCGCACCAGGCCGCCAGCGTCCAGACCTTGCCCCAGTAAAAGCAGCCCAAGGGCCGCAGGGTGCGCTGGCTTGAATGCTCGCTGGCATCGCGGTAGTCGACCAGCAGCTTGCGGCGCGCCTGTACTGCCTCGCGCAAGGTTTGCAGCGTGGCCTGCACGGCAGGTGCCAGACCGACCGGCGGCGCATACAGCGCCATGCTTTGCGCCGCCACCCGCGCTGCCGCCGGCAACACCGACAGGATCTTGCCCAGCGCCACATTGGCGGCCTGCGCCAGCGCCGGATCCAGCCAGCCCTGTGTCATGCGCACCGACGCCAGCAGCGCTCGTGCTTCGTCGTGGCTGAACATCAGCGGCGGCAACTCGAAGCCCGCGCCCAGCCGATAGCCGACGCCGGCCTCGCCCTCGATCGGCACCCCCTGGTGCTGCAGGTCGGCCACGTCGCGGTAAATGGTGCGCTCCGACACTTCCAGGCGCTGCGCCAGGTGCGCCGCCGTGGTCAGGCGCCGGCCCCGGATGAGCTGGACGATCTGAAACAGGCGGTCGGCGCGGCGCATGGCGTTTTCAGGAGTGTTTTTGTGCTGTAGTTGCCATGATACGTGCACCAGCAGCTATCAAAATAATAGCGTCTACAGATCTGAGCCTGATCGCCTGGGCGAACCGGCGCAGATCGTTCGCCGTCGTCTGTCGCCTCAGGTCAAGGCGTGCAGCCCCACGCGGTTGCCGTCCAGGTCGGTGATGTGGGCAAAAAATCCCATGCCCGGTGGCAGCGCCTGGCGCGGCAGTGCGACGCTGCCGCCCGCCGCAATCACGCGTGCCAGGGCGGCGTCCAGGGATGGCGAGGCATCCAGATAGACCAGTGTGCCGCCGGCGCCAGGTGCCGTGGCACCGGGGCCGGCCATGAGGGCGCCGCCGACGCCGTCACTCGCCTTGTCGTAGGGAAACACGGCGCCCTCGGACGGCCCCATAGTCTCGTGGCGCATTTTGCAGCCCAGCACGGTCTCGTAAAAGGCTTGCGCCTGATGGAGTTGAGTGCTGGGGATTTCGAACCAGGTCACGGCATCTTTCATGGAAATTTCCTGAAGTGTTGAAGAAGCCCTGATGCTGCGCCAGGGCTGCTGACAACGTGATGTCAGGAGGTTTGCACCACCGGAGCGAGGGCCAATTTGCGCTCCGCCTGCGTCCGGCCGCCATTACCCCAGGTCGGTGACCGGGAGTTCGTACCGGGGCTCGGGCGAGCCTTTCAGTTGTGGTGTGGGCAGAGTGCAGTTTCTGCGACAGGAGCAGCTGCACTCGCGCTGCGCTCACGCCGTGCCAGGCGGCAGGCCAGACGCTGCGCACTGCGGCGCGCACTGTCTGCCGTGGTCGCCAGCACGGCGTCGGCGCCGCGCCAGAAGTCGTCAACAGCTTCGTCGCGCAGGCGGACGGCCTCGGCTTTGGCCTGATCGTGCAGGCGGACCTGGGTGGCAGCATCGGGTAAATCTGTGAACATGGTGGGCTCCTGGTGGGTTGACGATGGTCTGAACTTTATTGAATAAACCAAGCTCTGGAAATCGCCAATAATTCAATTTGGTTTTGCGGTTTATGCAAAACAAAGCCACAATCCGCGCATGCAACTCCAGCTCGATGACGTCGCCCTGTTCACCCGCATTGCCGAGCTCGGCTCTCTGTCGGCCGCGGCCCGCGAGCGCGATGTGCCGGTGAGCCAGGTGACGCGTTCGCTGGCCCGGCTGGAAGCGGCGTGTGGCGTGCGGCTGCTGCACCGCAGCACGCACGGCCTGAGCCTGACCGACGAGGGCGACACGTTTCTGGCCTATGGCCGACGCCTGCTCGACACTGCGGCCGAACTCGGCAGCGAGCTCACCGGCAAGCTGGCTGGCCCGAGTGGCTGGGTGCGCGTCAGCGTCAGCCCGCTGCTGGCCGAAGGCCTGGTGGCGCCCAGCTTGTGCAGCTTGTACCAGCGCTTCCCGCAACTGCACATCGACATCAATGCCGACGACCGCATGAGCGACATGGCGCGCGACGGCATCGACATCGCCATTCGCACCGGCACTCCGCGCAGCGAGACGCTGGTGGCGCGCCAGATCGGCGACTACAGCCGCTCGCTCTATGCGGCGCCCGCCTATCTGGCGCGCTGTGGCACGCCGCGGCATCCGGACGAGCTGCGCCAGCACCACCTGATCGCCAGCAGCGCCAGCCCCACGCTCAACCGCTGGCTTCTCAGTGCTGGCGCTCAAGGCAAAGGCGGCGGCGAGCTGCTGGTGTCGGGACAGACCCGCACCGACAACTCGGCCGTCATGATGGCCCTGGTGCAGCAAGGCGTCGGCATCGGGCGGCTGATGGACCAACTGGCGCGCCCGCTGGTGGCCAGCGGCGCTCTGGTGCCGCTGCTGCAGGATGACTTTGCCAGCCCACCGGTGCCGATCTATGCCGTGATGCTGCAAGAACGCCATCGCCTGCCCAAGATCCGTGCCTGCATTGATTTCTGGGCCGAATGGCTGACGCAGATGGCGGGCGAAGTGAGCCCCCCTCCGCGATAATCGCGCCATGCGCCAGAACGAGTTCCCCTTTGACAATCCGGCAACCGAGAGTCCGGTGGTGCTGGCGCCGGTGCGCCCCAGTGCCCGCTTCATGCTGTCGCATCCGGCGCACTTCATCGCCATGGGCTTTGGTTCCGGCTTGAGCCGAGTTGCACCCGGCACCGCCGGCACGCTTTGGGCGTGGCTGGTATTTTGGGTTCTGCAACGATGGATGACGGATGCGCGCTGGGCTTTGCTGCTCGCCGCCTCGCTGCCGCTGGGCTGGTGGGCCTGCAGCGTCACCGCAAAAAACATGCGCCAACTCGACCCCAGCAGCGTGGTGTGGGACGAAATTGCCGCGTTCTGGCTGGTGCTGTGGCTGGTGACGCCGGCCGGCTGGTGGGCGCAACTGGTGGCGTTTGGCCTGTTCCGCTTCTTCGATGCCGCCAAGCCGGGCCCCGTGCGCTGGGCCGACCAACTTTTTCATGAGGTCAATACCGCCGCCGACCCCGCCGCCTGGCGCAAAGCCGGCTTTGGCATCATGCTCGACGATCTGGTGGCGGCGGCCTGCAGCCTGCTGGTGATCGCCGCATGGAGATATTGGCAATGACTGGCGTGCTGCCAAAGCAGAAGCTGTCGACGCCCCATTTATGCGGGCTGCTGGCCGACTTGCTGCAAAAAAAAGAGCTGAAACTGGTCACCGCCGAGAGCTGCACCGGCGGGCTGATCTCGGCCGCCTGCACCGATCTGGCGGGCTCCAGCAACTGGTTTGAACGTGGCTTTGTCACTTACTCGAATGAAGCCAAGACCGAACTGCTGGGAGTCCAGACGTCGGTGTTGATGCGCAATGGGGCGGTGAGTGAAGCCGTGGCGCGGGCGATGGTGCGGGGTGCCCTGGCGCACTCGCAGGCGCAAGTGGCGGTGGCCGTCACCGGCGTGGCTGGCCCGACCGGAGGCAGTCTGGACAAGCCAGTGGGCACGGTCTGGTTCGGCTTTGCCGTGCCGGGCCAGCTCAGCGCCGAGAAGTGCCATTTTGCTGGTGACCGAGCCAGTGTGCGTAGGGCCAGCGTGCAGCATGCCTTGACGCGACTGGTGCAACTGTTGCAGGAATAAAAAAACCCCGCTGCGTTGCCGCAGCGGGGTTTTTATGACTTCAAATCGTCAGCTGACTTGCGTCAGCGCTGGATCAGAAAGCGTGCTTGATACCGATAGCGACGTTGGACGAAGTCGGGTTGACCGAGCCGTCGCTGATGCCAGTAGCGTAAGTGCCGCCATCGCCATTGGTGACGTGAGCGTAGGAAACATAAGCCACTGTGCGTTTGGACAAGGCATAGTCAACGCCCAGGCCGAGCAGTTCGCCTGTGTGGTCAGAACCACCAGCATCGTTCTTCGCATTGATGTACGAAGCCTTGAAGTTGGCAGCGCCCATCGGAACGATCACACCGATCAGGTTGGTGGTGTTCTTGACTTCGGTTGCAGAAGCCACTTTTTCTTGCGTGAAGGTGTACACGGCCTTGGCAACGCCAAAGTTATACGAAGCGGACAATGCGCTCAGTGTGTAGTCGCCAGCAAGATACTTGGTGGTGGAAGTGGCGCCGCTCACAAAGATCGGGCCATTGCCGTAGTTGGCAAACAGAGAGTAGCCACCGCCGTCATCGCTGTTGGCAGCGGTGCTGGAGTTCTCACCCATGAAAGCTTGTGCGCCGACCTGGAAACCGCTCATGCTTGGCGAGATGTAGGTGATCATGTTGGCGGCATTGACAGCGGCTTGTTTGGACAAGATCAGTGCCATTTGAGTCGAATCAGCAGGGCCATTGGTGCCGAACGGATCAACTGCGCCTTGGCCATACCAGAATGCCCAGTTGTATTCGCGGCCCAGATGGATTTCGCCGAAGTTGCCAGCCAGGCCAACCAAAGCATAACGATTGAACAGGAAGCCGGCAGGGGAGCCGGTTGAGCCGCTTGCCTGGTTGTTGGTGTTGCCAGTCTTGCCAACGCCTGAATCGTTATTGATGCCGCCTTCAAGCTTGAAGACCGCCTTCAGACCGCCGCCCAGGTCTTCTTCGCCCTTGAAGCCGAGCTTGCTGGAGCCGAGTTGGGAAGAAGTCAGCTTAGAGACGCTCACGTCGCCAGAGCTCATGTAACTATAGGAAGCGTCAACGGCGCCATAGAGGGTGACGCTGGACTGTGCAGAGGCAGCGCCGACAACGGCCAGGGCAGCCAAGGCTACGAGGGTTTTTTTCATATTAAATTACTCCAAGGTTAAACAGAGGGCGCCGGATTGAATGGTCACAGGCCCCGGGCAAACCTCCTTTTTCAGGAAGTTGTATGTATTGAACCAGAGGCCGGGGGGCTTGGCAAAGGAAAAGCGTGTAAACCTATGCAAACCTTGCGTTTTCGTTGTGGGCTTGCAACAAGTTGCTACACGAATTGCGGGCAGAGTCGGCCAGTCTCCGATGGAGATTTCACCCTGTAACTCAATTGCTTTGCATGGGTTGTCATACAATTTGTCTAACATTTTCTTTGGCGAGCGCCTATGAAGCTTGTGACCTCGCGCGAGGTGATTCATCATTTTTCCGCAATTGCGGCACGTGTCGCCGCCGGCGAGGAACTGACCGTCACTCGCCACGGCAAACCGCTGATCAAGCTGGTTCAGATCAACCCTGCCGAACTCGACCCGCAAGCGCGAGCGGCTCTGGTGCGCAAGGCGCTGGCGTTACGCATGTCCGAGCCATACGGCAAACATTTCGAACGCAGCGATGCACACCAAGACTGAATCCCCCTGGTCGGTGGCTACCAGCGTTCTGGTTTACGCCACGGCCCCTGACGCACCCGCGCAGAAGCAGCGCGTGGCGCAGGATTTGCTGGAACGCCTTTTTCTGGGTTCGCAGGGCTGTCTGGCGGGCCAGGTGCTGACTGAATACCTGAACCTGGTCCTGACGAAGAAAACCATGTCGCATGCGCTGGCACTGGAGGCGGTGAGCATCTGGTCGCAGGCAGCGCGGGTGCTCGACGCCTCAGGCCAGGCCTATGAGCACGCCTGGAAGCTGGCGGCCCGGCACAACTATCCGGTTTGGGATGCCTTGCTGATCGCAATTTGCGCCGAGCATGACATCAAGACACTGTATGGCGAGATCGCCGGACCCTTATCGCGCCCTCTGGGCGTGCATGTGATCAACCCCTTTGCCGACATGCACATGGCGTGAACGCGGAATGCGTCTCGCGCACGCTCTCAACTGACCAAGGTCACTGCGAGCGAAAAGGTCAGGAAGGCCGCCGCAGTCGATACCAGAATGATGCGCGCAATGCGGCCATTGTCGGCGCCAAACCGCTCGGCCAGCAGTGACACGTTGCTGGCGCTCGGCAGCGCCGCCGCCAGCACCAGCACCGTCAAGGCAAAGCGCTCCAGCGGCAGGCCGAGCCAGATGGCGCCACTACCGACCAGCAGCATGAGCAAGGGGTGCAGGCAAAGTTTGAGTGCCGCCACCGGCACATAGTCGCGCAGCGGAATCGGTGGATGCTGGTTTGCCGCCGCCAGCATCTGCGAGCGTGCCAGTACCGCGCCAATGGTGAACAAGGCCACCGGTGAGGCGGCGTCGGCCAGCAGTCCCAGGGTTTGGGCCACCGGCTTGGGTAATTCCAGGCTCATGGCCGATGCCAGTGCCCCGAGCAAGATCGACCAGGGCAGGGGATTGGTGGCGACGCCCTTGAGGGCATTTTTGAGGGCTTTGCTCGTGCCATGGACGTCGGCGCCGTCCAGCCGCGACAGCGCAATGCACAAGGAGGTGGTGACCAGCATGTCGATCATCATGGTCGCAATCACCGGTCCGGCCGCCTGTGCGCCCAGCAGCGCCACCAACAGCGGCACGCCCATGAAGCCGGTGTTGGGGAAGGCCGCGACCAGCGCGCCAAAGGCGGCGTCATTCCAGCGAATACGCCGGTTCAGGCTGACGGCGACTGCAATCGCCACCATCACCAGGGCACAGAAGGTGTAAGTCAACAGCACGCCGCCATCGAGCAGTTGCGCCAGCGGCGTGCTGGCGCCGAAGCGGTACAACATGCACGGCAAGGCGAAAAACAAGACAAAACTGTTCAGGCCCGTCACTGCCTCCAGCGGCAGCATGCGTTTGCGTGCCGCCAGATAGCCGCACAACACCAGCGCGAAGAAGGGAAAGGTGATCAGGAGGATTTGCAGCACGCCGGTATTGTCAGTGCACTTGGGGTCAAGCCAGGCAGGTTTGTCGCGCGTCTGTATGATCGCCGGCTTCGTTCCAAGTATCCTGGGCCTGATCGTACCGATGTCATCCTCCCGCTCGACCGGCCTGAACCTGGCCCAACAAGAAGCAGTCAACTTCATGCACGGCCCGTGTCTGGTGCTGGCGGGGGCGGGCTCGGGCAAGACCCGGGTGATCACCCACAAGATCGCCCGCCTGATCCAGGCCGGGCTGGCACCACAACGCATTGCGGCCATCACCTTCACCAACAAGGCCGCCAGCGAGATGCGCGAACGGGCCAGGGAATTGATTGGCAAGCCGGCCCGGGACGTGGTGATTTGCACTTTTCACGCCCTGGGGGTGCGCATGCTGCGCCAGGACGGCGCGGCGCTGGGCCTGAAAGCGCAGTTTTCGATCCTCGACAGCGACGACGTCACCAGCATCCTGAAAGACGCTGGCGGCACGGTGGATGCCGCCACGGCGCGGCAGTGGCAGTGGACCATCAGCCTGTGGAAAAACCAGGGACTCAACGCCGAACGGGCCCAAGCGCTGGCGAAAGACGATAACGAGCGCATCATCGCCCGCGTCATGGCGCATTACGAGGAGCGCCTCGCCGCTTATCAGAGCGTGGACTTTGACGACCTGATCAGTCTGCCGCTGAAACTGCTGCAAAACCACCCGCAGGTCAGGCAGAAGTGGCAGGCGCTGGCGGGCCATATTCTGGTCGATGAATACCAGGACACGAATGCCACGCAGTATGAGTTCCTGAAGCTTCTGGTGGGCGGCAAAGCGCCGTCTGAAGCGCGTTTTACCGCCGTCGGCGACGATGACCAGTCGATCTACGGCTGGCGCGGCGCCACGCTGGACAACCTGAAAAAACTGCCGGTCGATTTCCCGACGTTGAAAGTCATCAAACTGGAGCAGAACTACCGTTCCACCAGTGCCATCCTGCGCGCCGCCAATAACGTGATCGGGTCGAATCCGAAGCTGTTCCCGAAGAACCTGTGGAGCGACCTCGGTGAAGGCGAGCCGGTGCGGGTCGTGGACGCCGACAGCGAAGAGCACGAGGCCGAACGCACCGTGGCCCGCATCCAGAGCCTGCGCGCCGGCGTCGCTGCCAGCGCCGGGCCGCAGTTTCAGGAGTTCAGGCATTTTGCGGTGCTGTACCGTGCCAACCACCAGGCCAAAACGTTTGAGAAGGCGCTGCGCAAAGCGCAGATCCCGTACAAGGTGTCGGGTGGCACCAGCTTTTTCGACCGGGCCGAAATCAAGGACTTGTGCGCCTGGTTTCGGCTCTGGATCAACAACGACGACGATCCGGCCTTTTTGCGCGCCGTCACGACGCCGAAACGCGGCATCGGGCATCAGACTCTGGGGCAGCTGGGCGAGTTTGCCCGGCGCTACAAGGTCAGCCTGTTCGAGGCCCTGTTTTCGCCGTCGCTGGGCAGTGTGCTTGCCAGCAAGGCTGTCGGCAGCCTGCACGAATTTGGCCGCTACGTGAACGACCTTGAATTCCGCGCGCGCCACACCGTGGGCGCCGAGGCGGCCAAAACATTCCTGCTGGAGTGGCTGGGGGAGATCGCTTATGAGCGTTATCTGATGGAGGCCGAAGACAGTGAAAAACTGGCGGCTGCCCGCTGGAGCAATGTGCTCGATTTTTGCGACTGGATGGCGGCGCGCTGCGGTGGCCAGATTGACGATGCGGCGGGCGTCTCTGGCGCGAACGAGGTCAAGTCGCTGCTGGATGTGGCGCAGACGGTGTCACTGCTCTCGACCATCAGCGAGCGCGAGGCCGACCAGAACGTGGTGACGCTCTCGACCCTGCATGCGGCAAAGGGCCTGGAGTGGCCGCATGTGATGCTGGTGGGCGTCACCGAGGGCCTGTTGCCGTTCAAACTGAAAGACAGTGGCAGCGTCGGCGCGGCCTCGCCAGGGGGCTCACAGAAGCAGCATGAGGCCGTCACTGAAGACATGGCAACCCACTTGCAGGAAGAGCGCCGCCTGATGTATGTCGGCATCACGCGCGCTCAAACCAGTCTGGCGGTGAGCTGGACGCGCAAGCGCAAAAAGGGCCGCGAGATGATCGCCGCCCAGCCCAGTCGCTTCATCGCCGAGATGGCGCTGGATCAAAATACTGTCAAGGAAGACCCGCGCGCCAAGCTCAGGGCACTGCGCGCCGAGTTTGCCCAGAAGGCGCAAGACAGCGCCGCCGCGCTGGCCCTGGCGGGTCCGGCGTAACTCGTTGCTCGCACAATATTGGTTTTCATGAATCCCCTACTTACTATCGTATTTATAGCTGCGTGCGCAGTATCGACGGGCGCTAGAAGCCAAAATGTCACAGATCTCGCGGCAGCACCCAAGGCCTGGCAGGACTGCGCCAGTCTGAGCGGCGACCGCGACGCACGGCTGAATTGCTTCGATCGCTGGGCGGCGCAGCAGGCGGCGCCGTCGGCGACGGACGAACCGACGCAGGTACCTGCTGCACCGCCGCCGGTCATCATCACCATGGAGGCACCCGCCGCGCATGACTGCAAGAGCCGCCAGTTTTCAGAGCTTTCGCGTTTCTGGGAACTGGAAGCCGGCAGCGACTGCGGCACCTTCGGCATTCGGGGTTTTCGACCGATCAGCCTGTCGTGGATCAGCTCGGACGGTGCCAACACGCAACCGTCATCGCCCTCGCCGGGGCATACGGCTGAGGCCGCCGTGGCCTACATTCCCAGCGAGACCCGCATTCAGCTCTCGGTGCGCACCAAAATTGCCCAGGGGCTGCTGACCCAGCGCCAGCAGCTCAAGCGCGACTCCCTGTGGTTCGGCTACAGCCAGCAGTCCAACTGGCAAATATTCAGCGGCGATCTTTCGCGCCCGTTTCGCACCACCGATCACGAGCCGGAACTGACCTATGTCTACCCCACCGATGCGCTATTGCCCGCGGGCTGGCGGCTGCGCTACAGCGGAATCAGCCTGGTGCACCAGTCCAACGGCCAGCCCTTGCCGCTGTCGCGTAGCTGGAACCGAACGGTGCTGATGACGGGCCTGGAAAAAGGCGATCAATTCCGGCTCGAGGCCAAGGTCTGGAAGCGCATGGATGAAGATCCGGTCAATGACGACAACCCCGATATCAGCGACAAGATCGGCCGCGCCGAAGTTGCGGCTTTCTGGAACCCCAACCCGGACAACACCTTCGGCGTCACACTGCGCCACTCGTTGCGGGCCGACGCCAACGGTTCGGTGCGGCTGGAATGGCTCAGACAATTGGGCGCCAGCGGCTTGCCCGGCAGTCAGAACGCCCTGCGTTTTCACACCCAATTGTTCAGCGGCTACGGCGATTCGCTGGTCGACTACAACCGCCGCCGAACCGTGCTGAGCATCGGCTTGAGTCTGGTGGACTGGTAAATCCGTATCATCGGGCAACTCCAAACGAAGGCAGCCATGAAGAAGACATTCAAACTAAACATCGAAGGCAAGCACCGTGACCGCGTGCTGGAAGCCACCAAGCACGAGATCCGCAAATACGTCAAACGGCAGCGTCGCGTGCCCCTGCCGGCGGGCGTGGATTATTGGGATTTCGATTGCCGGTTCGGCAGCAGCGAAGCGCAGGCAACCGTGGTCCATTTCGCCAACCTCACGGCTTTGATTGATGCCGTGGCCAAGGAGGGTGGAGACGAGTTTTACCTGGAAATACTGGCCAAACAGGGCTTTCGCGGGGCCAAAGGCCAAGAGCGGGGATAATCGCCTATTTTTTCAACCATCTGGAGCATTTCATGAGCAAAGAATTCCGTACCGAAGCCGAGCGCAAGGCCACTCCCCGTCCCGTGCCGCCCAAGGGCGTGTGCTTTACCGCTGGCAAAGGTCAGCTGCGCAGCCTGGAACGCGGCACGGCGACCAACAACAAGAAGAACCCTGGCAAGCGCTGCAAAAAGGGCGGTTGATTCTCATCACCCCGCTGGCCTTGTCTACATGAGTCGCCATGGCAGATAGCCCCAAGGTCCAGTCGCTCGACGATGTCATGCGCTGGCTGGACCGCCTGGAGCACGCCACTCAGGTGCAAAGCACCAACGCCTGGTCCATTGCTGCCGCGCTGGAGCACATGGCGCAGAGCATCGACATGAGCATGGATGGCTTTCCGCAGCCCAGGAGCGCGCTGTTCCAGTCGACGCTGGGGGCCGCGGTGTTCACGCTATTCCGGCTGCGCGGGCGCATGAGCCACAGCCTGATTGCGCCCATTCCCGGCGCGCCCGCCTTGCCGCAGGTGGCGCAGTGGCAACCTGGGGTGGCGCGGCTGCGCGCTGCAGTGCAGCGTTTTCAGCGCCACACCGGGGCGCTCAAGCCGCATTTCGCCTACGGTGCGCTGAGCCACGCCGATTTCGCGCTGGCGCACACGCTCCACATCGCCAACCACCAGGACGACATCACGGTGCTGTGACGGGCGGCAACGCCGCCTCGAAGCGCTCCAGCTCTTCGTCCAGGCTGCCGCGGCTGCGGAAATGCCGGTTGGCCTGGTCGTACCAGTACTCGGCATCTTCCAGATCGCCCTCCCGAATGTGCACGATGCCGTGCAGCCAGGCACCCAACTGCGAAGCATCGCTTTGCACCAAGTTGTGCGCCTCGTTCCAGCGACCCGCGCGCAGGTGAACCAGGACTTGGTGAAGAACAGTCATCGCAAGCCACTTCTCATGGTGTTTGATCATTTCGACTGCGGCGTTGGGCTTGAGTCGGCGGGAGCGGGGCGGACGCCGGGGGCTCATGCGCTTCGCTTTTTGAAATCGCCCCCAACATCCGCCCCACCCCCGCCTTGCGTTGCTGCTAGATCCGGTTGGTCATTGGAACAGCAGTGCAAACTACTGGGCCAGACGGGAGGCGCTCAATCGTTTGACAAGAGAGGCGGCATCCGGCTTGCCAGGTGACATCCTCTCGATGGAAGGGTTGGGCGTCATTTCGATAGGCCCGCAGAGATGGCGGCTAATACTCCCACCACAAAGACTGGAGTGAGCATATAAGCCATAGCTAGAACCCGCTCGCCGCCCTTAGTAATGAAGTACGCGTTGAACAGGAGAAGTGGGTACACCGCCCAGACTGTGATTTCGCCAGGACTGTCGCGCAATCCAGTTAGATTCCAAAGCATTAAAGCGTAGACCATGCTCATGAAGACTATGTCCGCTGCCTGGTTCACTCGGGATGAGTTTCGAAGCAAGAGCGCGCGAGTGAGGGCGGCGAAGAAAAGCCCATAGAAAACCGCGTTGTCTACGAAAACGGTCGGCAGGGGATGGCCTACTACTTGCCGTGCTACTTCAGCAATGGGGCGAAGGACATGTTGTCTGTAAAACGTTAGGGCTTCGAGAAGAAACCCTCTCCACTTAATGACCGATTCAGAAAGAGATGCGAGCGAGGTAGAGGACAGGAACAGTATTAGAACGAGCACGATGCGCACTCTCCACGGGGCACGCCCCCAGTAGTGAGTGACCTCTTCGACATCTGTCTTCAGTCCCATATTTTTTCGAATGAATGACGGGCGCCTATGACGCTCAACGTAATGTTCTGAGCAAAACCTGCTCGTGATACCGGGCGTTGCTCGATAGACTGGACATCGAATCCTCCTGAAGACGGCTTGTAGCCTTTGTTTCAGCGATCTTCTTGGAATTTTGTACAGGTATAAAAATTCCGACAAACCCCGCAGATCGTTTCGGCCGATTCTACGTTTCAATCAAGCCGGCCCAAAGAAGTTGGGAACTCATCTCGAATGACGGTAACTGCTGCAGACTTGTCCTTGACGCAAATCAGACTTGCTACGTGAACCAGGAATGCCGGCAGCAGAGCTTGGGGTGTAGGCCCGCGCCGATTTCTGGGCATTAGACAGTATGAGGCGCGGGTCCATACTGCAAGCTCTGCCACCACGATCGGCACTCGCTCCAAGGTTGATAGCGAATGATTGTTCACAAGGTCACATATTGCGCCGGTACTGCCCACCCACCTCAAACAAGGCGTTGGTGATCTGACCGAGTGAGCAGACGCGCACGGCGTCCATCAACACCTCAAACACGTTTTTGTTTTCGATCACCGCTTGCTGAAGGCGTTTCAGCATGGCGGGGGATTCTTTGGCGTGCCGGGCGTGGAAGTCGGCCAGACGTTTGAGCTGGCTCTGTTTCTCTTCGTCGGTCGAGCGGGCCAGTTCCAACTTGTCCAGCACGGCGTCGCCGTGCGGGTTGCGGAAGGTATTCACGCCGATGATCGGCAGCTCGCCGGTGTGCTTGAGCATCTCGTAGTGCATCGACTCGTCCTGGATCCGGCCGCGCTGGTAGCCGGTCTCCATGGCGCCCAGCACGCCGCCGCGCTCGCTGATGCGCTCGAACTCCAGCAGCACGGCTTCTTCCAGCAACTCGGTCAGTTCCTCGATGATGAAGGCGCCTTGTGACGGGTTTTCGTTCCTGGCCAGGCCCCATTCGCGGTTGATGATGAGCTGGATCGCCATCGCGCGGCGCACCGAGTCTTCAGTCGGTGTCGTGATGGCTTCGTCGAAGGCGTTGGTGTGCAGGCTGTTGCAGTTGTCGTAGATCGCGATCAGCGCCTGCAGCGTGGTGCGGATGTCGTTGAACTGGATTTCCTGCGCGTGCAGGCTGCGGCCCGAGGTCTGGATGTGGTACTTGAGCTTCTGGCTGCGCTCGTTGGCACCGTATTTCTCTTTCATCGCCACCGCCCAGATGCGCCGCGCCACGCGGCCCATCACGGTGTATTCGGGGTCCATGCCATTGGAGAAGAAGAAGCTCAGATTCGGCGCGAAGTCGTCGATGTGCATGCCGCGCGCCAGGTACGCTTCGACGAAGGTGAAGCCGTTGGACAAGGTGAACGCCAGTTGTGAAATCGGATTCGCGCCGGCCTCGGCGATGTGATAACCGCTGATCGAGACCGAGTAAAAATTGCGCACCCGGTTGTGCACAAAATACTGGGCGATGTCGCCCATCACTTTCAGGCTGAATTCAGTGCTGAAAATGCAGGTGTTCTGGCCCTGGTCTTCCTTCAGGATGTCGGCCTGCACCGTGCCGCGCACGTTTTCCTGCACCCACTCCTTGATTTTCTCGAGTTCGGTGTCGGTCGGCTCACGCCCGTTCTCAAGCTTGAATTTGTCGATGTTCTGGTCGATTGCCGTGTTCATGAACATGGCCAGGATGCTGGGCGCTGGGCCGTTGATGGTCATGCTGACGCTGGTGCTGGGGCTGCACAAGTCGAAGCCGTCGTAGAGCACCTTCAGGTCGTCCAGCGTGGCAATGCTGACGCCGCTGTTGCCGACCTTGCCGTAGATATCGGGGCGCGGATCCGGGTCGTTGCCGTAGAGGGTGACCGAGTCAAACGCCGTGGACAAGCGCTTGGCCGCCATGCCAGAACTCAATAACTTGAAGCGCGTGTTGGTCCGGAAGGCATCGCCTTCGCCGGCGAACATGCGGGTCGGGTCTTCGCCTTCGCGCTTGAAGGCAAAAGTGCCAGCGGTGTAGGGGTAGCTGCCCGGCACGTTGTCGAGCATCAGCCATTTGAGGATCTCGCCGTGGTCTTCGAATTGAGGCAACGCCACCTTGCGAATGCTGGTGCCGCTGAGGGACCTTGTGGTGAGCGCGGTGCGGATTTCCTTGTCGCGGATTTTGACGATGTACTCGTCACCTGCGTAGGCTTGCTGCATGGTCGGCCACTGCGCCAGCAACTTGGCACAGGCCTTGTCCAGGCGCTCGCTGCGCACCTGGGCCAGATCCAGCACGGTGCCGTAAGCGCCGGGTTTGGCAGAGCCGTCCTTGCACGGGTCGTGCTCCAACAACATCTGCGCCGTGGCCTTGAGCTGCTGAACCTCGCGCGCCAGTTTGGCCTGCTGCCGGGCGCGCTTTTTGTAACTGCGCACCACCTCGCTGATTTCCGCCAGGTAACGGGTGCGCGTGGCCGGCACCACCGGGCTCTGGTTGGTGCTGTGGCGCACCGTCACCGCAGGCAGCTGCGAATCGCCCAGTGGCAGGCCGAGCCCGGCCAGCCGGACTTTGAGTGCCTGGTACAGTGCGCTGACGCCGTCATCGTTGAAGCGCGCCGCCATGGTGCCGAATACCGGCATCTGTTCCAGCGGTGTGGTGAAGGCTTCCTTGTTGCGCTGTACCTGCTTGGCGACATCGCGCAAGGCGTCGAGCGCGCCCTTGCGGTCGAACTTGTTGATCGCCACGAACTCGGCGAAGTCGAGCATGTCGATTTTTTCCAGCTGGCTGGCGGCGCCGAACTCGGGCGTCATCACGTACAGCGGCACATCCACATGCGGCACGATCGCCGCATCGCCCTGGCCAATGCCGGAGGTCTCTACCATGACCAGGTCAAAGCCCGCCACCTTGCACGCGGCAATCACATCCGGCAAGGAGGCGCTGATTTCGGAACCGAAGTCGCGCGTCGCCAGAGAACGCATGAATACCCGAGGCCCCTGGCGCCAGGGACCGATGGCATTCATGCGGATGCGATCCCCCAGCAGCGCGCCGCCGCTCTTGCGTCGCGACGGGTCGATCGAGATCATGGCGATGCGCAAATTGTCGTTCTGATCCAGCCGCAAGCGGCGAATGAGCTCGTCGGTGAGTGAAGACTTGCCGGCACCGCCGGTGCCGGTGATGCCCAGGATCGGTATCTTTTTAGTAGCAGCCTGTGCCCGTATTTCCTGTGCCAGCCTGGATAATGGCTTGGACAGCTGGCCCTTGACCTGACCCGCGGCACTTTCGTTTTCAAGCGCCGTGATCAGTTGCGCCAGGGCGCGCCAGCTCATCTCGGTGTGGCCCTGGATGGCATCAACAGTCTTTGGCGCGAAGCTGCTCAGGTCCTGGTCGCAACGCTTGACCATCTCGCCAATCATGCCCGCCAGACCCATGCGTTGGCCGTCTTCCGGGCTGTAGATGCGGGCCACGCCATAAGCCTGCAACTCCCGAATCTCGGGCGCGACGATGACGCCGCCGCCGCCGCCGAAGACCTGGATGTGCGCGCCGCCGCGTGTCTTGAGCAAGTCCACCATGTATTTGAAATACTCGACATGCCCGCCCTGATACGAGCTGATGGCGATGCCCTGCGCATCTTCCTGCAAGGCAGCCGTCACCACCTCTTCCACGCTGCGGTTGTGGCCCAGGTGAATCACCTCGGCGCCCATGCTCTGCAGGATGCGCCGCATGATGTTGATGGCGGCGTCGTGGCCGTCGAACAGGCTGGCGGCGGTGACAAAACGCACCTTGTTAACGGGACGGTAATTGGCAAGGGCCTTGAATTCGGCGGACAGGTCGGTCATGGTGGCGCTCCGGAGGTGGCGATGTCATTGTGCAGCGATGCGACAGAGTTCGCATCAGAATCGACTTCGCTGACTTGACGTTTACGTAAACGTCAATCTTAGCGTTTTTCTGGCTTTTACTGCGTTGTTGACCGAAACTTTGTGGCGTACCAACCATGGGGCGGGTGCCGATCGTGGTGGCAGAGCTTGCGGTGTAGGCCCGCGCCTCATACTGTCAAATGCCCAGAAATCGGCGCGGACCCACACCGCAAGCTCAGCTGGTGGCATCCAAGAGCGAAAGTGGTCTTCCAAACAAGACTGCCAGTTTGATACGATGAAAGCGATGAGTCGCTGATGTAACCGGGCGCCAAAGCCGACCAGCCTCCATGAATACCGGGATGATTCATACCTCGAAATCAGATGATCACCATTGTTAAATACGACGAAAGATGGCCTGTTCTCTTCGAGCAGGAGAAGGCGCGTTTGCGAGACGGATTAGGCGCCACCGCACTTCGCATCGAACATGTGGGGTCAACAGCGGTGCCTGGGCTTTCTGCGAAGCCGGTAATTGACATTCAGGTATCAGTCTTGTCGCTTGAACCGCATGGGCGCTACGCGCCGGAAATGTCCGCGCTGGGGTATAGCCATGTAGCTCTGGACGATTTTGATCTCGTGTACCCCTTTTTCCAACGGCCCGAAGAATGGCCGACCACTCATCATGTTCACCTCTGTGCAGTTGAAGGCGAGTTGGAGTGGAGGCACCTGTTATTCCGCGACTATCTACGCGCAAACCCTAGCGTAGCCGCGGAGTACGCGAGTCTCAAGCGGGAACTTGCAGGTAAATACGTCGGTACAACGTTGGAGTCGCGGGAGGAATACTCCCTTTCAAAGTCGGACTTTGTTGCCGAGGTGTTACGCAAGGCAAAGGCGGAGGCGAATTCGCCGCGTGCAATCGGGTAGTTCAACCGCCTCTATTCGGCGCCAGCGCACTTGCCGTGTGTGTCTGCCATTGTGTGCTGTCTGGAAATCTGAACTTCGGCTTGCAGGTCTGCAGCGGTAGTTCGCAGCCGCGCCCCAATGCGCCTCGATCGGATCAAGCAGCAACGCAAGGCGGGGGTGGGGTGGATGTTGGGGGCGATTTCAAAAAGCGAAGCGCATGAGCCCCCGGCATCCACCCCGCCCCCGCCGACTTGTTTATCCCCCCAGATACGCGGCCGTTACCGCCGGATCATTCTTGAGCTTGTCGGCCGCGCCGTGGACCGAAATCCGGCCGTTTTCAAGCACGTAACCATAGTCGGCCACATTCAGCGCCGCGGCGGCAAACTGCTCGACCAGCAGCATCGTGACGCCCTGATCCTTCAGGCGCGAGATGATGTGAAAAACCTCCTCCACCAGAATTGGCGCCAGTCCCATCGACGGCTCGTCGAGCAGAAACACCTCCGGGTTGAGCATCACGGCGCGCGCCATGGCCAGCATTTGCTGCTCGCCGCCCGACAACGTGCCCGCGAGCTGGTGTGTGCGTTCTTTCAGGCGCGGGAACATGTCCAGGGCTTTTTGCAGGTCAGACTCGACATCGCCTTTCGGGCGCGCGTTGGTGTAGCGCACAAAGGCGCCCAGGCGAATGTTGTCAAGCACGCTTAAAGTGGGGAATACGCGCCGGCCTTCCGGTGAATGCGCCAGGCCGCGCTTGGCGATCTGGTGCGAGTCCAGCCCGGTAATGTCTTCGCCTGCGAGGCTGATCTTGCCGGAGGCCGGCTTGATCATGCCCGATATGGCACGCATGGTGGTGGTCTTGCCAGCGCCGTTGGAGCCGATCAGGGTGACAAGTTTTCCCTTGGGCACCCGGATCGAGACGCCGTGAAGTACTTGAACCTTGCCATAGCCGGCCTGCAAATTTTCGATGGTGAGCATGTTGAGTCTTCTCCGCAATCAATGCGCTGCCGCGCCGCTGCCCAGATAGGCTTCGATCACCGCCGGGTTGCTCTGCACATCGGCGGGTTTGCCTTCCGCAATCTTTTGGCCAAAGTCGAGCACCGACACAATGTCCGAAATCCCCATCACCACGTCCATGTGGTGCTCAATCAGGATCACGGTGATGCCATGGTCACGCACCTTCTGGACCATTTTCATGAGCTCTGGCAAGTCGGCCGGCGGCAAGCCCGCCGCGGGTTCGTCCAGCAGCAGCAGGCTCGGATCCAGACCCAGCGCGCGTGCAATCTCCAGCATGCGTTGCTTGCCGTAAGGCAGATTTCGCGCCTGCTCCTCACTCAGGTCCGTCAAGCCGACGAAACTCAGCAAACTGGCGGCCTGCTCACGTGCGGCGGCGTCTTCCCGCTGGTAGCGGGGCGTGCCGAGCATCACATCCAGGATGTTGCTCTTGTAGGTGTGGTGCAGCCCGACCAGCACATTGTCGGTGGCGGTCATTTCGCCAAAAAGCTGGACGTTCTGAAAGGTTCGCGCAATGCCCGACAAGGCAATCGCCGACGGTGTCTGGCCGGTCACTGTCTGTCCGTTGAACATCACCTGCCCGGCGGTCGGCTGATAGATGCCGGTGAGCACGTTCATCATCGTGCTCTTGCCCGAACCATTGGGGCCGATCAGGCCGTGAATCGATCCGCGCTCAATCCTCAGATCGACCAGATTCAGGGCTTTGAGGCCGCCGAATTGCATCAACACCTGCCGCGCTTCGAGCAGCGGGCCGGCGCCAATGGCTACCGCCGAATGCGGGGCGCTCCAGGCGCGCACCTTGACGTCCGGGATGTTCGCGCTGGCGCGCGCCGCTGACCCGCCCAGACGCACGAACAAATCACGCGCAAAACCGACAATGCCGTCCTGAAGGTAATAGACCACGAACAGGGTCATCAGGCCAAAAATGGTCAGGCGCCAGTCGGTGATGTTTTGCAGCTGAAAGGAAAATACGGCCATCGCCACGGTGGCCACCACCGGCACCGCCAGCTCACGCACGGTCTTGACCTTGCGCATCAGGTTGTAGGCGGCCATCGCACACACGGCGACGGCCAGCACGGTGGCAATCTTGCGAAACAGCTCGATGTCCGACAGCAGGCTGGGCAGCATCACGACGATCACGGCGCCAATCAGCGCGCCGGAGCGGGTCTTGCGCCCGCCCATGATGACCGCCAGCAGGAACATGATGGTCAACTCGAAGTTGTAGGTGTTGGGCGAAATGTACTCTTCAGAGTAGGTGTAAAGCGCGCCGGCCAGACCGGCCAGACCGGCACTGATGACAAACGCATAGACCTTGTAGCGGTAGACCGAAACGCCCATGCAGTCGCATGCCACCGGGCTGTCGCGCAAGGCTTCAAAGGCGCGGCCCAGATGGGATTTCAGGATGCGGTGCACCACCAACAGCGCCAGCACCATCAGCACGGCGACCACATAGAAGTACTCCACCTCGTTGAGTTTGTGGCCAAAGAAGATCGGCTTGGCCACCTTGATGCCGATCGGGCCCTCGGTCAGAAACGTCATCTCGTTGATCAGAATCTGGATGATGGTGCCGAAGGCCAGCGTCACCATCGCCAGGTAGGGGCCGGTCACGCGCAAGGCCGGCAGCGCCAGCACCGCGCCGAACACGGCGGTGACGCCTATGGCCGCGGGGACTGCCAGCAGGAAAGGCAGCCCGAGCTTGAAGAACAGCACACCGGCGGTGTAGGAGCCGACGCCGAACAGGCCGGCGTGCCCCAGGGACACCTGGCCGGTGTAACCGACCACGATGTCCAGCCCAAACAGCAGGATGGCGTAAATCAGGATCGTCTCAACCAGGTGGACGTAGTAGGGGTTGGGCACCAGCACCGGGAACAAGCCCAACGCCGCCAGGCCCAGCACCAGCAAAAAATAGGATTTGGTTTTCATTTTGATGGCAACTTGATTGCGTCAGACTTTCTTGATGGCCGTCTTGCCAAACAGGCCCGCGGGCTTGACTGCCAGCACCAGCAGCAGCAACACCAGCCCCGGCACATCCTTGTAGCCGGTCGAGATGTAATAGCCGGTGGTGGTTTCCGCAATGCCCAGAATCAGGCCGCCCACAATGACACCGACACCGGAGGTCAGGCCGCCGATGATGGCCACGGCGAAGGCCTTGAGCCCGAGCACCGAGCCCATCGTGGCGCCGGTCAGCGTCAGCGGTGCCACCAGCACGCCGGCCACGGCCGCGGTCACCGACGACAGCGCGTAGGAGAATGTGATCACGGCACCGGTGTTGATGCCCATCAGTGCGGCCGCATCGCGGTCATTGGATGTGGCCACCACGGCTTTGCCGTAAATCGATTTGCGGTTGAAAATCTCGACCACCGCCATCATGGCAAGCGCACCAATCACCACCACAATCTCCATCGGCAACACATTGGCGCCCAGGAACTTGATCGGCGCCTCCGGCAACGGGGACGGGAACTTCAGATCGTCCTTGCCCCAGATGTTTTCCGCGACGTTCTTGAAAATAATGGCCAGTGCGATGGTGGACATGATCCAGCCAAATTCGCTCTTGATCTTGATCGCCGGGCGCACGCCAATCCACTCCACCACGGCACCTTGCGCAGCGCCGAAAACGATGACCAAGGGAATCATTACCCAGTAGTTGAGATAAGGGCCGCCATGTATCGTGCCGACCAAAGACAGGCCGACCAGCGCCCCGAGCATCAGCGCCTCGCCCTGGCCGAAATTCAAGGTGCCTGAAGTTGCGAACGTCAGCTGGTAGCCAAACGCAATCACGCCGTAAATCATGCCCAGCGCAATGCCGCTGTAGATGAGTTGCAAGAAGATTTCCATAGCCAACCTCAAAATAAAACAGGTGAACCCAGCACCACAGACCCCAGAACACCAAAAAAGCCGGTTGCTACCGGCTTTTTCTCAGAAGCGCATTGGGAGAGCGCCTACTTTTTCACAGCCTTGGTGCGGATTTCGCCACCCTTTTTCTTGTCCTCTTCGTAGGCGTAGACCACATGGCCGTCCTGCACCTTGCCGATGACCGGCATGTTGATGGTGATCGCCTCGTGGTCGGCTTTGGAGAATGGTTTGTTGTAGGTGGTCACGACGCCTTCAACCGGATCTTTCAGGTTTTCCAGTGCCGCCAGCACTTTGGGTCCGTCGGTGCTGCCAGCCTGCTTGATCGCCGCCGCCAGCAGGTAGATCGAATCGTAGCCCTGCGCCGCGGAAACCGGGGAAGAAATGCGCGTTACCTTGTAGGCCTTCTGGTAGGCGTCGATGAAGCTCTTGCGTTTGGGTGTGTTGGGTTCCTGAATGAAGGTTTGAGGCATCAGGGCACCGTCGGCATTTTTGCCGGCGTTGTCAATGAAGTTGCCCATGGACAGGGTCCAGGAACCCATCATCGGAACCTTCCAGCCGAGCTTGATCATGCCGTTGGCAATTTGAGCCAGTTCCGGGCCAATGCCGTAGGTGATGACCACTTCAGCGCCGGCTTCCTTGGCCTTGAGCAACTGGGGCGTCATGTCGACGTCCTTGATGTTGTACTTCTCGATGGCAACGGCGGTAATGCCTTTGGCCTTGAGCGCTTTTTCCAGGTCCTCGCGACCCAGCTGGCCGTAGTTGGTCGAGTCCGCCAGAATGGCGACCTTGGTCAGCTTCTTGTGACCGATCAGTTCTTCCACAATCATCGTCGACTGGATGGTGTCGTTGGCCGAATTGCGGAACACGTAGTTCTCGGGCTGATCCGCGAACTGCTTGGCGATGGTGGTTGCCGTGGCCACATTGTTCATCACCGGAATCTTGGCTTCCTGGTAAAAACGCTGCGAGGCCAGTGCCACACCGGAGTTGATGTAGCCGACGGTGGCCACTACTTTCTCCTTGTTGATCAGCTCCTGGGCAATTTGCACGCCGCGCTCGTTCTTGGCCTCGTCGTCGCGCTCGATCATTTCGATCTTGCGGCCGAGCAAACCGCCCTTGGCGTTGATCTCCGTGACGGCCAGCTTGGCGCCATCACGCATGGAAACACCCATCGGACTGGAGCCACCGGTCAGCGGACCTTGCAAGCCGATCTTGATGGTATCTGCCGCAAAGCTCATGGCTGCAACGGCAAGGGCGACGGAACTGAAAGCTAAATTTCGCACAAATTTCATGCGGGTCTCCAAATAGTGTGTATTGACGGGAACGGTGAATGGCCGCCCTGTTTTTGATTGTGCGGCGATCACGCTATGCATGGCTCAGTGAAAACCCTTGATATCGGATTTTTTAAATCACAAGTGTTTTTAGTTTTTTTCAACTAATGCCTAGCCAGGCGCTGTGAGCGATGAAACCCGTGACCGGCGTCAGGAAAATGACAGCGTCAAAAATACTTTAAAGTCCGGGCTGTCAATAGATCTCGGCATCCATTCCATAGCCTATGCACCGCATGAATCCAGAAGCGCTTTTTGATCCAGGGTACGGCATCTTTGCCGGCACTCGTCACGAACAAATGAAGCACGAGGTGAGACCTTGCTGAGCCCGCGTCCCGCGCAAGGCTATGCCGGGGATGTGTCACCCCAGCTTGCCTGCCAATGGTGGCAAGCAGGCGAGGCCGTGCTGGTGGATATTCGCTCCGATGCCGAGCGCGCCTGGGTCGGTTTTGTGCCGGGCGCGGTTGCCCTGGCGTGGAAGCAGTGGCCGGGGATGCTGATGAATCCGGACTTTGACGCCGGCATCAAGGCCGCGGCGGGTGGCAGCAAGGTGCTGCTGCTGTGTCGCAGCGGCGTGCGCTCGATTGCGGCGGCCCGGCGCGCCACCGAGCTTGGCCTGACCGCCTACAACATTCTGGAGGGCTTTGAAGGCGACCCCGATGATCAGGCGCAGCGTGGCCGCAAAGGTGGCTGGCGCTTTCATGGCCTGCCCTGGCGGCAGGACTGACGTGGCTCTGCCGGTTTGGTGATAATCGCCTCATGACCTTTCTGGCAATTGACGTTGGCAACACGCGCCTGAAATGGGCGCTGTACCAGAGCCCCCGCCCGAACGCTCCGGTGCTGGCACAAGACGTCGAGTTTCTGGACCACATCGACAAGCTGGCTGACGGTGCCTGGGCCGCGCTGGCGCCGCCCGACTGCATGCTGGGCTGCATCGTCGCCGGCGACGCGGTCCGGCGCCGGGTCGAAGAGCAGATGGAAATCTGGGACGTGGCCCCGCAGTGGGTGGTGCCGAACGCAGCAGAATCGGGTCTGATCAACGGGTATGACCACCCGGCGCGCCTGGGCGCTGACCGCTGGGTGGCGATGATCGGGGCCTGGCATCGGGCGCAGACCCAGGGTCCGGCGCGACCGATGGTGGTGGTCATGGTGGGAACCGCCGTGACGGTGGATGCCATCGATGCCAGCGGCAAATTTCTGGGCGGGCTGATTCTGCCTGGCCACGGCATCATGCTGCGCGCGCTGGAGACTGGCACCGCCGGCCTGCATGTGCCGACCGGCGAAGTGCGCGAGTTCCCGACCAACACTAGTGACGCACTGACCAGTGGCGGCACTTACGCGATTGCAGGCGCCGTGGAGCGCATGGTGCAGCACCTGCGGGCCCACTGCGGCGCCGAGCCGCGCTGTGTGATGGCAGGCGGCGCTGGCTGGAAGATGGCGCCCAGCATGTCGCTGCAGTTTGAGCTGGTGGACAATCTGATTTTTGACGGCCTGCTACAGATTGCGGCGCAGAGGTTTCATACCTAAACAGGCTGTATCTACCGTAGAATAAGCGTGAGCAGCTAGCATTTTAGTAGCTAAACCAGTCTCATGCAGCGGCCTTGAACCATTCCTCAGCCAGCCGAACCCAATAGGTGGCCCCCAGCGGAATCAGCTCATCGTTGAAGTCATAACTGGCGTTGTGCAGCATGCACGGGCCGCCGCCGTGCCCGATCTCCCGATGCACGCCGTCGCCGTTGGCGATGAAACAGTAGCAACCGGGTTTTTCCAGCAGCATGTAGGAGAAATCCTCCGCCCCCATGGTCGCTTCCTGCGCGCTGACATTGGCTTCGCCGACGATACTCGCCATCACCTGTCGCGCAAACCCGGCTTCTTTCGCGCTGTTGATGGTCGGCGGGTAGTTGCGCACAAACTCAAACTCGCAGCTCATGTCAAAGGCAGCACAAGTGTGCTCGGCGATCTGCTTCATGCGCTGCTCGATCAGGTCCAGCACCTCAAGGCTGAAGGTGCGCACCGTGCCCTGCAGCTCGCAGCTGTCGGGGATGACGTTGGTGGCCTCGCCGGCGTGGATCATGGTGACCGAGATCACGCCGGCATCAATTGGCTTCTTGTTGCGGCTGATGATGGTCTGGAAGGCCTGCACCATCTGGCAGGCCACCGGCACCGGGTCCAGACCGAGGTGCGGCAGGGCCGCATGGCCGCCCTTGCCGCGGATGGTGATCTTGAACTCGTTGCTGGAGGCCATCACCGGCCCCGGGCTGACCAGGAATTTGCCCACTTCGGAGCCCGGCCAGTTGTGCATGCCAAACACCGCCTGCATTGGGAATTTGTCAAACAAACCGTCCTTGATCATCTCGCGCGCGCCACCGCCGCCCTCCTCGGCGGGCTGAAAGATCAGATACACCGTGCCGTCAAAATGGCGGTTCTTGGCCAGATGCTGGGCGGCTGCCAGCAGCATGGCGGTGTGGCCATCATGACCGCAGGCGTGCATCTTGCCCGCATGCTGGCTGGCGTGGCTGAAGGTATTGAACTCCTGCATCGGCAGCGCATCCATGTCGGCGCGCAGGCCGATGGCGCGAGCGGATGTGCCGCTTTTGACGATACCAACAACGCCGGTGGTGCCCATGCCGCGGTGAATCGGGATACCCCATTCGGTCAGCTTCTGCGCCACCACGTCAGCCGTGCGGGCCTCTTCAAAACACAACTCGGGGTGGGCGTGAATATCGCGGCGAATGGCGGCCAGACTGGCGGCCTGGGTGGCGATGGAATCGATAATTTTCATGGTGGCTCCTGTACCTACAGTCTATAAGCAAGACAAAATACGCACATAGCCTGAGGCCATCTCCATGAACGAAACATCCCCGCATCCACCCGACCTGCTTGCCACCCATGTATTGGGCGCCTGCCCGCACGACTGTCCCGACACCTGCTCTCTGCTGACCACGGTGGCTGGCGGCATCGCCATCAAGGTGCAGGGCAATCCGGATCATCCCCACACCGATGGCGCCTTGTGCACCAAGGTTTCGCGTTACACCGAGCGCACTTACCACCCCGAGCGCGTCCTGCATCCGCTCAAACGTGTCGGTCCCAAGGGCGCGGGCCAGTTCGAGCGGGTGAGCTGGGACACCGCGCTGCAGGACATTGCCACCCGACTCAAAGCGATTGCCAATCGCGGGCCAGATGCAGCGCAGGCGATCCTGCCTTACAGCTACGCCGGCACCATGGGACTGGTGCAGGGCGACAGCATGTCGGCGCGCTTTTTTTACCGGCTCGGCGCCTCATTGCTGGGCCGCACCATCTGCTCCACGGCCGGAGGCGAAGGGTTGGTGCAGACCCTGGGCGGCAAGGTCGGCATGCGGGTCGAGTTTTTTGCCGAGTCCAGGCTGATCCTGATCTGGGGCAGCAACTCGATCGCCAGCAACCTGCACTTCTGGCGTTATGCGCAGGCTGCCAAACGCAACGGCGCCAGGCTGATCTGCATCGATCCGCGCAAAAGTGAAACGGCGGAAAAATGCCATGAACACATTGCCTTGCTGCCTGGCACCGACGGCGCGCTGGCGCTGGCAGTGATGCACGAGCTCATCGTCAACGACTGGCTCGACCACGACTATCTGGCCCGGTACACACTCGGCTGGGACCTGCTGCGTGAGCGCGCCCTGCAGTGGACGCCGGAGCGCGCCGCGCAGCTGTGCGGCATCCTGCCAGAACAGATACGCTCCCTGGCCAAAGACTATGGCGCGTCGGTGGCAAGCGGCGAACCGGCTGCCATCCGCATGAACTACGGCATGCAGCGCGTGCATGGCGGCGGCAACGCGGTGCGCCTGATTGCATCCTTGCCGGCGCTGATTGGCGCCTGGCGCCAGCGCGCCGGCGGCGTGCTGCTGTCGAGCTCGGGCTCGTTCCCGGTGAACAAGGCCGCGCTGCAGCGCCCCGACCTGCTGGCCGGTAAAACGCCACGCAGCATCAACATGAGCACCATAGGTGACGACCTGCTGCGAGCGCCCAGCGCCGAGTTCGGCCCCGCCATCGAAGCGCTGGTCGTCTACAACAGCAATCCGGTGGCGGTGGCGCCCGAGTCGGCCAGGGTGGTGCAGGGCTTCATGCGGGAAGACCTCTTCACCGTGGTACTGGAGCATTTCCAGACCGACACCGCCGACTATGCCGATTACATTCTGCCCGCCACCACCCAGCTGGAGCATTGGGACGTGCATTCAAGCTACGGCCATACTGACGTGCTGCTCAATCGCCCGGCGATCGAGCCCTTGGGCGAAGCCAAACCAAATACACAAATCTTTCGGGAGCTGGCACAGCGCATGGGCTTCGCGGATCCATGCTTTGCCGACGGCGACCAGGCCATGTGCCGCACGGCTTATGGGGAGGCGGTGGATTTTGACCAGTTGCTGGACAAAGGCTTCGCCACGCTGAAAACGCCAGACGCGCCGTTTGCCCAAGGCAACTTTCCCACCCCTTCCGGCAAATGTGAGTTTTTCAGCGAACGTCTGGCCGCGCGCGGTCTCGATGGCTTGCCCGATCATGTGCCGAACCACGAGGCGTTCAACGCATCGGCCCGCTACCCGCTGGCCATGATCTCGCCGCCGGCGCGCAATTTTCTGAACTCCACCTTTGTCAACGTGAAGAGCCTGCGCGACGTCGAGCGTGAGCCTGTGCTCGAGATGCACGCCACCGATGCGTCGGAGCGCGGCATTCAGAGCGGCGACATCGTGCGTGTCTTCAACCAGCGCGGCGTGTACCGCTGCAAGCTGGAAATATCAAAGCGCGCCCGCCCCGGCGTGGTCAACGGCCTGGGCGTCTGGTGGCGCAAGCTCGGTATCGATGGCACCAACGTGAACCAGGTGACGAGTCAAAACCTGACTGATCTGGGAGGCGGCCCCACCTTTTACGACTGTCTGGTGCAGGTTGCTGCGGATTGAGCGAAGCGGCTTCAACTCAGCTCGGACACATAGTCCGATAGCACCGGTCGAACACGAGGTGGCTTGTGCCGGGTCACGCTACCGATGTTGATGCAGCACACGGCCTGTTCGCTCTCACGCAGACCAAACAGGGCGCGCAGGCGCGCTGACTTCAACGCCTGGCCGCTGGTGATGCCGGTGCCAAAACCTGCGGCATGGGCCGAAAGCACAATGTTCTGAATGGCACAGCCAAACGACACCAGCCGCTCCGCGTCGCCAATTTCCGCTTCGGCTGATTCAGGACGCCGGATGTCGCGCTCGGTGGGAGTGTTTGCCTGCGTCTCTTGCTCAGTCAGTCGGGCAATGGCCAGCATCAAGAATGGCGCGCGGTACGCTTTTTCGCGTGCGTTCTCGATCTGCTCTGGGGTGGCGTTCGGGTCGCGGTCCAGCAAGGCCAGACCAAACACCTCGGCCAGGCGTGCGCGCCGGGTCTTTGGCACGATGACGAAACGCCAGGGCAGCAACTGGCCGTGGTCGGGCGCGGCTGCGGCGGCACCCAGAATGTCCTGCAGTTGTTGTGGCGAGGGGCTGGGCTCAGCCAGCCGTCGGGGCGACACGTTTTGCCGCGAGTGAATCAGGGCATTGGCAAATTCTGACAGCTCTTGGCCAGTAGGTAAGTCCATCGGGGGTTCCTTCAGCTGGACCGATTCTCCGCCACAACGCTCGCGTGCCACTGCGCCGCGTCCTGCACGGCCTGCGCCAGTGGCATATTGGCTTCGACCCGATCCATGATGAGTCGCTGCAGGATGGCACCCAGCATCGCCACGTTGTCGCTCATATGGGGTTTGAGCCCGGTCAGAAATTGGCATGTTGGCGGGTCATAGGCATAGGCGGCGAGGAAATCGTCAAACTTCTTGTCGGTGGCCAGCGCGTAGCACATGTCATAAATCAGGTTGAAGCTGCGCGTTTGCTGTGCCTCGTCGGCAGGAGCCAGGTTGGAGCGCACTTCCTCAGCCAAGTCACGCCGAAAGTCAGTCAATCCGTATTCGGCGCGGGCCTTGACCACATCCTCTGGAGAAAATTCCCATTGCATAGTGTCAGTCTCCAAAAATGGCTGAGAAAGCATCTTCATCGTCACCACAGACCGAGCAGATTTTCTCGGGCGTGGGCGAGACGAAGTGCCGATCACAGCGCGAACAGCGCTGCTTGGTTCTGCTGATCAGCGTGATCGGGGGCTGCTCCGGTCGTGCGTCAAATGACGCGGCTGCGTCCAGCACTCGAGGTTGACATACTTCCAGGCAGACCTCGCAGGCGACGCAGCGGTCGGCCTGGAAAGTCAGCGCCCAGTCACCCGGGTTCTCCACGATTTGCAAGGCGCCCATGGGGCAGACCCGAAAACAGGCTTCACACAGGGTGCAACCCGATTGCAGTGAAAGCTGCATCAGCGGCAAGCTCTCATGCAGCTTCACGTGGAAAGGGTGGTCGTCCCTTTGCCGGCACACAATTTGCAGCAACTCCCGCTGTTTTGACACCGCGTAAGCTCCGGCGCGAATGGCCTTTTCAGGCACCCTGGTTGGCTTGCTGGATTCGACTGTTGCCACCGGCTTGTCCCCGTGGGGGCTAAAGATTCGCCGAAACAATTGGCGTCGGGAAGCTGCCACCGCGCTTCTGCCAATATTCATTTCTCGCTCCCTGGGTCCACGTGTGTCCTGCGCCAAAACCGGCAATATCCAGTCAGGCGCCGGACTACCGTCTCCTGCGCCGTGAGTGGCAGCATCGAGCAAGGTATCGAGCCCCTCAAGATTGAGCCTGAGCTGTGCTTCCCCGGTTTTGCCATGCACACATTCGGCGCAATGCCCAGTGCCGTGCAGACTCACCGGAATCCTCCGCTTTGCCATATAGGCCAGCCATACCGCGTCAACAGCCCCCAGACAAGGAACAAGTGCATCACCGCTGCACCCGGAGGGCTCGCAGGCCAAGCTCCATGCGGTTTTCTTGATCGCTTCACGCAGCAGGTCAATCGGCTTGAAGGTGGGGCTGGTCCACGCCTGGGTGTGGCAAGCACTGATGCACAAACCGCAGTTTTTGCATTCATCCACCACGAGGGAGGCGCCCTCATCAGACAATAAAACAGCTCCATGCGGGCAGGCGTCGGCACAGCGGCGGCATTCGCTGTAGCGGTAGCGAAATCGGGTACAGCAGTGCGGACGAAAGTCAGGCATAGGTCCCACGAGATCAAGGTTTCGGTTTACTGGTCAGGACCTGCAGGGGTGTTCCGGTTTCACAGGTGTTGTGCGGAATCACAAAACTGATGCCCGTGGCCGCACCCGGAACTTTGGAAGACGACACCTCTTTCAAGGTTTTGAGAACGGATTCCCACGCGGCTACCCCGCCTTTGACCGCATAAATGACTTTGCCCGGATGCTGTTTGGCCAGAACAGCGCCAACGCTCGTCGCATCCTGGTCGCGGTCAGCCACGATGATGACCGAGGCGGTTGGGATGATGCTCAAGCCCGGGCGGTAGCGCAAGGCGTCGGGCAGCGGATGCTGGCGTTGCCTGTCCTCGCTGCGCGCGTCAATCACGCAGCAGGGTGGTTCGCTCTTGAGTGCGAGCGTCAACTCGGCCGCGTCGCGCAAGGCGACAGCGGCGTGCACCGATGCAGCGCAGAACAATGCAGCAGCCAAGGCGAATGCCAAGCCGGCTCGGGCGGGGGTCGTCATAGGTCCTCTTTATGTGGCGATGTTTGCCGGGTCGGACTGGTTCAGGCGAGCCAACAGCGCGTGACGTCGATGATAAAGCGTCACAGGCAGGACGATTTGAGTGGCTTGGCCAAAACTGATCCAGTCCGCTATTGGCGGCGCAGGATCGTTGAGGGGACCGATCCAGAGTTTGTTACCCAGTGTTTCGACCATGCCGGCACAGAGGTTGAGGTCCGTATCGTCACGAATGTCTGCGCGAAGCAATATGGATTGCACCCCATGCCGGAGCATGGCATCAATCCACGAACTGGCTCTGATGCCCGAAGTCTCGCCATTGGCCTTGAGCACCTCCCAGGCGGGTTCGCACAAGGACGGTGTGACGACCCGGAAGTCCGCATTGGATTCGGTCTCAAAAGACCAGCTCACCGACTGGCGCTGCACCGGCACATGCAAACCCAGGCGTGTCGCACCGAAGCGTCTGAGTAAGCGCGGCACGAGGTAGCTATCGGTCAAGGCCGCCTCCCCAAGGAACACCTTGCTGGCTCCGGCGTCCAGCAGTGATGCTGCAGTGGCTTCGGATTCGGTGTTCAGCACGATCTGGGCACGCACGATGGCGCGCGGGATCGAGGGCAGCCTGGGCGTGTATTGCAAAAAGGTCGGGACAACGGGCGTGACCTCACCAGAGTTTCTGGCCAGACAGCAAAACTGGACACTCATGGCGCGGCGCGGGTGTATTCGAATTTTGGATAGGCGAATGGAAACATCGGACAGTCCGCGTCTGGCGCGAGTCCCACCAGCATGGGACGCAAGTCCTGCAAGTTGGCATAGATCGGCTCGATCTTGATCCCCAGATAAGCGGGACGGTATTTGCCGAGCACGAGCAGGGCGTCGTCAAGCATCAGCAGCGCACCTTCCTGATTCCGGTTCTGGGTAAAAAACAGCGCCAGGGTCGCAAACGCCAGCGCCTGCAAGAGCTCCGCTTCCGGGTCCGCCTGTCCGAGAACGCTGTTTCGTATCAGGCGCGACCAGCGCTCATTGAGCCAGTCGTGCAAAGTGCCCAGGTCGTTGTTGTTCCACAGCGCGGCAACCTCGCTCCAGTCCAGCTCAGACAGAGCCTGGCGGTCCGGGGGCAGGATAGGGCGTGAATGCAAATCAAGCAACATCGGGTTTGCTTTCAAAGACCGGGATCGCGCAAAGGGGTAATCGGGATAACGCGTGCCGCTGCCCGTCCGTCGTCACGGTCGATCAGACCTGACGGGCATTCACCGCAAACCGGCTCATCAGGATTGAATTCCAGCTTGATTTCCGACTTCGGTACCTCC
Source organism: uncultured beta proteobacterium (assembly GCA_963810395.1). Classification (GTDB taxonomy): domain Bacteria; phylum Pseudomonadota; class Gammaproteobacteria; order Burkholderiales; family Burkholderiaceae_C; genus Rhodoferax. The sequence goes on along the minus strand of CAWENC010000001.1, from coordinate 970,501 downwards.
AGTTGACCCTGATCCAGATCGTCCAGATGGTTCAAGCCCATGGCGGCAATTTCCTCAATCGCGAATCCGCCAAGAAAGCGTGCCATTTCCCGGTAAAACGAGTGGCTTGATGCGCGCTCGATCAGACCACTGTAGCCTCGCACCCAGCGTCCGAGGTGCAGCGTCCAGAAGCGCTTGATCTCTTTCTCGATCCGTTTGCAGGTCAGCATGTCCTGCCGCTCCAGCGCCATCGCGCTACGCTCCAGCAGTTCTGCCACAAACATCAATTCAATGCCGAGTTGATCAGGGAATACTTCAAAACGCCCTTTCACCTGTTCGAAGCCCATGCGCTGGTAGATCTGCATCACCTGGAAATGCGGGTCCTGCTTGAAACGCCCTGTCAGGCGCACCGACTCGATTGGCGGGAAGCCGCCAGAGGAGGCGAACAAGGTGGCGTATTCGCAGGCCAGCGCGTCGGACAAGGTGGGTAGATCAGTGGTCAAAAAGTCTGCATCAAAATCAATGCCGGCGTCGCGCAGCGATTGCAGCGAGCCGGGTTCACGCAGCGCATGCAAGAAATTCGTCGATGGTTCCTCCACAAATACACCGGCCAGGATACGGTACAGATTGGCCCTGGCCAGGCATTCCTCACGCAGCTGCTGCAAATCCTGTGGCGTCCCGTTGCACTCAATTTCCGCGTCATCGGGGTCTTCAAAATCAAAGTTGGCGGCCAGCATGCGGTCTCCCAGAAAAGGCCGATCCGCAAACCAGTGCGGATCGGCAACTTGCTATCAAACAAAAGAAATCACGGACCTCAAACTTTTCAGACAATTGGCCATCAGTGTCCACCTCCGGCTTTGTGTTTGACACTCTCAGGGCCCGCCCATGCAGCCATCTCGGGATGCATCTTGCGGTGCAGGTCACCGGTGTAGGCGTAGCGCATGGTTTCCTTGAACGCTGCCACGTGCTTTTCCCAGTTGCCTTCGCTGTCACCGTATTTGTCGTTCGGTCCGGCCTTGGTGACCTTGACGACGGTGTCATACCAGCCCTGCGAGCCACCAATCGGATCGGCTACGACAGGGATGATGTTGTTCGGATGCACTCCTCTGTCGTCCCACCAGACGTTGTTCATATCCGGATCGTCCACCCCATGGCTTGCCATACCCTTTTTTTCCTTGTGCTTGAGCGTCGCAAGACGCCCATACTCCCAGTGACCGAAGCCGGTGGGGATGGTGACCACCTTGGGGTGGATACCCTCGGTGACATAGGCCTTGGTAACCAGATGACCCACGGCGCTTTCTATGCGCACCAGGTCGCCGGTCTTCACGCCCATTTTTGCGGCCGTTTCCGGGTTCATCCAGGCCGGGTTGCTGTGTGCAATTTCCGCCAGCCATTTCACAGCGGCTGTGCGCGACTGTTTCATCACATTGAGCTTGTGGGTGGACAGGATCAGTTCGTCGTCCTTCATGGTTTCATGCCATGGAATGCGCTTGAAGGTAGGCATCGGGTTGAAACCATATTCCGCCCACTGGTCCACGCGCACGTTGATGACCCGGTTGCCGGTGGGAAAGCCGACGTAGTTTTTCCCGTCGCGCTTGACGCCTATGGTCTTGCCATTCTTGCTGATCGCCCCTGACTTGTCGACCGTGGCGCCAGCCATGTCAGCGGCAGACAGCTCCTTCTTGTGCAGCCCGTACTCGGCCTGAATTTCGCGCCCGGTTTTGTCTGACACTTTGCCGGTTTTGGGGTTGAGTTTGCCGTAGACCGGCCAGACACCATGCTGCTTGAGGAAGTTCAAGCCCCCGGCTTCCTTCAGACCCGGCACGTTGTCAAAGTGGTGACGCATGTAGTCTTCGCCATCCTTGAAGTTCCAGAATTGCTTCATGCCGCGCTTGCCGTCAGGGTCAAGTCTGTGGATGATGTCGCGCAGCATGATGCGGTTTTCGCGCGACTCACCCAGGGATTTGTGCACTGGCTGGCGAATACCCAGCCAGGGCCACAGCGAGTTGGGCATCGACTCGGGCTCCCAGCGTTCAAGATACGGGCAGTCTGGCAGGATCAAATCAGCCAGCGCGGTTTCCTCGCCCATGAACGGGCTCATGGACACCAGATACGGAATCAGCTTCTCGTCTTTGTAAAGCTTGCCCCACACCGCCATCGACCCCGGGTTTGTATAGACCGCATTGTCCTGATAGGTGAAATACACATTGATCTTTTGCTTGCCCTCGGCAATCCAGAACGGCACCAGATGACTGACTTTATGAGCCGCCAGCGGATAGTCTGGCGGATGTGAAAGATAGGAGTCCTTGGCGGGCTTGCCTGGCTCCGGCATCGGTTGTGGCCAGCCCATGCCGCGCGGCAGGCAGTAGCCGCCTTTCTTTTCGACATTTCCGGTCATGATCGGCAGCATCATGCAGGAACGTTCGTTGTAGGAGCCGTACAGGTGCTTGGCCGGGCCGCGGTAGGTGAATAATGTGGCCGGCTTGGTCCTCGCGAATTCGCGGGCGATGCGTTCGATGGATTCCACCGGTACGCCCGATATCTTGGACGCCCACTCCGGTGTGTATTGCTTGTAGTGCTCCTTGAGCTCGGCCACGGTGACGTTGGTCCAGTTGGTGATGAAGTCGGAGTCCTGCAAGTCTTCCCGCAGAATCACGTTCCCCATTGCCAGGGCGACGGCGCCGTCGGTTCCGGGGAACACCGGAATCCACTCGTCCGAGAAGCCGGCAGTATTTGAGAGTCGCACGTCAAACGTGACAATCTTCATCTGGTTGTCGATGCGGCCTTCGGTGATGCGCTGTGACAAGGGGTTGTGAAAGTAAGCTGCCTCCAGAATGTTGGAGCCGAAATTGAGCACGTACTTGGCATTGGCGAAGTCTGGTGTTTCGATGTCCGGACCCCAGGTCGGCTCCATGCCGACTTTCTTGGAAGACTCACACACCGAAGTGTGGTTCACCACCGTGGCCGACCCCAAAGTCTTCATGAAACGGCCATTCGCGCCGCCGGAGCGGTCGCGGCCATATTTCATCATGATGGTGTTGGGATCTTCCTTGAGAGCCGCATCCAGCTTTTGCGTCAGCTCGGTCAGGGCTTCATCCCAGGTGATGCGCTTCCATTTGCCTTCGCCGCGTGCGCCGACGCGCTTGAGCGGGTACAGGATACGGTCGGGGTCGTAGCTGTACCACATGCCGGAGTTGCCCTTGGCGCACAAACGGCCGCGGGTGGAAACGTGCTCGGGGTTGCCTTCGAGCTTGACCACGCGGTCATTTTCCAGGTAGGCAATGGCGCCGTCCTGGATGTTGCACACGTGACAGTTGGTCGGTACGGCACGACGTACGACGGCCGAAACCGGGCCGATGTCCTTGCCGCCGAGATCATTTTCCATTGCATTGAGCAGACGGGGTGCGGTAGCCGCTGCGGCACCAGTGCCGGCGCTGACCTGGAGAAATGTGCGGCGTTTTAGGCTGGGTATTTTCATGATTTGTTTCCTTCCCGACGGTTAAAACAGGGTCTGCAGTTGTTGAGGCGCCATCAGGATGGCGTAGCGCAAGGCGGCGCTACCGACAAGAATCAGCACGGCGGAGATCATCAAAACCCCCTGATGCTGTTTACCTGCCGGGACCAGCAGCATCATGGCAATCGGTGCCGCGATCCCGGCCAAAATGCCAAAGCCGACAAAGATCAGCCCCATGGTCCCGCTTGTCAGGATTTGAAAGGTCAACTCTTCTGCCGACCCGCCGTAATTTGTCGTGCCCAAAATGGCGATCAGCACCACGCCCACGGCGGCAGTCGACCACAGCATGTATTCACGCAACACCTTTTGCGCTGCCTCATTGCTGGCCGCCAGCAGCGAGCCCACGGCCGAACCTGAGGCAACAGCGAGTGCGACAAAAAGCACTGGCATGACCGGCGTGTTCCAGACCGGTCGTGACTGGTGCACCGACAAATCGTAGCCGGTATAGATCGGCAAGCCCAAAGCCAGCAAGGCGGTAATCGTTGCCAGCAGCTTGCCGCGCTTTTCGTCGCCCTTTCTCAAGGCCAGGATGTAGAGCACGGAACAGGCGCCAAAAGCAGTGATGTTCAACGCGCCCCAAGCCAGGGGCGAAGTGAAATGCATGTACGCCGGATTGAGGGTGTTGAGAAAACGCAAGGGCTGCGACAGGTCGGCAATCAGCAGCGCACCACCCAGGCCCAGCAAGACGACCGATATATAGGCCGCTTTTTCACGCAGCGGTCGCAGTGCCGGCGTCAGCCAGGAACCGTAGGACAGGAAGGACAAGCCGGCCAGAATGCCGATCACAAAAAAGTAGATTGCATAACTCGAATGCCACGACACATCGTGGAACCAGACGTATTCACCCATGATGCGTGCTCCTTACAGTTTGAAGTGAAGTTTGAAGGCGGAGCGTTCCGGCTCCATCACTTCAATTGGCTTGTAGGCGTCGCGACCGATCTCGGTCTGATTGCGGTCCGCGCCGATGTAGAAGACGTGCGGCTTGGTGCCCTGTTCCGGGCGTAGCACCTGAGTCGGGTTCTTGGCGATCAGATAGGACACTTCGCTATTCGGGTCATTGATATCGCCAAACACCCGAGAGCGACCGATGCAGGTTTGCACGCAGGCCGGCACCAGGTTTTGGGTGACGCGGTGGAAGCAGAATGTGCACTTGTCCACCACATTGGTAATCGGCGTGTAGGTGCGGTGTGAGGGCAGCATGAAACGCGCGTTGTACGGGCAAGCCGCCATACAGCTGCGGCAGCCGATGCAGCGCTCGTAGCGCTGCAGCACAAAGCCACCGTCCTCGACGACGAATGTGGCTTCTACAGGGCAATTGCGCACGCACGGCGGATCTTCGCAATGGTTGCACAAGCGCGGCAGGAATTTGCGCGACACATTGGGGTACTTGCCTGTGACCTTGTATGGCACCCAAGTGCGGTTGACACCCAAAGGGGTGTCGTATTCCGCCTTGCAGGCGACCTGGCAGGCCATGCAGCCGATGCATCGGCGGGTATCGACGACCATGGCAAACCGGCGTCTGGCGGGTTCACCCGCTATGGCCGATGACGAGACTGCGGTTGTTTCACTCATCAAGTTGTCTCCTGAGATGATGTGGGTTCTTGTTTCACGCTTGAATTGCAGCAACAATTCCGCAACAACCGTGCCATTGCCGGCGAAAGTGATTTCGCAAGTGTTTCCATTGGGGTCATGGCGTTCCTCGCCCGCACCAATGGAATTTGAGTGTTACTAAAACGTAACGCGATGCGGGTTTCTACGGAGGGCAAATGTTACGAAAACGTAATCTACTAAACACTTGCCACTTGAACCGTTGAGACCGTTGAATGAAACGCAGAGATTTTGTTGACTTTGGTGCCGCGCTGGGTTTGACTCTGCTCGGTACCAGCGCCATTGCAGTTGCGTCGCAGTTGCGCATCGGGTTGACGGCGGTGATCCTGGCAGATCAAGCTGCGTTCCTCGCGCGCTGGAGCGAATACCTGTCCCTGCGCGTCGGTGTTCCGGTGATCTTTGTGGCGCGCGAGTCGTATCAGTCGATTCTTGACCTGCTGTTTTCCGAACAACTTGATGCCGCGTGGATTTGTGGCTACCCCTATGTTCGTTACCAACCCCAATTGCAGTTGCTGGCGGTGCCCCTGTACCAGGGTGAGCCCCGGTATCAGTCCTACCTGATCCGTACCCGGGGCGGCGCACGCGATCTCAATGGCTGGAGTGATTTGAAACACCGGGTCCTGGCTTATTCCGACCCGCTGTCAAACTCAGGCTGGCTGGTGGCCCAGGCGCAACTGCGTGCCGCCGGGCTACGCGAGCGTGACTTGCGGCGCACATTCTTTGCCCATAGCCATCGCAACGTGGCGGAGGCGGTGGCCAGCGGACTGGCGAATGCAGGTTGTATCGATGGTTACGTATGGGAAACCATGCAATTGCAGAGAATGGCTTCAGTGGCGAATACCGAGGTGATCTGGAAGTCCGACTTCTATGCCTTCCCGCCCATTGTGGTCAGGGCCGGCGACAAAAACGGTGCGCTGTCGACTCTGGGGCGAGCTCTGCTGACGATGCAGGACGATCCTTCGGGAAAAGAGTTGCTGCGTGCGCTGAACCTGAACGGCTTTTCAAGCGCGGCGCCAGCGCTTTTTGACTCCATCAGGACGCTGGCCGCCAGCGTGAATCCAGCGCGGACCTGAGCATCATGTTGCCTCGTTTGCCTTATCGCATCCAGATACCGCTCGGCCTGGCGCTGGCAGTGACCCTGTCGGTTTTGTTGGTGAGCGCGGTGGCGGCCCAAATATCGGCGCGCACCGCCCGCCAGGAGATCGTCGCCACCGTCCAGCGCGCGATGGAGTTGTTGGTGGCCCAGGGACGACCGCTGCTGGTGGCCGAGGACACCTGGCGCGCGTTTGCATTGTTGAGAAACACGGTGGCACTGCTGCCGGATGTCGGCAAGGGTTACGCCCGCGCTGCTATTCTGGATGCCGATGGACGTTTCCTGGCGGGGTCCGACCCGCAACGTCTGCCGACCGGCGAGCAGGCTTTGGGCGTTGCCGTCAACGGACGCCTGCTGCCCCTCGCCAAAGATGTGCCGTCGGCCCGGACGCTGGATGCCGGAGACGGCAGTCTGGCCCTGATCCAACCGATTCTCAGCGACGATGAGAAAGTCATAGGGTTCGTGTTGGCGGAAGTGGATGCCGCCGCGTTCGCGCCGGACTGGGCCGCGCTGGCCACACCGGCGTTGATCGGGGCGGCGCTGGCTGTCATCGTGTTGGTGCCGCTAGGCTGGCTGGCGGGCCGCCGCATGGCGCGACCGGTCGCTCAGATCGCTGGCAGCATCGCACTGATTGGTCGTGTGGATCTGGCAATATTGCAGAAACTCATACCGCAGGTGGGCGATCCGGAACTCAGTCGCATTGCCGGGGCGGTGCGACGATTGATGTCGGAAATGTCGATACGACAAGCCAACGAGCAACGTGCGTTGTCCGCCGAGCGCTTGGCTGCAATCGGCCGCATCACGGCTGCGGTTGCGCATGAGATCAACAACCCGCTGGCCGGTTTGCTGACCGCGACGCACACACTGCGCCTGCACGGCGAGGCCCCGGACACGCGACTGCGCGCAGTGGACCTGATCGAACGCGGCTTGAATCAGATCGGCACCATGACGGCCGCCCTGCTGCCGCAGGCCCGGGTGGAGGATCGCTGCATGAGTCCGAGCGACCTGGACGATGTCATTACCCTGGCGCGGGCCACCGCCACCCTGCACAGCGTCTCGGTCACTTCTGAGCGTGAATTCAAAGCGCAATTGTGCGTCCCTTCATCCGCATTTCGGCAGGTCATGCTCAATTTGCTGCTCAACGCCATCAAGGCGGCAGGTGACGGCGGTCAGGTGCATGCGGCCCTGAACTCCGATGCACAGGAAGTCCGATTCACGGTAAGCAATACCGGACAAATCATGTCCGGCGAAGAATTGCAGCAGCGCCTGCGAGCTGAAGACGGCAACGATCCGCACGGTTTCGGGCTATGGATTTGCCAGGAATTCGCAGTGCGCTATGGTGGCGGCTTCGCGGCCACGGCGCCTGAGGCCGTCGTCCCGCCCTTTTGTACCCGCCTGAGCTTCTGGCTTCCCAACCGAACCCATCATGACGACAAGAAATTTACTGCTGATTGAAGACGACCTCATTCTGGGCGAGTCGCTGGTGCAGCGATTTGAGCTCGAGGGCGTCAAGGTCGTGTGGTTTCGCCGCCTGGCGGAGGCGCAGCTCCAGATCGATCAGACCTGGGGTGCCGTGGTTAGCGACGTGCGCCTGCCCGATGGCTTGGTGACCGAGTGGTTCACCCAACTGCCGCCGGCATATCGCTTGCTGCCATGGTTCTTTCTGACCGGCTATGGCAGCGTCAACGACGCGGTTAGCGCGCTGCAAGCCGGTGCGCGTGAATATCTGACAAAGCCGTTTGACATTGAAAAACTGGTGTCGATGGTGCTGGACGCGGTTGCGACGAGCACGCGAGCTCCGGCACAGGCGGTGCTCGGCATCTCGCCTGCCATGCGTCGCGTGGAGGAACTGGTGCGCAAGTTGGCGCGCCAAAAGACCTCCGTCCTGATCATGGGTGAGTCGGGCGTAGGCAAGGAAGTCGTGGCGCAAATGATCCACAGCCTGGACCCTCGCAGCAAGAAAGGAGACTTTGTTCCGGTGAACTGTGCCGCGGTGCCAGAATCCATGATGGAAGCAGAATTTTTTGGCTACGAAAAAGGCGCTTTCACGGGCGCGCAGCGCGCCCACAAGGGGTTTGTCGAACGGGCTCACGGCGGCACGTTGTTTCTGGACGAAGTCGGGGATTTGCCCGCCAGCATGCAGGCCAAGCTGTTGCGGGTATTGCAGGAGCGCTGCTTTTTCAGGCTCGGCTCCGAGCGCACCACGCACAGCGACTTCCGCATCATCGCGGCCACCAACCGCGACTTGTACGCCGACATGCTGGCCGGCAAGTTTCGCGAAGATCTGTTTTATCGCCTGGCCGTGATCCGTATCGAGATACCGCCCTTGCGTGACCGGCCGGAAGACATCCGCTGGCTGACGCAACTGATCCTGCAGCAGATCACGTCCGAACAAGGCATTCCGATCACCATGTCGGAGCTGTTCCTGCGTGACCTGATGGCGCGCAATTGGCGCGGCAACATCCGCGAGCTGCGCGCCTATCTGGAACAGGCGGTGGTCATGAGTGATGAAGGCGTGCTGGCAGTGCCGGTGTCAAGCAAGCTCGGCGCCTCCGGGGGCGCCGCGATGACCGACGCCAATTCGCAAGGTTTGCTGACGCTTCACGCCGTTGTCGAAGATGCGGAGCGGGTGCACATACGCAAGGCCTTGACGCGGTGCGAAAGCAGTGTCGGCAAGACCGCTGAAATGCTGGGCATTTCCCGCAAGACGCTGTGGGAAAAAATGAAACGTCTTGCCATCAGTATCTGAGGGGAGGTGGACGTCGGTGAGTGAGTGCAATCCGGATTTGACATAACTATAAAAGTAGGTATATAGTGCAAATATGAGTGTCGCAACTATCGCCAAACGTCTGGCCAGCCTGGGCCACGAAAACCGCCTTGAGCTTTTTCAGCTTCTCGTGCAATCGGGTCCCTCGGGGCTGACCATCGGCGAGCTGCAGTCGGCGCTGGAGCGTCCCGCCTCTACCTTGGCATTTCACCTGCGCGAACTGGTGCAGGCCGATCTGGTCACGCAGGAAAAAGAAGGGCGCGCGGTTCGCTGCAAAGCAAATTACCCGGCACTCAATGAAATGCTGCAGTTTGTCCAATTGAACTGCTGCCAGGGCGTCGCCGTTCGCGCTCCGGTTCGCAAGACCTCCCGCTGATCGTGACGAAAGCATCAGGTAATCGAAATCATGCTAACCATAAACACCACTTAACTAAGGACATAGCTTTATGAAATTCCCCGAATCAGCAACAAACAGCGCTTGCTGCACGCCAACTTTTGCAGCCACCAGCAGGCCATCGAATTGCGGACCCAGGTCTGCTACAGCTAACTTCAAAGAGATCACGATGAACACAAACGGCAATGTCAAAGAGATTGTGAAACAGAAATACGGGCAGGCCGCGACGCGAGTGGCGCAGGGCACAACGGGCAGTTGCTGTAGCGGTGCAAGCAGCGGTGGCTCCGATCCCATCACGTCAAACTTGTACGACGCTTTGCAATCTGGCGAAGTGCCCGAGAAGGCGCTGATGGCATCGCTGGGCTGCGGCAACCCCACTGCGCTGGCCGAACTCAAAGCCGGTGAAACCGTGCTCGACCTGGGGTCTGGCGGCGGCATTGACGTGCTGCTTTCGGCCAAGCGCGTCGGCCCCAGCGGCAAGGCCTTCGGCCTGGACATGACCGACCAGATGCTGGCATTGGCAGAAGAAAACAAGCGCAAGAGCGGCCTGACCAACGTGCACTTTCTTAAGGGCGAGATCGAGGACATTCCACTGCCGGACAACTCGGTTGATGTCGTCATCTCCAATTGCGTCATCAATCTCTCGGGCGACAAGGACCGGGTACTAAAGGAAGCATTCCGGGTGCTCAAACCCGGCGGGCGCTTTGCCGTTTCTGATGTTGTGGTACGCGGCGAGGTGCCGCCGGCGATTCGCAAAAGCATGGAGCTCTGGGTTGGCTGCGTGGCCGGTGCCTTGTCCGATCAGGACTACCTGGCGAAACTTGCCAGTGCCGGGTTCGAGAACACCGGCATTGAAATCACCCGTGTCTACAGCATCGACGATGCGAAGGACTTTCTGGCGGGCCAGGGTGCGGACCTCCAGCAACTGGCGCAGCAACTCGACGGCAAGTTTGTCAGCGGCTTCGTCCGCGGCGCCAAGCCACGCTGAGTGACGCTCTATCCATACTGAGAGTTGCATGGTTTCCGTTGCGACAGGTGTATCCCTTTGGACGGGAAATCCGTCTAAGTGAGCGGATGAGGAAAAAATCATCCCTTGCATATCAACCGAAACCAATAGGAAAACATCATGAGTGATTTATCCCCCCGTGACCGTGAACTGGTGGCCCTGGGCGCGGCCATGGGCAGCAATTGCGTACCCTGCGTCGAGTTCCACATTCCCGAATCCCGAAAAGCCGGTCTGAGCGACCTGGAAATCCACGCGGCGATTCTGCACGCGGACAAGATTCGTCAGGTTCCGGCCCGCAAGACGCTACAGACGGCGCTGAACCTGCTGCCATCGGTGGCAGAGGCGGACGCGACCGGAATGATGTCCAAAATGATGGCCACCTGTAGCGCTCTCAGCCAGTCTGCCAGCACCCCGAAGGCTTCGGAATACAAGCCGGAAGTCAATCCTGCGACCAGAGCCGGATGCGGCTGCAGCTGACCCGGTGTTTGACAATGCGTCTGCGCCGCCTGGTTTGGCGGCGTAGCATCGTATCAGGAGCATGAAATGAAGGACGTAACAGTACAAGCCACGTTCCGGGACATCGCTGGCGAAATGGCAGAGCCGCTCCGGCGCTACCTGGAGAGGTACGTCGGAGACCCTGCAGTGGCTGAAGACCTGTCGCAGGAAACCCTGATGCGTGTGCACAAGGGGCTTGCTTTCTTTGCTGGGCGTTCATCAATCAAGACCTGGGTTTTTTCCGTCGCCAACCGGGTCGCTGCCGACTATCTGCGCCAGCCTGACCGAAGGACGCGCATCGTTGAACTGGACGAGGTCGAGGAACCGATCGACCCGGAGCCAGCCATTGATGAACAAATGGTTGTGGGCGAAATGAACGACTGCATCCGCGACGTCATCGACAGCTTGCCCGACAGCTACCGTGCGGCGCTTATCCTGCACGATCTTGAGGGGCTTTCAGCCGAACAAACAGCCGAGATTTGCGACTGCTCCGTGGCCACGGCAAAGATCAGGATTCACCGCGCGCGGCGTCGTCTCAAGAGCGCGTTGACCACACACTGCGAGTTCTATCTCGACCAGGACAGCGTGTTTCGCTGTGATCGCAAGGCCTAGGTGGAAAGCTCAGGACCGAGTCAACGTGCGACAGCGTGCGAGAGCACGAACGCCGCAATCGATGCGATATCGGCCAAGTCCAGTTGGGCCAGACCCGGCGTCACGCTTTGTTGTGCCGGCGCCGTCGGCGGTCTGTCACTGGCGATTGCGACAATGCCAGGCCAGTCGGGCCACAGCGTCGGCTGGCCGACTGACGCACGCCAGACTTCCAGTTTCGGGAAGGCGCCGTGCTTGAATCCTTCAATCAACACCAGATCGCACTGCTGCATCCGGTCCAGCAGGTAATCCAGAGACGGCTCAGACGCTCCGCGCAGTTCGTGCATCAGCGCCCAGCGGTCGTTGCCCAGCAGCAGCACCTCCTGGCAGCCCGCCTCCCGCAGGCGAAACGAATCCTTGCCGGGCCGGTCGATGTCAATGTTCTTCTTGTGGCTGTGCTTGATCAAGGACGCCAACAGTCCGCGTTCGGTGATTGCTGGTACCAGTCGCTCAAGCAGTGTGGTTTTGCCCATGCCGGAATGTCCGGTGATACCAAAGATTTTCATGGGTGCCTCCCACATTTCCGGTTGATGAACTGTCGGTCAGTGCACTGTCGCAGCATCCGATTCCATGCGCACGAAGCGTTCAGTGAACTCAGCTAGCTCACGGTAAAACGCGGTCCCGGCGCCAACCACAACCGCTTCTGTGAAGGGTTCACTCCAGACGCCAAGGTGCTCGCCCAGAAAGCGTTGCTGCAACAATTCTGTGGCTGACGCGTCGTCCATCCTGCCAGCCTTGACGGCCTGGTTCTTCGTAAAGATGAGCAAGTACAAGAACTCCAACTCTACCGCCACATGGTCTGGCAGTTCCATGAACTCCGCATCAAACTCAAACCCGCCTTCGCTGTACAGCCCGAGCACGGCCGGGGGCGGATTGTCCTCGGTCTTTGCAGGCGTGCCAAGCCAGGACGAGCCATAGGGACTGGCGAGCGCTTGCAACGGACCGAGAAACAGACGCGTGTAGTCCACCAGCAGGGTCTGCAGGTCTTGCCTGTCAAAGGCCTCGCTCAGTTTTCGCGCGTGTTCGGCCAGTTCGGGATGAATGCGCCTGGCGGCCACCATCATGGAGTGGAACAACTTCTCCTCGGCAAATTCCGGCGCCGGCTCGTAATAGCAGGCGGACAGGAAACGGCACAGGTCCGCGCGTGCGGTGGCGTCGTCGGGGTCATAGTCGGACATCGTTACTCCTTGAACAAAAAAAGGGGGCCGGTCAAGCCGGCCCCGAGACGCTTGGTGCCGAGCAAATTCAAGCTCGGGGGCTGTACTTGCCAATGTAATGCACGTTGGGCTTCGTGCCCTTTTCTTCCAGCAAACGAAAGGATTTTTCATTCTTAAGGATCTGCGAAATCTGGCTGTCAGGATCGTCCTGATCGCCAAAGATGCGCGCCTTGGACGCGCAGACTTCGACACAAGCTGGCTGTAGACCGCTCTGCACGCGGTGGTAGCAGAAGGTGCATTTCTCGACCACGTTGTCCGTGCGCACGGGCTGCAGGTCGCCGCCCTTCCATGCATTCAACATGGGCGGCATGGCACCTGCCAGAGTTGCCACTTCGGCGCCCGAAGCGGTGCAACCCGGGATGGCCGAGGTCTTGTCGGCCCAGCGCGGCTGGGTGGGCTCATCCATGGCGTTGAAGCTGATCACGCTGTAGCTGCCGCCATCCAGACTGGATGCGTCGAGTTTCTCGTGGCTGTAGGGGCAATTGGTCTGGCATTCCCGGCACCCTACGCACAGCGCCGGATCGTGCAAGGTAATGCCTTCGGGCGTCTTGAACAGCGCCTTGTATGGATTGCCCGGGCCTGCCTTCTTTGGATTACCAGGGCATTTCGCGACGCAGGGCGCTTCGGTGCAGTGGTTGCACAACACCGGCATCACAAAGTGCCTGGTGTTGGGGAACTTGCCCTCGGTGCGCATCAGGAAGTCGGCCCAGTTGAAACTCTGCGCATTGGCGCGATCCCGGGTATTGTTTTCGGTCTTGCAGGCAAAGGCGCAGGCGCCGCAACCGTTGCATTTTGCGAGGTCGATGACCATTCCAAGTCTTGACATGATGTATTACTCCTGTAGCTGGTTGTGGGCGATCAGGCTTTTTGAATCCGCACGCCGGTGAAGCCGCCGTTGCGGGCGGTCGCACCGCTCAGCCGGTCGTAGTCATCGACCAGGATTTCGTTGTTGTTGCCACCGTTGGGCGCGGCCTTGGCGTAATCCTTGGCCGCCACACGGCCATACGCCCAATGCCCTTGACCGTAGCATTTGGCCACCGTGCCGGGGCGCACGCCCTCCCACAACTTGAGCTGGCAGGAGATCGTCCCGCTTACCGAAGTGATCTTCACGGTATCGCCGCTTTTGAGGCCCAGCTTGGCGCCATCGATCGGATTCATCTTGACCACGTCACTCCAGGACACGTCGCCCGGATCGACCTTCTTGAATTCCTGATACCAGGGCAGATTCTGGGAACGGCCCTCGCGGTTCAGACGCGATTTGTAGTCAATGAACGTGAGCGGATAGTCGGCCATGCTGCCATGGCGTTTGACCGGCTCGTAGTGCGGCACAAAGGCGACCTCGCCGCGCGCCAGATAGCCGCTGACCGTCAGGATGTCGTCGACGTTGGTGTCGTACTTCTTGGCATGCTCCAACAACCCCGTCTTGAGTGACTCGCTGTAAAACTCGAACTTCTTCGTTGGCGTGTTGAACTTGCCGCCCCATCCCTTTTTGAGCGTGTACTTGGCGCCACTGAACATGCCTTTCTTCTTGAAGTCCGCCCAACCAACGATGGGTGCATCGCCCTTGAGTGCGTCCTTGGCCTGCCAGATCGGTGCACTGGTCATTTTGGCGGCGATTTCGCTGAATTCCAGCGCGCTGGTGGGCGCCTTGCCGGTCTCCGGATCCTTGAATTCCTTGGCATAGTAATCGAACAGGTTGGCAAAACCCTTGGCCTTGAGCTTCTCGGCCAGCAGCCACATCACTTCAGTTTCTTCCTGCTTGACATCCCACAGTCGCTTGACGGCGCCTTGCTGTATCGAAGCGTAGGCGTAACCGTTGCCCATGTTGGTGACAATCGACCAACCCTCGGCCGAGTTGAAGGTGGAGGGCAGCACAATGTCGGCAAACTGCGTCATCTCCGACGCATTGGGCACCATGTGTACAAAGAACGGCACGGCGGCCAGGGCTTTTTCCCAGCGTTGCGCCCCGGTGGCGGAGAAGGCGAAATTGGACCAAGTGGAAATCATCACTTTCACCGCGCCCGGATCCTTCAGCATGCCGTTGGCCACGTTGTTGGTCACCACGCCGCTGCCGGGCTTGGCGTTCATCATGGCTGGCATGTCCTTGGTGCCACGGCCGTCGAGCTTCTTGCCATGGCCACCGGCCTTGGCCAATTCATCCACGTACTTGTCGAAACCAGGGAACTTGGCCAACGGTGGGCTGCTGGCGCTTTGCCAGACCCCGCCTTCGACGTCGATGGATCCCAGCAGCCCGTTGAGCGCATAGACAGCCATGGCTGCGTAAGTGCCGCGCGGCGTCATGGCCACTCCAGGACCCATGTAGACCACGGTCTTGGGAGCGGCCTTGCCCATGGCACGGGCCACGCGCACGATCTGTGCCGCCGGAATCAGAGACTCTCTTTCACCCCAGGCTGGCGTCTGGTTCTTGAGTTCTAGATTCCACCATTTGACCAAGCCGTAGGTTTCCTTCTCGACAAACGCTGCCTCGTCCACTGTCTTGCCAGCCACAAACAAATTCTTGCCGTCCTTGAAGTCGCCCACAAACTCGCGATTCCACAGGCCTTCGGTCAGCAACACGTGCGCGATGGCGCCAGCCAGCGCGCCATCCGTACCGGGGTTGATCGGCAGCCACTCGTGCGCCTTCGCGGCCACGTTGGACAGCCGGGGGTCGACGGCGATCACGGTGCCGCGCTTGACAATGCCCGCGAACTGGTTCTGCATGTTGGGCACCATGCGGTTGGACGCCAGCGGATCGCAACCCCAAGCCACCAGGCAATTGGTATGGGGCAGATCGTAGTCACGGTAGGCGAAGAAGCCCTGCGTCAGTCCAGGGCCCATCTTTTCGGCCTCGGCGCAGATTGCGCTGTGCGAAAAATAGTTGCCGGTGCCAAAGATCTTGGGCAATGTGCCGTAAAGCAGCTCGGTGGAGGTGGGCGAATAGCGGCCACGCATGTAAAGAAGCTTGTGCGTCTCCTTCGCCGTGCGCAACTCCATCATCTTGTCTGCCACGGTGTTGAGTGCTTCGTCCCAACTGATAGGTACAAACTTCGGATCAATGCCACGGCCCTTGAGCGGGTTGGTGCGCTTCATCGGCGTCTTGATGCGGTCCGGGTCGTACATCTGCTGCGGAATCAGGTGGCCGCGTGGGCAGACATAGCCGTGATTCGTCTTGGACAGCGGGTTGCCGCGAACTCGTGTAGCACGACCCCCTTGCACAAAGATCTGGATCGCACACCACTGCGTGCAACCTTGGCAGGTGCTGGCCACCCAGTCACCTACGGCGGGGCTGCTGGGCCTGGCCTTGCGGGGCGTGAATGCGCTGGTCACAGGTGCCGCGGGCACCACGGTGCAGCCGGTAACCAGCGATCCGGCGGAAATACCCGACGCCATGATGAAAATTCGTCTCGTCAGCCTCATAACATGCTCCTGATTTGATGGTCGACCGCTTCGCCGCTGGACGTAACTGCATACGCTCGAATTCGATCTGACCAAGGTTTTCTCAGCAAGCTTCGCGCCACGATCAAAAAGCCCCTAGCCGCGCCTTTGACCTAAAGCACTGAAATGGGTCACTCAGCTCGCCCTTTCAGAGGAGAACAGGTCCTGTATGCGGACTCAACAGGCGCCATTCGAGAGCAGTAGGTGCCCCCTGGCTCCTTGGCTTGTTCGTTACCCCTTGGTAACAGGTGAATACCACCGACTCGAACCATTCAATCGGAACCGGCACAGATAGCGCTTCACCGGCCATCGAAGCCGTTAAAATTGACTGCGTTTTCAACCAGCCGGCTTGGTCTCCAGCGCTTGCTGAAAAATGCCCAGCATGACGTTACCTGCAGGTAACCTGAAAAGCCTCTGAGCCGATCAATGTCACCGTCTGGTAACGAGGAAACAGGATGTCGAAGATTCTCAAACTCATACTCCTCGCCATCTGGCTAGGGGCATCGTGCCTCAGCGCACTGGGTGGCAAAGACGCACGAACCATTCGCTTTGCCATGACACCGGCTTTCCTGCACGACCAGCACGCCTTGCTGGCCGAATGGCGGGACTATCTGGAAGCCCGACTGAACCGCCCGGTCGAGTTTGTGCAGCGCGACCGTTACCGCGACACCATGGACCTGCTGCAACAACAGAAGGTCGAGTTCGCCTGGATCTGTGATTACCCCTACGTGATGCTGAAGAAAGAGTTGCGCCTGCTGGCCGTGGCGCTCAATGAAGGCAAGCCGACCTATCGTTCCTACCTGATCGTTCCGGCGCGCGACCTTCAGACGCACAGCGTCGCCGATCTCAAGGGCCGCGTCTTCGCCTACGCCGACCCGTATTCGAACACCGGTTATCTGGTACCGCGCTTTGAGCTCAAGCAAAGTGGCCAGGATCCGGCAAGCTTCTTTAAGCGGACTTTTTTTACCTGGTCGCACCGCAAGGCGATTGACGCGGTCGCTGTCGGACTGGCCCAGGGTGCGGCAGTTGACAGCTACGTCTGGGATGCGTTGAACAAAGTGCGCCCGGACATCACCGCCAAAACGCGCATCGCATGGAAATCAGAGGAGTACGGCTTTCCGCCGCTGGTCGCCCAGAGTAATGTGCCGGACGCCGATTTTCTGCTGGTGCAAGACGTTTTGATGAATATGCAAAACGACACGCACGGCCGTCGGCTGCTGGAGCGACTGAATCTGACCGGCTTCATCGCCGGGTCGCCAAAACTCTACGACCGGGTGGCGGAGATGATGCGGCTCACTGGCGAACGCTGATGCGCCTGTTCGATCTGAGTCTGCGTTTCAAGCTGCCGCTGTGGGGGGGCGGGCTGATCCTGGCTACCGCGCTGGCCGTCTCCACCTCTTTCGTGGTGCAAGCGTGGGACAACCTCAACCAGGATCTGCTGCAAAACGCCGAGGACATCGGGCGCACCATGGCACCCTCCTTGTTTCCGGCACTGCTGCACGACAACGTTTGGGGTGCTTTCGAAATCGTCTCTCTGCCTTTTTCGGCGCACCCGGAAACGGCGCTTCACGAAAGCCTGATCGTGCTCGACAACGACAGAAAAGTTTATGTTTCATCGCGCCCGGAGGAGCATCCGGTGCTCAGTGAACTGGCCCGGCTCGGCCCAGACTATCAGGCCCTGGCCGGTGACCTGCCACTGGCGCCCGATGCCGGTATTTTTTCGCGTGCGGTGCAGGGCGCAGAACGAATTTTCGTTGCCGTGCCCATTGCCAACGACGGCGTGCGGCTCGGTACCCTGATCGTCACCTACAACAAGTCCCTGCTCTGGCAGCGTTTCTCACGCTTGCTCAATCACGCTCTCTGGATCACGCTGCTGGTACTGGCGGTACTGCTGCCCATCACCTTTTACTGGGGCCGACGCATGATGCTGCCGATGCGGCTGGTGACGGAGCGCATCCGCCGTATCGGCAGCGGAAACCTCGAAGCCCTCGACCCGGCGCTGTATCCCTACCGGGACGAGGTGGGACAGCTCTTTCTGGCCTACGAAACCCTGTTTTCCAAGTTGCACGAAAAGGCCGAATTCGAGAAGGAAATGATCAAGAGCGAGCGCATGGCTGCGGTCGGTCGTCTGAGCGCCAGCATTGCGCACGAAATCAACAATCCACTGGGTGGCATGCTCAACGCCATCAGCACGCTTAAACGTCACGGCAACCCGGACCCGGTCACGCAGAAGACGGTTTCGCTGCTTGAACGCGGCCTCTCCCAGATCCGCGAAACTGTCGCTGCGTTGCTGCTTGAGGCCAAAGTCAAAAGCCGCCCCCTTGGCGCTTCCGACCTTGACGACGTCCACATCCTGGTGACCCCGGCGGCCAACAAGCAGGGCACGCGCTTGTCCTGGGAGGCGACATTGCCCGACGCCTTGCCGCTGCCCTCAACGCTGGTGCGCCAGGTGCTCATCAATCTATTGCTTAACGCCATTTCGGCGGCTGGTCGGGATGGCCAGGTGACGGTGCGGGTATTGGCCAGCGAGTCGCAGCTCGTCATGCAGGTTGAAAACAGCGGCAAGCCTCTTTCGCCAGAGCAGCTGACGCGTCTGTTCGAGCCGTTTACCAGTTTTTCGGCAAACGGCAACGGCCTGGGTCTCTGGATTTGTTATCAGATCGTCACGCAGTTGGGCGGTACCATCAGCGCCGAATCAAGCGACGAATCAACCCGATTTACCGTAGTCATCCCCCTGGACACCCTTAACGATGCAAACCCAACGCCAAATCTGTCTGATTGAAGACGATGACCTCATGGGTGAATCGCTGGCCGACCGCTTTTGCCTGGAAGACATCAGCTTTGACTGGCATCGCAACGGACGCGGCGCGCTGGCTGCGCTGTTGCAGCAGGACTATGCGCTGGTCATCAGCGACATCCGCCTGCCCGACATCACCGGCGATGCGCTGTTCGAGCAGCTGCTGGCCGAACGCGGCAGCCTGCCGCCATTCATCTTCATCACCGGCCATGGCGACATCGACACCGCCGTGCGCTTGCTCAAAAAAGGGGCGCACGACTACATCACCAAACCGTTTGATCTGGACGCGCTGATCGACAAGATTCAGGCTCTGCTTGCACCTGAGCGGAGCTTGGGTCCTGGTGGACTGGGGCTGTCGCCAGCCATGCGGCAGATTGAGGCCATGCTGCAACGTCTGGCATCGAGTGCAGCCTCGGTACTGATCACCGGCGAGTCCGGCGTTGGCAAGGAGCGAGTCGCACAAGCGCTGCACCAGCTGTCTGGCGGAGACAGACCGTTTATCGCGGTCAACTGCGGCGCACTGACCGAGAGCCTGCTCGAAGCCGAACTCTTCGGCTATGAAAAAGGGGCTTTCACCGGTGCCGGCCGAACCAAGAAAGGTGTTTTTGAACAAGCCGATGGCGGCACTCTCTTTCTCGACGAAATTGGTGACATGCCGCTGTCCATGCAGGTCAAACTGCTGCGAGCCTTGCAGGAACGCAGCATCGTGCGCGTCGGCGGTGAAACACCGATTCCCGTCAATATTCGCCTGATTTGCGCCACTCACCAGATTCTGCAAGAGCGCGTTGTCAGCGGGACGTTCCGCGAAGACCTGTATTACCGCATCAACGTAGTCGAGCTGCGCATTCCACCGTTGCGGGAGCGCCAGGAAGACATTCTCCCGCTGGCGCGTTCCCTGCTGGCCGAGATCGCCGCGGTCAGTGGCAGGGCGCCGCCCATATTGACGCCGGCCGCAGAGCATGCGCTCAAGGCCTACCCCTGGCCCGGCAATATCCGGGAGCTGAAAAACGCCCTGGAACGCGCCAGCCTGATGAGCGACGGCCGCTCGATTTCGCATGACATCCTGTTCGACCGCCCCGCTCCGCAACTCAGCGGGCAGCAGGATGTCGCCAGCAGTCTGCGTGATTATCTGAATGAGTGCGAGCGCGATTTCATTGTCCGAGCCCTGGACGCCCGCCAGTGGCAGATTCAAACCTGTGCCGACTCGCTGGGCATCAGCCGCAAGAACCTGTGGGAAAAAATGCGCAAGCTCGGGATCGACAAAGAAGCCGCCGCCGAATAGGCGCCGCTGCACCCATGCCAACAAGCTGTTGAACGACCTCCTGCCTGCCGCGTGCTTCGAAGTTGAGTGTCAAAGTCCGTGACGACCTCACGCCGTGCAATCTCCAGGGCATCAGGCAAGCCGAACTCCCCGCTCTGCAAATGCTATAAATTATATAGCTGCTCACGCAATCTACATAAGGGCTAGGGGCATATTTTTCACAAATTATGCGTGATACTGTGCCTTTTGCCGTTCCGATGCGTCTTCACCGACATCACCGGCTCGACCGTTCCCCTCAAACGCCGGCAGGCGTACCCAGCCACGACAAGTTCCCGCCGTGGCTTGCAGCGGTCTCTTTATCCTGCGGCGGGAGAACGTGGCGAAGCACTTGAAATGCTATAAAGACACGATGGACAATCCAATACATCATTTCAGTGATCTCTTTGCCCAGCTGGGCCTGCCCACGGATGAGCCGGGCATCCGGCAATTCATCGCGGCGCATACGCCGCTGGCGGCAGACCTCGAGCTGCCGCAGGCGTCTTTCTGGACGCCGGCGCAAGCCGCATTCCTGCGCGAAGCCTTGTTGCAGGACTCGGACTGGGCCGAACTGGCCGATCAACTCAGTCAGGCTCTGCGCCGACCGGGGAGGGCAAGCCAGTGAGTGCGGGACACGACCATGATCACGATCACGCGCCCGCCAATTTCAATCGGGCGTTCGCCATCGGCATTGCGCTGAACATCGTCTTTGTCGCGATCGAATCGTTTTACGGCTGGCAGATCAACTCGCTGGCCTTGCTGGCCGATGCGGGTCACAACCTCAGCGATGTTGCCGGGCTGGTACTGGCCTGGGGCGGTGCGCTGGCCGGCAGGTTGCGCCCGAGTGCCAGAAAAACCTATGGCTGGAAGCGCGCCACCATTCTGGCGGCTTTTGCCAATGCACTTCTCCTTCTGGTGGCCATGGGCGCCCTGGCCTGGGAAGCCATTGGACGGCTGCTCTCAAGCCAGGGTCTGGTGCAGGCGCAGGGCGTGACCATCATGCTGGTGGCCGGCGTCGGCATCTTTATCAACACCGCTACGGCGCTGCTGTTCATGCGCGGGCGCAAAGGCGACCTGAACATTCGTGGCGCTTTCATGCACATGGCGGCAGATGCGCTGGTGTCTGCGGGCGTGGTGATCGCCGGGGCATTGACGCTTTGGCGAGGCTGGGTCTGGCTGGATCCGGTGGTCAGTCTGGCAATTGCCGCCGTGATCCTGCTGGGTACCTGGGATCTCTTCAAACAGTCGCTGCACATGCTGTTCGATGGCGTGCCCGACAGCGTGGACCCGCAAGCGGTGCAAGACTGCCTGGCGGCCCTGCCCGGCGTGGCGCGGGTGCACGATCTGCACATCTGGGCCATGGGCACGTCGCACATCGCCCTGACGGCGCATCTGGTGATGCCGCAAGGACACGCAGATGATGCATTCCTGAAAAATGCCACCCAGCAGCTGCATGACCGCTTTGAGATCACGCATGTCACGCTGCAAGTCATGAAAGAACCCGTCATGCCGTCTTGTGGGCAGCAGCCTGCCCCTGCCGCTGCAGGCTAAGATGAAGGCATGAGCCCGATTGCACACGCCACCCCCTCGCCGACCCGCAGTTCGGCCGAATCCCTGAACCAGTTCTGTTTTTGCCGCACGCTGAACAAGAGCCGCCTGCGCGAGCAGATCGAGCGCGACCCGAGCCTCAAAGGGATGATGCACAACATCTCGCAGACGCGACCGCATCTGTTCTCGTCGACCGTTGTGTTTCTCGCTGATGAGATGCAACAGAAGATGACGGCGACGATTGCCGCCATCGAGCGCGTGATCGCCTTGCCGGCTTATCAGGCGCTGGCCCTGGCGCGCGCACCTGCCATTGCCCAGCATGCCTTCGGCCCGCTGGCGGCCTGCATGGGTTACGATTTTCATCTGGGCGCGGATGGGCCGCAACTGATTGAGATCAACACCAATGCCGGTGGTGCCTTGCTCAACGTCGCGCTGGCGCGGGCCCAGGAGACCTGTTGCGAGGAAATGGACTGGGCCTTTGCGCCAAAACCAAAACACGACAACCTGGAACAGACATTTTTTGACATGTTTGTTTCCGAGTGGCAGCACCAGCGTGGCAATGCAGCCCTGCGCTACGTGCTGATCGTGGACGACGACCCGGCTGCGCAATACCTGGCGCCTGAGTTTGAGCTGTTCAGGCAACTATTCGTGCGTCATGGCGTGTCCGCCAGCGTTGCCGATCCGTCGGAACTTGAATGGCGTGATGGCAAGCTCTGGCACCAGGGCACGGCGGTGGACATGATCTACAACCGATTGACTGATTTTTACCTGATCGAGCCGGGGCACTCGGCGCTGAAGACTGCGTATGAAGCCGGCGCCGTGGTTCTGACGCCGCACCCCCACGCACATGCCTTGTACGCCGACAAGCGCAACCTGATTGCGCTCAGCCAGGATGAGCTGCTGGCCACCTGGGGCGCGTCGAAGGCTGACCGCCACCTGCTGAAAGCCGGCGTGCCGCTGACTCAGCTCGTGACCAGCGAGCGCGCCGACGAGTTGTGGGCACAGCGCCGGCAGCTGTTCTTCAAGCCGGTTGCCGGCTTTGGTGCCAAGGCCGCCTATCGCGGTGACAAGTTGACGCGCCGGGTCTGGAGCGAGATTCTGGCGGGTGATTTTGTCGCACAGGCGCTGGTGCCGCCGGGCCAGCGTCTGATCGAAGTCGACGGCGTGCTGACCGATCTCAAATTCGACCTTCGTGCCTACACCTACAACGGCGTGGTTCAATTGCTGGCGGCGCGTATGTATGTCGGCCAGACCACCAATTTCCGCACCCAGGGGGGCGGCTTTGCGCCGGTGATCGTGGTGCCGCCACACCGATAGCTTCGATGTGCGGCATCTGCGGTGAATTGCGATTTGACGGTGCGGCGCCGGATCTGGCCGCGATTCGTCGCATGTCCGAAAAGCTGGCCCGTCGCGGACCGGACCACGCCGGCAGCTTCAACGACGGGCCGCTGGCCTTTGGGCACCGGCGGCTCTCGATCATTGATCTGTCGGCCCATGCCAACCAACCGATGGTGGATGCGGCGCTGCAACTGGCGCTGGTCTTCAATGGCACGATTTACAACTACCGTGAACTGCGCAGTGAGCTCATCACGCTGGGCTACAGCTTCTTTTCCGGGGGCGACAGCGAAGTCATTCTGAAGGCCTACCACGCTTGGGGCGAGCAGTGCGTGCAGCGCTTCCTCGGCATGTTTGCGTTTGCGATTTGGGACCGGCGCAGTTCCCGTCTTTTTCTTGCGCGCGACCGCTTTGGCATCAAGCCGCTGTATTTGGCGCAGGACGGCCAGCGACTGCGCTTTGCGTCGAGCCTGCCCGCGCTGCTGGCGGGCGGCGGCGTTGATACGCGGCTCGACCCGATTGCCTTGCACCACCACTTTACGCTGCACACCGTGGTGCCGGCACCGCGCACCGTGCTGCTGGGTGTGCGCAAGCTGCCGCCCGCCACCAGCATGTCGCTCGGGGCGGACGGGCAGCAGGCGCAAACCTGTTATTGGACCCTGGACGCCACCCGGCCAGCGCAAGCGATGACAGAGAATGAGTGGCTGGCGGCGACGCGCGAGTTGCTGGTGCGCTCGGTCGAGAGACGCCGGCTCGCTGCCGACGTGCCGGTGGGCGTGCTGCTGTCAGGCGGGCTGGATTCGAGCCTGCTGGTGGGTTTGCTGGCCGACCACGTGCCGGACTTGCGAACCTTCTCGATCGGTTTCGAAGACGTCGGCGCGGGCTCTGAAAAGGCCGATGAGTTTGAATACTCCGACTTGATCGCCAACCATTTCGAGACCCGGCATCAGCAATACAAAATCCCCAACAGCGAGGTGCTGGCCCGCCTGCCCGAGGCAGTAGCCGCCATGACCGAGCCGATGGTCAGTCACGATGTGATCGCGTTCTACCTGCTCAGCGAGCGGGTGTCGAAAGACGTCAAGGTGGTGCTGTCGGGCCAGGGCGCCGACGAGGTGTTTGGCGGCTATTTTTGGTACCCGAAAATGGAGGCTGAAGCGGGCTCGGCGCTGGAGCGCTTCAGCCGGCACTACTTCGACCGCGACCATGCCGAATACCTGGAGATGATGGCGCCGGCCTGGCATGTGAGCGACGTCACGGCCGAGTTGGTGGCACTTGAGCTGGCCAAACCGCAGGCCGACACCTTTCTCGACCAGGTGTGGCGCTTTGATGCCACGACGCTGATCGTGGATGACCCGGTCAAACGCGTGGACAACATGCCGATGGCCTGGGGCCTGGAGGTGCGGGTGCCGTTTCTGGATCAGGAACTGGTTCAGCTGGCAGCCAAAATGCCACCTCAGCTCAAGCTCAGGGAAGGTGGCAAGTTTCCGCTCAAGGCGATCTCGCGCGGCCTGATTCCAGACGCGGTGATTGACCGGCCCAAGGGCTATTTCCCGGTGCCGGCGCTCAAATACGTGCGCGGCGAGTTTCTGGAGCTGATGCGCGGCATCCTGATGTCGGACGCCTGCATCAAACGCGGACTCTACCAGCGTGCTTATGTCGACAAGCTATTAGCTGAGCCCGAAGCCCCGGCGCATTTCACGCGCATCAACGGCAGCAAGCTGTGGCACCTGGCGCTGCTGGAGTGGTGGCTGCAAGTCAACGTCGACGGCGTCGACATGCGCCCGTGAATCAGACCGGTTCGCGGTACTGATCTTCCAGCAACTTCGCCTGCGCCGCGGCCAGGCGCGCGATCGGCACCCGCGGGCCGGAACAGGACACATAGTTGAGTTTGATGTGGTGGCAAAAATGGATCGAACCGGGATGCCCGCCATGTTCGCCGCAGATGCCGACTTTCAGGTCCGGGTTGGTCTGGCGGCCATTCTGCACCGCCATCTTCATCAGCTGCCCGACGCCTTTGATGTCCAGCACTTCAAACGGGTTGTCTTCCAGAATGCCGGTCTCGTTGTAGAACGGCAGGAACTTGTTTTCCGCATCCTCCCGGCTGAACGAGAACGTCGCCTGACTCAGGTCATTGGTGCCGAAGGAGAAAAACTCGGCGATTTCTGCCATGCGCCCGGCGCGCATGCAGGCGCGCACGACTTCGAGCATCGAGCCAAACTTGAATTGCACATCGATGCCATGGGTGGCCCTGACCTCCTGGCGAATGCGCTGCACGTAACTGTGAATGCGCTTGAGTTCTTCCACCGTGGCGACCTGCGGCACCATGATTTCGGGATAGATTTCAATCCCCTGTTTCCCGCATAGCGCGGCGGCTTCCAGAATCGCCCGGATCTGCATCGAGTAGATTTCCGGGTAGGTGATGCCCAGGCGTACACCGCGGTGACCCAGCATCGGATTGACTTCGGCCAGGGCGCGCACCTTTTTCAGGATCTTTTCTTTCTTGGCAATGACCTCGTCCTCCATGTGCGATTGCTTGAAGGTGCCCAGCGCGCCCATCAAGGGGGTCAGGCCATCGGCATATTGCTGATACAGCTTCGGGTTGAGCAGTTGCAGGGTGTCGGGCAGCTCTTCGAGCGCCTTGATGGTGTCGCGCAATTGGTGCAGATGGGCGATTTCGAGTTCGAGCTGGGCGGCGGTGGGCAAAAATTCATGCATTGGCGGATCGAGCAGCCGCACGGTCACCGGCAGCCCCTTCATGGCCTTGAAGATGCCCTTGAAGTCAGCCCGCTGAATCGGCAAAAGCCGGTCCAGCGCCGACTGACGCTCTTCCAGCGTTTCGGCGAGGATCATTTCCTGCACGATGGGCAGCCGGTCGGTGGCGTTGAACATCCGCTCGGTACGGCACAGGCCGATGCCCATGGCGCCAAATTCGCGGGCGCGCTGGGCATCACCCGGGGTGTCCGCATTGCCCATCACTTTAAGCACAGCCACCTCGTCGGCCCATGCCAGCAGCGTGTTCATTTCTTCCGAGAACTCGGCCTCGACCGTAGGTACTTCGCCGGCATAGACGTGGCCGGTGCCGCCATCGATGGTGATGACATCGCCTTCACGCAAGGTGGTGTCGCCGATTCGGGCACTGCGCAACTGGTCGTTGATGACGATCTGCTCGCAACCGGAAACACAGGGTTTGCCCATGCCGCGCGCCACCACCGCCGCGTGTGATGTCTTGCCGCCCCGGCTGGTCAAAATTCCTTGTGCCTGGAAAAAGCCGTGGATGTCGTCCGGTTTGGTTTCCTCGCGCACCAGAATGATTTTTTCACCCGCGCGTCCGCGTGCTTCGGCGGTGTCGGCATCGAAGACAATCTTTCCGGAGGCAGCGCCTGGCGAGGCCGCCAGACCTTGCGCCAGCGATTTGCCGTGAAAATTCGGGGCTAGCTGCGGCACCAGCAGTTGCTCCAGTACGGCCGGCTCGGTGCGCAGCAGCGCGCGCTCCTTGGTAATCAAGCCTTCCTGAAACATTTCCACCGAAGTGCGCACCATGGCGCGGGCATTCATCTTGCCGCTTCGGGTCTGCAGGCAGTAGAGGATGCCCTTCTCGATGGTGAACTCAAAGTCCTGTACCTCGTGGTAATGCGACTCGAGCCGGTTGCGCAGCGCGATCAACTGGCGGTGAATATCGGGCATTTCCTGTTCCATCTCGGCGATCGCCTTGGGTGTGCGTATGCCGGCCACCACGTCCTCGCCCTGGGCGTTGACCAGATACTCGCCGTAGATCAGGTTCTCGCCGGTGCCGGGGTTGCGCGTGAAGCCGACGCCGGTTCCGGAATCATTGCCCATGTTGCCAAACACCATGGTGCAGATACTCACCGCGGTTCCGCTGGCTTGCGCCTTGGTGACCCGGAATTGTTTGCGATAGTCCACCGCACGTTTGCCCATCCACGAACGAAACACCGCGCCCACCGCGATTTCCAGCTGTTCGAACGGGTCTTGCGGAAACGGTTTGCCGGTGTGGTGTTTGATGATGGCCAGGAATTCGCCCGACAACTCCTTGAGGTGCTCGGTGTTCAGGTCGACATCCAGCGGCGCGCCATATTTGCGCTTGATGGCGGCCATGCGTTCGTCAAACAGTTCGTCGCCGATGTTGAGTGCGATCTTGCCGAAGAGCTGAATGAAGCGGCGATAGGCGTCGTAAGCGAAACGCTGGTTCCCGGTTTGCGCGATCAGCCCCTGGAGCGAGGCCTCATTGAGGCCGAGGTTGAGGATGGTATCCATCATGCCGGGCATCGACATCGCCGCGCCAGAACGCACCGAAACTAGCAGCGGATTGCGGGCATCACCAAAACCTTTGCCGGTCGTCTTTTCCAGTGCCGCCATATGGCGCCGGATTTCATCCATCAACCCATCGGGCAAGCGGTTTTTTTCCAGATAGGCATGACAGGCGTCGGTGGTGGCGATGAAGCCGGGCGGAACATTCAGGCCAATCTGCGTCATTTCACACAGATTGGCACCTTTGCCGCCCAAAAGCATTTTGTTTTTTCCGTCGCCCTCGTCAAACGAATAAATGTATTTCTTGCTGCTGGCCATGAGTCTTCCTGTTCAAAAAGTGATCGTGTGTTCAGTCAGTACGGCGCCGCGTCACCGGGTTTGCCTCGGGGTGAACGCAAACCGCCACGCCGCCCGCGAGCCATCGAGTCCTGGAGGGCTGCAGACAGGGAGTGCTTGCGCCATTCTGCGCGGATTTTGAGGTGCTCTTGAGCGCCAAGTGGAGCTGCCATGATCTGGATCAATCCGGTAGCGCCGGAAGACGCCTCCAGGGTCTGGCTTGTGTATAAGAAAAATATCTCTACAGCAGCAAGCTATCTTGTTGATTCGGTGAGTGATTATTGTTTTCGCACGCCAGATGTGTATATGAAATTTGTACTTGGATGGCTGGAAGTAGGGCCCGGAGACCACGAAGAATCGCCCATCAACCCCGCTAAGTGATTGATTAATAAAGCCTTGTTTGCAAATATCCGGAGCGGGCACGAGGGTTGCTTATATAGCAGCGAGCACGAAAACAAGAGGTACCCGAAATGATTGAGAAAGCCAAAATTTTGGTAGTAGACGATGAAGAAGTCGTTCGCCTCAGTTATGCCAGGGCCCTGTCGGGGCAACACTGCAACGTGGATGTCGTGGCAGACGGTAACGGTGCCTTGCAAATGATGGGTCAGCATCCGTTCGATGTCGTTCTGCTGGATCTGCGCATGCCTGGGATGGATGGCATGACGGTTCTCAGGACGATCAAGGAGAAATGGCCCGAGAGCGAAGTTGTCATCATTACCGGTTATCCGGCGGTTGAATCCGCCAAGGAGGCGGTAACGCTGGGTGCCTACGACTATCTTGCAAAGCCGGTGGGGCCGGATGATGTCATCAACGCAGCAAGCGGCGCGATGTTGCGCAAGCGGTGGACTCTGCGCTGCGATCAAAAAGCCCAGAGCCCATGTATCCATTAGAGATCGGTAATTCAGGGAATCATGTCAGGGCCTCCGGTAATTTTGCCAATGGAGCCAGTTGATAAAGGAGAAATAGCATGAGTGCGTTACGCAAGGTGTTGGTCGTCGATGACGACCCCGTGGTCGGCAAGAGTTTCAACCGTGTTCTCTCACAGGACAAGGGCTACATTGTCATCAATGCCCAGAATGCCGCGGAGGCGCTGGAAAAACTGCGCGAGCAGGAGTATGACCTGGTTTACACCGACATCAAGATGCCTGGCATGGACGGGGTTGAGCTGGCCGGGCAGGTCAAGGCAAAGCGGCCCTGGATGCCGGTGGTGATCGTGACCGGCTATGGCACAGCGGCGAATGAGCAAAGAGCCAGGGCGGCAGGCGTCACGGCCTTTCTGAACAAGCCCCTGTCGCCGGAAATGATCGAGGACAGTGCCACGATTGCACTGAGCCAGACGCCATCAGCAAGCGCGGTGCAGCCGGAAGCTGGTCCGGTCGAAGAAGGGCATGCCGAATTGGCGGGCAAAGAAAACCGGCTGAAGAACGTCGCCCTTTTCTTCGCGGCGCCATTTATCGGGCTGGCTTACGCGGTAGCACTTCCGTTCGTTGGAATTGCCATGCTGGCCTGGGTTGGAGGGCGGGCGTTTTTGAAAAAGTCGCCGGCGAAATGATTCATTGAGCTAGGTCACGAATCTGGCAATGATTTCTACCGCCAGGAAGTGCGCCGACATGATCAAGGGAGACAATTTCCCTTGGCGGTATTTTGACTGAAAGAATTCAATAAGAGGGAAACTCCCGTGAAAAACTTCTGCACATGGGGCGATGTGATTCGGTCGTCACGCCCAAAGAGCCTGATTCTGGCCTGCCTGTCCGCGGTGATGTTCGCCCTGACGGGCACGGCCGCTCACGCCGCAGGCGGCGCACTGGCCAAAGAAGAACTGGCATGCCTGAAATGCCATGACAAGGAGGGCCTTGAAAAAAAGCTTGAGAGCGGAGAAAGCCTTTCCTTGCAGATCTCGACCAAGGCCTATGTCGAGTCGATGCACAACGAGACCAGTTGCGAGGATTGCCATTCGGATATTGATGCCAAGACCCATGGCAAGGACAAGAAGCTGATCAAGAGCAAGCGCGATTTCTCCTTGTCCATGCGGGAGACTTGCCGTACCTGCCACAAGAAGAAATTCACCGAGTATGAGGACAGCGTCCATGCGGCCTTGATCAAGGATGGCAGCAAGAAGGCGCCGATGTGCTCCGATTGCCACAATCCGCATACCGTGCTCTCCGCCAAGATCAGCCAGCCGATCACTGCCACGCCCTGTGCCAGGTGTCACGAGGACATTTTCAAGGCCTATTCGAAGGATGTGCACGGTCTGGAACGCATTGCCAAAGGCAAATCCGCTCCCCTGTGTGCCAATTGCCATCAAGCCCACGCGGTGAAGGCGGCTTCGATGGGCGATGGTGTCAAGGACACCTGCCTTTCATGCCACAAGGAGGCTGTCGATCAGCACAAGGACTGGTTGCCCAATACTTCGCTGCACTTCGAGGCCATCTCCTGTCCGGTCTGCCATGCGCCAGGCGCGCAACGCCGGGTCAACCTCAGACTCTATGACGGCACGGCAAAACGCCAGGTCGCGGAAAAAACCGGCGTGCCGAGGTTTGAACAACGCACCGATGCCGCCGACGCCAAGGATATGGGTCTGGACGAGCGCGCGCTGTGGAGCCTGCTGAAGGAATTCAACCAGGACGGCGGTGATGGCAAGACCGTCTTGCGCGGTCGCCTGGAGGTGCGTTCCGGCGTCGAGGCGCATCAGTTAAGCGAGAAGTCCAGGGCCATCAAGGACTGCAACATCTGCCACAAACAGGGCGCTGCGGCCTTCCAGAGCGTCACCTTGACGATCGCCGGCCCGGATGGCAGGCCCTTGCGTCATGGCATCCAGAAAGAGGTGTTGAATTCCCTGACGTCGATGGATTCGGTGCGTGGCTTCTATGCCATCGGCAGCACCCGGATCAAACTGCTCGATACCCTGCTGGTGCTGGTCTTGCTGGGCGCCCTCAGCGTGCCGCTCGGGCACATGACGATCAAACGACTGTTCAGAAGTGTGCGGGAGAAACTCGAGGCCGAAAAAGCCTCCGCACTTCGTCAAGCCGACAGTCAGGCTTCAACCGGTGATCGTCGCGCTGATGACGATGCCTCAAAATAGCAGGAGATGACCATGTCCAAGCTGTATATCAATCCCTTGCCGGTCAGAATCTGGCACTGGACCAACGCCATCGGATTTGTGCTGTTGATTGCCACCGGGCTACAGATCAGGTATCTTGATCTGTTTCAGGTCGTGTCCTTCCGGACCGCAGTGGTCGCGCATAACTGGATTGGCTTTGTGCTGATCGCCAACTTCTTTATCTGGCTGGGCTTCTATCTTTTTACCGACAAGATCAAGGTCTATCACCCCGAGCTGAGTCCGGCGAAGTATTTCCGCGCCAGCATGCGCCAGATCCAGTTCTATGGCTACGGCATTTTCCGGGGCGATCCGAATCCGCATCATCCGAGCGCCTATCGCAAATTCAACGCCTTGCAGAGCATGATGTACCAGATCATCATGATGTTGCTGGTGCCGATCCAGTTCTTCACCGGTGTGTTGTTGTGGGATGTCACCCGTTTTTCCGCCATGGTGGAAACGCTGGGTGGCGTGCGTGTGGTCGATACGCTGCACGTCCTGCTGTTCATCCTGTTCAGCGGATTCATCATCGTGCACGTCTACCTGGCCAGTCTGGGACACACACCGTCAGCGCACTTCAAGGCCATGATTACCGGATATGAGGAAATCGAAGACGAGCCGAAAGCGGCCGGGTCTTCCTAGAAAACTTGTGGCGAGGCGTTCACGGCGCCGCGTTGCGTGGCATCAGGCCGGGCAAATCAGGATTCGCCAGAATTGTGCTCGGTATCGCGGACCCGAATGCTGTATTTCTTCATCAGCGCCTGAAAATTGGCGCGCTGCATGCCGGTTTCCTCGGCGCTGCGGGTGACGTTTGAGTCGTTTCGCTTGAGCGTCTCCTGAACGAACAGCTTCTCGATTTCCTCAACCGATTTTTCTCTGGCGATTTTCTTCACTCTCTTGAGATCATCACTGGTTCTTGGCACCTCAAGATCCGGTCGGGGCGAGGGGTCGAGGATGTTCACCAGGTGGGCCCGACGGATGATATGGTCAGACGAAAGGATCAGTGCCCGTTGCATGGGGTTTTCGAGCTCGCGCACGTTGCCGGGCCAGTCGTAGTTGATCAGCGCGCTCATTGCGCCTTCCGATATTTCGGACACCGGCTTTTCCAGCTCATTGCAGAAAATCTTCAGGAAGTGGAAGGCCAGGGCGGGGATGTCGTCGCGTCGTTCCCTCAGGGCTGGGGCGTGGATCGGGAAGACATTCACACGGTAATAAAGATCTTCACGGAACGTTCCCGCGGCAACCATGGCCTTGAGATCCTTATTGGTCGCGGTGATCAATCTGACGTTGGTTTTCTGGGTGGTGGTACTTCCAACCGCCCTGAATTCATGTTCCTGGATCACACGCAGCAGTTTGGCCTGAATGGACAGCGGGATATTGCCAAATTCATCAAGGAAAAGTGTGCCATTGTTGGCGATATCGAACATGCCGCGCTTGTTTGCCACGGCACCGGTAAAAGATCCCTTGGTGTGACCAAACAGTTCACTTTCCAGCAGATTTTCGCTGAGGGTGTTGCAATCGACGGTGACAAATGGCTGGTCCTTGCGCAGGCTGTTGTAGTGGATGGCACGGGCGATCATTTCCTTGCCGGTACCACTCTCGCCGGTGATCAATACGCTGCTGTTCGTTGGTGCGCACTTGGCGATCAGGCCGTAGACCGCCTGCATCGGTGGGCTGGAGCCGATGATGTTCTCGAAGCGGTATTTGGAGCCGACTTCGTTCTTGAGATTACGGTTCTCCTGTATCAGGCGTCGTCGTTCCAGCGCACGCTCCACCACCTGCTTGAGTTCATCAGGATCAAAGGGTTTGGGCAGGTAGTCAAACGCGCCCAGTTTCATGGCCTTGACGGCGGTCTGGATCTCGGACAGGCCGGTCATCATGATGACGTCAACGTCCGGATACCTTTCCTTCACCTGCTGCAACACCTCAAGGCCATCGATGCCCGGCATCATGATGTCGAGAACCACCAAATCATACGCAGTCTCGTCAACCTTCCTCAAGGCATCCTGTCCGTCCTGCGCGGAATCTACGACATAAATGCTGTCGCTGAGAATGCGCCGGCAACTGCGAATGACAATTTCCTCGTCGTCAACGATCAAAATTTTGGCGCTCATTGGGATTTCTCACCTGCATTGCGTTCAGTTTCACTGGTCGGCGACGTGACCGGAAGAAGGATGCGAAAAGTGGTTCCCTGCCCGACGACGCTTGTGACCTTGATCTCCCCACCGTGGGCTTTGATAATGCCATAACTGACCGATAGCCCCAGTCCGGTTCCCTTGCCCACCTCCTTGGACGTGAAGAAGGGGTCAAAGATCCTTTGCATATTGGCTTGCGGAATGCCGCAACCGGTGTCTGTAATGGCGACTTCAATCATTTGCAAGGTCTTTTCTTCAGGTTTTGGAGGGGTTGGGGCCACGCAAGGGCGACTTGTCACAGCAATCGTGCCAGGACCTTCAATCGCCTGCTGGGCGTTGACCAGAACGTTCAGGATGACCTGTTTGATCAGGTCCGCATCGCCCCAGATTTGAGGCAAGTCAGAATCAAGATCCATCGTGATCTCGATCTTGTGCAAAGAGGCCGGTCGCTCGACAAAACGCACCGTGTCCTCGATCACATGATTGAGGTTGAAAAACCCCTTGACCGGCACCTTTTCCCGCGCGAAATCGAGCAGTCGCTTGATGATGCTGGCACATCGCTTGGTTTCGCGAATCACCAGGTCCAGATCCTCGGCATCCTCGCTGCCACTGGGCACTTTCTTGCGCATCAGGGAGGTGAAGGTGAGGACACCGGTTAACGGATTATTCAATTCATGGGCGATTCCCGCCGCCAGCACGCCGATCGAGGCCAGTTTTTCTCCCTGCGCAACCTCCGCCTTGGCGGCAAGAAGCTCCTGCGTTCGCTTTTCGACTTTCAATTCCAGTGTCTGCACCAATTCTTCCATGGCCAGCATTGATTTTCTCAGCGCCAGCGTCATTTGATTGAACGAGCCCGCGACGCGGCCGAACTCGTCATCGCTGCGCACCGGAATTTCCTGGTCAAGCGCTCCGAGCGAGACCTTTTTGGCACCCGACTCCAGGTCCTTAAGCGGACGGTATATCAGGCGCTGAAGCAATACAGCGACGCTGGCAGCCACCAGCAGAATGACGGCCAGCGAGATGCCGATCAGGTAAGCACGATGGCCACTCAATGATTGGTCTATGTCATCGAGGGAATAGGCGATATCCACGATGCCAAGCACCGACTGGCTGGCAGGATGCTCGTGGCAGGATGCAGAAGAACAGGTCGGCTCGTTGCGTATCACTGCCATGGTACCCAGCAGTCTGTGCCCCTCTGGCGTTTCGGATATTCGCCACCTCAAGTCATCAGGGACACGCTCCAGAGGCTTGCTGGTTTTATGGCACTGAACGCAGGGCTCAGCCTGTTGATCAACCGAATACCCGACTTCTCTCGGGTGGTTTGAATGAATGATCGTGCCATCCTTGCTGATCACCCGAAGGCGCTCAATGCCCTTCTGCTTTCCGATGTCCTGAATGATCCTTTCAGCGACGTCACGCTTGTTCAGGAGCATGGCGTAACGGGTACTTTTGACAACGACTTCCGAAATTTGTGTCAGATGTCCGGCAATCTCGTTTTGCAGGTGGTCCTGCTGGTGCTTGACGATTAAAAAGGGAAACAAAACCATCGCAGGTGAAAGCGCGATGGCCAGATACAGGCCGATTTTCAGCCTGAGATTATTTTGGAACATTTGCCAAGTCAATCAGCATGTACGAGAATGAACATGATATCGCATCACGAAGTTGACAAGACAAATGACGGCTTGCGAATTCCAAATTAGTTTGGGACTACTGGCGGGATAGATATGATGCTCAAATGGGATCATAGATATGAGCTTGGCCATGAAAAGATCGATGGAGAGCACCGACTCTTTCTGGGATCGATTGTCGACTTTCACGAGTCAATCGCCCGGGGCGCATCGAAAGACGATCTGGTTCGAATACTCAGGGAAATCAGCAACTACGCCGCATATCACTTCGTCAATGAAGAAGCAGTCATGGCTGCGTGTCATTATCCAGAGCGAAAGCAGCATGCCCAATTGCACAGGGCGCTGCTGGCGGAGCTTGATGACAAATTGTCCCAGCTCGTTCTGGACGGCACGACGCCGGACAGGGTGTTCGAATTTCTGTTTCGCTGGTTTGCGCTGCATACCTCCCGCGAGGACAAAAAACTCGTCAGCTACATTGAAAATGGCGCGGGCCGGCGCGACGCTATAGGCACGCCTGATGCGCTAACGTGAACGCTGGTACCAGCCCCTGGAGTTATTGACGACCCAGACGACCAGCAGCATGACCGGCACTTCGATCAATACGCCCACTACTGTGGCCAGCGCCGCGCCCGAGTTGAAGCCGAACAGGCTGATGGCCGCGGCGACGGCCAGCTCGAAGAAGTTGGAGGCACCGATCAAGGCGGATGGGCAGGCGATGTTGTGCTTTTCACCCACCGCGCGGTTCAGCCAGTAGGCCAGCGCAGAGTTGAAAAATACCTGGATCAGAATCGGCACTGCCAGCAGCCCAATCACCAGCGGCTGTTTCAGGATCGCCTCGCCCTGAAACGCAAACAGCAGCACCAGCGTGGCAAGCAAAGCGGCGATTGACCAGGGGCCGATCTTTGCCATGGCGGCGTCAAAGGCCTCTTGTCCTTTGCCCAGCAGTGCCTTGCGCCACAGTTGAGCCAGGATGACCGGGATCACGATGTACAGCCCGACCGAGATCAGCAGTGTGGCCCACGGCACGCTGATGGCCGAGATGCCGAGCAAGAACGCCACCAGCGGCGCGAAGGCGATCACCATGATGCTGTCGTTTAGCGCCACTTGCGACAGCGTGAACAGCGGGTCGCCGCCGGTGAGACGGCTCCAGACAAACACCATGGCGGTGCAGGGCGCGGCTGCCAGCAGAATCAGGCCGGCGATGTAACTGTCGAGCTGGTCCGCCGGCAGCAGCGGCGCAAACAGATGGCGGATAAACAACCAGCCAAGAAAGGCCATTGTGAAGGGCTTGACCAGCCAGTTGACGAACAAGGTCACGCCAATCCCTTTCACATGCTGGCGCACCTCGTGCAGCGCGCCAAAGTCCACCTTGACCAGCATCGGAATGATCATGACCCAGATCAGCACGCCCACCGGCAGGTTGACCTTGGCCACCTCCATGCCGCCAATGGCCTGGAACACTCCGGGCAGCAGCTGGCCGAGCGCGATGCCGGCGACGATGCACAGGAACACCCACAGCGTCAGGTAGCGCTCGAACACGCTCATGGATGTGTCCCCGCGAGGCTGCCCTTCTGTTTCTGTCATTGCGAGCGCAGCGCGGCAATCCACGGCTTCTGGATTGCCGCGTTGCGCTCGCAATGACGAATTCCCCACCGGTTGCTCGGCACTTGTTTCATTTGGAACACGCATGACCTCAAACTCCCTTGCGCGTGATTTGCAGCAGGCGGTCCACGCCAGTCGGCTCGTCCTTCAACAAGGGAACCACGGCGTAGCGGCGGGCATGCCGGGTGGCGACAGACTCGATCTCAATCAGCTCGTTGTGGGCGCGCTGGCGCAGCAATGGCGAGGTTAGCGGCGCGCTCATCGAGCTGGCGGCCACGCTGTTGTTGATGATCCAGGCCCAGGGCTCGATGCCGGCGCGTTTCAAATCGGCCTGCAGGCTGGCGGCCTCCAGCACCGGCGTGGTTTCGGCCAGCGTCACCAGCAGCACTTTGGTCTGCTTCGGGTCCTGCAACTGCATCATCGGCGTCGTGAAGTGCAGATGCGTGCTTTCCATCTGGCGCACGATGTCGCGGTGATAGGCACCGGTGGCGTCCAGCAGCAGCAGCGTATGGCCGGTCGGCGCGGTGTCCATGACCACGAATTTTGTGCCGGCCTCGCGGATGATGCGCGAGAAGGCCTGGAACACGGCAATCTCTTCGGTGCAGGGTGAGCGCAGGTCTTCTTCCAGCAAGGCGCGGCCCGGGGCATCGAGTTTGGCTCCTTTGCTGGCCAGCACCTGCGCCCGGTATTGCTCGGTCACCTCATGCGGGTCGATGCGGCTCACCGTGAGGTGCGCCAGTGTGCCGTGCAGGGTCTCGACCAGATGCGCGGCCGGGTCCGAG
Organism: uncultured beta proteobacterium; assembly: GCA_963810395.1. Lineage (GTDB taxonomy): Bacteria > Pseudomonadota > Gammaproteobacteria > Burkholderiales > Burkholderiaceae_C > Rhodoferax. Next base: position 933,522 of record CAWENC010000001.1, on the reverse strand, counting down.
GTGCTCAGGTGCACACTCAATCCGAGTTGTGCGAGCCGCACCGCGACCGCCGCGGCCATGGTGGTTTTGCCGACGCCGCCTTTGCCCATCAGCATCACCAGGCCACGGCCGTCGGCGGCGATCTGATCCACCAGTTCGGACAGGCACGGGACATCAATCTTGCGGTCCTCAGGCGCCACAAGCGCAGTGACCGGCACGCTGCTGGCCAGCAATTGACGCAAGGCGTCCAGGCCCACCAGGTCGAAAGCCTTGAGCGGGATCCGGTCGGCAGGCAGCGTCTGCAGCGTGAGCGGCATGCCGGTCAGGGCGGTCTGTTCCCGTTGGCAGATGGCGGCCGCCAACGGATCCTGCGCGGCCTCGGCCGGCGGAAAAATGCCGTTAATCACCAGAAACTGTTTTGACAGGCCAATCGCGGCGAGCTCGGCATGGGTCCGGGCCGCTTCATGCAGGGTGGCTTTCTGCGCACGGGCCACCAGCACCAGACGGGTTCGTTCGGGGTCGGCCAAAGCGTCCACTGCGGCTTTGTATTGCGCGCGCTGCTTCTCCAGACCGGCCAAGGGGCCGAGACAGGAGGCATCGCCCTTGCCCTCCTCCAGGAAGCCACTCCAGGCGCCCGGCAATTGCAGCAGCCGGATCGTATGGCCGGTAGGCGCGGTGTCGAAAATAATGTGCTCGTAATCCTGCGTCAGCGCCGCCTCGGTCAGCAGGGCGGTGAACTCGTCAAAGGCGGCGATCTCGGTGGTGCAGGCGCCGGAGAGTTGTTCTTCAATGCCTTTGACTACGCTATCGGGCAGCACTCCGCGAACCGGCCCGACGATGCGGTCGCGGTAGGCCTGCGCGGCCGCTTGCGGATCGATTTCCAGTGCGGAAAGCTTGGGCACTTTCGGGATGGCCGTGATGTGGTTGCCGACCTCAATGCCGAAGACCTGTCCGACGTTGGACGCCGGATCGGTGCTGACCAGCAGCACGCGCTTGCCCGACGCAGCCAACTGAAGCGCAGTGGCGCAGGCGATCGAGGTTTTGCCGACGCCGCCCTTGCCGGTGAAGAACAGAAAGCGCGGGGGCTGGTCGAGGAATTTCATGGGGGTCTCTTTGGTGCGCATGGATTGCCGCGCTGTGCTCGCAATGACAAATTGGTAAAAGCGCCCCTGCGGATCAGCAGCAGCGGCCACCCGAGCAGCATCGGCCCGATGATGGCTGCGCCCCAACCGGCGCTGCGGTGGCAGCCTGGGCCTGATCGGTCCAGCGCAGCAACTCGTCCCGAGTCGGGTAACGCCCGGCCAGGGCCATTTCACCGTCAATCAGCGTTACCGGCAAGGCGCCTTCCCCCGAGCGCTCCAGCAGCCCTTTCACAATGGCATTTTCGGCAAAAGCCATCGGCTGCTGCGCCAGATTGAAGCGCTCAATCCGGGCGCCGTTTTGCCAGGCCCAGTCCACATCGGCCGCGAAGCTGACCAGCTTCTGATCGACATCCACGCCACAGACGCCACTGCTGCAACACAGGGCGGGATCAAACACTTGTATCGTTTTCATTTGGGAACTCCTGAAAATTCACGTCAAGGTCAAGGCTGTTGCGTGCCAATGCGATCCAGCTCCGCCTTGAGGCGCTTTGGGTCGTGCCGCAGCTCATCCAATGGCAACGCCAGCAAGGCTTCAATGCGGCTGCGCAGGATGCGGTAAGCGGCCATGAAGGCGGCGTCGATTTCGGCCTCGGTACCGGTGGCATGCGCCGGATCCTCCACCCCCCAATGGCTGCGCAACACCGACCCCAGATAGGCCGGGCAGGTTTCGCCAGCAGCGTTGGCGCACACTGTGACGACGATGTCGGGTGTCAGTGGCAGGTGGTCCCAGGACTTGCTGTGGCAGCCGCCAGTGCCGATGCCCTCGGCCGCCAGCAAGGCCAGCGAGCGCGGATGCACCTCGCCGGTGGGCTGGCTGCCGGCGCTCATGGCTTTCCATCCCGCCGGGGCCAGATGATTGAAGGTGGCTTCTGCCAGGATCGAACGGCAGGAATTGCCGGTACACAAAAAAAGAACGTTCATGCTTTGATCAGTGAATTAGGGGGAAGAGGTTGGGCCGAGTGCCAGTTCCGGGCAACTGACAGGCTGACAAAGCTCGGCGCACTGCTCGGGATGCCCGGCGCAACACTCGGCGGTCAAATAGGCAATCAAATCCTGTACCAGCGCCAGGTTGGCGCGGTAGCGCTGGAAACGGCCTTCCTGCACCACCGAGACCAGCTGTGCATGCGTGAGCGCCTTCAGGTGAAACGACAGATTGGTCGGCGGTATTTCCAGCGCCGCCCCGATCTCTCCAGCCACCAATCCTTGTGGCCCGGTCTTGACCAGCAGCCGGTAAATATCCAAGCGCAGGCCTGATGACAGCGATTCGAAGACGGTGCTTGCCGTTGATTTATCCATGCTGCAATTATACAAGGATTATTGAAATGTTTTGGAGTGCAGGATGAAAATATATGTTTAATTCGCCTCTAGCCACCGTAGCTATTGCGCAAGCAGCTATAAAAACGATAGCAAAGTGGTGCCTGCCTGGGAGCCAAGCAGCGGTCGAGCTGGCTCAGGGAGCCTTGGTCTGGGCACAGGCCGCACAAAGACAGGCCTTGCGGCGCGCGGACTCCGGGATGCTTGACAGCAATTCGGCGGAGAAAGTGACCTGGTTGCACCAGCACGGCGGCTGCTTGATGCCGGTCACGCGTTCCAGTTCTCCAGCGCACTGGTTGCTTTGCCCGCACAAGGGGCAACGCGTGGGATCACGCGGCGGGGCAGCTGGCATGGCAGGACTCCATCGAGGGGGATTTCGGCATGCACAAAGTGTAGCCAGCGTGGTGCCAAAAGACTGCCGCCAATGATGCCGACGTGCGTCGTGAGGTTTTCCCTCAGGGTTCGATGCGCCGACCGTCTTTCGGATCGAACAGATGCAGGTGCTGCGCCTCGAAGCTCAGGGGCAGGGCGCCGTCGTGCGCCATCGTCGAGGCCGCATGCAGCCGCGCCGCCAGGCGCACGCCCCTTTTGTCCGCGCCAAGGTAGCCGTACACCAGCGAATCCGAGCCGAGCAGTTCCACGAAATTGATGTGCGGCGTGAGCAGGCCAGCCGCATCGGCGCACACCTCCAGATGCTCCGGCCGCACGCCCAGCAGCACCTCGCGCCCGGCCACGGACGGGACGGCGCGCGGCAGGCGCACGCGCTCGCCTTCGGTCGTGAGCAGGTTCGTGCCTTCGGCATCGAGCCGGCCGGGAATCAGGTTCATCGGCGGCGAACCGATGAAGCCGGCAACGAAGGTGGTGGCCGGGCGCGTGTACACCTCCAGTGGCGCGCCGATCTGCTCGGTGCGGCCCTGGTTCATGACCAGCATGCGTTGCGCCAGAGTCATCGCCTCGACCTGGTCATGCGTGACGTACAGGGTGGTCGTGCCCAGGCGGCGGTGCAGCGCCTGCAACTCGGCGCGCATCTGCACGCGCAGCTTGGCGTCGAGGTTGGACAGCGGCTCATCGAACAGGAACACTGCCGGCTGGCGCACGATCGCGCGCCCCATGGCCACGCGCTGGCGCTGCCCGCCGGAGAGCTCGCGCGGCGAGCGCTTGAGCAGGGCAGAGAGCTCCAGCGTTTCGGCGGCGCGCTGCACCAGTGTCTCGATCTCGGCCTTGGGCAGGCCGCGGATCTTCAGGCCGTAGGCCATGTTGTCGTACACGCTCTTGTGCGGGTACAGGGCGTAGTTCTGAAACACCATGGCGATGTCGCGGTCCTTGGGCTCGACCTTGTTCACCACGCGTTCGCCAATCGCGATCTCGCCTGAGCTGATGCTCTCCAGTCCGGCAATCATGCGCAGCAGCGTGGACTTGCCGCAGCCCGAGGGCCCGACCATCACCACGAACTCGCCGTCGCTCACTTCCATGGAAATGCCCTGGATTACCTTGACCGGTCCGAACGATTTGTACACATCACGAATGGAGACCGCGGCCATCTACTTCTCCTGCTCGATCAGGCCCTTGACGAACCATTTCTGCATCACAATCACCACCAGCGCCGGCGGCAGCATGGCCAGCATCGCGGCGGACATCACCAGGTTCCAGTCGACCGAGGCGTCGCCGCCGGGGATCATGCGCTTGATACCGATCACCGCCGTGTACATCGACTCGTCGGTGGTCACAAGCAGCGGCCACAGGTACTGGTTCCATCCGTAGATGAACAGGATCACGAACAGCGCCGCCATATTGGTGCGCGACAAGGGCAGCACCACGTCCCAGAAGAAGCGCAAGGCGCTGGCGCCGTCCATGCGCGCCGCCTCCATCATCTCGTCGGGGATGGTCATGAAGAACTGGCGAAACAAAAACGTGGCCGTGGCCGAGGCAATCAGCGGCAGCGTCAGCCCGCCGTAGGTGTTGATCATGTGCAGGTCCGACACCACCTTGTAGGTCGGAAAGATGCGCACCTCTACCGGCAGCATCAGGGTGATGAAGATCATCCAGAAGAACACCATGCGCAGCGGAAAGCGGAAGTACACGATGGCAAACGCAGACAGCAGCGAGATGATGATCTTGCCCACCGAAATCGACAGCGCCATCACCAGGCTGTTGAACATCATGCGGCCCACCGGCGCCGTGCTGGCACCCGCCACGCCTTCTACCAGCACCGTGCGATAGTTGTTCCACATCTCGCTGCCGGGCCACAGCGGGATCGGCACCATGACCATCCGCTCGGCGGTGTGCGTGGAGGCGACAAAGGCAATCCACACCGGGAACGCAAGCGTCGCCACGCTGAGCAGCAGCATGGCATGGCAAAAAAACCTCAGGCCGGGACGGTTCTCGATCATCAGTACTGCACCTTTCGCTCGATGTACCTGAACTGCACCACGGTCAGCGCCATCACGATCACCATCAGCACCACCGACTGCGCCGCCGAGCCGCCCAGGTCGCCACCCTTGAAGCCATCGTGAAACACCTTGAACACCAGTACCTGTGTGGCCTGCATCGGGCCGCCCTGAGTGGTGGCGTCGATCACGCCGAAAGTGTCGAAGAAGGCGTACACGATGTTCACCACGAGCAGGAAGAAAGTGGTCGGCGAGATCAGCGGCAGCACCACCGACACAAAGCGTCTAAGCGGCCCGGCACCGTCGATCGCGGCAGCCTCGATCAGCGACTTCGGAATCGCCTGCATGCCCGCCAGGAAGAACAGGAAGTTGTAGGAAATTTGCTTCCAGCCCGAGGCGATGATGATCAGCGTCATCGCCTGGTTGCCGTTGAGCATGTGGTTCCACTGATAGCCGAACCAGGAACGCAGCACGTAGGTGAGAATGCCCAGCGTCGGGTTGAAGATGAACGACCACAGCACCGCCGCCACCACCGGCGCCACCGCGTAGGGCCAGATCAGCAGGGTCTGGTACACCTGCGCACCGCGCATCAGGTAGTCGCAGCAGCCCGCCAGGACCAGCGCAATGACCAGCGCGCCGACCGTCATGACCACGCTGAACACCGCTGTCACCTTGAAAGAATTGAGGTAGTACGGGTCCGCCAACAGCTCACGGAAGTTGAGCAAGCCCACGAACTGCACGTTCAGCCCGAACGAATCCTCTACCAGCAGGGACTGCCACATGGCCTGTGACGCCGGCCACATGAAGAACACCAGCGTGATCGCCAGCTGCGGCGCCACCAGTGCGTAGGGCAGCCAGCCGGCCGGGAAGTAAGCACGCTTTTCTGCAGCCATCAATAAGCGCTCCCCACCCGGAACTGGCTAGGTGCGGCTATTTGGCGGCTGTGCGATTGGCGCGCTCGAACTTGCGCAGTTCTTCATCGCCGCGCTTTACCGCCTCGTCCAGAGCAGCCTTGGCGGTCTTCTTGCCGGACCAGACGGCTTCCAGTTCTTGATCGATGATGTCGCGGATCTGCGGCAAATTACCCAGACGTACGCCCTTGGACATCTTGGTCGGGTTCTTCAGCAGCAGTTGCTCAATGGCTACGTCGGTGCCGGGGTTCTTGTCGTAGAAGCCCTGGCTCTTGCTCAGTTCGTACGCAGCGATGGTAATCGGCACATAACCAGTGGCCTGGTGCCATTCGGCCTGGATCTCGGGAGAAGACATAAAGGTGAAGAACTTGGCGACACCGCGGTAGTCTTCTTTGCTCTTGCCCGCGTACACCCACAGACTGGCACCGCCGATGATGGAGTTCTGCGGTGCGCCCTTCACGTCAGCATGGTAGGGCAGCGTGGAAATGCCAAACTCGAACTTGGCGTTGCGTTTGAACTCGGCATAGCTGGCCGATGAGCCGGTGATCATGGCGCACTCGCCACTGTGGAACTTGGCCTGGGGCTCGGTGGTGCGTCCGGCGTAGGTAAAGCGTCCGTCCTTGGCCCAGTCACCGAGCATGGCGATGTGGCGCACCAGCAGCGGGTTGTTGAACGCCAGACGTGCGTCCATGCCACCAAAGCCGTTGTCCTTGGTGGCAAAGGCCACGTTGTGCCAGGCGCTGGCGTTTTCCAGTTGCACCCAGGACTGCCAGGCGCTCGTGTAGCCGCAGGGCAGGGTGTTGCTGTCCTTGATCTTCTTCGCGGCCTCGCCGACTTCGGCCCAGGTCTTGGGCGGCTGGTCCGGGTTCAGTCCGGCCTTGCGGAACGCGTCCTTGTTGTAGTAGAAGACGGTGGTCGAGCTGTTGAACGGCATCGACAGCATGCGCCCCCTTGTGTCGGTGTAGTAACTCGTGACCGCCGGCATATAGCTCTTGGGATCGAACTTCTCGCCCGACTCGGCCATGACCTGATAGACCGGCTTAATAGCCTCGCCCGCCGCCATCATGGTGGCGGTGCCAACCTCAAACACCTGTGCAATGTGTGGTGGATTCTTGGCTCGGTAAGCGGCGATCGCGGCGGACATGGATTCCGCATAGCCGCCCTTGAACACCGCAACGACCTTGAATTCGGTCTGCGAGGCATTGAACTTGTTGGCGATGTCGTTGAGCCGGTCGCTCAAGGCGCCGGTCATCGAGTGCCACCATTGGATTTCGGTCGCCGCATGGACCATCGCCGGGGATACCAGCGCCGCGCTGATCATCAGCGCCATCAATTTCCGGGTACGCATGAATATTCTCCTGTAAATCTGTGGGTGGCACGCCGCCGCCGCGCCGACGAACCATAGACCTGCTCGAAAGTGCAGGATTGACAAAAATCAAATTTGCGTCAGATGCCGGTCGCTTGCGCCATCAGTGCCCGCCAGCGCCGGTAGCGCGCCTGCAGACCTGGATCGGGCTGCACCGGGAATACTTCTTCGTGCGTCGCGGTGTTCCATCCAACTGGGCGCCGCGCGGCCAGATAGGCGATGCCGCGCGCGCTGGCTTCCGGGTCGTCGCGCCGGTGCACCGGCAAGCTGCTGATGCCGGCGAGGCGCTGGCACAGGCCGTCCAGAAGCGACACGCCACCGCTGACACGGATGCGCCGCGCCGCGGGAATGTGGCTGGCCATATGGTCGATGTTGGCCTGCAGCAGAAACACGATGCTCTCGACCACGGCCACGGCCTTCTGCCAAGGCTCACCCTCGCCGACGAAGCGCGACGGGAAGTTTGCCTGCCAGAAGGGCCCGCCCAAGCCGGCAATGCCATTCAGAAACAGCGGTGGCTCCTCCGGCTGTGCCAGCCACTGCGGCAGTTTCTCCGTCAGATGGTCGATGCTCAGTTCGCTGCTGATCCATGCCAGTGCCGTGCCGGCGCCATTCACGTTGCCCTCCACCATGTACACGCGGGTGGTGTCATCTTCCAGGATGATGCCGGTGAGTTGGCGCGGCACATGGCCGGGAAAATGGTCAAGCGCGCGTTGCACGAAGGCGCTGGTGCCGATGTTGATATAGGCTGAATCGAGCTCGGGCCAACCAAAGGCAAAGACCGCCGCCGACTGGTCGCCATTGACCGCCGTGAGGGGTATGCCGCTGCCTGCCACATCCAGCGTGCCCCAGGCATAGCAGGTGGGCACGCTGCGTGGGAGAAACCCCTCGGGCAGACCGAACAGCGTCAGCAATTCAGGATCCCAGTCGTGGGTATGCAGGTTCCACAATTGGGTGCGAGCGGCGCATTGCGGATCTGCCAGCAGCGGTCGTTCATTGCACAGTCGAAACACCAGAAAGCTCGCCATCGGCCCCCAGCACAGCGTCCTGGCGTCCACTGCCTGGCGCACGGCTGGCAGATGGTCCAGCGCCCAGCGCAATTTGCTGGCACCGTAGTGGGGTGAGAGGAACAGGCCGGTCTTGCGATGCACGGCATCGCCGTGAGGCTGCAACTGATCGATCCAGGCGTGGGCGCGCCGGTCCTGCCAGCTGAAGATCGGTGATAAGGGCTTTCCGGTGACTCGGTCCCAGCAGATGGCGCTGGCGCGCTGGCTCGCCATGCCGGCGGCAACGACGTCGTGCCTGCGCTCACCCAGTGCCTGCAAAGCCTGTGCCGCAGCCGTCAGCACCGAGGCCACCACTTCCTCACCGTCCTGCTCGGCCCAGTCGGCCTGCGGGTAGCTGATGGACAGCGCTGCCGTGCCGCTGGACAGCGCTTGCCCGCGGCGATCAAACACCAGGGCCCGACTGGCATGGGTGCCCTGGTCGATCGCCAGGATCAACGGGTCGGGCACGGCACAGAGCAAGTTGTCCATGGCAATGCTTTCGAAAAGACGACTGCTGACTCTGGCGCCGCGAGCACAGCGTGGACTTGATAAAAATCAAGGCGCCGACTGACTCTGTGCGTAGAGTGAGCTGGTTTGTTATTGATTCCTGATATCGAAAAACTGGAGAAGATCATGGCTCACAGCCTTAAAACCTTTGCCATCGCGCTTGTCTCGGCCACGCTTGCCACGGGTCTGGTTTCGGCGCAGACCGCGTCCGTGGCTATCGAGGACGAACTCGTGCTCATCACGCCGGTCGCCAAGACCCTGACCGACCCGGCGCTGGCGGATTTCGCCAAATACGCCAAGGAGACCTGGAACATCAGCGTCAAGACCAGCGCGCTGGCCGCGGGGACGCCGGTGGCCTACGGGCGCATTCTGGAGTGGAAGGGCCGACCCGAGGTGGACATCTTCTGGGGCGGCGAGAGCGCGCTGTACGACAAACTTGCCGAGCAAAAACTGCTCGCCCGGCTCGATCTGCCCAAGGCGGTGATGGATGCCATTCCGGCTACCATCGGCAAGCCGAAACCGATCTATTTGAAGGATCCGAAAGGCTTCTGGACCGGCACGGTGCTGGAGCCCTATGGCCTGGTATACCAGCCCACGGTGCTCAAGCGGCTGGGCGTGCCAGAGCCCAAGGACTGGGACGACCTGCTGCACCCCAAGCTCAAAGGCCAGGTGGCGCAATGCGCCCCGAGCCGCTCCAGCAGCAGCCACGCCACCTATGAGGTGATCCTGCAGCGCGACGGCGACGAAAAGGGCTGGGCCTGGCTCAAGCGCCTCGGCGCGAATACCGGCATGTTCACGGCGCGCAGCCGCGACGTGCCTTCGGTGGTTGCGCGGGGTGAGTTTGCTGCAGGCTTTGCCGTGCCAAGTTACATGGCCTTCGAAGACCGGCTGGCCGGTTTCGACATCAAGTTCGTAGCCCCGAAGACGGCGTGGATCACACCCGAACCGATTTCTGTGCTGGCCGGGGCCAAGCACCCGAAGGCGGCGCGAGCTTTCATCGAGTACCTGCTGTCCGAGCGCGGGCAGAGGGTGGCGATGGAGCGGGGCGTATTTCCAATCACACCGAAATTCCGCGTGCAGGGTGCGCCTGGCTCGCGCGCCGAAATGGCGGTTGAATTCACTGGCGGCATGCGTTCCTACTTCGACGTTGACGTGAACAATATTTACGAAGACGACAAGGCCCAGGGCCGCTACGAACAAGTGAACGAGCAATACCGCAAGGAGATCGAGTCGGCTTGGGAACAACTCAAGCGCTAGTAAGAACGGCATCCGGCCGGCAGGCACGGGGGGAAGATCATGCGCATTGCGGTGCAGGACCTCTGCAAGAGATTTGGCAAGCTGGAGGTGGTGAGTCATGTCAGCTTCGCCATCGAGGAGGGCGAGTTGTTCACGCTGCTGGGTCCCTCGGGCTGCGGCAAGACTACGCTGCTGCGGCTGATCGCCGGCTTCAATTCACCGGATGGGGGTCAGGTGCTGTTTGACGAGCGGGTTGTCAATGACTTGCCGCCGCACGAACGCGGCATTGGCATGGTTTTCCAGAACTATGCGCTGTGGCCGCACATGACGGTGTTCGAAAACGCCGCCTATGGGCTCAAGCTGCGCAAGCAGCCGCAGGCCGAAATTGCCGGACGCATTGGTGCGGTTCTGGAGAAGGTCAGGCTCTCAGGTCTGGCGGATCGCTATCCCGGTCAACTCTCCGGCGGGCAACAGCAACGGGTGGCTCTGGCCCGCGCCCTGGTTCTGAATCCCCGGATATTGTTGCTCGATGAGCCGCTGTCGAATCTGGACGCGAAGGTACGCATCCAGGTGCGCGCAGAGATCCGTAAGCTGCAAAAGGAACTTGGCATTACCACGGTCTATGTGACGCACGATCAGGAAGAGGCGCTGACGCTGTCGGACCGGATTGTGGTGTTCAACCAGGGCAAGGTACTGCAAGTAGGCCCGCCGAAAGCGCTGTACGAGCGACCCGAAAATCGCTTTGTGGCGGATTTCATCGGCATTAACAACCTGATCGATGGTGCGGTGCAGTCGGTCGCCGCAGCCGACTTGCCGCAGGGAAACTTGCGGGTGAAGACCGCCCTGGGCGAGTTCAGCGCCCTGATGGACGAACGCTTTCAGCCGGGGAACCAGTGTGTGCTCTGCATCCGCCCGGAGAACATCCAGCTCAACGACCAGCCCGATTCCGGGTGCAACCAGGTTCAGGGTCGCATTGTTTTCGCTGCCTACCTGGGTCATACCCTGCGCTATGACGTCGATCTGGGGCAAGGCATCGTGTTCAAGGTCGACATTCGGGATCCGAGGCACCACGAGCAGCGACCGGTTGAAACACCGGTGTGGGTCAGCTTCGAGGCTGCGAGCACGGTGGCAATTGCGGCCTGAGCATGAAGCTGCCGCGCGCCCCCCTTTCGGTGTTCGGGTTCGGACTGATCTGGACCTTCTTGCTGCTGTTCGTGCTGTTCCCGCTGACGCGCATTTTTTATGACGCGGTGACGAATGAGGCGGGCCAGTTCACACTGCGCAACTTTCAGGACTTCTTCACCGACTCGTTCTATCTGCGCGCGTTCTGGCGCTCCATGGCGCTGGGCGTGGCGGCGGTCATCACGACTTCGGTGATCGGGGTCTCGGTGGCGTTTCTGATCGTGCGCTACGACTTCCCGTATCGCAGGATGTTCTCGTACCTGACCATGACGCCGATGATCCTGCCGCCGCTGGTGGGCGTGCTGGGCTTTGTCTTCATCCTGGGGCGCGCGGGCACGGTCAACATCCTGCTGATGGACTGGTTTGGCATGCAGCAGCCGATCAATTTCATGTACGGTGTGCAAGGCATATTGCTGGTGGAGACGGTGCATCTGTTTCCGATGATGACGCTGAGTATTCTGGACGCGCTGTCCAAGGTTGATCCGACGCTCGAGGAGGCAGCGCAGGGCGTGGGCGCGAACGGCTGGCGGCGATTCTGGACCATCACGCTGCCGCTAACCACGCCGGGCTACATTTCCGGTGCACTGCTGGTGTTCATCTGGACCTTTGCCGACTTCATCACACCGCTGGTGCTGGGTGTTCAGGACTTGCTGGCGCCGCAGGCCTACCTCAACATCATGCAGTTTGTGGACCGCAAGATCTTCCGCATGGGCATCGTGATCTCGGCGCTGCTGGTACTGCTGGCGATCGTGTTCGTGCTGGCCGCACGCCAGTACGTGGCGATCAAGGACTACAGCTCGCTGGCCTATTCCAAAGTCGAGCGCCGCCGCCTGGGGCCGGTGCAGCGTTGGCTTGCGGTGGGCGTGCTCACGCTGTTGATGATCGTGTGCGTGATACCGCAGGTGGGTGTCATGTTTGCTGCCGTGGGGCGCGGCTGGGCGCTGACGCCTTTTCCGGTCAACTACACGCTGGAATTCTTCAAGGCGGTGAGTATCGACACACCGAAATTCATCATCAATTCCTTTCTGTATGCCGGGCTCGCGCTGCTGCTGTGCCTGATCGTGGGCGTTCCCATGGCGTGGATCATGGCGCGCACCCACGCACCGGGACGCAAGAGCATGGACGTGCTCACGACGCTGATTCTGGCGATTCCGGGCACTGCGATCGGCATTGCCTACATCCGCGCCTTCAACATCCCGCTGCCCCTGATCGGCATTCCGCTGACCGGGATGTGGATCATTCTGCCGCTGGTGCTGGCCGTGCGGCGCCTGCCCTACACGGTGCGCGGCAGCTTCTCTTCGCTGCAGCTGGTGCACCCGGCGATGGAGGAGGCCGCCGCCAACGTCGGCGCCACCAAGTTGCGCGTTTTCCGCGACATCACGGTGCCGCTGGTGTGGAAGGGCATTCTGGTGGGCGCGCTGTTTTCCTTCATCATGTCGATCCAGGAGGCCTCGGCCACGATCTTTCTCACGCTAGGCGGATGGGAGATGATTCCGTTCGGCATCTTCACCTTCTACATCGCCGGCTCGCAAAGCCAGGCGGCGGCCCTGGGCGTGATCCTGATCGCGGTTTGCGCGGCCTGCCTGTATGTCGTGAACCGAATTGCCGGCACGCGTGTTGGAGGGCTGTTCGGCTGACGCGGCCAGTGCGCACTTCAAGACCATGTCGCCATTTTCATTGCTCATTGCCCTGTTCGTGCTGGCGCTGTTGTTCGACTTTCTCAATGGATTCCACGACGGTGCCAACGTTGTCGCCACGATCATCGCCTCGCGCGCGATGAGTGCGCGCGGCGCGATTGCCTTGACGGCTCTGGCCAACCTGGCCGGTCCCTTTCTGCTGGGGGTCGCGGTGGCACACACCATTGGCACTGAAGTGCTTCGTCCGCAGGCGATCTCGATTGCGGTGCTGCTGGCGGCACTGGCCAGCGCCTGTCTATGGGACTTTGTCACCTGGTATTTCGGCATTCCGGTCAGTTCCTCGCATGCCTTGCTGGGCGGGCTGCTCGGCGCGGCGGTGATCGAGGCTGGCCCCGAGGTGATCCAGTCGGCCGGGCTCTGGAAAATCGCAATCGCGCTTCTTGCCGCGCCTTTGCTCGGTCTGAGTGCCGGGTTGGTCGTCATGCTGACGACGCGCTGGCTGCTGCGCGAGGCCAGCCCCAAGGCGAATCTGCTCCTGTCGCGCGCGCAAATTGTCACCGCCACCGCGCTGGCTCTCAGCCACGGAGCCAACGACGCGCAGAAGACCATGGGTGTGATCGCCCTGGGCCTGCTGATACTCGGCTTCACGCCAACATTCTCGGTTCCCTGGTGGCTGATTGCGCTTTGCGCGGGCTCGATTGCCCTGGGCACCGCGCTTGGCGGGTCCCGCCTGATACGCACTCTGGGTGTGGGTCTGTATCACGTGCGGCCGATTCACGGCTTCAGCGCGCAACTGGCCTCCGGGCTGGTCATCCTCGGGGCGTCCGTGGCCGGCGGGCCGGTAAGTTCGACCCAGGTCGTGAGCATGGCCATCGCCGGTGCGGGGGCTGCCGAGCGGCGCTCCAAAGTGCGCTGGGGCGTGCTCGGCGACATCGCCCTCGCCTGGCTGTTGACACTGCCGCTGTGCGCATTGTTGGCGGTGCCGATCTATCTGGCGACCAGAGCGATATTGCAGCAAGGAGGCGGTTGATGGGCTTTTTTGATTTGGGCGTGAAGGACGGGAACCGGTTTGTCTCGATGCTGATGGCCCAGTCGGCCAGCACCGTCAAGGGCATCGGCTTTCTTGAAGCGTCGCTGGACCGGGTCAATGACGACACGGTGCAGAAGTTGCACTCACTGGCGGATGATTCGGCCGAACTGCGGCGGGTGCTGGTCGATGAACTGCACCGAACCTTTATCACGCCGCTGGACCGGGAAGATATCTTCAACCTGTCGCACGAATATCAGGGCATGATGACCTACGCGCTGACGACGATGGAAGAAATGAACATTCTCAACGTCGCTGCCGACGACTACATCCGCCCGATGGTGGCGCTGGTGTCCGGGCAGGCGCAAGAGCTGCAACTGGCGATTGCGCGCCTGGCCAGGAATCCGCGCGTTGCGACCGACCATGCACATGAAGTGGGAAAGAAAGAGCGTCAAGTGGAGCGTCTGTATCGCACAGCGATCAAGGACCTGTTTGCGCCCCCGCTGGCGCTGCAGGACCTGCCCGCAGTGTTCTATCGCCGCGAGGTCTATCGCCACATATCGAACATGTCGCATCGCGCGGACGCAGCGGCCAATGTATTCGGCATGGTGGTGATGAAACTCTCGTAGGCGCCAGAGTCTGGCGAACCCCCGCCATCTGCCCACCCTTGCGAGCCCCTTGCGGGCCTCCCTATTCCGGTAGGCGCAAATAATGCTGCGCCAGTTCGGCAAAAGCTTCGACTTGCGGATCCAGGCCGGTCTCTTGCAACAGGATGGCGCCGACCCGAACGGCCAAAGTGCTGGCCAGGCGCGCATCGAGAAATAGCAGCCGGGAGCGGCGTGCCAGCATGTCCTCTACGGTAATTGCATATTCGTAGCGGGCGGCAAAGCGGACCATGGCTTCGCTCAGGCCTTCGCAAAGTTGGTTCTGTGCGCCGGGCAGACTCATCACCAAAGCCTGCTCGTTGCCATACGAGTGCAGGCCCGGCGGCCGGCAAATGGAGTGGCTCACCCTGTCCGTGTCATCGGCGCCGGTCAATTTCAAATGAACGGTGACGCCTCCCTGACTACTTGCGATCAAGGACTTCTGCGCGCACTGGCTGAGCACATCTTCGGCCATGGCGCGATAGGTGGTCCACTTGCCACCGGTCACAGTCACCAGTCCGCTGCGGCTGACCAGCACCGTGTGTTCACGGCTCAGGCCCTTGGTGTTGTCGCCATCGTCGTCCTGCGGCTTGACCAGCGGGCGCAAGCCGACCCAGACACTCTTGACGTCGGAGCGCGTTGGCGCGCGGCGCAGGTAGCGCGCCGACTCCGTCAGGATGAAATCGATCTCTTCCTTGAATGGCAGCGGCTCCCGTGCCAGGTCATGGCGCGGTGTATCGGTGGTGCCGAGGATCACCTTGCCGAGCCAGGGAACCGCAAACAGGACCCGACCATCGGCGGTCTTGGGCACCATCAAGGCCGTTTCACCGCCCAAAAATTCGCGGTCGACAACGATATGCACGCCCTGACTGGGTGCCACCATGGGTCTTGTCGGGCGTCTGCCATCGGTGCTGTTGGCCGCGCCGTCCTTCTGGCGCAGTTCATCGACCCAGACGCCGGCGGCGTTGACGACGCAGCGGGACTGGATGCGGTAGGCCTGGCCGGTGAGACTGTCTTCGCACACCAGGCCGGCAACTTTGCCATCTTCATAAAACAGATCTGTCGCGCGGCAATAGTTCACCAGCAAGGCGCCTTGAGCCGCCGCCGTGCGCGCCAGCGCCAAGGCCAGGCGCGCATCGTTGAACTGGCCGTCCCAGTACTTGACCCCGCCTTTTAGTCCCAACGGCTGCGCCGCAGGCAATAGCGCCAGGGTTTGTGAGGGGTTCAGGAATTCGGTATGCCCCAAGCCCGCTTTCCCCGCCAGCGCGTCGTACATCGTGAGCCCGATGCCATAAAAAGGAGTCTCCCACCATTTGTAGGACGGCATGACAAAGGCCAGCGGCTGCGCCAGATAGGGCGCATTGTCGAGCAGCGTGCTGCGCTCGCGCAGCGCTTCACGCACCAGTGAAATATTGCCTTGCGCCAGATAGCGCACGCCGCCGTGCACCAGTTTGGTGGCGCGCGATGAGGTGCCCTTGGCAAAATCGTGCGATTCAACCAGTGCGACACTAAAGCCGCGTGCCGCCGCGTCGAGCGCAACGCCGAGGCCGGTGGCACCGCCGCCGACGATGGCGATGTCGTATTGGCGAGTCTCAGCCAAGCGGCTGAGCAATTCACCGCGATGGGTTATCAAGGGCTGCGCGAGCGAGGTCATAAATCAGAAGTTGCGATTGTTGCTACAAAAAACAAGTAGGCCGTGTGGCAAATTTGCTCACACGGCCATCCCTTAGGGCATTCCAGTTCTCAATGCGTAGATCAGCGAACTTTGCCGTTCTTCCACGCGTTCAACAGCGTTTCATAAGCAATGGTTTCTCCCTTTGGCTTCTCATTAGCCAGTAGTTTCCAGGGCGCGCCCTTGTCGCTCAGCCACTTGTTGGGATCCTGCTTGGGGTTGAGCTTGGGGGCGCAGTGCGCCATGCCTGCGCGCTCAAGCCTCGCCATCACTTGATCCATTTCCTCTGCCAGATTGTCCATGGCTTGCTGCGGCGTCTTCTCGCCGGTTACCGCGACAGCCACATTCTTCCAGAACAGCTGTGCCAGCTTCGGGTAGTCCGGCACATTGGTGCCAGTAGGTGTCCAGGCCACGCGCGCCGGGCTGCGATAGAACTCGATCAAGCCGCCATACTTAGGTGCGTTCTTGGTAAAGTAGTCGCTGCGGATGTCACTGTCACGGATGAAGGTGGTGCCGACGATCGATTTTTTGAGCGACACCGTCTTGCTCGTCACAAACTGCGCATAGAGCCAGGCAGCGGCCACCTTGTTGGCGTCATGATCTTTGAAGAAGGTCCACGAGCCGACGTCCTGGTAGCCGTTTTGCATGCCTTGCTTCCAGTAGGGACCGTTCGGGCCGGGCGCCATGCGCCACTTCGGCGTGCCGTCGGCATTCACCACTGGCAGGCCAGGCTTCACCATATCAGCAGTAAAGGCGGTGTACCAAAAGATTTGCTGCGCGATCTGGCCCTGGGCCGGCACCGGACCGGCCTCACCGAAGGTCATGCCGGTAGCTTCCTTGGGTGCGTATTTCTTCATCCAGTCCACGTACTTGGTCAGCGCATACACGGCGGCTGGGGAGTTGGTTGCACCACCGCGCGAAACCGATGCGCCCACTGGCGTGCAATTGTCAGCAGCCACGCGGATGCCCCATTCGTCAACTGGCAGTCCGTTCGGGATGCCCTTGTCTGCCGCCCCCGCCATTGACAACCATGCATCGGTGAAACGCCAGCCCAGTGAAGGGTCCTTTTTGCCGTAATCCATGTGACCGTAGATCGGCTTGCCGTCGATGGTCTTGACATCCTCGCTGAAGAAAGCGGCGATGTCTTCATAAGCGCTCCAGTTCAGCGGCACGCCCAACTCATAGCCGTACTTGGCTTTGAACTTATCCTGGAGGTCTTTCCTGGCAAATAAGTCGGCACGGAACCAGTACAGATTGGCGAACTGTTGTGTTGGCAATTGATACAGCTTATGGTCCGGCGCCGTGGTGAAGCTGGTGCCAATGAAGTCTTTCAGGTCCAGCCCCGGATTGGTGTAAGCCTTGCCAGTGCCGGCCATGTAGTCGGTCAGCGACAGGATCTTGCCGTAACGGTAATGGGTGCCGATCAGGTCCGAGTCAGAAATCCAGCCGTCATAAATGCTCTTGCCCGATTGCATGGAGGTCTGCAGTTTTTCAACCACGTCGCCTTCCTGGATGATGTCGTGCTTGACCTTGATACCGGTGATTTCCTCAAACGCCTTGGCCAGCGTTTTGGATTCATACTCATGCACCGTCAAGGTTTCCGAGACCGCGCTGATTTCGGTGACGCCTTTAGCTTTGAGCTTGGCGGCAGCGTCGATAAACCATTTCATTTCGGCGGCCTGTTTGTCTTTCGACAAGGTGGACGGCTGGAACTCACTATCGATCCACTTCTTGGCGGCCGCCTCATCGGCCCAACCTTGACTGGACATCGCGCAGCAGGCGACAGCCACTGCCAATGCGCTATATCGCAACTTCATAATCAATCTCCTCATTTGCGTGTAACCCCTGATTCAAAGGCTGTTTCGGCTCCAGGGGACAACAAGCCGATCCTTGATGCTTCATCCGCTAGCCTTTTCGCATGATCAGTGCCAACACCGCCATCGACAGAACAAAGCTGATCCAGATCGAAGGTTCCGTCTCCAGGCCCAGCCAGATGACCAATTTGCCGCTGATGCCGACGAACGCCAGATTCACATAGGCGGCACTCAACAGACCGATAAACAGGCGGTCGCCACGGGTAGTTGCCAGGGGCAAAAAGCCGCGCCGCATGACGGTTGGCGACTTCAGCTCCCAAATCGTCATGCCAAACAGCATCAGCGCGATGCAGCTAAAAAATACGGCGACCGGGGTTGTCCAGACCATCCATTCAAACATCAACTTCTCCAAATCAGTTGGGGACAGAGCTTGCTCATTGCGTGGCGCTGCAGTCTGTCCCGCAAAATTTCAGCATCTTCTTCAAACTCGTCCCATCGCGAAACCCTTGGCGATGTAGTTGCGCACAAACCAGATGACGATGGCGCCTGGCACAATCGTCAAGGTGCCGGCGGCGGCCAGGGTGGCCCAATCCATGCCGGCGGCCGACACCGTGCGCGTCATGATGGCCACGATCGGCTTTGCGTTGACACTGGTCAAAGTGCGCGCCAGCAACAGTTCAACCCAGCTGAACATGAAGCAAAAGAAGGCCGCCACACCGACGCCAGCTTTGATCAATGGCAAAAAGATCTTGACGAAAAACACGGGAAAGGTGTAGCCATCGATGTAGGCGGTCTCATCAATCTCGCGCGGAATACCGCTCATGAAGCCTTCCAGAATCCAGACTGCCAGCGGCACGTTGAACAAAAGGTGCGCCATGGCGACGGCCAGATGCGTGTCGAGCAAACCCACGGTGGAGTACAGCTGGAAGAAGGGAAGTAGAAACACGGCTGGCGGCGTCATGCGGTTGGTCAGGAGCCAAAAGAACACATGCTTGTCACCCAGAAAGCTGAAACGTGAGAAGGCATAGGCAGCCGGCAAAGCGACCGTGATCGAAATGATGGTGTTGATGCCGACGTAGATCAGGCTGTTGATGTAGCCCGAGTACCACGACGGGTCGGTCAGAATGGTTTTGTAGTTGGCCCAGGTGAAATGCTGTGGCAACAGGGAAAAGCTGGACAAAATATCTTCGTTCGTCTTGAACGACATATTTATCATCCAGTACACCGGCAACAGGGCAAAGACGATGTATACCAATAGAAACAAGGTACGCTTCTGAAAGCCCGGCCTATGCATGGTCACTCCCCTTTTCCTGGGTGCCGACCCTTTGCATCCAGTTGTACAAAATGAAGCTCAGCAGCAGGATGATCAGAAAATAAATCAACGAAAAAGCCGCCGCCGGCCCGACGTCAAACTGCCCCACCGCCTTGAGCGTCAGAAACTGCGACAAAAAAGTGGTCGAGTTGCCTGGGCCACCGCCCGTGAGCACAAAGGGCTCGGTATAAATCATGAAGCTGTCCATAAAACGCAGCAGCACCGCGATCATCAGCACACCGCGCATCTTGGGCAGTTGCACATACCAGAACACTGCCAGTTTGCTGGCGCCGTCGATGCTGGCCGCCTGGTAATAGGCGTCGGGAATAGAGCGCAGCCCGGCATAGCCGAGCAAGCCCACCAGTGGAGTCCAATGCCATACATCCATCAGTAGCACGGTAAGCCAGGCGTGGGTGGCGTTGCCGGTGTAACTGTATTCAATGCCCATCCCGTGCAGCGCCGCGCCCATCAAGCCGATGTCGGTGCGGCCGAAGATTTGCCAGATGGTGCCCACCACGTTCCACGGAATTAGCAAGGAAAGCGACACGATCACAAGCACGGCAGATGATTTCCAGCCTTGCGCGGGCATCGACAGGGCTAGCAAAATGCCCAAGGGCAGTTCCACCGCCAGCACCGAAAACGAAAACGTGAGCTGGCGCAGCAGGGCGCCATGCAACTCCTCGTCACGCATGATGGCGGCGAACCATTCGGTACCGACAAACACGCGTCGCTCGGGCGAGATGATGTCCTGCACCGAATAGTTGACCACCGTCATCAGCGGCAATATGGCCGAGAAGGCCACGCAAATCAGCACCGGCAGGATCAGGAACCAGGCCTTCTGATTGACGGGTTTGATGGTGGTACTCATGCCACGATCTCCTCATTCTTGTAGAAACAGGTGTGCTCAGTCATGACCTGCAACCAGACGGTGTCACCGTTGGACAAGCGTGCAGCATTCGATGACAGACGCGCTCTCACGAGCTGACCGGCAAAGCTGGCGTTCAGCATGACGTGGGTTCCGACATCCTGCACTTGCGCCACCAGCATGGGCAGGGCGCCGGGCGTGTCGGGTGCTACCAGCGCCACATATTCCGGTCGCACGCCGAGTTTGATTTCACCCGTTGGCAGCGACCGTGCAGGCGGTAGAGGCACGGCAAAGCCACCGACCAGGAAACGGCCCTGCGCCACTTGACCGATCAGAAAGTTCATGCCGGGCGAGCCAATGAAATGGCCGACAAAGGTGTGGCTTGGGCGCTCGAACAACTCGGCCGCCGAACCGACCTGTACAGCACGTCCGCGTGTCATCACCACCACCTGATCGGCAAAAGTGAGCGCCTCGACCTGATCATGCGTGACGTAGATCATGGTCAATTTGAGGTCGTGATGAATCTGCTTGATCTTGCGGCGCAATTGCCACTTGAGGTGGGGATCAATCACGGTCAGGGGTTCATCAAACAGCACCGCCGAAACGTCCGGGCGAACCAGGCCGCGGCCGAGCGATATTTTTTGCTTTTCGTCGGCGGCCAGATTGGCTGCGCGCTGGTTCAATTGGCCGCTCATCTCCAGAATCTCGGCAATCTCGCCGACGCGCTTGTCAATTTGTGTTTTGGGAACCTGGCGATTGCGCAGCGGAAAGGCCAGGTTTTCTGCCACCGTCATGGTGTCGTAAATCACCGGGAACTGAAAGACCTGGGCGATGTTGCGTTCCTGCGGCGAGGCACGGGTCACATCGACGCCGTCAAACTGCACATTGCCTTGTGACGGCGCGAGCAGCCCGGATATGATATTGAGCATGGTGGTTTTGCCGCAACCCGAAGGTCCGAGCAGTGCGTAGGCACCACCGTCTTCAAAGGTCATCTTCAGCGGCAACAGTGCGTAGTCGCTGTCTTCTTTGGGCTCACGCCGATACGCGTGGGCCAGGTCCAGCTCAATGCGTGCCATATCAGCGCCCTCCACCACGCACCGGGGCCAGCAGCAACAGTCCGGCCGCATCAAACACGTAAATTTCCGTCGGGTTGAAGTAAAGGCTGACTTGCGCCCCGAGATCAAAATAGTGAACGCCGGTCAATTGCGCCACTATCTCGCCCACTTGGGTTGCGACGTGGACGAAAGTATCGGAGCCCGAGATTTCGGCCAGTTCAACCGTGCCAATCAGGCAGACATCACCCTCGCCCGCGCTGACACGCAAGGCGCTGGCCCGCAAGCCGACCGTCAAGCGATGGGACGCCGCGCCGGGCAACTGCAAGTCCCAAGCCGGTCCGCCATCAAGTTGCACGCTACCCGCACCAGCGCTGGCGGTCAGCAAATTCATCGGTGGATCGCTGAAAGCACGCGCCACGCGCAGCGACTTCGGTTTGTGAAAAACTTCGGACGTGGGGCCATACTGCAGCAGTTCGCCGGCATCCATGACGGCCGTGTAGCCGCCCAGCAAAAGCGCCTCGCCGGGCTCCGTGGTCGCGTAAATGACGGTCGAGGCGCCCTCTGCAAAAAGGGCACTCAATTCATCGCGCAACTCTTCACGCAGCTTGTAATCCAGATTGACCAGAGGCTCATCAAGCAGCATCAAGGGCGCGCCTTTGGCCAGTGCCCGCGCCAGTGCCACACGCTGCTGTTGACCGCCGGAAAGCTCGGCTGGATAGCGCTCCAGGAACATGTCGATATGCAGTTTTTCAGCGAGTTCACGCACACGTTGCTCTACGTTGTTTTCTCCGCGCAACTTCAGGGGCGAAGCAATGTTGTCCCAGACCC
Source organism: uncultured beta proteobacterium (assembly GCA_963810395.1). GTDB lineage: Bacteria > Pseudomonadota > Gammaproteobacteria > Burkholderiales > Burkholderiaceae_C > Rhodoferax. Next base: position 911,601 of record CAWENC010000001.1, on the reverse strand, counting down.
GCATCGACGGGTAGTTGATGAACTGCTGATAGACCATCGCCACATTGCGCTCGCGCACCGGCACACCTACCACGTCCTGCGCGTCGACCTGCACCTGCCCCTGGGTGGGCACGTCAAGCCCCGCCATAATGCGCATTAGGCTGGTCTTGCCCGCTTGGGTAGCGCCTAGCAGCACCGTCACGGCACTGCTGCGCGGCGCGATGCTCATGTCGTAAAGCCATGTTTGCGCCCCAACTTTTTTGTTGATGCCTTGGAGAGTCAACTGCATCCCGCTGCCTTTGAAAATTTGGATTTGAGTTCGAATTAGTTTTTTGGTCGACGAATTATTGTTCGTTTTAATTCCTTTCTTATCGGTATTTACCCTGTAAATGTTCCTTTTGTTTCGTTTTAGAGTCAAGACGATGATTCGTTTCGGACGAAAATGGAAAAAATGAAACCTAACCCCAGACAGCTCACCCTTCTTGCCGTGGTGCAGGCCCAAGGCTCGGTGACGGTGGAGCAGCTCGCCGACAAGTTGGGCGTCACTTTGCAAACCGTGCGGCGCGATGTGCAAGGGATGGCGGACCAGGGCCTGCTCGCGAGGTTTCACGGTGGCGTTCGGGTGCCCAGTTCCACCATTGAGAACATTGCGCACCGGCAGCGATTAAGCCTAAATGCTGAAGGTAAATCGCGCATTGCACGCGCAGTTGCGGCAGCTGTGCCCAATGAATGTTCGTTAATCCTCAACATCGGCACGACCACCGAAGCCGTTGCGCGCGCCCTGCTTCACCATGAGGGGCTGCGGGTCATCACCAACAACCTCAATGTTGCAACCATCCTCAGTGTCAATCCGAAGTGCGAAGTGATTGTGGTCGGGGGAGTGGTGCGCGGCCGCGACCAGGGAATCGTGGGCGAAGCTGCGGTGGACTTCATTCGTCAGTTCAAAGTGGACATTGCGATCATCGGTATTTCCGGTATTGAGGCCGATGGGTCACTGCGAGACTTTGATTACCGCGAGGTCAAGGTCTCGCAAACGATTTTGTCGCATGCGCGCGAGGTCTGGCTGGCCGCCGACATCAGCAAATTCAACCGCCCGGCCATGGTGGAGGTGGGTCGTCTGTCGCAGATTGATCGTCTGTTCACCGATGCGCCACCCCCGGAGCCATTTTCGGCACTGCTGGCTGAGGCGCAGGTCCGTTTTGAGGTAACACTATGACTTATCTGCTTGCCCTGGACCAGGGCACCTCCAGTTCGCGAAGCATTGTGTTCAACGCCAAGGGGCATGTCGTGGCCCACTCACAGCTGGAGTTGACGCAGATTTACCCGCAGCCGGGATGGGTGGAACATGACCCGCAGGAAATATGGCGCACCCAATTGGCCACCGCACGCCAGGCCCTGGCCAAAGCCGGCATTCAAGCCACAGAAGTGCGCGCGGTCGGCATCACCAATCAGCGCGAAACCACGGTAGTCTGGAACCGGGCCACCGGCTTGCCAATTCATCATGCCATCGTCTGGCAGGACCGGCGCGCCGAACCGACTTGTGTCGACTTGCGCGAGCGCGGCCTGGCCGACATGATCCGGGCGAAGACCGGATTGCTGCTGGACGCCTATTTCTCCGGCACCAAGCTCAAGTGGATTCTGGACCATGTGCCACTGGCCCGGCAGCAGGCCGCCAACGGCGAACTGGCTTTTGGCACGGTGGACAGCTGGCTGATCTGGCGTCTCACCGGCGGCGCCGTGCACGCAACAGATGTGAGCAATGCGTCACGAACCATGCTGTTCAATGTGCACACCAACCAGTGGGACCCGGCGTTGCTGCAGGCGCTGGACATTCCGGCCAGCATGCTGCCTGCCGTCAAGCCGTCGAGCGCCTTGTATGGAGAGCTCAGCCCCGATCTGCTGGGGCATGCCATTCCGATTGGCGGCGTGGCCGGCGACCAGCAAAGCGCCTTGTTTGGGCAAGCCTGCTTCAAGTCCGGCATGGTCAAAAATACCTATGGCACCGGTTGCTTCATGCTGATGCACACGGGAACGAAGTTCCAGACATCGAGCAACGGCTTGATCACGACCAGCGCGGCGCAAACTACCGCGCAAGCCGAGTTTGCCATTGAGGGCAGCGTGTTTGTCGGCGGCGCCGTGGTGCAGTGGCTGCGCGACGGCCTGCGGGCGATCCCCAGCAGCGCCGAGGTGCAGGCCCTGGCCGAAAGCGTGCCGGATGCCGGTGGAGTGATGGTGGTGCCGGCTTTCACCGGACTGGGTGCGCCATACTGGAAGCCTGACGCCCGCGGCACCATTACCGGGCTGACGCGCGGCAGTACCGTGGCGCACATCGCGCGGGCGGCGCTTGAAAGCATTGCTTTTCAGAGCGCCGCCTTGCTGCAGGCCATGAGTCGCGACGCGGTTGCGGCTGGCGGAGCAAGCGTGGCCGAACTCCGGGTCGATGGCGGCGCCTGTGTCAATGACCTTCTGATGCAGTTCCAGGCCGATTTGCTGGGTATTCCCGTGGTCCGCCCGGCGGTCATCGAAACCACTGCGCTCGGCGCAGCGTATCTGGCCGGCCTGGCGACAGGGGTCTACAAGAGCACCGATGAGCTCACCCATCTGTGGCGTCCGCAGCGACGCTTCTTGCCCACGCTCGACACCCAGCGCGCCCGGGAATTGATGGAGCGCTGGGAACATGCAGTGCGGCAAACGGTGCTTTGATTAAACTCTTACGCTTTGCCACGGGGATATTCATGAACCAGCAGATTGCATTCATCGGCGGCGGCAACATGGCCAGCGCCATCATTAGCGGCCTGATCAAACAGGGTTTCGCGCCCGGCCGGATTGACGTGGTCGAGCCCTTCGACGAAGCCCGGGAAAGGCTCAAGGGCGTTTACGGCATCCTCGCCCAGGCGCAGCCCGCTGCGTTTTTGGCCCAGGCCGCCATGGTGATCTGGGCCGTCAAGCCACAAACCTTCAAGGAAGCGGCACAGCAGGTTCAGCCCTACACCGCAAAAGCCTTGCACCTGAGCGTCGCCGCCGGTATCCGCAGCGACAGCATCGCCCGCTGGCTGGGTACCGAGCGCGTGGTGCGCGCCATGCCCAACACACCGGCGTTGATCGGCAAGGGCATCAGCGGCCTGTTTGCCCGCTCGGCGGTGACCGGTCCGGACAAGGACTGGGTCGGCCAGGTCATGGCGACCACCGGCGAGTTTCTCTGGCTCGACGCCGAAGAGAAACTGGACGCAGTGACCGCGCTGTCCGGCTCCGGTCCGGCCTATGTGTTTTATTTTCTGGAAGCGATGACCACGGCGGGCACCGAGATGGGCCTGACACGCGAGCAAGCGCACCAGCTGGCCGTGGCGACGTTCACCGGAGCCAGCGAACTGGCGCGCACATCGAGCGAGTCACCCAAGGTCTTGCGCCAGCGCGTGACCTCCAAGGGTGGCACTACGTTTGCCGCCATCTCCTGGTTGGAGGAGGAGGACGTCCAGGCGCAATTCATCAACGCCATGTACGCCGCCCGCAAACGAGCCCAGGAGCTGGGCGATGAGTTTGGTGGCGCCTGACAGACCAGGACTGGCCTGATTATTTCAGGGCGTAGCTCGCCGCGATGCCGGCAAACAGCGTGAAGCCGAGCCAGTGATTCAGGCGAAAGGCCTTGAAGCAGCCCTCGCGTGAACGGTCTCGAATCAAGGTGTAATGCCACGCGACCTGACCGAATGCCACTGTAATTGCTATATAAAACGGAGCGTCTTGCGCATACTGCATAAGGGCTGCATCCCAAATGATTATATAAACAAGGTAGCAGAGCACGATCACTGGCACATCCAGGCGGCCCAGCGTGATGGCTGAGGTCTTCATGCCAAGCCGGATATCGTCATCCCGGTCCACCATGGCGTACTCGGTGTCGTAGGCCAGCACCCAAAACAGGTTGCCAAACAGCAGGACCCAGGCCAGCAACGGAACGCTGGACTCGATGGCGGATAGACTGAACGAATTTGCGCCTTGCACAGCAGAAAAAGCCATCGGGATGCCGAAGCTGAACGCCACCCCCAGCACCGCTTGCGGCATCGAAACGAAGCGCTTGGCGTAGGGATAGACCAGAGTGATGAGAAGCGCCGCAACAGACCAGACGATGGTCGTGGCGTTGGTGCTCAGCACCAGTGCAAAGGCCAGCAGTGCCAGCACGGCACCCAGGCCCAACGCTTCCTTGACGGATACTGCACCGATGGTGACAGGACGTGAGGCGGTGCGTTTGACGTGGCGGTCAAAGTCACGGTCGACCACGTCGTTGACGCAGCAGCCGGCGCTGCGCATCAGGATCGTGCCCAAGGTGAAGACCGTCAATAAATGCCAGCCGGGGAAACCGTTGGAGGCAATCCATAGCGCGCTCAAGGTCGGCCAAAGCAGCAACAGCCAGCCGGCCGGACGGTTCCAGCGAATCAGGTCCAGATAGAGCGCGATGCGGGCGCCAGGGCGGAGGCCAATAATATCTTCGGTCATATCTTCGGTCATTTCAGGACAATCGGTCGACGCCCGGCAATTCGCAGGCATAGATGGCATTGCGTAGCGCGGCAATCGCTTCATAGCGGGTAAAGCTGCGTCGCCAGGCCAGCACCACGCGACGCTTGGGCGGGTCGCCCTCAAACGGCAGGTACCTGATATACGGGTCTTCATCGCGCTTGCGCCGGGGTTTCACTGCCAGCGCTTCCTTGGGCACACTCAGGCGCGGCACCAGGGTGACGCCCATGCCCGCCGCCACCATGTGCTTGATGGTTTCCAGAGACGAACCTTCAAAGCTCCTGCGGATACCATCGGTGTTACTGGAAAAACGGGCAAATTCCGGGCAAACTTCGAGTACATGATCGCGAAAGCAGTGGCCGCTGCCCAGCAGCAGCATGGTTTCGCGCTTGAGCTCTTCGGTGCTCACATGGTTTTGCGCGGCCAGCGGGTGGCTGGTCGGTACTGCCGCCAAAAAAGGTTCGTCGTACAGGGGCGCGATCGCCAGTCCGGCATCCGGAAACGGCTCGGCCAGAATGGCGCAGTCGATCTCGCCGGTGCGCAGCAATTCCAGCAATTTGACGGTGAAGTTTTCCTGCAGGATGAGCGGCATTTGCGGCGACATCGTGATCATCTTGCGCACCAGATCGGGCAGCAGATAGGGGCCGATGGTGTAAATCAGGCCGAGCGTTAGCGGCCCGGCCAGCGGGTCTTTGCCGCGCTTGGCGATCTCCTTGATGGCGGCGGCCTGCTCCAGCACACTCTGCGCCTGACGCACGATCTTTTCGCCCAGTGGCGTCACCGTGACCTCGTTGGCACTGCGCTCAAAGAGCTTGACATCAAGCTCCTCCTCGATCTTCTTGACGGCCACCGACAGTGTCGGCTGTGACACATAGCAAGCGTCCGCAGCCTTGCCAAAGTGCCGCTCGCGTGCCACCGCGACGATGTATTTGAGTTCGGTAAGGGTCATGGGCGCTATTGTCCTACCAGTGCACGAGCCCGATCAAAGCGGCATCATGGCGGCACAGTTCCAGCATTGTTCGAAACCGCCTTCCACCAGCTCGCCGCAGGTGCAGCGCCAGCGATGCTGCGGCACATGCTGCAAATCATGCAGAAGTTGACGCGCCCGCGCTTCCTGAATCGAATGATGAAGCCAGACCTCGGGCAAGCACTGATCCGGCGGAAGTTCGCCAGCCACGCCGGCCAGGTACTGACGCTGCACGCAGGCAGCGATGCCCTCCGCTGAGAGCGCATCCGCCCACAAGGTGGCAATCGCCAGGTTGGGAGCTTGGGTCAGGCGCAGCATGATGGTCGAGCATACGCGGCTTTACCCGGGCTTTGCAATGCGGAAAGTCGCAAACGGGAGAGTGCTGCGTGGCAGGCCCTATCATGACGCTCCGATAATCGACTATTTAGCAAAGCTCAGCAGTGATCACCAGCATGAAAGCCAGACACTTTTTTTTGACCCTTTCCGGCGGCCTGCTGGTACTCGGTTTGTGCGGCTGCACCGCCAGGACAGACATACCTGCGCCTGCGACGTCAGGTAGTGCACCAGCCAATCCTTCGGCCACATCTGCGCTGGCGGTGACGGTCAGCACGGTTCGGGCGCAGCAGCGCGATTTGCCGGTGGTACTAAACGCCACCGGCACGGTCATGCCCCTGACCAGCGTGGACATCAAGGCCCAGGTGAATAGCGTCGTCGGCAAGGTGCATATCCGGGATGGACAATTTGTCAAGGCCGGCGAGTTGTTGTTCACGCTGGATTCACGTACCGATGAGGCCAACCTCGCCAAAGCCCGCGCCCAGCTTGCCAAAGACAGCGCAGCAATGACCGATGCCCAGCGGCAGTTGGCTCGCGCCCAGCAGCTGTATTCACAAAACTTCATTTCGCAGGGCGCGGTCGATACGGCACAGGCGCAGCTTGACTCCATGGCAGCGTCAGTGACTGCGGACCAGGCCGCGATCGATGCCGCCCGTGTCGCCGTTTCCTACGCCCGCATCAGCGCGCCGAACGCTGGACGCGCCGGAGCCATCAATGTTTCGCCAGGAAGCGCGGTCCAGGCGAACTTGACGACTCTGGTCACCATTACGCAGCTTGACCCGATTGCCGTCGGCTTCAATCTTCCCCAGCGCAATCTCGCAGACGCCTTGTCGGCGCTGAAGAACGGCGGTGCGGCGGTGAGCGCCCGGATTGCGGATGGCGGCGCAAGCTTTATCGGGCATCTGGATTTCGTGGACAACGCCGTCGATCCCAGTTCAGGCTCGGTCAAGGTCAAGGCGGTTTTTGCCAACAAGGAGGGCAAGCTGTGGCCGGGTGCGTTTGTCGAAATATCACAGACGGTCAATACCCTGAAAGGCGCGGTGGTGATACCACAGGCGGCGATCATTCCAGCGGCCCGGGGCCCGATTGTCTACGTTGTGGAAAGTGGCAAAGCCGTCTTGCGGCCGGTGCAACTGGTTTACGCCCAGGGTGTCGATGCGGCGGTAACGGGGGTCAAAGTGGGCGAATCGATTGTTCTGGATGGCAAACAGAATCTGCGTTCCAACACGCCAGTCGTCGAGCGCTCGCGCGTGCCCAAAGACGGCGCATCCTCTCCGGCACGCGGTGCGGCCTCGAAAGCAGCGGTTGGCGCGCGTTTGAACCAGTTGGACCCGGGCGTGCCATGAATTTTTCTGAACTTTTCATTCGCCGTCCGGTGATGACGGTATTGCTCAATCTGGCCATCGTGCTGGCCGGGGTCATTGGTTTTCAGAGTATTCCGGTCGCGGCGCTTCCAAGCTACGACACACCGGTGATCAACGTCTTTGCGGCACTGGCCGGGGCCAATCCGGAAACCATGGCAAGCTCAGTGGCCTTGCCGCTGGAAAAGCAGTTCCAGACGGTTCCCGGACTCAAGACCATCAGCTCGACCAGCACATTGGGGCAGACCTCGTTGACGCTGGAATTCGACGAAGGCCGCAATGTTGATGCGGCGGCAGTGGATGTGCAGGCGGCATTGCTGCGTGCGCAGCGCGCGCTGCCGCAGGACATGACTGCGACACCGGCTTATCGCAAGGTCAATCCGGCAGATGCGCCGGTGTTGCTGATTGCCTTGACTTCTCCCTCCATGGCGCCATCGGACCTGCAGGATTTCGCTGAACATTTGATCTCGCCAACCTTGTCGACGATCGATGGCGTGGCGCAGGTCAATACCTTCGGCTCGAAGCGCTTCGCCGTGCGCGTGCGCGTAGATCCGCAGGCCTTGGCGGTCCGCAACATCGGCCTCGACGAGTTGAGTGCCGCCTTGCGCAACGCCAATGTGAATACGCCGGTGGGCACGCTCGACGGCCCGCGCCAGACACTGGTACTGCAGGCCAATCGACAGTTGAGAAACGCGGCCGATTTCGCCGATTTGATTGTTAGCACCCGGGGCGGCACACCGGTGCGGCTCAAGGACGTCGCCCACGTGGAAGACAGCCTGGAGACACTGAAGAGTTGGGCCACCTTCAACGGGGAAAACTCGATTACCCTGGCCATCCTGCGCCAGCCCGGCGCCAACACGGTCCGGGTCGTTGACGCCATTCGACGGGCCTTGCCAAACCTGCAAGGGCAGATGCCGCAGTCGGTCAAATTGACCCCTATCCTGGATCGATCAGTCTCGGTGCGGGAGGCCTTGCATGATGTGTCCCTGACCCTGCTGGGAACGATCGGCCTGGTCGTGCTGGTCATCTTTCTTTTTCTGCGCCGTTTTGTCGCGACAGCGATTCCGATGCTGTCGCTGCCGGTCTCCCTGATTGGCGCGGTGGCACTGCTGTGGGGCTTCTCCTATAGTTTGGACAACATCTCATTGCTGGGGCTGACCCTGGCGGTGGGTCTGGTGGTGGACGACGCGATCGTGGTGCTTGAAAACATCATGCGCCACGTCGAAAACGGCGAAGCGCCGTTTCCGGCCGCTTTGCGCGGCGCCCGCGAAGTCGGTTTCACGATCATTTCGATTTCCACATCGTTGATCGCGGTATTCATTCCCATATTCTTCATGCCCGGCGTGATCGGCCTGTTGTTCCATGAGTTTGCCGTCGTGGTGGGGCTGTCGATTGTGGTCTCCGCATTCGTGTCCCTGACGCTGGTTCCGATGTTGGCAAGTCGCTTCCTGACCGACGACGCGCACAAGAAACCACCAGGCGCCCTGGTGCGCTCCTTCGAGCGCGGGTTCAATCTTCTCTTGGCCGCCTACACGCGCCTGCTTGACGTCGCTCTGCGCCATCAAAAAACGGTTCTGGCGGTCGCCGTGGCGACCCTGGTTGCGACGGTGTGGCTGATCAATATCATTCCCAAGGGATTTTTTCCGGAAGAGGACATTGGCCAAATTCAGGTTTCCACGGAAGCATCCGAAGACACCTCGTTCACGGAGATGGTGCGCTTGCAGGAGCGCGCCGCCGAAATCATCCGTGCCGATGCGAATGTCGCGGCCGTAAGCTCTTTCAATGGCGGCAGTGGAGCGCAAAACAGCGGACGCATGTTTGTCGCGCTCAAGTCGGCGAACCAGCGCCAGCCGATGAAAAAAGTCGTCGAAGGCTTGCGCCGCAAATTGCGTGAGGTGGCGGGTATCAACGTGTTCATGCGTCCGATCCAGAACCTGCAGTTGGGTGGTCGTCCGAGCAAAGCGCAGTATCAATACATTTTGCAGAGTGTCAGGGCCGATGAGCTCAACGGCTGGGCCGTCAAACTGCAGGATCGACTGCGTTCTGATCCCCTGTTCCGCGATGTCACCAGCGACGCCCAGTTGCGCGGCCTGCAGGCGCAACTCAAGATTGACCGCGATAGCGCCAACAAACTGGGGGTCTCGATTGATGCCATACGGTCCGCCTTGTACAGCGCGTTTGGGGAGCGCCAAGTCTCCACCATCTACCTCCCGACAGACAGTTACCAGGTCATCATGGAGGTGGAGCCGGATGCCAAGCAGGATGAACTGGCATTGGGCGGCATCTATGTGCGCTCCAGCACTGGCGCCCTGGTGCCGCTGTCGAATTTCACCACGGTGGAGCGCACGGTCGGTGCGACCTCCATCAACCATGTCGGCCAGTTGCAGGCAGTGACGGTGTCCTTCAATCTGGCGCCCGGGGCTGCGCTGGGCGACGCCACGGCAAAACTTGATGCCGCCCGCGCCGCCATCCAGATGCCGTCGTCGATCATCACCAGCTATGGTGGCGATGCCGCCGTCTTCAAGAGTTCACAAGGCAGCCAGGCGATCCTTGTCATCGCTGCCCTGCTGGTCATTTACGTGCTGCTGGGCGTCCTCTACGAAAGTTATATCCATCCGATCACAATCATTGCGGGCTTGCCGTCCGCGGCGGTCGGTGCCCTGGCCACACTGATGCTGTTTGGGCAGGACCTGACGCTGATTGCCACGATCGGGATTGTGCTGCTGGTGGGCATCGTCAAGAAGAACGCCATCATGATGATTGATTTCGCGCTTGACGCGCAGCGTCATCAGGGCATGACGCCGGCGATGGCCATTCGCGAAGCCTGCATCCTGCGCTTTCGGCCGATCATGATGACCACGATGGCGGCCCTGATGGGCGCGCTGCCGATTGCCATCGGTATTGGCGCCGGTGCGGAGTTGCGCCAACCCCTGGGCTTGGCGGTGGTTGGCGGGCTGGTGTTTTCACAGGCCATCACGCTTTTCATCACACCGGTGATCTATCTGGCTTTGGACCGGTTCAGCGGCACCGGCCCAGTGCTCACGCCGGGCCCGGTACAGGTCTGAACCTGTCACGGAACTTGTTTTCCCAGCCTTTGCCGCCATCTGGCCGCGGTCAGTTGACTTTTCTTTTGAGGGAATCACAAATGGTAAATGTATCGATCAGGCGAACGCTCGGAAAATGGCTGGCGGTGGCAGCGCTATTGAGCTCTGGCCTGGCGCTGGCGCAGTCGGAGCCGACGCTCAATCAGGTCTATCAGGCGGCTCAGGCTGGAAAGCTGGAGCAGGCCCAGGTGATGATGCAGCAAGTGCTGGTGGCGCATCCGGCCAGTGCCAAGGCGCATTTTGTTCAGGGTGAATTGTGGGCGCGCCAGGGCAAATTGAGCCAAGCGCGTGAAGCCCTGGCGACTGCGGAAAAACTGGCCCCGGGCCTTCCTTTTGCCAAGCCGGAGGCGGTGCAGGCGCTGCGCGCCCAACTGGCTGTCAAACGCACCGCGCAGGGCGGTGGCAGTGTTTCCACGCACGCGCCTGCTGCCGTCTCCTTGCCCGCCGCGCCGGCCGAGTCCTCCTCTTCTTTTCCATGGGGTCTGGCCTTGCTGCTGGGGGGTGGCGCCATCGCCATTGGCATATTCATGTCGCGCAAGAAGCCGGCGCAGTCATTTGAGCCGCAAGCTACCAAAATGAACCAGGGCGGTTTTCAAGGTGGTTTGAACGGTCCGCAGGGCTTTGGCATGGGCAACAACATGGGCACCGGTGCCATGGCCTCACCCTATGGTCAAGCCCCTGCAGGCAGCGGCCTGGGTGGCAAGGTCATGGGCGGCCTGGCCACCGGCCTGGCCGTCGGCGCCGGTGTGATGGCGGCGCAGGCGATTGGCAAGAGCCTGATGGGCCACAACGAAAGTCAGGGACGCCTGTCTGACAGCGCCGGCAACAACAGCTATGAGCCTTTCACCGGCAACAACGATCTGGGTGGGCAGAACTTTGGTGTCAACGACGCCAGCTCGTGGGATGATGGCAATGCGCTTGACGCCGGTGGCGGTGGTGGCGACTGGGACAATTAGTAGCCCAGTGCCAGCCCGGTGTTACGGCGCGGATCGTTAGCACCATAAAAGCGGTTCGCGCCCAGCGGCTTTCCACCCAGAGACGGCGCACCGACCAAAATTGCTGCCAGATGGCTGCCAGGTTGCGGTGCCCCCAGCTTGTGACCCATTTCCAGCAGGATCTTGCGGGTGTCGGGACTGACACCAAATATGTCCATATTTGTCAGGTCTGGCAGCCATTGCTGGTGAAAGCGTGGCGCGTCGACCGCTTCCTGCACGTTCATGCCGTAATCGATCACGTTCAGGATGGTGTGCGTGACGGCGGTGATGATGCGGCTGCCGCCGGGCGTGCCTACCACCATGACCGGCTTGCCATCCTGCGTGATGATGGTCGGGCTCATCGAGCTTAAGGGCCGCTTGCCGGGCGCGATGGCGTTGGCTTCGCCCTGCACCAGGCCGTAGAGATTGGGTACCCCGACCTTGACTGTGAAGTCATCCATTTCGTTGTTCAAGAGCACCCCGGTCCCAGCGGCCGTGACCTTGGCACCAAACCAGTCGTTCAGGGTATAAGTCACCGCCACTGCGTTGCCATATTTGTCAACAATTGAATAATGGGTCGTGTTCGTGCCTTCATGCGGTGTGACGCCGGGCTTGAAGTCTTTCGAGACGCCGGCCTTGGCCGGGTCGATGGCGCCGCGGATTTTTGCGGCGTAGCCTTTGTCGAGCAGACGGTCGAGCGGGTTCTTCACGAAATCAGGGTCGCCGAGGTAGCTGTTGCGATCCAAATAGGCGTGGCGCATGGCTTCGATCTGGTAATGCACGGCCTGTGCGGAGCGAAAGCCCAGTTCCTTCAGCGGATAGCCTTCCACGATATTCAAAATCTCGCAGATCACCACACCGCCTGAGCTGGGAGGTGGCGCTGACACGATGTGATAACCGCGGTAGTCGCATTCCACCGGCGCCATTTCACGCACCGTGTACTGGTCCAGATCGGTCTGCGTGATGATGCCTTTGCCAGCCGTGCTGGCGGCCACCAGGGCCTTGCCTACTGCCCCCTTGTAGAAACCGTCGGCACCGCGCTGGCTGACGAGGCGCAACGTTTTGGCCAAGTCCTTTTGTATCAGTTTCTGGCCGGACTGGAAGGCCTCACCTTTGCGGAGAAAGATGGCGGCTGATGGTGCGTCCCTGCGGAAATCGGCGGTGGCAGATTGCAGTATGTCCACATCACCCTGGTTCAACGCAAAACCGCGCTCGGCCAGCCGAATGGCCGGGGCCATCAGGGTCGCGCGCGGCAAGGTGCCATATTTCGCCCGCGCCAGTTCCATCCCGGCGACCGAGCCCGGCACACCGGCAGCCAGATAGCCGTTGGTGCTCAGACCTTTAACCACATTGCCATTGGCGTCCAGATACATATTGGCAGTGGCTGCCATTGGGGCTTTTTCGCGAAAGTCCAGAAAGGTCTTGCGTCCATCGGCGAGCTGCAGCGTCATGAAGCCACCGCCGCCCAGATTTCCCGCTGCCGGGTAAACCACGGCCAGTGTGTATCCGACCGCGACGGCCGCGTCGATGGCGTTGCCGCCTTGCTTCAGCACATCCACCCCGACCTGGGTCGCCAGGTGCTGGGCGGTCACGACCATGCCGTGTTCGGCGGCAACAGGTGCAACCGATGCAGCCTGGACGCTGCAATAACAAATGACCGACGCGGCTGCGACCGACGCCAGACGAATGGATGAGGATTTCATTTTGGGTTGTCTCCAGGTGGATGGGGCATGCTGCACCTACAGCTTTACCCACGGTAACAAATTCGCTCGCGCGATGTACGGCAACGCACGGACCAACGCCGATGCCGGAGCGCAACATGCCTCACAGAACGACATTCTGTGTAAGTTTCTTTCGGAAGAGAACATGTTAAAGAATAATTTTTTCCCCTGCGCGTTGCTGGCATTGAGTCCGGTCGTATTTGCCGCAACGCCTCCAAGCGCCGGTAGCCAGATGCAGCAGATTCCACCTGCCCCAATCCAGCAAAACGCTTTTCCAAATATCGATGTCAAAGCAGCCGGTGCACCGGCTGCGTCTGAATCTGACAGTGAAAAAATCATTGTCAATCGCTTGCAGGTGACTGGCTCAAAGGCCTATTCCGAAGCCGACCTGCTGGCTGTCACGGGGTTCAGGCCCGGCAGCGAATTGTCGCTCCCGGATCTGCGCGGCATGGCCGCGAAGATCGCAAACTTCTACCACCGCAACGGCTATTTCGTGGCTCAGGCCTATCTGCCGGCGCAGGACATCAAGGATGGCGTCGTGACCATCGCCGTGATCGACGGCCAATACGGCAGGATCTCGCTGAACAATCAAACCCGGGTCTCCAACGATCTGGCCAACAGTCTTCTCAGTGGCCTCAATAGCGGTGACCCGGTGACTTCGGCGCCACTCGAGAACCGTCTTCTGCTGTTGTCTGACCTTCCTGGTGTGAAAGTTACATCGACCCTGGCACCAGGCGCTGCCGCGGGTACGTCCGACCTGATGGTTGACCTGACACCGGGACGCAGCGTTGATGGGAGCATCGATGCCGACAACGCTGGCAACCGCTATACCGGGGCGAACCGTGTTGGGGCAACGATCAACTTCAATGAGCCAGCCGGCCACGGCGATGTAGCCACATTGCGCGCGTTGACCTCGGGACCTGGATTCAACTATGTGCGGGCTTCCTACCAGATGCAATTCGGTAAAGCCAGGGTCGGGGTCGCTTACAGCGCACTGCGATATGAACTGGGCCAGGAGTTCGAGAGCCTGGGGGCCAATGGCACAGCAGAGGTTGCGAGCCTGTATGGCAGCTATCCGCTGATTCGATCGCGCAATAACAATCTGAATGCCGGCCTCGCTCTGGACGTCAAGAAATTTCAAGATCGGGTGGACACGACTTCGACCGTCACCGATAAACGCGCGAACGTGCTGATGGCCAGCCTCAATGGCGACCACCGGGACTATCTGGGTGGCGGTGGACTGAGCAGCTACTCGCTCATCTGGAGCGCAGGCAACATTGACCTGCAAACGCCTGAAATGCAGGTCATTGACGCGGTAACCGCGCAAAGCAATGGGCACTTCAACAAGCTCGCGTTCAGCGCCGCACGCTTGCAGAGCGTAACCGGATCGCTCTCGCTGTTTGCAGCGATCAATGGGCAATTGGCCTCAAAGAACCTGGATGTTTCAGAAAAAATGGAACTCGGCGGCATGTATGGCGTGCGAGCCTATCCGGAAGGCGAGGCCTATGCTGACCAGGGCTATGTCATGACGCTGGAAGCCCGGTTGCAGGTACCTAAGTTCTCCGAAAGCATGCCCGGGCAATTGCAGCTAATCGGTTTTATTGATACCGGCAGCGTCACTTTGAACAAGAACCCCTGGGCGGAAGGCCCCTACAGCAGAACCTTGAGCGGCGCCGGCATCGGATTGAACTGGTCAGAGACCAACAACTTTATGGTGCGGGCGTATTACGCCTTCAAGCTAGGTGATGAAGCAGCAAACTCGGCGCCGGACGCATCGGGTCGATTCTGGATTCAGGCGATCAAATATTTTTAAGCGCACTGATCCGAACCAACACCTAGAGCACAAATTCTTTTGGAAATATTGGAGTGACCCTATGAACTGTACTTATCGATCAATCTGGAACGACACCAGCGGCACTTTCGTCGCCGTCTCAGAAAACGCAAAAAGCGCCGGCAGGAAGACCTCGTCCGGCAGCAATGCCACAGGCTGCGGCGCCCAATTTGTTCTGCAAGCCCTGGCTGTTTGCGTGGCCTTGTCCTTCGGCGAGGATGTTTTTGCTCTGCCCGCGGGCGGTGTCGTCACGGCAGGCGGTGCCAGCATCAGCACCGCTGCCAGCAGCACAATCATCAACCAGTCAACGCAGAATGCGGCGATCAATTGGCAGAGTTTCAACATCGCCGCCGGCGAGTCGGTCCGATTTGTCCAGCCTAATAGCAACTCGGTGGCACTCAACCGGGTGCTGGGTGCTGATCCTTCGAGCATCCTGGGCAGCTTGACGGCCAACGGCAAAGTGTTCCTGGTCAATCCAAACGGTATCCTGTTCGGCCGGGGTGCATCAGTCAATGTCGGCGGGCTGGTTGCCTCAACCTTGAACATCACAGACCGGGATTTCATGAGTGGCAACTACAAATTTTCCGGCGCGGGCAATGGCACGGTCCTGAATCAGGGATCGATCAATGCCGACGGCGGCTACGTCGCCCTGCTGGGTGCCAACGTTGGCAACAACAACCTGATCTCGGCCCAACTCGGCACCGTCGCGCTGGCCGCCGGTACGGCCATCACCCTTGATGTCGCCGGCGACGGTTTGCTCAATGTGACGGTTAACGCCGGCGCAGTGAAGGCGCTGGTGCAGAACGGAGGGCTGATTCGGGCTGATGGCGGACAAGTCCTCCTGACGGCGCAGGCTGCTGGCAGCCTGTTGCAAAGTGCCGTGAACAATACCGGTGTGATCCAGGCGCAGACGCTGCAAAACCACAACGGCAGCATTCGACTGCTGGGTGGCATGCAAAGTGGTAGCGTCAACGCCAGCGGCACATTGGACGCAAGCGCCCCGAATGGCGGCAACGGCGGCTTGATCGAAACGTCCGCTGCGCATGTGAATATCGCGAACGACGCCAAAGTCTCCACCGCCGCACCCAAAGGTCAGACGGGCACCTGGTTGATCGACCCGCAGGACTTTACTGTTGGCAGCGGTGCCACAGACAATATCAGTGGCGCCACACTCTCCGCCTTGCTGGTCACCAATAGTGTTGTCATCAGTACGGCAACCGGACCCGATGCGACGCTCGCCGGAACTCCGCCAGTGACCAGTCTGAATACCGCAACCCCCGGCAACGGCGATATCAATGTCAATCAGGCAGTGAGCTGGACGGCTACTCCGAGCACCACGACGCTGACATTGAACGCTGTTCGGGACGTCAATGTGAATGCCGCCATTACTGCCACCAATGGCAATGTTGTGGTGTGTTGTGGACGCGATGCGAACGTGAATGCGGCCTTGACGACGGTCAACGGAAGCATTCTATTGAGCGCTGGACACAATGTGAATGCGGCTGCGGCCATTACCACGACCGATGGCAACATCACAATGTGCGCGGCTCAGGATGTCAACGTGAGTGCAAAAATTACTTTGACCAGAGGCAGCAGCATTCCCGCCCAGAGCCTTGGCCTGCCAGTCGGTCTGGTGCTGAATGCCGGTTATGGTGGTACTGGACCGGGTGTGGCCGGCGGAACAGTTGTCTTTGCGCCCCTCACTCCCCCAGCCGCAGTCACAGTTGCGCCGGTCACCATCAATTACAACCCGGTCTCGTATACACAGCCGACAAATTATTCGTCGAACTTCTCGTTGACCGAAGGTGCCACGCTGACTCAGCACATGTTGGTGTTCGCCGCAGGGGACAAGACCTTGGACGGTACGACCGCGACGACGCTCGCATCATTGCAGGGCAGCCCGGCCGGCGTCACCTTGGTTGCCGGACCTGGCAGTAGCGCCAATTTCGATACCCCGGACATAGGAACGGGCAAGACCATCACCTTTACCGGCTATAGCCTTGCTGGCGCAAACGCCGGCAATTTTGCCCTGCCACTTTCTTGCTGCGGTGCGATTGTGGGGCGGACCACCGGCAATATCACCTCTGCGACCGTCGTATCGCCACTGCCGGTCGTAGTGCCACCGCCGGTCGTAGTGCCACCACCCGTCGTGGTGCCGCCGCCGGTCGTAGTGCCACCACCCGTCGTAGTGCCACCACCCGTCGTAGTACCACCGCCCGTCGTAGTACCACCGCCCGTCGTAGTACCACCGCCCGTCGTAGTACCACCGCCCGTCGTAGTACCAGCGCCCGTCGTAGTGCCACCGCCCGTCGTAGTGCCACCGCCCGTCGTAGTGCCACCAGTCGTCGTAGTGCCACCGGTTTCGGTGCCTGAAATACCGCTGGAATTGCCATTCGTGCCATCGAGACTGGCTCCTCCCGGCTTGACCGTTGCCCTGTTATCGACGCCACCAACCGAGCTGTTGACATTGATACCGCCGGTGTTGCTGGTCGCTCCACCGGTTGAAACGCCGGCTGTGATTCAGGAACAAACGCCGGTCGCAGTTCTGGTCGCCGTGCCGGTTGAGACGCCGCCAGAGATTTACGTGGCACCCCACCGTCCACGCAAACAAGACCGCAACTGAGTGCCGGGAGCCCGGTCTCCCTGCTGGTACAACATGCGCATGACGACGCCAATCTTGTACAAGGTGATTTGCCTTGGCCTGATTGCCGCCAGTTTTGGATTCAATCCGGCACTGGCGGCGGGCAATACAGGTGATCCGGGTGCAGCAGTTCCAGTCACGACCGGGCAAGCGCCGCCCCATCGCCAAAAACGAATCAATTTCAGGCGCGAACAGGCATCACAGGATGCCAAACAGGTGGCCGCCTGGGTTCTTGACTCCGACAATAACCGCGGCTTGCCGTTTGTGATTGTTGACAAGAAGGAGGCCAAGGTATTTGTATTTCATGCCGACGGTCGGCTCCGCGGTGCTGCCCGGGCATTGCTTGGGTCAGCGCTGGGCGACGACTCTGTGCCTGGTATTGGCGATCGACAGTTGTCGAGCATTCGCCCCGAGGAGCGCACCACCCCGGCGGGCCGCTTTGTGGCGGTATTGGACCGTAATCTTCATGGCAAGACAATGCTTTGGGTCGATTACGATGCCGCAATTTCCATGCATCCGGTGATCACCAGCAACGCCCAGGAGCGCCGCGCGGAGCGTTTGGCGACGCCGGCGTCCGACGATAAACGGATTTCTTATGGTTGCATCAACGTGCCAGTGGAATTCTTCAGGAACGTCGTGAGACCGGCTTTTGCCGGTACCAACGGGATTGTCTACGTGCTGCCCGAAACGCGCACCGCAAGAGAAGTCTTTGGTTCGTATTGAAACATTGAGGCCGTTTCAGTAGGCAACTGGTGCCAGAGGAAACGACAGCAAGTCGTCGCTTTCACTCGCCATGGCGAGCCAGCCCCAGGCGGCCAAGCCAAAGATTGGAAGAATGGTGACGGCAATAGCCAATAAGGTGAAGCTGGTCATGGCGTTTCCGGCTAAATGAAAAACAGGGGTGTCGCGTCTGTTGCAAAGCAAAACGACCCCGAAGGGCCGCCTTGCTTTAAGCTTGCGTCAAGCGTCAGGACCGGGGCTCACCCCGGCTGTTGACGCTGATCGTTGGTCCGGGCGGGGAAGTCATCTGCACGCGATGCTCCTGACCGCGGAAGGTGTAGCTGACATCCCACAATTCGGGTCGGGCCTGGCTTGGCACGCTCTTGCAGCGTTGAACGTCCTGAGTCCTGGTTTGTTGAGATCCACCGTCCCGACCCACTTGGGCACCCACCGCACCGCCTGCGATCGCGCCACCGACGGTGGCGAGATCATTGCCGCGACCGCCACCGACCTGGTGCCCGAGAATGCCGCCAATCAGGGCGCCGGCAATCGCCCCTCCAACGTTGGCGTTGCCTCGATCTTGCACAACCTGTTCGCGCTCGACCCAGCAGCGTTGTTCAGGTGGCCCGACCACTGCCCGGACTGATGTGACATCTGCCTCGTACAGGCGCTCGTTGTTGCGCCGACGGGCGTCATAGACTGGCGCCGGAGGGGGGGGCGCATAGCGATCGTCATTGATGCGCGTGTTCGCGCTCACGCTTCGCACCGACGAAATGCGGTCGTTCAGGCCCATCGTTGCCAGGGACGGGTATTGGCCCGGACGCAGGATGATGCATCGACCACGAAACCGGATGTCCTCGCATACTTCCCAGCGCTGGCTGGTCACAATTACCGACGAGGCGCGGTCATTGAAGCCCCGCTGGCTGAAGTCGCCGACCTGTCTTGAGGTGGTGAAGGAGCGGCCTTGAAAACCGTCATTTTCGTAAAAAGTGACCTGTGCGCTGGCCTGTGTGGTGATCGCCACAGCGGCCACTGCGACCGCGGTTCTGAAAATTGCACTCATTGATATGTCCTTTCAAAGTGTAGCCTTCAAGACCTGGGCCGAGCCATGGTGTTGACGGAGTAAGCCCAGTATCGGATGCGTGCGACCCAGAAAACAGCGGACAAAACCGCCAATCGAAGTAGTAGATGTCCTACGCGCCCGGCGTCAGCGCCTTCATGAGTATCGAATGGCGTAGGAGAATTCTGACAATCAACAGGGCTTGCGCCTGATGGTCTCGTTCCAATTGCGCGGGCAGACTCGACAAAATTCTCCATGTTTCATATTTCACCGACAGCAAGTTGCCCCGGCGATGAGCATCTCGGTAACGCAGGGCGCAAGCAACAGGCTCTGGACTCCAAGGAAGTAGCGCCAAGGGCCATGAATCAACTAAAGACCTATATTGTTGAAGACAACCCGGTGATCCGGGAGAGCCTGATCGCGACGCTGGAAGAACTCGCGCCGATCAAGGTCGTTGGCACCGCGGACGATGAATTGACCGCGGTGCAATGGCTGTCGCAGCCGGGCAGGCATGCCGACCTCGTGATCGTCGATATCTTCCTCAAGCGTGGCTCCGGCCTGGGCGTGCTCCGGGCTGCGGCCGGGCTGACGCAGCAGCATACCCTGGTGGTGCTGAGCAACTACGCGACCCCGGACGTTCGGCGCAAATGCCTTGAACTAGGCGCGGTCAGGGTGTTCGACAAGTCCAACGAGATCGACGCGCTGATCCAGTACTGCGGTCAGTTGGCGCAAGATCAGAGCGGCATCAGTGGTAGCAGCGCCCCGGCCTGAGGGGTGGAACCGGTCTATTGGATCAATCCGTTTTTCAGCGCGTAATAGGTCAGGTCGCTGTTGGATTCAAGCATCATTTTTTCCATTACCCGAGTGCGGTAAGTGCTGACAGTCTTGACGCTGAGTGACATGCTCACAGCCATATGACCGATGGTCTCGCCCTTGGCCAGCCGAAGGAATACCTGCAACTCGCGTTCGGACAACTGTTCGTGCGGCGGCTTGTCGCCAGCGCCACTCAAACCGTCGGCCAGCCGCTCGGCCACGCCCGCGGAGATGTACTTGCGGCCTCGGTGCACGGTGCGAATCGCCTTGACGATTTCTTCCGGGTCGCAGTCCTTGTTCAAATAGCCGCTGGCCCCCTGGCGCAGCAGCGTGGTAGCGTAGTATTCCTCTGGAAAGCCGCTCAGAATCAAAACCGGCAGATCGGGCGCACGCGCCCTGATGGCGACCAGCGCATCGACCCCGCTGCTGTCGGGCATCGAAATATCCATCACCATCACATCGACCTCGCCTTTGCGAACAATGTCGAGCGCGGCGCGCCCATTGGCCGCCTCGGCGACAACGGTAAAGTCACTCTGGTCAGCGAAGAACTGCCGCAGTCCGGCGCGTACCATCGCATGGTCGTCAACAATGGCAATTCGAATCATGGTGTTTTGCAGCGCTCCATGCAGCATGATCCCACATTTTGGAGAAAGGGCCGGCAATGAACGCATTGGCGATCGTTAAACACATCAAGATTGTCGTTGCCCTGGCCTGTCTTGCTGCATTGGCAACGATGTTCATCAGCGAGGGTTCGTACCGGCGCTCGGTCAGCACGCAAGACGAACTGACTGCAATGGGGGCAGCACGCATGAGCATTCGCGAGTTGCAGTTGAGCATTTTGACCGCCATGACCGCGCAGCGCGGCTATCTGTTGACCGGCAGCAAGGAATATCTGCAACCGTACGGCCAGGCACTCAAAAAGGTTGCCGAATCCTTGCGTTCGCTGGATCTTTACTACCGGGAAAAGCCAGAGCATCGGGAGGTGCTCGGAAAGTTGCACGCGCTGACAGAAACCGAGTTGTCGGAACTTGCGCTGACGATACGTCTGCACGATGAAGGCAAGAATGACGCCGCCATGAAGCTCATTTTGAGCAACATTGACGAGGATGAAATCACTGAACTCCGGATGCTCAGCGACGAACTGCTGGAGCATGAGATGTTGAACGCTGTGGAAAGCCGCAACAGCATGTACCACACGCTGCTGCTGTATCGCATCGGTGTGCTGTTGTTTAGCATGGTCAATTTGCTGGCCCTTTTCATCTACATGCGCCAGACGTTCGCGCTCAAGAAGCAGCAGGAGGGAATGCGGCGTATGGTGCAGGCTGACCGCGATCGGCTGGAAAGCGAGGTAAAACTGCGCACGGTGCAGCTGACCGAGCTGACTCACCACCTGCAAACCGCGCGCGAGGATGAGCGCCACCGCCTGGCGCGCAACCTGCATGACGACCTGGGTGCGCTGCTCACATCGGCCAAACTTGATGCGGCCCGCATCAAGTCACGGCTTGCTGGTGGGGCACCCGAAGCGCAGGAACTGCTGGCACATCTGGTCGCTACCCTCAATAGCGGCATTGCGCTGGGGCGCAGCATCATCGAAGACTTGCGGCCTTCGGCACTCAGCAACCTGGGACTGGTGGCGACGCTTGAAATTTTGGCGCGAGAGTTTGCCGAGCGCTCTGGCATCGAGGTGCATTGCGCGCTGGATCCGGTCCGCCTGAAGGCGAGTGCTGAGCTGATGGTCTATCGTCTGGTGCAGGAGGCCATCACCAACATCACCAAGTACGCCCGGGCGAGCCATGTCTGGGTGGTTTTGACCACAATCGATAATCAGGTGGAGGTTTCGGTTCGGGACGATGGCGTTGGCTTTGATACCGGCAATCTGCCGCGCCTTGCCTACGGCCTGGTGGGCATGCGTTTTCGCGTCGAAGCGGAAGGCGGAGTTCTGACCGTATTGACGGCGCCCGAACAAGGCACGTTGATTCAGGCCAGGCTACCGCAGTCTTCCCTCGGTGAGACCCAGGAGCGCCCCGGTCAATAGCACGACGCACCAGTTTTCAAGAGTCTGTCGGAGCCCTCCTACTTGGCATCGGCCGTGCGCCCGACGGGCTGGCGGCGGGCGATCCTATCGTCGCCATTCGGGCCAGCGCCCACACTTGAGCATTGCAGGCATTCGGCCTGCGCAGTCTCTATGCGATTGGCTTACCACCTTACAAACCAGGAGTCGGGAAATGCTGCACTACGCCGTTGTGTTCTTCGTCATTGCGCTGATCGCCGCCTTGTTCGGCTTTGGTGGCATTGCCGCCGGCGCCGTTGAAATCGGCAAGATTTTATTCATCGTATTCGTGATCCTGGCCGTGGCCAGCTTTCTGTTTGGACTTATCAGGAAGCGCTGAAACCAGCGCTTGCCCTCAATATCACTCACCGCAAAGGAATTCATATGTTTGCCAAAAAGTCTTTGGAACGCTCCACCAGCCTGGTTGATCAGGCAGCCCAAGGTGCCGATCAAGCCATCAAGTCAACCCAGCAAGTGGCCAACGAAGCGCTTGAGAGCCTCGCAGGCGCCGTGCAGGACCTGCGTCATCAGGCGGCTCCTCTGCTGGACCGCGCCGGCGACCAGGTCAGCGCATTGGCGCAACGCGGCGTCGATGGCGTGCGTGATACGTCTCGGCAGTTGCGCGACAAGGCCGTGCGCGCCTCGGACCACACAGTGGATTACATCAGGGACGAGCCCATCAAATCGATGCTGATGGCTGCCGCCACGGGCGCGGCGTTGATGGCGCTGGTCAGCCTGATCAGTCGTTCAGGTCATCGCGATTAGGGCTCTGTCGAGGCGCAGGCGATACAGCCCCTGCACCGTCTGATATCAATCGGGCTGAAGCCGCCGGTTGTGGGTCACTGCCGCGACTTTCCCCAGTCTCCACCATCAGGCCAATCGTCGAGAGCTATTGATGCTATACAAATAGTAGCGCCCTGCGCCTTGTTGACACCCGCCGTGCCCGCCTCATGCGTGACGCCAGAAATCGTTTCACCAATGTTCGTCAGCGTACAGACCAGGCGATGGCACATGGAAATACTCAGACCCGTAATGCACAACGCCCAAGCGATCGTGCAGAACGAGAACGTTCGCACTGACAGGGGTTGGTCGATGACATCAACGATATTCCGGAATGAATGAAGGGGGAACAGTCAATGAAAAAATTTGGAAGCTATTCCAGCGTCTTGCCGTGGTTCATGGCATTACTACTGAGCGCTTTGGCGCTAGGATGCGGCGGCGGGCGAGATCCGATTCTGGGCACGGGTGGTCTTGCCGCACTGGCACCCACCGTCACTGCCGTAGCCCCTCTGTCAGGCGCGACAGATGTGTCAGTCGATACCAAAATAGTTACCGCCACGTTCAGCAAGGCCATGGATTCCGCCACTCTCACTGCGGCCAGCTTTACGCTGGCCTGCCCGGCGGGCATCGCACTCACTGGAACGCTTACTTATCTGGCAGCCAGCAATACCGCAACGCTGACGCTCGCGCCTGCCACGGTCCTTCCGCCAAACAGCCTGTGTACCGCCACTGTGACCACCGGGGCTACCGACACCACAGGGATTGAGCTCGCCAGTGACTATGTCTGGACCTTTACGACCGGTGGCAAACCCAATCCCAATGCAGACAACACCGCGCCCACGGTCATCGCGACCATCAATGCCAACGGTGCTACCGGTGTAGCGATCAACACCCGGGAAGGGGTCACCTTCAGCGAAGCGATGAATCCGTTGACGATCAACTCGTCGACGTTTACCCTGAAACACGGGACCACCGTGGTTGCCGGAGCGATGAGCTACTCCGGCGTGAACGTGGTCTTTACACCGTCAAGCAGTCTTGCGTCCAATACGCTTTACACCGGTACCGTCACCACCGGCGCCAGGGATCTGGCGGGCAACGCGCTGGCCCGTGATTACATCTGGAACTGGACCACCGGCACCGCTATCGATATGATAGCGCCTACGGTGACACTTGTCAGCCCCGCCGATCAGGCCACAGGCGTTGCGATCAGCAGTGTCATGACCGCAACTTTCAGCAAGGCAATGGACGCCTCGACGATCAACGCCGCCAGCTTTACGGTGGCGGGGGTGACAGGTGCCGTGACCTTTGATGCAGTCGGCAAGAAAGCGACCTTTACACCATCTGGCGCGCTCGCAAACGCCACCACCTACACCGCCACGGTCAACGGTGGTGTCAGCGGAGTCAAAGACCTGTTTGGTAATGCGCTCGCAGTTGACAAGGTATGGAGCTTCACCACGGCGGCAACTGCTGTGGTGCCGCCGCTGGTGAGCCTGGGATCGGCTTCCACGTTTGGAACTTTTGGCGGCACTGCAGGCATGACCAATACCGGGACGCTGACCATCGTCAACGGCAATATCGGAACAATCGCGACGGGCACTTCCTCGGTGACCGGCTTTCACGATACCGCTGGCGACATCTACACCGAGACTCCGGCGAACAAGGGTGCCGTCAACGGCAAGATCTACACCTGCACGAATTCGATTACCGGCCCCACGTCAACTGGTCCCAATGCCGCTTCGTGTGCGATCGCTACCCAGGCCCGCCTGGATGCGCAAGCTGCTTACCTCGCCCTTGTCGCCATGCCGCCTGGCGCCAATCCGGGTGCCAATCTGGCCAACCTGACGCTTGCGCCTGGTGTCTATACCGCCGCGTCGGGTTCGTTCCTGATCGAGGGCGGAAGTCTCACCCTTGATGCCCAGGGCAACGCGAACGCAGTCTGGGTCTTCCAGATGGCGCAGACACTGACCGTGGGCGGCCCTGGCGCGGCATTTCCGCAGAGCATCATTCTGTCCGGTGGCGCTCAAGCCAAAAATGTTTTCTGGCAGGTCGGCAGCTTTGCCACCATCAACGCAGCCGGCGGCGGCACCATGGTCGGGACCATCATTTCGCAAGCGGGGGCCTCATTCTCCACTGCCGGCAATGTTGCGATCGTGACGCTGGAAGGAAGGGTTTTATCCCTCGGCGCTTCGGTCACGCTGGTGGATACCGTCGTCAATGTGCCTTGAGGCCCGATATCGGCAAGTGAAAGCCGCAAGGGACAAACCTCGCGGGCCTTTCTGAATCGGGACAAAGTCAATTCTTAACAACCAATCACCACAACTCAATGAGTTCATTGAGGGACGTGACTCCTACTGGAGAACAGCATGAAATTAGCAAGAACAAAATTGGCAGGTGCTTCCGGTCGGCTCAGTCTGGTGGCACTGGCCATCATGGCCAGCCCATTCGCAATGGCGGATGATTCCGGCTGGTACGCAGGGGCCAATGTCGGCCAGTCAAGGGCGACCATTGACGACGCGAGGATCACCAGTGGTCTGCTTGACGGCGGGTTCACCTCGGCTGCCATCCTCGACGACGACCGAAACACCGGATACAAGATCTACGGTGGTTACCAGTTCAACCGGAATTTTGCCCTCGAAGGCGGTTACTTCGATCTCGGCAAATTCGGCTTTAACGCGACCACGGTACCGGCCGGCACATTGAATGGCACCATCGGGCTCAGAGGTCTCAATTTGGACCTCGTGGGCACGCTGCCGATCACACAAAGGTTCTCGGCGTTTGGTCGGCTTGGCGTGAACTACGCTGACGCGAAAGACTCCTTCACCGGGACCGGATTGGTCAAAGTTCTCAATGCCAATCCCAGCCAGCGCGATACCAACTTGAAGGTGGGCCTCGGCGTCCAGTACGCGTTCAACGAATCTCTGGCGCTGCGCACCGAGATAGAACGCTACCGCATTAACGACGCGGTTGGCAACAAAGGCGATATCGACCTGGTCTCGATAGGACTGATTTATCGTTTCGGTGCCAAGACACCGCCCCCGGTCCCGCGTGCCGCCGCGCCTGAACCTGTGGTCCTTGCCACCGCACCGCAACCCGTGTTTGTGCCACCGCCAGCTGCGCCGCCGCCACCGCCGAAGCCGCCGGTGCCGACGAAGGTGACGTTCTCAGCCGATTCTCTGTTCGATTTCGACCAGTCGAGCCTGAAGCCGATGGGTCAGCGGGATCTGGACAAGTTTGTCGCTGACTTGAGCGGAACCCGCTTTGATGTCATCACGGTCACGGGACACAGCGACCGGATTGGTACGCATGCCTACAACCTGAAGCTCTCCGCGCGTCGCGCCGAAACCGTCAAATCTTATCTGGTGCAATCCTCCGGGATCGCCCCGGACAAGATCGCGGCCAAAGGGGTTGACGGATCAGATCCGGTGACCAGGCCGGGTGAATGCAAAGGCAGCAGAGCTAGCAAGGCGTTGATTGCCTGTTTGCAGCCTGACCGCCGCGTCGAGATTGAAGTCTCCGGCACACGTTAAGGTCATCCCGCGATTTTCCAGCCCATGGGTAGAGGGGCTTGTCACTACCCGGTCGAACCTGATTTCACTTAACCTTCACTGGAGATTCACCATGTATTTACGCACTACTCTCGTCGCCGCCATGACTGCCGTTGTTTTGTTCACGACCGCGGGCTGTGCGGTCAAACGCGGCCAGGAAACGGTTGGCGCCTACATTGACGACACCGGCATTACCACGCTGATCAAATCGCGCTTCGCCGAGGACAAGCAAGTGGACGCGACCAGCATCCGGGTCGAGACACTCAATGGCACCGTCATGTTGTCAGGCTTCGCCAAGAGCAGCACCGAAAGAAACACCGCCGAGAACATCGCGCGCGGCGTCAATGGGGTGAAGTTGGTCAAGAACGAAATCGTTGTTCGCCCCTGAGGCGTGGTTGAACCAGTGCCAAGTCTGATGATGAATCGGCACTGATCCAGACGACGATCGCCTCTTGTCCGACTGCGAGCAGTGAGGCGCACTGTTTTGTCATATTGCAATATGAAGAATACTGCTGCTGAGGTCGTCGGCGAAATTGCTGCGACCCCGCCTGCGGTCAACCCGATCGCCCCGTGGAAGGGTGATCACGGGAAATCCATTGGTGTCGCCCGCGCGGCGTGCAGCAGTTGCGCTGCTTGTCACAGCGATGTCGGGCTCCGGTGTTCTGCCGGGCTTTGCGGGCAACCTCAGCATCGTCTAATTCATTGCGTTCTTCGTGTTGATGGGAGGCAAGACGCTGGCGCTGCGTTTTCTTGGCTTGTGCAGCTACCAGCGGCAGGCACACCGGCGCGCGCAAAGCGCGATGCTGGAATGTGCGCGCCAGATTCGCCTCTATGTCGAGGTCCTGCTGGTGACCAACACGCTGGTTGGCCTGATGTTCTGGGCTGACTTGTGGGGTATCTGGGAGCTGCTACGGGACCGGCGCTGGTGGTATTGCTCCAGGTCGTGGCTCAGCATTCGCACTCCGGTCTCCGACTGGCAAAACTGATGCAGGGTTGATATCAGAAAGCCGTGTTTGTGTGCGCCAGCGCACAGATGAATTTCCGATAGTTTCTTAGCATAAGCCAGTGGCCCAATTACTGGGTCGCACACGAAATCAATCGTTAACTTTATTGGAATGAACCATCATGAACAAGGATCAAGTCAAGGGGGCTGTCAAAAACGTTGTTGGCCACGTTCAAGAGAAAGCTGGGGAATTGGTGGGAAACAAGGAGCAGCAGGCAAAGGGCTTGCATAAACAGGTTTCTGGCAGGGCGCAGGAGATGCTGGGAGATGCCAAGCAAGTCGTCAAGCACGCCAGGGAAACGGTCAAGGACAGCGCGCATAAAGTTTGAGAGCCTGGTTGAAGCGAGACAAGAACAATGATCAAGGCCAGGGCATTTCGCCTGGCCGTCCCCCAATTTTTTATGAACACGCAAGTCATCACTCAAACGCGCTGGAGCACCTCGTCATTCGGCGACAGCGCAAAGACCTCGCCGATGGAATTGGCGGCGCTCGGCGCACATCTGACGCTGTGCAAGGAACCCCATGGCCGCCTGCTTGCAATGCAATGCGTCGCGCATGCCTTGCACGGATTTGTCGCGCCACGCTTCATCACGACCCTGGTCGTGATGACGCTGCTGATGGTTGCCACGTCGCTGGTTTTGTAACTTATGGTGCAACGCAAGCTGCAGCGTCTGATGCCGGACGCGCCGCAGGCATTGTGCGACATGCTCGACGGGGCGCGTGGCTCGGTACAGCCGCCGATACGCTCCGAAATATTTGGTCCCCAACGATTTGCCCAGCACGGACGCAGCCTGGGTGAAACCCATCGGGCCACCCGGGCGGGGCCGTTTGCGGCCACCTTCTTTCCGCGCCTGAAGCGCAATATCTGCACGCTGCGCGAAGCGCACCAGTATATTGGCGTGCAAGCCAGCACCGGTTACGACATCAGCCCGGCGGCGGAATGGCTGCTCGACAACTTTCACTTGATCGAAGCCCAGCTTAAGGAAATCCACGACAGCTTGCCGCGCAGCTACTTTCGCGCCCTGCCGATGCTGCAGGACGAGCCATTGGCTGGCCTGCCGCGGGTCTATGGGGTTGCTTGGGCTTTCGTGGCGCACACCGATGGGGCGTTTGATGAGGAGTTGCTGATTCAGTTCTTGAATGCCTATCAGGAAACCCGAGAACTGAACTTGAGCGAAATGTGGGCGCTGCCTACCACCCTGCGTGTGGTGTTGATTGAAAACCTGCGTCGTCTGGCTGAGCGCGTAGCCACCAACAAGGCGGCGCGCGAGGTGGCCAATTTGTGCTGCGACCACATCGACGCCTACAGTCTGGAGGCGCTGGGGCAACTGCTCGGTCTGCTGGAACAGCGCGGTGTCGGGCGGGTGTACCTGGCGCAGATGGCGCAGCGCCTGCAGGACCGCCGGACGACCGGTGGCGCCGGCTATCCCGACCACTATCGCGACTGGATCCGAGAGGCGCTGCCCGACCTGGTGGCGACGCAAACCCAGCAAAATGCCGATCAGGCCGCCGACAACCTGAGCGTGAGCAATGCCGTGACATCGCTGCGAGCCATCGGCGACGCAGACTGGCCGGATATCGTTGCCCGCAGCAGTTCGCTGATGCGCTCAATGCTCACGTCAAAGGTGTTTGAAGCCGAAGACACCACCACACGCGACCAAACACTGCACGGCATCGAACTGCTGGCCAGACGCAGTGGCCAAAGCGAAGTGGTGGTCTCGCAGGCACTGCTCGCCCTGATGCATGCCGGCCAGAGCCCCGACCGTGCTGCCGGGCTGGCAGCCTACTGGCTGCGCGGCAGAGGGCGGCCGGCGCTGGTGCGCTCGCTCGGCCTGCATGAGCGAGCGCTGACCCTGCAGCTGGCCACGCCGCTTTACCTGGGCTCACTGCTGCTGGGTACGATCGCCCTGGTGGCGTGGACTTTGCTTCGCAATGGTGGTCTGCCGAGCGCCACCGGTATCGATATCGGCTTGCTGCTGCTGATCGCGACCTTGATGATGTTTCCGGCTTCGGAGGCGGTGGTAGCGCTGATCAACCGCTTGATCAGCGAGTCGGCGCGGCCACAGCATCTTTCCCGCTTCGCTCTCGCCAACGGCATACCGCCTGAGCACCGCGTGATGGTGGTGATTCCGGGCATGCTGTCGAACACCGCAGCAGTGCATCAGCTGGTGCATCGCCTGCTGCTGCACTATCTCGCCAACCCGGAAGCGCATGCCCAGTTCGCACTGCTGAGCGACTGGGTCGATGCCGACGCGGCGCGCGCGCCCTCTGACGCCAGCCTGCTGGATTGCGCGATGCAGCAAATCCGGGCGCTCAACACTCGCTACCCGAATGCTGTCGATGCTGCCGAGGGTGCGCCGCGCTTTATCGTGTTGCACCGGGAGCGCGCATTTTGCGAGACCGAACGACGCTGGATTGGCTGGGAACGCAAGCGCGGCAAGCTCGAACTTCTGGTCGCGGCATTGGCAGAAGGCTCGTCGGTGGCATTTTTGGACCTCGGGACTGAATCCCGGATTGCAGCCAACACCCAGTACATCGTCACACTCGACAGCGACACCCAGCTGCCACCCGGTCGCTTGCGTGAGCTGGTCGGGGTCGCCGCTCACCCGCTGAACCAGCCGCAGCTCGACGCCGGCGGGCGCACGGTGGAGGCCGGCTACGCAATCCTGCAGCCGCGCGTGGCGACGCCGCTGCCTGCGGCCCAGGACTTCACGCTGTACCACTGGCTGTTTGCCGGGCAGTGCGGCATTGACCCCTACAGCGCCGCGAATTCGGAGGTCTACCAAGACCTGTTCGGGGAGGGTACCTTCACCGGCAAGGGGCTGCTCAATGTGAAGGCGATGCACGCGCTTTTGTCCGGTCGCCTGCCCGAGGGGCAGGTGCTGAGCCATGACTTGCTCGAAGGCTCTCTGACGCGCTGTGCCACGGTGACTGATATCACAGTGATAGAAGACGCGCCCTTTCATGCCGACGTGGCACTGTCACGTGTGCACCGCTGGACGCGCGGTGACTGGCAGTTGCTGCCATTTTTGTCGAATCCAAGGCGCTATCAGCTTCGCACAATCAACCGCTGGAAGATGTTCGATAACCTGCGTCGCTCGCTGGTGGCTCCGATGTCTTTGGCTCTGCTGCTGCTTGCGCTCGGCGGCGCCGTACTCTCGCCCTGGGCAGCGCTGGCCCTGGTGCTGGCCGCGTTTTCGGCCGGACCGCTCATGGGCGCCGTTGCCGGGTTCGCGCCGAGCCACGATAAGGTGGCGAAACTTCACTTCTACCGCCAGGCTGCGATCGACCTGTCACGCGCGTTGTGTGGCGGCATGTGGCATCTGGCCCTGTTGTTGCAACAGGCACTGAGCTCCACAGACGCCGTGCTGCGAGCGCTCTACCGCATCACTGTCAGTCGCCGCCACCTGTTGCAATGGACCACGGCCGAAGCCGCACAGGCGTCGGCAAAGACCGATTTCGGGGGATTGGCGCGTGTGCATTGGCGCTTGCCGGTGGCGGCGTTGCTGCTGTTTGCCGGGCTGATCGGCGCGGCCTCACCTCACCCCTATCTTGCGCTGCTGCTATGCCTGTTGTGGGCGGCATCACCGGTGTGGATCTGGTGGGTCAGCCGGGTGCGACCCACCTGCGGGGAACTCGGATTGTCGCTTCCAGACCAGGCCTATCTGGCAGGCATTGCACGTGATACCTGGCGCTATTTCGAGCGCTGCGTCGTCGCGAACGACAACCATCTGCCACCGGACAATTTGCAGACCACGCCGCACGACATGGTGGCGCACCGTACCTCACCCACCAACATCGGCCTGTACTTGCTCAGCGCGGCCTGCGCCCGGCAGTTTGGCTGGATTGGCACGCAGGATCTGCTCGGCAGGATGGAGGCCACGCTGGCCACGCTGGTCTCACTGCCGCGCCACCGCGGTCATTTTCTCAACTGGTACGACACGCAAACCTGCGCGCCTCTGTTGCCGATGTATGTATCCACCGTGGACAGCGGCAATCTCAGTGGCCACCTGCTCGCGGTGGCCCGGGCCTGCCAGGAATTGGCACGCGCACCGCACGATGGCGGCGCGGCGCGGCAGGCCATCCATACCTCAAGGCAACGCCTCGCACCGCTGCTGGCGAAGCGCGCCGGGCTGGCGCCGGGCTTGCGCCAGGAACTGAGAAGCTGCCTGAGCGATCACCGGGCGACCTTGCGTTCTGCAAGAGCGGACGAGGAATTCGACAAGACGGTTTCTTCAGCCGGTTTGTCGGGGGCGCAGGAATCGGCGCTGCGCCTGCAGGCGCTGGCGCTGGCATTTGAGCAATTGGCCGCAGAGCCGGATTTCAGTTTTCTGTATCACCGAAAGCGGCATTTGCTTCACATTGGCTATCGGGTCGCGGAACAGCAACTCGATGCAAGCTTTTATGATTTGTTGGCATCGGAGTCGCGCCTGACCAGTCTGCTGGCCATCGCCAAAGGCGATGTACCGGTGCGCCACTGGGCAAGTCTGGGGCGGCTGTTCTTTGCCGTGGGAGCCCGCGCGGGACTGCGCTCCTGGTCCGGTTCGATGTTCGAGTACCTGATGCCTGGTCTGGTGCTTGGTGAGCCGAAGGGCAGCGTGTTGCGGGAGGCCTGCGATGCTGCGCTGGTGCAGCAGGTCGTCTTCGCCAAAGCGCAGGGCGTGCCCTGGGGCATCTCGGAATCGGCCTATGCCGGCAGCGATCACACGCTGGCGTACCAATACGCGCCGCAAGGCGTGCCACGCCTGGCGCTGCGGCGCACACCAGTGGATGAACTGGTGATCGCACCGTATGCGACGGCACTGGCCGCGCAGATCGAGCCAAAACAGGCGTGCCTCAATTTTGCAGCGCTGCAAGCGCTGGGCGCGCGCGAACGTTACGGTTTCATCGAGGCGCTCGATTTTTCGCCTGCGCGGCAAACCGGCGCCGAATTGTTTACGCCGGTACGTACTTTCATGGCGCACCACCAGGGGATGAGCATTGTGGCGCTGGCCAATGTGTTGTTGGGTGGCGTTGCGCAGCGCTGGGGCATGGCCAATGCGCACATTGAGGCGGTGTCTTCGCTGTTGCACGAGCGTGTGCCGCGCGAGGTATCGATGCAGTATGAGCCGTCAATGAATATTCCACCGCCACCGCTTCAGCGCCGGCGCGCGCCGAGGTTGCTGCGTGAAGTATTTCCCGGCGGGGCAGCGCTGGAACCCACGCAGGTGTTGTCGAATGGACGCTATAGCGTGGCTTTGCGCGCCAATGGGGCTGGCAGGAGTCGCTGGGGCCAGATCGACATCACGCGCTGGCGTGATGATGCCCTGCGTGACGCTTTTGGCAGTTTCTTCTATTTACGCTGGCTGCCACAGGCCAGAACGCACGGGTCGGTGCCAGCGCGCGCGCCGACGCAGCTGGTCTCCATGACCCAGCACCCGGCGCCCGATCCGGCTGCGAATTACCGGAGCATTTACCATGCCGACCGGGTCTGTTTCGAAGCAAACTGGCCCGAATTGCAGAGCAATATCACGGTGTGGGTCAGTCCGGAAGACGATATTGAGTTCCGGCAGATTGAGCTGCGCAACCTGACAGATCACACGATTGACATTGAACTGGTGTCGGCTTTTGAAGTGACCCTGACCGAAGCACGTGCCGACGAAGCACACCCGGCGTTCACCAACCTGTTCATACGCGCCCAGTGGCAGGCCGAACACCAGGCACTGGTGTTCGAGCGCACGCCACGCCTGGCGACCGAGCGTGGAATACTGGCCGCACATTTTCTGGCTGACACCGACCCGCAGGTCGTGGGCTTGCGTTGTCAGACAGACCGGCAACGCTGGCTCGGTCGCAACCATGTTGCAGGTCAGCCTCTGGGCGAGTTCGATCCCCTGCCAACGACTCCAGTCGACTCGGAGATCGACCCGGCGCAGCATCATTCCTCACCCCTCGTGACAGGCCTCGACCCGGTATGCGCCATGGCGGTGCGACTTCGCATTGGACCCAACGCGAATGCGCGCTTGACCTTTGCCACGGCCGCGGGCGACGACAGTGGCACGCTGCACGCCGTGATTGACAAGTACCGTCAACCCAGTCATGTGCAACGCGCTTCGCTGATGTCCGCGACGCTGACCGGCATTCGCTTGCGGGCCTTGCGTATCAGCGCCGAAAACTTCTCGGCTATTCAGAGCTTGAGCACAGCGCTGTTGTTGAGCCTGACGCGCCCACAGTCCTGGCAGGCGCCTGCCGAACCAGCGCTGACTGAGGTCTGCGACCGGCGGTTGCTCTGGCGCTTCGGAATTTCCGGCGATCGTCCACTGATTCTGGTGTCTGCCGGCGTGACGCAGGGTCTGGGCTTGTTGCGCGCGCTGGCCCAGGCACTGTCCCTGTGGTCCTGGGGCGGTATCGGTTGCGACCTGGTGGTGGTGAACACCGAGCCTGCCTCGTATCTCATGGCGTTGCAGCGCGAGATCGCTGCGCTGCAAGAACGGTATCTCAGTGACAGCGGAGCGAAGTCGGCGCGGGCTGACCCCTCGGCGACCGCGTTCCACGTGCTGCGCGCCGACGAGCTTTCAAGCGAGGAACTGAGCACCTTGCAAGCCAAAGCGTGCGTGCGATTGCACGCTGATGGCCGCCCGCTGGCGCATCATGTGCAGGAATGGACCGCGCGGCACGAGCAGGCG
This sequence comes from uncultured beta proteobacterium, assembly GCA_963810395.1. Lineage (GTDB taxonomy): Bacteria > Pseudomonadota > Gammaproteobacteria > Burkholderiales > Burkholderiaceae_C > Rhodoferax. The sequence continues at coordinate 877,551 of CAWENC010000001.1, read as the reverse complement.
TTCGAGCAAAGGCATGAAACCTCCACATGCACGGTAACACTTGCTAGCGGCGGGTCCTCTCTTGTGACTGCGCCAGTGGGCGAATTTGATGCACGGTCGGGCGAGTTCCAGTTTGAAGTTTCCGCAATGATGCGACCGGCGCGACCGTGGATCAACGTGCTGGCCAACCCGGCATTCGGCGCCCAGATTTCCGAGGCGGGAGGCGGTTACAGCTGGGCGTTGAACAGCCGTTTGATGCAACTAACCGCCTGGTCGAACGACCCGGTGGCCGACCCGGGCGCCGAATGGTTTCTGCTTCAGGACATCAAGAACCAAGAGGTCTGGAACCTGACGCCTGGTGCCCTGGGTGACGAGCAGGTGGCCTACCGCGTGGCGCACGGGCAGGGTTACAGCCTCATCAGTCACCGGCGCGGCGATCTGGAGGTGAGTGCATCGTGGTGTGTCGACGCCAAGACTTCTGTCAAACAGGTTCGCCTGAAGATAGTCAATAGCGGTCACCGCACCCAGCATTTGCGCATCATCGGCATTGCCGAGTGGATGATGGGGGCCAACCGTTCTGACCGCGGCACGGTGCACACCGCCTTGTTTCGTCAGCGCCTGGCCGGGCAAAAGCTCACTGCCTTACTGTGCACACAACGCGAACGATCAGCAGGGTTTGGCGACGGGACGGCATTCTTCGGCCTGGCAGGTTCAGCAGCAGAAGATGAAGACTGGACCTGCGACCGGCGCGAACTTTTTGATGCGCGTGGCCGTCTGGTGCTGCCCGACTACTTCGGAAAAAACCAGGGCGACGGACTGGACCCCTGTGCGGCGCTCTCCAGTCGCGCCTCATTGATCGGCGGTGAAACGCTGGAGCGGGTGTTCCTGCTGGGCTATGCGAGCAGCCCGGATGCTGCGCGGCAACTCGTCACGCTGGCTGCCGCGACCTCCGCTGCGCAACGCCTGACGCAGGTGCGCAGCAGTTGGGATCAGTTGCTCGGCGCCACCACGGTGAAGACGCCCGATCCCCTGTTTGATGCGCTGGTCAACCGCTGGCTGTTGTACCAGACGGTGGTCTGCCGCTTATGGGCCAAGGCCGGCTTCTACCAGGCGGGTGGTGCCACCGGCTTTCGCGATCAGCTGCAGGATGCGATGGCGCTGGCCTGGGCTGCGCCCGATGTGTTGCGCGAGCAGATCGTGCTGGCGGCATCACGCCAGTTTCCTGAGGGCGATGTGCAGCATTGGTGGCATGCGCCCACCGGTGCTGGCGTGCGCACACATTTTTCCGACGACCTGCTGTGGCTGGCGCACGCCACACAACACTACCTGCGTGCGACTGGCGACACCGGGCTGCTCGATCAGCGCGTGCCGTTCATCGAAGGCGCCGCCATACCGGCGGGTGCCGAAGATGCCTACTACATGCCCAGCGTGAGTGCGCTTGACGCGACGGTTTACGAGCATGCCGCTCGGGCCATCGATCGCAGCCTGCCGGTCGGCTTGCATGGCTTGCCCCTGATGGGCAGCGGCGACTGGAATGACGGCATGAACCGGGTTGGCTTCGAGGGCCGTGGCGAATCGGTGTGGCTGGGCTGGTTTCTGTGCCAGTTGGTTGCCGACTTCGCGCCGCTGGCACGTGCGCGCGGCGACGAGGTTCGCGCGCTGGCCTGGGAGAATGCCGCACTCGGCTGGAAGACAGCCCTGAGCGGCGCAGCGTGGGATGGCCAATGGTTCAGGCGCGCCTTCTTCGACGATGGGCAGGCCTTGGGTTCGCAGGCCAATCCCGAAGCCCGGATCGACTTGATTGCACAAGCCTGGGCGGTGCTTTCCGGGGTGGCGCCAGCGCATTTGCAGCGCATGGCGCTGGCGGCGCTGGACGAGCATCTGGTGGACCAGGAGGCCGGGCTGATCAGGTTGCTCGATCCGCCGCTGGTGCACGCCAGCCCGAGCGCCGGCTACATCCAGGCCTACCCGCCCGGGGTGCGTGAAAACGGCGGTCAGTATTCGCACGCCGGCGTGTGGGCGTTGATGGCGCAAGCTGAATATGCCAACAGTCACCCGGGCTTGGACGGCAATGACGACATTGCCTACCGCTACTTCACCTACCTGAGTCCGGCGCACCGCGCGTTTCATCCGTTGCGCGGTTCGGTGTATGGCGTCGAGCCCTATGTGATGGCGGGTGACGTTTATAGCCAGCCGCCGTATGTTGGACGCGGCGGCTGGAGCTGGTACACCGGTGCGGCGGCCTGGATGCACCGCGCAGCCGTCGAGTCCATCTTTGGCTTGCGCCAGGGGCCACGGGATTTGTCATTCACGCCCTGCCTGCCCCGGCATTGGCCACAAGCTGATTTGACGCTGGCCCGCGACGGCCGCACGATGCGCTTCATTCTGGTCCGCGCGACCGCGAGCGCAGCGCTCGAAGCGACCTCGCAATCGGGCGCCGAGTTGCTGCTGCCGGGTCAGGCGCTGTCCTGGCACTCTCTGGCCGAGCACAGCTGTTTTGTGATTCCGCTGCCGGGCGACGGGCTGCCAGAGCAGCTCGCCCAGGCCTGATACTGCCGGTCAGGCCTTCAAAAACTCGGCCTTGCCGCCCAGCCAGCGCTGTATATGCAGCTGTGCCAACGCCGGTTCCTGATCGAGCATCAGCGGAGCCAGTTGGCGCGCCCATGCCAGCAGCGCCGCGTCCGTCGCCAAATCGGCAAAGCGCAACAGCGCCGCACCGGATTGCCGCGCGCCCAGGAATTCGCCGGGGCCGCGAATCTCCAGATCACGCCGGGCAATCTCGAAGCCATCACTGGTTTCGACCATGGCTTTGAGCCGGGCGCGGGCCGTTTCCCCCAGCCGCGGCGCGTCCCCGGTGGAGTACAGCAGCACGCAGGCAGACGCCGCTGCCCCGCGACCGACCCGGCCGCGCAACTGGTGCAACTGCGACAGCCCGAAGCGCTCGGCGTGCTCGATCACCATCAGACTGGCGTTCGGTACGTCGACCCCGACCTCAATCACCGTGGTGCTGACCAATACCCCCATCCGGCCGCTGGTGAACTCGGCCATCACGGCCTTCTTTTCCGCCACCGGCATGCGCGAGTGCAGCAAGCCGACCCTGCTGTCAGGCTTTCCGCTACCTTGCAACGCAGCACTCAGCTGCGCGTGGGTTTCGGTGGCATTGGTCAAATCCAGTGCCTCACTCTCCTCGATCAAAGGGCAAACCCAATACACCTGCCTGCCTTGCGCGAGCTGCGCGCTGATGCGGGCGATGACTTCGGCGCGGCGCGCATCATTGACCAGCTTGGTGACGACCGGCGTGCGACCGGGTGGCAGCTCGTCGATGGTCGAGAGGTCCAGATCGGCGTAGTAGCTCATGGCCAGCGTGCGCGGAATGGGGGTGGCACTCATCATCAGCAGATGGGGCTCCTGCTGGTCTTCGCTCAGCTTGCTGCGCAGGGCCAGACGCTGTGCCACGCCAAAGCGATGCTGCTCGTCAATCACCGCCAGTGCCAGGTTTTTGAACTGCACTTTGTCCTGAATCACGGCGTGCGTGCCGACCACCAGGCCGGCCGCGCCACTGGCAATCAGTCCCAGCATCTGGCGACGCTCTTTGGTTTTTTGACTGCCGGTGAGCCACGCGGTCTGAATGCCCAGGGGCTCCAGCCAGCCGACCAGCTTGGCAAAGTGCTGCTGGGCCAAAATCTCGGTCGGCGCCATCAAGGCGCACTGCCATCCGGCGTCGATGCAGGTTGCCGCCGCCAACGCGGCGACCACAGTTTTGCCAGAGCCCACATCGCCTTGCAGCAGGCGATGCATCGGCACCGGTCGCGCCAGGTCTCGCATGATTTCTTCAAGAACGCGGCCTTGGGCGCCAGTGAGCTGGAACGGCAGCGTCGCCAGCAATCGCTCCGGCAAGGGCCGTGGGCTGCCGGTCGCATCGCCGCCGGCGAGCAGTCTTGGCGCCTGCAATTGGGCGCGCTCGCGCCTGGCTTGCTGCTGTGACAGCTGTTGTGCCAGCAACTCCTCGGCCTTGAGCCGCTGCCAGGCCGGGTGGCTGTGATCTTCCAGCGTGGCGAGCGCCGTATCCGGCTCTGGATAGTGCAAAAATGATAGCGCTTTGCGCAAGTCCCACCTTGCCTGTAGGCCTATTTCGTGCAAATTTCCGGGCAAAACGGTGTCTGTCAGCTCGGCCCGGGCGAGGCCGCCCTGCACGGCCCGGCGCAGGTAGGCTTGCGGCAAACCCGCCACCGTCGGGTAAATCGGCGTCAGCGCCAGCGGCAACGCGCCACCCGCAGCCTGAAATGCCGGGTGCATCATCTGCCAGCCCAATGCGCTGCCCCTGATCTCGCCCCGCGCGCGAATCCTGTTACCCACGGCCAGCGCACTTTGCTGCGAGGGGTAGAAGGCGAAGAAGCGCAGCGTGCAGGTGTCGCTGCCGTCGTCCAGCGTCACCAGCAATTGGCGGCGCCCCGTCAGGCGCACTTCGCAGGCCGTCACGACGCCCTCGATCTGCGCCAGATCGCCGTCACGCACATCACGCAGGCGGACGATGCGGGTTTCGTCCTCATAACGCAGCGGCAGATGCAAAGCCAGGTCAATGTCACGCAGCAAGCCAAGTTTCCGCAAAGCTCTTTGCGGTCCGGTCAGGGGTTTGCCTGGCGGTTTGGCGGGCGGGGGCGTCATACGCCGATTTTGCCTGTTCGGTTTGCCTCCATTCCAGGCCATGGGAACAAAGCGTGTATGCTGCACCCAAAGTCCCCATGCCGTTTTGGCGCTTATCTGGAGACCGCATATGGCTACGCCGCCCGGGCCCAATCAAAACCTTCTTCTCGCTGCGCTGCCCACAGCGGAATTTGAACGCATTCTCCCGGCTCTGGAACTGGTCCTCATGCCGCTGGGTGAAGTGCTGTATGAATCCGGTGCCCAGATGCACCACGTCTATTTTCCAACCACTGCCATCGTCTCGCTGCATTACGTCACACAGGAGGGCGCGTCAGCCGAAATAGCCGGCGTGGGCAATGAGGGCGTGCTTGGCACGCCACTTTTTTTGGGCGGCAACAGTACGCCCAGCCGCGCCACCGTGCAGACCGGGGGCAGCGCTTACCGGCTGAAAGCGCGCGCGCTGATGGAAGAATTCAATCGCGCCGGGTCGTTGATGCGCTTGATGCTGCGCTACACCCAGTCATTGATGACGCAAATGGCGCAAACTGCGGTCTGCAACCGGCATCATTCGGTCGAGCAGCAACTGTGTCGCTGGCTGTTGTCAACGCTGGATCGCTTGCCTTCCAATGAGTTGACCATGACTCAGGAGTTGATTGCCAGCATGATCGGTGTGCGCCGCGAGGGCATTACCGAGGCCGCCGGGCATTTGCAACAGGCGCGTCTGATCAGTTACCGCCGGGGCCACATCACGGTGCTTGACCGCTCCGGACTGGAGCACCGCGTGTGCGAATGCTATGCGGTGGTCAAAAAAGAACATGCCCGTTTGCTGTGCGATGAACTGCATCGCCAGCAAGCCCCCGCCGCCAGTCAGCGGTGACCCTTGACCCAGTTCACCCTGGCCAGGGAGACCTTCCTTATGTGCGATAACGAACAGAGAGCGGCCGGCTTAAACGCGATGATGAACAGTGCTTGCTCAATATTTACTCACAGACTCAATTTGTCTCCCGGGTCCGGCAATCGTCCTGACCCATTTGCGCTGCAACAGAGTATGCCCATGATCAAAGAAATTCTGATGTCACCACGGTCGACCATGGCGCCAACCGGGCGAATGCCGTCGAAGATGGCCGAAGCCGGTGAACCTTGCTGGCTGAGGACGAATCGCCCGTGAAAGCCGTGCAAAAATTAGCCCTCTGGCTGGCCGGCGCGGCCCTGGTAGTGCTGCTGGGGGTGGCAGTAGCGATCCTTTCCTTCAGACAGATCGGTGAATCAGCCGAGGCGCGCAGGCATTCCTTCCTTGTGGTGGGAGGCGCCACTGGGTTGTTGTCGACCTTGAACGAGGCCGAGACCAGCCAGCGCGGCTATTTGTTAACCGGTGACGAGGCCTTTCTGGCGCCCTATCTGGCGGCGCGCGATGGCTCGCGTGCCCAACTGGAAAAATTGCGTCAACTGACTTCCATCGGCGCTGCCCATCAACACCTGGATGCGGTGGCGCCATTGGTAGAGGCCAAGTTGGCCGAGATGGCGCGTGTCATTGAATTGCGCCGCAAGCCCGACATGGCTGGCGTACAGGCGGTCGTGGGCAGCGGGCAGGGCAAGCGCTTGATGGACTCGATTCGCACCGAGATGAACAGCTTCGCCCGGCTCGAGGAAGCTGCGCTGGTGCAGCGCGAGGCCGAGTTCCAGTCGAACATGCGCCATCTGCTGATTGTCATCATTGTCGCCAGTGTGCTGGCGCTGCTATTCGCCCTGGCGCTGGTCTATCTGATCTATCGGACAGCACAACAGCGGCTGAAAAATCTGGTTCACCTCGAAACCCGTCATTTGCTTGTCGATCAGGAGGGCACCAACAAGCAGCTACAGCAGATCAACGTCGAATTGCAGGAGAGCAAGGGGCAGCTCAACGTGATGCTCAACTCCATCGGCGACGCCGTGATGGCCACCGATGCGCAGGCGCGCGTCACGCTGCTGAACCCGGTGGCGGAACAACTCACCGGCTGGACCCAACGCGAAGCCGCCGGCCGCCCGGTGGATGAGGTCTTCCGCATCATCAACAAGGACAGCCGCCAGCCCGCGACGATTCCGGTGATGGCCACGCTGGCCCAGGGCACGGTACAAGGACTGGCCAATCACACCGTGCTGATCGCACGCGACGGGCACGAGTGCGATATCGCCGACAGTTGCGCGCCGATTCGCGACCCCGACGCGCAGGTGGTGGGGGCCGTGCTGGTGTTCCGCAATGTCAGCGAGGAATATGCTGTGCAGCAGGCCTTGCGTGACAGTGCGGCGCAGATCCAGACGATTCTCAACACGGTGGTGGACGGCATTGTCACACTGCATGCTCGTGGCGGTCTCGTCGAAACCGTGAATCCGGCCGCGGAACACATGTTTGGCTACAGCTCCGCAGAGCTTGTCGGCCAGAGTTTCAGCCTGCTGATCCCCGAGCTTGATCAAGACCAGCGCAATGGCTCTCTTGAGTATTACAGCGCGAGCGATGAAGCCCGCGCCAGCGGACTTGGCCGCGAGGTCGTGGGCCGGCGCAAGGATGGCAGCTTTTTTCCAATGGAGATGGCGGTCAGCGAAATGTGGCTGCGGGGCCAGCGCTACTTCACCGGCATATTGCGCGATATCAGCGCACGCAAGCAGGCCGAAGCGGCACTGCTCAAGGCCGGGGCCCTGCAGAGCGCGATTTTCAACAGCGCCAATTTCTCCAGTATCGCCACCGATGCCAAGGGTGTGATCCAGATCTTCAACGTCGGCGCCGAACGCATGCTGGGCTACGCCGCCGCAGACGTGATGAATCGGGTGACCCCGGCCGACATCTCCGATCCTCAGGAAGTGATCGAACGCGCCAAGGCCTTGAGTGTCGAACTCGGAACCCAGATCGAACCGGGCTTCGAGGCCCTTGTGTTCAAGGCCTCGCGCGGCATCGAAGACATCTACGAGCTGACCTACATCCGCAAGGATGGCAGCCGCTTCCCGGCGGTGGTTTCGGTGACGGCGCTGCGCGACGATCAGAATGCCATCATCGGCTACCTGCTGATCGGCACCGACAACACGGCTCGCAAGCAGGCCGAAGCGGCGCTGCTCAAGGCCGGTGCCTTGCAGAGCGCGATTTTCAACAGCGCCAATTTCTCCAGCATCGCCACCGACGCCAGGGGCGTCATTCAGATCTTCAACGTCGGCGCCGAGCGCATGCTGGGCTACACCGCTGCTGAAGTGATGAACAAGGTCACGCCGGCCGACATCTCCGATCCGCAGGAAGTGATCGAGCGTGCCAAGACACTCAGCGCTGAACTGGGCACGCGCATCACACCCGGCTTCGAGGCCCTGGTGTTCAAGGCCTCGCGCGGCATCGAGGACATCTACGAGCTGACCTATATCCGCAAGGATGGCAGCCGCTTCCCGGCGGTGGTGTCTGTCACGGCGCTGCGCGACGATCAAAACGCCATCATCGGCTACCTGCTGATCGGCACCGACAACACCGCGCGCAAGCAGGCCGAAGCGGCCTTGCGCAAGGCCGGAGCGCTGCAGAGCGCAATTTTCAACAGCGCCAATTTCTCCAGCATTGCCACGGATGCCAACGGCGTGATCCAGATCTTCAACGTCGGCGCCGAGCGCATGCTGGGCTACGCCGCCGCAGACGTGATGAACAAGATCACACCGGCCGCCATCTCCGATCCTCAGGAAGTGATCGAACGCGCCAAGGCCTTGAGTGTCGAACTCGGAACCCAGATCGAACCGGGCTTCGAGGCCCTGGTGTTCAAGGCCTCACGCGGCATCGAAGATATTTACGAGCTGACCTACATCCGCAAGGATGGCAGCCGCTTCCCGGCGGTGGTGTCGGTGACGGCGCTGCGCGACGATCAGAATGCCATCATCGGCTACCTGCTGATCGGCACCGACAACACGGTGCGCAAGCAGGTCGAGGCCGAGCAGAAGCTGCTTGACCAGCGTCTGCGCGACCACCAGTTTTACACGCGCTCGCTGATCGAGTCGAATATCGATGCGATGATCACCACCGATCCGCTGGGCATCGTCACTGACGGCAACAAGCAGATGGAAGCGCTCACCGGCTGTACCCGCGATGAGCTGATTGGTGCGCCGTTCAGGAGTTTCTTCACCGATCCCCAACGCGCAGACGCAGCGATCAAGCTGGTGCTTGGCGATCAGAAGGTCTCCGACTACGAACTCACCGCGCGTGCCAAAGATGGCAAGGAGACGGTGGTTTCCTTCAATGCCAACGCCTTCTATGACCGCAACCGCAAACTGCAAGGCGTGTACGCCGCGGCGCGCGATATCACCGAACGCAAGCGCGTCGATCAGCTGCTGCAGGGCAAGAATGTCGAGCTCGAGAGCGCCAGGGCGGTGGCGGACAAGGCCAACCGGGCCAAATCGGACTTTCTTTCCAGCATGAGCCACGAATTGCGCTCGCCGCTGAATGCGATCCTCGGTTTTGCGCAACTGATGCAGTCGGGCGAACCTCTGCCAACCCCAACCCAAAAGGGCAGCATCGACCAGATTCTGCATGCCGGGTGGTATCTGCTGGAGCTGATCAACGAAATTCTCGATCTGGCGCTGATCGAGTCCGGCAAGCTGTCGCTGTCAATGGAGCCCACTTCGCTGTCCGAGGTGCTGGCTGAGTGCCAGGCCATGATCGAGCCGCAGGCGCAAAAAAGAGACCTGAGCCTGAGCTTTCCGCAGTTTGACAGCCCGTGTTTTGTCCAGGCCGACCGGACCCGGATCAAGCAGGTCCTGTTCAACCTGCTCTCCAACGCAATCAAGTACAACCGCGCCGGAGGAACCATCCAGGTGCGCTGCAGCCCCATCACGGCGCAGCGCCTGCGCATCAGTGTGCAGGATAGCGGCGAAGGCCTGGCGCCGGAAAAACTGGCACAACTGTTCCAGCTGTTCAACCGTCTTGGACAGGAGGGCAGCGCCGAGGAAGGCACCGGCATCGGCCTGGTGGTGAGCAAGCGCCTGATTGAATTGATGGACGGCGAGATCGGCGCTCGAAGTACGGTGGGGGTCGGCAGTGTGTTCTGGATCGATCTGAACCTGGCGAGCGCACCACAGCTTACCGCCACTGCAAACGAACCGCTGGTGTTGCCCAAAGCATCAGTTCACACGGGCGCCGCGCTGCGCACGCTGCTGTATGTGGAAGACAACCGGGCCAACATGGCGCTGGTCGCGCAACTCATCGCGCGTCGCGCCGACATGCGCTTGTTGAGTGCCGGAGACGGCGCGCGCGGCATCGCGCTGGCGCGCATCCATCAGCCCGAAGTGATCCTGATGGACATCAACTTGCCTGGTATCAACGGTATCCAGGCGCTGAAAATTCTGCGTGAAGATCCGGCCACAAAGCACATCCCGGTGATTGCACTCAGCGCCAATGCGATGCCACGCGATATCGAAAAAGGCCTGGCGGCCGGATTCTTCCGGTACCTCACCAAGCCGATCAAGATTGATGAGTTCATGGACACGCTGGACCTGGCGCTGGAATTTGCGCAAGAAAACCTGGACGGCGCGCTTGAGCCGGCAAACCTGTGATGTGTAGTGCCGCCGCCACTCCTGACCGTGCCGTTGTAGCAACGGCGGTACTCAAGAAGTTCCAGTTTCAGTGAAAATAGAGGAAAGCCAATACTATGTTACCCATCGCCGATATTCTTGATGCCAACATTCTGATTGTTGACGATCAGCAGGCCAACGTCGATCTGCTGGAGCAAATGCTGCGTGGCGTTGGTTATCAGCGCCTGACGTCAACGCTGGATCCATTTGCGGTCTGCGCGCTGCACCGGGCTCACCGCTACGACCTGATTCTGCTCGATCTGCAGATGCCTGGCATGGATGGCTTTGAGGTGATGGAAGGCCTCAAGGAAGTCGAAGCCGAAGGCTACGTGCCGATTCTCGTGATCACGGCGCAGCCGGGGCACAAGCTGCGGGCCCTGGCCTCCGGTGCCAAGGATTTTGTCGCCAAACCGTTTGACATGGTCGAAGTCAAGACGCGCATTCACAACATGATTGAAGTGCGCTTGTTGTACAAGAAGCTGGAGAATTACAACCGCGTGCTTGAACAGACGGTGCAGGAGCGCACGGCCGAGCTGCGCGAAAGCGAAGCACGCTTTCGGCGCCTGACGGAATTGGCGTCCGACTGGTATTGGGAACAGGACGAGAAAGGGCATTTCACCAAGGTTTACGGCCCGGTGCTGGAGTTGCTGGGCATCCCGGTGGATGGTTTGCTCGGCGAGATCACGCAAGAGCAGGCGGCGCGCTGGAACGAGGCCGAGCGCTCGGTGCTCAAAGCCAATGTGGCGGCGCGGCGCCCGTTCCTGGATTTCGTCTTCAGCCGGATCAATGACGATGGCGTACGCCAATATTTTCAGGTCAGTGGCGAGCCGATGTTCGATGCGTCCGGGCGATTTACCGGTTACCGCGGTGTCGGCCGCGATGTCAGCGAGATCATGCGCGATATCGCCCAAGTGCGGGACTTGCCAGCCAGTCAAGCATCTGCTGCAACACCTCTGAGCTGCTGAGCAGCGCCATGTGGCCGGTGCGGTAGGCGATCCATTTCGACGTTTTGGCAAAGCTCAAAGTTCGTTGCGCATCGTCATGTTCACCCAGCGCGCTGCGCAGCGGCACCAGGCCGTCGCCGATCAGTCGGTCCGCCAGGGTGCTGCGTTTGGGCGCAGTGGTCGCAGCCACCGTGTAGCACGCTACGCCTTGTGGCAAGGGTACGACCTGGCGCTTGTCGGGTCTGCGCTGAAAGCGGTCATGGCCCTGCCAGTCGAGGTCGAGCACGTGGCCGTAGCGCAGATCGGTGATGCCGGCGCTGCGTAACTGCCCGAGCTTGGCAAAAGGCGCGCTGTAGCGTGTGGCGCCCAGAAGGACGTCGACCCAGTTGCCAGCCCGCTCCAGGGGAGCACCATGATGTGGTGTGCCCAGAAACACGATGCTTTTCAGGCGCGCCGGCCAGCACAAGCCATCCTGTTTGGCGTAATGGAACGCGCTGCGAATCAGCAAACCGCCCATGCTGTGGGCCACCACAGTGATTTCTTCAATCGGTACCGGCCAGCGCGCGACCAGCTGCTCCAGTTGGGCCGAGAGTTCATGCCCGTTTTGCGAGGTATGCAAACCGGAGTTGTAGCGCAGGTAGATGGGGCTGCAGTCCAGCGCCGCCGCCAGTGCTTTGCCATGGTCAAGCACCTGTCCCTGGGTTTGCCCCTCGCCTCTTGTTGTCCACTGCAGGTCGTTCATGCACAAGCCGTGAATCAACAGCAGCACCTTCGCCTTCACCTTGGGGCTGTTGGGGAGCGCCTGCCAGTTCAGTGCGACACCTTCATAACGCAAAGTCATCGGCGTTGCCAACGGGTTGTAGTTCTCCTGCAGGCGGTCACCCAGCACACCGTTGAGCGCCGCCAGCACCGCTTCGCGCTGGGGCGTCCCGGGCCGGGCTTCTTCAATCGATTCCAACAGGGGTTGTAGTTTGCTCAGCGCCGCATCCAGTCCTTTGCCCAGCAGTTGCGTGACGCCGCGCACGCTCTGGTAAACCAGTCCGGTGATGCCGCGGGATTGCCCCGCTGTCTTGCCACCCGGTGCCCCCAAGGTGCGCCATACCGATTGGTGCACGCCTTCAGCGATGTCGGTGACGCCCAGGGTGGTCTGAGTTGCCAGCTGGGCAATGCCCCGAAGGTCGGAGGCGCGCAGATGCTTGAGCGGGTTTCTGGATTCGGCTTTGGTCATGATGTCGGGCGCGCCGGACGAAAAATCACAGCGCGCAACCGATTGTGGCGGTGCCAACCCGCTTGGCGGTAGAGGCGGGCGCCTAGCTGGCCGGGCCCTGTTTGAAGAACTGGCGTGGCTTAAAAGTGCTCATGCGGCGCCAGATAGCGCCATTGTCCCAGCGGGATATTGCCCAGCATGACGTTGCCAATGCGCACGCGCTTGAGACCCACCACCTTGAGGCCAACCAGCTCGCACATGCGGCGAATCTGCCTCTTCTTGCCTTCCGTCAGCACCACGCGCAATTGCTCGGGGTTTTGCCAGTTCACCTTGGCCGGCTTCAGGGCTTGCCCGTCCAGGCTCAGTCCGTGACGCAGCATCTCCAGGCTCGTGGCCGGGAAGATTGCCTGAACGTTGCTGCTCACCGGGTCGCCATCATTGATCTGCAAGAGCCGGTCGGGCTGGCCATCGGGCTCGGCGAACCCGGTGTAGCTGACCCGCACCAGATACTCTTTTTCCATCACCGAGTCTTCGCCGATGAGCTGACGCGCCACGCGGCCGTCCTGCGTCAGCACCAGCAGACCAATCGAATCGATGTCGAGCCGCCCGGCGGGCACCAGGCTTTGGAGCTGTTTGGGGTGGAAGAAGAAACGGGCGTTGTCCTCGGCCCAGCGGTTTTGCGGCTGGATCAGGGTGATGGCGGGCTGGTGGCCGTCTTCAGCCTGGCCGCTGACAATGCCCATCGGTTTGTTGAGCAGGATCGTGACCTGGTTCGCCTGCTGCCCCTGCGCCTGCTTGTTGATCTCGATGCGCACATCCGGCGTCACCTGCATGCCCATGGTGGCGATCGCGCCATTGACCTTGACCCAGCCGCGGCCAATCCAGTCGTCGGCCTCGCGGCGCGAAGCCATGCCGAGCTCGGCCATGCGTTTGTTCAGGCGCAGCGTCCCCGTGGTGGATGCCGTACCAGTCGCCGTTGCAGGCACGCGACCCGGCGGCGCGGCGGCGCGGCGGAACGTGGGGGGTGGTTTGGAGTCTGTCATTTGCTATATATTTTGTAGCTGCTTGCGCCTATTCGACGGCGGGCAGAGGCCTATTTTATTCAAATAGTCACGAGGCGATAACCGACCGCGGTCTCGGTCAGCAGATGCCGCGGCTGGGCCGGGTCGATCTCCAGCTTTTGTCGCAGGTGACCCATGTAGATCCGCAGGTAGTGGCTTTGTTCGGCATGCGAGGGGCCCCACACTTCGCGCAGCAGCTGGCGGTGGGTCAGCACCCGCCCCACATTGGCGATCAACACCGTCAGCAGGCGGTATTCGATCGGCGTCAGGTGGACCTCGACGCCGCCACGTCGCACGATGCGCGCTTGCCGGTCTACCGCGACCTCGCCAAACCTGAAGATCGTATCGGCTTCGCCGACTCCGTCGGCCGCGCCGTCACCCGGCGCGGCGCGGGGTCGGCGCAAGTTCGCCCGCACCCGGGCCAGCAGTTCGCCGACACCAAAGGGCTTGGTGAGGTAGTCGTCGGCGCCGGCATCAAGGGCGGCAACCTTGTCGGCTTCGTCAGCGCGCGCCGACAGCACCACAATCGGCACGCTGGACCAGCCGCGTACGTCGCGGATCAGCTCCAGCCCATCGCCATCGGGCAGGCCCAGGTCCAGCACCAGCAGATCGGGCTTGCGGGTTCCCGCCTCCGTCAACCCCCTTTGTATCGTGTCGGCCTCATGCACCAGCCAGCCTTCGGCAACGAGCGCCGCGCGCACAAAGCGCCGAATCTGGGGTTCGTCTTCAATGATGACGGCAACGGGGGCAGGCATGGTTGGCGCGGAACAATTCGTGAAAGGTTCAGGCCTCGCTGATGTCGGGAAGTTCCGGCGGCGGCCTGCGTGGCAATGTCAGGATGAATTCTGCACCACCACCGAGCGCATGGGCCGCCGTGATGTGCCCCCGATGCGCTTCCACCACCGCCTTGCAGATTGCCAGGCCCAGGCCGACACCCGGTGTGGCCGATTCGGTCTTGCCGCGCGTGAACTTGTCAAACAGGGTTTGCTCCTGACCTTTGCTCGAAGGCGGCAGGCCCGGCCCGTGGTCGCGCACGGTCAATATCAGCGTTGTCGGTGTGGCGCGGGCACTGACCAGGATGGGCCGGGCGTCAGGCGCCGCGGCAACACCATACTTGGCGGCGTTTTCCAGCAGATTCACCAGCACCCGCTCCATCAGCGCCGCGTCGAACTCCACCAGCGGCAAGTCGCCCGGCAGGTCGGTTTGCACCACCGCGTCACCGAGCGCGTGGCGTGCCGCGCGGATGGCGCTGCCGACCAGTTCTTCGACCGATTGCCAGTCGCTGCGCAGGTTGACCTGACCGCTTTGCAGGCGTGCCATGTCGAGCAGGTTGGTGACCAGCGCGTTAAGTTGCCGCGCTTCCTGGACGATGGCGCGGGCCGAGCTGGCTTGCTCGGCAGCCAGTGGCGGTGCCGAGTGCTCAAGCGATTCCGCCAGCCCTACCAGCGCCGTCAGCGGCGTGCGCACATCGTGCGAGATCGCCGCCAGCAAGGCGTTGCGCAGGCTCTCCGACTCCATCTGCACCAGCGCCGCTTGCGCCACTTCCACATAATGCACCCGCTCTATCGCGATGGCGATCTGCCGCGCCAGCGTCTCCAGCTGCTGCACCTGCTCGGGGATCAGCAGCCAGCGCGGATGCGCGGGCTGCAGCGCCAGCACACCGCGAATGCGCATCGGTGCCCGCAGCGGAACATAGTGCCAGGCATGGGCCGGCAGGGTGGCGGTGGCCAGGCCGGCGCGCTGGCCGTTGTGAAAAGACCAGTCGGCAATGCTGGCGTCGATTGTGTCGGGCAGGTCATCACCCAGCGCCAGTTGGTCGTTGGCGTCGGTCAGCAGCACCCGTGCTTTACCGCCAAAGCTGCGTTGTACGGCAGCCTCGCCCAGTTCCACCACCTGCACCGCCTGCAGCGCCGCCGACAGGTCACGCGTCAATTCGAACAGGGCGCGAGCGCGCTGCTCGCGGCTGCCCGAGAGGCGGGCCGAAAAACGCAGACGCGCCGTCAGCTGACCAATCATCAGCCCCACCCCCAGCATGATCGAAAACGTCATCAGGTATTGCACGTCGCTGACGGCGAACGAAAAACGCGGCGGGACAAAGAAAAAGTCGAATGAGGCCACGCCCAACACAGCCGCCAGCATGGCCGGACCGCGTCCCAGCTTGACGGCGGCCACTACCACATACAGCAGAAAAAGCATCACGATGTTGGCCAGGTCGAACAAGGGCGCCAGCGGCAAGGCCAGCAGCGTGGTCAGCAGGCAGGCGAGGCCAGTCCAGGCATAAGCCGGCCAGGCCTTGCGCCAGGCTGCCGCGTCGTCGTCTTCGCCAGCGTCGCGCGGCAAAGCCGGCGCCAGCCGGCGACTGCTGTCGACCACCCCGATCTCGACGATGTCGAGCGCCGGAGCCAGTGTCGCGAGCTGGCGGGTCACGGTGGGGCGCCGCAAGCGCCACAGCGCCTGCCAGCGCCGCGCGTGCGGCCGACCGATCAACAGCGTTGCGCAGTTCAGGGTATCGGCCTGGTGCACCAGTTCCGCCGCCACGTCGCTACCGGTCAACACGGCCGTGCCGGCGCCCAGCTCCTCGGCCAGCTTGAGCACCGCCAGCGTGCGGTCGCGCACGCCGGCCGGCAAGCGCTGCAGTGCCGGGGTCTCCACGTAGACGGCATGCCAGCGCACATTGAGCTGGCCGGCCAGCCGGGCCGCGCTGCGCACCGCATGCTCGGCACCTTCGTAGGGGCCGACGCAGACCAGGATGGCGCCGGAGGTGTTCCAGGCCGGCGCACGGGCGAGCGCTGCGCCGCTGCGGGATTGGGACTGCTCGATGCGGTAACTCCGCACGTCGTCTTCCACATGCTCCGCGGTGCGGCGCAGGGCGATCTCGCGCAGGGCGATCAAGTTGCCCTTGCGAAAAAAATTCTGCGCCGCGCGCTCCGCCTGTTGCGGCAGATAGACCTTGCCGGCCTTGAGTCGCTCCAGCAATTCATCGGGCGTGACGTCCACCAAAATGATTTCATCGGCACGATCCAGCACCGTGTCGGGCACGGTCTCCTGCACGCGAACGCCGGTTATGGCACCGACCGTGCCATTGAGGCTCTCCAGATGCTGGACATTGAGGGCGCTCCAGACGTCGATGCCGGCGTCCAGCAGTTCCTGCACGTCCTGCCAGCGTTTCGGATGGCGTGATCCTTGGGCATTGCTGTGCGCCAGTTCATCCACCAGCAGCACCGCCGGATGCGCGGCCAGGGCGGCGTCCAGGTCGAATTCAAACAGAGTGCGGCCCCGATAAGGCACCTCACGCTGCGGCAATTGCTTGAGACCAGCCAACAATTCCGCGGTCTCGCCGCGACCATGGGTTTCGATCACGCCGACCAGCACATCGCGTTCCGCCCGCTGCTCCCGCTGCGCGGCGTTGAGCATGGCGTAAGTCTTGCCCACGCCGGCGCCGGCGCCGAAGTAAATGCGCAGCTTGCCGGTGCGTGCGCGCTCTCCCTCGCTGCGAATTTGCTCCAGCAGTTGATCGGGGTCCGGTCGGGCGTCTGGAAAACTAGCCATGCGGTGTCAGTTTCGTCAGGTTTTCTAAATTGCTTTGTGCAGCGTAGCACCAATGTCTTGCTCAGCGAAGCGCCTCCAGCGCCAGATTCAACTTGAGCACGTTGACTTGTGATTCACCCAGAAAGCCGAGCAGCGCGGTTTCGGTCTGCTGGTCAACCAGGCTCTGAACCCGCCCGGCAGCGAGGCCGCGCGCCCTGGCCACGCGGGCCACCTGGTAGCGCGCCGCAGCCGGGCTGATGTGCGGGTCCAGGCCACTGGCGGAGGCGGTCACCAGATCCACCGGCACCTCTGCCGTGTTGCCCGGGTCTGCGGCACGCAAGGCTTCAACACGGCCCTTGACGGCATCCGCCAACGCCGGGTTCAACGGGCCCAGGTTGGAGCCGCCGGAATTCGCGGCGTTGTAGGCCATCGGGCTGGTTGCCGACGGGCGACCCCAGAAGTGTTTAGGGTCGCTGAAGTTCTGTCCGATCAGGGCCGAGCCGACCGCCTTGCCATCGCGATGG
The DNA here is from genome assembly GCA_963810395.1 of uncultured beta proteobacterium. Lineage (GTDB taxonomy): Bacteria > Pseudomonadota > Gammaproteobacteria > Burkholderiales > Burkholderiaceae_C > Rhodoferax. Next base: position 860,099 of record CAWENC010000001.1, on the reverse strand, counting down.
ATCAGGCTGCCGCCGGCCTGCGCCGGAAACAGCAACCGCGCTGCACCTGTGACGGCCAGCGGGTAGATCACGCCGGTTACGAGCGTGAGCACGAGAAAAAAAACCAATGCGGGACGAAGAATGTTTTTCATGAGAATTCCTTTAATCTGTTTGCGCTGAGCGAACTCGGGCTCAAACCAGATGCATGGCGACCAACAACAGGTCAATCGCCTTGATGCCGATGAAGGGCACGATCAAGCCGCCCACACCGTAGATCGCCAAATTGCGGCGCAACAGCACGGCAGCACCCATGGCACGGTACTTGACTCCCGTCAGCGCCAACGGGATCAGGGCGACGATGATCAGCGCATTGAAGATTACGGCCGACAAAATGGCCGATGAAGGGCTCTCCAGCCGCATGACATTGAGGGCCGCCAACTGCGGATAGGTAGTCACAAAAATGGCCGGAAGGATGGCGAAGTACTTGGCCACGTCGTTGGCGATCGAGAAGGTGGTCAGCGAGCCACGCGTCATCAGCAAGGCCTTGCCGGTCTCCACCACCTCCAGCAGCTTGGTCGGGTTCGAATCCAGATCGACCATATTGCCGGCCTCCTTGGCGGCCTGGGTGCCGCTGTTCATGGCCACCGCCACATCGGCCTGCGCCAGCGCCGGTGCATCGTTGGTGCCGTCGCCGGTCATCGCCACCAGCCGGCCTTCGGCCTGGTACTGGCGAATCAGCTTGAGCTTCTCTTCCGGCGTGGCCTCGGCCAGGAAATCATCGACGCCGGCTTCGGCGGCAATGGCCGCGGCCGTGAGCTTGTTGTCGCCGGTGATCATGATGGTCTTGATGCCCATGCGGCGCAGTTCGCCAAAGCGCTCCTTGATGCCGGCCTTGACAATGTCCTTGAGCTCCACCACGCCCAGCACGAATTTGCCGTCGGAGACCGCCAGCGGCGTGCTGCCGCGGCGCGATACCTCGTCGGAAGCCCGGACCACTTCCGCCGCGACGCTGCCGCCCAGGGACTCGATGTGTTTGCGGATCGCATCGACCGCGCCCTTGCGCAGCTGGCGCGTGCTGCCATCGCCATTTTTCACATCGACGCCGCTCATGCGGGTCTGCGCCGTGAAGGGCACGGCTTGGCTTTCTCCGGCCGTTGATTCGATGGCTCCGAGGCGCTGAGCCAGCGCGATGATGCTGCGGCCTTCGGGCGTTTCATCGGCCATCGATGCCTGCATGGCAAAAGTGGCGAGTTGCTGCTCCGATACGCCAGGCGCGCTCAGGAACCGGGTGGCCTGCCGGTTGCCGTGGGTGATGGTGCCGGTTTTGTCCAGCAGCAGCACATCCACATCGCCGGCGGCCTCCACGGCGCGACCCGAGGTCGCAATCACATTGGCCTGCATCATGCGGCTCATGCCGGCCACGCCCACCGCCGACAGCAGGCCGCCGATGGTGGTGGGAATCAGGCACACCAGCAAGGCCACCAACGCCGTGATGCTCACGGCAGTGCCGGCTTTGGCGGCTTCCACGCTGAACATGGAGTAGGGCAACAAGGTGACCGTGACGACCAGAAACACGATGGTCAGGGCGATCAGCAAAATGGTCAGCGCAATTTCATTCGGTGTTTTCTGGCGTTTGGCGCCTTCGACCATGCTGATCATGCGGTCCAGAAAGGACTCGCCGGGATTGACCGTGATGCGTACCACCAGCCAGTCGGACAGCACCGTCGTGCCGCCGGTCACGGCCGAGAAGTCGCCGCCCGACTCGCGTACCACGGGTGCCGATTCGCCGGTGATGGCGCTCTCGTTGACCGAGGCGACGCCTTCGATGACTTCGCCGTCCAGCGGAATCATCTCGTTGGCTTCGACCATCACCACGTCGCCCTTGCGCAGGTTTTCCGCCTGTTCGGGCAACCAGGTGGTGCCGTGGTAAAGCCCGTCACGGGGCTGCTTGTATTTCTTGGCCCCGGCGCTTTTCTTCAGGGTACGCAGCGATGCCGCCTGGGCCTTGCTCCGACCCTCGGCCAGTGCTTCGGCAAAGTTGGCGAACAACACGGTGAACCACAGCCACAGGGCGACGGCGAAGATGAAGCCCACAGAGGCCTCGCCCTTGCCTTGCAGTGCCTGCAGGCCCAGCAAGGTGGTCAGGATGCTGCCGATATAGACCACAAACATCACCGGGTTGCGCCACTGCACACGCGGATTCAGCTTGGTGAAGGAAGCCTTGATGGCGGGCATGACCAGCACCGGATCGAACAGCGTTAGAGAAGTTTTCGTTTTCATATTATTTGCCTTGGTTTCGGCGCTTCAATGAGCCGGCCACAGCATCAGATGTTCGACCATGGGACCGAGCGCCAGCCCCGGCACGTAATTGAGCAGGCCCACCAGCAGCACCGTGCCAATCAGCAACGACACGAACAGCGGGCCGTGGGTCGGCATCGTTCCGGCTGTCACCGGCAGTCGCTTCTTGGCCGCCAGGGCACCGGCAATGGCCAGCACCGGCACGATCACGCCAAAGCGTCCAAACCACACCGCCAGGCCTAGCATCCAGTTGTAGAACGGGGTGTTGGCCGACAAGCCGGCGAAGGCGCTGCCGTTGTTGTTGGCGGCCGAGCTGAAGGCGTAGAAGATTTCGGAAAATCCGTGCGCGCCGGGGTTGGCAATGCCAGCCTTGCCATCGGTAGCCAGCACCGCAATCGCGGTACCGAGCAGCACCACCAGCGGAGTCACCAGAATGGCGATCGAGGTCAGCTTCATCTCATGCGCCTCGATCTTCTTGCCCAGGTACTCCGGCGTGCGGCCAATCATCAGGCCGGCAATGAACACCGCCAGGATAGCGAACACCAGCATGCCATACAGGCCGCTGCCGGTGCCGCCAAACACTACTTCGCCCAGCTGCATCATCACCAAGGGCACCATGCCGCCCAGCGGTGTGAAGGAGTCGTGCATGGCGTTCACGGCGCCGCACGAGGCGGCGGTGGTGATGACGGCAAACAGGCTGGAGGCATTGATGCCATAGCGCAGCTCCTTGCCTTCCATATTGCCGCCGGACTGCATGGCGCTTGCCGCCTGATCCACGCCGAGGGCGCCAACCAGCGGATTGCCGGTCTGCTCGGCGGGCGTGATGACGATGACGGCAATGACGAACATCACGGTCATCGCCGCCAGCACGGCCCAGCCTTGACGCAGGTCGCCGACCTCGCGGCCGAAGGCAAAGCACAGGGCGGCCGGGATCAGGAAGATCGCCAGCATCTGCAGCAAATTGCTCAGCGCCGTCGGGTTTTCATAAGGGTGGGCCGAGTTGGCGTTGAAGAAGCCCCCGCCGTCGGTGCCTATCATCTTGATGGCCTCCTGCGACGCGACCGGCCCCATGGCGAGGCTCTGCGTGGCGGTCTTCATGTCTTCCATGACCGGGCTGCCCTTGGCATCTTTCAAGGGCTGGCCGTCAGCGCCATTTTTGGGCTGCTGGTAGGCGTTGACTTCAAGCGTACTCACATCCTTGTAGGCGTCGAAGTTCTGGATCACGCCCTGGCCGACCAGAAACACGGCGAACACCAGTGACAGTGGCAGCAGCAGCCAGCTTGTGATGCGCGTGATATCGACCCAGAAGTTGCCGATGACGCCGGTCGAGCGCGCCGCGAAGCCGCGAATGAGCGCGAAGGCCACGGCAATGCCGGTCGCAGCGGAGAAGAAGTTCTGTACCGCCAGCGCCAGCATCTGGGTCAGGTAGCTCATGGTGGACTCGCCGCCATAGCCCTGCCAGTTGGTGTTGGTGACAAAGCTGACGGCGGTGTTGAAGGCCGAGTCGGGCGACACATTGGTCATGGCGGCGGGATTGAGCGGTAGCCAGAGTTGCAGGCGCTGCAAGGCGTAGACCGCAAACACGCCCAGGGCGTTGAAGGCCAGCAAGGCCAGCGCGTAGTGCGACCAGTTCATGGATTTGTCAGGGGAGGTTCCCGCCATGCGGTACAGCGGCGCCTCAACCCCTTGCATCCATGCCGGCAGATTGCCGGAGCTCAGGCGTGCCAGCCAGATGCCCAGCGGCCAGGCCGCCAGCAGCAACAGCGCGAGGTAAAGGGCCAACAGGCCCCAAAAGGAAGTAGTCATCAGAACTCCTCGGCGCGGATCAGCGCATAGAGCAGATAGGCGAGCAACAGGAGGGCGCAGATGCCGCCCAAGGCGTAGAGAGCACTGAGGCTGATCATGGCCGGCCTCCCTGTGGTTTTTCGAGTTTCCTGAAGCCCCAGACCAGCAGCACCATCAGGCCCCACAGTCCGGCACTGGCGGCGATAAAAACGAAATCCATGCGCAACTCCTGAGTCAAATCAATGACCGGAGTTTGGCTATCGGCGCGTAAAAACAGGGATGAGATTTATCAAGCGCGCGTAAAAAAACCGTAAACGCCTGGGTTGCTCCAGATTGGAGGTGGATCGATTTGCTACATTTATAGTAGCAGCCTGCGCCCGCTGGATATGGTCTGCAACCCTATTTTGTCTGAAAAATACTGGAGCGAAGTGCCCCCAGATCAAGCACCCGCAGGCCGCCGTATTCGACCCGGATGCAGCCTTGCTCAGCCAGCGCCGTCAAGGCTTCGTTGACGCGCTGGCGTGACAGGCCCACCAGGTAGGCCAGCTCCTGCTGGGTGATGCGCAGCACTTCGCCCACGCCGGGGTAAAGCACCGGGTTGAACAGCGCGGCCAGACTGCGCGCCACGCGGATGTCGGGATTGGTCATGCGGTCGATTTCGCGTGCGGCAATGAATTGCCCAAGCCGCTCGTTGAGCTGGTTCATGACAAAGCGGTTGAAGCCAATCGAGTGGTCCAGCAGCCAGTGGAAGGTGTCCACGTGCAGCCCGGCCACCATGCTCTTGCGCAGGGCCTGGATGTTGTAGCGGTAGGTTTCGCGCTTGAGGGCGGTGCCTTCGCCGAACCAGCCACCCGGTGGTATGCCGGTGAAAGTCATGGTTTGACCCTCGGCGTTGTCACTGCTCATCTTGAGCAGGCCGTCCACCACGCCAAACCAGTAGGTCACCGGCCGTCCGGTGCGGCACACATAGTCACCCGCGTTGGCATCGGTGACTTTGAGGTCGTCCACGGCGCGCTCGCGCTCTTCTGGCGCGAGTCGATCCAGCCAGGGAATCGTGTCGAGTTCGGCCGTGCTCAAGGGGCGACGTCTTTGATGCAGCGACGTGTCGGAAACCATGAATATGTGTTGCTGTAAGTTGGCGATAAGTGCAGGGAAAACACCTACCGGGAATGGTCAACATTGTCGTCCAAACGACAACCCGACGTCAAACGAATGCCTATTATTCGATCCATTCCAGCAATCGGGCGACCTTTGTCCCGGTTGTTTCCATTCGGGCGGGACAGGGTTGAAGCTCTATCCCGCGAGTTCGTTAGATTGAAGACAGGGTACCGGGATGCAGACCACTTTTCCTCGACTTCTTTTGAATCACGCCGCCCAGCGCCCGGCTGAGACCGCCATGCGGGAGAAAGAGTACGGTATCTGGCAAGCCCTGTCGTGGGCCGACCTGGCCACGCTGGTGGAGCAGCTGGCCTGTGGTCTGGCGCAGGCCGGTCTGCGCCGTGGCGAGCACATGATTGTGATCGGCGCCAATCGGCCCCGCTTGTACGCCACGATGCTGGCGGTGCAGTCGATCGGGGCGGTTCCGATTGCGCTGTACCAGGACGCGGCGGCGCCCGAGTGCGTCTTCCCGCTCAACAATGCCGAAGTGCGTTTTGCCTTTGCCGAAGACCAGGAACAGGTCGATAAGCTGCTCGAAATCCGCGAGCAATGCCCGCAACTCAGCAACATCTACTTTGATGATCCGCGCGGCTTGCGTAACTATGAGGAACCCGGGCTGGCGGCATTGGATGATTTGCTGGCTGCGGGCAAATCCTACGCCGCCGCGCACAAGGGTTTTCTTGAATCCGAGGTCAGCCGGATCAAGCCCGACGATGTGGCCGGCATGTTTTATACCTCGGGTACCACCGGCAACCCCAAGGGCGTGGTCCACACGCACGATTCCCTGCTGAACCGGGCCCAGGCCGGCGCTGACTTTGACCATCTGACCCATTCCGAGGAAGTGCTGGCCTATTTGCCTCCGGCCTGGATCGGGCAGAACATCTTCAGCTACGCGCAGTGGCTGGCCTGCGGCTATGTCGTCAATTGCCCGGAGTCGGCTGATACTGTCACGATTGATTTGAAGGAAGTCGGTCCGACCTACTACTTTGCGCCGCCGCGCGTGTTTGAGGGGCTGCTGACCCGCGTCATGATCCGCATGGAAGACGCCGGTGCCATCAAGCGCCACATGTTTGAATATTTCATGAAGGTGGCCAAGCGCGTGGGCCCGAACCTGATGGATGGCAAGCCGGTCTCGGCGACCGATCGGCTGCTCTACGCTTTGGGCAATTTCATGGTCTATGGCCCGCTGCGCAACAACCTGGGTTTCAGCCGGGTGCGCGTCGCCTACACGGCGGGCGAGGCGATTGGCCCGGATCTGTTCAGTTTTTACCGCTCCATCGGTGTCAACCTGAAGCAACTCTACGGCTCGACCGAGACCGCGGTGTTTGTTTGTCTGCAGCCCGATAACGAAGCGCGGGCCGATACCGTGGGCGTGCCCTGTTCCGGGGTCGAAATCAAGGTGGCAGAGAACGGCGAAGTGCTGGTCAGGTCGGCCGGCCTGCTCAAGGGCTATTTCAAAAACCCCGAAGCCACGGCTGAGGTCCTGACGCCCGACGGCTGGTACCACACCAGTGACGCCGGCTTTCTCGATGCGCATGGCCACCTGAAGATCATCGACCGCGTGAAAGACGTAGGACGCATCAAGGGTGGCGCCAATGACGGCGCCATGTTCGCGCCAAAATACGTCGAGAACAAGCTCAAGTTCTTCCCGCACATCAAGGAAGTGGTGGCCTATGGCGATGGCCGCGAAAAAGTTTGCGTCATGATCAATATCGATGTTGACGCAGTGGGTAACTGGGCCGAGCGCCGCAACCTGCCCTATGCCGGCTACACCGATCTGGCGCAAAAGCCCGAGGTCTATCAGCTGATCAAGGAGTGCGTTGAAAAGGTCAATGCCGACCTGAGTGTCGACAGCATGCTGGCCGGCTCGCAAGTCAGTCGCTTCCTGGTGCTGCACAAGGAGCTCGATGCTGACGACGGAGAGTTGACACGCACCAACAAGGTTCGCCGCGGCTTCATCGCCGAAAAATACGATGTGCTGGTGGACGCCTTGTACAGCGGGAAAACATCGCAATTCATTGAAACCCAGGTCAAATTCGAGGATGGGCGCAGCGGCAGCGTCAGCGCCACATTGAAGATTGACGATGCGAAGACCTTTACACCAGTCAAGGCGGCAGCATGAGTAGCACGAGCGGCGCAGGGCCATCCCAAGGCGCGAGAGCCCCCGCGGGGGGCAGCGAATTACACGGAGTGAAGAGCGTGGGGGCACACAAGCATATTGGCGACGTCATTCTTGATGTCAAGAACATCTCTCTCAGTTTCGGCGGCGTCAAGGCGTTGACAGATATTTCGTTCGATGTGCGCGAGCACGAGGTGCGCGCCATCATCGGCCCCAATGGCGCCGGCAAGAGCTCGATGCTCAACTGCATCAACGGCGTCTATACGCCACAGCACGGCTCGATTACCTTTCGTGGCAAATCCTTCAGCCACATGGACAGCCACCGTGTGGCAGTCATGGGCATAGCGCGCACTTTTCAAAGCCTGGCGCTGTTCAAGGGCATGAGCGTGATCGACAACATCATGACCGGGCGCAACCTGCGCATCAAGAGCAATTTGTTCCTGCAGGCGCTGCGCATTGGACCGGCCCAGCGCGAAGAAGAGCAGCACCGCGAGTTTGTCGAGCACATCATCGACTTTCTTGAAATCCAGGCGCATCGGAAAACGGCGGTGGGCCAGTTGCCCTACGGCCTGCAAAAGCGCGTTGATCTGGGCCGCGCCCTGGCAATGGAGCCGCAGGTGCTGCTGCTTGATGAGCCGATGGCCGGCATGAACGTGGAAGAAAAGCAGGACATGTGCCGCTTCGTGCTGGACGTGAACGAAGAGTTCGGCACCACCGTGGTGTTGATCGAACATGACATGGGCGTGGTGATGGATATTTCGGACCGGGTGGTGGTGCTCGACTACGGCAAGAAGATTGGCGATGGCACGCCCGACGAAGTGCGCAACAACGAAGAAGTGATCAGCGCCTATCTTGGAACAGGACATTAGCCATGGGATTTTTTCTTGAAACATTACTTGGCGGTCTGATGGCCGGCATGCTGTATTCGCTGGTGGCACTGGGCTTTGTGCTGATCTATAAAGCTTCCAGCGTGTTCAATTTTGCGCAAGGCGCCATGGTGCTGTTTGCGGCGTTGGCGATGGCGCGCTTTTCCGAGTGGATTCCGGCCTGGACTGGCATCACGAATCCGGTTGTTGCCAGTCTGGCGGCGTTTGTGCTGGCGGGTGTGCTGATGTTCGTGGTGGCGTGGCTGATTGAGCGGCTGGTGTTGAGGTATCTCGTGAACCAGGAGGGCACCACGCTGTTGATGGCAACCCTGGGCATCGGCTACTTTCTTGACGGCATCGGACAAACCATTTTTGGTAGTGACATCTACAAGATTGACATTGGCATGCCAAAAGACCCGGTGATCGCGTTTGAGAGCGTGTTTGAAGGCGGTGTCTTGCTGAACAAGGAAGACCTGTACGCAGCACTGATCGCCGCCGTGCTGGTGACCCTGCTCAGTGTGTTCTTTCAAAAGACGGCCACCGGACGCGCGCTGCGCGCGGTGGCGGATGATCATCAGGCGGCACAAAGCATTGGCATTCCGCTGAATCGGATCTGGTTCATCGTCTGGTGTGTCGCAGGCGTGGTGGCCTTGGTCGCCGGCATGATCTGGGGCAGCAAACTCGGGGTGCAGTTTTCACTCACCACGGTGGCGCTGCGGGCCTTGCCGGTGGTGATTCTGGGCGGCTTGACTTCAGTGCCCGGCGCCATCATTGGCGGCCTGATCATCGGTGTCGGTGAAAAAATGTCAGAAGTGTTTTTAGGGCCTTACGTCGGTGGTGGCATCGAGATCTGGTTTGCCTATGTTCTGGCTTTGATATTCCTGCTATTCCGGCCGCAAGGCCTGTTTGGCGAGAAGATCATTGACCGTGTCTGAACCCATCAATATAGGCAGCTGAAGAAATATCATGTTCTACAGAGAAAACGGTCAGTTCAAGACCAACTATCGAGACGACCAGCAAATCTTTCCAATCGCGCAGGATCGCTGGGCGGTGCTGCTGATCATCGCCGCCGCTTTCATCGTTGTGCCCCTGCTCAGCAGCGGCTATATGTTTCGCGCGATCCTGATTCCGTTCCTGATCATGTCAGTCGCCGCCCTGGGCGTAAATATCCTGGTCGGCTATTGCGGGCAAATTTCATTGGGTTCCGGGGCTTTCATGGCGGTCGGCGCCTACGCGGCCTTCAATTTCTTTGTCCGCGTGCCCGGTATTCCGATGCTGCTGGCAATGATTCTGGGTGGCCTGTGCGCCAGCGCTTTTGGCATCCTGTTCGGTTTGCCCAGCTTGCGCGTCAAGGGCCTCTATCTGGCGGTGGCAACCCTGGCGGCGCAGTTCTTCAGCGACTGGATGTTCTTGCGCATCAAGTGGTTCACCAATGACGCGCCATCGGGCTCGGTGTCGGTTTCGGGCTTGCAGGTGTTTGGCTTGCCGATTGAGAGTCCGACTTCCAAGTACTTGTTTTGTCTGTCAATCCTGGTGGTACTGGCGCTGCTGGCGAAGAACCTGGTGCGTGGTGCCGTGGGACGCGAGTGGATGGCGATCCGCGATATGGATGTGGCCGCTGCCGTGATTGGCATCCGTCCGATGTACGCCAAGCTCAGTGCTTTTGCCGTGAGCTCATTTATTGTGGGTGTCGCTGGCGCTTTGTGGGGCTTTATCTACCTGGCATCGTGGGAACCGGCGGCGTTTTCAGTGGATTTGTCGTTCAAGCTGCTTTTCATGGTGATCATTGGCGGCATGGGTTCCATCATGGGGGCGTTTTTTGGCGCTGGCTTCATCGTGATCCTGCCGATCGCGCTGAACCAGTTTCTGCCCTTGCTCGGGGGAATGCTCGGGATTGAAGTCTCGACCGCAGGAATTTCGCACGCCGAGCTGATCATCTTCGGTGCCCTGATCGTCTGGTTCCTGATCGTGGAGCCGCACGGCCTGGCGAAATTGTGGTCGATTGGCAGACAGAAGATGCGGCTGTGGCCCTTTCCGCACTGAGGGTTTTATTTGTTCGTTAACCAGCGGCACGCGAGTGCCAATACATGAGGAGACTTTCATGAAAATTCGTAATGTTGTTCTGGCCGGTTTGCTGGCTGCAGTCGGGGTCGGTGCCTACGCCCAGGCCAAGGAGCAATTCTTTCCGGGGCTGCCGTACCGCACCGGTGCCTATGCCCCCAATGGCGTGCCATGGGCCAATGGCTATGCCGACTACCTCAAACTGGTCAACGCCCGCGGCGGCATCAATGGTGTGAAGATCATCTACGAGGAGTGCGAGACCGCTTACGACACGGCGCGCGGCGTGGAGTGTTATGAACGCCTGAAAGGCAAACATGGCGGCGCCACCGTGTTTCAGCCATTGTCAACGGGCATCACCTTCGCCCTGACCGAAAAAGCGCCAGGCGACAAGATCCCGCTGATTACGGCTGGCTATGGTCGCAGCGAGAGCCAGGATGGCACGGTCTTCAAATGGAACTTCCCGCTCGCTGGCACCTACTGGCTGGCGGCCGACGTGCTGGTGCAGACCATCGCCAAGAAGGAAGGCGGCCTGGACAAGCTCAAGGGCAAGAAGATCACGCTGGTCTATCACGACTCACCCTATGGCAAAGAGCCGATTCCGCTGCTGCAGGAGCGTGCCGCCATGCACGGCTTCAACTTGCAGTTGCTGCCGGTTACAGCGCCTGGGGTGGATCAAAAATCAACCTGGCTGCAGATTCGTCAAGCCAAGCCCGACTATGTGCTGCTTTGGGGTTGGGGTGTCATGAATCCGACCGCTCTCAAGGAAGCGCAGGCCACCGGCTACCCGCGTGAAAAAATGTATGGTGTCTGGTGGTCGGGTGCGGAGCCAGATGTGAAGGATGTGGGCGAAGGTGCCAAGGGCTACAACGCGGCAGCGTTCCAGCACGGGGCCGAGCCGAACTCGAAAGTGGTCAAGGAAATTCTGGCCACACTGCATGACAAGGGTCAGGGCACAGGTCCCAGAGAAGAAGTGGGCCAGGTTCTTTACATGCGCGGTGTGGTCAGCGCCATGGTTGGGGTGGAGGGCGTGCGCCGCGCCCAGGAGCGCTTTGGCAAAGGCAAGTGGGTCACAGGCGAGCAGGCACGCTGGGGCTATGAAAACCTGACGCTCGACCAGAAGAAGCTCGATGCACTGGGCTTTGCCGGCGTGATGCGTCCGATCAGCACTTCATGCGTTGACCACATGGGTTCCAACTGGGCCCGCGTGCACACCTGGGATGGCAAGAAATGGAATTTCTCGTCGGATTGGCTGCAGGCGGATGAGCAAGTGCTCAAGCCGCTGGTGAAATCGACGGCTGCCAAATACGCTGCCGACCACAAGCTGACACCGCGCACGCCGGCGGATTGCCAGTCCTGATGCTCCCGTCATCCCGGGTTTGACTCGGGATGCCCAGCCGACAGCCTTGCGCGCAGGGTTGTCGATTGGTGAAGGCAAAAAATCTATGGAATCCACAAACATCGTTCTCAACGTCAATGGCATCGAGGTCATCTACAACCACGTGATCCTGGTGCTCAAGGGCGTTTCGCTCAACGTCCCGGAGGGCAAGATCGTGGCCATTCTGGGAGGCAATGGAGCCGGCAAGACCACCACCCTGCGCGCCATTTCCAACCTGCTGCGCGGTGAGCGCGGCGAGGTCACCAAGGGGTCGATTGAATTGCGCGGCGAGCGCATCGAGAACCTGTCGCCGGCCGACCTGGTGCAGCGCGGCGTGGTGCAGGTGATGGAGGGGAGGCACTGTTTTGCGCACCTGACGATCGAGGAAAACCTGCTCACCGGCAGCTATACGCGCAAGGACAAGGCTGAGATTGCGCGCAATCTGGACAAGGTCTACACCTATTTCTCGCGTCTCAAGGACCGTCGCACCAGTCAGGCCGCCTATACATCAGGCGGCGAGCAGCAGATGTGCGCCATCGGACGCGCCCTGATGGCCAACCCCAACATGGTGCTGCTCGATGAGCCTTCGATGGGCCTGGCGCCGCAGATTGTGGAAGAGGTGTTCGAAATTGTGAAAGACCTCAACCAAAAAGAAAAAGTCACCTTCTTGCTGGCCGAACAAAACACCAACATGGCTCTCAAATTCGCTGACTACGGCTACATCATGGAGTCCGGCCGCGTGGTGATGGACGGCGTGGCCAGCGACCTGGCCAACAATGAAGATGTCAAGGAGTTCTATCTCGGCGTCGGTGGCGGCGAGCGCAAGAGCTTCAAGGATGTCAAGAGTTACAAACGGCGCAAACGCTGGCTGGCTTGAACGCCATCCCTTGCATTTATCGATTCAGATACCACCGCTTGCTGCACAGGAATAAACAATATGGCTGAATATTTTGACGCGCTCGAAACGCGCGATAACGCGGCGCGCGAAGCGGCACTGATGGCAGCATTGCCGCTTCAGGTGGCGCACGCCAAGAATTCATCGCGTGCCTTTCGCCAGATATTGCAGGACGTCAACCCCGTCAAGGTTGCAAGTCGGCAGGCTCTGGCAGGATTGCCAGTGACCCGAAAACATGAACTGCTGGAGCGCCAGCAAGCCTGTCGCAGCACAGGAGGCAATGTGTTTGGCGGTTTTAGCGCCGTCGGCTTCGGAAGCTACATGCCGCGCATTTTTTCCAGCCCTGGCCCGATTTACGAACCCGAAGGCGTCGCACGGGATTATTGGCGCATGGCGCGCGCCATTTTTGCGGCTGGGTTTCGCTCCGGCGAGTTGATTCACAACAGCTTCAGCTACCACTTTGTGCCGGCCGGCTCGATGATGGAAACCGGGGCCCATGCCTTGGGTTGCACGGTTTTCCCGGGGGGAACCGGCCAGACTGAGCAACAAGTGCAGTCCATGGCCCAGTTGCAGCCGGCTGGTTATATCGGCACGCCCAGTTTTCTGAAGATCATCATGGACAAGGCGGCCGAAATGGACGTGGCCTTGCCCAGCGTGAAGAAAGCCATGTTTGGCGGCGAGGCCTTTCCGCCGTCCCTGCGTGACTGGTTTGCCGAGCGCGGTGTTGCCGGTTACCAGTGCTACGCCACCGCCGACCTGGGTTCCATCGCCTATGAGACCGAGGCACGGGAAGGCCTGGTGCTGGATGAAGGCGTGATCGTCGAGATCGTGCGTCCTGGCACGGGTGACCCGGTCGCTGACGGTGAGGTGGGGGAGGTCGTGGTGACCACGCTGAACCCGGACTATCCCTTGATTCGGTTTGGCACCGGTGACTTGTCGGCGGTGCTCAGCGGAACCTGCCCGACCGGTCGCACCAACACCCGCATCAAGGGCTGGTTGGGGCGGGCAGATCAGACCACGAAGATTCGCGGCATGTTCGTGCACCCGGGACAAATCGCCGAAATCGCCAAACGCTTCCCAGAAGTAGCGCGCGCCCGCCTGGTCGTGACTGGCGAGATGGCCCATGACACCATGACACTGAAGGTCGAAACTGCTTGCGCCGGTCCGGATGCGCTGTCTGTGAAGCTTGCAGAAGCCATTCGCGAAGTCACCAAATTGCGCGGACAGGTTGAAATTCTCCTGCCCGGCACTCTGCCCAATGACGGTAAAGTAATCGAGGACGCTCGCAGCTACAAGTGATCCGAAGGCTCTGATCATGAAGCGCCTGCTGCTGCTTGTAGCCGCTGCGACTGCGACGGTCGCCTGCGCGCAGACCTACCCGGGAGCGGCGCCAATTTCGCTGGTCGTTCCTTTTTCTGCCGGGGGTCCGACCGACCGCGTGGCACGCGACCTGGCGGATGCCATGCGCAAGACCATGACGGGCGCCAATTTCGTGATTGAAAATGTCAATGGGGCGGGCGGGACGATTGGTGCGACCAGGGTGGCCAAGGCCAAACCCGACGGACACACGCTCTTGCTGTGGCATGTTGGCATGGCTTCAGCCGTGGCGCTATACCGCAAGCTGCCCTACAAGCCGCTGGAAGATTTCGAGTACCTTGGGCTGATCAACGAGGTGCCGATGACCCTTGTCGGGCGGTCACAACTGCCGGTGAAGACCTATCGTGATTTCGAAAAATACATCAAGGCCAATGGCAGCATGCTCAATATCGCGCACGCCGGTTTGGGCTCTGCGTCCCATTTGTGCGCTCTCATGTGGCAGTCGTTCATTCACGCCAAACCGGCCATGAACATGGTCCCGTTCGGGGGCACGGCGCCGGCCATGACGGCTCTGGTTGATGGGCAGGTTGACGTGTTATGCGATCAAACCATCAATACCACCGGTCAGATCGAGTCCGGCCGCATCAAGGCCTTTGCCGTTACCACGGCAACTCGCCTCTCATCCCACAAGTTGCTCAGGAATTACCCGACACTGCAGGAAATGGGGCTGAAGGGTTTCAGCTTGACAATTTGGCACGGGCTTTACGCACCAAAAGGCACACCGGAGCCGATACTCAAAAAACTCAATGATGCGTTGAAGCTGGCCTTGAAAGACCCGGAGTTCGTCAGGAAACAGGAAGACCTGGGTGCGGTCGTCGTGACCGACAAGCGCATGGATCCAGCGGGGCACAAAGCCTTTGTTGCCGCCGAAATCGCGAAGTTCAAACCAGTCATCGAGGCGGCAGGTCTGTTCGCGGACTGAGCGGCCGGATTCAAACGCCCCAGACGATTTCGTCGCCTGTCTTTTCACAGCGGCGCAGCATTTCGATGAAAGGCAGGGCGCGCTGGCGCAGCGAGATCGCTTCAAAGCGCGGGGCGGCCTGCTTGTCGGCCAACGCTGCAGACCGAGCGGCTTTTTGTTCCGCCTCCTCTGTGGCAATGGCTGCTTCCAGTGCCGCAATGGCCGCCGGCATTTGGTCGGGCAGGATGATGCCCTTGTCGCCCGTGCCCACCTGGGTATCTTTGCCGATGATGTCCAGCACGCGCCGTCCGTTGGGCTGCAGCATGATGAGGTCGCCGACAGCTCTGGATTTGAATTTGTACAACATGGTGAGTCGGGATTAGCGGTAAATGTACTGGCGGTTGAAGGGGTAGCTCGATTGTGTGCCCCGCATGACGCCGCTGCTGACTTCGCCCGTCGGGCGCACCGCCAGTATCTGATGCAACGAAATCCAGCCTTGCTCGAAACTCATGGCGCTGCCTGCGAGATAGAGTCGGTAGGCGCGCAGGATTTTCCCGGCATGCACCGGATCACTGCCGGACGTCAGCACCAGCAGCGCCTGATCCAGTCGTGCTTCCAGCGCGTCCGACCAGGACCATAGCGTGCGCGCGTAGTGCGGCCGCAGATTCTCGGTGTCCACCATCTCCAGCCCAGCCTGAGCCATGTCCCGCAACACCTCACTCACATGCAACAGCTCGCCGCCGGGAAAAATATATTTCTCGATGAAGTCGCCCATGCCCGCACCCAACTGGTCGTGCTCCGTGCCACCAGCGGTAATGCCATGGTTCATGACTAGGCCACCGGGTCTGAGCAGGCGGTGGATTTTCTGAAAGTAGGCCGTCATCTGGGTGTGGCCAACGTGTTCGAACATGCCGACCGAGGCGATCTTGTCAAACGCCCGGGATTCGTCCAGGTCACGGTAGTCGCACAGTGTCATTCGCACGCGTCCCTCCAGGCCGCGGGATTTGATCAGTTGTTGTACGTGTGCATACTGGTTTTTTGACAGGGTAATCCCGGTTGCATCGACGCCGTAGTGTTCCGCGGCCCACAATAGCATGCCACCCCAGCCGGCCCCGATATCCAGAAACCGATCGCCCGGCTGGAGCGCCAGCTTGCGGCAGATATGGTCGAGTTTTGCTTCCTGCGCCTGCGCGAGCGTCAGGCTGGTGTCGCGGTAGTAGGCGCAGGAATAGACCCGCCGCGGGTCCAGCCACAGGGCGTAGAAATCATCAGACACGTCGTAATGAAACTCGATTTGCGCGGCATCGCGCTGCGCCGAGTGGGCAGTCGCTGATCTGGCGCGGCGCATCAGTTGTCGCCACCAGCGCGTGTCGCGACTGGCAGGCGTGCCTGGAAGCAAGCTCGCCGCCACGGCCATCAATTCGGACATGCGCCCTTCCAGCTGGATGCGGCGCTCAACAAAATCCTCGGCCATGACGCCAATCCGTCCGGCTGCCATGGTGGCCAGGCTGGACCAACTGGAGAACGACAAGTTGACCGCTGCGTCCGTCGGCCCGACCTGCCGTCCGGCCGGCAAGTGCAGCGCCACCGACACCGGCAAGTTGCCCAGCCGCGACTCAATTTTGCGGATCAGGTGCTCCATGCCTGTTTCTATCAAGATCGCCTGCGCTCGTCAAGCGCCTGCTCCTGATATTCGCAGCGCGACCGTCCCAACTGACAGCAACGTGTACTTATACTGCGACGTGGCCTGCCCCGAAATCATCCTGTTGTCGAGTTCGCAACCTTTACCGTCACCCGCTCGCAACGCGGGACGGCTGCCGCCTTGGCGCGCGGCAGTCCTGGCTTGTGCGTTGTTCATCGCCGGCTGTGCCGACACAGCTTATTACCTGCAATCGCTGGGTGGTCATCTGCAGATGATGCAGTCAGCCCGGCCCATTGAGCAGTGGCTGACTGACGAAGGTGTTGCTGCCGCGTTGAAGCAGCGTCTGGCGCTGGCCCAGCGCATTCGTGCCTTTGCCGTCACTGAATTGGCCCTGCCTGATAACGCCAGTTACCACCGCTACGCCGATGTTCGGCGGCGCTCGGTGGTGTGGAACGTGGTGGCTGCGCCGGAGTTTTCGCTGACCCTCAAGACCTGGTGTTTTCCGGTGGCTGGTTGCGTCGGTTATCGCGGCTATTTTGACGAGGCCGAGGCGCGTGCCCAAGCACAGGCGCTGGCCGCGACCGGACTGGAGGTCAGCGTCTATGGCGTACCGGCCTATTCCACGCTCGGCTGGATGAATTGGGCTGGCGGCGACCCGCTGCTCAACACCTTCATCAACTACCCGGAAGGAGAGTTGGCCCGGATGATTTTTCATGAACTCGCGCACCAGGTCCTGTATGTCAAGGACGATACCGTGTTCAATGAGTCCTTCGCCACGGCGGTGGAGCGGCTCGGCGGCGAGCGCTGGCTCACGCTGCACGGCTCGCCCAGCGCCAGGGCGGAGTACGCGGCGTTTGACGCGCGGCGCCGGCAATTGCGTTCGCTGTCGCTCGCCACGCGCACCCGGTTGGCTCAGATTTACAAGAGAAATGAGGCCACGGTGCCCGATAGACAGGCGTTGGCAGCTATGAAAAAGATAGCGATGCAGGATTTCCGTGAAGCTTACGAGCAACTCAAAAGCAGCTGGGGCGGCTACGCGGGTTACGACGCCTGGGCGGCCGGTGCCAACAATGCAGCGTTCGGTGCCCAGGCAGCCTACGACGAACTGGTGCCGATTTTTGAGACCTTGTTTGAGCGTCAAGGCCGCGATTGGCAGCGGTTCTATGATGTCGTCAGGCGCTTGTCCACGATGCCCAAACCAGAGCGGACACAGGCCTTGAAACAAATCCTGAAGGAGATTCCCGGTGGCTGATATTTATATTCTGCGGCAACACAAACTTGGGCTCGCGCAGGCCCGCAAAATTGCTTTCACCTGGGCCGAGCACGTCGAACAGGAATTTGGCATGAGTTGCACTTACGAGGAAGGACACCCCGCCGATGAGGTGTGCTTCACCCGATCTGGTGTCAATGGCACTTTGATTGTCACCAGCGACAAGTTCGAGCTCAACGCGAAACTTGGTTTTCTGGTGGGTGCTTTCAAGACCCGGATCGAGAGCGAAATCGTCAAAAATCTGGATGACCTGCTCGCCCCCAAGGGCAAACCCGAGCCAGCCGCGAAAACCCCAGCACCCAGGAGAAAAACAAAGTGAAGCCCTCCAATGATTGCCCGTACTGCAATCGACCAGGGTTGCACATTTCGCCTAATCCGGGCGCGACTTTGTGTTTCGGCGCAACTCGCGCAGCATGAACAGGTAAAGCCCTTCCACTTTGTCGCGGGCCCACGGCGTCTTGCGCAAAAACTTCAAGCTTGATGGCATGCTGGGGTCGCAGGTAAAACAGCGCACCGGAATGCGCTCCCCCAGCCCAGCCCAACCGTAGTTTGCCACCAGCGCAGTCAGTATCGCCTCCAGCGTCATGCCGTGCAGCGGATTGTGTGGCTGGCTGGATTCTTTCAGCGGAGTCACAGTCAACTCCATGAAGAGGTCATCAGTGCGAGGTCAGCTCAGCGATTCGATCAGGTCGATGTACTGCTGCATTGCGTCCTGGCTGGCGGTGCCTTTGAGACCATTCCATGCCTCCCATTTGGCGCGCCCCACCATGTCGCCAAAGCCGGGCTTCTTGTCGCTGTTGTCGCCGACGCTGGCTTGCTTGTACAGCGCGTAAATCTTGAGCATGGTGTTGTTGTCGGGGCGCTCACTCAGATTTTTTGAATTGGCTGCGGCGGCTTCAAATTTCTTTTTCAGGTCAGACATGAATTTCTCCAGATAGTGGGAACACCCGGCACACTCGGGGCATCCGGGCTGTATCTTAAAGGCCGTTTTGCCTACAAAATAGAGCCCCGCCCCAAGGAGTGTTTATGGTTACCCGAATCAGCGCCAAAAAAACCGCGAGCAAGCCGTCAAAAAGTACTGCGCATCAGATGGCGTCGCCATTGGCTCCAGACGAACTGCCGCATGCAGTCGAGGTCACGCCGGGTCTTGTTGCCGAGCGTATGAGCAAGGTTGACACCGCCTGGCTGCGCATGGATTCCCCAAGCAATTTGATGATGATCGTGGGCGTCTGGATCATCAAACCGGGCGTCGGTTACCCGGCGGTCTGCCAACGCATCGAGGAGCGCCTGCTCAAATACCCGCGCTTTGGCCAGCGGGTGCAGCAGGATGCCACGGGCGCCACCTGGATCAAGGACCGGGACTTTGATATTGAACGCCATGTCGTGCGCCAGAAGTTGAGCCCGGCAGGCAAGGACAGCGAGCAGCAGGCCTTGCAGGATTGCCTGGCGGCGCTGGCCATGGAGCCGCTCGATATGGCTCATCCCCTGTGGGAGTTCCGCCTGGTCGAGCATTACCAGGGCGGTTCCGCGCTGATCGCGCGAATCCATCATTGCATTGCCGACGGCCTGGCCCTGATTGCCGTCACGCAGTCGATGGTGGATGGAGGCGCGGCACCGCCACCGCATGCCGCCAGGAAGTCGCGTCACGGCGGAATCGAAGGTGCGGAGGACTGGATTGCCGATACCCTGATCCGCCCGTTCACGGATGTGACGGTGAAAGCGCTGGGCGCTGCCGGTGACGGGGCGGTCAACGCCATGGAAATGATGATAGAGCCGCAAAAAGGCATGGAGAAGGGCTTGGCCGGTTCGCTTGAACTCGCAAAAATGGCCTATCAAGTGGTGCGCGACGGTGCCGCTTTGGCACTCATGCCCGATGACTCTCCGACCCGCCTCAAGGGCATTCCTGGCGCCAGCAAGCGGGTCGCGTGGTGCCAGCCGATTCCGCTGGAAGAAGTCAAGGCGGTGGGGCGCGCGCTGAACTGCTCCATCAACGATGTGTTGCTGAGTTGCGTGGCAGGCGCCATTGGGGAGTATCTGAAATCGTTTGGGGATGAGGTTGCGGGCAAGGAGATCCGGGCCATGGTCCCGGTCAACCTGCGACCGATGGAAGAGGCCTACAAATTGGGCAACCGCTTTGGCCTGGCGCCGGTGGTATTGCCGATTGGCATGGAGAACCCGGTGGAGCGCGTGTTCGAGGTACGTTCGCGCATGAGTGACATGAAAGGCAGTCTGCAACCGTTGTTGGCCTTTGGCTTATTGGCTGTCGCCGGGCTGTTGATCAAGCCAGCGCAAGACGCGATGCTCAGTCTGTTCTCCAAAAAAACCACGGCCGTCATGACCAACGTGCCGGGTCCGCGCGACAAGCTGAAGTTTTGTGGCGCCACGCTGGATCAAAGTCTGTTCTGGGTGCCTCAGTCCGGTACGGTGGGGCTGGGTGTCTCGATCTTGAGTTATGGCGGCGGCGTGCAGTTTGGCGTGATCAGTGACGCCACCTTGTGCCCGGACCCGCAGAAGATCATTGACAAGTTTGAGCCTGAATTTGCCAAACTGACTCTGTTGACCTTGATGCTGCCCTGGGGTGGGTGAACTCAATTGCTATTAATAATATAGCTGTTTGTGCAAGTGTGACGGTGGCTGTAGACAGATTCGATATATATCTATCAGTCTTCCAGTTCGACCTTTGCCATCTCGACATTGAGTCTTTCCATGGCGTCCACCGGCTTGGCCGCCGCCGCTTGCCGGTATAGCCGGGTCGCCTCTTTCATCATCTTGTCGCCTTCGAGCATCACCATGGCGTTGGCGTATTCGATCATGCCGAGGGCCGATTCGAAGTTCAGCTTGAGGGCTTGCTGGAGCAGGCTCAGGCCGGTGTCTTTCCTGGCGCCATAGGTCATGCCGCCAATCAGCGTGCCAACTTTGTCGATCACTTCGGCGTGAAACGCCCCCAGTGCAATGTGGGCATCGGCGTGTTTGGGCTCAAGCTTGATGACGTTTTCCAGCTCGCCCTTGACCTTGCTGCCAAGCCCTTGTGCCAGCGCTTTGGCGACGCTGATACCCTGGCTGTAGCGGCCCAGGGCATAAGCCTGCCAGTACAAGGCATTGAAGTTGAGCGGGTCGCTTTGAGCTTGCGCGCCAGCGCGGCGGGCGACCTCCAGGTAGAGGTCGAGCCGGGCCTTTTCCTTTTGTTCCAGGTAGGTGGCGTAAATGCAGGCCGCCTTATTCGCCACAGTGAGACCGGCACCACCGATCTTCAGGCCCATTTCCATCGCTTTCTGGAATTCGCCACTGTGAAACAGTGCCCATGCCTGCAGCACCTTGGCGTCTTTGGGTAGCGGCTCGGCGTCGCCTACGTGCAGGCGGGTCCAGTTCTTCTTGACACTGGCGGCGGTAAAAACATAATCACCGGGGAAAGGGAAAGCGGTCCATTTGGTCATTCTTGTCTCCTTTAACCGGCATGACCAGCTTATGATTTGTCCGTGTCATTGTAGGCGCCGACCAGTGTCAGCAGGTGCTGGCGCTGGTTCAGTTCCAGATACGGCGCCAACAAATTCAAGACGTGTTGCGCCCCCCGCAGCAATGCCGCCTGCGCGTTTTCCGGCTCCAATGCCCGGCGTGGGTCGCGCACATATTCAAAACTCAGCCAGTAAGTCACCACCACCACCATGCTGGTCGCGGTGGCTTCGACTTCGCGCGAATCGATGCTGATCGCGCCCGAGCGGCTCATGCCGTCGAGCAGTGCTTTCACGGCCCGGGTCTTGTTTTTCAGGACCGATTGGAAATGGGTTTCCAGGCGCCGGTTTTTACTCAGCAGGTCGTTCAGATCGCGGTACAGAAACCGGTATTGCCAGATCAGCTCAAACAATGTGTGCATGAAGAACCAGGCGTCTTCCACGTCACGCACGCCGTCGCTGGCGTTGAGCAACTCGTTGAGCGCGCGTTCATAGCGGTCAAACAGTGAATTGATCAGCTCATCTTTAGCCGGGTAGTGGTAATAAAGGTTGCCCGGGCTGATGCCCAGTTCAGCCGAGATCAGGGTGGTCGAGACGTTGGGCTCGCCAAAGCGGTTGAACAGCGCGAGTGTGACTTCCAGAATCCGCTCGGCCGTTCGCCGTGGCGCCTTTTTCACCATGCTGGCGCTTCCCGGTGCGCCGCTGAGCGAACGACGTGGCCCAGATCGTCCATGATTTCTTGCAGTGTCGTGATCGCCCGTCCGACCTGGGTCGGTGCCTTCGCCGGGGCGCTAAGGTGCCGCTTGGGGTCATCCAGCGCGGCGTGGTGCAACGTAATGCCGTGGCGCCAGAGTTTCTCTGACAGACCGGTTTTGTGCGAGCGCAGCATCTGGCGCGTTTGCTGATAGGCATGTTCGGCCAGATGGCGGCGTTGCGAGTAACTGAAGGTATTGGCCAGATACAGCTCAGGGTCGCGGTGATCGGGCTCGATCAGGATGATGTCGGTATTCGGATAGGCGAGCTCGTAATGCTTCATGCCCAGCGCCATGCGGGAGTGAATCATGGAACGGAAGGTCTGGCTCAGCACCGCCGGCAGACCGCCGTCGACAATTCGCGGAATGTGGTGCCGCTCGGCGGACAAGCCGCGGCGCATGACTTTGGCCACCTGCGGTGCCGTGGCGTCAAACGGCACCAGCGGGTTCAGGCACAGCATCAGGTCAATACCTGCGTCCAGCGCCACGGACGCGTGCATGGTCTTCTTCAAAGCACCATCGACGTAGTAGTTGTCATCAATTTCCACTGGTGGGAATAGGCCGGGCAGCGCGGCACTGGCCTGCACTGCTTTGGAGATGGGCACGTGATCCCAGCCGGGGCGACCGAATGGGACGGCTTCGCCACTGTCCAGATTGGTGGCCACAAGCGTCAGTTGAGTTTTCAGCTGGCGGAAGTCATTGGTGCGAGCGCCACGCGAAAACAGGCGTGCCAGCTCGACGTGAATCTTTTCATTGGAAAAAATTCCGCTGGGCAGTGCCGGGCCCAAGCGCCCGAGCGCCTGGACGAGTGAATTGTGGCCCGCCGTGAGATGCCAAAAGGCGGACAGATACAGTCCGGGCAGGGCGATGGCGCGGCGTGCAAATTCACCATAAGCCGGCGCTAACAACCAGGATGGATCGAAGGTTTCGGAAGGTTCATTGTCGTTTTCAATGAATGATGCGCACAGCGCACGGGGTGTAATGCCGTTGGCCAG
The DNA here is from genome assembly GCA_963810395.1 of uncultured beta proteobacterium. Taxonomy (GTDB): domain Bacteria; phylum Pseudomonadota; class Gammaproteobacteria; order Burkholderiales; family Burkholderiaceae_C; genus Rhodoferax. The sequence goes on along the minus strand of CAWENC010000001.1, from coordinate 837,177 downwards.
CGCGGCGGCAATGAAGCCACCCGCCGACACCCCGACATAATGCTGTAGCCGGGTGAAGTCAATCCCATTGAGGGACTCTTCCAGCGCACACAAGGCGCCTATCTCGTAAATGGCACCCAGGGGACCGCCCCCTGACAATGCGAGTGCGATTTTTGGTGGGCGGGAGGTCTTACGGCTCATAAGCGCAAAGTGTAGGGCTGATGGACGGCAAAATTTGTTGCGACGCAGCAATGAAGACGGCTGCAAAAAGCAAAAAAGGCGCCCGTGCGCCCATTGTGGAAGGAGGCTGCGCGCACTCTGTGCCGCAAGCCCCAACCAACAGTTTGAGTTCAGTCCGCGTCAGACTGCGGCTGCACGCTTGGCGGCGGGCTTGGCCGTTGCCTTGACGGGGGATTTGGCCGCCGTCTTGACAGCCTTTTTTGCAGCGACTTTGGAAGCAGGCGCTTTGGCCGAGAGTTTTTGAACGCTCTTGTTGAGCTCGTCAATGCGGGCGATCAGGACGTTGACATCCTTGGCCGACGGCACGCCGAGTTTATTCAGGGCCTTGGCAACGCGATCTTCGAAGATGCCTTCGAGTTTGTCCCATTGACCAGATGCCTTGGAAGAAATATCGGTGGCCATGGTGGACATCTTGCTGGTGGCTTCCGAAAGCTTCTCTTCGGCAACGGATTGTGTCTTGCGCTGCAGGCTGACGCCTTCCTTCACCAGAGCTTCAAACGCCTTGGTGCCTTCGGCTTGAGCCTTGTTGAAAGCCCCCAGGCCCGCTTGCCAGATTTGCTGTGCCGAATCCTTGACCGAGCCGGTCAACGGGGTGTTGGCTTTTTTGGAGGCAGTTGTTTTGTTCAGCTTTTTGACCATGGGATACTCCTGAAAAGGGTTGCGGTGTTTGAAACGGATTGCACAATGAAAATCGGTGCATGGGCGCTACTTTAAGGGGCTGTTGAAGCGCCGTGTAGGTAGGGCATCCTAAATATCTAGGGCTCAGGCTCTAGCCGGGCGCGGGTTTACGCTGAATCGAGGATGTCCGGATTTCGGCAAGAATATGCCATCTACCTGGAGATTTTCATGCAGTATTTCGTTACCGGTGCCACCGGATTTATTGGCAAGCGGCTGGTCAAGAAACTTCTTGAGCGCAAGGGCTCGGTGGTGCACTTTCTGATTCGCAAGGAGAGCGAGGGCAAGGTGGCGGCGCTGCGCAAGTTCTGGGGCGCCAGCGCGACGCGGGTGCAGCCGGTGTTTGGCGACCTCACTGCCAAGAAGCTCGGGGTGGCGGCTGACAGTATCAGGCAGCTCAAGGGCCAGATTGACCATTTCTACCATCTGGCGGCGGTTTATGACCTGGGTGCGGATGAAGCCAGCCAGATCGCCGTGAACATCGAGGGTACGCGCAACACCGTGGAATTCGCCAAGGCCATTGATGCCGCGCATTTTCACCATGTCTCATCCATCGCCGCCGCCGGTTTGTACGAGGGCGTGTTCCGCGAGGACATGTTTGACGAGGCCGAGAATTACGAACACCCCTATTTCATGACCAAGCACGAAAGCGAAAAGATCGTGCGCCTGGAATGCAAGCTGCCGTGGTCGGTTTACCGCCCCGCCATGGTCGTCGGCGACAGCCATACGGGTGAGATGGACAAGATCGATGGCCCCTACTATTTCTTCAAGCTGATCCAGCGCATGCGCCAGTTGTTGCCGCCCTGGCTGCCCTCCGTGGGCCTGGAGGGTGGGCGCATCAACATCGTGCCGGTGGACTTTGTGGTGAACGCGCTGGAGACCATCAGCCATCAAAAAGGGATTGCAAGAAGATGCTATCACCTGGTGGACCCGGTAGGCTACCGCGTGGGCGATGTGCTCGACATCTTCAGCCGCGCCGCCCATGCCCCCAAGATGAACCTGTTCATCAATGCCGCCCTGCTCGGCTTCATCCCGCGCAGCGTCACCAAGGGCCTGATGGCGCTGGCGCCAGTGCGGCGGGTTCGCAAGGCGATCATGAAAGACCTGGGACTGCCCGAAGACATGCTGACCTTCGTCAATTACCCGACGCGTTTTGATTGCCGTGACACGCTCGCCGCGCTCAAGGGCACGGGCGTGGAATGCCCCAACCTGAAAGATTACGCCTGGCGTCTGTGGGATTACTGGGAGCGCCATCTCGACCCTGCGCTGCACATCGACCACACTTTGCGCGGCACAGTAGGGGGCAAGGTGGTGCTGATCACCGGTGGGTCATCGGGTATCGGCTTGGCCGCCGCCCACAAATTTGCCGAGGCTGGCGCGATCACCGTCATCTGCGGGCGTGATGTGGACAAGCTTGAAGAAGCCTGCAAGGAGGCCAAGGCCAAAGGTTACAGTTTTGTCGCCTACCCGGCCGATATTTCCGATATGGCGGATTGCGATCGTTTTGTGAAGCAGCTCGTCGCTGATCATGGTGGTGTTGACTTCCTGATCAACAACGCCGGGCGCTCGATCCGCCGCGCCATCGAGTCGAGCTACGAGCGCTTTCATGACTTTGAGCGCACCATGCAGCTCAATTATTTTGGCTGCTTGCGGGTCACCATGGGCTTGTTGCCGGGCATGGTGGCCAAACACAAAGGACATGTGGTCAATATCAGTTCCATCGGCGTGCTGACCAATGCGCCGCGCTTCAGCGCCTATGTCGCCTCCAAGGCCGCGCTGGAGGCCTGGGCGCGTTGCGCTTCCAGCGAGTTTGCCGATCAGGGTGTCACGTTTACCACCATCAACATGCCGCTGGTGCGCACGCCGATGATTGCGCCCACCGGTCTGTACAACAATGTGCCCACTCTGGCGCCCGAAGAAGCCGCCGACATGATTGCGCAGGCCTGCATTTTCAAACCGGTGCGCATCGCCACCCGGCTGGGTATTACCGGGCAACTGCTGCACGCCGTGCTGCCGCGGGTGGCGCAAATTGCCATGAACACCAGTTTTCGCATGTTCCCCGACTCCGGCGCCGCCAAGGGAGCCAAGCCGGGCGACAAACCAGCCAAGCAGCAGTTGTCGGCGGAGGCAGTGGCACTGCAGCAGATGATGCAGGGGATCCATTTCTGATCCTGACGAGGTGGTATTCCACTTTACAATCACAATTCTGACACTCCCGGCTTGCAGTCACCTTTGGCTTGAGTTTGTGCCTTGGCCGCAGGGGGTGGGTTACCTGCCGGCTGAAAAGCTTTGATCTGAAACACAAAACATGACCCAACGCAAAGGCATCATTCTGGCTGGCGGTTCCGGCTCGCGCCTGCATCCGGCGACACTGGCGATGAGCAAACAATTGCTGCCGGTGTACGACAAGCCCATGATCTATTACCCCTTGAGCACGCTGATGCTTGCGGGTATACGCGACATTCTGGTGATCAGCACGCCGCAAGACACGCCTCGCTTTCAGCAACTGCTGGGTGACGGGTCCCAGTGGGGGCTGAGTCTGCAATACGCGGTGCAACCCAGCCCGGACGGGCTGGCGCAGGCTTTCATCATTGGTGAGAAGTTTCTGGGCGGCGCGCCGAGTGCACTGGTATTGGGCGATAACATCTTTTACGGCCACGATTTCACGCATTTGTTGTCGGTCGCCGACAAGCAAAACGAGGGGGCCACCGTATTCGCGTACCACGTGCAAGATCCCGAGCGCTATGGCGTGGTGGCTTTTGACGCTCAGGGCAAGGCCGGCAGCATCGAAGAAAAACCAGCCAGGCCGAAAAGCAATTACGCCGTGACCGGCCTGTATTTCTACGACGGACAAGTGGTGGACATTGCCAAAGCCGTCAAGCCCAGCGGTCGTGGCGAGCTTGAGATCACGGCCGTGAATCAGGTGTACCTGGATCAAGGCCAGCTGAATGTCCAGATCATGCAACGCGGCTACGCATGGCTCGACACCGGCACCCACGACAGTCTGCTGGAAGCCAGCCAGTTCATTGCCACACTCGAGCGCCGCCAAGGCCTGAAGGTGGCCTGTGTGGAAGAAATTGCCTGGCGCAATGGCTTTATTGACGACGCTCAGTTGCTGCAACTCGCCCAGCCACTGGCAAAGAACGGTTACGGGAAGTATCTGTTGCGCTTGTTGACTGAGTCCCATCGCAACGAACTTTGATAGCACATGAAAGCCATTTCTACGGCGATTGCCGATGTCCTCATCATTGAACCGAAGGTGTTTGGTGATGCGCGAGGTTTTTTCTTCGAGAGCTTTAACCAGAATGCCTTCAAAGCGGCCACTGGTCAGGATGTCAATTTTGTGCAGGACAACCACTCGCGCTCATCTCAAGGTGTGCTGCGTGGTCTGCACTACCAGATCGAGCAAGCGCAAGGCAAACTGGTGCGGGTGGTGCGCGGGGCTGTGTTTGATGTGGCGGTCGATCTGCGCAAGGCGTCTGCTACGTTTGGTCGATGGGTCGGAGTGGAACTGACCGAAGAAAACAAGCGCCAGATGTGGATCCCGCCCGGGTTTGCGCACGGGTTTCTAACCCTGACTGAGTCGGCGGACTTTTTGTATAAAACCACGGACTATTACGCGCCGCAGTTTGAGCGGTGCATTGCTTGGAACGATCCGGCAATTGGGATTGACTGGCCGGCGGGCGTTCAGCCAAAGCTGTCAAACAAGGATCAGGCCGGGGTTCACTTGGGAGTTGCCCAAACGTTTGAATAGAGACGGTTTGACTCGTCCTATTGGGTGCTGGCATACAATGTGTTCAAGTCGTGAACGTATGAACCGATAATTGTTGCCAAATGCCTCAAAAAGAACTTCCCTATTACCTGTTGCGCCAATTGACACGCGAACCAGCGGCGAGTCAGCGCAGTTTGGCAATGCAATTGGGTGTGAGTCTGGGAAAAATTAACTTTTGTCTGCGGGCCTTGGTCGACAAAGGTTGGGTTAAGGCGAACAATTTTCGGCGCAGTGACAACAAACTGGCCTACGCTTACGTTTTGACGCCGGTCGGTATCGAACAAAAAGCGCGTCTGACAAAGCTATTTTTGCGGCGCAAGTTGGGCGAGTTTGAGGCGCTGCAGCAAGAAATTGAAGCTTTGCGGCGTGAGGCGGATCAGGTTTAGGAGCCGCCAGCACATTGCGTTTCCCGGTCAAATATCATGCACTTTATGCGGGCATCGCCAACGCCACCCTACTGGCCTAACACAATGAGGTTGTGGTCATTGCCATCGACCGGCCATGCTCAAGTTGCACGACTGAAAAATCGCATGGACACAGGGCAAATCGAATGAATCTGGAAGCTACCAAACTGGCCATCATCGGCCTGGGTTATGTAGGTCTGCCATTGGCGGTGGAATTTGGCAAACGACGCTCAGTCCTCGGGTTTGATATCAATAAAGATCGAATTTCAGAACTGCAATCGCACCGAGACAGTACCTTGGAAATAACGCCGGAGGAGATGAAACAAGCAAGACAGCTCTCTTACAGCAGCAGTCAAGCTGACCTGATTGACTGTGGCATATTTATCGTTACGGTGCCCACGCCAATTGACAAAGCCAGTCGCCCAGATTTATCGCCACTTATCAAAGCCACGGAAACGGTGGGTAGAGCGCTGAAACCAGGTGCGGTCGTGATCTATGAATCCACTGTCTACCCTGGCTGCACCGAGGAGGTTTGCGTCCCCATACTCGAAAAATTTTCTGGCCTCAAATTCAATCAGGATTTTTTCTGCGGCTATAGTCCGGAACGCATTAACCCCGGGGACAAGGTCAACACACTGACCAAAATCAAGAAAATCACCAGCGGGTCAACCCCTGAAGTCGCCAAAGCTGTGGATGAGCTTTACGGCAGCATCATTAGCGCAGGCACTTACCTGGCCACGAGCCTGCGTGTAGCCGAGGCTGCCAAGGTGATCGAAAACACCCAGCGCGACATCAATATTGCCCTGGTCAATGAACTGTCCGTCATCTTTGAGCGTCTTGGCATCGATACGCTCGATGTGCTCGAAGCGGCCGGAAGCAAATGGAACTTCCTGCCGTTTCGTCCTGGCATGGTAGGTGGGCATTGCATCGGTGTGGACCCCTATTACTTGACGCACAAAGCTGAAGAGGTGGGATATCACCCGCAGGTAATTCTCGCTGGGCGGCGCATCAACGACAATATGGCCCGTTACACGGCACGCAATGTCATCAAACGCATGTTGCAAAACGGGATTGACGTGGCCCGCAGCACTGTTGGCGTGCTGGGTATTACGTTCAAAGAAAACTGCCCCGATATCCGCAACAGCAAAGTGGTTGATATGGTGCGTGAATTCGAAGCATGGGGCACCAGGGTGGTGGTTGCCGACCCTTGGGCTAGCGCCGAAGATGTTGCCCTTGAATATGGTATCGCGCTTGGTAAAGTGGATCCGGAGCACCCGGTGGACTCTCTTGTTGTGGCCGTAGGCCATAAAGAATACCGCAATCTGACTCCCACTGATCTACGCCCACTTTGCCGCGGGAGCATGCCCGTGTTGGCTGATGTGAAGAGTCTCTACAACCGTCACGAAGCTGTGAAAGCGGGATTCACAGTCTTCCGTTTGTAGTTTCCTGGTCGCAATAATTAGCATTTCCAAGGATCAATTCGTGTACAACTATCCGCCAATTGCTGACCGAAAAATCCGCCTCGCTTTAGTCGGTTGTGGTCGGATTGCCACCAATCACTTCGGCGCCATCGAACAACATATTGACAATGTAGAACTGGTTGATGTGTGTGATGTCAATGCAGAAGCCTTGGCGCAAGCCGTTACCCGCACCAAGGCCACCGGCCACAGCAGCTTGGCTGCCTTGCTGAAAACTACGACCGCTGACCTGGTGATCTTGACGACACCCAGTGGCCTGCACCCCGAACAAGCTATTCAGGTGGCCCAGACAGGTCGTCATGTCATGACCGAAAAACCAATGGCCACCCGCTGGCACGACGGCGTGCGCATGGTCAAAGCCTGCGACGACGCCAACGTGCGACTCTTTGTCGTCAAGCAGAATCGCCATAACGCTACTGTGCAACTGCTCAAACAAGCCGTTGAACAAGGCCGTTTTGGCAAAATCTACACAGTGGCGATGAATGTTTTCTGGACTCGTCCGCAGGAGTATTACGACAGTGCCAAATGGCGTGGTACCTGGGAATTTGATGGTGGTGCGTTCATGAATCAGGCCAGTCATTACATCGACCTGTTAGATTGGCTAATCGGCCCGGTAGAAAGCGTCATGGCATATACGGCCACCTTGGCACGAGACATCGAAGCGGAAGACAGTGGTGTGGCTGCCGTACGTTGGCGCAGTGGTGCGATGGGCACCGTCAACGTCACCATGCTTACCTACCCCAAGAACATGGAGGGAAGCATCACTATCTTGGGTGAGAACGGCACGGTTCGCGTTGGTGGTGTCGCGGTCAATGAAATCCAGACTTGGGAATTCGCGGATACCCGACCGGAAGATGTCGAGCTGAGTCACGCCAATTACCAGACCACGTCCGTATATGGCTTTGGTCATCCGCTTTACTATGACAATGTGATCAAGACCTTGCGCGGTGAAGCTGAGCCTGAAACAGATGGCCGCGAGGGGCTTAAGACGCTGGAACTGCTGATTGCGATGTATCTCTCTTCCCGCGACGGCAAGCGGGTTGCCTTGCCGCTGGACTACTAACAAATGCTAACTAACGTTACTATCCACCCCACCGCCATCATTGATGAAGGTGCCCAAATTGGCCCAGGCAGCCGAATCTGGCACTGGGTGCATATTTGCGGCGGCGCAAAAATTGGCCGCGATTGCTCCTTGGGACAAAATGTGTTCGTAGGCAACCGCGTGGTAATCGGGGACAACTGCAAAATCCAAAACTATGTCTCGGTGTACGACAACGTTACTCTGGAAGATGACGTGTTCTGTGGCCCCAGCATGGTCTTCACCAATGTGTCCAACCCCCGTGCCGCCGTTAGCCGCAAGGACGGATACCGGAACACGCTAGTCAAAAAAGGTGCGACCATCGGTGCCAACGCAACCGTGGTGTGCGGTACTATTTTGGGTGAATATGCTTTTGTAGCAGCGGGGGCGGTCATTAACCGCAACGTCAAACCTTATGCCTTGATGGCCGGCGTACCAGGCAAACAAATCGGCTGGATGAGCCAACACGGCGAGCGTCTTGATTTGCCTATTGAAGGCGAGGCCCAAGCCACATGTCTCGCTACAGGTAACATCTACCAACTCAAGGGCAATGATCTCGTGTTTCTGGTGAAATAACCATGCAAGTAAATGCAATTTGTGAGGACGGGGTGATTAATTTCGCGCAAACCTTGCGGTTCAAGCGTCGAAAATTCGAAGTCATAGTCAATATCCCAGAGTCGGAACTTGATTTAACGGCAACCCCGTCGGCATTCTCCAGCAGTGGCGCTATCAACGATAACAGTCTTGATTCGGCCAACCTGATTCTGACAAAAATCGAACAAATTCTTGGCCCCTATTACCTCCAACGACCCAAGGCAAGCATTGAGCAGGACAAAGCTATTTACGTTGAGGCATTGGAAGAAAAATATAGCAGATGAAAAATCTTGTTCTGGATGTCAATGTCATCCTTGACTTATGGCTGAGTCGCGTTTCGGCAGACGATCAGTTGCTCATTGCTGATTTGCTGGCAGGCGCGCATGTCAATACTTATCTGTGCTGGGTTTGTAGTTCCAGTTTGTCTGTGTTGGAATATGTTACACGCGGAGAACTGAAAAGATCAGGAATGCCTCCCGCTGAGGCCACCCGAGCGACACGGGCGTTATTGGCACATATAACCTCTTCAGTGCGTTTACTTAGCAATTTCAATTTTCGGCAAGACGAGGCAATGCAACTGAGCAATGACCTTGAAGACGCACAAATTGTCTTGGCCGCATCTTCACTGCAATCGGAAACTGCGATTGTGACAAACGAAAAGAGGTTTCAGACCGGAGGAATGGTCGAACAAATTACACCGCAAGAAGTCAAGGCATGGCTACAAGCAATAGATGGAGATAAGGCACTTGATTTCATAGATCTAAAAACCCAGCAAGACCGAATTCAAGTGCAACTGGAGCGCAACATCCACCGCGTGTTGGCCCGCGGTCAATACATTCTTGGCCCTGAAGTGGTTGAAATCGAAGAAAAACTGGCTGCTTATGTAGGTGCAAAATACTGCATCTCCTGCGCCAACGGCACCGATGCGCTGCAGATTGCCCAAATGGCGCTGGGCATTGGCCCGGGAGATGAAGTCATCACTCCCGGTTTTACCTATATTGCTACCGCGGAAACTGTGGCCCTGCTCGGTGCCAAACCGGTGTATGTAGATATTGACCCGCGCACATTCAACCTCGATGCATCTTTGCTCGAAGCAGCCATTACCCCGCGTACCAAAGCCATCATACCGGTCAGCCTGTACGGTCAGTGCGCCGATATGGACGCGATCAACGCCATTGCCACCAAGCACGGCATCCCAGTCATTGAAGACTCCGCCCAGAGCTTTGGCGCTACCTACAAAGGTCGAAAGTCCTGTAACCTCAGCAGCATTGCCTGTGCCAGCTTCTTTCCGAGTAAACCATTGGGCTGCTACGGCGACGGTGGTGCCATCTTTACCAATGACGGTGAGCTAGCCCAAGTGATTCGGCAGATTGCCTGCCATGGGCAGGATCGGCGCTACCACCATATCCGCGTGGGCGTGAACAGCCGACTTGACACCCTGCAGGCTGCTATCCTGCTGCCCAAACTGGCGATCTTGGACCAAGAACTCGCGCTGCGTCAGCAAGTGGCGACTCAATACAACGATTCCTTCAAGGCATGGAGACAAACCGAAACCGACGCGGCAGTCCATATCCCCTACATCGAGCCGCACAACATCAGTGCTTGGGCACAGTACACCATTCGCGTAAAAAACCGGGACTCGGTGCAGGAAAAGCTGAAGCTCGTAGGTATTCCAAGCGCCGTGCATTACCCCATACCACTGAACAAGCAACCGGCCGTTGCGGATATCAGCAGCATCCTTCCGATCGGCGATCAAGTGGCTGGTGAGGTGATAAGTTTGCCGATGAGTCCCTATTTGACTTCTTCTGAAATCAACAAAATCGTCGGGGCTGTATTGGATAACTTATGAGTAACATATTTATTCATCCAAGTGCTCATATATCTGAGTCAGTCAGAATAGGTGACGGGACAAAGATTTGGATTAATGTCCAGATTCGTGAGAAGGTGGACATTGGAATGAATTGTATTATCTCGAAAGACGTGTACATTGACCACGCGGTCAAAATTGGCAATAGTTGTAAAATTCAAAATAGTGTTTCGGTGTATAACGGAGTAACGATTGAAGATGATGTGTTTATTGGGCCAAACGTCGCATTTACAAATGATAGGGTTCCGCGTGCATTCAATCGCGAATGGAAAGTTACGCCCACGCTTGTTCAGAGCGGTGCGAGTATAGGCGCTAATGCGACGGTGATTTGTGGGATTGTGATTGGTCATTATGCAATGGTGGCCGCCGGAAGTGTGGTGACAAAAACTGTACCCGGTCACGGGCTGGTCATGGGCAATCCAGCCAAAATAGTTGGCTATGTCTGCCAGTGCGGGCACAGGCTTGACGATTGTGGATTCTGCAAAGCGTGCTGTAGAACCACGAAGTTGCCCGCGCCTCGAGAATACGAATGAACATTGCTTTAATTGGTTATGGCTATTGGGGGCCAAACGTGGCAAAAAACATTTTTGCCAATAAGAAACTGTGTCTGCATACCATTTGCGATTTAAAGCCGGCGCGACTTGATAAAGCGCATAGCCTTTACGTCGAGCAGTCTCGATATGAAACCGAATACCGCAAGGTTTTGAGCAATCCCGAAATTGACGCTATTGCGGTTGCTGTAGAGACCAGCGCCCATTTTCAGGTCGTTAAAGATGCTTTGAATGCGGGCAAACATGTATACGTCGAGAAACCCTTTACGTCGACGGTTCGTGAGGCTGAAGAACTGACGAAGCTGGCAGTCAAAAACAAGTTGATTATTCATGTTGATCACATCATGATGTATCACCCTTGCATCAAGAAGATTCGTGAACTTGTAGTTTCCGGTGAACTCGGTGAGTTTCTTTATATCGAAGCGATGCGGATGAATTTGGGGCAGATAAAAAAGGATGTCAGTGCCATGGCGGATTTGGCTGTCCATGACTTATCTATTATTGATTACCTATCGGATGGCAAAGAGCCTTTCTACATCAAGGCGGTTGGCGAAAAAAAATACAATCCCAAGGAAAGTTTAACTTTTTTGATGCTCAGGTATCACGATTTCATTGCGCATATTCAGTCGAGTTGGATATCGCCCCTGAAAGAGAGAAAGCTCATTGTGGCAGGTACCAGAAAAATGGTGGTGTTCGACGATATGAGGCCATCAACTGAAAAACTCACAATCTACGACAGAGGCGTAGATGTCTTGGTTGGCAGTGATATTGAGTATGAAGACTACGCTGTTCAAGTGCGCGTTGGTGATATCTGGATTCCTTACATTCCGGAACAGGATGCCTTATTTAACAGCATAGCTCATTTCGCCGCGTGTGCTGAGAGTGGGAGACCCTCTAGGTCCGGCCCCGAGCAAGCAATCCGCATTTTGAAGATACTTGAACTGGCCGAGCAAGCTATGAATACATGAGGTGAGCGATAACAATGAGGATATCAAACAGACCGCGGATTTTGGGAAACGTAATACTGGTGACCGGTGGCGCCGGCTTTATCGGTAGCCATCTGGTCGATCACCTGCTAGAAGAGGGCGCTCGAGAAGTCGTGGTAGTCGATAATCTTTTCACCGGCGATGAAGATAATCTTGAATCCGCTCTGGAGACGGGGCGCGCTGTTTTTTACCGCGATGATGCCGAATTGAACACCAGTTTGGAATATATTTTTACTAAACATCAAATTGACCTGGTTTTCAATTGTGCTACCAAGGCGTTGAATTACTCATTCCTTAACCCCGCTAATGCATTTTCGACTAACGTCAATGTTGTGCTTAACTTGCTCGAATTGCAGCGAAGAGGTCTATTTAAGACGATGTGTCACTTCTCGACTTCCGAGGTATATGGCTCTGCAGTCTACGAGCCTATGGATGAAGCACATCCCAAGAACCCGACAACAACCTACGCGGCTGGCAAGGCCGCTGCCGACTACGCTGTAGAGAGCTACGTCAAGATGTTTGATCTTGACGCTTTCATCGTCCGGCCATTCAACAACTATGGCCCAAGACAGAATTACAGGGGCGTGCTGGCAGGCATTATTCCGATCACGGCTTGGCGTATTCTCAACAACATTGCGCCCGAATTGCACGGCGACGGATTGCAAAGCCGTGATTTCGTATACGTCCATGACACGGTTGATGCCGTTGTCAAACTCTATGACCAGATGCGAGCTGGTGATTCGGTCAATATTTCAACAGACAACCAGATCTCTGTCGCTGAATTACTTGCGCGCATTTGCGAAGGCATGGGCTACACCGGCGAGATCATCAACAAGCCAGGCCGCAAGTCAGATGTGTTCTGTCATGTTGCCAGCAATGTGAAAATCCGCACCATGATTGACTACTCGCTGACTTCGTTTGAGCAGGGTTTGCGCGATACGCTCACCTGGTACAAGACCAATATCAAGGTGCAGGCATGAGCGATATTCGCTTAATCAAACCATACCTTTCGTTTGACGAGATCGAGGCGGAGTTTCGCGACGTCTTTGAAAGCGGCATATTTACCCGAGGCAAACATGTCGAGGCGTTTCGGCGGGAACTAACCGCATACACCGGCGCCAAGCATGCGTTCCTGACAACTTCTGCAACAACGGCGTTATGGATGTGCATGAGGTTGCTGGATGTCAAGGCCGGTGATGAAGTGATTGTTTCCGATTTTTCGTGGCCGGCCACGGCGAATGTTGTGGAAGACCTTGGCGCGCGTCCGGTGTTTGCCGATGTTTCGCTCGACACCTTCAACATGCTGCCCGAAGACCTCGAAAAGAAGATCACCCCGCGCACAAAGGCTGTGATTTTTGTCGATGCACTTGGTAATCCGGCCGGGCTGACCGAGATAAAGAAGATTTGCGAACGCCATGGTCTGCCGCTTGTCGAGGATGCTGCTTGCGCCATTGGTAGTAGCGAATTCGGACGCCGTTGTGGCGCTATTGCCGACATCACTTGCTTCAGCTTCCATCCGCGTAAATTGATCAATACTGGGGAAGGTGGTGCCATCTTGACTGACCGCGACGATTGGGCGAAGTGGCTGGAGATCAAACTTGGTGCTGGCGTGAACGGGATGAATGGGCCGGGCGCGGACTTTGTCGATTTTGGGTACAACTTTAGATTACCCGAGATGGCGGCACTCATGGGACGCAAGCAATTGGCCAAGCTCGATTCTATTGTGGATGAAAGAAACGAAATCCGCGCCATGTATATCGCTGCGCTGGAGCCTCGCGGTCACGTAGTGCAAGCGTCAGGGCAAGAAGTTCGTCACAACATTCAATCGCTGGTCTTTAGAGTTACCGTCGGTAGCGACCGCAATGCGATGATTCGCGAACTCAAGGCAGTCGGCATCGAGAGCACCATCGGCACCTACGCACTGGGTTCGACCACCTATTATCAAAAGAAATATGGTCAGAGTCCCGTGAATTCAGAGCGTCTCTTCGAGACAACTCTAACGTTACCATGCTACAGCGGTGTCGATGTCCACCGAGTGGTACAGGCCATGTCGATCATTGAGGCCCGTTGGAAATGACTGATCCTTTGAAAGAGGAACTGCTTGAGTTGCTCAAGACTATCTGGAAATCCGATAACTTCAAGTTGTCGGATACCGAGAGATCACGCGGTCTGCGGATTGAGCTTTTGACTCGGGCATTAAGCACCTTGATGACTGACGACGAGAGAGCTCAATTGAACGGACTTTCGGCGGGATGCCGAATGCGCGAAAACGCCAAAATACTGGCACCAGAAAGGTTGGTCTGTGGCGATCATGTCTGGATTGGCGAAGGTGTTATTGTCGACGCGTCAGGCGGACTGGAGATTGGTGATCACACAACGTTGGGCTCCGGCAGCTACATATGGAGTCATTCCAGTGTGATGGCGAACATCCTCATGGACAATCGGCCTGCCAATCCCTACATCGTGCGTTCCAGAACCAGAATTGGCCGTGGCACTTTCATTGGCGGTCCGTCTGTGGTCTATGCTGGCGTATCCATCGGCGACCGCTGCATCGTGATGCCGATGTCCGTCGTTACCACAGACGTGCTCGACAATACTATGGTTGGCGGTTCTCCTGCCAAAGTAATCAAGCAGGTCGATGAGGAGTATATTGACCGCTTCAAAGCGACGTTGGAACGGCCGACAGCCAGGCAGGGCTAGTTATGATTCATGTTGTCGACTATGGTGCAGGTAATGTCGGTTCCGTGCTCAACATGATCAAGAGAGTTGGCGGGGAAGCGTTGCCTGCTGGCGATGTCCAAATGCTGTCTACCGCCACCAAGATTTTGTTGCCTGGTGTTGGCAGCTTCGACAATGCGATGCAAAAGCTCCAGAGACTCGGTTTGGTTGAAGTTCTGCGCGAACGGGCCAGTACCGGAATTCCCTTCCTCGGCATCTGCCTGGGCATGCAGTTGCTGGCGTCGGGCAGTGAGGAGGGCGTATTGCCCGGACTCGACCTGATTCCCGGCAAGGTTCGGAAGTTTTCGCTAGGTATCTCGCAGACTAACTTGAAGATTCCCCATATGGGTTGGAACTTGATTCGAAAGATCAAGGACAGCCGGCTTACCGCGGGGCTAGACGACAGTTCGAGGTTTTACTTTGTGCACTCGTTTCATTATGAGTGTACCGACGAGGCCGATCGACTGCTGGAATCACATCATGGCTATGCATTTACTTCAGGGGTCGAACGAGGCAATGTCATGGGCGTGCAGTTTCATCCCGAAAAGAGTCACCGGTATGGCATGCAATTGATCAAAAACTTCGTGGAATTTTAACGTGCTGGCTACACGTGTCATGCCTTGCCTGTTAATGGATCGGGGCGCCTTGGTGAAGACGGTCCAGTTCAAGAATCCCGTCTATGTGGGTGACCCCGTTAATGCAGTGCGTATCTTTAATCAGAAGGAAGTGGACGAACTGCTTCTGATAGACATAGCAGCGACTACTGAAAAGCGCGGCATCGATTTTGAAACCCTGGAGAAGGTCGTCACGGAATGCTTTATGCCGATCTGTTACGGTGGTGGCGTTGACAATCTATTGGATATGCGCCGACTTTATCATCTGGGCATTGAGAAGATATCATTAAGTGCAGCGGCCATCAAATGCCCTCAATTGATTCGCGAGGCGGCAGATGAATTCGGTAGTCAGGCGGTTGTCGTGACGCTGGACGTCAAGAAAAATCTTTTCGGCAAGCACACTGTCCGCACCCATCAAGGAAAGATCGATACAAAACGTTCGGCCGTTGACGTTGCCCGTGACATGGAGCGCGCGGGGGCCGGGGAAATTCTTTTGTATTCCATTGACCGCGATGGCACCTGGTCGGGGTTTGATCTGAACCTGGTCCGGGACGTTAGTCACGCAGTCGGTATTCCTGTGATCGCCTGCGGTGGCGCCGGAGAACTGTCACATCTGCGTGCAGTCGTGAACGAGGCGGGCGCATCGGCAGTGGCAATTGGCAGCATGGCGGTTTTTCAGGCGAAGGATCTTGGCGTGTTAATCAAATTTCCCATAAGACAGCAACAAGAAAAGACATTCGAATGAGCAGTTCCGTCGATAAAACTATTTGTACCCGCTGCATCTATGACAGCACCGTGCCCAATATCACGTTCGACGAAGTGGGTGTTTGCAACTATTGTCGTCAGATCGAAGGTCTCAATCAGGAATATCCCACTGGTGCAGAAGGCGAGCGTCGCATTGCCCAGATGATCGAGGATATGAAAAAGTCCGGGGTTGGTAAAAAATACGATGCCATCATTGGTGTCAGCGGGGGCTGTGACTCGTCGTATCTCGTGCACAAGATGCATGCGGCCGGATTGCGCCTGCTTGCCGTGCATTTCGACAACACCTGGAATTCGACGATTGCGACGGAGAACATCCACAATCTACTCGAAAAGCTCAACATTGATCTATTCACCATCGTGGTCGATAACAAAGAGTACGACGACATCTATCGTTCGTTTTTGAAGGCCGGCGTGAAAGACGTCGAATGCCCTACAGACATCGGTTTGGCGACCACTTTGTACAAGGCTGCCGACAAGTTCGGCATCAAATACATGATTGAAGGCCATTCGTTCCGAACCGAAGGTATAGCACCACTCGGTTGGATATATATGGACGGCAAATACATTGACTCGATTCAGAAAGAATTCGGCACCTATAAAATCAAAACGTTTCCAAATCTGTGGTTGACGGACTTTCTGCGCTGGATGATTTTTGGCCGCATCAAGAAAGTTCGGCCGATCTATTACATGGATTACGACAAAGAGGCCGCCAAGAAGATTCTGATAGAGAAGTATGGTTGGCAGTGGTACGGGGGGCATCATCTGGAGAATCGATTTACCGCGTTTTTTCACAGCTACTTTTTACCCCGCCGTTGGGGTATCGATTTCAGGATTGCAGGATATTCGGCGTATTGCAGAAACGGATGGATGAGTAGAGAGGAGGCGCTGCGGCTGATGCAGGAACCGCCTCACATCGAACCGGATCTGGTGGATTTTGTGAAGAAACGACTGGGCTACAGTGATCAAGAATTTGAAGCGGTGATGGCTCTTCCAAAGAAAACCTACAAAGATTACAAAACCTATAAAAAGACATTCGAACGCATGCGGCCTTTCTTTTGGTTAATGTACAAAATGGAACTGGTACCGAAAAGTTTCTATATGAAGTTTACCGTTAAGAATTAAAGTGGCAATCAGGCGCGTTTCAATAGGACCGGGTGAAGTTGCGGGCTATTTCTCCAGACTAAAAACCGGGTTCGACGAATTGGGAGTGCCCTGCGAGCATTTTGTATTGGACACAAACAAATATGCGTATCACGAATCAGAGTATTTCCTGAAAGCGACGTTTCAACACATCGCACCGTTGATCAATAATGTCAACTTTGCGCTTCGGCAACTCGGCTGGATTGCGCAAATATGTATTCGCGCTCTGGCTCTGATCTACGCACTCGTGCGCTGCGATGTTTTTATTTTTTCTGGGTTTGGCTCATTTTTCCGTTTTTATGAGCTTCCGCTCATAAAGTTGATGGGCAAGAAAATTATTGTTATTTACCTTGGATCCGACGCCCGTCCGCCAATATTTAGTGGTCGCCATTTGGACGACGCCGGTGGGTATGTCGTTCCGGTCACAGCTCTTGTCGAAGCCAAACGCATGCTGCGTCAAATAAGAAGAGTTGAAAAGCATGCTTCGTTAATAATTAACCATACCGCCACGGCACAGCTATTTAATCACTCGTTTATTCGTTTCATGGCTGTTGGTATGCCGAGTCATGTCGGTGCCACGAAATCTGCTACCCCTGAAGTTAGCCAAACCAATTCAATCCGAATATTGCACGCGCCGTCCCGGCCGCGAGCCAAAGGTAGTTTCATAATTGAAAAAATAATGAATGAACTGCGTGCAGAAGGGTACGCTATTGATTATATTGAGCTAGTCGGGGTATCGAATGACATTGTCTTGCAGGAATTGCAGCTATGTGATTTTATCGTGGATGAGCTTTACTCTGATGTTCCCCTTGCAATGCTGGCGACGGAGGCTGCAGCATTTGGCAAGCCTGCGGTAGTGGGGGGCTATTATGCAGAACAATACAAAATTGACAACCCTGATTCGGAGTTCCCTCCTTCGCTCTATGTGGAACCGGAGAAACTCAAGCAAGCCATTCGGGAAATGATTGATAACCGTGAATTTCGACTGGCGTTGGGAAGAAAGGCTCAGGCTTTTGTCCGTGACAAATGGGCTGCTCGCAAGGTTGCGAATAACTATTTGAAGCTGGTTGAAGACAATTTTCCGATGCATTGGATGTGCACTCCACTGACTCTCCCCTATTATTGGGGGTGGGGATTATCGAAGGAAAGCTGGCGGAAACAAGTCGGCGCATACGTATCACAGTTCGGACCGGACGCGCTCCTGTTCAACGACAACTTGGGACTGAAAGAAATGGTGCTTGATGAAATTCAACGTAGCGCAGCATGATTAGGAATTTTGTCAAAGATGCGGTAATTTATGCGCTTCCATTGTTTCTCGCAAAGGCTATCGGCCTATTGCTGCTGCCAATATATACACGACAACTAGGCCCAACCGACTTTGGATTCGTCGAATTTGTGGCAGCGGCTTCTGTCATTTTGTTGCTCGCACTGCCGCTTGAAATTAACCAGGCAGTCGCCCGATTGCTGCCGGAATCGGATAGTGTAGATCGACAAAAGATAATCATTTCCTCCACTCTATGGTTCACCATCGGGGTATTCGGTGTATTTGGGTGTGTGACATACCTGTTCAGGTTTCAGCTACTGGATATGGTGCACTTATCCGGCATGTACGCACAATATGCAGCGTTGGTCTGTCTCAATTTTTTGGTAACTGCGGTGATTAATCTTCTACAGGTACAGTTCAGATTTACCAGTCAAGCAGTTCCATCTGTCACCATCAATATTGCGGTAGTGATAACAAATTTGGTCTTGGTGCTTTATTTCGCTGCTGCGGAACGATTGGGTATCGAGCAATATTTTTATTCACAGATTGTTAGTGGATTGGTAGGTATTTCGGTTGGACTGGCAATGCAGACAAAAAAATATGGACTGCTTTATGGCATGATAGACATGCCAATACTCCGCCAATTACTGAGTTATTCTTTACCCATCGTCTTATCTTCCATTGGTGTTGCGCTGTCAAGCGGTGTGGATAAGATAATGGTCGGAGGATATATCGGATTGACGGAGCTTGGGTATTACGGGGCAGCCGCACGAATTGCGGCGATCGTTGGTTTGGGCTTTTATATTATTAGTTCCGCGATCGCGCCGATCGTGTATCGTGAATATGAAAAAGAGGAAACACGAATATTGATTGCCCGGGTTTTTCAATTTACGCTTTACGGTGCAATTGTCTTGCTGCTAATCGTAGCGATATATGGGAAGCTGCTTACCATCTTTGTGGTTGGTGAAAGATTCTCAAAAGGTTCGGAATACATTTTTTATTTGATGTTATCTGTTGTCATTGCCAATTTGTATATCTTTTTCATGGGGATGGATATCAGGAAAAATACCAAAATGTTAAGCAAGATTAATTTATCCGCAGGATTGATGGGAACGATCGGGTGCATTATCTTGGTGCCAGTGATTGGAATATGGGGTGCGATTATCTCGACGTTTGCGGCAAACACGGCGCGGCTGGTAATTTATGTGTATTTTAGCCAACGACTGTACCCTATTCCAATAAATCTTCGATGGCCATCGATTTTACTTGCCGCTGTAGTTTTGTTGAATTTTATTTACATGGGAATTCAATCAATATAATATCCATCTTTGGTTCAGATTCGCCGATCGTCGAGGTTTCGAAGTTGTAACGGTCTCGCTCACTTTTGCAGGATGCCACCTGGCGCGGTGTGAATTCCCGGAACTTTTGTTGCGAATTACCATGGCAGCTTGCAGCGTGTGTAGCGTGTTTCCGTTGAAGATCCTGCGTGACATTGGTGGACATGACGGGCCAAAAGGACTGACGCGCAAAGGCTTTAACCGGCTAGCGGGCGGCGTTGCGGAAGAGATGGCCAAGGAATTTGGTGAATTTGTGATCTTAACTCCTGGAAGAGTTCTTTGCAGCGACGCGAACAGTGTATTCCAGGTGCCGAGATCAAAGGTTTTGTATTGATGGTGTCTAAGGTTGTATTTGTGAAGATCTTACATTCAGCGGCTTTACTCAGCCCGTCGGCAGGCATACTGAATCAAATGTCGTGGGAGCAGCAGGCTGCACATCAATTGAGACTGGACTGGGATACGCGAATATTTTGTCCTCTTGGTTCGGTGAGAGGCGCCGAAATCGTTGAGTTTTCAAAAATGGTAGTTGGAGGCAAGGCGAGGAGTGGAGTCTTTAAGGTAGTCGACTGGCTGCTTTTGCGATGGGAATACCACCGGTGGCTCAAATCTCTTGAAAGTTCAGTAGATGTTTTTGTGCTGAGGCACTATGTACATGATCCTTTCCAATTGCTGTTTATCGCTCGATCCAAGAAGCCGGTTTATCTCGTTCACCACACGCTTGAGGTACCGGAATTGGCTTTATCAGGCAGTATCGCGGCAAAAATTCGGGCTGCTCTCGAAGAAATTATTGGAAAATATTCCGTCCGTAAATCAAGTGGCACCGTTGGCGTGACAGCCGAAATTATTGGGTACGAAAATAGACGTGCCAACCAGCTTTACAAGAAATCCATACTATATCCAAACGGAGTCATGTATAGCAATAATGTCGTGCCGGATAAAAGAGGTGCTGTTCCGGAATTGCTTTTTGTCGCCAGTTTTTTTTATCCCTGGCATGGCTTGGATTTGTTGCTGTTAAGTATGCAAAAAAGTAGCGATAGATTTATTTTGCATCTGGTAGGTGATATTTCCTCGGAAGATCGGATTCTTGCGGAGAAAGATGATCGTGTGATATGCCATGGTCGCAAGAGCTTCCAGGAAGTACTTCAGATCGCTGAAAATTGTTCTTTAGGACTATCGTCGTTCGCGCTCTTCAGGAAAAATATGAAAGAGGCTAGTACCCTAAAAGTGCGTGAATATTTAATGATGGGACTTCCTGTTTACGCGGGGCATCAGGACACGTTTCCTGAGCATTTCCAATTTTTCAGAAATTCCGACGTTAATCTGGAAAATATATTGCAATTTTCTTCGGAGAGCCAGAGATATTCACGCGATGCAATATCCAGTGCGGCCAGAAGATATATTGATAAGGTGGATCTATTAGAGACATTTTCAAACGATTTGATATCCGGTTGCGATGGATAGTCTCAAGATTTCCTATTTGATCACCCGATCTGACACCGTAGGTGGTGCCCATGTACATGTGCTCGACTTGGCTGCCAAGGCGCAATCCGAGGGGCATCAAGTAGAGGTTCTGGTGGGTGGCGATGGCCCTTATGCTGAGCTGCTGCGAGCCAAAGGGCTCAAGGTTATTAAGCTGCGATATTTGGTGCGGCCCATCAGACCGCATCTGGACATGCTTGCCGTGTTGGAGTGCCTGCGAGCCTTGAAACGCTTTGGGCCAGACATTGTTCATGCACATTCAACCAAAGCTGGGTTGGTGGGTCGGGTTGCTGCCAGGCTCGCCGGGCTGCCAGTAGTTTTCACGGCGCATGGATGGGCCTTTACCGAAGGCATTGACGAGCAATCGCGAAGATTGGCCGTGTTTTTGGAGAGGCTAGCTGCGCGGCTGAGCGACGCAATCATTTGTGTATCTGAGTACGATCGGCAGCTCGCGCTGCACTTCGGCGTGGGCAGCGAGTCTTTGATCAGACGCATTCACAACGGCGTGCCAGAAGTGGAACCGATGCTGCGGTCTTGTGGCTCGAAGGCCAATGCGGTGAGAATTGTTTGTGTCGCTCGACTGGATGCTCCCAAGGACCATGCGCTGCTGCTTGAAGCGCTGACCATGGTCAATAACGTGCCGTGGGAGTTGGAACTTATCGGCGATGGCTCGCTAACTGACAAGGTGCAGCAGATATCACGCGTTCTTGGAGTGGCTGACCGAGTGTTGTTCTCCGGGCTTTGCAAGGATGTAGCGGCGCGTTTGGCTCAGGCCGATGTTTTTGTGCTGGTTTCCGAGTGGGAGGGCTTGCCTTTGTCGATACTGGAGGCCATGCGGGCGAGCTTGCCGGTGGTGGCCTCCAATGTGGGGGGCGTGATTGAAGCGGTGAACGATGGTTTGACTGGTTTCCTGGTGCCCAAGGGAGACAAAGCGGTGCTGGCGGATCGGCTTGCGCGCCTTCTGGGCGATGTGGCGCTGCGATGGCAGATGGGGCGCGCAGGCAGAATGGTTTATGAGCGGGAATTTGGGTTTGAAACGATGTATCAGCGCACGCAACAGGTCTATCGCGATGTGATAAGGCGAAAGGCCGGAAAATGACGCCGAGCACGGGTCACGCTGACGCTGGCATTTGCCGGGTTCTGGTTACCGGCGCCACCGGTTTTGTCGGTCGTGCCATGGTGGCGCAGTTGGTCGCCCAGGGAGGCCATGAGGTGCTGGCTTTGACGCGCAGAAGCACGACAAGGCCGGTGCACGGGGCGCAATATCTTCCAGGCGGTGATTTGACCACGCCAATGCACTGGCAACCGATATTGGCGGGTGTGAATACTGTCATTCATACCGCGGCACGAGTGCATATTCTCAATGACCGCACGGTCGAGTCGCTTGCGGAGTTTCAGCGTGTCAACGTGGAGGGCACGCTGGAACTCGCCCGGCAAGCTGCGGCGATGGGTGTGCAACGTTTCATTTTTCTCAGTTCAATCGGCGTGAATGGGGTGCAAACGAAGTTGGGTTCGACATTCTCGGAGACTGACACGCCCAATCCGCACAATGTCTATGCGCTTTCCAAACTGGAGGCCGAACGCGGCTTGCGGCAACTTTCCGAGCAGACTGGCCTGGAGGTGGTCATCATTCGCCCACCATTGGTCTACGGCCCCGGCGTGAAAGCCAACTTTGCGGACTTGATGGATGCGGTACTGCGAGGCTGGCCATTGCCATTGGGCGCGGTCGATAATCGGCGCAGTCTGGTGGCTCTGGACAACCTTGTCGATTTCATCGCGACTTGCATGACTCATCCGCAAGCTGTCAATCAGACTTTTCTGGTCAGTGATGGGCACGACGTCTCTACCGTCGAGTTGGTGCGCGGTCTGGCGCACGCGGGTGGGGTCCCCGTGCGCCTCGTGCCTGTGCCACTATGGGCCTTGTGGGCTGGCGCTGCCCTGCTTGGAAGGGCCAACGATTTGCAGCGCCTGTGCGGCAATTTGCAGGTGGATATTTCAAAAGCCCGCAGCCTCTTGGGGTGGGTTCCTCCGATTTCACTTGACGAGGGCTTGCGCCGTGCAGTGGCGGGCAGGCAAAATCCACAAATCAGGTGATTGATGATGAAAAGAATCACTGATTTTCGCGACGCCGGTATTTCAATTTCCGTGGTCAGTCATGCGCAGATTGCCCTGGTCGCGGCGTTATTGAAAGATCTCGAAGATCATTGCGCGGATTCGAATTTTGAATTGATCCTGACACTGAACCTGGACGAGATATTGCCTTTTGACCTGCACGCCTTCTCCTACCCGATCAGGCTGGTTCGAAACAAGGTCCCCAAGGGCTTTGCCGCCAACCAGAATCAGGCATTCGCTTGCGCCACCGGGCAATATTTTTGCGTGTTGAATCCCGACATCCGACTGCGCAGCAATCCGTTCAACGCATTGCTGGCATGTTGTGACAGATCGTCTGCAGGCGTGGTGGCGCCGCTCGTGCTGGGGGAAACGGGTGCGGTTGAGGACAGTGCGCGCCGGTTTCCGAGCCCGCTCAAGATACTATGCAAAGCCTTTGGAAAATGCCGGTCGCCAGACTATGTCATGGTCGATGCACCGATCTACCCGGATTGGGTGGCGGGCATGTTCATGCTGTTCCCGCGTGCTGTCTTCGAACGACTGGGTGGCTTCGATGAACGCTATTTTCTTTATTACGAAGACGTCGATATTTGTGCCCGGTTGCGACTCATGGGTCATCCGGTGGTGCTTTGTCCGCGGGTCGCGGTGCAGCACCATGCGCAGCGCAGCAGCCACCGGGATTTCAGGTTTTGGCGTTTGCATCTGGGGAGCATGGTTCGATTCTTTCTGTCGCCCGTCTATTGGCGAATTCTTTTTCAATCCGAGCGCGCGGGCAGGTGAAGAATGAAGCGACTATTTGATTTATTGCTGGCGACGGTTGCCGGTATTTTCTTGCTATTACCGGTGATGCTGGTTGCGCTATCGGTGCGCCTCACTTCCAGAGGGCCGGTGCTCTATTGGTCCGACCGCGTAGGCCGCAACAACACGATATTCAAAATGCCCAAGTTCCGCAGTATGCAAATCGGCACGCCTGCGGTAGCGACCCATTTGTTGAATAATCCGCAAACTTACCTGACACCTGTTGGCAGTTTCCTGCGCAAAAGCAGTCTGGATGAATTGCCCCAACTGTGGAGCATTATCAAAGGCGATATGAGCTTTGTTGGCCCACGACCCGCCCTGTTCAACCAGCATGATTTGATTGAACTACGCACCCGTCACGGAGTTCAGGCTCTGCTGCCGGGTTTGACGGGTTGGGCGCAAATCAATGGCCGTGATGAACTGCCGATAGCACAAAAAGTTGTGCTGGATATTGAGTACCTGCAAAGAAAATCATTTGTTTTTGACATGAAAATCATCGTCATGACGGCTTTGCGGGTATTAAGAAGAGATAATGTGACACATTAAAATTATTCCATAGTAGTCCGCTGAATGTGGACGATTCGGGGAGCTTTCAATTTAATTGACAGGTGTTCTGTATGAGTGATTTAATCGAAATTCAAAGTCAGATTGAGAAACTGCAAAAGCAGGCGAGTGAAATCAAGACACGGGAATTTGACAAGACGGTGCGTGATATTCTTGCCAAGATGCAGGCGTTTGGAATCACCCTGAAGGATTTGCAGCCTGGCAAGGCGCGTGGCGGCAAAGGCAAGATCAGAACGGCGAAGGGCAGGGCCACCGGCAAGCCGGCAGGCACCGGTGCCGCGAAGAAAAGTGCTGTTACCGTTGCCGCCAAATTTCGCGGGCCCAACGGCGAGACCTGGAGCGGCCGTGGCTTGACGCCGCGCTGGCTGGCAGCGCTGCTGGCACAAGGGCAAAAGAAAGAAGACTTTGCTGTCTAGACCTGGTGTGAATCAGAGCCGCTGAATGCAGAACAGGGTTTTGGCTTGGCCGCGTGCAGTAAAGCGGCTGGTGGTGGTCGCGCTGGACGTGGTTCTGGCCTTGCTGTCAACCTGGATCGCTTTTGCGCTGCGGCTCGATGCTCTCAATTGGCCAACGGGCGCACAGTGGTGGGTGTATGCACTGGCACCCACATTGTCAGTTCCGATCTTCATCCGTTTCGGCTTGTATCGAGCCATTTTTCGCTACACCGGGCAGGCCGCCCTGACGGCAACGGCGCAAGCGGTCGGCGTCTACGCTGCGGTCCTGACGAGCGTGTTGTTGTGGCAGCAATGGGTGGGCGTGCCACGCTCATTAGGGCTGTTGCAGCCGCTGATATTTCTCGCGCTGGTGGGGGCCAGCCGGGCTGCGGCGCGGTTCTGGTTGGCCGATCTGGCCAACTCGAAGGGCCGGACGGGGGGGCGTTTGTTGATTTACGGCGCCGGCATGGCGGGTGCGCAAACCGCCTTGGCGATGGGCGTTTCAGGTCAATTCACCTTATTGGGCTTCGTCGATGATGACCCGGCCAAGGTTAATCGCAGCGTCAATGGTGTCCAGGTTTTTCCGCCCTCTGAGGTGCCCGCGCTGGTGGCCCGGCAGGGCGTAACGGATATTCTGCTGGCCCTGCCCAGTGCTTCAAGAGATCGTCGCAACAACATCATTGACAGTTTGCGTTCCCTACCGATTCATATTCGAACGCTGCCCGGTTTGTCGGATCTGGCAAGTGGCCGTGTCACGGTGCAGGACTTCCGCGAGCTCGATGCAGAGGATCTTTTGGGGCGCGACCCGGTGCCGCCTGACGCCGCGCTGCTGGCTCGCGACCTGACCGGTCAAGTGGTCCTGGTGACCGGCGCGGGGGGGAGCATCGGCGGCGAATTGACGCGGCAAATCGTGCGCCAGGGCCCGCAGCAACTGCTGCTGCTGGACCACAACGAGTTTGGTCTGTACACCATTCATCAGGAGCTGCAAGGCATCTGCAAGGCTGGTGGCCTGGCGGTCGAATTGGTGCCGCTGCTTGGCAGCGTGAGCAACTATGAGCGCCTGTCATCCGTCTGTGCGAAATATCACCCGGCCACGGTGTACCACGCCGCCGCCTACAAGCATGTGCCGATGGTTGAGCACAATGCCGGCGAAGGGGTGGTCAACAACGTCTTTGGCACCCTCAACATGGCGCGCGCGGCGCAGTTCAATGGTGTCCATCGCTTTGTGCTGGTGTCCACCGACAAGGCGGTGCGCCCGACCAACGTGATGGGTGCCACCAAGCGCATGGCCGAGCTGGTGCTGCAGGCGCTCGCCGCCGACGGCTCGCCTACCTGCTTCACGATGGTACGTTTTGGCAACGTGCTCGATTCCAGCGGCAGTGTGGTGCCGCTGTTTCGCCGCCAGTTGGCGGCTGGCGGCCCGATCACGGTGACGCACCCGGATGTCACGCGCTATTTCATGACCATCCCCGAGGCGGCCCAGCTGGTGCTTCAGGCCGGTGCCATGGGTTCGGGTGGCGACGTGTTTGTGCTGGACATGGGCGAGCCGGTGAAGATCATGAATCTGGCCCGACGCATGGTGCAACTCAGCGGCGTTACGGTGCGCGACGAGGCC
Organism: uncultured beta proteobacterium; assembly: GCA_963810395.1. Classification (GTDB taxonomy): domain Bacteria; phylum Pseudomonadota; class Gammaproteobacteria; order Burkholderiales; family Burkholderiaceae_C; genus Rhodoferax. The sequence goes on along the minus strand of CAWENC010000001.1, from coordinate 810,716 downwards.
TGTCCGGCCGGAGACATCGAAATCGTCGTCACCGGTCTTCGTCCGGGTGAAAAACTGTATGAAGAGTTGCTGATCGGAGACAACCCGGAGCGCACCGCTCACCCGCGCATCATGAAAGCCCATGAGCCATTCCTGCCATGGGCCCAGTTGGCCGAGGAATTGAAGCTGCTGGAAGCGGCCGCTCGATCGGGCGATATTGCGGCCATCAAGGCATTTCTTGGGCAGCATGTGCACGGCTATCAGCCTGGCGCACTGCCAGCGACCTGAGACTTTGCAGCTGATGCCGGGGCGATGCAAACTTGCGGCACAATTTGTAGCTGATCTTTCCCCACTTTGCAGGACCGGCCGCAGCGATCTGCGGTGAGCCAACCCATGAACGACATTAGCAATATTTCTCCCCGCGACAAGGCTGAAATCCTGGCCCAGGCGCTGCCCTACATCCGCAAATTCCACGGCAAGACCATGGTCATCAAATATGGCGGCAACGCCATGACCGACCCTACCTTGCAGGCAGACTTTGCCGAAGACGTGGTGTTGCTGAAGCTGGTGGGCATCAACCCGGTGGTGGTGCACGGCGGCGGGCCGCAGATTGAAACCGCCCTGAAAAGGCTCGGGAAGAAAGGTGAGTTCATCCAGGGCATGCGCGTCACCGATGCCGAAACCATGGAAGTCGTGGAGTGGGTGTTGGGCGGCGAGGTGCAGCAGGACATCGTCGGCCTGATCAACCAGGCCGGTGGCAAGGCGGTGGGGCTGACCGGGCGCGATGGTGGCCTGATTCGCGCGCAAAAACTCAAAATGCTCGACACCGCCGACCCGAGCATCGAGCACGACGTGGGCCAGGTGGGTGACATCGTCAGCATCGACCCGAGTGTCGTCAAGGCCTTGCAGGACGACGCCTTCATTCCCGTCATCAGCCCGATTGGATTTGGCGACAACAACGAGAGCTACAACATCAATGCCGATGTGGTGGCCGCCAAGCTGGCCACCGTCCTGAAGGCCGAGAAGCTGATGATGCTGACCAACATCAGCGGCGTGCTCGACAAGTCGGGCAAATTGCTCACCAACCTCAGTGCGCGCCAGATTGACGAGTTGTTCGCCGACGGCACGATCAGCGGTGGCATGTTGCCCAAGATCAGCGGTGCGCTCGATGCCGCCAGGAGCGGCGTCAACTCGGTGCATATCATTGACGGTCGGGTGCCGCACGTGCTGTTGCTCGAGATATTGACCGATCAGGCCTTTGGCACAATGATCCGTTCCCACTGATTTGCTATCATTGTTATAGCTGCTTGCGCATGTTCAACGGGGGCTGTTGGCTTATTCAATGAGAATCTTGCTGGTTGAAGACGACCTCATGGTGGCCAGTGGCATCAAGCTCGGGCTCAGCGATGCAGGTTACGCCGTGGACTGGGTGGGCAGCGCCGAGCGGGCGCTCGATGCGACGCACCGTGAAGCGTTTGATGCGGCCATCATCGACATCGGCCTGCCCGGCATGGATGGTCTGACGCTGACCCGTCGGCTGCGCAAGGACGGGCACCACATGCCGGTGCTGCTGCTCACCGCACGTGACGCCCTGCAAGACCGCGTGCAGGGGCTCGATACCGGTGCCGACGACTACATGATCAAGCCCTTCGAGCTGCCTGAATTACTGGCCCGGCTGCGTGCGCTCCTGCGTCGCTCCCAGGCCGCCACTTCAGCGGTGCTGAGCTTTGGCCCGCTGGAACTCGACACCGCCACGCGCTTGGCCTGTATCCAACCGGGCGGCAAGCTGCTTGAACTCGGTCCGCGCGAATGGAGCGTGATGGAGTATTTGCTCATCAACGCGCCCAAGCCGGCCAACAAGGAGAAACTGCTGCAGGCGCTGACCGGCTGGGACCGGGAGATCACGCCCAATGCGGTAGAAGTCTACATCTCGCGCCTGCGCGGCAAGCTTGAGCCCCACGGAATCACGCTGCGCTCGATACGCGGTTTCGGCTATCGGCTGGAACTGGCCGATGGCGCCGCTACCAAGAGCCGCGACGCGGCCTAGCGTCCGATGCAGTTGGCGGCCATGTCCTCGGGCTTGCAGCGACGCTTGCTGCTGCTGCTGCTGGTCCCTTTGTGTCTGTTGGCCTGCGTCAACACCTGGTTTGATTACCGCTCGGCCGACAACGCGGCGTTGCAGCAAGACCGCCGACTGCTCAAACTGGTGCCTTTGCTGGCGGATTCAGTGGTGGGCAAAGGCAAAAGCCCGGATGATCCGCCAGTCTTGCTCAACGCCCCGGCCATCGAGGAATTTCTGCGGGATCGTTCTGGCCTGTCGGTTTTCAGTATCACCAATCTGGAGGGCCGGGTGCTGGCTGGCGACGACTGGTTGACCGCCCTGCCGCCCAGCACGCGTGAGCCCGAGTTCTCCAGCGTCGTCGCGGCAGGCGTGACCTACCGCATCGTCTCGCAGCGGGTCCAGACAGTGGCCGGTGAACTGGTGGTGCGTCTGGCCGACGGCTCCGATCCGCGCCAGCAGTGGGCCAGACTGGTGCTGCTCAAGGTCCTGTTGCCCAACCTGGTGCTGATGGTGGTGGGCGTGTTTGTCGTCAATCTGGCCGTCAGACAGGCCTTGCGCCCGTTGATTGAATTGAAGGATGCGGTCGAGCGGCGTTCGCCACGGGACCTGAGCGCGCTCGACGTCAAGGTCTCGCCGGAAGAAGTGCGTCCGCTGGTGCAGTCGCTGAATCGCCTGTTTGATCTGGTGAATGCACAGGCGGAGAATCAGCGCCGCTTTGTCGCCGACGCGGCGCATCAGCTGCGCACGCCGCTTGCGGGCCTGCAGGCACAGGTGGAGGCTTGGGCGCAAGCCGCCAGCGTGCCGATGGCAAGCTGTACTTCATGCCAGAAGTTCGTCCTGAATGACCATCCGGCGCCCGCTGAAAAAGCGCAGCAAGCTATCATTTTGGGAGTGGATCAGGTTCTGCGCCTGCGCGACGCCGCACGCCGTACCTCGCAGCTGGCGAATCAACTGCTGGCGCTGTCGCGCGCCGACGCGCACGGCCTGGATGAGCGGCCGCTGCAAAGAGTCGATTTAAAAGCGCTGTGCGAAACCCTTCTTGAGGTGCATCTGGATGCGGCCACGGCCAAACAGCTGGATCTCGGGCTCGAAGTGCAAGCCGTGCATGTTTCAGGCTATGAGTGGTTGCTGCGCGAACTGCTGGGCAATCTGACCGACAACGCCCTGAAATACACCCCGCAAGGCGGTACCGTCACCTTGCGCTGTGGCCGTGCGCCCGATACCGGTGCGCCGTTTCTGGAAGTTGAAGATGATGGCCCGGGCGTGCCAGTCGAGGAGCGCCAACGGGTGCTGGCGCGCTTTTACCGTTTGCCCGGCACACCCGGTGCCGGCAATGGTTTGGGTCTGGCGATTGCGGACGAGATTGCGCGCGTGCACCGTAGCCTGCTGATTGTGGGCGCCGGCCGGCATGGGCGCGGTGCCCGGTTTACATTGGCTTTCCCGGTTTGACCCCCGCGAAAACCCTTGGCTTCGCTATGCGAGAATGAATCCACGCCCTTGCTGAATGCACTATGTCTGACGCCGAAACCCTATCCTCTCCAGCACCATTCCAAACTCCGGTCGACGCTGAGGGGGCGACCCCGACGCGCAAGCGACCCAAGCCGGGCGAGCGCCGCGTGCAGATATTGCAGGCGCTTGCCACCATGCTCGAGCAGCCTGGCGCCGAGCGCATCACCACTGCTGCGCTGGCGGCGCGTCTGGATGTCAGCGAGGCCGCGCTGTACCGGCACTTTGCCAGCAAAGCGCAGATGTTTGAAGGATTGATCGAGTTCATTGAGCAGACGGTGTTTTCGCTGGTCAACCAGATCATCGAACGCGATCATCTATCGGACACCAGCGACTCTGCTGCAGGTACGCGCCAGGCCGGCCAGATAGTGGCCATGCTGATGCAGTTTGCCGAGAAGAACCCGGGCATGACCCGCGTCATGGTGGGCGATGCCCTGGTGTTCGAGAACGAACGCCTGCAACAGCGCATGAACCAGTTTTTCGACAAGATCGAGGCCACCCTCAAACAGAGCTTGCGCGCCACCGTTGAGTCGAGCGGTTCGGCCACGCCCAGTGTCGATACACAGGCACGGGCGTCGGTGCTGATTGCCTTTGTGGTGGGGCGTCTGCAGCGCTTTGCGCGCTCCAATTTCAAGCGCCTGCCCTCGGAACACCTTGAAGCCAGTCTCTCACTTATCCTCTGAATCATGAAACTTGTACGTTTTGGCAATCCCGGCAAGGAAAAACCGGGGCTGCTGGACGCCGCGGGCAAGCTGCGCGATCTGAGCCGCCTGATCCCGGATATCGGCGCCGACCAATTGGGCGACGCGGCGCTGCTCAGGCTGCGCCAGCTTGATCCGCTGAAACTGCCGCTGGTGCGGGGCAAGCCGCGCCTCGGTTGCCCGGTGGCCAACGTCGGCAAGTTCATTGCCATTGGTCTGAATTACTCCGACCATGCGGCCGAGACCGGGTCGCCGATCCCCAAAGAGCCGGTGGTTTTCATGAAAGCCACCTCCTGCATCCAGGGACCGAATGACCCCGTGATGTTGCCCAGGGGTTCCAAAAAAACCGACTGGGAAGTGGAGTTGGGTGTCGTGATCGGCACGCGGGCGCGTTACGTGTCGCAAAAGGAGGCGCTGGGCTGCGTGGCCGGTTATTGCCTGGTCAACGACATCAGCGAGCGTGAATACCAGCTTGAGCGTGGCCCGCAGTGGGACAAAGGCAAAGGCTGCGATACCTTTGGCCCGATCGGTCCCTGGCTGGTGACGCGTGACGAAGTGGCGAATCCGCAGAACCTGAATTTGTGGTTGGCCTTGAACGGCCAGCGCAGGCAAACGGGCAACACCAGGACGATGATTTTTGGCGTCGCCAAAATCGTCAGTTACCTCAGCCAGTTCATGACCTTGATGCCTGGCGACGTGATCACCACCGGCACGCCGCCCGGCGTCGGTCTGGGCATGAAGCCGCCCCGGTTCCTGAAGAAGGGGGATGTCATGACCCTGGGGCTTGACGGCATGGGCGAGCAGCGTCAGCTGGTCGTGCCATTCGAACGCTGACCACTACCCCTGGCTGCGGGTAAACCCCAGCCTCCTCTAGAAAAAACTCTCTAGATCTGGCCTTCGGTCAGCGTAGTGGGCAAATTTGCTGCAAAATAGCACGGTCGTTCTTTTTTACTGTCAAGACCTTGACTTCATCAACCGCCAAAACCACCCGTACCCGAGCGCACCCAGGTTCGCGTGCCGGCCACGCCCTGCAAAAAGGTCAGCAAACCAAGCAGGCCATCGTCGACGCGGCCTTGGGGCTGGCGACGCAGATCGGCCTTGAAGGCCTGAGCATTGGCGCGCTCGCCGAAGTCACGCAGATGAGCAAGTCGGGGGTGTTTGCGCATTTCGGATCGCGCGAAGAACTCCAGATTTCCGTCATTCGCGAGTATTACGCGCGTTTTTCCGACGAGGTTTTCTTTCCTGCGATGAATGAGGACCGCGGCTTGCCGCGTGTGCGTGCGCTGTTTGCCAACTGGATGAAGCGGGTGGCGGTGGAACTCCAGTCGGGCTGCATCTTCATCAGCGGTGCCGTCGAGTTTGATGACCGGCCCGGGCCGGTGCGTGACGCACTGGCCAGCTCGGTCAAGACCTGGCTGGCTGCGATGTACCGTGCCGTGGTTCAGGCCAAGCAGATGGGCCATCTGCATCAGGACGCCGACGAAGCCCAGATGGCCTTCGAGATTCACGGCCTGATTCTGGCTTTGCACTATGAAGCCAGGTTTCTGGAAAACCCCGGCGCGATCCAGCGCGCCAACACCGGTTTTGAAAATATTCTCGCTCGCTACGGCAAGCCTGGCGCCATCGCGCCGGTGCCTGCCGCCGCATCCAACCCAAACTCAAAGGAGAAGTAAGCATGCCTACCTACACCCCACCCCTGCGCGACATGCAGTTTGTGATGCACGAACTGCTCAAGGTGGCTGACGATTTCAAGGCCATGCCGCAGCACGCCGATGTCGACGCCGACACCATCAATGCGGTGCTCGAAGAAGGCGGCAAATTCGCCACCGAAGTCATCTTCCCGCTCAATGTCAGCGGTGACACCGAGGGCTGCACGATCGACCAGGCCACTCACGCCGTCACGACGCCCAAGGGCTTCAAGGAGGCCTACGCCAAGTACATCGAAGGCGGCTGGGCGGCGCTCTCCTGCGACCCGGTGTTTGGCGGCCAGGGGCTGCCGCTGGTGGTGAACCAGTGCTTCTACGAGATGATGAACTCCGCCAACCAGTCCTGGACCATGTATCCCGGCCTGACGCATGGCGCTTACGCTGCGCTGCACACGCACGGCACCGAGGAACAAAAGCAGACCTATCTGCACAAGATGACCAGCGGCGAGTGGACCGGCACCATGTGCCTGACCGAAGCCCATTGCGGCACCGATCTGGGCCTGATGCGCACCAAAGCCGAGCCGCAGGCCGATGGCAGCTACAAGCTGACCGGCAACAAGATTTTCATCAGCGCCGGTGAACAGGACATGACGGCCAACATCATCCACCTGGTGCTGGCGCGCCTGCCCGATGCGCCTCCCGGCATCAAGGGCGTGAGCCTGTTCATCGTGCCGAAGTTCCTGGTCAACAAGGATGGCACTCTAGGCGTACGCAATGGCATTTACTGCGGTGGCCTGGAGCACAAGATGGGTATCCATGGCAACTCCACGGCGCAAATCGTGCTCGACGGCGCAGTCGGCACGATGGTGGGCCAGCCCAACAAGGGCATGAACGCCATGTTCGTGATGATGAATGCGGCGCGGCTGGGTGTCGGCAACCAGTCTCTGGGTTTGACCGAAGTGGCTTACCAAAACGCCCTGGCCTACGCCAAGGACCGGATTCAGATGCGTTCGCTCACCGGCCCCAAAGCCAAGGACAAGCCCGCGGACCCGATCATCGTGCACCCGGATGTACGCAAGATGCTGCTCACCGGCAAGGCCTACGCCGAGGGCGGTCGCGCCCTGCTGTGCTTCAGCGCCATGCTGTTGGAAAAAGAGATCAACCACCCGGATGAGAAGGTGCGCAAGGATTCCGGCGAAATGCTGGCCATGCTGACCCCGATCGTCAAGGCTTTCGTGACTGACAACGGCTGGACCGCCACCTCGGCATGCCTGCAGGTGTTCGGCGGCCACGGCTACATCAAGGAATGGGGCATGGAGCAATTTGTGCGCGATGCCCGCATCAACCTGATTTACGAAGGCACCAACACCGTTCAATCGCTCGATCTGCTGGGCCGCAAGATCCTGGGCAACAACGGCGCCACGCTGAAGAAATTCGGCAAACTCATTGGCCAGCTGGTGGCCGAGGAAGGCGTGAATGAAAAGATGGCCGAATTCATCACGCCGATTGCCATCCTGGGCGACCAGATGACCAAGTTCACCACCGAAATCGGCTTCAAGGGCTTCCAGAACCCGGACGAAGTCGGGGCGGCGGCAGTGGACTACCTGCGCGTCGCCGGTCACATGGTGTTTGGCTACTTCTGGGCGCGCATGGCGCAAGTGGCGCTGCGCCAGATCGCCGCTGGCAACAGCGACCCGTTCTATGTCGCCAAGCTGCAGACGGCGCGCTTCTACTTTGCCAAACTGTTCCCGGAAACTGCGACGCTGATGCGCACCGCGCGCGCCGGCTCCAGGGTGTTGATGGACACCGACGCCGCGCTGGCCTGAGCCGGCATCTGCCGGAAGATGTTCCTTCTTTATCCTCGGAGAGCTTATGAAACGTGCACTATCAGCTATTGTTTTTGTAGCATTTACGGTCCCAGCCTGGGCCCAGATGACGCCCGCCGGCGTTTGGCGCACGATCGATGACAAGACCGGTGAGGTCTCGTCCGAGGTGCGCATCACGGATAACGCGGGCGTACTCTCCGGCCGCATCGAAAAGCTGCTGCGTAAAGATGCCAAGCAGGACAATGTCTGCGATAAATGTGTTGACGATCGCAAGGACAAGCTGGTGCTGGGCATGGAGATCATCCGCGGCGCCAAACAAACCGAAGGCAAAGAGCTCTGGGAAGGCGGCAAGATTCTCGACCCCGACAACGGCAAGGAATACACCTTGCGCCTGACCCCGATCGAGGGCGGCAAGAAGCTTCAGGTGCGGGGCTACATCGCGTTTTTCTATCGAACCCAAATCTGGGTTCGCGTACCGTAATTCATTTTTTCAGGAATCATCATGTCCCGTTTCCAGGTCAAAAAAGTCGCCGTGCTGGGTGCCGGTGTGATGGGTGCGCAAATCGCCGCCCATCTGGTGAATGTCAAGGTGCCGGTCATTTTGTTTGATCTGCCGGCCAGGGAGGGTGCCAAAAATGGCATCGTCACGCGAGCCGTGGACGGCCTGAAAAAACTCAAGCCCGCGCCGCTTGGCGTGGCCGAGGACGCGAGCCTGATCCAGCAGGCCAATTACGAAGAGCACATGGAGTTGCTCAAGGACTGCGACCTGGTGATCGAAGCGATTGCCGAGCGCATGGACTGGAAGCTCGATCTGTACAAGAAGATCGCGCCTTTCCTCAGCTCCCACGCCATCGTGGCATCCAACACATCCGGCCTGTCGATCACCCGGCTGAGCGAGGTCCTGCCCGAGGAGATCAAGCCGCGCTTTTGCGGCATCCACTTCTTCAACCCGCCGCGCTACATGATGCTGGTGGAACTGATCAACACCCCGACCACGCAGCCGCAGGTGCTTGACGACCTGGAAGCCTTTGTCACCAGCAATCTGGGCAAAGGGGTGGTGCGTGCCAAGGATTCGCCCAACTTCATCGCCAACCGGGTCGGCATCGCCGGCATGCTGGCGACCATGAAGGAAGTCGAGAATTTTGGCCTGAGTTATGACGTCGTGGACGACCTCACCGGCAAGAAGATGGGTCGGGCCAGCTCCGGCACCTTCCGCACTGCCGATGTCGTGGGCCTGGACACCATGGCGCATGTGATCAAGACCCTGCAAGACACTTTAAGCCTGGAGACCGATCCTTTCTACCAGAGTTTTGCCACCCCCGAGGTGCTCAAGACCCTGCTGGAGATGGGCAACCTGGGGCAAAAGTCGAAGGCCGGCTTCTTCAAGAAACAGGGGCGCGATATTCTGCGTTTCGATCTGGTCAGCAAGGAGTACGTTCCTGCTGGCGAGAAAGGTGACGAGGTTTACACCCGGATGCTGAAAAAGCCGGCGGCCGAACGCCTCAAGCTGCTGCGCAACAGCGAAGGTGCGCAGGGTCAGTTCCTGTGGGCCATCCTGCGCAATGCCTTCCACTACGCCGCGGTGCATCTGGCGGACATTGCCGACAACGCGCGCGACGTGGACTTTTGCATGCGCTGGGGCTTTGGCATGAAGCAGGGCCCGTTTGAGCTCTGGCAGGACGCCGGCTGGCTCGACGTCGCGAACATGATCAAGGAAGACATTGACGCCGGCAAAGCCCTGTGCAAAGCGCCGCTGCCAGCCTGGGTCTTCACGGGGCCGGTGCCGGATGCGGGCGGCGTGCACACGCCGCAAGGCTCCTGGAATCCGACGAGCCGCCAGTTTGTGCTGCCGCGCAGCCTGCCGGTGTACGCGCGCCAGCATTTCCCCGAGAGCGTGCTGGGTGCGAATGCACCGAGCGCTGGAACGGCGGGCAAGACCCTGTTCGAAGACGAGGCCATTCGCCTCTGGACGCAGGACGATGAAGTTGTGATTGCCAGCATCAAGACCAAGATGCACGCCATTGGTCCGGCCGTGATCGAAGGCTTGCTGCAAGGCCTGGCGCTGGCCGAGGCCAGCTACAAGGGCCTGGTGATCTGGTCGAATGATGAAGTGTTCTCGGCCGGCGCTGATTTGCAGGCCATGCTGCCGGCTTTCATGATCGGCGGCGCCAAGGCCATCGATGGTGCCGAGCTGGAGATGCAGCAGGCCATGCTCAGGCTGCGCTATGCCAACGTGCCGGTGGTGTCCGCGGTGCGCGGTCTGGCGCTGGGTGGCGGTTGCGAGCTGGCGGTCTATTCGGCCCGCCGCGTGGTGGCGATGGAGAGCTACATCGGCCTGGTCGAGGTGGGCGTGGGCCTGGTGCCCGGCGGCGGTGGCCTGGCCTACATTGCCCGGCGTACCGCCGAGAATGCAGCCGCCTCCACCGGCAAGGATCTGCTGCCGTTCCTGACCGAAGGCTTCACGGCCGCGGCCATGGCCAAGGTGGGAACCAGCGCACTCGAATCGCGCAAGCTGGGCTATTTGCTGGACAGTGACGTGATCGTGCCGCACAAGGACGAACTGCTGTTTGTGGCCATCAACGAGGCCAAAGCCATGTTCAACTCCGGTTACCGGGCGCCGCACAAGCGCCTGTTCGCGGTCGCGGGGCGCAGCGGTGTGGCCACCATCAAGGGCTCGCTGGTGAATATGCGCGACGGCGGCTTTATCAGCGCCTATGACTTCTTCATCGCCAGCCAGATCGCCAACGTGGTGTGCGGCGGCGACGTGGATGCCGGCAGCCTGGTCAGCGAAGAATATCTGATGACGCTGGAGCGCCAGGCGTTTGGCCAATTGCTGGTCAATCCCAAAACGCAGGAGCGCATCATGGGCATGATGTCCACCGGCAAACCGGTTCGTAACTGATTTGAGAGCCGCTCGCTACGCTTCCTCAGTCACGAACCCCCCTTCTCTAGTCGGACTATGACTCAATCTTCCGTCCCGAAACCCAATCGCCTGGTGCGTTCGCTCAAGCAGTTGGACGCCGTGCCGGCGTTTGCCCGTGGCTGGGCGCGCAACCTGGTGTTGCGCCGCGCCGTGCCCTTCACCGGAACGGCGGGCTTGGACTTTGCGCTGATGACGGCTGAGCGTGTCGAGATCGCGATTGCCAACGAGCGCCGGGTGCAGAACCACATCAAGGGTGTGCACGCGGCGGCCATGACGCTGCTGGCGGAGACCGCCACCGGCATGGTGGTGGGCATGAATGTGCGCGACGACTGCCTGCCGCTGGCCAAGGAACTCAAGGTGGCGTTCAAGAGGCGCACACAAGGCGCCCTGCGCGCCGTGGCGGTGTTAAGCGAGCAGCAGCGTGCTCTCATGCAGCAGGCCGACAAGGGCGAAGTCACTGTGGCGGTGCAGGTGACCGACGAATCCGGCGCACAACCGATCGAATGTGAATTTATCTGGGCCTGGATACCGTCGCGCCCAGGAAAAGCGAACGACATTGTGGGACAGACCGCAGCGGCATAGCCGCAAGCCCTGCCATCAACTGAATTAAAGGAGTTTCCAATGAAACAAGTGCAAGAAGCCTATATCGTTGCCGCCACGCGCAGCCCCATCGGGCGTTCGCATCGCGGGTTTTTCCGCAACACCCGGCCGGACGATCTGCTGGTCAAGGTCTTGCAGTCGGCGCTGGCGCAAGTGCCCACGCTCGACCGCAACATGATCGAGGACATGATCTGCGGCTGTGCCATGCCCGAAGGCCAGCAGGGCCTGAACGTGGCGCGCACCGCGGTCGTGCTGGCCGGTTTGCCGACCAGCGTGGGCGGCGTCACGATCAACCGTTTTTGCGCCTCGGGCCTGTCGGCGATACAAATGGCGGCCGACCGGATTCGTGTCGGTGAAGCCGAGGTCATGATTGCCGCCGGCGTCGAGAGCATGAGCATGGTGCCGATGGGCGGCAACGCGCCTTCATTCTCGCCGCTGATGTTTGCCAACGACGAGAACGTCGGCATTGCCTACGGCATGGGCCTGACGGCAGAGAAGGTCGCGACGCAGTGGAAGATCAGCCGCCAGGCGCAGGACGAGTTTGCGCTTCAGTCCCACACGCGGGCGCTGGCGGCGCAAGCGGCCGGCCACTTCGGCGCCGAAATGACGCCGATTGAAGTGACCGATCGCGCCCCCAATCTGGCCAGCGGCGAAGTGATCGAGAAAAAGCGCGTCGTGAGCCTTGACGAAGGCGCCCGCGCCGACACCTCGATGGAAGGCCTGGCCAAGCTCAAGACGCCGTTTGCGGCACGCGGATCGGTCACCGCCGGCAACAGCTCGCAAACCTCGGACGGGGCCGGTGTGCTGATTCTGGCGAGTGAAAAAGCGGTCAAGCAATTTGGCCTGACACCGCTGGCGCGTTATGTCAGTTTTGCGGTCAAAGGCGTGGCCCCCGAGATCATGGGCATCGGCCCGATCGAAGCGATTCCGGCGGCGCTGCGTTACGCTGGCCTGAAGCAGACGGATATCGACTGGATCGAGCTCAACGAGGCTTTTGCCGCGCAGTCACTGGCGGTTATCAATACCCTCGGGCTCGATCAGGCCAGGGTCAACCCGATGGGCGGCGCGATTGCGCTCGGTCACCCGCTGGGCGCCACCGGTGCCATCCGGGCGGCGACCTTGATCCATGCGCTGCAGCGCCGGCAGCTCAAGTACGGCATGGTTTCGATGTGCATCGGCATGGGGCAGGGCGCCGCGGGTATTTTCGAGCGCGTCTAAGCGCTAAGTCAGATGAAGAAGGCCACGCACCCGTGGCCTTTTTTTCGTCGTCGCGGGTTTTACTACGCTGTTTGCCCCATGAATCCCTGAAGCCGACTACTGGCGAGAGTTTGGACGGCTTGACGAATGACGGTTCCAGACCCACACCGGCGACAGTCGACAAAGTGGCGATGATTTCACCGACTGGAGCACCCACCGTCGATCAATCCAAGTCGCAGACCAGTGATTGCCTCCAAGATATAAAAATGCTCGGGCATCGGTCGTGGAAATAATGCAATTCAGCCCTCAATTTGTGCCGATGAAATCGCTGTTTGGATCTCTGCGCACAAACTATATAGCTGTTGTGCCGCCGGCGTTAGCACTGATGATCGTCGCTTGATCAGTCCCATCTTGCGTTTAACGACCGGATCGACCAGTGGCACGCTGACCAGCAAGGGGTGATCTGAGGCCGGCATAGCCATGGCGGGCACGACGGCAACCCCCAGCCCTGCCTCGACAAGTCCGATCATCGTTGTGCCATGCCGGGTTTCGTACATGCTCTGGGGTTTGTCGTTGACGCCAGCCAACGCCTGGTCCAGTAGCAATCGATTGCCTGATGACTTGTTTGCGGAGATGAAGTCGTATTGAGCCAGTTCCGACCAGGTTACCTGTGTCTTTTTGGCCAGAGGGTGGTCGCGCCGGCAAGCGGCTACGAAGTGTTCTTCCAGCAGCGGCTCAAACTCAACATCGTTTTCTTGCGAGCCTACAAAGTTCAAGCCGAAATCGGCTTCACCGCGTGCCACCGCAATCAGGACTTCGTTTGCGCTGTCATCTATGATCTTGACGCGGATTTTTGGGTAGCGCTGGTGGTAAAGAGCAATCACGCCCGTGAGGAAGTAGTTCACTGCCGAGGGCACACAGGCCACAGTGACCTCGCCCATCCTGGTAGCCGCGACTCCGCGAATCCCTAGCAGGGTGGTGTCGAGTGCGTCAAGTATCTGTCTGAGTTGCCGATCGAAGTCACGTCCCACGGTAGTCAGATTGACGCGTCGGGTGGTGCGATCCAGCAGACGCGCGCCAAGCGCTTGCTCCAATTTTTCAATGCGCCGGCTAAACGCCGGTTGCGAGATATGCACCGATTCAGCTGCCTTGCGAAAACTGCCCATTTCAGCCACAGCCCTGAAGGCCAACAAGTCATTGAGGTCGAAGTTCATTGCCACGCGGTCACCTCTTTGTTATTGATGCGTATTGTGGATCAATCCATCGTAAATATGCAATTCACAAATCATATCAAGGACGCGATCATTCGCGCCAGTGTTCTGCCGCTCTTGAAGTTCAAGATGCCAACGCTAAAAGTGCTACTAAAAACAACCTGGAAGACAAGTTTATGAATAACGACAAACACGCCACAAAATTATGCGTCTCACTGGCTTTGCTGGCCGGTGCCTGCGCTGTCAATGCACAAAGCACTGTCACGGTTTACGGTATCGCTGACGCGAGCGTTCGCTACACCGACGGTCTCAGTGCCAGCAATGCAGCCGCAGTCGGCTCGGCTACAGCAGTCAGCAGCGGTGTCAACAACACCAGTCGCTACGGACTTCGCGGCAGTGAAGACCTTGGCGGCGGCATGGCGGCCATCTTCAATCTGGAGTCGGGCATCAACATCGACAGTGGCACGCAGGCCAATGCCACCAAGTTTTTTGATCGGGCATCCTATGTGGGTCTGCGTGCCAACTGGGGAACAATCACGATGGGCCGCCAGACCACGGTTCTGGCGGATGCTTTGGGGCCTGTTGACCCATTGGGTGTGCGGTTTGCCGGCTTCAATCCCAATGTCAGCATTGCCGCCTTGAGTGCCCCCGGTTTAGGTATCGAATACGGGCCTTCCGGCGATACCAAGGGATCTTACCGTCAGGACAACTCCATCAAATATGCGGGTAAGTTTAGTGACCTCACCGTGCGGGCCATGCATGCGTTTGGGGAACAGTCCAACGATTCATCGGCTCTCTCGTCAACCGGATTGGGCTTGGCTTACCAGACATCCAACTACGCAGCGACCCTGGGTTACGCAGAGTTCAAAAGCGCAACCAGGCTCGAACTCAAGGGCTACGTGGGTGGTTTGAGCGCCCAACTAGGCGGCGGCAAGCTTTCGCTGACCTACGGCAATCACGAAGCCGAAGTCACCGCGACAACAAAAACCAACAACACGACGCTCGGCCTGGGTGGCACTGTGCCACTAAGCGCCAGCGTGGACCTGATCCTTACCCACTATCGGGTTAATCGCACACGCACAGCTAAAGCGGACGATGGCTACAACCGTAGCATTGGCTTCCTGGAATACAAGCTTTCCAAACGCACGAAGCTTTACGCAGAACTGGATCAAACCAACTGGCAAACCGGCTATGTGGCAGCGGGATTGCCAGAAAGCGCCACTGGCGCGTCGCTGGGTGTAGTGCACAACTTTTGACAGCTTCCAATAAGTGCACCGGAAAATCTCAAAAATTGCTAGAACCAGGAGACGAAATGACATACAACGTCAAACACCGAATCGCAGCCACTGTAATCAGCACACTGACTGGCATGTTCTCTATGGCGGCTCTTTGTCTGCCCGCAACTGCGATCGCGCAAGCCCCCATCGTAATCAAGTTTTCCCACGTCGCTGCAATTGACACCCCCAAAGGGCAGGCGGCCGAATATTTCAAGAAGATCGTCGAGGAGCGCACTAAGGGCCAGGTGAAGGTCGAAGTCTTTGCCAACAGCACCTTGTTCAAGGACAAGGAAGAACTTGAAGCGCTACAGATCGGTACCGTGCAGATGCTGGCCCCGGTGCCCGGCAAGTTCGGCCCGCTGGGGATTAAAGAGTTTGAGGTGTTTGACCTCCCCTACATCTTCAAGGACATGGACGCGGTACACCGCTTTGCCCGCGGCGCGGGCGGCGCCGGCCTGTTGAAGAAGCTGGAATCACGTGGTGTCACCGGACTCGCCTACTGGGACAACGGTTTCCGGGTGATGAGCGCCAACAGGTCGATTCACACCCCCAGCGACATGAAGGGGCTGAAGATGCGCATCAACTCCAGCAAGGTCAATGCCGCCATCATGAAATCGGTCGGTGCGCAGCCGCAAAGTCTGGCGTTTTCCGAGGTCTATCAGGCGCTGCAAACCGGTGTGGTCGATGGCACCGAAGGCCCGCTGTCCAACCTGTACACACAAAAGCAATATGAAGTGCAAAAGCATGTGACCCTGAGCTACCACACCATCAGCAACTATGTGGTGGTGGCCAACAAGAAGTTCTGGGACGGACTGCCCGCTAACATTCGTACCACGCTCGAAGGCGCCATAAAAGACGCCACAGCATACAACGACAACGTGGCTGAGAAAGACGAGGCAGCATCACTGGCCGCCATCAAGGCCTCAGGAAAGTCCACGGTGTACGCACCCAGCGCCGCCGAAATGGATGCCTGGGCCAAAGCCATGGCGCCGGTGCACGCCGAAATGGCAGGCCGGGTCGGCGGCAAAGCCTTTATCGACTCGGTACGCGCCGCCTCGGCGAACTAATTTCCCGATTTTTCAAGACGGCCCGTCGGCCATCCTCCAGCGGGATAGCCAGGGCCTGAACACGCCCCCGTAACCTGGAGAAACACCATGAAATTCCTTGATCGACTCGAGGAGAAGTTCATCGCCCTTCTCATCGCCGGCGCCACACTGGTGATTTTTGCAGCGGTGGTGCACCGCTTTGTTGCCTCCTGGAGCATCCCCGTGATCCAGGACTTGGCCTTGCAATTCAACATGTCCTGGGCGCAGGAACTGTGCATCATCATGTTCGTCTGGATGGCCAAGTTTGGCGCGGCCTACGGCGTGCGCACCGGCATCCACGTCGGGGTGGATGTGCTGATCAACCGTCTCGATGAAAAAAAACGCCGCTTCTTCGTGCTGTTCGGCTTGCTTTCCGGGGCAGTGTTCACCTTCATTGTTGCGGCGCTGGGGGTGCGCTTTGTGTGGGAAAACGGCGCGCACTATGCCTTCATGCACGCTTTGGGGCAAGCCGCTGATGACCTCTTTCCCGGCCCCACCACCCCCGATCTGGAGTGGCAAACTTGGGTGGTCTATTCGGCCATTCCCCTCGGCACGGCCCTGATGTGTTTGCGTTTTTTGCAGGTCACCGTGACGTTTGCTCGCACCGGTGAATTGCCCCACCACGACCACAGCCATGTGGACGGTCTGGATGAGGTTGACATCAACGATGAATTTCACCCACATGAGTTGCACACCGCACACCCTGGCAACACTCAAGGGAGCAAATAAGCATGAGCACCGCTGTCATTTTGTTTCTGCTGGTCGCGCTGATGCTGACCGGCATGCCAATTTCCATTTCGCTGGGCCTGACCGTCCTGTCGTTTCTCTACCTGTTTACCCAGGTGCCAATTGAGTCCGTTGCACTCAAGCTGTTCACCGGCATCGAGAAGTTCGAGATCATGGCGATTCCGTTCTTCATCCTGGCGGGGAACTTCCTGACCCACGGTGGCGTGGCCCGGCGCATGATCCACTTTGCCACCACCATGGTCGGCCACTTCTACGGTGGCCTGGGGCTCTCCGGTGTGGTGGCCTGCGCCCTGTTTGCCGCCATCTCGGGCTCATCCCCCGCCACCGTGGTGGCGATTGGCTCGATCCTGCTCCCGGCCATGGTCAAGGCGGGTTACCCGATGAAGTTTGGTGCCGGTGTGATCACCACCGCCGGTGGCCTGGGCATTCTGATCCCCCCATCGATTGCCATGATTATCTACGCTGTGGCAACCAACTCGTCGATCGGCGCGCTGTTCATGGCCGGCGTGATTCCTGGCCTTCTGCTGGCCTTGTTGCTGGGCGTGACCACCTGGTACGTGGCCCGCAAAAACAACTACCCACGCCAGCGCAAGGCCAGTTGGACCGAGCGCGGCAAAGCCCTGCGTGAAGCCGTCTGGGGTGTGTTGCTGGTATTCCTGGTGATGGGCGGCATTTACTCTGGAGTGTTCACCCCGACCGAGGCAGCTGCGGTGGCCGCGGTGTATGCCTTTGTGATTGCCATCTTTGTCTACAAAGACATGCGGCTCAAAGACGTGACCCAGGTATTGATTTCATCGGCCAACATGAGCGCCATGCTGCTCTACATCATTACCAACGCGGCGTTGTTTTCGTTTTTGATGTCCTACCAGCATGTGCCGGAAGAAATGGCCGGCTGGATGCTGTCGCAAGGACTAGGGCAAATCTCGTTCCTGCTGATCGCCAACATCTTGCTGCTGGCAGCGGGCAACTTCATGGAGCCTTCCTCCATCATCCTGATTCTGGCACCGATCCTGTTCCCGATTGCCATCAAGCTCGGCATTGACCCGATCCACTTCGGCATCATCATGACGGTGAACATGGAAATCGGTATGTGCCACCCGCCAGTGGGCCTGAACCTGTATGTGGCCTCGGGCATCACCAAGATGGGCATCACCGAACTCACGGTGGCCGTCTGGCCATGGCTGCTGACCATGCTGGCCTTCCTGGTGCTGGTGACCTACTGGGCTCCGCTGTCCATCTGGCTGCCAAAAGTCCTCGGGATGATGTAACAAATCGTGCTCTAGCACCTATGAACACTGCGCAAGGCGCTCACTTTTTTGCAAAGGAAACTAATTCATGAACCTGACCGACTGGATTGGCCGCAGCGAGCGCGTGTTCGACACGGCTACCCCCACGCCCTACGCCGCGCTGTCCGCCACTTTTGACCGGGAGGCCGAGCGCCCACAGCCCGGCACAGCACTGCCAGCGCTGTGGCACTGGCTGTACTTCTTGCCGCTCTACCGCCAGTCCGAAATTGGCGCCGACGGCCATGCCAAGCGTGGTGGTTTCCTGCCCCCGGTGCCGCTGCCCCGGCGCATGTGGGCCGGCAGCCAGTTCACGTTTCACCAGCCGCTGCGCATTGGCGATGCCCTGGAGCGCACCTCCACCATCCACAATGTGTCCGAGAAAACCGGCCGCACCGGCAAACTGGTGTTTGTCAAAGTGCGTCACGAGATTCGCCGAGCGGGTGAATCCGACATCGCGCTCACCGAGTTCCACGACATCGTCTACCGCGAAGCTGTCCGCCCGGATGATGTGGCACCGCCGCCCAAAGCCGCACCGGCCACGTCCACCTGGGAAAAGCGCTGGGTGCCGGACGACGTGCTGCTGTTTCGTTACTCGGCGCTCACCTTCAACGGCCACCGCATCCACTACGACCGCAAATACGTCACCGAGGTCGAAGGCTACCCCGGCCTGATCGTGCACGGCCCGATGGTCGCCACGCTGTTGCTGGACTTGCTGCGCCACCAGATGCCCGAAGCCCAGGTGCTCAGCTACGAGTTCCGCGCCGTGCGCCCGGTGTTTGACATCAACCCCTTCTTTGTCTGCTGCGAGCCATCGGCTGACGGCAAAACCATCCATCTGTGGGCCAAAGACCATGAAGGCTGGCTGACCATGGATGCCACCGCGGTCATCGCCTAATTCCATGCCCAAATCATCCGTGTCGTTGTTGCTTCGCCTTGCCGTGCTAACGCACTGTCTGCGCCTTCGCGCCTAGACACAAATGATTTGGACATGGAATACGGAGTCAATATGCAACCTCTCAAGAACATTACTGTCGTCACCCTGGAGCACGCCATTGCAGCGCCCTTCGCCACCCGCCAACTGGCTGACCTGGGTGCACGCGTCATCAAGATCGAGCGCCCCGGCGTGGGCGACTTTGCCCGTGGCTACGACAACCGGGTGCGCGGCATTGCCTCGCACTTCGTCTGGACCAACCGCAGCAAGGAAAGCCTGACGCTGGATGTCAAGCACCCCGAGGCGCAAAAAATCCTCAAACGCCTCATTGAGGAAGACGCCGACGTGGTGGTGCAAAACCTGGCCCCCGGTGCCGCCGCCCGCCTGGGCCTGTCGTATCAGGCCTTGAGCGCCGCCAAGCCTGGCATCATCGTTTGCGACATTTCCGGCTACGGTGACAACGGCCCCTACCGCGACAAAAAAGCCTACGACCTGCTGATCCAGAGCGAGGCCGGTTTTGTGTCGGTGACCGGCACCGAAGACACGCCCTCCAAGGCCGGGCCATCGATTGCCGACATTGCGGCCGGCATGTACGCCTACACCAACATCCTGGCCGCGCTGATGCACCGCCAGCAAACCGGCGAAGGCCAGCACATCGACATCTCCATGCTCGAAGCCTTGACCGAGTGGATGGGCTACCCGCTGTACTACAGCCTGGACGGTGCGGCCCCACCCAAACGCACCGGCGCCAGCCACGCCACCATTTGCCCCTACGGCCCCTTCCCCGCCGGTGACGGCAAGACCGTGATGCTGGGCCTGCAAAACGAGCGTGAGTGGAAAGCCTTTTGTGAGCAGGTGTTGCAGCAACCCGAGCTGGCCAGCGACGAGCGTTTTGCCAGCAACCCCAAACGCGTGACCCAGCGCGCCACGCTGTATGAATTGATCGTGCAAGCCTTCTCCAACCTGAGCGCCGCGCAAGTGGTGCAACGCCTGGAAGCGGCGCAAATTGCCAACGCCCAGGTCAACACCATGGCCGAGGTCTGGGCGCACCCACAGCTTCAGGCGCGAGCGCGCTGGACTTCGGTGGACACCTCGGTGGGCAGCGTGCCGGCCCTGCTGCCGCCAGGCTCCTGGAGCAAGGGCGCACCACGCATGGACGGCGTGCCCGCCCTGGGCCAGCACACCGATGACATCTTGGCCACGCTGGGCTACAGCGCCGAAAAAGTGGCGGCCTTACACGCCGAAGGGGCAGTGTGAGCTCCATGAGCGCCAAGCAGCCTCTCACCTACCTGTTTGTGCCGGGCAACCGGCCCGAGCGCTTTGCCAAGGCCCTGGCCAGCGGCGCGGATCGGGTCATTCTTGACCTGGAAGATGCCGTGGCCCTGGCCGACAAAGCCAGAGCGCGTGAGGCCATCGCAGACTGGGTGGCCAGCCTGGCGACCCAGGATGTGGAGCGGCTGCTGGTACGTATCAACGACGTGACCAGCCCCTGCCATGTTGATGATCTTTTATGGCTGCAGCGCACATGTATCAAGCGCAGCATGCTATCAAAATGTGAGTCAACTGAGCAAGTGGCGCAGGTTTTGGCCCACATGCCACCCGGCTCCAGCGTGCTGCCGCTGATTGAAACCGTGCGCGGCGTGCTGGCCGCAAACGCTATCGCACAGGCCAGGCAGGTCGACCGGCTGGCCTTTGGTTCGCTGGACTACCTGCTCGATCTGGACCTGCCCGGCCCCGGCTTTGCGCTGGACAGTGCCGCCCTAACGATTGCCATGGCCTCGCGCGCCGCAGACCTGCCGCCACCCTTGGCCGGGGTCACGCCCGAGCTGGATGCGGGCCAGGTGCAGCGTGACTTGGCCCACGCCCGCGCTTTGGGCTTTGGGGCCAAGATGTGCATCCACCCGACCCAGGTGGCCGTGGTGCGCGAGGCCTTCACGCCCGACGCGCGAACACTCGCCTGGGCGCAGCGCGTGGTCACCCAATGGCAGCAGTCCAACGATGTGGGCGCGATCCAGGTCGACGGCAAGATGGTCGACAAACCTGTCTTGCTGCGCGCCGAACGCATTCTGGCCTTGGCAGGCCAACTCCTTTGACTTTCACCGAGGAAACCCCATGGCCTCCACCCTCATTGACTCCCGGATTTTTGGCGACATGTTCAGCGATGCCCGCATGCGCCAGGTCTGGTCGGACGAGAACCGCACCGCCAAATACCTCGACATTGAACGCGCCCTGGCCAAGGTGCAGGGCGAGCTGGGCATCATCCCCCAGGAAGCCGCTGACGAGATCGTCCAACACTGCGAGCTGTTCATGATCGACTGGGACAAGCTCAAGGCCAAGACCGAGCAGATTGGTTACCCCATCATCGCCGTGGTGAATCAGATCAACGCCAACTGCCGTGATGGCCTGGGTGAGTACTGCCACTGGGGTGCCACCACCCAAGACATCACCGACACGGCCACCGTGCTGCAAATGCGCGAAGGTCTGGCCCTGGTCGAGCAGGATCTGGCCGACATTTCGGATGCGCTGGCCACACTGGCCAGCAAGTACCGCGACACCCCCATCATTGGCCGCAGCAATCTGCAGCAAGCCACCCCCATCACCTTTGGCTACAAGATGGCCAGCATCCTGGCCGGCATTGAACGCCACCGCGAACGCCTGAGCCAGCTCAAACCCCGTGTGCTGATGGGTGAGTTTGGTGGAGCCTCCGGCACACTCTCGTCGCTGGAAAAAGGGGCCATGGAAACCCAGGCCAGCCTGATGAAAGAGCTGGGTCTGGCACAGCCGTTGATCTCCTGGCACACGGTGCGCGACACCATTGCCGAAGTCGGTGCCTTCCTCGGCCTGGTCGGCGGCTCACTCGGCAAGATCGCCATGGACGTGAAGCTCATGATGCAGACCGAAGTGGGCGAGGTGTCTGAGCCGTATGCCCCCGGACGCGGGTCGTCTTCCACCATGCCACAAAAGCGCAACCCGATCTCCTGCCTGTACATCCACGCCAATGTGTCGGTGGCACGCCAGCACGCTGCGGCCTTGATGGATGCCATGGTGGCGGACCATGAGCGCTCCACCGGCCCCTGGGAAATTGAATGGGTGTCGCTGCCGGAAATCTTCTGCCTGATGTCGGGCGCGCTGAAGCAGACCAAGTTTGTGCTGCAAGGCCTGGAGGTGGATGCCGTGCGCATGCGCGCCAACATGGACATCACCAACGGGCTGGTCATGTCCGAAGCGGTGATGATGGGCCTGGGGCCGTACATCGGCCGCGAATATGCCCACGACCTGGTGTACGACCTGTGCCGCCAGGCATTGAAAGAGAACCGCCCGCTGATCGACATTCTGGACGCCCACCCCGAGATCAATAGACACGTGACCCGTGTCCAGCTCGAAGCCATGTGCGACCCCATCAACCACCTCGGCCAGGCCGGCGTGATGGTGGACCGCGTGCTGGCGGCGCGCCAGGGAGTTTGACCCACCATGCCCACCCCTGACAAACAAGCCGCGGTTGATGTGCTGGTGATCGGTGGTGGCAACGCCGCCCTGTGCGCCGCGCTGATGGCGCGCGAGGCCGGCGCCAGCGTGCTGCTGCTGGAAGCCGCCCCGCTTGAGTGGCGCGGCGGCAACTCGGCCCACACCCGCAACCTGCGCTGCATGCACGACGCGCCGCAAGACGTGCTGGTCGATGCCTACACCGAAGAAGAGTATTGGCAAGACCTGCTCAAAGTCACCGGCGGCCTGACCAACGAAAAGCTGGCCCGGCGTGTGATCCGCGATTCCAGCACGTGCAGACCCTGGATGCGCAGCCACGGCGTGCACTTTCAGCCATCCCTCTCCGGGGCGCTTCACACGGCACGCACCAACGCCTTTTTCATGGGTGGTGGCAAGGCGCTGGTGAACGCCTACTTTCGCAGTGCGGAGAAGCTGGGTGTGCAGGTGCGCTACAACGCACCCGTTAACCGTTTGGAGATTGACAACGGCCACTTTGTCGCCGCACATGTGCAGGTGCAACGCCCCGACGGCAGCGCCGGCACCGAGCGCATCACCGCCCGCGCCTGTGTGCTGGCCGCCGGTGGCTTTGAGTCCAACCGCGACTGGCTGCGCGAGGCCTGGGGCACCAACGAGCGCGGCGAGACCCCGTCGGACAACTTCCTGATCCGTGGCACAAAGTTCAACCAAGGCACGCTGCTGCGCCATCTGCTGAACGACCATGGTGCCGACGCGATTGGCGATCCCACGCAGGCCCACATGGTGGCCATTGATGCGCGCGCACCGCTGTACGACGGTGGCATCTGCACCCGCATTGACTGTGTGTCGCTCGGCGTGGTGGTGAACCGCGAGGCCCAGCGCTTTTACGACGAGGGCGAAGACTTCTGGCCCAAGCGCTACGCCATCTGGGGGCGACTGGTGGCCCAGCAGCCCGGGCAGATGGCCTACTCCATCATTGATGCCAAAGCCATTGGCCGCTTCATGCCGCCGGTGTTCCCCGGGGTCAAGGCCAACACCCTGCAAGAGTTGGCAGACCAGCTCGGCCTGGACAGCAACACCTTCATGCGAACACTCAACGACTACAACAACGCCTGCCAGGTCGGCAGCTTTGACCACACGGCGCTGGACAACTGCCACACCGAAGGCGTGATACCTGCCAAAACCCACTGGGCGCGCCCCATCGACACCGCGCCGTTTTACGCCTACGCACTGCGCCCCGGTGTCACCTTCACCTACCTCGGCCTCAAGACCGATGAAACGGCGGCCGTGCGCTTTGGCGATGTGCCCAGCGACAACCTGTTTGTGGCCGGCGAAATGATGGCCGGCAACGTGCTCGGGAAGGGCTACACGGCCGGTGTCGGCATGTCGATTGGCACGGCTTTTGGTCGTATAGCCGGCTTGCAGTCAGCGCAAGCAGCTATAAAATCAGGAGCAAGTCATGCAAGTGCTTGAAAACCTGATTCAGGATGCCCGGCAACTCGCCGCTGGCCACGGCACGGCATCCCCTGCGGCGGCCGAGGTGGCGCGGCAAATGCAAATCTGCAACGCCTGCCGCTACTGCGAAGGTTTTTGCGCCGTGTTCCCGGCCATGACGCGGCGGCTGGAATTTGGCGCAGCCGACGTTCACTACCTGGCCAACCTGTGCCACAACTGCGGGGCCTGCCTGCACGCCTGCCAGTACGCCCCGCCGCATGAATTTGCGGTGAACGTGCCGCAAGCCATGGCGCAAGTGCGTGGCGAAACCTATGTGGCCTATGCCTGGCCCGCCGCACTGGGCAAGCTTTACCAACGCAACGGTTTGACCCTGTCACTCGCCCTGGCGGCGGGGCTGGCGCTGTTTTTGCTGCTGGCCCTGGCCATCAACGGCAGCCTGTGGGGTGGGCCAGCGGCGGGCGACTTTTCCAAACTGTTTCCGCACAACTTGCTGGTGCTGATGTTTGCGCCGGTCTTCTTGTGGGCGGTGCTGGCCTTGGGGCTGGGCGTGACGCGCTTCCTGCGCGACGTGATGCCCTCCACCACCGGAGCGCCCATCGCGGGTGGCGATGCCCTTCAAGCCACGCACGATGTGCTGGCGCTCAAATACCTGGACGGCGGCCACGGTAAGGGTTGCAACAACGAAGACGATGCCTTCACGCTGTCACGCAGTCGGGCGCACCACCTGACCTTTTACGGCTTCATGCTGTGTTTTGCCGCCACCAGCGCGGCCACGGTCTACCACTACGCTTTGGGCTGGCATGCGCCGTATGACTTGCCCAGCCTGCCGAAACTGCTGGGTGTGGTCGGTGGGGTGAGCCTGTTGCTGGGCACGACCGGGCTGTTCAGGCTCAAGCAGCGCCGCCATCCTTTACACGGTGATGCGGCTCAGAAGCCCATGGACTACGGCTTTATCGCGCTCCTATTCTTGACCAGTGCCACCGGTCTGGTGCTTTGGTTGGCACGCGGCACACCGGCGCTGGCCCTGCTGCTTGCGCTGCACCTGGGTGTGGTGATGGCCCTGTTTGCAACCTTGCCCTACGGCAAGTTTGCCCACGGAATTTTCCGCGCCGCGTCATTGCTGCGCTATGCCGTGGAAAAGCGCCAGCCCAGTTCGCTGTCATTAGGGGATGAGTGAGTCGCCCTTCACCAAGGATTTCAAATGACCCTGTCCATACCCTGCGTCTTGATGCGGGCCGGTACCTCGCGCGGCCCCTTCTTCCTGCGCGACTGGTTGCCCGAGGGTGATGAAGCGCGCAACCAGGCGCTGATCGGTGCCATTGGCGCGTCCGACCCGCTGCAACTCGACGGTCTGGGCGGCGGCAGCACCCTCAACAGCAAGGTGGCCATCGTGTCGCGTTCCAGTCAACCCGACTGCGATCTGGACTACCTGTTTGCACAGGTCGGTGTGGGTCACCAGTCTGTGGACACGCGGCCCAACTGCGGCAACATGCTCTCGGGCGTGGTGCCGTTTGCCATTGACCAGGGTTTGATCCCGGCGCAAGACGGCAGCACCACCGCCCGCGTGTTCAATGTGAACACAGGCTCGCGCATCGACATCACGGTGCGCACGCCAGGCGGCAAGGTTACATACGAGGGTGATGCCCGCATCGACGGCGTGGCAGGCACGGCTGCGCCCGTGCTATTGAATTTTCTGGATGCATGGGGTGCGATTACCGGGCAGCTGTTTCCCACCGGTCAACGCATCGATACCATAGACGGAGTAGAGCTGACCTGCATTGACGCAGCCATGCCCTTGATGATCATGCGCGCCACCGACCTGGGCATGAGCGGACGCGAACGCCCGGCCGAGCTGGATGCCAACACCGCGCTGCTGGCGCGCATTGAGGCGCTGCGGCTGCAAGCCGGCCAACGCATGGGCCTGGGTGACGTGTCGGGCAGCGTGGTGCCCAAGCCGGTGTTGGTGAGCGCGGGCGACAGCGCTCACAGCATCACCTCGCGCTACTTCACACCACACAAATGCCATGCCTCCCACGCTGTCACCGGGGCGATTGGGGTGGCCACGGCCTTTGCCCTGCCCGGCACGGTGGCCAGTGGCCAGGCCATGACGGCGGGGCGGCACGCACTGGTGGTGCTGCACCCGGCGGGCCAGATTGATGTGGAGGTCACGCTGCAAGGAGAAGGCGCGCAAGCCAGCGTGCAAAGCGCCGCCCTGGTGCGCACCGTGCGCAAGATCATGCAAGGCGTGCTGCACCTGCCGGGCTACGTGTTTCCCCCGGTCTCCATCGACGCGCCCGAGGCCGCCACCGCGCAGGGCCGCCGCCAGTTCCCGCAAAAAGAGGTGCACATCATCGTGCCCACCAGCGCCGGCGGCGGCAACGACACGATGGCCCGCACACTGACGCGCAAGCTCGGCCCCTTGCTGGGCCAGTCGGTGGTGGTGGACAACCGTGCCGGTGCCAACGGCACCATCGCCAGCGAATACGTGGCCGCCGCGCAGGCCGACGGCCACACCCTGCTGTTTGGGTATATCGCCACCCACGGCATCAACCCGGCGCTTAAAAAACTGCGCTATGACCCGGTTACCGACTTTGCGCCGATTGGGCTGATTGGCTACTCCCCCACCTTGCTGGTAGTGCCTGCTGAGCTGCCGGTGCATTCGGTGGAAGCACTGGTGCGCCTGCTGCGCGGCTCTGCCAGCCGCCTGAGCTACGCCTCGGCGGGTGAAGGCACGGTGCCCCACTTTGCCGCCGAGTTGTTCAAGCTGCAAACCGGCACGCAGTTGCAGCGGGTGGACTTTTCCGGGGCGGCCCCGGCCATTGCCGACGTGGCCAGCGGCCTGGTGCAGGTGATGTTCCCCAGCCTGTTCACCGCACAGCCCTACCTGCGCAGCGGCAAGCTCAGGGCGCTGGCCGTTGCCGGAGCCAGCCGCCTGCCTGCGCTGCCCGAGCTGCCAACGCTGCTGGAAGCCGGTGTGCCGGGCGTGGAACTGACCCAGTGGTACGCCCTGTTTGCTCCGGCCAAAACCCCAGCGCAAGTGGTGCGCCAACTCAACACAGCGCTGAACGCCGTGCTGCAAGACCCTGAGATCGTCGCCCGCATGGAAGCCGACGGTGCTCGCGTGCAAACCTCGTCACCCGGTGAACTGCATGACCTGCTGATGGCGGAAAGCGAGAAATGGCAGGGCGTGGTGCTGCACGCTGGGTTGAGATCCGAGCCATCGTTGGAAAATTAGAAAGTAGATGAATGTGCCTTGATGATGACTGCTGCATCTACTCCGTGGTTCGTTCCTTTAAGGGCACGAAGCGGGTCGCCACGAACGGCGGCTGACCGGCTCCAAAATAACGAAACTAGAGCACCCGGAAGCGGATCGTGGCGGTTGAATCCAAGCTGCAGACCTGTCCTTCGCGAGCATCAAAAAGTGCTTCGTTAACCAGGAACGTCGCCCCCAGAGATTGGCGCGTGGGTCCCCGCCGATTTAGTTACGACATAACTTGCGGGCAAGTTAGTCTCCTCTGAAACTTCGTTTTCTGGGCGTTTGACAGTATGAGGTGGGCCATGGTCCGAGCTCTGCCATCACGACCAGCGCCGGAACTCAAAAAATTGCGATACAAAGTTTGGGTCAGCAGCCTAGTAAAACCCGTCGTCACCCAGATGACGCCCTGCTGCCGGGAGTGCTGCGATACTGCGGCCCATGAGTTCACACCCTTTCGACACGGCGCTCACTTTGACGCCAGACTTTGACGTCGCACCCGACCAATTTTCGGGTCAAACCAGCCCGGCCTGGTGGAACATGGTGGGGCCGTTCGGCGGCGTGACGGCGGCGATTGCGCTGAACGCCGTGATGTCGCATCCGTCCCGGGTCGGCGACCCGGCGGCCTTGACGGTGAATTTCTGCAATGCCCTGACAGCCGGCCCATTCAAGCTGGTGGCGACACCGGCGCGAACCAATCGCTCGACCCAGCACTGGGTGCTGAGCTTGCGCCAGACCGATGCCGATGGGGTCGAGACGGTGGCACTGACCGGCACCGCCATGACCGCCGTGCGGCGCGAAACCTGGAGCGCCAGCGACCTTCCGGTGCCCCAGGTGCCGGCGCCCGACACGCTGGCGCGCAATGCCTCGCTCAGCGAATCGCTGGCCTGGTTTGAGCGCTATGACATGCGACCGATTGCTGGTTCCTTGCCGGCCAAGTGGGACGGTGGCGCCGCCAGCGACGATCCGCTGCGCGCCAGCCTGACACAACTCTGGATTCGTGACAATCCGCCGCGTCCGCTCGATTTCATGTCTCTGGTGGCCAAGGCGGATGGCTTCTTTCCCCGCGTCTGGCTGCGTCGGGCGCTGATGGTGCCGGCGGGCACGGTGTCGCTCACGGTCTATTTTCATGCCGGGCCGGCGCAACTGGCAGAATCCGGCACCGGCTTTGTGCTGGCGCAGGCGCGTGGGCAGGGCTACCGAAACGGCTTTTTCGATCAGACCGCGCAGCTCTGGAACGAGTGCGGCAGCCTGCTGGCGACAACTCACCAGCTGGTTTACTACAAAGAGTGAGCGGCATCTGCCGCGACAAACCGGGGTCTGGGCGCGCCGCACCGGCCAGTCAGCCCCGCTGCCCCCATCAACTTGAGGAAGACAACATGAACGAGATATTGATTGACACCAGTGACGCCGTGATGACCATCACCTTGAACCGCGTCGACAAAAAGAACTCCATCAGCCGCGCCATGTATACCGCCATGGCCGATGCGCTGCTGCGCGCCGAGGCCGATGTCGCGGTGCGTGCCGTGGTGTTCCAGGGGCACGAGACGATCTTCAGCGCCGGCAACGACATTGCCGATTTTCTGGACGTGCCGGCGACCTCGGAAGAGTCGCCGGCGTGGCGCTTCCTGCGCGCCATCAGCGCCTTTCCCAAGCCCATTGTGGCGGCCGTGTGCGGCCCGGCAGTGGGCATAGGCACCACCTTGCTGCTGCACTGCGACCTGGTCTATGCCGGTGATAACGCGGCGTTTTCCATGCCTTTCGTCAACCTGGGGGTCTGCCCCGAGGCGGCATCGAGCCTGCTGGTGCCGCAAATGATGGGCTATCAGCGTGCGGCGCAGGCGCTGCTGCTGGGTGAGCCCTTCCTGGCCGAGGCGGCGATGGAGATGGGCCTGGTCAACCGCGTGGTGCCGCCGGCCGAAGCCAACGCCGTCGCTCAGTTGCAGGCGCGCAAGCTGGCTGGCAGACCGATGAGTTCCCTGATGGAGACCAAGCGATTGATGAAAAAAGCCCAGGCCGGTCTGGTGGCCGAGCGCATGGCCGAGGAGGGCGCGCTGTTTGCCCGCATGCTGGGTCAGCCCGCGGCGCACGAGGCGTTCTCGGCCTTCATGCAGAAGCGCAAGCCTGATTTCTCAAAGTTTTAAGGCAAAACGGGCTCTTGCACCCGTGCAAAGGGCGTGAGCAGCTATTGTTTTCATAGTGCTTGGCAATTCAAGCTACGGTTTCAAAATGGGGAAAACATCATGGCAACAAAAGCCACCACCACTGCCACGTCCGTCAGCAAGCCCAGGGCGATCTCGCTGCACCTCGGCCTGAACGGCGTCAGCGCCAGCGCTTACGCCGGCTGGGACGGCCCGCTCGCGGCCTGTGAGTTCGACGCCAATGACATGGCGGCCATCGCCAAATCCAGGGGCATGAAGAGCACTGTGCTGCTGACCAAAAAGGCCACGCGGGCCAGGCTGCTGGACGGGATGCGCAGAGCGGCCAAGGCATTGAAGGCCGGCGACCTGTTCTTTCTGAGCTACTCCGGCCACGGTGGCCAGGTGCCGGATGTGAATGGCGACGAGCCCGACAAGAAAGACGAGACCTGGTGCCTGTACGACGGCCAGCTGATTGACGACGAGCTGTACTTCGAGCTCAGCCGGTTCGCCGCCGGGGTGCGCATTCTGGTGTTGTCTGACAGCTGCCACAGCGGCAGCGTCACGCGTGAATTGCCGCCCCCGCCGCCGCCTCCCGGGCAACGGGCCAAGTTGATGCCGGACGCGGTGGCGATGCGGGTGTATGGAGAACACAAGGCGTTTTACGACAAGCTGCAAGTTGATGTTGCCCAGGCTGCCGGCAAGCTCAACGTTGACCCGGATGCGGCGCTGGCCCAGGTCGGCGCGGCGGCGCACGCCAGCGCGCTGGTCGGAAGCTTCAAGCCGGCGGTGATCTTGATCTCGGGCTGCCAGGACAACCAGACCTCAATGGATGGCGATCACAACGGCGCCTTCACCGAGAAGTTGTTGAAGGTCTGGAACCAGGGTGCGTTCCAGGGCAGCTACGGCAGTTTCCATGCGCGCATCCGCGCCGCCATGCCGGCGAGCCAGTCGCCGAACCTGTTTGTGCTCGGCGCCGCGGCTGCGTTTCTGGCGCAAACGCCGTTCACGGTCTGAGGCCCGCATAGCCTTCCAGCTGGGCGCGCAAATCGCGCCCCACCCGGTTCTGTCGGCTGGCTTTGGCACCCGTCTGGTTGATTAGCCCGAAGCCGGCCGAATCGGCCACCGATTTCCACAGCTGGGGCTGGCCGACGCGCCGGTGCACGGCAGCAAATTGACTGGCAATTGCAGCCGCTTGCGCCGGTAGCGTGCCGCGCAGCAAGGCCTCGATCAGGTCCAGTTCAGGCTGCGTCACGGTGCTGCAGAAGTCAGCGCCATCGCGTTGCTCGTTCAGCCGCACCAGCGCCCGAAGGTCGGAGATTTCATGCGCTGCAGGCGCTGCAAAAGTTTTGTCCATCCAATGCAGGCGCAATCGTGCCTGCAGGTTTTGCAAGGCCGGGTAGAACGCAACGCCGGGCGTTACGCTGGCGGCCTGCGCATAGGCATCTCGCATCTGCGTCAAACGCGCAATCAGGAATTCGCGTTTGCCCGGCAGTTCGACCACGGCCCGCACCGCAGCGCGCTTGTAGGCCGAGCCCAAAATGCGCCAGCGCTCCGCAGTGGGCGCCAGCTCGATCAGCGCCACCAGGTCAAGCACCACCGCGTGGAGGTCTTTCAGACTGGCGTCCGGCAGGCGGGCGCGCAGCTTGAGTTGCTGCTCGCGCGCCCTGAGCGAGGCGCCGCCGTCGCTGGCGCTGATGGCGATGCCGTACCAGCGAATCGCTTGTTCCTGCTGGTTCAGGTTCTTCCACGCTTCAGCCAAGGCCTCGGCCACCGCGCCGTTGGCCAGCCACTGCTGGTACGGGCTGGTGCGCAGCGCCCCGATGCGCTTCAACTCATCCTGCAGGGCATCGCGCTTTTTATTGTCGGCGTCGCTGGCATCGAGGCTGATGCGTTCCAGTTGCAGCAGCAGCTCATCGGGCGTGGCCACCGCCGCTGCGGCGCTGGTCGCCATCGGCGCTTGGACGCCATCCTTCTGCGGGTAAAGCTGCCAGTTCAAATCTCCATAGCAGTGGTAGGCGGCCCAGGTGTTGCTCGCGCTATTGGCCTGGCGTGCGGCTTCTCTGGCGGCTTGCACTGCATGGCCAAAATTGCTCCCGGTGCCAAGCACGGCGTAGAAGGTTTGGGCAAAGGCCCTGGCGGCGTCATCATCGACTGCCCAGCCGGCCGCAACCACACACCGCACGCCATCGCTGATCAACTGCCCGGCCACGCTGGCGGCAAACGCACCGTGGGACGTTTGCGCAGCGCCGGCCTCGATCTTGCCCAGATGGCAGCAGTTGACAAACACCAGTTCCGGGACGATGTCCATCGCATTGAACTCGGCCGGGCCGAGCACCGCGTCTTGCGAAATTAGCATGCCGGTCAGGCCCGATTCGAGCCGGATGCCGTGGCCCGACAGATGCACCGCTTTCCAGGAGCGTGTCAACAGCGCTTTCACGCCCTCATCAAAGCGCCGGTCCAGCAGCGTCGTGACCTGCAGCCCGGCGTCGCTGAGCGCCGTCTGGACCGCATCCACTTCGCTTGCAACGGCGGGGAGCGGGTTCAGCGCGATGTGCTGAAACATCAACAGATTCGACATGCCGATCACCAGCACTTCATTGCTCAGGCTGTCGGCTGGCGCGCGGCGGTATTCACCCACCCGCAGGCGCCGCACCAGGGCACCCTGGGAGCGCGCGCCCACCGCCCACTCATGACTGGCCTGGCCCTGATCCGGCTCGCTGTCATCGAGCAACTCCCAGGGGTAGCGCGCGGTCTGCTGGTCGAGCTCCAGCACCAGATTGCCGGCATTGCCCAGGTAGGCCCGCAGCTCCTGGGGGATCAGCAGGCGGTGCAGGCTGCGCGCCAGCGCGGCATCGTGGCGCGGGTTGCCCTCGGCCATGGCGATCAGCTGATCCACCAGCGGGCGCTGGGTTTGCTGGTAGCGCACTTCCGACCTGGCGCGTGACGTATAGAGCGCGTACTCCAGCGTGTCATTGGGTGTGCCGCCCTGGGTGACGCGCACCAGGTCATAGCTCGCACCGCGATAACTCAAGCCCGCCGGCTTGCGCTGCCCGCCATGGCCCTCGAGCAGGCTGCTGTCCAGGCTGATGTTGAGCGCACGGCTGTTTGTTGCGTCGTTCAGTGTGTGCCAGGCCTCGGTCGCGCGGTTCAGGTACAGCTCGATGAAGCACAGCTCCGCGACCTGTGGCCACGGCCGGTGCTGCTGGCCCGAGGCAATTGCCTCATTGGCCTCCAGCACGCCCTGCACCGCGGCGCTGACGGCATCGCCCACCGACAGGGCACTGCCGCTGCCAATGCTGGTCATGGCCAGGCGCAGGCTTGTCGGCGCCGGCTGGCCCTGGTCTGCGGCCGCTTGCGCCGCGTGCTGGGCATAGGCAAGCACCGCCCGGCGCACGGTCAGACGCAGCAGGCCCGGTTTGAGCTCGGTCTCGTTGCCCAGGCCGGCCACGACCACCGCCACCGGCCGCTTGAGCCCCCAGGGGTTGGCACTGTCCTCCTGGGTTTTGACGAATACCTGATGCTCGCCGACGCGGTCCGGGTACAGCCCGGCCTTCAAGGCGTCATCCAGGGCATGGCCCATGATGCGGTTCACTGCCGCCTCGGAACCCGACAGCGCCAGAGAAGAGGAATGGCCCAGCAACAGCGGCTCCTGCACAAACTTCAAGTCGCCGTGCGTCACCTGGACCCGCAGCGGCGCGCTGATCGGCAGGCGGGGCACCAGGCCGAGCGGCGCAACGGTGGCGGCGCCCATGGCGGCGTCCAGCAGGCTGCTTTGGTCCACCAGACCGGGGTCGGCGGCATCGCGCAGACGGCCGCGCCACGACACCGCGGCTTGCGCGGCAGCCCCGCGCGGGGCGGCCGGCAGGTACTCCGGCAGGTCGGGCCGGGCGACCCCTTGGAGCAGCTGCAGGTACGCCGCAAAGTGGCGCGTGGCCTTGGGCAAATCGCCATGCGCAAAGCCCACTTTCCAGCTGCGCACACCCGGCAGGCAGGCCGATGCCCAGGTGACACGGCTGTCGCCCTCGGCGGTGTACAGGTAATCAACGCCCTGTTGCGGGTCGCTGGCCAGGCCGCAGGGGGTTGCATCGCTCTCGCCCAGCACCAGCGCCATGCGGGCGGCGGCATCGCCCAGCGCCAGTGCCTGAGCATCCAGCTCCTTGCGCAGGCTGGCGGCGCGGGTCAGCGCCGCTGACTCGGGAATGGCCCACTGATAAAACGATTTGCGTTCTGTGGCTTCCAGGGAGTCGTGCCAGGGGCCGCCAGTGTTTGCCGCCTGATCCAGTGCGGCCAGTTGTTGCCACACGGCGCTGTTGGCCAGCTTGTATTGCGGGTCTTGCAGGCCGGCGGCAAGTTGCAGCAGGCCTTCAAAGCCTGCCATCTTCTGCCGCGAGGCATGGTCATTGAACAAGCCATTCAGGCTGGCCAGCAAACGGCCGAACCGGTCGTCGCCGGTATAGATCGACATCGGCGCCCAGGAGCCGCCGTTGGGCGTGCCCAGCATCACCAGGCGTGCGTCCGGGTGCGCCAGCAACTGTTGCCACACCTCGGGGTGGCGCAGCATCATCACCCGCACCACCATGCCGCCCATGGAGTGCGCCAGCAGGCGCACTGGCTGCTGGCTGTTGTCACGCTGCGCCAGCAGTGTCTTGAGCAAATCAGCCAGGCGGGCCGCGCTGGCTTCCAGCGGTGCGCGCCAGTCGTAGCCAAAGGGTTCGACATGATGGCTTTCACCCAGGTAATCCATCAGGTCGCCGTAATAAGCCTCCATCGGACCGTCCTGCTCGATGCCGCTGCCGTCGTCGCCCCATTGGATGCGGTCGATCAGCCCGAGCATGCGCAACAACACAAACCATTCGCGCTGCTCGGCCGACTTGAGGTTGCTGCCCAGAATGCCCGGCAAGACCACCACCGCCGGGCGCTTGCCGTCGTCCGCCAGCGCCACGCGCGGCGCCCGCAATTCGCGCAAGCCAGTGCTGTCCTGGCCGGCAGCAGACAGCGGCCCGATCGGTGCGAAATCGGGCGGTGATTCCAGCAGCAGCGCGTTGCCGACGCCATTGGCCGTGCTGTCGTTGCTGAAGTAGTGGAAATGGTCGGTGTGCGGGCTGCGGTCCAGCAGAAACAAGGCCGGGCCGCTGCGCACGGCACCGCCATACATCGCGCTGGTGTTCACCACCAGATCGTTGTCGCCCATGAACAGGGGATGCACCGCATAGGCCACCAGGGTGCGAATCCAGGCCTCCAGCAGGCTCGGCTCGACGTCGCCCGCCACCACGCGCAAGTCGCCGTTGACGGCTGCGCCCGGGCGGTTGAGCCAAAGCGCCATCGGTCGGCCCGGCACCATCGATTCGAGGCCGGGCAGCTCGGACGGGTCCATGCGCCGGCTCGCCACGGCCTGCAGGAACTTGGCCATATCGTCGCCCAGTGGACCGATAGCCCTTTCAAGCAGGAAGGCCAGCACGCTGAAGTAGGCGTCCAGCCGGCCCGACGCCAGATAGGTGCCGTGCGCCGGGCAGGCCACGCGCACCACGCGCTGAACGCTGATGTTCTTGCCCCGCAATTCATTGCGCAGGGCAGCCAGCTCGCTGCGGTAGGCGCTGTAGTTTCGCCCGTCGGCAGTCGCATTGACGTCTGCAAAAAAAGCCAGGTCGGTGTCGCCAATGCCGGCGCAGGCACGCACCAGCACCTCCGCCACCAGGCCGCCGCGCGAATGCGTGACCAGGTGCAGTTTGGCATTCGCCGGCAGCGCCCTGGCCAGCGTCAGGGCGTTAAAGATCGGGCTCCGGCCGAGCGTGGCATGGTCCAGCGCATAGACCTGATCCTGGTACGCATCGAAGACCTGGCGGATCACGCCCGGGTGCTCGTCCCACCACTTGCCAAAGGTCGATGTGGTGTCCACCGCCGTGCCGTGAATCAGCACCAGTTGCGCTTGGGCCGTGCGGTCGAGCAGGGTGGTGGCCGTGCCCTTGAGCGAGGCCAGGCGATCACGCTTGAGCCGGTAGACGCCCTCGGTCACGCTGTCGTCGCGCCACTTGATGACCTGCTGTGCAGTGGCACCGACAGCGGCGCCGTACACATCGAGGCCGATCAGCTTGAGCGCGCCAAACACCAGGTCGCCAAACAGGCTGCGCTGGCCGGGCGTGCCGTCCGCCGCGGCCAGGCTGGCGGGCAATTGCCAGCGCGCCTGCACCGGTACCAGCACTTCGCCGTCGCTCGGTGCGGCGGCATTCGAGGCGGCATGGGCAGCGCGGCTGGCAGCTGGCGGCTGGCCTGGCTGTTGTTGCGAGGCCAGCAGATCGCGCGCATTCTGCGGGTGCAACACCAGCTGCAGCGTGTTGCCGCCCGCATCCCGCACGCTGATTTGCACCGCATGCTGCCCCGGCACCGCCACCAGCCGATGCGTGGCCACGCTGCCGTCGCGCAGCGCGGCTTGCACGCGCACTTCGCGTACTGTGCCGCCGGCATCCAGCTCGGCTTCACCGGGGACTAGAAAAGTGATGGCGTTGTTCGGGATGCTCATGGTGGAGGCCTCCTGCTTGTTGTTCGGTCCTGAACCGGAGCGGCTGGCACGCGCATTCAGTCGCAGTTCCGGGTAGATTCGCCACTAGCCAAAGGGTTCAGCTCGCGGGTTGTTGGCTAGTCGCCTTCTTTGCGCGCCCTGGTACGCAAGCGTCGGGCTTGCCGGTCTTGTCGTCCCGCCTGGGCGGAGACCAACACCATGGGGCATTTGAGCTTTTGAAGGTGGTCGCAATTTGCGACCACCTCGGCCTTCTCGGCAGGCGTGAGCTGAAACAGGAAATCCGCAGGGAGGCGCTCACCCAAGAGGTGGCAGTCGCTGACGATTATTCGCACCATGGTGGTTGGCCTCCCGTGCCTTCGGGCGTGTTGCCCTGTTGCCGCATTCTATGGCGGCGAATTGGTTTTGACGAGGGGTGTTGGCCCGGCCTGTTCAAGCAGCCGCTTTGAGCCATTTTAGGTGGGAAATATGGCTGTAGCGCCCGTCGAATGTGCGTGAACAGCTATCAAATGTGTAGCGGTTGCCGAACCTGATGCGGGTGCCGCCGAATCCGGTGAACGCTCGGGGAAGGCTCATGTCAAGTTGATCTTGCCCTTGCCCACCCAGAACCCTTGACAAGCCGCCAACGACGCTTTAGTATTTCGACATGCATCTAATTAGACGGTTTTGACAATACGCATGAGCACCCGCAATGACACCTTCAAGGCGATTGCCGATCCCGGCCGGCGGGAGATCCTGCGGCTGCTGCGCAAAGGCGAAATGACTGCAGGGGATCTGGCCGGGCGCTTCGACATGACCAAGCCCACGATGTCGCATCACTTTGCCGTGCTCAAGGATGCCGACCTGATCACCAGCCGGCGCGACGGGCAAACCATCTGGTATTCACTCAATACAACGGTGCTGGAGGATGTCATTGCATGGGCAATCGACCTGGCCGGCACCGGGAAAAGCAAAGGTAAAAAATGAAAACGCGTTATTCCCTGATGTCGGTTTTTCTGCTGCTGGTGGCCGCGCTCGCGTTCCTCGCGGCGTATCCGCATTTGCCCAGCCAGGTGCCGATCCACTGGAATGCGCAGGGCGCAGTGGACGGCTATGGCTCGCGCTACGCGCTGCTGCTGCTGGGTCCGGGGCTGATGGCGGCCGAGATCGCCTTGTTCGCGCTGCTGCCGCGACTGTCACCGAAACGATTTGAAGTGGATTCGTTCCTGCCCACCTATTGGTACCTGATGCTGCTGATCGTGGTGGCGTCGGGCTACTTTTTTGCAGTCGTGCTGTGGGCCGCGCTGACCGGTACTGGCGACGTCGGTCGCGCCATACTTGCCGGCGTTTCGGTGCTGATTGCATTGACCGGCAATGTGCTGGGGAAAGTGCGGCGCAATTTCTATATCGGTGTGCGCACGCCCTGGACGCTGGCGAGTGAGCGGGTCTGGTACGCGACCCATCGCCTGGCCGCCTGGCTGATGGTGCTGAGCGGGCTCATTTGTCTGGTGCTGGCGCTGCTGGGTGCGCCGGTCTGGATCTGGCTGACGGTACTTTTTGGCGGAATCCTGACGCCGGTTGCCTATTCGCTTTACTACTACAAGCGGCTGGAAAAGCGCGGTGAGCTGGATCTGCCGGCTTAGTCCCCGGCAGACCTGCGCACCAGCAGATGCCTGTCATCCGGACATGGCTGCATTTTCACAAAGCAAGCGCTTGCTGAAAATACAGAATCCCGCTATGCTGCGGGGCAATGAAGACCCCTTTGTTGTCAACCAAACCAGAGCCAGGCGCAGCGCTTGAGCCGGTGGCCCGGCGCCCGCGCGGCCGACCACGCAAGACCGAGGATGAGCGCGACGACGGCAACCGACGGCAACAGTTGCTCACGGCGGCGGCCCGCCTGTTTCGCGAAAAAGGCTTTGACGCCACCAGCACGCGCGACATCGCGGCGGCTGTGGGCATGCACAGCGGTTCCCCCTTTTATCACTTCAAAAGCAAGGATGCGCTGCTCTACGCCGTGATGGAGGAGGGCATGCACGCGGCGATAGAGCGGCAGGCCCGGGCTCTGCAAGGTGAATCCCTGGCGCCGCCCAAGTTTGCGTCAACTGCGGGCGCGCCACTGGAACAGATCAGGCGGCTGATTCGCGCGCACTTCGACACGCTGTTGGGGCCGGGCAATGACTTCATCCCGGTGATGCTTTACGAGCACCGCTCGCTGAGTGCCAGGCAACGGGCATCGCTGGCCAAGCTGCAGGTGGCCTACGAGTCGGCCTGGATGCCGCTGCTGCAAGCCCTGCACGCCAGCGGCCATTTGCGCGCGCCGGTGAAGCTCTCAAGGCTGTTGATACTGGGCGCGCTGAACTGGTCGGTGCAGTGGTTCGATCGAAAAAAGGGCGCGTCGCTGGATGAGTTGACCGATGCCGCCATGGCTTTGTTTTTCAAGGAGTGTTGATGAGCTACGGGTCTGTCTTTGCAAAGGATTTGTTCGCCGGCAAAGTGATGCTGGTGACCGGAGGCGGTTCCGGCATCGGCCGCTGCGTGGCGCATGAGCTGGCGGCCTTGGGCGCTCATGCGGTGCTGATCGGGCGCAAGCCCGAAAAGCTGCAAACTGTGGTGGATGAAATTGTGGCGGACGGCGGAAAAGCCAGCTTTCACGTTTGCGATATCCGGCAGGAAGAAGTCGTCAAGCAGACGGTGGCCGCCGTGGTCGCCGCGCACGGTCGCATCGATGGCCTGGTGAACAATGCCGGTGGCCAGTACATGACGCCGCTGGAAGCCATCACCGCCAAAGGCTGGGAGGCGGTGATCAACACCAATCTGACCGGCGGCTTTTTGATGGCGCGCGAGTGTTACCTGCAAAGCATGAGCAAACGCGGCGGCAGCATCGTCAATATCGTGGCCGACATGTGGGGCTCGATGCCCGGCATGGGGCACAGCGGTGCGGCGCGCGCCGGCATGGTCAGCTTCACCGAAACCGCCGCGATTGAATGGGCCGGCAATGGGGTGCGCGTCAACGCGGTGGCGCCGGGTTACATCGCTTCCAGCGGCATGGACAATTACCCGCCGGAGATGGGCCCGATGTTGCGCGAGATGGCCAAGACCGTGCCCCTGGGGCGCTTCGGCACCGAGGCCGAAACGTCCGCCGGCATTGTCTTTCTGCTCAGCCCGGCGGCAGCCTTCATCAGCGGCAGCACGCTGCGCATCGACGGCGCCAGACCGCAGGTGCGCATGGGCTGGCCGATGCGTGTGGCTTCGGCAGAGGCGCAGCAACGCGATGCCATCAAGCCTTTCAATGGCTTTCATCGCGCCCGGACACCCAAGGTGTTTTCGTCATGAAGCGCCGATTCACCCGGAGTCAGCATGTCAATGACTGAAAATTTCGAAGCCGATGCACGTTTGCTGGAAGACGCTGTGCTGCGTTTTGTGCGCACCGAGATCAGCCCGCACCTGAACGACTGGGAGGAGGCAGGTGAATTGCCGCGCGGGCTGCACCAACGCGCGGCCGAGCTGGGCTGGCTGGGCCTGGGCTACCCGGAGGAGTTTGGCGGCACACCCGCGCCATGGGGTCTGCGCAACGCCATGACCATTGCACTGGCCCGCTACGGCGGCAGCGGCGGCCTGTTGGCGAGCCTGTTCAGCCACAACATCGGCCTGCCGCCGCTGTTGCGCCACGGCAGTGCCGGCTTGCAGCGCGAGGTCATCCCACCCATATTGCGCGGCGAAAAGATTTCCGCGCTGGCGATCACCGAGCCCGGTGGCGGCACCGATGTGTCGGCGCTGCGCACGACGGCCCGACGGGAAGGCGACGAGTATGTGGTGGATGGTGAAAAAGTCTTCATCACTTCGGGCATGCGCGCCGACTGGATCACCGTGGCGGTGCGCACCGACCCGAAAAACAAGGGTCCCGCGGGCATTTCCATGCTGATGGTGCCGGGCGATGCGCCCGGCCTGTCGCGCACGGCCCTGAAGAAGATGGGCTGGCTGTGTTCCGACACGGCGCAGTTGCGCTTTGACGGCGTGCGCGTTCCGGCCCGCTATCTGGTGGGCGAGGAGGGCGAGGGCTTCAAGATGATCCTGACCAACTTCAACGGTGAGCGCCTGTCCATGGCGGCCATGGCACTGGGTTCTTCCGAGTGCTGTTATGACGAAGCCCTGGCCTGGGCGCGCCAGCGCAAGACTTTCGGCGCTGCGCTGGTGGACCATCAGGTGATCCGCCACAAATTGATGGACATGAAGATGCGCATCGAGTCGACGCGCGCCTGGCTCAACGCCGTGTCGGCGCGAGCGGATCAAAATTGGGGTCAGATTCCAAATTCGCCGCGACGCGACGCGTCGCGCGAGACGCTGTCCGTCAGCGGACATGCGAAATTGGAATCTGACCCCAATTTTGATTCGGAGTGGGTCGCCGAAGTCTGCTTGTTGAAAAACCATGCGACGCAGGCCATGCAGTTCTGCGCCGACCAGGCGGTGCAGATTCTGGGCGGCATGGGTTTCATGCGCGGCACTGCCTGCGAGCGCATTTACCGCGAGGTCAAGGTCATGATGATTGGCGGCGGTGCCGAGGAAATCATGAAGGAGTTGGCCTCGCGTCAGCTCGGTCTGTGAGAATGGCGCCATGATTAAAAAGACTGTGCTGCCGGCGGAGATCGAATTCGAACCTGAGTTCGTCATCGGTTTAAAGAAAATTTTCGAGGAGATGATCAATTTCAACCAGGTGCTGGGCTTGAAAATCACCACACTCAAGCCGACCCTGGTCAGAGGTCGCATCGACATGAAACCGGACCTGATCGGTCACTTCAGCTTCAACCGGCTGCATGGAGGCGTCATCAGCGCCGGGCTCGATGCGATTGCCGGTCTGGCCGTGATGGCCGCCATCGGTGCGCGCCACATGGACGAGCCACCGCTGCAGCGTTTGCACCGGTTCAGCAAGCTTGGCACCATCGATCTGCGGGTCGACTATTTGCGCCCCGCCATCGGCGACTATTTCGAACTGCGCGCCGAAGTGATGCGTCTGGGCTCGCGGGTGGCGTCCACCCGCATGGAGTTTCTCGGTGCCAACGGCGAACTGCTGTCGACCGGCACCGCCGCTTACATCGTTTCCTGAGCGGCCGGCGGCGCTGGCACCGCAACCCCGGTGATGTACACCGTGCCGGTAAAGCTTGAGATCACGGCGCCGTCCGCGCGGCTGACGTCGACCCGGTAGACCGCCAGTTTGCGCGATCTGGAAACCTCAAAAGCGCGGGCCAGTAAACAGTCGCCTGCCTGGGCTGCCTTCTGGTAGGTCAGGTGCGCATCAATGCCGGCTGCCACTTTGCCGTGCGAGTTCGAAGCCAGTCCGAAAGCCGTGTCCGCCAACGCGAAGATGACGCCGCCATGGCAGGTGCCGTTGAAGTTCAGATGGCGCTGCTCAAGGGTCAGCGTCACCGTGGCGCTGCCCGCGCTGGCCTGGGTGCAAGTGATGCCCAGTGAGCGGGCGAACGGATCGGCAGCGGCCAGCCGCATTACCAGCGACTGCGCATCTTCAGCCACGCTTGCGGTCTTGGTCGGCTGTCGCGCTTGCAGTCGCCGGCCGCGACCGGCGACTGTGCCGTGCTGGTCGATCGCATCGATCAGGCCGGCCACACCGGCGCCGGTACTGGCGCAGGAGTTGAGAACCGGCACCGTCCAAAGGCCGCCGATTGCGGGCGCGCGCAGGTGCAACATGTCTTGCAGGTCGCGCGCCGTG
Source organism: uncultured beta proteobacterium (assembly GCA_963810395.1). GTDB lineage: Bacteria > Pseudomonadota > Gammaproteobacteria > Burkholderiales > Burkholderiaceae_C > Rhodoferax. The sequence continues at coordinate 769,216 of CAWENC010000001.1, read as the reverse complement.
GCGTTGGCGCCGGGCAGGTCGGACTTGGTCACCACCAGGACGTCGGCGATCTCCAGAATGCCGGCCTTCATGGCCTGCACCTTGTCGCCCAAGCCGGGCGGGCAGGCCACCACCCGGGTGTCGGCAACGCGCATGATTTCGACTTCCGACTGGCCGGCGCCTACGGTCTCGACGATGATGGTGTCGAAGCCGGCGACATCGAGCAGATCGATGATCTCTTCGGTGCTGCTCGACAAGCCGCCCAAATGGCCGCGTGCCGCCAGGGATCGGATGAACACGTCGGGATGGGCGCCGTGCTGACCCATGCGCACGCGGTCTCCCAGCACCGCGCCGCCGCTGATCGGGCTCGACGGATCAACCGCCACGACCCCAATCCGCCGGCCCCGCGCCAGCAGTTCGCCCAGCATGGCATGCACCAGCGTTGACTTGCCGGCACCGGGTGCGCCGGTAATGCCCAGCACATGAGCCCGGCCCAGGTGAGGTTTCAGCGCCGCCGACAAGCTGCCGGCGGCGATCTCGCCATGCTCGATCTGGCTGATGGTGCGCGCCAGCACACGCCGGTCGCCCGCCAGCAGGGCCGGCGAAGCCGTCCAGTCGCCGTGACCATGGGGTCGCTGACTCACACCAGTGCCTGCACGTTGCCAAAGCCCATCTCGCGCCTGAGGGTGTGGCAAATCTCGCCGTGCGTGCAACCGGCCTGCGCCGCTTCGACGACACGGCCGAAAACGTTGTCCTTGACATCATTGGCCGAGCGCGCCAGCGCGTCCAGCGCGGCTCGCACCTCGGCTTGCGAGCGCTCGGCCTTGAAGGCCTTGAACTCGTCGATCAGGGCCTGCATGCTGGCGCGGTCCGGGCGCGCGTTGATCGGTCGGGCGCTGCTGTCCTCTTCCACGCAATAGGCATTGACACCGACCACGGTCTGCTCACCGGCGTCGATTTGGCGCTGAAATCTTCGCGCCGACTCGCCGATCATGCCTTGCACCAGGCCCGACTCCACCGCCTGGTACATGCCGCCGGCGTCTTCCACAAGCTTCATCACGCGCTCGATCTCGGCTTGCATCTGGTCGGTCAGTGTCTCGACGTAATAGCTGCCGCCAAGGGGATCGATGACATCGGTCAGGTGCGCTTCCTCGCGCAGCACGTTCTGGGTCGCAATGGCAATGCGGGCGCCGAACTCGCTCGGGCATGACAAGGCCTCGTCGTAGGCGTCGGTGTGCAGCGACTGCAGACCGCCCAGGATGCCGGCCATGGCCTGCACCGTGACGCGCGCAATGTTGTTCAGCGGCTGCTGGCGCGTCAGGTCGACGCCGGAAGTCTGGGCGTGAAACTTGAAGCGCCAGGAGCGCGGGTCTTTGGCGCCCAGCTGATCGCGCGTGATGCGCGCCCAGATGCGGCGGGCGGCCCTGAACTTGGCTATTTCCTCAAAGAAGCTGATCGAGACATCGAAGAAGAACGTGAAGCGCGGCAGAAACTGGTCCGGGTCCATGCCGCGTGCCAGGCAGTCGCGGGCGTTCTGGATGGCGGTACTGAGCGTGAAGGCCACTGCTTCGGCCGGCGTGGCGCCCGCCTGCTGCGTGTGCTGTCCGACCACCGACATCGGATTCCATTTCGGCAGGAAGCGGTTGCAGAACTCGATGTGGTCGGCCAGCAGGCGCCGCGCACCCGGCAGCGCCAGCCGGAAAAACATGTGATTGGCGGCGTAGTGGCTGAGGTAGTCGCTCTGGTTGGAGGTGCCGCTGAGCAGGCGCCAGTCGGTGCCGCGCCGGCGCGCCGTGGCCAGCATGAAGGCCAGCAGCGTGAATGGCGTCGGGTCGTTCTGGGCGCATGAGACCCGCGCCAGATCGACGCCTTGCAAAGCACGGTCCATGTGCGCGCTGGTGTTGATCACGGTGCCGCAGGTGCCCAGCAGCTCGATGTGCGATTCATCCATGTCGTAGCCGCGAAACACCGAGTTGCAGGGCAGCAGCGAAACCGCCGTGGCGCCGTTGGCCAGCACGTCCAGCAGGCGCGCGTTGTACTCGGCCGGGGTGCCCAGGCCGGTGAGCTGGCGCTGCGACCAGGTCTTGCCGCGGTGCATGGTGGCATAGATGCCGCGGGTGTAGGGTGCTTGCCCCGGCAACCCGAGGTCGGCGGCGTGCTCGGTGGCGTTCCAGTCATGATCGGTGTAGAGCGGCTGAATCGGAATGCCGGAGCGGTTGACGACGGTCTTGTCGACGCCAACGCCGGCGGCGTAGTCCTGTTGCCACCGGCCAAATGCGTCAGCTTCAGATAACAACTTGCTGTCGACAGCTTGGTTCATTGCAGGATCTCCCGGTTTAATCGTGTTCAAACGGCTACCCGGCGCGCGCGTCCGGCAACGGTCAGGTCGCGCACGCAAGCGGCAATGTCGGCCATCGAACTTCCCGGGTGAAACACCCGGGCGACGCCGGCCGCCAGCAGCATTTGTTCGTCTTCGTCGGGCACGATGCCACCCACAATCACCGCCACATCGGTCAGGCCCGCTTCGTGCAAGGCGCTCATCAGCTCGGGCACGATCAGGTGGTCGGTTGCCAGCGATGAGATGCCGATGACGTCGACATCCTCCTCGGTGGCTAGTTTCACCACGCTGGCGATTTCCTGCCAGGGCGGGGTGTAGATCACCTCCATGCCGGCGTCGCGCAAGCCGGCGGCGACCACCCGGCTGCCGCGGTCGTGACCGTCGAAGCCGATCTTGGTGACCAGCACCTTGGGGATCACAATTTGGTTCATGCCGGGATCTCCTGACCCTGGCGCAGCAGGGTGACGAATTTGTGCGCAATCGCGCGTGGATTGAATTTTCCGTTCGGGCGGTACCAGGTTTGCGACCAATTCAGGGCGCCGATCAGCATCAGGCGCAGGGCCCCCCGGTCAGTGCCGCGGCGCAAGGGCAAGGCCTTGATCAAGGCGATGAACAAGGCCTCATACTGGTTGCGCAACTCGATCAGGTCTTGCAGTGCCACCGGAGCGTCGGCCGGCAGGACCCGAATCACCACCTGGGCGTAATCGTCGTCACGAAGGATAGCCTCCAGATGTGCCACACAAGCCGCTTCAAGTCGCTCCCAGGGGTCGGTATGCCGCTCCACCACGGTCTGCACCGCACTGGAAATCTGCTTTACGCCCTTGACGTAGACCGCCGTCAGCAGTGCTTCCTTGGTCGCAAAGTGGCAGTACAGGGAGCCCGGCAGCATGCCGACCGCGCGCGCGATGTCGCGCACCGAAGTGCCCTTGAAGCCTTGCGTGCGAAACAGCCTGGCGGCCTCGTCAAGTATCTGCGGCAGCCGGCTGTCGGTGTGGGGTTTTCGGGGGGCGTTCATTGTTCGGTTGGTCGATTTTCAAAACCAGTATACCAAACAATCGTTTGCTTAGTGAATACGCAAAAACGAAGGTGCTTCGTGCACTATCGAAATGCCCGGGAAGTACTGTTTGCCCGTATGTCGAAAAGATTGCCGCCTCCTTGGCGGCCACTTCGGTAATGGCTGCCAAAAGGCGTTCCTGGGGCAGCCGGCGAGTTGTCGTCTACCGGTTCCGGCGCTTACATCGTCACAGAGCCAGCGCGGCGCTACGATCTGTGCGAACCCGCATTTTCGTCGGCGATCAGCTGCCCGTTCAGGTAATAACAGAATCGATTGAAGCGCACGGCAATCTCTGAATTGCGCGGCGGGACGGTTTTTTCCCTGGCCAGCTTCATGCGTGCGCGTGCATCGCCCAGCGCCAGATCAAGAATTCTGACGCTGCCGTGATCTTCAATCGACAGGATGGATGCCGGAAAACTGTCTTTGTCGATCTGATCCACAAACGACAAATGCTCGGGTCTGACGCCCAGCGAGATATCGCCCTCAGGTAGCGCCCTGGCGGAACGCGCAAGTGGTCGCCCAGCCAGTGTCAGCAATTCGCCGTCACGCCTGAGCGGCAAAAAGTTCATGCCTGGAGAACCAATGAATGTTCCCACATAGCTGTTTGCCGGACGCTCAAACAGCTCCTCGGGTGTGCCACGCTGCACCACCTGTCCATCCTTCATGACCAGGATCTCGTCCGCGAAGCTCATCGCCTCGTTCTGGTCATGCGTTACGTAAATGACCGTCATCCGGGCATAGGCATGGGCCTGTTTGATGCGGCGACGCAACTCGAATTTCATCTGCGGATCGATCACCGTCAGCGGTTCATCCATCAGGATGGCGGCCACATCGTCGCGCACCAATCCCCGCCCCAGCGAGATCAATTGCTTTTCATCCACGGTCAAATCGCGTGCCGGTCGAGCCAGTCTTGAAGTCAGGCCTAGCATTTCTGCGACCTCCTTGACGCGGGGGCCAATGCGTGCCCGGTCCCAGTTGCGGCACTTCAGCGGGAAGGCGAGATTTTCGAAAACCGTCTTGGACTGATAAATCACCGGGAATTGAAATACCTGGGCGATATTTCGCTGTGCCGTCGGAATTTGTGTCATGTCGTGCTGGTCAAAAAACACCTGGCCCTCGGAAGGCTGCAAAAGGCCGGAGATGATGTTCAGCATGGTGGTCTTGCCGCAGCCCGATGGTCCCAGCAAGGCATAGGTCCGGCCGTGCTCGAAAACCAGATCAGCGGGTTTCAAGGCGTACGTGCTTTCACCGTAGGAATGTCCGACATGGGACAGATGAAGGCGGCTCATAGCTGGGCTCCGGTGGCGGGTGCTGCAAGCAGAGCGCGTTGCCCACCGGCCGCAAACGCGAACATGCGCTCGGCCGGAATCCCGATTGCCAACTTCGAGTCCAGATCGTGAATGTGAACGCCCTGGACTTGCAAGGTCAATGGTCCGACGGGTGAGTCAACATAGAGGAAAGTCTCAGAGCCGGAGACTTCAGAGAAAGTAAGTTGACCGATCACCGATGTCTCCCCAAGCCGCAGTTCGTTGGCACGAACGCCAAACCAGTAGTCGCCCACGGCCAGATCGCGCAGGTGCACAGGCAGCTCGATCTGGGCGCCGCCAGCCAGTTCAATAGCGCCTTCTCTCCTGCTGCCCTGAACGAAATTCATCGGCGGGTCATTCACCACCGCGGCGACCTGCATCGAAGCCGGACGATCGAATACTTCCGCCGGTGTCCCGATCTGCAGGATGCGTCCCTCATGCATGACCACTACCGTGTCGCCGAGCAGCATGGCTTCGACCGGATCGGTGGTGTTGTAGATGACGATGGTCTGGTCCTGATCAGCCAGCAGACTGCGGAACTCGCTGCGCATTTGCTCGCGCAATTTGTAGTCAAGATTGACCAGCGGCTCATCCAGCAGCAGGATGCCGGCCTCGCGTGCCAGTGCCCGAGCCAGGGCCACCCGTTGCTGCTGCCCGCCCGAGAGTTGCGAAGGCCGACGCGTCTCGAAGCCGGTCAAGCCGACCTTGTCCAGCACGCCACGCACGCGGCGCTCGATGACGGTTTCGCCGAGTTTTTTGCGGCGCAGCGGAAACGCGACGTTCTCGAACACATTCAGATGGGGGTAGTTGATGAATTGCTGGTAGACCATCGCTATGTCGCGATGCCAGGGCGGCAAAACTGAAAAGTCCTGCCTGTCAAGCTGGAGCGTCCCGCGGTCCAGAGACTGCAGGCCGCAAATGCCGCGCATCAGCGTGGTCTTGCCGGCCAGGGTGCGCCCGATCACGGTGGTCAGTTTTCCCCGCTCGAAGTTGGCGCTGACGCCCTCCAGATGGGACACACCATCCACCGCGAGACTGAGGTCAGAGAGCTGCAGACTCATGGTGATGCCCTAGCGAATGGCGCCGGCGAGCGTGCCGTGCGACAAGAAGCGTTCGACCACAAAGGCCACCAGCAGCAGGGGCGCTACCGAGATCAGCGCGGAAGCCGACAAACTCCACCAGGGCGTGACCGACGAGTTCAGTGCAACGACCGCCACCGGGAGCAACTGCGTGTCTGTGAAAGTCAGTGTGAAGGCAAAAAAGAAGTCATTCCATCCGAAGATCAGACAAAACATTCCGGCCACAATGATGCCCGGCAGGGAATTGGGAAGGATGACGCGCAGGAAAGCCTGAAACGGCGTGCAGCCATCGAGCATCGCCATCTCGTCGATCTGGCGCGGTACATTGTTGAAAAAGTCCACCATGATCCAGACCGCAATCGGCAGCAGCAGCGCCACGTACACCAGAATCAGTCCGATCTTGCTGTCCAGCAGATCCAGCCACTTGAGCATCAGGAAGAACGGGATCGCCAGCACGATCGGTGGCATGATGCGCTGCGAGATGAAAAAGAAAATCAGATCCGCGTTCTTGACAAAGCCCGCGCGGTAGGTGAACCTGGACAAGCCGTAGGCGGCGAGGGATCCCAGGATGATGCTGATCAGGCTGGCGCTGGCCGTCACGATCAGGCTGTCCAGATAGGGCTTGACGATGTCAATGCCGCCGCCACCGCCGAACAGGCTTTTCCATCCGGTCAGCGAGGGCTCGTATTGAAGCCAGGGCAGGTAGGTCGGGCCGCCCGTGACCCCGTTGGCGGTTTTGAAGCTGGTGGTCAGTGCCCACAAGAACGGCGTGACGACAAAGACGCTCCAGAGCGCTATTGCCAGGTATTTCAGGAACAGGTAGAGGCGCGACATCAGCTGCGTCCTCCGACCATGGCGCGGTGCAGCAGTTTGCCGATGAGGGTGAGAAGAACAATCATGATGACCAGATAGGTGATGGAGAGCGATGCGGCGTAGCCGATGTCAAAGTCGCGCAGACCTTTGATATAGATGTAGTAGCCCGAGGTTTCGCTTGCCGTGCCCGGGCCGCCCGAGGTCAATACGTAAACCGTCTCCATCAGCTTGGAGGCCTCGATCAATCGAATCATGATGGCACCGATGGAAACCGTTGCCATCAAGGGGAAGGTCACGTTCAGGAAGGTCCGGATCGGTCCCGCACCGTCGATCGCGGCGGCCAGAAACGGCTCCCGGGGCAGACTGATCAGACCGGCCAGCAACAGCAGGAACATGAACGGCGTCCATTGCCATATTTCGACAATCATCACGCTGACCACGGCCCAGCCGCCCGATGTCAGCCAGGGGTAGGGGCCAAGGCCGATCAGGTGCAGGAAATCGTTCGCCGGCCCCAGCGATTCGTGAAAGATGGTGCGCCAGATGACCGACATGATGACCGGTGTTGTCATCATCGGGATCAGAAAAAGCAAGCGGAAAAAGCGCCGCGCCTTGACGTCGCGCCAGACCAGCAGCGCCAGCGCAAAACCGAGCAGGTACTGGATCAGCACCGTGCCCACCGCCATCCCGCCCAGGCGCGCCAGCGACTGCCAGAAGCGCACGTCGCCCCAGAGCTGGGCATAGTTGCTGCCACCGACCCAATTGAGCTCCGGCGTGATGGCATCCCAACCCGACGCGCTGACCCGGATCGTGAACATCAAGGGGAACAGAATAATTGCCAGCAGCGTCAGCAGACCTGGCAGCAGGAAGGCAAGTTTGTAAGGTCTCAGTCCGGTCTCACCCATGAAAACACCTTTGTTCGCGCACGGCTCTTTTTTGTGAGCCAGCTGCACGCAGGGAAGCAACAAGCAACGTTATAAGGACACGGTGAAACCGCGCGCGGTTTCACCGTGTCCTTCAAATGTCGAGCGGGATTCAGCGGCCCTTGTCTTCGAGCGTCACCACATTTTTATAGGCAACGCGGACCTTGTCCACGCCAATCTTGTTGACGATATCGGTCCACTGCTGGGCGACACCATCGAGCGCAGCCTGCGGTGTTTTCTGTCCCGCCATGGCCTCCGCGACACCGTTCGCGAGTGTAGACATGAACTGATTGACGCCCGGCACGCGAAGATCGAAGACCCGGTTGTTGCTGGCATCCATGCCGCCCAGTGTCTTCACGTAGTCTTCGGCAACTTTCTTGTCCCAACCCAGTTTGGATTGCCAGAACCCGGCGTTGAAGTGGGCCTTGCGGTAGGGGTTGATACCGAAGCGGCCGATCTGCAGGTCCAGGTCGGCATTGGCTTCATTCGAGAAGAAGCACAGGTAATCAAAGGCCATGTCCTGACTCTTGGAGGCTTTGGCGACTGCCGACGTCCAGCCCCAGGTGATGTAGGGCGGTGCATTCGGGGTATCAAAGTGGTCCCACTTGCCGGTCAGCCGGTTCCAGACTTCATTGGAACCAGGCAAGGGGGCGGCTGCGACTTTGTTGCGGATCGGGCTGCCCTGCTCCATGGCCTGTATGAAAGCGTCATCCCAGCTGTAGCTCATCAGCGTCTGGCCACCACCAAAAGAGAAGATTTCGTCGCCCAGACCGAAATTGGTGCCGCCAGGAGGGAAGGCCGCCTTGGCCTTGATGAACATTTCAAGACCGCGCACCCAACCCGGGTTGTTGACCTGTGGCTTCATCGTCGCCAGATCGAAGAAGAAGCCACCCTTGACCTTGGGATTTTTCGCATAAGCCGCAACCCGGCTGATAAAGGCGGAGAACATCAGATCGTCACGCTTGGTCACCTCGGCGCTGCCGAAATGCGGCTTGCCGTCACCGGCCCAGTCCCAGCCTGAGAAGAACGCCCCGATGTCGTTATATTCTTCCCACGTGGCGGGTACCTTCAGGTCTTTGCCGGTTTTTTCCTTGTAGCGCGCCTGCATCTGCGGATTGCTGAAGACATCCGAGCGGTACTTCATGTAGTGGCGGTCGCCATCCACCGGGTACTGCACCATCTGGTTGCCCCAGGTTGCCACATCGCGGTAGTTGGCGGTGACATCCTTCATGCCGCTGGCTGCGGCATACGCTGCCGGCACCGGTGCCAGAAAGCTTTGCACATCACCAATCCACAGGGAAGGGTAGAACAGCACGTCGTAGGCCGCCTGCCCGGTCTGGAACGGAATCATCACCCGCTGGTAAAGGTCTCCAAACGGAATGTGAACCACATCGACTTTGGCACCCGTCAAGTCCTGGAATTGCTTGGCATGAATGTCAGTCGGCTCGCCCAGAACCGGCACGGCGTGGGTGATGATCTTCAAGGTGCGACCCTTGTAGTTCTTCTTCGCAATGGCTTCGTAGGAACACATGCCGGGCACGTCGGCGGCCGAACCGTACTTGGCGTAGTCACCATATTTGCTGTAGCTGATGTCGGCGGCCGTTGCGCCGACACTGCCAAACTGCAGGAGACCGGCGGCGACCGCGCCCAGCAGTACCGGGATGGTTTTCTTCTTCGCCAGAGTGGGGATTCGAATCGATGAATGTTTCATTTGTCTTCCTCTTTGTGTACTTGGGTTGCGGGGGTGGTTTAAGGAATGAGCACGGCGCGTCCGTGTATCTTTCCGTTGTGGAGATCCTTCAGGGCCTGATTGGCGTCTGCGAGCCGGTATTCCACCGTCGCCAGATTGACCAGGCCTCGATCGGCAAGAGCCATCAACTCGACCAGCTCGGCCCAGTTGCCAACCAGATTGCCGATGATGTTCTTCTCGGTGATGATCAGATCCACGGCCGGGACCTTGATGTCCTCGCCATAGCCGACGATGTAGTAGCTGCCCATCGCGCGGGTCATCGCCAGGCCCTTGGCGGTAGTTCCCTTTTCACCGACGAAATCGATCACCGCTTCGGCACCGAGGCCATCGGTCAGGGACAGAATCGCTTCAACTTCATTGCCGTCGGCCAGGATCAGATGGTCGGCCCCGCTCTTGCCGGCCAGCTTCAAGGAGGCCTCCGACTTGTCGACGACGATGATGTCGGCGGCGCACATTGCTTTCAGGCACTGGATGCCGATGTGGCCCAGGCCGCCGGCGCCGATGACAACACAGCGCTCACCGGGCAGCAGGTGGCGTGTCGCCTTCTTGACGGCGCGGTAGGCGGTCAGCCCGGCATCCGCATAAGGAGCAACGTCCTTCGGCGCCAGTGTTTTTGGCAGCGGCACGATATTTCGCTCCGAGGTGCCCAGGTACTGCGCATAGCCGCCGTTGGAGTCCAGGCCCGGAAACTTTCCCACACCATGCATGTCGTGGCCGCGACGACACGCCAGGCAGGTGCCGCCGGTGATCTTGGGATGGACGATGACCGGGTCTCCGACCTTGAGGTTTTCGACATCCTTGCCAATCGCCTCGATCCAGCCGGCGTTTTCGTGGCCCATGATGAAAGGCAGCAGCGCCTTGCCGGTCGGATCCATGTGGGGCTTCCAGACACCCTCGATGATGTGCAGGTCGGTACGGCAGACGCCGGCGCCGCCGATGCGAACGATGACGTCGGTTGACTTGGTGATGGTTGGATCAGGAACATCCTCCAGCGAAACCCATTGGTTCGCGGTCAGTTGTTCGTCGTAGGCCTTAAGCACTTGTGCTTTCATTTAGTGGGTCTCCTGTGGCGGCGACATGCCGCGAATCTGTCAAGACATCGCATAGTCCATGCCAACGTGAACAAGTGTGCCCTGTCACTGGGTGGGGCCGTTTTTTGATGGATCGATCTCGTCCATCTAATGAACGCACAAGCCGTTTCACTGTCCAGTTTCTGCACATTGAAGAATTGCGGATTCCCCCTAGAATGATCTGTTCCATTCGTGCGAAGTACATGAAGGAGGAGACATGCAGCAGTTATCCGGGATCGCGCGCGCGCGCCGCGCGCTAGAAAGTGGTCATCGCTTTCCAGCGGCGTCCTTGACACCGGCCGTGGCCGCGAGTTGGCAGCGCTGTCGCGACTATGGGCTCGCGCCTTGCGCACAGCCGCGCGACATCATCATCCCTTTTGCCGAGGTGCGGCAAAAGCGCGAACACAACGCGGTGCTCAGACGCCTGGCGCTGGCGGAGATGCACAATCTGTACGCCCAGATCGCCGGCTCCAACTTTCTGATCGCGTTTGCCGACCCCGACGGCGTGGTCCTCGATACCGTCAGCGACCAGGATTTCGCCGACAGCCGCTCCGGCAAGACGATCATCCCGGGCAGTGTCTGGCGCGAGCCCGAGAGCGGCACCAACGCGCTGGGGCTGGCCATTCTCGAGAAGTCACCCGTGGCAATCTATGGGCGTGAGCATTACTTCAGCGATTATGGGCAACTCAGTTGCATGGCCGCCCCTATCCTGAACGCCAAGGGAGAAGTTGTGGGCCTGCTCGACGCCTCCTGTTCCAGCGAAGTGCGCCAGCAGCACACGCACGCACTGGTCAAAATGGCGGCGGCGACGGTCGAGAACGGTTTGATCTACCAGGAAAGCGGAGGCCACTTCATCTTTGCCTTCCACCCGCGTTCCGAGTATCTGGACACCCTGTCATCGGGATTGATTGCAGTATCACGGGACGGCGCAGTCGCCTCCGTCAACCGGCCCGGACAAACATTGCTGGCAGGACTGCCGGCCCGGTACGGCATCCATTTTGAGGCGCTGTTTGATGGAAAGTTTGGCGTCGCCATTGAGAACCTGATGCGTGGGGGCGTCATCCGGATTCGCGACCGCGCTGGCAGCAGTGTCTTCATGGTGTGTCGCCAGATCGGCCAGCGCGGTCAAGTGACCAGCAGTTTGCGGGTACCGGCCGCTGTTGCACCCAAGGTCGCAATCGTGCGCGAACAACAGGACATCGGCTTTGTCTGCCAGGATGCCAGCTTGAGCCACGCCATGGCCGGCCTCGAAAATGCGACGCGCCTGCGGATGCCGATTCATCTGCACGGCGAGACCGGCACTGGCAAGGAATTGATGGCGCGCCATGTTCACGAACTCAGTGGTCGCAAGGGCGAGTTTGTCGCACTGAACTGCGGCGCCGTACCCGAGGCCTTGTTCGTCTCCGAGATTTTCGGCCACGAACGCGGCGCCTTTACCGATGCCCGGCATGATGGCGCGCAAGGGCTGGCCCGCCTGGCTGATGGCGGCTCGCTGTTTCTGGATGAAGTGGCGGATATTCCGCTGGCTGTTCAAACCGTGCTGCTGCGCTTTCTGGACAGCATGGAGGTGCGCCCGGTCGGTGGTAAAGCAGGCAAGAAAGTGGATGTCCAAATCATCTCGGCGACCAACAGCGATCTGACCGAATTGGTGGCCAGTCGCCACTTTCGCGCTGACCTGTTGTACCGGCTCAACGCCTACACGCTGAAACTTCCGCCCCTCAAACAGCGGCAGGATTTTGCCGCCATCGTCAAGCGCCTGATGGATGAACTGGCCCCGGACGCCGCCATCACCGATGCCGCCATCAACCATTTGCGCAAGGCCGATTGGCCGGGCAACATCCGCCAGCTCAGAGGTGTATTGCAGCGTGCACTGGCGCGCAGAAACATGGAATACATCGACGAAGTTTCTTTCGATGATCTGGCGCTGGCGCCGGACACCGCCGGCGAGGTCTGCGACGGCTGCCGGGGTCACCCGCTAAATCAGCACAAGTGCCGGGAAATTCGCTTGAAGTACGTGTCGGCCGGACACAATATTTCCGAGACTGCCCGTGCACTGGGGCTCTCCCGGACCACGGTGTACAAGCACGTCTGCTAGATTCAGCGCCATGCAAACGAGCTTGAACTCGGCTTTTGCCCTTTGTAGCCCGCGCATGCTGAACTGGCGAAACCCCAGAACGTTCTTGATCCCGCCATTGTCTTGATGAATATGCCTCTAGCGGTTGTCGAGCCTGCGCAACATGCTATCAACGTCATAGCAGATTCAAGGGCTTGCGGTCGCGGGTTGCGCGGCGCCGGCTTGCACCAGGTAGTCCTTTTTCTGGTCGATGTCGGCGTCGGAATCGGCAAAGCGTAGCGCGATGGCACGGCACTGTTCCTGAATCTCGACGAAGGCGTTCAGTATGTCGGCATCAAAGTGCGTGCCGCGGCCCTCGATCATGATCAGCACCGCCTTTTCGTGTGACATTCCTTCCTTGTAAACGCGTCGGCTGATCAGCGCGTCGTAGACATCGGCCACTGCCATCAGACGCGCCGGAATTGGAATGTCGTCGCCCGCCAGACCCTGGGGATAACCACTGCCGTCCCACTTTTCCTGGTGCGACAGGGCGATGGATTTGGCAACGGAGAGAAAATCGACGTCGATGCCGAGCGAGCGCTCGGCGTGCACCATGGCGTCGTAGCCGAGCGTGGTATGCGTCTTCATGATTTCGAATTCCACGGGTTCCAGGCGACCCTGCTTCAGCAGGATGCGGTCAGGAATGCCTACCTTGCCAATGTCATGCAGCGGTGCCGATTTGAACAGCAAATTGATGTTGCTGTCTGTCAGAAACCAGGCGAAGCGCGGATGGTCCCTCAATTTTTCGGCCAGCGCCTTGACGTAGAACTGCGTGCGCCGGATATGGTTGCCGGTGTCGACGTCGCGTGTCTCGGCGAGTGAAGTCATGGCGAAAATGGTCACGTCCTGGATCGCCATCACTTCACGCGTGCGCTTGTCCACTTCAAGCTCGAGAAAACTGTTCTGGTCGCGCAGGAAGTCATCCATGGTCTTGAGTGCCAGATGGTTCTTCACGCGCGCCATGACGATGGGCGGGCTGATCGGCTTGGTAATGTAGTCAACAGCACCGAGTTCCAGCCCTTTCTTCTCGTCCTCCAGGCCCGCCTTGGCGGTGAGGAAAATAACCGGAATATTCATCGTCCTGGGGTCGCGCTTGAGTTGCCGACAGACCTCGTAGCCGTCCATACCGGGCATCATGATATCGAGCAGGATGAGGTCTGGCGGCGAGTCGGATGTCGCAATCTTCAAGGCCTTCTCGCCGCCGTTGGCGATCTTCACCTTGTACAGGCCCCGCAGAAGGTGACTCATCAAGGCCAGATTATCTGGCGTGTCGTCGACCACCAGTATCGTGGCTTTTTCGGTGAAATCGAGTCCGTCCATGGGAGCCCTTTCAGCCGGGTGTTCCAGTGGCGGCCCGCAAGGCCGCCAGCGCTGCCTCGAAGTCGAATGATCGAATGCCGTCCTCAATCCTGCGGTAGTGGTCGGGGAAGGCGGCATTGAGCAGGTCCGCATTCACATCCAGCACTTCACCCGCCTCCGAGTCGTCGTCGGCCAGCAGGGCCTCCAGGTCGTCACAAACTGTCTTGAGTTTTGTCTGATCGACCGTGACGGCGGCCCTGAGCTGCTCTTTGGGCAACTTCTGCTCCAGCTGGGCGATGAAAGCTGCAAGCGCAGTCTTCAAGTGGTCAAGCCGGGCGTCGATCTGGTCGCGCGGACGGCGCTCCTTGATGGCAGTCTCAAGCGCCGCCGCCAATGGTTGCAGGCCGATGGCGCCAACATTGCCGGAAACGCCTTTCAGTGTATGGGCGAGTCGCTCCGCCGTGTCCCAGTCCTTGCCCTCCAGCGCCGTGACGATGGCCGCGGGCGCGGACTTCTGTCCTCTGCAAAACTTGCGCAGCATCGAGAGATAGAGTGATTTCTTGCCCAGCACGCGGTGCAAGCCCTGGGGGATGTCCAGCCCCTCAATGCCGGACGGCAAGTCGGCATCTGGCAGCGTCGCGGGCTTCGGCATGGTGACCGATGGCGTCACTTGCCGCGGCTTGATCCATTTCAGCAGCGCTTGCCACAAGACTTCGGGTTCGATCGGCTTGGCCACATGATCGTTCATGCCCGCCGCGATGCAGCGGTCGCGGTCGCCCTGCATGGCGTTCGCGGTCATCGCCACGATCGCCAGGTCCTTGAAGCGCTCATCCTTGCGGATTTCCCGGGTCGCCGTCATGCCGTCCATCACCGGCATCTGCATGTCCATCAGCACGATGTCGTAATCGGTGGCCCGCACCTTGTCCAGCGCGATCTGACCGTTGTCAGCCAGATCGACGGCGAATCCGGCATCGTGCAGCAAGTCGATCGCGACCTCCTGATTCAGGTCGTTGTCTTCAACCAACAGGATGCGGGCGCCCCGGATGCCGGCGAGCTGCTCGAAGGTGCCGGTCGGCGCGTCGCCGACGGTTCGAGGGCCATCGGCGATTCCCCCGAGCTGGCGCACCACGCTGTCGAACAGCACCGAAGCGCTGACCGGCTTGATCAGCACCTCCGCAATGCCCGTTGCTTCCGCGTTCTTGACGACTTCTTCACTGCCGTAGGCGGTCACCAGAATCATGTGCGGTCGGTGGCTGAGCGCAAGCGCGCCGAGTCGCCTGGCGGTCTCGATGCCGTCCAGGCCCGGCATCTGCCAGTCCAGAAACACGATCTCGTAAGGCGTCCCCCGCGCCTGGGCACGCTGCACCGCCGCTATGGCTGCCGTGCCGGATTCCGCCTGGTCGACCTTGAAGCTCATATTGCGCAGCAAGTCGTCCAGCACCAGGCGCGCGTTCTCGTTGTCGTCGACCACCAGCACCGGCTTGCCCTGCAAGTCGCCCGACAGCGCCAGCTTGCGCTGCTGGCCAACGCCCTTGTCCAGGCGGGCCGTGAACCAGAAGGTGCTGCCTTTGCCGGGTTCGCTGTCGACGCCGACCTCGCCGCCCATCAGTTCGGCCAGCTTCTTGGCAATCGCCAATCCCAACCCGGTGCCACCAAATTCGCGCGTGGTCGAGGTGTCAGCCTGCGAAAATCTCTGGAACAGGCGCCCCATCTGGTCCTTGGTCAGGCCGATGCCGGTATCGCGCACGGCGCAATGCAGCAGCACATCCTTGTCGGTTTGCTCCTGGAGGCGAATGACAATGTCAATTTCGCCGTGTTCAGTGAACTTGACAGCGTTGTTGCAGTAGTTGATAAAGATCTGACCCAGCCGCAGTGGATCACCGATCAGCTTGCGCGGCACGCGCTTGTCGACATCGAAGACCAGTTCCAGCCCCTTGGCGGATGTTTTCTGGGCGAACAGGGTGGCCACACTGTCGAGCACTTTTTCGAGTTCGAACTCGGTGTACTCGACCGTCAGTTTGCCGGCCTCGATCTTGGAGAAGTCGAGGATGTCGTTAATGATGGCGAGCAAATGGCGCCCGGAACCCTGGATCTTGCTGATGTAGTCGCGCTGGCGCGGCGTCAGCTCGGTCTTCAACGCCAGGTGGGACATGCCGATGATGGCATTCATCGGCGTGCGGATCTCGTGGCTCATGTTGGAGAGGAAATCCGATTTGGCGAGGTTGGCTTTTTCCGCCACCGACTTGGCGCCCTCGAGTTCGACGTTCTTTTCCTGCAGCACCTGATCAAGAAGTTTGCGTTCGGTGACGTCGCGCGCGGCGGCGAACACACCGCGCAGCTTCCGGTCCCGATCGTAGAAGGTGGTCGCGTTGAGGGACACCACGGTTTCGGTACCGTCCCGGGCGCGCGCGGTCAGCTCGTAGTTGGAGACCTTTTTTTCACTCAGCACCAGCTTGATGCCGGCCCTGGCCCGCTCCGGATCGGTGAAGTAATCCATGAATGGCGCGCCGATCAGCTCGTCACGCGTACAGCCGGTGAGCGCTTCCATCTGCTTGTTGACGTCGGAGATGATGCCCGACGGATCGGTGGTCATGATCGCGTCGATGTTGGATTCGATCAGCGAGCGGGTGTAGAACTGCTGGTCGCGCAGACGCTGGTCAAGCAGCTTCTGCTCGGCTTCGATCTGCTTGCGCGCGGTGTTGTCGGTGCCGATCAGCAGGTAGCCGATGATGGCATTCTGATCGTCGCGCAGCGCCGTGACCGAGACCACCGCCGGGAAGCGGCTGCCGTCTTTGCGGATGTAGGTCAGCTCGTAGATGTCCTCGATGCCGCGTGCGGCCTTGAACACTAGGGCTTCAAAGCCCGGTTCGATCTGGGTTCCGAGCTCACTGCTCAGTGTCTTGGCACGCTCGATCACCTCCTGCGGGTCGGAGATGGCGGCTGGCGTGATCTTGTTCATCACCTCCAGGGCGGTGTAGCCCAGCATGCGCTCGGCGCCGACGTTGAAGATCTGGATCACGCCCCTGGCGTCGGTGGCGATGCTGGAGAAATTGGCGCTGTTGAAAATCGCGCTCTGCAGCGCTCCAGCCTTGAGCAAGGCCTCTTCCGCCAGCTTGCGCGCCGTGTTGTCGGTGCCGATCAGCAGGTAGCCGATGATCGTGTCCTGCGCATCGCGCAGCGCCGTGACCGACACCACCGCCGGGAAGCGGCTGCCATCCTTGCGGATGTAGGTCAGCTCGTAGATGTCCTCGATGCCGCGCGCGGCCTTGAACACCAGGGCCTCGAAGCCGGGTGCGATCGGGGTTTCGAGCTCGACGCTCAAGGTCTTGGCGCGTTCGATCACTTCCTGCGGATCGGAGATGTCGGCCGGCGTGATCGTGTTCATCACATCAGCGGCGGCGTAGCCCAGCATGCGCTCGGCGCCGACGTTGAAAATCTGGATCACGCCCTTGGCGTCAGTGGCGATGCTGGAAAAATTGGCGCTGTTGAATATTGCGCTCTGCAGCGCACCGGCCTTGAGCAGTGCCGCTTCGGCCTGCTTGCGCGCCGTGACGTCACTCATGACGATGCGCATCACAGGCGCGTCGCCATCATGCGCGGCGGTGGCGGCCACATGCACCCAGATCTCCGAGCCATCATTCCTGAGCATTCGAAATTCGCACGCCTGGGGCTCGCCGGTCTCGAAAAGCTGCTTGCGCAGCAAGTGGTAACTGTCAATATCCCTCTTGACGATGAAATGGGAAATCGGCTGTTGGACCAGCGTGCCCTGGGCGACGCCCAGCATGGTGGCGGCGGTGAGGTTGGCCTCCACAATCAGATCCTGCTTGCTCAAGGTGCAATAGCCGACCGGTGCCAGGTCGTAGAGGTCGAAGTAGCGCCCGCGCGAGGTGTCGAGTGCCTGTTGCGACAGGCGCAACTCCTCGTTCTGCATCTCCAGCTCGATCCGCTGCACGCCCAGAGTATGCTGCGCCGCATAGTCCTCGGTGACATCGCGGAACACCAGCACGGCGCCGACCACTTTCGCGTCGCGGTCACGAATCGGTGCGCAACTGTCGGCAATCGCGCGTTCGCTGCCATTGCGCGCGATCAGAATGGTGTGGTTGGCCAGACCCTGGATCGTGCCATGCGCCAGGGTGGCGATGACCGGGATCTTCGCGGGTTGCCGGGTTTCCTGGTTGATGATGCGGAAAACCTCGTCCACCGGGCGACCCATGGCTTCGCTCTGAGTCCAGCCGGTGAGCCGCTCGGCCAGCGGATTGAGCAGCGTCACCCGCGCCTGCGCATCGGTGGCGACCACGGCATCGCCAATCGAGTGGAGTGTCACGGCAAGCTTTTCTTCGCTGATCTGCAATGTGGCGTTAGCCTGCTGCAGCTGCTTATTCGTCTGCTCCTGGATTTCGAGCAGATGCCGTGTCTCCAGATGAACCAGATTCCTGATGCGCTGCTGCGTCGACTGATAAATCAAATAGGCGAACGCGATTGCAAACAGCAGCGTAAACGCGCTGGCGGCAACGATGAGGATAAACAGCAGGCGCAGGTTCGACAGAAACACCGCATCGTACTGCCCCAGGGCGCTTTCCTCCTGCTTGACGAAGCCGCGCATCTCGACGCGAATTGAGTCCATCAGGCGTTTGCCTTGTCCGCTGCGCACCAGTGCCGCTGCGGCAGCTTCATCGTGGTTGCGCTGCAATTCGATGACGCGAGACAATTCGGCCAATTTGGCTTCTATCAATGGGGCCACTGCGTCCAGGTGTTGCCGGGACGCACGGACCAGGGTCAGGTGACGCAAATCTTTCAGATGGCCTTCGACGCTATCGCGCACCACCAGATACGGTTCCAGAAAGGCCTTGTCCCCGGTCAGCAAATAGCCGCGCTGGCCGGTCTCGGCATCCTTCAACGCAGATAGCAGGTCGTTCGCGCTGCTCAATATCACGAAGGTCTGCTTGCGTGCCTGGGCTGCTTGCTCGGTCTGTCTGAAAGTCCAGAACGATAGGGCGATCGCCAGCGCGAGCAGCAGGACCGCGCCCGCAAACAAGCCAAAGATTTTGTGAGTCGTTTTCAAGACAGATTCAACCTGATGATCGCACTGGCACCAAAGACGCAAAAAAGGCGAACCTGCGGGCGAGATTTGACCAGTCAGCTTGGACCATAGTGACTAAGCCTGCCAGTCTCTGTTCGCTATCGCACATAAGGGCTGGCAAATCTGAATAGCGATCGGTGGAAACTCTGGGTAGAAAGTCTGGCCTGGCGCCAGTCCGCAACGCAGGGTCAACAAAAAGGCCACCCGAAGGTGGCCTTTTTCAAAGGGGATGACGGCTATTTCTTGGCCGGTGCCGAATCATCGATGTAAGGCCCCACCACCTTCCACTTGCCGTCCTGAATCTGCGACAGGCGCGACGCGTCGCTGCCGAGCCGTTTGGTTGGCGAGAACGTGGCCGGTGCGCTGCCAAAGATATCCGTGGGGAGTGACAGCGTGTCCATGACCTTGATGAAGCTGTCGGTGGTCAGGTTCTTGCCGGCCTTGGTGGCGGCATTGGCGAAGGTGTTGATGATGATGTAGCCATAGACCGAGAACACGGCCGGGTCTTCATTGAACTTGGTCTTGTACTTGTTGGCCCAGAAGCGGATCGGCTGTGAGGCTTCATCGGTGTAGGGGTTTTGCACCGTCATCATGGCGTACAGCCCGTCCATGGCCTTGCCGCCCAGCTTGTGGATCAGGTCGGTATAGGCGGCACTGGAGCCCAGGAACACCGGGTTGAAACCGGTCTTGCGCGATTCGGCAATGGTGCCGATGGTTTCGCGAATGATGGTGCCCAGCACCACCAGCTCACAGCCGGCCGCTTTCATCTTCGCCACCTGCGAAGAAAAGTCGGTCGCGCCGCGCTTGAAGGATGTCTTCTCGGTGTAGTCCATGTTGATGGTTTTCAGGCCGGCTTCACCGCCGCGCAGCACTTCCAGCCCGAAGTCGTCATCCTGGTAAATGGTGCAAACCTTTTTGATGCTCTTGTCCTTGACCATTTTCGGCACGGCGCGGCGCATCTGGTCAAAGTAGGTGGCGGCAAATGAATATTTGAGCCGGTGAAAAGGCTCGTACATTTCGCGCGCCGCCGTGACCGGGAAGAAGTTGATGACGTTCTTCTCGAACTGGACCGGCATCGCGGCCATGTTCTGCGCCGTGCCAATGTGGCCCATCATCATGAAGATCTTGTCCTGATTAACCAGCTTTTGCGCCGCCAGAACCGCTTTCTTGGGGTCGTAGCCTGAGTCTTCCACAATCAGCCTGATCTTGCGGCCATTGATGCCGCCCTGCTCATTGATTTCATCGACTGCCAGCATCATGCCCAGACGGTCCTGCTTGCCGAAGCCGGCCAGCGGCCCCGACAGATCCTGGATCGAACCGAGCACGATCTCGGTATCGCTGACGCCCTGTTGGGCGCAAAACACGTTGGCCGAAAAGGCCAGGGTGGCGAGTGCAAGGACTGAACTTGGCTTCATCATCTGTCTCCTTAAAAAAATCAACGATACATGGCCTCAATCTGAGCGGCGTATTTCTTTTCCACCAGTTTACGCTTGAGCTTCATGGTTGGGGTGAGTTCCTCGTCTTCCGCCGTCAACTGGTTTTCCAGCAGGAAGAACTTCTTGATCTGCTCGACACGGGCAAACTTCTTGTTGACGCGGTCGAGGTCGGCCTGAATCAGCGCCTGCACTTCCGGGCTGCGCGTCAGCGACGCGTAGTTACTGAACGGCACGTCCTGGTCCTGCGCATACTTCTCGACGTTTTCCTGGTCGATCATGATGATCGCGGTCAGATAGGGGCGCTTGTCACCGATCACCACCGCATCGGTGATGTAGGGCGAGAACTTCAGGTCGTTTTCCAGCTCGCTGGGCGTGATGTTCTTGCCGCCGGCCGTGATGATGATGTCCTTCATGCGGTCGGTGATGCGGAAGTAGCCGTCGGCATCCATCACGCCGACATCGCCGGTATGCAGCCAGCCGTCCGCGTCAATCGCCTCGGCGGTCTTTTCTGGCAGGTTCAGGTAGCCGGCAAAGACGTTCCTGCCGCGCACCAGAATCTCGCCCGTGGCCGGGTCCAGCCTGACCTGGTTGAAGCTGGCTGCCGGCCCGATCGAGCCCGGCTTGATCTTGTCGGCCGGCACGCCGGTGGAGGCGCCGCAGGTCTCGGTCATGCCCCACACTTCCAGCATCGGCACACCCAGTGCCAGGTACCAGCGCACCAGATCGGGCGAGATCGGCGCCGCACCGGTGACCAGGAAGCGGGCGCGGTGAATGCCGATCAGCTTGCGCACATTGTTCAGGGCCAGCCACTGCGCCAGCACGAACTTGAACTTGAGCCAGCCGCTAACCGCTTGCCCGGCCAGCACTTTGTCGGCAATCGCCGTGCCGACGCCGATGCCCCAGGCGTAGGCCGCCTGCTGGACGGCGCCGGCCTCTTTCAGCGAGATCATGACGCCTGAATAGAACTTCTCCCAGACCCGCGGCACGGCGGTAAAGACGGTCGGCGCGATCTCGCGCACGTTCTCGGGGATGGTTTCGGGGTTCTCGACAAAATTCAGCCTGGTGCCGGTGTAGAGGGCAAAGTACTCGCCGCCCATGCGCTCGGCAATGTGGCACAGCGGCAGAAAGCACATGCGCTCGTCGCGCTCATCCTGTGCCACCAGCGTGTTGTAGCCGCGCACGGTGTAAACCAGCCCGGCGTGCAGGTGCATGGCCCCCTTGGGCTTGCCGGTGGTGCCGGAGGTGTAGACCAGAATCGCCAGGTCTTCGGGCTGGCAGGCGGCAACCCGTTGTTGCAGTTCGTCCGGGTGCAGCGCCAGGTACTCGCGCCCCAGCGCGCGCAGCGCATCCAGGCCGATGACGCCGGCATCGCTGAGCTTGTGCAGCCCTTCCATGTCGAACACCACGATCTTGCGCAGACCGGGCAAGCGGTCACGCACTTCGAGCGCCTTGTCGAGCTGCTCATCGTCTTCGACAAACAAGATGGTGGTGCGCGAGTCCTCGCACAGGTAGTGCACCTGCGACGCGGCATCGGTCGGATAGATACCGTTGGACACGCCACCGCAGGACAGCACCGCCAGATCCGCCCAGACCCATTCCACCACGGTGTTGGCAAGGATCGAAGTGCATTCACCCCTGGCAAAGCCCAGGCTCATCAGGCCGCCGGCAATCTCGCGCACGGCCTGCGCCGTCTGGTCCCAGGTCTGACTGCGCCACAAACCCAGGTGTTTTTGACGCAGCCAGACATTCGGGCCACGCTGCTTCACCGCGTTCCAGAACATCGCCGGAATGGTTTCGCCCGGCAGCACGATCTCGCGATTCGGCTGGATGTTGCTGAGGTCCCAGAGCTGAGTCATCGGTTTATCTCCAGGTCTTCTTCTTTTTCCAGCGCCGCTCGCCGCGCACGCCGTCTTCCTTGATCCCGAGGTAGAACTCCTTGATGTCGTCCTTCTCGCGCAGGCGCTCGCAGGTGTCTTCCATGACGATGCGGCCGTTCTCCAGAACGTAGCCGTAGTCCGAGGCATTCAGCGCCATGTTGGCGTTTTGCTCAACCAGCAAGATGGTGGTGCCGCGTTCGCGGTTGATGCGCACCACGATCTCGAAAATCTCCTTCGTGAGTTTCGGCGACAGGCCCAGACTGGGTTCGTCGAGCAGCATCAGCACCGGATTGGCCATCAGCGCGCGCGAGATCGCCAGCATTTGCTGCTGTCCGCCCGACAGCAGGCCGGCATCCTGCATGGCGCGCTCGTGCAGGATCGGAAAGTACTGGTAGACGCCTTCCATGTCCCTGGCCACAGCGTCCCGGTCCGTGCGGGTATAGGCGCCCATCAGCAGGTTTTCACGCACGCTCAGCAGCGGGAACACCTCGCGCCCTTCCGGCACATGGCTCAAACCCTGCTGCACGATGAAGGCCGGGTCCCGGGCGGTGATGTCCTGGCCCTTGAACTCGATCGAGCCTTTGCGCGGATCGATGATGCCGGAGATGGTTTTCAGAATCGTGGTCTTGCCGGCACCGTTGGCACCGAGCACGGTCGCAATTTCGCCGCGCCGAACCTGCAGGCTGATGCCGCGGATGGCCTTGATCGGGCCGTAGGCGCTCTCGACGTTGAGCAGCTTGAGCACCGGTGAATCGCTGATAGTGGCTGGGAAGTCGTTCATGCGGTTTTCCTGCGCAGGGAAGACACGTCATCGACCGAGCCGAGGTAGGCTTCGATCACACCCGGATCGTTCTGTACCTCGCGCGGCGTGCCCATGGCCAGCACCTCGCCCTGGTTCATGGCCAGCACCCGGTCCGAGACCCGGGAGACCAGCGTCATGTCGTGTTCCACCATCAGCACCGTGATGCCCAGGTCGTTCTTGATGTCGGCAATCCAGAACGCCATGTCCTCGGTTTCCTCGACATTCAGGCCGCTGGAGGGCTCATCGAGCAGCAGCAGCCTGGGCTCGGTGCACAACGCCCGGGCCATTTCAACCACCTTGCGCACGCCATACGGCAGGCCGGCCACCATGGCGTCGCGATGATGCTGCAGATCGAGAAATTCGATCACTTCCTCCGCCTTTTCGCGCGCATGCAGTTCGGCTTCACGCGCCGTCCGGGTGAAAAACAGGTCTTGCCAGAGCCCGGTCTTGCGTTGCGTATGGCGGCCGATCAGCAGGTTGTGCAGCACCGTGGCGTGCTCGAACAGTTCGATGTTCTGGAACGTGCGCGCAATCCCCAGCGCGGCCACATTCTGCGGCGGCTGCCCGGTCAAGGCGATGACGCCCTCGGGCCCCAGGTAATCGATCTCGCCGGTGGTCGGCGTGTAGATGCGGCTGATCAGATTGAAGACCGTGGTCTTGCCGGCACCGTTCGGGCCAATCAGCGTGAACACCTCGCCCTGCTTGACGTCGAAGCCGACTTTGTTGACCGCCAGCACGCCACCGAAGCGCACGCTCAGGTTTTTGGCCGATAGAAGAATGTCGTTCGCGGGGGTCATTTCAATCTATCCGATTTCTGGAAAGTCTTCTGCCGCTTGAACATGCCCTTGCGGTAGAACGGGAACATCTGCAGATAGGTGCGGATCTTCAGCCAGCGGCCATACAAGCCCTGCGGCTCGAACAGCACAAAGGCCACCAGCACGAGGCCATACACCAGGCCCTGCAGACCCGGCGCCTGACCGATGGTCGGCGGCAGATAGTCCTTGATCATGGCGATGGCCTGCGGCATGGTGATCAGGAAGATGGCGCCCAGGAAGGCGCCATGCACCGAGCCCAGGCCGCCGATCACGATCATCAGCAGCAGGTCGATCGACTGCAGGATGTTGAACTGATCCGGCGAAATGAATTGCAGCTTGTGCGCGTACAGGGCGCCGGCGATGCCGGCCAGCGCTGCCGACAGCGCAAACGACAGCGTCTTGTAGCGCGCCAGGTGAATGCCCATGCTTTGCGCCGAAATCTCGGAATCCCGGATGGCGACGAACGCGCGTCCGGTGGGGGCACGCAGCAGATTCAGGATGCCCAGCGTCGCCAGAACGGTGATCAGCAGACAAAGAAAATAAAACGCTTCACCGGAGTTCAGCGTCCAGCCGAAAATATCCGGGTTCTTGATGTGAATGCCGGCGTTGCCGCCGGTCACCGATTCCCAGCGCGCCAGCACTTCTTCGACGATGAAGCCGAACGACAGCGTCGCCATGCCCAGGTAGATGCCTTTGACCCGCAACGCCGGCAAACCGACCACCAGGCCGACCGCCGCCGACAGCGTGGCGGCACAGGCCAGCGCCAGCGGAAACGGCAGGCCGGCATTGGTCAGCACCGCCTGGGTGTAGGCGCCGACGCCGAGAAAAGCCGCATGACCGAGCGAGAACAGGCCGGTAAAGCCGGCCAGCAGCATCAGACCGAGGCCGGCAATGGCATAGATCAGCACAAAGGTCAGCTGCGCCAGCCAGTACTCGGGCACCAGCCAGGGCGCCGCGACCAGCAGCAGCATCAGTGCGCTGTACCAGAAGACATGCCCGCCGTGCTTGGCCAGCTTGATGTCCTGCGCGTAATCGGTCTTGAAGATGAATCTCAAACTTTTTTCCTCAGCTTCTCGCCGAACAAGCCGGTCGGCTTGACCACCAGCATGACCAGCACCACGACGTAGGCGGCGGTGTCCTTGAAGCCATCGGGCAAGTAAAAACCCGACAGCGATTCCACAATGCCGATCACCAGGCCGCCGACGATGGCGCCGGGCAGGCTGCTGAAGCCACCGACCACCGCCGCCGGAAAAGCCTTGAGGCCAATAAAGCCCATGTTGGCGTGGACAAAAGTAATCGGCGCCAGCAGCAGGCCGGCAATCGCCGCCACCGCCGCTGCCAGCCCCCAGGCAATGCCGTTGAGCCGCTTCACCGGGATGCCCATGTAATAAGCCGCCAGCTGGTTCTGCGAGGCGGCCTGCATGGCGAGCCCGAGCTTGCTGTAGCGGAACAGCAGGTACAGCAGCACGCACAGCACGGCGGTGGCGGCAATCACCACCATCTGCTCGACGTTGAGCACCAGTCCGGCCAGATTCCAGATCTGGTCCTTGTACGGCACCGGCAGCGTGTGCGTCTCGGTGCCGATATTCGGCAGCATGGTGATCAGCCCGCGCACCACATAGCCAATGCCGATGGTCAGCATGACGATGGAAAACGCCGGCTGCCCCAGAATCGGCCGGATCACCAGACGCTCCAGCACCACGCCGAACAGCGCCATGCCGGCGATGGTGCTCAGCACCGCCAGCCAATACGGAAAACCCAGCAGGGTCATGCCCGCCAGGCCACCAAACGCCCCCAGCATCATCAGTTCTCCCTGGGCGAAACTGACGGTCTCGGTGGCCTTGTAAATGAGCACGAAGCCCAGTGCGATCAGCCCGTAAATGCACCCTTGTGCGATCCCGCTGATCAGCAGTTGTAAAAGCTGCACTTGGTCTCCTGTTGCATCGCCTCACGTTTATAGCGGCAATGCGCGCGAAAGCCGACAGGGTTTTCACCGACCAGTTGTCGGTCAGGTGACAAGCGGACTCGCATCAAGGTGAAAACACGGCATCATGTGGGCCATGACAAATTCTGTTGACATCCATCAAAACGGCGCAGTGACCGTGGTCACGTTGAACCGTCCCGAGGTCCGCAATGCGGTGGATGCCGCCACCGCCCGTGAGCTGCACGCGGCCTTCCTGGCGTTCGACGCCGATGAGGCCGCAAAGGTGGCGGTGTTTCATGGCGCCCACGGCCACTTCTGTGCCGGATGGGACTTGCAGGCCGGTGCCCGGCTGGCGCAGCAGCATGATGTAGATCAAGCGGGCGCGCTGGCAGGGCTGGAGTTTTCACCCGAGGACTGCGTTGCACCCGGTCCGCTGGGCCCGATGGGGCCTTCGCGCTTGCAGTTGTCCAAACCGGTGATTGCAGCGGTCAGCGGTGCCGCGGTGGCCGGTGGCATGGAGCTGGCGCTGTGGTGCGACATGCGGGTCATGGAGGCGGATGCCTACTTTGGCGTTTTCTGCCGCCGCTTCGGCGTGCCGCTGATCGATGGCGGCACGGTGCGCCTGCCGCGGCTGATCGGCATGGGTCACGCCATGGATCTGATTCTGACCGGGCGCAAGGTGGAAGCCGCCGAGGCGCTGCAAATGGGCTTGTGCAACCGGGTCGTGCCCAGCGGCCAGGCGCTGGAGGCGGCGCTGGCGCTGGCGCAGCAGCTGGCCAGCTTCCCGCAGAAGACCATGCTGGCCGACCGCCAGAGTGCCTACACCCAGTGGGACTTGCCGCTGCCGCAGGCCCTGCACCAGGAGTGGCGGCGCGGCAAGCAGTGCATTGAGGAAGGTCTGCTGGGGGCGGCGCGCTTTGCGGCGGGCGGCGGCCGTCATGGGAAATTTTAGCCAAATAGACCTGTAACGCCTGTTGAATATGCGCAAGCAGCTATCAAAAGAGTAGCATTTTCAAGAAGGCGGATATTCGGGTGTCGTCAAGCGTTGCAGGCCCTGTTGGCTGCCCCACGGTCTGAGGTCAGCACATCAGGATTTCACAAAGTCCACGAAACCGTGAACAAATGCCTGCAATTGCGCCTTGACCTTCTCATCTGTCAGCTCACCTTTTGCGTCGAACAGACTGTCGGCGCGGGACACCATCAGACGGCCCTTGAACCAGGGCCGGGTCCCCAGAGTTCGGAACACCGGTAGCCAGGCACCCTGCGCCAGGATGGTGCCGAAGCCGCCTGGCGATGCGCCGATGACGGCGACCGGCCGATTGGCAAACACGCGCGCGCTGTCGGCCGGCGGTCGCGTCAGCCAGTCGATGGCGTTCTTGAAGACACCGGGCATCGCATTGTTGTACTCCGGCGTGACCAGCAGCAGCCCATCGGCGGCTGCGATCTGGTCCTTCAGCGCGGCCACCGTTGCCGGAATACCCTCCCGGTCTTCGAGGTCGCCGTCATACAGCGGGATGCCTTTGATGCTGCCAATTCTCAAAACGGCGCCATCGGGCATCAGGGTGACCGCAGCGCGCAGCAGAGCGGAATTGAACGACCCGACGCGCAGACTGCCGGAAATTCCGATGATCGTCGTCATACTGTTCTCCCCGAAAAATGGCCAAGGTGGATTGAACTACACCTGCGGTTTATAGATGGACCGGGAGCGGATTGCAAACCATGCCGTCATACCCACATCTGGAGCCGGTGATTGCCGGGCTCAGATCAACTTCTTCAGCACTTCACGCGGCCGCCCGGCGTCGTCGATCGCCACGTAGGTGAGCTGGGCCTCGGTCACCTTGCTGTATTTGCCCTGCGTTCCAAAGCGCTCGGCATAGACCTCGACCTTGACCGTCATCGAGGTGCGCCCGATGCGGATCATCTTGGCGAAGAACGACAAAATATCGCCGACCCGCACCGGCTGCTTGAAGACAAACTCCTTCACCGCCACCGTGGCCATGCGCCCGCCGGCATAGCGCGCCGGCACCACGGCACCGGCCAGATCGACCTGCGCCATGACCCAGCCGCCGAAGATGTCGCCATTGGCGTTGCTGTCTGCCGGCATCGGGATGACCTTGAGGACCAGTTCCTCATCGGTGGGCAGTTGTACGTCCACCGGACTTGTGTTTGCAGACATGGGCACAATCTCGGGTAATTAAGTTCTAGAGATTGTCCCCCATGCGCCGCTCGGGCGAACATACCCATTCTTCTCAAAGCCTTGTCGCAGCGTCCAGCGCCGCGCCCGTGCCCGCCGCCGCCCGCTCTGACTGGGTCACACTAAAGCGCCTGTTTCCCTATTTGTGGGAATACAAGTGGCGCGTCATGGCGGCGCTGACCTTCATGATCGGTGCCAAGGCGGCCAACGTTGGCGTGCCGCTGCTGCTCAAGCAACTGGTCGACACCATGAACCCCAAGGGCGGGCTCGACGCCCGAGCCTTACTGGTGGTGCCGGTGGCGCTGCTGTTCGGCTATGGCCTGCTGCGCCTGTCGACCACCTTGTTCGCCGAGCTGCGCGAGCTGATATTTGCCAAGGCCACGGAAGGCGCGTCGCGCACCATCTCGCTGCAGGTGTTCCGCCATCTGCATGCCTTGAGCCTGCGCTTTCACCTGGAGCGCCAGACCGGCGGCATGACGCGCGACATCGAGCGCGGCACGCGCGCCGTGAATTCGCTGATCTCGTATTCGCTGTACAGCATCTTTCCGACGCTGATCGAAGTGGCCATGGTGCTGACCTACCTGGCGCTCAAGTTCGACGTCTGGTTTGCCGGCATCACCGTCGTCGCGCTGGTGTTCTACATTACTTTCACCGTGGTGGTGACCGAGTGGCGCACGCATTTCCGCAAGGAGATGAACGAGCTCGATTCCAAGGCGCACAGCCGGGCCATCGATTCGCTGCTGAATTACGAGACCGTCAAGTACTTCAACAACGAAGAGTTCGAGGCGCGTCGTTATGACGAGAACCTGGAGCGCTACCGCCGTGCCGCCGTCAAGAGTCAGAGCACGCTGAGCCTGCTCAACACCGGCCAGCAGCTGATCATCGCCACCGGCCTGGTGGCCATGCTGTGGCGCGCCACCCAGGGTGTGGTCGATGGCCACATGACGCTGGGCGACCTGGTGATGGTCAACGCCTTCATGATCCAGCTCTATATACCGCTGGGTTTTCTGGGCGTGCTGTACCGCGAGATCAAGCAGAGTCTGACCGATCTGGAGAAGATGTTCACGCTGATGGAGCGCGAGCGCGAAATTGCCGATGAGCCGGGCGCCCAGCCGCTGCGGGTGGACGGCGCCAACGTCACGTTCAGCCACGTCAACTTCGCCTATGACCCGGCGCGTCCGATCCTGCGCGACATCAGCTTCGAGATTCCGGCCGGCAAGACCGTGGCGGTGGTTGGGCCGTCGGGCTCGGGCAAGTCGACGCTGGCGCGCCTGCTATTCAGGTTTTACGACGTGCAGCAGGGGCAGATCCTGATTGCCGGCCAGGACATCAAGCACGTGACGCAAGCCAGCGTGCGCCAGGCCATCGGCATCGTGCCGCAGGACACGGTGCTGTTCAACGACACGGTGGAATACAACATCGCCTACGGCAAGCCCGGCGCCACGCGCGAACAGGTGGAAGAGGCGGCCCGCGCCGCGCACATCCACAGCTTCATCAGCGCCACACCCAAAGGCTACGACACCATGGTCGGCGAGCGCGGCCTGAAGCTATCGGGCGGCGAAAAGCAGCGCGTGGCGATTGCCCGCACCCTGCTGAAGAACCCGGCGATATTGATCTTCGACGAAGCCACCTCGGCGCTTGATTCAGCGAATGAGCGCGCCATCCAGGCCGAACTGCAAAGCGTGGCGCAGAACAAGACCACGCTGGTGATCGCGCACCGGCTCTCGACCGTGGTGGACGCGCATGAGATTCTGGTGATGGAGGCCGGCCGGATTCTTGAGCGGGGGACGCATGCGGAACTGCTGGCGGCTAATGGGCGGTATGCGGAGATGTGGGCGTTGCAGCAGAGTGCGGAGTGAATCGTCAGTATTTTGCTTCTGGATACAAATGAAAGCGATTATGCTCGGCTCTTAGCTGTGAATCCCGTGTAAGGTATGCTGACCCTGTTGGCATCAACAAGCTGAGGGGCATATATTGGACTATCGAGCTATAAATCAACTGCGAGTTGTAGGCAATGTCTGAAATATGCGTTATCTACCTTTCAGAGGATAAAGAGGTTGCTGGGCACCTAGTCACTTTGCTCAAAAAGCATTGGGATGTATGGTGGGCTCCTGATATCGCGCAGGGTGATTGGGAAGAGGCAATTCGCAATGAAATTGGCAAGTCCCTGGCAGTTGTTTCGGTTTTGTCTGAACATGCCAAAGGCAAGCGGAAGGCAATCCTGAAGGACGAGATGCGATATGCTGAAAAAGAGGGCAAGAAGATATTCCCTTTTCTTATTGGCCCAGCAGATATTCCGTTCGGGTTCGGGGACTTGGACCATACCGAAGCCCATGGATGGAACGGGGCGGAAAAACACCAAGGCTATCTGCAACTTAAGAACAAAATCGTTGCGACCATCGGAAATGGAACCAATGCACATAAAGGGATTCGGCGGCCGCAGGAACTTGTGGTGCGAGGGAAAATTCTCCGCCTTCCCGCCTTCGTTTTTTCCCTATCGTCGCACGAAACCCAAGTCACGCCCAAGGAAGGCGCCTCCTTACTTTACTATCTGGGGTCCGGCGCTACGCTCGTTTCCACCTACGATGCGTGGAATTGCAAGAGCGATAGAACGTTCAACTCCACCATTAAGAAGCTGCGTAATTCAACAGATGTCCTGTTCCTCGACTCGGGCAACTATGAAGCCAATCGGAAGGATGACCTCTATTCTGTGAAGAAAAATCCTTTCGGGTGGGGAAAAGAACATTACTGGGAGACAACTACCCGTATTTCGCCCGATATTGCCTTTTCCTTTGATTCGGTCAATCCGCACGACGAACCTGATCGAATTGCCGCGCGAATAATCGCAAACTTTCGGGCTGATGACCGGGCTCTGAGGAAAAGAGATTTTCCGCTCTGCCCAATCATCCACTTGCCAAGGAAAAACGATCGGACACCACTCTTTGACTGTGCGGCGCAGATCATCTCGTCTGTTGCGGTTGCGCTGGACCCACTGATGCTGGCTATCCCGGAGAGGGAACTTGGAGACGGACTGTTGGAAAGAGTTAAAACCGTGCGGAACATCCGCAAGGCGCTCGATTCTCTAGGAAAATACTACCCTCTGCATCTGTTGGGCACAGGCAACCCCCTGTCAATGATTGCATTGGCAGCTGCTGGCGCTGACTCCTTTGATGGGCTCGAATGGTGTCGGACTGTCGCCGACTACGGCACAGGATTTTTGTTTCACTTCCAGCAGTTTGATTTCTTCAAGCAGACACATCTCCATCGGATACAGGATCCGCGCATCAGGTCTCTCATCGAAAATAAAGATGCTTCCTTCAGCGCCAAAACTTTGGGGTACAACGTGGATTTTTTCAAAGACTGGACGCGAACTATGCAAAACATGATCCATTCTGGTCAAGCCGAAACTCTTCTCAAGATGGTTCCGAATAGTGGTGCTCAAATATTCAAGGAACTCTCCAAGTGAGCCATTCTCGCTTATTGAACGTGCGCCATCGACTTGATAGGACGATTCGCGTGTTATGCCCGCTCATTGAGGACAGAATCAAAACCAGAGCGATCGAGAGCTGGCGCGAATACGATTTGCGTAGAGAATTGATTGGTTGCATTCTAGGTAGTCAGGTTCGCCACGAAATGGCTGTCGCTGCAATGGAAAATTTGGAATTTGCAGGATTACTCGACGATGCCTGCTGGATCGATTATGAAGACGAAGATTTTCAATATCGAGTACTAGATGTGCTCGCTGGTCGAAACTGCGACTTACCTCGTAGCGGTTGCTACCGGTTTCCCAAAGTCCGCTCCAAACAGTTGGCTCACGTCAGAAATGCTCTCGCTCGAGTCCCGCTTGTTACTCGGCTAAATGACTGCAATGTTGCGAAGTATTTGCGAAAAAATCTCGTTACAGACATTTCGGGACTCGGCCCCAAGCAGGCAAGCATGTTTCTACGGAACATCGGCCGAAGCTACGACCTCGCCATCCTGGATACCCATGTGCTGCGCTTCATGGACATGCAAGAGCTCTTGCCGATTGAGCAGGCACGCATTGGCACCGTCGCGGGATATGAAAGGGTGGAAGGGATTGCCATTGAGTACGCCGAGACCTTGGGATATCCGGCCGGGTATCTGGATTGGGCCATTTGGGCGACTATGAAAGCGGCCCGGGAGATAGGATTATGAGCATCGTTACATTGGTTTCCGGTGGACTGGATTCGACCGTCATGGCTTTGCTGGTTAAAGAGGAAGGCCTTGAACAATTTCCACTGTTCATTGACTTTGGGCAATTGGGCCGAGAGAGGGAGCTACAAGCCTGTCGAGCCAATTTCTTAAAACACGGGTTACCCACACCGCGAGTGGCGTCCCTTGGTGGCTATGGCGAACTGTTGTCATCCGGTATTACTGATCCGAACAAACATATTCTTGATGATGCGTTCCTGCCATGCCGCAACCTAATGTTCCTAACCGTTGGTGCGGCCTATGCTTTTCAATGTGGTGCATCTACTTTGGGAATCGGACTGCTGGATGAGGCATACCACCTCTTCCCAGATCAAACGAAAAAGTTTCTGACTAATACCGAAGCGGTACTTTCGCAGAGCCTGGGTAAGCCCGTAAAGTTGGTGGCTCCCCTGATGTCTTTTTCCAAGGCGGATATATTGGCGATCGCCAAGACCAAGGGGATTACGGGAACCTATTCCTGTCATGCAGGCACAGAAAAACCTTGTGGTGTCTGCATCGCGTGTCGTGAATATATTGGATTGGAGGTGTAACCATGGGCGGAGGCGGAGGAAATTCACGCAGCATTGGGGATATTCAGTCGCTGGTCGACAAGGCTAAGCAAGAGCTGCGAGAAGGGGAGCAGGCGGGGAAGAGAAACGTCTTTATCAGCTTCTCCTACGAAGATGTTGGCACTGTTAATTTATTGCGCGGGCAGGCCAAAAATGAGAACTCTCCTATTGAATTTAACGATTGGTCGGTTTCTGAACCCATCAACAGCGAGAGGGCGCCCTACATCAAGCAAAAAATAGCAGAAAGAATAGCTCAATCATCATTGACTGTTATCTTTCTTTCAGACTCGACATCTAAAAGTGAATGGGTAGCATGGGAAATTGAGGAAAGCTTAAGGCGGGGCAAGAAAGTTCTAGGTGTTTATCCACAGGACGCTAAGCCCAAGAAAATGCCTGATGCGATCAAGAGTAACAAGATCAAATCCATTTCTTGGCCCGAGCTTGCCACGACTATTGCTGGCCTCACCTAGCAAATGATTTCCCTCTGTTTCATCCTCATGCCATTCGGCAAGAAGCCTGCAAGCGATGGCCGGTTGGTGGATTTCGACGCGGTCTACGAGCGATTTATAAAGCCTGCCGTAATTGCCGCCGGACTGGAGCCGTTGCGCGCTGATGAGGAGTTGGTGGGGGGCATCATCCACAAGGCGATGTTCGAACGCTTGATTTTGTGCGAATATGCGGTGGCCGATCTCACCACGGCTAATGCCAATGTGTTTTATGAATTGGGCTTGCGCCATGCGGTCCGACCTTGGGCGACAGCTTTGTTATTTGCCGATGGATGGGGGCAGTTGCCGTTCGATGTAGGCCTGTTACGGGCATTGCCTTATCGACTGAATGCCGATGGTGCGCCCGCCGATGCTACCGGGGACAGTGTTGTGCTGACGCAGCGGCTTATGTCGGCAAAGCAAGCGGCTACGGATAGCCCGGTATTCCAGCTGGTGGAGGATTTTCCCGCGCCGAACATCCAGCATATCAAGACCGATGTGTTCCGCGATCGGGTGCGCTACGCAGAAGAGGTCAAGGCCAGTCTGGCCGTTGCACGCGATCAAGGAGTCGTGGCGGTGGAGGAGATTGAGGCGCGGTTGGGCGACATCGGTCATGCCGAGGCGGGTGTGGTGGTCGACCTGTTTCTTTCCTATCGCGCGGTGAAGGCGTGGCAACGCATGATCGATTTGGCGGCCTGCATGTCACCGCCATTGGCCGGGACAGTGATGGTGCAGGAACAGTTAGGGCTGGCGCTGAACCGTGCCGGGCGGGGTGGTGAGGCGGAGCGGGTACTACTGGAACTGATAAAACGACGCGGGCCGAGCAGCGAGACGTACGGCATCCTGGGGCGAGTATATAAAGATCGCTGGGAAGTTGCCACCAAAGCAGGTAATTCGCCACTCGCGTGCGGCTTGCTGGACAAGGCCATAGGCGCCTACCTCAAGGGCTTCGAGGCGGACTGGCGCGATGCTTATCCTGGTGTCAACGCGGTCACGTTGATGGAGCAGAAAGACCCTCCCGACGCGCGCCAAAGCAAGCTGTTGCCGGTGGTGGCTTATGCCGTGGAGCGTCGCATTGTGCAGGGAAAACCGGATTACTGGGATTACGCTACGCGCCTGGAGCTGGCGGTACTGTGTTGGGATCAGGCATCCGCCGAAGCGGCACTGGCGCATGCGCTAGCCCATGTGCGCGAGTCTTGGGAACCCGAGACAACAGCGCGTAATCTGCGTTTGATCTGTGAGGCGCGGACGCGGAGAGGGGAGGTCGAAGATTGGACAGAGAAAATCGTGAAGGCGTTGACCGGAAAGGCTTGATGGTCTTCTGCATGGCGACACATCTTGAATTTATTTTCCTCTGCTACTCGTTACCTCTGGCATAAGCTGCGACACAACCCTCGTCCATCCGAAATCTCACCACGCAATATCCCCGCACTCTTGGACAGCACTTGCAGACTTGTGCCTGACCATCAGACCCTTTGCGTCCGTGACGTTCACACCGCTTCAGCTTTTGCATCATGTCGGCAAACTGCGCCGCCATTCGAATCAGCGGCGCCGCTTGGGCGTTGAGTTTGGCGCGGCCTGGGTACTGATTTTTAGGCGTGCGGGGGTTGGTGCATCGCGAGGTGGCGCGAGCCTGCCTCCGCGCCGGGGTTTCAGCGTCAAAGCCTTCGTCAACTCGGCAAGGATATCGCGGTTTTGCTTCGTCCCAAACCGTCTTTCCCATCGATCAAGCTGCCTTCTTGAACAGATCCAGGTGAATCTCCACCGACTCAAACGGCACAAACACGGCATCTTCCGGTGTGCGCCGTACCAGCCCATGCTCCTCCAGTTTGCCAACGTCCGTGTGCACATTGGAATAGTTGCGCGCGACGGTTTTGGCCAGTGCATAGACTGAGCAGGGGCCGCACTGGCGCAGTGCCTCCAGCAGGTCGATGCGTGCCGGCGTGAGTTCCGAGAAGAGGGTGCGTGCTGACTCGAAACTCAGGTGGTAGTCGGCGCCGAATGACGCGTTGGCCTCCGCGGCCTTGAGTTGTTTGCGCGCTGCCTTGAATACCGAGCCACGCGGGGCGATTTCGATAACGGCTTTCATGCTCTACCTCCAGGTTTCGACGTCGTGCTGGAAGTCGTCCAGCAGTTGGGATATGGATACAAATCGATAGGCTTCTTCGGTATCGTTCAGGTGCCGGTGGTCACCCTTGCCACGCTCGTTGTCATAACGCACCCGACATTGGTAATCTGCGCCGAAGTAAAGCCGGTATTTGTAGGGATGCATGCAAGGTGACAGTGGCTGCTGAAGGCGCCAGACGACGATTTCTACAACCGAACCGTCATCGCGCACTTCCTTGGCTCTGACAATTGGCTCTGCATCCATTTATATTGCATTCTAGCAATACATAGCCACAATGCAATACATTTAATCAGACGCTCCCAAACAAACCCGATTTACGCCTGCGCCGCCGCGATCACCGGAGCAATTGCCATCGGCGCATGGGCGCATGTCGGCTACCACGTCGCCCACTACTTCTTGGATGCCTTTGAGTGCAGCCTCAGGCGTCTTGGCCAGCCAGCTCAGAGACGGCAACTCGGCGCACAGGCCGACATGCTCGCTGTCTTCGGGTGACCGGGTTACGCGGTAGGTGTAGTGTTTGGTATTCATGACACGTGTTGAACAAAATCCATCGCATCGTGCAGCAGACCCGCCACTTCAATCACATTTTTCTTCACCCGAAAAAGGACCAGATGGCGCGGCTTGGCAACGTGCTTGCCGAACAAACGTTGTGATGTCCCGGTCCGACTGTAGCGCAAGATATTCACCGCGTTCAATGGCAGAGAACCCTTGCCTTGCTGCGTCGCGCAGAGCCAACAGCTTACCTTCGCGCTGCGATTTCAGCGCGCCAAAGCCTTCAGTCAATTCGGCAAAAATATCGCGTTTTTTCTTCATGTGAAGGCACTCCCAAAATAAATTTACGCGTGAACGTGATTTTCCGGCTCGACCGACAGTCGCATGCCCACGGACTTCAGCACCGCCAGCAGCGTCTTCAAGGTCGGGTTGCCCTTCGCGGATAACGAGCGGTAGAGCGCCTCCCGACTGATCCCTGCCTGCTCCGCGACCATCCCCAAACCGCCGTAAGCCTCGGCCACATCACGCAGGGCCAGAAGACCGGCTGCACGGTTGTCTGGATCGTCCAGTTCCTCCAGTGCCGCTTTCAAGTACTCAACGGCAAATTGCCGATCAGCACGCAATTCCTTAATCGTTTCCTCGGTGTGGGACACCGATCCAGTCAACGTCTTCTTCATGAATTTCTCGGCTTCCAGTCCGCCCAATAGGCCTTGGCACGCGTGATGTCGCTCTGCTGCGATCCTTTGTCACCGCCGCACAACAAAATGACCAGTGCCTGCCCGTGCGTCCCGCAAACCGCGTAGCCACTCAGTGACGGGCGTGCTTTCGTCCTCAAGCTGGTATCGGCGCAATTCGATCATGATCAATTGTAGTTTATAAACTACTCTGTGGTAATGACTGGAAATCTTCGCGATTAAAAGTACCATTGACAGTACGTTTAATCGTACTCATAATCAGCCTGTTCAAACCCAAGCCTACCCTGCGCAGGAATGTTATGTCTCAACTTACCGCCAATGATCTGAAGACCCGGGGCGTTGCCGCCATCGAGTCGCTGCTGGCTACGCAGCCGGAGGCCATGATTTCGGTGCGTGGCCGGGAGCGCTTTGTGGTGATGGAACTGGCGCACTACCATTACCTGCGTGAATGCGAGCTGGACGTCGCGCTGGCGCAAAGCCAGGCGGATGTGGCGGCCGGGCGTTTTGTTGTGGAGTCCGCCGCAGCGCATATGGCCCGACTGGAGGCAATGCTCGCCGCCGACAGCGCCGCCGCGCCGGCGATAAAAACGCCGCCGTCAAAACGGATTGCAAAAACCAAGGCAATCAAAGCGACTGCGACCAAGGCGACGCGGCGCAAATCCGTCGCTTGAGCGCCGCACTTGCTTGTCGCCCCCCATGGCCTATCAGCTGGTACTGACCGAGAGTTACACCCGGCTGGCGTTGCGCTTTCTCCAACGTCACCCCGAGCTCAAGCGCCAGTACGCCAAGACACTGGCACTGCTTGAGGCCAATCCGCATCATCCCTCGCTGCGCCTGCACGCCTTGGCTGGCAAACACCAGGATTTGCATTCGGTGTCGATCAACCTGTCTTACCGCATTACGCTGGAGTTGCTGATTCGGGACCAGAGAATTACTCCCATCAACGTGGGGGACCACGATGCGGTGTATTGATATCGGGCGCTGCCCCCTTGTTCGCTGAATGGCCGGGTCCGCCGGTACAAAATAGTCCTTGACTTGGAGTTGACTCTAACTTTTAGGATGCGAAGCGTGACAACCCAATTCATTTCCATCAGCGAGCTGTCAAAGCTCAGCGGGGTCTCCAATTACACGCTGCGGTATTACGAAAAGGCAGGTGTTTTGGCACCAGCGATGCGAGCCGCGAACGGCCATCGACGCTATCTCGGTAGCGACCTTGCCTGGCTCGCGTTCGTCCTGAAACTCAAGGCCACGGGCATGCCCTTGGCCGATATCAGGCGCTACGCCGAGCTGCGTTCGCAGGGGGATATGACATTGCCGGATCGTCTTGCGATGCTTGAGCTCCATCGTGGACGCCTGGTTGTCAATATCCGTGAGCTTTCGCAAAATCTCTTGGCGCTTGACGACAAGATTGGCGTTTATCACCAGTCGATGACGGCGGCCAGGAAGAGTCATTCAAAGTCAAAAAATGAAAACTGATCAGGTCCCTGTGACCCCGACACCGGACGATACCCGCTACCTGCGTGGCCTGGAAAAACTGCGTGAAATTGACGGTGAGGCCGGGCAGCGTGTAATTGATGCCCTCGCACCCATTGCACCGGACTTCGCCCGCTATCTGATTGAATTCCCGTTCGGCGACATCTATTCACGCCCCAATCTGGATTTGAAATCGCGTGAGATCGCGGTGGTCGCCGCGCTCACCGCGATGGGTAACGCAGCCCCTCAGCTCAGGGTACATGTGCAAGGAGCCTTGAACGTTGGATGCAGCCGCGATGAAATCATTGAGGTCATGATGCAGATGGCGGTGTATGCCGGTTTCCCCGCCGCACTCAATGGCCTGTTTGCCGCGCAGGAGGTGTTCAAGGAGCGTGACGCAGCCCAGCCTTCGGTTTGCCAGGCAGAGACCGCCTGATTCATCCAGCCATGCGGAGATGTGGGCGCCGCAGCAGTCGTCGGAGTGATTTATTGGCTTGACTATGGCTGTAGCAACCGTGTGGCAAGCGTGAGCAGCTACATAAATAATAGCGTCCTGGGGTGGCAGAGATTTTGATCCAGGCCCCAATGTCTGCGGGCATTGCTTTCAAATCGGGCAGATAAACCCAAGACCCCAAATGCGCCGGTGACAAAAGTCAAATTCAATGACGGTGACTCTGCCAAAATCCCAATATGAGCCTGAGCATGCCCACATTGATGGTGGCGATTATTTTGATCAGCACCGTCTTGGCGCTCTCCATTGCCACGGTCGCGTTTCGGCGCAGCCACACATTGTGGATCTGGGCCTGGGCACTTACGGCCCACACACTGGCTTTCATCCTGACCGCCCTGCGCGCGCAGATCGGCGATTTTTGGACGGCAACCCTCGGCAACGCCCTGCTGGCGGCGACGTTCACGCTATTTGCTGCAGGCCTGGCTGAATTTCAGCAGCGCCGTCTGCCGCGCTGGCTGGCTTGGGCGCCGGTTCCGCTTGTGGTGATCGGTTCTGCCTATTGGCTCGACAATTCGGCGGCGCGCTCGGTCCTGAGCAGCATGGTCTTTATCTCGCAATGCTTGTTCATCCTGGTCGCCCTGATCGAACAGCATCAAAAAACCGCCGGGCGCGGCCAGTATCTGTTGATGGTCGGGTTCCTC
The DNA here is from genome assembly GCA_963810395.1 of uncultured beta proteobacterium. Lineage (GTDB taxonomy): Bacteria > Pseudomonadota > Gammaproteobacteria > Burkholderiales > Burkholderiaceae_C > Rhodoferax. Next base: position 730,160 of record CAWENC010000001.1, on the reverse strand, counting down.
CTGCTCGTGATTGTCATCGGCTACCGGGTTGTCGTGGCCGTCGGCGGGCGCATTGAAGTCCTGAGTTCACAGGTGACAAGCCCGATCCAGACGGCTACCTTGCTGGCCTCCATCGTGACGCTCATGCTGCTCGCCTCGGGCATGACACTGATGAACCAGGAACGTGCCGAGCATGAGCTCGCGCAGAATCGCGAAGTCCTGAAACAACAGAACCTCGCCTTGCAGGACTATGCCGCTGAACTGGAGGCAGCGAACCAGAAACTGGCGGAGTTGTCGATCACCGATGGCTTGACCGGTCTGGCCAATCGGCGGCGCTTTGACGAGGTACTGGCCTCCGAGAGCGCGCGCGCCCAGCGCACTGGGCAAGCGTTGGCGATCTTGATGATCGACATCGACTGGTTCAAGAAGTACAACGACCACTATGGTCATCAGGCCGGGGATGTTTGTCTGGCCCGGGTTGCGGGCGTGCTGCAAAGCAGCGCGAGGCGACCGGGCGATCTGGTCGCTCGCTATGGCGGCGAGGAGTTCACCGTGATCACTGCCAATACTGATGTCGACAAGGCATTGCAGTCTGCAGATTCGCTCTGCCGTGCCGTGGCCGCGCTGGAGATACCGCACGCCGAATCGCTGCACGGCAAGATCACCATCAGCATTGGCATTGCGGCAGATGTGCCCTGTCAGGAGAACGGTGGCGAGGCCTTATTGAAAAGGGCCGATACAGCGCTCTACCGAGCGAAAGACTCCGGACGCAACCGGGTCGCGGCGGGATGATGCGTGCCCTGCCGGCGCTGGCAGCGTTATGCGGGTGCTGCCGCCACATCACAAACTACCGCCAGTGACCTGAAAACCCGGCGCAGCGCCGTCGTCGAATGGCTGCCAGTCGGTATGACCGGACGCCGGCATCGAGTCATCGCCGCGGCGCACGCAATGCTTGCCCTCGTTTTTGCCGGCATACATGGCGGCATCGGCGCGCTTGAGCAGGCTGGCGGCGTCGCGCCCATCGAGCGGCGCCAGCGCATAGCCAATCGTCAGGCCGATGCGGCAGGTGTGCGCCGACAGGGCAAAGGGATCGCTGAAGGCCCTGAGCAGTTTTTCGCCAAGCTCCATGGCTTGCTGCGCGCTGTTCAAGCCGATGGACATCACCACAAATTCGTCGCCGCCCAGGCGCGAGATGACGTCGCTGTCACGCACCGTGGCCTGCAAGCGCGCAGCCACGGCGATCAGCAACTCGTCGCCGACGTTGTGGCCATGCTGGTCGTTGACCTGCTTGAAGCCATCCAGATCGAGCATGTAGACAGCGACGATTCGGTCCGGCCTGGCGTGCCGGATGGCGTCCGCCATCGAAGCATTCAGGTCACGGCGATTGGGCAAGCCGGTCAGCGGGTCGGTGTGTGCCATCGAATGCAGGCTGTCGCGTTCACGCCTGGCGTGTAGCACCGCCGTGTACAGGGCCTTGGTGCGCAAGCCCAGCACCCGCATGAAGACCAGCATGTCGAAGGTGGCGCCGAACTGGAACGAGTGCAGGGTCCAGAAGTTGACGCCGACGCGCCCCTTGATCAGCTCGATCATGACCGCGGTCGTGACAAAGTAGGCCGCCCAGGCCAGCAGGAAATAAGTGCCGATGCGGTCGCCACGTCGGGCCCGCGCAATGGCGCCGGGCAAACCAAGCAGCGCCGGCGCCAGACCCAGCGCGCTCATGATGGCGGTGACGATATAGATGTCGATCAGGTCAAAGGAGAAGCAAATGGCAAACAGCACGGTGAAGCCGGCCCCGGCTTTCATCAGCCGGCTGATCCATCGGTTGACGTCGGGCCCGGCCAGGGCCTGCTCGATGAACAGGAAGGAGCCGGTGGCGGCGATCAGCGCGGACAAACCGGCGGTGTGCAGCTCCATCCACGCATTTTCGTGCCACACATATTGGGCGCCGACGCCAAATTGGAGCAGTGAGAACAGCAGGCTGCCGGAGATCAGGATGGCGTACTTCAGGTACAGATGCTCACCCAGGGAAACCCATTGCGCCAGGCTGTACACCAGCAGACACAGGGCCAGGCCGGTCAACAGGCCCTGCAGCATTTGCTCCGCCAGCGCGTTGGCATGAAACTCCGAGGGCTTGCTCAGCGTGATCGGCAATATCATCGCGCCTTTGCTTTCGATGCGCAGGTACAGGTCGTAATTTGCTCCGGCGCGCAGCTTCAAGCCGAAAGCATGCGAGCGGCTGCGAATGGTGCGTTGATCCTGGGGCTGCAGACTGCCCAGCCGGATCTGATTGACGATGCTCTTGTCCTGGGTCACAAAAATGTCAATGCGATTGAGCACCGGGTAGTCGATATCCAGCACCCAAAGGCCGTCACTTCGGCCCGACACCGAGATCGGGATGCGCAGCCACACGGCATCCTTGTGCAATCCGAGCGTGCCATAGGCGCCTTCAGGTGCCCTGAATTGATCCCCCGCGGCCATGACTTCATGGATGCCGAGCGTCTTTTGGGGATCGGAGAGCATCGTCACCGCCGGCCACGCCTGCACCAGCGGACTGGCTTCATCCAGCACCAGCGGCGCCGGTGCCGCCAGCGCCGGCGCGCCGAGCCAGAAAATGGCGCACAGCAGCAGCATGCAACGCATGATCAGGCCTCGCGCTGAAGATAGGCTACTTTGCCGTTGGCACATTCCACTTGCCGGTTTGGGTCATTCGATCTTCCAGATGATTCAACCACTGCGGAGCCTTCGGATCATCGCCCCAGGCGCCGATCGTGCTGTTGATGTCGTTCAGCAAGTGTTCCGGCAGCTTCAGCGGCCGGGTTTGATCCAATAGTATCCTGCTCATGAAATGATAGCCGAGCACACGGGTAATCAGTCTTGAAATGGAAAACTCGGGCCACGCCAGACGCGCCACGCCGTCGATGATCCTGCTGATCAGCAGACACAGCGAAAACAAGCCACTGGAGAACGTCGATACGCGGCCGGCAAGGCCCAGGTCCACAGCAGTCGGCGACCCGCACAAGTAGCGTGTCATCAGCACGGGGAAAGGCTTCAACAGGCGAAACGGGATGGCTTGTTCCATGGTATTCATCAAGGCCCGGCCCAAGGCGGGACGAGCGTCGGGGCTGACCGGAGCGGCGCGGCCGCGTACCTGCATCTGTGCAAACAGGACTTCGGCCTGAAGCATGCTGTCGGGCATCAATTCGCGCCGGATGCCCAGCACATGGCCGATCACATTCCAGGCATGCAGATAGGCCTCTTCGTCGCGCGGCGGCAGACCCAGACCCAGCCGGCGCATGCTGCGCAGAAATACATAGCCAAAAGTCAGCAAGGTGTAGGCAAGCTCTTCCTGATTGCAAGGCAGGCCGTCCTCGCCCAGCTTCCAGCCCTGGGCAAACAGGGACTGGTACATGGTGTCGGATCCGGACACGGGCAAGGCGGCCAGCACACCGGCCCCTTTCACGTGCCGCTGATCGCCCAGGGCCTGCATCGCCGCTTCCGGGCTGCCGCGCAGGATCAGGTTGCGGATCATGGCATGAATCAGGCGCACCTTGAGCAGCTGCGCGAGCCCGCAACCCTGTGGCTGACCCAGGCCGCCCTTCATCATCACCGGGAAGATCATGGCCGCGGTGGCGCGGATGCGGTAGTCGGTATGCTGTTCCAGTTGCCCGGACCGATGCAGCACGGCTGACAGATCGGGGATCACATAACACTCAGGCAGGCTGGAACAAAACAGCAGCGAGCAGGAGAGGGCGCCGTAATCCATGAACAAGGCCTCGGCACGTTCGATCTTGGCGCGGTCCGCCCATGCGGGCAGCACTTGCCCGGCCTGCAAATACTGCTGCAGGGCGAGGCCGATTTCGCGGCTGAGCGTGGTGTCGGCAGGCCGCCAGTTCATCAGACCCTGATTGCTCGTCCAGTGCTCGAATTGACGATTCACCTGCGCAATTTTTTGCCAGTGCTCAGCCGGGCCATTGGCATCGGGTGACAGGGGCCAGGGGCCGAGGATGCTGGCGATGGTCGCGTCTGCCAGGGGGTCGGCCAGGTATTGCATTTGCGCCAATCGGTCGCCGGAAACCGGATTTCCGGTTTGATTGGTGGCGGGTAATGACTTCCAGTATTGCCAGCCAGCCAGTGCGCACAGCAGCGGGATGCCCATCGCAAACACCGCAACCGTGCGGGTCTCCATGGGGTAGCCGACACACAGCTGGAATAACATCGCACTCGCATACAGGCCCAGCGGCAGCAAGGCATGCCAGCGGCTGAAGCCGGCCAGCGGGCGCAGAGTCTGTTTGCGCACCGACAGGCGGAAACTGATCAGGATGGCGCAAGCAACGAACACCCAGCCAAAGAATCCCTGAACGGTTTCGCCAAACCACCAGCCGTCGGTTTTTGTCATGGTCCAGGCCTTGAGCTGGTAGACCATGTACGGGTCAGCGCCCAGATCAAAGGCGGTGACGATCATTGCCGCCAACAAGGACATGAACACAGCACCGGACAGGCTTGGCGAATCATCCAGCGGGCTGCGCCAGACAATCAGATTGCCGATCACATAGCATGAGTAGCACAGCGCAAACCACATCAGCGGGATCACAAGCGGTACATCACCCAGGCGCCATCCGAGCACATCGGTGTACACATAACGGCCAAAAAACCAGCCATGCGACACGCCCATCTGCTCGGCGAACCAGCCGAAGGTCACGGCGACGAGGACAAACTTCAGTGCCGCCCGAACGCCCAGCAGGTGGCTGGCGCTGGCCCAGCAGAAAGCAAACATCAATAGGGAACTGGCAACGATGGCACTGGTGGTTTCGCTTTGGCTGCGCACGGCCATCGCCAGCAAAAACGCGGCGAACAAGGCGTAGCTCAGTTTGGGGATGGCGGTGAGCAGTGATTTCATGGACATCCTGTCGGTGCAATGGAAAAAGGGACAAAAAATTGGCCCCGTGGATCCTGCAACGGGGCCTGGCTGAGGTGCGCAGTCTACGTCCTCGACATGACAGGATTGGCTTCTTTGACCCGGAGCGACTGGCAATGGCCATGATCATCAGCTTCGACCGGTGTTCGGGATGCGCCGGATTTGATATTCCGCAAGGTGCACTCAACACGCGCCGGCAAACTTCAAGTCCGACCTAAACAACGCCGATTCGTGCACAGCCGTGCGTGAATCGGCGTTGGTCGCCTGTGAAGACTGTTTGGCCCCGGAGTGAAACCATGATTGAAACAATGTGCGCGTCATTGCCGTTCCGCCCCCGCTGGAAAGAGCGGGGCCGGGTTGCGCTGGACCGTCTGGTGCAATCGACCTATGGGCTGGTGTTGGCCGGAGGGCGCGGCTCGCGTCTGAAGCAGTTGACTGATTGGTGCGCCAAACCGGCAGTGCCGTTCGCCGGCGAGCTGAAGATCATCGACTTCACCCTCAGCAACTGTGTCAATTCGGGGGTCCGGCGGGTCAGTGTGCTCACACAGTACAAGGCGCAGAGCCTGACTCGCCACATCAAGCGCGGCTGGGATTTCCTGGACGCGGGCACGGGCGAATTCGTCAACGTCCTGCCGGCGCAGCTGCATGGCGGCGACGGCGGCTACAGCGGCACCGCCAACGCGGTGTTCCAGAATCTGGACACGCTGCGCCAGGCGAATGCCAGGCTGGTGCTGGTGCTGGCGGGCGACCATGTCTACAAAATGGACTACCGCCGCATCATCGCCGACCATGTGCAGCGCAAGGCCGACGCTACCGTGGCATGCATTGAGGTGCCGCTGGAACAGGCTTCGGCGTTTGGTGTGATGCGTGTCGACGAGGCCGGCCGCATCCAGGTGTTCGAGGAGAAGCCCGCGTGCCCGTCCGCGCTGCCCGGGCGGCCCGGCGTTGCGTTGGCCAGCATGGGCATCTACGTCTTCAATGCCGACTTCCTGCAGCGGGAACTGCAGCGCGACGCGGCCGATCCGGGTTCAAGCCACGACTTCGGGCGCGACATCATCCCAGCCATCATCTCGCACGCCAAGGTGTTTGCACATGACTATTCCGACAGCTGCGTGAACATGATCGATTCGAAGCCCTACTGGCGCGACGTCGGCACGCTCGACGCCTATTGGGAGGCGAATATGGACCAGCTGCGGCCGCTGCCCGAGCTCAATCTGCATGACCAGACCTGGCCGATCCACAGCATGCAGCATCAATCGCCCCCCGCGAGCTATGTGTTCGACGATGAGGGAAGCCGCAACCGGGCGTTCGATTCGCTGGTTTCCAGCGACTGCATCTTCAGCGGCGCCATGGTGCGGCACTCGATGCTGTTTTCAAAAGCACACGTCGGCAACGGCAGTGTGGTCGAGGACTCGCTGGTGCTGCCCGATGTGGTGGTCGGCCGCAATGTGGTGCTGCGCCGCGCGATCATCGACAGCCACTGCGTGCTGCCCGACGGCATCAGCATCGGCGTCGATCCGGACCAGGACCGGTCCCGCTTCACGGTCAGCGAAAAGGGTGTGACGCTGGTGACCCCGGCGATGCTCGGGCAATCGGTGCATGCCGAGGCTTGAGGCGCCGGCGGGAACAATCCCCTAGGCCGTCACGGCGCTGCTGTCTTCAACTTCCGATCCCCTGATCAGCAGCACCGGCACGGCTGCCATGCGTACCACCTGCTCGGCGTCGCTGCCCAGCATCAGGCGCTTGACGCCGCGCCGGCCGTGCGTGCCGATCACGATCAGGTCGGCATTCCAGACCTTTGCCTGCTCGACGACGGTGTCTGCCACACGGGTCGGCGAGCTGTCAAAAAGCAGGGAGTCAACCTTGATCCCTTGCTCCTCGACACGGATTCTGGCGGTTTCGAGAATCTGATCGCCGATCTCGCGCATGCGCGGAATCACATCATCGGCATAGACGCCGTAGAGCTCGGACGCGGTGGCGAATGTCAGCGGGTCGACCATGTGAATGAGACGCACGCTGGCTCCGGTGAGCTTGGCCAGCTTGATGGCCTCGTTCAGCCCTTTGCTGGAGGTGTTGCTACCGTCAATCGGGACAAGAATGCGCTGGTACATGGAAAACCTCGGTTTCTGGCGATGCGCTGGAATTGATCCGGTGACCATCCCTGCGGGGTGGATTCAATTCACCTCGCCGCAGGCAAATTCTCCGCGCGTGACCATGCCGCGACTTGAGATTTGTCAATCCGGGAGCGCTTCAGGAATGATTGAAAATGAGCGTCATGCTGAATCAACTGTTTGCGCGCAATTGGGTAACGCTGCATGAGCTGGCCGTGTTTTCAGGGCTGATTATTTACGCTATCGCCTCGCATACCTTTCGGCAACGCCGTCATCCGTCAGCGGCTATCGCGTGGGTCATTTCCCTGGTATTGCTGCCGTACGTGGCTTTGCCTTTGTACCTGATGTTCGGTAGCCGAAAAGTCGTGCACTACGGCGCAGGCGTGAAGACACAGACCCGGATCGGGGCGACGGTTCCCGGCACCCCGCCAACCACGGCCGCACAAATTGCGTCTGCCATGGGTATCCCGGACGCCGTTGGGTTTGAACAGCTGTCGCTTCACCAGGATGGCCGGCAAGCGTTGCAAGCCTTGCGCGACATGATTGCCGGCGCCGGGCGGACACTCGATCTGTGCACCTTCCTGTTGGGGCGCGATGTGCTCGGTGATGAAATTGCAATGCTTTTGATGCAGCGTGCCCGTGAGGGTGTGAAGATTCGCCTTCTGGTCGACGGCATTGGCGTCTATCTGGGTGGTCGTCCGAATTTGAAACGGCTTTCCGCTGCGGGCGTGCAAGTGGCGCTGTTTGTGTCACCGCTGCGCTCTGCCTTGCGCGGGCGGACCAACTTGCGCAATCACCGAAAGATGGTCATCGTGGATGGCGCCTGGCTGTGGTGCGGGGGACGCAATCTGGCGGCCGAATATTTTGAAGGCGACCCGAATTCCTTGCGGAACAGGAAGGCCTGGGTTGACCTGAGTTTCGATTTGCGGGGCGCGTTGGCCGAACAGGGCCAGCAGCGTTTCGATCAGGACTGGGATTTCGCAACCACCGGCAAAGTGGGCAGACCTGTGCGGCCGGCCGTGCCAACTCAAACCTTTTCCGGCATGAGCGGGCAACTCGTGGCCAGCGGCCCGGACCAAACGGAAGATACGGTCTACACATTGCTGGTGTCGGCTTGCTTCACCGCACATACCCGGATCCTGGCGGTCACGCCTTACTTTGTGCCCGACCCGACGCTGCTGATGGCGCTGACGCTGGCAGCCCGGCGCGGCGTTGCCGTGGACCTGCTGCTGCCGCGCAGATCGAACCATCATCTGGCCGATATTGCCCGGCACTCGGCCCTGAGGGAACTCACGGCTGCAGGCGCCAGGGTCTGGCTGGCGCCGGGCATGATCCACGCCAAGGCGGTGCTGATTGACAATGCTTTGGCATTGACCGGATCTGCGAATCTGGATGAAAGAAGCCTGTTTCTCAACTACGAGCTGATGGTGGCTTTCTACGAACCGTCGGTGGTGCAGGGTTTTGCCCAATGGATTGAGTCGCAGCGCGGCAGTGCCAAGCTATACCATTCACATCCGCCCGGGCTGGCGCTCGAACTGGCCGAGGGTTTGGTGCGCTGGGTCGCGTTTCAGTTGTAACCACTCGTGTTTGGTGCGGGTAGCTCAACGCAATGTTGGGTACTTTCGCGCTGGCCGCCGCAGGATATCCGTCGGCAGCTATATAAATAATAGCAATAGTGTAACGAATTGTGCCGAATGTGGTATCTGAGGAATTGTCGTTGACACCCGCATCGCGGAACGTTACATTCGGCCACACGCCCCCACGAACTAGCTGCTTCTTCGCGCGGAAATTCATCTGTCACATGAGGACGCCCATGCAAGTTACTACCCCTTCTTCCAGTCAATCATTGCCGACCAGGTTCCATTTTGCCGGGGCCAGTTCCGGCCTGGCCCGAAATGTTCGCGGCCTGCTGTCAATTTTGGGAATCGCTTCGCTGCTGATGATTTCCGCTCCAGCGTCGGCCGGACCGACCTATCTGGGCACGGCACAGAACTTCGCGGTTCTGGGTGCCTCGACGGTGACGAACACCGGCCCGACCACCATCAATGGAGATCTCGGCCTTTACGCAGGCACGTCGATCGTGGGCATGGGGAGCATCACCCTCACAGGAACGGTCCACCAGACTGATGCGGCCGCGCAGTTGGCTCAGAATGGCCTCACGTCGGCGATGAATGCGCTGACACCGCTGGCGTGCACTGCCGATTTGTCGGGCCAGGATCTCGGAGGACTGACGCTGACGCCAGGCGTCTATTGTTATACCTCCTCGGCACAGTTGACGGGAACACTCACTCTCAACGCCCAGGGCAATCCCAATGCGGTCTTCATTTTCAAGATAGGGAGCACGCTCACGACCGCGAGCGGCTCGAGTGTTAGCGTGATCAATGGCAGTGCCGCTTCGGCCTGCGGCGTGTCGTGGAAGGTCGACACCGCGACGCTCGGTACAACTACCGCGTTTCTGGGGAACATTCTCGCGACATCCAGTATCACCTTGAATACCGGCGCAACCATCATCGGTGGCAGAGCCCTGGCGAGCACCGGCGCAGTGACGCTGGACACCAATACCGTGTCCGCCGCTGCGTGCACCAACTACACTGCTTCCGGCCTTCTCAATGGTGCTGCGGTGACAACGCTCAGCAGCCAGGCTTCTCCCAGCGTGGTGATCGGAGGGGCGATCACCGACACTGCAACACTGAGCGGTGGCGCTAATGTTCCGCAAGGCACGATCACTTTCAATTTGTATGATCCCAGCGATGCATCATGCCTCGCGGCACCGGTCTTTACGTCGGCAGTGTCAATCGACGGCACTGGCAGCTATACCTCTGCGGCGTTCACCTCTGCGGCGATTGGCACCTATCACTGGATCGCCAACTACAGCGGTGACGCCAACAATGCGGCGACGGCAAATGCCTGCAATGCCGCGAACGAGAGTGTGCTCGTGACTTCAGGCGCCGTCACGTCCGTCCCGACCCTGTCTGAGTGGGCGATGATCATGCTTGCCGTCCTGCTGGCCATCGTGGGTTTTGGGGCGATGCGCAGACGCGCAAGGTAGGTTGGGGCGGTCGCCAGCGCGGCCGTCTGGCCTGATCGGTTCAGGGTATCAGTTCAAGCTCAGTTTCGGAGATAGGCGTGCAATACCGCAATCTCGGCAATAGCAATCTCAAAGTTTCCGCCCTGTGCCTGGGCACCATGATGTTCGGTGACCAGACCGGGCATGAAGAGGCCGCAGCCATCGTGACCGATGCCCGCGCGCATGGTGTGAACTACATCGACACCGCTGATGTCTACAGCAAGGGCGGCTCGGAGACCATGGTCGGCGAGCTGCTCAAAGGCCAGCGCCACGACTGGGTGCTGGCCACCAAGCTCGGCAACAAGATGTCGGAGCGGGTCAACGAAGGCCATTACTCGCGCAGCTGGATGCTGCGCGAAGTGGCGGCTTCGCTGGCGCGGCTGCAAACCGATCATGTCGACATCCTGTACCTGCACCGCGACTACAACGGCATGAACCTGGAAGAGCCTTTGCGCGCGATCGATGCGATGCTGCGCGCCGGCCAGATTCGCTACTGGGGAGTCTCCAACTTCCGCGGCTGGCGCATTGCCGAGATGGTGCGCCTGGCCGGGCAGCTCGGCATGCCGCGACCGGTGGTGTGCCAGCCTTACTACAACCTGCTCAACCGCATGCCCGAAGTCGAAGTGCTGCCGGCCTGCGCACACTACGGCATTGGCGTCACGCCCTATAGCCCGATTGCGCGCGGCGTGCTGACTGGCAAATACACGCCGGGACAGGCGCCGGAGTCGAGCAGCCGCGCCGGCCGTGCCGACAAGCGCCTGGCTGAGACCGAGTTCCGTGAAGAGTCATTGCAGATTGCGCAGCAGCTCAAGGTGCATGCCGAAGGTCAAGGCATCAGCCTGGCCCAATTCGCCTGCAGCTGGGTGCTGGCCAACCCGGTGGTGAGTTCGGTCATCGCCGGGCCGCGCACGCTGGCGCAGTGGCAAGACTACCTGCCGGCACTGGACTATGTGCTCACCGCGGAGGACGAGGCGCTGGTGGACCGCCTGGTCAAACCCGGCCACCCATCCACACCGGGCTATACCGACCCGGCCTATCCGTTGAATGGCCGGCTGCGTGGCGAGATGGCGCTAATCCATGCAATCCGCGCATAATTCCGGGGATGGAAACCAAATGGCTTGAAGACTTTGTCTCGCTGGCTGAATCCCGCAGTTTCAGCCGCTCGGCTCTGTTGCGTCATGTCACCCAGCCCGCGTTTTCCCGGCGCATCCAGTCGCTGGAAGCCTGGGCCGGCACCGATCTGGTGGATCGCAGCAATTACCCGACGCGGCTCACCCCGGCGGGCGAAACCCTGTATGCACAGTCACTGGAGATGTTGCAGGCGCTGCAAAACACCCGCGCCATGCTGCGCGGGCATAGCTCGGCGGCGCACGATGTCATCGAGTTTGCCGTGCCCCACACGCTGGCGTTTACTTTCTTCCCAGCCTGGGTATCGGCCCTGCGCGAGACTTTCGGCCCGATCAAAAGCCGCTTGATTGCGCTCAATGTGCATGATGCCGTGATGCGTCTGGTGGAGGGCAGTTGCGACCTGTTGATCTCTTATCACCATGCCTCGCAACCCTATCAGCTCGACGCAGACCGCTACGAGATGGTGAGCCTGGGCGAAGAGGTGGTGGCTCCGTATGTCAAACCGGACGCAGACGGCGCACCGAAGTTCGTGCTGCCGGGGCGGCCCGGCCAGCCTCTGCCCTACCTGGCATACGCGCCGGGGGCGTATCTGGGGCAGATGGTGGAGCTGATCCTGAAACAGTCGGGTGTGGCGATTCACTTTGACCGCGTTTATGAAACCGACATGGCTGAAGGACTGAAGGCGATGGCGCGGGAAGGGCATGGCATTGCTTTCCTGCCTTTCAGCGCGGTGCAGAAGGATTTGCGCGCCAAACGGCTGGTCAGCGCCGCGCCGCTGGACATGAAAGGCATGCAGATCACCATGGAGGTGCGGGCCTACCGGGAACGTCCCTCAGCCAGGGAAAATGGCAAAGCAGCGCCGCCGGCTGCACGTGCTGTCGCGCCGGCTGGTCACGCGCCGAAGAGCTCGGCCCAGGCGTTATGGGACTACCTGATTGCGCGGGACGGGGTCAAGTAGCACACCGGCGCCAGCCGGTTTGCGCAATGCATTAGTTGCTAAGCAAGCCCGGCTGTGCGCCATCCTTGCGTTAAGCATCATGCGATATAGTGCATTTTTTGTGTGGCAGATACTGGAGCGTGAATGAAAGCTGTTCTTTTGAGGGGAGTTCTTGTCCTGGGGTTGGTGACTTCGACCTATGCCGCCTGGGCCGAGACGGTGCTTGAACGTATCGCGGCTGGCGGCAAGCTGGTGATTGCACACCGGGAGTCGTCAATTCCCTTTTCGTATCTTGATGCGAACAAGAAGCCGGTAGGCTACGCGGTGGACTTGTGTTTGAAGATTGCCGATGCCGTGCGCCAGAAGACTGGCGCCAAGAATATGCAGGTTGAATTCCTGATGGTGACGCCGGCGAATCGGATTGCCATGATAGAAAAGGGCAAGGCCGACCTGGAGTGCGGTTCCACGACCAATAATGCGGAACGGCGTGAAAAGGTTGGCTTCACGGTCCCCCATTTCATTACCGGCGCCCGCATGCTGGTGCGCGCCAGCAGCAAAGTCGAGCGCATCGAGGAAATGGAAGGCAAGAAGCTGGTCTCCACCAAGGGGACGACGCCACTTGTGGCGGTGCAGCGCGCCAACCGCGAACGGCTGCTTCACATCACCGTTCTCGAAGCACCAGACCATGCCAAGGCGGTTGAGATGGTGGAGCGCGGCGAGGCTGATGCCTTTGTCATGGACGATGTGCTGTTGTTTGGCCTGGCGGCGAGTCGCGCCGATCCGACGGCGCTCAAGGTCGTCGGCAAGTTCCTGACGACGGAGCCCCTGGCGATCATGTTGCCCAAGAACGATCCGGCCTTCAAGAAACTGGTGGATGATGAGATGCGCCGGCTGATTCTCAACAAGGATATCTATCCGATTTACGACAAGTGGTTCCTGAAACCGATTCCGCCAAAGAACACGGCGTTGAACATGCCGGTGAGTTATCTGCTCAAGGATTTCTGGAAGTATCCGACCGATATTGTCCCGTTCTAGGCATGACACAGACCATTACGCTGGTCCGACCCGACGACTGGCATTTGCATCTGCGTGATGGTGACGTCCTGCGCACGGTGGTGCCGCACACCGCCGCCCGGTTTGGCCGCGCCATCGTCATGCCCAACCTGCGTCCGCCCGTCACCACGACGGCGGCAGCGCTGGCCTACCGGGAGCGCATCAAGGCGGCCGTCCCGCAGGGTCTGCGCTTCGAGCCGCTGATGACGCTGTACCTCACCGACCATCTGCCGCCAGACGAAATCAGCCGCGCCAGGGATGCGGGTGTGGTGGCCGTCAAGCTCTACCCAGCGGGTGCCACCACCCACAGCGACGCCGGGGTCACCGACCTGCGCAAGACCTACAAAACGCTGGAGGCGATGCAGCGCGAGGGCATGTTGCTGCTGGTGCACGGCGAAGTCACCGCGCCTGAGGTCGACATTTTCGACCGCGAAGCGGTGTTCATCGACACCCAACTGATTCCTTTGCGCCGGGATTTTCCGGAGCTGAAAATCGTCTTTGAGCACATCACGACACGTGAGGCGGCGCAGTACGTGCAGCAGGCCGATGGCTTCACCGCCGCCACGATTACCGCGCACCATTTGCTCTACAACCGCAACGCCTTGTTCACTGGCGGCATCCGGCCGCATTTCTACTGCCTGCCGGTCTTGAAGCGCGAAGCACATCGTCAGGCGATCGTTGACGCGGCAACCAGTGGCTCGCCGCGGTTCTTCCTGGGCACCGACAGCGCGCCGCACCCGGCCCACCTGAAAGAAAACGCCAGTGGTTGCGCCGGTTGCTACACCGCGCACGCAGCGCTGGAGATGTACGCCGAAGCTTTCGACGCGGCGGGTGCGCTGGACAAGCTGGAAGCCTTTGCCAGCTTTCACGGCGCCGACTTTTACGGCCTGCCACGCAACACCGGGCGCATCAGTTTGAAGCGCCAAAGCTGGACACCCCCCGAGCGCTTTGCCTTCGGTGAGGCCGAACTCAAGCCGCTGCGCGCGGGCGAATCCCTGCCCTGGCAATTGCTTTAGGCGCCGATGCCGCGCGCAGGTCAAACCTTGCTGGAGAACCTTATTTACCCATCAAAACCAGTTGCAGGCCCTGTCGATCATGCGCAGGCAGCTATTAAATATATAGCTAATCTGATCGCCAAGCGATGGGCTGCCATGGCGCGTATCGGTCTGCTTGGCCTGATGCTGGGCGCGCTGCAGGCATCGGCGTTCGACCTGCAAGCGCATCGCGGCGGACGCGGCCTGCGGCCGGAAAACACCCTCGCCTCGTTTGAAAATGCGCTGCGCATGGGCGTGACGACACTGGAACTCGACATTGCCATCACCGCCGACGGCATTCCCGTGATCTCGCACGACTCGGCCCTGAACCCGGCCATCACGCGCGATGCCCAGGGCCAGTGGCTCACGGAACATGAGCCCCTCATCAAGTCCCTCACACTGGCGCAGGTGCAGTCCTATGACGTCGGCCGGCTCAACCCGGCAAACCGCTACGCACGTGACTTTCCCGACCAGCAACCGCGCGATGGCCAGCGTATTCCGACGCTGGCTGCGCTGTTCAAGCTGGTCAATGACCTGGGTGCCCGGGATGTCCATTTCGACATGGAGACCAAGATCAACCCGCACTATCCCGAAAGCACACTTGCGCCGGAGGCTTTCGTCAACACCATGCTGGCGGTGATTCGCGACGCCGGCATGACCCGGCGCGTGATGGTGCAGAGTTTTGACTGGCGTACGCTGGAGTTGCTGCACAAATTGGAGCCGGATTTGCGCACCATGTACCTGACCATCGAGGCCCCGGACTTCAACACCGTGAAAGACGGCTCCTGGAATGCCGGGCATTTGCTCACGGACCACGGCGGCTCGGTGCCGCGCATGGTGCGGGCCTCGGCGGGCAAGTCCGCTGGCATCATCTGGGCGCCCAACCACAACAACCTGACCCCGGCACTGGTGAAAGAAGCGCAGGCCCTGGGCTTGCAGGTCATCCCCTGGACCGTCAATCAGAAACCCCGGATGGAGCGCCTGATCGACTGGGGCGTGGACGGCATCATCAGCGACTACCCGGACCGCCTGCGCGAAGTCATGCTGCAAAAAGGCATGCCCTTGCCGAAGGGTGTGGCCGACTGAACGCAGTTACTGAGGCGGGTTGTACTTCTTCAGGAAGGTTTCGATCGCACCATAGACGCGGTAGCGGGTTTCTTCCTTGGCAATACCGTGCTCTTCCTTTTCCAGCTCCATGTACTCGACGACCCTGCCGTTCTTCTTCAGGCCGTTGCGCATTTCCTCGCCGTGCACCAGGGGCACGCGGTAGTCTTTTTCGCCGTAGGCCATGAACACCGGGGCCTTGATCCTGTCGGCCTGTTTGGAGGGTGAGGTGGCGTTGAACTGGTCGCGCAGCTTGTCCGGGTCACCCAGCGTCTTGTTCAGCTTGTAGACTGCCGCCTTGTCGCCCCAGGTACCCGAGGACGAGATGTAGAACAGATTGGTCACGCCAAACAGGTTGACGCCACAGCGGTACAGGTCCGGGTCTTTCACCAGGCCCATCATGGTGGCGTAGCCGCCGTAGCTGGCGCCCATGATGCAAACGCGTTTCGGGTCCACGACTCCTTGTTTGACCAGGCTCATCACGCCGTCGGTGATGTCATCCTGCATAGCCAGGCCCCATTGCCCGAAAGACTTCTTGAAATGCACGTCGCCAAACCCGGTAGAGCCGCGGAACTGCGGCTGCAACACGGCGTAGCCCATGCCCGACAGGAATTGCACTTCAGAGTTGTAGCCCCAGTGGTCGCGCCCCCAGGGGCCGCCATGGGCCAGCACCACCATCGGCAAGGCTTTCGCTTCGCGGCCCTGCGGCAGGGTCACGTAAGCAAGAATCGGCAGCCCGTCACGCGCCACATAGTCATACGCCAGTTGGGTCGACATTTTCTTCGGGTCGATCCACGGGCGCGCGGCAAACAGGTTCAGCAGTTTCTTCTTGTCGGGGTAGTACAGGGAATACTGGCCCGGATGGGTCGACGAGTAGGAATGGATCAACATCGCCGCCTGGGCATTGCCGGGATGAATGACATTCACCAGGCCCGGGAAAGCCTTGTCAATGCCGACCTGCAGGCTGGCCATGCTTTTGTCGAACCAGAGGGTTTTGGGTGGCTCGGTCTGCATCCGCAGGCCCAGCAGTTTTTTGCTGTCGGGGCTGAAGACCAGGCCACCGTCCACGTTGACCATCTTGTCGGACGCCAGCAATTCACCGGGCTTGTTGTTGACGAAGTCGTACTTGTAAATGCCCCAGCGACCTTCCTCCATCGGCGCCGAGACGATCATCGTGGTGTCGTCGGCATCGAAGGCCAGCACGCGGAACTTCGGGTCGAAGGTCGAGTGGTCGGACAGCTTGCGCCAGGCTTGGCCCACCTGCTCGCGGTACCAGACCACCATCTGACTTTGCTCGGCGTTGGTTGTCTGCACCACGCGCAACTGGTTTTTGGAGTCCAGCACAAAGCCCCGCGCCCAGCCTTTGACGTCAAAGTCAATTTCCTTGCGCTTGCCAGTCAGGCTGTCCACGCGGTAGAGCGAGGCATCGCCGTTCGGAAAGTAGCCCGTCGCCATGATGCTGTTCGGGTCGTCATTGAGGGCCCGGCCCAGCATCGACATCCAGCGCGGCTCGGAAACCCAGGTCCCCTGGTCCATGCGGCCAAGGATTTGCTCCGGATGCGGCATCAATATCGCTGGTTGACTGCCGTCCCGGTTGATCGCGTACAAGCCGCCGGCAGACGAAGTTTGCTCGCCATCGCGGTCAATGATGTTGTAGACGATGCGCTCGTCGTTGATCCACTGGATGCTTGAAATATCGAGCGTCTCATAGCCGGCAACATTCTTCGCCGTGCCGGTTTCAATTTCCACGACCGCCAGCTGCAGCTTGCCTCCGATGTTGGCCGTCGTGGCCAGATACTTGCCGTTGGGCGACAGCGTGGCTGACGTGAATTTTGAGTTTCTGAACAAGTCCTGCAGACTGGTCTGCGCGAGGGCGGCGCCAGCCGCAAGGAACAGCAACAGTGATGTTGCGGCTAGGCTCAATTTTCGATTCAGGGATCGGATCATCAATTTCTCCAGTTTGTTTACATCGACTTGCTCGCAGCGAAGCCTGGGCTGCGAACGGGGAATTCTTGGTTAAGACTCATCGAACGCAGGTGCGTGCATCCAGCCTGGCGCACACCGGAACAGAGTCCAGGCGGATCGATGCGACCACTTGTGCGTCCTGCGGCAGCGACACCGTTTGCCAAATATTGTCGGATGCCATGGCGCTGAATCGGCGACTGCTGGACTCGCTCATCCGCACGAAGCGGATTTCACGTATGTTGCTGCCGGGGCGAACGTTGTCCGTGTGCCAGTGACCGTTGACAAGCGCCAGCGGCGGTTCGTGCAGGTAGATCTCGCCTCGATCTCCGACATTGAACAGCCGCCACTGAAGGCCGTCAGCGGCAGTGCCGGCGGTCCCGCCCAAGCGCAGCTCCCGGTCACAAAATCTCTCGCCCGGCTTGACCTGGCCAGTGGAGGCGCCTTCGAACTGATCGACGCTGAAGTCCGCGCCGCTACTGGTCACCAGCGCTTGACGGATCGTGCAGCTGGAAAACACCACCGGGGTCGCGAAGTAACCCGGCAACACCAGGGGAGCCGCCAGCACCAGAAGCATTGGGTACAACCAGGCCGGGATTTTTTTCAATGCCGAAAGCCTGATTGACGAGCCGGCTCGTTCTGCCGCCACGCGGTTGATGGAAGAGTTCATGGCTTCAGGCTCCATATTCCATGGTTTGCCAACGCCGACGCGCCAAGGCATAAAGCGTCAACGGAGCGGCAAACAGCAGACCAATCACCCCAGCGCAAATCGAAGGTGCAAACTGGCTGAAGAACAGCGGCCCCAGCAGCGGGGTGATGCCCATGAGCACAAACCACACCGCCGCGCCCGCCAGATCAATGGTCTTCCATTGTTTGCGCGAGGGTGTGCGCCAGAACACCAGGGTCGCGGCAAAACTCACCAGCAGTACCGCCAGCGCAGCATACAAAGCCAGCGTCACCGAGGAAACGCCGAACCAGATGGCCCAGCCCAGGGCCGGCAGCAAGGTAATGAACGCGCCAATCATCCACAGCAACAACAGTCGCCCAAACAGCCAGGGTGCCAGCGCTTCACGCTTGCAGACGCCGGGCAGCAGCAAAATGCGGCCCATGCGCGGGCCGTCCAGTGCGTTTGACATCAAGGGCATGAGCGGGAAGACGAGCAGCATGGTGGACATTTTCATGTCGACACTCGCGAGGCTGAGCGAGCCGCCCGGCGCGCCCGCCAGCAGCGGGAATATCAGCATCAGAAAGGGAAACACCAGCACAAATCCGGACATCGTCCAGCACGACAGGAGGAACGGCGAAAACACCAGCAGTTCGGGGCGCACGCGGCCCTTCGAATGCCAGCGTGCCACCAGCTTTGACAGGTACCAGCTATCAAATGCGGAACCGCCACGCTGGTAGTAGGTTTGCAGGTCGCGTGGTTTTGGTGTGCCCTCGGCCTGTTCCTTTTGCCGTACCGTGACTTTGCGCGCCAGCAGGGCCGGCCAGCTCAGGGGTCCCAGCAGCAGGCACATGACGGCCAGCGGTGTGAATCCGGGAAGCTGTTGAAAGATCGGCGCGTTCAGCAGCTCCCGAACTGTGACGTTGGCGAAACTCGCAACTGCCAGCATCGGCAGCAGGCCCAGCAGATACCGGCGCCAGAATTCACGTCCTTTGTAGGCGGCCATGCCCGATGCGTTGACGCCGAGAAGAAAGCCCGCACCGATGGCGCCGTAGGCCCATAGCGGCACCCAGCGCAGCCACGGCGCCAGACTCAGGTCAATGTCGCCGATGGCAAAACTGAGCGGAATCGGCAACCAGGCCAGAACGCCGAGCATGCTGGCCACGCGCAGCAGGCGCTTCCCATAGCCGGGCACGATTTGCACCGCAGCGCACTGAATCAGCGGTGCGAGCACATTGCCCAGCATTACGCCAACAAAACCGCAGGCGGGGGCTGCCAGCATCGTGCCAATGCCGAGCGCGGGAAAGGCAGGCACAAACCAACCCACGATCAGCGAAATCGCGGGCACGGCCACAAGCAAAAGGCACAGCAGCGTCAGGACCCAGCTGCGGCGCGCAACAGCAATCAGAATAGCGGCAAAAACCTTCACGACACCAACTCCACAAACAAGGCGTCCAGATTCATGCTGCCGGGCTGTACGCCGGAGGGCAGCAGCGTCATGTCGAACTTGCGCTTGTCAATAACAGCAGTAACACCGCTGCTGTGCACATGTTGCACCAGCACACCGGGCTCGTCCGGCAGCCGGTGCGCCAGTTGCACGCGCTGCAGTGCTTCGGCCAGCACATCCCACTCATCGGCCAGCAGAATGCGGCCGTCTTTCATCAGCACCAGGTGCGTGATGATGCGCTCCAGGTCGCTGAGCAGGTGGCTTGAAATCAGCACCGTGCGCTGCGGCGCATCGTCAAACAGCGTGCGCATGAAATCCCGGCGCATCAAGGGGTCCAGGCTGGCCACCGGCTCGTCCAGCAGCAGCAACTCCGGCGCGTGGCCCAGCGCCTGCAGCAGGGCCAGCTTTTGTTTTTGCCCGAGCGACAACTCGACAATCTTCTGTTTCGGCGCCAGGCTCCAGGTTTTCAGGAGCTGCTCGATGCGCTGCGTGTGCCACACCGGGTAAAAGGCGCCGATGTAGTCCAGGTATTGCCCGACCTTCATCCATTCGATCAGTTCCGGCGTTTGCGCCACATAGCCCAGCCGGGCCCGCGCCTTGTCGCTCAAATCGCCGGGGTCTTCGCCCAGCAGGCGAATCTGCCCACTCTGCGGCAGCGTCAAACCCAGCAGGCAGCGCATCAGGCTGGTCTTGCCGGCACCGTTGGCGCCGACCAGCCCGACCACCGCACCCTGGGGCACGTGCAGGTTCACATCCTGGAGTACCCGGTGCGTTTTGTACGACAGGTTCAATCCGCTGACCTCGATCGGGCCTTCAGGCCCGTTTGTGCCCGGCGCGGCGGTGCTGTCGATTGCCGGGAATGTCTCTTTTTCTTTCATCAGTTGCCTCCTTCAAGCTGTTTTTGGAATTCGATCAGTACGTCGGCCAGCGGGATTTCGAGTTGGCGTGCGTGCTGGGCAGCGGCTTGCAGACTCGGGCGCAGCAGGGCCATGCGCTGGTTCTTTGAATTGCCCGGTGCACGCGGCGCCACCACCATGCCCTGGCCGCGCAGGCGCTGCACCAGGCCCTGCGCCTCCAGCAGGCTGTAGGCCTTGGAGACGGTCATCGGGTTGACGGCATGCAGCGCGGCCACCGCGCGCACCGAGGGCAGCTCGTCGCCGGGTCGCAAACTTCCGCCGGCGATCAGGCGCGCAACCTGATCCACGATCTGGCGATAGATCGGAACACTGGCGCTGGGGTTGATTTCGTATTGCACAGGTAAATTCGTGTATTGGTGAAATAATACACTAACAATAATGCGAATGCAAGCCCAGGCCATCAGCCTGTTAGAAATTGCCCGTAAACTTGGTCAACGATCAGGGCCGAAAACCTTGAAATTGGGCGACGCGCCCCAAATATCGGCGAATGGTTCGCAAAATTGAACCTTGTTTGAAGGAAACGCATGAAACGCATTATTTTGTTTGTCTTGACCAACGTGCTGGTGGTGGCGGTGCTGGGCATCGTGGCCAGTCTGCTCGGGGTCAACCGTTACCTGACAGCCAACGGGCTGAACCTGGGTTCGCTGCTCGGTTTTGCGCTGGTCATGGGCTTTGGTGGTGCCATCATCTCGCTGCTGATCAGCAAGCCGATGGCCAAATGGACCTCGGGTGTGCGCGTCATCAACCAGCCGCAAAACGCCGACGAAGCCTGGATCGTCGAGACCGTGCGCAAGCTGGCGGACAAGGCCGGCATCGGCATGCCGGAAGTGGGTATTTTTGAAGGCGACCCGAATGCCTTTGCCACCGGCGCCTTCAAAAACTCGGCGCTGGTGGCGGTGTCCACCGGCTTGCTGCAGGGCATGACGCATGAAGAGATCGAGGCCGTGATCGGCCACGAAATCAGCCACGTCGCCAACGGCGACATGGTCACCATGACGCTGATTCAGGGCGTGATGAACACCTTTGTGGTGTTCCTGAGCCGCGTCATTGGCTACGCGGTGGACAGCTTTTTGCGCAAGGGCGATGAGCGTTCCTCCGGCCCCGGCATCGGCTACATGATCACGACTTTCGTGCTCGACATCGTGCTTGGTTTTGCCGCGCGCATTGTCGTCGCCTGGTTCTCGCGCCACCGTGAATTCCGCGCCGACGCGGGCGCCGCGCAACTGATGGGGCGCAGACAACCGATGGTCAACGCCCTGGCGCGCCTGGGCGGCATGCAACCGGGTGAACTGCCCAAGAGCGTGGCGGCATTCGGGATAGCCGGAGGCATTGGCCAGCTGTTCTCGACGCACCCGCCGATCGAAGAGCGCATCGCAGCGCTGCAGAACACCGCGGTTTGAAGCGCGGGAACATGAAGCGGTCCCCGCGTGTCTGACCGTTTCCTGTTCTGGGTGCCGACCCTGATCTGGGCCACCACCTGGCACGCCATCCTGTACCAGCTGGGCGATGTGGCGGTGCTGCATTCGGTGGCGCTGCGCTTTGGTCTGGCCAGCCTGATGCTGTTTGCGATCGCCGTCTGGCGCGGCGAGTCGCTGGCGTTCAGTCCGCGCGTGCACGGCTGGTTGTTGCTGACCGGGGCGGTGCAGTACGGCTTCAATTACATATGTACCTACCAGGCGGAAGAACATCTGGCCTCGGGTTTGATGGCGGTGCTGTTTTCGCTGATGATTTTCAGCAACGCCATCGGCGGCGCGCTGTTCTTTGGCCAGGCCATCAGCCGGCGCTTTCTGTTCTCCGCCGTGCTGGGTGTGCTGGGCATCGTTTTGATTTTCTGGCCCGACATCGCCAGCACCCGCGCCGCGCCCGAGGTGCTGGGCTCCATCGGCCTGGGCTTGATGGCCGTCACCTTTGCCTCGGTGGGCAATTTGATGACGCTGCGCGTGGCCCGCCGCGGCACGGCGCTGGTACCGCTGCTGGCCTGGAGCATGGGTTACGGTGCGCTCACACTGCTGCTGATTGCCGCGGTCAGCGGAGTTCAGTTCCACCTCGATCCGCGCCCCAGTTACTGGTTGTCGCTGATCTATCTCAGCGCCTTCGGTTCGGTGCTGGCGTTCCTGCTGTACTTCAAGCTGGCGCAGCGCCAGGGGCCAGGGCGCGCGGCGCTGGTCGGCATGATCATTCCGGTGATTGCGCTGCTGATGTCGGCGCTGTTCGAGGGCTGGCGTCCGACCTGGGTGTCCGCCGCCGGTATTGTCGTGAGTCTGGCCGGTTTATGGGGTGCCACGCGCCCGGCAGCGGAAGTGTGAAGGCTCTCAGGCCAGCAAGTTCCTGGCCAGCGCTTCCGCCACCTTGATGCCGTCCACTCCGGCCGACAAAATGCCGCCGGCATAGCTGGCACCTTCGCCGGCGGGATACAGGCCGCGCGTGTTACTGCTCTGAAAATCCTCGCCGCGCGGCATCTTCAAGGGTGACGAGGTGCGGGTTTCGACGCCGGTGAGCACGGCGTCCGGCATGTCGAAGCCCTTGAGCTTGCGGCCAAAGGCGGGAAGGGCCTGCCGGATCGCATCAATCGCGTAGCTTGGCAGCGCAGAGCCCAGATCGACCAGCTTGACGCCCGGCTTGTAAGAGGGCTCCACCCCGCCGAGTTGGGTCGATGCACGTCCTGCCAGGAAGTCACCCAGCAGTTGTCCCGGCGCGTCGTAGTTGGCACCACCCAGCACATAGGCGTTGGATTCAAGCTGGCGCTGCAGCACGATGCCCGCGAGCGGATGGTGTGCGGTGCCTGGCATCGGCTGGCTTGGCACATGCTCGCCCAGTGCGGCATGGAAGGCCGGCGCGTCGCTCGGGTAGTCGCTGGGCTCGATGCCGACCACGATGCCGGCGTTGGCGTTGCGTTCGTTGCGCGAGTACTGGCTCATGCCGTTGGTCACCACGCGGCCCGGCTCCGACGTGGCCGCCACCACGGTACCGCCGGGGCACATGCAAAAGCTGTAGACCGAGCGGCCATTGCTGGCATGGTGCACCAACTTGTAGTCGGCCGCACCCAGCTTCGGGTGACCGGCGTGGCGGCCCCAGCGGGCGCGGTCGATGACGCTTTGCGGATGCTCGATGCGAAAGCCGATCGAGAACGGTTTGGCTTCCATCATCACACCGCGCTGGTACAGCATCGCGCAGGTGTCGCGCGAGCTGTGCCCCAGCGCCATCACCACCTGCTCGGCATGCAACTCGTAGGACTCTCCGCTGGCCTGGCCCAGCACCGTCAGGCCGCGCAACTGGCGACCGTCGGCGCCGTCTTCAATCAGCACATCCGTCACTCGCTGCTGGAAGCGGATTTCGCCGCCCAGCGCAATGATCTGCTCGCGCAGGTTTTCCACCACCTTGACCAACTTGAAAGTTCCGATGTGCGGGTGCGCATCGACCAGAATTTCGGGCGGTGCGCCGGCCTTGACAAACTCGTGCATCACCTTGCGCCCGAGGTAGCGCGGATCCTTGATCTGGCTGTAGAGCTTGCCGTCGGAAAACGTGCCGGCGCCACCCTCGCCGAATTGCACATTCGATTCCGGATTGAGCTCGCGTTTGCGCCACAGCCCCCAGGTGTCCTGGGTGCGTTCGCGGACTTTCTTTCCGCGTTCCAGCACGATCGGCCTGAAGCCCATCTGCGCCAGAATCAGCGCCGCAAAAATGCCGCAGGGTCCAAAGCCCACCACCACCGGGCGCAGGGCCAGATTGACCGGCGCCTGAGCGACCGGGTGGTAGGCCATGTCGGGTGTGGCAAAGATGTGCGGGTTGCCGGCGTGTTGCTGGAGCAAACGCTGTTCCATCGCGTTGCTGATCAATGCCACGTCGACGATGTAGGCCACCAGCAACTGGGCTTTGCGCGCATCAAAACTGCGCTTGAAAACGGTGAACTGCGCCACGTCGGCCGCCGCTACGCCCAGTGTGTTGTGAATCAGTGTGCCGAGGTCTTCGGGCGAGTGCTCAAGCCCCAGCTTGAGCTCTGTAAGTCGGATCATGGTCGGTGTCTTGTTGGCTTGTGTTTATCAAGCAGAAGCACCGAATTTTACGGTCTGGCGCTTTGCGCCCTGGCTCAGGCCGGCAAGAAACCTTCAATCGACAGGTAGCGTTCGCCGGTGTCGTAGTTGAAACCCAGCACCGTGGCGCCGGCCGGCAGATCGGGCAACTTTTGCGCAATCGCAGCCAGCGTGGCGCCGCTGGAGATGCCGACCAGAATGCCTTCTTCGCGGGCGCAGCGGCGCGCCATCTCGCGTGCCGGTTCGGCGTCGACCTGGATCACGCCGTCGAGCAAGGCGGTGTGCAGGTTTTTCGGAACAAAGCCGGCACCAATGCCCTGAATCGGATGCGGCGCCGGCGCGCCGCCCGAGATCACTGGCGAGGCCACGGGCTCGACCGCATACACCATGAGCTTGGGCCATTTGGCTTTCAGGACCTGGGCACAGCCGGTCAGGTGGCCGCCGGTGCCGACACCGGTGATCAGCGCGTCGATGCCATCCGGGAAATCGGCCAGGATTTCCTGCGCCGTGGTGCGTACATGGGCGTCGATGTTGGCCTGGTTTTCAAACTGCTGCGGCATCCACGAATTGGGTGTGGCGGCCACCAGCTCCGTGGCGCGGGCAATCGAGCCCTTCATGCCTTTTTCGCGCGGCGTCAGATCGAACGTGGCACCGTAGGCCAGCATCAGGCGCCGGCGCTCCACCGACATGCTGTCGGGCATCACCAGAATCAGCTTGTAGCCCTTGACCGCAGCCACCATGGCCAGGCCGACGCCGGTGTTGCCGGAGGTCGGCTCGATGATGGTCGCGCCGGGCTTGAGCTCGCCGCTTTTCTCGGCTGCCTCCACCATGGACAGCGCAATGCGGTCCTTGATGGAGCCGCCGGGGTTGCTGCGTTCGGACTTGATGTACACCTTGTGGCTGCTGCCGAACAGGCGGTTGATGCGCACGTGGGGCGTGTTGCCAATGGTTTGCAGGATGTTGTCGGCTTTCATGAGCGGCTCCTTGGGCTGGTGAAGAGTTGGGGTGAAGACGTGCGATTCTGGACTACTTGATCGACAGCTTTCGATATATGGTTATAGATAGCCGTGATAATGGAGGGGTGAAGCCCGCCAGACTGCCGCTGGTGCAATCCTGGAAACAGGGCACTGGAGGAACGTCCGGACTGCATAGGGCAGCGTAGCAGCTAACGGCTGTCCACTGAAAGCCGCAAGGTATAAGGTGAGGATTAGAGCAACAGAGACGAGCCGATTAAGTTCGGGTGAAACGGGCAATCTCTACGCGCAGCAATACCAAGTAGGCACACGTTGACGGGGCCCCCGGAGTGTGCGGGTAGGTAGCACCGAGCTGTTGGGTGACCAACAGCCCAGATTAATGGCAGTCACTTCTGCCGGCCCGCAAGGGTTGGCAGTTGCACAGAATCCGGCTTATCGGTGGGCTTCACACTTTTATCGATCTTTCCCGAAATGATGACATCCCAGACCCCGTTCAGCGTAGCGGGATGATCAGGCTGCCGGGGCACTCAGCTCCGCGGCTGTCCCCCGCCCTGCGGGCTCCTCCTTGATGCCGCTGCGCTGAGTGCCCCACCAGCCTGATCTCTTTCATGCAGGGTTGTTGGCGATGTCTTGAATCCAGGCGAGTTTCTCTGGTGAGAGCGCTTGCAGTTCTTCTTCCTTGATCCAGTTCTCACGCAGCAGCCTGCCGAATACCTGAATCAGCTGTGAATACCGGTAGTCATATTTCGAGTCGATCTGACGCCGTTGTTGAGTGAGGTATTCTTCAACTTCCCACATGTCTTGCGGTGTCTTTGCGCTGGCCGCCAACTGCTTGAGCTTGGACAGGATCGCCGCAAACTCGCGTTTCAGGGCTGCGTCGAACACCGCCCGTGCCGCCTTCTGCTCAGAATGGGACCACTTGATGTCGTGCATGGTGTTTCACTCCGCTTGTGTGGTTGGTAGGGTAGGGCCGGGCGGTGGATTAGGCGCTCAGCTCGCGACTTTGACATAGGTAAGCACATGGTGCGCCAGCAAACCGGAGACAGCACTGTGGCATTCGGCGCTGCCGTAGGCGCTGCGTTTTCCCAGTTTGAGAATTCGCGCAGTGCACAAAATATCCTCCTCACGAGCGCTGCGCAGAAAGGCGGTTTTCATGTCCGAGGTGACCCAGTGTTCTTCGGTTCCCCGCTGCGTCATGATGGCCAGCCA
This sequence comes from uncultured beta proteobacterium, assembly GCA_963810395.1. Taxonomy (GTDB): domain Bacteria; phylum Pseudomonadota; class Gammaproteobacteria; order Burkholderiales; family Burkholderiaceae_C; genus Rhodoferax. The sequence goes on along the minus strand of CAWENC010000001.1, from coordinate 703,628 downwards.
CATGGCCACGTCGGCGGCTCCCATCAGCGTCATGCCACTGACGATGCCCCCGGGGCGTTCAAGCGCCGGGCTGAAGGGAACCCGCAGCACGCACTCGCCCGGGGCGCAGGATTGGACGCTAAAACCGTAAGACTTCAGGAACGGCGTTCGCTCCAATACGGCGTTCAGATCGGCAACCGACGTTTGGATCGTTGTCATGGTCAAGCTAGCCTCGTTTCATGGGATGACGAATAATGGTTTTCCATTTCTTTGGGTCGGCGCGCCGTATGCCGCTGAGGTATCGACGTGGACCGGCGACGTGTGCACAAAGGCGATGTGGTGTTGCATGGGGTGGTGTGGGTGGGAACTGAAAATTTTTCGGCTATCTGCCGCTGCTCTTGATGTAGGCCGGTGCCTGCGCATGGTTTTCAAAGCCGCCGTACTTCGTGGATGCAGGGTAATACTCAGCGGCGAATTGCACTTTTCCAGCGGCCTCTTCTCCAGCCACACTGGCGATAAACGCCAGCATCAGGTCGGTGCCGGCGGAGACGCCGGCCGACGACCACACATTGCCATCCTGGACGAAGCGCTGTTCGACGACCTCCACGTCGCCCAGCGCGCGCAGCCGCTCCAAGGAACCCCAATGGGTGGTCGCTTTCTTGCCGGAAAGCAGCCCGGCAGCGTGCAGCACGAACGAACCGGTGCAGACCGACAGAATAGCCTTGCAGTTTCGCGCCTGCGTTGCAATGAAATCGAGAAGGACCGGGTTGCTGACTTCCAGTCGGGTGCCTTGACCGCCAGGGACCAGCAGGTAGTCGAGCGGCGGGCAGTCGGCGAAGGAGACATGGGGGTTGATCGACAAGCCTTTGGCGCACACGATCGGGTCAAGTGTCTGCCCAACGATCAGGCAGCTGACCGGGCCGTCTGCGAACTTGCTCCACATGGTGAGCATTTCCCAGGGGCCAACAAAGTCGAGTTCTTCGACCTGATTGAAGACGACGATGCCGAAGTTCATGGAAAACCTTCCTTGCACCTAGCGTGCATCTTGCGCTGGCCAGCGATAGCCCAGCACGGACGACAGCGGGTAGAAGTGCTCGCGCACCTGCGCCAGCTGATTGCCGCCGAGCAAATGGACGTGCTGCGCGTCGGCGCGAAGTAAGAAGCCGACATGACCCTTCCAGCCGCCCGGGTCTTCGCGTGACAGCACAACGATGCAACCGGGAACCGGTTCACTCAGAGGCTCGCCCCACTCAAGCCAGGAGCGGGCCAGGGCCGAGCCGGTGCCTTGAATGCCCGCTTGAGCCAGCGCCCAATTGACAAACGATGAACACCAGGAGGCTTTGTCGTCGTAGCCCCGGATGTTGGTGTGTGCGTGGTACTCGGTGATTCTTGGGTTGCTTTGCCCCGGCGAAAAGGTGCGAACGCCGGTCTCAGCTGCGGCAATCGACATCCAGAGCGCGGGGGGCATCTGCACACCACTCAATACCGGGAGACCGGAATTTGCCGCCCAATCATCGGAGCAGAAAACCCAACCCGGGAATGCCTATTTGGACAGCAGATTGGTGCCCGCGGCGCCCACTGCCGCGTAAGCGTACAGGCCGCGCACCACGGCGTAGAGGTCATGGGTGTCAGTGGATGAAGCTGCGGTCCAGCTGGCGCCGTCGGTGCTGAGGAAAATCTTGCCACCCGCGCCCACGGTAACAAACTGCGTGCCGAAGGTGACGGCATTCAGGCCCGTGACGCCCGGCAGGACCTGGGACGTCCAGGTGCTTGCATCTGCGCTGCTGAGTACCGTGCCGGATGCGCCAACCGCCGCGAACATATTGGTCACCACACCGGCCGACGAAGTGCTGGTGCCATAGGCGATGCCACGCAGGTCAGCCGTGGTGCCCGAGGTAACGCTATGCCAGGTCAAGCCGTCCGCGCTTTCGACAATGCTGCCGCCAGCGCCGACTGCTACCCAGGTGCCACTGTTGTAGCTGCTGTAAGCCACGGCATACAGATCGCTGGTGGTGCCGGAGCTGGTGGCCGCCGTCCAGGTCACGCCATCGGGACTAGTGATGATGGTGCCGCCGGCACCCACCGCCACATTCAAACTCGCGCCGTTGCTGGTAATCGCGTACAGGTTATTCGTCGTTGGCGTGGTCTGCTGGGTCCAGGTTGCGGCATCGGAACTTGCGAGCACCAGGCCACCGTCGCCCACCAGCTTGTAGGTTCCAAAATAGGAGGCGCCGTTGATGTTGCTGCTGGTCGCGAAATTGACGGCGCTCCAGGTGACGGCGTCAGCGCTTGAATAAACGGCGCCGCCGGCTCCGGCAGCCACGTAGGTCGATACGCTGGTGGTTGTGGTCGTTGCCGCGGTGGTACCGGTTCCGGGTATCGTGGTCGTCGTGGTTTTTACGCCATAAGCGAGGCTGCGCAAATCACTGCTGCCGGGCGGGTTGGTCGGGCCTGCAACCCAGGTCGCACCGGCCATCCGGGGTGCAATTGAAACCGGCGTGCTGCCAGGCCCGCCAGGCCCGCCATTGGTTCTGGCGTTGACCGAAAACGAATAGTTGACGCCGTTGGCCAGGCCGTTGACAAGGTAGGGCGAGGTGACTTTGAGCAGGACATTGCCGCCAGGCAAGCCGATCCAGCCGTGCATGGTTGAGGTGTCGCTGGGGGTCACGCTGCTCGGCCCGAAAAACAGCCAGTATTCAACGCCGTCGCTCATGTCCCAGGACACCGTGGCGGTGGTATCGCCGGCCGTGACCGCGAGCCCGCTTGGTGCGGGTGCCGGGTCGCCGCCACAGGCGACTGACATCAGCGCGGCCATCAGTGCGGCTGCAAACAATTTAAAGGAACGCAAAAACATAAATAGATCCAAATGAAGTAAACCGGCCTCTCATGGCATTATCGAATATTTCCCCGCCGAATCCGGCGGCGCCTACGCCCAGCCCTAAAAACGCTCGTGAGGCTGCAAATAGCGCCACTGGCCGACCGGCAGCTGGGCCATGGCGACCCGGCCAATGCGCAGACGCTTCATGCTGACAATCTGCAGCCCGACGCGCTCGCACAAATAGGCGATCAGGCCCGGGTGCACGCCCTTGATGGCGAAACGCAGTTTGGCCGACGCCTCGCCGCTGCTGTTGAGGCTGACCTTGACCGGCGGCAGCGGCTCGCCGTCCAGCGCCAGCCCCTGGTTCAGTCGCTGCAGACTCTCTGGCGACGCCTGGCCGGCAATCTCGACAATCACTTCCTGTTCCATCTGCGCGGCGTCTTCGGTCAGCTTGCGCAGCACGCGCCAGTCCTGCGTGAAGACCACCAGGCCGCTGGCGGCGGTCTCCAGCGCCACGGCGGCGCTGAGCCTGGCGAAATGGCGCTTGAGCACACGCACGCCAGAAGGGTCGTCGCTGGCATGGCTGGCGGCAGTCAACAATTGTTGCGCTGGCTTGAGTTGTCGATTGGCTTGCCCCGGCGCGGCCAGCGCATCGTATCCGGGCGGCTTGTGCAGCAGCAGCGTGACGTCGCCCAGGTCCAGCAGGCTGGCCTGGGGGTCGATCTCGACCTTTTGCTCCGACACCCGAAACATCGGCTCTTCCACCACCTGGCCGTTGACGCGGACCCAGCCGCCTTCAATATATTGCTCGGCCTCACGGCGCGAACACGGCACCAGGGCGGCGACTCGCTTGGCCAGGCGTTCGCCGGTGCGTGGCATCTGGGGCGCCGGTTTTTTTGACGGGATCATGGGCGGCATGTTAACCGCCGCGACGCGCTTACCAGCTCAGCGGATCGAGGCGGTAAAACTGTGTCAGCTCCCGGTACAGCGCCGGGTGCTCGGCGGCCATGAATTGCGGTTGCTCGAAGAAGACCTCCGAGATCACCGCAAAAAATTCCGCCGGGTCGGTGGCGCCGTAGTCGCTGAACAAGGACGTTTCGCCTTGCATTGCGCGTGACTGCAAGGCATTGAACTCGGTCCCCAGCACCTGCGACCAGCGCGCATAGTGAGCGCGCCGCCTGAGTATCGGCGCGCCGTTGGCAAAACCGGTTTCCTGATCCAGCTGATGGGCAAACTCGTGGATCACGACGTTTTGACCATCGTCCGGAATGGCGGCACCTTCCAGCGTGTCGTGCCACGACAAGATCACCTGCCCCTGCGACCAGGATTCGCCCGACAGCACTTGGCGCGCGTGGTGGGCCACGCCGATGCCATCGGTGTGTTCGCGGTTGACCACGAAGCTGCCGGGGTAAACCAGGATCTGGCGCAGGTTGGGGAAGTAGTCGCGCGGGCGATTGAGGATCAGCAGGCAGGCCTGCGCGGCGATGGTCACCCGGACTTCGTCGGTGATTTTCAGGCCGTCGCAGCCAATGAAGGCTTTCTCGGCCAGAAAGACCTGGATGTGCTGCTTGAGCTGAAGCTGCAAGTCGGCCGGCATGGCGCGCACATAGGGCACACGCTGTTTCAGGATGTCACGCCAGGCAGCGGGAAACGGCTGGGCGCGAATCCTGCGGCGCTTGCGTTCCGTCAGACGGGGCCCGCCGATCAACCAGGCGACAAACAGCAGGGCCAGACAGGAAATAATGATGGCAGGCAAAGGTCTGTCCCCAGGATGAAAGTTGAGCAGTCTCCTAGCTGGTCACGAAGTGAGCTGATTTCAATAGCTCCGCAGCGCTTTCGTGTCAGCGCGGCAATGCTACAACATCTGTAGCTGCCCACGCATATCAGACGGCGCTTGCAGGTCAAAAGAGCCTGAAAAATGAGCTGCACGATGGGGCCTTCAAGATGTGCTGCCAATTATTGGCGTTAGCGCGATTGAAGCCTAGAATCGGCCAAAACAATCTGCGGGGTTTGTCGGAATTTTTATACCTGTATGGAAATTCAACAAAGTCGCTGAAATCAAGGCTGAAAGCCGTTCTCCGGAGGAATTCATGTCCAGTTTATCCCGCAGCGTCCAGATTATTCCGCAAGATTTGCGGTTTAAATTACGTTAGACGATTGATCCAATGAATAGGAAAGTTAGATCGCCTGATGAAAGCCCTTACGCTGCAATGACCGTAAATGAACGGCTTGTTGCGGCTGGCTTGTTGGAACAGTTTGATGCCGCAGCGTTTGCATATGATGACGAGAAAATACGAGACGTCCTTGCGCAGGTTGATCTCGGCGATGAAGCAGCAGATTCAATCATAGAGTGGGTAAAAACATCACCACATTCTATGTATCGAAAGAGATGACTCGATAAATGAAAAAATCGTCTAACCCTACGGTCAAGTTCGCTCCGCTGCGCTGCGCTGGGACTGCGCTAAAGCGCAGCCCCTTACCTTTACGTTCGGCGACAACAACGGAGACTCGATGATATGAAGAAGTGGGAATATAAGGTTATCGACACGAAGGACGTCTCAGGGGGTGGGATATTCAAAGGCAAAAGTCGCGATTCGATCGAGGCTTACCTGAACGAGCTTGGCGGACAAGGCTGGGAGATTGTGAACCTTGACGCCCTCGAATGGCAAGGCGACCACCTGGCGTTCTTGGGTGTTGCCAAGCGCGAGAAGTCATGACCGACCTCAACGGCGAGGTGGGGAGCATTGAAGTCAACGCGCATGAATTGCCGAACCAGTCGCTCGACCGAATGACGAGGAGCGCGGGCACGTCACTGTCCGGATTCGAGCGTCACTGGCGCGCTCCTCGTCATCGGTCAGCTTTGCGTTATCTGGCATGAAGCACACGATCGGCTGCCCATCCTGTGAGGGTCGCTTCGACATATGGACGTATTCACTCGGTATGTCGGACTTGGTCGAGTACAGGTGCACAAACTGCCCGATCACGCTCGGAGTCGATCCGCCCTACGACAGGCCGCTTTCCGAGGTCGTACTGCCGCCATGCCCATGCGGCGGTACCTTCAGTCGTGGAGCGCTACATCGTTGCCCTTTGTGCAGTGCCGAACTGGCAATGGACTCAATTAAATCTCAAATAAAGTGGTGGGGCTCGAAAGACGGCATTCCCGGCGTCACCGTCTCGAAGATGCTAAGCCTCAACGGTCCCGAGTTCAAAAATCCGGGTGGAGTAGCAAATGACAGATAACTGGTCGGCCCACACGGACGAGCAGCAGCAGGTTGCCGCTGCGCGGCAGTTGCTGCGTGCCGGTGGCCTCCAACGTTAGGCTACCCTACAAACAAAAGGAGTATCGATTGAAAAGAAAATTACAGGTATTCATATCCAGCACGTACAGCGACCTGCAGGAAGAGCGCCAGGCCGCCGTTAGCGCAATATTAAAGGCCGGTCACATTCCTGCTGGCATGGAGTTGTTTACGGCAGGTGATCGATCCCAAATGGCCACAATTAAGGAGTGGATCGACGAATCCGACGTCTACATGCTTATTCTTGGAGGACGCTATGGATCCATTGAAAAAACATCCGGCATCAGCTACACCGAACTCGAATACGATTATGCACAAGAGCAGGGAAAGCCGGCCTTTGCAGTTGTCATAACCGAACAAGCCTTGGAAGCGAAGATTCGCTCCAAAGGTACAACGTTTGGCGAAAAGGAAAATCCCAAAGAATTAACCTTATTTAGGGAAAAGGTCCTAGGAAACATATCGTCATTTTTCGATGATCATAAAGACATAAAGCTTTGCGTGCACGAAAGCTTAGCGGATTTTGCCTCCAAGAGAGAACTCAAAGGCTGGGTCTCAGGAGATGAGGTCATTGACACGCGGCCACTATTTGAAGAAATAAAGAAACTTTCAGAAGAAAACAAAAATCTAAGGGAGACAGTCGCGCAAAATGAGCGCCGAGCGCCAACCGTAGCCAAACAGGATGCTCATGCTGAAAAATTCGTTGAACTGCGAAATATCCTAAAAGAAATAGAAATTAAAATACCTGCGAACTTGGCTGAGGGGAAGGAGACGACCCTGAGTCTGTTAGATATTTTCTATATCAACAAAGACACGCTTATAAATGGGGTAACGAACGCAGCAAGCGCATCCCCAGCAGAGTCATTTTTCTATCACAATGTCTGCCCAAAACTCCAAGTGCACGGACTAATCACAAACGAGAAAGTTCCCAGCGTCCGTTATCGAAGGAGTTATGTTTCCTCCGCGGGAAATGCATTCTTGGCACAATTGGAGCGCGTTATCCACTTGACAGAGAAGAAGACTAAAGGGGACGGGCAGGAAGTTGTTTGCGAACAATCGACGACCGCAACTCCAACAAAGAGTCCGCCAGCCAAGACGGCTGCAAATAAGTCCGCAGCCAAATAGGCACTACTATTCAATGCAAATCCATGAGTAGCACAACTTCTGCAGCACCTGTCACCAGCCTAACTAACGGTTCAACGCGGACAAAAATGCTCCGCATTTTTGCCGGTTAACCTGGGCGTTGGGCCTCACCGCTGCCCACCATGCTCAATTGCCCTGTCACTGCTGTTCGTCGTAAGCTCTCCGCCTGATTGATTTTCGAGGAGACTCCACATGAACCGATTCACCGGCGGCTGCTTGTGCGGAAACGTCCGTATCGTGGCATTGGGACGCCCGTACCGGGTGGGTCTGTGTCACTGTCTCGATTGCCGCAAACATCACGGGGCGCTGTTCCATGCGTCGGCGATATTCCCTCAGGATGCGGTGACGATTGAAGGCGAAACACGCGACTACGCCGGAAGGTATTTCTGTCCTCGCTGCGGCTCGTCCGTTTTTGCCCGCAGCGCGGACGAAGTTGAGGTCAATCTCGGATCCCTGGATGCCCCTGACCAACTGAGGCCAAGCTACGAAAGCTGGGTCTGTCGTCGCGAATCCTGGTTGCCGCCATTCCCCATCACGAAACGATACGACCGCGATCGTGATACAAAGAGCCGTTTCGAAGATGCACCGAACGTTGAGGCCGCACAGGCCGTTAATCCCCAGAAGGAGAGATGATGATTCAAGGCTCATGTCACTGCGGCGCGGTTCAATGGCGTTTCGACGGCCTGCCTGAGTCAGCGACAGCCTGCAACTGCACAGCCTGTCGCCGATACGGGGTGCTCTGGGCCTACGACTACGAAGACGAAGGCATCCATGTATCCGGTCCAACCAAAGCGTACGTTCGCGGTGAGTCGCTGGCCTTCCACTTTTGCCCGGAGTGCGGCTGCGTGGCTTACTGGCGATCGCTGCAGCCAGACGACGACGGCCGTCGCCGGATAGCCGTCAACCTGCGCCTGACTGAGCCCGGGCCGATCGCCCACCTCCCGATCGACCACTTCGACGGGCTCGACAAGTTCGAGGATCTGCCGCGCGACGGCCGTTGCATCCGCGACTACTGGTTCTAGGTTGCCCGACCCATCATTCCACCGGACCTGCGCAATGAGCCGTGCAGGCGGGTGAATTCAGGCCTTATGCACAAGTCAAAGGCTGGCGTACTTGACATACCATAATTGGTATGTTGATAATGCGACATGTGGGAAATCGAAGAACACCGCCGCGTTGACAAGCAGCTTTCTGGCGCTGTCCCAATTGAGGTTCTGAAACGTTACGAGAAATGGAAAGACATTGCCAGAGTCTCGGGGCCACCTGGTTTGCGAGCCATAAAGGGGTTTCACGATGAGGCCCTGTCCGGCGAATGGAAAGGCCATCGCTCTTCCCGGCTAGGGCTGCAGTGGCGCGTGATTTACCGGGTTGTTGCCAATGTGTTGCTGATTCAAGTTGTTCAAGTTACCGCCCACGATTACAGGAGACCGTGAAATGAAAGAGTTTCGCCCCGCAAAAAAGCGAGTTGAGGTATCGGTGGGAGAGTCTGTCCGTATCTTGCGCGAGCTTCAAGAGTTGAGCCAAAGCCAACTTTCCGAGCTTACTGGTATTCCACAAGCCACTATCTCAGCCATCGAAAACGGCAGAGTGAATTTGGGCGTCGAGCGAGCGAAGGTTTTTGCTCGTGCCCTGCAGTGTCATCCGGCCGTACTCGTGTTTCCCGGCTGGGAGGTTCCACTTGCGCGCGCAGCATAACGCGCTTCGAGGGCGCGTCCGACAAGCTGCACTTCTCGGTACCCTCGCGCCTGCGGCGCCCGGCAGCCGCTCAATTCAATTCGTTGGACCCATGGGTATTTCTGCACAATCGGAAGAGAGAAATGATCAAAAAGGTTGGTAGCACCGAAATTCAACTAAAGCACCGAGCCTCGTGTCACTGTGGCACAGTGGTTCTTGAACTTCATTTGCCTGATGGAATCGTAGATCCGCGCCGGTGCGATTGTTCGATGTGTCGACGCAGAGGTGCGATTGTTGCATCTGTTCCTCTGGCTGGAATCACGATTGTGCAAGGCGAGGAGGCCTTGAGGCTATACCAGTTCAATACGAAGACTGCGAAGCACTACTTCTGCGTGCACTGTGGGATCTACACCCACCATCAGAGGCGTTCAAACCCGACACAATACGGTTACAACGTGGGCTGTCTTGAGGGCGTGAATCCGTTCGACCTAGGGCCGGTACCAACCTATGATGGAGTCAGCCATCCGGCAGATCGAAACACATGATGATTGGTTTCTCTGGCGTAACTCTTATGCCCCGCCGACCCCCACTCAGCTCAATCGTTCAGGGATAAATTGGCCTCGATGCGGGCGATGTGCGCCAGCAGGGAGCGTTTGGCGACCGGCCACATGCGCTGCGGCACATCGTCATAAACCTGCGCCAGCCAGTCATCGAGCGTGCCCTCGGGCAACGCCTGCATCGCGTTGATGATCTTGGCCTCGCGCGCCAGGCGATGGGCCTTGAGGCGGGCGATGGCGGTTGCGGCCTCGTTGTCCGGGCCGCCGATGACGTGGCCGTGCGCGGGCAGGATGAATTTGATTTGATGTTCGGTGCAGGCGGCGCTCAGGGCATCGAGCGAGTCCAGGTAGGCGTTCATGTCGCCATCGGGCGGGTCGATCACCGTGGTGCTGCCACTCAAAACGTGGTCGCCGCTGAACAGCAAGCCGTCTTCCAGCAACACCAGGCACAGGTGATTGGCGGCATGGCCCGGCGTATGGATGACTTGCAGTGTGTGGCTCGCTTTATAAGCTAAATCGGCCTCAAGGCCCCGTGGAATAAGCGTGAGCAGCTCTCCATTTGATAGCGATTTATCGGGCGCAAATTGACTGTGCGCGTGGGCCGTGGGGGCCGAGGGCAGGCCCAGGATCGGCGGTCGGGGCTGGCCCTGGCGCTCGCACAGCGCCTGCAAGGGCCGGGCGCCGGGGGCGTGATCCGGGTGCGAGTGGGTGCAGACAATCATGCGGATATCGCCGCCGGCGGCGCGCCAGAGTTTGTCCAGATGATCCGCGTCCGCCGGGCCCGGGTCGATGGCGATGTAGCCGGTACCCGGGTCGCCTACCAGATAGCTGTTGGTGCCGGGGCCGGTCATGGCGCCGGGATTCGGCGCGGTCAGGCGCAGCAGGTTTTTCAGCAGCGCCACCGGCTGCTCGCTCTGCCAGTCCAGTGGGTGCATGATCTGCCCGTCGGGGCAGACCAGCGCCAGCTCGCCAAAGGGGTGCTCATGCTCCATGAAGCGCATCTCGCGCCCGGCCAGCAGACCGGCGCGCGGGCAGCTGCGCCAGAGCGGCTCCTCGGTCGCGGCGCAGGCCTGCAGCACCGCCTCCACGCTGGCATAGTCGAGCAGCCGCTCCAGCGTGCGGATGGTCGGGAAGATGATGAAGAACTGCCCCGTCTGGTGCTGTGCCAGCGCTTCCGCGGGGCGCACCCAGACCGGCTCGAACTGCTCGGTCTCGTCGGCCACCGGGGTCTGGTTTTCAGGCATGCGCGCCACCAGAAACGGCACGTCAAAACGTCGCGGCAGGTCGCGGTCGGTGATCCAGTGCGCCAGCACAAACACCTCGTCGGCCGCCAGTGTCAAACCCTGGGCCTGGCATTGGGCGCAGAAGGGCGCGCTGCGGTCCAGCGCGGCAATGTCGCGCTGATCAACGGCGGTGCCGTCAGCGCGACGTGCCAGCAGCACGCCGAGCTCTTCAAAACTCTCGCGGATGGCGGCGATGGCCTGCGTCAGGTGCAGCTCGCTTTGCGTGGCGCGCCGCCGCGCCTGGGCGTGGCTGCGGGCGTCCAGCGCGTCGACGCCGCCACCGGGGAAGACGTAGGCGCCGGGCGCAAAGCTGGCGCTGGTGGAGCGGCGTGTCATCAGCACTTCGATGCCGTTTTCGCTGTCGCGCAGCAGCAGCACGGTGGCCGCCGGCCGGGTTGGTGCCGGTTCGCGCGCCGGGTGCAGGAGTTGGGTGGGTCTGACCATGGCCTGATTTTGCAACCATTTGCTGCCCGGGGCGGCGCGACGCCGTCTGGTATCGGCGGATAATTCCCCCATGCGAATTCCGTTTACCAAAATGCAGGGCGCCGGCAACGACTTTGTGGTGCTCGACGAGACCCGGGCCCGGCTCGGCCTGTCGACGGCGCAGTACCGCTGGCTGGCGGATCGCCACTTTGGCGTCGGCGCGGATCAAATCCTGACGGTGCGCCCATCGCCCGCGCCGGGCATCGATTTCGAGTACCTGATCCACAACGCCGACGGCGCCGAGGTCGAGCAGTGCGGCAACGGCGCGCGCTGTTTTGCTCGCTTTGTGCGCGACCAGGGGCTGACGACCAAGGACACGATCCGGGTGCAGACCCTCGGCGGCGTGATCGAGCCCCGGCTTAACGCCGATGGCCGCGTGACGGTGAACATGGGTGCGCCGGTGTTTGAGCTGGCCGACATTCCGTTTGACGCCAGCGGTTTGCAGTCGCAAGTTCAGGGTTCATGGGTGAAATGGCCTCTGGATGCCGTCGATATTGCGCAGGCAGCTATTATTTATGTAGCAGTGGTGTCGATGGGAAATCCGCACGCGGTGCAGCTGGTGGACGATGTCGATGTCGCGCCGGTGTTGTTGCAGGGCCCGCTGATCGAGCATCACCCGCGCTTTCCGAGGCGGGTCAACGCCGGCTTCATGCAGGTCGTGGACCGCAAGCACATCCGGCTGCGGGTGTTTGAGCGCGGCGCCGGCGAGACGCTGGCCTGTGGTTCGGGCGCCTGTGCGGCGGTGGTCGCAGGCATCCGGCTCGGCTTGCTTGATTCCGAAGTGGACGTGCAGACGCACGGCGGCACTTTGACTATTTCCTGGGCCGGTGGTGCAGCGCCGGTGCTGATGACCGGCCCTGCCACGACAGTTTTCCACGGCGAAATTGACTTGATCGACAACCTATGACTACTCCTTTTACCAACCCCATCACCGAAGACGACATCGCCAACTACCTGGCCAATACGCCAGACTTTTTTGAGCGCCATGCCGAGTTGCTGGCGGCGGTGCAGCTCAGCAGCCCGCACAGCAACCGGGCCGTGAGTCTGCAGGAGCGCCAGGCCCAGATGCTGCGCGAAAAGATCAAGGCGCTGGAGCTGCGCATCATGGACATGATCCGCAACGGCAACGAGAACACGATCCTGTCCGACAAGCTGCTGCAGTGGGCGCGCAGCCTGTTTCTGGCCACCGACCCGGCGGCGCTGCCGGCTCAGATTGCGCATGAAATTCAGGAGCAGTTCTCGGTGCCCCAGGTCGGCATCAAGGTCTGGGGCGTGGCGCCGCAGTATGCGCTGGCCGCCTTCGCCCAGGGGGTCAGCGACGATGCCAAGCTGTTCGCGTCCTCGCTGATGGAGCCGTTTTGCGGCGTCAACAGCGGCTTTGAGGCGGTGCGCTGGCTGCCCGACCCAAGCGCCGCCACGTCGCTGGCGATACTGCCCTTGCGCCAGGCGCCGAGCAGCGGTGCGACACCGGCTTTTGGTTTGCTGGTGCTCGCCTCACCCGACGCGCAGCGCTTCAACAGCGCCATGGGCACCGACTTTCTGGCGCGCATCGGCGAGCTCGCCAGCGCCGCGCTGTCCAGACTGAGGTAAGTAGTTGAATAATCTGGTCGAGCGTTATCTGGAGCATGTGCGGGTTGAAAAGCGCCTGGCGCAGCGCACGGTGGAACTGTATGCGCTGGATCTGCAGAAGCTCCAGGGCTATGCGGCGCAAGCCGGGGTCGAGCTCGATCAGGTTCAAAACAGCCACATCCGGCGCTGGGTCGCGCAGATGCATGGCGGTGGGCGCAGTGGCCGCGGCATTGCGCTGATCCTGTCGGGCTGGCGCGGCTTTTACCGCTGGCTCGGTCGGGAAGGGCGCATCGCTTGCAACCCGGTGCAGGATGTGCATGCGCCCAAGGCCGGCAAGCCCTTGCCCAAAGCGTTAAGCGTGGATGACGCGGTGCGGCTGGCCAGTTTTGCCGGCGACGGCCAGGACCTGTGGCTCGAAGCTCGCGACGCGGCGATCGTCGAGCTGCTCTACGGCGGCGGTTTGCGCGTCGGCGAATTGACCGGGCTCGACGCCGTGGCCAGTTCAACGGCACGCGGCTGGATTGATTTGCAGGCCGCAGAAGCCCATGTGCTGGGCAAAGGCGCCAAGCGCCGCACCGTGCCGGTCGGCGCCAAGGCGGTTGCCACGCTGACGCAATGGCTGGCGCTGCGGGATTCGGCTCTGCCGGTTGGCGCGCCGGCCCGGCAGGCGGCGCTGTTCATCGGCCGCAACGGCACCCGGCTGACCTCGCAGTCGATCTGGCAGCGCCTGCGCCTGCGCAGCCGGCAAGCGGGCCTGGCGACGCCGGTGCACCCGCACATGCTGCGCCATTCGTTCGCCAGCCATTTGCTGCAATCCAGCGGCGATCTGCGCGCCGTGCAGGAGTTGCTCGGGCACGTCAATATCACCGCCACGCAGGTCTATACGCGGCTGGATTTTCAGCATCTGGCCAAAGCTTACGATGCGGCGCATCCGCGCGCCAAAATCAAGAATTCCGGGCAGAACTGAGGCACACTATTGGCCGACTACACAGAAAGGTCGTTTATGAGAAATCAGATACTCGTTATTCTGGACAAAGGGATCGAATTTCATTTCAATGTCGGAGACGCACCGCCCCTGGCGCACGACGTGGCGCGGGCCTGGCTCGACGCGCAGTTCACGGCGCTCGACTGCGAGCCGCTGCGCGCCAGTGGCAAGGTGTTGACGGCCGACAAGGTGTTGCGCGTGACCGAGGCCGCCGGCGCCGCCTTGTTCAAGGACGAGAAATGGGCCGCCGACTATGTTCAGGCAGTGCACGCCGCGCTGGCCAGACCGATGATCCGGGTCGATGTGCCCGCCATGGCGGTGACTTATTGAAGCTGGCAAGGCGCTTTGGCACGATTTGAGTGTGAATGAACCCGCGTCTGGTGCTGGGGACTCAACATCAGGCGCGACAATCGGCGCATGAAAATCATTCGTTTGAGAGCTGGCAAAGAGCGCTCCCTATTGCGCCGCCATCCGTGGATCTTCGAGTCGGCGATTGAAAAGGGCGGCGCCGACAGCGGCGAGACGGTGCGGGTCGAGTCGCACGAGGGCCAGTTTCTGGCTTGGGCGGCGTTCAGTCCGGCGTCCAAAATCCGTGCACGGGTCTGGAGTTTTGACGAGACGCAGCGCATAGATGCTGCGTTTTTTATAGCTTCCTGCGCAAGCGCAGTCAAGGCCAGAGCCCGTTTTGATATCAATAGTGACAGTCTGCGATTGATTCACGGCGAGTCCGACGGTTTGCCGGGGCTGATCGTGGACCGCTATGGAGATACGCTGGTGGCGCAGTTTCTGTCCAGCGGTGCCGAGCGCTGGAAAGCGGTGCTGGCCGATGCCCTGCTCAGCGCTACCGGGCTGTCACGCCTGTATGAGCGCTCCGATGCCAGTGGCCGTGCGCGTGAGGGTTTGCCCGAGACCAGCGGCTGGTTGCGCGGCGACGGACCGGTTGAACTGGTGCTGCGCGAACACGATTGGCAGCTTGCGCTCAATATAGCCACCGGGCACAAGACCGGCTTTTACCTGGACCAGCGCGACAGCCGCAAGAAGTTTGCCGACTACGCCCGGCGCCTGAACTTCGAGCGCGTGCTCAACTGCTATTGCTATACCGGCGGCTTCACGGTGGCGGCGCTGACCGGTGGCGCGGCGCACGTGACCTCGATTGACTCCTCCGGCCCGGCGCTGGAACAGGCGGCGTCCAATGTCGCCCTGAACGGTTTTGAGGCGCGTCGCGCCAGCTTCATGGATGCCGATGTGAATGCCTCATTGCGTCAGTTTGCTGTCGAGGGCAGGACTTTTGATGCCATCGTTCTGGATCCGCCGAAGTTTGCGCCCACGGTGGCGCATGCCGAACGCGCGGCGCGGGCCTACAAGGACATCAACCGCCTGGCCTTCAAGATTCTGCTGCCCGGCGGCGTGCTGTTCACTTATTCCTGCTCGGGTGGCATCAGTGGCGACCTGTTTCACAAGATTGTGGCCTCGGCCGGTATCGACGCCCAGGTGGACGGCTTTATCAGTGAGCATATGGGCGGCGCGCCGGATCATCCGATGACGATTAATTTCCCCGAAGGCGAGTACCTTAAAGGCCTGGTCGTGGTGCGTAAATAAGCCTTTGGCAATAGACCGCTACACTCCCCTCCTTTCGAACTTTGGATTTGTGTCGGACAAGACCTTGTTCCTGAGCCGGCTGGTTCCATCATTTCTTCAGACCTGGGCACACCATTGAGTAAAGCGATGAGTCTCATACCTGCAACCATTTTGACGGGCTTTCTCGGCTCGGGGAAGACCACGCTCCTCAAACGCGTACTGGAAGAGGCGCATGGCCAGAAGATCGCCGTGATTGAGAACGAGTTTGGCGAAGAAAACATCGACAACGATATCCTGGTCACCGAGTCGAAAGAGCAGATCATCCAGATGAACAATGGCTGCATCTGCTGCACCATCCGGGAAGATTTGCGCGAGGCGCTGCAACTGCTGGCGGCCAAGAAGCGCCAGGGACTGCTCGATTTTGACCGCGTGGTGATCGAGACCACAGGCCTGGCCGACCCCGGCCCGGTGGCGCAAACCTTCTTCATGGACGATGAAATCGCCGAGAGCTATCTGCTGGACTCGATTCTGACGCTGGTCGACGCCAAACACGCCCAGACCCAGCTCGACGAGCGCCAGGAGGCGCGTCGCCAGGTCGGGTTTGCCGACCAGATATTCATCAGCAAGACCGATCTGGTGGCCGCCGATGAGGTCGAAGATCTGATGCACCGCCTGAAGCACATGAACCCGCGTGCGCCGCAAAAAGCCGTGCATTTTGGTGAAGTGGCGCTGTCCGAGGTGTTCGATCTGCGCGGCTTCAATCTGAATGCCAAGCTCGACATCGATCCTGATTTCCTCAAGGAGGAAGAACATGCGCACGAGCATCACGATCATGAGCACGGCGAGCAATGCGATCACCCCTCGCACCAGCATGGCGCGCACCATCACCATGAGGATGATGTCAAGAGTTTTGTCTTCAAGTCGGATCGCGCCTTCGATCCGGCCAAGCTGGAAGACTTTCTGGGCGCGATTGTCAATATTTATGGCCCGCGCATGCTGCGCTATAAAGGTGTGCTGAATATGCGTGGCACCGATCGAAAAGTGATTTTCCAGGGCGTGCATCAGCTGATGGGCAGTGATCTCGGGCCGGCCTGGGCCGAAGGCGAACAGCGCAGCAGCAAAATGGTGTTCATCGGCATAGACTTGCCGCAGGACATTTTTCTGCAGGGCATGGAGCAATCCCTTGTTTGATACGAACTTGTATCCTTAAGCCCCAAGCCGATGTTTGTCTCGATTTTGCAACTGATGGGCTTCCCTGTGGGTAAACCTGTAAACTCGCGCGCCAAAGAAGGAGCGCAAAATCAGCCTTCAAACGCGCGCATTGACGGTTCGGGCTCAAAGGCTGCGAACCTCTTTGCGAATACAAAGCAAACAGGACAGGCATCAGGCGGCGGCGCACATGCGCAAGAACATTCTGCGAGGAGACCAGACATGAAATCTCAAACCGGGAAAACCAAAGTGGCTGCGAAAGCGGCCCGCGCGGTCGTCAAGGCCAAGCCGGTCGCCAAAGCCGTTGCCAAGCCGGTGCACAAGCCAACGCCGAAGCCGGCGCCCAAGCCGGTCAAGAAATCATTGAGCAAGCCGGCGCCCAAGTTGCCGGCCAAAGCGCCGGCCAAGGGTGCCACTGCTAAAGTTGTCAAGGCTGCACCCAAAGCCGCATCCAAGGTCGCATCCAAGGCTGCGACCAGCAGTGGGGCGAAGAAAGCCCAGAAGGCTCCGGTCAAGGTGGTGAAACCGATAGTCAAAACCAAAGCAAAAGCCAAAGTTGAAGTTAAAGCCAGCGTTAAAGTTAAAGTCAAAGTTAAAGCAAAGGATTCCGTGAAATCGACGACCGCGAAAGCTACCAAATCCCCAACGTTGGCGCCGCCAGCTAAAGTGAAGCCTCTGTTGACACCGGTGAAGAGCGCCGTCGTGTCCGTGCCCGCCAAACCGGTAGAGATGATGGCGCCAGTTGCGCTTGCCAGCGCATCGGTGCCGGCCAGGGCCGGCCGCCCCTCTTCCCGGCTGGCGCAATTGACGGTGCCTTCGATGGCGCAGTCGGTGGCGTCTACCGCCGCCAAGGCCAGCTTCACAAAGACCACGACCTCACCGCTGATTGTTCCGCCCCTGGCTTCGGCCGTGAAAAGAGATCCCAAACTGGCCAACAACTGGAAGACAAAACCGGTTGAGCAACTGACACCGGCTGAAGTCATCGCCATGCCCGATGATGTGTACATGAACGATACCCAGCTGGCGTATTTCCGGCTGAAACTGTTGACGCTGAAGCACGATATTCTCAGCAATGCGGGTGAAACCACCGAGCATCTGCGTGCCGATACGGTGGTCGTGCCCGATCCTGCGGACCGTGCCACGATCGAGGAAGAACACGCACTTGAGTTGCGCACGCGCGACCGGGAGCGCAAGCTGCTGAAAAAGATTGAACAGTCGATCGCGCGAATCGATTCTGGCGATTACGGCTATTGTGATGAAACTGGCGAACCGATCGGGGTCGGGCGGCTACTGGCCCGCCCGACGGCAAATTTGTCGCTGGAGGCCCAGCAACGGCGCGAACTCAAACAGAAGATGTTTGGAGACTGACGCAAGCCCGCTCAATTTCTGACTCAGCTTGTGCATCCCATGGCGACGAAAGACAATAGCTCCGGTTTGCTGTCCAAGATGGCCAGGTTTGTCCGCAATCCGACCAAGGATTGGTCTGAGCTGGATTTGCCCGAGCCGGAGCCGGAGTCGGAGCACGAAAGCGGTTTCAGCAAGCTGGCGCTCAAGGAACTGATCGAGCGCAAGCGGCAAAATGATTTTGTCCGGCGGCGCGAATTTGACCACCTGCGCAAAATGCGCCGCAACGGGCCTTCGATTAATCCCGATCAGGCTGGGCGCCCGTCTTTCTTTCAGACCAGCTCGACCTCCAATCTGGATGATCGGGCCATGACCATCAAGAAGATTGATGAAATTGAAGCGCAGATGTCCAAGCAGTGGTGGAAGGGCAAGAAGGAGGGAGGCCCGACACACGGGGCTGAGCTTTCAAGCGTGCCCAGTACGCCGGGGGAGGGCGAAGACAGCTCGCAGCTGAATGTTTCGTCACTGGAAAACATGGGTGTTTTTGCGACCACGCAGCGATCCATGATTCCGAGCTCCGGCTCGTCACAAGGTGCTGACTACGACTCCACTCAAATGGGCATGCCCTCGCCCGAAGCTGAGCCGCCTGTCAGCGCTACGCGGCAAAGGAGGGTTGCTGCGGGGTCTCGCGGACGCACCGGCGACACCGGTTTGAGTGAGTTCTCGACCTCCAAATTATTTTCTGTCAAGCTGGGCGACAGCCTGGCTGATCCTGATCTGGAAGAAGCCGCAATTCGCTTCGCCAATGGCGACGATGCCGGTGCGGAAGCAACTTTGCTGGCTGCGCTGCAGGCGGAGAATGTCAGTCCGGATTCGGCCGACGGGTGGGCCGCGGCGCTGTTCGACCTGTATCGCTCAACCGGGCAGCAGGCGAGTTTTGATCGCGTCGCGATCGAGTACGCGCAGCTTTTTGGACACTCGGCGCCGGCCTGGTTCTCAACCCCCGAACTGCTGGGGCTGAACTCGCTTGCGCCGAAACCTGCGACTGCGATGTCGGCACAAAATAGCCAGGTGACCTGGACCTGCCCGGCAGAGCTCGATTTGCCGGAGGTCCAGGCGCTGTCTGCCAGCATGACACCGGCGACACGGGAGTGGCGCTTGAATTGGAGCCGGCTCGAGACCATGACGCCGGACGCTGCGCAGGCGTTGGCAGAGTTGTTTGCCCAGTGGTGCGGGCAGTCCGTGCGCTTGCATTTTGACGGGGCAGACGTGCTTGAAAAGGCGCTCGCGGCGTTCACACCCTCAGGGGACAAACAGGTCGACTTGTTCTGGTGGCGACTTCGACTCGATGCCCTGCGCATCATGCGTTTACAGGACGAATTCGAATTGGCTGCGCTGGATTTTTGTGTCACTTACGAAGTCTCTCCGCCCGCTTGGGAAGACGCCCGGTGTGAGTATGTTCACTCGAGTACCAGTTCTTTGGCGCCGCTTGAGGATGCCTACGGTTCGTTGGAAGACAGCCGGTCAATGGGTCCGACTGAATTTGGTTCGGCGGCAACGGCTCCCATGGAACTCAGCACCGGCGCCAGCGTGGTCGAGCTGGCCGGTGAGGTGCTGGGCGATGCGGCAGACGCGCTTGACAAGCTCCAGGCCGGGTTCAAGGGAGCCAAGCGGCTTGTCATTTCCTGTGCCCGGCTGATCCGGGTTGATTTTTCGGCCGCCGGAAGCATATTGAACTGGGTGGCCGCGCGCGAGGCCGAGGGCTGTCATGTCCAGTTTCGCGATGTGCCGCGGCTGGTTGCGGCATTTTTCAATGTCATTGGCATCAACGAACACGCGCAGGTGGATTTGCGCACCAGTTGATTCTTGACTTCGGCAAGCATGGAACAATTTCACGGAACCACCATCATCAGCGTGCGACGCAGGACGCCCGGTGGCACGCAAGTGGCCATTGGCGGCGATGGGCAAGTCACGTTGGGCAACATTGTTGTCAAAGGAACCGCACACAAGGTTCGCAAGCTCTATCACGGCAAGGTGCTGGCGGGTTTTGCCGGTGCCACTGCGGATGCGTTCACCCTGTTTGAGCGTTTTGAAGCCAAGCTGGAGAAACATCAGGGGCAGCTGGTGCGCGCCGCCATTGAACTCACGAAAGACTGGCGCACCGACCGGGTGTTGCGCCGTCTGGAAGCGATGCTGGCGGTGGCCGACAGCGAGGCTTCTCTGATCATCACCGGCAACGGTGACGTGCTGGAGCCCGAAAACGGCATCGTCACCATCGGCTCGGGCGGCGCTTACGCTCAGGCCGCGGCCATTGCCCTGCTTAACCACACCGAGATGTCAGCGCAGGATATTGTCAAGAAGTCGCTGGAAATTGCCGCCGAGATCTGCATCTATACCAACATGAACCACACCATTGAAACTCTTTCATGACGCCGCAGGAAATTGTTGCTGAACTCAACAAGCACATCGTTGGCCAACATCAGGCCAAGCGTGCGGTGGCCATCGCGCTGCGTAATCGCTGGCGTCGCCAGCAAGTCGAACCTGGCTTGCGGGCCGAAATCACGCCCAAGAATATCTTGATGATCGGGCCCACGGGCGTCGGCAAAACTGAAATCGCCCGACGCCTGGCCCGACTCGCGGATGCACCGTTTATCAAGGTCGAAGCGACCAAATTCACCGAGGTCGGCTACGTCGGGAAAGATGTCGACGCGATCATTCGCGATCTGGCTGATATTGCGGTCAAGCAGACGCGCGTCGCCGAGATGAAGAAGGTGCGTACCCGCGCTGAAGATGCCGCCGAGGAACGGGTGCTGGACATCCTGATTCCGGCGCCACGCGGTGATTTTGGTGTTGTGCAGACCTCCGAGCCGGAAAGCACAGCGCGTCAGACTTTTCGCAAGAAATTGCGCGAAGGCCAGTTGGCGGATCGGGAGATCGAGATCGACCTTGCGCAGCCCGCTCACCAGCTGGAGATCATGGGCCCGGCCGGCATGGAGGAAATGACCGAGCAACTGCGTGGCATGTTTGGCCAGTTGGGGCAGCAAAAGCGCCAGACGCGCAAACTCAGGATTTCCGAGGCCGTGAAGCTGTTGATTGACGAAGAGGCCGCCAAACTTGTCAACGAAGAAGAGATCAAGACCCAGGCGCTGCATATGCTGGAGCAAAACGGCATTGTGTTCATTGACGAGATCGACAAGGTCACTTCGCGCGCTGAAGGCACCGGTGCCGAGGTGTCGCGCCAGGGCGTGCAGCGTGACCTGCTGCCGCTGGTGGAGGGCACGACGGTGTCGACCAAATACGGCATGGTCAAGACGGATCACATCCTGTTCATCGCTTCGGGCGCTTTTCACCTGAGCAAGCCGAGCGACCTGATCCCGGAGCTGCAGGGGCGCTTTCCCATCCGGGTCGAGTTGCAGTCCTTGTCGGTGCAGGACTTCATCGCCATCCTGACGCAAACCGATGCTTCACTGGTCAAGCAATACCAGGCTTTGCTGGCGACCGAAAATGTCACTGTCGAGTTCCAGGATGCCGGCATTGCGCGCCTCGCCCACATTGCCTTCGATGTCAATGAACGCACCGAAAACATTGGTGCGCGGCGCCTGTCGACCGTGATGGAGCGCCTGCTCGACGAGGTCAGTTTTGATGCTGCCAGTCTGGGCGGTCAGACCATTGTGGTCGATGCGGCATATGTTGACGCGCGATTGGGTGAGTTGAGCCAGAACGAGGACCTTTCGCGCTACATCCTTTAAGCGCTCGAACGACTTCTGTTCACCCCGCAGTCATTGCGAGGAACGAAGCAATCCACATTTTCGCTACATGGATTGCCGCGCTGCGCTCGGAATGACGCCTGCCTTCAAGCATCACTTTCACAACGTGTGCTAAGTGCTTAATTTAGAACGATTTTATCGATTTTCTTCTTCGAAAATCGCCTCTAAGTCCTTGATTTCATTGGAAAAAATTGTTGTAAGTCCGCTTGCATAGATCGTTTTTGCTGCTACAGTGCAAAAAAGTGCAATTAAGTGGTGGAAAGTGCGTCTGTACTTCCATTTTTTTGCCGGTTGATCAACAGAAGGTGCACTGCCGTGTTTCAAGGGGCTTCGTCATTAAGTCTGGATGCCAAAGGTCGCTTGTCGGTGCCAACCCGACATCGCGATGTGCTGAGCGCAAGCGCCGCTGGGCAACTGACCATTACCAAGCATCCCGATGGCTGCCTGATGGTCTTTCCGCGTCCCGAGTGGGAGGCTTTTCGCGAGCGGA
Source organism: uncultured beta proteobacterium (assembly GCA_963810395.1). Classification (GTDB taxonomy): domain Bacteria; phylum Pseudomonadota; class Gammaproteobacteria; order Burkholderiales; family Burkholderiaceae_C; genus Rhodoferax. The sequence goes on along the minus strand of CAWENC010000001.1, from coordinate 681,456 downwards.
TTGCTGCCTTGCCAATGTCGGCACAGTGGTGGAAGCGAATTTTTCTCGGCAACGCGATGGATGTGGAGATTGATAGCACCGGTCGGGTGCTGGTGTCACCCGAATTGCGCCAGGCCGCCGGCATTGCCAGGGACACGGTGCTGCTCGGCATGGGCAGTTACTTCGAGCTGTGGGACAAGGCGACCTACGACGCCAAGGAAGCCCGGGCGATGCAGGGCGACATGCCCGACGTCTTCAAGGATTTTTCTTTCTGAAGGCTGGCGGTGGACACCACATGGACACACACCACCGTTTTGTTGAATGAGGCAGTAGACGCTCTCCTCAACAATTCGGATGCAGAACCAGCCGATCCCGGTGCTGGCATGCACACCTATGTGGATGCCACATTTGGCCGCGGTGGCCACTCGCGTTTGATTCTCTCCAGGCTGGCGCCACAGGGGCGCCTGATCGCCTTCGACAAAGATCCCGACGCCTTGCGCGAGGCCGCCAGCATCAGCGATCCGCGCTTTTCCATCCGGCACCAGGGTTTTAGCCACCTGGGCGAACTGCCACCAGCGAGCGTGGCCGGTGTGTTGCTCGATCTCGGGATCAGCTCGCCACAAATCGACAACCCGGAGCGCGGCTTCAGCTTCCGGTTCGAGGGCCCGCTGGACATGCGCATGGATACGACGCGTGGCCAGAGTGTGGCGCAGTGGCTGGAGACAGCCGAGACCGACAAAATTGCGGAGGTGATACGTGACTATGGCGAAGAACGGTTTGCTGGGGCCATTGCAAAGGCGATTGTTGCTCGCCGACAGGAACGGGGCCCAATTTCAGGCACCACCGAGCTGGCCCAGCTCGTGGCTGACACGGTCAAAACCCGCGAGCCGGGCCAGAACCCTGCAACGCGCACATTTCAGGCTTTTCGGATTTTCATCAACGCCGAGCTTGAAGAGTTGCAGCAGGCGCTAGAGGCCAGCCTTGCGGTGTTACAGCCGGGCGGGCGTCTGGTGGTCATCAGTTTTCATTCGCTGGAAGACCGCATCGTCAAGCAGTTCATCGCGCATCACTCGCGCGAGGTGTATGACCGCCGCGCGCCGTTTGCCGCACCGAAAGTGATGCGGCTGAAGGCAATTTCCCGCGTCAAGCCTGGCGCCGCCGAGGTGGCCGCCAACCCGCGCGCGCGCAGCGCCATCATGCGCGTGGCGCAGAGGACGTCGCCATGAGGGTGCCGGCATGACGCGCCTGACCCTGGTCCTGTTGCTGGCGGTGCTGGCAAGTGCCCTGTACCTGGTCAGCGTGCAGTATCAGTCACGCCGGCTGTTTTCGGACCTTGACAAAGCCCGCTCCGACGCACGCCGCCTCGAGGCGGACAAGGAGCGTCTGCTGGTGCAAAAGCGCGAGCAGGCCACGCCGCTGCGGGTGGAGAGCCTGGCCAAGAGTCAATTGCAGATGCGCACCGCAACGCCCGCGATCACGCACTATGTGAGCTATGGCAGCGCCGCATCTTCGCCTGCCAGCTCCGGCACTACCGGGCGCGTCCAATGAGTCGCAGCATCAATTACACCTCCAGCCCGCTGTTGGCGAGTCGCACGCCGGTGTGGCGCAGCAAGTTCGTGGTGGCGGCGATCGCCCTGGGCTTTGTCGGCCTGGCCGCGCGCGCAGCGTACATCCAGGTGATTGCGAATGACTTTTTTCAAAAGCAAGGCGAGGTGCGCTTCGCCCGGACGCTGGAGTTGCCGGCCAACCGGGGCCGAATTCTGGATCGCAACGGCCTGATCCTCGCAACCAGCATACCGGCACCGAGCATCTGGGCGATTCCGGAAGATGTGGAGCGGGACAGTGCCGGCCTGCAGCAGCTGGCCGGGCTGCTGGAGATGCCACTGGCTGATCTCAACAAGCGCCTGGAAGACGAAGACAAGACCTTTGTCTGGCTGAAGCGGCAAGTCGACGAGTCGGTGGCGCAAAAAGTCAGCGCGCTGGGCCTCAAAGGCATCTATCAGCGCAAGGAATACAAGCGGCAGTACCCCGAAGGCGAGGCGGCGGCGCATGTGGTGGGCTTCACCAATGTGGAAGACGTGGGGCAGGAAGGCATCGAGCTCGCGTTCAACAGGGATCTGGCCGGGCGCAATGGATCGCGCCGCGTCATCAAGGATCGCATGGGCCGGGTGGTGGAAGCCGTGGGTGAGCAGACCGCGCCGCTGGACGGACGCGATCTGCAACTCAGCATCGACAGCAAGATTCAGTTTTTCGCCTATCAGAAGTTGCGCGATGCGGTGTTGCTGTACAAGGCCAAAGCCGGCAGCGTGGTGGTGCTCGATATCGTCAGCGGTGAAGTGCTGGCCCTGGCCAACTATCCCAGCTATGTCCCGGGCAAACGGCAAAACCTCAGTGGCGCCCAATTGCGCAACCGGGCACTCACCGACTCCTTCGAGCCCGGCTCCACGATGAAGCCTTTCGTCATTGCGCTGGCGCTTGAAAAAGGCCTGGTCACACCCGACACGCCGATTCAAACCGCGCCCGGGCGTCTGACCATCGGCAGCGCCACCATCAGCGACTCCCATCCGCACGGCGTGCTCACGGTCAACGAGGTGATCCAGAAGTCGAGCAATGTCGGCACCGTCAAGATGGCGATGCAAATGCAGCCGCGCGAAATGTGGGAGATGTTCAGTCAGGTCGGGTTTGGCCAGAAACCCCTGCTGCCGTTTCCGGGTGCCGTCAGTGGTCGTTTGCGGGCCTACAAGACCTGGCGGCCGATCGAGCAGGCGACCATGAGTTACGGCTATGGCCTGTCCATCAGCCTGTTCCAGCTGGCCCACGCCTACAGCGTGTTTGCGCGCGAGGGCGAGCTGGTGCCGGTGACCATGCTCAAATCGGGTGCGCCCGCTGCCGGGGTGCGGGTCATCAGTGACCAGAACGCCGACGCGGTGCGCCACATGCTGCATCTGGTGACCGGCCCCGGTGGCACGGCACCCAAGGCGCAGACCATGGGTTACTCGGTGGGGGGCAAGACCGGCACCGCCTACAAGCAGGAAGGCCACGGCTATGCCAGCAAAAAGTACCGCGGCGTGTTTGTCGGTGTGGCGCCCATCGACCAGCCGCGCATCGTGGTGGCGGTCATGATCGACGAGCCCAGCAACGGCAAATATTTCGGCGGCGATGTCGCGGCGCCGGTCTTCAGCGAAACGGTTCAGCAGACCCTCAAGCTGCTGGGGATTGCGCCGGACATGTCGGTCAAGCCGCAGATTGTGGCGCAGGCGGAAGAAGAGAGCTTCTGATGCTTGAATTCCACCAAGCCGATGTCGCTGCCAAATGGTTGCGCCAGCGCGTGACCGGCAGGCTGCAAACCGACAGCCGCAAGGTGCAGCCTGGCGACGGTTTTATCGCCTGGCCCGGTCTGGCCCATGATGCGCGCCGGTACGTGGCGGGGGCGCTCGCCAGTGGGGCAGCCGCCTGCCTGATGGAACGCGAGGGTGTCGAGCGCTACGCTTTCAGCGGCGAGGGCCTTGCCACCTACCCCCAGCTCAAGGCGGCGAGCGGCGAAATTGCCGCAGCGTATTTCAACCAGCCCACACAGCAGCTTGATGTGCTGGCGGTGACGGGCACCAACGGCAAGACTTCCAGCGTTTGGTGGTTGGCGCAAGCGCTATCAAATTTGAAGCGTGTTGCGCCCGTTTCATGCGCCATGGTGGGCACTTTAGGCATAGGAAGCCCGCCACGCCCGGGGTCTTCCGAAAAATCTGGCGACATCGTGGCGACCGGCCTGACGACGCCTGACCCGGTGCTGTTGCAACACACCTTTCGACGCCTTGTGGACGCCGGTGTGCGGGCCTGTGCGATCGAGGCGTCCTCGATCGGCATCGAGGAGGGTCGTCTGAATGGCAGCCGCATCCGCAGCGCGGTGTTTACCAATTTCACCCAGGACCATCTCGACTACCACGCCTCCATGGCGGCTTACTGGGCGGCGAAGAGGCGTTTGTTCGAGTGGCCCGGGCTGCAATCGGCAATCATCAATATTGACGACGTTCAGGGCGCGGAACTGGCCGAGTCGCTCGCGGGCAGGGTGCCTGATATCTGGACCGTCTCATGCACCGGGCCGGCACGACTGCGGGCCCGAGATATCCGCTACGACGCGCGCGGCCTGAATTTTGTGGTGATCGAGCGCGGTGCCGACGGGGGTGACAAAGCCCAGGCCCGTCATGAGCTGCAAACCCGGCTGATCGGCAGCTACAACGTCTCCAATCTGTTGGGGGTCATGGCCACCATGCGTTCCATCGGTGTGCCCCTGGCGGCGGTGGTCGAGTCCTGCGCTGACCTGACGCCCGTGCCCGGTCGCATGCAGTGTGTGGCCACGGCGGGGCAGCCGCTGGTTGCCGTGGACTATGCCCACACGCCGGATGCCCTGGCCAAGGCACTGCTGGCGCTACGGCCATTGGCCGACCAGCGCGGCGGTCGGCTCTGGTGTGTTTTTGGCTGCGGCGGCGACCGTGATACCGGCAAGCGGCCCTTGATGGGCGCGATTGCGGCCAGCCATGCCGACCGTGTGGTGGTGACCAGCGACAACCCGCGCAGCGAAAAGATGGATGCCATCATCAGCCAGATCTTGCTCGGTTTGAGTGGTGATGCAGCGGTCGACGTCGAGCCCGACCGTGCGCGGGCGATTGCCTATGCACTGGCCCGGGCCTCGGCCAATGATGTCCTGTTGATCGCGGGCAAGGGTCATGAGGACTACCAGGAGGTGGCCGGCAAGCGGCGGCCGTTTTCGGACATCGACCAGGTGCGTCGCGCCCTGGCGATCTGGATCGCAGCGCCCAACCCGAGCGGAGGCACCGATGTCTGACATGATGACTTTGCAGCAAGTTGTGCCCTGGCTTGCCAACGCGCGTTTGGTGAGCCCCGATCCGGCCAGTGGCGCAGTGCGCTTTCGTCGCGTTCACACCGACACCCGGAGCATCGAGCCTGGCGATCTGTTTGTGGCGCTGCGCGGCGAGCGCTTTGACGCCAATGATTTTCTGGCCCAGGCCAAGGCGCGTGGTGCCGTGGCGGCCATCTGCCAGGACAGCCCGGCGGGCGACGTCGAAGCAAAATTGCGGGCGGCCGGTTTGCCCGGCCTGCTGGTGCCGGATGCCAGGGTGGCGCTGGCCGGGCTCGCGACACGCTGGCGCGCACAGTTCAAGTTGCCGCTGATCGCAGTCACCGGCAGCAATGGCAAGACCACGGTGACGCAGATGATCGCCGCCATCTTGCGCGCATACAAGCCGCAGGCCTTTCTGGCGACCAGGGGCAATCTGAACAATGACATCGGCCTGCCATTGACGGTGCTGCGCCTGCGCAGCGAGCATCAGATTGCGGTGCTGGAACTCGGCATGAACCATCCCGGCGAAATCGCCACCCTGGCCTCGATCGCCCAACCCACTGTCGCCCTGATCAACAACGCGCAGCGCGAGCATCTTGAATTCATGGCCACTGTGGAGGCGGTAGCGCAGGAAAACGGCGCTGTCATCGATGCGCTGGCCGGCAACGGGGTGGCTGTGTTTCCGTCCGACGACTTGTACAGCGATGTGTGGGCGGCCCGGGCCAGGCAACGTGCGGTACTTCGATTCTGCGTCTCCGAAGAAACTCAAAATCCGGCGGATGTGTACGCCACCGAGGCGCTGTGGTCGGAGGCGGCCTGGCAGGTGGCTGTTCATACGCCGGCTGGGCCGCTGCGCTACGCCCTGCACATCGCCGGGCGGCACAACGTGAAGAATTCGCTCGCGGCCGTGGCTTGTGCTTTGGCGGCAGGTGTTCCGCTGGAGCATATCGCCCATGGCCTGGCAGCGTTCGAGCCGGTCAAGGGACGCTCCCGGGCGCTGGTGCGCCAGCACGGCAGGCGAGCGATCACGCTGGTCGATGACAGCTACAACGCCAACCCGGACTCGGTGCGCGCCGCCATCGAGGTGCTGGCGGCCCTGCCCGGACCGCGTCTGCTGGTGTTGGGCGACATGGGCGAAGTCGGCGATCAAGGGCCGCAGTTTCATGCCGAAGCGGGTCAACTCGCCCGCAAGCTCGGGATCGACGCCTTGTTCACGCTGGGTGAATTGGCCGTCGGTGCGGCCACGGGCTTCGGCGCGGGCCGCCATTTCGTGGACATGCAATCGCTTCAGGCGGCGGTGCTGGCGGAGCTGCCGCGCGTCGGCAGCGTGCTGGTCAAGGGATCGCGCTTCATGCGCATGGAGCAGGTGGTGGAAGCGATTCTGCAACAGACACAAGAAGATCAGGAGGCCAGCCATGCTGCTTAGCCTCGCGCAGTGGTTGCAGTCTCAGGGACCCGGATTCGGATTTCTTCGGGTCTTCCAGTACCTGACCTTCCGCGCCGTCATGGCGGCCCTGACCGCGCTGCTGATGGGCCTGGTGGCCGGCCCGTACGTGATTCGCCGCCTGACCGAGCTGAAGATCGGCCAGCCGATTCGCGGCTACGGCATGGACTCGCACTTGAGCAAGAGCGGCACACCGACCATGGGTGGGGTGCTGATCCTGCTGTGCATCGCCGTCTCCACGGTGTTGTGGGCCGACCCGAGCAACCGCTTTGTCTGGATCGTGCTGCTGGTCACGCTGGGCTTCGGCGCGATCGGCTGGGTCGATGACTGGCGCAAGGTGGTGCGCAAGGACCCGGAGGGCATGCGCTCGCGCGAGAAATACCTGTGGCAGTCATTGATCGGCCTGCTGGCCGCGCTGTATCTGGTGTTCAGCATTTCGGAGAGTTCCAATATGCGCGTGCTGGAGCTGTTCCTTACCTGGGTGCAGTCTGGTTTTGATCTGAACCTGCCGCCCAAGGCCGGGTTGTTGCTGCCGTTCTTCAAGGAAATCAGCTATCCCCTCGGGGTGTTCGGCTTTGTCATCCTGACTTACCTGGTGATTGTGGGAGCGAGCAACGCTGTGAACCTCACCGATGGCCTGGATGGACTGGCCATTATGCCGGTGGTCATGGTGGGTTCCTGCCTGGGCATTTTTGCCTATGTGACCGGCAGCGCGGTGTACTCGAAATACCTTTTCTTTCCGCACATTCCGGGCTCTGGTGAACTGCTGATTTTCTGCTCTGCGATGGCCGGAGCCGGCTTGGCGTTCTTGTGGTTCAACACCCATCCGGCGCAGGTCTTCATGGGTGATGTCGGCGCCCTGGCGCTGGGCGGCGCTTTGGGAACGGTGGCCGTCATCGTGCGGCAGGAGATTGTGCTGGCCATCATGGGCGGCATCTTTGTCGTGGAAGCCCTGTCCGTCATGCTGCAGGTGAGTTACTTCAAATACACCAAGAAAAAGCACGGCCAGGGTCGGCGCATCCTGAAGATGGCGCCGCTGCACCACCATTTTGAGAAAAGCGGCTGGAAAGAGACGCAGGTCGTGGTGCGATTCTGGATCATCACCATGCTCCTGTGCCTGATCGGCCTTTCTACCCTGAAGCTGAGGTAGCTATGTCCGCGCTCAAAGACCAACGCGTTCTGATCCTGGGCCTGGGTGCGTCCGGTCTGGCCATGGCGCGCTGGTGTGCACGTTGCGGTGCGCAAGTCACGGTGGCGGACACCCGCGCGGCACCGCCGCAGTTGGCCGCCTTGCAGCGCGATGTGCCGGCTGCCCGATTTGTCAGCGGCGCGCTCGACGCGTCGCTGCTCGAAGCTGCCGATGTGCAAGCCGTGTTCAAGAGTCCGGGTTTGACGCCGCTTGATATTGCTACTATTTCAATAGCTGCTCGTGCAAGTGGCATAAGAGTTACAGGTGAATTAGGCTTGTTTTCTGAAGCGCTGATCGAGCTCAAAATGGCGCGCAATTACCAGCCCAAAGTGCTGGCCGTGACGGGGACCAATGGCAAGACCACCGTGACTTCGCTCACCGGCCAGCTCGTCAGCCGCTGCGGCAAAACCGTGGCGGTGGCGGGCAACATCGGCCCGACGCTGCTCGACACGCTGCGCGCCCATCTGGATGCCGACACGCTGCCGGAGGTGTGGGTCATCGAGCTGTCGAGCTTTCAGCTCGACGAAGAAAAAACCTTCGAGCCGAGCGCCGCGGCAGTGCTCAATATCACGCAGGACCATCTGGACTGGCATGGTTCCATGGCGGCGTACATTGCGGCCAAGGCGAATGTTTTTGGCCAGCAGGGTCTGCAGCTGCTCAACCGCGAAGACCCTTTGGTCATGGGTCTGTTGAGCGTTGTCGGACCGCCCCAGGGCGCGAAGGGCACCCAGCGGGGCAGCGCGGCACTCGAAGCGGCAACTCTGGAGGCGCGGCCCGCGGAGCCGGCTCGCGTCAAGCCACAACGACCGCAAATTCGTTCCTATGTCACCTTTGGCGGCGACCTGCCACAGCGCCCGGGCGACTATGGCCTGGAGCAGGTCAATGGCATGGTCTGGCTGGTGCGCGCGCTGGAAGCCGATGAGACGCTGAAGCAGCGCAAGGGCGAGGCGCCGGAGCTGCACCTCCAGCGTCTGATGCCAGCGGATGCCCTGCGCATCCAGGGACGGCATAACGCGGTCAATGCGCTGGCCGCACTGGCACTGGCGTCAGCTGCCGGCTGCGCACTCGGTCCGATGCTTTACGGCCTGCGCGACTACCGTGGCGAGCCACACCGGGTGCAGTCGATCGGTATCCTCAACGAGGTCGAGTTTTTTGACGACAGCAAAGGCACCAATGTCGGTGCCACCGTGGCCGCGCTCAAGGGTCTCGGTGCCGAGCGCAAGGTGATCATCATCCTCGGCGGCGAAGGCAAAGGTCAGGATTTTTCGCCGCTGGCCGATCCGGTATCGCGCTACGCTCGCGCCGTGTTGCTGATCGGACGTGACGCGCCGCTGATCCGCGCGGCGCTGGAAGCCACCGGCGTGCCGCTGATCGACGCCAGTTCGATGTTGCAGGCGGTCACTCTGGCCAACACGCAGGCGCGTGCCGGAGACGCCGTGCTGATGTCGCCGGCCTGTGCCAGCTTTGACATGTTTGATGACTACGAGCACCGCGCCCGCGTGTTCCATTCTGCTGTGGGCGACATCGCCAGCGCTGCCGGAGTGCCGTGGGAGGGCGCGCCGTGAGCAGCATCGCCCGACACTTTCTTGACTGGTTCGGCGCATTGAACCAGTCCGCCGGCGATATGTTGCCGATCCGTCTGGGCGCCACCCGCCGTGCCGCGACCGGCAATCTGCCGACGCAGGTGATGGGTTTCGATCAGCCGCTGGCCTGGGTCACGCTGGCGCTGTTGATCTGGGGCCTTGTGATGGTCTATTCGGCCTCGATCGCGATGCCGGAAAACCCGCGATTTGCCAAATACACCCACACCTATTTCCTGACGCGCCATGTGCTGTGGCTGGTGATGGCTTTTGTGGCGGCGCTACTGGCTTTCCAGGTGCCGGTGGCCACCTGGGAGAAGTCCGCGCGCTGGCTGTTTGTGGCATCGCTGCTGTTGCTGGCGGTGGTGCTGATTCCGCATATCGGCAAAGTGGTTTACGGTGCGCGCCGCTGGATTTCTCTGGGCCCCCTGAGTTTTCAGCCGTCGGAACTGGCCAAGTTCACGGTGCTGCTCTATGCGGCCGATTACATGGTGCGCAAGATGGAGGTCAAAGAGCACTTCTTCCGTGCCGTGCTGCCGATGGGCGCTGCCGTCGCAATGGTCGGGCTGCTGCTGCTGGCCGAGCCCGACATGGGCGCCTTCATGGTGATTTCCGTGATTGCCATGGGCATTCTGTTTCTGGGCGGTGTCAATGCCCGCATGTTCTTCCTGATCGCCACCGTGTTGCTGGGGGCCTTTGTGATGATGATCGCATTTAACGACTATCGGCGCGCGCGCATTTTTGCTTACCTGGATCCCTGGAGTGAAGAGAATGCGCTGGCCAAAGGCTATCAGCTGACGCATTCCCTGATTGCGATTGGCCGCGGGGAAATCTTCGGCGTCGGCCTGGGTGGCAGCGTGGAAAAACTCAACTGGCTGCCCGAAGCGCATACCGACTTTTTGCTGGCCGTGATCGGCGAAGAGTTTGGACTGATTGGCGTGGTCTGCGTGATTGGCATGTTTTTCTGGTTGATCCGGCGCATGATGCATATCGGCCGTCAGGCGATTGCCCTGGACCGGGTGTTTGCCGGGCTGGTGGCGCAAGGGGTGGGCATCTGGATGGGCTTCCAGGCCTTCATCAACATGGGCGTCAACCTCGGCACCTTGCCGACCAAAGGCCTGACCCTGCCGCTGATGAGCTATGGCGGCTCGGCCATTCTCGTCAATCTGGTCGCCATCGCGGTGGTGCTGCGCATTGACTTTGAGAATCGCACGCTGATGCACGGAGGGCGCCTGTGAATGCCAGCAGCGTCAATGCCGTCGCGTCGGGCCGCCCACAGCAGGGCAGCACCGGCTCGGGGGGCAGCGCAGCACCCGCAGTGTTCTCAAAGAGCGGCGCAGCCACAAGCGTCGGGGCAACACCTGGGCCTTGTGCATTGGTCATGGCCGGGGGCACTGGCGGTCATATCTTTCCGGGTTTGGCGCTGGCGCAGGCTTTGCGCGAGCGCGGCTGGCGCGTGCACTGGCTGGGTGGCACGGGCACACCAGCGCAGCCGAGCATGGAAAGCCAGCTGGTACCGCCGCAAGGCTTCGCCTTTGAAGCACTCGACTTTTCGGGTGTGCGCGGCAAGGGTCTGGCAACGCTGGTCCGGTTGCCCTGGCGCCTGCTGCGCGCGTTCTGGCAAAGCGTTCAGGTGCTGCGTCGCGTCCGGCCCGATGTGGTGTTGGGCTTGGGTGGCTACATCACGTTTCCGGCCGGGCTGATGAGCGTACTGATGGGCAAGCCGCTGCTGCTGCACGAACAAAACTCGGTTGCCGGCATGGCCAACAAGCTGTTGGCTGGCTTTGCCCGGCGCGTCTTCACGGCATTTCCGAATGTCTTGAAAAAGGGGCTCTGGGTCGGCAACCCCTTGCGTGCGGCCTTCATGGCTGTCCCTGATCCGGCAACCCGCTTCGCCGGGCGCGGCGGACCGCTGCATCTGCTGGTGCTGGGTGGCAGCCTCGGGGCACAGGCCTTGAACGACATCGTGCCTCGGGCGCTGGCCCTGATCCCGACCGGCCAACGCCCGGTGGTGATTCACCAAAGCGGCGCCAGACAGCTCGACACCCTGCGCGCCAACTACGCGGCGGCGGGTGTGCAGGCCGAACTCACGCCGTTCGTCGATGACACTGCGCAAGCCATTGCCGCCGCTGATCTGTTGATCTGCCGAGCCGGCGCCAGCACCGTGACCGAGATCGCGGCAGTCGGCGCCGCCGCCCTGTTTGTGCCTTTCCCGTCCGCCGTTGACGACCACCAGACCTGCAATGCCCGGTTTCTGGTCGATCAGGGCGCCGGCTGGCTGGTACCGCAGCAGCAGCTGACGCCGGAATGGCTGGCCGATTTGCTGCAAAAAACAGAGCGTTCTGTGCTTGTTGCACGGGCGCTGGAGGCCAAAAAGCTTGAAAAAACTGATGCAGTTGCGGCGATCGTCGCCGCCTGCGAGGAGTTGATTCAATGAAACCTATGGTTTGTTTTTCCCCGCTCACTCCCCCCCGCCCCTCTCCCGCCCCGCCGGGCGGAAGAGGGGAGCCCCATTTGGCCGCGTGTTTGAAGCAAAGAAGTGCTTTGCGTTTGGCCTCTTGGGCGTGCGTCGCAACTCGTCGGGCGGTCGCACCAACAAGAGTGCTTCAACTTCATGCGCTTGCAGCTGCGACCACTCGGTTTTCAGGAGTCCGCGCATGAAACACGCCGTGCGTCATATTCATTTCGTCGGCGTCGGCGGCGTCGGCATGTCCGGCATCGCTGAGATCCTGTTGAATCTGGGTTACACCATTTCAGGCTCGGATCTGGCCGACAGCGCCACCTTGAGGCGCCTGGCGAGTCTGGGCATCCAGACCCACGTCGGTCATGCCGGTGCTCATGTGGACGGGGCCGACGCGGTGGTCACCTCGACGGCGGTGCAAGCCGACAACCCCGAGGTGCTGGCCGCCCGCGAGAAGCGCATCCCGGTAGTGCCACGCGCGCTGATGCTGGCTGAACTGATGCGGCTCAAGCAGGGCATTGCCATCGCCGGCACCCACGGCAAGACCACCACCACCAGCCTGGTCGCCAGCGTGCTGGCCGAGGCCGGGCTGGACCCGACGTTTGTAATCGGCGGGCGCCTGAACAGCGCCGGCGTCAATGCCCGCCTGGGCCAGGGCGACTACATCGTGGTCGAAGCAGATGAGTCCGACGCCTCGTTCCTGAATCTGTCGCCGGTCATGGCGGTGGTGACCAACATCGATGCCGACCACATGGAAACCTATGGGCACGACTTTGCTCGTCTCAAACAGGCGTTCGTCGACTTTTTGCACCGCATGCCGTTTTACGGCACCGCCATTTTGTGCACCGACGACCCGGCCGTGCGCGCCATCGTGCCGCAAGTCACCTGCCCGGTCACCAGCTACGGCTTCGACGAAGACTCCCAAGTGCGGGCTGTGAATGTGCGTGCGGTGGAAGGACAGATGCACTTCACCGTGCAGCGCCGCAACGGGGTCGTGCTGCCCGACCTGGCGGTGGTGCTGAATCTGGCGGGCAATCACAACGTGCTCAACGCCCTGGCGGCGATCGGCATCGCCATCGAGCTCAATGTGTCCGATGACGCGGTGCTGAGGGCGCTGGCCGGATTCAAGGGCGTCGGGCGGCGCTTCCAGCGCTATGGCGAGCTGGCGGCGCCGGGTGGCGGCAGCTTCACACTGATTGATGACTATGGCCATCATCCGGTCGAGATGGCGGCCACACTGGCCGCCGCACGCGGTGCATTCCCGGGGCGCCGACTGGTGCTGGCGTTCCAGCCGCACCGCTTTACCCGCACGCGTGATTGCTTCGACGATTTCATCAAGGTCATCGCGCAGGCTGATGCCGTGCTGCTGGCCGAGGTCTATGCCGCCGGCGAGGCACCGATCGTGGCCGCTGATGGCCGCAGCCTGGCGCGCGCACTGCGGGTCGCCGGACGGATTGAACCGCTCTTTGTGGATGACATTGCCACCATGCCGCAATCCATTCTGGAGAATGTCCGCGACGGCGACGTGGTGCTGTGCATGGGCGCAGGCTCCATTGGTTCGGTGCCCGCAAAAATTCTTGAATTGCTACAAATATTAGAGCGGATTACGCAGGAGGCACGGGGTCTATGAGTCAATTTGACCTACAGTTTGGAAAAGTCGCGGTGCTCATGGGCGGCGCCTCGGCAGAGCGCGAGGTGTCCCTCATGTCCGGGCAGGGCGTGTTGCAAGCGCTGCGCTCCAAAGGGGTGGATGCGCATGAGTTTGATCCGGCCGAGCGGGATCTCTTCGCCCTCAAGCGCGAAGGGTTCGACCGCTGCTTCATCGCCTTGCACGGACGCCTGGGCGAAGACGGTACGGTGCAGGGTGCGCTGGAATTGCTGGGCATTCCCTACACCGGCTCGGGCGTCATGGCGTCCGCCATCTCGATGGACAAGGTCATGACCAAGCGCATCTGGCTGTCCGAGGGCATCCCCACACCGCGCTACCAGCTGCTGCATCGCGGCGCCTTCGACCGGCGCCAGGTCATCGAAATACCGGACACGCTGGGCTTGCCGGTCATCGTCAAACCGGCGCGCGAAGGCTCTTCGCTGGGTGTGACCAAAGTGGCGGGCTATTCCGGCATGAACGAAGCGGTGGCGGCGGCGCAGAAACTGGACTCTGACATCCTCTGCGAACAGTGTATTGAGGGCGATGAGGTGACCTGTTCGGTGTTGGGAACGGGTGACAGCGCCGTGGCGCTGCCGCTGATTCGCATCGTGGCGCCCGAAGGCAATTACGACTACCAGAACAAGTACTTCACCAACGACACGCAATACCTGGTGCCCTGCGGTTTGCCCGCTGGCGAGGAACAGGCCATCCAGGCACTGGTGCTCAAGGCCTATCGGGTGCTGGGCTGCCGCGGCTGGGGCCGGGTGGACGTGATGATCGATGCCAAAACCCGCCAGCCCCACCTGCTGGAGATCAATACCTCGCCCGGCATGACCGGACACTCGCTGGTGCCGATATCGGCCAAGGCCGCAGGCATGAGCTACGCGGACTTGTGCGTGGAAATCTTGCGCCACGCCAGTCTTGATTACCCGGTCGCCGCATGAAAAACGAGCTGCCAGCACCGTTCGACGTCCGGCTCATGAACCTGACCGCATCTTTGCTGTTCATGCTGTTTGCCGTGCTGCTGGTCGGCGTGCTGCTGCTGTGGGTCTCAAGGTTTCCGGCGTTTGCCATCCGCGGCATCACGGTGACCGGAGATGTCACGCACAACAACGCGCTGACCTTGCGCGCCAATGTGGCGCCGCGACTGAGCGGCACGTTCATGAGCATGGACCTGGGGCAGACCCGGCTGGCTTTTGAGGCCGTGCCCTGGGTGCGCCAGGCGGTGGTGCACCGTGAGTTTCCAAACCGCCTGAAGGTGCAGTTGCAGGAGCACAAGGCGGTGGCGTACTGGGGCGCGGAAGGCGAGTCCACGCTGGTCAACAACTTTGGTGAAGTGTTTGAAGCCAATGTCGGTGAGGTCGAGCAGGAGGCCTTGCCGCGCCTGAATGGGCCGGCGGGCCAGGCGGCGCAAGTGCTGAGCATGTACCAGACGCTGCAGCCGCTGTTTGAGGACATGGATCTGACGCTGGACCAGATCGAGCTGACTGCCCGCGGCGGCTGGCGTGCACGCCTTGACAGCGGCGCGGCGCTAGAGCTCGGCGGGGGTGCGGCGCCCGAGGTGCTGGCGCGCACGCAGCGCTTCCTCAAGACCTTGACCCAGGTGACGGCGCGCTACGGACGCCGCCCTGAGGCGCTGGAAACGGCAGATCTACGGCATCAGGACGGTTATGCCATTCGCTTGCGCGGCGTCAGCACGCTGCTGGCGGATGCGGGCAGGAAATAGCGGCAAGAGAGCAATACAGGCAACAGGTGAACATATGGCGAAAGAATACAAGGATCTGGTCGTAGGGCTGGACATCGGCACCGCCAAAGTGATGGTGGTGGTGGCCGAAGTGCTGGCCGGCGGCGAGCTCAAACTCGCGGGCCTGGGCGTGGCGCCGAGCAATGGCATCAAGCGCGGTGTGGTGGTCAATATTGAAGCCACGGTGCAAAGCATCCAGCAGGCGCTCAAGGAAGCCGAGTTGATGGCCGATTGCAAGATTACCCGCGTCTATACCGGCATCACCGGCAGCCACATCCGGGGCTTCAATTCGCACGGCATGGTGGCCATCAAGGACCGTGAAGTCAGCGCCGCCGACGTGGCGCGGGTGGTGGAAACCGCCAAAGCCATCAATATCTCGACCGACCAGCGCCTGCTGCTGGTCGAGCCGCAGGAATTCATCATCGATGGCCAGGATGTGAAAGAGCCGATTGGCATGAGCGGCATCCGGTTAGAGGCCAAGGTGCACATCGTCACCGGCGCGCAGAGCGCAGCCGAGAACATCATCAAATGCGTGCGCCGCTGCGGCCTGGAGGTAGAGCAGCTGCTGCTCAATCCGCTGGCCAGCAGCCTGTCGGTGTTGACCGAAGACGAGCGCGAACTGGGCGTGGCGCTGGTCGATATCGGCGCCGGCACCACCGATCTGGCAATCTTCACCAATGGCGCCATCCGTCATACGGCAGTCATCCCGATCGCCGGCGATCTGATCACCAGCGATATTGCCATGGCGCTGCGCACCCCGACCAAGGATGCCGAGGAGATCAAGGTCGAGAGCGGCTGCGCCAAGCAGATGCTGGCTGACCCGCAGGCCCAGGTCGAAGTGCCCGGACTCGGCGACCGGGGTCCGCGCATGCTCAGCCGCCAGGCACTCTCAGGCGTGATCGAGCCGCGCGTGGAAGAAATCTTCTCGCTGGTGCACCAGGTCATGCGCGAGTCGGGGTTTGAGGAAATGTTGTCCTCGGGCATCGTGCTCACGGGCGGCAGCTGCGTCATGCCTGGCATGGTGGAACTCGGTGAAGACATCTTCCTGAAACCGGTGCGCCGCGGCTATCCAAAATACGCCAGTGCCCTGTCCGACATGGTCGCGCAGCCCCGGGCCGCCACCGTCATGGGTTTGCTCGAAGAGGCGCGCATGGCACGTCTGCGCGGTTTCAAGGTGGCGCAAAAAAACGGCTCCATGAAAACTGCTTTCGGCCAGGTCAAGGACTGGTTTGTGGGGAACTTCTAAGGTATGAATCGCCCACGCTTTTCACTTCATGGACTACGCTGCCCCCCGAGGCGGCTGGCCTTGCCTGGCGCGGCCCGGCCTGGCCGCCGGCGGCTTTGTGGCCAACCGCTTTGGCTCGCGCGCGGCAGTCCCCATTGGCGAAGGCGATGTACCGATCCGCCTTCGTAACCGGGTAAAAAAATGATCCAAAACTATTTCGGCAACTGTGAAAAATTTGAAACTTCAGGAGAAAAAAATGCCTATCGAAATGATTGAAGAAGAAGCGTTCAACCAAGGCACCCAGATCAAGGTGATCGGCGTTGGCGGCGGTGGCGGCAATGCGGTGGGCCACATGATTGGCTGCGCCGTTCAGGGCGTGGAGTTCATCTGCGCCAACACGGATGCGCAAGCGCTGAGCCGCAGCGATGCGCACAAGAGCATCCAGCTCGGCACCAGCGGGTTGGGTGCTGGCAGCAAGCCCGACAAAGGCCGGGAAGCGGCTGAACTGGCGGTCGACGAGATTCGCGCTGCGATCGATGGCGCGCACATGTTGTTCATCACTGCCGGCATGGGGGGCGGCACTGGCACCGGGGCGGCGCCGGTGATCGCCCGCGTCGCGCGCGAGATGGGCATTCTGACGGTAGGGGTCGTGACCAAGCCGTTTGAATTCGAGGGCGGTCGCCGCATGGCCAATGCCGACAGTGGCTTGACCGAGCTCGAAGCGAATGTCGATTCGCTGATTGTGGTTCTCAATGAGAAGCTGCTTGAGGTACTGGGCGACGACGTGACCCAGGACGAAGCCTTTGCCCATGCCAATGACGTGCTGAAGAACGCGGTCGGCGGCATCGCCGAAATCATCAATGTGCCGGGTCACGTCAATGTTGACTTTGAAGACGTGCGCACCGTGATGGGAGAGCCCGGCAAGGCGATGATGGGTACCGCGGTGTCGGCCGGACCGGATCGGGCGCGGATTGCCGCCGAACAGGCGGTGGCCTGCCCCCTGCTCGAAGGCATCGATCTCTCGGGCGCCAAAGGTGTGCTGGTGCTGATCAGCGCCGCCAAAGGCTCCCTGAAGCTCGCCGAGTCGAAGCTGGCCATGAACACGATTCGTGCCTATGCCTCGCCGGATGCGCATGTGATCTACGGTACTGCCTACGACGACAACCTGGAAGATCAGATCCGTGTCACCGTGGTGGCCACCGGACTGTCGCGCCAAGGCGTGCGTCGCACGGCGCCACCACTGCAGGTGCTGCGCACCGGCACTGACAACGTGCCGTTTCAGGTGCCGACGCTGACCACGCCGGTCACGCTGAACGGCGGTGCGCCCTCCGGCCTGGTGCAACCGGATTACCAGTCCATGGCGACCCCCAGTGTCTGGCGCACGCGCGACCGCACGCAGGCGGCGGCCAAGGTGGATGCGCTTGCCAGCGGCGGCATGGAAGATTTCGAGATTCCGGCGTTCCTGAGAAAGCAGGCCGACTGATATTGCCTCCACGCGGGCTAATTCGCCCCGGGCGGCCCGGCGGAGAATTGCACCCGCGCGGGTCGCGGCGGGCAACTTCTAGAATGACGACTGTGCTGCAACAACGTACTCTCAAATCCCTGACCCGTGCCGTTGGCGTCGGTCTGCACAGTGGCCAGCGGGTCGAGATCACGCTGCGCCCGGCGCGGCCTGACACGGGCATCGTGTTTCGTCGCATCGATCTGCCGATCCCGGTGGACATCGTGGTCTCTGCCACGGCGGTGTCGGACACCACGATGGCATCTACCCTGGCGTCCGGCGATGTCAAAGTGCATACCGTTGAGCACCTGATGTCGGCCTGCGCCGGCTTGGGCGTGGATAACCTGTACGTCGACATCACGGCCGAGGAAGTGCCGATTCTGGATGGCTCGGCGGCATCTTTTGTTTTCCTGCTGCAAAGCGCCGGGATCGAGTTGCAAAACGCCCCACGACAGTTCATCCGAATCGTCAAGCCGGTGGAAGTGCGGCTCGGACAGGGCGACACTGGGAAGTGGGCACGCCTGGAGCCCTTTCATGGCTACAAACTCAGTTTCGAGATCGACTTTGACCACCCGGCGGTGGACGCCACCGGCCAGCGTGTGGTGTTTGACATGAGCACCGGCTCGTATTCCAAGGACATCGCCCGTGCCCGCACCTTTGGCTTTACCAAGGATGTAGAGATGATGCGCGCCAACGGCCTGGCCCTGGGCGGCGGGCTCGACAATGCGATCGTGATGGACGACTACAAAATTTTGAACGCCGAAGGGCTGCGCTACGACGACGAGTTCGTCAAGCACAAGATCCTCGACGCCATGGGCGACCTCTACCTGCTGGGCAAGCCCTTGCTGGCCAGCTACAGCGCGCGCCGATCCGGTCATGCGCTCAACAACCTGCTGTTGCGCGAGCTGGTCAAGCGCACCGATGCCTGGGAGCGGGTGACTTTTGAAGACGAAAAGCTCGCCCCCAGAGGCTTTGCCCAACTGGCCAGAGCCTGGTAAGCAAGCCCGCACTTGATCATGCTGCTGTTTCGCTGGCTCATCCTCCTGCTGCTGCTGGGCGCCGTGGTGTCGTTCGCTTTCTATGCGGCCACCGGCCAGGCGCGTTTCAGGCGCTACGGGCTGCTCACGCTCAAATGGGTCCTGATCGCCGGGCTTGGCTTTTTTGCCGTGCTGATTCTCGAGCGGATAGCCTGACGCAGCCCCGGCCCGTGGCGCTGCCCAAACCGGATCCATCAAAGCTCTGCTCAAGATGGTCGGGAGTCGGTTGCCAGGGTTGCGCCACGTCCGCATCGAAGCCGAAGTTTCGCAATCGACAATCCGGATCGATCCCCATCCCGGGAATGCCACTGTACGCGGTGAGCATGGCTTGCAGTTCATAAAGGGTATCCGCCATCGAGCGAACCCTAATCGAGCCGCGGCTTGATACCGTGAATGTCCCTGAAAGAAACAACCGCGAGCAAGACACTCTCATCGTCGGTCACCGGGATGGCGCGAAAAGCGTAGCGATCGAACATGGTCATGGCATCGCTCAGGGTGTCTTGCGGATTCAAGCTGATAATATTTTCGGTCATGATTTCGCCGAGTGTCTGACCCGATTCGGCGGCCATCAGCTCTCTGAAGTCAACAACGCCCTCCAGGACCTTTTGCTCGTTGACAACATAAACGTACATGATGACGTCGATGTCACGGGCGATTTCATGAAAATGCGCAATAACTTCACCGACCTGCGCCGATCTGAGTACTTTCATGAACTTCTGCGTGGAAAACAGAAGTATGTTTTCGTCGTGCTGATCAATGATTCTCTGGATCTTGGTGGCACTGTCCTTGTCCATCAACAGAAGCAACTCGTCAGCTTCGGAAGCCGGGAGCGCGGCGAGGATATCTGCCGCCTGCGCCGGACTCATGGCATTGATCAGTTGGGCGGCATGATGTTTTTCTATGGCGTGAATCAGCTCACGCTGCACTTTGGGCTCCACTTCTTCCAGCGTGTCGGACGCGTGTTCGGTCTCAAGCTCCTTGAACACGGCCAGGCGTTGATCCCCTTCTGATGCGCACTGGCGTTTCATAGGCGTTTCAAGACCGATTCCGGGCGATCTACGAAGAGTTTTTGCCGTTCAATTGTGGCAGACTTCCAGGGGGCTCAAAACTCACTGTGCCAGCGCAGGGTGTAGGTCGTGACCGTGCCGCGGTCACGGTTGTAGCCGGGGTTTGCGATCAGCTGGAAACCGGCACTCAGCGCTGACTGAACCTTGCCGATGTGTACCCCCCACTGCGGCAGCACAAGGCGATAGTAGGCTTCGAACACCCGTTCGCTGTCGTAGTTCAGTTGGCCATCGCCGAGGAAGAAGCCCTGCCCCCCGGCACCGAGGTAGGAGCGGTGCATATCTGACAGGCCATTGATGGCATAAGCCATGCCCCAACGATCCTGGCCGCGGCTCCACGATGCGCCGGAAAACTGACCCCCGAGCGCCAGTTGGCTGTCAATTTCCGCGAAAGCATAGGTCTCAAGCGTGCCGCTGTTGCGGCTGGCCCGCACGAACAGGCCGGCATCGTCTGACAGTGGCGCTTCAAGCGTCAGACCCCAACCGGTCTTGGTCTGGTCGCGACGCACCAGGCCAACATCGGGCACGCCACCGAGCGCCAGGGCATCGGCAAAACTGCCTGCCCTGATGCGGTTGCGAAACAGCAGCGCCTGCCCCCGCAGCGGCCCGGCCGGCAGAGCCAGGGGCAAATTGCCCTCGACTTCGAACTGGTCGCCAGAGTGACTGCCCAGCGCAGCATCAAGCACCATGCCATTGCTCTCAACTGGCTGCATGGCACGACCTGCGCGCAGGGCCCAGCCG
This sequence comes from uncultured beta proteobacterium, assembly GCA_963810395.1. GTDB lineage: Bacteria > Pseudomonadota > Gammaproteobacteria > Burkholderiales > Burkholderiaceae_C > Rhodoferax. The sequence goes on along the minus strand of CAWENC010000001.1, from coordinate 660,988 downwards.
GGCGCCCGGTACTCGGCCATGGCGCCCAGGGTGTAGCCGCGCGCATCGGCCGCATAGTCCCAGGCGCCATGCGTCAGGAACGACCAGTTGGTGAACTGCGCGCGTGGGTCTTTGGCGTAAGGGTTGTTGTCAAAGTAGTCGAGCAGACTGAAATTGCCGATCGTGAAAGTCCAGCGCTTGGCGCTGAACTGGCCACCGAGTTCATTCAAGTCAGGCGCCACCGTTTCCGTGCCGCCGCCAACGTTGATGCGTTGCTGCACAAAGAGTCGCGCTCGATAGATCGCAAGACTGGAACCATTGCCACGTGCCAGCTCGCCGTTGCTGATGCCGCCCGCACCCTGCAGGTTGGAAAAGGGCACCCCTTGCGCGCCTTCCGGATTCAGGTGCAGCTGTGCGCCGTCCCAGAGGCGCAGGCCCAGATCGCCGGTCATCGTAAAAGAGTAAGACGTCTCCTTGAGCGGACTCAGGGAGTTGGGACCGCTGTAGGCAGCGCTAAAGGCCGGCTTGGACTGCCAGATGTAGGTAGTCTGGGCGTGGAACGCCATATTGGGCCATTCCTCCGCATTCGATTGAGCGAAAGCCAAGGCGGGGAACGCGCTTGCCGCGATCACAAAGATAGTTGAAGCAAGAGCGCCGGGATCGAAGCGCAGATGGGCCGACTCAAGACGCATGCGCCGCAGGGGCGTCGCCAGCCATTGAAACTTGACTGTCATGATTTCACTTTTTCAGGGTTATCCCCGCCAGTGGGGATTTGCATTCTTAAAACGCAAGGCTGCGCCTGACCTCAGCCGGTTCCTGAGCAGTCGAGTAGAGGCACATCTGCCTGCTTTGCCTGATTGGGCACGCCAAAGCACCAGCGCTGAGACTTGCGTGGACAAATTCAGCAGATGCGTGTCGATGCCAGGAAACGACATCGAAGAGAACTACTTACAACGCACTGTCCTGCTGTTGGCAGCGAGACAGTGACAGAAATGGACTGCCTATGTACTCGCTGGTCAGTTCGCCAGAGGCGAACAGGTACTAGGGCTGGACTCCATGGATTTCTCCGTTGTTGCAATGCAGCAATTTTCGAACTGGGATATGTCACTTGTCAAGCATTAATCTGGTACTCAGTCGCTTCTTCAAGCTCGTGTTCGTGCGGGTTAGGCACTTCATACTCACTCGCGAACATCTTGTCCAATTTGCTCGACAACGCTCTGAAGTACGCTGGAAATTCCGGCTCGATAGAGGTGCGCGCTTCGCAAGATCTGGACACCGCCACCTTGATTGTGCAGGACCAGGGCCCCGGCATTCCATTGGAGGAGTGCCAAAAGGTGTTGAGTCGCTTCTATCGGCTCGACAGTCGTCAACAAGGTAGTGGTCTGGGCCTGTCCATTGTGGTCGCCTTGACTTACCTTCATGGCGGCACGGTCTACCTCGAAGATGCCGCACCCGGCCTGCGCGTGCGCATCACCATGCCGCTTGCCAAGGCCAGAACATTGCCAAATGGTAATGTTTCGATCACATCGCGGACAGGCACCGCTTCGTAAAATCGCTCAGACCAACTTCAGGGTCTGCAGCGAATTCTGCGGGTCGGAAGGAACTCGTGCCTGCCAGGTCTGCTTGCCTTGGTGCGAGGCGGTGTTTTTGCTTGGCACCTCGGCCCTCAGCCCCCGGTTCCATATGTCTGGAAACCCCTCTGTGAAACGGAATCACAAATTGTGTGAAGGTCTTGTCAAGCATCCAATAGTGGTAAATCCGATGATGAGCAGTCTGGGCGACAGAAGGTGAATGCCCAAAACTCAACATTTTGGGTGTCCTCGCCGGCCCCTACCTCGATTGAAAAACAGCGCCTGAGCGATTCTGTCGAGTTGAAAATTTCTTCGTCAATTTGCAATCTTTCCGCCGCCCAGACTCCCAGAGATGTTCAAGTGCTGTAGCTCCCCGAATTCGAATTTCCCCTAGTTTTCTCTGACCATGTTTTCGAAAGTCAAGCCAAACTCAACGCCGAAAGGCAAGCCACACCGGCACCGCAGAAAGCCGGGGCTGGTCCGACTGGGACAAACTTCATCGTCAGTGTTCATGCCGGGACGGCGACGCCGTGCTGGAAAAATCAGAAGTTCGACTAAGCAAACCCGGACACAAAATCGTCGATCGCAAGACGTCGTTGGGAAACGACAACGCACGCGTGACCGGCTAGATGATTTTCAGAATCGCCGTCGGTGCCGCCTGGACAGAATACCAAACCATTGGTCGGCTACAGCATCCCTGTTTGCAGTCGCCTCCCGTAGCATGCGATCGAGAAGGGATTACCAACGAACAACTATGAACCACAACTCAATAGGCACGGCTCGGCGCGGACCTTGTTCTGCAATGGGGTGTTGGAATTTTTCCATATACGGGTGCGCCTCTGAAGGGTTCACCTTGATTGAACTGATGGTCACCGTTGCCATCGTGGCCATCATCCTGGCATTGGCGGCACCCTCGTTTCGGGCCATGTTGATGAACAACCGGCTGGCAGCCCAAGTCGACGGGTTGACCACCGCGCTGAATTACGCAAGAAATACGGCCTTGAGTCAGGCCGTCAATGTCAAGGTCTGTCCGGTCGGCGCCCTCAGTTCAAGCACCTGTGGCGCAAGCTGGGCCGCCGGCTGGATGGTCGTCAGTGATCCCGCCGGCACCCCCACCTTGCTCCAGAGCCGTCAGATACCGACCGGTAATCCCGTGCTTTCGTCCTCGGCGGGCAGCGTGGTTTTCGATTCGCGCGGCCTGTCGACCACGCTGTCGAGCTTCAAGGTGTGCGACAGCCGGGGCGCCGCCTTTGCCCGCGCGGTGCAGGTGTTTGCCACCGGTTTTGTGCAAGCGGGCAACACCCCCGGTCAAGTGGCCTGGGGTACCGCTGCACTGAGCTGTCCATGAAAGAGAAGTCGCCATGAACGCAACATCCAAGACCGGCCAAAGCGGCTTCACCCTGGTTGAGCTCCTGGTCAGCGTGCTGATCCTGGCCTTCGGATTGCTGGGTATTGGCGGCATGCTGGGTTTCACCCTGAAGTCCAATAGCTCAAGCTACCTCAAACAACTGTCAGTGCAATCGGCCTACAACATCATTGACCGCATGCGCGCCAACAGCGTGACGGCTATCGCTGGTGTTTACAACGTGAACAATCTGGTCACCAGCGGCGCGCCGGCCATTCCCGCCAAGCCTGCACCCGATTGCAGCACCGCGACCTGCACGCCCACGGAGATGGCAGCCTACGACAGCTGGTACTGGCTGGCCAAAGATGTCGCTGCCCAGTTGCCTGCGGGCTGCGCCTCCGTCACCACCGCCGCCGCTGGCAGCAGCACACTCGTCACCGTGACCGTGCAATGGGACGACAGCCCGGCACAAAGCAAACTCGGGGCTGCCACTTCGTCCACTGCTGCGGCGCACCCCGCCCTCGCTCGATTTGTCACTCAGACGCTGCTATGAAAATCAGACAAGTTCTTCAACGCGGTTTCACTCTGGTGGAGTTGATGGTGGCCATGACCATCGGTGTCATCCTGATTGGCGCCGTGATCGAAGTCTACCTGGCGCAAACCAAAACCTACAGAACAAGCAGTTCACAAGCCGGCATCCAGAACGCAGAAAATGCCATCGCAGCGCTGGTCACGCCGGTCATCCGGGCTGCCGGCTTTGTGGGTTGTTCAACCACCCAGCAGACGCTTGTCAGCAATCTCAATCCCGGAGGCCCTCCTCCGCTGGGCGCGCTGGCCAGCCCCAGTCTGTTGTCTGGATACGAGGCCAACGTCACGGGCACACTTTCCATCGCCCAGGACAATGCGGCCAACGACAGCACTGCGGCGCACTGGACGCCTAGCCTTGACGCTTCCTTGCTAGGCCAGGTCGAGACCGGTAGCGACGTGCTCGTTGTGCTCGGGGCCGCGCCCGGCAGCCGTCCGGTGGCGGTCACTGCTGTCGGTGCCGGCGGCACCAGCATGACGGTACAAGACGCGACGGGTCTGGCGGCTGGGCAGATTGCAGCTGTGTCAGATTGCAACTCGGCCACCATCTTTCAAATCACCGGCGTCGCCGGATTCACTCTTTCCTATGCCGCGGGCGCTGGCGCCCTGGCCAACGTCGCAGCGACTTTCCCCGTCGCCACCAACAACCTGCTGATCCCGATACAGCAAACGGCGATTTACGTGGCTCAGGGGCAGGGCGGACAAAGCGTGCTGACGCTTGCGACCTACAGCGCTGGCGCCTGGACGGCTTCGCCCCTGGTGCCGGGTGTGGAAACCATGCAGGTCCAGTATGGCATCGGCAGCAATGGCGTCGTCAGTCAATACGTTCTGGCCAATGCCGTCACGGCGGCGACGCCTGTGTATTCGGTGCGGATGGGGTTTCTGATCGAGGGCCAGGCGGGCACCGCCGGCGCAGCTAACCCGACGCAATTCACGGTCCTGGGCACCACAGTGAACGTTCCACAAGACACGCGGCAGCGGCGTGTTTATGAGATGACGATCAATCTGAGGAATGCAGCATGAGCCGTCGGTGTTTTTCGGGCCGCTCGTCGCAGCGTGCCAGTGTACTGATCACCACCATGATTTTGTTGATCATGCTCACCGTGCTGGCGCTGGCGTTGATCTCGCTCAATACGACCCAAACACGCATTGCGACCAACTCGGCCGATGCGCAAGAAGCCTATCAGACGGCCGAAGGTGCGCTCAATCTTGCCTCCAGTAATCTCCAGGCCGGGAATTATTCATTGTCTGGTTTCACGGCTAACACGAATGGTTTGTACATCTTTAATTCTGCCGCCGCTCCGATCTGGACGACAGTGGCCTGGAGCAGCGCCATTGGCGCAGTCCAGTGCACCACCTGTGGAGCGAGCACCAAGGCTGCCTACATCATCGAATATTTGCCGGCGGTGAATGTTCCCGGATACGGGCCTAAACATGCGTATCGAATCACAGCGCGCGCGCTCGGAATCAGCGGGAAATCACCCGTGATGCTGCAAAGCACTGTATTGACCCCGTAATAACTTGTTCAACCAGCTTTTCCTTTCTATCCACATTGACAGGCACCCCCTATGACGACGGAGTTCCCGCATGAATCAAGAACCTAAACCCGGACGCAGGCTTCCAGGTGGTCGCGCCACCGTGCTGGTGTTGCTGGGTATCGTGGCCGCTGTTCTCGTGGGCGCGGTCACGCAACTGGCGTCGGCCGGGGGCGCACCCAGCCTGCCTCTGGCGCAGGTTCCGCTCCAGTTGGCGACTCCGGTTCACCCCCAGGTGCTGATCGCCATCGGCAACTCGGAATCGATGGACGGCAACCTGAGCGGCGCCATCATGGTGGGCTCGGGTTCTCTGGGCAGCGGTCTGAGCACATTGAATGCTTCAAGCTCACCCGTGGCCTACCCGGTGCCGGCGGGATTCACACCCCCCGTCACGCCAGCGGATGCTTTCGGCAACGCACCCTATACCGTGAATGTGAACGGTACCCTGGTTGACAACGGCGACAGCCGGCTCAACGTCGCCAAAGCCGGGGTCTCCGCCATCCTCAACGCCTACATGCAGAACACCGATTTTGCGCTGGCCGATTACAGCACCAGCGGGACCAGCCGGTATACCACCTGGGTCTACCACATGTCCTCTGAAAGCGGCTTTACGTTTACCAACATACCGGTAGCGCAGGTCGGCAGCGCGGCGTTCACGGTGGCCAACCCATGCTACGGCTACCTCACGGCCACGTCCGCAACCGTCAAAAGCAATTGCGCTGCGATGGTGCCCACTTTGTATACGTCCTCGGCCCTGAATTCGAACGCCTACATGGTGGTCGATGCATCCAGTGACAACGCCAACGTGAACGACGTACTGTACGCATCCGGGCAGCCTGCGGTCTACGTCAACTACGGCGGCTCAACCATGAGCAACAATACTTTGAGCGGATACAACAACGGCTTGGTGCTGAGCAGTTACCCCGCCAGCTTGCCGGCTGCGAACACGGTGACTGGCCCCACCAATGCCGGCTACGTGCCTCAATCGTCGCAAGTCATGTATGCCCAGCGCGGCTTTGGCTACTATGCCAGCCAGTCGCCCAATACGGGCAATGTGGCTGTGTCGATGACCACGGCGGGTGTCGCCCCCACCAGCGCCTCGGTGGCAACGGCGATCGCTAAATTCACACCCTTCCTCCGCCCCGAAACCAACAACGCAGCGAGTGGAGAAATCAAGGCATCTGCGGTACAGGCCGCATTGGCCGGCCTGCTTACGACGGCCAAAGCCACTCTGGCGACGAGCAAAGGGACTGGCGCTTGCCCGCCGCAGCAATACGTGGTGCTGATTTCAGACGGGCTACCGACCATGGACCTGACTGGCCACGCCTGGCCGCCCCTGGGCAGCGCCGCTGCCACCAGCTACGGAGTAAGCGCCACCTTCAATGCCGATGGCTCCCTGACCCCTACCGCTGCCTACACCAACGACACCGCGCTGGTTGACACCATCAACGCTTTGACGGCCCTCAAGACAGCGGGTATCAATACCTACATCATCGGCCTGGGTGCCGGCGTGAACCCCGCGCTCAATCCGTCGGCTGCGGCAACGCTCAAGGCCATGGCGATGGCCGGCGGCACCAGCGTCGCCTACCCGGCCACCAGCCCGGCCGCCCTGGTGTCGGCACTCAACAACATCCTGATTTCAATTCAGAGCGGTTCATTGTCGACCACCCAGTCTGCCGTCAACTCCACCATCCTGAAGGCCGGCAGCGTGCAGTATCAGGCGAGTTTCACCGCCAACGACACACCCTACCAGGACTGGACCGGCGATCTGCGCAAGACCGCGCTCGATGCCGCCACAGGGCTTCCAACCGGCGCCGCCCTGTGGTCAGCGCAGACCCTGCTTGACGCCAAAGTGGCCAGCGGTGGCTGGTCGACCGCCCGCAACATCGCCACCTGGAACCCGGACCTGAACATCGGGGCCGGCGGCGGCGCCCCCTTTCAGTGGAGCAGCCTCAGTGCAAGCCAGACAACGCAGCTTGGCAGCAGCGCCACGCTGCAATATCTTCGCGGCGACCAGAGTCAGGAGCTGCAAAACGGAGGCGCATTTCGCAACCGCTCGCACATTCTGGGCGACATTGTGAACAGCACGCCGCTATATGTCGGACCGCCTGCTGCTCTGTACTTTTCCTCGAGTTATTTCAGTTTCGTGAGCGCCAACGCGGCACGTCAGGCCATGCTGTATGTCGGTGCCAACGATGGCATGCTGCATGCGTTCCAGGCGTCGACCGGTCAGGAGCAGTTCGCTTTCTTACCTAATGGGGTGTTCGGCAAACTGAGCCAGCTGACCGCGCCGCTCTACAACCAGGGGCACCAATTTTTTGTGGATGGTTCGCCGCAGACCGGTGACGTCCAGTTCAGCGATGCGAGCTGGCACACTTTGCTGGTGGGCGGTGAAAACGCTGGCGGCCAAAGCATTTATGCGCTGGACGTCACGGCCCCAGGCACCCTCATTACTGAAGCCACCGTGGCCAGTGCCGTATTGTGGGAATTTACAGATCCAAACATGGGCTACAGCTACAGTGCGCCGGCCATTGTGCCGGTCAACGCCAGCCCGCAATTTGCGGTGTTTTTCGGTAACGGCTACAACAGCCCCAACCAAACGCCCTGGCTGTACGCGGTGAACCCCCAGACCGGACAAAAACTTGCTGGAATCGACCTGTGTGCTGCCGTTTCGGTAACCCTTCCAACCGCCTGCAACAGCTCTTTGCCCAACGGTTTATCGAGCGTTGCCGCGCAAAATTCGAGTGGGCCAGTGGGCTCTCCCGTCTCGCAGGTTTATGCCGGTGATTTGCAGGGCAATCTGTGGGCCGTCGACGTATCCAATGCCAATCCCACCGCGTGGACGGTACGGCTGCTGTTTCAGGCGCGCGACCCCCTTGGCAACCCGCAACCCATCACGACCTCTCCCGTCGTCACGCTGAACCCCAACTACCCCAGCCAGGCTGGCAACTTTGTCATGTTCGGCACCGGGCAGTTTCTCATCGCAGCTGATCTTGCCAGCACCCAGACCCAAACCGCTTACGGCGTGTGGGATCAGGGCGGCGCGACCCCCTACACCCGCGCCAATCTTCAACAGCAGACGCTCAGTCTGGTCACTGCCACGATCTCCGGATATCCGCAGGACATATTGACCGACACCAACAACGTGGTCAATTTTTCGAGCAAGGTTGGCTGGTATGACGATTTGGTCGTGAGTGGGCAGCGCTTCATGACCAACCCCTACCTTCTCAATGGCATGTTTCTCGCCAGCTTGAATACCCCGCCGACAAGCGCATGCAGCGTGCAACCCAATGCGATGTTGCTGGAGCTCAGCTACGCGACGGGTGGAGCGCCTGCGCAACCGGTACTTGACGCGAATGGGGACGGTGCTTTCAGCAGCTTCGATCAGTATCAGGGGAAGAATCCGGTCGGACTTGCGGTCGGGAAAGGGTATGCGAGTTCGCCCACTATTCTTAACCCACCCGGCAAACCCGTCCACAAGAACATCACGCTGTCCAGCGGGAAGATGGTGTCCGTCATTAATAAGAGCAACCCCCGTAACAGTCACTCGTGGTGGCACATTCAATGAGAGGATTCACGATGCGCACCCCCCATGTCCGCGCGACCTCCTGCAGCATCCACAGCGCACGGGGTTTCACCCTCATAGAGCTGATGATCACGGTGGCCATTTTGGGCATCATCGTTGCCGTTGCACTACCGGCTTACAGTGGCTACATTCGCAAGACGCGCCGAGCCGACGCCATGGCGACGCTGTCACAGGACCAAGCCATCATTGAGCGCTGTTACGCCGTCAACTTCACTTATGCCGTTCCGCCTTGCGCAACACCGCCAGCTACGTCGCAGACAGGGTTTTACTCCATCGCGGCAACCAGTACAGCGACCACCTACACATTGACCGCGACCGCGACTGGTTCACAGGTGGCCGACACCACTTGCGCGCAGATGACCATCGATCAGGCCAACCAAAAAGGGGCAGTGGACAACTCGGGGACCACACAGCTGAGCTGCTGGAATCCCTGATAGGCGAGTTGGCACGCGGCCGGCACAGTGTGCGAAGCTTGTAGTTGAGCCTGGAGAATGAATCCATCTTGACGCCAGTTTTCAAAATTGACATTGAGCTTTGAACATCCTGATGATGCGCACCAGCGTCTCTTTTGCGGTTAAGCATTCTTGCTTGCGCGGGACTGGGCAAGACCCTTGCATGCGGGAACGAAAAGGTGCAGACAACAGGTGGTACTCAACTGTCAACGACCCTACAGAAGGTGGCGATGTACATGCCATCGGACGATGGGATTGTCTTGATCGCCTCGTTTGCTGTCGGTCGCGATTTGTGCTTGACTTCCTGTGTGTCACGACTCCAGTATCCGCAACTCGGCGTCGGTATAGCGCAGCCGGCTCGCCAATACGCTGGCCACCCCTTCCATGAGGTTCAGCGCAAGCTTCTTGTGTTCTTCCGCCATGAGGTTGAAGCTCTTGCGCGAAAGCACAAATAGTTCGGAATCAGAAAACGCCACCGCATCGGCGGATCGCTCGTGGCCATCAAGAAAACCCATTTCACCGAAGAAGGCGCCACGTCCGAAGGTGCCAAGATGGTGGCTCAGCTTGTCCGAGATCGGCAGCATGATGCGCACCGATCCTCGACGAATGATGAAAAGCTCGTCGCCGGCATCGCCGCGTCCGAAGATCTTCTGACCTGCTTTGTAGAGCCGTCTCTGCATGCGCTGATCGAGGACGGCGAGCGTCTCGGGCTTGCGGTTCTTGAACAGTTCCAGCTCATGGAGCTCCAACGGCCGTTCCTCGCCGTTTTCAAGCCCCGCTTCCTGGATCAGGCGATCCTCGACCCATTCCAGCGCATCGTCGAGTTCGGGAAACACCCGCGCGGCGCTGAGTGGCCGCGCCAGGCCGACCTGGTCAAAGTATTGCACCATGTCACGCCCTGAGGGCAAGTTCTCCGGCAAGTGGCTGAAGATCAGCAAGCCCCGGCGCTCGGCCAGCATGTCGTCAAACATTTCAAGCATGTGCGCGGCAGTGACGTCGATGGTCTGCACCCGACGCATGTCCAGGATCACGTAGTCGTGCGTCTTGAGCTCGGATTCCAGCGCCAGAAAGAGCTGGTTGGTGGTGCCAAAGAAGATGCTGCCCTGCAACTCGACGGCAACCACCCGGCTGCCGCGCGCCATCAGAATTTCCATCTCTTCATGGGTGCGCACGCGCTTGGAAAAGGTCTGGTTGCCGTAGGCTTTGCGGCGGACGATCGTGCCACCGATCTGTTCGCGCACGAACAGCAGCACCGCCATGACAACGCCCACGCCAGACGCCGCAATCAGGCTCACCGTCAGTGCGGTGACGACCACCGCGGCAACAACTGCGAAGTCCATGATCGTTGAGCGGTGCTTCAGGAACCCGAAGCTGTGCCGGTCAATCATGCGCACGCCGATGACCATCAGTATCCCCGCCAGCGCCGCCACCGGCACCCAGGAGATCACCGAGCCCAGCACAAGAAAGGCGGCCAGCGCCATCACCCCTTCCAGCACGCCCGAGAGCCGGGTCTGCGCGCCACTGGAAATGTTGACCAGCGTCGGGCCCATTGCACCGGCGCCCGGGACGCCGCCCAGCACGGCCGAAGCGACATTGCCCAACCCCTGCGCCATCAGTTCGCGGTTTGAATTGTGGCGCGTGCGGGTCAGCGCGTCGAGCACGACGCAAGTCTTGAGCGTGTCGATGCAGAGCAGCGCCGCCAGAGTCAGCGCCGGCACTGCAATCTGCAGGATCTGCTCAAGGCCAACACCACTGATGGCCTGCCAGCGCTGCGTGATGGCATCGACAAAGCCGCCGCTGCCGTTGAGCAGTGAACCGATGACCAGTGGATTGCCTTCCAGCTCGAACAGGGCAGGATCTACCAGCGCCAAGGCGAAATATGAGGCAACGCCGCCCAGCAGCCCGAGAATCGCCTGCGGCACCACCCTGGTGATGCGCGGTGCGAAAAGCATGACCAGAATCGTCACAGCGCCAACGGTGATGCCCTGCCACTGCCATGCCGCGGGCGCCGCAAGCGATTGCCAGAAATGAAGATTCTTGGGTACGCCGAGGAACTTGGGTACCTGGCCGGCAACGATGTAGAGGCCTACACCTGACAGATAGCCGCTGACCACCGGATACGGCATGTAGACGATGAGTTGTCCCAGTTTGAGCACTCCGAAGACGACCTGCAACAACCCCGCCGAGAGTCCGAGCAGTGAGAACAGCAGCATCGCCGAGGAGAAATCGCTGCCACCGTGCATCAGCTCCAACGCAAACGCCGCCAGCACGGCAGCGGCTGGCGCGCACGGGGCAGTGATCAGCTTGTTGGTGCCGCCCAGCGTTGGCGCGATGAGCCCCAGCGCTATGGCGCCGATGATGCCGGCCAGGGCGCCCTGCGCCGCATGCGAGGCGCCGAGCGGGAAATAGATGCTGACGCCGAAGGCAATTGCCGAAGGCAGTGCCACCAGCATCGCGGCCATGCCGCCCCAGAGATCGCCGGTTTCGATCTTGGGAAGCGTCATGGTCAGGGCGCCAGGATGTCCATTCTTACATCTTAAACCCAGCGTACCTGCAGAATCCGGTGTTTCTTCGGCCGCCAGACTTGTGGCGGCTCTCGCCCGGCTGCGCCCGGGGGGCGTTGTCGCTCCCTGGCCGCTTGACGGCCACCCCGATCACCAGGCCAAGGAAGAGCGAGGAAGTTTGCCCTTTGGACATGTAAGTCTTCAATAGAAAGTCAGTCGTCTGGTCTGCTTGGCGTGAAGAGATGCGGTTCAATCGATCAATCGTCCGTCCGGATCGAAGAATGGATACGGACCGTCATAGTCGCCGATCACCGCCGCGTGGCTGATCATGCGGCCCTCGTTCCACCAGTGCAGCATGTAGCCCGGCGGCTCCATGCGAAAGCAGCTCGGTGCATCGGGGCGAATGTCCAGCGCCACCTGGTGCGCTGGGCTGGGGCCGGTCAACACGCGCCGCCCGCCGACCACGGTCTGAATGTTGCGGTGCAGATGACCGCAGAGGATCAGTTCAATCTGCGGATGGCGACTGACGATTTCGGCAAAGGCTTCGCGCCCGGTCAGCCCGATGGCGTCCATATGGCCGATCCCGGTCAGGAACGGCGGGTGGTGCATGAGCAGCAGCGTCGGGCGTGCGGGCTCCCGCGCCAGGGTTTCCTCCAGCCAGGCCAGACGCTGGGCGCACAGCTCGCCACGCCCTTCAAGCGGCACCAACGTGTCAAGACCCACGATGCGCAGCGGATAGCGGTCGTCGATGGCAAAGTGCAGGAAGCCGCTGGCCGCGAAGTAGCCCTCATTGGCAAACGCGGCGCGCAGGGCCTCGCGCCCGTCATGGTTTCCCGGCACGACGATGACCGGCTGGCGCAGCGGCGCCAACAGAGTCTTGAGCCAGGTGTATTCCTCTGGCCGGCCGAGATCGACCAGATCGCCGGTCACCACGACCAGGTCCGGCTGCGGGTCGAGCCGGCACACTTCGGCCACGCAGCGCGTGAGCATGGCGGCGGTATCGACGCGCTGGTAGGCCAGCTTGCCCGGCAGCTTGATATGCGGATCGGTGATGTGGGCTATCAACATGGCTGTGCTGCTTCCATTCAAGACGTCAAGGGTTTATAGCGCCAGCAGGCCGCGCGGATCAACCTGCAGGCGCACCGGCTGGCCGACCTCCAACGTACAGCGCGCCAGACTTTCGACCACCAGCGGCTGCGCCTGGCCCACATCGACCAGGAGGCGCGTGCGGTCGCCGAGGAAAAAGGCTGCCGCAACCGTCCCTCCCAGATCGGACGCCTCGCCCCCGGCCACGATGCGCACATCCTCGGGGCGAAACAGCAGCTCGCGGGCAGTAGTTGGCGCGCCGCCCCAGCGCAGCAAGCCCGCGGCACAGGTAAAAACACCGTCCTGCATCTCGCCGCGCAAGCGGTTCATGGTGCCGATGAAGTTGGCCACGAAGGCCGACTCCGGCTGGTGGTAGATCTCGCGCGGCGTGCCGGTTTGCGCCACGCGGCCATGCGACATGACGAAGATGCGGTCGCCCAGCGTCATGGCCTCGGTCTGGTCATGCGTGACGTAAATGGTGGTGATGCCAAGCCGGCGCAGCAACAGATTGATTTCCACGCGCAGAGCGTCGCGCAGTTGGGCATCCAGCGCGGTCAGCGGTTCGTCCAGCAGCAGCGCGCGCGGGCGCACCGCCAGGGCGCGCGCCAGTGCCACACGCTGGCGCTGTCCACCCGAGAGCTGGTCGATGTGCCGGTCGGCCAGCGCCTCGATGCGCATCATGGCCAGCATCTCGGTCACGCGCGTGCGTTGCTCGGCGGCGGGCAGCTTGCGGATGCGCAGGCCATAGCCCACGTTCTCGGCCACCGTCATGTTGGGAAACAGCGCATAGGACTGGAACACCATGCCGACGTTGCGCGTCTCGATGCTGTGCTGCGTGACGTCTTCGCCGTCGAACAGCACCCGTCCGCCCGCATCGGGTTGTTCGAGGCCGGCGATCAGGCGCAGTGTCGTGGTCTTGCCGCAGCCCGAGGGCCCGAGCAGCACCAGCGTTTCGCCGGCGTGGATCGTCAAGTCCAGCGGCTCCAGCACGCGGGTGCCATCGGCAAAGGTCTTGGCGCAGGACTGCAGCTGGATGGACAGGGGTTTGGGCGCAATAAAAGTCATGCTTGAGTCTCGGTAACCGGTTCGTTGAGTGCATCGTCACGGATGAAGCGGCTGGGGCGCGGGCGCGCCAGCGTCTGCATGGCCAGCAACAGGGGCACGATCATGAGGAAGAAAATCAAGGTGTAGGCGCTGCCGATTTCCAGGCGCAGCGAGGCATAGGCATCGGCCAGCCCGACCGGCAAGGTCTTGGTCAACGGCGTGTGCAGCAGCCAGGTCATGTTGAACTCACCCATGGAGAGCGTCACCACCATCAGCGAGCCGGCCAGGATGCCGTTGCGGCAGTTGGGCAGCACCACATGGAAGAAGCGCTGGCGAAAACCCGCGCCCAGCGAGGCGGCGCCCTCCTCCAGCGTTTTCAGGTCGATGGCCGACAGCACCGCCAGCACCGAGCGCACCATGAAGGGCAGCGTGAACAGCACATGCCCGATGAGGATGAAGACCCACGAGCTGCGCAAGCCACCAAGCGCACCGTAGGTGGCGATCAGGGCCAGCGCCGTCGCCAGGCCGGGCATTGCGATCGGCAGCACCAGCAACTCCTCGACCAGTCGCGCCAGGCGGTTGCGCGAACGCGCCAGCACGTAGGCGGTCGGCACGCCCAGCAGCAGGGTCACGGCCAGGCAGGCCATGGCGATGCCCACCGAGCGGAAGATCGTGTCGCGGTAGCCGTCCCACACCTCGAAGATCCAGCGCAGCGTCAGACCGCTCTCCAGCCCGACGAGGTAATTGACGGTCAGCCCGGCCAGGATGGAGAGCACCACCGGGACGACCAGGAAGGCGCAAACAGCCAGCGTGAACGCGAGCTGCAGGGAGAAAAGGACTTTCTTTTTGTTCATGGTGCCCTGCCGCTCAACCCGCCGCAGCCACGGTGGCGCCAGCGGCCGTGCGCGCCAGCGCCAGCACCAGCCAGGTCATGGCGCCCAGCATGAAACTCAGGGCCGCCGCCATGGCGATATTGGCCGACAGGGTGAACTCGGTGTAGATGACCATCGGCAACACATTGATCCGCGTGGCCAAGGTGAACGCCGTGCCGAAGGCGCCAACGGCCGTGGCAAAGCAGATGGCGCCGGCGGAGATCAGCGCCGGCTTCAGGCCGGGCACGATGACATCGCGCACGACGCGCCAGCTGGAGGCGCCCAGCGAGCGCGCCGCTTCCTCCAGGCGGGGATCGAGCTTTTCGGTGGCCGACATCACGGTCAGGATGGTGCGCGGAATGGAAAAATAAACGTAACCCATGAACAAGCCGGCCAGCGAATAGGCAAACACCAGGCGCTCACCGGAAAGTGCTTCGCTGACCGCGCCGATCAAGCCTTGGCGCCCGGCCAGCATGATGACCATGAAGCCGATGACGACACCCGGAAATGCCAGCGGCAGCGTCAGCATGGCCACCAGCGTCGCATTGCCCGGGAACTTGTGGCGCTGCAGAAAGACGCCGGCGATGCTGCTGATCAGCAGCGTGGCCACGGTCGTTGCACTGGCAATGCCCAGGGTGGCGAGCAGGGCCTTGAAATAGCCGTCGTTCGTCAGGATCGCGGCGTAGGCAGACCAGCCGGTGGCACCGCTGCCGCCGACCAAAAACAGCCGACCCATGGGCAGCACAAAAAACGCCACGAAAAATAGCGCGGTCGGCAAAAGTAGCAGGATCATGATCGGATTCCCGGTTCAATGACACGCGGACCGACGCCGATGGCGCCAGTCCGCAGGGACGGGATTACTGGACTTCGTTCTTGTAGCGCTCGACGATTTTTGCCTGGGCGGCGGCCAGCTTCTTCAGATTGACCGGCTTGGCCCGTGCGTATTCGCTGTCGGGCAGGAAGCGGGCCTTGGCCTCGGCCGACAGGCGCTCGGCAAAGACCGGACGCAGATAGGCATTGCCCCACATGGCCTGGCTTTCGTCAGAGAGCACGAAGTCCAGCATCTTGCGGCCGTTATCGGCATTGGGTCCACCCTTGACCAGCCCCATGACGTAGGGGAACACCAGCGTGCCCTCCTTGGGGATGACGAAGCGTGCAGGTGCCTTGTCGGTGTATTGACCTCGGTAGGCGTTGAAATCGTAGTCCAGCAGAATCGGGATCTCACCGGAAATCACCCGCGCATACGAGGTCTGCTTGGGCACGATGGGCTGGTTCTTGGTCAGTGCCTTGAAGAAGTTGATCCCCGGATCAAGATTTTCGTAGCTGCCACCCAGCGCCAAATTGACGGCCATGACGCCCAGTTGGCCGACGGCGGCCGATGTCGGGTCCAGGTAGCCCACCATGCCCTTGTATTCAGGCTTGAGCAGGTCCGCCCAGTTCTGCGGCACGGGCTTTTTGCCCAGGGCCGCGGTGTTGATGAACAAGCCCAGGGTGCCGGAATGGATGCTGAACCAGTGGCCTTCCGGGTCTTTCAGGTCGGCCGGAATCTTGTCCCAGCCCTTGGGCTTGTAGGGCGTCAGCACGCCGGCATCGCGCGCCGGGTCGGCTGCGATGCCGCCCAGGTAAACCACATCGGCGACCGGGTTGGCCTTTTCCGCGATCAGGGCGGCAATCGCCTGGCCGGAGTTTTTGTTATCCGACGGCACTTCAATGCCCAAGCGCTTGTTGATGGCCTTGAGCTGTGATCCCCAGTCGGCCCATTCCGGCGGGCAGTTGTAGCAAATGGCGCGCTGTTGCGCATGGGCTGGAGCCAGGGTGACGATGGCGCTCAACGCCAGCGCGGTGCCAAGGGCATAGCGCCTGATTTTTGAAAACTTCATCTCAGATTTCTCCTTCATGGAAAGGGGTTGGGACAGGACTTGCGGACAGGGAAGCGACAACCAGTTCGACGCCAGCTGCGTTGAGCATGGCCACGATATGCGGTGGCGGCGCTTGGTCGGTAAAGACACGATGGGCTTCGGTGATATGGCCACCGCGCACCGTGGCATTGCGACCGAACTTGGAGTGATCCAGCACCAGAAGGCGCTGGCGGCAATGGCTGGCCAGATCGCCGCGCATGCGCACCTCGTCATGACTGAAGTCGAGCAGGCTGCCATCGTCGGCCACACCGCCCACGCCATAGACGCCCATGTCCACCGAAAAGCGTGCAAAGAATCCGTGCGCCTCGCCGGCGACCACGTCGCCATCCGGATTGCGCAGCCGACCACCGGCGATGGTCAGCTCGCACGTGGGGTTGCGGCTGAGCGCCAGCGCCACATTGAGGTTGTTGGTCATGACCCGCAGGCCCTTGCGATCGAGCAGCGCGTGCGCGCAGGCCTCCGGCGTGGTGCCTATGCCGAAGAACAGGGAGGCACCATCGGGCACGACCTCGACCACGCAACGGGCAATGGCGCGCTTGGCTTCGCC
The DNA here is from genome assembly GCA_963810395.1 of uncultured beta proteobacterium. Lineage (GTDB taxonomy): Bacteria > Pseudomonadota > Gammaproteobacteria > Burkholderiales > Burkholderiaceae_C > Rhodoferax. The sequence goes on along the minus strand of CAWENC010000001.1, from coordinate 643,963 downwards.
ATGGAGAATGCGGCGCGAGGAATAGTCAACGTTCTCGCCCTCGGGCAATACATCAATGCCACCATGGCGCCGCCGGCACAGGCCCCGGTCGCACAAGGCGTTCACATCACGCCGGATGGTCTGCGTGCTCACGCCAAAGCGGCTGGCCAGCGCGTCGATCGACTGGAAGCCCTGCTCCGCGACGATCGCCAGAATAGCCCGCACGCGATTCTCCGCAGGAACGGCTGCAGCATGGGAGTCATCCGATCGAATGAGCATCTTCGTGTTCATATGAAAATTATGAACACGCAATATGACGGCCATGTGACGTTGATATGAAAGCGGCCAATCAGGAACACCGAATTGCTTCAAAGTCCAAGTGTTGATGCGGCAACAACCAACGCATATAGGTTGGTGGTATCGTAAGCAACGACGTCAAACTTGGGTTGCTTCAATAGATGAAGCACAAGGATTGCATTCTTCGTTGCCGCCTTGTGAGTTGATGTACCAATTTGAGAACTAGTTGCGATGGATCCCATTCGTCAAATCAAGCTTTTCAATTCCGGCCGGGATCCCGAGCGACTGGCCATGAAATACAGCAAGATGCGCGCAAGTGCCTTCGCATTTTTGAGGGGAACCTGCCATCTGTTTTATGACCGTCTCTCGCGTGAAGGCATTTCCAGGACTTTTCCTCTGGTCTGGGCCTGCGGTGATCTGCATTTGGAGAATTTTGGAACCTATAAAGGTGACAACCGCCTCGCCTATTTCGACCTCAATGACTTCGATGAAGCGGCTTTGGCGCCTGCCAGCTGGGACTTGATACGCATGCTCACCAGTATTTGGGTTGGCACTGAAGGCATGAGTGGCAAGATCTCTGACACGGACACCCTTTGCTCGATCTTTCTGGACGCCTATTCTTCATCGCTTGCCACGGGCAAGTCCTATTGGGTGGAACGTGAAACAGCACAAGGTCCAGTACGTGCTTTGCTGGACCGTCTGCGCGAACGATCGCGCCTGCAATTTCTGGATGCCAGAACTGAACTCAAAGGCAGGAAGCGAGTTATTCGGGTTGATGGCAAGAAGGCGCTTGCCGCGTCAAAGACGCAGCGCGCAAGCATTGTGGAGTTCATGTCGTCATTCGCCGAGCGCCAGTCCAATCCAGGTTTTTACAAAACTCTGGATATCGCCCGGCGAATCGCGGGCACGGGCAGCCTGGGAGTAGACCGCTTTGCCATTCTGGTGCACGGCAAGAGCTCTCCCGCCAGCAATTACTTGCTGGATTTGAAACTTTCCACGAAATCAACTTTGGCAACTCACGTCGGTCTCAGGCAACCACGCTGGTTGACCGAGGCCCACAGAGTTGTTGAATTGCAGCAGCGCAGCCAGGCTGTGCCTATGGCTTTTCTGCAGCCGGTACTCGTCGGTGACACAGCCTATGTCTTGCGTGAGTTGCAGCCCTCAGAGGACAGAATCTCATTTGCACCCATTAAACTGCCAATGGGTGAGCTGAAGGAATTGGTTGCGTCCATGGGGAAGATCGTGGCATGGGCGCATCTGCGCAGTGCTGGCCGGCAAGAGTCCGCAATTGCAGACGAGCTGATCGAGTTTGGTCAGCGAAAGAAGTGGCAGAAGAAGTTGATCACGGCATCACTGGCGTGCGCACAACAGGTTCGGGCAGATTCGGCGGCCTTCAGCGCTGCCTATGATGATGGGGTCTTCAACGACGGGTAAAGAAGGCCTGCCCAAGCCCGCCTCGGTATTCCGCAGGTCGGTTACTGTTGAACCTTGGCAGGTTTGCACTCGACACAAAAGAACATCGGTGAGTTGAGGTATCTTTTGATAATTCCGTTTTTTCGCAACCGATGATTTCCACACTTGATACAACTCAGTGTTTCTCCCGCTCCGCCCACTCCCTGAAAAGGCGAGCCGCTCTGTTTTGACTTGTAGCGCAATCCGGTTGAGGAGACTATTGTTTCTTCGTCTTTGTACATTACAGATCAAGGTCCAGGTTGAGGGTTCGATTCTGATCGCCCCTGATTTCATTTCCGTGACTTTGACGTGTTTTCCGCGGGATACGCCTGGAGCACTCGCAATCGGCGATTTACGGCGTGCGGAAAACAGGCGCACGATCAGGGCTATTGTCCCAATAGCCCTTTCTTGAGCGTCGCATCCACCGGCTTGTCGCCGACGAAAATGCTGAGGATGGCAGCATAAAAGTCAGCTCCTGCGATTGCCCTGCCCTGGTTGGCACCGTTCACCGACAGCCTGGTACCGAATTCCGGCAGGTAGTCGAGGTTGATGACATCGCCTTTCACGGTGAGGCCGATGGACTTGATTGTGAGCTCCAGCTGGCTGATCCGATCAGTCAGTCGAATCAGCTCGGCTTCACTGGCATTTTTTCGGACGCCCGCCACCAGCGCGCTGTTGAAATCGTCGGGACCGGCGCTTCGCAGCATGCGCAGCTGCAGGCGTTTGGGTTCCGGCATGGCGACCAGCTCTGGCGACGTGGCGACTTTTTCACTGAGGTAAAGACCGGCCACATAAGCTTTGACGAAGAAGATCTTTCGCACACCCAGGCCATTGAGCCGCAGTTCCCTACTGGCCAGCCGGATGCCATCCTCAAAATCCTGCCCCTCCAGCGTGGCTGCGCCAGTCGACGAACTTGCCAGCGCCGCCAGGCAGACCAATGAGGCGGTCAGGAGCTTGATTTTCAGAGACCCAAAGCCTGACCTTCGACTGCCGCCGGTCAAGAAGCTGTGATGGTCTTCAGTGCCACCACCAACCGATCGAGGTCGGCCGGCTTGGTAAATAGTGCAGCGCTGACCCGAACGCAGTTGCCGGCCGCGACGCCACCGCGACGCACCGTGAAGATCTTGTGCTTTTCACGCAACTCGTTGGCAAGCGCAACGTTGTCAGCCTTTGTTACCTTGCCTGTCAGCCGAAATGAAGTGATCGCTCCGTAGCTGCCGGGACTATCGGGCGTGAGTATGTCGATACCCTTGAAATTCCTGACGCGCGAGACCCAATAATCGCGCAAATAGCGCAAACGGGCCTGTTTGTTCGCCGCGCCCAGATTGGTGTGCGCCGCCAACGCGGCAGGCACTGTCATCACATTGGCGGTATTGGTCGTGCCAGAGTGCACCCGCGAGCGGATGTCGCTGGCCTCCCAGTCGCCGTCGCCAAACGCCCGGTCGATGTCTGCAAGACGGTCTTTGCGAATATAGAGGAAGCCAACACCGAGCGGCGCCCCGATCCATTTGTGCAGGTTGAAGCCGGCAAAGTCGACCTTCAGATCCGGGATATTGAAATCCATCTGGCCCCACGAGTGCGCGGCATCGACGATGACATCGATATTCCTGGCTTTCGCCATGGCCGATATTTCGGCGATCGGCATCACGAAGCCGGTCCGGTGACTGATGTGCGTCAGCAGCAACAGCCTGGTTTTGGGGTTGGCGGCAAACGCTGCCGCGTAAGCGTCCAGCACGCCTTGCCGGGTTGCCGGCTCCGGCATGTTGATGGTCACGACATCCGCGTCGCGCCGCTCCTTGAGATAGCTCATCGCATACTGCATGCTGTCGTAATCGAGGTCCGAGTACATCGCAACGTCGCCGGGCTTGAGCAGCCGGTAGTTGGTGATCAGGTTTTGCAGCGCTTCGGTGGCACCGCGAGTGATCGCAATTTCCTCCGGCAGCACTCCGGCCACCCTGGCGATTTGCGCGCGTACCTCGGCCATGCCGGTGGCGTCGTAGCTGCGCCGCAGATAGTGCGAACTGTGCAGGTTCAGCAGTTCGATGTTGCGCTGGTACTCGGCCATGATGGCTTTCGTCATGACGCCGTAATAGCCATTTTCCAGATTGGTGATGTCAGAAGACACCAGGTACTGGTCGGCAACTTTGTTCCAAAACGGTTCATCAGCGGGGCTAAGCGCCGCTGGCGATGTGCTCATGGTTTGAGCAGTCGCGGCAGTGCTGGCGAACATCGCGCTGGCGCTCACCGAAAGCACCATGCTCGTCGAGCTATTGATAAACAATCTGCGGGAAATATCGGTCGTCATAAACAGGCCTTCTGTTTGCCGGAGTAACATGGCGTGGAACCCACACCCAGGGGAAGCAAGGTGGAAGCATTGTTGCCAGCAGACATGTCAGGACCGTGACACGAGTCCCTGGTCAGTCTGGCATCCATCTCACTGATGCGTGTTCCATCGCATCAGGCGGTGGTCGCGGGCCTCCTTGAACAGTTGACGCGATCGCTCTGCAAACGGTGAATCCTGGCCGCCCAGACCATCCAGTTCCATGGCCAGCGCCTGGACCGCAACGTTGTAGTCGTGCTCGGCGGACATATTGAGCCAATAGCGCGCCTGCATCATGTTGCGCGGAATGCCTTCGCCGTTGGCGTAGGCCACCGACAGTTGGTACATCGCTTGCGCGTTGCGCTGGCGGCTGCCTTCCTGCAGCCACTGCACGGAGAGTTCCAGGTCCTTGGGCACGCCCTGGCCGTGAGCGGCCATTCGTGCGAGCATGAAGCTGGCCTTGCCAACGCCCTGTTTGGCAGCCAGCTCAAACCATTTCCATGCTTGCGCAAAGTCCTGCGCGAGGCCCAGTCTGCCCTCATGCAGGGCTTTTGCCAACTCGAACTGCGCTTGCGCATCACCGGCGGTCGCTGCCTTTTGCAGCCATGGTACCGCTTGCGCGTGCATGTCGGCACGACTGGCGTAGGCCAGCGCCAGCTCCCGTTGCGCAACCGGCAGGCTTTCGTAGGCCCAACGCTCAAGTTGCTCGATGGCAGACTGATTTTTACCCTGCAGGGCGAGGATACCGACCGACTCAATCTGTGCGCTGGTGGGATGCAGGCGTGGCTGGGGCTGGCAGGCACCCAGCAAGCCCAGCAAGAGTAATGACAACGAGACCAGAAAAACACGCGGGGACATCTTCAATTTGCAGACAGAAAATGAATGCTCAAAAAAAAGTACCCCCGCGAAGGGGTACGTGACTCCACGATTCAGGAACGGATTTGACTACTGGTTCAGGTCAATGCGGTACCTGCCGAAACCATTGGCATCCGGACTGCCCTCGGACAAAACGCGGGGCAGGTTTTGGGCCTGCGCCACCGACAACTTGCCGGAGGTCACACGCAGGAATACAGGGCCGGTAGTGGCTGTCTTGACAAAGTTCCATGGTCGTGCGGAACCATTTTTGGCCAGGGTCAAGTTAGGACTTTGCTTCTTGATGTAGGCCGCAACCACAGCCTGATTCGCATCAGGTGACTTGATGATGATTGTGCTGCCATCAAGGGCGGGGATGAGTTTGCCGCTGGCGCGGTAGTCGTTGGTCGCCACGATGAAGTCAGCGCCGGGGTCCACGGCCGCACCGTTGTAAGTGAGGTTCACAACCCGGCTGCCTTTGGCCTTGGTGACGTCAAACGCGTATTGCAGACCGTTGTTGTCAGCGTAGAAGACATCGAAGTTGTAAATCGTCGAGTAAGACGGAACCAGGTCCTGTTCGGTGACCAGTGTCGGATCGATTTGCCCGAACTGGCCAGCGACTACTTCCAGCCATGCTTTCAAATCGGCGCCCTTGATCTTGACCGCCTGCAGATTGTTGTTGCCGAACACATACAGATCGCCCGGGTTGCGCACTTGCAGAGCAGCGGGAGTGCTGGCCGTGGCAACTGGTGCCACGTCGGTGAAGTCGGTGGGACCGTTGCGTCCAGCCTTGAAGGGCGCGCTGCAGGAAATCACTGGAATGCCTTTGTAGGCCGCCAGTGAGGGGTCGGTCGCAATCAGATTCCTGACGTAATCCTGCTGAGCCTGGTTGACGATCTGGATAGCGCTCACGTCACCGGCCAAAGCGAAATACGCGGACATCGGAAACTCGGTGGACGTACCCAGGGGCTGGGTAGCGTAGGCAATCGCGGCTTTGTGTTCTGTGTCGATCAGCGGAGCAATCGTGGGTTCGGCGGCCACAATGGTCTTGCCGTCGGTGTATTTGAAACCGCGCGATTCGACCGTCGTCTTGTCCCTCTGCACCTGCCACTTGCCATTGTTGTAGACCAGGGTCATGGCAATGATGCCCAGGCGACGGCCCCAGCTTTGACCCATGACAGTGGGCACGCCATTGATCAGGCCTTTGACGCCGTCCACCTGGTCCGAAGGCAGGGAAGAAAGCGAAATGTCAAGAGCGGGACCGCCAATTTCCTTGGCTTTCGGGAAAATCAGGTGGGAGTGACCGACCATCAACGCATCAATGTCAGTTTTGGTCAAATGCAAACTGCCGTTTTCCATCTTGGGGCTGTAGGCCGATGCATCCAGCCCACCGTGCGAGAGCGCCACCACCAAATTGGCACCCTTGCTGCGCATTTCGGGGATGTACTTGTTGGCGGACTCCACGACGCCATTCACCACCACCTTGCCTTCCAGATTCTTCTGGTCCCATTGCAGGATTTGCGGGGGCACGAAACCGAGAATGCCGACCTTGAACTTGACGACCAATGCGCTGCCGTCTGGCTTGGTCGCGGTGAATTGCTTTTCTATCAAGGCGTAGGGATTGAAGATCGGCTTGCCGCTGGCGACACCATCCACATTGGAGAGCACTAGCGGGTAGTTGGGTGCGCCACAGTTGATTCCTTTGCTCACCCCGGGCACGCCAAAGTCGGTGTTGGTCACCTGACTCAAGAAGGGCAGTCCGTAGTTGAACTCATGGTTGCCCAAGCCACCACCGTCGTATTGCAGCGCGTTCATAACCTTGTGCAGTGCCAGCGTCTGGCTGCAGGTCACTGGTGAAGCGACCGCCTGGTAGTCTCCCAGCAGCGTGCCCTGGATGTTGTCGCCATCGTCGAGCAGCACGTTGTTGGAATTTTCCGCGCGTGCCGCCTTGATCAGAGTCGCACCCCGCTCCATACCGAGCGAAGGATCCGCAGTCAGGCTGTAGTAGTTGTAGCTCAGCAGGTTCTGGTGAATGTCGGTAGTCTCCAGCAGCGCCACTTTCACAGTGGTTCCGTTGGGAATGGGGTCGACTGCACCGTTGCAGCCTGCGAGTGCCGCAATTGCAAGCGAGGAGAACATCAGTTTGTATTTCATGGAACCTCTTGGCCTTTTGTCAGATGGGCAAAATCGATACGGGAGGCGATTGCCTCTTTTCATGTGGGCGCATTGCCGCAGGCCAGAGTGTCACCAGCAAGTGTTACTTTGATGTGACAGATGTCCGAGCACGGTCTGGTTCCCCTTCGTGGAGATCGTCCCCGCCGAAATCGAGTGCGTCCTGGCAGGCATTGAATTGATGCACATGTTTCGAAGAAGCCAGTTCATGATGCCGGGCTGCACCACAACACTGAATGGCAGTCATTCGTGCCGGCCTGCCGCGCGCCGATGTGGACAAAACTGGGGCTCAGGTTGGCGAGCGGGCCTGTTCAGTCTGGCGCTGGAAGACGGTAGCGGCCAAACCTGGATTTGAGTTTCTGCCTGGCCGGACTATTATTGGATCGCGTAGGCCCGATTTTTGGGGGTTATGTGTTTGGCAAAGTACTTTGGATTGCCGTCTGTCTGACCGGCCTTGCTGGCTGTGCCAGCGTGCCCGGCGTGCCTTCTCCGGCGCAACTGCCATGGCATGACGAGGCCTTTGCCTACGATGCGGCGCTGGTCACCGTGAGCAGCGAAGACCTGTTTCGGCTTGACCCTGAGTTGATGCAAGAGCTGAAGGACCCGGCAGTACAGCAGTTGAGCACATCCCGGCGCCTGGAGCGTTTGTTGGGACTGCTTTATGGCAAAGAAGTGAAACCCTTTCCCTACGCGGCGGATCACTCAACCGTTGCCAGCGAAACCTGGCGGCAAAAGCGCGGCGACTGTCTTTCGCTCTCGGTGCTGGCATTCTCCATGGCACGTGAGATGAATATGGTCGCCCAAATGCAGGAGGTGCGCGTGCCGGTGTTTTTCGATCGGCGCGGTAACATTGATTTCCTCAGCGATCATGTCAATGTCTTATTCCGGCACAGTGGCCCTTTGAATTGGACTGAAGGCAGACTGCAGGCGGAGGACATGATTGTCGATTTCGAGCCCGAGATTGGCTCGAACCGTGAGGGTCGCGCCCTCTCGGACAAGGCTATTCTTTCGCGCTATTACAACAACATTGCCGCGGAGCACCTCGTCAACGACAGGCAGAGTCTCGCCTACGCGTACTTCAAGGCGGCAATTCTGGCGGAGCCGGGATTCCCGTCGAGTTACAGCAATCTGGCGCTGCTTTATCGGCGCGCAGGCTTGCTGGCTGACGCCGAGCAACTGTTGCGACAGGCCGTCGTCTTGGGTAATGAGGCCACCGTTCCCCTTACCCTGCTGCATCAATTGTTGCTCGACCAGGGTCGCAAGACGGAGGCAGCGCAATACGCCCGATTGCTGCAGTCCAGACGCGACAAGGACCCTTACTACTGGATTGGTTTGGGGCTGAAACATCTGCAGGACGGCAAGCTCCGCCAATCTATCCATGCGCTGGAAGAGGCGCAACGCCTGACCAGCGGCTTTGACGAGGTCCACCGTTATCTCGCCGTCGCGTATTGGCGTGCGGGCGAACCGGCGCAGGCGAAGCAACAGCTGGCTTTGCTGGAGTCGCTGAACCGTGACAACCCAGCTGTCGCTGCCTTGCGCAAGAAGTTCAACGCCGCGCCACCGGCGCACTGAATGACCCCAAAAGAGCCTTCCAGTACTCGTGCCGCGGCAATCGCATTCAGCCGCTAACGGCTGCGTCCCGCCTTGTACTTGCCGCTGCCGGCGCCGATCACACCGTCGGCCTGGGCCAGTCTGGCCAGGGCTTTGCTGGCGTGGGCGTGGGTGATCGCCAGACCCAGCGCGTCGGCGGCGTCGGGTCCCGGCAGCCCGGGCAGGCAGAGCAGGCGGCGCACCATCTCCTGGACCTGGGTTTTGTCGGCGCGGCCATAACCGACCACGGCCTGTTTCATTTGCAGCGCGGTGTATTCGGCCACCGGCAAGTCGCTTGACACCAGTGCCGTGATGCAGGCGCCGCGGGCCTGACCCAGCAGCAGGGTGGACTGCGGGTTGACATTGACGAACACGATTTCGACCGAGGCAGCGTCGGGTTGATAGCGGCTCACGACTTCGCGCACGCCATCAAACAGCACTTTGAGCCGCGCCGGCAACTGGCTTTTCTCAAGGTGCGTAGTGCTGATGGTGCCGCTGGCGACGTAGGTCAGTGCGGAGCCGTCCACATCGACCACGCCAAAGCCGGTGGTGCGCAGGCCGGGGTCAACGCCTAGGATTCTCATTTGCTATTGAATATGTAGCTGCCTGCGCATGAAGCACGGCTTCTAGAGGCCAAAATACCATCTAACTGAATGAAAGAACACGGGTGCCGCAAAACACAGGGCATCGACCCGGTCCAGCAAGCCGCCCGCGCCGGTGATGCCCTTGCCCTGACCGCGCCAGATCGGGATGCCGCGGTCGCGCTTGAGCGCTTTCATGACCAGGTGCCCCAGCGAGCCGGCCGCGCAGGCAATGAAAGCCATGGCAAACGCCTGACCCGGTACAAAAGGCGTGATGCCTGCCAACAGGGCACCCAGCAGGCTGCCCACGCTCATGCCAATCCACCAGCTGGGCCAGTTGAAGCTCTGGCTGATCTGGGGTGCCACGGGCGGCTTTTGCAGCTTGCGGGACACCATGTGCTGGGTAATCATGCAGGTCTGCACCACCAGCACCAAAAAGAAAACCAGAAATGCGTTCTTCTTGTCGTAGTGCGGGAAATCCAGCAGCAGCAGCGCCGGTACATGGCTCATGCCGTAGATGCAGACCATGATGCCCCATTGCAGCTTGGCATTGCGTTCCAGAAAATGGCGCGGATCATCGGCCAGCGCGCTCGCCACCGGCAGTGCCAAAAACACATAGACCGGAATGAACACAGTGAAGAGATTGAAGTGCTCGGTGCCAACCAGCCAATACTGAAACGGCAGCACCGCAAAAAAGGCCAGCACCAGACTGCGGTGGTCGCCGCGGTGGGTCGGTGACAGGGTCATGAATTCGCGCAAGGCAAAAAAGGAAAGCAGGCCAAACAGCAGCAGCGCGACCCAGTCGCCAACCAGCCAGCCGATCCAGAACACAAACACCATGATCCAGCTGGACTTGAGCACACCGTCAAGATCCCGCAGCACCTCACTGCGCCGGGCCGCCGCCTCGGGGTCATCGAATTCGCGCAAGGAAAGCAGCACCGCCGCGACGCTGGCCAGCAGCAGAATCCCGAACACGATCACGAACAGGGCGCCAACCTGCTGGCTGGCGCTTAAGTGTTTCAGGGTCTGGTACATGGTGTTGTTGCGTCCGGTCAGACGTCGCGCAGGGCGATGACCGCGCTGCGGGCGCGTTCCAGAAAGGCGCGCCGCTCTTCTCCCGCCGACAGGTGCATTGGGGCACCAAACGTCACCGAGCACAGCACCGGCACTGGCACCACTTCGCCCTTGGGCATGACGCGTTGCACATTGTTGATCCAGGCAGGCACCAGTTCAACATTGGGAAACTTCAGCGCCAGGTTGTATAGCCCGGCCTTGAACGCCTGGGGTTCTTCGGCGTTGCCGCGCGTGCCCTCGGGAAACAGGATGATGGAGTCGCCATGGCTCAGCGCCTCCACCAGCGGCTCCAGCGGGTCTTCTTCGGCCGAGCGCTCGCGCGACACGTAAATCACGTTGAACACCGCGCTGGTGATCCATTGCTTGAAGGCGGTCTTGGTCCAATAGTCTTTGGCGGCAATGGCCCGCGTGCGGACGCGCAATTCTTCCGGCAGCGCCGCCCAGATCAGCACCAGGTCGGCGTGGCTCTGGTGGTTGGCAAAATAAATGCGCTGTTCGGCCTTGGGCGGACAACCGTACCAGCGCGCCTGCGACCCGGTCAGCAGGCGAACCAGGCCCAGCAGAAAATAACTCATCAGCTTGGCAAGCATGAGCGGGATGATACAGAGACCGGTTCAGGGCAATTCAGCGTCTGCCAGGCGGCTGGCGATGACGTTGGCGCGCGCGGCAACGTAACTGGAATTGGGCAGTTTTTCAAAATATTTGGGTCGCGGCAACATCACCGCCATGCGCGCTGCCTCATACGGACTCAGTCGGGCGGCGGGTTTGCCAAAATAGTGCCAAGCTGCCGCCTCGGCGCCAAAAACGCCTTCTCCCCACTCGACGCTGTTGAGGTAGATCTCCAGGATGCGCTGCTTGCTCAGCAGGGTTTCCAGCAGCAGTGTCAGCACCAGTTCCTGGCCCTTGCGCAGCAGCGTGCGTTCACCCGACAAAAACAGGTTCTTGGCCAGTTGCTGCGTGATGGTCGAGCCGCCGACCACCTTCGGCGCGCGGGCCGAGTTCTGGCTCTTGGCCGCCACAGTCGGGGCCTTTTTGGTGGGCTGCGATTTGGCGGCTTTGGCCTCGGCCTGGGCGTTCTTCTGCCAGGCTTTTTCAAGCGCGTTCCAGTCCACTCCCTCGTGGTTGTTGAAGCCGTCATCTTCGCTGGCGATCACCGCCCGCTTCAGATTGTCGGAAATTTGCCGGTAGTCGACCCATTGCTGATGCCAGCGCGGGCCGCTCCCTTTTGAAGGCAAAATCCGCCACGCTTCCGAGCGCTCAAAGGCAGTGGATTGCGGATTGATCAACGCCATGGCGGCAATCCGCAATACAAAGAAGAGCTGTAGCGCCAGCAGGGCGGCCAGCACCAGAACAAGCCAACGCAGGAGCGGCTTCATGAGAGCTGAAAGCTTGCCCGCAACTCGGCCAGCACCTGCTGCGCCGGTGGCCGCACACCACGCCAGATCAAGAAGGCCTCGGCCGCCTGTTCGACCAGCATGCCCAATCCGTCCCGCGCCACGGCACTGTGCTCGCGCGCCCAGGTCATGAAGCCCTGCGCGGCCGGGCCGTACATCATGTCGTAAGCCAGGGCGCCGGGTTTGAGGGTGCCGCCCGGCACCGGCACGCCGGCACCCTGCAGACTGCTTGCCGTGGCGTTGATGACAATATCAAATTGGCCTGCCAGGCCTTTCAGATCCTGCGCTAGCAGCTCTGTTTGTTGTAGCAAAGCGAGAGCCTGGTGGCGCGCCACCAGATCGGTCGCCTTGCTCAGCGTGCGGTTGGCGACCGTGATGCTGGCGGGCCGCGCCCACAGCAACGGACCCAGCACACCGGCCGCCGCGCCTCCGGCGCCGATCAACAGCAGGTGGCGGCCTTGCAGGTCAACACCAGCGCCGTGTTCGATGTCGTCGACCAGGCCCGCGCCATCGGTGTTGTCGGCCAGGATGGCGCCATCCTTGAAGGTGAGGGTGTTGGACGCCTGCGCCAGCAGGGCGCGCTCGCTGCTTCGCGTGGCGAGCGCTGCGGCCTGAAACTTGAACGGAACGGTGATGTTGCAGCCCAGTCCGCCTTCCGCGATGAAACAGCGCAGCGCCAGTTCAAACCCGTCCAGCGCAATGTGGCGCTTGCCGTAGTGCAGCGTATGGCCGGTCAGCTCCGCGAAGCGCGCGTGAATCCACGGCGATTGGCTATGCGCCACCGGATTGCCCATTACACAGTAGAGATCCATAAAACGATTTAACCTGGCAGTGGTCCTGAAAGTGACTCAGTTTGACGTGAGGTGAGTTTCCAGCGTTTCGTCGCGCGTGAACTTGAAACGCGATACGACCCATATCTGGTCCGCTTTGCGCCGCATGGCAGCGTTGAAGCGGCCAAATGGAGCGGAACTCCTGGCGATCGCCTCGGCACGGCGGTCCAGCGTGCGATTGCCCGAACTCTCGACGATTTCAGTCTTGAGGATCTGCCCGTCAAAGTTGACCGTAATGCCCATGGTCAGCTCGCCATAGAGTTTCTTGCCGCCTTTCTCCGGGAAGTTTTCGGTTCCCTTGTCTTCGATCGCGTGGCGCAAGTGATCGTAATAAATTGCGTAGACCTCTTCGCGCGTCGCCGGACTGATGTAACGCTTCTTGGGCCTGGCATTTTCCTGATTGATGCGCCGTTCGATCTCGGCCAGCAGCTTGATCAACTGGCGCCGTTTTTGTTCGCGCTCCGACTGCTCGGTGGACGGGTTGACCTGCGTGGGTTCGACCGGTTGCAGCGTTGCGAGCTGGTTCTTGACGCGCACCAGCAGCAGATTTTGTTGTTCCTGCAGATTTGCCAGCTGACGCTGGGTTTGTTCCTCGGTATCTTCACCCAATTCGGAGACCAGCGCCGGGGGCAGGGGGCTGGTGGCACGGCCGCGCTCGGCGTCGCCGCCGCCACTCATGCTGGCTTGGGCGATGGCGCGCGCCTTGTCGGGGCGCTCTTTGGTATGGGCATTGACCAGAATGACTTCCAGCGGCGTGTCTTCAAACACGCGGTTGAAGGCCTCGGGGTCGACAAAGCGCACCGTCAATAGCACCGCATGCACGGCGATCGAGATACCGAGTGCAAGCTGGAGTGTGCTGAAAGAGCGCAGGTTCACGGGGCAGGATTATCGCTGTCGGGCGTTTCGCTCTCGTTGATATCGAGGGCAATCGCAATCGGGCCAGCGACCTCGGCTTCATCCTCTTCCTGGTAGGCAGCATCGGTTTCGCCCGGTTGAGCGGTGTCGGATTCCGACGGCGCATCCAGCCTCGACAGCACGCTGCCATGCACATCCAGCGTCACTTCGTCAATGTCACCAAGTTTGACCAGCAGGCGCGCGCCGCGCGGCAAGCCTTGCGCGCCCAGCACCGGCAGCACCAGCGGCAGGTGGTCGGCGCGCACCAGGTTGTCTTTGAACAGCGTCGCTTCAATCTCGCTGATACCTTGCTGTTGCACATATTTGAGGGTCCAGAAGCGCTCCATGGCATTCTGGTAACCGTTGTAGGCCGAGTAGGCCGCATCGAAGCTGGATATGATGGAAAACAAATCCGCATCTTTGGGCTTGAACGGCGCCGCGAGAGCCGCGGTCTTGCCGTGGCGGGCGCAGGCAATGATTTGCCACTGATTGACCAGGTCGGTGTAGCGGCGCAGCGGCGAGCTGCTCCAGGCGTAGCTTTTGACCCCAATGCCGGCATGCGGCAGGGCCTTGGTGCCCATGCGCACCTTGACGCCCGGCAACATCGACGCCTGACTGCGGTAAATGCCGGGCACCCCGAGCTCGGCCAGCCAGCTGCCCCAGGTGCTGTTAGCCAGGATCATGGCCTCGGAGACGATCAAATCCAGCGGCGCGCCGCGCTGTCGAACACTGATCTGCACCTGTTCCCGGCCATCAGGTTCCCGCCCTTCATTGCCGATCAGTCTGAAGTTGTAGTCCGGCCGGTTGAAGCTCTCGGGCTTGCCGCGCACCAGCTCGCGTTTGGCTTTCAGGTCTTTCGCCAGTTTGTATAAAAATGATAGCTGTTCGCGCTTATGCAGCAATGGCTGCGGGTCGATTTGATGCAAAAACGCGGGATTTTCCAGCCACTCGGTGGTGACGATGGCGTCGAGCTGGTCGTGGCGCAGGTTGGCCCCGATATGGACCCGCTCGAGTCGGGTTTCACTGGACTTGATCGCCAGCGTGGCTTCATCGACGGTCACATACAGCGACACTGCCGGGCAGTCACGTCCCTCTGTCAGCGTGTAGGTTTGCACCACTTCGTCGGGCAGCATGGTGATCTTGTAGCCCGGCATGTAGACCGTCGACAAGCGGTTGCGGCCCAGCTGGTCAATCGGGCTGCCGGGCTGAAAAGCCAGGCCGGGTGCGGCAATGTGGATGCCCAGCATCACCGTGCCAGTGCCCAGGCCTTGCACCGACAGCGCGTCGTCAATCTCGGTGGTGGCCGAGTCGTCAATCGAGAACGCGCGCGCCGTCGACAAAGGCAATTCGTCGCCGATGGCCGGTGCCTCCAGTTTGGGAAAGGCGACGCCTTTGGGGAAGTTCTCCAGCAGGAAGCGCTTCCAGTGAAACTGGTAGGGCGAATCGATCGCGCCGGCCTTGATCAGCAACTCCAGCGGCCCCCGGTGCGTGGCGCGCGAGGCCTCGACCACGGCCTTGTATTCAGGGGCATTTTTGTCCGGCTTGAACAGGATTTTGTAGAGCTGATCGCGAATCGGCTGTGGACAAATGCCCTGGCTCAGCTCTGCCACCCATTGCTGGGTTTGTTGCACGATCAGCTTCTTTTTCTCGATTGCCGCCAGCGCCAGCGCCAGGATGTCAGCCGGGGCCTTGCGAAAGCGTCCCTTGCCGGCGCGTCGAAAGTAGTGCGGGGATTCAAACAGGCGCAGCAGCATGGCCGCCTGCTGTTCCAGCGTGGCGTGGGCGTTGAAATACTCGCGCGCCAGGTCGGCAAAGCCGAACTCGTCCTCCGGCGCAAACTCCCAGGCCAGCTCCAGCTCAATGCTTTGGCCCAGCGTCTGCGCCGCTGCCATCAGCGCTGACGGCGCCGGTTTCTCGAATTTCAGCAGGATGTTGGCAGCCTTGACCTTGACCCGCTTGCCACTGTCCAGCTCGACCTGCGCAGAAGTCTCTGCCTCAGACAGCACCCGACCGGCCATGAATTTTCCGGCTTCTTCAAAGAGTAAAAACATCCGCTGATTGTCCCAGCAAAAAAGGTTGTGACCAGCATCAGCAGCCAAAACGCTGCGGCCCCGGCGTTGATTCAGGATCCGGCATCCCCGCGGATTGCAAACGGTTGGTGGTTCCTGTCTGGGGCAGACAGTGACCATAGGCCCCGGCTGGTTATTGATGTTTGAGTTACCTTGCAAGTCTGGCAGTTGCGTTTCAGTTCCCGTGTTTGGAGCCATTGAATGAAATTTCCGAACCCTTGGGTATCAATCGGTGCCTTGTTGCTGGTGTGTGCCAGCAGCGCCACACAAGCCGCATTGGCGGTGGGCGCGGCGGCGCCGGATTTCACGACTGACGCTGCCCTGGGCGGGGTTGCGCTCAAGTTCTCTTTGGCGCAAACCCTGAAGAAAGGGCCGGTGGTGCTGTATTTCTATCCGAAAGCCTTCACCAGCGGCTGCACGATAGAGGCGCACAACTTTGCCGAGGCGACGCCGAAATTCAATGCGCTGGGTGCCACGGTGGTCGGCATATCCAATGACGACATTGAAACTTTGAAAAAGTTTTCGGTGGAGGCCTGCCGCGACAAATTTGCCGTGGCCGCCGACAGTGGCGCGCGCATCATGAAACAATATGACGCAGCCCTGTGGATGAAACCCGACATGGCTGACCGTATTTCATATGTGATCAGTCCTGAAGGCAAAGTGCTTTATGCATTTTCGAGCCTGAGCCCGGACCAGCATGTAGAGAACACACTGAAGGCGGTTGAACAGTGGCGTGCCTCGGCACGGCCGTGAACGCGCGACGATCCAGGGCAGTCGCGTTGTTGTAACGAGGCAGACGCTAAGATACAAAGCTGTCCTTGCCCCACCTTATCCACCTAGAGAGTTCTCCATGACCATTTCGATGTACCAGGCAAGCGTGCCGCGCTTCGTCAACATCCTGACCAATCTGTCCAACATCCTGGACAAGGCGCAAGCTCATGTGGAGGCCCGGAAGCTTGACCCGGCTGCCCTGACGGCCTATCGCCTGTTTCCCGACATGCTGCCCATGACCAAGCAGGTGCAGATCGCCTGCGATACCGCCAAGGGCGCCGTGGCGCGCCTGGCCGGGGTGGAGATCCCGGTGCATGAGGACAATGAAAAGACGCTGGCCGAGTTGCAGGCGCGCATTGCCAAAACGCTGGCCTTCATTCAGACCGTGACAGCGTCACAGATCGATGGTTCCGAAGACCGGGAGATCGTGCTCAAACGCGGCGACAAGGAAACCCGATACAAGGGTATGCAATTCCTGCTCGGCCACGCCCTGCCGAATGTGTATTTTCATGTCACGACCGCTTACAACATCCTGCGCCACAATGGCGTTGAGATCGGCAAGCGCGATTACCTCGGCAACCCTTAAGCAGTGCCAATCATGAATCTAGCGGACCCAATCTTCGCTGGTCTTCCATAGTTCGGCTGCGAGGGCCGGGTCCTGTGCAAGTCGGCTCGCGTGTTTGGCCCGACACTGGTCATAGTAAAGCCCTGTTTCGGCGTCGAGACTGGGGGAATTCGCGCAGTGCAGGGTCGTGACGGCGCCTTCTTCGGTTGAGATCATGAAGAGCTTGACAACAGAGCGCAGTGGCCATGGAACGGTCCGCCAGACGTCGGACGCGACCACGCCCGGGTGCAGAGAATAAGTTGTGACGCCGGTACCACTGAGCTTGCGCCCGAGTTCAGCACTGAACAGCACATTCGCCAGTTTGGAAACGCAGTATTCCGGCAGGCCGGTGCGGCTCCTGGTCGGTTCCCGGAGCGCCTGCCAATCGATGCCGCTTGCCCGATAGTGGGCCTTGCTGGCCACGGTGACGATACGGGCCGGTGTCGAACTCTTGAGGCGCTCCCGCAGCAACTGCGTCAACAAAAAATGCCCCAGGTGATTGACGCCGAAGGCAAGTTCAAAACCTTCTTTGCTCAAACCTCTGGCGCCGGCGATCCCGGCGTTATTGATCAACAGGTGCAGCGGCAATCCCCTGGATAAAAATGCCTCGGCACATCGATGGACTGACTGGAAGTCGCCAAGATCGAGTGGCAGCCATTCAATTCTCGCGGCAGGAGCGGCTGCGTGAACTTCTT
This sequence comes from uncultured beta proteobacterium, assembly GCA_963810395.1. Taxonomy (GTDB): domain Bacteria; phylum Pseudomonadota; class Gammaproteobacteria; order Burkholderiales; family Burkholderiaceae_C; genus Rhodoferax. The sequence continues at coordinate 626,389 of CAWENC010000001.1, read as the reverse complement.
CGAGCAGTGCCAGTGTGCTTTGTTCCGATCGGCAAGCCACGAAAACATGCACGCCCTGTTTGGCAAGCTCACGCGCCGTGACGCGTCCTATTCCCGTGTTTGCGCCGGTAATCAGCGCTACTCGCGCCGCTTGAGTCTGGTCTTGAATTTGAGTCATGCGCCGCAGTCTAATGCAGGCGCCTACCCCAGGGTGGACCCGTCCAGGGTGGCAGCTAGCGGAAAAACTTCCCGAGAGAGCGGCTGAGCCAGTTGCCCTCCTTTTTGTTTTCAACGACGGTGGTGATGCTGGCCTTCACTTCGGAAACATAGGCCATGTCTTCGCGTTTGATATGGTGTACCAGCCAGGTGCTGAGCATCGCGTGAAGCTCCAAAGCAATGTCCTCACCTGCGCTATGCCGTGCCTGAAACTTTGCGACGCGCTTGATAAACATGTCGTGGACGGCCTTGTGAGGCTTGGCATACCTGTAGCCTACTTCCTCCTGCAGGCTTTCCTCGAAGGCAAAGTGCGACAGGGTGTAGTCCACCAGTTCCTCCAGTACCGTCCCAACAGAGAGCCGGTTTCGTTGTCTGACGGCATGCCCCAAATGGTTGATGTAGGCCACGATTCTCTTGTGCTGGCTGTCGATCACATCGATTCCTGTGACCATGTCGCTGGTCCACTGGATTGTGCTTTCGCCTGTCATATATTCCTCTTTTGAAAGTTGTAAGGACGGCTTTGATTGCCCGACCCGGGTTCGAGATCGAGCGGTTCTTTTGCTGGGTCGGTTGATCCGGAATCAAGCCAGGCGTTCTCCGGAGGCACCAGCTGTTCTCTCCCGAAGCACTGATTCTGAACCGTATTTCTTGATGTATGTTAAGGATTTATTAAGAACAAAGAAATTCAAAATCCAGCAGAAATCCCGTGTCGCAAGGTGACGCCAGTTTGAACGTGGCGCAAAAGCACTCCGACGCGTCTATTCAGCCTTCCAGACCACGAAATCATCCACCGAATACAACTTGCAGTCGGCCTTGCCATTGCGGTTCCGGTTGCAGTGATCAAGAGCACGTCGAAGCGGGTCATGCCCGCCTTCAGCCCAACTCCAGTGGCCATCGGGCGCAATCGCAAAAGCGCGTGGGATCGGCTTCGTCAAATAGGTTTTGTAGCCGGCGCGCCCGGTGTCCCGAACATACGGAAGCCTGGTCTCGTCATCAAGCGGGCCGAAATCGGTCTTTGGCGGAACCTCCATCAGTGCCATCGCTCCAAACCGGGCATAAATGCCAAGCGGCTCGCTGGGCATTCCGACCGAGGCCAGCAGTTTCGATACTTCAGGCTGCCATATAGGTGCGCCGGCGCGCGAGCCGAACATGCTGTGGGAGTCGTTGCCAAATTTGCCATAGGCCACCAAACGTGCCTGCCCACCGGCCGCCGTGTATTGCTCAAACATGGCTCTGTAGGTCTCCGTCTTGAAAAAACTGTCGTTGTCGCCATAAAACCAGAGCGACGGTAGATGAGTTTCCTTGCCATAGTCGGCAGCTGCGCTGGCAAGTCCCCGTTCCCAGGCGACACAGCTCTCTTGGCGCAGCCCACCGGCAAAATTGACCAGTGCCTTGACGCCGGCGTAGTTTTGCGTGCCAAAGGCCAGGCTTGTCCACCCGCCGTGCGACTGACCAAGCACAACCATGCGGCCCTTGTCGGCCCAGGGTTGGGACACCACATAGTCGAGCACGGCTTTGACATCCTCGGCTTGGACCCGTCCGTTGCTTTCGACATTGCAGCCGCCACCGATGTAGCTGCCGCCCGACCTGGAAAAGCCTTGACGCATTGGCACGACAACTGCGTAGCCTCGATGCAAAAAATAGCGTGCAGCAATCGCCGGACGGTAGCGCCCCTGGAAGCGCGTGTTGCCTGCGGACTTGCCGTGGTTGATGAGCGCCACCGGAAACGGTCCGTCGCCATCGGGTTTGTAGAGAGTGGTCTCCAGTTCAATGTCGAACATCCCTTTCTTTGGAATCATCTGCACACTCTCATTGAGCAACAAATCAATATCATTTGGCTGCGCCAAAACCATAGGAACGCCGACACAAAGCAGCGCTATTGCCAAGGCGAGGTTCTTGCGATTCATGGCAGCCCAATGAGATGGATGGATTGCGCCAACGACTTCAGCCACTGAAGTCATAGGAGCCATCGATTTTCAGGTTTTCGGACAAGAAGTCCAACAAGTGACGCACCGCAGGAACCAGCGCGCGCCGCGCGGGAAACATGGCGTGAGTGATTCCCGGCGGCGGTCCCCAGCCCGGCAACAGCTCGACCAGTCGACCTGCCTTCAGGTGGGCACGGCACATGTAGTCAGGCAGCATCGCCGCGCCGATGCCCTGAACCACCGCGAAGCCGAGCGTCAGCAAATCGTCCGCAAGATAGCGAGGCGCGTGCGAATGGACGAACACCTCGCCTTTGGGGCCCTCGAGCCGCCAAATGCTTTGCCTTTCGCCAACGGACATGGATACGCTATCGAGCCGCGCCAGATCTGCTGGGATGAGCACCGGGCCTTGCCGGTGCAACTGATCCGGACTGGCAACCAGGATCAGGCGGCTGACGCCAAAGGTCTTTGCCACCAGCGTGGCACTGTTTTCAATTTCAGATCGCACCCGCAACGCAATATCGACGCCGTCCTCGACTGGGTCGACCGGGCGGTTGAGCACCCGCATCTCGACCCGCACTTGCGGATAGCGCTTCATGAAGATCGGCAGCAATGGCCCCATGGCGCTCTGCGCCAGCGTCACCGGACAACTCAGGCGCACGGTTCCGCGTGGCTCGTTGTGCACCTGCGCGATGGCTTCATACGCAGCCTGCGCGGCATCGCGCATTTCTACGCAATAGCGCAAATACAGCTCACCGGCCTGCGTGAGTGACAGCTTGCGTGAACTGCGTTGCATCAGCTGCACGCCCAGTTGAGCCTCCAGGCTGGCCACACGCCGGGAAAGCCGCGACTTCGGCAATCCCAGGGCCCGGCTGGCTACGGTAAACCCGCCGCGCTCGGCCACTTCGGCAAAGAAGATCATGTCATTAAGGTCTTGCATCAATATATTGTCCTATTTTTGGGACGGTATAGCGCATTTTTGATGACTTATCAAGCAATCAATTCATAAATAGAATCATCCCAAGCCGACCAACTTCAGTGTCGGCACTTTCCACGAAAGAACGCATTGATCATGAAACTGCTCCACGTCGATTCCAGCATCCTGGGTACCAACTCCGTTTCCCGTCAACTCACCGCCGAAGTCGTTGCAGAATGGCGCAAGAGCCATCCCGACACCCAGGTTGAGCACTTGGACCTCGCCTTGAATGCGCCCAATCATTTCAGCGCCGACGCCATGGGCATCAAGTCAGGCGTCCAGGCCGAACCGACCGAAGCGCAGCGCCGCGAGAATGCCGTTTCTGAACAATTGGTCAGCCAGTTTCTTGCCTCTGACGTGATTGTGCTTGGTGCACCGCTGTACAACTTCACCATCCCGACCCAGCTCAAGGCCTGGATCGATCGCCTCGCGCAAATCGGCCGCACCTTCAAGTACACCGACAAGGGCCCCGTGGGCCTTGCGACCGGCAAAACGGTGATCGTGGCGTCGTCGCGCGGTGGTGTTTATTCGACCAGCGAAGGCGGTCAGGCCATGGAACACCAGGAAAGCTATCTGAAGGTTGTCTTCGGCTTTTTCGGCATCACCGACGTGCGCTTTGTTCGCGCCGAGGGAGTTGCGATGGGCGAAGCGCCCAAGGCTGCTGCATTGACTGCCGCACGTGCCGACATCGCAGCCGTGACCGGCAAGGCAGCCAACCAGGATATCGCTGCCCGGGCAGCCTGATGCTCACCCACAACCCGGTAAAGGGCGGGCGACGACGAGGCGCGGCGAAATGAACGCGCAGCCTGGTAACACCCTAACCCTGTTATTTCAGCGAATGCATGACTGGTTCGCCAGGCACTCAAGCTATTGAGAAATCAGCACCTGATTGAACTGAATGACCGGCACAATGTTGGTGTAATTCAGCATGTCCGCCTGAAGCTTTGCGGCATGGGGCGTAAAAGCTGCAACGAAGCTTTCAATCGCGTCAAACAGGAAGTGGCACATCGCCACGTAGGGTACGCCTGTTTGGGGATCTTCTCCAACGAGAGCGAGTCCGGACTCGACAGACACGCCTTTGAACCCGGGGTGGTCGCGCAAGAGTCCAATCGACATAGGCATGTGCTCGTTCACGTAGTACTCAATATCAAAGCGGCCGTCTTGCGAGCGGGGGTAGAGGATGCAGACCTTGATCATGGGTATGGCGCGTGAACCGCGTTCACAGATGGGCTTCAATGAACGCCGTCAACTGCGGCTTTGACAAGGCGCCCACCTTGGTCGCCACAACCTCACCGTCCTTGAAGAGCATCAGCGTCGGGATGCCACGCACGCCGAATTGGGTGGATACGGCACGGTTGTCGTCAACATTGAGTTTGACCACAGCCAAACGCCCCGTGAAATCTGACGCCACTTCATCGAGTGCTGGCGCCATCATCTTGCAGGGACCACACCACTCGGCCCAGTAGTCCACGAGAATTGGCGTCGCGGATTGCAGAACCTCGGTTTTGAACGTCGTGTCGGTCACGTGTGCGATAGCTGTGCTCAAGGGTATTCCTCTGTTTGGTTTCGGGTATTAACCCGGAGATTGATGAAGCAGCACAGTCTATCGTTCACAATATCGTAGATCAATGGCCGTTGGGTAAATTGATTATTCCGTTTACTGAACAATCAGCATGAACAAATTTCTGGCGATGGAGGTTTTTGTCCGCGTGGTCGAGACTGGTGGCATCACGCGTGCCGCAGACAGTCTGCGGCTGCCCAAAGCCACGGCCAGCACGATGATTCAAAAGCTGGAAGCGGCGTTGGGCGTCAGGTTGCTCAACCGTACGACCCGACGCGTCAGTGTGACGGCTGATGGCGCCGCCTACTACGATCGCTGCGTGGCGATCCTGACGCAGGTGCGGGAAACCGAGGAATCGCTGGCGCAGCAGCACGCCACTGCGCAAGGGCGACTGCGTGTCGACGTGCCGACCTTGATGGCGCGTTGCGTCATCGTGCCGGCGCTGGCGGATTTTTTTGCGCGCTACCCCGGCATTGAGCTGGAACTGGGTTGCAGCGAGCGGCATGCGGACCTGATCGAAGAAGGCATTGATTGCGCGCTGTGGAGTGGCAAGCTGGATGATTCAAGCCTGATTGCACATCCGGTGGGTCAACTCTACTTTGCCACTTGCGCCGGACCGGGCTACCTGGCAGCGCGCGGACTGCCGGGGCACCCGAATGATCTCAAACAGCATCAGTGCGTCAATCATTTCTCGCCGCGCACCGGGGAGATTTTTGACTGGGTGTTTGAAAAGGACGGTGTCCGAATCACTACCTCGCTGAAGGGCCATATTGCGCTGAACGATGAAAACAGTTACTTCGCCGCGGCGGAAGCCGGGCTTGGCGTTGCGCAAGTACCGGCTTTCATCTTCAAGGAGGCCAGCGAGCGCGGCACACTGGAGCTGGTGCTCGGCGATTGGTTGGCCGACCCGGTGCCGCTGCAAGTGGTGTACCCGCAAAACCGGCATCTGTCTGGCAAGATCCGCGTTTTTGTGGACTGGCTTGACGCGTTGTTCAAGGAGCATGACGGGATTCAATTGCGCTCCACGTTGCGCCGGCCGTAGATGTCAAACAAAGTGGCAAACGGCGGCCCCCCGGGTCAATACCGTGGACAGCTGATGGCGAGGTGCGGTAGTGTTCGGCTGTCCCTGAATTATTGAATAGGCAACATGTTCGGCTACCTTCATCTACCTGAAGCCGGTGCTCTCAAAGGCCTGCTCGACAAGCTGCTGCAAGCGCAAAGCCGCACGGCGGCGTTCGCAACGTTTGCCCGCGCCATGTCCGACATCGGATTCCAGGGGGTCATGTACATTCACCGCGATGACGGGATCTGCCAGGGCATCACCGCCACCACTTACCAAAAGGCCTGGATCGAGCACTACGTGGCTCGCAACTACACGCGCACCGACCCGACCCGGCAACATGCGATGTACCGTCAGCAGCCCTTTTTCTGGAAAGAAATCTACCCTTTGCTGCGCAAGAAGGAGAAAGCGATTTTTCAGGAAGCAAAAGATTTTTCGATGGTGGGGGGCATTGCGGTACCGATCTTCGAGGGCGGCGTCCTGATTGGCGGCGTCGGCTTGGCCACCGACCGGGCGGAACTTGAAGACAACCGGCTGAAGGTGTCCCTGGGCATGGCAGCCAATATGTTTTGCGCCATCGACAGCGACTTGTACCGCCACGAAAAAAAGGACCGGAACGTCACTCCAGCCCTGGCGCTGCTGACGCGGCGTGAAATTGAAATCGTCCGGCGCATGGCCGACGGCTGCAGCAATACCGAAATCTCCAACAAGATGAACATTGCGATCGGCACGGTCGAATACCATGCGCGCAATATCGCCACCAAACTGACCGCGCCGAACCGCACCGCCGCCGTCGCCAAGGCGTTCCGGATGGGCTTGATCTAGGCTCGCCGTAACGGTACGCGGCGCGCGGGCGAATGCCCAAAGTTGACACCAGACTAATGTCTTTCAGAAAATGTGGACAACGTTCACTATCTTTGGTATTCTATTGTGTACAGTGTTCACATTGTCTATTGGAGAGGACTCATAAATGAAGAAGTTTTTGGCAATCTTTACCGGCAACCCAGCGGCCATGCGTAACTGGATGGCTGAAGACGAAGATGCACGCAAGCAAAAAACCCAGCAAGGCATGCGGGCGTGGAACGCCTGGGTGGAGCAGCACCGCAACGCCATTGTCGAGATGGGGGCCCCTGTGGGCAAGACCAAGCGAATCGGGCGTGACGGTGTTTCAGACATCACTAATAACATAGGAGCCTATAACGTGGTTCAGGCGGAGTCCTATGACGCGGCCGCCGCCATGTTCCTCAACCACCCGCACTTCACGCTGTTCCCAGGCGACGCAGTGGAGATCATGGAGTGCTTGCCTATTCCGCAAGCCAATTGATCGTTAGGCTGCACTCAGGCTTCACGACCGCCATCAATTCCCAGAAGGAGCACCATGGCCAAGTACCTGATCTCTTTTCCAAGCGCGGCAATGGTCGTGCCCGACGGTGAGTGGGAGACAGTGGGTCGCGACGCGCACGCCGTGATCGACGAGGCGAAAGCCGCCGGCGTCTACGTCTTCGCCGGCGGCATCGACGAAGGCGTGCCGCCTGTGCTCGTAGCTGCCGGCGGCGCGGTCGCCGAAGGCGGCTACCCATGGGGGCCCCCGCTTGACGGCGGCTTCACTGTGCTCGAGCTCCCCTCGCGTGAAGAAGCCGTCGCGTGGGCCGCGCGAATCGCGAAATCCTGCCGCTGCGACCAGGAGTTGCGAGTCTTCCAGTTCGACCCGCAGTCCTGATGGCAGTATAGAAATGGCGCAGAAAGTGCGGCCTAACCCATCATTACAGGAGAAGTCATGACACAGTATCTGGTTGCCATTCACCACCCCGACGACTACGACCCGTTCGTCGCGGAGGACCAAGCGATGTCCCGCGCTATCGACGCGCTCAACGATGAAATGAAGGCTGCCGGTGTCAGGGTTTTCGTCGGTGGCCTGCGCCCGGCAAGTAGCGCGAAGTCCCTGCGGACGCAGCCTGATGGTCAGGTGCTCATCACCGACGGATCCTACCTGGGGACCAGGGAGCACGTCGGCGGTTTTTGGGTGCTGGAAGCCGCCGACCTGGACAAGGCGCTGACGTGGGGGCGCAAGGCCGCCGTCGCCTGCCGGGCACCGGTAGAAGTGCGCCCGTTTAACTGATCGGCGCCGGGCGGCTCATCACAATGTAGAAATGACATGGACAAGCAAGCAAAGAATACGATTTGCCTTTGGTACGATGGCGGCGCCGAGGACGCGGCGCGGTTTTACGCCAAGACCTTTCCCGATTCATCCGTTGGCGCGGTGTACCTTGCGCCGGGAGACTTTCCGTCCGGGAAAAAAGGGGATGTGTTGACGGTCGAGTTTACGGTGATGGGAATTCCCTGCCTCGGGCTCAATGGCGGTCCCGCGTTCAAGCACAACGAAGCATTCTCGTTTCAGGTCGCGACCGCTGACCAGGCCGAAACCGATCGTTACTGGAATGCAATCGTCGGCAACGGCGGCGAAGAGAGCGCGTGTGGGTGGTGCAAGGACAAATGGGGCTTGTCCTGGCAGATTACGCCGGTCGCTCTGACCAAAGCGATAGCCGATCCCGACCCCGCCGCGGCCAAGCGCGCGTTCGATGCGATGATGGAAATGAAGAAGATCGACATCGCTGCAATCGAGATGGCGCACCGCGGTTGAACCAGTCTGCCAATGAGAAAACTCAAAATCATCGAACACATCTCGTTGGACGGCGTGATCCAGCACTCCGCCGATGACGGCGATTTCCCCTGCAGCGACTGGACCGCGCCCTATCGGACCCCCGCTGGCCGGGATGCAATGCTTGCGGCGTATGGCGGGAGCTTCGATCTGCTGCTGGGCCGTCACACCTACGACATCTGGTCGGGCTTCTGGCCAAAGGCGCCGAGCAGTCCGATGGCGGACGGTCTCAATGCGGCAACGAAATACGTCGCTACCCACCGTCCGGAAAGTCTTGAATGGGGCCCGTTCGAGGGCCTTGGACCGGACCTCGTCGAGGGCATTCGCCGCATCAAGACGCAGGACGGCCCGGACCTTATCCTCTCGGGTAGCTCCACGCTGACCTCGACGCTGCTCGAACATGGGCTTGCGGATGAAGTCCTGCTGGCCGTCTATCCGGTCTTGTTGGGCACGGGGAAGCGCTTCTTTGCGGACGGAACTCCGCCACGCTCATTCGAGCTTGTCGGCACGAATGCATTCCCATCCGGCATCATCTTCAGTACTTACAAGGTCGCAGGGCCTTTGAAAAAAGGATAGTTTCCCATCCCCGGCCGCTAGCAACACCAACCGAGTCCCGCGTTCACTGAATCCCGCTGCCTTTCCCCCTTCACCTCGACGGAGACTGCCATGCCCAAGGCCACCTCTCAAACCCCTGCCGGCGATCTGCCCGCGAACATCGGCAAGCCAGCGACCCGCGCTTTGAATGGCGCTGGGATCACCACACTGAAACGAGTAGCCAGTCAGACTGAGGACGATCTCCTTGCGCTCCACGGTGTTGGTCCCAAGGCAATCCGGCTCCTAAATGACGCCCTTGGCGCCGCCGGTCTTCCGCGACTGGCCTGCTCTCTTGCTCGCCATGCGCAGGAAATTTCAGCCGAACCCAAGTGAGTAGCCAGATGAAACTACCCAATCTCACCTCAACCTTCATGGTCATTGGACCTGATCTTTCATGCACCCAGGCACCAGTTACTCCAACACTCTATGAGGAACTTGACTCCAGATTTGCCGGCTTCAAGTCATGCCTTCTCGTAGCTGAATACTCATTCTCCGAGGATTGGCCAACCTGGGAAATTCATCCCCATGGTGATGAACTCCTGTACCTCCTTTCAGGTGAGTGCTCGATTCATCTTCTGGTTGATGGCGTTGAAGAAATTGTTCATTTCACGGACATTGGTTCTGTCATCAAAGTCCCAACGGGGACATGGCATACGGCCAAAGTCAAAAAACCATGTCGAATTCTCTTCATCACCCCCGGTGAGGGTACGGAGAATAGTGCCAAGCCTCGTTCTCCGACATCACCAACAACATAGGAGCCTATACCGTGGTTCAGGCGGAGTCCTATGATGCGGCGGCCATGTTCGTCAACCACCCCCACTTCATGCCGTTCCCGGGCGACGCGGTGGAGATCAGGGAGTGCTTGCCTATTCCGCAAGTCAACTGACGATCAGGCCCCTGGTGGGCGGAGGCCTTCGCAGGGACCGTGCATGCGCCTGCACCCGCCTCACCTTTTGGTGACCTTCAACCGGCGAGGAATCTCAGGCTGAGCCTGCTTCGATCAGCACGGTCGCCGCTTTGGACAGGGCTTGGACGGGGCCCCGTTTGCCACGCAATTGACCGTTAACGTAAGCACCGTCGATCAGCAACACCAACTGGTCCGCAAGTTCCCCTGGGTCGTTCACTCTCATCCGCTGCGTCAGCGCATGCAATCGGCGCCGAAGTTCCGCCTTGTGCCGCAGGGCAAACTGGCGCGCCGGGTGGTCGATGGAGGGAAACTCGGTGGCTGCGTTGAGAAAAGCACAGCCGCGGAATTCTGGCCGGCCGATGTACTGCGCAATCCACTGCACGTGTGCCGTGAGCTCGGCTTTCGGGTCTTGGGCCAGCCGCTCCGCGATTTGGTCCCAGTAGGCCCAGTAATTCTGGTCGTCGCGTTCCAACACAGCTGTGACCAGCTTATCTTTCGAAGGGAAGTGCCGGTACAAGCTGGTCTTAGCCACGCCGGTACGTTCCACCACCAAATCCACTCCAACCGCGCGAATACCCTCGCGATAGAAAAGGTCTGCAGCCGTGTCGAGCAGCCGGTCGCGCACGCTGGAGGCCTGAGGGGAACCGGGAACCGGTGGAACAGATTTGCGGGACGGTTTCATGGCGAATACTCCCTCGTTAACTGGCTAGCTTGACTCGCTACAGACCGGTATTGTATCATTCTCATACACTACAGACAGGTCTGTAGTGTATGAATGTTCCAAACTGATTATCCGCACAGAAAGCCCCCCATGTCGCCAAGCCATACCGATCTGCCCATCCTTGTCTACGGTGCCTACGGGCACACCGGTCGTTTCATCGTTGCCGAGTTGATCAACAAGGGGTTAACGCCCGTACTTTCTGGGAGGGACCGCCAAAAGCTGGCGTGCGTGAGTGCTGCACACGGTGGGTTGGAGGTCCGTGTCGCACCATTGGATGAGCCGATGGCGCTGATGCGAGCTTTGGCCGGCACCGCTGCCGTGATTAATGCTGCCGGTCCGTTTGCTTTCACCGCGTCCCGCATGGTCGATGCGGCGATTCTCGCCCGCTTGCCCTACCTGGACGTCGCAGCAGAGCCGGACGTCGTGGCAGTGACAATCGAGCGGCACGCCACTCCTGCGCTGAAGGCAGGAGTGGCGCTCGCCCCAGCGATCGGCTTTTATGGCGGCCTAGGCAATCTGCTGGCCACTGCAGCAATGGGCGATTGGCCGCAGGCCGACGAGATCACTCTGGCGTACGCACTGAGCAGTTGGAAACCCACGCTGGGAACGCGGCTCACAATCGAGGCCGCCGAACAGCGTCGAGGCGGGCAAAGGCTGGCGTTCGCTGGCCAACGGCTGGAGCTGCGCAGCGACGAAGCACCCATCACCGAATGGCCATTCCCTGAACCAGTTGGCAGCCAGATCGTGACGACGGAGTTCACCACAGCCGACAGTGTCACCATATCGCGTCACCTGATGACACCAACGATCAATGAGGTCATGACTTTGGCGGCCCTGAAGGACCTTGCTGACCCCGACCGGTCGCCCCCTCGCGCGGTCGATGCGCGCGGCCGCTCCGCCCAGACTTTCCTGATCGAGGCAGTTGTCCGGATGGGCGCCGTCGAGCGGCGAGCCGTGGTGCGCGGACAGGATATTTATGCCGTCACCGCGCCGCTGGTAGTCGAAGCTCTGCGACGGTTGCTAGTGCAACCGGATCGATGGCATGGCGTTGTGACCGCCGGCGAGATCGGCGGCGCGCGCGGTTTTCTCGAAAGCCTGTCCCCCGAACATCTCACATTGGAGATTGGATGATGTCGTCTTCGGTGGAAGCCCGCGAGCCGAACTTGTTACTTGCTGGCAAGCGGACAACGCTCTCTGTGCCGACATCATTCAACAAAGTGGTTGACTTTTCAAAAAGACGTGATTAATATTCAACTATATGGTTGAATTAGAAACACCCCAGATGAACGCCGTCTTTCATGCACTTGGCGACGCCACCCGCCGACAGATGCTTCGTCAACTCACCCGTGGTGAGCGAACGGTTACCCAACTCGCGGAACCCTTCACGATCTCGCTGGCCGCGGCCTCCAAGCACATCAAGGCCTTGGAAAACGCCGGCCTGATCCGTCGCGAGGTGCGTGGCCGCACGCATCTGTGCCGACTTGACCCCGGACCGCTCGCCAGTGCCCAGCGGTGGCTGAGCTTCTATGAGCGCTTCTGGACCAAGCGCCTGGACCTGCTCGAACAGCTCCTGCGCAACGACGATACACGCAAATCCCTCAACCCCAAGAAAAGGAAATGACCCATGAACGAATCTGCAATTCTGGATGGCTACGGCGTACTGACCGAGCCTGCCACGCTGAAAATCGAGCGCCTTCTGCCCGGCCCCATCGAGCGCGTCTGGGCCTATCTCACTGAAAGCGAGATGCGCCGCCAGTGGCTGGCGGCGGGCCAGATGGAGATGAAGGTCGGCGCACCGGTCGAGCTGGTCTGGCGAAACGACCAGCTTACCGATCCGCCCGGCCAGCGGCCGCCCGGTTTTCCCGAGGAACAACGAATGCAGTGCCAGATCACCGAGCTTGAGCCGCAGCGCAAGCTCGCCTTCACCTGGCAAGGCAGTGGCGACGTGTCCTTCAAGCTGGAGCCAAAGGGCAAGGAGGTGTTGCTCACCGTCATCCATCGTCGCCTGCCCGAGCGCAAAACCCTGCTGATGGTCGCCGCTGGCTGGCACATGCACCTCGACATTCTGGTCGCTGTTGCGAGCGGCCGGGCACCGGCGCCATTTTGGGACGGATGGAGCCGACTGCAAAAAGACTATGACCGGCGCATTCCCGCCTGATGAATGACACTGAGGAGAGTGACATGCGAAAACTGATTGCTGGATTAAAGACTTCCGTTGACGGAAAAATCGAAGGCCCGGAGGGCTTCGCGGACTGGGTCGACGCTTGGTCCGAAGACTACGGGCTGACAGGGCAAATCGACGCCTGCCTGCTTGGCGGGCACATGTACCCCGGCTACGAGCAGTATTGGTCAGCGATACAGCAGAATGAGCCGGGTCAACCACTGCCGATGACCGGCAAGGCGCCGGTACCGGCCGAACTCGAATGGGCGCGTTTTGCCGCGCAGACGCCGCACTATGTTCTCTCCAACACCTTGACTTCGGCGCTTTGGCCAACGACGCGTTTCGTCCGGAAACTCGAAGACATCGCTGCCCTCAAGCAGCAACCCGGCAAAGACATCTATCTCATGGGCGGTGCCCGCATCACGGCGAGCCTGATCGACGCCGGACTAGTGGATGAACTTCGGCTGATTGTTTATCCACTGCTGGCCGGTCAAGGCAAGGCGCTCTTTGGCACGACGCAAGGTCGTCGTGGGCTCGAACTGCGAAAGGTCCAGCAGCTTCAAGGTGGGCTGGTCAGCCTGATCTACGGAATCGGCTGACCAGCCTGATCTCTCCAGCAGGGTTGGTGTGCGACCTGCGTAAACCACCGACGCTTGCCGCCGTTAGCGGTGTGAACAAAAACTAAGGCTTTCATGAGGTGTTCATCGCCTCCTGAATCCCTAAACTGCAACTCCGATCATTTTGCCTGCCTGGAGATTTGCATGTCCATGTCCATTCCCAAGAGTATCAGCCGTTCCACCTGCTTGTATATCGCCTCGGCGCTGCTGGGCCTGGCGCCGCTGGCACCGGCCCTGGCCAAAACCGTCAAGATCGGTGTGCTGGCGCCGCTGACCGGCCCCAGCGCGGCGGATGGTCAGGAGTTTGTCAACGGCGTCAAGTGGGCGGTCGACGAGGCCAATGCCGCCGGCGGCGTCGCCGGCCACACCTTCGCAGTGGTCACTGCCGACGTGAAGGACGGCTCGGCCGCCAACGTCACCAGCGCGGTGGAACATCTCACCGGCACCTCCGGGCTGGAGGTGGTGATCACCGGCTACGCCAACCTGTCGATGTTCGAAATCGACTTGTTCAAGGAGGCCGGCATTCCCTACCTCTCGGCCGGCCCGTCGCCCTCGGTGGCGGCCATCGTCAGCAAGGCGCCGGCCGATTACTGGTGCTGCTGGTCTTACACCGCCGACTTCACCGGCTATGCCACCGACCTGCTGCCGGCGGTGAAGGAATTCGCGGCCCAGGGCAAGATGAGCATTGCCGACCAGACGGTGGCCATCGTCTCCTCCGACAACCCGTTTTCCAAGGGCATTTCGGAAGGCATGAAAAAAGTCTTCGGTGGCAACGGCTGGAAGATCACGGTCGACGAGATCGTCCCCTATGGCCCGGTCGGCGACTGGCGCGCCATCCTGGCCAAGGTGCGCGCCAGCAAGCCCAATCTGATCGTCAACACCGATTACCTGCCAAGCAACTCGGCGCTGTTCCTGAAACAGTTTCTGGAGAACCCGACCAACAGCACGGTGTTCCTGCAATACGCACCGTCGGTGCCGGAGTTCATCAAGCTGACCGGCGCCCAGTCCACCGGCGTGCTCTACGACATGATTGGCGCGCCGCTGGACAGCCCGAAATGGCCGCGTGCGCCCAAGCTGCTGGCCGGCTACAAGGCCAAGTACGGGGTTGAAAGCGGGGCTTATGGCGTCGGCCTGTACGAGATGACCCACATGTATTTCGATGCGCTGAAAAAAGTCGGCAATCCGGCCGATCACAAGGCCATCGGCCTGGCCATCGGTGCCGCCAGCAAGGAGTCGGCCGCCGGCGTCATCAAGTTCGACCCCAAGACCCACGTGGCGCTGATCGGTCTCGACTACGTACCGACCTCGTTCTGGCAAATCCAGGACGGCAAGCGTGTCATGGTAGGCCCCGGCAAATACGCCAGCGGCTCGTTCGTGACGCCGCCCTGGGTCAAGAAATAAGGTCGCAAGCGTCTGCCTGCGCGCGGCTGAAGAGGGCAGGGCGCAGGTGCACTGATTTATCCGAAGTAGCTCGCTTTGCCGCCCATTCTTGAAGTCCGGGGTCTGTCGAAATCGTTCGGCGGCCTGCATGCCGTGGCCGCCGTTGACTTCAGCGTCGCCACGCGCGGCATCCTGGGTATAGCCGGACCCAACGGCAGCGGCAAAAGCACCCTCTTCAACGTGCTGACCCGGATTCCATTTGGCGCCGATAGCGGCGTCGTGCTGTTCGAGGGCCGTGAAATCCAGTCACTGCGCGCGCACAGAATAGCCCGGCTGGGCCTGGCACGGACCTTTCAGCGCGAAAGCGTATTCCCCGGCCTGAGCGCCATCGACAATGTTTTGCTGGCGGTGGAAAACTCCCACACCACGGCGCGCTTCCCGCAGCGCGTGGCGCAAGCCCAGCGCAGCCTTGATGAGGTGGGGTTTCCCGCCACCTTGCACAACAGCCCGGCCGGCCAACTGCCGATCTTCCTGCGCAAGCTGGTCATGATCGCTTCAGCGCTGGCCCTCCAACCGCGCCTGCTGCTGCTGGACGAGCCGGCCTCCAGCCTGACGGCGCAGGAAATCGAGCGCATCAAGCAACTCATCCTGCAACTCAAGACCCATGGCATGACCATTCTGCTGATCGAGCATGTGCTGCCCCTGCTGACCTCGGTCTCGGACCAGTTGATGGTGCTGGACCAGGGCCGGGTGATCGCGCGCGGCCACCCGTCCCAGGTGATCGCCGATCCACTGGTGGTGCAAGCTTATCTGGGCCGCAAACCATGACGCCGCTGCTGCTGATCGAGTCCTTGAGCGGCGGCTACGAGCCGGTGCAGATTTTCAAGGAGGTCAACCTGGCGGTCGAGGCCGGCGCCTGCATCGGCCTGTTTGGCCCCAATGGCCACGGCAAGACCACGCTGCTGCGCACCATCAGCGGCCTGATCGATCCCTGGGCTGGCCGCATCGTGTTCGACGGCGTGCAACTGAACCGCCCCGGCGAACACCGCAGCCGCCGGTCGCGCCAGTTCAATTACGACGTTCTGCAACGCCGGCGCATGGACCCCAAAAAAGTGGCGCGCGCCGGTCTGATCCAGGTGGCGCAAGGCTCCACATTGTTTCCGGAGTTGACGGTCGCCGAGACCTTGTCGATGGCGCCGCTGGTGGCCCGCGCCGGCGGGCGCAGTGCCGATGCGGACCGGGTGCTGGCACTGTTTCCGCGCCTGAAAGAACGCCTGCGCTCAAAAGCCCGCTTTCTTTCCGGCGGCGAGCGCCAGATGCTGGCCATGGCTTGCGGCCTGCTGGCCGCGCCGCGGCTGCTGATGCTGGATGAGCCGACGCTGGGCTTGTCACCGAAGTTGCGGCTGGAACTGGCCGACGCCATTCATGCCATACGCGCCACCGGTGTGCCCATCATCGTGGTTGATCAGGACGTCGAATTCCTGCGCGAGCTGGTCGACACCTTGCATGTTTTCGACCACGGCTCGATTTCCCGCGTCTTGCCGTGTGCCGAAATTCCGCAGCACGAGGCCTTGATGGCTGAAATGTTTGGCGCTGGCCATTGAGTCATGAGTGCGCAGACCTTGATGTCGATCCTGACCAGCGGCCTGATGCTGGGCGTGCTGTATGCCTTGATGGCGTTCGGCTTGGCGATTGTCTGGACCACCCTGGGCATCTTCAACTTCGCCCACGGCGCCTTCATTGCCGCCGGGGCCTACATCGCCTGGCAGTTCGGCAGTGTCGACGCTTTCGGCCTTGGCTTCTGGCCGGCGCTGCTGGCTTCGGTGCTGCTGATGTTCGGTCTCGGCGTGTTGCTGCAGTACCTGTTGATTCGCCCGTTCGAGCGGCAGGCCCAGATGGTGCTGCTGACCGTCATCACCACGCTGGCCGGCGCCACCATCATCAACAGCTTGCTCAACATTGTCTGGGGGCCGCGCGCCAAACAGATCGCAAACGCGTTCGACGGCGATCTGGTCTGGGGCCTGCTGCGCATCAGTTGGCAGGAGTTGATGATGATCGCGGTGGTCGGCGCGACCTTGCTGGCGCTGGCCTGGTTTCTGCTGCATACGCCGCTGGGGCGCTGCATGCGCGCGGTGGCCCAGAACCGCGAGGCGGCCCAGCTGATGGGGTTGGATGTGCCGCGCCTGTACGCCCTGACCTTCGGCCTCTCCGCCGCCATCGCCGGGCTGGCCGGCGTGCTGATCGGCTCCATTCGTTTCATGACACCCAGCATGGGTGACGACCCTTTGCAGAAAGCCTTGGTGGTGGTGATCCTGGGCGGCGTGGCGCGCTTCACGGCGCCGGTCTACGCCGCTTTTCTGGTCGGCTTCGCGGAGGCTTTTCTGACCTATTTTGTCGGCCTCTACTGGACACCCACCCTGCTGTTCCTGGGCATGATTGGGGTGCTGGTGCTCAAGCCCGAAGGCTTGTTCGGCCAGCGCCAGAGGTCGGTCTGATGCGCTACGACCCACCGTTCCATCGCAGCAATGGCTTGTGGCCGGCCGTCGCCTTGGTGGCTCTGCTGGCGCTGCTGCCGCTGTGGATCAGCAACAGCTACCTGCGCCACCTGCTGGTGCTGGCCATGATCTACGCGGTGGTGGCTTCCAGTTGGGATTTGAGTCTGGGGTTCGGCGGCCTGTTCAACTTTGCCCACGGCGCCCTGTTCGCCGTCGGTCTTTACACCTTTGCCCTGATGGCAAAAATCCTGGGTGTCCCACCGTGGCTGGCGATCGGGCTGGCCGGCTTGGCGGCGGTGCTGGTCGCCGCCCTGATTGCGCTGCCGATCCTGCGGCTGGACGGCATCTACGTGATTCTGGTCACCATCGCGGTGGCGCAACTGCTGTACCAGGCGACGGTCAGTCAATCGCAATGGACCGGCGGCACCTCCGGGCTGGTCTCCCTGCCGTCCCTGAAGATCGGGGACTACCGCTTGCTCAGCAACGGCAAGATCGGCTATTACTACCTGGCCTTGCTGTTGCTGGTGCTGTCCACCGCTTTTCTGCACCTCATCACCCGGTCGGCGTTGGGGCGCGCCATGATAGGCCTGCGCGACCACAAGTATTTCGCCATTGCGCGCGGCGTTTCGGAAGCCCGCACGCGGCTGCTGACCCTGACCGCCAGCGCCTTGTTCACCGGCATTGCCGGCGGCTTTTACGGTTCCTACGTGCGGGTCGCCTCGCCCGACGTCTTCGGCATTGGCTTCCTCAATCTCATCTTGTCGATGATTCTGGTGGGCGGTGCCGCCACCTTGTGGGGCCCCATCGCCGCCGCCTTCATCCTGACTTTTCTGGCCGAGGCGCTGATCGACCTGGGTCCCTGGCGCGAAGTCATCATGGCGCTGCTCATCATCCTGGTGGTGGTGTTTTATCCGGGCGGCTTGTGGGCGGCGATCCAGGAATTGCGCGAGAAGCTGCTGGGCGGCCACAGCGCCTTCATCGCCGCCTTGCGGCGTCGCCAAGAGCGGGCCGAGCGGATGGCGCGCATGGGCGGTAGCGAGGAGTTGCTGCTGACGACCCGGCACGGTCTGATTGCCGTCTCCGACACCGGTGGCGACCAGCCGGCCCTGTTGCTGCTGCATGGCAACTCGGCTTGCAAGGAAGCCTTCACGCACCAGTTCACGGAGCTGCGCCAGCAGTTCCGTCTGATTGCCTTCGACCTGCCGGGGCATGGCGCCTCCGGCAATGCCGATCCGCAAACCAGCTACAACCTGATCGCCTACGCCGAAGTTGCCGAGGACGTTCTCGAATTGCGCCAAGTCAGCCGGCCCGTGGTGTTTGGCTGGTCGCTGGGCGGCTACGTGGCGCTAGAACTGGCGGCGCGCAAGAAAGTTGCACTGGCGGGTCTGGCGATCTGCGGCACCGCACCGCTGAGTGTGGTGCCGGACGACTATGCCGCCGGCTATGACCCGTCCTCGCACCTGATCCTGGCCGGCAAGCAGTACTTCACGCGCCGCGAAGCCGCCGACTATGCCGGCTCGGCCACGGCGCCCCTCTCGGCCGACAGCGCCTTCCTGCACCGCAACCTGGGCCGCACCGACGGCCGGGCTCGCGCTTACCTGATGACCAAGCTGGGGGTGCTGAACTGGCCGCGCCAGATGCGCACGCTGCGCGAAGGCCAATTGCCGTTTGCCATCATCAACGGCGCCGACGATCCGTTCCTGAATCACGACTATCTGCGCGCCCTGTGCGCCACCGAGGGCTGGCCGCATCCGCTGCTGAACATCGAGGGCGGCAAGCACGCGCCGTTTTTCAATCAGCCTCAGGAATTCAATACCGTGTTGTGTTCGCTGTTTGTTGCCGCAGCCAGGTAATTCCCTCATGAACGGCATTATTCCCTTGCCGGCCGTCGACGAAGGGAAGTCGGCGTTTCTCGGGGTCCGCTGGTCGAGCATCGCGAAGCGGCCGCTGGCCAGTGCGACGGTAGTCATTGATCACCTCGTTTACGTCTTAAACGTGTCAGGTCTTGGTATGCATCGAAAGACGCCTTTGGCTGAAACGCAAGACATGGCTTGCGCTTCAGCCGGGATCAAAAGTCTCAGGACATTTTCGAGTAGCGGCTGGGGAACAATTCGTTGAGCTTGGCGCCGACTTCACCGTTGGCGACGATATCGCCAGTGCGCTGGGCTTCAAACAGCTCCGCACGAACTTGGTCGCGCGTTTTGAGGGTTGCAGCATCTGCGGCCAAAACTTTGCCTGCGGCCAAAACGGCTAATGCCAGGGTGACGGCAAACAATGCCCAAACCCTTCAGGACACTCAATCACTTGGAGAGCTAGAGTTGGTGCGGCTGGCGGGGATCGAACCCACGACCCTTGGCTTCGGAGGCCAATACTCTATCCACTGAGCTACAGCCGCTGGTGAGAGGGTGCATTGTAGATGCTTTCCGGGAGAGCGCCGCTATAATCGCGCCCTGCTTTCCACGCCCCGATTTTCAGAGGACACCATGAACCACAACAGCCAGGCCACTGCTCACGAAGAGGCGCACAACGGTCCCATCAAGAATCCGAAGCAGATGCTGCTTGCCGTTATCTACTCGTTTGTGGTTCCCATATTTGCCATCATTGGTTTGGTGTACTACGTCACCTCGGGCAATAAACCGGTCGATCCCACGGTCAATCTGGAGCAGGCGGTGGAAGCCCGGATCCAGAAAATTGGCATGGTTCAAATACGGGATGCGAACCGGCCGCTCAGGAGTGGTGAAGACGTGTTCAAGGCGCAGTGCACGGCGTGTCATACGCTTGGGGTTGTCGGCGCACCCAAGTTTGGCGATGTTGCGGCCTGGGCGCCGCGAATCAAAACCGGCTATGAGGCATTGCTGAATTCAGCTGTCAAGGGCAAGAATGCGATGGTGCCCCAGGGCGGCGGTGATTTTCAGGAACTGGAAATCGGTCGCGCCGTGGTTTATATGGTCAACGCAGCCGGTGGCAAATTCGAGGAACCGAAGGCGCCTGCGGTGTCTGCAGCCGGCGCTGCGAGTGCGCCTGCCGCGCCCGCATCAGCTGCCAAATAGTCTGCTGGAGGCCGTCTGTATTGCGTGAGGCGCTACTTGTTTTGTAGCGACTGCGGGCTCGTGACATAGCTGAAAAGCGTCGGTAAATCAGTGGCCGACACGATTTGCAGCGGCAATAATCCCTGCTCGACGGCTTCTGCCGCATAAATCACGTCCATGGTGTGCACCAGGCCAAAACCACTGTCGGTCTGCAGATAGACGCGGCCCAGTTCGTCTTGCAGCCAGCGCTGAGCAAGCCCTGCAGCGCCGGTGTGGTCGCGCACCGACAAGTCGGCGCTGACACGCCAGATCAGCGGTGTGGCCTCCAGTTCCACGTAGACGCGCTGTGGACCATTCTGGAAATACCATTGCCCCAGTGCATCGGACTCGTAGTTGCGCCCGATGAATTCGATCAGTTTCTCGTGTTTCAGTAGTGCGCCTTTGCCTCGCCCGGTGCCACCGGCAAACCGACCCTGGTCTTGCACGTGCTGGTCGCGCATAAACCAGTTGCCGCGCGCATCGAGGCCGAGCCACCCGTAGCAAGCGGGCACGTTGGGCCATTTGGCCAGGGCTTGTCTGACTATGTCATCCATCAATGTTGTTCATGATCCAGCGGCTTGGAACCCATGCGGTCAATGAATGACGTGTGGTGGTTCGCTGATGTCCGGCTCTTCCTGTTGAGATCCCGGACTGGCATGGTGAGCGACCATGCGCCAGCCCTGTGCGGTCTTGTGAAAGACATTGGTGGCGATCACAAACGCCTGCAGCAGACCCTCATTGGTCAGGACTTCAATGCGTTCGCGCACGTTGTGCACACTGCTGGTCAATGATTCGATTTTTCGCACGCCTTCAGGTCGCGCGCGAATGCTGCCGTTGGCAAACATGGCATCAAACGCAGCCCGAATGGCATCCAGTCCGATCAGTCGCGGCCCGCCCGGATGGACACACACAATCTCATCCTCGTCCGCCCAACAAGCCATCAGCTTTTCGATATCGGCGGTCTGCATGGCATCGTAAAAGGCCGCCTCAATTTCATCGGCAGTGCCGCCGACTGAGGTGGCCTGTTTCTGGGTTTTGGACATGATCTGTTTCACGCGTGTTGTGTTGTATTTTGCCGCGCTTTTGCCTAAACAGTGGCATCGCGCGCTTGGCCGGTCCAGGCGGATGCACATCGGACCGGATTTGTGCCGCCGGTTTATGCTAACGTTATACACTTCACGCTGGAGGCTTATATGACACGCTGGTTTTTGATTCTGATCGCCGCATTGTCCCTGACTGGTTGCGGTTACAACGATTTTCAACGTCTGGACGAGCAAACCAAGTCGGCCTGGAGCGAGGTGCTCAACCAGTATCAGCGTCGCGCTGATCTGGTGCCCAACATCGTGGCCACGGTGAAGGGCGAGGCCGCGTTCGAACAGGAAACGCTGACCAAGGTGATCGAGGCACGGGCAAAGGCGACCTCGATTCAGGTCACACCCGAGACTTTGAATAATCCGGAAGCGTTCAAGAAGTTTCAGGCGGCCCAAGGAGAATTGGGCTCGGCTTTGAGCCGCTTGATGGCGGTGTCCGAGCAGTATCCGAGCCTGAAGGCGAATCAGGGCTTTTCGGATTTGCGGGTGCAACTCGAGGGCACCGAGAACCGGGTCACGGTGGCCCGCAATCGCTACATCCAGGCCGTGCAGGGCTATAACGTGCTGGCGCGCAGTTTCCCCAGCAACCTGACTGCCATGATGTTCAGTTACCAGCCAAAACCCAATTTCTCGGTACAGAACGAAGCGGCTATTTCTACGCCGCCGGTGGTTGATTTCAGCAAGAAATAAGCCGGCGCCGCAACCGGTGTGAACACCTTGTACTCTGGCCTGCCGCAAAGACCGCCCCCCGGCTTCGGGCTGCGAATGCATTCAGGTGGCCGTTGGTTCGCCCTCTGGCTGACCTATTTCTGCCTGGGTCTGCTGTTGTGCCTGTCCCAGGCGCAGGCACAACTGGCGGTGCCGGCGCTGACCGCCCACGTGGTCGACACGACCGGAGCATTGAATGCACAGCAGGTGCGACAGCTGGAGGACAAGCTCAGCGCGTTTGAGCGGGCAAGAGGTGCGCAAGTGGTGCTGCTGCTGGTGCCCACCACTCAGCCTGAGGACATTGCCAGTTACGCCAATCGGGTCGCCAACACCTGGAAGATCGGTCGCAAGGATATTGGGGATGGTTTGCTGGTGATCGTCGCCAAAGACGACCACAAGGTGCGCATCGAAGTCGCCAAGACGTTCGAGGGCGCCATTCCCGATCTGGCGGCCAAACACATCATTGATCAAGCCATCACACCGCATTTCAAGCAGGGCGACTTCGCGGCGGGACTGGACGCTGCGGTGGACCAGATTATGGCGCGCATCAAAGGCGAGGCCCTGCCGGAACCGGCCTCTGAATCCGGCAAGAACAGATTTGGTTTTGACTGGATGGACCTGGCCATCTTTGCCTTCTTCGCGGTGCCGATCGTTGGTGCCGTGGCACGCGGTATTCTGGGCCCCAAGCTGGGTGCCGTGGCCACGGGCGGCGCGGTCGGTGGGCTGGCAATGTTCATCACTGCCAGTCTCTGGATCGCTGGCCTGGCGGGGCTGGGTGCGCTTTTGTTCACGCTCATTTCCGGGGCCGGTCGTGGCACTGGCAGTGGCTCTGGTTCCGGGAATCACGGCGGCTGGGGGGCTGGCGGTGGCGGCTTCGGATCCGGCGGTGGTAGTTCCGGAGGGGGCTTCAGCTCCGGCGGCGGCGGTGACTTTGGTGGCGGTGGCGCCTCGGGAAGCTGGTGATGATCAGTCGAATCAAGAGAATTTTCAAACACCGCTGGCTTGAAGAGTCGGCTTCTCGGCGTGCCATAGCGCCCGATATGCTGCGGCGACTGCAGCAAAGGGTGGCGGCGAGCGAGCAGCGGCACTCCGGTGAAATCCGGATTTGCGTCGAGGCCGGTTTGCCCATCAGTTACCTTTGGCGCAAGGCCTCAACGCCTCAAATCACCCACCAGCGCGCACTGGCGATGTTCAGCAAAATGCGCGTCTGGGATACCGAAGGCAACAACGGTGTCTTGATTTACCTGCTGCTGGTCGAGCGCGCGATTGAGATCGTGGCTGATCGTGGACTCAATGACAAAGTGGAGCCGCAGGTCTGGCAGACCATGGTGGCCAGCATGCGCGATGCATTCAAACAAGGCCGCTATGAGGACGGGCTGGCGCAGGCGCTGGATGAAGTGACGGCCCTGCTGGTCCAGCATTTTCCGCTGGGCCAGGGCGAAGCCAACCCGAATGAATTGCCAGATACACCGGTATTGGCTTGAGGCAGGTGCCTCTTATTTTTTCTGACGATATTTGCGCAGCGCGGCGATCTGAGCCGCCATCACTGCCAGCTCGGAAGTAGCACGGGCCAGGTCAATATCCGACTTGGCATTCTTGATGGCTTCTTCAGCCGCCAGTTTCGCGGCGTTGGCTTTTTCTTCGTCCAGATCCTTGCCACGAATGGCGGTGTCGGACAATACCGTGACACAGTTGGGCTGGACTTCGAGCAGGCCGCCGGCGACAAAGACAAACTCTTCGCTGCCGTCGGCTTTCTCGATCCGCACTGAGCCCGCTTTGATGCGCGTGATCAGCGGTGTGTGGCGCGGGTAAATACCGAGTTCGCCGGCCTCGCCGGGTAGTGCCACAAAACGCGCCTCGCCGGAGAAGATGGACTCTTCAGCACTGACCACATCAATATGGATGGTGTTCATGGTGTCGTTTCCAGATCAGTTTGAGGGAGCGTCAGATCTTCTTGGCTTTTTCGAAGGCTTCGTCGATTGTGCCAACCATGTAGAACGCCTGTTCCGGCAAGTGATCGCACTCGCCGGCCACAATCATCTTGAAGCCGCGAATGGTTTCAGCCAGAGTCACGTACTTGCCGGGTGAGCCGGTGAACACTTCAGCCACGTGGAACGGTTGCGACAGGAAGCGCTGGATCTTGCGCGCGCGGGCCACGGTGAGCTTGTCTTCCGGCGCCAACTCGTCCATACCCAAAATGGCGATGATGTCACGCAGCTCCTTGTAGCGCTGCAGCGTGCCCTGCACATCGCGTGCCGTGTTGTAGTGGTCCTCGCCGACCACGTTGGGGTCGAGCTGACGGCTGGTGGAGTCAAGCGGATCCACCGCCGGGTAAATCCCCAGCGAGGCGATGTCACGACTCAGCACCACGGTGGAATCCAGGTGGGCAAAGGTCGTGGCTGGAGACGGGTCGGTCAAGTCATCCGCTGGCACGTACACCGCCTGTATCGACGTGATCGAGCCGATCTTGGTGGAAGTAATGCGCTCCTGCAAGCGACCCATTTCTTCCGCCAGTGTCGGCTGATAGCCCACGGCAGAAGGCATGCGCCCCAGCAATGCCGACACTTCGGTGCCGGCCAGCGTGAAACGATAGATGTTGTCGACGAAGAACAGCACGTCTTTGCCTTCGTCACGGAAGGACTCGGCGATGGTCAGGCCGGTGAGCGCCACGCGCAAACGGTTGCCCGGTGGCTCATTCATCTGGCCGTAAACCATGGACACCTTGGACTCGCCCAGGTTCTCCAGATTCACCACCCCGGAGTCGGCCATTTCGTGATAGAAGTCGTTGCCTTCGCGCGTGCGCTCGCCGACACCGGCGAACACGGACAAGCCGCTGTGCGCCTTGGCAATGTTGTTGATGAGTTCCATCATGTTCACGGTCTTGCCCACGCCGGCACCGCCGAACAGACCGACCTTGCCGCCCTTGGCGAACGGGCACACCAAGTCAATCACCTTGATGCCGGTCTCCAGCAGCTCCTGCGATGGGCTGAGCTCATCATAGGTCGGCGCCTTGCGGTGAATCGAGGCGTGTTTTTCGGAATTGACCGGACCGCGTTCGTCGATTGGCGTGCCCAGCACATCCATGATGCGTCCCAGCGTCGCGGTACCCACCGGCACCATGATCGGGTTGGTGGTGTTGGACACCATCAGGCCGCGGCGCAGACCGTCAGACGAGCCAAGCGCAATCGTGCGCACGATGCCGTCGCCGAGCTGCTGCTGAACTTCGAGCGTCAGTGCCGAGCCTTCGAGTTTGAGCGCGTCATAGATCTTGGGCATCTGGTCACGCGGAAATTCCACGTCGACCACCGCGCCAATGCATTGAACAATCTTTCCCTGAACACTGGTGTTCGTTTTTGTGTCTTGAGCCATTTGGTTTTGCTCCAATAAGTTTGAATCTTGCTAGTGGACTGCGCTTGTGGGCCTAGGCCCCGATGGCGGCAGCCCCGGAGACGATCTCGGACAATTCCTTGGTGATCGCTGCCTGGCGGGTTTTGTTGTAAACGAGTTTCAACTCGCCAATGACGTTGCCTGCGTTGTCGGTGGCGGCCTTCATGGCGACCATGCGCGCGGCGTGTTCAGAGGCCATGTTTTCCGCGACCGACTGGTAAACCAGGGCTTCGACATAACGCACCAAAAGATCATCGATGACGGTTTGTGCGTCCGGTTCGTAGATGTAGTCCCAGCCATGCTTGGCACCCGCCGCAGTCTCGCTGGCCTGGGTCTCGGCCTGCATTCTGGCGGCGGAAAGCGGCAGCAACTGCTCCATCACCACTTCCTGCTTCATGGTGTTGATGAAGCGGGTGTAGGAAAGGAATACCGCGTTGATTTCACCTTTGGCGTAGGCGTCGAGCAACACCTTCACCGGGCCAATCAAACGTTCCAGGTGCGGCTTGTCACCCAACTGAGTCACGTGCGCCAGCACCTTCGCGCCAATGCGATTCAGGAAGCCCAAACCCTTGTTGCCGATGGCCACGGTTTGCGCCGACATGCCGGCGCTCTGGAGTTCGCGCAGCTTGTTGGTGACGCTGCGCAGCACATTGGTGTTGAGCCCGCCGCACAAGCCCTTGTCGGTCGTGACGACGATCATGCCAGCGACCTTGCTGTCGTTGGTTTTCATGAAGGCGTGAACGTACTCAGGATTGGCCTGGCCCAGGTTGGCTGCGATGTTGCGCACCTTTTCCGCATACGGCCTGGCGGCGCGCATGCGTTCCTGGGCTTTACGCATCTTGGAGACAGAGATCATCTCCATGGCCTTGGTGATCTTCTTCGTGCTCTCGAAGTTCTTGATCTTGCCGCGTATTTCCTTGCCGGTTGCCATATAAGACTCCTTCGCTGTTACTGCAGGTGGGTCTTAAGCAAATGACTTCTTGAAGGCCGCTGTGGCGGCGTTCAACTCGGCCTCGGCGTCCTTGTCCATCGCCTTGTCGGCTTCGAGCTTGGCCAGCAGCGCAGCCTGCTTGTCTTTCAGATAGGCATGCAAGCCGTGCTCAAACGGCAATACTTTGTTGATGGCGACATCGTCGAGATAACCCTTGTTGACCGCAAACAATGTGGCCGCCATCAAGGAGATCGGCAGCGGGCTGTATTGCGGCTGCTTGAGCAACTCGGTGACGCGGGCGCCGCGCTCGAGTTGCTTGCGGGTCGCTTCATCGAGATCGGAGGCGAACTGGGCGAATGCGGCCAGTTCACGGTATTGCGCCAAGTCGGTACGGATGCCGCCGGACAAACTCTTGATCAGCTTGGTCTGGGCTGCACCGCCGACGCGAGACACCGAAATGCCGGCGTTGATGGCGGGCCGGATACCGGCATTGAAGAGCGAGGTTTCCAGGAAGATCTGGCCGTCGGTGATCGAGATCACATTGGTTGGCACGAAAGCGGAAACGTCACCGGCCTGGGTTTCAATGATCGGCAGAGCGGTCAAGGAACCGGTTTTGCCTTTGACAGCACCTTTGGTGAAGTCTTCGACATATTTTTCGTTCACGCGGGCGGCGCGCTCGAGCAGACGGCTGTGCAGGTAAAACACGTCGCCAGGATAGGCTTCACGGCCTGGCGGGCGACGCAGCAGCAGGGACACTTGACGGTAGGCCACGGCCTGCTTGGAAAGATCGTCATACACAATCAGTGCGTCTTCGCCGCGATCGCGGAAATATTCGCCCATGGTGCAGCCCGAATAGGCAGCCACATATTGCATCGCAGCCGACTCGGAAGCGGTGGCCGCCACCACAATCGTGTACTCCATCGCGCCCGCTTGCTCCAGCGAGCGCACCACGTTCTTGACGGAAGAGGCCTTCTGGCCAATCGCGACATAAACGCAGGTCATGTGCTGACCCTTCTGGTTGATAATGGCGTCAATCGCCACCGCCGTCTTGCCGGTTTGGCGGTCACCAATGATCAGCTCGCGCTGACCGCGACCGACCGGCACCATGGAGTCGATCGACTTCAGGCCGGTTTGCATCGGCTGGCTGACGGACTGACGGGCAATCACGCCCGGCGCGACCTTTTCAATCACGTCGGTCATCTTGGCGTTGATCGGGCCCTTGCCGTCAATCGGCTGTCCCAAGGCGTTGACCACGCGGCCTTTGAGCTCGGGACCCACCGGCACTTCCAGAATACGGCCGGTACACTTGACGGTATCGCCTTCGGAAATGTGTTCGTAAGCGCCCAGAATCACCGAGCCCACGGAGTCGCGCTCCAGGTTGAGCGCCAGGCCGAAGCAGGGTTGACCATCGACATCGGCCGGGAATTCGAGCATTTCGCCCTGCATCACGTCAGACAGGCCGTGAATGCGGCAAATGCCGTCAGTCACGGACACGACCGTGCCTTCATTGCGAATGTTGGCGCTGGCGGACAGGCCTTCAATACGGCTCTTGATCAGTTCAGAAATCTCTGCGGGATTGAGTTGCATGACTCTTTCCTTCTTTCTTTGGTTAGGCCTAACAACCCGGGGCTTGCGCCTCAGGCAGTCAGCGCCACTTTCATTTGTTCCAGACAGGCCTTGACAGAAGAGTCAAGAACCTCATCACCCACCACCACACGAATGCCGCCGATCAGTTCGGGCTGCAATTGGATGGTGACATTGAGCTTGCGGGCAAAACGCTTTTCCAGCGTCAAGGCCAGATCAGCCAGAGCCGCTTCGTCCATGGCAAACGCGCTGTAAACCACCGCGTCGGCCGACCCGCTTCTGGCGTTTTTCAAAACCCGGAACTGCTCGGCAATTTCGGGCAAAGCACTCAAGCGACCGTTTTCAATCACGGTCCGCAGGAAGTTTTTTGCCATCTCCGGCAAAGCCACTTTGGCGACCCCGGCGATGACGTCAAACACCTGAGCGTTTGTGACGTTGGGGTTGTCAGAGAATTGCTGCAACTGCGGATTTTTTGCAATTTCCTGCAAGGCATCAACCCAGACCGCAGCGCCGTTCAAGTCTGATTTTGTCGCCTTGAACAAGGCTTCAGCGTAAGGGCGGGCAATGGTGGCAAGTTCAGCCATGGTGATCCTCTTACAGTTCCGTCTTCAAACGGCCAAGCAAATCAGCATGGACGCTGGCATTGACTTCCCTGAGGAGAATCTGCTCGGCACCCTTGACCGCCAGCGCAGCCACTTGCTCACGCAGAGCCTCGCGGGCCTTGACAGTCTGCTGTTCAGCTTCAGCCCTGGCGGCAGCAATGATCTTGTTGCCTTCGTCGGTTGCCTTGGCTTTGGCTTCTTCGACCAGGGCCTGGCCACGACGCTCGGCATCTGCCAGGCGTGCCGTGGTCTCGGTGCGCGATTTGGCCAGTTCGGCCTCTACCCGCTTGTTGGCGGAAGAAAGCTCGGACTTGGCCTTGTCGGCAGCGGCGAGGCCGTCGGCGATTTTGCTGGCACGCTCATCCAATGCAGCCGCGATCGGCGGCCAGATCAGTTTCATCGTAAACAGCACCAGCAATGCGAAGACGATGGCTTGCACCACCAGTGTTGCATTAATGTTCACAGTAAGTCTCCTTCAACAAGGTTGTTGCAGGCGGGGTTTACTTGACCAGACGTGCGATTTGAGCCAGAAACGGGTTGGCGGTGGCGAACCACAGCGCAATACCGGTACCGATAATGAAGGCGGCGTCGATCAGGCCAGCCAGCACGAACATCTTGGTTTGCAGTTCGCCCATGAGTTCAGGTTGACGGGCAGCAGCTTCCAGGTATTTGCTGCCCATGATGCCGATGCCGATACAAGCACCCAAGGCGCCCAGACCAATGATCAGGCCAGCAGCCAGCGCAGCAAAACTAATAACTTCCATGATTCACTCCTAGATTAACGAAAAAACAAAAGACAAAAACAAACCGAAAATCAATGCGCGTCGTGCGCCTGCCCGATGTAAACCAGCGTCAACATCATGAACACGAATGCTTGCAGCAGGATGATCAGGATGTGGAACACCGCCCACGCCCAGCCCGCTGCCACGTGCAGCAACATAAGCATCAAACTGCCTGTGGGATCCTCAGAGAAAGCCCAAGAACCTCCGAGCAAAGCAATCAGCATGAATATGAGTTCACCGGCATACATATTGCCGAACAACCGCATGCCATGCGAGACGGTCTTGGCGGTAAACGAAATCAATTGTTCAGCGACATTGACCACGGCCAAAATCACCGCGGCGACCGGGTTCTTGCTGGTGCCGAAGGGCGCCGTCACCAACTCATGCGCCCAGCCGCCGATGCTTTTGATCTTGATGTTGTAGAAAAGACAGATCAACAAGACGGATACCGACAGCCCCAGGCTGATCGACAGGTCGGCGGTTGGCACGACACGCAGATAAGCGTGATGCACATCGTGCCCGGCAGCGCCATAAATCCAGCCCCACACCATCGGCAGCAGATCAAGCGGCAGCAAATCCATCGTGTTGAGCAGCACGATCCAGACAAACACCGTCAGTGCCAAGGGCGCTACCAGCTTGCGGCTTTTGGCATTGTGAACAATCGCCTTGGCCTGGCCGTCCACCAATTCAATCAGCATTTCAACCGCGGCCTGAAAGCGACCCGGGACACCCGAGGTCGCCTTGCGAGCCGCTTTCCAGAGAAAGAAACAGCCGATCACACCCAACAAAATCGAGAAAAACAGGGAATCGACGTTCACGATACTGAAGTCGACGATCTTGGCCTGCGGTTCAGCCAGTGCTTGGCCGGTGTGCCAGTCGACTTGCCAATGCGTCAGATGGTGAACGATGTATTCACTGGCCGATGGCGCGTGTTCTTCTGCGGACATTGTTTACTCTTCAATCTGTTGTTCGTTTTGGACGCATCAAAAGCGCCAGCCAATACACCTTCAGGGTCACGATCAGGCCAATCAGCATTGCCAACCAGTCCAGATCCGGAACCAACCGCGGGGCCGCGGCCAACATGCCGACACTGACGGCGATCTTGACCGCTTCCCAGACAAAAAAACCAAAACCAGCAGTCATCGCATTGATCGACGAAAACTGACTCGTCAGACCGCGTGCAAACAGCATCGCCGGAATCACAACCGCCAGCGCACCGTAGGCCGCCGACCAGGCTGCTGCCGCGCGCCCGGTGAAACCCCAGGCCGCCAACGCCACCAGCAGCCCTGCCACCACCTGCAAACCCACTATCCGCCACGGAGAAACCGACGGATGTTGTTCGCGCAAGGCCTGTGCCTCATCAGCGCTCAGCCGCTTGAACGGCAAATCGTCTAACTCATCGGCGTCAACGCGGGAAACAGGCGTGATTATCGACATCTCAAATTACGCGCAGGTTACAAACGATTGACACGCGACGACTGCTACAAAGCCTTGAATTATATGTAGAAAATGAGGAAGTTTGAATTCCGCCCGGCGATATTTCATTGATGCATATCATGCCGAATGCTCTTTGCGAGTTGAGCGATCGATGCTGGTTCGACGCGTCACCGACCATGCCGCCTGAGCGCAGCGGCTCCTCACCCGCCGCCACTGACCCGGCCGCGGCGATAATTCACGCCGATGAATACTTTGCCCGCTCTGCCCTGCTACCTCAATGGTGAGTTCACCGAGCTGCCGAATGCCAAGATCAGCGTCATGGATCGCGGTTTCATTTTTGGCGACGGCATCTATGAAGTCGTGCCGGTCTATGGCGGGAAGTTGTTCCGCTTTGCCCAGCACATGGCGCGCCTGGAGCGCAGCCTCTCTGAAGTGCGCATCAAGAACCCGATGTCGCGCACCGGGTGGGCCAACGTCGCTCACAAATTGATAGCTGCTTACGCCCATTCAACGGGAGCCGAGGCCAAAAATACGGATCAACTGATCTACTTCCAGATCACTCGCGGCGTGGCCATGCGGGACCATGTGATGCCCACTGAAATCACGCCCACCGTGTTCGCCATGAGCAACGCGATGAAGTTGCCCAGCGCGGACCAGCGTCGCCAGGGCGTGGCCTGCGTGACGGCGCATGACTTCCGCTGGGAAAAAGCGCATATCAAAAGCACCAGCCTGTTGGGCTCGGTGATTGCCCGCCAGATCAGCTTTGACGCCGGCGCGCTGGAAACCATCATGTTCCGCCACGGTTTCCTGAGCGAGGCCGCCTCCAGCAATGTCTGGGTCGTCAAAGCCGGCAAAGTGCTGGGCAGCCCGAAAGACAATCTGGCGCTGGAAGGCATTCGCTACGGTTTGATCGAAGAGATATGCCACAGCCTGGGCATCGGCTTCGAACTGCGCCGCATCAGCCGTGAAGAAGTGCTCGGCGCTGACGAATTGCTTTTGTCTTCCGCCACGAAAGAGGTGCTGCCGGTCACGTTGCTGGACGGCCAGCCGGTGGGCACGGGTCGGCCCGGACCGATCTATGAGAAGCTGTACGCGGGCTACCAGCAGGCCAAGACACAAAACCGGCAAAGCGCAGCCTGATGAAAACACCGGCAGAATCGCTGATCACCTACCCCTCGCAGTTCCCGATCAAGGTGATGGGGCTCAAGGTCGACGGTCTGGTACACGCCATCACGCAGATCACTCGCCAGTTTGACCCCACGTTCGATGCCGGCACGGTCGCGTTGCGTGAGAGCAAAGGCGGCAAGTACCTGGGCGTCACCATCACCGTCACCGCCACCAGCCGCGAGCAGCTCGACGAGTTGTACCGCACGCTGAGCACGCATCCGATGGTGAAGATGGTGTTGTAAACGGTGGTGGACATGTCACCGCAGCATCTCGGCCGGGTCGACTACCTGCCTACCTACCAGGCGATGCAGGCCTTCACCGCCGCGCGCACTGGCGAGACGCCTGATGAGCTATGGATTTGCGAGCATCCTCCGGTTTATACGCAAGGGCTGGCGGGCAAGGCGGAGCATGTTTTCAACCCGGCGGAGATTCCCGTGGTGCAAACCAACCGGGGCGGCCAGGTCACCTACCACGGCCCGGGGCAGGTGGTGGCGTATCCGCTGCTCGACCTCAAACGGGCCGGCTACTTCATCAAGGAATATGTCTACCGGATTGAGGAGGCGGTGATTCGCACACTGGCGCACTTTGGCGTGACTGGCCACCGGGTGGCGGGCGCGCCGGGCATCTATGTGCGGCTCGATGATCCCGGTTCTCATGCCCTGTTGCCGCAGCGGCCGATGAAGTCGGACAAATTGGGGTCAGAGCCGTTCCGCTTCGCGGCCGGATCCGACCCCAATTTGTCCGACCCCAATTTTGAAGGCCTCGGTAAAATCGCCGCCCTCGGCATCAAGGTCAGCCGCAACTGCACCTACCACGGCGTCGCACTGAATGTGGCGATGGATCTGGAACCCTACTCGCGTATCAACCCCTGCGGCTACAAAAATCTGCAAACGATAGACCTTTCTACAATCGGGGTGTCCGTCGGCTGGACTGAAGCCGCCGACCTCCTGGGCCACAAGCTCGCAACCTACCTGGCGCCCTGACGCCACCCTTTACACCGCTGCCCACCATGAGCCATAGTCACGACGACCTGGACGCTAATCCGACCGTCCGCGAACCCCAGCCACCTGCAGGCTATGACCCTTTGGTCAAGCAAAAAGCCGGCGCCAAGCTGTCACGCATCCCGATCAAGGTGCAGCCCGGCGAGGTGCTGAGAAAACCGGCGTGGATTCGCGTCAGGGCCGGTTCACCCACGACCCGTTTTTACGAAATCAAGGACGTGCTGCGCGCCAACAAGCTGGTCACGGTCTGCGAGGAAGCCAGTTGTCCCAACATTGGCGAATGTTTTGGCAAGGGCACGGCCACCTTCATGATCATGGGTGACAAGTGCACCCGGCGCTGCCCGTTTTGCGACGTCGGCCACGGCCGCCCGGATCCGCTGGATGCGAACGAGCCGGAAAGCCTGGCCCGGACCATTGCCCAGCTCAAATTGAAATATGTGGTGATCACCAGTGTCGACCGCGACGATCTGCGCGACGGCGGCGCCGGCCATTTTGTAGAGTGCATCCGCAAAACCCGCGAACTTTCACCGCAAACACAAATCGAGGTGCTGGTGCCCGACTTTCGCGGCCGCGACGACCGGGCGCTCGATATCCTGAAAGCCGCACCGCCGGACGTGATGAACCACAACCTGGAGACCATCCCCCGCCTGTACAAGGAAGCGCGACCCGGCAGCGACTACCAGTTCAGCCTGAACCTTCTGAAGAAATTCAAGGCGCTGTTTCCCGATGTGCCGACCAAGAGCGGCCTGATGGTCGGCCTGGGCGAAACCGATGAGGAGATTCTGGACGTGATGCGTGACATGCGCGCCCACGGCATCAACATGCTGACCATCGGCCAATACTTGGCGCCTTCGAGCTCGCACCTGAGCGTCAAGCGCTACGTGCACCCCGACGTCTTCAAGATGTTCGAATCAGAAGCCTACGAGATGGGCTTCAGCCATGCCGCCGTGGGCGCTATGGTGCGCAGCAGTTACCACGCCGACCTGCAGGCCGGGCACGCCCTGGGCAATTTCACCGTCTGATCGGCTATGCTCACTTTGTAATAGCTGCTTACGCAATAAGCGCGGGCGCTAGAGGCTGATTTGATACAAAACAATAACGCCAGCGCCGGTCCCTGGTTTGGCACCCAAGCGCTACATCAGTCGATCGACCGGCCAACCTGGGATCGCGGCCTGACGCTGTATCTCACGCAGAAGGTGCTGACGCTGACGATAGCGCGCATGGGCGACTACTGGCAGCTGCTGGCCGATGTGCAAGGCAGTCAACGCCGACCTTATCAAGTATCGATTGAACTGACTTTGGCGCCGGACGGCCAGGTCGCCAGCTGGGACAGCGACTGCAGCTGCCCGGTCGGCTACCAGTGCAAACACGGCGTTGCCGTCATGCTCAAAGCCGCTCAGCAAGGCCGGCGCCTGGCGCAGCTTGACGCGCTTCAGGACAGCGGCGTCGCAGCGCTGACGCCAGAACAGGTCGAAGCCGAGCGCCAAGCCGCCTTGGCACGCGCCGCCGAAAAAACCCGGCAGGAGGCGGAAGCCCCCTTGCTGCGCTGGCTGCAAGAGCTGGACCGCGCCGCAGGCATGGCCATACCGCCGGACCAGGAACCGGAAATGGCGCAAGCCATCCCCAGCAGCCGTGTCAGGCAGCGACCCGAGTTCTACCTTTATCTGCTGTCGGTGACAGGCAGCCACAGGGGAGCGCCGCAGCTGCAAATGGAAGCCATGCTGGCCAGCCAAAAAGTCAACGGTGGCTGGGGCAAACCGAAAAGCATCAAATCCAGACCCGGCACCGGCCACCCCGCCTTCGATGCGGCCACCGAAACTGATCGCCAGGTGTTGCAACTGATGCGTGCGATGCCGGCCAGCAACAGCCAGCGTTATTACTACAGCTACGATTTCAGCGCCAGTGTCGTGCTCGATGGCCAGGCCGGCCTGATGCTGCTGGAACAAGCGGCCAGCACCGGGCGACTGCTGCTGAGCGGCGGCCAATACAGCCCGATCACTGTCATCCATTGGGGTCCGACTATGTCACTGCGCTGGGAATGGCAGGAGGTCACCAGCACGCAGGCCGGCGAGCCCGGCTGGGCCTTGCGCGCCAAGCTAGCTGAGGCCAGTGCCCAGTTGTGCCTGAACGCGCCCCCCTTGTATCTGGATGCGGCGCACGGCCGCTGTGGTCCGGTGCGGGCCGATGGCGTGCCCGACGCCCAGCTTAACGTTTTGCTCAAAGCGCCGCCGCTCAAACCATCGGCTTTGAAAACTCACCAGGTCGCACTGCTGCAGCACCTGGGCAAGGTGCCCGCGCCGCCGGTGCTGGAGCAGCTCGCCACCTTGCAGGACGTCACACCGATTGCCCGTCTGCATCTGTCGCCGGTGCCGCTGGCCGACAGCCGGACCAAGGGTCTGATTCAGGCGCAACTGCGCTTTGACTATGCCGGCCATCTCGGTTGGTGGGCGGGGCAGGGCACCACGGTGCTGATCGATGACGCACGCGGCCGCTTGCTGCTGCGGCGCGACGCCGAAGCCGAGCTTGACGCCATCACCCGTCTGGCGGGATTGGGGCTGCGTTCGGGCGACAAGGGCCTGTTCGGCATCCCGGGCGATGCGTCGCAGCAAAGGTGGTTGCACTGGGCGGATGCAGACTTTGCCGTGCTGACAGATGCCGGCTTTGACGTGACGCTGGACGAGGCCTTGACGAACTGGATCAGCCGCGCCGACCGGCTGGAGGTGCGCTTGCAGGGGCAGGGTGGCGAGGGTGGTGACGCTGACGACGAAGAAGGGGCGACCTCGCCCTGGTTTGACCTGTCGCTGGGTATGGAAATCAACGGCGTGCGCCATAACGTCCTGCCCTGGTTGCCGGCGCTGATCACGCAGGCGGCAGACAGTCCGCTCGACCCGGTGACGGGCTTGCCCAACATTCCGCCTTTCATGTACCTGCCCAACGCTGACGGCAACGGCTTCATCCGCCTGCCGACCGACTCGTTGAAGCCGTGGATGGCGGCGCTGCTGGAACTGGTGGGCGACCGTGAGCACAACTTTGACGCCGACAGCCTCAAGCTCTCGCGCCTGGACGCCATGCGCACCACCGCCGCCTTGGGTGAAGGTGCGGTCTGGGAGGGAGCCGATGCTTTGCGCAGCATGGTCCAGCAACTCAGTGGTCATACCGGCTTGCCGCTGGTGCCGGTGCCGGCCAGTGTGCAGGCCAGCCTGCGCCCGTACCAGCAGCAGGGTCTGAACTGGCTGCAGTTCTTGCGCCAGTACGCGCTGGGAGGCATCCTGGCCGACGACATGGGGCTGGGCAAGACGCTGCAAACGCTGGTCCACATTCAGGTCGAAAAAGATGCCGGCCGCCTGAAGCATCCGGCGCTGATCGTGGCCCCGGTCAGTCTGATGGGCAACTGGCAGCGCGAAGCGGCGCGTTTTTGCCCTGACCTGCGCAGTCTGGTGCTGCATGGCAAAGACCGGCACGAGATCGCTGACAGCATGCACGATCACGACATCGTGATCACGCCCTACTCGCTGCTGGAGCGCGACCGCGAGCGCTGGCTCAAGGCCCGCTGGCATCTGGTGGTGCTGGACGAAGCGCAAAACATCAAGAACGCCAGCACCCAGGCGGCGCAGGTTGCCAGCCAGCTGCGCGCCGGGCAACGCCTGTGCCTGTCGGGCACACCGATGGAAAACCACCTGGGCGAAATCTGGAGCCTGTTCCACTTCTTGATGCCGGGCTTTCTGGGCAGCCAGAAGAAGTTTCAGGACTTGTTTCGCGGCCCGATAGAAAAGCAGGGCGATCCGGAGCGTCTGCATCAACTGCGCGCCCGCGTCACACCCTTCATGCTGCGCCGCACCAAGGCCCTGGTGGCGAGTGAGCTGCCGCCGAAGATCGAGACCGTGATGCGTGTCGAGCTCTCCGGCAAGCAGGCCGACCTGTACGAGACCATCCGTCTCGGCATGGAAAAAACGGTGCGCGAAGCGCTCAACACCAAAGGCCTGGCCAAGTCGCAAATCACCATCCTGGACGCGCTGCTGAAACTGCGCCAGGTCTGCTGCGACCCGCGACTGCTCAAGCTCGACGCCGCCAAAAAGGTGACGACATCGGCCAAGCTGGAGCAATTGATGGAGCTGCTGCCCGAGATGCTGGCCGAGGGCCGGCGCATTTTGCTGTTCTCGCAGTTCACCAGCATGCTGACGCTGATCGAGGCCGAACTCAAGCAGCGCAATCTCTCCTGGGTCAAACTCACCGGCCAAAGCCAGAAGCGCGATGCGCTGATCGAGCAATTCACCAGCGGCGCCGTACCCTTGTTCCTGATCAGCCTGAAAGCCGGTGGCGTCGGTCTGAATCTGCCGCAGGCCGACACCGTGATCCACTACGACCCGTGGTGGAACCCGGCGGTGGAGAACCAGGCCACCGACCGCGCGCACCGCATCGGCCAGACGCAAAGCGTGTGGGTGCTCAAGCTGGTGGCGCAAGGCACGATCGAAGAACGCATCCTGGCCTTGCAGGAACGCAAAGCTGCTCTGGCCGAGAGCATGTACAGCGGGTCCACCGGGCGCAAGCAGCCGCTGTTCAGCGAAGGGGACTTGGCGGAGTTGCTCAAACCGCTATCTATTTAATAGCTGCTTGCGCATATGCAACGGAGCCTGGAGGCGTATTTGTATCTGAAATTGGCAAGTCGGGCTTTGGGCCGCAAATGCAGCGCCTGCCCGATCGAGTTGCGAAATGTGGCTTGCGATGCTTGAGTTTTCTATCCGTTGCACAATCCACCACTTCTGTAAACCAACGTCGAGTCGACTGCGCGTCGATGCACTTGCCACCATGAAAAAGTACTTCTCAATTGCACTGCTTGCCGTGATGGCTGCCGCCCCTTTGTCAGGCCAGGGCGCCGAGCCCGAAGCGGACCGCTGGAACCTGCAAGACCTGTACGCGAGCCAGGCCGCATGGGACCAGGATGCGCTCAAACTCGGGCAGCAGCTCCCGGTCCTGTCTTCGTGCAGCACGCATCTGGCAGAGTCGGCCAGGCGCTTTAAGAGCTGCCTGGACCTGAATGCCGAGGTGCTCAAGCGTTACTATCGGCTGGCGGGGTATGCATCGCAAATCCATGATGAAGACACCGGCCTCAGTGCTGGCCTGGACTTGAAGCAGCGCGCCAACATGCTGGGCAATCGGGTCGAAGAGACGGCCGCGTTTTTAAGCCCTGAGATTTTGCAAATGGGTCGTGCGAAAGTGGACGCCCTGCTGAAATCGGACCCATCGCTGGCCATCTACACGCACTGGCTGGATGACATCTTGCGCACGGCCTCCCACACGCTGGACAAAAAGGGCGAGGAGCTGATTGCCAACTTCAGCCTGGCCACCGGTGCCGCCGGCGCGGTGTACTCCACGCTGTCGGACGCCGACATGCCCTGGCCCAAGGTCAAATTGTCGGATGGTTCGGAGGTCGTGGTCGATCAGTCGGCCTACACCAAGTACCGGGCGCTGGACAATCGCGCCGATCGCAAGCTGGTGTTTGATGCCTTCTGGGCCAAGTGGAAAGAGTATGAGCGCACCTTCGGCGTGACGTTCTACGAGCAATTGAAGAAGGACGCGGCCCTGGCCAAGGTGCGTCACTACCCCGACTCGCTGACGCAAGCCCTGGACGCCAACAAGTTGCCGCGGGCGGTTTACGACACCCTGGTGGCGCAGGCCGACGCCAACCTGCCCACGCTGCATCGCTACTTCAAGCTGCGCGCCAAGCTGCTCGGCATCACGGACATGCGCTACTACGACATCTACCCGCCGCTGGTGTCAAGTGATCTGAAGTACCCGATCGGGCAGAGCACGCAGCTGATGCTGGCCTCGGTCAAACCGCTGGGCGAAGACTATGTGCGCGCGATGGAACTGGGCACCCGGAGCCGCTGGATGGACGTTTACCCGCGCCCCAAAAAGCGTTCCGGCGCCTATATGAACGGCTCGGCCTATGACGTGCACCCATATCTGCTGCTCAATCACAATGACGACTACGAGTCGCTGTCGACGCTGGCGCATGAGTGGGGACATGCGATGCACTCGTATCTGTCGATCAAGAGCCAGCCCTTCATCAACGCCGACTACCCGACCTTCACGGCCGAGATCGCGTCCACCACCAACGAGGTCCTGCTGCTCGATCACATGCTGAAAGTTGCCAAGGATGACAACGAAAGAATGCTGTACCTGGGCTCGGCGCTGGAAAATCTGCGTGGCACTTTTTTCCGGCAAGCCATGTTTGCCGCCTTTGAGCGCGACGTTCACGCCAAGGTGGACAAGGGCGAGTCACTGACCGGTGAAGCGCTGACCAAGATCTATGGCGACATCCTCAAGCGTTACCACGGCGACCCGGAGGGTGTAGTCAAGATTGATGATCTTTACAGCATTGAGTGGGCCTA
The DNA here is from genome assembly GCA_963810395.1 of uncultured beta proteobacterium. Taxonomy (GTDB): domain Bacteria; phylum Pseudomonadota; class Gammaproteobacteria; order Burkholderiales; family Burkholderiaceae_C; genus Rhodoferax. Next base: position 586,991 of record CAWENC010000001.1, on the reverse strand, counting down.
TATTCCGCATTTTTACAATCGCTTCTACGTCTTTCAGTACGCGACCTCGATCACCGCCGGAAACATGTTTGCCACCGAGATTCTGAACGGCGTGCCGGGCGCGCGGGAGCGCTATTTGAATATCCTGCGTGCCGGCGGTTCGCGCTATCCGTATGAGCTGGTGAAAGAGGCGGGCGTTGATCTGGCATCGCCCAAGCCCTATCAGGCCATCGTCGCACGCATGAACGACATCATGGACCAGATGGAAGCGATCCAGGCCAGGCGCAAATGACGCAGGTTTGCATTTCCTGTCCACACACCAAGCCAGCCCATGCCCACCACTGCCATCCCCTATGAGTCGGCCCTGCCGCAGGCACTGAAATCAGCAGAGTGGGCGGGCCTGCGGCATTCGAGCGAAACCACGACCCAGCGCGTCGTGCGCAACGATAGGCCGGAGCGAAACCAGAGTTCTCTCGAAGAAGGCGCCATGTGCGAGGTGCTGGTAGACGGTCATTTCGGCTATGCAGCCACTGCCGATCTCAGCAGCCCCGGTTTGCAGCGTGCTTTCGACCGCGCCATTGCCACGACTCGCGCCACCAGCCCGCACAAAGTGCAGGCGTTCGCACCCAGCCAGCGGCCAAGGGCAAGCCTTTACAGCGCGCTGGGCAGCAAGCTCATGGCGCTGACGACACACGCCGAGATTGATCCCGCAGTCGACACCTACTATCAACGCGCCTTGGGCGGCTCACGCACGCCCGGCGCATTGATCGACAATTTCACCTTCACGCTGTGAACGCCCGGTAGGAGCGCAAGGCGGAGTGACTCTAGTTGCTATGTATTTGATAGCTGTTTGCGCATATTCTGCGGAGGCTAGAGGCACTTTTAATACATAAATGTGAGCGAAAGAGAAAACAAGACATGAACTACCACGCCAAACCCACCCGTTACGACAGCATGCCCTACCGCAGCTGCGGCCGCAGTGGCTTGAAGCTGCCTGCCATCTCCCTGGGCCTGTGGCACAACTTTGGCGACACCACGCCGCTGGCGACGCAGCGTGCCATGCTGCGCACGGCCTTTGACTTGGGCATCACCCACTTCGACCTGGCCAACAACTACGGCCCGCCTTATGGCAGTGCCGAGACCAATTTTGGCGAACACCTGCGGCGTGACTTCAAGCCTTACCGCGACGAGCTCATCATCTCCAGCAAAGCCGGTTGGGACATGTGGCCCGGCCCTTACGGCCAAGGTGGCGGCTCGCGCAAATATGTGCTGGCCAGCCTGGACCAGAGCTTGCAACGCATGGGACTGGACTACGTCGATATTTTTTACTCGCACCGGTTCGATGCGGACACGCCACTGGAAGAAACCATGGGCGCGCTGGCCAGCGCCATGCAACAGGGCAAGGCGCTGTATGTCGGCATCAGCAGCTACTCGGCCGCCAAGACGCGCGAAGCCGCAGCGCTGCTACGCGCCATGGGCGTGGCGCCGCTGATTCACCAGCCGTCTTACAGCCTGCTGAACCGCTGGATTGAAGAAGACCTGCTGAATGCGCTGGACGACACCGGCATGGGCTGCATCGCTTTCAGCCCGCTGGCGCAGGGCCTGCTCAGCAACAAATACCTGAACGGCATTCCGTTGGACGCCCGCATCAACCGGCCTGGTGGCGGCTCTTTCACGGCCGAACACCTGAGCGAACAGAACCTGAAGCACGTTCGCGCTCTCAATGAGCTGGCGCTGGCACGCGGCCAAAGCCTGGCCCAGATGGCTACCGCCTGGGTGCTGCGCGGCCCCCGCGTGACCTCGGCCTTGATTGGTGCCAGTCGCCCGGAGCAAATCAGCGAACTGGTCGCGGCGCTGCAAAACATGCAGTTTTCCGCCGAGGAGCTGGCCGCCATCGACCAGCATGCGGTGGAAGGCGGCATCAACTTGTGGCAGCGGCCGTCCACCGACCAGCGCCCCATCTGACATGCGGCGCGCAAGTAGCTCCCTGTCGCTGCGCCAGTACGGTCCTTCACCCGGCAGCCATGCGCACCAGCATTTCCAGGTACTGCTGGGTCTGGAAGGCGTGCTTGAGCTCGAAGTACAGGGCAAGGGCCGACGCATTGGTGCCGGCGACGGTTGCGTGATCGCGCCGGGCGAGCGCCATGATTTCGAAGCGCGCGCTCACGCCCGCTGCCTGGTGCTGGACACCACGCAGCGGGCGTGGGCCGATTGCCCGACTGGCCCCACCGATTCAGCCGCAGCACTGGCGCTGGCCGGCTATCTCAGGCTGGCACTGGCGCAGCGCAACACGCTTGCCGCTCAATACGGCCCGCTGCTCCTGCTGGATTGCTGGCGTGCACCAGCTCTGGCACCCACCCGCAGCCAGCGGCCCATTGACTGGGACGCCCTTGGCCGCTGGAGCCAGTTGCATTTGCACGAGCCGTTGACGGTGGCCGATCTGGCGCAGCTGGTGTTTCTGAGTCCCACCCAGTTTGCGGCACGCTGTCGCCGTGAGACCGGCATGAGCGCAATGCAGTGGCTGCGTGACCTGCGCCTGGCACGCGCCCGCGAGCTGCGGGCGACCGGCCTGAGCGTCGTGGAGACGGCGCACCGCTGCGGCTACCAGACTGCGTCTGCTCTGGCTGCTGCCCTGCGACTGCACGGCGGCATGGCCTGATTGCTTTGCGTCTGCCTCCCCGTCGCGACACTACGGCTCAGCTGAGTCAGCCGATCTTGCAAAGCGTTGTCGTGCAACTCAAGACCGTCGTTGTGCGACAACCATCAGGCTAAGCTTGGGCCTATGAAAGCCAATCTGTATGCACTTGCCGCTATTTGCCTGTGGGCCTCCCTTGCTGCCCTGGGCGTCCTGCTCAAACACCTGCCGCCGTTTCTACTGACGGGTATTTCCCTGGCAATTGGCAGTGTGTTGGCCTGGCCTTTTGTGCTGAAAGACCGACGCCAATGGCTGGTTGCGCCCGGCACGCTGGGCCTGGGCGTTTCGACCCTGTTTGGGTATCACTTTTTGCTGTTCATCGGCTTGCGCATGGCGCCTGCGGTGGAGGTGAACCTGATCAACTACCTGTGGCCTTTGCTGATCGTGGTGCTGGCACCGCTGTACGTGCCGGGAATCAAGCTGCGCGGCATCCATTTCGTGGCGGCGGCGCTGGGCTTTGGCGGAGCCGCCCTTGCCATTTGGGGTGGACGTGAGTTGAGCGATGCAAGCGCCAACGTCACTGCCTTCTTTCCTGGACTGGGTTACTTGCTGGCGCTGGGATCGGCGTTCATCTGGGCCAATTACTCGCTGCAAACCAAGCGTGCCGAGTTGACCGGCAAGGGCTTTCCCACCGCCGCGATTGGTTTGTTTGGCCTGTTGTCAGGGGTGCTTTCACTGATTTGCCATTGGGTGCTGGAACCGCCAGTTGATCTGAATCCACATGACTGGCTGCTGTTGTTGGCGATGGGCCTGGGGCCGCTGGGCGCTGCGTTTTTTCTGTGGGACAAGGCGCTGAAGCTGGGCGACGTGCGCCATGTCGGTATTCTGAGCTACCTGACACCGCTCGCGTCCACGGTGCTCTTGATGCAAGTCACCGGTCGCGCACTGAACTGGAGCGTGGCGTTGGCAGCCGCCATGATCATCGGCGCGGCGTTGCTGGGGACGCGCAGAAGCTGAGTGCCGGCATCGACGCCGGTGGCCGGCCCTTTCGGATGGACAATGCGCTCATGATTCAACTCAACGACATTCAAGCCGCTGCCGCACGCCTGCAAGGCCAGCTGCTGCGCACGCCCTGCGTGGCCTCCCGAACCCTGTCCGACATCACCGGTGCCCAGGTGTTCCTCAAATTCGAGAACCTGCAGTTCACCGCTTCGTTCAAGGAGCGCGGCGCCTGCAACAAGCTGGTGCAGCTCACACCAGAGGAGCGGCAACGGGGCGTGATCGCGATGAGCGCGGGCAACCACGCGCAAGGCGTCGCCTATCACGCGCAACGCCTGGGGCTGCGCGCTGTGATCGTGATGCCGCGCTTTACACCGGGCGTCAAAGTGGAGCGCACGCGCGGTTTTGGCGCCGAGATTGTTTTGCATGGCGACACGCTGGACGAAGCCAGGGCCCACGCCTTGATGCTGGCCCAGGCGCAACAGCTCGTCTTTGTGCATCCCTACGACGATGCGGACATCATCGCCGGCCAGGGAACCGTGGCGCTGGAAATGCTGCAGGATGTGCCTGAGCTGAACACGCTGGTGGTATCTGTGGGAGGTGGTGGCCTGATTGCCGGCATGGCCACGGCCGCCAAAGCGATCAAGCCTGACATCGAAATCATCGGCGTGCAAACGGCGCGCTTTCCGGCCATGGTGAATGCCATCAAGGGCACGCACTTTCCCCAAGGCAGCAGTAGCATCGCCGAAGGCATTGCGGTCGGCACCCCCGGCAAAATCCCCCAAGCCATCATCGCGCGTCTGGTGGATGACCTGCTGCTGGTGGACGAAGGGGACATCGAACAGGCCATCGTCATGCTGCTCGAAGTGGAGAAAACGCTGGTCGAGGGCGCAGGGGCGGCCGGGCTGGCGGCGCTGCTGAAGTATCCCGAGCGTTTCAAGGGAAAAAAAGTCGGGCTGGTGCTGAGCGGTGGCAATATCGATCCGCTGTTGCTGGCCGCCATCATCGAGCGCGGCATGGTGCGCGCCGGCCGGCTGGCACGCATTCGCGTCTGTGCCCGCGACATTCCCGGCACACTGGCAAAAATTACCGCCACTGTGGCGGCAGCCGGTGCCAACATCGACGAGGTGCATCACCAGCGGGCCTTCACCACGCTGGCGGCCCAGAATGTGGAAGTTGAACTGGTGATCCAGACGCGCGGGCCGGAACACATTGCGGAGGTGCTGGCCCAATTGTCGCTGGCTGATCTTGAGGCGCAGCTGGTTCATTAGGCAAGTCCTGCATGACGGTCTTTGATCACGCAGCAGATCGCTTCAGGATTCACGGTGCTAATCGATTCGCGACCGGTGCGGCGATCAATTTGCTGCGGACTTACCCTTGGCTCTGCGGCTGGGTATTCGATTGGACGCGGCATCACGTTTGTGCCCACATGGGTAAAATTCGCCCTGTTGCCAATTTGAATACCAAGGAATCATCATGTCTGAGCCCATGCCGCACCGCGAAGCCCCTGAAATTGACGCTGTGGAAGCGGTCGTATCTTCGATGCCGCTTGTATTGCCACTGGCTGGTGCCGTTTTGATTTTCCTGCTGGCCTTCATCGCAGTTTCAATGGCTTGATGGGTTGGCGGTCTGACCGTTTGAAGTGAGGACGTCACCGGGTTGGGTGGCTTTTGTTGCGCAGCGACGCGAGTTGCAACAGGGGACGGCGCGCTGATGCGCCTATAAGGTTTGCTGCGCGCCATGGCCGCATGCGGTTTGACCACCCACGGTAGGTCAGTGTTGGCAAGCACTCAGAGATACGTGTCCGTAAATTTTTTGTGCGACACGCCAGAGCCAGGAATTCAAGGCGCCGACTATGGTGGCAGATAGTTGACACGTCGCGTCGGCTCAATGGTATGGGCCGAGATGCATCAGGCCTTTCGATTCGCGTTGTGCGACTTATTGCTCGTGACGATCGCTTGGTCAAGTGGCCGCTGGTCTGGCGATTGGCTGCCTTTCTTCCTTGTGCTGGCTCACAGTCCCGTCAGCCTCAACCGCTAATGCACTGCGTGGCGCTTGTTGGTCAGTTTTTCCACCGCTACCAGAGTGGCGGCTAAGGTCACAATTTGCTGACTGCCTCGCCTCGACATTTACAGTGCTGCCGGGATAGCGGATCGAGCGCCGCCGCGGGATGCAATCGCGACATTCGCCCGAACGGTGTACCTACCTTCGCCCTTGCGGGCGAGAAATTTGTCTGGGCATCAAGGGACTTCGCGAAATCCGGGAAAACGGTGGTAAAGTCACGGCCCCGCCCAATTAAAAGCCCGTAGCTCCTGGCGCTGGCAGCTAGTGCCCGGCAATGCCTCCTTGAATTTTTTCAAGAACTTTGAAAAAAGTGTTTATTTTGAAAAATAAAAAGTGGAAACGGGCCTAAAAGCGGTATATAATTCAAGGCTTCGCTGATCACGGTGAAGCAAGAGAGAAGCGAAGCGAGACGCAAGTCAAGCGGAGCAAGAGATCATTAACAACATACAGCCGATAAGTGTGGGCGTTTGAAGGCGATTGCCAAGTTCTTCGGAACTAGGTCTTAACTGACCTACAAACGCTCATGAAGTAAAAAAGATGTGAAATTCAGAAATGAAGTTCACGTTGATTCCAATTTATGAGTAGCCTGAGAAATCGGGCAAAAAATTCAAGATCGAACTATAGAGTTTGATCCTGGCTCAGATTGAACGCTGGCGGCATGCCTTACACATGCAAGTCGAACGGCAGCACGGGAGCAATCCTGGTGGCGAGTGGCGAACGGGTGAGTAATATATCGGAACGTGCCCAATCGTGGGGGATAACGCAGCGAAAGCTGTGCTAATACCGCATACGATCTACGGATGAAAGCGGGGGACTCGCAAGAGCCTCGCGCGGATGGAGCGGCCGATATCAGATTAGCTAGTTGGCGGGGTAAAAGCCCACCAAGGCGACGATCTGTAGCTGGTCTGAGAGGACGACCAGCCACACTGGAACTGAGACACGGTCCAGACTCCTACGGGAGGCAGCAGTGGGGAATTTTGGACAATGGGCGCAAGCCTGATCCAGCAATGCCGCGTGCAGGATGAAGGCCTTCGGGTTGTAAACTGCTTTTGTACGGAACGAAACGGTCTGCCCTAATACGGTGGGCTAATGACGGTACCGTAAGAATAAGCACCGGCTAACTACGTGCCAGCAGCCGCGGTAATACGTAGGGTGCGAGCGTTAATCGGAATTACTGGGCGTAAAGCGTGCGCAGGCGGTTATATAAGACAGATGTGAAATCCCCGGGCTCAACCTGGGACCTGCATTTGTGACTGTATAGCTAGAGTACGGTAGAGGGGGATGGAATTCCGCGTGTAGCAGTGAAATGCGTAGATATGCGGAGGAACACCGATGGCGAAGGCAATCCCCTGGACCTGTACTGACGCTCATGCACGAAAGCGTGGGGAGCAAACAGGATTAGATACCCTGGTAGTCCACGCCCTAAACGATGTCAACTGGTTGTTGGGTCTTCACTGACTCAGTAACGAAGCTAACGCGTGAAGTTGACCGCCTGGGGAGTACGGCCGCAAGGTTGAAACTCAAAGGAATTGACGGGGACCCGCACAAGCGGTGGATGATGTGGTTTAATTCGATGCAACGCGAAAAACCTTACCCACCTTTGACATGTACGGAATCCTTTAGAGATAGAGGAGTGCTCGAAAGAGAGCCGTAACACAGGTGCTGCATGGCTGTCGTCAGCTCGTGTCGTGAGATGTTGGGTTAAGTCCCGCAACGAGCGCAACCCTTGTCATTAGTTGCTACATTCAGTTGGGCACTCTAATGAGACTGCCGGTGACAAGCCGGAGGAAGGTGGGGATGACGTCAAGTCCTCATGGCCCTTATAGGTGGGGCTACACACGTCATACAATGGCTGGTACAAAGGGTTGCCAACCCGCGAGGGGGAGCTAATCCCACAAAGCCAGTCGTAGTCCGGATCGTAGTCTGCAACTCGACTACGTGAAGTCGGAATCGCTAGTAATCGTGGATCAGAATGTCACGGTGAATACGTTCCCGGGTCTTGTACACACCGCCCGTCACACCATGGGAGCGGGTTCTGCCAGAAGTAGTTAGCCTAACCGCAAGGAGGGCGATTACCACGGCAGGGTTCGTGACTGGGGTGAAGTCGTAACAAGGTAGCCGTATCGGAAGGTGCGGCTGGATCACCTCCTTTCTGGAAACTGCAATTTAATTTAAACGCTCACACTTATCGGTTGTTGGAAGGTTGTCGCTGACGGCTAAGGTTTTTGCCTGGTCACAAGTGACCGGCTTGGGTCTGTAGCTCAGTTGGTTAGAGCACCGTCTTGATAAGGCGGGGGTCGTTGGTTCGAGACCAACCAGACCCACCATCGTCTTTCAACGTCCTTCTGGTTTTGGGGGTGTAGCTCAGCTGGGAGAGCGGCTGCTTTGCAAGCAGTAGGTAGCGGGTTCGAGTCCTGTCACCTCCACCAATCTTTCAATTGCTTATCGAATCAATAGTATTCAACACCAAAGTTGCTTCGAGTTCTTCGGAATAAAGAGGCGACTTTGTTGTTGATCAGGATAACTTGATCAATCGGCTGTTCTTTAACAATTTATAGAGTTTAATCAGCGTTGCTAGCGGAAAGTGCACATTCGTAAAGGTTTAGTGCACACCGTGCCGCTAGCGACAAATTTTTGATTGCGTCAAAATGAATATCAGACTTCACGTTTGAAATTCGAGTTATTCAAGTTAAATTGAATACGGCATAACGCGATTGGTGAAAGACCAATCAAACATTCCTTGAAAACAACTTTTAGTTTCGCAAGAGACGTCAAAGTTATAGGGTCAAGTGAATAAGAGCATGTGGTGGATGCCTTGGCAATGATAGGCGACGAAGGACGTGATAGCCTGCGATAAGCTTCGGGGAGCTGGCAAATTAGCTTTGATCCGGAGATTTCCGAATGGGGAAACCCACCCTTAGGGGTATCGCATACTGAATACATAGGTATGCGAGGCGAACCGGGTGAACTGAAACATCTCAGTAGCTCGAGGAAAATACATCAACCGAGATTCCGAAAGTAGTGGCGAGCGAAATCGGAGAAGCCTGCAAGTGATAGCACAAGACTTAACAGAACAGCCTGGAAAGGCTGGCCATAGCGGGTGATAGCCCCGTATGTGAAAAGACCTGTGTGATACTGAGCTTGCGACAAGTAGGGCGGGACACGTGTAATCCTGTCTGAATATGGGGGGACCATCCTCCAAGGCTAAATACTCATCATTGACCGATAGTGAACTAGTACCGTGAGGGAAAGGCGAAAAGAACCCCGGGAGGGGAGTGAAATAGATCCTGAAACCGCATGCTTACAAAAAGTAGGAGCCCGCAAGGGTGACTGCGTACCTTTTGTATAATGGGTCAGCGACTTACATTCAGTGGCAAGGTTAACCGAATAGGGAAGCCGTAGAGAAATCGAGTCCGAATAGGGCGAATTAGTCGCTGGGTGTAGACCCGAAACCAAGTGATCTATCCATGGCCAGGATGAAGGTGCCGTAACAGGTACTGGAGGTCCGAACCGACTAGTGTTGCAAAACTAGCGGATGAGCTGTGGATAGGGGTGAAAGGCTAAACAAACTTGGAAATAGCTGGTTCTCTCCGAAAACTATTTAGGTAGTGCCTCAAGTATTACCGTTGGGGGTAGAGCACTGTTTTGGCTAGGGGGTCATGGCGACTTACCAAACCAATGCAAACTCCGAATACCGACGAGTACAGCTTGGGAGACAGAGCACCGGGTGCTAACGTCCGGACTCAAGAGGGAAACAACCCAGACCGCCAGCTAAGGTCCCTAAAATTGGCTAAGTGGGAAACGAAGTGGGAAGGCTAAAACAGTCAGGATGTTGGCTTAGAAGCAGCCATCATTTAAAGAAAGCGTAATAGCTCACTGATCGAGTCGTCCTGCGCGGAAGATGTAACGGGGCTAAGCCAGTTACCGAAGCTGCGGATGTGCAATTTATTGCACGTGGTAGGAGAGCGTTCTGTAAGCCTGTGAAGGTGCGTTGTAAAGCGTGCTGGAGGTATCAGAAGTGCGAATGCTGACATGAGTAGCGTTAAAGGGGGTGAAAAGCCCCCTCGCCGTAAGCGCAAGGTTTTCTACGCAACGTTCATCGGCGTAGAGTGAGTCGGCCCCTAAGGCGAGGCAGAGATGCGTAGTCGATGGGAAACAGGTCAATATTCCTGTACCGATGTGTAGTGCGATGTGGGGACGGAGAAGGTTAGCTCAGCCAACTGTTGGATATGTTGGTTCAAGCCTGTAGTCGTGCCTGGTAGGTAAATCCGCCGGGCTTAGATGAGGGGTGATAACGAGGCTGCTTGCAGCCGAAGTGAGTGATACCCTGCTTCCAGGAAAAGCCACTAAGCTTCAGCTACACACGACCGTACCGCAAACCGACACTGGTGCGCGAGATGAGTATTCTAAGGCGCTTGAGAGAACTCTGGAGAAGGAACTCGGCAAATTGACACCGTAACTTCGGAAGAAGGTGTGCCTTTAGTAGGTGAACCATTTACTTGGGGAGCCCAATGAGGTTGCAAAAAATCGGTGGCTGCGACTGTTTATTAAAAACACAGCACTCTGCAAACACGAAAGTGGACGTATAGGGTGTGACGCCTGCCCGGTGCTGGAAGATTAAATGATGGGGTGCAAGCTCTTGATTGAAGTCCCAGTAAACGGCGGCCGTAACTATAACGGTCCTAAGGTAGCGAAATTCCTTGTCGGGTAAGTTCCGACCTGCACGAATGGCGTAACGATGGCCACACTGTCTCCTCCAGAGACTCAGCGAAGTTGAAATGTTTGTGATGATGCAATCTCCCCGCGGAAAGACGGAAAGACCCCATGAACCTTTACTGTAGCTTTGTATTGGACTTTGAACAGATCTGTGTAGGATAGGTGGGAGGCTTTGAAGCGGTGCCGCTAGGTATCGTGGAGCCAACGTTGAAATACCACCCTGGTGTGTTTGAGGTTCTAACCTAGGTCCATTATCTGGATCGGGGACAGTGCATGGTAGGCAGTTTGACTGGGGCGGTCTCCTCCCAAAGCGTAACGGAGGAGTTCGAAGGTACGCTAGTTACGGTCGGACATCGTGACGATAGTGCAATGGCATAAGCGTGCTTAACTGCGAGACTGACAAGTCGAGCAGATGCGAAAGCAGGACATAGTGATCCGGTGGTTCTGTATGGAAGGGCCATCGCTCAACGGATAAAAGGTACTCTGGGGATAACAGGCTGATACCGCCCAAGAGTTCATATCGACGGCGGTGTTTGGCACCTCGATGTCGGCTCATCTCATCCTGGGGCTGTAGCCGGTCCCAAGGGTATGGCTGTTCGCCATTTAAAGAGGTACGTGAGCTGGGTTTAAAACGTCGTGAGACAGTTTGGTCCCTATCTTCCGTGGGCGCTGCAGATTTGAGGAAGCCTGCTCCTAGTACGAGAGGACCGGAGTGGACGCACCTCTGGTGTATCGGTTGTCACGCCAGTGGCATTGCCGAGTAGCTATGTGTGGAAGAGATAACCGCTGAAAGCATCTAAGCGGGAAACTCGTTTCAAGATGAGATCTGCCGGGGCCTTGAGCCCCCTGAAGAGTCGTTCAAGACCAGGACGTTGATAGGTCGGGTGTGTAAGCGTAGTAATGCGTTAAGCTAACCGATACTAATTGCTCGTGCGGCTTGACCCTATAACTTTGATTCACTGTAGAAGTGTCTCAAGGAAGTTATGCCAAGTTGACGCATTCAAATATCTGTCTGCGAGAAATCGTGTACAGAAGTCTTTAAGACAAGCTGATTAGCTCTATAAATTGGTCTCCTTGACCCAGTCAAGAAGACAAAAAGTTATGCCTGACGACCATAGCGAAGTGGTACCACTCCTTCCCATCCCGAACAGGACAGTGAAACGCTTTTGCGCCGATGATAGTGCGGATTCCCGTGTGAAAGTAGGTCATTGTCAGGCTTTTATACCGGAAACGCCCAATCGTAGGATTGGGCGTTTTTTTCAGACCTGCGAAAAGAGGTTTGAGAAAAACGCAAAAGCGGTATATAATTCAAGGCTTCGCTGATCACGGTGAAGCAAGAGAGAAGCGAAGCGAGACGCAAGTCAAGCGGAGCAAGAGATCATTAACAACATACAGCCGATAAGTGTGGGCGTTTGAAGGCGATTGCCAAGTTCTTCGGAACTAGGTCTTAACTGACCTACAAACGCTCATGAAGTAAAAAAGATGTGAAATTCAGAAATGAAGTTCACGTTGATTCCAATTTATGAGTAGCCTGAGAAATCGGGCAAAAAATTCAAGATCGAACTATAGAGTTTGATCCTGGCTCAGATTGAACGCTGGCGGCATGCCTTACACATGCAAGTCGAACGGCAGCACGGGAGCAATCCTGGTGGCGAGTGGCGAACGGGTGAGTAATATATCGGAACGTGCCCAATCGTGGGGGATAACGCAGCGAAAGCTGTGCTAATACCGCATACGATCTACGGATGAAAGCGGGGGACTCGCAAGAGCCTCGCGCGGATGGAGCGGCCGATATCAGATTAGCTAGTTGGCGGGGTAAAAGCCCACCAAGGCGACGATCTGTAGCTGGTCTGAGAGGACGACCAGCCACACTGGAACTGAGACACGGTCCAGACTCCTACGGGAGGCAGCAGTGGGGAATTTTGGACAATGGGCGCAAGCCTGATCCAGCAATGCCGCGTGCAGGATGAAGGCCTTCGGGTTGTAAACTGCTTTTGTACGGAACGAAACGGTCTGCCCTAATACGGTGGGCTAATGACGGTACCGTAAGAATAAGCACCGGCTAACTACGTGCCAGCAGCCGCGGTAATACGTAGGGTGCGAGCGTTAATCGGAATTACTGGGCGTAAAGCGTGCGCAGGCGGTTATATAAGACAGATGTGAAATCCCCGGGCTCAACCTGGGACCTGCATTTGTGACTGTATAGCTAGAGTACGGTAGAGGGGGATGGAATTCCGCGTGTAGCAGTGAAATGCGTAGATATGCGGAGGAACACCGATGGCGAAGGCAATCCCCTGGACCTGTACTGACGCTCATGCACGAAAGCGTGGGGAGCAAACAGGATTAGATACCCTGGTAGTCCACGCCCTAAACGATGTCAACTGGTTGTTGGGTCTTCACTGACTCAGTAACGAAGCTAACGCGTGAAGTTGACCGCCTGGGGAGTACGGCCGCAAGGTTGAAACTCAAAGGAATTGACGGGGACCCGCACAAGCGGTGGATGATGTGGTTTAATTCGATGCAACGCGAAAAACCTTACCCACCTTTGACATGTACGGAATCCTTTAGAGATAGAGGAGTGCTCGAAAGAGAGCCGTAACACAGGTGCTGCATGGCTGTCGTCAGCTCGTGTCGTGAGATGTTGGGTTAAGTCCCGCAACGAGCGCAACCCTTGTCATTAGTTGCTACATTCAGTTGGGCACTCTAATGAGACTGCCGGTGACAAGCCGGAGGAAGGTGGGGATGACGTCAAGTCCTCATGGCCCTTATAGGTGGGGCTACACACGTCATACAATGGCTGGTACAAAGGGTTGCCAACCCGCGAGGGGGAGCTAATCCCACAAAGCCAGTCGTAGTCCGGATCGTAGTCTGCAACTCGACTACGTGAAGTCGGAATCGCTAGTAATCGTGGATCAGAATGTCACGGTGAATACGTTCCCGGGTCTTGTACACACCGCCCGTCACACCATGGGAGCGGGTTCTGCCAGAAGTAGTTAGCCTAACCGCAAGGAGGGCGATTACCACGGCAGGGTTCGTGACTGGGGTGAAGTCGTAACAAGGTAGCCGTATCGGAAGGTGCGGCTGGATCACCTCCTTTCTGGAAACTGCAATTTAATTTAAACGCTCACACTTATCGGTTGTTGGAAGGTTGTCGCTGACGGCTAAGGTTTTTGCCTGGTCACAAGTGACCGGCTTGGGTCTGTAGCTCAGTTGGTTAGAGCACCGTCTTGATAAGGCGGGGGTCGTTGGTTCGAGACCAACCAGACCCACCATCGTCTTTCAACGTCCTTCTGGTTTTGGGGGTGTAGCTCAGCTGGGAGAGCGGCTGCTTTGCAAGCAGTAGGTAGCGGGTTCGAGTCCTGTCACCTCCACCAATCTTTCAATTGCTTATCGAATCAATAGTATTCAACACCAAAGTTGCTTCGAGTTCTTCGGAATAAAGAGGCGACTTTGTTGTTGATCAGGATAACTTGATCAATCGGCTGTTCTTTAACAATTTATAGAGTTTAATCAGCGTTGCTAGCGGAAAGTGCACATTCGTAAAGGTTTAGTGCACACCGTGCCGCTAGCGACAAATTTTTGATTGCGTCAAAATGAATATCAGACTTCACGTTTGAAATTCGAGTTATTCAAGTTAAATTGAATACGGCATAACGCGATTGGTGAAAGACCAATCAAACATTCCTTGAAAACAACTTTTAGTTTCGCAAGAGACGTCAAAGTTATAGGGTCAAGTGAATAAGAGCATGTGGTGGATGCCTTGGCAATGATAGGCGACGAAGGACGTGATAGCCTGCGATAAGCTTCGGGGAGCTGGCAAATTAGCTTTGATCCGGAGATTTCCGAATGGGGAAACCCACCCTTAGGGGTATCGCATACTGAATACATAGGTATGCGAGGCGAACCGGGTGAACTGAAACATCTCAGTAGCTCGAGGAAAATACATCAACCGAGATTCCGAAAGTAGTGGCGAGCGAAATCGGAGAAGCCTGCAAGTGATAGCACAAGACTTAACAGAACAGCCTGGAAAGGCTGGCCATAGCGGGTGATAGCCCCGTATGTGAAAAGACCTGTGTGATACTGAGCTTGCGACAAGTAGGGCGGGACACGTGTAATCCTGTCTGAATATGGGGGGACCATCCTCCAAGGCTAAATACTCATCATTGACCGATAGTGAACTAGTACCGTGAGGGAAAGGCGAAAAGAACCCCGGGAGGGGAGTGAAATAGATCCTGAAACCGCATGCTTACAAAAAGTAGGAGCCCGCAAGGGTGACTGCGTACCTTTTGTATAATGGGTCAGCGACTTACATTCAGTGGCAAGGTTAACCGAATAGGGAAGCCGTAGAGAAATCGAGTCCGAATAGGGCGAATTAGTCGCTGGGTGTAGACCCGAAACCAAGTGATCTATCCATGGCCAGGATGAAGGTGCCGTAACAGGTACTGGAGGTCCGAACCGACTAGTGTTGCAAAACTAGCGGATGAGCTGTGGATAGGGGTGAAAGGCTAAACAAACTTGGAAATAGCTGGTTCTCTCCGAAAACTATTTAGGTAGTGCCTCAAGTATTACCGTTGGGGGTAGAGCACTGTTTTGGCTAGGGGGTCATGGCGACTTACCAAACCAATGCAAACTCCGAATACCGACGAGTACAGCTTGGGAGACAGAGCACCGGGTGCTAACGTCCGGACTCAAGAGGGAAACAACCCAGACCGCCAGCTAAGGTCCCTAAAATTGGCTAAGTGGGAAACGAAGTGGGAAGGCTAAAACAGTCAGGATGTTGGCTTAGAAGCAGCCATCATTTAAAGAAAGCGTAATAGCTCACTGATCGAGTCGTCCTGCGCGGAAGATGTAACGGGGCTAAGCCAGTTACCGAAGCTGCGGATGTGCAATTTATTGCACGTGGTAGGAGAGCGTTCTGTAAGCCTGTGAAGGTGCGTTGTAAAGCGTGCTGGAGGTATCAGAAGTGCGAATGCTGACATGAGTAGCGTTAAAGGGGGTGAAAAGCCCCCTCGCCGTAAGCGCAAGGTTTTCTACGCAACGTTCATCGGCGTAGAGTGAGTCGGCCCCTAAGGCGAGGCAGAGATGCGTAGTCGATGGGAAACAGGTCAATATTCCTGTACCGATGTGTAGTGCGATGTGGGGACGGAGAAGGTTAGCTCAGCCAACTGTTGGATATGTTGGTTCAAGCCTGTAGTCGTGCCTGGTAGGTAAATCCGCCGGGCTTAGATGAGGGGTGATAACGAGGCTGCTTGCAGCCGAAGTGAGTGATACCCTGCTTCCAGGAAAAGCCACTAAGCTTCAGCTACACACGACCGTACCGCAAACCGACACTGGTGCGCGAGATGAGTATTCTAAGGCGCTTGAGAGAACTCTGGAGAAGGAACTCGGCAAATTGACACCGTAACTTCGGAAGAAGGTGTGCCTTTAGTAGGTGAACCATTTACTTGGGGAGCCCAATGAGGTTGCAAAAAATCGGTGGCTGCGACTGTTTATTAAAAACACAGCACTCTGCAAACACGAAAGTGGACGTATAGGGTGTGACGCCTGCCCGGTGCTGGAAGATTAAATGATGGGGTGCAAGCTCTTGATTGAAGTCCCAGTAAACGGCGGCCGTAACTATAACGGTCCTAAGGTAGCGAAATTCCTTGTCGGGTAAGTTCCGACCTGCACGAATGGCGTAACGATGGCCACACTGTCTCCTCCAGAGACTCAGCGAAGTTGAAATGTTTGTGATGATGCAATCTCCCCGCGGAAAGACGGAAAGACCCCATGAACCTTTACTGTAGCTTTGTATTGGACTTTGAACAGATCTGTGTAGGATAGGTGGGAGGCTTTGAAGCGGTGCCGCTAGGTATCGTGGAGCCAACGTTGAAATACCACCCTGGTGTGTTTGAGGTTCTAACCTAGGTCCATTATCTGGATCGGGGACAGTGCATGGTAGGCAGTTTGACTGGGGCGGTCTCCTCCCAAAGCGTAACGGAGGAGTTCGAAGGTACGCTAGTTACGGTCGGACATCGTGACGATAGTGCAATGGCATAAGCGTGCTTAACTGCGAGACTGACAAGTCGAGCAGATGCGAAAGCAGGACATAGTGATCCGGTGGTTCTGTATGGAAGGGCCATCGCTCAACGGATAAAAGGTACTCTGGGGATAACAGGCTGATACCGCCCAAGAGTTCATATCGACGGCGGTGTTTGGCACCTCGATGTCGGCTCATCTCATCCTGGGGCTGTAGCCGGTCCCAAGGGTATGGCTGTTCGCCATTTAAAGAGGTACGTGAGCTGGGTTTAAAACGTCGTGAGACAGTTTGGTCCCTATCTTCCGTGGGCGCTGCAGATTTGAGGAAGCCTGCTCCTAGTACGAGAGGACCGGAGTGGACGCACCTCTGGTGTATCGGTTGTCACGCCAGTGGCATTGCCGAGTAGCTATGTGTGGAAGAGATAACCGCTGAAAGCATCTAAGCGGGAAACTCGTTTCAAGATGAGATCTGCCGGGGCCTTGAGCCCCCTGAAGAGTCGTTCAAGACCAGGACGTTGATAGGTCGGGTGTGTAAGCGTAGTAATGCGTTAAGCTAACCGATACTAATTGCTCGTGCGGCTTGACCCTATAACTTTGATTCACTGTAGAAGTGTCTCAAGGAAGTTATGCCAAGTTGACGCATTCAAATATCTGTCTGCGAGAAATCGTGTACAGAAGTCTTTAAGACAAGCTGATTAGCTCTATAAATTGGTCTCCTTGACCCAGTCAAGAAGACAAAAAGTTATGCCTGACGACCATAGCGAAGTGGTACCACTCCTTCCCATCCCGAACAGGACAGTGAAACGCTTTTGCGCCGATGATAGTGCGGATTCCCGTGTGAAAGTAGGTCATTGTCAGGCTTTTATACCGGAAACGCCCAATCGTAGGATTGGGCGTTTTTTTTTTCGTCTGTCAATTTCCCGATCGCCCCTTGCGGATTTTGTTTTCCTTGGCGAGGATACGACGGTTCTACATTGCGGGCAAAGCACGTTACTTTCCGACGCGCAATTCGCGCCGCAGCACTTTCCCGACATTTGACTTTGGCAGGTCATCGCGGAACTCGATGTATTTGGGTCGCTTGTAGCCAGTCAGATTCTGCTGGCAGTACCTGGCGACGTCGTCTTCCGACAATGTAGGGTTGTCTTTGACAACAAAGACCTTGATGGCTTCGCCCTGCTTTTCATCGGGCACGCCGATAGCGGCGCATTCCACGACGCCATCGCAAAGCGAAATGACGTTTTCGAGTTCGCTCGGAAAAACGTTGAAGCCACTAACCAGAATCATGTCCTTTTTCCGGTCGACAATTTTTGTGTAGCCGCGTTCATCCATGATGCCAACATCGCCCGTACGCATAAAACCATCTGGCGTGAAGGCGCGTCTTGTTTCTTCCGCTTGCTGGTAATAGCCGGTCATTACATTCGGCCCCTTGATGCAAATTTCGCCGGATTCGCCCTGCGCCAGCGAATTGCCCTCGTCATCTTTGATGGCGATGTCGATACCGGGCAACGGTAGTCCAATGGACCCGGAAAATTCCTTGGACAAAACCGGATTGTTGGTCCCAATGGCACAGGTCTCGCTCATGCCCCAACCCTCGACCATTGGGCAACCCGTCGTTTCAAGCCAGTGTTGGGCGGTTCCCATCGATGCGGCCATCCCGCCTGCCTGTGATACGCACAGACTGGAGAAATCAACTGATTTGAACCGAGGGTTCTGCAGCAGCGCGTTGAACAGCGTGTTGACCGCCGGCAGCAAATGAAAGGGCCTCTTTTTCAAGGTGGCGATGAAGCCATCGATATCGCGTGGATTTGGGATCAGCGTCAGGTGCGCACCCCACCTGATGGCCAGCAGCGACAAGGAAAGCGCGAATATGTGATACAGCGGAAGGGCCGCAACGCTGTTGCTCTTCCTGATTTCGCCGATTCGTTCGAGTGCGGGCGTAAACCAGGCTTCGGCCTGCAAAACGGCGGCAACAATATTGCGATGCGTCAACACTGCACCCTTGCTGAGTCCGGTTGTGCCGCCGGTGTATTGCAAAAATGCCACCGAATCGAGTGTGCAGGCAACCGCCTTGAACGGGATGGCTGCGCCCTCACCGATCGCCTGCTTGAACGATGTGCCGGTTTGCCCAGTTGCAAGGGCCAACTTGAATGCCGGCACCATCTTGGCCAGGTGCCTGACTGCAAAAGTGATCCATCGGCCATACCAAAAACCCAGAAGGTCGCCCATCGACGCCACGACCACATGTTTGATCGGTGTCTTGTCCATGACCTCCGCCAGCGTTGCGGCGAAATTCTCCAGCACCACGATGGCCGTCGCCCCGGAGTCATTTAGCTGGTGCTCCAGCTCGCGCGCGGTGTATAGCGGATTGACGTTGACACAGGTGTAGCCGGCCCGCAACACCCCGGCCATGGTCACCGGGAACTGCGGAATATTGGGCAGCATGATCGCCACTCGGGCACCGGGTTCCAGGCCTTTGCTTTGCAGCCAGGAAGCCAGCGCCCGAGAAAGATGGTCGAGTTGCCCATAACTCATCCAGCTTTCCATGCAGACCGTAAACGGGCTGGACGCATTCTTCTGGAACGATTCTTCCAGCAAGTGTGTCAATGAACGAAATTGTTCCGGGTCGACATCGTGCGGGACGCCGGGGGGGTAACTCTTGAGCCAGATTTTTTCCATACAAACTCCTGTGCCCGCATTGTGAGCCGGGATCACCGGCGGCTATTACCGGGCTTGCCCCAATACGCGCGTGATTTCCGTCTCACAGGCGACAGCGCCGGCATTGAAAAGCCGCTCTATCAGCCCGGCCTCGCGGGTCTCGACCGCGTTCAGAAAAAACGCAGCACCCTGGCCCTTGTGCGCCATCGCCGCAAAGGTATCAAAACCCGACTCCAGAAAGCGCTGTAATGAACCCAAACCTGCCATGCTCGCTGGTTTTCGCATCATCCTGAGCATCATGCGCAGGCCGCGCGTGCGCGTCAGCCGGGCCAGTTCGTGGCCGACGTCCAACACCATCCTGAGTTGCGTGTTTCGGTCCTCCCGCCGGCCAACTGCCCGCCACGCCGCGACATAACGCGCGACTTCAGTTGAATTGGCGTCGCTCATCCAGCGTCGGGCCATGGCCAGATCGAGCTCTTCAGTCAGCCCATGCAACTGCGCCAGCGATACCGCAGTCTGCACCACTTGCTGCGGGAACAAGCGCTCCAGCGCACTGGCAATGCGGGCAAACTGGGCGTCGCGTTCGGAGTAATCCTTCTCACTGTAGAGCTCGTCCAGAAAGAACAGCGCCGCAGGCTGGTATTGATCCGATCGCAGCAGATCGTGGTACGTGCCGGCAAAACGTTGCGCCTGAAAACGTTTGACTTCACTGATCGCCCGCGCCAGCCCGGGCTTGTCGGTCGTACTTTTGCGCAACTGAGTGACGCGCATGACCGCGTCGCGAATGATATTTGCGGCTTCCATATAAAGCTTGAGTCTATCCATGTGCAAAGCCCTGGCGCCGAAGCTCCATGGCTATTACATGTTGGCTCCACTTTCCCGATCAACATCGGCGCCAAGGCGCAGCTCTCCACTTGTGGCGTTGCCAACCGCGTGGCCAAATTCTCGTCAAGCGGCTTTGCGACAAGCAGTAGTCCTGGCACAATTTAAAATTCACGCAATAAAACTGCAAAATGTCAGTCATGGAACCTCTGGATAAGCTCGACAAGCTGATCTTGCGCAATCTGCAAGCGAATGGACGTGCTACCTATGAGCAGATCGCCGAGGCGGTCTGCCTGTCGCCCAGCGCCGTGCTGCGGCGCGTGAAGCAATTGGAGGCTTGCGGGGTCATTGATCGTTATGTGGCATTGGTCAAACCCGAGGCAGTCGGTCTGGGCTTGATGGCCCATATCAACGTCCGGCTGGAGAAAAACACTGAAAACCATAAACAAAATCCCAGGGACTTGTTTCGCGCCAGCGTTCAGACCTGGCCTGAAGTGGTCGAGTGTGATGCGCTAAGCGGCGAAATGGACTATTCTTTAAGAGTGCTTGTTCGAGACATGAGTGCGTACTCACATTTCGTTATGGATACGCTGCTCAAGCATCCCAGTGTGCAGGATTGCCGCACCAGTTTTGTGCTGGAACGCGTCAAGGCCACCACCGCAGTGCCGCTATAAGGCGGTTTTCCTTTGGACAGCACACTCTAGGGAAAACCCTTATAGTCGAAGCTATGTTCGAAACAAAGGATCTGGTCAGGGCATCGCTGGACGCCGGCAAGGCGCTGTTGCGTCCGCCAATGGACGGGACACCGGAGGGCACTGCATCAGCGGCGGGGCACGCAGCTTCGCCCTTGATGGTGCCCATCCGGTCGCTGGGCGCGAATCATCGCGAGCGCATTGCGCGCCATCTCAAGGCGCTTGATCCGCACGATCGCTACCTGCGCTTTGGGTTCACGGCCAACGATGAGCAAATTCAACGCTACGCGGACAGCCTGGATTTTGACCGCGACGAAATCTTTGGTATCTACAACCGGCGGCTCCAGCTGATTGCCATGGCACATCTGGCCTTCTCCGCAGACAGCAAGTTGAGCGAGTGTGCCGAGTTTGGTGTCTCGGTTTCGAAATCGGCCCGGGGGCGCGGCTACGGCGCACGCCTGTTTGATCGCGCAGCCATGCATGCGCGCAACGAGGGCGTGAGCCGGATGTTCATTCACGCATTGAGCGAAAACACCGCCATGCTCAAAATTGCCCGCAATGCCGGTGCCACGGTAGAGCGCGACGGTTCCGAATCGGAGGCGCATTTGCAGCTGCTGCCGGCCACGCTCGATAGCCGTCTGACCGAGTTGCTGGCGGAGCAGGTGGCTCAGACCGATTACCGCATCAAGGTACAGGTGAAACAGTTCTGGAGTTTTCTGGCCGAGGTTCAGGAATTGCGCCGAAATGTGCAGGACGCACAGCGACACGGCCCGCAATAATCGCTTGTTTGGGCACTGTGGTGGCCGCGCGAAGCAAAGGGTCACCATAATCCGCTATCCTTGAGGCTCGCAAACAACTGCATGTCCTGCTCCTTCTGGCTGTGTCTGACCCCCATCCCGCGCGCCTTCCTGACAGGGAAGACAAACGCACCTTCCTGCAAAAACTCGCCGAGTTCATCCACCCGGGACCGGACTCCACTACCGAGCTGATCGCCACGCTGGTAGAGGCAGAGGAAAACAAGATCATTGGGGCTGAGTCGCGCGCCATGCTCGAAGGTGTGATCCGCATGGCCGACATGACCGCCGGTGACGTGATGGTGCCCGCCACCCAGATGGAGCGGGTCAACATCGAAGACCCCTATGACGAAATGATGCATGGCGTCATCGACACGGCGCACTCGCGTTTTCCGGTGTATGAGGGGGAGCGCGAGAACATCATCGGCATCCTGATGGCCAAGGATTTGCTCAAGCTCCAGCGCGCGCCCGAGCTCAATATTCGTGCCTTGTTACGCCCGGCAGTTTTTGTCCCTGAAAGCAAGGGCTTGAACGACTTGCTGCGTGAATTTCAGAGCAACCACAACCACCTGGCCATCGTGATCGACGAGTTTGGCCGGGTCGCGGGTCTGGTCACGATCGAGGACGTGCTGGAACAAATTGTGGGCGAGATCGAGGACGAGTTTGATATTGACGACGACGAGGGCGACATTTTTGGCTTGGCCGACCGCACCTACCGCGTCAGCGGGGACACTCCCATCGAGCGCGTGGACGAAGCCTTTGGTGTCAAGCTCACCAGTACCGATCCGGAGGACGAGTTCGACACCATCGGCGGTCTGATTGCCCATGAAATGGGTCATGTGCCCAAGCGCGGCGAGCGGCACACTCTGGCGGGACTCAACTTCGTCGTGATGCACACCAAAGGTGGCGCGGTCAAGTGGTTCAAGGTATCACCGCTTGCCGATGGATCTGCCTGAGATTCAGACCTGGGGGTCGCGCCGGTCGGCCGCACTGCCGCAAGCGGTCACGACGCTGCGCGTGGCACTGGCCTTGTTAGCCGGCGCTGCCCACGCAGCCGCGATGGCGTGGCCGATTTCTGTTCAGGCCACTCCTTTTCTGATGTTCGGATTGCGCCCCGGCCAGCCGGTCTGGTGGCTGCAGGTGCTGGCTTTGTCGCTGCTCGCATGGTTGCTGGCCGGTGGGCGGGGTCACGACAGCGATCGTCGCCGTGGCCCGGCCTGGCGGCAGGCAGCCTTGTGGGCCTGGTTGTTCGCAACCGCATGGTTGGCCGGCACCTTTGGCTGGTTGTTTGTGGCGATGCATACCTATGGCGGTTTGCCAGGTGTTTTGGCCGCCCTGGCGGTTTTCGCCCTGGCCGGCCTGTTGGCGCTGTTCTACGCCGCTGTTTGTGGGCTGTTTGTCGCTATAGCTCCCGTCAATCGGGCGTGGGCAGCTATCATTTTTGCTGCACTGTGGCTGCTGGCAGAATTGGCACGCGGAGTCTTGTTGACCGGTTTCGGCTGGGGTGCCTCCGGCTATGCGCAGGGGGACGGCCCGCTGGCAGCTTACGCACCGTGGATCGGGGTCTATGGGCTGTGCGCGCTCTCGGCCTGGCTGGCCATGAGCTTGCTCCATCTGCTGCAACCCTACGGCATGTTTGAATTGCTGCGCGGGCAACGTCGGCGTGAACGGCGTAAATACGTACTGCGCCTCCTCAGTGTGCTGGTCGCCCTGATCCTGCCGACGCTGATGTCGAACGGTGCGTCCGAGGCGTCGCGGTCGACCGGGCGCCTGGCTGTCGCCGTGTTGCAAGGCAACATTCCCCAGGACGAGAAATTCGAGGCCGGCAGCGGCGTGCCGCTGGCCTTGCGTTGGTACGGCGAGCAACTGCAACTAAGTCGCGCGGCGCTGGTGATTGCGCCTGAAACCGCCATTCCGCTGCTGCCTGCGCAATTGCCAGCAGCTTATTGGCGGGCCTTGCAGCAGCGTTTCGCCAGCCCCGCTCAGGCCGCGCTGATCGGCATGCCCCTCGGCAACTATCAGGAGGGCTACACCAACTCGGTCGTGGGACTCAAGCCCGGCCTGGCCCAGCCCTGGCGCTACGACAAACATCACCTGGTGCCGTTTGGCGAATTCATTCCGAAGTTTTTCAAGTGGTTCACGGCGATGATGAACATCCCGCTGGGGGATTTCAATCGCGGCGCCCTGAAACAGCCGCCTTTTGAATGGCAGGGGCAGCGAATCGCGCCCAACATCTGCTACGAGGATTTGTTCGGAGAAGAACTGGCGGTGAACTTTGTCGAACCGGCGCAGGCGCCTACGATCTTCGTCAATGTCAGCAATCTGGCCTGGTTCGGCAACAGTGTGGCCATGGACCAGCACCTGCAGATCGCGCGCATGCGCGCGCTGGAGTTCGCTCGCCCCTTCGTACTGGCCACCAATACCGGCGTCAGCGCCATCGTGGATCATCGCGGTCGCGTCGTCGCCAGCCTGCCACGCGATACCCGGGCGGTGCTGGCGGGTGAGGTCGAGGGCCGCAGCGGCATCACCGCCTATGCCTGGTGGGTGGCCCGTTTCGGACTATGGCCGTTCTGGCTGGGCGCGCTTGGCCTCGTGCTGCTGGCGCTACTCAAGCGCCCGCGAAAGCGTTGATCAGCAGCTCGCTTGCCATACCACGGTGGCAAGCCCGAACCCCCGTAAAATCACCTTTTGCGCGCGAAATTCGTGTGTCTTTCCAAACCATAGGGCTTCGCCCGCCGAAGTCCCCCAAGTCATGTTGACCTTCCAGCAAATCATTTTGAAACTGCAGTCCTACTGGGATGCCCAGGGCTGCGCGCTATTGCAGCCGTATGACATGGAAGTCGGCGCCGGCACATCGCATACCGCTACGTTTTTGAGAGCGCTCGGCCCCGAGCCCTGGAAGGCGGCCTACGTGCAGCCGAGCCGCCGGCCGAAAGACGGCCGTTATGGCGAAAACCCGAACCGGCTGCAGCACTATTACCAATACCAGGTGGTCCTGAAGCCCGCACCGAGCAATATTCTGGAGCTGTACCTGGGTAGCCTGGAGGCCCTGGGCTTTGACCTGAAAAAGAACGACATCCGCTTTGTCGAAGATGACTGGGAGAACCCGACGCTGGGCGCCTGGGGCCTGGGTTGGGAGGTGTGGCTGAACGGCATGGAAGTCACGCAGTTCACCTACTTCCAGCAGGTCGGCGGCATTGACTGCCGGCCGATCACGGGCGAGATCACCTACGGCCTGGAGCGCCTGGCCATGTATCTGCAGGGGGTGGACAACGTCTACAACCTCAAGTGGACCGACACCATGAGCTACGGCGACGTCTACCTGCAAAATGAAAAGGAACAGTCGGCCTACAACTTCGAGCACAGCGATGCCGACTTCCTGTTTACCGCCTTCACGGCGCATGAGGGTCAGGCCAAACACCTGATCGAGGTGCAACTGGCGTTGCCGGCGTACGAGCAGGTGCTGAAATGCGCGCACAGCTTCAACCTGCTCGACGCGCGCGGCGCCATTTCCGTGACCGAGCGTGCCGCCTACATCGGCCGCATTCGCAATCTGGCGCGCGCCGTGGCACAGAGTTATTTTGACAGCCGCGAGCGTCTGGGCTTCCCGATGGCGCCGCGCGAGTGGGTGGAACAGATGACGCTGAAGGCAGCCTGAGAGCTTCGACAAGCTCAGCCCGAACGGTACAAAAGAAAAGACTATGACGACGAAAAACCTGCTTGTTGAATTGTTTGTCGAAGAGCTGCCGCCCAAAGCCCTGAAAAAACTGGGCGACGCGTTTGCCACCCAGCTGGCCGACCAGTTGCGTGCCCAGGGGCTGGCCACGGCTGACTCGGTGGTGACCGCTTATGCCTCGCCGCGCCGCCTGGCGGCGCACATCAGTCACGTCTGGCTCAAGGCTGCCGACAAGGCGGCGCAACAAAAATTGATGCCGGTGGCGGTCGGGCTCGACGCGGCAGGCAACGCCACGCCGGCGCTGCTGAAGAAACTGCAGGCCCTGGGTGCCGATTTGTCAGACCACGCTGCTGCGGTGGCGGCGCTCAGAAAAGCGCCGGACGGTAAGGCCGAAGCGCTGTTCTATGACAGCCTGGTCACCGGCGCCACGCTAGACACCGGCCTGCAGAAGGCGCTGGAAGAAGCTATTTCCCGGCTGCCGATCCCGAAAGTCATGAGCTACCAGTTGGAGACCGATTGCGCACTACCCGGTTGGAGCAGCGTCAACTTCGTGCGCCCGGCGCACAGCCTGTTGGCCTTGCATGGCAGCACCGTGGTGCCGGTGAAGGCGCTAGGGCTGACGGCCGGGAATACGACGCAGGGCCACCGCTTTGAAGCGAAGCTGTCGCCGGTGCCGATTGCGCATGCCGACGACTATGCCGCCACGCTGGCACGGGACGGCGCCGTGATTGCGAGTTTTGCCGAGCGCCGCGCCGAGATCGTGCGCCAGCTCGCCGCCGCCGCGGCTAAAGTCGGCCATGGCGCCCGGGCGATTGAAGACGATGCCTTGCTGGATGAAGTGACCGGCCTGGTCGAGCGCCCGAATGTGCTGGTCTGCGAATTCGAGAAGCAGTTCCTCGAAGTGCCGCAGGAGTGCCTGATTTTGACGATGAAGGCGAATCAGAAATACTTCCCGCTGCTGGATGCGTCGGGCAAGCTGAGCAACCAGTTTCTGGTGGTCAGCAACATCAGTCCGAAGGATGCCAGCGCCGTGATCGGCGGCAACGAGCGCGTGGTGCGTCCACGCCTGGCCGATGCCAAGTTCTTCTACGACCAGGACCGCAAGAAAACGCTTGAGTCGCGGGTCGAAGGGCTGTCGAAAGTCGTCTATCACAACAAGCTCGGCACGCAGGGTGAACGCATGGCGCGGGTGCGCGCCATTGCCAACGCCATCGGTCAGCAATTGGGTGGCGACACGCTCGCCAAGGCCGCCGATACCGCGGCGCGTCTGGCCAAGACCGACTTGCTGACCGATATGGTCGGTGAGTTCCCGGAGTTGCAGGGCATCATGGGCGGCTACTATGCGCGCCATGATGGCTTGGGCGAAGACATTGCCTTGGCGATTGAAGATCACTACAGACCAAGATTCGCCGGCGATGAGCTGCCGCGCAATTTGGTCGGTGTTGTCGTTGCCTTGGCCGACAAGCTGGAAACGCTGGTGGGCATGTTTGGCATCGGCAATGTCCCAACAGGTGACAAGGATCCGTTTGCCTTGCGTCGGCATGCGCTCGGCGTGATCCGGATGTTGAGTGAGCGTGATTTGCCACTGGATATTTCGTGGTTGATTGACTCCTCGTTCAAGGCATGTTCACCGTATGAGATTGGTGGTGAATGGACAAAGCCCGATGGTCAGAAAGCCGGGAAGCTAGAGCCATCCCAGCTTGATCAGAAGACGCCGGAGCTTTTGACCGCATTTATCTACGACCGCCTTTCCGGCTCCCTGCGCGAGCAGGGCTACAGCGCGCAGGAGGTCGATGCGGTGCTAGCGCTACGTCCGCAACGCCTGGGCGATGTGCCCAAGCGACTCTCCGCCGTTCGCGCCTTCGCCGCCTTGCCCGAAGCCCCCGCCCTGGCCGCCGCCAACAAGCGCATCACCAACATCCTCAAAAAGGCGGGCGAGGTGGACGCTCATGTCAACGAGAAGGAACTCAAGGAGTCGGCCGAGGTCGCCCTGTTTGCCGCGATGAAAGACGTAGCACCCAAAGCGAAGGCGCAGTTCGAAGCTGGTGACTACACCGCCTCGCTGCAAACCCTGGCCGCGCTGCGTGCGCCGGTGGATGCCTTCTTCGATGGCGTCATGGTCAATGCCGAGGATATGGCCGTGCGCCTGAACCGCCAGGGCCTGCTCAAGGTCCTGCACGAGGCCATGAACCGCGTGGCCGATCTTTCCAGACTTGCCTCCTGAACCGCAGCGCCATGAAACTCGTCATCCTCGACCGCGACGGCACCCTGAACCAGGATCGGTCCGACTACGTCAAGTCGCCGGAAGAATGGGTGCCTTTGCCCGGCGCGCTGGAGGCCGTTGCCCGGCTCAACCATGCAGGCTGGCATGTGGTGATCGCCTCCAACCAGTCGGGCCTGGGGCGCGGCCTGTTT
Organism: uncultured beta proteobacterium; assembly: GCA_963810395.1. GTDB lineage: Bacteria > Pseudomonadota > Gammaproteobacteria > Burkholderiales > Burkholderiaceae_C > Rhodoferax. The sequence goes on along the minus strand of CAWENC010000001.1, from coordinate 559,526 downwards.
GATGTCTCCACGCTCAACGCCATGCACGCCAAGATGCACAAGCTGCTGGCGACGGTGGGGGCTCGGGTGGATGCGGTTTTTTATTGCCCGCACGCGCCCGAAGAGGGCTGCCACTGCCGCAAGCCCGGGCCGGGTTTGTTCGAGCAAATCGGCGAGCGCTACGGTCTGGACCTGCACGGCGTGCCGGCCGTGGGCGACTCGGTGCGCGACCTGATGGCGGGTGTCGCCGTGGGCTGCGAGCCGCATTTGGTGTTGACCGGCAAGGGCGCCGCCTATCGCTCGCGCAAGTTGCCGCAAACTTTTCCGAAAGGCACTCAGGTGCACGCGGACCTTGGCGCATTCGCCGATTTTCTGCTCCAGCGGGAAGCTGCCAAAATCTGAGTCGGGTTTGTTGTGCTATCTGAATGATAGCTGTTTGCGCAATAGCAACGGAGGCTAGAGGCCTAAAACATATAAATGTTATTGATTCGATCTGTTCTGCACATGGCGTGGCTGCTGATCACGGTGATCCCCTGGGGCTTGACCCTGGTGGTGATTTCGCTGTGGGTACGCCGCACCACGGTGTGGTGGTTTGCCGTCGACTGGTTCCGCGTCGTGGTCTGGGGCACGCGCGTCATTTTGGGCGTTCAGGTGCGCGTCAGCGGCCTGGAGAATCTGCCCCAGGGGGCGACCACGCCGGCGATTCTGCTGTCCAAACATCAGTCCACCTTCGAGACCCTGCTGCTTCCCACGCTAATGCCGCATCCGCTGGCCTTTGTGTTCAAGCGCGAGCTGCTGCGCATCCCGTTCTTCGGCTGGTCGATGGCACGCCTGGACATGATCCACATCGACCGCGAATCGCGTGCACAGGCCTTGAAGCACGTTGTGGCGCAAGGCAAGCGGCTGCTGGCGCAGGGCACCTGGATCATCCTGTTCCCCGAAGGGACGCGCATCGATCGCGGTCAGAAAGGCACTTACCAGACGGCCGGCACACGTCTCGCGGTGGAGGCCGGCGCGCCGGTGATTCCGATTGCGGTGTCGTCCGGCAAATGCTGGCCGCGCCAGGGCTTCATCAAGCACGGCGGCATCGTCGATGTGTCGATCGGCAAGCCTATTCCCAGCGTCGGGCGCGAGCCCAAAGAGCTGATGCGCGAAGTCGAGGCGTGGATCGAGGCCGAGATGCGCCGCATTGACCCCGAGGCCTACCCTTGAACCACTTTCGCCATCCGCGCGCCAACCGCGAAGCCTGCCTGCACGATGCCGTGGTGGCCTATGAATTCAAACGCGGTCAGCGCCGCACCATCGGGTTTGCGGTCGGGCCGGAAGGGCTGGTGGTGAGCGCGCCCAAGTGGGTGGCGCTGCGCGATGTGGAGGCGGCGCTGCAGGAGAAATCGCTGTGGATCGTCAAGAAGTTGGGCGAGACTCAGCAGCGCCATCAGCGCCTGGTGGCCAACCGCATCGAGTGGCGCGACGGCACCACGATTCCATTTCTGGGCGAACCGGTCAAGGTGGTGCTGGACCCGCGTCAGGCGGTTTGCGTCGCGCCGGCTGAACTCAAGGTGCTGGCCGGTGGGCCGGGTGAAAGCACTGCCGACGCACCCGGCCTGAACCTGCACCTCGGCCTGGCGCACAGCGCCACGCCGGATCAAATTAGGGACGCGGTGAAGGTCTGGTTGATGCGCCAGGGGCGGCGCCTGTTCACGCAGCGGCTCGATCACTTTGCGCCGCAACTGCAGGTGCAGTGGCGCAAGCTGGCCTTGAGCAACGCCGCCACGCGCTGGGGCAGTGCCCACATCGATGGCTCGATCCGCCTGAACTGGCGCCTGATGCACTTCAAGCAGGCGGTCATCGACTACGTGGTGGTGCATGAGCTCAGTCATCTGCGGGTCATGGATCACAGTCCGCGTTTCTGGAACACGGTCGGCGCCGTGGTGCCGGACTATGCCGAGTTGCGAAAACAGCTCAAGGACGAAAACACGCCGCGCTGGGCGTAGAGTAGACGCAGCATGGAACACTCACACGACATCGACCAGCGCCTGACCGACCTCGAGATCAAGGCCAGCTTCACCGAAGACCTGCTGGACAAACTCGATCAGGTGATCGTGCGCCAGCAGCAGCAAATCGACCTGCTGCTGCGCGAGATCGCCGAGCTGCGGCAAGGCAGCAGCGACGCGGCCGGCAGCGCTGTGCCCCGGAACTTACGCGACGAACTGCCGCCGCATTACTGATGGAGTTGTCTTGCATGAATATGAAACGCCGTGAATTTTCTCTTGGTGCTGCTGGCGCAGCGTTGGCCTCGTCCACCTTACTCACATCTTTGGCCAGTGCCCAAGCCGCAAAACCTGTCGCCGGCAAGGACTACCAAATCCTGGACCAGCGAGCTCCGGTGGAGGCGCCCGCAGGCAGTGTGGAAGTGGTGGAGTTCTTTTCCTACATGTGCCATGTCTGCAACGCGTTCGAGCCCACATTCAGCGCCTGGACCAAGAGCCCGGCGAAAGGCGTCGTCGTTCGGCGTGTGCCGGTGCCTTTCTTGCAGAACTTCGAGTCAATGCAGCGCCTGTACTTTGCACTTGATGCCATGAGCCTGGTGGACAAGTTGCATGCCGCTGTTTTTGCAGCAGTTCACGTCGAGCGCCGCACGCTGTCTGACGCGGCGACTATTGCAGACTGGGTGGCGGCACAAGGAGTCGACCGTTCCAAATTCTTGGGGCACTTCAACTCGTTCACAACCGCCACCAGGATGACCCGGGCAAAGCAACTGACCGACATTTACGCGATTGACGGCGTGCCCATGCTGGGCGTGGCCGGTCGCTTCTTGACGCAAGGCAGCCCCAAAGGTCTGCAGATCGTCGAGGCGCTGGTTGCCGACATCAAGGCGGGTCGATAACGCGATCTTCTCGACAAGCAGTCGCATGCTGCTGCGTGAACTGACCCCACTACCACCCTGCGTGCGGGTGATCGGCGGGCGGTGCGGTCCTTTGAATGACCGGTTTGAAGCGCGATGGGTAGCCGCATCGCAGCGGGAGGAGTCGGTCGCGGGTGCCTGCTTTTGAGCCAACCAATTATTGGTCTGACTGACACGCTTGTACCAGTCAGGCCGGTCCGGTAACAGCACATTTTGACTTGTCAGGGCTGGAGCTTGAATCCGAGAAGATCGGTGGTCACACGGCCCCCGTGTTGATCGTTGGAGATCGATCTCACCACAGCGCGTGCCGCAGGGGCGTACCAGTATGTCATCGTGGACACGCTAGAAACAGTAGCCTCGGGCGGGACCTTGTATTCCGACCTCGATTCAAGCTTGAAGGCGTCGAACTCGCCAGCGCCGACCCGTACCTTTTCATATCCGACTACCGTCACTTTGCCTTCGGTCCGACCTTTCGCCCCGGGACCCTTGACCAAAAAGTCAGACGTGTAAGTCCATTGCTTGCCCACTTCGAGCGGAAAGCTCAGTCGTTGCGTGTCGGAGTCGGCCCTGCGTGGTGAGTCGACTTCATTCAAATCTCGGGTCAGTGTTAGCGGCTGTCCGTTCTCCGCGCCTTCGATCCGGGTGGCTGATACAGCCGTGACTACCCAAGTTCGATTCGGATCCGGCGGGGCAACGTAACCGAACGCGAATTGCCATTGATCGCCGACCTTGACCTCAGGTCGGTCTGCCTTCTGCGCCAACGCCGGACCCGCAACCATGGCAAAGGCCAGTGTGGTTACGACGCCGGTCACGCAGCGAACAGCGCTGATGCGCCTTGGTGTGAGGCGATAAGTCATGGCTTCGCTCCTTATTAAAGATGGTTCGAACGAAAATACTGATACCAAGAACGAACCCGGTGTTGACAATTCGCAAAGGAAACAGAGCCCGTTTCAGATAACCGGGAAAATTTCGCTGTAGCGAAAGCCGCCTTGTAGGTCACGATTTGGCATTGTGCGAGGCTAGCGTCGCCCAATGACATCTATATGGCAGGCAGTTCGGGAAGTCGAATGTCACTTATGTGTCTTCTGGAGCCAGCCAACTTTCTCCGAACCGGACTTTCAGAATTGAACGACAGGAATGGAGAAAATCGTAGACCCGCGTTGCAGCGGAAGCTGACGGCTGCGAACGGCAGCAATGCGGCAGCTCAGTTCATTTCCAATTAGGATGCACAAAAACTGGCTCGCAGCCAAGACTCTCCGCTGCCGAGATGACGCAAAGCTGAGTTTGTCCGAGCCCATGCGTTCCGTGGCGGCGCAGAACTTGGTCGCTGTCCAGCCGTTCGTGGCACGACTCGTTCCAACTGGTGCAGAGGTGGCGGAGGTGCACCCGCTGCCGCGAGCCCCCAGCCCCTGACGCGTTACGAGGACGGCGGGCCTCCGCCCTCTTGGCGCAGGCTGGCGCGCACATCCTGCGCCGCCCGCGTCATCAGCTCAAACAAGGCCTTGTGCGCCGCCTTGCCGATCTCCTTGCCCGGCGCGCCCGAAAAGAAGTATGCCGGTGTCTCGACCGTTCCCGAGTCGTAGTGGCGCTGGTTTACCAGCTTGCCAGCGGGGTCGAGCAGCGACACCTCCAGCGTCAGCACTGCAGTCGGCGTGATGGCGAAGCCGGCGTTCTTCAAAGCGTTGTACTCGTAGCTGAACGCGACCACCTTGGGCTGCACGATCACCCTGTAGCTGGCGGAGCCGGTCAGCGCATTGGACTTGGCTGCGCCTTCGCGGAAGGCGTCGCCGAACACCACCGCGGCGATTTCGCGCGCGATCACCCCCAATGGGATCGACAGCGTGGTGCCGCCGCCGGTGAAACTGGTAGGCTTGCCTGACCAGACCAGATCGTCATCGGTTTGGACAGTGTAGACCAATGCCTTGCCAGCCAGCTTGTCAATCTGCGGTGTGGCTGGCGCCGTGATGTAGGCCGCGTCGTAGGTCGCCGTCAGGGCGCAGCCCGAGAGCATGGCGAGCGCGGCCACGGCGGCCCATGCCAAGCTTCGTGGGAATCCGGATAGAGGTTTCATGGTGTTCATCCTGTTGAAAGAGGTCAGTCTTACGGCAACGACAAGGCCGGCATCCGTCCAGATTCGTATTTGGAAACATCGACCTCAAACCGATCAAGTCCCATGCGGCGAAGCAAACGACCAATGGTTTCAAAGGATGCGGATAGTCGTTCTAACCTCTGGCATTCGCCAATATAGCAGGACGACCACCGATGGTCACCCTAAAGCCTAAGAACAAAGCTGCCGCGGATCCCTTTGACCAAACCACGGCCACCCATCCCCGCTGGAAGACGGTCTCGTAATGGAGTCCCCTGAAGCATGACGATGGGCTGATCTTGTTCAGTCAATTTCGATTCTGTGTCACGGTTACCGCTCTTGAGAATTGATCGACGTAAAGGCACATACGACACTTGAGCTTTATGTGTATTTCAACAATAACGAAAACTTGCCGTTAACCTACAGCCCTGAGTGACCGGTTTGAAGCAAGCAGTTTGAAAAGTCCGGTGACCGCAACGTGTCTTCTGGAGCCGATCAGTTTTCTCCGAAACTGTCTTTCAAATGTGTACGTCAGCAATAGAGCGAAATGTAATTCGGTTGTGCAGCGTTTGCTGCCGGCCGGCATGGTCAGCTTATTTGTAGTCCAACTTAGACGATTGGCGTGGCAATCGGCATTGCTGACCTGCCCCGCCAGTGGTGGGCTGGTCTCAGGCCGGCACCCAGCGCACGACCACTGGCTGTCCAACCGCCCCCGAGTAATTCCAGCCCCAGCACCATGCTGAGCCATCTATTGAGATACCGCAGGTGGCCGCACCACCCGCGTCGAGCGCCCGGTACACCAGACCGCCGCTGACGCGCACCGGCGCCGCCTTGGAGGTGGTGGAGCCGTCACCGAGCTGGCCCCCGAGGTTCTCGCCCCAGCACCAGGCGCTACCGTCCACCGCGACGCCGCAGGCATGCGAGGTGCCCGAGCTCAGTTGCATAAGTTTTGGCCCTGACACCGCCTGCGGCGTGACACTGTAGGCATTGGGATCGCCAACACCGAGCACCGATCCGCTGCCCCAGCACCAGGCCGTTCCGTCGGCCTCGCGCGCGCAGGCATACATCGCGCCTGCGCCGATCCCTTCAAACAAGCGGTCACCGTCGATCGCCACTGGGGTCGTTGCACTGCCGGAGAAGGGACTGCCGAGCACCGGATACGACACCGTCAGCCAGCACCAGGCGCGGCCTGCGGTGTCGAGCGCACAGGCGTGCAGATCACCCAGCGCGATCTGCTTGAGCGCGAGCCCCGGCGCCACCTGGCGCAGCGTGGACGGCGACCCCGCACTCCAGCACCACGCGCTGCCGTCGGCCTTGACGCCACAGGCATCCCCGCCGAATGTGCCCACGTCGATCTGCACGAAGCGGTCGGTGCTTGCGCCCACCGGCGTCGGTACGGGTTGCGGTGCCAGGTCGTTGACTCCACCCCAGCACCACGCGCGCCCATCCACGGCCAGCGCGCAAGTTGTGAAGCGGCCGCCGTCGACAGAAGCGAACGCCGGTGTGCCGCCAACTGCGAGGGGGACAGACGAGCAGGGAAACATATCGTCGTCGCCACAGACCGCACGCGACGCAGAGGCCAGTTGGCCGGCGTCGTTGAGCCCCCAGCACCAAGCCTGGCCTGCCGGCGTGAGCATGCAGCTGTGGCCGTCGCCCTGGCCGATGCGGTCGAAGGCCGGGACGCCCGAGAGGCGCGCGGGAACCGGTACGTCGTAGACCGGGCGCACCACCTCGCCACCCCCGCCACAGGCAGCCGCGACTAGGCCGGCCATCAACGCCACCAAGGCTGCATGAATGGAAGGTGCGCTGGACAGGAAGATCAAACGCAGGAGGCGGCGCAGGGCATGGGTTTGGTACATCAAGATGCTCCTTCAAGACAAACTCATGGGCAAGACACCCACAATTTCATGCTATCAACCTGGCTCATATGTTCATTGACAACCATCAACGAATTTGATTTGCATGTCTAAATTCCATTTCTTTGGGTGAAGCAATCTTTTTTGGTGCTAATGACCGTGTTCGTTACGATCTGGATGGTCTGCACACAATAGGTCAGCCGTCTGATCTCATCTTCGACGACTGGTTTAGAGCAGGTAGTTCCGAAACTCGACTGACCGGTATGTGTCTAAAACAGTAATTGGCACCGCTGTCCCAATGACCATCCAGATCGGATCGGGTGGCAACAGCGCAAGGCGGGGGTGAGGTAGAAGTTGGGCGCGACATCAAAATGACCGAAGGACGCGGAGCGGCCGGCGTCTACCCCACGCCCGCCATCAACAGGCTACGACTGACAGCAGCTCATCCGCGTCCAGCGGCTCAACGGTTTGCATCTGCCGCGCCAGCACCTCCAGCGTCGCTTCGGAGGCGTCCTGCCCGCCGGCGCTGCGGGCCAGGATGCGCTCGCGCAACTGCGCCGGTGTCGCCACCGGTGCCAGGATGCTGAACGCGGCGCCCGTGTCTTTGGCCAGCTTTGCGAAGGCCGCGCGATCGGCGCGTTTCAGGAAGGTGGCGTCCACGATCACCGACCAGCCGGCGCGCAGCAGCATTTCAGCTTGCGACTGCAGGTGGGCGTAGGTGCGGGCATGGGCGTCGCGGGCGTAAATACCGCCGTCCAGGGCCGAGCCACTGGCTGTCGTGCCGCTCAGCCCGAAGAGGCGTTTGCGTTCCACGTCCGAGCGCAAACGCAAGGTGGCCGCATGCGGGTCACCCTGCAGCATTGCATCGCTGGCGACGGTCTTGCCGCAGCCCGACAGCCCGTGCGTGATCACCAGCCGCGCGGCAGGCCGGGCCACCAGGCGCTCGACCAGCGCGATATAGGACAGAGCCTCGCGCTCGTCGCCTTGCGTTTGCGCCGCCCGCAGCGCCGCCACCTTGGCCCGCACCAGGGCGCGGTAGACGGCATAAAAGCGCAGCAGCGCTGCCGCCTCGTAGTCGCCGCTGCGGCTCAACACTTCATTCAGAAACCAGTTCGCCAAGCCCGGCTGGGCATGCGCCAGCAGATCGATGTAGGTGAACGCGAGCTCGCTCGCCACGTCGATCCAGCGCAAGTCTTCATTGAATTCGAGGCAGTCGAACAGGCGTACGCGTTGGTCGATCAGCACCAGATTCGCCAGATGCAGGTCGCCATGGCATTCGCGCACCCGCCCGGCCCGCCTGCGTGCCTGCATCAGCACGGCAAGTTGCTGGTGTTGCGTGCCGGTCCAGCTGCGCAAGGCCGCAAGCCTGGCCCGCAGGTCATCCTGCGGCAACTCGCGGCACAGAACCTCAAAGTTGTCCAGCGCCTCGGTCAGAATTTCTCCGGGCAGAGCGAAGTGCGACGTGACTGGCGCCGTTGCCGCAGCCGCGTGAAAGGCCACCAGCGTTTCGGCCAGGTCCGACAGATGCCGGGGCTGCAGTTCGCCGCGGGCGCAGACCCGGTCCAGTCGGGCGGCTTCATCAAAGCGCCGCATCTTGACGGCGTATTCAATCGGCTCGCCGCTGCCGTGCCATTGCGGATCCTGCGGCGTGTTGAATATACCGAGCACCTCCAGATAGATGTCGGGGGCAAAGCGGCGGTTCAGGCGCAACTCGTCTTTGCAATAGCGCTGGCGTTGCGCCAGCGTGCTGAAGTCCAGAAACGGCAGCTTCAAGGGCTTCTTGATCTTGTAGGCGAAATCTCCGGCCAGCAGCACCCACGAGATGTGGGTCTGCACCAGCTCAACCGCTGGCACAGAACCGGGATAGCGCTGCGGCTCCAGCAGGGCAGCGATCAGGGGGGGCAGGCTGGCGTCCATGCGCCGCATGATGCCAGACTCCGCACACGGCTTGCGAGTCAACTGCCGGAGAGCTCTTCCCAGCGGGTCATTGCAGCCAGCATGTCTTCTTCAATCGCAGCGTCACGCGTATAAAGCTCGGTGGCGCGTGCCGGGTCCCTGGCATAAAGATTGGCGTCCGCCAGCTCGGCCCTCAGTGCCGCCTGCTCCTGCTCCAGCTGGTCGATCCTGGCCTGCAGGGTGTCGAGCTCGCGCTGCGCCTTGTTGCTCAGCTTTTGCGGTGTCACGGCCTTCTTGACTTCCGAAGATTTGCTGTATTTTTGGCCCTTGGTGCCCGTCTGCTGTGCGTTGGCAGCTATCGAACTTGTAGCAATCTGGATCTCCTTGCTGCGTTTCGACTGGATCAGCCAGTCCTGCACACCGCCCTCGTATTCGCGCCACAGCCCATCGCCCTCGAAGGCGATGGTGCTGGTCACCACGTTGTCCAGGAAGGTGCGGTCATGGCTTACCAGAAATACCGTGCCTTCGTAGTTCTGCAATAACTCTTCGAGCAGTTCCAGGGTTTCGATGTCCAGGTCGTTGGTCGGCTCGTCGAGCACCAGCACATTCGCCGGGCGCGCAAACAGGCGCGCCAGCAGCAGCCGGTTGCGCTCACCTCCCGAGAGCGAGCGCACCGGGGAGTTGGCACGCGCCGGAGAAAACAGAAAGTCGCCGAGGTAGCTCTTGACGTGCTTGCGCTGGTTGCCGATCTCGATCCACTCGCTGCCCGGACTGATGAAGTCGACCAGCGTGGCATCCAGATCGAGGGCATTGCGCATCTGGTCGAAATACGCCACCTGCAAATTCGCACCCTGGCGAACCTTGCCGCTGTCGGGCTGCAACTCGCCCAGAATCAGTTTCAGCAGCGTCGTCTTGCCGGCGCCATTGGGCCCGATCAAGCCAATCTTGTCGCCGCGCAGCACCGTGGCCGAAAAGTCCTTGATGATGAGCTTGTCGCCGAAAGACTTGCTGGCGCGCGTCAGCTCGGCCACCAGCTTGCCGCCCAGCACGCCAGCGGCCACATCCATCTTGACCTTGCCCACCGCTTCACGATGCGCTTTGCGGCTGGCGCGCAGCTTCTCCAGCCGCACGATGCGGCTCTGGCTGCGCGTGCGCCGCGCCTCGACGCCTTTGCGAATCCAGATCTCTTCCTGCGCCAGCAGCTTGTCGGCCTTGGCGCTGATCACCGCTTCCTGCGCCAGCTGCTCCTCTTTGAGAAACTGATACTGGGAAAAATTGCCGTCATACGAGCGCAGGATGCCCCGGTCCAGCTCGACGATGCGCGTCGCCACCCGGTCCAGAAAAGACCGGTCATGGGTAATGGCGACGACGCTGCCCTTGAAGCCGATCAGCAGGTCTTCCAGCCACTCGATCGAGTCCAGATCGAGGTGGTTGGTCGGCTCGTCCAGCAGCAGCACGTCGGGCTGGGCCACCAGCGCCTGTGCCAGGGCGACGCGCTTTTTGGTGCCGCCCGAGAGCGTGCTGACCACCGCGTTCTCGTCCAGATGCAGGCGGTGCAGGGTCTCCGTCACCCGCTGCTCCCAGTTCCAGCCGTCTTGCGCTTCAATCGCGCTTTGCAGCGCGTCAAGATCGCCGATGCCCTCACAATATTGATCAATCAGTGCTACAACACCCGACAGACCTGCGCTGGCAGCTACAAAAACAGTAGCATCCTGAGCCAGCACCGGCTCCTGGGCAACATACGCCAGGCGCAGATTTTGCTGCAGTTGCAAGGTGCCGTCGTCGGCTTTTTCGAGCCCGGCCAGGATTTTGAGAAAGGAGGATTTGCCTGCGCCGTTGCGCCCGATCAGGCCGACGCGCTCGCCGGTCTCCAGAGCAAAGTCAGTGTGATCAAGCAGCGCCACGTGGCCAAAGGCCAGTTGCGCGTTCAGAAAGGTAATAAGTGCCATAGGGTGGGGATTATCCAGCCCCACCAGGGCAAGCGGCTCGCTAGTTCATGGACATCACGTAGGCGACGACCGCCTCGATGTCGGTATCCGTCATTTTCTGGGCATTTTTTGCCATGTCGGCGTTCAGGCGCACGCCGCTTCCGGCACGGTAGCGCTGGAGCGAGACGCGCAGGTAAACCGGCTGCTGCCCGGCAACACGGGCAATTTTCTCGTCGCCGTGCCCATCTTCGTCATGACAACGCATGCAGGCCTTCTCGTAGAACGCCTTGCCATGGGCCACGAGTGCGGGATTGGTGACCGGTTTGTGCGTTACCTTCTGGTCGGCATAGAACAGCACCATGCCGACTTTTTCATCGCTGTTCATCACTTTGATCATGCCTTCCATGAAGGGATCGTGGCGCAGACCGATGGCGTATTCGCGTAGTTGTTCGAGGTGGTACACCGGGTTCAGGCTGGCCAGATTGGGGATATCCGGCTTCGGGCTGTTGCCGCTCGCGCCGTGACAGTTGTCGCAGACCGCAGCCACCTTGCGGCCGATCTTGAACAGGGATTCGGACAGTTTGGGGTCGTGCTGCGCTTCCTTGAGCCGCGCCTGAAGATCGACCCCGGCGGTTGCCCGGGCCCGGGCTGGCTGCGCCAGGGCAGGTGCTGCCAGGGTACCGAACCACAAAGCAGTCAGAAACACCATCAGCAATCGGCGCGAAACCATAGCTATCCCCTGTTGAGTTCCGGGGATTTTAGATGATAGGAGGCCTGAAAAGGCGATATCTGGATATCTAGATGTCTAGTTTCTCGCAACGATCAGCGCCTGCGCCAGCTCCGCAAATCCGGCGCCACCGCGTGACGGCGTGACGTAGGCCGGCAGCGCAAGCATGCGAGCGGCCAGGGCGCTGACGTTGGCCACGCCCACGGCGTGGGGCAGGTAGGCAAACATCGGGGCATCGTTGGGGGAGTCGCCGACGAACATGCAATGCTCGCGTTCCTGTGCCAGCTCCAGTCCAAAGCGTTCACGCATCAGCAAGTGCGCCATGCTGAGCTTGTCGTACTGGCCGAACCAGCCGTTGACGTGGATCGAGCTGACCTTGGCGCTCATGCCGGCCTGTTCCATCAGTGCCACGATGCGGTCGATGGCCGCGTCCGGCAGCGCCGGCACGTCTTCGCAGAAGTCGATCGCCAGGTCGTAGAGGCGGCAGAACTGGTCCGAAGCAACGGCGCAGCCGGGCACTTCGCGCAGGATGGTGTCGCGCACGGCGGCCAGCCGGTCGCTGTTGGCCTGGCGCGCGGCCTGGTCCAGCAGATGCCGGCATTTGAGCTTGTGCGCGGCGTGGTCGTGCCAGTAGTAGAAGGCGCCGTTTTCGCCAATCACCGCGTCCACCGGCCACATGCGCGCGATGTGGTCGCACCAGCCCGCCGGGCGGCCGGTGATGAGGATGACGCGCAAGTCGGCGCGGCGCAACGCATCCAGCGCGGCGTAGGCCGGCGGCGTGAGCTGCCCGTCCGTGGTGAGGGTGTCGTCGATGTCGCTGAACACCGTATGCATCTGCGCGGCAACGGCGCGCGGGAGTTCGTGAAGTGGGCGCAGGCTCATTGAGGTCATTGAGTTTTCAGGATCTTGCGCAGATATTGTCTGTCATTGCGAGCGCAGCGTCGCAATCCATGTTTGTCGTTCCAGGGTTTGGGCTTGCGGCTCGGTGCAAAGTGGAATACGATTTTCCAGCTTTGATTTGAAGGGAGCACCCCATGTATCTGGTCCGGATGTTGTTTGCAGGCATTGCGTTGTTGTTGGGGGCGGGATTCACGTCGGCCCAGACTGGGGCGGAGGTGGTGGATATACCGACGCGTGCCGGGGTGACGCAGCGGTTTCTGTACCAGTCCCCTGCTTCCCCTGAGGCGGCGGTCATTCTGATAGCCGGTGGGCACGGAGGCATTCAGATGGGAACTGGCGGGTACATGCCGCGCTGGGCAGCCGACAATTTTGTGATTCGAACGCGCGATCTGTACCTGCAACGGGGTCTGGCCATCGCCATAGTGGATGCGCCTTCCGATCACCAGACAAAGCCATTCCTCAATGGATTTCGCCAGACACCAGAGCACGTTGCCGACATCAAGGCGGTGATTGCCTGGTTGCGCGCCAAGCAGCCGGGCCCGGTCTGGCTGGTGGGTACCAGCATGGGCACGCTCTCTGCCGCCTACGTGGCAACCCAGACCACGTCGTCCAGCGGAGGTCCCGACGGTGTGGTGCTGACCGCATCGATTCTGAGTTCTGCGGATGTGTCTGCTTTGACGCCTATTTCGGCTATGGCGCTCGATCGCATTGCGATGCCAGTGCTCGTGGTACACCATGAAGAAGACGGCTGCAGATTGTGCCCCTACGGTGCAGCCGCGGCGTTGGTGGACAAGTTGACGGCATCGCCGCGCAAAGCATTGGTGTCATTCAAGGGTGGACAGACACGCGGCGACCCCTGCGCGGAGTGGGCGCACCATGGCTTCAATGGCCAGGAGGCAGACGTGGTCAAGTCGATTGTGGACTGGATCAAGTTGCGCTGAACCGGAGTCAGCCCGCGCTCTGCAGCGCCAGCCCGGCGTGCTCGCGTAGCGGATGGAAGTGGATCTTGGGGAATCGCTCCTGCGCCAGCCGCACATCGTACGGCGAGGTGCACAGGAAGGCCAGCGTGTTGGCGGCATCGCGCGCCATGCGCATCGGGTAGGCGTTGCAGAAAGTGTTGAGCTCGGCCGGCGTGTCGGCGGTGATCCAGCGCGCCCCGGTGTACTGGCTGCCCTCGAGCCGGATGTCGGCGTCGTATTCGCCCTTGAGGCGGTGCTGCACCACCTCAAACTGCAACTGGCCGACCGCGCCGAGCAGCATGTTGCCGCCGACCTCGGGCCGGAACACCTGGATCGCGCCTTCTTCACCCAGTTGCGCCAGGCCTTGCTGCAACTGCTTGGTGCGCAGCGGGTTTTTCAGCACCACGGTCATGAACAGCTCGGGCGCAAAAAACGGCAGGCCGGTGAACTGCAGGTTGACCGAGCCGTCGGTAATGGTGTCGCCCAGCTGCACGCCGCCGTGGGTGGTAAAGCCGACGATATCGCCGGCGTAGGCCTCGTTCACGGCTTCGCGGCGCTGGCTCATGAAGGTCACCACGCTGGTCGGGCGCAGCTCCTTGCCGGTGCGCATGACCTTGAGCTTCATGCCCGGCGTGTATTTGCCCGAGGCCATGCGCACAAAGGCAATGCGGTCGCGGTGGTTGGCATCCATATTCGCCTGCACCTTGAAGACCACGCCGGAAAACGCCTCGTCTTCGGGTTGCACCACCCGGATCACCGGCTGCTGGTTGACGAGCAATGAGCTGGTGCGCGGCCCGGGTGGCGGCGCCAGGTCCACCAGCGCGTCCAGCACTTCCATCACACCAAAGTTGTTCACGCCCGAGCCGAAGAACACCGGTGTCTGCCGGCCGGCCAGAAAGGCCTCGCGGTCAAACGCCGGCGAGGCGCCGGTGGCCAGCTCCATGCTCTCAAGCGCGGTATCCCACTCGTGGCCAAAACGCGCCTTCAGCGCCGCCGGATCGGACAGTGGCATGGCATCGAAATCCTGCGGCAGGCGCTCGCTGCCGGACTCGAACACCGTCATGGTCTGGGTGCGCAGGTTGATGATGCCGCCAAAGGTCTTGCCCTGCCCGACCGGCCAGGTCATCGGCACGCAGGGCATGCCCAGCTCGCGCTCGACTTCGTCCAGAATGTCCAGCGGGTCGCGCACCTCGCGGTCCATCTTGTTGATGAAGGTGATGATCGGCGTGTCGCGCTGGCGGCAGACCTCGATCAGGCGCCGGGTCTGCGCCTCGACGCCATTGGCCGCGTCGATCACCATCAGCGCCGAGTCCACCGCCGTCAGCACGCGGTAGGTGTCTTCGGAAAAGTCCTTGTGGCCGGGCGTGTCGAGCAGGTTGATGACATGGTCGCGGTACGCCATCTGCATCACCGAGGAGGCGACCGAAATGCCGCGCTGCTTTTCGATTTCCATCCAGTCGCTGGTGGCGTGGCGCGTTGCCTTGCGCGCCTTGACCGAGCCGGCGATCTGGATCGCGCCCGAGAACAGCAGCAGCTTCTCGGTCAGCGTGGTCTTGCCCGCGTCCGGGTGGGAAATGATGGCAAAGGTGCGGCGGCGGCGGGTTTCGTTGGCAAAAGACACAGATAAATTCCAGTTGACTCCACGCGGGTGGAGGGCCTCGGATTCTAAACGGCGGGGTTATGGCGAGGGCATATCTGCCATGCCAGCAAGTTTGCAGAAGCGAATTCTCCAGGTCGGGTCAGAAATTGCGTCACCCCTGTCGCCACCCTGCCAGCGCAGGCAAAAGCGAACCCAGTGCAGGGAAGACGGCTCGGTATTCAGGCTATAGTGTTTGTAACGTAAGGCCCAGCGCACCTGCTCCAGCAGACGCTTCGAATGAGTGAGATAGGCGACGGGGTTCACGGGAGTTCAAATATGGATGAACATGCGGTATCAAGCCTTGCAGGCCCAGTGTCAAGCGGGTCGCCGGACATCCGTCGCGCGGCAGGTCGCACCGTCTTATCCGGTCGGATAAACTGGGACTGCCTGCTTATCCGACGAGCTGCATCAAGCTAATCCGCTCAGCACTTGCCTATGCACATGCTGCACCATCTTTCGTTGCCGGTCACTGACATCGTGCGCTCCGACCGCTTTTACAACGCAGTTCTCTCAGCGCTCGGCTATGTTCGCGTATGGGCACACGAACATGGCGTTGGGTATGGTTCCCCGGGCGGTGGCGACAAGTTCGCAATCAAGCTCAGTCGAGTTCCGGTGGTATCCCCAGGACCGGGATTTCATATTGCATTTGCCGCCGCGAGCCGTGAGGTCGTTGCTAGCTTTCACGCCGCAGGGATGGAGAATGGTGGCAAGGACAATGGTCCGGCCGGCCTCCGCCCACACTACGGCGAAAACTACTATGCTGCTTTCGTCATTGATCCAGATGGGTACCAAGTCGAGGCCGTGATCAATGCCGCGGTTTAACTGGTCGGCCCACGCGGATACACAACAACAGGTTGCCGCTTCGCGGCGCGTGTTGTATGCCAACGGCCTCGAACGTTAGACCGCATGTGATGCATCAGCTTCCTATTTCACAGACTCGCCAAGCGTTAGGACTGCTCGGTTGGCTGCTGCTAACGTTCGCCGCAGCTGCTGTCGGAGGGTTCGCGTCGGCAAGAGCGGGAGCATTCTATGGGGAGCTTGTTCGGCCTTCATGGGCACCCCCGGGCTGGCTGTTTGCTCCAGTCTGGTCCGTTCTGTACGTGCTCATGGGCATATCGGCATGGCTGGTTTGGCGAGTGCACGGCTTTGCGGGCGCCAAGAGTGCGCTGCTTGTCTTTGTCTTCCAGTTGGCCGCTAACGCCCTATGGACCTGGTTGTTCTTTGTCTTGCGTCAGGGTGGCCTGGCCTTCGCCGAGATACTTCTGCTTTGGGTCCTTATCGCTGCAACCATTGGCCTGTTCTGGCGAGTCAGCAGGCTTTCGGCAGCGTTGCTCTTTCCGTATCTGGCATGGGTATCTTTCGCATCGGCGCTCACGTTGTCGATGTGGCGGCTTAACCCCGGGCCTCTCGGATGAACTCCAACAAAATTCGGTCTAACCCTTCGGGCAACCGAACCTGCCGCAAGCGGCAATCCGGTTGCCTCGAACGTTATACGGCACGTATAGACCGGCACGTTTCACAAACGGATGATTAATATGCACCGAATTCAATGCAAATGCGGCACCGTACGCGGGCAGCTAAGCGGTAAAGGAACCAGCAATCGCGTCGTGTGTTATTGCACCGACTGTCGCGCCTTCGCACATTTTCTTGGGCGACCTAGCGAAGTGCTGGATATCCAAGGCGGGACCGAGATCGTCCAGGTGGCTCAGCCACGCCTGACGTTCTCCCAGGGAAAAGAACATCTCGCAGCAGTACGGTTCAGCGAGAACGGCTTAGTTCGGTGGTATGCGGCATGCTGCAAAACTCCTATCGGGAACACCCTGCTCAACCCCAAAGTCCCCTTCATTGGTCTTATTCACTCATCGCTCGATCGCTCTCGGATGGACGCCGACTTCGGGAAAAGCGTTGCCAAAGTGAATACTGATACGGCGACAGGAGAACCGAAACCGAAGTCGAATGGACTTTTTGTTTCCATCCTGCGATTTCTCTGGATCGTTCTCTCAACGCGCATCAGCGGTCGGTACAGGAAATCGGAACTATTTATTGAATCTGGTACCCCCATAGTGGGTCCAACGGTACTTACTGCCGAAGAACTCGCGCGCTTGAAGAGTGGTGCTGTGTAACATGGCGCTCAACCTCGCTCCCTTCGGTCGCTGTACTCGCCGCGATAAGGCTGCGGCGAGCCGGTTAGCTCTACGTTCGGCCTCGCCGGGGAAGTGAAATTTGTTGGACTCATTGACAACAGCGCCTCCGCGTTGTCATAATGTCCAACATGAAGTCGGTCCCGCTAATTCGCCGTCGCGTTGTCCTTGCTCCCGACGCATTCGCAGAGGTGGCCGTATGGCGAGTCCCTGAGCCTGTCCCACCTTCTGAGCATGCGTTCAAATATCGTCTCGCTTATGTTGTTGGTGGGGAGTGCGTGCTGAGATATGACAACGAACGAGGTAAGGGTGATCACCGGCACTTCGGAGGGCAGGAGCTTGACTATGCCTTCTCAACGCCGGAACAGTTGGTGCTCGACTTCAATGCTGATATTACGAGGTGGAATCATGAACACAGTCATTCTTGAGGTTCGTTCCCTGGCGGACACGCTTGCGGATGCAGCCCGGGCCATCAAATCCGGCCGCGCTGAGCGTGAGGCTCGCATTGCCTTTGCCACGCCCGAGCTGCTGTGGCAGGTGCTGACAGTCAAACGATGGGAGTTGCTCAAAGCCATGTGCGGCGCGGGTGCCATGTCTATCCGCGAGGCGGCCAGACGCGTCGGGCGTGACGTGAAGGCTGTGCACGGGGACGTAGTGGCCTTGTTGGATGCAGGTGTTCTCAGTCGTGCGGCAGAGGGGGGTGTTGTGTTCCCCTTTGAGGCCGTAAAGGTTGAATTCATGCTTGAGGCGGCGTAGTCGTGCGCGCTGCAAGGCCGAACTGGGTGTTCGAACTGATAGCCCTCGGCAAGCCTCGGTCTGCGGCTCAACTTCAACGTTAGCCGGCACAGGAAACCAAAGCGAGTCCACCATGTCCAAGGAACAACTGCTACAAGGTTCATGTCACTGCGGTGCAGTTCGTCTCACGCTGCCCTCGGCGCCGGAGAAGGCGACCAAGTGCAACTGTTCGATCTGCCGGCGCCTTGGCGGACTTTGGGCGTACTACGAGTTCGGAACCGTTCGGATAGAAGGACACCCGGAGAATACGGCCGAGTACATCTGGGGCGACAAGACGCTTCGCAATTTGCGCTGCAAGACCTGCGGATGCTCCACGCATTGGGAGCCACTTGTTCCCGAGCCAGGTGGCAAGCACGGGGTCAACCTGAATAATTTTGATCCGCGCCTACTAGAGTCCGTTCAGGTACGCCGGTTCGATGGAGCGGACACTTGGAAATTCATCGACTGAGTGGCACTACCGCAGTGCCGCCTAACCCTTCCATCGAGGGGGCGTCCACAATCAGGCTTCGCCTGCTTGCGGCCGCTCCTCATGTCAAACGTTGAGACTGTGCAAAAGCCCTTTTTTGACGGAGAGACGTTTATGAAGCAAAAAATTCGACCGCTCAGATCGCGCAATATTCAACGAACGCACTTCGAGCAAGGGGTGAAGTACCCCTGGATTGAGGCTAGTGGTGCGGGTCTGATGGTTTTTGCACTGCCTCGTTAGAGCTCGCATTGCTCTTGTCTCCTTGGCATACTGACCCAGTTGCGACCAAAATAACCCAACTTTAGCTAAATTGGAGCGATCAAATCATGACCAATGACATGCGCAAGAAGATCTCTCAGAAGTATTGTCCGCGTTTTGGACAAATCGCCGTGGAATTGGGCTTCATTACCGAAGCACAACTTGCGGAGGCATTAGCCTGCCAAGTGCATCAGGAACTTGACGGTCACGGGCATCGATTACTTGGTGAAGTCCTGTTCGAAAAGGAGTGGATGTCCGCGCCGCAGATCGATCACGTAATGACGGCACTGTTCAAGCTTATGAGGGAAGAAGAAAAATGAAATGTGGAGTTCATGCCATTCGCTTTAACACTCCGGTGAACCGGACGCCCGGTAAGCGAGGCGCCTCCGAACTAGCAGGCTCGCGCGGGCGCCGGTTACTTCCACGTTGGGCGTCAAAGGAAACCTTGTGAAAGCCAGAATCATTGCACTCCTAGTCTCAGTTTTTTTACTCGTCTCTCTCAGCCATGCACAAGAAAAGGCGCAAGACCGTTCTGATTGGGGAAATATCTTCAGTGAGTTCGATGTTCAAGGCACAATCGTCGTGGCAGACGAACGTACAACCTCTCGATCTACATCCGTTTATGATGAAAATCGGGCCAAAAAGCGCTACTCACCTGCTTCCACATTCAAGATTCCACATACTCTCTTGGCGCTGGATGCGGTGGCTGTTCGTGATGAGTTTCAGGTTTTTAAATGGGATGGGGTTGTTAGAGGTTTCGCGGCACACAATCAAGACCAGGACCTGCGATCAGCCATGCGCAACTCTGCTGTTTGGGTATATGAGCTGTTTGCAAAGCAAATCGGCGAAGACAGAGCAAGAGACTATCTCAAAAAACTAAGCTACGGAAACGCCGACCCATCTACCAAGCATGGCGACTACTGGGTCGATGGCAATCTTGCAATTTCAGCATATGAGCAGATTTCCTTCCTAAAACGCCTTTATAGAAATGAACTGCCGTTTCGCGTAGAACACCAGCGTTTGGTTAAAGACATCATGATCGTCGAGGCTGGGCGCGACTGGATACTACGTGCCAAGACCGGGTGGGAAGGGCGAATGGGTTGGTGGGTCGGATGGGTTGAGTGGCCAACCGGCCCAGTTTTCTTTGCTCTGAATATTGACACGCCAAATAGAATGGACGATCTTCCGAAAAGAGAGGCTGTTACGCGGGCTATTCTTCGCTCCATCAAGGCTTTGCCGCCCAACCCATCGGTCAAGCAGGACGCGCTACCGCGCGCCTTTTAACTCAAACGTTCGGCGGCTTGCAGCTTACGCTGTCCTGGGAAAAGGCTCTGCAAGAATCTCGCTCTGAAGAATTGGGTGCGCAACTCACCCCGTGGCCGAAGACTAGTGATTGATAGGAGGAAACACGATGGGACTTTTAGCTGACGCCGGACGAGCCGTAGAGCAAACTGCGAACGATTTCCATGATGACGCTGAAGACGCAAGGAGAAAGATCGACGATGCCGCTGCGGAGGCAAAACGAAAGGCCGACGAAGCCGCTGCGGAAGCGAAACGCATCGCGGACGAGGCAGCAGCAGCAGCACAGCAACAAGTAGACGCAATTGCGGCCGAAGCAGCGCGTCAGGCAAACCGTGTCGCGACTGAAGCACGAAGAATTGCGGACGCTGCGTTCAGCGATGCGAGACGAAAGATAGATGAGGTGAATCAAACTTTTCGAAACACCGTCGGAGACATTCGCAGCGAAATAGATCGTTCTGCGAGAAAAGCGAGAAACCAAATCAGCGGCTTTATCGCGACTGGGACGACACTGCCCGATGTCTTCTCATGGCTCCACGCACACCCGTCGATCACGTTCCAGATAATGTGGCAGACCACTGCCGGGCTGTCTCTGCCTTATCCGTTGTGGAATCCAGACATGAAGCGCGACCTGGAGCGTGCTTTCCGGAAGGCGTGGGACTCAGACAGCATCATGACAACTGACCCTGTGACGAATTGGAAGAGTCTTGCGGATGATGAACCGGTTGTTCAGATTCTGGACCATGCGGATGCGTGGAATATGTTCCTGGCGTATATCGCACAAAGCTTGGCGGTGGAAATTGGGAACAGGGTGCAATGGTCCCTCATTGGATATAGCGCTGGCGCTCTTACCCAGCTATTCCACAGCAGTCAAATGTTCAACTGGAACGTAAAGGAAAGAGGCTATGAGATAACTGCGATGCATGGCAATGCGTTGCCGTGTTCGCCGGCGACTGGGTCGAGCTTCCTGTTCGACGGGATTATCGACTCCTCAAACCGTCCAGCAACAATCGCCAATCTTGTCGATTGGTGCAGAAGCAACCTGATTCACTTCACGGGCAAACTGGAAGCGGCTGGCGCAGTTGACCAGTGGCAGTATCGAGGGCTGCCTCCAGTCTTGAATATGCTCGCCGGAACTCCGATGAGTAGCAGGCCATCAGATGGAATACAGCATCGGACTGCGGGGTGCCGGGGAACGGTTGGATTTCTGAGATCGATTCTCAGGACAGTCAATATTCCTGTCCAGTTGGTCACTCATGCCGGCCACGCGCAGCCGTACTTTGTCGAAGACGGTCTGTATCTATCGCATGGAGATGACCCGTACGATCAGTTCACAACCGCGATTCCTCCGATGCCGATATCCGAGCTCCTTATTGGTCAGAAACAATTTGACGAATGGTTCGGACGTGGGGTGAAGGAGAGCGCTCAAGCGAAGAACATCGGCAGACGTACCATAGACTTGTCGATCCAGTATTTGCCAAATGAGCTATTGCGTACATATTGCAGAGACCGAGCCGCCGGCAAGACACACGACACCGGAGAGGTCCAGGGCATCTTCAGCGGGCTGCATGACGTGGCCGAACTTGAACAGTTCAGCCTATGGACAAGAATGGATGACAAAATTGCTTCTTTTGGCGGGTGCGCGGCTGTTCCTTGAGTCTCGACGGCCGTGCTATGAAGGCTGGGGTCCCATAATTTCAGAAGAGAATCTTGACGTGGCATACGTCAGCCCCCTCCTTCGCGCAAGACTCGAACAGTGCGGTTCAGCCTGCGGTCCGCATTTGCGGGGCTTCGACTTTTCATGGGTGCAATATGACAGAACTTCAAACCGAGCAATTGCTGAAAGTCGTCACGGAAATTCGTGACATCCAGTTGGCGATGATGGAGCGACAGGCCGAGTCCCTGGCCACACAAAAAGAACAGTTTGCCATCGCCAGGACGCAGTTCGAGCGTGCCGAACGACTTCAGGCTCAGGCAGAACAACTTCAGGGACGGAGCAGCCAGCTCATTGCCACCTCACACAAGTTTGTCAAGGCGCTGATTCCAATCGCCGTCATCCTGATAGGCTATCTTTCATGGCTCGTACTCTTTCGCAATTAAAGGCATTGATCGCCACGACCGGGCCACGCCATCCAGCCTGCTTTATGGGCGGCGACTGCATACCAAGACGCGCATCTGCGATTGGCGTGACGTGGAAAGTCAAACCGCCGAGCTGGTCCGGAGGATTCAACGGGGGGACAAGGCTTCACCGCAGTTTCCGGTTCTTGCCCTGTCCGGTTCTCTGCCATTGCAGCGCCAGGTGGCAGAAATCAATGTCTGCGCCAATCACCAGGCCAAAATTGAACTCGGAAGCATCCCCAGGCGTCCCAAAGGGGACAAGATTCGCATTGGCTTCTTCTCGGCCGACTATCACAACCACGCCACGGCCTACCTGATGGCGGAGCTTTTTGAGCAACACGATAAACACCGGTTCGAACTGCTGGCATTTTCTTTCGGCCCGGATTCGAACGACGGCATGCGGCAACGGATTGCCGCGGCATTCGACCGGTTTATCGACGTCCGCAATCAATCCGACAAGGCGATCACGCTACTGTGCAGAAGCCTTGAAATCGATATCGCCATTGATCTAAAAGGTTTCACGCAAGACCACAGGGCCCGCGTCCGGGAGGGAAATGACGGCAAAGGTGCGGCGGCGGGTTTCGTTGGCAAAAGACACAGATAAATTCCAGGGGACATCATGCCGAAAGTTGGCCCCGAATTCTAGTGGGCGCGGTTTGCTTCAACCTTGATGGCCGTAGAACCAGGATTGCAGGTCCAAGAACTGAAGCGAATCAATCGAGCAGCAACATCAGGATAGGCGTCAAGTCGGTCGCCAAATCCCATCCAATGTCCTTCAGCAAGGGGGCGGTCAAGTCATAGGGCGGTTTTACCGCGTGGGTCAGATCCCCGTTGATGATCGGTTCCATCAGTTGATTGGGGAACGCACCAAGATCCCAGTGCGAAACCGACGATCCGCTCTGGTACGGATTGGGTGTGAACAGGAGCGAACGTCCACCAGCGTCGGCGCCGGCGCGAATGGCGAGATTGACGCCGATGTTCACGATCATCGGCGGCGTGGCCAGCGCAGCCTTGAGCGTGTTCGCATCCGCCAGTGTGATTCGAACCGAGGGAATGGTGATGGAAGCGTCGGTTCCTGCCATACCAGCAGGAGGCGAGCCGGCCACATTGTCTGCAAAGATGACGCCGGTGGCGCCTGCTGCCTGCGCATTGACCGCCTTGACCGCAAAGGTGCAAATTCCGCGATCGATGAGCGCGATCCTGCCGTAGACGGCGGCTGCATCACGCGCCGAAAGGGGACCGCAAGCCGGTCCGCCGGACGTCGTGTCAATCACCTGGGCCACTTCGCCGTAAATGCCGGGGCTAAAAAGCGCCGGGCCAAAAGCGGCGGTCCCCACAAGATATCTGCCTGCGACAGATGCAGGCGTGTACACCGTCAGCCCCGGGGACCCCGCTTGCAGCACGCGTGTTGCCGCTGCGTTGGTGTTGCTGCCGGTCCAGGCCAGTTTGCCGGTGTTAAGCGCCGACGTCACCCGTTCGGCATCAGTCATGGCGGTCCAGGTCTTGCCGGTCGAGGTGTCAAGCAGGTAGTCATCCCAGATGGATGGGTAACCGCCGTACTGCACACCGGTCAATCCACTGGTGTAAGTCTGGAACCCAAGGCCATGCCCAAATTCGTGTTGCAGGACAGTAACCAGATCGACATTTGCACCGTGGTTGTTGTCCAGTCCGAGGTAAAAAGGGAAGCCGGTCAGACAACCGGGCTGTCCCAGGTTGACGTTAAAGTTGGCGCTGATGTCGGGCCAAACCGGGTCCGGGTTCAGATCAGACCCGTAGAGCTTGTTAGCGAGTGCTTTGCCGTACAAGTGTCCGGCGGCGCGCGCTCCGGCGAAATCTCTCCAGACGGAGGCCGCGCCTGCGCTTCCAAGCACTGCGCCCGTCGCCGTGCAGCTCAGTGCCGTCCATTGCGCCTTGATGCGGATCGGTACCGTGCTGATCAGCGTGCTGCCCCACTTGTTGGCCGCTGCCTGGAAAGCGATCAGGCGTTGCTGGCCCAGCGTCGTACCTGTATTGCCCCCCACCGGGGCGACCACCGTCAGATCATTGAATCCAACACCCGCCAAATCATTATTGACAATCGTAATCGTGGCAGCAAAAGTCGCGAATGACAAGCATGCGCCAAGTGCCAGCACAGCGGCAAGGCGCAGCTTACTGAACATCAAGCACCTCCTTCTTGTGCAGAATTTCCCCGGTGCTCAAACCGTTGGTCACAGCGTCCGCTGCCGCCTTCCCGTCTGGAAGACAGTCCATCAGCAGGGTGCCGTCTGGCTTTCTGGTGACGACCATGTAGTTATGGAATGAGTCGTCAAGCATCAAACCAACGCCACCACCGGGCACGCTGATGGTCGAAGAGGGTGCGTTGAGCGAACTTTGAGGCAGGGCGAGGGCGCGCTGTCGAAGCAATTGCTCCACTTCGCCCGCGTCAGGTTCTCGGGTCTTGCCGGTCAACGGATCGATAAAGACCATCACCCCTCCGGCGCTCGTGGGTGATGGCTTGGCCGTTTGCGGCAATGCGTCGGCGGCCTGGCTGACTGCCTGAGCAAGCGCAACACAAGCACTCAACGTGGCAACTGCCATCAGCGCGAACCTGAACCGAATACTCATGAGCTTCTCTCCCCGTGTTTGAAGTCACCAATAAAATCCCTGGCGGTCCCCAACATGCCACCCCGAAAGCAGATTGATGCAATCCAAGTTGCATCCCTGTTACTCATGGTATGCGAGGGATCGGTGCGATGTCAATTGCTCTTGGCGCCTGCCTGCGACTTCCTCCAGTCCTGAAACCCACCCGCTACCGACAGCGCCTTGGGTTGACCGGCGTTGGGGATGACCTGCTAGAATCCAAGCCTTCCGAGGAGCGTTGCAGTTCGCGCAAGTAGAACGAGGCTCGGACGGCGTGACCTGGCTTGCAGCCAGATCACCGCATCAACGGCGCTCACCCACTGGTCTGTGCGGTGAGTCTTTCCCAAAAGCCTCCCTGACAGCCCGGTGTTTTTTCAAATTCACTTTTGGAGCAAGCCATGAGCGCTGTATTGAAATCAATTAAAAACCAGGATTACGTGATTGCCGACTTGGGTCTGGCCGCCTGGGGCCGCAAGGAACTGAATATTGCCCAGACCGAAATGCCCGGTTTGATGGCGATTCGTGAAGAATTCGCCAAGTCGCAGCCGCTCAAAGGCGCGCGCATCACCGGATCGCTGCACATGACGATCCAGACCGGCGTGCTGATTGAGACGCTGCAGGCGCTGGGCGCGCAGGTGCGCTGGGCCTCCTGCAATATTTTCTCGACCCAGGACCATGCTGCGGCTGCGATTGTCGCCAGCGGCACGCCGGTGTTCGCTGTCAAGGGTGAGTCGCTGAGCGACTATTGGGACTACACCCACCGCATCTTCGAATTTGGTCCCAAGGGAAGCAAGACCGAAGGCCCGAACATGATTCTGGACGACGGCGGCGACGCGACGCTGCTGATGCATCTGGGCGCCCGCGCCGAGAAGGACATCAAACTGCTGGCCAAGCCGGCCAGCGAAGAAGAGACTTGTCTGTTTGCCGCCATCAAGGCCAAGCTCAAAGTTGATCCAACCTGGTACAGCCGTCGCCTGAAAAACATCATCGGCGTGACCGAGGAAACCACCACCGGCGTGCACCGCCTGAACGAAATGTCGGCCAAGGGCACGCTGGCCTTGCGCGCCATCAACGTCAACGACTCGGTGACCAAGAGCAAGTTCGACAACCTGTACGGCTGCCGCGAGTCTCTGGTGGACGGCATCAAGCGCGCCACCGATGTCATGATCGCCGGCAAGGTGGCGGTGGTGGCGGGCTACGGCGACGTCGGCAAAGGTTGCGCCCAGGCCCTGCGCGCCCTCTCGGCTCAGGTGTGGGTGACGGAAGTGGACCCGATCAACGCGCTGCAAGCGGCGATGGAAGGCTTCAAGGTCGTCACCATGGAATACGCCGCCGACAAGTGCGACATTTTTGTGACCTGCACCGGCAACCTCAACGTCATCACCTACAAGCACATGGCGGCCATGAAAGACCAGGCCATCGTCTGCAACATCGGCCACTTTGACAACGAGATCGATGTCGCCTCGCTGTCCAAATGCAAGTGGGAAGAGATCAAGCCGCAAGTCGATCACGTGATCTTCCCGGCCAAGGGCAAGACGCCCTCCAAGCGCATCATCCTGCTGGCCAAGGGCCGTCTGGTGAACCTGGGTTGCGGCACTGGCCACCCTAGTTTTGTGATGTCGTCCAGCTTTGCCAACCAGACCATCGCCCAGATCGAACTGTTCACCAAGCCCAAGGCCTACAAGGTCGGCAAGGTCTATGTCCTGCCCAAGCACCTGGACGAAAAAGTGGCGCGTCTGCACCTGAAGAAGGTCGGCGCGATGCTCAGCGAGCTCACAGATGAGCAGGCCGCCTACATTGGCGTCAGCAAGGCCGGCCCGTACAAAGCCGACAGCTACCGCTATTGATGCGGGTTGATCAACTGCTGGTGCAACGCCAGCTTGCCAGCACCCGCTCCCAGGCCCAGCGCCTGATCGCGGACGGGGTCGAGTGGCAGCAGGGTGAGGCCTGGCGGCGTGTGGTCAAGAACGGCGACGAGGTGCCTGACGATGCGCCGCTGCGGCTGCTCGACGACTCCGAGGCACGCTATGTGTCGCGTGGCGGGCTGAAGCTCGAAGCCGCGCTGAAGCAGGTGGGTTTGTCGGTGGCCGGCTTGCAGTGCCTCGATGTCGGCCAGTCCACCGGCGGCTTTACCGATTGCCTGCTGCAGCAGGGTGCGGCGTTGGTGGTGGGTGTCGATGTGGGCAGCGCCCAATTGCACCCCAGCCTGCGCGCGGACCCGCGCGTTCTGTGCGTCGAAAAAGTCAATGCACGAGCCCTGACTGCTACTGATTTAATAGCTGCCTACGCAGACAGCACGGGTGTTTACGGCCAATTTGATGCCGAAAATGAGGGGGCGGACGGGTCCGGCTTCGTGCCCGAGTTCGACCTGATCGTGGCAGATTTGTCGTTCATCTCGCAAACCCTGGTGTTGCCAGCGGTCGTGCCCTTGCTCAAACCCGGGGGCCGCTTGCTGACGCTGGTCAAGCCCCAGTTCGAGTTGCAACCCGGCCAGGTCGGCAAGGGCGGCATTGTGAAAGATGCGGCGATGTATTTGCTGGTTGAGCAGCGCTTGCGCGACGCCTGCGCCGCGCTCGGCTTGACAGTCAGCGCGTGGTTCGACTCGCCGATCGCCGGTGGCGACGGCAACCGTGAATTTTTCATCTTTGCAAGGGCATCATGAACGAGACCGCCAGGATCCCGCTGAGTTTTGAGTTCTTTCCTCCCAAAACGCCGGAAGGTGTGGAAAAGCTGCGCCTGGTGCGCCAGCAGCTCTATGCCCTGAAGCCCGAGTTCTGCTCGGTGACTTTTGGTGCCGGTGGCTCGACCCAGGAGGGCACGTTCGGCACTGTGCGCGACATTCTGGCTGAGGGTGTCAGCGCGGCGTCGCATATTTCTTGCATCGGTGCGACCCGTGCCAGGGTCCGCGAGCAGCTTGCCACCCTCAAGGCCATGGGCGTGAAGCGGCTGGTGGCCTTGCGTGGCGACCTGCCCAGTGGTTTCGGCACGGGTGGCGAATTCCAGTACGCCAGCGACCTGGTCGCTTTCGCCCGGCTTGAGACCGGCGACGACTTCCATATCGAAGTCGCGGCTTACCCCGAGGTCCATCCGCAAGCCCGGTCACCGGCGGCTGATCTGCAGGCCTTCGCCGCCAAGGTCAAGGCTGGCGCCAACTCCGCCATCACCCAGTATTTCTACAACGCCGACGCCTACTTCCGCTTTGTCGAAGAGCTCGACGCGTTGGCCATAAGTGTGCCGGTGGTGCCCGGCATCATGCCGATTGCCAGTTCAACGCAACTGATGCGCTTCAGCGATGCCTGTGGTGCCGAGATTCCGCGCTGGATTCGTCTGCGCCTGCAAAGCTTTGGCGACGACAGCGCGTCGATCAAGGCCTTTGGCCTGGACGTGGTCACTGATTTGTGCGAGCAGCTGCGCGCCGGTGGCGCACCCGGCTTTCACTTTTACAGCATGAACCAGAGCGCCGCGACGGTGGAGATTTGCCGGCGGCTGGGCTACTGACTTTTCTGCGTCGGGTCGGTGGCGGGCTTCACGCCCTGGCATCACCCCAGCGCAGTTGCGCCGTGTCGTCACCGCGGTACAGCGTCTCGCCGTGGCGATCGACGCAGTATTCGGGCGAGACAATCATTTCACTGAAGCGCATGTCGGCGGCAATGCGCGTGTACTCGAACAAAATGCTGCGCACCACCCGGGCGCCGGTGCGGATGTGGCTGCCGTGCCCGATCCAGGCCGGGCCGGTGATGGTGGCGCCGGGCTCGATGCGCACGTTGGAGCCGATGTACACCGGGCCTTCGATCGTGATCTCGTTCCACGGAATGCAGGTGTTGAGCCCGACCCAGATGCCCGGTTTGACCTCGCGCCCAGGCATCTTCATGTCCGCGACTTCACCGCTCAGCACGCGCTGCAACACCGACCAGTAGTCGCTGACCCGGCCAATATCGATCCAGTGGAAGGGGCGGTTCTGTACGTAGAAAGGCAGCTTCTGCTCGACCAGTTGGGGAAACAGTTGCGAGCCGATGTCGTAGACCACACCCGGCGGCACCAGTTCCAGCGCTTTGGGCTCAAAAATATAGATGCCGGTGCTGGCCAGCGTCGACTTGGCCTTTGCCGGTTTGGGCTTTTCCTGGAACGACTCGATGCGCCCGTCGGGCGCCGCCACCACAATGCCGTAGGCCTGAACTTCCGCCAGCGGCACATCGAGTGCCACCACGCTGGCGATGGCGCCCTTGGCCTTGTGCTCCGCCAGCGCCGACGTGATGTCCAGGTCGATCAGCGCATCGCCGCACAGCACCAGCGTGGTCTCATCGAAGAAGCCGCCGAAATCCTGAATGCGGCGCATGCCGCCGGCCGATCCCATTGGACGCGGCAGGATGTCGCCATGGTCGCGGACGCCCTCAAAAGAATAGCCAATCTGCACGCCCCAACGCCGGCCGTCACCAAAATACTCTTCTATTTTCTGGTGATGCCAGGCGACGTTCACCATGATCTCGGTGATGCCGTGGCGCGCCAGGTGTTCTATCAGGTACTCCATCACCGGCTTGCCCAGAATCGGCACCATCGGTTTCGGCAGGTCGCGCGTCAGCGGCCGTACGCGGGTGCCTTGCCCGGCGGCCAGAATCATGCCTTTAGCCATGCTGGACCTCGTTGTTCCGGTTCATTGTCGAGCCCCCCTTTGGTGATTGAAGTCGGTTTACTGGAGCGTTTCCGCCAGCATGCGCGCCACGCCTTGCTGCCAGTGCGGCAGTACCAGCCCGAAAGCGCCTTGCAGCCGGCGCGTGTAGAGGCGTGAATTCAGCGGCCTGCGCGCCGCCGTGGGATAGCTGGCGGTGGTCGTGGCTGTGACCTGCGCCGGCCCGGCCTTGAGCGTGCAGCCCAGCGCCTGCGCCTGTTCCAGCACGTAACGGGCGTAGCCGTGCCAGCTGGTCTCACCGCCGGCCACGCAGTGGTACAAGCCAGCCAGCTCGGGCCGATGCAGCGCCGCCTTCAGCGCGTGCGCCGTGACATCGGCCAGCAGTTCGGCCGACGTGGGTGCGCCGATCTGGTCGTCAATCACGGTCAAGGTCTCGCGCTCCGCGGCCAGGCGCAGCATGGTCTTGGCAAAGTTGCCACCGCGGGCGGCATAGACCCAGCTGGTTCTGAAAATCAGATGTTTCGGGTTGGCGCCGACCAGCTGCTCGCCTTCGAGTTTGGTCTGGCCATAGACGCTGAGCGGGCCGGTGGCATCGCTCTCGCGCCAGGCCTGGTGGCCGCTGCCGTCAAACACATAGTCGGTGGAGTAGTGCACCAGCCAGGCACCCAGCTTGTGCGCCTCGGTGGCGAGCACGCCGGGTGCCAGGGCGTTGAGGGTGCGGGCCAGTTCGGGCTCGGTCTCGGCTTTGTCGACGGCGGTATGGGCTGCGGCGTTGACGATCACGTCAGGCTGGACCCGGCGGATGGTCTCGGCCAGGCCGGGCAGATTGCTGAAGTCGCCACACAGCTGATCGGGGTTGCCGGCTGCGTCAAAGTCCAGCGCCACCAGCTCGCCCAGCACCGCCAGGCTGCGTTGCAGTTCCCAGCCGACCTGGCCGCCGCGGCCAAATAGAAGAATCTTCATGCCGCCGCCGTTGCACCGTATTGTTTGGCCACCCAGTCGCGGTAACCGCCGCTTTGCACATTGGCGACCCAGTCGGGGTGGTCCAGGTACCACTGCACGGTCTTGCGGATGCCGCTCTCGAAGGTCTCGGCCGGTTTCCAGCCCAGTTGTTGCTCGATCTTGCGTGCGTCGATGGCGTAGCGCCGGTCGTGGCCGGGGCGGTCCGTGACATAGCTGATCTGCTCCCGGTAGAGCTTGCCATCGGCGCGCGGCTTGAGTTCATCGAGCAGGGCGCACACGGTGTGCACGATGTCGAGGTTGGGTTTCTCGTTCCAGCCGCCGATGTTGTAGGTCTCGCCGACTTGGCCGGCTTCCAGCACGCGGCGGATGGCGCTGCAATGATCCTTGACGTACAGCCAGTCGCGAATCTGCTGGCCATCGCCATACACCGGCAGCGGCTTGCCAGCCTGGGCGTTGACGATCATCAGCGGAATCAGTTTTTCAGGAAAGTGAAACGGCCCGTAGTTGTTGGAGCAGTTGGTGGTCAGCACCGGCAGGCCATAGGTGTGGTGGTAGGCCCGCACCAGGTGGTCGCTGGCCGCCTTGGAGGCCGAGTACGGGCTGTTGGGCTCGTAGCGATGGGTCTCGGTGAAGGCGGGCTCGTTTTTGGCCAGCGAGCCATAGACCTCGTCGGTGGAGACGTGCAGCAGGCGGAAGTCGGCCATGGCATCAGCGCCCAGCCCACCCCAGTAGGCGCGCACCGATTCGAGCAGATTGAAGGTGCCGACGATATTCGTCTGGATGAACTCGGCCGGGCCGTGGATCGAGCGATCGACATGCGACTCGGCGGCAAAATTCACCACCGCGCGCGGTTGATGCCGTGCCAGCAATCCGCTCACAAGTTCGGCATCACCGAAGTCGCCCTGCACAAACACGTGGCGTGCATCGCCGGCGAGCGACGCCAGGTTTTGCAGATTGCCGGCGTAGGTGAGTTTGTCGAGGTTGATCACGGGCTCATCCGAAGCGCCGAGCCAGTCGAGTACGAAGTTGCTGCCAATGAAGCCGGCGCCGCCGGTGACGAGGATGCTCATGTTTGACGATGTCCCTGAGTGAATAACTGCGCCGATTATCGCCACTCAATCCGGCGCCCGGCTGACAGCGCCGGGCGGCCTCGGTCAAGCCGGCATCAGCCGCCGGACTCAACTGCCGATGAGGCGTGCTGGTCCTGGCCGAGCAACTGCACCATCTGCGGCAACGCCAACTGGAGCGCCGCCTTCAAGGTGTGCGGCGGATTGATGACGAACATGCCGCTGGCCGGCAGGCCGGGGCGGATGGTTTCACCGGCTTCGTCGGAGGTCAGTTTGCTTGATTTGACGGTCAGGCTGGCGTTCAGCCACGGCTTGCCGGCCTTGGTGGCCAGGGTTTTCAGCTTGCGCGGCACATCGTGTGCCTCGGGGCGTGGAATCAGCGGGTACCAGACGACGTAGGTGCCGGTGGCAAAGCGGATCATTGAATCCGCCATCAGGGCCAGCACGCGGGCGTAGTCGGTCTTGATCTCATAGCTGGGGTCGCACAGCACCAGGGCACGGCGCGCCGGCGGCGGCAGAAATTTCTTCAAGCCTTCAAAACCGTCCTCGCGCAACACCGCCACCTGGCGTCCGGCTTCGAGCTGGGCGATATTGGCCGACAGTGTCTTGGCGTCGGTGGGGTGGATTTCAAACAATTTGAGCTTGTCGCGCTCGCGCAGCAGGCGCTGGATGATGAACGGTGAGCCCGGATAAACCTTGTGGCTGCCCTTGTTGTTGAAGCTCGCCACCAGATCCAGGTAGTCCTTCAATGCCGGGGCCAGCGTGTCGGCGGCCAGCTTCACTTTTGCTACTGATTTAGTAGCTGTCTGTGCCTGCTGCACGGGCGTTGCAGTGGTATTTAATGTCGAAACCAGGCGCAAGAACCCGTTCCCGGCCTCGCCGCTGGTGGCGGCATAGTCGCCATCGAGGCGGTACAAACCGGCGCCGGCGTGGGTGTCGAACACGGTCAGCGCGGTATCTTTTTGCAGCAGATGGCGCAGGATGGCCAGCAGCACAGTGTGCTTGAGAACGTCGGCGTGGTTGCCGGCATGAAAGGCGTGGCGATAACTGAACATGGCAGCATGGTAACCGCCACCGGCCGCGCTGGTTCTATTCCTGTCGCGTGCCTCTGCCGGTGGGTGGGGCTGGCGGACCGGGTATCCACTCTCTGGCCCACGCTCGCGGGCTTGCAGCGCCGGTTCAAAATGAACGTCCCATTGATGGTTACGATACGCGAGATGACCATGTCCCTCGCTCAACGAATTTCTGTCGAAGCTCATCTATCTCTGCCGCACGCCAATCCGCTATTGAGCATGCAGATGACTTCCTTGGTCAAGACGCTGGCAGAGCGTGCACCTCAGACTGTGCTTGATGTCGGTTGCGGTCCGGGCACTTTCTCAATAGAGCTCGCGAAAGCCTGCCCGGCTGCGATTCGCGCCATTGACATCAACCCAGGTTTCCTGGATCGCGCACGGGCATCGGCCATGGGTCAACTTTTTCGCGGCCGCATCGACTTTCAAGACCAAGCCGCATCTGCTCTTGGTGCAGAACAATTCGACGCACTGGTGTGCATTGGATCATCGCAGGCATTTGGAACTCCGACCGAAGCTCTTGCGCGGTGCGCCAAGCTGGTTCGTGCTGGAGGTACGGTGGTGTTCGCAGAATTGGTATGGTCTTCAGAACCGCACACCGATTTTCTAGGCTTTCTCGGGGAGCCGAGGTCGCTCTACTGGTCTGAGGCGCAAGCCAGCGCCGCTTTTTTCGATGCAGGACTTGTCGTAGCCCGGACGGAAACTGCCTCCAGGGCATCCTGGTGCGATTACGAAACAGCCATCCACCGGGGCCGGCTCGCCTTCGCGAATTCGCTTTCGGAATCCGAGGCGGAGCAGGTTCGAATCAGAGCCAATGACTGGGCAAACGCTTATGAGCAGTACGGGCAGCACTGTCTAGGATTTGTTGCGTATGTTGCCGAGAAGGCTGCAGCCTGACCCCACCTCGGTCAGGGGCGGCTGAACACGCTGACCAAGACTTTAAAGGAACCCTGCAGTGTGTTGACAATACGCTCGTGCCAGCATGGCGAGAGCGATGAAATGCTGGCAAAGTTGATAATTAACAAGATAAGCAACGACTGAGGTTGACGGTCGAGGCAGCTTGACCGACCAAATCCCTTATAATGCTCGGCTTCGCAGCGCTTTTGTGGCTCCGCGGCGAAGCTTCGATTCCCACCTAAGAGATTCCCATCAGAGGAACGCCGACCGTGGAAAAGAGCCCGACAAACCCTCTTAAAAGAGAAAACTCATGACCAAGACCTTCAGCGCCAAATCCGCTGACGTGGTGCACGAGTGGTTTGTGATTGACGCGACCGACAAGGTCCTCGGACGAGTAGCCAGCGAAGTTGCTCTCCGTTTGCGCGGCAAACACAAGGCCATTTACACGCCTCACGTCGATACCGGTGACTTCATCGTCATCATCAATGCAGCCCAGTTGCGCGTCACCGGCGCCAAGTCGACTGACAAGATTTATTACAGCCACTCGGGTTATCCGGGCGGCATTTCAAGCGTCAACTTCCGCGACATGCAAGCCAAATTCCCTGGCCGCGCTTTGGAAAAAGCCGTCAAGGGCATGCTGCCCAAGGGGCCGCTGGGCTACGCAATGATCAAGAAGCTCAAGGTGTACGGTGGTGCTGAGCACCCGCACACTGCCCAGCAACCCAAAGTGTTGGAAATCTAAGGAGCCACTGATGATTGGTGAATGGAACAATGGTACCGGCCGTCGCAAATCCAGCGTGGCCCGTGTATTTCTGAAAAAAGGCTCCGGCCAGATCGTGGTCAACGGCAAAGACATCGAAAAATTCTTCGGTCGTCAAACCTCGATCATGATTTGCAAGCAACCGCTGCATTTGACCAACCACGCTGAAACGTTCGACATCATGGTCAACGTCGCTGGCGGCGGTGAGTCGGGCCAGGCCGGCGCGGTGCGCCACGGCATAACCCGCGCCCTGATCGACTACGATGCCTCGCTCAAGCCTGAGTTGAGTAAAGCCGGTTTCGTGACCCGCGATGCGCGTGAAGTTGAACGCAAGAAAGTCGGCTTCCACGGTGCCCGTCGCCGCAAGCAGTTCAGCAAGCGCTAATTTCAACAGAAATTACGCCAACGAATTGTTGCAAATCAAAGGCCGCCAGAATGCAGATTCCGGCGGCTTTTTGCATTCTGGCTGCTAGACTTCCCGTCCCATGCGCCTTCGCCTGTTTCTTCGCCGCCTGACTGTCAGTGCCCCGCGCATGTCCGTGCGCAGTGCCTTGCCCTGGCCGTTCCGCTGGGCGGTCGTGGCAATCGTTTTTGGCTTTTGTGCCGCCATCGGTTTATGGGCCTTCGAGTTTGGCAAGGACATTGCCGGACTCGATCACGGCACCAAAGAGGAACTGCAGCAGGCGCGCGCGGAGTTGCTGGCGCTGCGCACGGATGTGGTGGCACTGAGAGAAGCGCGTGACAAGGCGCAATCCATCGCCAACACCGCAGACACCTTGCTGACCACCGACAAGGTGGCGCAGGAACGGTTGGCAACCCAGATCAAACAGCTCGAAGCCGAGAATCAGAGTCTGCGCGACGATCTGGGCTTTTTCGAGACGCTGCTACCCGCCAGCGCTGTGGGTGGTATTGCGATACGCGGTTTGCAGGCCGAACTCCGCGATGGACGTGAAATAAAATGGCAGGTGCTGGTGATGCAATCGGCGAAGAATGCGCCTGAGTTCAGTGGGCGGCTGGAGCTGAGTTTTGCGGGAGTGCAAAATGGCAAGCCCTGGACGGCGAGCCTGCCGGCGGGTGCGCAGACCTTGAAACTGAAACAATATGGCCGCATGAAGGGTAGTTTTGAGCTGCCGCCACAAACGGTTGTCAGTGCAATGACCGCCAAGGTGATTGAAGGGTCGACCACCAAAGCGGTGCAATCCATCAAGCTGTAAGTCAGGGATTTGACCAAAACATTTGAGAGCTTCAACATGTTCAACCGAAATAAACAACCTCCGATCAAAAGCCTGATTGCCGCCGGGAGCCAGATTGACGGGAATATGCGCTTTGCCGACGGTTTGCGCGTCGATGGCGACGTCATCGGCAACCTGTCCGCCAGCGCGGAGCAGGCCAGCATTCTGGTGATTTCCGAGCTGGCCAGCGTGACCGGTGAAATCCATGCCGATCACATCATCATCAACGGCTCGGTTGAGGGGCCGGTGCACGCCCGTGTCCTGCTTGAGCTGCAGCCCAAGGCCCGCATTCGAGGCGATGTCCACTATGCGGCACTGGAGATGCATCAGGGTGCCACCATTTCCGGGCAGTTGCGTCCGATGGTGGAGGGTGAAGAAAAACCCACACTGAAATTAGCGGCAAATAATGGCTAGCTGAATTCCTGAGCAATTTGGTGTAGTATTCACTAATCAAGTTTTACGGAGCAACTTATGAGTGCCGTCGCAGAAAATATCCAGATTGAAATGCCGAGCCCGATTCTTTTCACCGACAGTGCCGCCGCCAAGGTGGCCGACCTGATTGCGGAAGAAGGCAATCCGGATCTGAAATTGCGCGTCTTCGTGCAGGGGGGTGGATGTTCGGGCTTTCAGTATGGTTTCACTTTTGATGAAATCACCAATGAAGACGACACCACGATGACCAAGAATGGCGTCTCGCTGCTGATCGATGCCATGAGCTATCAGTATCTGGTCGGTGCCGAGATCGATTACAAGGAAGACCTGCAGGGTGCTCAGTTCGTGATCAAGAACCCGAATGCCACCACCACCTGCGGCTGCGGGTCGAGCTTTTCCGCTTGATCTGACTCAGGCCGGGTAAATTGCACCCAGCACGCGGGCGCCTCTGGCGCCCGTTACTTTTGGCAGGCTCGAAGTTTCACGCAACACCGTCTTGCGCGCCAGCCAGGCAAAGGCCGTGGCCTCCACCTGAAGTGGCGGCAGCCGATGCGCCTGCGAGGAACTGACCGCTAGTGACTCCAGCAGCGCCTGCAGCCGCCGCATCAGGTGGCCATTGAAGGCGCCGCCGCCGCACACGATCAGCTCTTTACTCTCGAATCCATAGCGCTTCACGCAGTCTGCACATGCGCTAGCGGTCAATTCAGTCAATGTGGCTTGGACATCAACGGGTTTCAGCGGTTTGAACCCGGAGAGTTTTTCAGCCAGCCAGCCAGGGTTGAACAGGTCGCGCCCGGTGCTTTTCGGCGCGGCTTGCGCAAAGTAGGGTTCAGCCAGCAAGGCCGCCAACAGCCCGGCATCAACTTGTCCCGACGCGGCCCAGGCACCGTCGGCGTCAAAGGGCAGGCCCAGGTGTTGCTGGCACCAGGCATCCATCAGCGCGTTGCCAGGGCCGCAGTCGAGGCCCAGCACGTCGTCCGCGAGTTCCGGGCCCAACACCGTGAGGTTGGACATGCCGCCCAGATTGAGCACGGCAACGGTTTCGCCGGCGCGTCCAAACACCGACTGGTGGAAGGCCGGCACCAGTGGTGCGCCCTGGCCGCCGGCGGCGACATCGCGGCTGCGGAAATCGGCAACCACGTCGATTCCGGTCAGTTCGGCCAGCAGCGCCGGATTGTTGAGTTGCAGGCTGTAGCCGGTGCCGTCGAAGGCCTGCGGCTGATGCCGCACGGTCTGCCCATGGGCCCCGATGGCCCTCACGCCCGCAGACTTGACAGCTGATGTTTCAAGCAAATCGACAACGACCTGCGCGTAGACCCGAACCAGCGCATTGGCTGCCAGCGCCGCACGGTGCAATTCATTCGGACCGGGGCTGTTGAGCGCCAGCAACTCGCTGACCAAGGTGGGGGACAAGGGCGCGCTGACATGGGCCAACACGCTGAGCCGACTGCCGGAGAAGTCAACCAGAACGCCATCGACCCCGTCCAGCGACGTGCCGGACATCAGGCCAACAAAGAGTTCAGGCACGTGGCATTTGCGCCAGAACGGTTACTGGGCGCTGGTTTGCTGTATCGAAGCCGCTGCCGACAGCGCGACGCGGTTTTCAGACGCGAGTCGGGCAAACACCGGCCGGGCGCTGGCCGATACCGGCACGGTTTCGTTTTGGCGCGCAATGGTCAGCGGGTCCTGATAGACGCCGTTGATGCGGTACTCAAAATGTAGATGCGGCCCGGTGGCCCAGCCGGTGGACCCTACCGCGCCAATGTGCTGGCCCTGGCTGACGTTGTCGCCTTTGCGCACATTGATGCGGCTCAGGTGCGCATAAACCGTGTTGTAGTTGTTGCGGTGCTTCAGGATGATGACGTTGCCGTAGCCATTTTGCACACCGGCAAAGGCGACCACGCCGTCGCCGACGCTGCGCACCGGGGTGCCGGTGGGTGCGCCGTAATCGACACCCTGGTGCGCCCGCATGACCTGCAAAATCGGGTGCATGCGCATCTTGAAGCCGCTGGTCACCCGGGAAAACTCCATCGGCGACGCCAGAAAGGCGCGGCGCAGGCTCTGGCCGTCCAGGGTGTAGTAGCCGCCCTTGCTGCGGGAGTCCGCGGCGCGCGTGCCATCAGTGGTGGCGCTGCCGTTGGCCGCCGGATCCTTGAACCACATGGCCTGGAAGGTCTTGCCGTTGTTGACGAACTCGGCGCTCAATACGCGGCCCGCGCGCATCGGTTCTCCATCGCCTTCCAGGGTTTCGTAAACGATTGAAAAACGGTCGCCCTTGCGCAGCGCTCGGTGAAAATCGATGTCGCCGGCAAAGATTTCTGCCATCTGGGTCGCAATCGCGTCCGGGATTCTGGCCTCGTCCGTCGCCGCAAACAGCGAGGTCTGGATCGTGCCGCTGGCGAGCCGGGCCGAGGCGGTCAGCGCCGCGGACTCGATCCGGGACTGAAAGCCCTGCGGCATCTTTTCAATCACCAGGCGCTTGAAGTTGCCGTCGTTATCAGCACTCCAGCGAGCGCTGAGCTTTTGCAGGGTATTGCGCTCGCCTGTTTCGGCGGTGACATTGCGACCACCCCGGCCCAGCAACACCTGGCGGGCGCTGGCATCAGAGCGCAGGAAGGCGGCGGCGGCCGGGTCGTCAACCCCGAGGCGCTGCAGCAGCGTGTCGGCGGTATCGCTGGAGCGGGTGACTTCCGACCGGAACAGCTTGAGGGCTTGCAGGTCGAGCTCGGCCGGCACGTTCAGCGGCAGCGGCTGCACCGACTCGATGACGTTGCGCACCGGCAGCTCGGAGGCGTCCGGCGCCAGGGAGGCGAGTGCGAAAGCGCCACCGCCACCGCCGAGCAGCAGGGCGGCAATCAGGGTCGTCGTTCGACGCCGTTGTTGGTGCATCATCTGGCTGGGGAAAAGCAAAATAGCATCTCTCGCGCGAAGCAGGCGGTTGATCAAAACAAGTATTCCTGATGGGGGTTGCTGTGTGCGCAACCGAACAGACAAAGAAGCGGCCCATGGCGGGCGAATTAAAATCCGATGCATGAGCAGACGCGAAGTATAACTTCGCCCCATTCCCCGGCATCCAGAAAAACCCTTATGAACCCAGCTACGCCCCCGAAGTTTCCCGTAACCGACCGTGTCCGGGAGGCGCTCGCCGTCACGCTGCGCGGCTGCGATGAACTGATTCCGCAAGACGACTGGGTCAGCAAGCTGGCCCGCTCCGAAGCCACCGGAATCCCGCTGCGCATCAAGCTGGGCCTCGATCCGACGGCGCCGGACATCCATATTGGCCACACCGTGGTGCTGAATAAAATGCGCCAGCTGCAAGATCTGGGCCATACCGTCATTTTTTTGATCGGCGACTTCACCACCCTGATCGGCGATCCGTCGGGTCGCAACAGCACCCGCCCGCCCCTGAGCCGGGAGCAGATCGAAGTCAACGCCCAGACTTACTACCGGCAGGCCTCGCGGGTGCTGGACCCGGCAAAAACCGAAATTCGCTACAACAGCGAGTGGGGCGATACGCTGGGCTCGCGCGGCATGATCGAGCTCGCCGCCCGCTACACGGTGGCGCGCATGATGGAGCGCAACGATTTCCATGACCGCTTCAAGTCCGGCACGCCGATCAGCGTGCATGAGTTCCTGTATCCGCTGATGCAGGGCTATGACAGCGTGGTGCTCAAGAGCGATCTGGAGCTCGGCGGCACCGACCAGAAATTCAATTTGTTAGTGGGTCGTCACTTGCAGACCGAGTACGGCCAGGAGCCGCAATGCATCCTGACCATGCCGCTGCTCGAAGGGCTGGACGGCATCGAGAAAATGTCCAAGAGCAAGAACAACTACATCGGCATCTCGGAAGACGCCAACACCATGTTTGCCAAGGTGCTGAGCATTTCCGACGTGCTGATGTGGCGCTGGTACACCTTGCTGAGCTTCCGCAGCGAGGCCGATATTGCCAATCTGAGGGCTGAAGTGGTGGCCGGGCGCAACCCGAAGGACGCCAAAGTGGCACTGGCCAAGGAGATCACCGCCCGTTTTCACTCGCACGTGGCGGCCGATGCGGCCGAGCAGGATTTCATCAACCGCAGCCAGGGCGGCGTGCCGGAAGAGATTGCCGAGGTCGCCCTGCCGCTGGGCGAGGGCGGCGCGCCGCTGGGCCTGGGAGCCCTGCTCAAGCTGGCCGGGCTGGCTGCGTCCAGCGGCGAAGGCAACCGCCTGATCGACGGCGGTGGCGTGCGCATCGACTCCAGCGTGATCAGTGACAAGGGGCTGAAGCTGGGCGCTGGCACCTATGTCGTGCAGGTCGGCAAGCGCAAGTTCGCCAGGGTTACGCTCGGGTAATCCGGCATGCCATTCGTTCCCCTGCGGTTTTTGACGCCACCGCGCCTGTTGTGGGCCTCGGTGGCGGTCGCGCTGATCACCATCACGCTCAAAACCGGGGCTTGGTACATCACCGATTCGGTCGGTTTGCTGTCGGACGCGATGGAG
Source organism: uncultured beta proteobacterium (assembly GCA_963810395.1). Lineage (GTDB taxonomy): Bacteria > Pseudomonadota > Gammaproteobacteria > Burkholderiales > Burkholderiaceae_C > Rhodoferax. The sequence continues at coordinate 519,428 of CAWENC010000001.1, read as the reverse complement.
TCGCTGGTGAACCTGGCGAGCGCCATCTTTGCGCTGTTGATGGTCACCATCGCCCAGCGCCCGGCGGACGAGGAGCACCCTTACGGACACCACAAGGCGGAGTATTTTTCAAGCGGCTTTGAGGGCGTGCTGATCATTGCCGCTGCCATCGGCATTGTCTGGACCGCCGTGCTGCGCTTGCTGGAGCCGCAACCGATTCAGCAGGTCGGCTGGGGCCTGGCCTTGTCAGTCATCAGCTCGGCCTTGAACGGTCTGCTCGCCTGGGTCATGTTCGGCGCCGCCAAAACGCATCGGTCGATTGCCCTCGACGCCGATGCCCGGCACCTGGTGACCGATGTCTGGACTTCGGTCGGCGTGGTGGTCGGCATTGCGGCGGTGGCCCTGACCGACTGGCTTTGGCTGGATCCGGTGGTGGCCATCGGCGTGGCGCTGAATATTCTGTGGGAAGGCGCGCACCTGATGTGGCGCTCTTCGCAGGGCTTGATGGACGAGGCCGTGGAGCCGGATGTGATGCGCCAGATCCAGAAAACCCTGGACGAGTTTGCGCATCCCACCATCCGCTTCGACCACGTGACCACGCGCCGCTCCGGTCAGCGCCGTTTTGTCGATATGCACATGCACATGCCCGCCAACTGGTCGCTGGGGCGGGCCGCCGCCGTGCGCACCAGCGTCGAGCAGGCGCTGATGAGCGCCGTGCCGGGGCTGCGTGCCACGATCCAGTTGCTGCCCAGCGATGTCGAGGCACACTTTGATGACGCCAAGGACTTGATATGAGTGGCAAGCCTTTTTGTTGCCACGCCGAAAGCGGCGCCGCAGCCACCGGCGCATGATCGCCGTCCTGCAACGTGTCAGCCAGGCACGCGTCGTGATTGCCGGTCAGGTCGCCGGCGCTATCGGCGCCGGCTTGCTGGTGCTGCTGTGCGCCGAGCGCGGTGACGGCGATGCCGAGGGTGACCGGCTGCTGGCCAAGATCCTGAAGCTGCGCATCTTCAGCGACAGCGCCGGTAAAATGAACCACAGCCTGCAGGACATGGATGGCCGTGGCACGTCGGGTGGCCTGCTGATCGTCAGCCAGTTCACGCTGGCGGCCGACGCGTCACGCGGCAACCGACCGGGCTTCAGCGCAGCCGCCGCGCCGGAAGAAGGTCGCCGGCTGTACGAATATTTTGTGACGCAGGCCAGGCGGCTGCATTCCGAAGTGCAAACCGGCCAGTTTGGCGCAGACATGCAGGTGCATCTTGTGAACGACGGGCCGGTCACGATTCCCCTGCGGATTCAACCTGAGATCGAATTGAAAACACCATGAGTGACAAATTTTTCATCACTGCCGATGCCGCGCTGCGCACTTTATTTGCAGTGCCCCGCGCAAGCCGTGCCTGCCCGACGCTGCCGGGTGAAGCGACCGAACTGACGGCGGCTGAAAAAGCCCATGCCGGCGCCCTGATGCGGGTCAACCATGTCGGCGAAGTGTGCGCCCAGGCGCTCTACACGGGGCAGGCGTTTGCTACAAATAACGCAGCGCTCCACGCCCATTACATGAGGGCCAGTGCCGAGGAAACCGATCATCTGGCGTGGACAAAACAGCGCCTGGACGAGCTCGGCGAGCGCACTTCGCTGCTCAATCCGCTGTGGTACGGCGCCGCCTTTGGCCTGGGCCTGCTGGCCGGGCGCCTGGGTGACCAGATCAGTCTGGGTTTTGTGGTCGAAACCGAGAACCAGGTGGAAGCGCATCTGGAGAGCCACCTCTCAAGCCTGCCGGCCAATGACCACGCCTCACGCGCCATCGTGGCGCAAATGAAGGATGACGAAGTGCGCCACGCGCTAGAGGCGCAAAAGGCTGGCGCGGTGGCGCTGCCGCAGGTTGTCAGAAAGCTGATGCAAGCCGCCGCCAAGGTGATGACGACGGTGGCGCACCGGGTCTAGATCAAAGTTCCAGCAAGTCGAAACTGGTGCTGATTTCCGCCGTTTTGCCCAGCATGACGCTGGCCGAGCAGTATTTTTCGTGACTCATGGCGATGGCGCGCTCGACCGCTGCCGCCGGGATGCCTTTGCCCGATACGCTGAAATGCATGTTGATCCGGGTGAACACCTTGGGATCCGTCTCTGCGCGCTCGGCCGTCAGCTTGACCGAGCAGCCGCGCACATCGTGACGCCCGCGTTTGAGGATCAACACCACATCGTAGGCGGTGCAGCCACCGGTGCCGGCGAGCAAAAGCTCCAGCGGACGCGGCGCCAGATTCAAGCCGCCGTTTTCAGGTTTGACGGCATCCGCTGCGCCGTCCATCACCAGCGTGTGGCCACTGCCGGTTTCGGCAACAAAGCCCATGCCCGAGCGCGTCCCCAGCGCCCCGGTCCAATTGACTGTGCATTCCATGCTGAAGCCCGCCTTTTGCTTGAAAAAGTGGGAATTGTCGCCGCAGTCGGGCGTTTATCATCAGCAACTACAAAAAGCCACCATGAAAACCCATCACCTCCAACCCGCCGACTACCTGAAAAAGATTCTCACCGCCCGCGTCTATGACGTGGCGACGGAATCCGCCCTGGAGCGCGCCAAAGACCTGAGCCGCCGATTGCACAACACTGTGCTGCTCAAGCGCGAGGACCAGCAGCCGGTGCACAGCTTCAAGCTGCGCGGCGCCTACAACAAGATGGCGCACCTGACGCCGGAGCAGTTGAAGCAGGGGGTGATCTGCGCCTCGGCCGGCAACCACGCGCAGGGCGTCGCGCTCAGCGCCCAGCGCCTGGGGGCGCGCGCGGTGATCGTCATGCCGACCACCACGCCGCAGCTCAAGGTGGACGCAGTGCGCGGTTTTGGCGGTGAAGTGGTGCTGTTCGGTGACAGTTTTTCCGACGCCTACACCCATTCGGTCGAACTGGAGAAGCAGCAGGGCCTGACTTTTGTGCATCCGTTCGATGACCCGGACGTGATTGCCGGCCAGGGCACGATTGCGATGGAAATGCTGCGCCAGCACCAGGGGCGGCTCGACGCCGTGTTTGTGGCGATTGGCGGCGGTGGTTTGATTTCCGGCGTGGCTAACTACATCAAGGCGGTGCGCCCGGAGATCAAGGTGATTGGCGTTCAGATGAACGATTCGGACGCCATGACCCAGTCTGTCACCGCCAATAAGCGCGTCACGCTGGCCGATGTGGGCCTGTTCTCGGACGGCACGGCGGTGAAGCTGGTCGGTGAGGAGACTTTTCGCATCTCGCGCAAGCTGGTCGATGAATTCATGCTGGTCGATACCGACGCCGTCTGCGCCGCCATCAAGGACGTGTTCGTCGATACCCGCAGCATCGTCGAGCCGGCCGGCGCGCTGGCGGTGGCGGCAGTCAAGCAGTATGTGGCGACGCACAAGACCAAAGGCGAAACCTACGCCGCCATCTTGTGCGGCGCCAACATGAACTTCGACCGCCTGCGCTTTGTCGCCGAGCGCGCCGAAGTCGGCGAGGAACGCGAGGCGCTGTTTGCGGTGGCGATCCCGGAAGAGCGCGGCAGCTTCAGGCACTTTTGCGAGCTGGTGGGGAACTTGCCCGGAGGCCCGCGCAATGTGACCGAATTCAACTACCGCATCAGCGAGTCCGCGCAAGCCCATGTGTTCGTCGGGTTGACGACACACGGCAAGGGCGAGTCGAGCAAGATTGCCGCCAACTTCAGCAAGCACCATTACGAGGCGCTGGACCTGACGCACGACGAACTGGCCAAGGAGCACATTCGCCACATGGTCGGCGGCCACTCCAGTCTGGCGCATGACGAGCGCCTGCTGCGCTTTGTCTTTCCCGAGCGGCCCGGCGCCCTGCTGAAATTCTTGAGCCTGCTGCGCCCGGGCTGGAATATCAGCCTGTTTCACTACCGCAACCAGGGCGCAGACTACGGCCGAATTCTGGTCGGGCTGCAGGTGCCCGAGGCCGACAACAAGGCGTTTGCGGAATTTCTTGAAACACTGGGCTACCCCTACGTCGAAGAAACCGCCAACCCGGTGTACCGGATGTTTTTGCAGTCATGAGCGCATCGCTTGAAGGCAAGCTGGTGGTGGCGATTTCGTCGCGCGCGCTGTTTGACTTCGAGCAGGAAAATGAAGTCTTCGAGCAGGGCGATGACCGGGCCTACATGGCGCTGCAACTGGAGCGGCTGGATATTCCGGCCAAGCCTGGCGTCGCGTTTTCGCTGGTGAAGAAGCTGCTGGCCTTCAACAGCGCTGATTCGCAGCTGGTCGAGGTGGTCATCCTCTCGCGCAACGACCCGGTCTCGGGCATGCGGGTGTTTCGCTCGGCCCAGCATTACGGCCTGGCGATCGAGCGCGGCAGCTTCACGCGCGGACAGCCACCGTGGCGCTACCTCAAGCCACTGCACGCCAACCTGTTTTTGAGCGCTCATTTGAGCGACGTGCGCGCGGCGCTGGGGGCCGGTGTGCCGGCCGCGCAGGTGTATCCCAAATCGGCGCACGCCAGCGAGGCGCACCCGTCTGAAGTGCGGATTGCGTTTGACGGCGATGCCGTGCTGTTCAGTGACGAAGCCGAGCGCGTCTATCAGGCCGAGGGCTTGCGCGCTTTTCAGAAACACGAGACCGACAAGGCACAGCAACCGCTGCTGGCCGGCCCCTTCAAGCCGCTGCTGACGGCGCTGCAGCGCCTGCAGCAAGCCGGCACGCCGAGCATGCGCATCCGCACCGCGCTGGTGACGGCGCGCAGCGCTCCGGCGCATGAGCGCGCTGTTCGCACGCTGATGAACTGGAACATCGAGGTGGATGAAGCGATGTTCCTGGGCGGTCTACCCAAAGGCGAATTTCTGCGCGAGTTCGAACCTGATTTCTTTTTCGATGACCAGACCGGGCATGTTGATGCGGCCTCGCAGCACGTGCCATCCGGTCACGTGGCCAGCGGAGTGTCCAACCAGATCGTGTGACGCCAGGCCATGGCGCGGGTGGCGATCGTGGTGGCAGAGCTTGACGTACGGGCCCCCGCCTCATACTGTCAAATGCCCAGAAAACGCAGTTTCAGAGGAGACTAACTTGCTTGCAAGTTATGTCGTAACTAAATCGGCGCGAGCCCATACGCCAAGCTCTGCTGGCGGCGGCCTTGGTGCACGTGGCAAGATTGATTCGCGCAAAGGACAGGTGTGCAGCGGGAGGCGACGTCCGCCCGTCACTTCAGAAATCACGGTACTGGTATATTGCAATACAAGAATCGCAGGGAGGAAGCTGAGTGAGTCGAACTAAATTCATCTATGCCTATATCGCAGGAGTAATAGCAGCTTTCTATGGTGGGGCACCCTGGTCATATATCTTTGTCTTGATGTCGCCGAAGGCAGAGGCAATTGAAACCCCGGCGCATTTCTACGCAATTGCTTTGATAGCACCTGTGGCGCTTGTTTGGCTAGCATATGTGCGAGGCCAATCAATCGGCCGATCGAGGCTAGCGTTGTTTCCCCTTGGCGCCCTTTTGCTTTCTCTTGTTGGCGTCGTCTGGGATCGCTATTTGAGTGGGGCGCCAGCAGCTCTAAATAGAGGGACAACTACCGCGCTAGTATCACTTTTTGTGCTTTATGGCCCCGGATTGGTCCATGCAATTTGCTTTTCAATTGGGGCAAAACTAAGGTCGCCGTCCACCCCCGGAAGGAACGGCGACCTTGGAAATGAGCCAAGAACTAGATTCGATTCGGGGAAGCAAGTTGCACCAATGGTTCTTGCGATGGCGTTTGTGAATCTTGTGGCAATTCTTCCACTGGCGTTTTTATTTCGATTGACTGCGAGCGATAGTGAAATGGTATTTTTTTGCGTAGTAGCCGCACTTTTTGTTGTTGGCTTCACGGCGACCGGAATTGCACTTGCTAAAGGAAAATATCGAGATTCCGCGGTAGCGATCACTGGTATGGCGTGGCCTTGTTTTGTTGCGGCATTTATTGCCCTTGACTACTTGCTCCGATTGACCGGCAGCCGAATCTAGTCGGCTATTTGAACATCTCGTCCGTATGTTCGCGATAAGTCAGAATCGGTAGCTGGCACCGCTGTCCCAATCACCATCCAGTCCGGATCAGCCAGCAGCGCAAGGCGGGGGTGGGGTAGATGTTGGGCGCGACATCAAAAAGTCCGCAGGACGCGGAGCGCCCGGCGTCTACCTCACCCCCGCCGCCTCAAGCCTGCAATGCCGCGGTAAACCGCTCATAGCCGCGCGCCCGCAATAAGCACGCTGGACACTCGCCGCAGCCGTAGCCCCAGGCATGGCGGTGCTCGCGGTCGCCCAGATAACAGGTGTGGGTGTGCTCAATAATGAGATCCACCAGCGCGTCGCCGCCGCCCACCATGCCGGACTTGTCGCCCAGCTCGCGTGCCAGTGCCCAGGTGGCGGCTTTGTCGATCCACATCAGCGGGGTTTCAATCAGAAAGCGCTTGTCCATGCCGAGTGACAGCGCCAGTTGCATGGCTTTCATGGTGTCGTCGCGGCAATCGGGGTAGCCGGAAAAGTCGGTTTCACAAACCCCCGTCACCATCACCTGCAGGTCGCGCCGATAGGCCACGGCCGCGGCCAGCGTCAAAAAGAGCAGATTGCGCCCCGGTACAAAGGTATTCGGCAAGCCGCTTTGTTCCATCTTGAAAGCGGTGTCGCGCGTCAACGAGGTGTCGCTGACTTCACCCAGTACCGCCAAGTCCAGCAAGTGATCGTCGCCCAGCCTGCCGGCCCAATGCGGGAATTGGCGACGGATTTCAGTCAGTACTTTCAGGCGCGCGTCGAGCTCGACCCGATGGCGCTGCCGGTAGTCAAAGGCGATGGTCTCCACCCGCTGGTACTTGGAGAGTGCCAGCGCCAGACAGGTGGTGGAGTCCTGGCCGCCGGAAAAAAGAACCAGTGCGCTGCTGTGCATGAGCGGATGGTAGGCGATGGCAGTATCAGTACGGACTCGGGAACCCGAGTCCGGTGAGGATTTCGACTTCGCGCGCCTCCATTGCCTGCGCATCGTGCTTGCTGGTTTCGTGGTCCCAGCCCTGCGCGTGCAGCGTGCCGTGGATCAGCAGGTGCGCGTAGTGGGCTTCGAGAGTTTTTCGCTGTTCTTTCGCTTCCTTTGCGACGACGGGCGCGCACAGCACCAGGTCGGCGGTGACCACCGGTTGCTGCGTGTAGTCGAAGGTCAGCACGTTGGTGGCGTAGTCCTTGCGCCGGTAGTCGCGGTTCAGCGCCTGGCCCTCAATGGCATCAACGATGCGCACCGTGATCTCGGCGTCGGAGCCGAGCGCATGACGAATCCAGCGCGCCACCTTGTGGCGGGGCAGGGCGGCGCGATGCACGGCGGCATTCTCAAGCTTGCCGAATTGTAGCGATAAAGTCAGTTGGTTCAGCATGATTTATGGGTTAGATTGGCCTCTGGATACCGTGGAATAGGCGCAGGCAGCTATCAAAGTAATAGCATTTCCGGTTCGTCACTAAGCGCGTTTCGCAGCGGGGCGCCCCTGCGCATCGTACGCGTCGACAATCCGCGCCACCAGCGGATGGCGCACCACGTCGGCGCTGGTCATGCGGCAGATGGCAATGCCGTCGACGCGTTTGAGCACACGCTCGGCGTCGATCAAACCGCTGAGCTGGGTCTTGGGCAGGTCGATCTGGCTCACGTCGCCAGTCACCACCGCCTTGGAGCCAAAGCCGATGCGCGTCAAAAACATCTTCATCTGCTCGGGCGTGGTGTTCTGCGCCTCGTCCAGAATCACAAAGGCGGTATTCAGCGTGCGGCCGCGCATGAAGGCCAGCGGCGCGACCTCGATGGTCTGGCGTTCGAACGCTTTTTGCACCTGCTCAAAACCCATCAGGTCATACAGTGCGTCGTACAGCGGGCGCAGGTAGGGGTCGATTTTTTGCGCCAGGTCGCCGGGCAGATAGCCCAGGCGCTCGCCGGCTTCCACCGCCGGGCGCGTCAGCACGATGCGTTGCACGGCGCTGCGCTGCAGCGCGTCCACCGCCATGGCGACGGCCAGATAGGTCTTGCCGGTGCCGGCCGGGCCAATACCAAAGGTGATGTCGTGGCTGGCGATGTTGTCCAGGTAGGTGGCCTGATTCAGCGTGCGGGGTTTGAGGTCGTTGCGCTTGGTTTTGAGCGCCGGGCTGTCGGCGTCAGCCAGATCCGGGTCGCCCACCAGCATCAGCTGCACGGTGGCGGGCTCAATCGGGCGTGCCGCCATTTCATACAGCGCCTGCAGCATTTCCATGCCACGCTTGGCGTTGGCCTTGGTGCCATCGACCTTGAACTGCTCGTGCCGGTGCGCAATTTTGACTTGCAGCGCCACTTCAATCGTGCGCAAGTGCTCGTCCATCGGGCCGCACAGGTGTGACAGGCGGGTGTTGTTGAGCGGGGAAAACAGGTGTCTGAGAATCAAGTTGATAATTCCTCAAAAGGGTTACCAATGATAGGCAAGAAATGATCGGCAAACTGACAGGCATTCTGAGTGACAAAAATCCACCCCAGGTGTTGGTGGACTGCAACGGCGTCGGCTACGAGGTGCATGTGCCCATGAGCACCTTCTACAACCTGCCGGAAATCGGCGCCAGGGTCAGCCTGCTGACGCATTTTGTGGTGCGTGAAGACGCGCAGATTCTGTATGGCTTCGAGAACGCTCAGGAGCGCGAGGCCTTCCGACAGCTGATCAAGATTTCAGGCGTCGGGCCGCGCACCGCCTTGTCGGTGCTGTCGGGCATGAGCGTGGCGGAACTGGCGCAGGCCGTGACCTTGCAGGAGGCCGGGCGGCTGATCAAGGTGCCTGGTATCGGCAAGAAAACGGCGGAGCGCTTGTTGCTGGAGCTCAAAGGCAAGCTCGGGCCGGATCTTGGCCTCTCCGCCAGCGTCGCCAACGCCACCCAGGCCGACATCCTGCAGGCCTTGCTGGCGCTGGGCTACAGCGACAAGGAGGCAGCGCTGGCACTCAAGGCCCTGCCGGCTGACGTAGGCGTCAGCGAGGGCATCAAGCTGGCGCTGCGGGCACTGGCGAAGTAGCCAGCCAAGCTGGCGTGGCCGGCAAGGGCGCGCGCGTTTCACGTCCAGGCACGTGCGCTTGCGATTTCTCAAGCCGATGCGGCGCGTCCTGGCTACGCTGAGCCGCCTAGAGACTTTGGAGCGCGCACCATGGAGAACGCCCGGTTCAGTGAATCCATTTCCGAACACGTCTGGCACACCAGATACCAGTGGCTCGGGCAGGGTGGCGTGCTGGAGCCTTCCATCGAGGCGACCTGGGATCGCGTCGCATTCGCCGTATCTGGCGCCGAGTCGCAGCAGCGCGACGCCTGGCGCGAGCGCTTTCGCGCCATCCTGAATGACTTCCGGTTCCTGCCCGCAGGCCGGATTCTGGCGGCAGCCGGCACCACGCGCGGCACGACCCTGTTCAACTGCTTCGTCATGGGTCATATGGAGGACTCGATTCACGGTATCTTCAATGCCTTGCGCGAATCCATGGTGACGCTGCAGGCAGGCGGGGGCATTGGCATTGATTTTTCCACGCTTCGGCCGGCCGGTTCACCGGCGGTTTCCAGCGGTGGGATAGCTTCGGGTCCGGTCCCGTTCATGACGATCTGGGACGTGGCCAACGCGGTGCTGGAGTCGGGCAACCTGCGCCGCGGCGCCATGATGGCCACGCTGCGTTGCGACCACCCCGATATTGAAGCCTTCGTGCAGGCAAAAAACACGCCCGGCACCCTGCCGCACTTCAACTTGTCGGTGCTGATCACTGACGAGTTCATGCGCGCGGTCGAGGAGGACGGCCCGTGGCCGCTGGTGTTTCCGCTGGGCACGCAACCGGTTCCGGTGGGTGGTGAAGTCTGCGAGCGGATTTGGTCCGGGGGCGCCGCGCCGCAACTGTGCCGGGTGCATCGGCGCATTCCGGCGCGCGGCCTGTGGGACCAGATCGTGCAGGCGCAATATGCCTGCTCCGAACCCGGTGTGCTGTTCATCGACCGCATCAACCGCGCCAACAACCTCTGGTATTGCGAGAGCATCTCGGCCACCAACCCCTGCGGCGAGGTGCCGCTGCCGGCTTACGGTGGCTGCAATCTCGGGTCCATCAACCTGACCCGATTCGTGCGGCAGCCGTTCGCGGCACATCCAGACATCGACTTCGACGGTCTGCGGGCTGTCGCCGGCATTGCGACGCGCTTCCTGGACGACGTGCATGACATCTCGCTGTTTCCGCTCAAGGCCCAGGAAAAGGCGGCGCATGCCAGCCGCCGAGTCGGCCTGGGCGTCACCGGCCTGGCCGACATGTTCCTGATGCTGGGCCTGCGTTACGGCTCACCGGCAAGCCTTGATCTGACCCGCGAAATCATGGCCACCATCCGCGACTGCGCCTATCGCACGTCGATCGACATCGCGCGTGAGAAGGGCGCGTTTCCCGGGTTCGACAAGATCAGCTACGGCGCCAGCCCGTTTGTGCTGGAGCTGTCGCACGAACTCCAGGATGACATCGCCCGGCACGGCATTCGCAACAGCCACCTGCTGGCGCTGGCGCCCGCAGGCTCGATCAGCCTGCTGGCCAACAACGTCTCCAGCGGCATTGAGCCGGTTTTCGGCTTCGAGGCGACGCGCCGCGTCCGTGGCGCCGATGGGCAAGCTGTCAGTTTTGCGGTGCAGGACAATGCGTGGCGCCATTACCAGGCACTGCACGGGGCCAAGGCCGTGCGGCCTGCGTATTTTGTGCAGGCCGCCGATCTGGATGCCGATGACCAGCTGAACTTGATGGCGGCAGTGCAGTCGTTCGTTGACAACGCCATCGCCAAGACCGTAGCCTTGCCGGAAAGCACCAGCCTGCACGAGCTCGGCCTGGTCCTGCTGCGCGCCTGGGAGCTCGGGCTCAAAGGATGCACGGTGTACCGCGCGGGCAGCATGGGCGGCGCCGCAGTGGTGGCAGCCCGGTGATTCGAGCGCTGGCTCACCCTCAACCGGGCAGACTCAAGGCCTCATTCACCCGCTGTTTCAACTCCGCGTTCTGATAGTGGGTCAGGTCGCTGGCAACGCTGCGGTGCAAGATCTTGTTGGCGGCTGCACTCAGGAAGGGTTTGACTTCGCCCAGCATCGCGCTGGAGGCAATCAGCGCCAGCCGGTCGCAGCGCTGCGCGGCCACGCCCTTGTTCAAAAAATCCGCAAGCTGCCGCGCAAAGCTGTGCATTTCCTTGGCATTGGTTTCGGTTCTTGGCTCGAACTGGGTGCCGGCGTGCCCGGTACGTCCGTGCCCCTTTCCCGCGTCCCCGCTGATATCTCCCGCGCTGGCTTCGCCGCCGAGCCTGGCGTGGGGAAAGACAAAATCCGCCAGCTCGCTGAGCGGTCCGTTCAAGGCGCCGCGCTCAAAACAGCGCGCACGACGGGCATTGGCCACAAGAATCCAGGTTTTTGTCATGATGTTCCTACTGTGGTTGATGAATACTGCTCGCATCCGGTCTGATTGCCACTTGCGCGGCCTGCTCGACGTCCTCCAGAAATACGAATTCCAGCTGTTGTCTGGCGCTTTCCGGCACCTCGTCCAGATCCTTGCGATTGCGTGCCGGCAACATCACGCACTTGATGCCGGCGGCTGCGGCCGCGAGAACTTTCTCCTTGATGCCGCCCACCGGCAGCACCAACCCGCGCAGACTGATTTCACCGGTCATCGCCAGGTCGTTGCGCACCGGGCGGTCCAAGAATAGCGAAGACAGCGCAATGAACATGGCCACGCCCGCGCTGGGGCCGTCTTTCGGAATGGCGCCGGCCGGGACGTGCACATGCACGTCGGTTTTCTCGAAGAGCGCCGGGTCCAGCTGCAGCGTCTGGGCTCTGGATTTCACCAGCGTCAACGCCGCCTGCGCCGACTCCTTCATCACGTCGCCGAGTTGCCCGGTCAGGATCAGGCGACCGCTGCCCGCAGTGCGGCTGGCTTCGATGAACAGAATGTCGCCGCCCACCGGTGTCCAGGCCAGCCCTGTCGCGACGCCCGGCATGCCGGCGCGCAAAGCCACTTCATCCTCGAATTTGGCGGGGCCCAGGACTTCGTCCAGATCGGCTGCATCCACGCGCACGCTTTGGGCCTGATCCTCGGCGATGCGCACCGCGACACGGCGGCACACGGCGCCAATCTGGCGCTCCAGATTGCGCACGCCGGCTTCACGCGTGTAGTCGCGAATGATGGCGGCCAGCGCGCCGTCGGTGATTTCCAGTTGCCCGGGCTTGAGGCCGCTGTCATCGAGCTGGCGCGTCACCAGGTACTTGCGCGCGATCTGAAGCTTTTCTTCCCGCGTGTAACCCGCAAGCTGCAACACCTCCATGCGGTCGCGCAGCGGGCCGGGAACCGGGTCCAGCACGTTGGCCGTGGCAATGAACAGCACCTGGGACAGATCGTAGGGAACCGCCAGATAGTTGTCGCGGAAGCTGTTGTTTTGCTCCGGATCCAGCACCTCCAGCATCGCGGAAGACGGATCACCGTGAACACCGCTGCCGAGCTTGTCGATTTCGTCGAGCATCATCACGCAGCCCCGGGTGCCGGCCTTCTTCAGTGCCTGGATGATGTTGCCGGGCAGTGCGCCGATGTAGGTGCGTCTGTGGCCGCGGATCTCGGCCTCGTCATGCACGCCGCCGAGCGACACGCGCACGAACTTGCGCCCCAGCGCCCTGGCAATCGACTGCCCGAGCGAGGTCTTCCCGACCCCCGGTGGACCGACCAGGCACAGGATCGGGCCGTGGCCGCCGGGTTTTAGCTTGCGCACCGCCAGAAATTCGAGGATGCGCTTCTTCACCTTTTCAAGACCGAAGTGGTCGGCATCCAGGATGATGCGGGCCTGCGCCACGTCGATGGCATCGGGTTGCGGTGTCTTCCAGGGCACTTCGACCAGCCAGTCGAGGTAGGTGCGCACCATCGAATATTCAGAGGAGCCGTCAGACATGCGCGCCAGCCGCTTGAGCTCCTTGTCCGCCTGCTTGGCCACTTCTTCAGGCATCTCGGCGTCGGTGATCAGTTTGCGCAGTTCATCGATTTCAGCGGCATTGCCGTCGCCCTCTTCGCCGAGCTCCTTTTGAATCGCCTTCATCTGCTCGCGCAGCAGGAACTCGCGCTCACGTTTGCCGACATTGGCCTTGGTGCGCTGGTCGATTTCACGCGAAATCTGCATCACTTCAATGCGATGCGCCATCAGCTCCAGCAGCCGGTCCAGTCGCAGGCGCAGATCAACCTGCTCCAGCAATTCCTGCTTCTCTGGTGCCTTGATGTCCAGGTAGCCGGCGACCAGGTCGGCCAAGGTGCCCGGCGCATCGATGCTTTGCACCGCGCTCACCATTTCCTGGGGCACCTGCGGCAGCAACTGCAAGACCTCGACCGAACGCTCCTTGAGCCGCATGAAACGCGCCTCGACTTCCTTGTCGTCGATGCCCGAGGGGTCGTCGATGCGCTCAATTCGGGCCACGATAAAGGGAAATCCTTCCAGATAGCCGAGCACCCGAAAGCGCTGCTGGCCCTGGCAAATGATGTGGTGGTTGCCATCGGGGGTGGTGACGTAGCGCAGGATGGCGGCGATGGTGCCCATGGCCGCCAGGTCGTCCGGCCCTGGCGTCTCTGCTTCCGGATGGCTTTGCAGCAGAATGCCGATCGGTCGCTCGTCCTTGACCGCGTATTGCGCCGCGGCAATCGAGCCTTTGCGACCGATCGCAATCGGCACCACCATGCCGGGAAACAGCACCATATTGCGTACCGGCACGATCACCATGGCGTCGTCCGGAACGGCAGCAATCACGTCAACTGCGCTCCCAGGCGCGGTCGAACCGATGTTTCCCGATTCGGGGAGCTGATCCTTGTTTTCCAGCAGGCGCATGGCTTGGTTCATTTGAGTCGCTCCAGATGCAGCCGCAGGCAGCCGTGCTCGAGTTGCATGTCGGCCAGTCGATAGCGGCCGTAAGGCAGTGCTATGCGGCGCTCAAAGCGACCGTAGGGTATTTCCAGCCGCAGAATCTCACCGGAAACCAGTCCCGCGCCGAAAGAACGCTCGCCACGCACGACAAGGGTCTCATCCTCCAGCGCCACTTCGAGGCGATCAGCCGTGACGCCGGGCAGCGCAATCAACAGACCCACGCCGTCGTCGCCCTGGACCATGTCCAGCGGTGGTTCCCAGCAGGGCACCGCGCTGCTCTGGCTCACACGGAAAAACTGGCGCTGAAGCCGGTCCGCGCTCTGGAGCAACTCCACCGCCTCGGCCAGCATCCATGCCATCGGGTCTTGGCGTCGCATGAATCGTTTTCCCTTCTCCGGATGCGTCACGCAAACGGTATTTTTAAAAGGTAATCGCAGGACTGAAGCAAAGACTTGACATTTCTCAAGAATCCGGAAGGTCTACATCATGATGGAAAACAGAAATCCTGTCTGGACGGCGGGTTTGAGAATTGTCAACTGCCGAAAATCGTCGGCGCGTGATCATGCACGGGATCTGTTCAGCGGATTTTTGCGAGCCTGCCATGAAAGTGAAAAATCCTTCCTGTTTCCCGCCTGTGGAAGGCGGCGTGCCGCCGGCTCGCATGCGCTATTCATTCAGTTTGCGCACCACCCGCGAACCGGTCGGGTTCCATCCGGACACAAAGCAGCCGATCTATCTCTTGACCGGACCATTTGCCGAGTTTCACGGTCTCATCCACAGGCATCACCTCGCCCTGGAACATGAACTGGCCAAAGACGATCCGGAAGCCCTTTTCCCGGTCGACGAATATGCGCTGGGAGATTCTGCGGACTGACAGTTCCATTCGTCAGTTGATCAATACATGTCTGCAATCCAGCGGCTTTCGTGACAATGCTCTCGTGAATTGGGTTGCAGCCCGTATGCGTCATGAGCGGGCGCGTCGAATGGCAACGGTTCGAGAGGACGTGCTTGCAGCTACTCACTGAGCCGGACATAGGTGGCCAGCAAGGTACTTTTATTGACCACCCCCAGCAGGACCGGCGAGGCCAGGCTGTCCACCACTGGCAGGCGTTCTCCGCGGTGGTCCATGAAGCGTTGCAGTGCTTCGGCCAGTGTCATGTCCGAGGTCAGCGGTGTGATTTCGTCCACCAGCAAATCAGCCGCACACTTGTTGGTCAGATCGGTCACGCCCGCAACCGCACTGAGCTTCTTCAAAGGAACCACGCCAAGAAACCGGTCCAGCGTGTCGGTCACGTAAAGGTATTTGACCGGGTACTGCATAAACAGGTTGCTCATCGTTTCCAGCCCCGCGTCCAGGCCAACGACGGTTTGCGCCGGTTGCACCAGATCGCGCATGTGCAGGGTACGCAGACGTCTTTGTTCATCGCGCTGGGCCATGCGACGCAGGGTAATGTCATACATGGAACCTGCGTTGGCTGATCGGGCCACAAAGAAAGCCACCACGCAGGCGGCCATCAACGGCAGCATGACCTGGTAACTCAGTGTCATTTCAAAAATCATCAGGATGGCCATCAACGGTGCCTGGGTAGCGCCAGCCAGAAACGCACCCATGCCCACAATAGCGTAGGCAAAGGGTGCCGATGTGGCCTGGGGCCAGAGCGCATGCACCGCCTGGCCGAAAACGTCTCCCATCATGCAGCCAAAGAACAGGGCTGGGGTAAACACCCCGCCGACAGCCCCGGAGCCTACGGTGGCCAGGGTGGCAACTGCCTTGGCCAGCAGTAACAAAAGCAATACAGTGATCGACCATGGCGAATGCAAGACGGAATTGACCACGCTGTACCCGTTGCCCCATACCTCGGGCCACCAGAGCGAGATCAGCCCGACCACCAGGCCGCCCAGGGCCAAACGCAGAGGCAAAGGCAGGGACATGCGCTCAAACAGCGTGCGACTGGAACCCAAGCCTCGCAAAAATAGCGCTGAAGCGCCTCCTACCAAAATCCCCAAGACTGCAAACAGCACGACCTCGGCGCCCGCTACAGCCGGGAAGGCCGGCATGACATACGGAGGCTGATAGCCCGGAAACTCGCGAATCGCAATGTTTGCCACGACCGACGCCACCATGATGGGCCCCAGGCTTTCCATGGCCATCGAGCCCAACACAACTTCAGCGACAAAAAACGCCCCGGCAATCGGGGCGTTGTAGGCCGAGGTGATCCCGGCCGCCGCACCACAGGCCACCAGCAGGCGAAGCCGGTCCACCGGAAAATGCAGTACCCGTCCGAGCAATGAAGCACTGAGCGCCGCCAATTGCACCATGGAACCTTCACGACCGATTGAGCCACCGCTGGCAATGCTGATCAGTGAAGAGCCGCTGCGGATCAGGCTGGGCTGTACCGGAATCCGGCCGTCCCCCAATACCGTTGCCTCCATGTAGTCGCTTTTGGCTTGTGGCGTGGTGCGATTGCGCGCCAGGGCCAGCATCAGCAGTCCGCCAGCCAGCAAGCCCCCGACGGTGGGCACCAAGACCCGTTGCCAGCGCGGCAGATGCAAAGCGATGGCCACCAGACTGCCGCCTTGGCCCAAAACCAGTCGATCAAGCGCGAACAGTGCGGAGCGGAACAATTCGGTGGCCAGTGCGCCCAGCAAGCCGGCCGGGATCGACCACAACAGCATCACCTGCCAGTCGGGCACCCGGAAAAACTCGCGCAAGCTCTTGCGAAAGGCCAATAGCACGGAGGCCAACTGTTTCATAAGGACGAAGATACCAGAGCTTCAAGACGGCACGACCTGACGAACGAAACTTTGTGCCGTCCATGGTCAAAGGGCGACAAATGGGCGGCCTCGTCATCCGGCAAGCAACTGTCAGTCGGACTTAAGTCTGGCCTAAGTCTCCTGTAGCAACATGACAGCGTCGCGTTTCCGCCGGACAGACCATCTGACGGGTCTTTTCTTGTTCAGCTTGAATAGTGAAGTGAGGTTTTATGATTAAAGGTGTGGTTGCTGGAGTTGGATTGACACTCGCCGTTGCTATGGCTGGCGCTTATTCTTTGGTGCAAAGCGGTTTTGTTCCGGCCAACGCCGACGCAATTCCGGGCCGGATTGAAGTCTGGCTGGCGAGTACTTCGCTTGATGCGACACTGCGCCGTGAGGCACCACGCAGCCCGAATCCAGTGCCGCTGACGGATCAAAATCTCATCAACGGGGTTCATCTTTTCGCGCAGAACTGCGCCGTTTGCCATGGGTCCGCAAAGGGTGCGGCGTCGCTATCGCCGATCGCGAAAGGCCTTTATCCCAAGCCTCCACAACTGGCGACCGATGGCGTTGAGGACGACCCGGAGGGCGTTTCGTTTTGGAGGATCAAGCACGGTATCCGCCTGACAGGCATGCCTTCGTTCGGCTACTCCCTCAGCGACCGGGAGATCTGGACGCTGGCGCTATTCCTCAAAAACATGGACAAGCTGCCAAATGCGGTGCAACCGATCTGGCAGAACGTCCAGAGTTGGCCGATGGCAGCCCGGATCCAGACGGCGCAGAAATAAGCTGCACGATGTATCCTGTGCCATGGTTCATTCAAAGTTGATGAGCCCAATAACCGATCGCTGGGGGTTCGTATCTTGCGTGCCACCGAGCGATCATTCTGGCCGTATGAGATGGAGTACCGATGAAGCAAAAACTGCTGTGGATAGTCTGGGCTTTGGCGGCAGCGGTGCAAGGCGCATCGCTTGGTGCCGCAACGCCCTACCCGCCAGAGTTGCAGCCCGTGCAGCAGGAAGCCCGGGCGGCACACTTGACAGCCGAGTTTCTGGCCCGCTACCACTACAAGAAAGTGCCGCTGGACGAGGCTTTGTCAGGCAAGATATTCGACAAATACCTGAAATCCCTTGATTCCGAGAAGCTTTTCTTCGTTCAGGCAGACATCGACCAACTTTCTGGTGATCGGACCAGGCTGGGCGCGGCGATTTTGCAGGAAGACCTTTCCGTTCCGTTTGCCATGTTCAATCTTTACGAGCATCGCGCGACCGAACGTTTTGCCTATGCCCGCTCGCTGCTCAAAAAGGGCTTTGATTTCCGGCAGAACGAAAGTTACCAGTTCGCACGGGAAAACCAGGCCTGGCCGAAAACCGAAGCTGAAATGCGCGAGCTGTGGCGCAAACGGGTCAAGAGCGACTGGCTGCGGCTCAAGCTTGCCGGCAAGGATGATTTGAGAATCGCCGAGATCCTCGATAAGCGATATGACAATTACTTGAAGCGCCTGGGCCGGCTAAAGAGCGAAGACGCCTTCCAGACCTATATGAACGCCTACACCATGGCAATCGAGCCTCACACCAACTACATGGGACCGAGGGCGGCGGCGGATTTTGACATTTCGATGAAGCTCTCCCTGGTCGGGATCGGGGCCGTGCTAACGGACCTCGATGATTACGCCACGATACGGGAACTGGTGCCGGGCGGACCTGCAAGTCTCTCGGGTCAAATTCAAGTCGGGGACCGCATTGTCGGCGTTGCTCAAGGCGAGAACGGCAACTGGACGGACGTCCTGGGCTGGCGCCTGGATGACACGGTTGCGCTGATTCGCGGCGCGGCGGACTCGGTGGTCCAGCTCGACATCATCCCGGCACAGGCCGGGCCCGATGACAAACACAAATCAGTGTCCCTCATTCGGAAAACCATCAGTCTGCAGGATCAGGCCGCCAAGGCTACGCTCCATTCGATCATGGACGGGGAGAAAGTTCGCCACATCGGCGTCATAACCCTTCCATCTTTCTATGAGGATTTCGAGGCCAGGCAGAAAGGCGTCCGGGAATACAAAAGCGCGACTCGCGATGTGGCCCGCCTGCTGGAGCAGTTTAAAAAACAAAAAGCCGATGGCGTCTTGATTGACTTGCGCAATAACGGCGGCGGTTCGCTGGCGGAATCGGTTGAACTCACCGGTTTGTTTGTCGGCAAGGGGCCGGTGGTGCAGCAGCGCAACGCAAGCGGCGAGATTTCCGTGGAGAGCGACCACCAGGCCGGCGTCGCCTGGGATGGCCCCCTTGCCGTGCTGATCAACCGGGGTTCGGCATCGGCCTCGGAGATCTTTGCTGCAGCCATACAGGATTACGGCCGCGGTCTGATTATTGGTGAGCCGAGTTTCGGTAAAGGCACGGTTCAGAACATGGTCGATCTCGATAAAGTGGCCAGGAATCACAAGCCTGAATTCGGTGAGCTGAAAATGACCGTCGCGCAATTCTTTCGCATCAATGGTGGCACGACACAATTGCATGGCGTAACGCCCGATATCCTCTTCCCCACCGCTTCCGATGTGGAGAACTTTGGCGAATCCAGCTTCGACAATGCGCTTCCCTGGACCCAGGTCAAGGCAGCAGACTATTCGCGGATTGGCGACTTGAGAGAACTGCTCCCCATCTTGTTGACACGGCATGAGATCCGCGTGCAAAAGAGCCAGGACTTCAAGTACCTGCAACAAGACATTGCAAAATTGAAACTGCTACGCAAGAATAATCTGGTCTCGCTGAACGAGGCCGAACGACGCAAGGAACGGGACCGCGAGGAGACTCAACTCAAGGCCCGTGAGTCACGAAGTGATACCGGCAAAAGTGACAATGGGCCGGTGATTGGCAAGGAACCCGTGGCGGGAAAGGACAGTGCGCTTTCGGACGATGGCTTGCAGGCTGATGAACGCAATGTAGCCAACCAACTGGCGGCTGAAAAAGCGCGGAAAAACGCCAAAGACGTATTGTTGAGCGAGGCCGTTCACATACTTGGCGACGAAGTTGGTGTGCTGGAGAGCGGCGCCAGGCTGGCGGCCCGTGCCAGGCCGGATCCACTATTGATGCCTGAATAAGAGAAATGCAGGGCCGCCGCGGTTCGTGCCGAATACGAGGGAGGATGGTCAATTGGAGTCACTTGGCCGGGACGGTGATTTGCCGGCGAACGAGGGTTTCGTGAAAGGCCGGCGCAGCGGAAGAGCTTGTATAGTCAAGGCCTACCCAGCAGATCTTTTACCGTGAGCATACAAACCGACGACTTTGCCGCCCCGCCCGCCAGACGCATGCTGTCGGGGGCGCCTGCTTCGCCCAACGAGGAGGCGATTGAGCGCGCCTTGCGACCAAAGCTGCTCGACGACTACGTCGGCCAGGTCAAGGTGCGCGAGCAGCTGGAGATTTTCATCAGCGCCGCCAAAATGCGCTCCGAGGCGCTGGACCATGTGCTGCTGTTTGGTCCGCCCGGCCTGGGCAAAACCACGCTCAGCCACATCATCGCGCACGAGCTCGGTGTGAATCTGCGCCAGACCAGCGGCCCGGTGCTTGAAAAGCCGAAAGACCTGGCCGCCTTGCTGACCAACCTGGAAAAAAACGACGTTCTCTTTATTGACGAGATTCACCGCCTGAGCCCGGTGGTGGAGGAAATCCTGTACCCGGCGCTGGAAGACTACAAGATCGACATCATGATTGGCGAAGGGCCGGCGGCGCGCTCCATCAAGCTCGACTTGCAGCCCTTCACGCTGGTCGGCGCCACCACCCGCGCCGGCATGCTGACCAACCCCTTGAGAGACCGCTTCGGCATCGTGGCGCGGCTGGAGTTTTACAGCCCCGAGGAACTGGCGCGGATTGTCAAGCGCAGCGCCGGCTTGCTCAAAGTGACGACCGATGAAGTCGGCGGCTTCGAGATTGCGCGCCGTGCCCGTGGCACGCCGCGCATCGCCAACCGCTTGTTGCGCCGGGTGCGTGACTATGCCGACGTCAAAGGCATCGGCGAGATCACGCTGGACATTGCCAACCGCGCGCTGGCCATGCTGGATGTGGATCCGCAGGGCTTTGACATCATGGACCGCAAGCTGCTCGAGGCCGTGATCCACCGTTTTGACGGCGGCCCGGTCGGGCTCGACAACATCGCCGCCAGCATCGGCGAAGAGCGCGAAACGATTGAGGACGTGATCGAACCCTATCTGATCCAACAGGGCTATCTGCAGCGCACGCCGCGTGGGCGCATCGCCACGCTGGCCGCTTACCGACACCTGGGCGTCACGCCGCCGAACCGCGACGCCGGCCTGTTTGAAGCCTGATCAGCCGGGCGCAGCCGGCACCGGGGCGGCAGGCCTGGCGTTGTGCACGATCAGAATCTGCGCTGTGTAGTAACTCGCCAGCACCCACAAGGACACCAGCGGCAGCGGCTGCACAAAGCGGTTGATGGCAATCAGTGAATCGCTGAGCATGAAGATGCAGGCGCCCAGGGCAACCGCCGTGGCGGCCGCGTCGCGCCGGACCAGCGCCCGGCCAATGGCCTGCGCGGTCATCAGTGCAATCACGCAGACGTAGGCGCCGACGGCGGCTTTCAACACCGGGTCTGCCAACCCGCCCCAGACCCAGGCATACATGGCAGCCCCGGCGCCGAGAGTGCAGGCCAGTGCGCCGCGGCTGGGAAACCAGGGCGTGCCCAGACGGAACAGGGCGATGTAGCAAAGATGGCCGACCAGGAAGGAGGCCAGCCCCGGGATGAAGTAGCCCCCGGGCAACATCAGGAACACATCGCCCGCCAGCGAAGCCACCAGGGCGGCCATCAAAAATACATCAAATCTGGCTGTAGCACCCGATGTATAAGCGCGAGCAGCTACAAAAAGTATAGCAACCAGCAGCGTCAGCGGTTTGAAGACGAAGTGCAGATCGAGCAGGCCCAGTGCGCTGGTGGCGGTTGACAGGGCGGCCAGCGCGATCAGCAGCAGTTCCAGCCGGGTGAAGCGGCCGATCTCAGACTTGGGCGAGTGCTTGTTCATGGCGAATGCGCGCGGGTTCGCTGGGCTCGATCAGGTGCTGGTCTCGTCCAGCGCATCGTCGTCGAGATGGCGCGTGTCCGACCAGCCCACCAGCGTGAAGCCGTCGGGTGTCCACAGCAGGCGGTTGATGGCGGCATTGCCCAGATCCCAGGTTCGCGGTGCCTGCAACTCCTGGCCGGTGGCGGCGCGGTACAGCACGTCCATCACGCCACCGTGGGCCACCAGCACAATTTGCTCCCCAAGATGCCGCCCGGCCAGCTCGGCCGCGGTTCGGGTGATGCGTTCGCGCAGGTCGATCAGCGATTCGCCGCCCTCTGGCGCCCAAAGCGGATCGCGCTTGCGCCAGCGCCGCGCCTGGTCCGGCCAGGCGGCTTCAATCTCGGTGAAGGTCTTGCCCTCGAACACGCCGAAACCGCGCTCGCGCAGGCCGGCATGGGTTTGCAAGGCCCGGCCGGTGGTCCGGGCAATCGAATGCGCCGTGTCCCGCGCGCGCCGCAAATGGCTGGAGTAGATGGCACTGATCGGCTCATGCGCCAGCGCCCTGGCCAGGCGGTGGACCTGCCAGCGACCCTTGGTGTTGAGATCAATATCGAGTTGCCCCTGAATGCGGGTGTCGACGTTCCAGGCGGTTTCACCGTGACGGATGGCGATGATTCGGGTGGCGTGCATGCGTTTGTTGTGGGTCAGCGGGGAACTTCGATCTTGATGTGGCGCAGGTCTTGCGGCGGGTTCGGAAAACCTTGCAGCGCCGCTTCAAACATCGCGGGCAGAACTTTGGCGCTGTCAGACCAGGTCCCGTCATGCGCGGCATGGGTCTCGTACACCACCTGCGCGCTGATCAGGTCGCGGATGATGATGCTGACCTGGCGCCAGTAGTAGGGCAGATCGTTGACGCCGAAGGTGGACATGCCCCAGTAGGGATAGTGGCCCATGTACAGCACCCTGCCGCTGTGCATGCCCCAGCCAAGGTTGAAACCGGGTCCCCATCCGATGATGGATCGATCCCAGGGTGAATAGGGATCGACTTTGATGTCGACCGAGACCTGCACGCTGTAACCGGCGGCGGCGTCATCGCGCTGCAAGCCGACCTTGGCCAGGGCCGGTTGCACCAGTGCTTCCAGCTGCGATTGCTGCTCGGCATTGGCGGGGGCCTGTTGCGAGGGCAGACGTTCAAAACGGTAGCGGGCGCCGGCCGGCACCAGCGGCGCGCTGGCGTAACTGCGCACGTCGGTGTCCACCAGCCGCGTGGTGCCGCAGCCGGTCAGCCACAGCAGCGCAATAACAATCGCGACAAATGATTTGAACATATGAACTCCTTTCAAATGACTCCCAAAAGAATCAGGACCGAAGCTTGATCATCTGCAGGTCGGGCAGCGTGGTCACGGAGAAGGTCTCGTCGTCAAACACCTTGTCGCCGTCCGCACAGGGCACGCCGGTCGTCCTGATGTCCCTGAAGTTGTGGCGCGTGGCGTCCATCAGGTGCGAAGGGACGACGTTGTGCAGCGCGGTGAACATGGTCTCGGTGCGTCCCGGGTATTGTCTTTCCCACTCGCGCAGCATGTTGCCGATTTGCTGTCGCTGCAAATTCTCCTGGCTGCCGCACAGGCTGCAGGGAATGATCGGAAACTGACGGTGCGCGGCCCAGCGCGTCAGGTCTTTCTCGGCCACGTTGGCGAGCGGCCGGATCACGATGTGACCACCATCGTCGCTGACCAATTTAGGTGGCATGCCTTTGAGTTTACCGCCGAAGAACATGTTCAGGAAAAAGGTTTGTAACATGTCGTCGCGGTGGTGGCCGAGTGCGATTTTGGTGATCTTCAACTCATCTGCGACGCGGTACAAGATGCCGCGACGCAAGCGGCTGCACAGGCTGCACATGGTCTTGCCCTCCGGAATCACTTTCTTCACGATGCTGTAGGTGTCCTGGGTTTCAATGTGAAACGGCACGCCCAGCTTTGCCAGGTACTCGGGCAGGATGTGATCCGGGAAACCCGGTTGCTTCTGGTCCAGGTTGACCGCGATCAGCTCAAAGTTGATCGGCGCTCTGGCCTGGAGCTTGAGCAGGATGTCGAGCAGGCCGTAGCTGTCTTTGCCGCCCGAGACGCAGACCATCACACGGTCGCCTTGTTCGATCATGTTGAAGTCCATGATCGCCTGACCGACCTGGCGGCACAGGCGCTTTTCGAGCTTGTGGGTTTCACGCTCGATCTTCAGATCTTTCTTGAGTCCGTGCTCAAGCGCAAGCGCCTCGTCGTCAATCCACACTGCACTCATTCATTTTTCCCTTATGTTCAATGGGGTAGATTTTCCCTCACTTTGTGATTTTTCCCCCACTCACTCCCCCAGCCGGTTATTGGGGTCAGACACCAATTTCGCTGCGGCGCTCTGCGCCGCACCCTTTGGGCGAGCCGTAGGCTCGGCGAATTTGGGCTCTGACCCCAAAAACCGGAAGAGGGGAGTCTCATGTGGCCGCGTGTTTGAAGGCAGGAAATACACGCGCCACGGTGCGTTGACATTTCGAATCTGTGGCGCAGAGTTGGCGTGTTTCACGCATCAAGCACCTGGCTGGTGGTGATAATCTTTATTCTCCAGCTACGGAAATAAATCACGCAAGGCAACAAGATGCAGAAACCAACTGAAGCAGAAACGGTGCGCCGTGCCGTCCTCGTCATCGATGTTCAGCGCGCCCTCTGCGAGGGGGCCTACGAAACGTTCGAATCAGCCCGAATCATCGACCGCATCAACCAAGTGACAGCGAGGGCCAGGGTGGCTGGGACACTCGTGGTGATGATCCAGCATGAGTCGAAGTCCGGGCCACTCGCCTACGGAAATCAAGGTTGGCAACTTGCGCCGGCCCTGCACACCGCGGCTACCGACACCTTGCTTCGCAAAACCACACCTGATTCATTTCACCTTACGGAACTCGACGCGCTTTTGAAGCGCAGTGCCGTCACCGAACTGGTCATTTGCGGCATGCAAACCGACTTTTGCGTGGACACCACAACGCGACGGGCTCTTGCGCTCGGATACCCGGTAGTGCTCGTATCCGACGGCCATACGACGCTGAACAACAAGCACTTGTCCGCGGCTCAAATCATTGAGCACCACAACGAAACGCTTTCGAATATCAGCAGCTTCGGCCCGGCGGTTCGGCTGGAGCGTGCTCAAGAGCTACGCTTTGTTGACTGACCGCCAACTATTCCTCTGCCCCCAGCGTGCCGTGGCACGGGTACTTCTTTTGTTCAAACACGTGGCCAAATACGGCTGTTGGCTCCCTCTTCCGCCCGGCGGGGCGGGAGAGGGCGGGGGGTATGAGTGGGGGAAAAGGAAAGCTCACCACTGCCCCGTTTCCACCCGAATCGCGACTTCGCAGTCGTCAAAAATTTCAAGTTTCGCAATTTTCACCCGCACTCCTAGCACGCCCGGCAGTTGCATCAGGCGATTCGCCAGCTTGCCGATCAGGGTTTCGAGCAGATTCACATGTTCGGCCGTGCATTCGTCGATGATGATGCTGCGCACGCGCCGGTAGTCCAGCACATGGTTGATGTCATCGTCCGACGGCAGCAGCGGCAGCTGGCCCAGGCTGAGTTCGGCGTCGACCTGAATCGGCTGCGGCGCGGTTTTTTCCAGCTCCAGAATCCCCAGGTTGGCGTTGAAGCGCAAACCGGTGAGCGTGAGGGTCTGGTGACCAAGGGTGTGGGGCATGGGATTTGTGTTTTCAGTGCGCTGCGGAGCCATCACAGCATGGAAAAATCGCGCTCGAACTTCATCAGGTGCTGGCCGCCATCGACCAGCAGCGTGGTGCCGGTGATGGACTGGTTGTCAATCGCAAATTTCACCGTGGCGACCACGTCTGCCGGGGTCGAAGATCGACCCAGCGGCGAGAGCTGGTGCAGGGCTTCGAATTTCTCGCGATCCAGCAGGTGGCTGGTCAGCGTCAGGCCGGGCGCCACGCCGACCACCCGAAGCTGGGGCGCGAGTGCCAGCGCCAGCATGGTGTTGGCCGCTTCCAGCGCCGCCTTGGACAGCGTGTAGCTGAAGAAATCGGGGTTCTGGTTCCACAGCTTCTGGTCCAGCAGGTTGACCACCACGCCCAGCGGCCGACGCGCCGGCGCGCCGGCTGACCCATCGCGTGCCAGCACATGCGCATGCAGGGCCTGCGCCAGGATGATGGCGGCCCCGGTGTTGCTGCGCAGGTGCTTGTCCATGGCGGCAAAGCTGAAACTCGCGACCGTGTCGTGCTCAAAAGTGGAGGCGCTGTTGACCACCGCGTCGACCCGGCCAAATTGGGCAATCACTTTCGGCAGCAAATTGCGGACTGCGGTCTCACTCGTCAGATTGGCTCGAAAAGCAGCGCTAGCACCCGCCAGTCTTGCGCAGTCAGCTACTGTTTTTGTAGCGTCCTCGACCGAATCCCGATAATGTACGGCGACCTGCCAGCCATCCTGGGCCAAGGCGAGCGCTATTTCGCGCCCCAGGCGTTTGGCGGCGCCGGTGACAAGAACAGTGCGGGGTGAAGGTGGGGCTGACATTCGGAGACAATTCGCGTTGTGATGACAACACCCTACAGTTTAACGAAGGCCCTTGAGGCGCACATGATGCAGGTCATTGCCGCGCACGACGGCTGGATCGGTTTTGATGAGTTCATGGCCCTGGCGCTGTATGCGCCGGGCATGGGCTACTACGCCAACGACAGCGCCAAGTTCGGCATGCTGCCTTACGCCACACGGGCGGGAGAGACCGTCGCCGGCAGCGATTTCGTGACCGCCCCCGAGATAACGCCGCTGTTTGGCCAGACCGTAGCCAGCCAGGTGGCGCAGGCCTTGCAGGTGACGCAAACCAGCGAGGTCTGGGAGTTTGGCGCCGGCTCCGGGGCGCTGGCCTGGCAGATACTGGAAACGCTGGCGGCGCTGGGCCAGCCTGTGTCGCGCTACTGGATCGTCGATTTGTCTGGCAGCCTGCGCGCACGCCAGCAACAAAAACTCGAAAAATACGCCGACATCGTGCGCTGGGTGGACCAGCTGCCTGACAGCCTGCAAGGCGTGGTGATTGGCAATGAGGTGCTCGATGCCATGCCGGTCAAATTGCTGGCGCGCGTCAACGGTGTCTGGCACGAGCGCGGCGTGGGGCCGGCGCCAGTGGCGGACGCGACCCTGGCTGTGGCGCAGCCGACACCGGCGCCAGTGTGGGCCTGGCAGGACCGCGTCACGGATTTGCGCCCGCCGCTGGAAATTGACGGCACGCATGATTACCTGACCGAGATCCATCCCCAGGCAGAGGCTTTTATCCGCACGCTGTCGGACAAGCTCACCGTCGGTGCCGCCTTCTTTTTGGACTATGGCTTTCCCGAGCACGAGTACTACCACCCGCAGCGCCACATGGGCACCGTGATGTGCCACCGCGGCCACCTGTCGGACTCCGACCCGCTGGCCGACGTGGGCCTGAAAGACATCACCGCGCATGTCAATTTCACCGCCCTCGCGCTGGCCGCTCAGGAGGCTGATCTGGGCGTGCTGGGCTATTGCACGCAGGCGCGGTTTCTGATCAATTGCGGCCTGCTGGAGCGGCTGGTGAGCGCCTCCCTGCCCGAGCGCGTGCAGGCGCAGAAGCTGGTCATGGAGCATGAAATGGGGGAGCTGTTCAAGGTCATCGGTTTCTACAAGGGCGAGCCCTGGCAGGCTTTGGGCTTTTCACAGGGCGACCGCACGCATACGCTGTAGGTCGTGTGTCGCCTTATGCGACGTCGCGGTGCTTCAATTTTCCCGTTGTCGACCAACTATTTCCCGGCAATGTCGGGGAACGGGATTTGCGCCAGCTCCGGATATTTGTTTCGCGCCGTGTCTGCCCATTCGCGCCGCGCGGAGCGGCACATGGCTTCGGACTGCATCTGACACAATCTGCGCAATGCCAAGCTGGCTTCAGTCGGGCGCTGGTTGAGGGCCAGTGCCAGGGCATAACGGTACATTCCTGAAGCGTGGCCAAAGCGTCCTGATACCCGGCGCATCCACTCCAGCTCGATGTCTGACATCCCAGGTCTCGCATCGGTTCTGGAAAACCGCATGAACTCGTCAAGCTGGGTTAGCAAAATGGGCGACGGCAATTCGACATGTTCCGGCTCGCCAATATGGGCCTCCTGGAACCTCATGTAACGCCAGTCCTGCTCCCAGACCGGATACTCCGCCAGCATTTTTATAAACAGCGCAAGAGCAAGTGTGGCCACCGCGGCAAGAACCACACGCTGGAACTTTGGGGCGAAGCGCTCGCCCAAACTGTCGGCACGTGAGGGATGCACGGCAGACAAGATTCCGATCAGAAAAGCAACCGGCAGCAGGAAGTAGGCGTATTCCAGTGGGTACTCCACCATGGCGTGGCTCAGCACAAATCCAATCGTCACCATGGCACACCACGACAAGGGATCACGACACTGGCGCAACTGCCACACTAGCCAGGCTAGCAGACCGGCAATGATGCTCAAGCCAATGGGAATACCGTTCCAGAGCAGCAAGTCGAGAAACAGGTTGTGCGAACTGTAGAAATACTGGTGCGCAGCCGGATAGTCCAGTGCGGTTGCGGTTTGCGCCAGGCCGATTTGTGCCCAGCCGTAACCGGCCCAGGGCGCATGGCCGAGGGCGTCGAGCATGGACCACCAGAACACCGTTCTGCCGCCCGCCGAATCCAGGCGCTCCAGTGCGATGGATACATCGGAGGACAACAACAACACCCGGTTCAAGACTGGCCACAGCGCACTGAGAAGAATGAAAAAGAGGCTGACGGCGACCACGGCGGCTGGGCGCGTGCGCAAGCCACAGCGCCGCCGCATCAAGCCATAGGCGGGCCATAACCAGACCAGGGCCAGCAGCACGGAACGCGATCCGGTCAATACCAGTCCGCCAACCAGAAACAGCACGCCCAGCAGCGCCACGCCGGCTCGCAAGCGACCGGCTTCAAACAGCGCCACATGTGCGGCAAGCGCCATCAGCAGCAGAGTGGCCAGCTGGTTGGGTTGTGCAAGGTTGCCAAAGGCGCGACCGCCCGGTGGCAGGTCGGCCATGTAAATGCCACCGCCGCCCAGGCCCAGCCATTGCAGTAGTGCAATCGCCACCGAGACATAGGCCGCCAGCATCAGGGCGCCCCAAAAGAGGTTCAGACCTTGCAGTGTTTGTGCGCTCGCCAGTTCCTCGCTCGCCCAGCGCGACCCGGCCAGCACGACCAAGGCGAAACCCAGCAGATAAAGCGTGGCCATCCAGCCGTCGCCGGCAAAGAATACCTGCCCCAGGATGACTTGCACCACCGGCACCAGTGCCAAGGCCAGCGCACCGACAGCGAATGCCGGCAAGTGGCCAGGGCGCAGGGCTGCCCAGACCATCAATGGTGCAAACGCCAGCGCCGCAACCACCTCCCCATGAAAGCTGAGCCAGGGTGAGTAATGATTGGGCATCAGGTAGGCTAGCGCGAGAAGGCTGGCACACCACCAAAGAAGCCTGGTTTTCAAGTCGAATTGCGTCGTTGAGTGTCATTCCCAAGCAAAAAAAGGCGCGTCCACAACGCGCCTTTTTGCTTGGGGGTCGGTGCCTGGGTCGTTTGACACAACCCAAGGCACGAAGCCATTAACCGCCGCGGCAAGAACCGGGCAAGTACTTCGTGGGCATCGGGTTAGTCGCTCCAGGGCCACAGACCCATTTGAAGATGG
This sequence comes from uncultured beta proteobacterium, assembly GCA_963810395.1. Classification (GTDB taxonomy): domain Bacteria; phylum Pseudomonadota; class Gammaproteobacteria; order Burkholderiales; family Burkholderiaceae_C; genus Rhodoferax. Next base: position 490,125 of record CAWENC010000001.1, on the reverse strand, counting down.
TTTTAGCCACATCGCTGTTGGTGAGCACCGTGGTGGCATTAGAGTAAGGAACCAACTGGATTGTTGAACCCGCGGCAGTCTTCAAATCCGGGGCATTGGCTGTTGAGCGGGTTTCCACTGTAACTACGCCCGCATTGCTGGTGGTCACTCGCAAAACGTATTTTGTGGGCGCACTTGCATCAGTTCCCCCTGATGTATCACCGGACTCGCATCCCCAGGAGTTAGCCGCTGGCAATACTGTGCTCGAGGTGCTCTGCACAGTTTCCGTAACGCTGGTACGGCAGGCTGAGCCCGCCAAAATCACTTCCGACACCTTGGCACGGATTGTGTAATCTTGATAAGCTGGCAAAGCCACCGCCGCCAAGATACCAATGATCGCGACGACGATCATCAACTCGATCAGGGTAAAACCCTTTTGCAGAGAACGCTTCATAACAAGCTCCTTAAAGAATAAGAAAAAAAACCAAAAACGGCAGCTTGAGCAGATGCAGCTTCCGTGCCAAGCATCTTACACGCCGAATTTGGCGGTTTGGTGAAAAATTTCTCGGAAATGCAGAAAAAGCGGCTTGCTTTTTGTCACTTGCCACCTGTGTTGTGACATTTTTGTTGTGCCACTTTTGTCACATGGTTTTGTGGGACGCTCATCACGCGCCGCAGCACTTCTTGTATTTCCTGCCGCTGCCGCAAGGGCATGGGTCGTTTCGGCCCGGCGTTGGCGCTTTGACGACGGTTTCCACGCGTGGCCCGATGCTGCGCCACAATTCGCGCAGGTCGTACACCGCCCAGATTGCCTGGGCGAACGCCTCCAGGCGCTTGACGCTGACGCTGGGCGGGCCGTCTTCAGCGACCATCGACAGCGTCGGCGCGTCGCTGTCGTCTTCGGTCAGCGCGACGATGGCATCGAGCGCTTCATTCAGCCATTGGGCGCTTTCCTTGTCGCGCGGCGGCGCCCATTCTTCGGGCCAGGTCTCCACTGCATACATGAATCCCAGGGCCCAAACCTGGGCGAACGAGGGCAGCAACTCACCCGCCGCGTCTTCGCGCTCGGCCTCGGGCAGGGCCGCCACGGCGCCGCGCAGGTCCATCACTTCGGGCTGATAGGCAGCCTCGTCGTCCAGCGTTTCAACCGAGGTGTTGAGGGCCTGCGCCACCTCATTCCAGCGCCGCGTCCAGAGTGCCATGAAACGGCTGAACTGCTGGTCGTCAGCAAACGAGCCCTCATCGGGCTCGCCATCGACGGCCACGGCCAGCAGCACGCTGAGGTATTCGGAGGGCGTGATGACGCGGCGGCAGCAGATCAGCGCCGCCATGAAGCCTTCGCAAAACTCCCAGCCCGGCGTCTCGTCAAAGCGCGTGCGCAAGTCGTCGAGGATGGTGTCGAGTTGGTCGAACTCGTCCGCGTTCAGCGGCGTTTGCTCGGAACTGGCATCAATAGCCGCCGCGGAATCGGAAGTGGCTTGCGTCATGCGCGCTCCTTACGCTACAAAAGTAATAGCTGCCTGCGCCCGTGCATCAAGCGCCAGCAGCCGCTTTCTCATGCAAAGTATGGCGCGGTCCCGGCTCAGCAGCATGGCCTTGTGGGCCACGGCCAGATCGATGAACTTCTGGTCGTCCGGGTCGGTGCAGGTGACGCTGGCCTTGGGCGCCGCGTCAACCCAGCGCGACTGGCCGTCGAACTGTGCCAGCACGTCGCCGGCCTTGAGTTGATAGAACGCCAGCCGCACCACGATCTTCGGGTAGCCCAGCACCCGTGCCAGCTCATCGCGCATGGCTTTGGTGGCAATCCACTGCATCTTGTTCGAGGCCAGCGCCAGCTTCAACGGCTCGGTGCCGGGGTCCTTGAACAGGAAAGCATCCAGCACGATATTGGTGTCGAGGACGATCATTTGGTTCGCGCCGAACCTTGCACCATGTCGAAGCGGAACAGGCGGCACTCGATCGGGCCGTTCCACATCGGCACGCGGCGCGATTCTTTCAGGCGCATCTTGCCGGGCAGTTTCAGGTCGGGGGTCAATATCCAGGCGCTCCAGCCGGGGTAATGCTTCTTCCAGTGCGTGGCCAGCTGGGCAAAGAAATCACCGCCGTCTGCGGTCTGAGGCAGTTCGCGCGCACCGAACCGGGCTTGCGGCTCATCGTCCTCGAAGTTGCTGGCGCTGCCAGGCGCTTGGCGCGATCCCCTGGCCACGCCGGCGATGTCGATGCGCTCGCCATACGGCGGATTCAGCAGCATGACGCCGGGCGCGTCCGTCGGCGGCATGCGCTGCAAGGCGTCGCCGCCGCGAAACTCGATCACATCGGCGACCCCGGCGCGCTGCGCGTTGCGCTGCGCAAAGTCGACCATACGGTGCGCCACGTCGCTGCCGAAAATAATCGGCTTCTGGCCCGGAGACCTGACCACCTCCGCGTCATGCGCCTCCTTCTTGATGGCATCCCAGACGTGGCGCTGGAACGGCAGGTATTTCTCGAAGGCAAAGTGGCGCAGGCTACCGGCCGCGATGTTGCAGGCCATCTGGGCGGCCTCGATCGCAATCGTGCCGCTGCCGCAGCAGGGGTCGTAAAGCGGCAGCAGATCGTCCTCGCCGGCCATCCAGCCGGTCGCCGCCAGCATCGCGGCGGCCAGTGTTTCCTTCAACGGCGCTTCGCCCTTGTCTTCGCGCCAGCCACGCTTGAACAGCGGCTCGCCCGAGGTGTCGATGTACAGCGAGCAGCTGTCGGTGGTCAGGTGGGTGTAGATGCGCACGTCGGGCCACTGGGTGTTGACGTCCGGGCGCACGCCATTGGCCTTGACCCGGAAGCGGTCGCACACCGCGTCCTTGATTTTGAGCGCGGCAAAGTTCAGCGAGGTCAGCGGGCTGTGCTGCGCTGTCACCTCGACCTTGATGCTTTCGCGCGGCGTGAACCAGATTTCCCATGCCACCTCACTGGCGGCGCGGTACAGATCCTGTTCGTTGCGGTATTCGGTGTAAGACAGCAGCACCAGCACGCGCTGCGCCAGGCGGCTGTGCAGATTCAGCAGCATGGCGTCGCGCCATGAGCCGCGCAGCGCCACGCCGCCGCGCTGCTTTTGCACGCTGTGCTCGGGCAGGCCGGTGATGCGCTGTACCTCGGGTGCCAGATAGTCCTCCACGCCGGCGGCGCAGGGGAGAAAGAGTTGAAGCTGGTTCACAATGCTTTCCTCAAGCTCGCCGGGGCGATGCGCAGCCCCTCGCGGTATTTGGCCACCGTGCGCCGGGCGCACTCGATGCCCTGCTCCTTGAGCATCTCGGACAGCTGGTTGTCGCTGAGCGGCTTCTTCACACTCTCGGCGCTGATGAATTGCTTGATCAGCGCCCGCACCGCCGTGCTCGATGCGTTGCCGCCCGAATCGGTGCCCAGGCCCGAGCCAAAGAAATACTTCAGCTCAAACGTGCCATACGGTGTCGCCATGTACTTGGCGGTGGTGACGCGGCTGATGGTCGACTCGTGCAGGCCGAGCTCGTCGGCAATCTCGCGCAGCACCAGCGGACGCATCGCCAGCTCGCCGTGCACGAAGAAGTTCTTTTGCCGCTCCACGATGGCCGTGCTGACGCGCAGGATGGTGTCAAAGCGCTGCTGGATGTTCTTGATGAACCAGCGCGCTTCCTGCAAGCGCTGCTGCAGCGCGGCGTAGTTGGCCGCGTCATTGCCGCCGCCCTTGTGTCCCTTCAGGGCGTTGGCATAAATGTCATGCACCCGCAGGCGCGGCATGACGTCGGTGTTGAGTCTGACCTGGAACTTTGCCAGCGCGCCCTTGCCGACTTTGACCACCAGCACGTCGGGCACCACGATGTTGCGCTCCACGTCGACAAAACGCCGCCCCGGCTTGGGCTCGAGTCGCCCAATCAGCGTGATGGCCTTGCGCACGGCAGCGTCGCTCGCATCGCACAGCAGCGCCAGGCGCTTGACATCGCGCCGGGCCAGCAGTTCCATCGGTTGGGCACACAGGCGCAGGGCCACTTGAAGCACCTGCGCGTGTGCCGGGTCGGATTCAATTTGCAGCAGCGCCCTCAATTGCAGCGTCAGGCATTCAGCCAGATTGCGTGCACCGACGCCGCTCGGTTCCAGGCTCTGCAACAGCCCCAGCGCCACGGTGAAACAGTGCAGCAGTGCTTCAAGCTGCGCCTCATCGTCGCCCGCCAGGCCCTTGGCCAGCGAGCTCAGGCTGTCGTCCAGATAACCATCATCGTTGAGCGACTCGATCAGGAAATGCAGTGCCGCCCGGTCTTCTTCGCTCAGGCGCAGTGCCAGTGCCTGGTTGTGCAAATAGCTCTGCAGCGACTGCTGGCCGCGTGCCATCTCGGTCACATCGGCGTCTTCATTGCCGCCCAGGTTGTTGCCGTGCGCGCGAGCCTCGCCGCCCCATTCGCTGTCGTCGGGGGCCATGGTCGCACTGCCGTCGCCTTCCCAGTTCTGGCCATCGTCCTCTGAGGCAGCTGCTGTTTCACTGTCGTTTTGGCCTGCAGCGACCGTCTCGATTGCGTGACCAGCTACTGAATTTATAGCAAATTCGGCTTCGATGTCGTCCCGGCGCACAGGGGTATCGGCTTGCGCCAGGCCGAACTCCTCGGCCGGCGCATCTTCCAGGCTGCGTTCCAGAAACGGGTTGTCGTCGAGCATCTGATCGACCTCGGCGCTGAGTTCCAGCGTGGACAGCTGCAACAGCCGGATCGACTGTTGCAGTTGCGGCGTCAGTGCCAGATGCTGCGATACCCGCAGCGAGAGACCTTGCTTCATCACATTTTGAAGTGTTCACCGAGATAGACACGGCGCACGTTGGCGTCGTTGACGATCTCGGCCGGCGTGCCCTGGGCCAGCACGCTGCCATCGCTGATGATGTAGGCGTGGTCGCAAATGCCCAGGGTCTCGCGCACGTTGTGGTCGGTGATCAGGACGCCGATGCCACGGTTCTTGAGGAAGTTGATGATGCGCTGGATCTCGATCACGGCAATCGGATCAATGCCGGCAAACGGCTCGTCGAGCAAAATGAAACGCGGCTGAGTCGCCAGCGCGCGCGCGATCTCGACCCGGCGCCGCTCGCCGCCGGACAAAGCCAGCGCCGGCGTTTGCCGCAGGTGTTCGACCCGCAAGTCCTGCAACAGGGCGGTCAGGCGCTTCTCGATCTCGGCGTCGCTCAGGGGCTTGCCGGATTCGTCCTGCTGCAACTCGAGCACCGCGCGCACGTTTTCTTCGACATTGAGCTTGCGGAAGATGGAGGCTTCCTGCGGCAGGTAGCTCAGGCCGAGCCGCGCCCGCCGGTGGATCGGCATGTGTTCAATCGACTGGCCGTCGATCGTGATGTCACCCGCGCTGGCCCGTACCAGGCCGACGATCATGTAGAAGGAGGTGGTCTTGCCGGCGCCGTTGGGCCCGAGCAGGCCGACCACCTCGCCTTTGCAGACGGCCAGCGAGACGTCCTTGACGGCTTTGCGGCTGCCATAGAACTTCTGCAGGTGGCTGACTTCAAGGCGACTCTCGCATTGGTCGGCGCCAGTGCGTGATGGCGCCTGGCTGAAGTGTGTGTCGTCGCTCACTTCTTCTCCCCGTCCAGGCTGGTGCTGGAGCGCAGCGCAGGGTTCGATACCGGCACCGGCGCCGAGCCGGCTCTGGCGGGATTCGATGCCGCTGGCGCGCCAGCGTCCGCTTGCGGCGCCAGCATGGCCCGCACCCGCCCGCCCGCGCCCTGGGCTGGGGCGCCATCAACCGTGAAAACGTTGGTGATGTTGTTGTAAAGAATCACCGCACCACTGAGCTCGTCGCTCAAAGTGGCGCCGCGGAAACGGCGCAACTGGGCCTGCTTGATGAATTTCACGGTGTCGGCGCGACCATCGTATTCGATGGTCTCGCCTTCGCCCTCAACGAACTCGTCCAGCCCCTCGCGCTTTTGCCGGAAAAAAGCCAGCTTGCCCGGTTCAGCAGTCACCACGCCAAACTGGAAATCCTGCGCGTCCTTGCGCATCTCCAGTTTTTCGCCGCGGATGACGATCGTGCCCTTGGTCAACACCACGTGTCCGGTCCAGATGCTGATCTGCTTCAGGTCGTCGTAGCGCAAGGTATCGGCTGTCAAAAATATGGGCTTGTTGCGGTCGGCCTTTTCGGCGCGCGCCATTCCCCCGCAAAGAGTCAGGGCGGCGATCAAAAGCACGAGAAAAGGTGAGAATTTCATAAAGGCACGAATCTTGCTGTAATTGTTGCCTTTTGATTGTAGCGAGCGTAAGTGACATTTACCCGCTGACAGCGCAATGAACACTGTCATTGCGCAATTGACCAGCCGGCAGCGAGGCCGGCTGGGCTGATTTATCGGCCGCTGCGGACTTGTGCGACCAGGGACTCAACCACCTGCAGGGCGCGCTCCATGCTCTTGGCCTTATCACCGTCGGTGTAAAAACGTCCGGCCACGCCCAGTGCAGGCACGCCCTCGACCTTGTAGGCGTTTTGCAACTGGGTGGCGCGGGACGCCTTGGTGGTGGCCGAAAACGAGTTGTACTGTTCCATGAACTTGGCCTTGTCGACGCCTTGTTTGGCGATCCAGTCGGCGATTTGCTCGGCCTTCGCCAGATTCTGCTTTTCAGTGTGGATCGCCGCGAACACTTTGCGATGCAGTTTGTCGACCAGACCCATTGCCTCGAGCGCATAAAAGAGGCGCTGCTGGGGTCCGAAATCGTCCCGGAAGGCAACCGGCACGCGTCGCACCAGGACGTCCTTGGCAACGCGTTTGCTCCAGGCGTCAAAAGTGGGTTCGAATACGTTGCAGTGCGGGCAGCTATACCAAAAAAACTCGACCACTTCAATTTTACCGGCCGGTGCTTCCACTGCGGCGCGCTTGTCCAGCACCACATAGTCAGTACCCGCCTCCGGTGGTTTGCCCTGAGCCCGGGCGCCCGGCGCCAACAACGCCGAGCCTGCTGCCATAGCACCACAGGCCAGGGAAAAATCACGACGCTTCATCTTCAATTACTCCAGTAAAGTTATTCGGACCAGAATCAGCACAAAAAGTTCTAAGCGCGAGCGAACTATCGTTGCACCCGCACCAATGCGGTCTCAAGGCCGGCCGCGTCGAGCTTGGCCTTGGTCTTGTCGGCGTCTTCCTTTTTGTCGAAAGGACCGACGCGCACCCGAAACACCGCTCTGCCCGACTGTTCACGCTCGCTCACCTTGGCTTCCACGCCACTCAGGGTCAACTTGGCGCGCTGGCTTTCGGCGTCTTCGGGCGTGCGAAATGCCCCCACCTGCACAAAGTAATTGAACGGCTCGGTCGCTGCATTGGCGCTACGCGCTTTGGCCAGATCACCCAGGGGATCAGCCGTGACGGCGGGCTTGATTTCGGTTCTTGATACCGGAACGGCGACCGAGATGACACCGGAGGCCGCGGCTGAGGCGGCCGAAGCCGACTGCGCCGGCCTGGCCGGATTTTTGCCATACAGGGGAGCGTTGGGGTCCCAGTTCTTGTTTTTCTGGATCTCGGCCGCATCCTGATCGGCGCTGCGGCTTTGCCCCTTGTTGAGAAACGGGATCGGGACCTTGGTGACATAAACGGCCACTGCCAGTGCCGCGGCCAGACCGACCACGACTCCGATGACAAATCCCACAAAAGTTCCACCGCGTTGCTGTTTCATGCGCTTGCCTCTCTAGTCAGTTGGGGACAGAGCTGAAGGTCTGTCCCGCAAGGTTATCGGTTTTAGTTGGGGACAGCGCTGAAAGTCTGTCCCGCAAGGTTGTTGGCTTACATTTTTTGCGGGGCACTCACACCCAACACGGCCAGGCCATTGCGCAGCACCTGCGCTGTCGCTGCCACCAGCGCCAGCCTGGCGCGCTTGACGCCTTCTTCATCCACCAGAATACGCTCGGCATCGTAATAGCTGTGGTAGCAGGCGGCGAGTTCGCGCAAGTAAAACGTCACGTCGTGCGGGGCGAAATCAGCCGCTGCGGCGCTCAACATCTCGGGGTATTTTGCCAGCAACAACAGCAGGGCGAGGGCTTGCGGGCTTTGCAAGGGCGTCAGGTCAGCCTGGCTCAGGCTGGCAAGTTCGCCGCCGCCATTCTCACGCCAGCTTGCGAGCACCGAGCAGATGCGGGCGTGGGCATATTGCACGTAATACACCGGGTTGTCGTTGTTTTTGGCCACGGCCAGATCGACATCGAAGGTGTATTCGGTGTCGGGTTTGCGACTCAGCAGGAAGAAGCGCACGGCGTCCTTGCTGGTCCACTCGATCAGGTCGCGCAAAGTCACATAACTGCCGGCGCGCTTGGAAATCTTGACCTCCTCGCCGCCGCGCACCACGCGCACCATGGTGTGCAGCACGTAGTCGGGGTAGCCTTGGGGAATGCCGACGTTGGCGGCCTGCAGGCCGGCGCGCACGCGGGCGATGGTGCCGTGGTGATCGGTGCCCTGGATGTTGACCACCTTCTCGAAGCCCCGCTCCCACTTGCTGATGTGATAGGCCACGTCGGGCACAAAGTAGGTATAGCTGCCGTCGCCCTTGCGCATGACGCGGTCCTTGTCGTCGCCATACTCGGTGGATTTGAGCCACAGGGCACCGTCGTGCTCATAGGTCTTGCCGGCGTCATGCAGCTTCTGCACCACGGCATCCACCTTGCCGCTGAGGTAGAGGCTGGACTCCAGGTAGTAGTTGTCGAACTGGACCGCAAACGCCTTCAGGTCCAGATCCTGCTCATGACGCAGATAGGCCACGGCAAACAGGCGGATGTCGTCCAGCGCCTCCACGTCACCTGACGCCGTGAACTCGCGGTCGTCGGACTTGACGGTCTTTCTCGCCAGAAAGTCGGTCGCAATGTCGGCAATGTAGTCGCCGTTGTAAGCGGCGGCATTTTCACCGCTGGGCCACTCGGGGTCGCCCGGCTTGAAGCCCCTGGCGCGCAACTGGGTGCTGGTGGCCAGCGTGCCAATCTGCACCCCGGCGTCGTTGTAATAGAACTCGCGGTACACCTCCCAGCCCTGGGTCTGGTACAGGTTGCAGATGGCGTCACCCAAAGCGGCCTGGCGACCATGGCCTACATGCAGCGGGCCGGTCGGATTGGCCGAGACAAATTCCACCAGCATGCGGTGGCCGGTTTGGCGCCGACAGCCGAACTGCGTCGTCTGCGCCAGCACTTCGTGAACAATCTGCTGCTTCGCTTCAGGTGTCAGTTTGATGTTGATGAAGCCCGGCCCGGCGATGTCCACCGCCTCAACCCAGCGTTGAAAGGGCGTCGCGGCGAGCAATTGAGTGCGCAGATTTTCTGCCAGTTGGCGCGGGTTTTGCTTTAGCGGTTTGGCCAATTGCATGGCCGCTGTGGTCGCCAGGTCGCCATGGGCGGCCATTTTGGGCGACTCAAAAACCGCTTTTGCACCGGCGCCAGGGGACAAATTCTCCAGGGCCTGCGCCAAGGCGGCCAGCAATTCAATTTTTACAGATAGCATCGTTTGATTTTACGGGGCCGACAACGCCATCCGCGGGGTAGCGGCACAAACATTGTCATCAGGTTTGCCATTCCGGGCGTTATATGCTGGAATCCGCCTCGGGATTCCCCTTTAAACCGTTTTTACAGGAAACACAATGAAGAAGTTACTGACCCTCCTCGCCCTTGGCTTGACATTGTCCTTTGGGGCGGCTCATGCGGCCGATGCCAGCGCAGACTGCGCCGCCCAGGCTGCAGAAAAGAAGCTGGCCGGCGCCGCCAAGGCCAGCTTTGAAAAGAAGTGCGTGGCCGACGCCGCCCCGGCCGCAAGCGCAGCCTGCGAAAAATCTGCCGCCGACAAGAAGCTCGCCGGTGCCGCCAAGGCCAGCCATATCAAGAAGTGCATGGCTGACGAAAAGGCCGGGGCCAAACCTGCCGCCACCGCCTCTGCGCCTTTGGCCGCTGCGACACCTGACAAGAAAGTGACGCAGCAGGAAAAAATGAAGGCCTGCAACAAGGACGCCGGTGACAAGAAACTCAAGGGCGACGAGCGCAAGAAGTTCATGAGCGACTGCTTGAAGGCTTGATTCGTCAGCTCGGCTGACGCCGTGCCCTCGGCTCAGGGTGCAAAAAATACCCCGCCGGTTTTGCCGGGCGGGGTTTTCTTTTGGCATGATGCGCCCATGATGTCCCGTATTGACCTTTCCCCGTCCATTTCCTGCGTCGTGCCGGCTTACAACGAAGCCCGCAATCTGGTGACTGTGGTGCCTCAAATTCTGGCAACACTTTCGAGCCTGAGTGATCGCGTCGAATTGATCGTCATCGATGACGGTAGCCGCGACGACACCACCCAGGTGATGCAGAGCGTGTGCGCGGCCCACGCTGAGGTGATCTATCTCAAACTCTCGCGCAACTTTGGCAAGGAACCGGCGCTGATGGCCGGGCTGGATGCCGCCGCTGGCGCCGTGGTGATCCTGATGGATGCAGATGGCCAGCACCCGGTGGAGCTGTTGCCGCAGATGCTGGAGAAGTGGCAGCAGGGCTCGGATGTGGTGTATGCGGTGCGAAAAACGCGGGACGACCAGTCCGGGCTGCAGGCCAGCCTGACCGGGCTTTTCTACACCCTGGTCAACTTTGGCAACCGGGTCAAGATTCCTGCCAACGCCGGGGATTTTCGTTTGATGGACCGCAAGGTGGTGGAGGCCCTGAAAAGCCTGCCTGAGCGCAACCGGTTCATGAAGGGCCTGTACGCCTGGGTCGGGTTCAACAGTACTGCGATTGACTACCAGCCGCTTCCGCGCGCGGACGGTATCAGCAATTTTGGCTTGCGTGGCTCGATGTCGCTGGCACTCACCGGCATTCTGGCATTTTCCATCGCGCCTTTGCGGGCCTTGACCGTGACCGGCCTGATCCTGTCGGCGCTGGCGCTGGGCTATGGTGCCTGGGTGGTGGGCGAATATTTTGTGACCGGCATTGCAGTTCCCGGCTATGCCACCATCGTGGTCGGCATGATGTTCTTCAGCGGCATCCAGCTGCTGTCGATTGGTGTGCTGGCGGAGTATGTCGGGCGCATTTATGAAGAAGTCAAACAGCGACCGCCTTACCTCATCAGTCAACGCCAGGGCGACGGGCTGCGCCTGCCCGTGAAGTTGGCCGATCAAGGGAATGCGCCAATGCCAGAGCGGCAAGAGTCGCTGCCTTGAAGGCGTCGAGCATCTGGTTTTTGCTGGTGGGCAGCGCGGCGGCGCTGACGCACATGGCCGTGTTCACGCTGGCGCAGGACTGGATGTGGCCGGAACTCGCCAATGCGCTGGGTTTTTGCATCGCCTTTTTCGTCAGCTTCGCCGGGCACCGGCTGTTGAGCTTCAAGGACGCGGCCACCAGCGTCGGGACCAGTCTGGGACGCTTTGCCGTGACCGCGCTGGCTGGCTTTGCCAGCAATGAAGTTGTCTTTGTGCTGCTGCTGCGCGCGCTGAATCTGCCCGCGCTGCTGGCACTATTTGTGGCGCTGGTCTTTGCAGCCGGGCAAACCTTTTTGCTCAGCAGGTTTTGGGCCTTCAGCCGCTAATCCGGAATCTGCGGCTGCGCCAGCCTGACCCGATTGGTACAAGGTCCAGCCGGCACCCTGATAAAACGGCTGCCAGCCGGTCAATCCTTGCGCAAGCTGGTTGCCGCTGCGCGCCGCGAACCAGTTGCCGGGCGCAGCACCGGCCAGGGCCAGTGTTTCTGGTGGCTGCAGAACTTCGGCCGCTTGCGCGTCAAAATTCGCCCCTTCAAACAGCTCGCGCTGCCAGCCGTCGCCGGCCAGCCGGCGCAACGCAGGCCAGTCTTCGAGCACCACCATCGGCTTGAGGGTTTGCGCGTAAAACGGCAGATCGTAGGGAAAGGCGTCAGACACATAGACGGTGTCGCTTGGCTTTGCCGCACAGGCCAGGGCCCTGGCAATGTCTTGCGCGCGCCCGGTGCGGGTGACATCACCGACCTCGAGCGTCAGTGCCAGCGCGATGCCGATATTGATCACGCAGAGACCGGCAAACAATTGGCCGGCACGGGCGCGTCGCGCCATGACGCGCTCCCAGCCCAGGGCCGAGAGCAGTGCCAGCGGCGGCATCACCGGCAGCACATAGCCAATCAGCTTGGAGTGCGGAACGGAGAAGAAGGTGATGATGGCGACCACCCAAATCCAGCACAGGAGCCACCAGGCTTTGTCCATGCTGCCGGTAACGGCGTAGGGGAGGCTTGTCTGCCGCGCTGCCTGACGGATTTGATTCAGGGCGAAAAACACCCAGGGAAACAACAGCAGGAGCACTGACACCAGATAGAACCACCAGGGCTGCGGGTTGTTGTAGGTCGCGGCGGTGTAGCGCCTGAACTGTTGGCCAATGAACATGTAATCAAACAAACCGGGGTATTTTTGCTGTGCCATGACAAACCAGGGCAGGGCGATGGCCGCAAACAGAGCCAGGCCGCTGAGCCACGGCAGATAGATTAGTTTTCTGAATTGCCGCGTCCAGATCAGCCAGATAAAAATCACCAGCCCGGGCAGGGCAATGCCGATCAGGCCTTTGCTGAGCATGCCCAGCGCGCAGGCGACAAAGCCCAGTCGCGCCAGATTGGCATCGGGCTTGTCAGCGGCCATGAAGGAAAAGGCAAAGCACCAGACGGCCAGGCCAATCCAGGTGGCCACCAGCATGTCATGGTTCACATACTGGCCACCGATCAGGAAGGTCAGGCTGGTGCCCAGCATCAGAACGGCGCGGCGCGCGATCTGCTCGCTGCAGATGGCGCGCGCCGACAGGTACAGGGCGCCAAGCATCAAACCTGCATGCAGCGCGGGCACCAGGCGCAGGGCCAGTTCGTTGATGCCAAAAGTGGCCAGCGACGCCGCCTCCAGCCAATAGAGATAGGGCGGTTTGTGGAAGAAGGGGATACCGTTCAGGCGTGGCGTGAGCCAGTCGCCGCTTTGCAACATCCAGCGGCCGATTTCGCCATAGCGGCCTTCGTCCGGCACTGCCAGGGGGCGCAAGCTGGCCATCAGCAGCAGCGCCAGCCAGAGCAGGGCGAGCGTCAGCCAGGATTTTTGCCGTTCAGTCAGGGAAATAGTCACCGGCGGATTCTAGCGACCGGGGCCTCGCACCAGCTGTACCCCGGCGCGGGCTTGCGCGGCGGGGAAGTCGGTTCCACCGAGGTAGGAATACTCCTGGGCACGCGCCGCGCCAATCACATCGCCAGCTTCCCCGGCCTGCGCCGGATGGCACATGATGATGGCGCCCGGCGGAGCCGCGTGCAGCCAGTGTTCCATCAATCGGCCATAGTGGGCTTCATTGCCGGAAAAGTTATATATGCCTAATAAGGATGGAGCCACCGTCACACCTGCGTAGGCAGCTATCTTTTTAAGAGCGGTGGCGCCCAGGGCCGCGATCACCCGGCTTTTTGCATCGGCCATGCCGGAGGGCGCACGCGAAACGCGCAGGTAGGGCAGGGGACGATCTGGATTGCCGTAGCGACTGCTCAGTGCTTGCACCAGGGCGTCACGGATGCCGCTGAACTGTTGCACATGCTGGTGGCCGTCGACAAAGTCCGGCGGGGCTTTCCAGCAGGCCTCGAACAAGTCCAATTGGCGCTCGATCACGGCGCGGGCCGCCAGGCGGTCAAAACCGCCCAGCACCGCTTTGAACATCGCCGCCGGCAGCGACAGGCCGTGCCCGGCGGAGATGGCGAAGTCGCTGGTCCAATCCAGGTGCAGGCCGATGTCGATGCGACCGCGCAGATCTTGCAGCAGCGCCACATCCTGCGCCCAGCGCGGTGACAACACCATGGCACTGGTGGCGCTGAGACGCCCCGTGGCCGCCAATTTGACAATGCCGATGGAGACGCTGGCGTTCAGCGCAAAGTCATCGGCGCACAGGATCAGGCCCTTGTGCACTGCGGGCTCGGCGGGTTTCATCGCAGCTGCCAAAATTCCGCCTGACCGTAATGGTGTTTCAGAAAATCAATCCACAAACGCAGGCGCAGCGGCAAATGTTTGCGCTGTGCAAATACCGCGTAGATGCCGTTGGCGGGCGCGGCAAAGTCCTCCAGAACAGCCACCAGCGCGCCGCTGGCAATTTCGGCCTCCACTTCCCAGGTGCTGCGCCAGGCGATGCCATAGCCGGCGCGACACCAGTCATGCAGCACCTCGCCGTCCGAGCAATTCAGCGGGCCGCCGGGCTTGAGGTGCACCAGCTCAAGCTTGTCGCCCTGGGGCACCTGGAACACCCAGCCCCGGGCTTGCGACGCTTCACTGGAGAGCGTAAGACAATCAAATTTGGACAAGTCGTTGGGGTGAGCCGGTGTGCCGTGCTGGCGCAGATAGCTGGGCGTTGCCACGCACAGGCGCCGGTTGTCGGCCAGGCGCACGCTTACCAGCGAGGAGTCCGGCATGTCGCCGACCCGCACCGCGCAGTCAAACCCTTCAGCGGCCAGGTCGACCACCCGGTCGCTGAGGTCCAGCGAGATGCTGACATCCGCATGCAGTTCACGAAAGCGCGGCACCAGGGGCGCCACATGGCGGCGTCCGAAACCGGCCGGCGCGGTGAGCCGCAAGTGGCCGCTGGCTTTGATACCACCGGCTGAAACACTGGCTTCAGCCTGGGCCAGGTCGGCGATCAGTCGCTGACAGTCTTCCAGAAACGCGCTGCCTTCGGGCGTGAGCGTGATGCGCCGTGTCGTGCGCACCAGCAGTTTGACACCCAGACGCTGTTCCAGCGCGTCGAGTCGACGCCCGATGATGGCCGGCGCAACACCTTCGGCGCGGGCCGCGGCGGTCAGGCTGCCGCGCGTCGCCACGGAGGCAAAAGTTTCGAGTTGTTTCAATTTTCCCATCAGTGAATGTTGGCGGCGTCGAGCCGCGCTTTCAGGAAGCCACCGGTCCCATAACGCGTCACCCGGCTGTAGAAACGTGCTGTCATCCGCTTGACCATGGCCGAATAGGCATCGACCAGCGTGGGCAGGATGGTAAAGCTATCGTAGTTCACGACCACTGCCACCCGTTCGCTCGGGCTGGTGACCACCGGCGTCAGCAGGTCGACAATCATGCGCTCCACTTCAACAATATCGGCAAGCGTGTCGATGGCGAGTCCCTCACAATTGATGAACAGCAGGCGGCGCGCCCGGTCGAGCTCAAAACGTTGCGCCAGCGGTGTGGCCAGCAGGCGCTCGCGCAAGCGCATGGCCTTGTCGGCAAACAATATGCTGTCCATCAGTCGGAGATCGGGGCTGATGGCCGGCATGAAATCCATCTGCGCCAGCACCTCGCGCTGCAGGTCAATGCCTGGCGCAATCTCGATCAATTCCAGACTATCGCCATCCGCCTGCGCGCGCAAGCGGAAGACGCAGCGCTCGGTCACGTACAACACGCGCTGCCCACGCCTGCGTGCTTCGCGTCCGCTGAAGGTGCGATGCTCTACTTCCCGGACAAACTTGCGCGTCGTGCCTTCACGCACTACCCGCAGTCGCCCTTTTTCCACGCGTACATCGAGATCACCGGCGGTGAAAGTACCGACAAACACCACGGTCTTGGCGTTCTGGCTGATGTTGATAAAGCCACCAGCCCCGGCCAGCCGGGTGCCGAATTTGCTGACGTTCAAATTGCCGTGGGCATCCGCCTGCGCCAGGCCCAGCACGGCGATGTCGAGCCCACCGCCGTCGTAAAAGTCAAACTGGCTGGGTTGATCGATCACCGCCTGGGTATTCACAGCTGCGCCAAAGCTCATGCCGCTGGCCGGAATGCCGCCGATCACGCCCGGCTCCGCTGTCAGCGTCAATAGATCGATGACTTTTTCTTCCGCCGCCACGCCCGCCACGCCTTCGGGCATGCCAATGCCAAGATTGACCACGCTGTTGGGCCGCAGTTCCAGCGCGGCACGCCGGGCAATCACCTTGCGCTCATTCAGCGGCAGCGGCGGGAGCCGGTCGACCGGAACCCGGATTTCGCCCGAATAGGCGGGGTTGTATTGCTCCGAGAAGGTCTGCATATGGTGCGCCGGATCGGTCGCCAGGACCACCGCATCCACCAGCACCCCTGGCACTCGCACCTGGCGTGGGTGCAGGGTGCCGCGCTCGGCGATGCGTTCCACCTGCGCGATCACGATGCCACCCGAATTGCGCGCGGCCATGGCAATCGCCAGGGCTTCGAGCGTGAGCGCTTCGCGTTCCATGCTCAGGTTGCCGTCCGGATCGGCCGTGGTGGCACGAATGATGCCAACTGAAATTGGAAACGCTTTGTAAAACAGATACTCCCGACCGTCGATCTCCATCAGCCGGACCAACTCCTCGGTGGTGCGCGCATTGATCTTGCCGCCGCCAAAGCGCGGGTCGACAAAAGTGTCCAGCCCGACATGCGTCAGCGTGCCAGGTTTGCCCGCCGCAATGTCACGGAATAAATGGGAAATCACGCCCTGGGGCAGGTTGTAGGCCTCGATGGCACTTTCCACCGCCAGCTTTTGCAGTGCCGGCACCAGACCCCAGTGCCCGCCAACCACCCGGCGCAGCATGCCCGGATGGCCAAGGTGGTTGAGCCCCCGCGATTGGCCATCGCCCTGGCCCGCGGCGTAGACCAGTGTCAGCTGGCCAGGCGCGCCGATCCCGGTTTCAAGCTGGCTGGCCAGAAAACGCGCCTCCAGCGCCACAGCGATCTCTTCGGCGAAGCCAATGCCGACAAAACCACTGGTGGCCAAAGTGTCACCGTCATGAATCAGGCTCACGGCCTCAAGCGCAGTCACGACCTTATTGCGCCGCGTGCCCGGTCCGACATGATCATTGAGATTGGTATGCAAGATGTCTCCTCGCGGTGGCTCCGTCGTGCCCTGCATTTTGCGCCACTCGCACCGGGCAAGCTTGCGATTTGGCAAGCTTCGCGGGGCAGGGGGTGTTTCAGCCTGAATTTTGCCGACCGTCACGCATTAAAATGTGAGCATGTGCCAATTGCTTGGAATGAACAGCCACCTGCCCGCCAGTCTGACACTGAGCTTCACCGGGTTTTCGCAGCGTGGCGGCTGCACCGACCACCACGCCGATGGCTGGGGCATCGCCTTCTTCGAGAGCGAGGACGCCACGCCGGGAAAACCGGGCAAGGGCGTGCGCTATTTCGTCGACAAGCAAGGCGCATCGACCTCGCCGATCGCCAACATGCTGCGCAGTTACCCGATCAAAAGCCACAACGTTGTGGCCCATGTTCGCAAGGCAACAGTTGGCGCCGTCACCCTGGAAAACTGCCATCCATTTGTGCGTGAGTTGTGGGGGCGCTATTGGGTTTTCGCCCACAACGGTGATTTGAAAAATTACACGCCGACACTGCATGGCAGTTTCCGGCCGGTCGGCAATACCGACAGTGAGCTGGCATTTTGCTGGCTATTGCAGGAGTTGGCCAAATCCCATGCCGGTGTGCCCAGTGTCGAAGAGTTGAGCCGGACGCTGGCTGAGCTGGTGCCGCAGATCGCGCGACACGGCACCTTCAATTTCCTTTTGAGCAATGGGCAGGCCCTTTGGGCCCACGCCAGCACCAAGCTGCATTACGTGCTGCGCCAACACCCGTTCACGGAAGTGCATCTGAAGGATGACGACGTGAGCGTCGATCTGGCCGATCTGAACGGTCCGGAGGACCGTCTGGCGATTGTCGTGACCGAGCCGCTGACCACCAACGAAGACTGGGTGGCGATGACGCCCGGTGAACTGATGGTGTTCGTCGATGGCGCCATTGCGCGCTGCAATCACGCCAAATGCAGCCCCGCCTGTCAGTTCGTGAGGGCCTGCTCCAGCGCCTCGACAAACATGGCGGCGACGTCAAATCCGGTCTGATCGAAGATTTCCTGAAAACAGGTTGGGCTGGTGACGTTGATCTCGGTCAGGCTGTCGCCAATCACATCCAGCCCGACCAGCAACAGACCCCGGCTGTAAAGAATCGGGCCCAATGATTCAGCAATCAAGCGGTCGCGCTCGCTCAGGGGCCGGGCCACGCCTTTGCCTCCCGCCGCCAGATTGCCGCGCACTTCGCCGCCCTGCGGGATGCGCGCGAGGCAGTAAGGCACTGGCTTGCCGCCAATCACCAGCACGCGCTTGTCGCCGTCGACGATCTCTGGCAGGAACTTCTGCACCATCAGGCTCTGCGCGCCATGGCGGTTCAGTGTCTCGGTGATCGAGCCCAGGTTCAGGCCGTCCGGCCCGACGCGGAAGATGCCCATGCCGCCCATGCCGTCGAGCGGCTTGAGGATGATGTCCTGGTGCTCGGCGTGGAAGCGCTTGATGTCAGCGTCGTCGCGCGTCACCAGCGTTGGGCCGATGAACTGCGGGAACTCCATGATGGCAAGCTTTTCCGGATGGTCGCGCAACGCGGCAGGCTTGTTAAAGACGCGGGCGCCTTCGCGCTCAGCCTGCTCCAGCAGGTGCGTGGCGTAGAAGAACTCGGAATCAAAGGGCGGGTCCTTGCGCATCAGGATGGCGTCGAAGTCCTTCAGCGCCACGGGGCGCGCCTGCCTCACCTCGAACCAGGCATCAGGCTGCCCGGTGAGCGCAATGTCGCGCACATGCGCCGTGACCGAGGCGCCGCGCTGCCACATCACATCCTGCGGCTCGCAGGCGGTGACGGTGTGGCCGCGCCTTTGCGCCTCGCGCATCATGGCAAAGGTCGTGTCCTTGTAGATCTTGAAGGATTCGAGCGGATCAGCAACAAAAAGCAGGTTCATATTTCGATCTTCGAGCCCAGTTCCACGACGGCGTTATTGGGCAGGTTCAGAAAATTTGCGGCGCCGCTGGCGTTGTGGTGCATCTGCGCAAACAGCTTCTCACGCCACTGCGCCATGCCGCTGCCGATGGTCGGAACCACGATGTCGCGTGAAAGGAAGTAGCTGGTTGTCATGGGATCGAGCTCGCAACCGCGGCCCTTGATGAGCTGTAGCGCCTTGGGCAGGTCGGGGTCGCCCTTGAAGCCGTAGTTCACGATCACCTGCCAGCAGTTGTGGCCCAGCGACTCGATCTCCAGTCGCTTGTCCATGCCGACCCAGGGCACCTCGTGGTTGCGCACCGTGACGAACAGGTTGTTTTGGTGCAGCACCTTGTTGTGCTTGAGGTTGTGCAGCATCGCATTCGGTACCGTGCCGGGCTCGGCCGTGAGGAATACCGCCGTGCCGTCCACCCGCACTGGCGGCGTCACAAATACCGCCTCCAGAAAGCTGCTCAGGTCGATCGAGTCCGCGCGCAGTTTCTCGTTCAGCAGACGTCGACCGTCCTTCCAGGTGGTCATGATCACGTACAGCGCGATCGCCATCGCCAACGGGAACCAGCCGCCCTGCACGATCTTCAGGGAGTTGGATGCAAAGAACGCAAGGTCGACGGTGACAAAAAAACCGGTAGCGGCGACGCACACCGACAAGGGGTACAGCCATTTATAGCGCAGTACATAAAACGTGAGCAGCGTGGTGATGACCATCACCAGACTGACCGAAATGCCGTAAGCCGCAGCCAAAGCAGTGGAAGATCCAAACAGGGTGACTGCCGCGATCACGCCTGCCAGCAGCAGCCAGTTCACTGTTGGTATGTAGATTTGCCCGGTGTCGCGGATCGATGTATGCAGGATCGTCAGGCGCGGCAGGAATCCGAGCTGAATGGTCTGCTTGGTTGCCGAATAGGCCCCGGAAATCAAGGCCTGCGACGCAATCACGGTGGCCGCGGTGGCCAGCACCACCATCGGAATCATGGCCCACTCCGGCGTCATCAGATAAAAAGGATTTTCTGCCGCTTTGGGGTTGGCCAGCACCAGCGCACCTTGGCCAAAATAATTCAACAACAAAGCGGGCATGACCAGGCCAAACCAGGCAATACGAATCGGTTTCTTTCCAAAGTGACCCATGTCCGCATACAGGGCTTCGGCTCCGGTCACGCACAGAAAGACCGCGCCGAGGGTGATAAAGGCGACGCCATAGTGATGGGTAATGAATGCGAACGCGTAGCCCGGCAGTATGGCTTTGAGGATCATCGGATTTTGTGCGACCTGCACAGCGCCAATACCGGCGATCGCAATGAACCAGATCACGGTGATGGGGCCAAAAAACCTGCCAATATCGCCAGTACCACGCCGCTGCACTGCAAACAGCATCACCAGTACCACCAGCGAGATCGTCACGACATAAGGTTTTGCGGCCGGCGTGATTACTTCCAGGCCCTCTACCGCAGACAACACCGAGATCGCAGGCGTGATTACCCCATCACCGAAAAACAGCGCTACACCAAACACCCCAAGCATCAACAGAACGCCGCGCAATTGCGGGCGACTCTTGACGGATTGGGACGCCAATGCCAGCAAGGCCATCAACCCCCCCTCGCCGAGGTTGTCGGCGCGCATGATTAGCACCACATACTTCAGCGTGACGATGATGGTCAAAGTCCAGAAGAACAGTGACAAGACGCCCAGAATGTTGTCGGTCGTGATCGGCACGTGACCGCTGACAAACACTTCCTTGAATGCATACAGCACGCTGGTGCCGATGTCGCCGTAAACAACGCCGATGGCGCCCAGCGTGAGCGCTGAGAGGGATGATTTGGATGCTGCCACTAGTTCACAATGCCTTGGATTTGGCAGGGTTCCATATTATTCGGGTTTGCCATTTTGCGCCTGCACCGGCGCTCAGTCGTACGACGCAGCCTCCGGATCAGTGGCTTCGAGTTCGTAGCTGGCCGCCAGCATCGCCAGGCGAGCCACCACGCCGTACATATAAAAGCGATTCGGGGCGCTGGCACCAGGTTTGAAACCGGGCTGCGGTAGATGAGCACTTTGCTCAAAGGCCAGAGGAATGTAGCCAGATCCGGGTGCGTTCAGGTTCTCGTCAACGCCACGTCCGGCGTGGATACGATAAAAGCCACCCACGACGTAGCGATCCATCAGGTAGACCACTGGCTCGGCCACCGCGTCGTTCATGCGTTCCTGGGTCAGGACGCCTTCCTGGATCAGGATGTCATGGACTTGCTGACCCTTGGCTGCGCCGCTCGAACGGGCTTGCAAGGTCTGGCTGAGAGCTTCCAGGTCTTTGGCGTCATGCACCGTCAAAATGCCCATGCCGTGGGTGCCGTTGTCGGCCTTGATCACCACGAAGGGCTTCTCCTTGATGCCGTATTCCTTGTACTTGCGGCGAATCTTGGTCAGCAGCGCGTCGACACGGGTGCTCAGGCATTCCATTCCGACGCCCTGCGCCAGGTTGGCTTCGGCGCACTTATCGAACCACGGGTTGATCAGCCAGGGATCCACCCCCAGCAACTTGCCCATGCGCTTGGCCACTTCTTCATAGCACTTGAAATGCTTGCTCTTGCGCCGCGTGGTCCAGCCGGCGTGCAAGGGCGGCAGCAGGTATTGCTCATGAATGTCTTCCAGAATGCCGGGGACACCCGCGCTCAGGTCGTTGTTGAGCAGGATGGTGCAGGGGTCGAAGTCCTTGACCCCCAGGCGACGCTTGCCGCGGATGACGGGCTCCAGCGTCAGACTTTGCCCGCCGGGCAAGGTGACCGTCGTGGTCTTCTTGATCGCAGGGTCGATTGAACCAATGCGCACATTCAGGCCGGCCATGTGGAAGATGCGCCGCAATTGCGCCACGCTTGAGAGGTAGGAAGTATTGCTCGCATGATTCTCGGGAATCACCAGCAGATTGCGCGCCTCCGGGCAAATCTTCTCGATCGCCGCCATCGCCGCCT
The DNA here is from genome assembly GCA_963810395.1 of uncultured beta proteobacterium. Lineage (GTDB taxonomy): Bacteria > Pseudomonadota > Gammaproteobacteria > Burkholderiales > Burkholderiaceae_C > Rhodoferax. The sequence goes on along the minus strand of CAWENC010000001.1, from coordinate 468,495 downwards.
GCACCGCCAGCGGCAGCATTTCCGGCGTCAGGTTGTTCCAGCCGCCCGGATACAGGTTGGTATCCACCGGCGCCAGCTTGAAGCCGGCGTTGCGCAGGTCCACGGAACTGTAAAACGGCGGTGTGTGCTCCATCCACTCGAGCCGGAACCAGCGCTCGATCGCCGGCATGGAGTCGAGTATGCGTTGCTCCAGTTCGTTAATGGGGCCGGTCAACGCGGTGACGAGATGTGGAACCATACGGTCCTCGATTAAGACTTGGAGGGCATGATTCTAGGGCGCGCGCTGGCCTATTTAGCGCCTTCAACCAGCCAGTGAATCAGCACTTTGGCCGATTCCGGGCTGAGCCGCTCATGGGCATCGATATGCCCGAACATTTCACCCGCAAGGTATTTCCCGACAAATTTCTGTTCCGCATCCGGATCGCCCTTGTACTTCGAAAGCCGGCCCGCCAAACGCTGCAAATTCGGCGCCTCGTCACGCAGATTGGGGCCGTGGCAGCTATAGCAGCCCTTGTCGATCGCGATTTGGGAACTGGCCTGGGCCGCAAAGGGCAAACCCAGCGCAAGCAAAAGCGTGCCGGCCCAGGCGAGGCGCGGCAGCGGGGATTGATGACGGGTGTGATTCATGAGAAATCCGTATTTGGTTTTGGTCGGCTTCATCCGCTGCAAAGATTATCTGCGCACTTCACCGTTGCCCAGCACCACGTATTTGAGTGAAGTCAGCCCCTCCATGCCGACCGGACCGCGGGCGTGGAATTTATCCGTCGAGATGCCGATTTCGGCACCCAGGCCGTACTCGAATCCATCGGCAAAACGTGTGCTGGTGTTGACCATCACGCTGGCCGAATCAACCTCGCGCAGAAACTGCTGTGCGTGCATGTGGTCGCGGGTCAGGATGGCATCGGTGTGGTGCGACGAATATTGGTTGATATGGCGAACCGCCTCTTCGACACCGGCGACCACCTTGATGCTGATGATCGGTGCCAGATATTCTTCATACCAGTCGGGCTCGGTGGCTGGCCGGCAATTGGCGCCGGCTACTTCGGCCAGCAGCGCCAGGGCTTCGCCATCGCACCGCATTTCAACGCCCTTGGCGGCGTAGATGGCGCCAATCAGCGGCAAAAACTCGGTGGCCACGCCGCGCGCCACCAGCAGACTCTCGGTGGCGTTGCATGGGCTGTATTTGCTGGTCTTGGCGTTGTCGGCCACGCTGACCGCCATGGCGATGTCGCAGGGATCGTCGACATAGGTGTGGCAGTTGCCATCCAGGTGTTTGATGACCGGCACCAGTGCGTCGCGGCTGATGCGCTCGATCAGGCCTTTGCCGCCGCGCGGGATGATCAGATCCACGTATTGCGGCATGGCGATGAGTCGGCCCACCACTTCGCGGTCGGTGGTTTGTACCAGTTGCACAGCATCCGGTGGCAAGCCGCTGTGCAGCAAGGCCTGACGCACCAGCTTCGCCAGCGCCTTGTTGGAGTCAATCGCCTCCGAGCCACCGCGCAGAATGCAGGCGTTGCCGCTCTTGATCGACAGGCTGGCGGCCTCGATCGTCACGTTCGGGCGGCTCTCGAAAATCATGCCAAAGACACCGATAGGCACCCGCATTTGCCCGACGCGAATGCCGCTGGGCTGCTGCTTCATGCCGATGATCTCGCCAATGATGTCGGGCATGGCGGCGAGCTGCTCACAGCCCTGGGCGCAGGTTTCGATCACTGTGGCTGTTAATTTGAGCCGGTCCAGCATCGGTGCCGCCATGCCAGCGATCATGGCACGCTCCAGATCTTTGGCATTCTCAAGCTGCAGCGCGTGGACATTGGCGCGTAGCGCTTCGGCCAGTTTTCGAAGCGCTATGTTTTTAGTAGCTGCCTGCGCCCGTGCCATAAGGGCAGAAGCCTGTTTTGCTTGCAAACCAAGGGTCTGGACGTAAGCCGGAATGTCGAGCGCGTTCATGGGTCGGTTCTGGTTCATTCCTGAGTTTGCCGGTGCCACTCGACCCTCTGGCGCGCACACGCATGAAGTTCAAATGAGCTGAGTCGCATAGGGGGGCCATTTTGGCAGATTCACCGACCTGATCGGCACAAATCGAACAATTGACGCCGGTGTCCGAGCGGAAAAATCGTTGCCGCCATTCAGTGCATAAGAAAATTATTCTTCTCCGAAGTTCTGTAACTGCTTGATTTCACTGGCATTTGCCGGCCCGGCGCGAAAAATTCCCAAGGCCAATGTACAAAAGAAATGTACTTTCACACCCGAGCAAGCGCGTCGGGTGACCGCGTCGGCGCCGGAGAACACTCGTAAGTCGTTGATAAAGATAGACTTTTTCACAAATCAATAACCTGGCACAAGCTATGCGTAGGGATAAGCGATGGATCAACGAATTAACTGAAGGAGAAATATCATGAGTGCACTACGCAAAGTTCTGGTCGTCGATGACGACGCAGTGGTTGGCAGGAGTTTCAGCCGTGTGCTGTCGAAAGATAAGGGTTACGTTGTAACCAGTGTCGAAAATGCCCACGAAGCACTGAAGCAAATCCGGGAACAGGAATTTGACGTCGTCTTCACGGATATCAAGATGCCCGGCATGGACGGCGTCGAGTTGGCCGAGCGTGTCAAAGCCAGCCGGCCCTGGACACCGGTGGTCATCATCACCGGTTATGGCAGCACCGCGAACGAAACCAGGGCCAAGGCGGCGGGCGTTTCGGACTTCATGCGCAAGCCGCTGTCGCCCGAGATGATTGAAGAAAGCGCCGCCCATGCCTTGCTCGAACCAGCGCCGGCCATAGTTGCGCCGCTGGACGTCACGCCGGTTGAACCAGTGCATGTTCACCAGCTTGCGAAAGAAAGTCAGCTGAAGAACATTGCCCTCTTCTTGGCAGCGCCCTTCATCGGCTTGGCCTATGCCGTATTTCTGCCTCTGGTCGGACTCGCCATGCTGGCCTGGGTCGGTGGGCAAGCTTTGGTGAAGTTGCCATCGGCAAGAAAGGCGCTCACCTTCGTGAAGAATGTGGTTCTGTTCGTTGCCGCCCCGTTTATTGGACTGGCTTATGCGGTCCTGCTGCCCTTCGTCGGGACCGCCATGCTGCTCTGGGTTGGCGTGCGGGCACTGAGGGCCGAGCCAGTTGAGGCGTGAAGACCTTGACCAAAATCAAAGCGACGCCACCAGGGGAAGTTAGATTCCCCCGGTGGCGTCGCTTTATGTCGGACCCACAAAACCTGCCAAATCACCGCCTCCGGGCGGCGGGCAATGATCAGCGTCAATATGGGCCTTCGTCCATACACTGAAACCAGCGAAACTACCAAGGAGAACTCGCTATGAAACTTTCGGTTCCTCAACAACTCATCACGCTTTCGGCCATTGGTGTCGCGGCGCTGGCATTTTCCGGCGCCTCCAGCGCCGCGGTGAATGCGGATGCCGCGGCGTCACTGGCGAAGAAAAGTGATTGCATGAAATGTCATGCGATCGACAAAGACAAGAAAGCGTCCTCGTTCAAGAAGATTGCCGAAAAATGGAAGGGCAAAGCGGATGCCGAAGCCAAGCTGGTGGACAGCCTGACCAAGGCACCAAAAGTCAAGCTGAAAGACGGCACGGAAGAAGAACACAAGGTCATTGCGACCAAGGACATGAGCGAAATCAAGAACTTGATTGGCTGGATTTTGGCTCAGTAAAGGGGCCGTGGCCACTGGGCCGCGGATGAGGACGCCCGGCGGGCCATGGGCTGCGATCGCACTTGCGGAAAAAAATGCCACACTCCGGCATGCCCGTCGCCAATCCGTTCATCATCCGATCCTGTCAAAACTTCGATCTGGTCAGGCGGCGCCTGACCAGGCTTTGGGTCCGCTTGCTGGCCTTCGGGCTGGCGCTCGGACTGGCGGGCTGCAGCACCGTCAGGCTGGGTTACAACAATGCGCCAGATCTGGCTTATTGGTGGCTCGACAACTATCTCGACTTCAACGACGCGCAATCGCTCCAGGTGCGCGCTGATCTGGTCACTTTGCAGGCCTGGCATCGCCAGCGTGAAGTCCCTCTTCTTGTGGGCACGCTGGTGAAGGTGCAGCAGCTGGCCGCCGGCGCCGTGACGCCAGCGCAAGTGTGCGACGTCTGGGCTGAACTCAAACTCCGTTTGCGAGCCACGCTTGAACAAGCCGAGCCTGCAGCCGCGACACTGGCTGTCACCCTGCCGGCGCAGCAACTTGATCACCTGGCGCGGCAACTCGACAAGGGCAGTGCGAAGTGGCGGGCGCAGTGGCTCGATACAACGCCGTCCGAGCGCGCCGAGCGACGCCAGAAGCAACTCACCGAGCGCCTCGAAATGTTTTATGGACCACTTGAAGAGACGCAACTCTCCATGTTGCGCGGCAGCATCGGTGCATCTGCGTTTGATGCCAGTCTGAAATGGCGTGAATCGCAGCGCCGCCAGCAAGACATTGTCCAGACCCTGCGCCAACTCCAGACCGGCACACCCGACCAGGCGCAGGTTAGAGCGTCATTGCATGCTCTGCTGGAACGCAGCATGAACTCGTCGGACGCGGCCTATCGCAGCTACGTCACCAGGATCAACCGGGAGACTTGCACGCTTGTGGCCGCGCTGCATAACAGCAGCACCAGCGCCCAGCGGCTCAAGGCGATTGAAACCCTGAAAGATTACGAAACTGACGCGCGCTCGCTGGCGAAAGTGGAGCCTTGAGGCGGCATGCGATCACGCGGCGGTCTGGCGGTCAACGTTGTGGAATGCTAGAGTTGCCGCATGACTGCACCTTCCAGGGAATTTGCCCAATACTGCTGTGATTTGCTGTCGGCTGCCGGACCCTGCGTGGCGCGCCGCATGTTTGGCGGCTACGGCATCAGCACCGACGGCTTGACGCTGGCCCTTCTGGTCGATCTGGGCGCCGGCGAGAAGCTCTACCTCAAGGCCGACGAAGCATCGCGTCCACGGTTTGAGGCGGCCGGCTGTGAGCGTTTTGTCTACCTGGCAAAAGGCAAGGCGGTGAGCTTGAATTACTACAGCGCGCCCGATGAGGCCATGGAATCGCCGCAGCTGATGGCGCCCTGGTCCCGGCTGGCGCTGGAGGCGGCACTGCTTGCGCGCCAGGCCAAGCCAGCCAGTCGACGCGTCACCAAAACGAAATCCCGGGCCGGGCCACGTGCTCGCGTCAAGGCTGGTTAGTCTCAAGTTTCTGCATCACCCGGCCCCGGCCGGCGACCAGAAACTCGGCGTAGGCGGCCAGCCCCAGGGCCAGTCGCGCCAGCGCACCGCCAGCCATCAGCAAAGCGCTGCCGAAATCACGCAGCGGCTGGATGACCGTCGCGCTCCAGCGGGACGCGCGCCGGTTGACGACCGCAGAGACCGGGATCCACTCAAAGTAAACCGGCGCCTCACTTGCCTCGCGCCAGGGCTCGAAAACCAGATGCTGTCCGGGGCGCACGGCCAGTTGCTGCCCGGTCTGCAAAAAGTGATCGCCCGACTCGTTACCGTGCCCCTGGTGCGGGCCGTCGAACGTGGCCCACACCCGACCTTGTGCAACGCGCAGCATACCGGGCTCGCGCGGCTGCAGGCTGATGGCGCGACCGGGCGTCAGCTTCCAGCATCCCGGGAAGGCGGGGCCGCTGTGCGGCGCTTGCAATTCAAGAATATTGTTGATCAGCATGACGGACTCCATTGGTGCAGTTTGGTATTGAATGATCGGCTCAACACGCTTGCCCGTCCAATGAATTCGCGATATGCTATTCATTCTGTTTACGCATCAATCACCGGACCCGAACTGTCCACCTGACCCATGCATCATTCTGAAAATCATCTACGGACCCGCCCTATTTCAGTCGGCCAGTTGCGCGCCTTCGAGGCGGTGGCACGGCACCTGAACTTTCGCGCCGCGTCCGAAGAACTGTCGCTGACCCAAAGTGCCGTGAGCCGGCAGATTCAGACGATCGAGGAAGAGGTCGGTGTCGGTCTGTTCTTGCGTCACACGCGCGCGGTCGAACTCACCGCCGCCGGTGCCCAGTTGTTGCGCGCCGTGCTGCCGTCGCTGGAACGCGTGGACAGCACAGTGCGCCAGATCCGTCGCAGCGCCGGGCGCAAAAGCGTGGCCATCAGCACCTGGGCCTCATTTGGCTCCTTGTGGCTGATTCCGCGGCTGGAGGCGTTTCAGAGCGAGTATCCTGATATCGATATTCGCATCGACGCCACTGACGTTCCGGTCGATCTGGACACCACAGACATCGATCTGGCCTTGCGTTACACCAGGCCAGCCAACGTGCCAGCGGGCGCCGTGCGCCTGTTCGGCGAGCAGCTGACGCCGGTGGCAAGTCCCTGGCTGCTCAAGAGCGGACACGCCTTGAAGCGCGGTGAAGACCTGGCGCATTTCGCCTTGATAGAAGCCAGCGACGCGCACCGCACGCAGCATCTGGAGTTGTTGACCTGGCGCCGCTGGCTCGATACCCACGATTTCAAGAAACTTGAACCCAAGCGTTGGCTCTATTTCAATTACGCGCACCAGATCGCACAGGCCGCGTTGACCGGCCAGGGCGTCGCGCTGACCCGCTTGCCACTGGTGGCTGACAGCCTTGCCTCAGGTGATCTGGTCGAGATTTTTCCGGGCATGCGGCTGGACTCGCCGATGGCCTACTGGCTCATCGTCGGTCCGCGCAGCGCCGCGCGGCCGGAGGTGCTGGCCTTTCGCGACTGGCTGATTGCACAGGCCGAAATCACGCGCCGGGCCACAGGAGAGTCGTCCTAGGCCGGCCGCTGGTCTACACCGGCCACACCACGCCGTTGTCATTCAGGATGGCATCCAGTGGCATGTCGTGCGCTTCGGGCTCAAAATCAGGCAGAAAACCGGGCGCAAAACCCAAGCCCACGGTGTACGGCCGGGGTGCCAGCCGGGCCAGCATGCGATCGTAGAAGCCGCCACCGTAACCCAGGCGATAGCCGCCTGGCGCATAGCCCACGCAGGCGACGAACAGCAGGGTCGGCACGATGACTTCGGTGTCCTTTGGTTTGGGAATGCCGTAGGCGTCTTCTTCCATCGGGCAGCCCGGATACCAGGCATGAAAAGTCATGCTTTTGTGAACTTTGTCCACTACCGGCAGTCCAATCATGCGCGGTTGCGGTTGCTCGATGAGTTCGCCGTCCTCTTTCCAGCGGTGCAGGGCCGGCAGCGGGTCAAACTCTCCCTTGATCGGCCAATAGGCACCGATGACGGTGTCGGGCCGGCCGACCAGCCAGATGCGCATGACTTGCTGCAAAAGGTCGGCACGCTGTAGTCGATCCGGCAGGTTCAGGCGTTGATCTACCAGCTGCTTTCGCAAAGCTGTTTTTTCCAATGCCCTTTGTTCCTCGGACTTATCCATAATCTCCCCATGCAGTTACCTTCCATTTTGACATCGATTGCGCTGCTGAGCGCTCTCGGTCTGTTGGCGCCCAGCCCGGTGTCAGCGCAGTCTAGGGCCGCAGGCGCAGCCCGGGCTGACGCAAGCATTCTGGAGATGAGCCAGGCTTTCGCCAAAGGTAACACCCGTCGTTTGAGCGAACTGTTGCCCCAGGTGCGTGGTCACGCCCTGGAGCCGTGGGCGGCCTATTGGGAACTGCGCGCCCGGCTCGATACCGCGTCGACAGATGAGATCCAGGCCTTTTTGACGCGTTTTGCCGGCAGCTACCAGGAGGACCGCATGCGCAACGACTGGCTGCTACAGCTCGGGCGTCAGCGCGACTGGAGCAACTTTGCCGCCCAACTGCCGGCTTACCGCATGAACGACGACCCTGAAGTGCGCTGTTACGTCATCGCCCTGCAGCCAGTTCTGGCGGATGTTGATTTCTCGACCGATCTGAAACGCCAGTGGTACGCCCAAAAAAGCGCGGAGGACGGCTGCACCCTCGCCGCGACCCGTCTTTATGGCGCCAAAAAACTGACTGAGGCCGACATCTGGCGCAAGGTCCGGCTGGCCACCGAAGCCAATCGACCCAAGGTGGCCAGAGCCGCGGCCGAAATCATTTCACCGCAGGCCGCCGCCGCGGTCGATGAAATCAACAAGAGCGCGGCCCGGTTCCTGTCCAAACATGTGCTGGCCATCAGCCGACTGGCCCGGGAGCGCGTGCTGCTGGCGCTGATCCGCCTGGCCGCAACTGACATAGACCTCGCGGCCAACACGCTGGAGAACCATTGGAGCGTGCATCTGAGTCCGGAACAGCGTTCCTGGGCCTGGGCGGCGATCGGCAAGCAGGCCGCGCAGCGCCTGGCACCGAATGCGTCCGACTACTTTGCCAAGGCCAAAGACAGCGATCTGGGCGATGATCACCTGCGCTGGAAGGTGCGCGCCGCGCTGCGCCAGGGTCAATGGAAAGTGGTGCTGGCCACCACCCGGGCGATGAGTGACGAGGAGCGCCATGAATCCACCTGGGTTTATTGGCAGGCGCGTGCGCTCAAGCTTCTGGCCAAGACCGATGCCGAGCGCGCTGAAGCGAAACGCCTGCTGGAGAGCATTGCCAGCGTGCGCGGCTTCTACGAGCAGCTCGCCCTGGAAGAACTGGGTCAACCAATTGTTGCGCCGGAGCGACCGGCGACACTGACGGCGGAAGAAAAAGAGGCTGCCCGCAACAATGCCGGCCTGAACCGCGGCCTGTTCGCGATCGGCATCGGTTTGCGCAGCGAAGGCGTGCGCGAATGGAACTACAGCACCAATTTGCACCAGCGCGGTGGCATGAGCGACCGCGAGCTGCTGGCCGCCGCCGACCTGGCCTGCGAGCACGAAGTGTGGGACCGCTGCATCAATACCAGCGAGCGCACAAAAGGCGTGATCGATTTCGCGCAGCGTTTTCCGATGCCGCACAAGGAGGCGGTGCTGCAACGCAGCGCGCAGATCGGCCTCGACCCGGCCTACGTCTACGGTTTGATTCGCCAGGAAAGCCGCTTCGTGATGGATGCCCGCTCCGGTGTCGGGGCGACCGGCCTGATGCAGGTGATGCCGCCGACCGCCCGCTGGACCGCCAAGAAAATCGGGCTCGTCAATTTCAAGCCGAATCAGATTGGCGATCGCGATACCAATATTGCCATTGGCACCGGTTACCTCAAGCTGGTGCTTGACAGCTTTGAGGGATCGATGCCGCTGGCCGCCGCAGCCTACAACGCCGGCCCGAGTCGCCCGGCAAGCTGGCGCGGCCGCAATGGTGCGCCGGCGCAGGAGGCCGCCATCTGGGCCGAGAACGTGCCGTTCGCCGAGACGCGCGACTATGTGAAAAAGGTGCTGTCCAACACCACCAACTATGCGGTCCTGATTTCCGGCCAACCGCAGTCACTGAAAAGCCGATTGGGGTCGGTCGGTCCCCGGGGTGCCGGCGCCGTCGATATCAGCATCGACCTGCCCTGAACCGGCAGCGAGCATGTTCACTTAGAGTGATCGGAAACTGCCTGCTCGATAACGGACATTGAGTGCCGCTTGTCAACTGGCCGGGCGCTGGCCGCTGCGCGCTCGCACCGGTGTTTTCCCGGCTACCAGTAGTACCTGCGGGCGACAATCAGCGCGGTGACTGCGATGCAGGTCACTGCGTAGAGGCAGTACACGACCGGGACCGCAGTCGCCAGCGCGGCACGGACCGAGGGAAGTTCCGGCCGCCATCCGTGCAGCGAGAGTGCGAGCGGCACCAGGACGCACGCGATCGGCAGGAAATACCGGCCCTGAACGCCTTCCACGTGCGGATGTCCGACCGGACTCCAGATCAGATACAGGGCGCCGAAAACCGCTGCCGCCGACAGAAGCATCAGCGCCGAGAGCGCACCGGAGAGCAATCTGACACGACCAAGGGTCACAGTACCGAGATCGGCAAACGCCGCCACCCACATGAACGAAGCGAGCAGCATGGACATGGCGAGGATCACGAACCACCAGGGCGCGGGAGCGTCGAGCCATCCCAGGACGCCGACAAACTCCCTGAGGTACCCGAATCCGTACTGCGAGAGCGTATTGCCGGCAATCCCGAGGGTCCCGAGCGGATGGTCGAGGAGGTATCGGAACTGTCGCCCCATGTCGTTTCCCGGGGGCCATATCACCGGCAGCTCGCGCGCCGCATAGACGTGCCAGGCGATCGCCGCTCCGAGCGCGACGACCCCGAAGAGGCATCGCTTCGTGAACGACACGGACGGTGTCACGAACAGCATCAGGATCAGGAACAGGTAAGGCGCCTTAGCCGCTCCGACCATTGCCAGGACGACGGCCATTAGGGCAAAGGACCATTTCCCCCCAAGGCCCAACAGTTGACGCGCAAAAAGGGCGCAGGCCAGCGCCATCGACGCAACCATAGGCCCGTCAGGCGTGATGCAGGACCCCAGGAACGCCGCCATCGGAAGTGTCAGGAGCACGAACAGAATCGGGGCGGCCGGGGAAAGTGCGACGGCTGCGACGCCGACGAGCACATATGCTACGGCATTGGCCGCGCGGCCGACCTCCAGTCCGGCAACGACGCTATCGAGAAACCCCCTGGACACGGCTATTCCAGCCGCGGCTGGCGCGTAGAAGAAAGGCGGTGTGAACGCCGTGTTGGGAAAAGGCAGCATCTGCAGGTCGTGCGACCAGCCGATCCGTCTCGCTGCTGCGTGTTCGCTCGCTGCGTAATTCGGGTGTGTCGATTCCCTGACATTCTCGAAGTCGTCGGCCGCCACCCGCACATTCGGGTCGGTCATACCGCCCGGCTGCCGGCCCTCGGGCAGCGTCTCAGCCATGCGGCCGACCAGGCTTCCGCTCGCGATCGCGACCGCCCGCATGGCGTGGTTCACTTCGTCCGCGCCTTGAAAGGGTGGCACCAGCAGGATCAGGAGCAGGCACTGAATCGACGTCGTCACGGCAAACAGAATTGCATAGAACTTCGAAGCGTTCGCCTTCGCGAATTGGTGCATGCTTTTATTCTCGGTAATCTCGATCAAATGCGACCATTTCAATCACAAGCGTGCAAAGTCTGACAGCGGAATGAGTAGGGGTGAACAAGCCATGCGCTAGCTTTGAGCGTTTGCCCAGATGCCACTTTCAAAAAGACCGTCAACGCCCTGATACCCACCGGCAAGGTGCCGGTTTTGCCGGAGATCCAGTCAGAAGCCGTTGGCGGCATTGGGCAACCTGCCCTTTGTCGACAGCTGCGATCTTGAAGAGCGGCTATTTACGGCCTTGGTCCGGGAAGCCAACGCAGCCACACGAATTGCGGGTTCATTTCCATTGACCTGTCCGACGCGACAGATTTGTCACCTATGCAGAATAGACCGTGGACGCCGTCTCACCGCCTCGACCGGTCCAGTTGGAATGGAAATACGTGCCGCGCGGCATGTCAACGCGCTCATACTGGTGCGCGCCAAAATAATCTCTCTGCGCCTGCAAGAGATTTGCCGGCAGGTTCGCGCTTCGGTATCCATCGTAGTAGGCCAGTGCAGAGGACATGGCGGGCGTTGGTATTCCATTCTTTATTGCTTCACCAAGCACCTTCCTCAATGAGAGCTGTGATTGCGCGATTTCTTCTGTAAAGAACGGGGCCATCAGAAGATTCACGAGCTCGGGATTCAAATCAAAAGCGTCCTTTATCTTCGCCAGTAACACCGAACGAATAATGCACCCGCCGCGCCACATGAGTGCGATACCGCCGTAGTTCAATTTCCAGCCGAAATCCATCGCCGCAGCGCGCATCAATTGATAACCTTGCGCATAGGAAATGATCTTTGCCGCATATAAGGCTTTCCCGAGTTCATCTATAAAGGCTTCTCTGTTGCCGGAAAAATGGATTTCGGGGCCTTTCAATGCTCTTGAAGCCAGCACTCTCTCATCTTTCATGGCGGAGAGTACGCGGGCAAAAACCGCCTCAGTGATCAGGGTGAGCGGAGCTGCAACCTCAAGTGCTGTAACGACCGCCCATTTCCCGGTTCCCTTCTGGCCCGCCTTGTCCAGGATTTTGTCGAGCAAAACCAGGCCATCATCATCTCTAACCGCCAGAATATCCCTGGTTGTCTCAATCAGATAGCTCTTCAGCTCCCCTTCGCTCCACTCCTTGAACACGCTGTGCATTTCGTCCGCCGTCATGCCCAACAGAGTTCTCATGACGTCATAGACTTCGCAAATAAGCTGCATGTCGCCATATTCAATTCCGTTGTGAACCATTTTGATGAAATGGCCAGATCCCTCTTCTCCGATCCAATCGCAGCATGGAGTCCCATCATCGACCTTTGCGGCGATGGCCTGAAAGAGCGGCCTGACGCTTTGCCATGCTGCAGCAGAGCCTCCCGGCATGATCGAGGGGCCCAACAAGGCTCCTTCTTCACCACCAGACACACCGGCTCCCACATACAGCAGGCCCTTGCCTTCAAGCATTCTTGTTCTTCGTGAAGTATCTGAAAAATGAGAGTTCCCCCCGTCAATGATGATGTCTCCCTCATCAAGAAAAGCGATGAGCGCTTCAATGATTTCATCAACCGGCTTCCCGGCAGGGACCATCAACATGACCTTTCTCGGAAGATCAAGTGACCCAATCAATTCCTGTATTGAAGAACACCCGTGAATCGTTTTCCCTTGCCCTCTGCCAGAGATAAAGTTTTCAACCTTTTCCTTTGCGGCATCAAAAACTGAAACGGCAAACCCTTTGCCTGCCATGTTGAGGGCAAGGTTTTCACCCATCAATCCCACACCTATGAGTCCTATTTGAGAGGGCATACCCGTTATTTCCGATCGATTGAATAATTCGCAGTGGCCGATCTGCTCTTTTTGCGGAGCCAGTTGAAGCAATCATAAGTCGAGTGCAGATTCACTATCGCAGTCAAGGATTGCTTTAAATGACGAGCCAGGCAATAGGTGATCATCCGCCAATGACCAGAGGCTGGTGTCATCGGGCAACTGCCGTGCTCACTCAGGCTCAAGCCGGCAATGGGTCATGCGACGGCGGTGCTTTGCCGCACGACCAACTCAAAACCCAAATCGACGTTGGGCTCGGCGACGGTCTCACCGCGCATCAGCTGCAACAGCATCTTCGCGGCGCGAACACCGATCTCCCAGCGTGGCGTCTTGACGCTGGTCAGGCTGGGAACAAATTCAGCGCTGCCCGGCAAGTCGTTGAAGCCGGCAATGGCGACCTGGCGCGGCACCTTGATGCCCATGCGCAAGGCGGCCAGCAAACCACCCTGGGCCAGATCATCATTGCAGAAGAAGATGGCATCAACGCGCGGGCGAATGCTGAGGATCTGTTCGAACATGGTGCTTCCGACCTTCAGCGAAGACGGCGCCGGGTTCTGCCACTCGAGAGTGGCATCGTACAAGCCCGCCTCCTTGAGGCAATCCCGGTAACCCTGCGCTCTCTGAAGGGTGCGTGGATCCAGCTGTGCTGCCGCAAAGGCAATCCGGCGGCGTCCGGTGTCAATCAAGTGCCGGGTGATGGCGCGCGCCGCGTCGCGCTGGGAAAATCCCACGCTATACATTCCCTCCTGCGCCTGGGTTTCCATCAGGTGCACACAAGGAATACCGCTTTTGGCAATGAGCTGCCTGGTCGAATCCGAGCGCTCCAACCCCGTTACCAGCAGCCCTGCCGGGCGATGCATCAGGTAGCCCTTGAGCAGCTGCTCTTCTTCGGATGCGTCATAGTGCGTGACTCCCATCAGCGTCTGGTATCCGGCTGGCAAGAGGGTGCGTTGAACACCCTCCAGCAGATCGACGAATAGCTGATTCGAAAGCAGCGGAATCAGTATGGCCACGTGCGAACTCTTGCTCGATGCCAGGGCGCGAGCAGCAGGGTCGGGCACATAACCCAGGCGCTTGGCTGCCTGGCTGGCACGTTCCACCAGTTCAGGCGCAACCTTGCGGTCCCCGCGCAATGCGCGCGAAACCGTCATGCGACTCACACCTGCGGCCAACGCCACGTCATCGAGCGTGACCCGCCCTGAAGCCCTTTTGTCCCGTTTTCTGCTGACCATGGTGGAATCCTATCAGATAACGCTATCCGGTAAAGGATCGGCAGCACATATTGGGTCAAAGAAATTGCCTGAACCCCATTTCATTTCAGCTGTTCTTAGAGAGATTCATTGAGGTGAATCAACCAAATTCAATCAACACCGGGTAAACCCTGACTAGAATTACATAAATCCATCGCTAAGATACCGCTATCCCATTTTTGCGAGCCTCCAATGATTCAGGTTCAGACATCCGTGCCATCCGCGTCATCCGATCGTCGTCGGGAAAGTCTGTGGATCGTCGTCATGGGGGTCGCAGGGTGCGGCAAGTCGACACTCGCCCAGCATCTGGCCGATGCACTGAAGCTGACTTTTATCGAAGGTGATCAGTTCCATCCGCCAGAAAGCATCCACAAAATGAGCCAGGGAATAGCCCTGGACGACGCGGACCGGCAAGGGTGGCTGGATCGTCTCGGTGTTGAATTGCTAAGCTATCCCGGTGGCGCGGTTCTAGCCTGTTCTGCGCTCAAGCGTGCCTATCGGGCGCGCCTTCGCCAAGCGGTCCCGCATCTGAGCTTCGTGCACCTGCGCGTGACGCAGGAACTCGCGAATGCGCGGGTACAAGCCCGGTCCGGGGGGCACCCATTCCCCACCAGCCTGGTGGCCAGCCAATTTGCCACCCTGGAGGATCCTCGCGGCGAGGAGCATGTACTTCAGCTGGATGGTTCGACAGCGCCGTCCGTGTTGTGCGCCAGGGCCATCAAGTGGATTGACGCCCAGGGTTTTCAATCAAACGCCAAATAGAGGATCGGGGAAATTGATGAATCTTGGCGCAAATTTGGATCATGCGCGATCTCGCCCCATACCGCTTCAGGCTCGTACGTCGTTGGATGAGGCTCATCATGGACAAGGTGACGGATGCCGAGTAAGGTGTAGTCCCCTTGGCAGTGCACCAACGAGCAACTGTCCCGTGGACGCCTACCAGCCATTGAACCTGCAGCGCACTTGAAGAAGGAGTAATTGCACTTGGCCAAAGTCACTTTGAAAAACGTCGTCAAACGGTACGCATCCGTCAACGTCGTCAACGATCTGTCGATCGAAATTCAGGACAAGGAATTTGCCGTGCTGGTGGGGTCTTCGGGTTGCGGCAAGTCGACCGCCTTGCGCATGATCGCCGGTCTGGAAACGATCACTTCGGGCGAAATCTACATCGGTGACACGCTGGTCAACGACATGGCCCCCAAGGATCGCGACATCGCCATGGTGTTCCAGAATTACGCCCTGTACCCGCACATGAACGTGCGCGAAAACATGGGCTTCGGCCTGAAGATTCGCAAGCTCTCCGAAGCCGAGATCGACGCCCGGGTGCAAGAGGCTGCCGACATTCTCGGACTCACCGAACTGCTGGAACGCAAGCCCAAAGAACTCTCCGGTGGCCAGCGCCAGCGCGTGGCGGTGGGCCGCGCCATCGTGCGCAAGCCCAAGGTGTTCCTGTTTGACGAGCCACTGTCCAACCTGGACGCCAAGCTGCGCGTTGCGATGCGTGCCGAAATCAGCAAACTGCACCGCCGCCTGGGTGCAACCATGATCTATGTCACGCACGATCAAGTCGAGGCCATGACCATGGCCGACCGCATCTTCATCATGAACAAGGGGGTGGTCCAGCAAAGCGGCGCGCCGATGGAAGTCTATGCCCACCCGGTCAACCTTTTCGTCGCCGGCTTCATCGGCTCCCCGGCGATGAACTTCTTCGACGCCCGTCTGGTCAACGAGGCCGGTCAGTTGTTCATCGATGGTGGCAGCTTCCGCGTCGCCACCCCCGAAGCCTTCCGCGCCAATCTGATCGCGCACGCCGGCAAGGACGTGGTCTTCGGCGTTCGCCCGGAAGACATTGCGCTGCATCAGCCGGGTGCCGACGTCGGCAGCACGATCAGTGCCACGGCCGAGGTGGTGGAGTTGCTCGGCTCCGAGATCTTCGCACACCTGAGCTGCGATGCGCATGCCCTGGTGGCGCGCATGGCCGTGCCGAAGCAGCCGATCGGTGTCGGCGAAACGATCCAGATCGATTTCAATATGGCCAACATGCACGTGTTCGACAAGAACACCTCGGACGCCATCGTTTAGGGTGGGTGGTACTTTACTTTTTTAACTTGGAGGTTTTCATGGAATACAAACTGTCAAAAATCGGGGTCGCACTGTCTTCGCTGTGCCTTTGCGCGGGTGCAATGGCGCAATCGGGTGAAATCCGCGTGCTGGTGGCCAACCACCCTTACGGTGAATTGCTCAAATTGTCGATTCCACAATTCGAGAAAGACACCGGCATCAAGGTTAACGTCGAAAGCTTGCAGGAAAGCCAGCTGACGCAAAAGCTCACCACGGAATTCGCCACCAAGTCTTCCACCGTCGACGTCTTCATGACGCGCCCACTGCAGGAAGGCAAGATGTTCTCGAAAAACGGCTGGTACGCGCCCCTGACTGGCTACGACTTCAGCGACTACCCGAAAAACATCATGAACGCCGCGTCCTTTGGCGGCAAGCCCTACATCGTTCCGCTGGTCACCGAATGGCAAGTGCTCTACTACCGCAAGGACCTGCTGCAACAGGCGGGGCTGAAGGTGCCGACCAACTTCGATGAACTCGAGGCAGCCGCCCAGAAGCTCAATTCCGAAAGCGTTGCCGGCATCGCCTCGCGTGGCAAGGGTGCGGCGGCCGTAACCCAGGTCTCGAGCTACATCTATAACTACGGCGGCCAGTATCTCGACAAAGGCACGGCGGTCTTCAACTCGAAGCCGGCCATCGACGCCGTGCGCTATTACGGCAAACTGCTCGGCAACTATGGCCCGAAGGGCGTGACTTCGATGTCGTGGGAAAACATCATGCCGCTGTTCCAGGCCGGCAAGGTCGCGATGTGGACCGACGCCTCGGTGTTCTACGGCCAGGTCGTCGATCAGTCCAAGACACAAATCCCGGTGGCCAACTTCGACATTGCCAACTTCCCGGCCGGACCCAAGACCAATGCGCCTTTCATCGTCTCGTCCTGGGGCATCTCGGTGGCCAACCAGTCCAGGAAAAAAGACCTGGCCATGAAGTTCCTGAACTGGGCGTCGAGCAAGGAAATGGCGATCAAAGGCATGATGGGCAACATCACGATGGCACGTTCATCGGTTTGGGAGGACCCGGCCGTGCGCAGCAAGATGAATCCCGGTCTGATCGAGACGCGCGCCTTTGCTGCCAAGAACGGCACGCCGGTTGACCGACCCTACATGAGCGCCGTCGGCGAAGCGCGCGACCTCATCGGCGAACTGGTGATCGAGTCGATCAACACCAAGGGCACGTCCACCAAGCTCGATCAGATCGCCAAGGAAAAAGTCAATCGGGTCAACGAACTGCTAAAGGACAGCGGCGAATTCGGCAAATAATCGCCCTGTCGCTTGACTGGCATGCGCGCCGTTCACCCCGGTGGACGGCGCGCATGCCAGGTCGAGATCGCTCAACAGAACTTTCGCGTAGAAGGCCAGTCATGATTCAGTCAAGCTTTACCGAAAGAAATTTGCGAATTTTGTTTCCACTTCCGGCCGTCGTTTTCATCGGATTACTGATGGTGTTTCCGATTCTCTACACCCTGTACCTGAGCTTTACCAACTGGAATCTCACCTCGGGGATGGAACCGTCTTTTGTCGGTCTCGACAGCTACCTGCGCGTTTTTTCCGAGCCACGTTTTCTGCATGCACTTGGCCGAACTTTCTCTTTCACGCTGTTTGCCGTGGCGATCGAGGTCGTGCTGGGCGTTGCCATCGCATTGATTTTGAACCGCGCTTTCGTCGGCAGGAGCTTCGCCAAGCTGCTGCTTCTGCTGCCGCTCGTGGCCACGCCGGTCGCGGTGGGCATCGTTTTCAATCTTTTCTACGACCCGACCATCGGTCTGCTCAATTTCGCCCTCCACGCGCTCGGGCTGCCGCAGGGTCGCTGGGTCTCGAGCGAAAACACCGTCATTGCGTCGCTGGTCCTGGTCGATGTCTGGCAGTGGACGCCGATGATCACGCTGATCGTGCTCGCCGGCCTGGCCGGTCTGTCGGAGGAGCCGGTCGAAGCTGCGCGCGTGGACGGTGCCAGCGAGTGGCAGATTCTGCGCTATGTCACCATCCCGATGGTCATGCCGGTCGTTCTGACGGCGATGATCCTGCGCCTGATCGATGCATTGAAGACCTTCGACATCATCTTTGCGATGACCGGCGGCGGCCCCGGTTACGCGTCGGAGACGCTCAACATCATGGGCTTCAAGTACAGCTTCGAGTATTTCCGCATGGGTCAGTCGTCGGTCATTCTGGTGGCGTTGTTCATGGTGGTGTTGCTATGCAGCCTGGGTATCATGAAGTTGCGCGCGTCCAGCGAAAACTGAAGAAGCTGGCATGAAAAACAAAATCGTCACCACCATCCTGTTCTACCTGCTGGTCCTGATCATTGCGCTGGTCGTGCTGTTCCCATTCCTGTGGATGCTGACCTCGTCGTTCAAGACACAGGTCGACATCACCGCCTGGCCACCCAAGCTGCTCTTTGAACCAACGCTGCGGAATTACCACAAGGTCTTCGAAGAACAGGACTTCCTGAAATATTTCTTGAACTCGACCATCGTCGGCGCGATGTCGGTCGGCCTGTCGCTACTGCTTGGACTGCCGGCGGCCTACTCGATTTCGCGCTTCGCGCAGAAAAAGCTCGCCGTATTCATCCTGCTGGCGCGCCTGATGCCCGGCATTTCCTTCCTGATGCCCTGGTACATCATTTTCTCGCGACTCGGCCTGATGGACAGCTATGTCGCGCTGATCCTCTCGCATATGCTGATCGCGCTGCCGATCGTGGTCTGGATCATGTCGACCTATTTCAGCACGATTCCGCGCGAACTCGAAGAATCGGCCATGGTCGACGGTGCCACGCGACAGCTGGCGTTTCTGAAGATCATCCTGCCCCTGTCAGGCCCTGGCATCATCACCGCCACCACGCTGTCGTTCATCTTTTCATGGAACAACTTCATGTTCTCACAGGTGCTCAGCATGGAGCGGACCAAAACCCTGCCGATCGCGGTCTACAACTTCCTGTCCTATGCCGAAGTCGACTGGGGTGGCGTGATGGCTGCCGCCGTGGCTATCATGGCGCCAGCGATCGTTCTGACGATGATTTTCCAGAAATACGTGGCCAAGGGTCTGACGATGGGCGCTGTCAAAGGGTAATTCGCCCCCGGAATGGCATTTCTACCACTCGGCGAAGCTGCCATCCTTATGGCGCCAGATTGGGTTGCGCCAGCGGTGGCCGACAGCGGCGCGCTCCTTGACATACTCTTCATTGATTTCAATCCCCAAGCCAGGACCTTGCGGAATCGTCACATAGCCTTTGTCGTAGGCAAAGACTTCCGGCTGTGCCAGGTAGTCCAGCAAGTCATTGCTCTGGTTGTAGTGGATGCCCAGGCTTTGCTCCTGGATGAAGGCGTTGTACGACACGGCATCGACTTGCAGACAAGCGGCCAGCGCTATCGGGCCGAGCGGGCAGTGCAGCGCAACGGCGATGTCGTAGGCCTCGGCCATGGTGGCGATCTTGCGGGTTTCCGTGATGCCGCCGGCGTGCGAGACATCCGGCTGGATGATGTCGACATAGCCTTCACTGAGAATTCGTTTGAAATCCCAGCGCGAATAGAGTCGCTCACCGAGAGCGATCGGGGTGTTGGTCAACGGCGCCAGTTCCTTTAGTGCCTCGTAGTTTTCGCTGAGTACCGGCTCTTCGATGAACATCAGCTTGTATTGATCCAGCTCCTTGATCAGGACTTTGGCCATCGGCTTATGGACCCGGCCGTGAAAGTCGACGCCGATGCCGACGTGGGGGCCGACTGCGTCGCGCACCGCCGCCACATTGGCCAGGGCCGCTTCAACTTTTTCATACGAATCGACGAACTGCAATTCTTCTGTTCCGTTCATCTTGACCGCGGTAAACCCGCGCGCCACAGCGTCTTTGGCGGCTGCTGCGACATCGGCCGGGCGGTCGCCGCCAATCCAGGAGTAGACGCGGATACTGTTGCGCACCGGGCCGCCCAACAGCTGGCTCACCGAGACTCCGAGTGCCTTGCCTTTGATATCCCATAGCGCCTGATCGATACCGGCAAGCGCACTCATGTGGATTGCGCCGCCGCGATAAAAGCCTCCGCGATACAACACGGTCCAGTGATCTTCGATGTTGCGCGGGTCCTTGCCGATCAGATAGTCGGATAACTCATCAACGGCAGCCGCAACGCTATGCGCCCGGCCTTCAACTACCGGCTCGCCCCAGCCGATCACACCTTCATCGGTTTCAATTTTCAGAAAACACCAGCGCGGGGGCACGATGTAAGTGGCAAGTTTGATGATTTTCATGATTCGCATTCTCCTTGATGAATGCGTCTGCTAAAAGCCACGCAAGTTTCAATTGAATCAGATTAATTTCTGCTGTTGCGTGGAGCGCCATGCGGCGATGAATTCGTCGGCATTCTGGCCAACCCGCATTGCGCTCAGACCGGGCTTATAGAGCGCTGAGCCCAAGCCAAAGCCGGAGGCGCCAGCGGCGACAAAGGGCGCCATATTTGCTGGTGTGATTCCGCCCACGGGAATCAATGCAACGTCACCCGGAATGACCGCGCGCCAGGCTTTGACCACGATTGGGCCGAGTTGCTCGGCAGGAAACATTTTCAGTACATCAGCGCCTGCGGCCAGCGCGGCAAATGCTTCTGTCACCGTGGCCACGCCTGGAGCGCAGGCCATTGCAGCCTGTTTGGTAGCAGCGATCACTTTGACGTCGCTGTGCGGCATCACGATGATTTCGCCTCCCGCATTTTTTACTTCTGCAACTTGTGATGTTGACAGCACGGTGCCGGCACCGACCACACAGTCCGCGGCCAGCGTTGCTCGCAATAGACGTATGCTTTCAAATGGTTGCGGGGAGTTCAAAGGCACTTCGATCACTCTGAATCCGGCCTTATACAGCGCCAGGCCAATGGCCGCGACTTCATCCGGCCGAATCCCCCTCAGAATGGCGATCAGCCCACACTGTTGCATTGCGTTTTTGAGCATGTGATGATCCAGCTATGGCCGTATGTCACCAAGCAGACCGGCAGCCATTGCCAGTTGCCATAAGCCGCGTTCGGTCGCTTGCGCCGCTACTTCGATCTGATCAAAGCCATAGGCTCTGAGGGCACGCGTGTAACGAACACACAATGCTGCATCACCGACCAGTATGACGCGCGCCGGCTGAAGACGCTGTTCCGCCAGCAAGACCTGCAATGCCGCCACCTCATGACCGATCAGCAGCCCTGAAAGATATTCACGCTGGCCCGCGCCATCGAGTTCGCCAGTCAGGCCCAGTGTGCGTGTGCTGAAGATGGTCGACAGGACCCCGGCACGTCCGGCCGGGGTTTGAGGTACCAGGACGCCGCGATCGAACGCAGCATGATGGTCATCGTTGACATCGCTGGCTTGCATGCCGCGTCCCAAAATGGTGTGCTCACATAGTGCTGCGTAAACCTCGCCCGTCATGAATGTGTGGAAATGCTCGATGTGGCTTTGTGCTTCACGATGCTGTATTCGTACCTGTACCCATTTGGAATGACTGCCGGGCAAGCCGATCAGGATTTCGTCCTGCTCATTTTGCTGTCCTGCGCGGGACGGAGTTTTACCGAAATCGAGCATGCTGAGCGCGCCGATCACCTGGGTTTCTTCGCCACGCATGACATTCGGCAGTGCTGAGTTCTCGATCAGGCCGGGGACGATATGCACGGTCTGGCCGTTTCGGGTATGCACCGTGCTCAGCGTGCTTCCGATTCGATCGACCGCAATCGGTAGCGGCAGATAGGGCGCTTCGCGCCAGCCCTGGCGGCTGCCGACCATCCCGGCGGCGATCACAGGGGCGTGCGGTGCCGCAAGGATCCAGTCGCCGCAAGCCTCTTCAAAAGCAAACTCAAAGCGCGCTGTTACATCGACGACGGAATTTTCGGGTAGCTTGACATCCGGCAGCTTCATCACGCCCCACGGCAACGCGCGCAACTCCAATACCCGACCGGCAGCACCGAGGCGATACGCCCGCAACGACGAGGTTCCCCAGTCGAGTGCGATTAGCTGTGTTTGACTCTGTGCCCGATTCATCGGATTGTTTAAGAAAATTCAGCTGCAGGAAATCTTGAACTGCTCATTATCGGCTCTAGACGAACATGCGTTCTTGCGCACAATCCTGCTGCGCTTATTGCTGACAATAGGGTTGCATTCGGGCATTGAAAAACGCCTGCACAACAGCTTCGTGATACATTGAAATCAGATCCTCCTGGAGCAGTTCCTTGAAAATGACCTTTCGCTGGTATGGCGAGTCTGACCCCGTCAAGCTCGAATACATCCGCCAGATCCCCGGCCTGTATGGCATTGTTTCCGCCATTTACGACGTACCGGTGGGTGAGGTCTGGCCGCTGGACAAGCTGCAGGCACTGCGTGCGCGCATTGAAGGCGCGGGGCTGAAGTTTGAAGTGGTTGAAAGTGTGCCTACCCACGAAGACATCAAGTTGGGCAAGCCGACGCGGGACCGCCTGATTGCCAACTTCCAGCAAAACATCCGCCATTGCGCGGCGGTGGGTGTGAAAGTGATCTGCTACAACTTCATGCCAGTATTTGACTGGACCCGCACCGAAATGGCCAAGGAGCTGCCTGACGGCTCTTTCACCCTGGCGTTCGACGCCAAGGCGGTTGCCGCGATTGACCCGGAAAAAGGCATCGCCTTGCCCGGCTGGGACGCCAGCTACAAACCGGAACAGCTCAAAAGCCTGCTGGCCGAGTACAAAGCGGTGAATGAGGAGACCCTGTGGGTCAACCTCGAATACTTCCTCAAGGCCATCATCCCGGTCGCCGAAGAAGCGGGTATCAAGATGGCCATGCACCCGGACGACCCGCCGCGCCCCATTTTTGGCTTGCCGCGCATCGTCAAGAACCGCGAAGACTTGCAGCGCCTGGTCAACATTGTTGACTCACCAGCCAACGGCTTGACCCTGTGTTCGGGCTCGCTCGGCGCCGATTTGTGCAACAACATTGAAGCCCTGGTACGTGAATTTGGCAGCCAGGGCCGCATCCACTTTGGCCACCTGCGCAATGTCAAGGTGGAGCCGGACGGGACGTTTTATGAATCCACCCACCGGTCCTGCGACGGTTCGCTGGACATGGCGGCCATCGTCAAGGCCTACCACGACATCGGTTTTGAGGGCTACGTGCGCCCGGACCATGGCCGCATGATCTGGGGTGAGACCGGCAAACCCGGCTACGGGCTGTATGACCGCGCGCTGGGGGCGGCCTACCTGAATGGCTTGTGGGAGGCGATCAGCAAGTACGCGCCAACGGCCCATTAACGCGAACCCGGAATCTTGATTGCTATTAAATATATAGCTGTCGGCGAAGACACTACAAGCGCATGGAGCCTGTATTTTGCATAACAACGGGCTTCCACGGCCAAGGCGCGGGTCAAAGAGAGTGAACCAAACCGTGGGAGTGCGCATTTCAGCGAGCCTCGAAATCGACACCACATTGCTGACGGTCAGGCTACCGGGGTGAATGTCGGGTATGGAGTGAGCATCTTGGGCAGACCTACGTCGGCAACCGCTGCAAAGCCGACCATCACAGGCACACCGCAAGCCCCATCACGTGAACCACGGGTTCTGGCCGGATGCCCTGTGTTGGCCAGCGCACAGATCGAGGGTGTCGCCAGGAGTATCTTTGTGCCACCAATTTATCCTCGGGCAGCGCTGGGGCTTACCATTCACTGGGGTCAGCAGGCTCAGGTCATTGTGTGAAAAAGTCAAACCATCAACGAAGGGTCGACCATGATTTACAAGTTCAAGTCACAAGCTGCCGCTGATGTCGTCATGCTACAGCTCAACGGTAATCAAATGCTCGCCATTGTTGGCAAGCAACCGTCCGCGCAAGGCATCATCACGGTCGCGCAAATTCCGGCTGCCATTGCGGCGTTGGAAGCGGCCATCGTGGCGCACGAGGCCGTCCAATCTCGTCGTGTGGAGCATCCCGAGATCGAAGTTGAAGTCGAAGGCGACAGCATCGATCTGCGGCAACGCGCTGGCCCGTTCATCGAACTATTGCGCACCAGCGCGCAGGCCGGCAAGGATGTGGTCTGGGGTGTGTGAATGTGACACCGGGTAAATCCGATGCTGAGGTGCCCGATGTGGGCGCTGTCGTCTCAGTTCTGTCAGGTGTGAAGTCGAGCTGCCGGCAAGCCATGCGCTAGCATTGCCGTTTTGGAGACTCTCATGCTCAAACTCGTTATTGGCAATAAAAATTACTCCTCCTGGTCGATGCGCCCGTGGGTGCTGCTCAAACAGGCTGGCATCCCTTTTGAAGAGATCATGGTTCCCTTTGATGCGTTTACGCCGGATTCCACTTTCAAGAAAACCGTCAACGCCCTGACGCCGACCGGCAAGGTGCCGGTTTTGCTGGACGGCGATCTGGCGGTGTGGGACACGCTGGCGATCGCCGAATACCTGGCGGAGCAATTTCCCGGCAAGCAATTGTGGCCAGCGGAGAAGGCAGCGCGGGCCCGGGCGCGCAGCGTCTGCGCCGAGATGCATGCCGGTTTCACGTCTCTGCGTGCCAACTGCGCCATGAATATCGAAGCCTCGCTGGCCGATGCCGGCGCCCTGATCTGGCGCGACAAACCCGAGGTACGCGCGGATGTCGCCCGTCTGGTGGCGATGTGGCAGGGTCTGCTGGCAGCGCATGGCGGCCCGATGCTGTTCGGCAACTTCTCGGTCGCCGACGCCTACTTCGCCCCGGTGTGCATGCGGCTGAAAACCTACGCCTTGCCGGTGCCGCCAGAGATTACCGGCTACGTGGCCAGGGTGTGCGCCCTGCCGGGCGTCAAGGCCTGGATCGATGAGGCGCTGGCCGAACACGACTTTCTCGAATATGCAGAGTCTTACCGCCTGAAGCGCTGAGATGGAAATCTACCTGGTCGGCGGTGCCGTGCGCGACGCCTTGCTCGGACTGCCGATGAAGGACCGCGACTGGGTGGTGGTGGGCGCCACGCCCGAGGCCCTGATCGCGCAGGGCTTTGTGCCAGTGGGCAGGGATTTCCCGGTTTTCTTGCACCCCCAGACCCACGAGGAATATGCACTCGCCCGCACCGAGCGCAAAACCGCGCCCGGATACCACGGCTTTTGCGTCCACGCTGCCCCCGATGTGACGCTCGAAGAAGACCTGTCCCGACGTGACATTACTATCAATTCAATAGCTGTTCGCGCAAGCTGCACGGGCTCCATCGACCAATTTAATACTATAGTGGTGGCCGACCCCGAGGCTTGGCGAGGCGCCGGCGTGCTGGTCGATCCGTTCCATGGCCAGCAGGATCTGGCTGACAAGGTGTTTCGCCACGTCAGCCCGGCCTTCTCCGAAGATCCGGTGCGCATCCTGCGTGTGGCGCGGCTTGCGGCACGCTTTGCCGAATTCAGCGTGGCCGCTGAAACCCTGGCACTGATGCGTGCCATGGTGAGCTCGGGTGAGATTGATCACCTGGTGGCCGAGCGCGTCTGGCAGGAGCTCGCCCGGGGCCTGATGGAAGCCACGCCGTCGCGCATGTTCGATGTGTTGCGCGACTGCGGCGCGCTGGCCCGCCTGCTGCCCGAAGTCGACCGGCTGTGGGGTGTGGCGCAACGCGCCGAGTACCACCCCGAAATCGACACCGGACGCCATCTGATGCTGGTGCTGGACATGAGCGCGCGCCTGCACGCCGCGCTGCCGGTGCGCGTCGCCTGCCTGTTCCATGACCTCGGCAAAGGCACGACGCCCGCCGATGTTCTGCCGCGCCACCTCGGACACGAAGCGCGCAGCGCCAGATTGCTCCAGGAAATTTGCGAACGGCTGCGCCTGCCCACCGATTGCCGCGAACTCGCCGACGTGGTGGCGCGCGAGCACAGCAACATTCACCGCAGCGGCGACTTGAACGCCGCAGCGCTGGTGCGCTTGCTGGAGCGCTGCGATGCCTTTCGCAAGCCGCAGCGCTTTGGCCAGATTCTGCTGGCCTGTGAGTGCGATGCGCGCGGCCGGCTGGGGCTGGCCGAATCAGCCTATCCGCAACGCCCGCGGCTGCTGGCGGCTCTGTCGGCGGCCCAGAGAGTTGCTACTGATTTAATAGCTGCCGACGCAATCGCGGCGGGGGCTAAAGGCAAGAACATAGGGCAAATGATTCATCTCGCCAGGGTCGAGGCGGTGCAGGCCAGCGGCTAAGCCTGGATTGCTTGTTATGCTCGGATCATGTCCAGTCTGCTGATCGTTGAAGATGATGCCCTGTTGCTCGACGGCCTGTGCGCGCAGTTGGCACAAGCCGGCCACACGGTCACGGCTGCCAGTGATGGCGCGGCGGCGCAGGCCTTGCTTGAATCCAGCCGCTTTGACGGCGTGATTTTGGACCTGGGCCTGCCCAGGATCAGTGGCATGGAGGTGCTGCGCTGGCTCAGGCGACGCCTGCCGGCGCTGCCGGTTCTGATCCTGACCGCGCGCGACGGCGTCGATGATCGAGTGCAGGGCCTCAACGCCGGCGCCGACGATTACCTGACCAAGCCCTTCAGCATGGCCGAACTGCAGGCGCGTCTGGGTGCCATGTTGCGACGCGCCCGGCTGCCGGCCTTTGGTGGTTCGCTGGAACTTGTGGCCGGCAGCAACCGCCGGCTGCGGGTCGATGCCACGCTGCCGCAGGCCTGGCTCGGTGATGAAGCGCTGGAGCTGACGCAGCGCGAGTGGGCACTGCTGTCTTTGCTGGTGACCAACGCCGGCCAGGTGGTGAGCCGCGAAGATGTGCTGGCGGTGTGGCAATCCGAGCCGGGTGACGGTGCGGCAGCGGTGTCGGGCGCGGTCTCGAATGCGCTGGAGGTCTACATCCACCGCCTGCGCCGCAAGCTCGACGACTCCGGCCTGAATATCCGCAACGTGCGCGGGCTGGGCTACATGCTGGAGTCTGCCGCGGCATGACGCGGCCAGCCGATTGAAGCAGGCGCACATGGTGCCATCGGGTCACGGTTTGTCGCTCAAACGCCAGCTGCTGCTGTGGCTGCTGCTGCCGCAACTGGTGCTGTGGCTGGTGGGTGGGGCACTGGCTTACCGCATTGCCTTGAATTACGCCGAGAAAGGCATTGACCAGTCCCTGACCCAGGCGGTGCGATCACTGGCGCGCCAGGTCAAGCCGATTGGCTCCGGTTTGCTGATCGACTTTCCGCGCGCCGCACAGGACATCATCGAACAGGACCCGCAGGATCGGGTGAGCTATATGGTGTCCTCGCCGCCCGGCAGTTTTTTGCTTGGCAATGGCAAGCTGCCGGGACCGCCGGATCAGGCCAATCCGGCTACCGGCGAACCCTTGTTGTACAACGTCGCGGTCGACGGCAAACCGATGCGCGTGGCTTTGCTCGACGTCAACTATGGCGAGCCTGCTTCGCCTCAGCGTTTGCGCGTGCAGGTGGCCAAAGGCCTGGCGCTGCAACAGCGTCTCACGACCGAGCTGATCGCCGACATGCTGGCGCCGCTGCTGCTGCTCGGTGCCGTCCTGAGCGTGCTGGTGTATGGTGGCATTTCGCGCGGACTGAGGCCGCTCAAGCGCTTGCAGGCTCAGCTTGGAGACCGGCGCGAGCACAGTCTGTCAGCCCTGTCGCCGATCGAGATGACGCAGGCACCGCAGGAAGTGCACGCGCTGGCAGCTGCGGTCAATCAACTGCTGTCGGCGGTGCGGCGCAGCCTGGGCCAGGAAAAGCGCTTCCTGAATGACGCCGCGCATCAGCTGCGCACGCCGCTGGCCGGCCTGATCAGCCAGACCGAACTGGCGCTGGCCGAGACCAATCCGCAGGCGCTGCACCAGCGCTTGAACAAAGTCTTGTCGGGTGCGCGGCGCAGCGCGCACCTGGTGCATCAACTATTGTCCCTGGCGCGCAACGAGGCCGAGGTGCAGCTGCAGCCACTCGATGTGGCGGCGCTGGCGCGCGAGGTGGCTCGGGAATGGACGCCACGCGCGCTTGGCTGCGCGATTGACCTCGGCTACGAGGGCGAGGACAGCCTGCTGGTGCCTGGCGAGAAGCTGTTGCTGCGCGAGGCCTTGACCAACCTGCTCGACAACGCGCTGATCTATGCTGGCGCAGGCAGCGTGGTGACGCTACGAGTCAGGCGTTCCGGGCAACAAGCGCAAGTCGAGGTGGAAGACAACGGAGTGGGCCTGACGCCAGCCGACCTGAGTCATGTGTTCGAGCGCTTCTGGCGCGCCAGTGAGCTGCCGGGCGGCTGCGGCCTGGGCCTGGCGATTGTCAGCGAGATTGCGCGCCGCCATGGCGGCAGCGCCGAGGCGCTGAGTGTGCAGCCGCACGGCCTGACGATCCGGCTGAGTCTGCCGCTGGCCGCCTGAATCCGCGCTGCGGGAAGCCGCCTGTGAGCGTCAGGTCTTGCCGGATGCTGCACAATCAGCACCGAAATCAGTCCTTTGTCCTGCATGCCAATCTTTTGCAATAGCGTGAACGAAGACCTCAGCCCCTATTCTGAAAATCAAAACCAGGGTGAAACCGAGTTGCGCCGACTGAATGCGCAACTGCTGGAAAAGACGCGCCAGCTGCAAACCGCGCTGGCTGACTATGCCCAGGCCGAGGCGGCGCGCGTGCAGCTGGACCAGTTGCTCGACGCCACGCAGACGATTGCCCGGGTCGGTGGCTGGGACGCCGATATCGCCAATGACAAGGTCTACTGGACGATCGGTGTCTACCGCATGCTTGAAGTCTCGCACCAGACGTTCACGCTGACCACGGCGACTGCCAACCAGTTCTTCACGCCCGAGTCGCGGGCCCTGATCAAGGCGTCCTACGCGGACACCCTCAAGCAGCCGGTTTCGCATGACATGGAGTTCGAGATGATCACCGCCCGCGGGCGACGCATCTGGGTGCGTTCCCTGGGCACGACGGTGTGGGAGCAGGGCCGGCCGGTCAGACGCACCGCCATCGTGCAGGACATCACCGAGCAGAAGGCGGCGCAGGCAGCGCTGCGTCAAAGTGAAGAGCAATGGAAGCTGGCGCTGGAGAGCGCCGGCGATGGCGTCTGGGATTGGTATGTCCAGAGCGGAGAAGAATATTTTTCAAAACGCCTGATCGAGTTGTATGGTTTCGCCGAGGGCGAAATCGGCAACCTGCGCAGTGAATTCGACGCCCGCGCCCATCCGGATGACCAGGCACAAATGGCGCGCGACCGCCAGGCCCATTTTGACGGCCTGACGCCGACCTACATCAACGAACACCGCATCCGTTGCAAGGATGGCAGCTGGAAATGGGTGTTGAGCCGGGGCGTGGTCATCAGCCGCGATGCGCAGGGCCGGCCGCTGCGCATGATCGGCACGCATACCGACATCACCGAGCGCAAGAAATCGGAAGCGCTAATCTGGCAACAAGCCCATTTCGACGCCCTGACCGGCCTGCCCAACCGCAACATGCTGCGCGACCGGCTGGCACAGGAGATCAAGAAGTGTCGACGCGACGGGCATCAGCTGGCCTGCCTGTTCATCGACCTGGATCATTTCAAGGAAGTCAACGACACACTCGGCCACGACAGCGGCGACTTGCTGCTGGTCGAGGCGGCAAGGCGCATCAGCGCCTGTGTGCGCGAGTCCGATACCGTGGCCCGCATGGGCGGCGACGAGTTCACCGTCATCCTGACCGAGTTGAAGGATGCCAACTGCCTGCAGCCGATTCTGCAGAAACTCCTGAACGCGCTGGTGGCGGTATTCCAGCTCGGCGAGGAGCAGGTGTTTGTCTCGGCCAGCATTGGCGTGACGCTATACCCGCTGGATGCCACGGAAATTGAAGACCTGTTCAAGCACGCGGATCAGGCGCTGTACGTGGCCAAGGGCGCCGGGCGCAACCGCTTCAGTTTTTTCACGCCGGCCCTGCAGGAAGCGGCAAAGAACCGGGCACGCCTGACCAGTGACCTGCATGCCGGACTGGTCGGAAAACAGTTCCGCGTGGTATATCAGCCGATTGTCGAGCTCGCCACCGGTGCCGTGCGCAAGGCCGAAGCATTGATCCGCTGGCAGCACCCCATCCGCGGCCTGGTCAGCCCGGCGGACTTCATCCCGATCGCCGAGGCCAGTGGCCTGATTGTCGAAATGGGCGAGTGGGTGTTCCAGCAGGCGGCCCGGCAGGTGCAGGCCTGGCGCGCCGCGCTGGACCCCGAGTTTCAGATCAGTGTCAACAAGTCGCCGGTACAGTTTTACCAGAGCGGCAAGGCGCGCCAGCCGTGGGCCCGACAGCTGCAGGCCTTGGGTTTGCCGGGTGCCAGCATTGTGGTGGAAATCACCGAAGGCTTGCTGCTCGATTCCAGCGCCAGCGTGGCGGAACAGCTGCTCGAACTCAGCGATGCCGGCGTTCAGGTGTCGCTGGACGACTTTGGCACCGGTTATTCGTCGCTGTCTTACCTGCAAAAATTCGACATCGATTTCGTCAAGATCGACCAGTCGTTTGTGCAGTACCTGATTCCCGCCTGCACCGACCTGGCGCTGTGCAAGGCGATCATCCTGATGGCGCATGAGCTGGGCATGAAAGTGATCGCCGAAGGGGTGGAGACGCAGCAGCAGCGCGACCTGCTGGCGGCGGCGGGCTGCGACTATGCGCAGGGCTACCTGTTTGCGGCGCCGCTGTCAGCGCCGGATTTCGAAGCCTTCATGGCTGCCAGACAGCCTGGGTTGACGCCAGGCGCAGGCCGCTCTGGGTGTTGAACCAGTTGGCATGATCTGGCTGCACTTCCAGGCCGATCAAGTCGCCGACCTTGAATGATTTTTCAGGCGCGACCCGGACCGTGATCGCGCCGGCCGCGGTCTTGATCACGACAAAGGTATCGGCACCGGTGGGCTCGACCAGGGCCACCTCGCCACGCCAAGGCGCTTCGGCGCGCAGATGAATGTGCTCGGGGCGCAGTCCCAGTGTCACGTCGCTGCCTGCCGGGCAGGCCAGTGCAAGCGCCCCTCCTTCAAAGGAAAATTGACCTCCAGACCCTGCTGAATCTGCGCGACCAGCTATGAAATTCATAGTGGGCGAGCCGATGAAGCCGGCCACATAAGTGTTCGCCGGACGGCTGTAGATGTCCGCCGGGGTGCCGATCTGCTGCAGGATGCCGTCCTTCATGACGGCAATGCGGCTGCCCAGCGTCATGGCTTCGATCTGGTCATGCGTCACATAGACGCTGGTGATGCCGCTGATCTGGTGCAGGCGCTTGATCTCGGCGCGCATTTCCACGCGCAGCTTGGCGTCCAGATTGCTCAGGGGCTCATCGAACAGGAACAGTTGCGGATCGCGCGCCAGGGCCCGGCCCATCGCCACGCGCTGACGCTGGCCACCGGAGAGTTGCGCCGGGCGGCGCTCCAGCAGATGCTCGATTTGCAGCATCGCGGCCACTTCCTGAATGCGCCTGGCGCGCGCCGCCTTGGGCACCTTGCGCATCTCCAGCGCGAAGCCGATGTTGTCAGCCACGCTCATGGTCGGGTACAGCGCGTAGCTCTGGAACACCATCGCAATGTCGCGCTGCGCCGGGGCCACGCCGATGACGTTCTTGCCGGCAATGCGCAACTCGCCCTCGGTCGGTTCTTCCAGTCCGGCAATGATGTTGAGCAGCGTCGACTTGCCGCAGCCCGAGGGCCCGACCAGGATCAGGAATTCACCGGGGGCGACGTCGATCTCGATTTTCTTCAGGACTTCGACCGCCTTGTCGCCCTTGCCAAAAACCTTGCGGATGCCTGCGATATGAAGCGAAGCTGCCATGATTGTTTATCCTTTCACCGCGCCGGCGGTGAGACCTTTGACGAAATATTGACCGGCCAGCACATACACCAGCATGGTCGGCAAGCCGGCAATCACCGCCGCCGCCATGTCGACGTTGTAGCGCTTGACGCTGCTGGAAGTGTTGGCCATGTTGTTGAGCCCGACCGTGATCGGCTTGCTGTCCGCGCCGCTGAAGGCCACGCCGAACAAAAAATCATTCCAGATGTTGGTGAACTGCCAGATCAGCGTCACCATCAGGATCGGCGTCGACATCGGCAGCACAATGCGCCAGAAAATGCGCCAGAAGCCGGCGCCATCCATGCGCGCCGCGTTGACCAGCTCGCGCGGAATGGCGGTGTAGTAGTTCCTGAAAAACAGCGTCGTGCCGGCCAGCCCGGCAATGCAGTGCACCAGGATCAGCCCGCTCAGCGAGCTTGACAGGCCGAGGAAGCCCAGCACCTGGCTCATCGGCAGCAGCACCACCTGAAACGGCATGAAGACGCCGAACAGCATGAAGCCGAACAGCAGCTCGCTGCCGCGGAATTTCCACAGGCTCAGTACATAGCCGTTGATGGCACCCCAGGCGGTTGAGATCAGCACTGCCGGCACGGCCATCAGCACCGAGTTCATGAAGTAAGGTTTCAGGCCCCGGCAGTCGACCCCGGTGCAGGCGCTCGACCAGGCCAGCGCCCAGGACTCGAGGTTCAGCGAATCGGGCAGGCTCAACAGATTGCCGGAACGGATCTGCTGTGCGTCCTTGAGCGACGTGACAAGCATCACATACAGCGGCGCCAGAAAGAACAGCGCGGCGACCAGCAGGAGCGTGTAAACCGCGATGCGCGGCAGGTGTTTAGCGATCATGAGGTTTGGCACGCAGCTCGCTGTAAAGATAAGGAACGACGATCGCCGCTACCGTGGCCAGCATCATGGTGGCGCTGGCAGCGCCGAGGCCGATCTGACCGCGGGTGAAGCTCATCACGTACATGAAAGTGGCCGGCACGTCGGACGAAAAACCAGGCCCGCCGGCGGTCAGGGCCATCACCAGATCAAAGCTCTTGATCGACAGATGCGACAACACCAGCACGGTGGAAAACACCACCGGTCGCAAGATCGGCAGGATGATGCGCCAGTAGATGCGCGGCAGTGAGGCGCCATCGATTTGCGCCGCCTTGATGATGCTGTCGTCAATGCCGCGCAAGCCGGCCAGAAACAGCGCCATGGCAAACCCGGCCGACTGCCAGATGCCGGCGATCACGACGCAGTAGATCGCGGTCTCGCTCTGCACCAGCCAGTCAAAATGAAAACTCGCCCAACCCAGGTCGTGTATCAGTTTTTCCAGTCCCAGGCTGGGGTTCAGAATCCATTTCCAGGCGGTGCCGGTAACGATGAAGGACAGCGCCATCGGGTACAGGTAGACCGTGCGCAACACGCCCTCGAAGCGGATCTTCTGGTCCAGAAAAATGGCCAGCATCATGCCCAGCAGCATCGAGCCGCCGACGTACAGCAGGCTGAAAATGCCGAGGTTTTTCAGGGCCACGATCCAGCGGTCCATCTCCCACAATTTGGCGTACTGCTCGAGGCCGACAAACTCCTCGTAGTTGGGCAGCATGCGCGAGCCGGTCACGGACAGCACGCCGTTCCAGATCATGAAGCCGTAAATGAAGGCGAAGCCGAGCACGAAGCCGGGCGCAATCACCAGCTTGGGTAATACGTTTTCAAATGACTTCATAAACACTTTGCCCTTGGGTTAAAACCTTATTGGCATGCCTGCGTCACACAAGAACCTGACGGAGCGGGTATTCCGCTGCGTTCGTGTCCCCCGACCGAAAGCCTGCGGCTTCCGGTCTCCTCCTTGACCTCACTCCGCGAAACACCCGCCCCGTCAGGTTCCGAGACGGTTTGGGCTTCTGGCAAGCAGGCAAAGATCTCAAGCAGCAGGGTTGGGGTGCGTGCCATAGCGAAGTCAAGGAGGAGCCCGCAGGGCGGGGGACATGAGCGGCGGCACGTACCCCAGCCCTGCTGCGGGTACTAGCCAAAGATGCCTGCGACAAATGCCCTCAAAAGGCACTTGCAACAAACATCAGCGCACTCCGACTTACTTCGTTGCTGCAGCCTTGGCGATATTCTTCATGCCGTCAGCCACGGAAATCTTGTCGTCATTCCAGAACTGGCTGACCGCGTCCTTGAGCGCACCTTCAGCAGCCGGTTTGACCGCCATGCTGTGGGCCACCGAGGGCAGCAGGCTGCCGGCTTTGGCAGATTCGACAAAGTCCCGCGAAGACAGCTTGGCGCAGTCGTCAAACTTGGCCATGCTCATGTTCAGGCGCACCGGGATCGAGCCCTTGTTCAGGTTGAACACTTCCTGGAATTCCGGGCCCATGATCGAGGCCGCCAGATCGCCCTGCGCCTTTTGCGCGGCCGGGTCTTTCAGCTTGAACATGGCGAAGGAGTCGATATTGAAAGTGAAGGCGTTCGCGGTACCCGGTGCAGCAGCGCACAGGAAGTCCTTGCCCGGCACTTTGCCGGCGGCCAGAAACTCACCCTTGGCCCAGTCGCCCATGAACTGGAAAGCGGCTTTTTCCTGCATCACCATGGCGGTGGCCAGATTCCAGTCGCGCCCCGGAGCGGCGGCATCGGTGTAGCCCTTGATCTTGCGGAAAGTCTCCAGCGACTTCTTCATGGTGTCGCTGGTCAAAGCCTTCTGGTCCAGTTTCACCAAGGCGTCGTTGTAGAACTTGGCACCGCCGACACCCAGCACGGTGGATTCAAAGGTGGTGAAGTCCTGCCAGTTCTGGCCACCGTGCGCGACCGGAATCAATCCCGCCTTTTTCACCTTCTCGGCGGCGGCGAAGAACTCGTCCCAGGTTTTCGGCATGCCCGCCACGCCCGCCTTTTTCAACACCGCAGCATTGGCCCAGAGCCAGTTGACACGGTGCACGTTGACCGGTGCGGCGACGTAATTGCCTTTGTACTTCATGACATCGGCCACCACCTTGGGCAGCAGGCTGTCCCACTTTTCGGTTTTGGCGACGCCGTCCAGATTCGCCAGCACGCCTTCAGAGGCCCATTCCTGAATCGCCGGGCCTTTGACCTGCGCGGCGGACGGCGGGTTGCCCGAGACCACACGGCTCTTGAGCACGGTGGCCGCGTTGTCACCACCGCCACCGGCCACGGCAAAATCCTTCCAGACATGCCCCTTGGCCTGCATGATCTTCTTCAGTTCCGCGACCGATTTGGCCTCGCCACCCGAAGTCCAGTAATGCAGCACCTCGACTTCACCGGCCGTCGCTGCTGCGCCTGCCAGCAGCAAAGCCACGGTCGTGGCCAATTTGGAAAGTTTCAACATAGGGTTTCCTGAGGTTTGAGCTCCGGCAGCGAACGATGCCCGGGAGCGGGGTTGATTCGCGCAGGCACCGCGCCGCTCGAATTAATTAATTGTTAATTAATTTGGAACGCGGCGCTATCATGGCTAACCCTAGGTGCGCGCCACGCGACGCATCGTCTGATAGATTCGCAGGGCACTGACAGCCAATTCCGGCTTTGTACTCCCACATGACAACCTGACATGAGCGCCTTTGATCTCTCGATTCTGTTCTTCCTGCAAATGGCCTTCATCCTGGGGGTCTGCCGGGTCGTGGGCATTGTGTTCAAGCGGCTCGGACAGTCGCAGGTGGTCAGCGAGATGATCGCCGGCGTGGTGATGGGGCCATCGCTGATGGGCTGGATGTTCCCCGGTCTGAGCAGCTATCTCTTTCCGGTCGACTCCAAACCGATCCTGTTTTCGGTCGCCCAGGTGGGGCTGGTGCTGTACATGTTCCTGATCGGCGTCGAGTTCGATGTCGATCTGATCAAGTCGCGCCTGCGCAGCGCGGCTTCGGTCTCGCTGGCCGGCATCGTCGTGCCGTTTGCGCTGGGCGCGGCGCTGGCGTATTTTCTGGTCGGTGACGCCAGCCTGTTTGCCGCCCGGACCACGGCCCTGCAAGCCGTGTTGTTCATGGGCGCGGCGATGTCGATTACGGCCTTCCCGATGCTGGCACGCATTATTTTCGAGCAGGGCTTGTCCAAAACTTCGCTTGGCACATTGGCGCTGGCGGCGGGCTCGATGGATGATGCCGCGGCCTGGTGTGTGCTGGCCGTGGTGCTGGCCAGTTTCCAGAGCAATCCGGGCATCGCGCTGTATGCGATTGGCGGCGGCGTGCTGTTCGGGCTGTTTGCCCTGCTCGGCATCCGGCGTCTGCTGCTACCGCTCGGCAAGATGGTCGAAACTGCCGGCGAGATGAGTCAGGGCATGCTGATCTTCGTGCTGATGCTGGTCATGCTGGGCGCCTGGTTCACCGACTTCATCCAGATCTACGCGGTGTTCGGCGCCTTCATCATGGGCATTGCGATGCCACGGGGCAAGTTCGCGGCCGAGTTGCATCGCATCATTTATCCGCTGACCACCGCCTTCCTGTTGCCGGTGTTCTTCGTCTATTCGGGCTTGAACACCAAGATCGGCCTGGTCAACACACCCTACCTGTGGCTGCTGACGGGTCTGGTGTTGCTGGCGGCCACCATGGGCAAGGGCGTGGCCTGCTATGCCGCCGCGCGCTGGCACGGCGAAAGTCACCGCGAAGCGCTGGCCGTGGGCACGTTGATGAACGCACGCGGCCTGATGGAGCTGATCATCCTGAATATCGGCTTGCAGCGCGGCATCATCGCGCCGGCGCTGTTCGCCATCATGGTGATGATGGCCATCACCACGACGCTAATGGCGACACCGATCTTTGAGCGGGTCTATGGCAGCAAGGCCTCGCGCGCCGCCAAGGAAGAGGCGTTTCTGTAATCATTGAGAGTTCCCGAAATGAAGATATGCCAAACCCCAGTTCGGCATATCGGGAGGATCAGGCTGGCGGGTTGCTCAGCTCCGCGGCTGTCCCCCGCCCTGTGGGCTCCTCCTTGATGCCGCTGCGCTGAGCACCCCACCAACCTGATCTTTCAAGCGGGCTTGGCGTGCGACCCGCGCAAACCACTGACGTTCGCCGCCGAGGGCGCTGCAGTGGGTGGCGCAGCGTGGACTTGGGGTTTTGCCAAATCAAGGCGGAGCCCGCAGGGCGGGGGACATTCGCGGAGCCGCCCACTGCGGCGCCCTCGACCCACACGCGCCTGGACCTCAGTTCTTGACTCAGTAACGGTACTTCACGCCGTCCGTCAACCAGGGCCAGTCGTCGGTGCGGAACGGGGAGGCGGGCAGGCCGTTGCGATTGAACAGATTGCTTTGCTCGGGGTTGTCGACCCAGCCGTAGCGCACGGCCGTCGGGTGGCTGATATCCGGGTGCGACACGATCACCTTGTCACCCTGAATCTGTGCCTGTGCCGGGCGGAACTGCCGAGCTTCATCGGCCACGGCAAAGCCGCGCAAGATAGCGTCGCTCCCGCCAGCCATCAGGCCAGCGCCGAGCCCGGTAAAGCTGAGTTCAAGCTGCGAACCGCGCACCTGCATGGCGCGGTATATCGGACCGTCGGCGACAATATTCTTCCGCTCATACTCGCCTTTCAGGGCCTGCAACGCCAAGCGCAAACCGATGGCCTGCTTGTTGCGCGGATGGATGCTGTGGGCATCGCCGACATCGGTGGCGACGACCATGCCGGTGCCTGGCAGTTCCAGTGCCTGGCGTTGCGCGTCGCGCAATTCGGCCCAGGCGCTGCCGACAAGGCTGTTGTTCTCCAGCGGTAAAAAAGACGCCAGCTGCACGAAGTAAAACGGCATCCGGGGCTGGCGCCACTGCTGGCGCCAGTCGCTGATCAGCAAGGGAAAGGTCTGCGCATATTGCTTGGCACGCGGCACATTGCTCTCGCCCTGATACCAGATCACGCCCCGGATCGGAAAGTCGGTCAACGGGCTGATCAAGGCGTTGAAGGCCAGCGTGGGCAGATCATTCGGCAGTGGCTGACCCTTGTCCATGATGCTTTCCACCTGCGCTTTCCAGCGCCCGGCCAGGGCGATGCTGTCGCTGCCGGTTTGCAGGAGCATGGCGCTGGCCGCACCGTAGAAACCGCCACCGCCACCGGTGTCGGTCACCCGCACCGCCAGGATGTTTTTTCCCGGCTTGAGCAAGCCGGCTGGCAGCGGGTAGCGCCGGGGGGTGTCCCAGCCGCAAATGCCGCCGACGCGCTGACCATTGACATAGGTCTCGTCGCAGTCGTCGATCGTGCCCAGGTTCAGGCTTGCGCCGGATGCCGCTTGCGCCGCTGTCAACTCGACGGCGCGCCGGTACCAGACCACACCGTCCAGATCCTCCAGGCCTTGCTCTTCCCAGTATTGCGGGGCTTGCAGGCTGGGCCATGCGCTGTCGTCAAAGCCGATGTCTTTCCATCCGATGGCGCTGCCGGCTTGCGCCAGACCCGCGCCTTGCCAGTGCGTGGCCATCGCCGCCATGCGCTCGCGGTAGCGTGCGTTGTAGTCAGCAGCGTTGGCGGGCAGGGCCGCCACTGCGAGTTCGGGGCGCGACGCCAGCGCACCGGGGCTGAGCCAGGTCTCGATATTCGTGCCGCCCCAGGAAGCATTGATGATGCCAATCGGCACACCCATTTCCTGCTGCAGCTTGCGCGCAAAGAAATAGCCCGCGGCAGAAAACTCGCCGCTGTTCGCCGGACTGCTGACCCTCCATGCTGACGCGCCGATATCCACCGCTTGCTTGAAGGCGACGGTATTGGGTACCTTGAGGTGTCGAATCAACGGGAAACTGGAGTGTGCAATCTCGTCGGGCGCGTTGTCTGATTGCCCGACCGACCACTCCATATTCGACTGGCCGCTGGCCAGCCAAACATCCCCGACCAGCACATCCTTCAGGACAATCGTGTTGTCACCCTTGACCACCAGCGTGTAGGGGCCGCCCGCCGCCTCGGCCTGGAGCACGGCACGCCAATGGCCTTGCGCGTCGGCGCTGCTGCGAACGCTCTGGCGGTTCAGCTCGACCTCGATTTCCTCACCCTGGCGGGCGGAGCCCCAGACATGGATCGGCTGCTGCCGCTGCAGCACCAGATGGTCGGTAAAAATGTGCGCCAGCCGGACTTCGCAGTGCACGGCAGAGCTCAGCAGGGCCAGCAGCAGGGCGCCAAAAACGTTTTTCAAACCATTTCTCCAAAAAAAATCGGACCAAAAGCTGGATCAACGAACACTGCACGGCCGTAGTTCAGGGTAAGATGGAATCCTTTCCAATTTCATTCTAGTCCATGAACCGGAGACCAGCGTGTGTTTTAGTGCCAAGCGTACCGCAGGCAAAATTCTGCTTCTGACGGCGCTGCTCGTCTGCGCCGGTCTGGCCCAGGCGCAGAGCCAGACCCTGTCCGTGACGGCCTATCCGGCGGTGGACGAGATCATTCGCGCGGCCCTGCCGACCTGGAACAAGCTGCACCCGGATGTGGAAATCAAATTGGTCAGCCGCAACTTCGACGACCACCACACGGTGATGAACACCGCGCTGTCGACCTCGTCGAATCTGCCCGATGTCATGGTGCTGGAGTTCTCCCGCGTTGGGCGCTACATCGACGGCGGCGGGCTGGAGGATCTCTCGAAGCCGCCGTACAACATCCAGGCGGTGCGGGCCAAATTCATCCCATTTGCCTACCAGCAGGCGATTGCCAAGAACGGCGCGGTCATGGCCGCGCCGGCGGATGTCGGCCCGGGCACCTTGCTGTACCGCACTGACGTGTTGAAAAAAGCCGGCGTGGCCGAGGCCGAGTTGACACAGTCCTGGGATTCTTATGTGGCCGCGGGCGAGAAGATCAAGGCCGTCACCGGCGCCTACCTGATCTCGCACGCACGCGACCTCAAGGACATTGTGATCCACGCCAACATCAAGCCCGGCGACGGCTTGTACTTTGACGCGACCGGTCAGGTACTGGTGGACTCGACGCGCTTTGTGCGCGCCTTTGAACTGGCGCGGCGCGTGCGCCAGCACAAGCTGGACGCCAAGGTATCGGCCTGGTCCAACGAGTGGACCCAGGGTTTCAAGAACGGCACGATCGCGACCCAAATGTCAGGCGCCTGGCTTGCCGGTCACCTGGCCACCTGGATCGCACCCAACACCTCTGGCCTGTGGCGTGCCGCACAACTGCCAGAAAATGCCTGGGCGGATTGGGGCGGCAGCTTTTACGTGATCCCCCGGGGTGGCAAGAACAAAGCCCTGGCCTGGGAGTTTATTCAGCTGATGACCCAGAACCGCGACATTCAGATCATGGCCTTCAAGACCAAGGACGCGTTCCCGGCGCTGCTGGCGGCCCAGGATGACCCTTTCTACGAGCAGCCGATTGCCTTTCTGGGTGGGCAAAAAGCGCGTCTGCTGTGGCGTGAAGCGGCGCTCAAGTCCAGCGCCATTTCGGTGAACAAACTCGATGCCATCGCCGAGGAAGTCGTCAACACCGAGCTGGACAAGGTGCTCAACCACGGCAAGGACATTCCCCAGGCCCTGGCCGACGCCAAGCGCCTGCTGGACCGCCGGGTGCGTCGCTAAACCCGTCCCATGCCAACGAGGAACCACAGCATGCGCCCCAGCATTCCCCGCCTCTCGCCCGAGTGGGCACCGTACGTGTTCCTGAGCCCGTTCCTGCTGCTGTTCGCGCTGTTCGGCATCTTTCCCTTGCTGTTCTCGTTCTACCTGGCGTTCCAGTCGTGGGAACCGACCGCGGGCTTGTCTGCGATGAAGTTTGTCGGCCTGGACAACTTCATCTTCACGCTGGGCGACGAGTGGTTCTGGAAGTCGCTGGGCAACACCGTTTGGCTGGCCCTGGCCGCCGGCGTGCCGCAGCACCTGGTGGCGATTCCGCTGGCCACCTTTATTCATAGCGTGTTCAAGCGCTGGCGCAACGCCGTCGTGGGCGTGTACTTCCTGCCCTACATCACCTCCACCGTGGCCATCGCGATGATGTTCAGCACCCTGTTCTCCACCGAGCACGGCATGATCAATCAGGGCATCCACTACCTGAGCCAATGGCCGCTGTTGGGCTGGTTCTTGCCGGATCAGCCGATCGACTGGCTGGACCAAGCCGAGACCCTCAAACCGGCCATCGCCACGGTCGTGTTCTGGCGCTATGTGGGCTTCAACCTGGTGCTGTACCTGGCGGCCCTGCAAACCATTCCCAAAGACCTGTTTGAGGCCGCGACCATGGACGGCGCCGGACGCTGGCAGCAATTCTGGTTCATCACCCTGCCCAGCCTGCGCCCGATGATCTACTTTGGCGTAACCCTGAGTGTGATCGGCGGCATGCAACTGTTTGAAGAGCCCTTCATCCTGACCTCGGGCAAGGGCGGCACCGATCAGGCCGGCATGACCACCGCCGTTTATATGTACCGCACGGCCTTTGACTTCAACGACTTCGGCACCGCCAGCGCCCTGTCGTGGCTGCTGTTTATCTTTGTGCTGGCATTGACCTGGCTCACCAACCGGGCGTTTCGCGAAAGGCAGGTGAAGGCGTGAAAGATTGTTTCCTCCATCGCCTCTCAATGGGCTGGCTTGCCTTCCAGGCGGGGTCTGTTTACCCCCCCTATCCCCCCCGCCCCTTTCCACCCCCACCGGGGCGGAAAGGGGAGCCCCATTTGGCCGCGTATGCAAACAAAGAGAGTGCATGGCGAAAGGTTTGTACCGTTGCATCTTGTGCGCGTCAGGGCACCTCGACGATTCGCCTTTTGTTGGCCTGCCCACGCAGCGCGCGTCGGCGCGTGTACGTGTCTTGTTTCGCACGCAGCCAAATGAGGCTCCCCTCTTCCGCCTGGCGGGGCGGGAGAGGGGCGGGGGGGTGTGAGTGGGGAAAAAGGACCCTGCCCGAAGGGCAATCCACCTCGCTGGTCGCGCTCAGCCTTTCCGCGCAAAGCCTTCAGTGGGGAAACAAATGATTCGCCAAGACCGTCTTGCCCCGTGGGCGGCCTACCTGCTGGTCGGCGCGGGCGCGCTGATCATGCTGGCGCCGTTTTATTTCATGTTCGTGTTTGCCACGCATTCGCGCAGCGACATCTTCAGCCTGCCGCCGCCGCTATTTTTCGGCACCGACTTTCTGCCGAACTTTGCCATCCTCACCGGGCGCATCGCCTTGTGGCGCAGCCTGGGCTGGAGTCTGTACGTGGCGCTGGTCTCCACTGCGCTGACGCTGCTGTTTTGCTCCATGGGCGGCTATGCCTTTGCGATGTTCGAGTTTCGCTTCAAGAAGCCCCTGTTTGCGCTGGTCATGGGCACCATGATGCTGCCGTCCTTCCTCGGCATGATCCCCAGCTTCATGATCATGGACGCGCTGGGCTGGATCGACCAGCCGCGCGCCCTGTACATCCCGGGTGCGGCCAGCGCCTTTGGCATTTTCATGATGCGCCAGTTCATCACATCGAGTATTCCGCGCGACCTGATCGAGGCCGCACGCATGGATGACTGCGGCGAGCTGCGCATCTACTGGAGCGTGGTACTGCCGCTGCTGCAACCGGCCCTGGGCACGCTGGGACTCATCACCTTCATCGCCTCCTGGAACAACTTCATCGGCCCGCTGGTGGTCATGCGCTCACCCGAGATGTACACCTTTCCGCTCGCGCTGCGCGGCATGTACAGCCCGGGCGATACCGAATGGGGGGCGCTGCTTGCCGGCGCGGCCATCGCCACCGTGCCACTGCTGGTATTGTTTGCCATTTCCTCGCGCCGCCTGATCGACGGTTTGACCGCCGGCGCAGTGCGCGGCTGATTTCACTCCTTTTTGACGACCACTGTTATGACCTTCACATCCAAGTCCGCATTCCCGAAAAATTTCGTCTGGGGCGTTGCCACCAGCGCATTCCAGATCGAGGGCGCATCCGAGGCCGACGGCAAAGGGCCTTCGATCTGGGACGATTTCTGCCGCCTTCCCGGCACCATCCAGGACGCCAGCGATGGCCGTGTCGCCTGCGACCACTACCACCGCTGGGCGGCGGATCTGGATCTGATCACCGGCCTGGGCGTCGACGCCTACCGCTTCTCGGTGTCCTGGCCACGCGTGCAGCCGCTGGGCTCGGGCGCCTTCAATGAAAAGGGGTTCGCGTTCTACGAGCGGCTGGTCGATGGCATGCTGGCGCGCGGCCTCAAACCGTATCTGACGCTGAACCATTGGGACTTGCCGTCCGCCCTGCAGGCCAGCGGTGGCTGGGAGAACCGTGACACGGTGCAGCGCTTTGTTGATTACGCCTGTGAAGTGGCGCGCCGTCTGGGCGACCGCGTCACGTCGATCTGCACGCACAACGAGCCCTGGGTGGTGGCGGTGCTGGGCAACCAGGTCGGCAACTTCGCCCCCGGCATCAAGAGCCGTGCGGTGTCGCTCCAGGTGGCGCACCATCTGCTGCTGAGCCACGGCAGGGTGCTGACGGCGCTGCGCGCGCAGGGCTGCAAGAGCGAACTCGGCATCGTGCTGAATCTGGCGCCGATCCATGCGGCCACCGACTCCGAGGCGGACCAGGCCAAGGCGCGGCTCGACGACGGCACCGGCCTGCGCTGGTATGTGGACCCACTGCTCAAAGGCGAATATCCGGCCGACGTGCTGGAACATGTGGGCGCAGACGCACCCAAGGTGCTGGCCGGTGACATGGCACAGATCAATGTGCCGCTGGATTTTCTCGGCATCAACTACTACATGCGCAGCGTCTCCAGCGCGGGCCAGCCCTGGGACGTCAAGTCGAGCGGGCGCGAGATCACCGACATGGGCTGGGAGGTCTACCCGCAAGGCCTGACCGAACTGCTGGTGCGCCTGCACCGCGACTACGCCATGCCGCCGATCTACATCACGGAAAACGGCGCCGCGTTCCAGGACGAAGTGATGGACGGCCGGGTGCATGACGTACGGCGCCAGACCTACATCGCCAATCACA
The DNA here is from genome assembly GCA_963810395.1 of uncultured beta proteobacterium. Lineage (GTDB taxonomy): Bacteria > Pseudomonadota > Gammaproteobacteria > Burkholderiales > Burkholderiaceae_C > Rhodoferax. Next base: position 424,909 of record CAWENC010000001.1, on the reverse strand, counting down.
TTGAAGCGCTGGCGCAGGCGATTGCCCAGGGCGTGCGCGTGAACGGCTATTTTGTCTGGAGTCTGCTGGACAACTTCGAGTGGTCCTCGGGTTACGCCAAGCGCTTCGGCATTGTGCGCGTCGACTATGACACGCAGCAGCGCACCCTGAAGGACAGCGCGCTGTGGTACCGCGATTTTCTCGCCTAATCAGTTGGGGACAGGGCTCGCTCACTTCGTGTAGCTCGGACTGTCCCACAAGATTTCAAAAACGAAAAGGGATCTGACATGGGACGTCTGGCACTCAAGGGCATTCGCAAGAGCTACGGCGAGGCGGCCGTGATTCATGGCGTCGATCTGGAGGTGCGCGACGGCGAGTTTCTCGTCTTCGTCGGTCCCTCGGGCTGCGGCAAGTCCACCATGCTGCGCATGATTGCCGGGCTGGAGAGCATCACCGAAGGCGACCTGCTGATCGACGGTGTTCGCGCCAACGATCTGCGCCCGGCAGACCGCGGCGCCGCCATGGTGTTCCAGAGCTACGCGCTGTACCCGCACATGACGGTGGCCGAGAACATGGGCTTCTCGCTGCGCATGGCCGGTGTCAAGAAGGCCGAGCGCGAACAGATGGTGCAGCGTACCGCCGAGGTGCTGCGCATCTCGCACCTGCTGCCGCGTCTGCCCAAGGCCCTGTCCGGCGGCGAGCGCCAGCGCGTGGCGATCGGCCGCGCGATTGTGCGCAAGCCCAAGGTGTTTTTGTTTGACGAGCCGCTGTCGAATCTGGACGCGGCGCTGCGCGTGACCATGCGCATCGAGCTGTCGCGCCTGCACAAGGAGCTGGGCACGACCATGATCTACGTGACGCACGACCAGGTGGAAGCCATGACCATGGGCGACCGCATCGCCGTGTTCAACAAGGGCCGCGTCGAGCAGCTCGGCGCACCGATGGACCTGTACGCGCGCCCGGCGAACGAATTTGTCGCCACCTTCCTGGGCGCACCGCGCATCAACCTCATCGCCCGGCCGGCGCCGGCTGCGTCCGCCGTGCAGGCGGCCCTGTGGACCGCCGCCGCGGCGCAGGCTCCGGCCCAAGCGCACAAAGTGGGCATCCGCCCCGAGCACCTGCATCTGACCAATGTGGCGCAGGGCGTGCCGGCCGAGGTGATGCTGGCCGAGCATCTGGGCGACGCCTCGATCATCCACCTGCGCGTCGAGGGCATGGACGAATTGCTCACGGCCAAGGTCGCAGCCCACGAAGGGCGCGTGCTGCCGGGGCAAATGACAGGGCTCACATTCGATGTGGGCGCCGCGCTTTTCTTTGCGCAGGATGGCAAGTTGCTGGGCTGAGTGGAAGGCCGGCGCATTCAGCCGCTGCGCTTTATTCATGCGCCTTTCCAGGCGTTTATGTCCTGCAAGCCGCGCGCAGATTGCGTGAGCGTTTTTACTTTTCGGTACCTGTGGAACGGCATGTCAAGAGCGGTTGACGGGCCGCCAAGCATTGTTTTCCTTAATCAAATTGATCTGTAGCGCCCGATTGACGGGCGTAGACAGCTATCAAATAGATAGCGATTTGCTCAAGCTTGCCGATTGCGGGCGAGGCTGCATCAACCAAGCTGTCATCGGTTGCGTAAGCCCCAGCAACCGTGCCAATGAGATTCAGTGACTATTTCTGCTCGAAGTCAATGTGCTGAACTGAAATTGGTTCGCATTGCTTCGGATCGAAATGTGCGACCACGACATGACGCGGTTTGTCGTGACCTGGTGCCAATGACATGACGGCGGCGTTACCGTCTGGCGTGAGTGAATTTTCATCCGAGCTGCCAGAAAAGCCTGTCAATTTGCAGCGCTCAGAACCAAACAACACTTCGACGTCGTAAACGAAAGAAACGGCAGGCCTCTGATCAAGGTTCGAAATAAACCTGCGCAAGCAGCGCTTGGCTGTCTGATCACAACGCACAGCCCATGTGTTTTTTTCAAGGCGTTCACGCGAAAAATCCGGCGCGACTCCCCCTGGCAATGGATAGCTCAAGATAAGCGGACGGACTTCTTGGTTCATGCCGATTTGTTCCTCTGTCCAAAAGAATCCGCTGCCCACAATGTTGGGGGCAGGGTAGGGCAAGATCGAATCCGGTCCCACCTTTTGGACTTGTTGCCCTGGCCCCACGAGAATCCAATAGTGATCCATCAAATACACCTTCCCGCTACTCGGGTTGGCTGGTTGGTGTGTCCTCACCATCACCTGACCCGGTTTCACTTCCACCGGAAAGGCCAGGCCTTCAGCTTCAAAGACTTTCTGCACCTCACCGCCTGGTTTATCCAGGTCAAGCCGCGCCAGCACATCACGCTTTGTCTGTGGCAGATAGTAGGTCAACAACAGTTCATGTCCCTGGCTGGCAAAACGGATGCTTTGCGTCAATGGAGGTGCGTTCACGGTGCGCCACTTCGTGTCAGTGTCGAGTTTGCGTACGCGCAGCAATTGTTCGTTCGTGCCCGCATTCAACAGGGTAGCAATCATCTGGCCATCGGCGCTGATGGTGGTGTGCAAGACATGATTTCCCTGTGGCTTCCGGTCAAACGGCCAGGCACCCAGCATTCCAACTTGTCCAGCCAACACGGCCCCGGCGAGGATTTTGAAGAATTTCTTGAGATGCCGGCGAATCATGATTGATGCCTCCGGGCACCTGTCATTTGAGCATTGCTTTGCGAGGATTTTGCTTCCCTGACCGGCGCTGCGCCGCTGGTTGCGAGTAGGTTTGAATTTGCTGTCATGTCTGCTCCCTGATGGCCCTCAGTCATCTGTGGGCGAGTTTTAGTTGGAACCGACTGTATCGGGTGCAGTTGAATCTGGCTATCCCCCAAATGGGGGAGATGAGCCTACAGAAATTTACAGCCTGACGGATCAGCGGCCTGGCGTCGCCGCTGGGACTGCGCTGCTACGCGGGGCAACTGCAAGCATCGCCGGGTCGCTGGTGGACGCTTTTCCGGTTTCCATGCGGCCGGCAAAGCGGCGCGCAAAGCCAGGCAATTCAGTCACGCCTATTGTGAAGTCATACCAGTTGGCACTTTGTTTGATCGGCCAGCTGTGCCTGGCCTCGCCCTGCTCAGCTACCCGCTGGCGCACCACTTTTGTATTGAAGTAGGCGTTGGCCCGCAGCTCGAAGGTGCAGGCAGCAGTGCCGGTGTTGCGCAGTCGCGCAGTCAGTTCACCTTTGACCAGGTCGTAGCCGATCTCGACTTCCGGGCAGGGCTGGGGCCTGGTCGAAAGCTTGTTCAGCTGGCCGCTGAAATGCCGGTGAAAGCCGTTCGGGCCCAGCACCCAGAGGTCGTAGTCTCCACCTTGTGCCGCGAGTGTCCAGGAGCCCGCCAGTTGTTTGCCGGGCTCGACGGTGTAGCGGCGTGGAATCTGCGCCAGGTTCAAGCGGTCGTAGACATGAAACACCGCCGCTGCCGCACCGCTATTGGCAAACACCAGCGCCAGTGTCTGTTGGTCTGGTTGGCAAGTGCTGTTGACGTGCAACTGATAGGGCAGGGCGCGCGAGCGTCGTGTCCCCGGCGCCTGGGTCGGCATAACCGGCAGCGCCGGCGTGACGGGCATGGTGCGCTCGGGCAGGGCCAGCGCGCGCTGCGCCAACTCGCGCGTCGCCGGCAGCTTCGGCCTTGGCGATGCGTCGGGGTGGCTAAAGTCCAGCGTGCTGGTCAGGTCGCCGCACACTGCGCGCCGCCAGGGCGAGATGTTGGGCTCCTGCACACCGAATCGCTGCTCCATGAAGCGGATCACCGAGGTGTGGTCGAACACCTGCGAGTTGACCCAGCCGCCGCGGCTCCACGGTGAAATGACCAGCAGCGGCACCCGGGGACCGAGTCCGTAGGGATGATGCAGCAGGGATTTGTCCTGCGCACTGCTGCGGTAGCTGACGAGGTGTTCGTGGTATTCGCCGCTGGTATCCACGGTCGAGGCACCGGCCAGCACCGCTTGCCCCGGGTCCGCGTGCCAGGCCAGGTAGGACGGGGCCGCGGGCGGCGGCATATGGTCGAAGAAACCATCGTTTTCGTCGTAGTTCAGGATCAGCACCGTGCGGCTCCAGACCTCGGGGTTGGAAGTGAGCGCTTCCAGCACACGGGCCGTGTAGTCGGCGCCCTGCGCCGGGCTGGAGTTCGCCGGATGCTCCGAGCTCAATTCGCTGGCCACGATCCAGCTCACCTGCGGCAGCTGATTCGCCTGCACGTCGGCTTTGAGCTGGTCCAGATCGCGCGTGCTCGAAGCCCGCGCCTTGAGTTCTGCCGACGCGCCCGGCAGCCCCGCATAGGCGTCGCGAAACACCTTGAAGAAGGCGAGCGAGTTGTCGTCGTAGTTGTCGGCGATGTCCTGGTAGACCTGCCAGCTGACACCTGCGGCCTGCAGTCGTTCCGGGTAGGTGGTCCAGGTGTAGCTGTCAAGCCCGGGCTTGGGCTGCAGCGTCGCCAGATCGTTGAACGTGGCCGGCCCATGGCCCGTGGCGTGCGGGTCGTTGGTGCCGGTCCACAGGAACAGCCGGTTCGGCGTGGTGCCGCCCTGGAACGAGCAGTGGTAGGCGTCGCACAGCGTGAAAGCCTCGGCCAGCGCGTATTGAAACGGCAGGTCGGCCTGCGTGAAGTAGCCCAGCGCGTGCGGCCCTTTGGCCTGCGTCCACTGGCTCAACTTGCCGTGGCCCCAGGCTTGCTGGGCATCGGGCCAGGTATGCGCCGCGCCTTCGGTGCGCATCAGGCCAAAGTCCCGCTGGGTATCCAGATGAAACGGCAGCATCACACCGGACGGTGCCCCGTCCACCTCGCCGGCTTGCTGCCAGACAGTGCGCTGCGGCACGCCGCTGCTTCCTTCAATCGGGATCGGAAACCGGTCGGCAAAGCCGCGCACCCCCTTGAGGCTGCCGAAATAGTGGTCGAAGGAGCGGTTCTCCTGCGTCAGGACGACGATGTGCGCCACGTCCGAAATGGTGCCGGTCCGGCGATCCGCTTCGATCGCCAGCGCCTGGCGGATCGCGGGTGGAAACATCGACAGCGCGGCGGCGGCGCCGGCCGTGCTCGCAGTCGCGCGCAGGAACTCGCGGCGGTCCAAATGCGTCATGCAAAATCCTTTGCTGAAAATGGTCTGATTGTCGGCTGCCTGAGCCGCTTTATGCGGGTAGTATTCAGAGCGAATTGAGTATCTATTTAAACCCGGGAAATCATGATGAAAAAAATTTTTCTGGTGATTTTGACACTGACAACTTTCTTGCTTGGAGGGTGTGCCGTGCACAAACCATGGACCCTGGCCGAGGGCCAGCATCCGCAATCATTCGAGACGCAGGGCGCCTCGGCCAACGGTAGCCGTTTCCTGCTCTATTTGCCCAAAGGCTATGACAAGACCGATGGCAAGAAGTGGCCGCTGATCGTCTTTCTGCACGGCTCCGGCGAGCGCGGCGACGACATTGAAAAAGTGAAGCTGCATGGCCCGCCGAAAATAGTCGAGGCACAGGCGGACTTCCCGTTTATCGTGGTCTCGCCGCAAGCGCCTGAAAGCGCTGTGTGGAAGAGTGCCACGGTGAACGCCTTGCTGGACGAACTGATAGCGCGGCTGCCGGTCGACGCTGATCGCATCTATCTCACCGGTTTGAGTCTGGGCGGCCACGGCACCTGGAACATTGCTGCCGCGCATCCAGAGCGCTTCGCCGCGATCGCGCCGGTCTGCGGTTTCGGCGATGTGAAGAACGCCTGCCAGCTCAAAAACCTGCCGATCTGGGCGTTTCACGGGGAGAAAGACTCGGTCGTCAGCGTCCAGGATGACGCCGCCATGGTGGCGGCCGTCAAGGCCTGTGGCGGGGATGTGAAATTCACGGTTTACCCCGGCGTCGACCATGACTCATGGACCCAGACCTACGCGAACCCGGCGCTGTACGAATGGCTGTTGCAGCACAAGCGCAAAACCGCAAGCCCGTGAGCCGGCGGCATTTCTCCGCCACGCCCTGAATGAATCCATGCTGAAACTGTTTCTTGCCCTGCTGCTGTTGCCGGGGCTGGCCTGCTCCGAGGGCCTGTTGACCAACACCGACAACCGGCACAGCACCTCGCTGGGCGGCACCTGGAATTACATCGTCGATCCCTACGAGACCGGCTACTACAACTACCGGCTCGAACCCTATGACCAGGAGAAGGAACCATCAAATTCCGCCTTCTTCAAGAATTATCATGCCCAGGACAAGTCCGAACTGGTGGAATACGACTTCGACAAATCTCCGTCCATGGCGATTCCGGGGGACTGGAATACGCAGAAGGAAAACCTTTTTTATTACGAGGGCACGGTGTGGTTCAAGCGTTCCTTCGACTATCAAAAACAAAACGCCAGCAACCGCGTCTTTGTGTATTTCGGCGCGGTCAATTACAAGGCCGACGTGTACCTCAATGGCCGCAAGCTGGGCACGCACGAGGGGGGCTTTACCCCGTTCAACTTTGAAGTCACGGCACTGCTCAAACCCAAAGACAATTTTCTGGTTGTGAAGGTGGACAACAAGCGCTTCAAGGAAGCCGTGCCGACCGTCAATACCGACTGGTGGAACTACGGCGGCATCACGCGCGATGTCGCACTGATTGAAGAGCCAAAAACCTTTATTCAGGACTACCACATTCAACTGAAAAAGAACGCTGGCAACACCATTGCCGGCTATGTGCAATTGAATGCCGCCGCCGACGGCGAGGTGGTGCACATCGAGATCCCGGAGCTTGGTCTGGACCATGCGATGACGACCCACAATGGGCATGACACTTTCGAATTTGCCTCGGAAAAAATCAAATACTGGTCGCCCGAGTCCCCCAAACTGTATGAGGTATTTGTCAAAACCAAGTACCAGCGGCTGCGTGACGACATCGGCTTCAGAACCATCAGCACCGACGGCCCGAATATTCTGCTGAATGGCAAGTCGGTCTTTCTGCGCGGCATCAGCATTCATGAAGAAAACACCCAGCGCGGTGCCCGCGCCTACAGCGAGGCCGATGCGCTGGTGGCACTCACCTGGGCCAAAGAGCTGGGCTGCAACTACGTGCGTCTGGCGCACTATCCGCACAATGAGAACATGCTCCGGCTGGCCGACAGGATGGGCTTGCTGGTGTGGGAGGAAATTCCGGTCTACTGGACCGTCGACTTTGCCAGCGCCGCCACGCTGAAAAATGCCAAACAGCAATTGACGGAGGCCATCACCCGCGACAAAAACCGTGCCTCCATCATCATCTGGTCGATGGCGAACGAGACCCCGCCATCGGCAGCGCGCAATGCATTCCTGCTCAGCCTGATCGAGCACAGCAGGGCACTGGACCCGGCCCGGCTGCTGAGCGCCGCACTGGAACGCCGCGCGAAAGAGGGCGACCCCTTGACGCAGGTGCTGGACGACAAGATCGGCGAGCAGCTGGACATCGTGGCCTTCAACCAATATATCGGCTGGTATGGCGGCAAGCCTGACGATGCGCCCAAGGCGAAGTGGGAGATCGGCTTCAACAAGCCGGTGGTGGTGTCCGAGTTTGGCGCCGGCGCGCTGCAGGGCCTGCACGGCAGCCGCGACGAACGCTGGACCGAGGAGTATCAGGAATATCTGTATGAGCAAACCCTGCTGATGCTTGAAAACATTCCCAACATCCGCGGCGTCAGCCCCTGGATATTGACCGACTTTCGCTCGCCCAAGCGGCTGCTGCCCGGCATTCAGGACGGTTGGAACCGCAAGGGATTGATCTCCAACCGCGGCATCAAGAAGAAAGCCTTTTTTACGCTGCGCGGCTTCTATGACAAGAAGGCATGGCAGTACCAGTAGCCGCTTGCGTCGTCAGCGCGGCGCCTTTACCGGGGGGCAGAAGCTGCACTTGCACCAACAAAGCCCCCGACACATCGGTAGCCATTTATTGCGCCTGCGGCGACAGGTAAACTATTCACAGAAGGGGATTACCATGCGGTTTTTTCGATTCAGCGCGCTGGCGCTGACTATGGCCCTTGCCACTGGATGTGCCCTGCGCATGCCGGTCGCAAACCAGGCGCCTGCGGGCTGGACGCTGGTCTGGAGTGACGAGTTTGACGGGACCCAGGTGGACAGTGCAAAGTGGGACTTTGATCTGGGCAACGGTTTTTTTCAGTACGACCAGAACGCCTGGATATCGGGTTGGGGCAATCGCGAACTGCAGTACTACACACGCGAGCCGCAAAACGTGTTCGTCAAGGATGGCATGTTGCACCTGAAGGCGCTCCGGGAGGGGCGCGATGGCGCCGGATATACCTCAGGACGTCTGACGACGCGCAAGCGCGATGGCAGCGAGTTGTTCAGCAAGACCTATGGTCGCTTCGAATTCCGCGCCAAACTGCCGACGGGGCAGGGCGTCTGGCCCGCGCTGTGGATGTTGCCGCGCGACGATAAATACGGCGGCTGGGCAGCCTCGGGCGAAATCGATGTGACGGAAGCGCGCGGACAAAATCCGACCCGGGTTGACGGCACCTTGCACTACGGCGCCCGCTGGCAGGCCAACACCAGCAGCGGTAACAGCTATTTGTTTCCGGCGGGCCAGTCGATTGCCGATTTTCACGTTTATGCGCTGGAGTGGGAGCCGGGCGAAATTCGCTGGCTGGTGGACGACAAGCTGTATGCCCGCCAGGTATTCTGGTGGAGCAGCAGTCGCGTCAACGGCGTCAAGGGGCTTGCGCCTGAGCGCGAGTCGGACCTGAATCCCTGGCCGGCGCCGTTTGACCAGCCGTTCTACCTCATCATGAATCTGGCGATCGGGGGTGATTACCTCGGCAACCCGGACAAGACCACCCCGTTCCCGGCAGAGATGCTGGTGGACTATGTCAGGGTGTATGACAAGGTCGGTGGCTACGCTTCCACCAAGCCGCGTGGCGCGGGCAAGCTGCCATTTGGCCCTCCCTGACGCAGACTATTCGCGCTTCACTGCGGCGCGGACCAGACAAAGGTGGCAACACTGGCGCCTGGCATGCTGTGCTCGAAAGTCTTGCCGCCAAAACTTACAGAGAAACGGCGCGTGTTGGCTGCCGAATTCAGCACGATCAGGACGATCGAGTTGTCATCAGCATTCTGGAAGGCCACGGTCTCCAGGCGTCCCTCACCCGTGGTGGACGCGATCCGGTGTGCGCCCGGTCGTACGAAACGGCTGGCGTGCGCCAGCGCGTAGTAGTCAAAATTGCGCGTCACTTCACCGGTCTTCGAATTGATGGTCACGACACCACGGCAATCGTTGCAGCCGCCCGTGTGGGGGCCATAGTTCTCATCCAGCGCAATGTTCCACAGCAACACGCCCTTGGCCCAGCCGCGCGTCGTGCCGATGATCAAATGCCGCATGTACCACGGCAAGGTTTCACGCCAGTGTGGTTTCCACTCGCCGCCGGAACATTCGGTGAAATAGGTTTCCTTGTCGGGATAGGCGTCGTGCACCAGGGTCTGCACCGCAACATCACCGACATAGCAGTGCCAGGCGACTCCCGCGACGTAGGGACGCGCTTTCGGGTCGGCCAGAACCTGCAGCGGCGCCTGCGGCTCGTCCCAGTTGTGATCCCAATCCAGAATGCGCACCGGCTTGTCGCGTTTCGCCAGCAAGGGACCCAGTTGTTCGCCGATCAACTTGGCGCGGGCGGCGGAATCGACCCGCATCCCTGAATAGTCCTTGGGTTCAAAGTGCGGTTCGTTCTGCACCGTCAGCGCGAACAACGGCAATCCTTCAGCCTCCATCGCATCGGCAAATTTCCCGAGGTACCGGGCAAACACGCCATAAGCTTCAGGGCGAAGCGAGCCTTGAATCAGGCTGTCATTGCTCTTCATCCAGGCCGGTGCACTCCACGGTGACGCCATGACTTTGAGCTGCGGGTTGATGGCCAGTGCGCGCTTCACCACCGGCAGCACGTCCTGGCGCATCGGGTCGATGGAAAAATGCGCCAGCGTCTCGTCGGTCTGTCCCTTGGGCACATCGTCCAGCGAGTAGTGCTTCATGGAAAAGTCCGACGCGCCAATCGTCAAGCGCGTGAAGCTGAAGCCCAGGCCAGGCGCCGGGCCAAACAAGTCCTGCATCAGCGCCTCACGCTGCGCCGGGCTCATGCGCTGCTGGATCAGCCAGGCCGACGCATCCGTGATATTGGCGCCAAAGCCAACGATCTCCTGATAGCGCCGGGCCGGATCCACTTCGATGTTCAGCACCTGCGGCGCCTGCTTGCGAAACGCCAGCCCGGCCACGGGCGCGAGCAGCCTGGTCTGGTCAGTCCAGGTCTCCCAGGCCTGCACTACGCTGGCCGTGGCAGCATCCGCCCGGAGTGAAGTCTGCGCCTGAACCACGCCAGTGGCTGCGCTCAATCCACCTAACAGCAACGCGGGCCACAGCACACGCCAATTTCGCATTTGAACCATGCCTGAATTTCCTTTTCAATGATTGAAGTGAGCGCGGCATCCTCTTTCGAGAATGAGGTCTACAGACGCTGCTCAGTTGCCTGCGCGAACAATGAAATGCGCGCCACGTCGATGCTGAAGCGCACCCGCTCGTCGACCGCAAAACCCAAGGCGCCGCTCACCACCGAGGACAGCAGCTTGCCGCCAAAGTCCAGCCACACCACATGATGATTGCCCATCGGCTCGATCAGCGACACGGTGCCCTGGAGCTCCCCCGCCGCATGAATCAGCAGGTTTTCCGGGCGAATGCCCAGGATCACGTTTTGTGCGCTGGCCGGGCTGCTCTGAAAAGCGTAGGTCGACACATCCAGCGTCAAGTTGTCCGACTCAAACACCAGTGTCTGCGCGCCGGGGCTGAGCTGACCGCTCAACAGGTTCATTCCGGGCGAGCCCAGAAAGCCCGCAACGAACAGGTTCTGCGGCTTTTCGTAGACTTGCGCCGGGGCACCGATCTGCTGAATCTTGCCGCCCAGCATGACCACGATGCGCGTCGCCAGCGTCATCGCTTCGACCTGATCGTGCGTCACGTAAATCATCGTCGAGCGCAGGTTTTTGTGCAGCAGCTTGAGCTCGCGGCGCAACTCGGCGCGCAGTTTGGCGTCCAGATTCGACAGCGGTTCGTCGAACAGAAAAACACCCGCTTCGCGTACCAGCGCGCGGCCAATGGCGACGCGCTGACGCTGGCCACCCGACAACTGCGAAGGTTTGCGCTTCAGCAGTGGCTGCAGCTGCAACATCTCGGCGGCGCGGTTCACGCGGCGCTCGATCTCGGCCTTGGGCGTGCCCTTGACGCGCAGGCCAAACGACATATTGCGCTCCACGCTCATGGTGGGGTAGAGCGCATACGACTGGAACACCATGCCGATGTTGCGATCCGTGGGGTCGGCCCAGGTCATGTCCTGGCCGCCGATGACGATGCTGCCTTCGGCCACGTCGATGAGCCCGGCGATGCTGTGCAGCAGCGTCGATTTGCCGCAGCCCGACGGGCCTAGCAGCACCAGAAACTCGCTCTCCAGCACATCCAGATTCAGGTCTTTGATGACTTCGTTCTCGCCGAAGCGGATACAAAGATTGCGAACACTCACGCTAGCCATGCATTACCCCTTTACCGCACCGGCGGCGATACCGCGCACAAACCAGCGGCCAGAAACAAAATAGATCACCAGCGGCACCAGCGACGTGAGAATCGTCGCGGCCATGTTCACGTTGTACAAACGCGTCCCCGTGGTGGTGTTGATCACGTTGTTGAGTTGCACCGTCATGGGCAAATTCTCGCGGCCCGCGAACACCAGACCCAGGATGTAGTCGTTCCACACGCCGGTGACCTGCATGATGGCCGCGACGATGATGATGGGCGTGGACATGGGCAACATCAGCTGCACAAAGATGCGGATGAAGCCGCCGCCGTCGATGCGCGCGGCCTTGAACAGCTCCTGCGGAATCGACAGGTAGTAGTTGCGAAACAGCAGCGTCATCACCGGCATGCTGAAGATGATGTGGATCAGCACGATCCCGGGCAAGGAGCTGAACAGCCCCAGCGTCGCCAGCACGCGCACCAGCGGGAACATCATCACCTGCACCGGGATGAAGGCGCCCAGCATCAAAATGCCGAACAGCAGATTCGCGCCGCGCGGCTTCCAGAACGACAGCGCGTAGCCGTTGAGCGCACCCAGCAGTATCGGCAGGATGGTGCTCGGAATCACGATGAAGATCGAGTTCCAGAAGCCGCCGCGAATGCCTTCGCACGACACGCCGGTGCACGCCGTGGTCCAGGCTGCCACCCAGGGCTCGACCGTGATGGCCACCGGAAAGGCAAAGATATTGCCGAGTCGAATCTCGTCCATGGTCTTGAACGAGGTCACCAGCATGATGTACAGCGGCATCAGGAAGAACGCCGCTGCCGTGAGCAAAAAGGCGTAAACGCCGACGCGCGCCGGACTGAATCGGTACGGACGCCGCTTGGCCGATGGCATGGTGGCTGCAGTCGTCATTTGTGTGCCCCGGTGGCGTTGGAGCGGCTGCGTGCATACAGCAACGGCGCCAGCAAGATCAGCACCGTGAGCAGCATCACGATCGAACCGGCTGACGCCAGGGCGATATTGGCGCGACCAAACAGATAGTCCATGATGAACTTGGCCGGCACTTCGCTGGCCGTGCCGGGGCCGCCTTGCGTCATGGCCGCCACGGCGTCGAACAGCTTGATCACGGCGGTGGAGAGCAGCACGAACACCGTCGCCACCGACGGGCCCAGCATCGGCAGCACGATCGAGACGTAGACGCGCCAGGTCGGGATGCCGTCGATGCGCGCCGCTTTCCAGATTTCGTCATCGATGCCGCGCAGCCCCGCCAGCAGCATCGCCATCACCAGGCCCGAGGCCTGCCACACGGTGGCGATGACGATGGTGTACATCACCTTGTCCTGGTCGATGATCCAGTCGAAGGTGAAGTCCGGGTAGCCCATTTGGCGCACCGCCTGCTGGATGCCGTTGCCCGGGTTCAGCAGCCACTGCCAGACCAGGCCGGTGGCGACAAACGACATCGCGTAAGGGTAAAGAAAAATCGTGCGCAGCGCACCCTCGCCCATGACCTTCTGGTCGATGAACACCGCCAGCAGGAAACCGATGACCATGCAGGCGACGATGAACAGCACGCCATACAGCGCCAGGTTTTGCAGTGACAGCATCCAGCGCTCGTTGTCGAACAGACGCTCGTACTGCGCCAGACCCACGAACTCGTCCGAGGGAAAGGTGCGCGAATTGCTCAGCGACACCTTGATCGACCACAGCACCGTTCCCAGATAGGCCACCAGCACCGTCGTCGCCATCGGCAACAGCGCGGTCCAAGTGGTGAGCTGGCGCAGCAGGGGTTTGAGCTTGATCTTCATGGTCAACCAGTCAAACGCCTATTTTTTCAAGGCACTGGCAATATCCTTCTGCACCTTTTCCACCGGAATGCTCTTGTTCCAGTAAGCGGTCAGGATGTCCGCCAGAGAACCGTTCTGATCGGGGTTCAGATAGACCTCGCCGTTGCCCAGATGACGCGACTTGTCCTTCATGATGGCCAGGCCCTGCTGGGCACAGATGTCCATCTTGGACGAATCGACGTCGGTGCGCACCGGAATCGAGCCCTTCTTGTTGCTGAACGCCACCTGCGTGGCGGGCGCCAGCATCAGACCGGCCAGCACTTTTTGCGCCTTGATCTGCTCCGGATTTGTGGTTTTTGGGAACACGAATACGTCGCCCTGAATGATGTATGGCGACTTCGGACCGAAGCCGGCAATGCAGCCGTAGTCCTTGCCCGGCACCTGGTGCGCCAGCGTGAACTCGCCCTTGGCCCAGTCGCCCATGATTTGCACGCCGGCCTTGCCGGTGATCAGCAGCGCCGTGGCGTCGTTCCAGTTGCGCCCGGGAGAACCCTTGTCCACATAAGATTGCAGGCGCTTGTAGGCCAGCAGCACTTTCTTGAAGTCTTCGCCGGCAATCGCTTTCGGATCCCGGTCACGCATCACTTTCAGGTACAGCTCGGTGCCGCCGACATTCGCCAGCACCGCCGTAAAAACAGTGTTTTCCTGCCAGGGCTGACCGCCGTGCGCCAGCGCAATCAGGCCGGCCGCCTTGAGCTTGTCCAGCGCCGCGAACAGCTCGTCCATGCTCTTCGGTTCAGCGGTGATGCCGGCTTTCTTGAACGCCGCCTTGGAGTACCAGAACCAGGTCGGCATGTGAATGTCCACGGGTGCGGCGTAGTAGTGGCCCTTGACCTTGACCACGTTCAGCACAGTCTCGGGCAGGAACTTGTCCCAGCCGTCGCGGATCGCCACTTCGTCCACGTTGTTGAGCATGCCCTGCTCGACCACGTCCAGAAATTGCTTGGAGGTATTGAACTGCGCCATGGTCGGCGGGTTGCCACCGACGATGCGGTTGATGGCCACCGAGCGCGCCTGCTCGCCCAACGCCACAGCGGTATCCACCCAGACCCCGCCGGTGGCGGTGTAGGCGTCGGAAAACACCTTCACCGCCGCGGACTCGCCGCCGGAGGTCCACCAGTGAATCACTTCGGCCCTGGTCCCGGCCGCATGCGCAACTGTACCCAGCGCCACGGTCAGCGTCGCCGCCAATTTTTTCAAAGCCAACATCTCTTGTCTCCTCGTTTTATTTCAGACTTCACCCTTGAGAAATGCGCGATACCATTTTCCACTCAGTTTGAGGCGGCGCTGCTGCGTCCGGAAATCGACATGCGTCAAGCCGAAGCGGCGAATGTAACCTTCCGCCCACTCGAAATTGTCCAGCAGACTCCAGGCGAAGTAGCCCTTGACCGGGATGCCCTTGGCGACGACTTCCCTTGTGGCGGCCAGATGACGCACCAGATAACGGCGCCGATGCTGGTCGTCGATCTGGCCGTCTGCACCGACCACGTCGTCGTAGGTGGAGCCGTTCTCGGTCAAGTAGATCTCTGCCGGTTGATAATCCCGGGCCACGCGACTGAGCAATGTCACCAAGCCCTCGGGCGACACCTCCCAGCCAAAGGCCGTGCGTTCCACGTTCTGTGCTTCCACCACCCTGGTGGACATCACGCCCACGCCGGGCGCATCGGCCACGATTTCAGGAAAGTAGTAGTTGACGCCCAGAAAACTGGCGGGCGTCGCTATCGTCGCCAGATCGCCGTCGTGCACCAGCGGCGCGTCCTTGCCCAGAATAGCCCAGATATCGGCTGGATAACCGCGACCGTACAAGGGGTCCAGAAACCAGCGGTTGCGCAAGCCGTCGTGGCGCAGTGTGGCCGCCACATCTTGCGCACTGTCGGAGGCGGGCTTGAGCGGATGCAGGCTCAGGGCAATACCCACGCGCGCGTCGGGCGCATTCGCCTTGATGACCGGAATGACCCGTCCGTGGGACACCAATACGTTGTGGCACACCTGCAGCGCTGTCTTGAAGTCCTTCAGGCCCGGTGCGTGCACGCCTTCATAGTTGCCGTTGAAGGCGGTACACCAGGGCTCGTTGTGCGTGATCCAGTGCTTGATGCGGTCGCCCAGATGGCGGCTCATCACATCGGCGTACGCGACAAAGGCGTCGACGGTGTCGCGATTGGCCCAACCGCCCTGATCCTGCAAGGCCTGCGGCAGGTCCCAGTGATACAGGGTGACCCATGGCTCCAAACCACGCTCCAGCATACCGTCCACGAGACGCGAGTAAAAATCCAGCCCCTTCTGATTGGCCACTTTGCCGCGACCGCTTGGGAAGATGCGCGGCCAGGCGATGGAAAAGCGGTAAGCGTTGGTTCCCAGGCGGCTTGCCAGGTCCAGATCCTGGGGCCACAGGTGGTAGTGGTCGCAGGCCACAGCGCCGCTGGAGCCATCGCGAATGCGCCCCGGCGTGGCGCAAAAGCGGTCCCAAATTGACTCGCCCCGGCCATCCTTGTCCACTCCCCCCTCAATTTGGTAAGACGACGTGGAGCAACCCCAGCGGAAGTCGTCGGCAAAGTCACTGCGCCGCAGCATCGGAAGTTGATCAGTTCTAATGTTTTTCATATTTCAATCGGAATAACGCAGGTAACATTGGAAAGGATTCCAATTCTAGTCCCAATAAACGTTTCGGCACACACGTGCTGACCCCTATTTCTCTTCTGTTTGATCCAGTAGTCAGCGCAAATTTTTGCGCTTGCCAGCCTTTGATTCGGTGCCCGGTGCCATCGCCACCGAGGCTCGCCAGGTCACGCTGACGGGGAACTCCCGCAACACCGGTTGCGTCTCGCCATAGCATTCGTTGAGCAACCAGCGCACGCCATTGAGCGTGATCTGGCGCCAGGGAATATGCACCGAGGTGAGCTGGGGTGCGGAATACTCGGCGCTGTGGGTGTCGTCGTAGCCCAACACCGAGATTGTTCCTGGTACCGAAATCCCAGCCTGCTGAAAATACGCCAGGGCACCCACGGCCATTTCGTCGTTGGCGCAAAACAGCGCTGTAAATTCGTGTCCGGAGGATGCCAGGGACCGTGCGGAGGCCCAGCCTCCCTCTGGAGAGAAGTCGCTTTCCAGCATGACCACCGCACCGGCCTTGACGCCTTGTCGCGCCAACTCAGCCATGAACCCGGCGATGCGGGTTACGTTGTCGGGTGCGGTGCTCGGGCCTGAGATCACGGCAAATTTGCGATGCTGCATTTTCAACAAGGCCTGCGCAGCCAGTACGCCGCCCTGGTGGTGGTCGGCGGTAAAGCACTGCTCTGGGATGCCCGGAAAAGAATGATTCAGCACCACCAACTTGCTTTGCTTGGGGCCAAGCGCCTCGATGTCTTCGCTGAGCAGAATGTTGCTCATCACGACCAGGCCGTCACAGCCGCGTTCGATCAAAAATTCAATACCTTCCTTCGCCTGCTGTCGCGCATCACCGTCTCCGCAACCGAAAGCCACCACCATGTGGCGCCCAGCAGAGCGCAACTCGGTATCGATGGCACCGAGGATCGGGGTATAGAAGGTGCCCTTGAGCACCGGGATATACACGCCAATCATCTGCGAAGAACCAGAGAGCAGGGAGCGCGCCGCGTGAGAAGGGCGGAACTCCAGCTTTTCTATCGCCTTTCTGACCCGCTCGGCGGTTGCGACCGCCACCGAGCCCTTGCCGCTGACGACGCGTGACGCCGTACCCACGCCTACGCCGGCCAGACGTGCAACATCTTTAATTGTGGCCATCCACGAACTCCCTGTTTGAAATCACCCCGGCATCAGGACATCGCAGGGCATCCGCATCTCCGGCGGCGCCTGAAACGATCTGGATATTGGTAAAAGCCGCGGAAAACGGTTGCGAAGTCGACACGCTGAATGGTACATCCACATTCAGAAAATCCGCGCCCGTTTCATCGAAGCACATGAGCGGAATTTTCACCGTGTATCTGGTCTGCAAAGGTATCTTTGCCAGTACGTTAGTGAAATCCACTTCGCCGCGGCACGGATCCTCGCACTCCACGGCCAGCGTCACTTTCCCGCGGGCCGGCTGGACCACCAGCATATCGAATTGCAGCACCCCGTAGTTCGTGGCGTAGGATCGCAGGCCCTGCTTCTGGTTCGAGAATGAAAAGAAGCGTGCCGGGCCAAACCAGGTCACCAGCTTGGCATCCTGCTGGGTATTGATTTGTGTGGTCTGCACACGAATCGCCGGTACCGCGGGCGGCAGCTCCAGGGTGCCGTTCAAATCAGCGCCGACCCTGGTCTTGACCCACTGGTTGGCCGCGCTGGAGACATACAGGGTGTAGGGCTTGCGGTCCGACAGGTTGAATATCGGAACCGCCGCTTCTTTCCCGCAACCACCGGCCGGGATATCCGCATCCAGCGGTCCTAAAGTAACGTTGCTCTGGTAGTTCAAGCCATAGCCCAGACTGAACAGCGGGGCATAGGCGCGATCGCCAAAATTCAAGGGCGTCTGGCAGACCGATCTGGGCCAGGAAAACGACAAGCGCCCGCCAAAGTCTTGCTGGATGCCGCCGTCCGCATTCCGAAACAGGATGTCCGTCACGCCCTTGCCCTCGGTGCCCGGCAACCACGTCGCCACGAACGCATCCGACAGATTCAGCAAGTCGTTCGCGTACACCGGCCGACCCGACAACAACACGGTGATGACCGGCGTGCCTTTGCCGGAAACCGCCTTCAGCACCGCCAGATCTTCAGGGTAGCGCCCGCTGTGTCGTAGCGTGTCCGAGAGCGCAATGTCGCCGCTGAACTCGGCATACGGCGTCTCGCCGATCACCGCGATCACGGCGTCAAAGCGACCCGCGTCCACGCCATCGGCGGTTTCGCTGAATTCCACATTGGCAGCTCCGGCGGCTCCGCGGACACCGGCAAGAATCGTGTCTGCGAAGGCAAAATCGCTGTTCGAATTTTCTGTTCCTTGCCAGGTCAGGCTCCAGCCACCGGTCTGGTTCTGCACACTGTCGGCACTCTTGCCCACGACCAGAATCTTCTTGCCGCGAGTCAGGGGCAAAACTTGCCGGTCGTTTTTCAACAGCACCAGCGACTCTCGCACTGCACGCCGTGCCAGATCGCGCGCCTGCAGCGCCTCGGGCTTGCCCGCATAGAGACCTGCGGAAGGCCGCTTGCCAAACATTCCGGCCCGCAGTTTGACGCGCAGGATGCGTGAAACGGCGTCATCGATGCGCGCCATCGGAATCTCGCCGCGCTGCACTTGCGTCATCGTATTGGCGATGAACGCGCGCCAGCCTTCGGGCACCATCGCCATGTCGATGCCGGCGTTGATCGCCTGCGCACAACTGGTCTGTGTGCAGCCAGCCACCTGGGCGATGCCGTTCCAGTCCGTCACCACAAAGCCGTCAAACCCCATCTTGTCTTTGAGCACCTCCGTCAGCAGGACTTTGCTGCCATGCATCTTGCCGTAGTCAACGCCCGCCGCCACATCGTTCCAGCTGTTGAAAGACGCCATCACGGTCTGCACCCCTGCCGCCAGGGCACCGTAGTAGCCCTGCCCGTGAATGTTCATCATGTCCGCCAGGCTGACCTTGGCAACGCCTTGATCATGGCCCAGGTCGGTGGCGCCGTCTCCCATGAAATGCTTGGCCGTGGCGACCACCTTGTCATCGCTCGCGAAGCTGCCCTGCATGCCTGTGACGTAGGCTCCCGCGTAAGCTTTGACCAGGGCCGGGTCTTCCGAGAAGCTTTCGTAGGTCCGACCCCAGCGATCGTCGCGGGCTACCGCCAGCGTCGGCCCGAACACCCAGTTGATGCCAGTGGCGCGTACTTGCCGTCCGACTGCGACCCCGATATTTCGGACCAGATCGGTGTCGTGCGCCGCGCCCAGCCCGATGTTGTGCGGGAACAGCGTGGCGCCATGGGCATTGCCGTGACCATGGATCGCGTCAGTGCCCCAGATCAACGGCACTTTCACCGCCATGTCCGTGGCCATGGAAGCGTTGTAGTACTGGTTGGCCAGATCGACCCAATCGCCAATCAACGCCTGCTTATTCGCCTTGGGCCAGGAGCCGCCACCGTTGAGCACGGATCCAATGTAGAACTGGGTGATCTGTTCGGGCGTGACACTGCCAATTTCTGGCTGCGTCATTTGTCCGATCTTTTGTGCCAGCGTCATGCCCGACACGATGCGAGCGACCTCTGCTTCAATCTTTGCATCTTTTGGAATCGCGCTGCTGACGTGCGGCCAGTCGGTCAACGGAGCGGCGGATGTTTGCGCTTGCACACTGCACGCAAGGGCACACACTGTCAGACACACCACCCTACCGAAGTTGCTGCAATTCATACGACTCATCTCTAGTTTTGGTAAACGTGCACCCAATCGATCTGCATTTGCTGTGGCCAAACCGTGGTCTGATCGGGCGAGCCCGGCCAGTCGCCACCGACCGCCAGGTTCAGCACGATGAAGAAAGGTTTTCGGAACACTTCAAAACCATCGCGGTTGCTGGAAATGTCGATGGTCTGATAAACGTTGCCGTCGACCAAATACTTGACCGCACTCGCATCCCACTCAATGGCGAATACATGAAAGTCGTCGCCCAGATTGACGTTGCCCGGATTGTTGTAGTTGGCGGTCAATGACTTGGGAATCGTGCTCTGCGATGGATCTGCATTCGGCCGGTGCAGGCTGCCCACGGCAACAGCGTTTTGGTTCACGCCGCCAGCGCCTATTCCTCCGACCATTTCCATGATGTCGATTTCGCCGCATTGTGGCCATTGAACGGTATCGATGTTGTCGCCCAACATCCAAAATGCTGGCCACATGCCCTGACCGTAAGGCAACTTGATGCGCGCCTCCACTTTGCCGTAGGTCCAAGACGCCTTGCCGTGGGTCTTGAGTCGACTCGACGTGTACTGGCGCCCGCCGTAGTTTTGCTGGCGCGCCGTGATCGTCAACAGGCCGTTCTGCACGGCGATATTGTCTCCTGCGGTGTAGTACTGCAGCTCGTTGTTGGCCCAGGCCCCGCCCGATTCCAAAGTCCACTTGCTTGAGTCCAGACTGACACCGCTGAACTCGTCAGACCAGACCAGTTTCCAAGCGGAGGCCGTTGGCGCGTTCGTGCCCTGAGCGCCACCACAGGACGATAAAAGTAAAGACGATACAAGAAACAAAAACGAGGGTAGTTTTCGCATGGTGGGGAACTCCAGAAAATTCGGGGGCAAGCAAGAGCGCCTGGTGTCGCGCCCTGCGGCGGGTTGCCGTAGCGACTTCTGCGCTCACCCGGTTCGTGCTGCGCAGTGCGCTGCGATGTACTCCTCGTGCGTGGGCATGACATTGACACACTTCTGAATCACAGACTTGATGTTGTCCAGAAACTGCCGCACATCTTCCTGCGGCATGACATCAACGAACGGGTGATAGTTCTGCGCTTGAATGCCCTGCCCCTGCATCACCTGCACCCAACTCAGTTCGGCAAACAGTTCATTGCCTTCGCGGTAGGCACGGCCATTGCTGCGATACAGGTCAATCCTGTGCTGCAAACTGTCGGGTATAGCCATGTTGCGGCAGTGATTCCAAAACGCAGAGTCCGTTCGCTGCGTCGCCGTGTAATGCAGGATGATGAAGTCACGAATGCGTTCGTACTCAAATTGAATCTGTGTGTTGTATTCGTCAATGTCGGCTTGATGAAAACCGGTATTGGGAAATAGCGAAACCACGCGCTGTATGGCCGTCTGAATGAGGTGGATATTGGTGGATTCAATGGGTTCGAAAAATCCGCTAGACAAACCCACTGCGACGCAGTTCTTGACCCAGGTCTGGCGGCGCCGGCCCGGCACGAAAGGAATGTAGCGCGGCTCCGCCAAAGGCTTGCCGTCCAGGTTATTCAGCAGAATGGACGTAGCCTCGTCCTGACTCATGAACTGGCTTGAATACACGTGGCCGTTGCCAATGCGATTTTGCAGCGGAATACGCCATTGCCAACCCGCTGAATGTGCGGTCGCGCGGGTGTAGGGCAGCAGCGGCGACACCGACTCGCACGGCACGGCGATGGCGCGGTTGCATGGCAACCAATGTGACCAATCGTCGTACGGCACCCCCATCCCGTCGCCTATGAGCAGAGCACGCGTGCCCGAACAGTCGATGAAGAAGTCTCCGGTGATTTTTTCTCCATTGGCAAGTACCAGGGACTCGATAAATCCGTCGGTCTCGCGCAGCTCCGTCTGCACGATCTTGCCCTCGGTACGCAACACGCCGCGCGCCTCCGACAGACCTCTCAGGTACTGCGCGTAGAGACCGGCGTCAAAATGAAACGCGTTGGCAATATCAGCCAGGGGCGAATTCTGCATATCGGCCACGCTGCGCATGTATTTGGCTTGTTTGCATGCGGCCGTGTTGATCGAATACTTGGCCAAATCCTCGGCTAGACCTAACTGGCGCATCTTGAGCCAATAGTGATGGCAGCTCACGGCGCCCACGTCGGAGCCAATTTTTCCGAAACCGTGAATGTAGGATTCGCCAACTTGGCTCCAGTTGACAAACTCGATGCCCAGCTTGAACGTGCCCTGCGTTCGACGCAGAAACTCGTCTTCGTCGAGGTCGAGCAACTGGTTGAAAAGCTTGATGGTGGGAATCGTGGCCTCGCCCACGCCGATGGTGGCAATCTCGTCCGACTCGACCAGGCGTATGCGGCACGCGCTACCCAGCAATTTGGAAAATGCCGCCGCCGTCATCCAGCCCGCAGTTCCTCCACCGACAATCACAACGTCTTTGATCGATGCGGCGCCCATAGCACGCTCCCCCAAATTATTCAAAACACATTCTCAAACCTCGTCACTGCTCCCGCTAGACCGGTGCCGCCGCAGCGCAATGCTGCGCGATGTACTCGGCGTGGGTCGGCATGGTGGCGACACAGCGTTGCGTGACCATCTCGATGTCGTGGATAAAGGCGCTCAACTCCTCGGCAGGAATCAAGCCCGCCAGCGCGTGCCAGCCTTTCGGGATGAAGCGCTGACCCAGCAAGATCTGAACCCAACTCGATTCGGCAAATAGCTGGATGAAGAGTTCGCGTGAAATCCGGCCTTTGCTGCGGAACAGCTCCAGGCGCTGAGCCAGAGAGTCGGGAATATCCATCGTCCGGCAATAATTCCAGAACGGCGAATCGCTTCGTTCGGTGACGTGGTAGTGCGTGATGATGAAATCCCGAACCCCTTCGTATTCCAGCCGGGTTTCACGGTTGTAATGATCAATATCCGCCTGGGCAAAACCAAGGTCCGGAAAATTGGAAAGAATTCGCATCACCGCCGTCTGGATGAGGTGGATGCTGGTCGATTCGAGTGGTTCCAGAAAGCCGCTCGACAAGCCAACGGCCACACAGTTTTTCTTCCAGAACGTCTTGCGTCGCCCGGTGGTGTATTTGATGAGCCGCGGCTCGGCCAGAGGCTTGCCGTCAAGCTTGTTCATCAACACCGATGCGGCTTCGTCGTCGGAGATGTAGGGGCTGCTATAGACATGGCCGTTGCCGATGCGGTGCTGTAGCGGAATACGCCATTGCCAGCCTGCATTATGCGCCGTCGAGCGCGTCAGCGGAAGCAGCGGCTCGACCGATTCGCAGGGCACGGCAAGCGCCCGGTCGCAGGGCAGCCAGTGCCGCCAGTCCTCGTAGCCCGATTCAAGCGCTCCCTCGATGAGCATTGCGCGAATGCCGGTGCAATCGATAAAGAAATCACCTTCAATGCGCTCGCCGCTTTCCAACACCAGCGCGCGGATGTGGCCGGACTGCGGGTGAAGATCGACCGAGCCAATCTTGCCCTCAGTGCGTTTGACACCACGGGCCTCAGCGTACCTGCGCAGATAAGCCGCATACAGCTTGGCATCAAAATGGTAGGCGCTGGGCAAGTCCGCCAGAGGCGAGCCCTGCATCTGCGGCTGCGAATTGAGATACTTCGCCGCACGCGGAGCACTGCAGTTCAATGAAAACGCGTCAAGATCGGCAACGCTGCCGGTCGCGCGCTGTCTCAGCCAATAATGGTGAAACGATACGCCGGAGAGGGGGGAGCCGACCGGACCAAAGCCGTGGGTGTAGCGGTCACCCATGCGGCCCCAGTTAACAAACTCGATGCCGAGCTTGAAGCTGCCCTGGCAGTGCTTCAGGAAGTCGTTCTCGTCGATGCCGAGCAACTCGTTATAAACACGAATATGCGGAATCGTCGCCTCGCCCACGCCGACGATGCCGATTTCGTCCGACTCGACGAGATGAATCCGGCAGTTGTTCCCAAGAACTCGCGAAAAAAGCGCTGCCGTCATCCAGCCCGCCGTGCCGCCACCGGCAATGACGACATCACGAACATATTGAACTGACATAGAAGTCCTCACAGAAGTGCGTGGGCCAACGGGAGTCTGCCATCAAACGCCTGAATAGAAACAGCGGCGAACGAAGTCGCCGCTGTTTCTATGGTTCAGACTACCCTTCTCCGGACGGCCTGGCGTTAGCAGGCCAGCCGAGGCCGGGAATCAATCAGTTGAACTTGTGGTCTAGAACTTGTAGTTCACGCCAAACAGCATCTGACGACCGAACTGATTAACAAACTTCGTCACCAGCTGCGAGGTATCCGGCGTTGGATTGTTTCCCCCGAGCTTGTTGATCGATTGCATCTGTTGCGTGGCGCTGTCGGTCACGTTGTTGACCTGGAACATCAGCGACAGACCTTTAAAGTAACCCTGATCGAAGGCGTACCCCAGTTGCAGGTCAACCACGTTATCCGATTGGATCCTGGTCGTCACGTCCTGAAACACCACGTTGCGATAGGTCGTGGTGAAGGGTGAACGATAGCGCTCACTGATCCGCGCCGAGAAACCGTGCTGTTCGTAATACAGCGTCAAGTTGGTCGAACGCCCCGACAGGCCCTCGGCAATTTGCTGAACGCCATTCTTGTCATAGAGGCTGCTCGATGCCAACGTGCCGTTGAAGATCACGCCGATGCCGTCGAGCGACTTGCTGACGAGTGAACCGTCAAGCGAGGCCGTCCATTCAAGACCTCGAACCGACCCACCCTGGCCATTTGCCGGCAATGAAGCTAAACCGAAGGGCGAAGCAGGATTTGGCAATCCGCTACTATTGATGGCTCCCGAATAGTCACGAATCAAGTCCTGGTTGTAGATCCAGGAAGACAGTTTCTTGTAGTACTCTGCGAGGGCAACATAGCTGCGCTTGCCAAAATACTTTTCCAGCGACAAGTCATAGGCCGTGGCGCGCCAAGGCTGCAGTTCCGGGTTGCCACTGGCGCCACCCTTCCAGACCGTGGGGATGCCGGGTCCGCAGCTGTTGTTAGTGGCGGAGCCGGTCTTGCAAACCACGGTGGCGTCACCAATACCGGCACGAATGTCGTTGATGTTCGGGCGCGCCATCTGACGACCGGCAGCCACACGCAGCACGGTCTGCTCTGGCAGGTCAAATCGCAGATTCATGCTTGGCAGGACATCGTTGTACGTCGTGCCACCCGTAGCCGCAATCAGTTTGGCCGGATCGGGGTTTCTCGTGTCGCCGGTGTACACCCAACCTTCGGAGGACTGATCGGTACGCACAAACTGCACACCGACGTTGCCGCTGACCGGCACGCTGCCCATATTGGTATCGATCTTGGCCATGGCATGGGCCGTGCTGACCTTCTCGTGGACGATCGAATCATCGCCCGCCTTGCCCCAAAAGACATTCTGCGGAACAAGAACACCGCTGTCAACCAGGTTTTGCACATTCAGGCGCGGCATGCCAGACAGTCCGGCAAAGTCGAGGTTCACCAAGCCCAGCACTGCGCTGTTGGGAATGGTCGAGCTGTAGCGCCCGCCGTCAGCCTGGATGGACGTTGGATTGGCAATATTCAGGCGGTACCGATTCATCTCCACCGATTTGTCGCGCTGGGTGTAATTGAAACCAAAATCTGCTTCGCTGAATATGCCGTCCAGCGTGCGTCTGGCTGAGAGACGCAGCGTCTTCATGGTGTCGGTGACATGCGGCCTATTGATGTTGCCGGCAAATCCGGGGTCATCACCCACCCAATTCATGGGGTCACCGATACGCAAACCCGAAGCACCGAACGAGGTAGACCCGGTCGGGCTGAGCTGGATCAAGTTCTTTCCGATCGGATCCGCCACAAAGTTGAACGAGCCCAGAGTCCACGCGCCAGCCGCGTATGGAGCGGAAAAGGTCTCCAGGTATTTCTCGTCGCGGGTGTCCTTCGAATAGCTCAAATCACCAGTCAGCTTCCAGTTCTTATCGAGGTTGTAGGTCGTATTCCAGCCCAGCGACTTGATGTCGTCGGTGCGGCTGCTGTTGAAACTTTGCAGCACGGTCTGGCTGTTGTTCATCGTCCCGCTGGTCACGAAGGTATTGAGCCCAGCATCAGTCGTCTTGGCATTGGTCAGATACGGCATGGAAGGGCCGTTCCACAGCCCCCAATTGCTGGTTTCAAACTTGAATCCCTGTTCGGCTGCGTCGAACTTGGAGTAATACAGATCAATCTGGCTATGCAGATCCTTGTTAGGCTTGAACTCCAGCACCCCCATCAGACCGTCGCGCTTATTGGTCTTGGAACTGGCCGTGACCTCCATCCCCATCGGCATGAGCGCCAAGCCGCCTTTAGTGGCGTTAGGGAGTCCAATGACAGTACCGGAACCCCAGTCATTCGCCGGTGCGGCCCAGTCCCACATTTGGCTCTGGCGCACTTGGCTTGGTGTGTCGAGATGGGCAAAACCCAAAGCCCAACCGACGCTCTTGTCAGCCGACTGGTCGATATACGAGGCGCTAAAACGTTTGCCATACTTGCCTGCGACACCCTCAATACCTTCCCCATTGGAGTTGGTCTCACCACGGGCGTTGACGGCAATTTGACGACCGGCGAAGGACAGCGGGTTGACGGTACGCAAATCCACGGTACCCGCCAGGCCTTGGCCGACCAGGTTGGCCGTTGGCGTCTTGTACACCACGACCGAACTGAAGAGCTCGGAGGGGAATTGATCGTATTCGACCGAGCGGTTATCGCCCGAACTCACCATTTCGCGCCCGTTGAGCAGTGTCGTGGAAAATTGTGGCGGCAGACCGCGGATCGAAATCGTCTGTACGCGACCATCTTGTCCGCGGACACCGGCAACACCCGGCAGACGAGCCAGGGATTCGGCAATCGACACATCAGGCAGCTTGCCAATGTCTTCGGCCGTGACGGACTCAACGATGGAATCTGCATTCCTCTTGGTTTCGATAGACGTTTCGATGGAGTGACGGAAACCCGAGACGGTTACCGTGTCCAGCGTGGTGACGTCGGTGGTCGCTTGGGCATTCTGAGCGTAGACAGAACCACTGGCAATCAGCAAGGTTATGCACGCCGCAGCCACAGGGCTGATGCGCATTTCAGCGCGGCGCCGGACTGCTTTTGGGCTGCGCTGGATAGCGGAAGTTTTCATTTAAGGTCTCCTAGGGGCTCGGTTATAGAAATGCTGCAGCAACTGTGTTAGTGCCATGAGGTAGCAACGATTAATTTAAATTGAAACGAACTGGAATCGTTTCCAGTTAATGCCACTTTACCATTCAAAAAGTCACTTACTTATTCGGGAAATCCCTAGGTTGAGACGATTCACCAACAAAAAACATGGTCACGCTACGGTAGCGATTCCACCTGGCCACGCAGACGGGCCGCGCTTTGTAAACCTCCTGCGGCTGAAACAAAAGCTGAAGCGAAAAAAAGCCGGTTTGCGCGTTTCGCAAACCGGCTCAAGACCACCTTGGAGAGAGGTCATTCCGACGCAGTCAGCGTCCTGGAATCTGCTTGTCAATCGGTGACCACTGGGTCCCCTTGCGTTCGCTGATGCACATTTGAAATCTATTCCAGCTTGAAGTTGAATTCCTGCGTAGCAACGACCTCGTTGCCGTCGGTGACGCATTTGTATTGCAGCATGGCGGCCTTGACGGCGGCGTGGAAGACGCGCGGACCCGACAGGATGGCGACATCCTGGATGACCCCGCCCTTGATGCGGATCTGCGCCGTGACCACCCCTTCGGTGCCGTCCTGGATCGCCTTGCGCGGCATCTCCGGGGGCACCTGCGTCGGACAGGCCAGGCCAATCGTGGTGCGCCTGGGGCCGATCGCCACCGGGGCCGGTGGCGGCGGTGGCGCAATCACCGCCGGCGCCGTGGGCAGCACCTGGGTCGATTGAATCACCGGCGCGTTCGAAGTCACCGCCGGCGTCACCTCGGCCGGGGGCACATAGGGCGGCGGCGGGGCCTCGACCTTGGTCATCTCCTTGGGGGTCTCGATCTTCTTGGGCGGGGGCGGCGGCGGTGGCGGCGGAATGATGACTTCCTGGATCACCACCGCTTCGAGTGGCTTCTTGATGAAGTTCAGGCCCTTCCTGGCCATGCCCGAGACCAGCGCGTAGCCCAGGAAGGCGTGCAGCGCAACCACCACGATCAGGCCCTTGATGCGCCTGGAGGGGTCGCGCGACTCAAAGCGGTAATCGAGTTCGAGTGTATTCATTGCACAAACTGCTCTGCGCCGATGACGGCGATTTTGTTCAGGCCCAGACGCTTGCTGGAGGAGAGTACGTTGGCAAAGACGGCGTACTGCGAGTCCTTGTTGGGCCGGATGTGGACTTCGGGCTGGGGCTCCTGGTGGCTGATGGCCTTCATCTTTTCATCGAGCTCGGGCGCGGCCACGGCCAGGCCCTGCCAGTACACCACGCTTTGCGCGTCGATGTCGATCTGGATTTTCTCGGGCTTGACCAGGTTCGCCGGGGGTGTGCCCACCGGCATTTCCAGGTTCACCGAGTGCAGCTGGATCGGGATCGTGATGATCAGCATGACCAGCAAGACCAGCATCACGTCGATCAGCGGCGTGGTGTTGATCTCCATCATGACTTCGGGTTCACCCGAGCTGCTGGTGTTTCCTACGTGCATTCCCATGAGGAGTTATTCCCTTGTTCGCGCTCAACCGCCCAGCGGCGGGGGCTCGGTGATGAAGGCGACTTTGACGATGCCCGCCCTCTGGCAGGCCAGCAGGACTTTGCCCACGCCTTCGTAGCGGGCATTGGCGTCGCCGCGGACCTGGACTTCGGGCTGGGGCTTCAAGGGCGAGACTTTCTTGAGTTTCTCCACCAGCGCGTCGACGTTCTTGATGCGCGCCTCGTACCAGAAGATGTTGCCGCTCTGGTCGACCGAGATGATGATGTTCTCGGGCTTGGTTTCGCGCACTTCGACGCGCTCCTTGGGCAGCGAGAGCTTGATCGAGGTGGTGACCACGGGAATGGTGATCAGGAAGATGATCAGCAGCACCAGCATCACGTCCACCAGGGGCGTGGTGTTGATGGCCGACATGACGGCGTCGTCGCCGTCGTCGCTGGAGCCGACGTTCATGGACATGGTGTTTTCAGGTTTTCTTGACCGAGCCCAGGACCACGGCGTGCAGGTCGTTGCTGAAGGCGCGTACGTCGTCCATGACGGCTTTGTTGCGCCGCACCAGCCAGTTGTAGGCCAGCACCGCGGGCACGGCCACGGCCAGGCCGATGGCGGTCATCAAGAGGGCTTCGCCGACCGGGCCGGCGACTTTGTCGATCGAGGCCTGGCCCGAGATGCCGATGGCAGTGAGTGCGTGGTAGATGCCCCAGACGGTGCCGAACAGGCCGACGAAGGGGGAGATGGAGCCCACGGTGGCGAGAAAGGCCAGGCCGTTCTGGGTGTTGCTCTGGATGCGCTCGACGGCGCGCTGGATGCCCATGGCGGTCCAGTCGTTGAGGTCGACGTGGCCCATCAGGCCGTCGTGTTTCTTCACCGCGTTGCTGGCGGCGTCAGCCATGAAGCGGTAGGGGCTGTTGGCTTCCAGGGCGGCGGCGCCTTGCTGCACGGTGCCGGCGGGCCAGAAGTTCTTGGTGGCGAGTTTGGCCTGGCGGTTCATCTTGGCTTGTTCGAGCACTTTGACGATCATGATGTACCAGCTGCCCACGCTCATGATGAGCAGCAGCAGCAGCACGGTCTTGGCCACGGCGTCGGAGGTCTTCCACAGGGCCTCTAAACCGTAGGGGTTGTCGCTGGGCTCGGCAGCCTTCTTGGCGGCAGCACCGGCATCTGCCGGCTTGACGTCGGTGATGACGGGCGGGGCTGCCGGGGCCTCGGCTGCGGCGGGCGCGCTCTGGGCCGCCGGGGCGCTGGCGCTCTGGGCTTGCACGCCACCGGACAGCAGTCCCAGACTCAGTCCCAGCGCGCACGCGCACCAGGCGATTGTTCTAGCGTTCTTGACTTGCACTTTGTCTCCTTCGGATAACTTGTAGAGGGGGGCGGTCATCACCATGATGCTGCCATTTTTGGAAAATGGTATCAGAAAACAGCTGCTATGGAAAGGATTCCATTTTTCTCTCCCTAAACCACCAGTGCCAGCGCGCCGAAGTCGCCAACGCGATCACCCAAACCGGCGCTGACCAGCTCGCAGCCATTCGTCAAGGCCGGGAGTTTGCCGCGCACATGGGACTGCAACTTGGGCAATAGCAGCTCGCGGTGGTGCCAGAAGACACTGCCACCAATGCTGATGCGCTGCAAGTCGAGAGTCACGATCAGGTTGTACAGGGCTCGGCCCATCACCCGGCATAAGTCATCAATAATGGCTGTAGCCTCCGTGCTACCTGCGTAGGCAGCTATAAAAAGTGTAGCGGCGTCGGTGTAGCCCAGATGCGCAAAGCGACGCGGAATGGCGTTGCCTGCCACCAGGCCTTCGACGTCGCCCAGATTGCCGCAACCGCACAAGGCATCCAGGTTGTCAGACACAAAGAGGTGTCCGGCGTGGCCCGCATTGCTGTTCTTGCCGCGCAGCACGTGCCCGTCAACGCACAGGCCCATGCCAATGCCGGTGCTCCAGGTAACGTAAGCACAGTCGGCCAGCGGCTGGCCGTTGATCTGGAGTGCGCCCCAGCGCCGCTCGGCCTCGAGTGCGCCAACGGCGTCGTTTTCGACCCGCACTTTCGGGAACACCTGGCGCAAAGGCGCTTCCAGCAAAGCGGTCTGCCAGTCGTTGGGCAGGCCAAGGTCCTTGCCAGCCAGGCCGCCGCAAATATTCGGTGCGGCCAATTCCACCAGGCCTTGATGTATGACAAAGGGTCCGCAGGATGCGACGCCCACGGCCGACAGATCGGTCGTCTTCACGCCGGCCGCATGGCAACTCTGGGCCACCATGCGAATGATTTGCATCGCCAGCGAATCATTCGAGCCTTTTTTGCAGGTCGGTTCGATCACCCGACCGCGTACCCCCTGCGCATCGGCAATGCTGACGGCCACCTTGGTGCCGCCAATGTCCACACAAGCGACCGGTGGCGCACCGGCGGGCCAGTGCAAGCCGTCAGATAAAGTTGTTTGGTTCATGAGTTATCTTTTGGAGGCACCCAGCGCTGTCGCTCAGGTGCGCTGGGCGAGGCACCAGCGCACGATGTCCGCCGCGCCCATGGCGCCTGCCTGGCGCGCCACTTCACGCCCGTTGGAAAACAGCGCCAGCGTGGGAATGCTGCGAATATTGAAGCGCTGACCCAGGCTTTGAGACTCCTCGGTGTTGACCTTGACGAGTCGAAAGCGTGGCTCCAGCTGCGCCGCCGCCTGCTCAAAAGCCGGCGCCATCTGCCGGCAAGGTCCGCACCAGGGTGCCCAAAAGTCCACCAGCACAGGGATCTGGCTGCGGCTGGCGTGACGCTCAAAATTGCTTTCATCCAGCGCCAAGGAGTGCCCGACAAACAGCGGCTTGTGGCAGCTGCCGCAATCCGGGGCCTGGGCCAGATCATCGCTGCGCACCCGGTTGGTGGTATGGCAGTGGGGACAAACAATGTGCAGAGGATCAGTCATGATAAAACACCTTTCTGCCTATGAGTTGCGGGTCGAAACGGCGGTCTTCAAGCCTGGTTTCAAGCGTAGCGTTTGTTGCGCAGATTGCTCTTCATTTCGCGCAGCAGCGGTTGCAGTTTGTCGCCGCCGATCGCCAGGGCCACGCAGGTGGCGAGGATGTCGATGACCAGCAAATGCAGCAGGCGCGACACCATCGGGCTGTAGCGATCAAACCCTTCCGGGTGGTCGGCGGCCAGGTGAATGTGACCGGCCGACGCCAGCGGCGAGCCGCTGGCGGTGATGACGATCGTGGTCGCCCCGTTCTTGCGCGCAATGTCGCAGGCGTCCATCAGGTCACGCGTGCGGCCTGAGTTGGAGATGATGACCACGCAGTCGCCAGGCCCCAAAATCGAGGCGCTCATGACCTGCATGTGGCCGTCGCTGTAGGCGATGGTGTTAATGCCGAGCCGGAAGAATTTGTGCTGCGCGTCCTGCGCCACGATGCCGGAGTTGCCGGCACCAAAGAACTCGATGCGTTTACCCTGCTTGTAGGCCTGCACCATCGCCGCCACGGCCTTTTCAATCGACATGGTGCTGGCGTCGTTGCGGTATTTCAAAAACGCGGCGACGGTGTTGTCGATGACCTTGACCATGATGTCGTTGGTCTTGTCGTCCGCATCGACGCTGCGGTGGATGAAAGGAACACCCTCGCTGACGCTGCCGGCGAGCTTGAGTTTGAAGTCCGACAGGCCGTCGTATCCGACACTGCGGCAAAAACGCACCACGGTCGGCTTGCTGACGTGGGCGCGGTCAGCCAGCTCGCTGACCGGCAGTTTGGCAAAACTGCGCGGATCACTCAAGACCAGTTTGGCGACGCGCTGCTCAGCCGGGGCCAGCGACGGCAGGCAAGCCTTGATTCGGTCCAGCATGAATTTGATTTCCTCAACTGTTCAGGGGCGCTTCAATGACAAATAAATGGCAGGGCCCTCAAGTCTCTTCAGCCCAGCAAAAACCGTCGCGCGCGATCATGGCGCTGGATGCGCTCGGTCCCCAGGTGCCGGCGGCATACAGGCGCGGGCCTTGGGCGTCATTCTTCCAGTGCTGCAGAATCGGCTCGACCCAGTGCCAGGCTTCTTCCTGTTCATCACTGCGCACAAACAGGTTCAGGCGACCATCGATCACATCGAGCAGCAAGCGCTCATAGGCACCCACGCGTTCCGAACCAAAGCGTTTGTCAAAGTCGAGGTCGAGTTGCACCGGTGACAGGGTTTGCGAGTTGCGCCGGTTGCTCTGGCCCTGCGCCAGCAGATGCAATTCAAGCCCGTCCTTTGGCTGCAGGTTGATGACCAGGCGATTGGCGGCGCCGATTTGTGAATTGAAAATGGCGTGCGGCGCTGGCCTGAAATTCACCACGATGACCGCGTCGCGCCCGGCCAGGCGTTTGCCGGTGCGGATATAAAACGGCACGCCGGCCCAGCGCCAGTTCGATATCTCGGTGCGCAGCGCGACAAAGGTTTCGGTGTGGCTGTGCGGGTTGACGCCAGTCTCTTCACGGTAAGCGACAACCGGGCCGCCGTTGATCGTGCCGGCCGAATACTGGCCGCGAATGACGTCCTGCATCAGCGACTCCGCCGTCCAGGGCTTGAGCGAGCGCAGGACCTTGAGTTTTTCGTCGCGGATGGCGTCGGCATGGGCGTTGATGGGCGGCTCCATGCCGATCGCGCACAGCAGCTGCAGCGCGTGGTTTTGCACCATGTCGCGCAGGGCGCCGGTGGTTTCGTAAAACCCGCCGCGATTCTCGACACCCAGCTCCTCGGCGATCGTAATCTGGATGTTGGCAATGTGTTCGCGCCGCCACAGCGGCTCAAACAAGGCGTTGCCAAAGCGCAGCGCAAACAGGTTCTGCACCGCGGGCTTGCCCAGGTAATGGTCAATGCGAAAAACCTGCTTCTCGCTAAACACTTGGCGCACCGCCTTGTTGATCGCGCGATTGCTCGCCAGATCGTGGCCCAGCGGTTTTTCCAGCACGATGCGCGTCCTGGCGGTGTTCAGCCCGGCGGCGGCCAGCTGTTCGCAGACGGTGGTAAACAGTGCCGGCGCCGTGGCCACATACATGACGACGGTGTCGGCCTGGCGCTGTGCCAGCATGGCGCCCAGACTGGCATAGTCATCCGGCTTGGACAAGTCCATGCGGACGAATTCGAGCAAGGCCGAAAAGCGCGTGAATTCCTCGACGCTGGGGCGCTTGGCCAGCTCGACCTGGTCAAAGCGGGAGCGGATCAGTTCGCGGTACTGCGTCGCGCTGAGGTCGTCGCGGCCCACACCAATGATGCGACCGCCTTCGGGCAGCGTGCCGTGGCGAAAGGCCTGAAACAGGGCCGGCATCAATTT
Source organism: uncultured beta proteobacterium (assembly GCA_963810395.1). Classification (GTDB taxonomy): domain Bacteria; phylum Pseudomonadota; class Gammaproteobacteria; order Burkholderiales; family Burkholderiaceae_C; genus Rhodoferax. The sequence continues at coordinate 391,353 of CAWENC010000001.1, read as the reverse complement.
GCGCCAGCTCAAATCACCGGTGCCACCAAACAAGACAAGATCAAAGCTCATAAGCAGTACAAATTATTTGTCGGGCAGACCTGTAGCACTGTCCCCAACTGATTGAATCAAGTCGGTAATGTAACTTAGTTTCACACTATTTCCAAAATCAGGTAACCTTGATGTCATGGCGATACTGAACAGATGCACTCGAAATAATGGCAAGTCACCAAAGGCGGTCTATGCTGAGCCGGTAATCAAATTACCCATCTGACCGCAAAAGGGCTTGTGAGCGCTTGGCTTTTTCGCACCGGCGCGGCAACTGATAATGGCAGCATGAATCAACTCGACGCACTGAAACAATTCACCACCGTGGTGGCCGACACCGGCGACTTCAAGCAGATTGATGCCTATCTGCCGCGCGACGCCACCACCAACCCATCGCTGATCCTGAAGGCGGTGCAAAAGCCGGAGTACCGGTCTTTGTTGACCGACACGGTGGCCGAGTACCGGGGCCGCGCGCTGGATGAAATCATGGACCGGCTGCTGGTGCGTTTCGGGCTGGAGATCTTGTCGCTCATTCCGGGACGCGTCTCCACCGAGGTGGACGCGCGTCTGAGTTTTGACAGCAATGCCACGGTGGCGCGCGCCGAGCGCCTCATCGAGCTGTATCAGGCGCAGGGCATCCATATTGACCGGGTGCTGATCAAGGTGGCCGCCACCTGGGAAGGCATACAGGCGGCCCGGCAGCTGGAACAGCGCGGCATCCACACCAACCTGACCCTGCTGTTCTCGCACTGCCAGGCGGTGGCCTGTGGCCAGGCCAGGGTGCAGCTGATCTCTCCGTTTGTCGGCCGCATTTACGACTGGTACAAAAAGTCTGCTGGCGCGAGTTGGGTTGAAGCGGACAACGCTGGCGCCAATGATCCAGGTGTCAAGTCGGTGAAGCAAATCTTCAACTATTACAAGAAGTTCGGCATTGCGACCGAGGTGATGGGCGCCAGCTTTCGCAACCTCGGGCAAATCACGGCGCTGGCCGGCTGCGACCTGCTGACCATCAGCCCGGATTTACTGGGCGCGCTGGCTGCCAGCAAGGCGCCACTCACGCGTGCGCTGGACGCCGGGGCGGCGCAATCACTGGACCTGATGCCGCTGAGCTATGACGAGGCGGGCTTTCGCTTTGCGCTCAACGAAGACGCGATGGCGACCGAGAAACTGGCGGAAGGCATACGTGCGTTTTGCGCCGATACCGTCAAACTGGACCGACTGCTGCTGGGAGCCTGAACATGAACCGTATCCGTTGTGACCGCACCCCGGCCTGGGGCGCTCTGCATACCTTGTACAAAGCGCGTGGCCGCGCCTTCGATCTGCGTCTGGCCTTTGCCTCGGACGCGACGCGCTTCGAGTCCTTCAGCCAGACTGCGCCGCATGTCTTTGCCGACTTGTCGAAAAACCTGATCGACACCGAAGCGCAGCGGCTGCTGTTCGATCTGGCGCGCCAATGTGGCGTCGAGGAATATCGGGACGCCATGTTTGCCGGCGCGGCGATCAATAACACCGAGCAGCGCGCGGTGATGCACTGGTTATTGAGAAATCCGCCTGCAGGCTCCGTCGATAGTGCACAGGAAGCTATTAAAAACGTAGCGCCTGATGGTCTTGAACCGGCCTTGATGCAAGTGCATGCGACGCTGGACGCGATGCTGGCCTATGCGCAGAGCGTGCGCCAGGATGCCGCCATCACGGATGTCGTCAACATCGGCATTGGCGGCTCCGACCTCGGGCCGCAAATGGCGGTGCTGGCGCTCGATGAGTTTGTGTTGCCGGGCAAACGCTTTCACTTTGTCTCGAATGTGGATGGGCATGAGCTGGCGGCGGTGCTCAAACGCGTCAAACCTGAGAGCACGCTGTTTCTGATTGCCAGCAAGACCTTCACCACCATCGAGACCATGACCAATGCGCAGTCAGCCAAGACCTGGTTCTTGCGCCAGGGTGGGACTGATATTGCACGCCACTTCGCAGCCCTGACCACCAACGTGGCCGCGGCCAATGCGTTTGGTATCAGCACGAGCTTTGGTTTCTGGGACTGGGTCGGCGGGCGCTATTCGGTCTGGTCGGCCATCGGCCTGCCTTTGGCCATAGCCATTGGCGCTGAGGGGTTTCGCCAGTTCCTGGCCGGTGCGCATGACATGGATCAGCACTTTCGCAGCGCGCCGCTGGAACACAACCTGCCGCTGCGCCTGGGCTTGCTGGACGTCTGGTACCGCAATTTCCATGCTTTCAGCAGCCGCTCCATCGCGCCCTATCACTGCGCCTTGCGCCGCCTGCCGGCCTATTTGCAGCAACTGGAGATGGAGAGCAACGGCAAGCGGGTGGACGCTTCGGGAGAGGCGCTACCGTATGGCACGTCTCCGGTGTTGTGGGGTGAGCCCGGTACCAACGGGCAGCACGCGTATTTCCAGATGCTGCATCAGGGCACGGACGTGGTGCCGGTGGAATTTGTCGCCGTGAAAAGGGCGAAGCACACCTTGGCCGGGCATCACCAACTGCTGCTGGCGAATGTCGTCGCGCAGGCCCAGGCCCTGATGCTGGGCCAGGCGGATGCGGGCGGGCACAAGAACTTCCCCGGCAACCGGCCCAGCACCTTTCTGCTGCTCGACGAGTTGACGCCGACCAGCCTGGGCGCCCTGATTGCGCTGCAGGAGCACCGTGTATTTGTCAGCGGTGCGCTGTGGGGCATCAATAGCTTCGACCAGTGGGGCGTGGAGTTGGGCAAGGTGCTGGCCCGGAACATCGAGGCCCGCCTGGGCAATGGCGACGTGACCGGGTTGGATGGTTCCAGCGCCGGTTTGCTGAGCCGTCTGCGCGACGGCCATTAGCGCAGGACGTGCCGCGCGTGATCGAGCTGAACCTGACTCAGGCGCGCCAGCTGCAGTTGGCGGCGCAAGGCTTGCTGGCAGCGCCCCAGCGGGCGGCAACGCCACTGGCATTGCGCCGCTGCATCGAGCGCATGCAGCTGCTGCAGATCGACACCATTCACGTCGTGGCGCGCAGCCCGTATCTGGTGCTGTTTTCACGCCTGGGCGACTATCCGGTGCAATGGCTGGACCAGGCACTGGCGCGGGGCCACCTGTTCGAATCCTGGGCGCATGAAGCCTGTTTTGCGCCGATGCCCGATCTGGCGCTGCATCGCAGCTACAACCAGAACGCGCGCCGGCATTGGGGGATTGCGAAGGGGGAAGAGAGTCATGCCGGGCAGCGCGCAAAGCTTGACGCGCTGCTGGCGCACATCGAGCGCAACGGTCCGGTCAAGTCCTCGGACTTCGAGCGCACCGAGGGTCAAAGCGGCGGCTGGTGGGGCTGGAAGGACGAAAAGCGCTGGCTGGAGGCGCTGTTTGCCAAGGGTGAGCTGATGGTCTCGCGGCGCGAGAACTTCCAGCGCGTGTATGACCTCGCGCACCGGGTTTGTCCAGTGCTGCGGGACCTGGATCTGCCGACTGCCGGCGAAGTGCATGGCCAGTTCATTGAAAAATCCATCCTGGCACTGGGCATCACGCAAGCGCGCTGGGTGCACGATTACTTTCGCCTCAAACCCCGTCTCAAGGATACCGATCTGGACTCGCTGGTGAGCCAGGGCCGCGTGCAGCTCGTCCGGGTGCAGGGTTGGGCCGCGCCGGCTTACGTGCATGCCAGCCATGGCGGGCTGCTGAAAAAAGTTGTCCGTGGACAATTGATTGCAAGCCACACTGCGTTGCTGTCGCCGTTCGACCCGCTGGTATGGGACCGTGAGCGTGCCTTGGCGATGTTCGATTTTGCCTATCGCATCGAGTGCTATACGCCGCAGGCCAAGCGCACTTATGGTTACTTTGTCCTGCCGATCCTGCACCGCGGTCGGCTGATCGGCCGGCTCGATGCCAAGGCGCACCGGGCGCTGGGCGTGTTCGAAGTCAAGGCGCTGTTTCTGGAGCCCGACGTCAAGCTCGACGATGTGTCGATGCACGAGGTGGCGCAGGCCATTCACCGATGCGCGGCCTGGCATGCAACGCCTGGCGTGACGGTGGCAACGACCTCACCAAGGGGGCTGCGCGCTCGACTGAGCAAAGCTTTGTCTGCCGTGGCGTCGTAATCGCGCCCCGCGGACTGGCCCGGACTAAGGCGCGGGCAGGTATTTGTTCCTGAAACCCTGTAGCGTGGCCTGGTACTGCAGTTGGCCGATCTGGTCCAGATCGCTGTGCGCGCCACCTTCGATCAGCAGCCATTGTTTGGGCGGGTTGGCGGCTGCAAACAACTTCTCGCCCAGCTGCACCGGAATGGTCGTGTCCAGGCTACCGTGAATCATCAGCAGCGGGGCGTGTACTTGCGCGATCTTGTCGATGGAGGCAAAGTTTTCGCTATTGAAGAATGCCAGCAAGCGCGCAAAAAAACCCGCTTCCCACGCCACATCGGAGAAGCTGGTGAAGGCGGATTCCAGAATCAGCGCGCCGTAATCGGTCCGGGCGCGCAGGCGGCTGGCCAGGTCAACCGCCACGCCGCTGCCCATCGAGTGGCCATAAATCACACGCTGGCCGGCGCGCGGCTCACGGCGCTGCAGTTCGGTCCAGGCCACATTGGCATCCTGCAGAATCGTCTGCTCCGACGGAATGAGCGACGAGCTCAAACCCCAGCCCCGATATTCCACTGCCAGCACGGCGAAACCGGCCTCGCGCAGCGCCTCGATCTTGCGCAGGTTTTCGGACAGGGTGCGAAACGTGCCATGAAAATACAGCAGGGTGGGTGCTTTCCTGTCGGCGTGCGGCAGCCACCACACTTCGACGCGCTGTGCGGCCCTGCTGCTGTCGACACTGCCGTCGTCATTTCGGGTTGCGACTTGCGGCAGGCTCACAAAATAGCGCTCATCGGGCGCACGCAGCCCGGCGAAATCTGCGGGGACGCCCGCTGTCGGGCGGTAGATGATCTCGCGCTGCCTGGCATCGAGCCAGGCGCAACCACTACCGGACAGCAGTAAAAATAGCATCAAAACGACAGCCGTTACACTGCGTATCCTTCGCATTTCAGTGTTCACCCCATTACCTTGAATAATTTGATTCGCATCGTCACAGCCTTGATTGTGAGCTGCTTCGCAGGCAGTACCCTGGCGCAGCAAAGTTCGACCCCGGAGGCTGGCGCGGCCAGCGTCGTGCGCCTGCAATTCAGTCCTTTCACTTATCACTATACCTACGACACTGCCCACAGCGACGTGGTGATGCTGGGCCTGGAGCGCGAGTACCCGGATGCCAAACTCGAAGGCATCACGCTGTTCAGCAATTCCTTTGGCCAGCCGAGCATCTATCTGTACCCCTGGGGCCACGTTTACCATTCAATCGCTGGTATCGAGCCGCTGTCGTTCAAGTGGACCGCTGGCTTGATCTTTGGTTACCGAGACCCCTATGAAAACAAGGTGCCGCTGAACTATAGAGGGTTTTCACCGGGATTCATTCCCGCTCTGGCTTATGAATTCAAGCCGGGCTGGTCGGCGCAACTGAGCTTTCTAGGCAATGCTGCGCTGATGTTTCAACTCAATGCGACATGGAAGTAGTGCAAGTTGTCCAGGAATATTGTTGAAATTTAATGCGGATGCCCGTCGGCCCTGGTTCGCTACTATTTTTGAAGCAAATTGACCTGTAGCAGCCGTCGATATTGCGCAAACAGCTATAAAAACAATAGCAATACAGGCAAACAAAAACCCCGCAAAGCGTGACCTTGCGGGGTTTCTTTTCTTTGAGTCGAGTGCCTGCGAAGCCACTCGACGCAGCATGGCGGCCTGCAGCTAGGCGTCTGGGCGCAGACAGTAGCAACGCTACGGCAAGCCCGGACAACGACGCTGCAGGTCGTCAGGCAAGGAGCATGTTACATGCCCATGCCGCCCATGCCGCCCATCCCACCCATATCCCCACCGCCCATGCCACCCATGCCGCCAGCAGATTCTTCCTTCGGCGCCTCGGCCACCATGCATTCGGTGGTCAGCATCAAGGAAGCCACCGAAGCGGCGTTTTGCAGCGCGGTGCGGGTCACCTTGGTCGGGTCCAGGATACCCATTTCGATCATGTCGCCATAGGTGTCGTTGGCGGCGTTGAAGCCGAAGTTGCCCTTGCCGGCCAACACCGCGTTCACCACCACCGAGGCTTCGCCACCGGCGTTGTAAACGATCTCGCGCAGCGGCGACTCAATCGCCTTCATCACCAGCTTGATGCCAGCGTCCTGGTCAGCGTTGTCACCCTTGACTTTGCCGGCAGCCTGCTTGGCGCGCAGCAGCGCGACGCCGCCACCAGCCACAATGCCTTCTTCCACGGCAGCGCGGGTTGCGTGCAGGGCGTCTTCAACGCGGGCTTTCTTTTCTTTCATTTCGACTTCGGTGGCAGCGCCGACCTTGATCACGGCAACACCGCCAGCCAGCTTGGCCACGCGCTCTTGCAGTTTTTCGCGGTCGTAGTCGGAAGTGGCTTCTTCGATTTGCACGCGCACTTGTTTGACGCGGGCTTCGATGTCAGCAGCAGCGCCAGCACCGTCGATGATGATGGTGTTTTCCTTGCCCACTTCGATGCGCTTGGCCGAGCCGAGGTCAGCCAGCGTCACTTTTTCGAGCGACATGCCGACTTCTTCAGCAATCACCTTGCCGCCGGTCAGGATGGCGATGTCTTCCAGCATGGCCTTGCGACGATCGCCAAAGCCTGGGGCCTTGACAGCGACAACCTTCAGAATGCCACGGATGGTGTTGACCACCAGAGTTGCCAGCGCTTCGCCTTCGACATCTTCCGAGATGATCAGCAGCGGACGGCCCGACTTGGCGACTTGCTCCAGTGTCGGCAGCAGGTCACGGATGTTGCTGATTTTCTTGTCGTACAGCAGCACAAACGGGTTGTCCAGCAGAGCGGCTTGTTTTTCCGGGTTGTTGATGAAGTAGGGCGACAGGTAGCCGCGGTCAAACTGCATGCCTTCGACGACGTCGAGTTCGCTGTCGAGCGACTTGCCGTCTTCCACGGTGATCACGCCTTCCTTGCCGACTTTGTCCATCGCATCAGCGATGATCTTGCCGATGGCTTCGTCGGAGTTGGCCGAAATCGAGCCAACCTGGGCGATTTCCTTGGAAGTGGTGGTGGCTTTGGAAGCCTTCTTCAGTTCGGCGATCAGGGCCGTCACAGCCTTGTCGATACCGCGCTTCAGGTCCATCGGGTTCATGCCGGCGGCCACGTATTTCATGCCTTCGTGCACGATGGCTTGCGCCAGCACGGTGGCGGTGGTGGTGCCGTCGCCGGCGATGTCGGAGGTCTTGGAAGCGACTTCCTTGACCATCTGCGCGCCCATGTTCTGCAGTTTGTCCTTGAGTTCGATTTCCTTGGCCACGGACACACCGTCCTTGGTCACGGTCGGGGCGCCGAAACTGCGATCAAGCACCACGTTGCGGCCTTTGGGGCCGAGGGTTACCTTGACGGCGTTGGCCAGGATGTTGACACCCTCGACCATGCGTGCGCGGGCTTCGCCGCCGAAAATTACGTCTTTTGCTGCCATGTTAGGACTCCAGATTCAATAAATTAGTTAGACAGGAAGGGGTTGAGAAATTACTTCACAACCACGGCGAAGAGGTCGTCTTCTTTCATCACGAGCAACTCGTCGCCATCAACCTTGACGGTCTGGCCGCTGTACTTGCCAAACAGCACGCGGTCGCCCACTTTGACGGCCATCGGGCTGAGTTCGCCCTTGTCGTTCTTCTTGCCGGGACCCACGGCCAGCACTTCGCCTTGATCAGGCTTTTCGGCAGCGCTATCAGGAATGACGATGCCAGAGGCAGTTTTGGTTTCGTTTTCGACGCGTTTGACAATCACGCGGTCGTGCAGAGGACGAAGTTTCATGGGAGCTCCTTGGTTTTGAAACAGGGGTTAAAAATCAACAGCGCCAACCAAAAAGTTGGCGCTCATTAACTTGAAGAGATAATTGCAAAAGGACAAAGACCTGTTAGCACTCAACTCTTACGAGTGCTAATGATAAGGCTTTTTGCCCGATTTTCAAGACATGGGCAGTAAAACTAATGCTGGTTGCCAATGGCCGCATCGTTTTGCCACGTTTCTTTTGGCCACTCCCTGGCGTGGGAGATCCATTGCCAAAGTTACTCGGCGGCAGAGCGTGGCTTGACTAGAACCGTAGTCATCGCCGCCAGAATCAGCCCCATGGCCGCATAGTCTTGCCAGTGCGGCGTTTCGCCCAGCATCCAGGCGCCGGAAAACACCCCGACGACCGGAATCATCATCACCGACAAGCTGGAGGCAATTGGCGGCAGCGTGCGGGCCAGTTGAAACCACACGACATGGGCAAAGCCGAACACGATGATGGCATTGAAGACGATAGCGCCCCATTCAATGGCGTTCGGCCAGCGCCAGGCTGAACGCTCGAACAGCACCGCCGCCGCCCCCATCGCCAGGGTCGTGATGGCCAGCATCCAGAAAGTGAGTGCCAAGGTGGGCATGTCGATTTTGGACTTCTTCAGCGCGACGGTGCCGTAGCCCCAACTGGCGGCTGCGGCCAGCACAAGCACGCTGCCCAGCGGATGCCCGCTCAAGGTCGCGAATTCACTCGACAGCAGCAGCAATGCGCCAGCCAGCGCGCAGGCAACCCCAAGCCAGGCCATCGGTGTTACCCGTTCGCGGAAAAACAGCAAGCCGCTGAGTACCGCCCAAACCGGCATCGTGTAGCCGAGTATCGCAGCGCGTCCCGACGACAGCATCCTGACCCCAAGAATGACAAATAAATGCCAGACAATCATGTTGGGTATGGAGAGCTTGGCGATGGTCACCAGTTGCCCCTGTGGAATGCGAAGCGAGATGCCGCGCAATCGAGCCACCAGCCAGATGGCGGGCAGGCCACCAATCATGCAGAGGGTCCGAAAAGTCAGCGGTGGAAACTCGGTCACGCCGATCTTCATGATCGGCCAATTGATGCCCCAAAACAGCGTGATCAGGATGAGGAGAATCCAATCTTTTTGGGACAGTGTGCGCATTCAGAAACGATAGCACAGCCAGGTAACAAGGTCTGGAATAACTGAATCCGTTGAGGGGGGGGTCACTATTTTGGCTGCACCGCGTCGATGCCAAGGACGCTGGAGTCCTTGGCGCCGTGCCCGGCCGCGATGAGCTGGTCCATGCGGGCTGCCACCGACGGCAGTGCCGCCATCGGGCGATCCCCCGCAGTCTCGAGCATCAGCCCAATATCCTTGCGCGCCATCGCTAGCTCAAAGCTTGGGGTGAAATTCCCTTTCGCCATATTCATGCCACGTCCGGCCACAATCGCATTCAAGTCGATCAAGCCGAGCAGTCTGATGGCGTCTTCGGCACCGACGTTGCTCGCCTGCGCCATGGTCAATACGTCAGCCATCACCGCCGCGACGCCGATGATCATGGCGTTACCAAACAGTTTATTCACAGCCGCCAGATCGGTGCGCTCGCCCATGTATTCCAGTCGGCCCGTCATTTTGGCGAGATCGGACTTGACTGCTTCGAACAGCAGCCTTGGCCCGGCGACCAGCATCGTGCCCTGCGCATTGCGCGCCGCTGGAGGGCCCATGAAAACCGGGCAGTGCAGGTACTTCAGCCCCTCGGCCTTGAGTCGTTCGGCACGCACCGCGGTGCGCGTCGGAAGCGTGGTGGTGTGATCAATGATGATGGCATCAGGCGACAAACCGGCGCGCGCTGCCGCCAGTACCTCTTCAACCACGTCGTCATCCTTGAGCACCAGGTGAACCCGTTGCGCTGCCCGGACCGCCTCGGCCGCGTTGGCTGCGGCAATGACACCGAACTGCGCAAGAGTTCGAACTTTGTCGGGCGAGCGGTTCCACGCGGTCACAGTGTCTCCCCGCTTGGCGGCGGCTTCGGCAAAGGCGCCGCCAAGCAGGCTGGTGCCGAGAAATGCGATGTTTGACATCAGTGGACTCCTTGAAAGATATCGGAATTTCGGGATGCGCTCGCGACGAGGCGCTGGGAGATCAATATAAACTTTCACTCTCCCGACGCCGGTATCTTAGGGCATCAAAGTGCCCCAGTGTGATAGGCCACGGTCTCCACAAACACTTCAGAAAGTCTATGTTGAATCGTCATACTGGAATGATCGCAGGACAAGTCGTTGTCCGCTAAGTCAATGCCACCGCCACGTAAGTCCCTGCCCTTTCAGCCTATTTAGACTCGGCATCGGGAGTTCCGCGTGAAAGGCCTGCAAAGTGGAATGTTGAGTGGCATTCCGCATGCGGGCTGATCATCAGCCCCTATATCCTTGGCCTCGCGTTCCTCACGCCAGCTGTGGCATCATCAACCGCGCTTGCCCACTGCGCACCACATAACCCTATACCGAGCTGACCCATGTTTTACGCCGCACTTAAAACCATTCACCTGCTGTCTGTCATCGTCTGGATTGGCGGCATGGTGTTTGCCCAGTTCTTCTTGCGCCCGGCCCTGGCGACATTGGCGGCCCCCGACAGGGTGCGCGTGATGCACGCCATTCTGGGCCGCTTTTTCAACGCCATCTCGGTGCTCGCCGTGCTGGCCGTGGCCAGCGGCAGCTGGATGATTGGCCGCACCGCCAGGCAGATGGCGCAGTCCGGCGTCAAGTTCAATATGCCGCTCGAATGGATGGTGATGGCGCTGCTGGGACTGGTCATGCTGGCTGTCTTTGGCTATCTCCGGTTTGTGCTTTACCAGCGCCTCACAGCTGCCTTGACGGCTGCGGCGTGGCCTGCGGCTGGCGTGGCACTGGCGCAGATTCGCACCTGGGTGATGGTGAACCTGGTCCTGGGCGTGGTGATCGTGCTGGTCACGCTGCTGGGCGTGGCAAGCTGACGCGGCCCACATGAACCCGGACGCACAGCAACTCTGGCGCGCACCGCGCTGGGCGCTTGCCGTACTGCTGGCGGTGCTGGGCATGCTGGGGCCGTTTTCGATCGACACCTACATTCCGGCGTTTTCGGGCATTGCCCAATCAGTCGGCGCGACACCGGTCGAGATGCAGCAAACGCTCTCGGCTTATCTGTTCGGGTTTGCTTTCATGAGCCTGTTTCACGGTGCGATCTCGGACAGCCTGGGGCGGCGACCGGTGGTCTTGTGGGGGCTGGCCGCGTTCACCCTGGCCTCGGCCGGTTGCGCCCTGTCGCAAAACATCGGCCAGCTGGTGTTTTTCCGGGCGATGCAGGGGCTGACCACGGGCGCCGGCATTGTGGTGTCGCGCGCGGTGGTGCGCGACATGTTCGCTCCGGCCCAGGCGCAAAAGGTGATGAGCCAGATCACGATCTATTTTGGCGTGGCGCCGGCCATCGCCCCGATCATCGGCGGCTGGCTGTTTGTGCATTTCGGCTGGCACAGTGTGTTCTGGTTTCTGACCGCCGTCGGTGTCACGCTGTGGGTCGCGAATTACAAATTGCTGCCCGAGACCCTGCACTTGACGCAGCGCCAGCCGCTCAAAGTCAGCAACCTGCTGCAGGGCTATTGGAAACTTGGCCTGGACCCGCGCTTTCTGTTGCTGGCGCTGGCCAGTGGCGTGCCGTTCAATGGCATGTTCCTGTATGTCCTGTCGGCCCCGGCTTTCCTGGGCGATCACCTGAGCCTGGCGCCGACGCAGTTCTTCTGGTTTTTTGTGCTCACCATCAGCGGCATCATGGGGGGTGCCTGGGTCAGTGGTCGCATGGCCGGCAGAGTCGCGCCCAAGCAGCAGATCAAATACGGTTTTTCAATCATGCTGCTGATCGCACTGCTCAACTTGGGGGCCAATCTGCTGTTCAAGGCCGAAGCGTCATGGGCACTTTTTCCGCTGGCCATCTTTGCCTTCGGCTGGGCCATGATGGTGCCGGTGGTGACGCTCTTGGTGCTGGACCTGCATCCGGATCGGCGCGGCATGGCCTCAAGCTTGCAGGCGTTTATCGGCTCATCCGCCAATGGCCTGGTGGCCGGCGTGATTGCACCGCTGGTCATGCATTCAACGGTGATGATGGCGGTCACCTCGCTGCTGATGATGTGCGTCGGTTTGATCGCCTGGGTCTATCTGCACCACCTCTGGCCCGACATTGGCAGAACGGTGGAGCATCCGGTGCACTGACAGCATCCGCTTCAAGGAACTTTGGGTGCGCCTTGCAAGACCATGTCGATGCGCCGCTGAATCTGCTTGGCTGCGGCAGCGTCATCCGCATCGCGCGCCCGCTTGAGCTGCACCCCGAGCCAGGCCAGCAGCGGCCGACGCCAGCCCTGGCCAGAGGCCGAATCGACCGCCAGGCCAATATCGACGGGCGTAACCAGCTCTCTTTGTAATAGCACACCAGCCGCCACCAGGCGCGCCAACGGGTCTTCAATGGCGCCCAGCAGGCTGCCGGGCCGGGCCGGGCTGCTGGCTGGTTTGTCGGCTGCCGCATCCAGTGCCAGAGCCCGGTACTGCACTGGCAGCAGCGCGGCGTCGACTCCGCGCCAGCGCCCGGTCAGAAAAGCCGCATAGGCCTGCTCGCTGGCGCTGGCGTCTGCGGCCAGCGGTTGATAGCCGGCACAGCCGTCGAACTCCAGGCTGGCGACGCGAACGGCACAGCGCGTGAGTTCGGCGCGCGCCAGCAAATCGGCGCGGCCGGTGCTGGCCAGCTCCGATCTGGCGCGGGCCAGCTCGAAGTCGGCCAGACGCGTGTTGCCGCCCAGATAAGCCGATGAAAAGCTCTTAAGCGCGGCAGAGGCGTTGGCCTGCCAGTCGGGCGGCACTGGTTTGTTGGCGCAAGCGCTCAACAGCAAGGTGAGGCCCAACATCAGGTTGAGGGAACGGGACATGACAGAAGCGCGGCCATCCATGGCGCCAGCACGCCAGCAAGGATCGTCACGGCCTGCAGCCTCGCGATGACGCAATGAATCAAGGCTCCGATCTGGTGTCATGGCAGCTTGATCTCCGTGTCACGGGCAAATGGCCATTTGCGGTTGACCTCGTCCACCAGCTGGCTGACCTTGCGCAGGCTCGCTTCCACCTCAGCGCGCAACGCTCCCAGGTCGGTACTGGCAACGCGCGCATTGGCGCCCACGGCCTGGGCCTCGGCCAGCACGGCGTCGACTTTTTTCAGGCTGGTGCGAACATCGGACAGCACGCCGGTGAGCTGAGTGACTGCAGCCTGGGTGTCGTCCATCACGCCGTTGGCGCCAAAGATCCGACGGTCGGCATTGGCCAGCAGCGCGTTGGTCCGGTCGAGCGTGGTGATGATTTTTTTGGCGCTGTCCTCGCTGCCCAGGGCCGCGGTCAGCACGCCGTAGCGGCCGGTCAAGCGCTCGCTGACGGTCTTCAGGTGGCCCAGCGTGGTGTTGATGTCGGATTCGGGCCCGGTCATGTTCTCCAGATTTTCAAGCAGTGCACGGGTCGATGCCATCAGGCGTGGAATTTCGGCGCTGCTATCTCCGCGCAGCACGCCGCGCTCGGCGTTTTCCGGCAGCGGCGGGTCGCTCAGGATGCCGCTGAAAGCGCGGATGCGGGTTTCGCCCACCATGCCGCGCTCCATGGTGAAGATGCTCGATGTTCGCAGCCAGCGCGCGTCTTTGCGTGGCACGTCGATCAGCATGCGGGCCTTGCCATCCGGGCCAAGTTCGATGCGCCGCACGCGCCCGATGGGAAAACCCGAGAAGGTCAGGTCCATGCCAACGATGACGCCCTCGGAATCATCCGCCACCAGCACCAGTTGTTGTGTGCTCTCAAACACGCCGCGCGCATACATCACATAGAGCAAAAAACCCAGCACCAGTGTCGTGACCAGGATCAGCAACAGGATCGCCTTGCGTTCAATCTGGGCAATGGCGGGCGGGGATTCGGATTCGGGTTGCATGCGTGTGAGAGTGTTCAGATGTACTTGATTACCAGGGAAGCAGCCTCGATCAATAGTAGTACCAAAAACAGACGCACCGCACCGGGCTGCACAATGTCGTCGTCGGTCGCGCTCTGGCGTGGCGCTTCCAGACGGGCAGCCATTGGCACCACCGCCACCGCCAGACTAAAGAAGATGCTTTTGGCGACAAAGCCCAGTGTGACGACCGGGTCAAACACCTGGCCGACGGTGCGCGTGTAGCCCGGCAGGCCCCAGAGCGACAGGCCGTAAACCGTGAGATAGGCCAGTACCAGTGCAATCACGCTACTGAGCAGGGCCAGTGTCAGTACCGAAAGAGCGCTGGCCAGCGCCCGTGGCACCAGTTCATGGCGCAGAAGTTCCAGGCTCAGGCGCGCGCCTGAATAGCTGTGGGTCTGCGCTGCGATCCCAGGCGCCACGGCGCTGAAGGCCAATCCGGCGCGCAGCGCAACAAACAGCGCCGCCGACAGCGGAATCAGCTCCAGCACCAGCACGCGCACCACCATTTGCAGCGCGTATTGCGACAGGCCGTAGCTCAGGGCGGTCACCACCACGATCCGGATCAGCACCAGGCTGAGCAGCGCGGCCAGCGCTGTGAACCAGGGCAAAACCTGCCAGGTGCTGGCGTAGATATGTTGTGACGTGATGGCGCGATTGGTCCGGTTGTAGGTCGAAGGCGACAACGCCAGCACCAGAACAATGGCGCCAAACCGGATCATGTGCCACCAGCTGGCCGCCCCTCGCATCAGCGCACTGCGCCAGGCGCCGGTGTCAAGGTGAAAGTCAGAGCCAGCAAGCATGGGCCAATGATACCGACACGCTCCTGCTTTCAAAAAGACAAGCCCCGATGGCGCAAATGACTATACTGTTTATTTATACAGTTAAATGCAACCTGTTTTGAGTCATTTGTCATCGTGGTCACCCGTTTAGCCGCTGCTTCAATCGACTTTGGCGATGCCGTCTGGCGTGCCGATACGCTGGCCAGCGCTGCCGACGCCACCCTTGCCACGGGTCATCCGGCGCTGGACGCCCAGTTGCCTGGGGGCGGCTGGCCAGTCGGAGCGGTCAGCGAAATTTTGCAGGCGCAAAGCGGCCAGCATGAGTGGCGCTTGCTGCTGCCGGGCCTGGCGCATTTATCTCGCATGAAGCCTGCTGTTACCGGTCCTGTGGTGCTGGTGGGCGCGCCGCATGTGCCGTTTGGACCCGGGCTTCATGCGCAGGGTCTGGATCCGCGGCGGCTGTTGTGGGTGAGTGTTGCGGCCCCTGCGGCTCGCCTGTGGGCGGCCGAGCAGGCGCTGCGCTGCGCTGATGTGGCTGCTGTGCTGGCCTGGTTGCCGCAGGTGCGCGCCGAGCAATTGCGGCGTCTGCAAATCGCCGCGCATAGCTACAGCAAGCTCTTGTTTGTCATGCGGCCCGACCCGGCACAGCGTGAGTCAACGCCAGCCGTGCTGCGGCTGCTGATCTCCAGTCAGACCGCCGGTTTATCGACCGGGGAGGGTGTGATTGCAGGGGCTTCGGATGACGCTTTGCGGGTGCATATTCTGAAGCGACGCGGTCCACCACTGGCGCAGGCGCTGACCCTGACCGCCCGCCATGCCCGCCTGGGAGCGTTACTGGCTTTGGGTGCCGGCCAGGCGAGATCGGCCAGGGAGACCCGCTGATGCACTGGATTGCTTTGCGGGTTGACGACCTGCCGACTGATTTACCCGATGCGCTGGACGCCTTGGGCTGGTGGGCCTTGCAGTTCACACCCAGGGTCGCGCTGCTGGACGATGCACTGCTGCTGGAGGTCTCGGCGAGTGAGCGCCTGTGGGGTGGCCGGAAGCCGCTGCTGCAGCAAATATTTGAGTCAAATAAGCCTGTAGCCTCCGTCCAGTATGCGCGAGGAGCTACATCTTTGATAGCAATTGGGCGGCTCCATGAGGCCGGGCTGGCACGCACCCAGCCTGACGATCTGCCGCTCGCCGCGCTGGCGGCGGCGCGGCCGCATCTGGCGACCCTGGCAAGAATCGGCTGCACCCACTGGGGGCAGCTGCGTGCGCTGCCGCGTGGCGGCGTGGCGCGGCGCTTTGGTGCGCCGCTGCTCGATGCGCTCGATTGCGCCTATGGCCAAAAGCCCGAGCTCTACCCCTGGCTGGTGTTGCCTGAGGTTTTTGAGGCCACGCTGGAGCTTGGCGCCCAGGTCGAGACCGCCCCGGCGCTGCTGTTTGGCGCACGCCGCTTGCTGAATCAATTGCAGGTGTGGTTGCAGCTGCGCCACGTTGGCGCGCTGGCCCTGGTGTTGCGCTGGACCATGGATCCCCGACGCAACACCGCCACCCAGGGTGAACTGGTGCTGCGCAGCGCCGAGCCGGCCGGAAACATGGCGCACCTGCAGCGGCTGCTGGCCGAACAACTGGCGCATATCAGCTTGCCCGCGCCGGTGCAGTACCTGCATTTACGCACGCTGGAAACGCAAAAACTGGGTGGCGAAACGAGCAGTTTGCTGCCCGACGAGCAGCGCCCCGGCGACAGCCTGCAATGTCTGCTGGAGCGCCTGAGCGCACGCCTCGGAGCCGCAAACGTGTTGCAGATGCAAGCCGATGCCGACTACCGGCCAGAGCGGATGCAGCGCTGGAGTCCGGCCACAAACGCTGCACAACTAATAGCTGCCAGTGCAGGCAGGGCAGGAGCCGCCAGTCTGAAGGATGCAAACAATTTGAAAATCGAGGCGCTGTATCCGACCTGGCTTTTGACGCCGCCACTGAAGCTGGCGCTGCATCGCAACCGCCCGCAGTACTCAGGCCCGCTGACCCTGCTGGCCGGTCCGCAGCGGCTCGAAGCGGGCTGGTGGGTGGCAAGCGATTGCGCCTTGCGTGACTATTTTCTGGCGCGCAGCGAGCGCATGGGTTTGCTCTGGGTTTACCGCCAGCGGCTGGGCGGGCTGGGGGCGCAGCCCGCTACCGACCCGGACTGGTATTTGCACGGGTTGTTTGCCTGAGCTCGGCCGGTTTTGTTATCTTCCGAACAGGCGGGCGAAAAATCCCTTGTGTTCTACGGGCGCATGGGCGACCGGGGCAGCCGGAGCGTTATGGTGTTCCTCGTACCATTTTCCGAAGCGCAGGTCGTGGGTCATGATGTGGCCGATGAGCCATTTGTTCAGGAAACGCCGCAGTTCCTGGATGCGATCCTCTGACCAGGCTTCTCCGCTGCCAAGAAATCCGGCAACCTCGGCGCCAAACTCTTCATGCAGCTTCAGGTGCTGTTCGAAGGCCGGATAGCCGCTCTTTTCCATCAGCGATTGTTCGTTCGAAAAGTGCGTGACAACGTAGTTGAGCAGTTCTTCCACAGTTTGATCGACGGACTGCAAATTGAGCGCCTTGACGAGCGTAAACAGGTGCTTGTGCTCTTGATCGACCTGGGGAATGTTGACCTTGAAACCATCGCGCCACTGGACGACGAACGGTGTCTTTTTACCTTCTGGTTCTGGAGTCATTTTGTTTATTACCTTTCAGAATGTGTGAGTTGTCATAAAAATTCGACTTGCCAAATCAGTAAAGCGCCTGAAGAGTTTGATCCCGGGTCTTTCCGTTTTTTCAATGAGTTGACGATGGCCTCGGGTGCAAGTTTCCAACGAGCTTGATATGCAGAGGATTTCCGAACTTGTCGTGATGATTTTGCAACAGGTAGTTACAGGTATCAATAGTTGCTTACAAGAATGTTGCCAGACGGTCAAAACCGGCGCCATTCCATCGCTCTCTTGAAGCGCATGCTGTTTCAAATTTTAAAGCGCCTATACTGTAGTTTCATACAGTTAAAAGGCAAACTGGCTTGGGTGCCTTGCTGTTCACCATGCGCATGTCATTGCCCTCCGATTTGCAAGCGGCGTCTGCTCGGCCCGATGAGCGCCTGGCCTACGCCGAACTGCATTGCCTGTCGAACTTCAGCTTCCAGCGTGGCGCCTCGCACCCGGAAGAACTGGTGGCGCGGGCGCACACGCTGGGCTACGCGGCCTTGGCCATGACGGATGAATGCTCGGTAGCCGGTGTGGTGCGGGCCCACACCGAAGCCAGGAAGCTGGGTTTGAAGTTGCTGCCAGGCGCCGAGTTCGTGGTGGCGGCTACAGGTGGGGGAGTGGGTTTCACCGTGATTGTGCTGGCGCATCATCTTGCCGGTTGGGGCAATCTGTGCGAGTTCATCACGCTGGCGCGGCGTGCCGCGCCCAAGGGCCGCTATCAGGTGGCCTGGCCAGACGCGGATTGGGCCACGCTGGCCGGTTGCGAAGTTTTGCTGGCTCTGCCGTCTGCTATCAATATGGAAGCTGCTTGCGCAATATGCATAAGGGCCAGAGCCATTTTTGGCTCAAATGTATGGCTGGCCGTGGAGTTGCTGCTGGGCTTGGACGATGCGCTGTTGCTGCACCGGCTGGAGCAGTTATCGAAGCTCACCGGTGTGCCGCTGGTGGCGGCCGGCAACGTGCACATGCACCTGCGTTCGCGCAAACCGCTGCAGGACGTGATCACCGCCGTGCGGCGGGGCTTGCCGGTGCATGAGTGTGGGTTTGCCCTGCAGCCCAATGCCGAAGCGCATTTGCGTCCTCTGGAGCGGCTGGGGCAAATCTACCCGGCAGAATTGCTGGCCAACACGCTGACCGTGGCGGCACGCTGCAACTTCAGCCTGGATGAGTTGCGCTACCAGTATCCGGTGGAAACGGTTCTGCCGGGCCTGAGCCCGGCGCAGACCCTGCGCCAGTTCACTTTTGAGGGTGCCAGCCGGCGCTACCCGCAGGGCATTCCAGCCAGTGTGCAGCATCAGATCGAGCATGAACTCGAACTGATCGCTGACCTGAAGTACGAGATGTACTTCCTGACGGTGCACGACATCGTGGCCTTTGCCCGCAGCCGCCACATCCTGTGCCAGGGGCGCGGCTCGGCCGCCAATTCGGCGGTTTGCTACTGTCTGGGCGTGACCGAGGTCGATCCCTCGCGCACGAACATGCTGTTTGAGCGTTTCATCTCCAGAGAGCGCAATGAGCCGCCCGATATTGACGTGGATTTTGAACACCAGCGCCGTGAAGAGGTGATCCAGTACATCTACGAAAAGTACGGGCGCGAGCGCGCCGCGCTGACCGCGGTCGTGGTCAGCTACCGCCCGCGCAGTGCCTTGCGTGACGTCGGGCGTGCGCTCGGCATTGATGAGGCCCTGATCACGGCGCTGGCCAGGGAGCACCCCGGCATGTACAGCCGCGAGGTGCTGGCCGAGCGGCTGCAAGCGGCGCTGGACTGGCTGGGTGAAACCTTTGTTCAGCCCACGGCGGAGTTGCTGGCGCTCTGGCTGCACCTGAGCCGCCAGATCCAACGCTTTCCACGTCACCTCAGCCAGCACGTGGGCGGCTTTGTGCTGACCCAGGGCAAGCTCACGCGCCTGGTGCCGGTGGAGAACGCCGCCATGCCCGAGCGCAGCATCATCCAGTGGGACAAGGATGATCTCGATGCCATGGGTCTGCTCAAGGTTGATGTGCTGGCCCTGGGCATGCTGAGCGCCATTCGCCGCTGCCTGGACCTGATCAGCGCGCAGCGCGGCGACACCTTCCGGATGCAGGATATCCCGGCGGAAGACACGGCCACTTACGACATGATCTGCAAGGCCGATACCGTGGGGGTGTTCCAGATCGAGAGCCGGGCGCAGATGAGCATGCTGCCGCGCCTCAAACCGCGCTGTTATTACGATCTGGTGATCGAAGTCGCGATCGTGCGCCCGGGCCCGATCCAGGGCGGCATGGTGCATCCCTACCTGAAGGCGCGTGAGCATCCGGACCAGGTGGTGTACCCCAGCCCGGCCCTCAAAGAAGCCTTGAAGCGCACCCTGGGCGTGCCGATTTTTCAGGAGCAGGTGATGCAGATTGCCATGCTGGCGGCCGGTTTCAGTGCCGGTGAATCCGACAGCCTGCGCCGCTCCATGGCGGCCTGGAAGCGCAAGGGCGGTGTGCACCATTTTTATGATCGCATGGTCGGCGGCATGGTGGCGCGCGGCTACACGCAGGAATTTGCCGACACCATCTTCAAGCAGATCGAAGGCTTTGGCGAATACGGTTTTCCCGAGAGCCACGCCGCCAGTTTTGCGCTGCTGGTGTATGTGAGCTGCTGGCTCAAATACCACGAACCCGCCTGCTATCTGGCCGCCATGCTCAATAGCCTGCCGATGGGTTTTTACGGTCCCTCGCAGCTGGTGCAGGACGCGCAGCGCCATGGTGTGCAGGTCAATGCGGTGGACGTGACGCACAGTGACTGGGATTGCACGCTGGAGCCATGCATCCGGCGTCAACCCGCTGTTCGTCTCGGTTTGCGCCTGGTGGGCGGTTTGGTCCAATCCGCTGCGCAACGCATCGTCGCCGCGCGCCTTGCGGCGGCTTTCACCGGCACCGAAGATCTGGCCCTGCGCGCTGAACTCGATCAGGGTGACCTCAAGGCGCTGGCCAGTGCCGATGCGCTGGTCAGCCTGTCGGGCCACCGCCGCCAGCAGGTGTGGGACGCCAGTGCCCTCAAGCCCGCGCCACCGCTGCTGCGGGCGGTGCCGGTAGAAGAAGACTCTCTGGCGCTGTTCCCCGCCAGCGAAGTCGAGGAAGTGGTCTTCGATTACGCCGCGCTTGGCTTGACTTTAAGGTCGCACCCCGTGTCTTTCCTGCGCAGCCAGCTATCAAAACAGAAGCTGATGACAGCCGCTCAACTGCGCGACTTGCCCAGTGGCCGGCTGGTCCGGGCCTGCGGCATCGTCACCATGCGGCAGCAGCCCCAGACCGCCAAAGGCGTGGTGTTCGTCACGCTGGAGGACGAGACCGGCAGCGTGAATGTGATTGTGTGGAAAGCACTCAAGGAGAAGCAGCGCACCGAGCTGCTGCGTTCACGCTTGCTGGCGGTCCATGGCGTGTGGCAGCGCGATGAGGAGAGTGGCGGCGAGGTGCGCCACCTGATCGCCAAACGGCTCAGAGACCTCACGCCCTTGCTGGGCGGCTTGACGACGGCGAGCCGGGAGTTTCATTGAGTGCGCGGGTGGGCCGCGGAGCTGAGCACCCCGCCAGCCTGATCCTCCCGCTAGGCTGAACGGGGTTTGGCGTGGCATCATTTCTGGAAAGATTCATAGCTTGTTGTTTAACTAGATTTTTATCTCGAAACTTTAGCTAATTCTCTGAATGTTCATTGATAAACAACGGGTTTACCCCGGTAAGAAAGTAAAACCATTCGACTAGACTTTGTGTCGTTTAACTACATAGTTACACATCAGCCAAAACTTGTTTCTTTCAACTCTATTAAAAACAGCAGGAGAAAAGTCAATGGATTACCGCCGAATTTTCCTTGCAGCCGTGCTCGGCTGCTGCTTGTGGGGCAGTCCGCTGGCGCAGGCCGCCATCAATGCGACCCAGCTCGGCGCCCGCTATGACGCCAGCCAGGCCAACATCAGCTTCAAGGTCTATTCGAGCAGCGCGCAGCGCGTCGAGCTGTACCTCTACAGCAGCCCGACCGGGACCGTGGAAAAGATCCGCAGCGCCATGACCCAGGGAGCGGGCGGCGTGTGGAGCCTGAGCCTTCCAATGACCACGCTGGCCAGCTACGGCATCGTCGGCACCGTGTACTACGGCTACCGCGCCTGGGGGCCGAACTGGCCGTACAGCGCAAGCTGGACCAAGGGTTCGGCCATCGGATTCATCAGCGACGTGGACGCGGCGGGCAACCGCTTCAACCCCAACAAGCTGCTGACCGATCCGTATGCGCTGGAGCTGAGCCATGACCCGATGACCGTGACCATGGCCAACGGCACCGTGTATGCCAGCGGCGCGCTGTACCGCAATCAGGACACCGGCTCGGTCGCACCCAAGGGAATCGTGCTGACGGGCGACACCCAGTCCATAGGCACCAAGCCGACCCGCGCCTTCAAGGACGATATCGTCTACGAAGCCCATGTGCGCGGCCTGACCATGAACGACGCCAGCGTCACCGCGGCCTACCGCGGCACCTACAAGGGCGCGGGCCAGAAGGCGGCCTATCTGGCCAGCCTGGGCGTCACCGCGGTCGAGTTCCTGCCGGTGCAGGAAACCCAGAACGACACCAACGATGCCGATCCGAATTCCGACACCGGCGACAACTACTGGGGCTACATGACGCTGAACTACTTTGCGCCGGACCGCCGCTTTGCCTACGACAAGACAGCCGGCGGCCCGACGCGCGAGTTCAAGGCGATGGTCAAGGCCTTCCATGACCAGGGCATCAAGGTGCTGATCGACGTGGTCTACAACCACACCGGCGAGGGCGGTGCCTGGAATCCGGCCGACACCAGCACCTACAACATCTACGGCATGCGCGGTCTGGACAACCCGACCTACTACAGCCTGACCACAGACCGCCAGTCGTCGTGGGACAACACCGGTGTGGGCGGCAACTACAACACGCACAACCCGGTGGCACAGAATCTGATCGTCGACTCGCTGGCCTACTGGCGCGACACGCTGGGCGTGGACGGCTACCGCTTCGACCTGGCGTCGGTGCTGGGCAACACCTGCGAGCACGGCTGCTACAACTTCGACAAGATGGATTCGGCCAATGCGCTCAACCGCATCGTCGCCGAGCTGCCGCCCCGGCCCGCAGCCGGCGGCAGCGGCGTGGACCTGATTGCCGAACCCTGGGCCATAGGCGGCAATTCCTACCAGGTCGGCGGCTTCCCCAGCGGCTGGGCCGAGTGGAATGGCATCTACCGTGACACGCTGCGCAAAGCGCAGAACAAGCTTGGCTCGGTGGTCGTCACCACCGGCCAAATGGCCACCCGCTTTTCCGGCTCCAGCGACCTGTATGGCGATGACGGCCGCAAGCCCTGGCACTCGGTCAACTTCATCACCGCGCACGACGGCTTCACGCTGAAGGATTTGTACAGCTGCAACGGCAAGAACAACACCCAGGCCTGGCCGCTAGGCCCCAGCGATGGCGGCGACGACAATAACAACAGCTGGGACCAGGGCGGCATTGCCGCCAACCAGCGCCAGGCGGCGCGCACCGGTCTGGCACTGATGATGCTCTCGGCCGGTGTGCCGATGCTGGTGGGCGGCGACGAAGCGCTGCGCAGCCTGAACTGCAACAACAACCCCTACAACCTCGATTCCAGCGCCAACTGGCTCAGCTGGAGCTGGAGCACTGACCAGAGCAATTTCCAGTCCTTCGCCAAGGGCATGATCGCATTCCGCAAGGCGCATGCGGCCTTGCGTCCCGCAAATTTCTATTCCGCTGTCGACAACAACGGCAACGTGATGGAGCAACTGCGCTGGTTCAAGCCCGATGGCTACCAGGCCGATGCAACCTATTTCAATGACCCGGCCAGCCATGCGATCGCCTGGCGCGTGGATGGCAGCGAATTCGGCGACACGGCGTCTGCCATCTACGTGGCCTATAACGCCTGGAGCTCCCAGGTCAACTTCAGTCTGCCGTGGCCGGGCTACGGCAAGAGCTGGTATCGCAGCACCGATACCTGCGGCTGGGCCGAAGGCGCGGGGCAGGTGCGTGCGCCGGGCGCGGAAGACCCGATCGGTGGCGAGGCCACGGTGTACGGTCTGTGTGGCCGCGGCATGCTGCTGCTGATCGCCAAGTAAAGCTGAAAATCAGGCGACCGGTGCCGCATTTGTTATTGTTTTAGTAGCTGCTTGCGCAATGAGCACGGGGGCCATAGGCCGATTTGATCAATAAAATCAAACCGGCAAGAGATTCACCCGTTTCAGATGAGCCGCCGGGTCAGCGGGCAGGTCGCCTTGGGCAGGCTCACACCAGGCGCAGGGCAATGTGAATCTTCATCCCGCTGCGCAGTGTGCGTTGCCGGGGTCAAAGAGGACACGGGCAATTCAATTGCCCATCGGCTTATCTTTACTGCGAGTCGGTTTGCGGCTGGTAGACCAGCAGATCAGCCGGTTGGCAATGCAGGTAAGCGCAGATCTTTTCCAGAGTGTCGAAGCGCACACCCTTGACCTTGCCTTGTTTGAGCAAGGACATATTGGCTTCGGTAATGCCGACGTGTTCGGCCAGGTCCTTGGAGCGCACCTTGCGCCGGGCCAGCATGATGTCGAGTTGAACAATGATGGGCATGGCAGGCAGATGCAGGGCTAAACGAAGTGCTCGTTTTCTTCGGCCAGCGCCTGCCCCTGGCCGATGACGGCGGCCATCAGCCACACCACGGCGGCAAAAAATAGCGTGAACAAGTGGTTGCTGCTGATGCCCACCGACAGGTGGCGCATGCCGGGCGGGTTTTGCAGCGTCAGGATCACCGAGGTGGCGGCGCCCGCCACGATCGCTGCGAACGCCGCCGCTGCCACCCAGCCGGCAAAGCGGCGCAGGCGCGTCGTCGCCTGTGCCGTGAATACCTGCCCCTTGGCAAACTGGTCAAAACACTGCTTGGCGTGCCACAGGCCGATCAGCAGCAGGGCGAGGGGAACTGCAGTGACTGCCGCACCAGCCCAGCGTTGCCAGGCTTGCAGCGGCAACTGCATGGCGCTGGCCTTGAGATTGCCTTGCGCTGCCAGTTCCGGCGCGCTGGTGGAGACCCAGTACGCCACCAGCGCCAAGGGCAATAGCGTGATCAATGCCATGCAGCTCAAGGCCATGATGCGGCTGAGCCGCTGGATGCGTTGCAGGTGATCGATGGGCGGCCGTGAAGCCAATGGGGACGGGCGCATGACGGCTCCTTGGGTGGGACGGATCGAAACGAGACCGCTGAGCAGAAATACTTGTATATTGACAATTAGTTTCTGCAATACGATAATTATTCATCAATTAACAATATCTGTCAATTCCCATGAAACGACTTTTCCACGGCTTTGCCTTGTGTCTGGTGCTGGTGGCCTGCACCGGGGTGCCCTTGCGTTCCTTGCCACGCCTGATGCAATTGCCCAAGGAGTTGTTGGATGCCAACCCGACCGAGTTGATGGTGGCCTTGCAGGTTGATGCGCGCATGACACCACCGGCTGGTGCTGTGCCCATGCTGAGCATCAAGCTGACGCCGCGCGAGCCCGGCCGGTTTGAGGCCATTGACAAGCAGTTGCCGATGCAGGTGTCGGTGGCGTCCTCGTCCACCATGGGTCTGGAGGCGCCAGGTGCCGGGCGACGCTGGCTGCTCTACAGTCTGCCCGTGTCAACCCAGCTGGAGTTGCTGCGCATTCAGGGCATCATGCAACGCGCCCGTGCCGAGTCGCAAGGCCAAGGCGGAGGAACTATAAGTGTCGGCGTAGCTCAAGACTCGTTGGCGGCGACCGACCCCGCCCTGGCACATACGCGCTGGGAGACCTGGCTGCAAACCAGACAGCGCGATGGCTTCTTTGAGGTCTGGTCTGGCACACCCGCGCAATTGCAGAAATCGGCGGGTGGCAAGTCCTGAGGAATTGGGCGGGCCGGCAAGGGTATTACGCAGTCCCCATCGCCGGGTCGCTGAGTCCATGCTGGCCGGTTTCGACCCGGCCGGCGAAGCGGCGCAGATAAGCCTTGCCGGTGTCGGCAGTCACGTTGAAGTCATACCAGTTGCCGCTCTTGCGCAGTGTCCAGTATTGCTCCACGACCTTGCCGGCCTCGACCTTCACTACCCAGGGTCCGCCGCTGCCATAGGCATTGTCCTGAATCGTCAACGTGCAGGCCTGTTTTCCGCTGTTGCTGAACTTGACGTAGACGTCCCCGTTGGCGACGTCGTAGCAAACCTTGCATTCCGGGCTCGCCAGGTTGGCCGCGGTTGGCGCATCGTCCTTGAAGACGCGCACAAAACCGTTCGGTCCGTAGACCCACAAGTCGTGCTTGCCCTGGTCGGCCGACACATCCCAGCTGTCGGTCAGCGTCTTGCCGGCTTCCACGGTATAACGCCGCGGGATGCGATTGAGGTGCAGTTTGTCATAGACGTGGTAGACGGCGCCCTGCGTGCCGGTGTTGGCAAACGTCAGCGCAACGCTGATGCCTGCCGTGACCGTGGCGTTGACATGCAGTTCATAGGGAAGCTTGCGCGAAAAGCGCGTGCCGGACTCCTGAAACAGCGGCTGGTGCTTGGACGGAATGCTGTAGGGCAGCATGGTTCTCTGTTGCGCGTCCAGCACGGCGTAATTGCTGGTATCGGGCAGCTTCGGCAGCACCGCATCGCCCGGATGGGTGAAATCGAAGGCCGAAGTCAGGTCGCCGCAGACGGCCCGGTGCCAGGGGCTGACGTTCGGAACGCTGATGTCAAAACGCTTCTCCAGGAAAAGCGCGATGGAGGTGTGGTCGAACACCTGCGAGCTCACCCAGCCGCCCTTGCTCCAGGGCGAAACCACGTACATCGGGACGCGCGCGCTCAGACCGAAGGGCCGCACGCTGCCCGAAATGGTGTCCTCGGGCTTGCGGTATTTTCCTGCCGGGTCCGAGAAGTACTCGCCGTCGAGCTTGAGCGTGGCCTTGCCGGCCAGGCTGCCGTCGACGTTGTAAGACGGCGGGGCCGGCGGCGGCACGTGGTCGAACAGGCCGTCGTTTTCGTCAAAGGTCAAAAAGAACGCCGTCTTGCTCCAGACCGCGCTGTTGACGGTCAGCGCGTTCAATACCTGTTCGGTGAAGTTGCTGCCTTTCAGGGGGCTGGAAGGGCCGCCCGGATGCTCGGAAAACACCTGCGGCGGCAGCACCCAGCAGACTTGCGGCAGCGTGCCGTTCTTGACGTCCGCGGCGAGGTTGTCCAGCGTCCACAGCGACATGCCGTTCTTGTAGATGGAAGAGCCGGGCTGGGCCGTGCGGAAACTCTCAAAAGCCAGGCAGCCGTGCATCGCACCGGTCCAGTTGTCGTTGGGGTCCTGGTAGATGCGCCAGCTGATGCCGGCTTTTTCAAGAAGGTCCGGCAGAGTCGGCCACTTGAACGCCGTGTCCTTGTAGGTGTAGCCCGGCACTGGCCACTTGTCGACGGTCGGGTTGCCGATCCAGCAGCGCACGTTGTTGGGCTCGGAATCGGTGTCGGTGCAATTGATGCCCTGTGCTGCCAGCACCGGATTGAAGTTTGAGCCGCTGAAGAAGGTGATCCGGTTCGGGTCGGTGCCGGTGGTGATCGAACAATGATAGGCGTCACAAATCGTGAAGGCTTCGGCCAGCGCGAACTGGAACGGAATGTCTTCGCGCTTGTAGTAGCCCATCGAATTGTTGTTCTTGTACTTGGGCCAGTTGCCGAACTTGCCCTGGTTCCAGGCCGCCTGCGAGTCCGAGAAACTGTGTGGCGTGCTGGGCGCGAGCAAGGCGTTGAACAATTTCGGATCCAGATGGAACGGCGCGATTTCAGTCGTGCCATTGGACTGGATCCAGACCGGCTTGCCGCTCTCCAGCGGCACCGGGAAGCGGTCGCCATATCCGCGTACACCTTTCATGGTGCCGAAATAGTGGTCGAAGCCGCGGTTCTCCTGCATCAGGATGACGATGTGCTTGACGTCCTTGATGGTGCCGGTTTGAACGGCGGGTTCAACGGCAAGGGCTTTGCGAATGCTCAAGGGCAGCGCGGCCAACGCAGCGGCGGCGGCGCCAGTGCTGGCGCTCACGCGCAGGAAATTACGACGATCGATGCTCATGGCTAGGTACTCCAAACGGTGAAAAGAGGGAAGGTGGTTTTCGATTTGCGCGCTTTAGGGTGCGCAGCGAATGACTGGCGTCTGGGGGGCAGCCACGGTCGCCTGGGGTGCGACCGGCGCCGGCTCGGCGGCTTTTCCTCCTCCGCAAGCGGTGAGAAACACGCTCAGGAAAAGAGAAAGACCGAGGCACAGTGCCAGGCTTGGTGATGGCAAGGGTTTCATAAGTACTCCTGATTCAAGGACGAAGGTTGATGGGACGTGAAAAGGTGGAACTGACGTGGGGAAACAGTGCGGAACATTGGTCGAGTAGCCAGCTTGTGAACTGGTCATAACTGCCAAAGCTCAAAACGTTGGGGAGCAGGTCGCCCATCTGTCCGGCATAGCCCCCCAGATGAGCGGCGAAACGGACCTTCGACAGTTGGGCACAGCGGGCGTCCATGGCGGAGTCGCCGACAAACAAGGTTTCTTCGGGCGACACGTCCAGACGCTGCATGAGAAGCAGCAAAGGGTCGGGTGCGGGCTTGGGCAGTGGCGCATCACCGAGGCCGACGATGACGTCAAAGGAGTCGGCGATGGCTGCCGATACCAGCAGCGCTGCGGTCGAGGCACGGTCCCGATTGGTACAGACGCCAAGCTTGAGTCCGAACGCCTTGCACGCCGTCAATGCATCCGACACACCGGCAAACAAGGGGGCCGTCAACAGCCCGTGCCGCAGGTACTGGGTCATGTACTCGTTTTCCAGTTGGGCTGCAGTCTGCGCATCGACGGCAGCAGATTGCAGAGCGATGGCCTTGCGAAACAAAGGCCGCAGGCCTTCATTGAGCGCTGGCCGCAACAGCGACATCCGGACTTCCTGTCGACCGGCTTGCAGCAACACGTCGTTGGCAGCAACTGAGAGCGAAAGCAAGGTGTCAAACAGAGTGCCGTCAACATCAAAAATGACTGCTCGAATATGATCGTTGGTGTTCATAAATTGGATGTTACGAACATCCTGTGTCATTTTGATGACCCGTATTAGCAGTAAATGGTTCACTTTCGTGTCTTGTTTTGTTCTTTTCTGGTTTCTAATACGCAGCTTGTTGATCCGGGAGATTTCGCATGCTCAAAGCCGTTCGCCACAAGGAAATCCTCGCTCTGGTTCAGGGCGGGGGGGCGGTTGAAGTCAGCGCATTGGCCGAGCGGTTCCAGACCTCGCCGATCACGATTCGGCGCGACCTGATTGAATTGCATGAACGCGGGCTGCTGGAGCGCACGCGCGGTGGCGCCGTTTCCGGCGAGGTCATCGCCGAAGGCTGGGCCCGCTACGAGAGCATCAGCTACGCCGAACGGGAACGGGAGAACTTTAGGGAAAAGCGCGCGATTGCGGAGATCGCGGCGCAACTGGTCTCCGATGGCGACTGCATTCTGGTCAACGGGGGCACGACCTCACGCCATCTGGCAGAGGCACTGCGCGGCCACAACAACCTGCATGTGGTCACGAACGGACTGACGGTGGCGATGGAGTTCGCCCGCAGCCAGAACGCTTCGGTTTATCTGCTGCCTGGCAGCATGGACTTCAAGAAGATGGCCTCGGTCAGCCGCCCCGCCCCTGGCGCCTTTGACGATATTTCGGTGCGCGCGGCCTTTCTGGGCGTGCACGGCATCTCGCGCACCGGAGGCATCGGCATGCTGTCGCCCGAAGAGGCCGCCATGAACCGGGCCTTCATCGACGCCGCACAGACCGTCAACGTGATCGTGGATTCGTCCAAATTCCACTCGCAGGCTATCTTTCGCATCGCCCGGCTCGACAAGGTGACGCGCATCATCACCGACGCCGGTATTGACCCTGGCACGCGGCAGGAAATGGAGAAGATGGGTGTCGAAGTGCTGGTGGCAGCACCGGAAGATTCTTCGCCTTGAGTCAAGGCCCTGCCGCGATCGTTACCCGCTCACTTCAGGGCGCGTATTTGGCCAGGAAGCCACGCAGATCCTTGAAGTCCGCCATGCGCTGAGTCAGCGTCTCGTGATCCCAGTCCCACCAGGCGGTGGCTTCGATGGCGTCGGCAATCGCCCGCGGAAAACGCTGTCGGATCACTTTGGCTGCGGCGCCGGCGACGATGGCGTAGGGTGGCACGTCCCTGGTGACGACCGAATTGCTGCCCACCACCGCGCCGTTGCCGATGCGCACCCCCGGCATGATCACCACGCCGTGGCCGATCCAGGTGTCATGGCCGATTGCTACCCGTTGCCGCCGGCGCCAGGCAAAGAAGTCGCCATCATCATGCTCATCCATGCCGTACATCGTGGGGCGGTAGGCGAAGTGGTGCAGCGTCGGTCGCTCCATCGGGTGAAAGCCGGGGTTGACGCGCACCATGTTGGCAATATTGGCAAACTTGCCGATATCTGCCGACATCAGGTCGCAATAGTGCTGAACATAGGCGTAATCGTCAAGCAAACAATCTTCCATGCGGGTCTGTTCGCCGACCTGGGTATAGCGGCCGAAGCGGCAGTCGCTGACGATGGCTGTCGTCGCGAGCATCGGAGTCAGCCCCAGACTGACACGGGGAGGCAGGTTGTGGGCAGCTATGTGGGTGTAACTCATGGCAGACTCTCTTCAAATCCAGGGCGTTTCTGTTTCTATCTGTCCGTCATTGCGAGCGCAGCGCGGCAGTCAATGACTCCTGGTTTGCCGCGCTGCGCTCGCAATGACAAAGGGGGGAATACCGGCAACTCCGTTTTTTTTAAACGATTTCAAAAAGCGCGCTTACCAGCGAGCCAGGTTTCCAGCACTACTGGCGTACCCACGCGGTTCATGCGCACGCGCAGCAGGTCAGCGCGCTGGCCCACTGCGATGTCGCCACGGTCTAGCAGACCGATTGAACGCGCGGGAGTACGTGTCACGGTGCGCACGGCCTTGGGCAGGGTCCACCCTTGCAGGTGCCCGAGCATGATGGTGGCCATCAGCAGGCTGCTGGGCACGTAGTCGGATGAAAAAATGTCCAGCAAGTCGAGTTGTGCCAGCTCTGCGGCCGACACATTGCCGGAATGGGAACCACCCTTGACCATGTTCGGACCGCCCATGATGATGGCCACACCGGCGGCTCGCGCCGCCTGTGCGGCTTCAACCGTGGTCGGGAACTCGGACATCGCAACGCCCTCGACAACGGCCTGGGCAACATCGTCGAGCAGGGTATCGTCGTGGCTGGCCATCGGCAGGCCGCGCGCCTGGCATTCGCGCACAATTTCCACGCGGTGCGGCAGTGAGAAGGCCTGCTGGTCGGCTTTACGCTGCGCAATCATGGCCTCGAACTCGGCATCGTTGTAACTGCCATTGCGCTCGGTGTAGCGGCGGTAGCTTTTCAGGTCACGCCATTGGCGCTGGCCTGGCGTGTGGTCCATCATGCTCACCAGTGTCAGCAGCGAGTCGTCGGCGTATTCGTGAAACACCTCCAGCATGTCGGGCGCGGAGAGCTCGCAGCGCAGGTGCAGCAGGTGCTCGACCCGCATCAGGCCTTCGTCGCGGCACTGGTGCAGGGCGGCAATCGAGGTGTGTTGCGTTTGGCTGCGTGTGCCGTCGTCGTCCAGGTCACCGATCACCACCGAATCCAGCACCGTGGTGATGCCGGCCGCCGCGCATTGTGCGTCGTGCACCGTCATCGCGGAGTGCGCATTCCACAGCACGCCGGGGCGCGGCGACAGGTGCTTCTCCAGGTTGTCGGTGTGCAACTCCACCAGGCCGGGCAGCAGCCAGTCACCGGCCCAGTCTTCGGCGCCGGGCACCGCCGTGTTGCCGCTGTCCACCGACTGGATGAGGCCGTTTTCCATCACTACCGTGCCGGTGAATTCTTCGTCGGCCGTGACGATGCGGGCGTTGCGGAAAATGCGCTGCTTCATAAAAGGTGTTCCTGAAAAATCAGAGAGGGGTTCGGTGTTGCTCGACGTCAAAGCAGCGCGTGGCCACGGCCTCACGCACTTCGTCGTCGTGGAAGATGCCGACGATGGCGCCGCCCTGCGCGCGGGCGGCATGGATCAGCTCGACCACCACGCGGCGGTTGTCGGCGTCCAGTGAGGCGGTGGGCTCGTCGAGCAGCAGCACCGGCGGGGCAGTGATCATGCCGTGGGCAATGTTGACGCGCTGCTGCTCGCCGCCCGAGAAGGTGGCCGGTGGCAGATGCCACAAATGTTCCTGCAGGTTCAGACGTGTGAGCCACTGCGCCGCCTGTTTGCGTGCATCTTCAGCGCTCACGCCGAGGCGGCGCAGAGGATCGGCCACGATGTCGAGCGTCGAGACGCGCGGAATCACGCGCAGGAATTGCGAGACATAACCCAGCGTGCGGCGGCGCACTTCAAACACTTCGCGCGGTACGGCAGTCGACAGACTGACCCAGTCGCCCAGATGGCGGATGCGCACATCGCCGCTGCTGGCCGCGTAGTTGCCGTACAGGCAGCGCAGCAGGGAGCTCTTGCCGCTGCCGGAGTGCCCGGTCAGCGCCAGGCATTCCCCGGGTTGCACGTTCAAATCAATGCCGGAAAACACCGGCAGTTGCAGGCCACCGCGGCCGTGCAGGGTGAAGGTTTTGGACAGGGCAATGGTTTCAATGAGGGCGGTCATGGTGTCAGCACCGAGGAAACAAGCAGTTGGGTATAGGGATGCTGGGGGTCGTCCAGCACGCGGTCGGTCAGGCCCTGCTCGACCACTTGGCCGTCTTTCATCACCAGCATGCGTTGCGCCAGCAGGCGCGCCACCGCCAGATCGTGCGTCACCACCACAGCCGCAAGTTGCAACTCGTCCACCAGCTCGCGCAGCAAGTCCAGCAGCCGCGCCTGCACCGACACGTCGAGACCCGTGGTCGGTTCGTCCATGAACACCAGGCGTGGATGTGTAACCAGGTTGCGGGCAATCTGCAGCCGCTGCTGCATGCCGCCGGAGTAGGTGGCGGGCAGGTCGTCGATGCGGCCGCTGTCAAGCTCCACGCGCTGCATCCACGAAACCGCCTGGCTGCGCAAATTTCCGTAGTGCCTGGCGCCCAGGGCCATCAGGCGCTCACCGACGTTGGCGCCGCCCGAGACGTTCATGCGCAGGCCGTCTCTGGCATGCTGTTCGACAAAGCCCCAATCGGTGCGGGCCAACCAGCGCAGGCGCGCTTCCGACAACTCAGCCAGGTTCACGAGGCCCGCAGACTCACTCTCGGACTCGGCCCGCACGTCGTAATGCACCGCGCCTTCGTCGCAGGCCAGGCGCGCCGCCAGCAGGCGCAACAGCGTGCTTTTGCCGGAGCCGGATTCACCCACCACCGCCAGCACTTCGCCGGGATACAGGTCGAAGCTCACATCACGGCAGGCCCAGCGCGGCTGGCCCTGGTGCACAAAGGCTTTTCCCGCCCGGCGCACCGACAGCAACACGGGCGGCTTCACGCAGCCTCCTGTTCGTCGGATGTGACTGCCTCAGCAGGTCTGGCCAAGACATCGTGCAGCGTTACGGCCTGCTGCGTGCCCATGTGGCCGGCATCGCGCCGATCCTCGCAATAGTCGCTGTCCGAACACACAAACAAGCGGCTGCCTGCGTCGTCCACGATCATCTCGTCCAGGTAACTCTCAGAAGCGCCGCACAGCGCGCAGGCATGGTCCCAGCGCTGCACCTCAAACGGGTGGTCTTCAAAGTCCAGGCTGCGCACGGCGGTAAAAGGAGGGATGGCGTAGAGGCGCTTTTCACGCCCGGCGCCAAAGAGTTGCAGGGCCGGGTTCATGTGCATCTTGGGGTTGTCGAACTTCGGGATGGGCGAGGGCGACATCAGGTAGCGCTCGTTCACCATGACGGGATAGTCATAAGCGCGCGAGATGGCGCCGAGCTGCGCGACGTCCTCGTACAGGCGCACATGCATCAGGCCGTATTCGCTCAACGCGTGCATCTTGATGGTCTCGCGCCGGCTCGGCTCCAGCCGGGACATGGGCTCGGGCATGGGCACCTGGTAGACCAGAATCTGCGACTCGGTGAGTGGCAGCTCCGGGATGCGGTGCCGCGTCTGGATCAGCGTGGCCTCGCGCGTTTTTTCGGTCGTCGTCACGCCGGTGGTGCGGGCGAAGAAGCGCCGGATGTTGACCGCGTTGGTGGTGTCGTCCGCGCCCTGGTCGATCACCTTGAGCACGTCGGGCCGACCGATGATGCTGGCCGTGATCTGCACGCCACCGGTGCCCCAGCCATAGGCAAACGGCATCTCGCGCGAGCCGAAGGGCACCTGGTAGCCCGGCACCGCCACAGCCTTGAGCAGGGCGCGCCGGATGCGTTTCTTGGTGCGTTCGTCCAAAAAGGCAAAGTTGTAATGTTGGTCCATCATGCTGCCTCCTTGATCGCCGCGGCGTGGGCCACGCGCAGCTTGCGCACCAGCTCAAGCTCGGCCTGAAAGTCCACGTAGTGCGGCAGCTTCAAGTGCTGCACAAAACCGGAGGCCTCCACGTTGTCGGCATGCGAGAGCACAAACTCCTCGTCCTGCGCCGGGGCCACGCGCGGCTCGCCCAGCTCGTCGGCGCGCAAGGCACGATCGACCAGGGCCATCGCCATGGTCTTGCGCTCGGCACCGCCAAAGGCCAGGCCGTAGCCCTGGGTGAACTGCGGTGGCACCTCGCGGCTGCCGTCGAACTGGTTGATCATCTGGCACTCGGTGACCTCCAGGTCACCAATGTCGATGGCAAAACCCAGCTCGTCGGGCACCAACTCGACACTGACGAAACCACGCCTGATCTCTCCGGCAAACGGGTGCGAGTTGGCGTAGCCGCGCTGGGTCGAGTAGCCCATTGCCAGCAGCCAGCCTTCATCGCCACGGGCCAGGGCTTGTAGACGCAAGGCGCGGTCAGCGGGAAACATCAAGGGATCACGGGTCAGGTCGCCCGGTGGCGCCGCGTCAACCGGTTGCGGCGTTTCCAGCAGGCCTTCGCGTGCCAGCAGATCATTGATGCGGGGCACGGTGGCGCAGGGCGTTTCAAGGGCCGCGCTATTTATTGGATGACCTGTGGACGTCGCGCTAAAGCTGGACGGCGGCTTGTCAACGGCCACAAGTGAGGTGCTTGTGCTTTCACCTTCCGCCAGCAACGCGAAGTCAAGCAGGCGTTGGGTGTAGTCATAGGTCGGCCCGAGCAACTGGCCGCCCGGTACCTCCTTGAAAGCGGCCGAGATGCGCCGCACCAGCGCGATGCGCTCCGTGTTCAGCGGCAGGGCGTAACCCAGGCGCGGCAAGGTGGTGCGGTAGGCGCGCAGCAGGAAGATCGCCTCCAGCAGGTCGCCGCTGGCCTGCTTGATGGCCAGCGCCGCCAGTTCGGGGTCATACAGCGAGCCTTCGCCCATGACCCGGTCCACGGCCAGCGAGAGCTGTTCGCGAATCTGCGCCACCGACAGCGACGCAATGCCGGTGTCGCCGCGGCGTTGCGTCTCCAGCAGGCGCCAGGAGCTCTCGATTGCGGCAGCGCCGCCTTTCACCGCAACATACATGTCAGACTCCTTGCAATCGACGCACCCGCGTCGTCCGGGGCAGGCCCAGGGCCTGGTCGCCGCAGGTAAACACAATGTCCACGCCCTGCGGGAAGGCCGCGTGGTTGGCTTGCCACTGCGCCCAGAAATCATCGGGCAGACCTTGCAGAGCCACGCGCTGCACGTTTTGAATACCGGGACCGATCCATTCCAGCGTCGGCCCACCCGCCAGGCTGGGCAGTTCAATGAATACCGTGCTGGAAAACTCGGGAGAAGTTGCCGTGCCAGTTGCAAAGTCCGCCAGGGAGGGCATCTGCGCGCATTCCACTAGCACGGCAAAACTGGCTGTGTCAGGCCGCTCGGCCACCGGCGCACCGGTATGAAAGCGCAGCCAGTGTTGCAGGCCCGCATCGGCGAGCTGCCACCACACCGGGCTTTCGTCATCACCGAGGCTGAGCAACAGTCGGGCCAGCGCGCCGCCCAGAGGCACGCCGGGCAGGGTCGTGCCGATCGTGCGAACTTGTCCCGGTCGGGCCAGCGCATCCAGCACGGCGCGAAAGGCCTGCTGGCTGTCATGCACGGCGTGCGCCAAACCGGGCGCCAGGGTCTGCGCGCGGTTCATGCCTCACCTCGCACGAAAGTAAAAAATTCCACTTTGGAGCCAGCCACATCGCGCTGCCTTTGTTCCCGCGCCTGGGCCTGAGCCAGGGTCAGCGGCTCAATCAATGAACGTTGCAGTTTGTCGTGGTGCTGCGGGTCTTGCAGCAGGGCATCAAACAGCGCCGCCAGTTCGGCCCGGCGCTTGTCGCGGCCCAGCGCATAGGACACACCCAACGGACCGTCCCCCAGCCGCATTGCGCATCGCACCACGCTGGCCTCGCCCAGGTTGAACGGGTTGCCGGTGCCACCGACACGCCCGCGCAGCATCACCATGCCGACTT
Organism: uncultured beta proteobacterium; assembly: GCA_963810395.1. GTDB lineage: Bacteria > Pseudomonadota > Gammaproteobacteria > Burkholderiales > Burkholderiaceae_C > Rhodoferax. Next base: position 355,570 of record CAWENC010000001.1, on the reverse strand, counting down.
CGGGCGGACGTACTTGCCGTTGGGGTGGCAGTTCGCCTGCTGCCGGCGCCATGGCTTCCAGTTGCGGCAAGGTGGCACGCGCCAGCACGGCCAGCCAGGCCGGTCGCGCCAAATACTCGCTTGTCGAATCGTCGCTTGTCATACAGATGTCTAAATCAGTCGCTAGAGTTATGAGCCAGAGCACACCAGTTTGAAGTCCGGTGTGCGCAGCCTGTAGTTCACTCCTTCAACATGAAACATTTATGACATTCGGACAACTCATTTCCAGTGCTCCCGGTCGGCGCAGCGGGGTTACCGTGTGGCGACAGATTGCCGATACGCTGAAGACCGAGATTCGTGACCGCGCGTATGCGGACACCGGTCGACTGCCCGGCGAGATCGAACTCTCTGCACGTTTCGCGGTGAACCGTCATACCCTGCGGCAGGCCGTGGCGGCGCTGCAGAGTGACGGTCTGGTGCGCATCGAGCCGGGGCGTGGCACATTTGTGCAGCATGAATTGCTCGACTACGCATTGTCGCGCCGTACCCGCTTCAGCGAGAACCTGCTGCGCCAGGGCCTGTTGCCCAGCAAGCAGTTGCTGACGGCCCGTGAACTGCCGGCGCCAGCGCGCACGGCGCGCGAACTCAAACTTGAGAAGGGCGAAAAGGTGCTGATGGTGGAAACACTGGATGAGGCGAATGACGAGCCGATCGGCCTGGCCACGGCCTATTACCCGGCGCAACGCTTTGCGGGCCTGCTTGAGATGCTGAGTGAAGGCACCCGCACCACCGACATCCTCAAACATTTTGGCGTGCAGGACTATCTGCGCGTGCAAAGCCGCATCACGACCCAGATGCCCAGCGAGGAGACAGCGCGCCTGCTCAAGCAGCCAGCGACCCGCCCGCTACTGTGCGTCGAGTCGGTCGATGTCGACCTGGACGGCAGGCCGATCAAGTATGGCGAGACGGCTTTTTGTGGCGACCGGGTGCAGCTGGTCGTGAGCGCAGGGGACGCCGGATGACAGTACGTTACGCCATCTATTTTTCACCGGCGCAACATTCTCCCTGGTGGGAGTTTGGCGCCCGCTGGCTCGGCCGCGATGAGTGCAGCGATGCGCCACTGGCCCAGCCTGTCACAACACAGTTCGAGCCTGCTGAGCTTCGTGCGATCACCTCGGAGCCGCGCCGCTATGGCTTTCATGCCACCCTGAAAGCACCCTTTCGCTTGGGTGACGTGCACGCCAACGGCGACTTGATGGTGCGAATGCAAGCGCTGGCGGCCACACTCAAGCCAGTGGCTCTGGGCCCGTTGCATGCGGTCACGCTGGGCGACTTTGTGGCACTGATGCCAGTCACGCCTCCCGACGAACTTGCGGCGCTGGCCGCGGCCTGCGTGACCGGGTTTGATGGTTTTCGTGCGCCTTTGTCCGTGGAGGATGTGGCGCGCCGCAGGGGTCCGCATCTCGATTCGCGCGGACGGGAACTGCTGCAACTTTATGGTTACCCATATGTGCTGGAGCGCTTCCGCTTTCACCTCACCCTGAGCGGTCCGGTGCAAGTGGCGATCGCTCAGCGTGTGATGCAGGCGGTGTCTGAACCACTGGCGCGGCTGAATTTGGCCACGCCTCTCGTGCTGGATCGTCTGTGCCTGTTTGTCGAACCGGCGCCGGGTCAACCTTTCAAGCGCATCGCCGATGTGGAGCTGCCGTCATGAGTGGTCTGTGGGTATTTGTATGTGGCCCCTCGGGTGCGGGAAAGGACAGCGTCATGGACTGGGCGGCAGAACATCTCGTCGGGCGATCGGACATTGTCTTTGCACGCCGCATGGTGACACGCCCGTCACGGCCTGGCTCGGACCACGACCATGTGACTTCACAACAGTTTGCGCGGATGCTCGCCTCGGGTTCCCTGGTCTGGTCCTGGGAAGCGCACGGGTTTCACTACGGCATAGCGGCGCACTATGCCGCCGAGGTAGCCACTGGCCGGGTGGTGGTGGTCAATGGTTCGCGTGAACACGCTCGTGATTTGGACACTACGCAAAAAGTGCGGGTAGTGCAAGTCACTGCCGAGGCGCCGCAGCTTGCGGCAAGGCTGGTGCAACGGGGACGCGATGCACCTCAGGAGGTCGCCAGGCGGCTGGCACGAAACGCGAAGTTCCCAAACCTGCGTGCCCACTGCACCATTGTCAATCAGCATGAACTGGCCCATGCTGGCCGCCTGTTGGCGGATTACCTGGTGGCCAAGCTCGCATCAGCTGACGCGCGTTGACAGTGTCAAGTTGCCGTCAGTTTCCCGCTGGCGTCGTCGCTGGTGCGAGCGCCACCTTGTTTTTGACCTGAACGATCTCGGCCAGGATGGCCACCGCGATTTCGGCTGGCGTTTTGGCGCCCAGTGCCAGACCGACCGGACCGTGAAGGCCAGCCAATTCCTCGGCGCTCAAATCAAAGTGTTCCTCCAGGCGCTGCTTTCGGGCGTCCTGGTTGCGCCGCGAGCCCAGGGCACCGACATAAAAGGCGTTCGACTGCAGTGCTTCCAGCAAAGCCATGTCGTCCAGCTTGGGGTCATGTGTCAAGGCCACGATGGCCGTATGGGCATCGGGCTCCAGGGCGCGCACCGCATCATCGGGCATGCCTTCGACGCGCCGGATGCCGGGCACGCCGCTCACCAGATTGGCGGCATATTCTTCCCGCGGGTCGCACACCAGAACTTCAAAATCGAGCATCAGCGCCATCTGCGCCACCGCCCGCGACAGCTGCCCGGCGCCAATCAGGAGCAGGCGCCACTTCGGACCGAACACGGTGGTCAGCGTGCTGCCGTCAAACGCCATGGCCTGGCCGCGCACGGCGGCGGCGAGCTGCACCGCGCCGGTCGCCAGCGTCACGCTGCGCGCCACCAGTTCGTGGGCGGCCGTGCGGGCCAGCAACTGCGCCACCCAGGTACTGTCGAACAAGGGTTCCTGCAGCAGGCGCAAACTGCCGCCGCAGGGTAGGCCGAAGCGGGCAGCTTCTTCCTGGCTGACGCCGTAGGCGATCAGGGTCGGCTTCCTCAGCGCGGGCGACTCCGCAGCAACTGACTGGAAACCAGACTTGGTGCGGGCAATCAGATCGTCTTCGACGCAGCCGCCGGAGACCGAACCGCTGACCACGCCGTCGTCCCGCACCGCCAGCAGCGAGCCCGGCGGCCGTGGCGCGCTGCCCCAGGTTTGCACTACGGTCACCAGCGTGACCGCATGCCCGGCGTTGCGCCAGTTCAAGGCGTCTGCCAGCACGCGCAGATCAAGGCTTTCCATCTGTGCTCCTTCCCATGTTCAAGTCGGGACGCCCCGGGGTCTGTTCACACGGCCTGCGCCAGCCAGGTTTGCGCCAGGCGAACCCAATACGTGCCGCCCAGCGGAATCAGCGCGTCATTGAAGTCGTAGCTCGGGTTGTGCAGCATGCAGGGGCCACCGCCATGCCCGATCTCGCGGTGGCTGCCTTCACCGTTACCGATGAAGCAATAAGCGCCCGGTTTGGCCTGCAGCATGAAGGCAAAATCTTCGGCGCCCATCGTGGGCTCCTGCGCCAGTACCTGGGCTTCGCCCACGATGTCCGCCATCACCTGGCGGGCCAGCGCCGCCTCGCGCGCCGAGTTGATGGTGGATGGGTACTTGCGCACGAATTCAAATTCGCAGCCGGCGCCAAAGGCCGCGCAGGTGTGCTGAGCCACCTCCTGCATGCGTCGCTCGATCAAATCGAGCACTTCCGGCGTGAAGGTGCGCACCGTGCCTTGCAGTTCACAGCTGTCCGGGATCACGTTGGTGGCCTCGCCCGCATGGATCATGGTGACGGAGATCACGCCGGCATCGATCGGTTTCTTGTTGCGGCTGATGATGGTCTGGAAGGCCTGTACCATCTGGCAGGCCACCGGCACCGGGTCCAATCCGTTGTGCGGCAGGGCGGCGTGCCCCCCCTTGCCCCGGATGGTGATTTTGAATTCATTGCTGGAGGCCATCACCGGCCCAGGGCTTGCGGCAAAGCTGCCGACCGGCATGCCAGGCCAGTTGTGCATGCCGAACACGACGTCCATCGGGAATTTGTCGAACAGACCTTCCTTGATCATCTCGCGGGCGCCGCCACCACTTTCCTCCGCGGGCTGAAAAATCAGGTAAACCGTGCCGTCGAAGTCGCGATGCGCGGCCAGATGCTCGGCCGCCGCCAGCAGCATGGCGACATGGCCGTCGTGGCCGCAGGCGTGCATCTTGCCGTGGTGCTGGCTGGCGTGGGCAAAGGTGTTGAACTCCTGCATCGGCAGCGCATCCATGTCGGCGCGCAAGCCGACGGCGCGCTTGGAATCGCCGCCCTTGACAATGCCGACCACCCCGGTGCCGCCCAGGCCGCGGTGCACCGGGATGCCCCACTCGGCGAGTTGCTGCGCCACCAGCTCGGCGGTGCGGACTTCCTCGAAGCCCAACTCGGGGTGGGCATGGATGTCGCGCCGGGTCGCGGCAACGGCCGCGGCTCGGGCGGCAATGGATTCAATCACTTTCACAGGTATTCCTTCTTTCATCCCAGTCGCAAAACAGAAACGCCTGTTTCAGCACTCCACGATATTCACCGCCAGGCCGCCGCGCGAGGTTTCCTTGTATTTGGTTTTCATGTCGGCACCGGTCTCGCGCATGGTCTTGATGACCTTGTCCAGGCTCACGACATGCTGGCCATCGCCTTGCAGCGCCATGCGCGCAGCATTGAGTGCCTTGACCGCCCCCATCGCATTGCGCTCGATGCAGGGCACTTGCACCAGGCCGCCGACCGGGTCGCACGTCAGCCCCAGGTTGTGCTCCATGCCGATCTCGGCGGCATTCTCGATTTGGGCGGGACTGCCCCCCATCACGGCGGCCAGCCCGGCCGCCGCCATGGAGCAGGCCACGCCGACCTCGCCCTGGCAGCCGACTTCGGCGCCCGAGATCGAGGCATTGAGTTTGTAGAGAATGCCGATCGCAGCAGCGGTCATCAAAAACTCGATGACGCCATCGTCGCACGCGCTGGCGACAAATTTGTCGTAGTAATGCAATACGGCGGGAATGACACCGGCGGCGCCGTTGGTCGGCGCGGTGACCACGCGTCCGCCGGCGGCATTCTCTTCATTCACGGCAAAGGCGTACACATTGACCCAGTCCAGCACGGACAATGGGTCGCTCAGCACCCGCTCAGCGCGGGCGCGAAGTTGTGCCGCCAGAACCGGGGCGCGGCGTTGCACCTTGAACGGACCCGGCAGCGTGCCCTGATGCGTCAGCCCCCGCTGCACGCACTCGCGCATCACGCGCCAGAGCGCCAGCAACTGACTGCGAATGTCGGCATCGGTGCGCCAGGTGCGCTCGTTCGCCCACATCACTTCGCTGACGGTCAAGCCGTTTTGCCGGCACACGCTGAGCAACTGGTCACCCGAGGTAAAGGGGTAGGGCACTTGCTGGTAGGCCGTCAGCACCTGTTCATTGCGGGAGCCCACCGTGACGACAAAGCCGCCACCGACTGACAAATACTTGGCCTGGCGCAGCAGCGTGCCGTGCGCGTCAAAGGCGCTGAACTGCATGCCATTGGGATGCTCGGCCAGCGCTTCGCGCCGGTACATCAGCAGATGCTCTTTTTCGCGAAAGGCGATGGGCTGCAGCGCCAGCAAGACCAGCGTCTCCTGCTCGCGTGCCTCTTGGATCAGGCCGGGCACGGCATCGACATCGACCGTGTCCGGGGTATGCCCCATCAAGCCCAGCATGATGCCAATGTCTGAACCGTGCCCCTTGCCGGTTGCCCCCAAAGAGCCATACAGCTCTGCCATGACACTGGCGGTCTGGTCAAGCAAACCCTCTTTCTGCAGGGACTGCGCAAACATGGCGGCCGCCCGCATCGGGCCTACCGTGTGCGAGCTGCTGGGACCGATCCCCACCTTGAACAAATCAAAGACTGAAATGGCCATGTAATCCCAACAAAATATGCCACACCCGCATTCAGGGCAGACGCGCGAAACAATAGCCCAGGGCGAAGCCCAGACCGCAGGCAAACACCACCAGCCAGGCCGGCACCGATGCCCCCAGCGAGCTGAACAACCGGGCTGGTGCAGTGGCCGGCAATGCGGCGCCGGGCACCAGCATACCCGGAACAGTCGCCGGTGTTGGCAGCACCGCTTCCTTCACGCCCGTGCCGCCGAGCTGGCGGGCAAACGCCGCAAAGAAGTCGTCTGCGTTCTTTTTCGCCACAGTCTGCACCAGACGGCTGCCGACACTGGCCAGCTTGCCGCCGATCTCGGCGCTGGCGACGTAGTTGAGCACGGTCTCGTTTTGATCTTCGGTCAGGGCGACCTTGGCCGCCATCTTGGCAAAACCAGCGGCACCACCCTGTCCCTGCCCGGTCAGCGTGTAGCTATTGGGCGCCTGCAGGTCGCTGAGCACCACATTGCCTTTGAAGGTCGCCGAAATCGGGCCGACCGTGGCTACCACGGTCGCGATCAATTCGGTATCCGACAACTTTTCAAGCTGCTTGCAACCGACGATGCAGGCTTGCAGCACCGCCGGATCGTTGAGTGCGTCCCAGACCTGTTGCTGCCGCGCGGGGATGCGGTACTCCCCGGAGAATTCCATGGCCATGTCTTATGCCTCGTAGTGTTTGAACAGCGCCTGGGTGCCGAGCCGGCCGTGGCCCTGCTGCGCCAGTTCCTCGTACAGCCGGCGTGCCAGCGCCAGCGCCGGCAGGTCCAGCTGCATGCGCTGGGCTTCTGCCAGTGCAATGCCCAGGTCCTTGATGAAGTGCTCGACAAAGAAGCCGGGCGCAAAGTCGCCGTTGATGATTTTTTGCCCCAAAACGGTGAGCTGAAAACCCGAAGCCGCGCCGCCGCCGATCGACTTGAGCACGGTTTGCAGATCCAGCCCGGCTGCCTTGCCGTAGGCCAGCCCTTCGCACACGCCCATGATGGTGGACGCAATCACGATCTGGTTGCACATCTTGGTGTGCTGCCCGGCGCCCGCGCCGCCTTGTAGCACGATGTTGGGGCCGAGCAACTGCAGAATCGGCAAGGCGGCATCAAATGCGGCCGGCTCGCCGCCCACCATGATGGAGAGCTTGGCGTCGCGTGCGCCAATGTCACCACCGGAAACCGGCGCATCGAGCGCACGAGAGCCCTGTTCCGCTGCCGCCTTGGCAATGCGCTGCGCCAGCTCGGGGCTGGACGTGGTCATGTCAATCAACAAAGCGCCTCGGGCGCGGGCCACGATGCCCTTGTCACCGAGATAGACCTGCTCCACATCATGCGGATAACCGACGATGGTGATGACCACGTCGGAATTCGCCGCCAGTTCGCCCGGGCTGTCGCACCAGACGGCGCCGCGCGCCAGTAAAGCCTCGGCCTTGGCGCGTGTGCGGTTGTACACACGGAGCGGGTAGCCCGCCTTCAGGATGTGGCCGGCCATGCTTTGGCCCATATTGCCCAGTCCGATGAAACCCACGCGGGGCTTGTTTTTGCTATCAGTCATTTGTCATGCCTTGTTGATGAATGCGGTTTTGTCGCGCAGCAGATCGCGCAGGTACATGGGGGTCAAGGGCTGCTGCGTGACCACCACGTCAAATGGTGCGAGCGCATCATTGACCGCGTTGGTCAGCGCCCCGATGGCGCCCATCACGCCCCCTTCGGCCATGCCCTTGATGCCCGCCGGCGTCGCCCGATTCGGCGTGTGCATCGGCAGAAGTTCAAAATGGGGCAACTCGTAGGCTGTGGCGACCAGGTAATCCGCCAGGGTTCCGGAAAGATTTTGGCCGGTCTCGTCGTACTGCACGTGCTCAAACAGGGTGCCGGACAGGCCCATGGCAATGGCTCCGTGCTGCTGCCCTTCCACCACCACCGGGCTCAGCACCGTGCCGCAGTCTTCCGCGGCCACATAGCGGACAAAACGGATCGCCCCGGTGCGGATATCCACTTCCACTTCACACACATGTGTGGAATTGGAATAGGTCATCGGTGGTGGCTCGTAGGTCTTGTGAAACTCCAGACCGGGACTCATGCGGGCGGGCAAGGCCAGCGGATCCAGATACGCCGTGCGCGCGACATCCGCCAGACCCAGGCCGGTAGCCAGCCACTCACCATCGGTGATTTTCTCGACGCGGCCATCACACAGGCGCAGCGTGGCGCTGTCGCTCAGGCCGAGCAGTTCGGCGGCGATCGCCAGCACTTTGACTTGCGCCTCCTGGGCACACAGATACAGCGTGCCACCGCCCGCGGTGCCGCCGCGTGCGCCGCGGCTACCCATGCCATAGGGGGCAATGTCGGTATGGCCGATCTGCAGGTTCACCTGCTGAGGCAGGATGCCAAGGCCCTCGGCCACCGCATGGGCCAGCGAAGTTTCATAGCCCTGGCCAGTGGCGCCCAGCCCCACCGAGGCGTTCACCGCACCGGAGGGTTCGATGCGCAACCATGCCGCCTCGTGCCCCGATCCTGCTATGCCGGCCGCTTTGTAAAAGCGCGATCCATAGGTGGTGGACTCGACCACCGTGCAGATGCCTAAACCGAGATAGACGCCTTGCGCGCGCGCCTGCTGCTGGCGCTGGCGGAAATGGTCGTAGTCGATAGCGGCCAGCGCGCCGTCCAGGGTTTCGCGCGGCGTGATGTCGGCCAGCACCTCGCCAGTGGCCATGGTGTAGGGAAAATCCTGCGGCTGCAGCATGTTGAGCCGCCGCACCGCCACCGGATCCAGGTTCAGCGCGCGCGCAATCGCGTCCATCGTGCCGTCCATCACCCAGCTGGTGATCGCCATGGGTGCGCGCATCGGGCCGTTGCCCACCTTGTTGCTCAGCACCACCTTGACGTCGTAGCTGTAGTCCTGCACCTTGTAGGGGCCGGTCAGGATCATGGCCACCACACGCGCCAGGTAGTTGCCCGGGTAAAAGCTGTAGGCGCCGAAGTCCTCAACGATTTCCAGCTCCAGACCGAGCAGGCGCCCATCGGCACTGACCGCCGCGCGGGTGCGGCAAAAGTCCTCTCGCGCCTGCGAGGAAGACAACAGATTCTCCAGCCGGTCCTCGCGCCAGCGCACCGGCCGCTGCAAGTGCCGCGCCACCGCCGCTACCGTCAGTTCCTCGCGGTACAAGGCGATCTTCTGGCCAAAGCCGCCGCCCACATCCGGCGAAATCACGCTGACCTGCGACTCCGACAAGCGCAAGCGGCTGGCCAGCGTGGTGCGATAGGGGTGCGGCACTTGCGTGCCGACATGAAAGGTCAGGTGCTGGCGTCCGGCATCCCAGACCGCGATGCAGCCCCTCGTCTCGATTGGCAAATGCGTTTGCCGGTGCTGGGAAAAAGTGCTTTCAATGACCCGGTGCGCCTCGCGCTTGCGTGCTGGCACGTCACCGTGATCGGCATGCTGGTGAGACAACAGATTGGAAGCCATGCTGTCATCCACGCGCGGCGAATCCGGCTCCAGCGCCTGCCACATGGTGCTGACCGCCGGCAACACGTCGTAGTGCACCTGCACCTGCTCGGCCGCATCCTCTGCCACATACCGGTCGCTGGCAATCACGCAGGCCACCGGATCACCCTGGAAACGCACTTTGTCGATCGGCAGGCTGTCCATCTCCATCGGCTGCAAGCCCTCAATCGGCGGCGCCATGCGCTGGCGCGTGGTCCACTGCGCCAGATCGCGTCCGGTCACAATCGCCACCACACCGGGCATCTCTCGCGCCGCATCCGTATCGATGGCGATGATGCGGGCGTGGGCATGAGGCGAGCGCACAAAGCAGGCGTGCAGGGCACCCGGAACTTCAATGTCGTCCACAAAGCGACCACGCCCGGTCAGCAAGCGATAGTCTTCCTTGCGCGGCAGATGCTGGCCGATGTAGCGAAACTCAGGGGGCGACATAATCCGGATTCCTTCGCATCTGCTCGGCCGCCTTTTGGATGGCCTTCACAATATTCTGGTAGCCGGTGCAGCGGCACAGGTTGCCCGACAGCACATCACGCACTTCCTCGTCCGTGGGCTCGGGATTGTGTTGGAGAAACGCTTCGAAGGTCATTACGATGCCGGGCGTGCAAAAGCCACATTGCAAACCGTGCTCCTCATGCAGCGCTTGCTGCAAAGGGGACAGTTTTTCATCGACGGCCACCGACTCGATGGTCGACACTTCATGCCCTTCCATCTGGATCGCGTAGGTGAGGCAGGAGCGCACTGGCTTGCCATCCACCAGCACCGTGCAGGCGCCGCAGACACCGTGCTCGCAGCCCACATGGGTGCCGGTCAGACGACAGTCCTCGCGCAGGGCATCGGCCAGCAATTTGCGCGGCTCCACCAGCACCTCGTGGTTGTGCCCGTTGACGGTCAGCGTGATGGAACGCTTCTCCAGATTGGCCATGTGATTCATCCTTTGGCTCGACTCAGAGCACGCAGCAGCGCCTGCTCCACCAGTTTTTCGGTCAGTTCCTTGCGGTACACCGCCGCCATGCGCGCGTCGTCTTCGGGCGCCACGGCGGCGCGCACCGCGCGCGCCACGTCCGCCGCCCACGCGGCATCGGCGACACGGCCGATAAACGGGCGCACCATCTCGTCGCAGGACTGCGGGATGGCACCCACTCCGCTCAGCCCCAGGCGCACGCGCGAGACGCGTTCGCCCTCCAGCGCCACTGTGCTTGCGACCGCGACAATCGCGTAGTCGCCGTGCCGGCGGTTGAACATCTGGAACGAGGCGCCCTCTTTCACCGTGGCCGTCGGGAAGTGCACGCAACGGATGATTTCATCGGAGGCCAGCGTCGTGGCCATAACGGACTGGAAAAAGGCCGAAGCTGGCACGCGGCGCGACCCGCCGTGGCGCGCAATCTCGATTTCCGCCCCCAGCGTGATCGCAATCAGGGGGTACTGCGCCGCCGGGTCGGCATGCGCCAGGCTGCCGCCGATGGTGCCGCGCTGGCGAATCGCGTAATGGCCTATGGTTTTCGCGGCCTGCGCCAGCAAAGGGCAGCGGGCCTGCACCAGAGCAGAGCCGGCAACCTGCTCATGCCGGGTCAGCGCGCCAATGGTCAGACGCTCCCCCGCGTCGCGGATATAGGCCAGTTCCGTCAGATCATTCAGGTCGATGAGGGCCGATGGCAGCGCCAGCCGCATGTTCAGCATCGGACCCAGGCTCTGGCCCCCGGCAATCACCTTGGCACTGCCACCGCTGACCGCCAGTTGTTGCAGCGCTTCTTCCAGCGAACTGGGGCGGAGATAGTCGAATGCAGCCGGCTTCACAAATGCGTCCTACCAGACCAGGCTCTGGCTGTCCTGCTTGTCAAACAAGTGCAGGCGGTTCAGGTTCACGCGCAGCACAGCGTTCTCGCCGTCCTTGTGCTGGCCTTCCTTGCCGACGCGGAAGAACAGCTTGCTACCTTCCACCTCCACTTCCAGAAACTGATCCGACCCCACCGGCAGCACCGACAGGACCCGTCCCTGCAGGCAATCTCCTGCAGATTCGCCGCTGTGCGATTCAACGTCTTCGGCCCGGATGCCCAGCACAACCGCGCGTCCGGCCTGGCCGGCCACCCGCTCGGCAACATGCGGTGGCAGCGCCAGCACCAACTGTCCACGGCGGAACACCGCCTGCCCGCCCTCTATGGCCAGTGTGCCATCCAAAAAATTGATCGGCGGATTACCCAGGAACGAGGCCACAAACATGTTGCGAGGACGCTCATAGATGTCGTCCGGCTTGCCAATCTGCTGCACCACGCCACTGCGCATCACCACGATGCGGTCGGCCAGCGTCAGCGCTTCTGCCTGGTCGTGCGTGACGTAGACAAACGTAGTCTGCATGGCCTGGTGCAACTGCTTGATCTCGGCACGCATCGAGATGCGCAAGGTTGCGTCCAGGTTGGACAGCGGTTCATCCATCAAGAAAACAGAGGGCTTGCGCACCATGGCCCGTCCCAATGCCACGCGCTGGCGCTGGCCGCCCGACAACTGGTCCGGGCGCCGCTCCAGCAGCGGCTCTATCTCCAGGCGGCGGGCCGCATCGCGCACCCGGCGATCCACCTCCTCCTTGGGGTGCTTGCGCATGCGCAGGCCGAAGGCGATGTTCTCGTACACGGTCTTGTTCGGATACAGCGCGTAGCTCTGGAACACCATGGCCACATCGCGTTTGTGCGGTGGCACCGTGTTCATCACCTCGCCGTCAAAAAGCAGCTTGCCGTCAGTCACATCCTCCAGGCCGGCGATCATGTTCAGGGTGGTGGACTTGCCGCAGCCGGAGGGACCGAGCAGCACCAGAAACTCCTTGTCGGCAATATCGAGATTGAGATTCTCCAGGGCGACGAACCCGTTCGGGTAATGCTTGCCGACGCCTTCAAATTTGATCCGGGCCACGTGTGTACTCCTTTAACCTTTGACTGCACCGGCGGTCAGGCCGGAGACGATATAGCGCTCAAACATGATGGCGACCACCACCGGCGGAACGATGGCCAGCACGCCGGCGGCATTGATGAACGAAAAACTGATGGTGAAATCCGACGTGAACGAAGCCACCACAATCGGCATGGTCTGCGACGCCAGCGTCTGGGTGAACATCAGGGCCAGCAGGAACTCATTCCAGCTGGTGAGGAAGGTGAACAGCACCACCGCGACAAGGGACGGCAGGGCCAGCGGCAAATACACCAGCGTCAGGGTCTGAAAGCGGGAGCAACCATCGACACGCGCCGCCTTGTCCAGGTCATCCGGCAGAGACTCGAAGTAGCCGGTCAGGATGAAGGTGCTGAAAGGCACCGTAATGGCCAGGTAAGTGATGATCAGCGACAGCTTGCTGTCGAGCAGCCCGAGCTGCTGCACGAACAGGAAGAACGGCACCACCAGCGCAATGTCCGGAATCACGCGCGTCGTCAGCATGAAATAGATCGAGCTGTCTCGACCGATGAAGCGGATCTTGGCCAGCGCATAGGCAGCCGGCACACTGACCAGCAGGTTCAGAATCACCACGGCCAGGGCCACAACCAGGCTGTTCCACATGGACGGAAGCAGATTCTTGGCGGTGGACGGAATGAAGCCACCAGTTGCCGTATCGCCCTCTTTGCGATTCTCGTAAGTGACGACCTTGTCCTTGGCGGTGAAGATCGTTGCGAAGTTTTCAATCGTGGGCTGATGCGGTATCCAGTGCGGGGGCACGGAGGTGATCTCGGCTTCCGACTGGAACGAGGACGAAACCAGCCAGCCGATCGGCGCGAGCACATAAACGGCGAACAGCAGCGAGGCAAAGAAGAGCAGAACCCGTCTGCCAAGGTGGGGAATCTTCATGAGTTGTAAGCGGCTCGGGTTGCGATGTCCCGCTAGAGCTTGCGGCTCGTGCTGCGGATGATGAAAAAGGCCAGCGTGAAGGTGACGATCGCCATGATGTAGGCGAGTGCTGCCCCGGTTCCAAAGGCAAGCTTGCGGAAGGTCTCGACATAGACCTGCCAGGCAAGCACGTGCGAGGCATCGGCCGGCCCGCCTTCGGTCAGGATGAAAAACAGGTCGAAGTGCCGTATCGCCATCATGGTTTCATAAATCATGACCAGGGCGAAGCCGGGCGTCAGCGCCGGCAGGGTGATGTGGATGAAGCGCTGCCACACATTGGCGCCGTCGACCTTGGCGGCGCTGTACAGGTCGGCACGGATCGACTTGAGCGTCACCAGCAACAGGATGGTTGCCAGTGGCACTTCTTTCCAGACGAAAGAGTTGGTGATAAGCAGCAAGGTCTTCTGCACGTCGCCGAGCATCACGATGTACTTGTCGATCAGTCCCAGCTGGAACAGCAGGCCATTCAGGGCGCCATAGCCGGAGTCGTAAATCCATTTCCACATGAGGCCGTTGGCCACATACGGAATTGCCCAGGGAATCAGCAAAATGGCCGACAGGATGCGCCGGCCACGGAACTCCTCATTGAGCAGCAGCGCCATCAGCATCGCAATGAACATGATGGCCGACACCGACATCAAGGTGAACGTTGTGCTGCGTCCGACGGAGTCCCAAAACATTGAATCCTGGAAGATATTGGCGTAGTTGTCGAACCAGACGAATGGCACCCGGTGCGGGCGTGTCAATTTGAGGTCAAACAGACTGATCCAGAACGAATACAGGATCGGGAAAACCGCCACCACAGTCAGGATGACCATCATGGGCGCGAGAAAAAGCATGGCGCTTTTTTGGTCGTACGCACTGACCGGGTGACCAAAGAAACGGCGCAGTGCCGAGGTCCTGATGCTCATGATGTTGCCTCTTTTGGGGCGACGGCGTCGGCGTTGCCCTGGGTCACCGCCGACGCTGCCGTTCTCAAGCCTGCTTGCGCAGGTCGTTCCAGGCCTGGGCTGATTTCTTCAGCGCTTCGGCTGCGGAAATCTTGCCGATAACTGCCGATTGCCAGGCCGAGCCGTTGATTTCGTCCCACTCCCCAAACCAGCGCGCGATGACGTCCTTTTTCCGGGCAAACTGCTGCTGCTTCTCGAACATGGCCATGTCGGAGTATTTCGCGTAAGAGGCCTGGACTTCGGGGTCCTTGAACAATTCTTTTACGGCAAAACCGGAGCCGATGTCATTGAACAGCATCTTCTGGAAACGGTATTTGCCCTCGGCCTTGCCGCCAAACCATTCGATCAGCTTGGCTGCGTTGGCGGCGCGCGTCTTGTCGGCGGCCGCCTGCGCCGTCATGCCATGAAAACGCATCCAGCCCACCGTCGCATGTGAACCGCCAACCCCGGCTGGCATCAGCGCCTGCTTGACGCGCCCGGCGATCTGCGACTGCTTCGGATCATTAAGGGTGCGGATGCGGTATCGGCTCAGCAGGGCGAACGCATGGTTGCCGGAGCTGAAGGACTTCAGACCATTGAGTTCACCGGTCTCCACGCACGCCGGTGAAATGATCTTGTATTTGTTGACCGCGTCGACGATCCATTGCAGCGCCTGCAATGCACCTTTTTTGGGATCGCTCATCATCGCCGCGCCGCTGGCATCGGTAAATCCGCCACCGTTGGAGTACACCATGGCGGTCAGGAATTCAATCAACCAGCTCTCGCGCGCCATCGGCAGCATCATGGGAAATTCGGCGATGCCGGCTGACTTGATCTTTAGCGACTGTTGAACCAGTTCGTCCCAGGTTGATGGCGGCTCTTTGATGCCCGCCTTTTTCAGCTTTTCTGCGTCATAGAAGAAGGCCATGTAGTCGGTGTAGTAGGTCAAGCCGTATTGCTTGCCCTTGTATTGCATTGACTTGGTACTGAATTCGTCGGCCTCAGCGTTGTATTTCATCAGCTCCGGGAAATTGCTCACCGGCGCCAGCCAGCCGGCCTCAGCCCACTCGGGCAGCCAGCTGTCAGACACCCACAAAACATCCAGCGGCGCCTTGCCGACAAACTTGGTCACCATGGTGTCGCGGTATTGCGCCCAGGGTGCATTGTTGTAGTTGACCTTGATGCCGGTCTTGGCCTCGAACGCGCTGAGGTGGCTCTTGACGGTGTCCACCGCCGCCGACCAGGTGTAGAAATTCAGCGGCGCCGCCTGGGCGTTGGCGGGCAGCGACAGCAAGCCCGTGCCTGCTGCACTGGCGCTCGCAGTCATCTTCAGGAAATCGCGGCGATTTGAACCTGATGTCCACATATTGCTCATTTTTCACTCTCCTATACGTTGATGGCTGCAGAAATCCAGTGAGGGCAGCGAGTTATCGACCCGAAAAATACTCCAGTCAACAGCGCTCGCGGTCGATTGAAGACGAGCCAATTATTACGTCAAATATTTATATCGTCAAGTGACGACTTATGCGGGTATTCCCGGACTCCGGCATGCCGCTGGACGCGTCGTCCTACTTGATTGGCGAGAACGACACCGGATTCAGGAAAACACTTTCCTGATGCACCAGATAGGGCAGGATTAAAGGCACAAAGGCAGTCCACTCGGCATCCTGCGCCATTTTGGCGCGCTGGGAACTGCGCTGCCCGAAGCCTTCATACGCCCACAGAAAGACGACTGAATTCAGCACACCTGACTCCTTGGTCCAGCAGCCGATCAATTTGGCATAGCGGGTAATGATGTGCAAACCCTTGTCCTGGTAAATCCGCAGGAATTCCGGTGCTGTGCCGGCCTGAACCTGATAAGTACGCATTTCCAAAATCATGATGTTTCCTCACGTGGTAAAAACGAATCTAGCGGCCCCGCAACAGCCGAGCCGCAAGTCTTCAGGTATAAATCGTCACCTGACGACTTATTTTGCCATTAAAGTACGGGACTGTGCACTTTGTATTGTGATTTTTGAATGCGCGCCAAATCCGACCATCTCACCGCCACTCGTCAAAAGAAAGTGGCTTCCGCCGCGAAGGTAAAAGTGCGGCGCGCCACTGTGCGCATGCCTGCCGCCGCACGTCGCGAACAGATACTGAAGAAGGCGTTCGATTTTTTTTCGGAGTACGGGCTCACCGCCCAAACGCGCGCGCTGGCCGAGGCATGCGGCGTGTCTCAGCGGCTGCTCTACAGCGTGTTCCCGAACAAATCGGCCCTGATCGCTGCCGTGTACGAAACCGGGATAGCGGGTGTCTTCAAGGCCGTCTGGTTCGTTCAGCTGCGCGACCGCAGCAAGCCGATGGAACAGCGTCTCAACGAGTTTTACCGCGAGTATTACGACACCGTTCTAACGCGCGGCTGGATGCGCCTGTTTTTGTACGCATCACTGGCAGAGGTCGAGATGGCACCAACCTATATTGCGTCCATCATCATGCATCTGCTCGACACGGTGATGGAAGAAGCGGCACACGAGGCCGGTCTGCACACGCCGCAGGATCACGCCCAGCTGCAGGAGATCTGCTGGATACTGCATGGCGCCGTATCGCACTTGGCGATACGGCGACACATTTACCACGACAAGACGCCAATGGACGTCAGCATGGTGATCGCATTGCAGGTGAAATCATTCCTGGCCGGCCTCAAGGCCATCCTGCCGGCTGGCGATGCCAGGCCGGGCGCTTGAGTCAGTCCCGCAAGGTGGACATCCGACATCCCGGTATCAGTTGGGGACAGAGCTGGCTCGCTTCGCGTAGCTGCGGTCTGTCCCGCAAGGTTTCAGATTAACGATTTCCGAATGCGGGCTGAGATCACATCGATGACCGTCACGGTGACGATGATGATGATCATCACAGCGCAGGTTTCGGCGTACTGGAAGCCGCGGATGATTTCCCACAGGATGACGCCGATGCCACCGGCGCCGACCATACCCACCACCGAGGCCGAGCGCACATTGGACTCAAATCGGTACAGGGAATAGGAAATCCACAAGGGCAGAACCTGCGGAATGATGCCGTAGACAATCTCTTCCAGCGCATTGGCCCCGGTGGCACGGATGCCTTCGACCGGCTGTGCATCAATGGCTTCGACCGCTTCGGAAAACAGTTTCGCCAGAATGCCGGTGGTATGGACCCACAGCGCCAGCACCCCGGCAAAAGGCCCCAGCCCGACGGCTACGATGAACAGCATGGCAAACACCATCTCGTTGATGGCACGCGCCGCATCCATCAAGCGCCGTACCGGCTGATAAATCCACGCCGGAGCAATGTTGGTCGAAGACAGCAGCCCTAGCGGCACGGCGCAGATGACGGCCAGCACGGTGCCCCAGACGGCAATCTGCACCGTGACCAGCATCTCCTGCAAATAGATGCGCCAGTCACCGAAGTTGGGCGGGAAGAAGCTGGCAATATAGGTTGCCATGTTCCCCCCATCCGCGATCAGCGCGGCGGGCCGGATGTCCGCGCCCTTCCAGGAGCCGGCCAGCACGGCCGCCAGCAAGCCCCACAGCGCCAGCGCGCCGAGCGAAGGTCGCTGCAGCAGCGTGTTCTGCGCCGAAGCGGTAGTCGCATGGGGCGCCATCACCGGGCGGACCTGGGCTACGGAAGTTGTCTTGTCCAAGGCTGTGTCACCCGGTTGAGTTATTGGCTTACTTCAGCAGGGCGAGTTTTTGGTTCAACTCGTCAAGCTTGCGATTGATGTCGGCGATCTTCCTGCTCTTTTCGGCCGCATCCATGTTGCTGTCGCCCTCGAGCTTGATGCGCGCGGAAAACAGCGCGATCTGACGGATCGGGATCAGTTGATCGTCGCTGGAGGCGGCGAACCCACCGGCCGGCAGCAACTTGATTTTTTGCTTTTGCTCGGCGCCGTTGGCACCCTTGCCATAGGAGAGCATGAAGTCCTTGATCTTGACTTTGAGGTCGGCCGACAAGTCCTTGCGCCAGACAAACGGATCGGCCGGAATCATGGGCGACTTCCAGACGATGCGAATGTTTTTCACCAGCGCCGGTTGCGACAACTCCATTTTTTCATAGTCTTCGGTATTGAAGGTGGCAACGTCCACCTGCTTGTTCGCCGCCGCCATGAAATTGCTGGCGTGGTTGGCGCCGCGGATGGTCTTGAAATCGGTTTTGGGATTCAGGTTGTTCTTGGCAAAGACGTAATAGCTGGGCACCAGGAAGCCGGAGGTGGAATTGGGATCGCCAATGCCGAAGTTGATTTCCTTGCTGTGCTTGATGACGTCGTCCACGTTCTTGTAGGGCGAGTCCTTGTGAGTGATCAGCAGCGAGTTGTAGCCCTCGGAGCCGTCGATCCGGATCAGCTTGGCAAATATCTCGCCATTGGCGCGGTCCACCGCCTCCATCGCCGACTTGTTACCGTAGTAGGCAAGCTGCACCTTGTTGAAGCGCATGCCCTCGATGATGCCGGCGTAGTCGGTGGCAAAGAAGGGCTTGATCTTGACGCCGACAGATCTTTCCATGTCGCCGAGGAAGGCTTCCCAATTCTTCTTCAGCGAACTCGACGAGTCGGTGGCGATGATGCCGAAATTGATTTCCTTTGTTTCCTGGGCGGCGACCGGTGACATGGCAATCGCGAGAGCTGTAGTCAGGCCGAAAAGTATCTTCTTCATCTTGGTATTTCCTAGTTGGGTTGGGTCAGGGTGGTAGAGAAAGAGGCAGGAATCTCAGGCGGCTTGCGCCATAGGCTCCCGCCACGTGGGAACGGGTTTGATCCGGGGACTGTCCTGCAGGCTGGAGATGTGGTCGCCCAGTGCCAGAATCTCGTCGGCCTCGGCGCCGTAGAGTTCGCGCAGCAAGGTCGGCGTCAGTGCGATTGATGGACCGTCATACACGACACGTCCATGGTGCAGGGCGACGGTGCGGGCGCAATACTTCATGGCCACATTCACCTGGTGCAGCGATACCACCACGGTGCATTGGTCTTCGCGGTTGACGCGGGCCAGGATGTCCATCACTTTGCGCGATGATTCGGGATCGAGTGAGGCAATCGGCTCGTCGGCCAGGATCACCCGGGCGCCCTGCACCATGGCGCGCGCAATGGCGGCGCGCTGCTGCTGGCCGCCGGACAGGGTGGAGGCGCGCTGGGCGCAGCATTCGGCGATGCCGACACGCCGCAAGGCCTCGACGCCACGCTCCACTTCGGAGGGTGTGAACCAGCGCAGCAGGCTGCGCCACAAGGGAATTTTGTGCAGTGTGCCGGCCAGTACATTGACGATGACCGGCAGCCGGTCCACCAGGTTGAATTGCTGGAACACAAAGCCGACGCCGGCCCGGGTCTGGCGAATGTCCGAGGCGATCTTTCCGTTTTGCTGCACAGTCCGGCCATGGATCTGGATCAGGCCATGGCTCGCGTCGTCCCCGGCCATCAGGCCGGCGATGTGCCGCAGCAGAGTTGACTTGCCGGAACCAGAGGCGCCAATCAACGCCACCATTTCACCGGCTTCGATCTCCAAATGAACTCCCTGCAGCGCCTTGCGGCCGCCGGGAAAACTTTTATTCAGTGCATTGATGCTGATGGCAGTGACCATGGGGACTCCAGTTTGAAGTCCCTAACTTAACGGCGCAATATGTCAAGCAGATGTCAGAGAGAGGTGGCCGCGCAGCTCTGCAAAAAACCGAAAATGCAAACCCAGCGCCCGCCTCCCGGCTGCTCGGGAATCGCAAAAATATGCAAGAAATGCCTGTAGCGTCCGCCTGTCAAGCGCAAACAGCTATCAAATAGATAGCGTTTGTGGTTTGTCTACAGGATCGACCGGCCTAGCTGACGCTCGATCTGGGTCAGTGAAATCACACCACGAATCCGCGCTGGGCCCTGTCCTGTAGCCGCTTGAATCACCAGCAAATGCGTCCGCCCGGTTTTCTTGAAAGTGGCGATGACTCGGCTCACCCTGGCAGCTTTCAGTTCATCGTAGTCAAGCGAGTCCAGCAAGGACAATTCGGTCATCACATCGGTAACGCAGAGATCCTGACGGCGAACACGACGCTGGTTGACGAGTCGCGTCGGCTTTTCGCCGATCAGATCAGCTGCCGTAACCAGCCCCTCCACGCAGGGAAAATGTCGAACCACAAACAAGGAGCGAACGCCCTGCTGGATCATGAGGTTCTCTGCCTTGTCGAGTGTCGTCTCCGGCTCGACCGTGGCGGCTCTGGTCTGGGCCAGATCGGTCATCACTTCAAGACCTGGTGAGGCCATGGTCACAGCGCCACCAGTTTTCGGTTGGGCCTGCGGAATGCAGGTATTTTCTGGAAAGCGGAATGTCGCGAGAGGGGTGTCATTCATCTGTCTGTCTCCTGAGAAAAATCGTCAACAATAAGTTGAAACCTGACCGACGCGTCGCCGCTGATTTTGCGCCGACTCGCAAGTTCAGCGATCTCACTATAGGTACCCTGTCTTAAGGCTCGCTGAACGCGGATGCTGGCGCCCGCGTGGTGTACCATTCGCTGGACCATATACGCATGGGCTGAGATGACAAAAAACCTGTTGCTTGGATTCATTGCGCTCGCGCTAGTGGCGTGCGGCCAGAACGAGGGCGGCAATGCGGTCGGACCACAATTTGCCGCAAAGGCCCCGTTGGCGGCCAAGGAATATGTTTTCGCCATCCACCCGCTGCACAATCCGGTGCGCCTGTTCGAAATCTACGAGCCGCTGATCGAATACTTCAACCGGAATACACCCGGTACCACGTTCAAACTGGAAGCCTCGCGCAACTATGAAGAGTTTGAGAAGAAGCTGTACGCGCGGCAATTCGACTTCGCCCTGCCCAATCCATATCAGACGCTGAATTCTCTGAGCCACGGCTACCATGTGATCGCCAAGATGGGGGACGATCACAGGTTCACCGGCATCATCCTGGTCAGGCGTGACAGCGGCGTCAAACAGATATCGGACCTCAAGGGCAAGAAAGTGTCGTACCCGGCCCGCACCGCCCTGGCCGCCACCCTGATGCCGCAATACTATTTGCAGACCCACGGCCTGGATGTGAACCGCGACATCGAAAACCTGTATGTCGGCTCGCAGGAATCGTCCATCATGAACGTCTATCTTGGCAATGTCGCCGCTGGTGCAACCTGGCCCTTGCCCTGGGAAGCGTTCCAGAAGGAGCATCCCGACATGGCGCGTCAATTGGAGATCAAATGGGAAACCGCGCCGATGATCAACAACGGTGTGGTGGCCAGGGACGATGCGCCTGAGCCGCTTGCCGCGCGGGTGGCGCAGTTGCTTGACACCTTGCATACCACTGCAGAAGGGAAAGCCATGCTGGCGCGCATGCCCTTGTCGCGCTTCGAACTCGCCGACGATCAGCGCTACCGGGTGATCGAGGACTTTCTGCGCAAGTTCAGCCAGACTGTCTACCCCCTGGACGAGCCAAAAAAATGAAGATATTGCCGTCTGGATTGGCAGCCCGAGGGTCGTTCAAACGGCAAATTGTTCTGGCCTTTGTGGTCGGCTTCTTCTTGTTGATTACTGCGTTTGCTGTCTATCTGGTCAACAGCGAGCGGGAAAATCTGCATCGCGACAGCAGCGACGCAACGGCAGGCCTGGCGCAATCTCTGGCAGTCAGCTCCCTTTCCTGGGTGCTGGCGAATGACGTCCAAGGGTTGCAGGAGGTGGTGGGTTCTTTTCGGAATTATCCCGAGTTGCGCTATGCCATGGTCATTTCCCCGTCGGGCCGGGTGCTAGCGCACAGTGACGCGACGAAAGTCGGGCAGTTTGTCTCTGACGAACAAAGCCTGGCCCTGATCAAGGCGCCTGCTCAAACCCAAACGATGGTGGACAACGCATCTCTGGTCGACGTGGCGGTGCCCATCAGCGTCAATGGCCGGCAGGTTGGCTGGGCGAGGATCGGGTTGGGACGGGGAAAGATTTTCGGCGAGTTGCGGGAAATGATATTGGGCAGCGCGATCTTCGTGTTGTTGTCAACGGCTTTCTCCCTGCTTGCCGCCATGCTCGTCGCGAACCGGCTGGGGCGCCGCATCGGATCATTGGTTCGGGTGGCAGAGCAAGTGCACGCTGGGAACCTTGCCACTCGCGCGCAAATCCCGCGCGGTGAGGACGAGATCACCCTGCTGGCCGACAACCTGAACCAGATGCTGGATGCGCTGGCGCGCAACGAAGAACGACTGCGGCTTGCTTCGCTCTATACCCGCAGCCTGATCGAGGCGAGCCTGGATCCGCTGGTGACCATCAGCCCGGAAGGAAGCATCACCGACGTCAATGTGGCAACCGAGAAGATCACCGGCAGGAGCCGCTCCGAACTGATCGGGACGGACTTTTCAGACTACTTCACCGAGCCGGCGCGAGCTCGGGCCGGCCATCAGCAGGTCCTGGCCAAAGGCTTCGTCACCGACTACCTGCTGACGATCCAGCATCGCGACGGCAAGCTCACTGAGGTGCTATACAACGCCTCGATATACAGGGACGCGGGCGGCAACGTGCTCGGCGTGTTCGCCGCAGCGCGCGATGTCACCGAGCGCAACAAAGCCCAACAGGAAGTGGCGCAACTGGCCCTGAGGAACAGCCTGATCCTGGATTCCGCAGGAGAAGGCATCTACGGACTGGACATCGAAGGCCAATGCACTTTTGTCAACCCCGCGGCATTGCAACTGCTTGGTTTCAGACTCGAAGAACTCATGGGCCAGCGCAGCCATGCCCTGTTTCATCACACCAGGCCAGATGGCAGCCCATTCCCGGAGGAGGAATGTCCGGTTCAGGCGGCTTACAAGCAGGGAGCGGTCCACAAAGGGATCGACCTCTACTGGCGAAAAGACGGCAGCAGCTTCCCGGTGGAATTCATCAGCACACCGATTCTGGAGTCAGGAAAAGTCACCGGGGCGGTTGTGGCGTTCCGTGACATCACGGAACGCAAACGGGCCGAAGAAGCGTTGCGTGAAAACGAACATTTTCTCGACAGTCTGATAGAACATATTCCGAACATGGTGTTTGTCAAGGATGCTGTCCACCTCAATTTCGTAAGATTTAATCGGGCCGGTGAAAACCTGCTTGGATATTCGCGGAATGAGTTGATAGGAAAAAATGACCACGATTTTTTCCCCAAAGAGCAGGCGGACTTTTTCGTCGCCAAAGACCGGGCAATTCTCGACGGCAGGGAAATGATGGATATCGCGGACGAGCCCATCGATACAAAATATTTGGGCCGACGTCATCTGCATACCAGAAAAATTCCCATTCTTGCTGGTGATGGGCGTCCTCTCTATCTTCTGGGTATTTCAGAAGATATTACCGAGCACAAGCTGGCCGAGGAGCAGTTGCGGCGCAGTGAGCACAGTCTGGCCGAAGCGCAGCGTATCGCCCACCTGGGCAACTGGGAGCTTGATCTGGTGACCAATGCGCTGAGCTGGTCAGACGAGATTTACCGCATCTTTGAACTTGATCCAAAAAAGTTCGACGCTTCCTATGAAGCATTCCTGAACGCGATCCATCCAGAGGACCGCGAGCAGGTGAACAAGGCCTACTCCGATTCTCTTAATAGCAGGATGCCTTACGACATCGTGCACCGCTTGTTGATGAAGGACGGGCGCGTCAAATACGTCAACGAAAAATGCGAGACACATTACGACGAGGCTGGCAAGCCGTGGCGTTCAGTCGGCACGGTGCATGACATTACCGAGCACAAACGCGCGGAGGAGGAACTGCAGGAAAGGGAGAGGCACTCCCAGTCGCTGCTTCGTCTTTCCAGGAATCTGGAACGCTCTCAAACCTACACCGAAGTTCTGGATGCGGCGCAGCATGAAGTCAAAGGTGTGATCGGTTATCAAAGTCTGTGGGCCTACCTGCTGACCGAGGACAAGAAGTACGCCAAGGCCCTGGTTGCCAGCGGTCCAATATCGGATCAGGTTATGTCAGAAGAAGGAAGCGCGACGCTGACCATCGCAGGCGACCGCATGCTTGAAGAGATAGCGCAGGCAAAAGAGATCGTCGTCGTCGCGGATGCGCAAACCGATGAGCGGACCAACAAGGAGATTGTCGCGCGCCTGGGAAATCGAACCATCGTGAATGTACCGATTCTCTTTTTTGAGAAGCATATTGGCAGCGTGGGCATGGGAACTTTTGGTGACGAGGGGATACGAGTGCCGTCAAGTTCCGAGCAGAAATATTTGATGGCGCTGGCAAGCCACATGGCCGCGGCGCTTGACCGAATACATTTGATGATAGAGCGCAAGAAAGCTGCAGAAGAGTTGACGCGATATAAGGACCATCTGGAGGAAGAGGTACAGCTGCGCACGGCCAATCTGGTGCTGGCGCGCAATGCGGCCGAAGCGGCGAACAAGGCCAAGAGCGTGTTTTTGTCGAGCATGAGCCATGAATTGCGGACCCCGCTGAACGCCGTTCTCGGCTTCTCCAGCATGATGCGCAAGGATCCGCTGCTGCAAGCCGAGCAGCGCGAGAACCTCGACATCATCAACCGCAGCGGCGAACATCTGCTGACCCTGATCAACGATGTGCTGGAAATGGCCAAGATCGAGGCCGGCCGGGTGCAAGTCGAGAGTGCCCCGTTCGATCTCGGCAGCCTGGTGCGTGACGTCACCGACATGATGCACGTGCGCGCCGAGGAGAAAGGTCTGCAGTTGCTGATTGACCAGTCCTCTGAATTCCCGCGCTACATCCGGGGTGACGAGGGGCGTGTGCGCCAGGTCCTGATCAACCTGCTCGGCAACGCAGTCAAGTTTACCCACCAAGGCGGTGTCACCGTGCGTTTCGGCTTGAAGCCGCATGCCACGCCGCCTCGCCTGCTGATCGAGGTCGAGGACTCCGGCATCGGCATCAGCCCGGAAGATCAGAAGAAAATATTCGAACCATTTGTGCAGTTTGGGGAAACGGCTGCGCAAAAAGGCACCGGCCTGGGCCTGTCCATCGCCCGCCAATTCGTGCAACTGATGGGTGGCACGATCAGCTTCGAAAGTGCGCTGGGCAAGGGCTCGACCTTCCGCGTGGAACTGCCGATGGAGAAGGTGGCCGCGGCCGACGTGCTCAAGCCGGACCGCGTCGCAAGGGGTGAGATCGTGGGCCTGGCACCTGGCCAGCCCGAATACCGGATCCTGATCGTTGAAGATCAGGTGGACAATCAGCTGCTGCTCACCCGGCTGATGAAGAACGTGGGTTTCCAGGTCAAGGTGGCTGAGAACGGCGAGCAGGCGCTGGCCCTGTTCCCCGGCTGGCGGCCGCAGCTGATCTGGATGGACCGGCGCATGCCGGTGATGGACGGGCTGGAGGCGACGCGGCGCATCCGCGAACTTCCCGGTGGCCGTGACGTCAAAATCGTCGCCGTCACAGCCTCAGCCTTCATGGAGCAGCGCGATGAAATGCTCAGTGCCGGCATGGATGATTTCGTGCGCAAACCCTACCGCTTCAACGAAATCTATGAATGCATGGCCAAGCACCTGGGTGTGCAATACACTTACACCGAGGCGCAGCCGGAGCAGGAGGTGAGTGACGTGGCATTGACTTCCGGGAAGCTGGCGGTGCTGCCGCCGGACCTGCGCCGTGCACTCCGTGATGCACTGGAAAGCCTGGAGGGCGAACGCATTGCCAGCGTGATCGGGCAAGTCGCCGCCCATGATTCGACTTTGTGCCAGACGCTTTCCCGACTGGCGGGGAACTTCGACTATCCCGCCATCCTGAAGGCATTGCAGACAAATCCACCGGTAACTGTGACATGACAGACAAAGGCAAGATACTCGCAGTCGATGACACGCCAGCCTCCCTGAGGTTGTTGACCGACCTGTTGAAAGCGGAAGGCTACGAGGTGCGTGCGGCGATCAGCGGCGAACTGGCCCTGCGCGCGGCGATCAGCAATCCACCCGATCTGGTGTTGCTCGATATCCGCATGCCGGGGATGGACGGCTACGAAGTTTGCCGGCGTCTCAAGGCGGATCCCGCAACGCGCGATGTGCCGGTGATTTTTGTCAGCGCCGTTTCGGAAACGCTCGAGGAGGTTCAGGGTTTCGGCATCGGTGCCGTGGACTTCATTACCAAGCCCTACCAGCGTGACGAACTGATGGCCCGAGTGCGCACGCATCTGGAACTCAATCGGCTGCGTCACCACCTGGAGGACTTGGTGGAGGAGCGTACCGCCGAGCTCAGGCAAAGCGAGAAGAAGCTCAGAACCAGCCTGCTCGATTCGGTTGCGGGCTTGGCCGCCATCTTCGAAATGCGCGATCCCTATACCGCCGGCCATCAGCGCCGCGTCGCCCAGCTCGCCATCGCCATCGCCAAAGAACTGCAGCTTCCCGAGGAGCAGGTTGAAGGCGTCCACCTCGCCGGTGTCGTGCACGATGTCGGCAAGATCCGGGTGCCGGCCGAGATCCTCAGCAAGCCGGGGCGGCTCAACGAACTGGAATTCGGCATCATCAAGGAACACGCCCAGAACGGCTACGAAATACTTCGCACCATCGATTTCCCATGGCCAATCGCGCAAATCGTGCTGCAGCACCACGAGCGGCTGGATGGCTCGGGCTATCCGCAGGGGCTCAAAGGCGAGCAGATCATGCTGCAGGCCAGGATCATGGCGGTGGCTGACGTCGTGGAAGCGATGTGGTCGCACCGACCGTACCGACCCGCCCTGGGGCTCGACGCGGCGCTGGAAGAGATCGCGCTCAACAAAGGCAAGCTTTTCGATCCCGCGGTGGTGGAGGCGTGCATCAAACTCTTCCGGGAACTGGAATTCAATTTCTCCAGTTGATCCGGCTTGCCGCTTCCGAAACGTTTGATTTATGCGCGAGCGGCCCGAGCACCCACCAGCAATCGGGTTAGCGGAACACCAGCACCGGGATCTTGGTGTGGGTCAGCACCTTCTGGGTTTCGCTGCCCAAAATCAGCGCCCCCATGCCACGCCTGCCGTGTGAAGCCTGGAAAATCACATCGCACCCGTGGTCTGTCGCAGTCTTCACAATTTCCTCGTACGGATGCTCGCTGCTGCACTGCACCAGTTCGCACTCCACGCCGGCTTTGTCTGCAGCTTCTTTGAGTACCTTCAAGTTGCGGTCAGCCAAGGCCTTTGCATCAATGTTGTACTGCGCGGTTGTGTCGCCTATCTGCATGCTTTCGACTGCAAAAACATGAAATGGCTTCGTCACCGTCAAACCGGTAACCTTGGCGTTGATTTCCTTGGCAAACTTGATGCCATTGACTATCGCAATATTTGAAAGTTCGGAGCCATCGGTAGGGATCAGAACGTGTTTGAACATGACAAACTCCTTCACCGTCGGTTGTAGAAGTCATCAACATACCACCCACCGCGCAGCCGCAGAATACGCCAGAACGGACACCAGACTTCAGAGACAGCGCCTTCTGAACGCCCCGACACGTGAACCACCACTGCGTCGACAGGCGACTAATAACTATAGGACCATCCAGCACCAGTTGCAAGGCGTGCTATGGCTGTTCGTCACTTGATCGACAAACACACCTGTCAGCCGCCAGAGCCGCACACCGATAATGTGAAGCATTGACAGGGTCGGATTCAGGATGGATTGGAAAAAGACATGACAGCTATTTCAGAAAACGTCAAGACGGCAAGGACAGTGGATGTGGTCATCATGGCCGCGGGCAAGGGCACACGCATGAAGAGCAAGCTGCCCAAAGTGTTGCACCTCTTGGCTGGACGTACCTTGCTGCAGCACGTGATGGAGACGGCGGCGCAGTTGTCGGCCCGTCAGGTGGTGGTGATCACGGGTCACGGCGCTATCGAAGTTGAAGCGGCTCTCGCAAGCAGCACGGAGCCTGCAGCCGGATTTGACATAAAGTTTGTGCGCCAGGAGCCGCAACTGGGCACCGGCCACGCGGTGCAGCAGGCCGTGCCCTTGCTGCGTGATGACGGCGTCACATTGATTCTCAACGGCGATGTACCCCTGATTGAAACCGACACCTTGCGTGGCCTGATCGCTGACTGCGCTGAAACCCGACTCGCACTCTTGACTGTGAACATGCCGGACCCGACCGGTTATGGACGCATCGTTCGTCAGGGCGATGCGGTCCTGGCGATTGTGGAGCACAAGGACGCCTCGGCCGCGCAACGCGAGATCAGTGAAATTTATACTGGTGTCATGGCAGTGCCGACGGTTCAGCTCAAGAACTGGCTGGCCCGTTTGCGCAGCGACAACGTGCAAGGCGAGTATTACCTGACCGACATCGTGAAGTTTGCGGTGAGCGACGGTGTTCCCGTCGTGGCGACCCGTACCGACGACAAAGTGCAGGTGGACGGTGTCAATAGTCCGGTACAACTCGCCGAGCTCGAGCGGGCGTATCA
Source organism: uncultured beta proteobacterium (assembly GCA_963810395.1). Classification (GTDB taxonomy): domain Bacteria; phylum Pseudomonadota; class Gammaproteobacteria; order Burkholderiales; family Burkholderiaceae_C; genus Rhodoferax. The sequence continues at coordinate 327,035 of CAWENC010000001.1, read as the reverse complement.
AAGGCGGATGGCTGAGCAGTTGATGGAGCAGGGCGTGCGTCTGGCCGATCCCGCGCGCTTCGATGTGCGCGGTGTTCTGCACTGTGGGCAAGACGTGTCGATTGACGTGAACTGCGTCTTTGAAGGGCAGGTGAGCTTGGGTGATGACGTGCGTATCGGGGCTAACTGCGTGATTGCCAATGCAGTCATTGCGAGCGGTGCGGTGATTCATCCGTTTACCCATATCGAGGGCGGCAAACCGGGTTCGAAAGAGGCTGTCGAAATTGGGCCTGGCGCGCTAGTCGGCCCGTTTGCGCGTTTGCGCCCCGGTACCCGCTTGGGCGCGCAAGTGCACATTGGCAACTTTGTCGAGGTCAAGAATTCGACGCTCGCCAATGGGGCCAAGGCCAATCATCTGGCCTATCTGGGTGACGCCACGGTCGGTGAGCGGGTGAACTTTGGCGCGGGCAGCATCACGGCAAATTACGACGGTGCTTTCAAGCATCGCACGGTCATTGAGGCCGACGTGCACATTGGCAGCAACTGCGTGCTCGTCGCACCGCTCACCATTGGCGCAGGCGGCACTGTGGGCGGTGGTTCCACCCTCACCAAAGACACCCCCCCAGGCGCCTTGAGTGTTGCCCGGGCCAAGCAGGTGAGCATTGCCAACTGGAAGCGACCGGCCAAATAATTTACAGCGGCAGCGGCAGGCGCGCTCCAAATTTGCTTCGCTTGACGCTGAAGTAGGTTTTGACATTGCGGACATTGGCGTCCGACGTGAATAACCGCTGCGCCAGCGCCAGGTAGTCCGGCATATGGGCCGCGTGCACCACCAGACAAAAATCCGGGCCTGGCGAGACACGGTAACACTGTTGCACCGCATCTTCCATGCAGATGCGCTTCTCGAACGCCTCCAATGCGCCCTGGTCCTGGCGGTCGAGCGTGATTTCCACAATGGCGCACAAACCGTGCCCTGCCACCAGGCTGAGTTTGTCCACGCTGAGTACCGCGATCTCGCGCTCGATCAAGCCTGCATCACGCAGCCGCTTGACCCGGCGCAAACACGTGGGGGGCGAGATATTGACCAGGGCTGCCAAGGATTGGTTGCTGAGCGAGGCATCGCGCTGTAGTTGATCAAGCAGCCTCAGGTCGGTTGCATCAATGGCTTGCTGATCCATCTTGTGTTGAAAATTGGCTGAAGAACAGACTACGCGTCAGGCTTTGCCGCCGCACGCCGACGTCGTTCCAGATACCCGTGCAACTCGCCAACGACGCCCTTGCGGAATGCCAGCACGCAGAGTACAAAAATCACACCGATGATCACCGTGACCCAGGAACCGACCTTGTCGGCCAGCGTGTCCTGCAGCGAGATGACGATGCCCGCGCCCATCACCGGGCCGAAGAAAGTGCCGACGCCGCCCAGCAAGGTCATCAAGATTACCTCGCCTGACATTGACCAGTGCACGTCGGAGAGGGTGGCAAAACCCATGATCAGGGTTTTCAGCGAGCCCGCCAGTCCGGCCAGGGCCGCCGACAACACAAAGGCCAGCAACTTGTAGCGATCGACCTGGTAGCCCAGTGAAATGGCACGCGGCTCGTTTTCCCGGATCATCTTGAGCACCTGACCGAAAGGCGATGTGACGATGCGCGAGATGGCCAGAAAGGTGGCTACAAACACCGCCACCACCAGGTAATACATGGCGGTGTCGGACTTGAGCGATAGCAGGCCGAACAAGGCCCCGCGCGGCACGCCCTGCAGGCCATCTTCACCGCCGGTAAAAGGCACTTGCAGACAAACAAAATAAACCATCTGGGCAATCGCCAGCGTGATCATGGCAAAGTAAATGCCCTGGCGCCGGATCGCCACCAGGCCGACCAGCAAACCGATCAGGCCGGAGCCCAGCATGCCAGCGAGAATGCCAAGCTCGGGTGTGAAATTCTGCGACTTGATGAACCAGCCGGTGATGTAGGCAGCCGAGCCAAAAAACGCGGCGTGACCAAAAGACAGCAAGCCGGTAAACCCTAACAGCAGGTTGAAGGCACAGGCAAAAATGGCGAAGCACAGCAGCTTCATCACAAATACCGGATACAAGCCCAGCATCGGTGCCAGCAGTGCCAGCAGCAGCAGCGCGAGGTAAGTAAAACGAATCAGTTTGGCGGCCTGGTTCATGCTCTAACCCTCTTTGCCAAACAGGCCCGTTGGGCGGAGCATCAACACAATGACCATGATGACGAACACCACGATGTTGGACGCCTCCGGGTAGAACACGCGTGTCAATCCTTCCACCACGCCCAGGCCCAGGCCAGTCAGGATGGACCCCATGATGGACCCCATGCCGCCGATCACGACGACTGCAAACACCACGATGATCAGGTTCGAGCCCATCAGTGGATTGACCTGGATGATGGGTGCTGCCAGCACACCCGCCAGCGCTGCCAGCGCGGCACCGGCGCCGTAGGTCAGCATCACCATCAAGGGCACGTTAATGCCGAAGGCTTGCACCAGCTTGGCATTTTCAGTGCCGGCGCGCAAGTAGGCGCCGAGCCGCGTGCGCTCAATCAGGTACCAGGTACCCAGACACACCGCCAACGAGACCAGCACCACCCAGGCACGGTAGTTGGGCAGCACCATGAAGCCCAGATTCGTGGCTCCCGAGAGCAGCTCGGGCACCGGGTAGGACTGGCCAGACACACCATATTGATCGCGCAGCACGCCTTCGAATATCAGCGCCAGCCCGAAAGTCAGCAGCAGGCTGTACAAGGGGTCGAGTCCGTACAGGTGTTTGAGGAACAGGCGCTCAATGGCAACGCCAAGAATGCCGACGACCAATGGTGCCAGGATCAGCGCGAACCAGTAGTTGACACCCCATTTGTCGAGCATGATCCAGGCTGCGAACGCGCCCAGCATGTAGAGCGCACCGTGGGCAAAATTCACAATGTCGAGCAAGCCGAAGATGACTGCCAGTCCGAGGCTGAGCATGGCGTAGAAGGCGCCATTGACCAGCCCCAGCATCAACTGGCCTAAAAAAGCCTGCACGGGAATGCCGAATATTTCGTTCATGACTTGCCAGGTTTGCGCGACACAATGAACTGACCGACCAGGATCGGTCAGTTCGTCACCTTCACTTCCAGAGGGCACACTTGCTGTCGGCCTTGCTGGTCCAGGCGGCTTCGCCTTTGATGACCTGGGCCACGTTGTAATAGTCCCACGGCTCAGTGGACTGCTCCGGCGCCTTGACTTGCATCAGGTACATGTCATGCACCATGCGGCCATCGCCACGGATAAAACCGCCCTTGGCGAAGACATCGTTGATCTTGGTCTTGCGCATCTGCGCCAGCACCTTGTCTGTGTCGTCACTGCCGGTGGCCTTGACCGCGTTCAGGTACTGCAGTGCGGCGGAATAGTCGCCAGCCTGCACCGACGAGGGCATGCGTTTCATCTTGTCGAAGAAGCGGCGAGCCCAGGCACGCGTCTCGGCGTTCTGGTTCCAGTACCAGCTGTCCGTGAGGTACATGCCTTGCGTGGTCTTGAGTCCGAGGGCATGAATGTCGTTAATGAATACCAGCATACCCGCCAGCTTCATGGTCTTGGTGACGCCGAATTCGTTGGCTGCCTTGATCGTATTGATGGTGTCGCCGCCTGCGTTGGCCATGCCCAGAATTTGCGCCTTGCTGGCCTGCGCCTGGAGCAGGAAGGACGAGAAGTCGCTGGCTGCCAGCGGGTGCTTGACCGAACCCACGATGGTGCCTCCGGCGGCCTTGACCACGGTCGCCGTGTCATTTTGCAGCGCTGCGCCGAAGGCATAGTCGGCGGTCAGGAAGAACCAACTCTTGCCGCCGGACTTCACCACCGCTCCACCTGTGCCCTTGGCCAGCGCGACCGTGTCGTAGGCCCAGTGAATCGTGTAGGGGGTGCACTGGTCGTTTGTCAGGGCCGAGCTGGCTGCGCCAACGACGAGGAAGGGCTTCTTCTTTTCAGCCGCCACCTTGGACATGGCCAGCGCCACGCCCGAGTTGGTGCCGCCGATCAGCATGTCCAGGCCCTGCGTATCGAACCACTCGCGTGCCTTGGTCGCAGCAACGTCGGCCTTGTTCTGGTGCTCAGCGTACAGAACCTCGATCTTCTTGCCATTGATCGCACCACCCATATCGGCGATCGCCATGCGGATGGCCTCGACCCCACCCATGCCGTCGATGTCGCCATACACGCCAGCCATGTCGGTGATGATGCCGATCTTGATCACGTCGCCAGAGATCTGGGCCTGTGCGGGCGTTGTGGCGGTAAACATCGCAGTGACGGCCAGCGCGCAGGCCGTTGTCAGTTTTTTGAGTTTCATGATGTCTCCTGATAAGTTAGTGGTTGAAAAACGCGGGAAATTGGATCGGATGGTCGAGGCTCGAAGTAGGCTAAATGCCCAGGTATTCTTGCAGCATACCCATGTTTTGGGTCAATTCATTCTGTGCAAATTGCTTCACGATGAGGCCGTGTTCCATGACATAAAAACGCTCAGCCAGCGGCGCTGCAAAGCGGAAGTTCTGCTCCACCAGCACAATGGTGTAGCCCTTGGCCTTGAGGGTCAGGATCATCTCGGCCAGCTTTTGAACGATCACCGGTGCCAGACCTTCCGAGATTTCGTCGAGCAGCAGCAATCGCGCGCCAGTGCGCAAAATTCGCGCCACTGCCAGCATCTGCTGTTCACCACCTGAGAGTCGTGTACCGGGACTGTTGGCGCGCTCTTTGAGGTTCGGGAACATGTCGTAGATTTCGTCGACACTCATGCCGCCGGGCGCAAGCGTGGGCGGCAGCATCAAGTTTTCCTCGGCCGTCAGGCTGGCAAAAATGCCGCGTTCTTCCGGACAGTAGCCGACGCCGCAGTGGGCCACCTTGTGTGGTGGCAACATGATGGTCTCTTTTTCGTGGATCTTGATGCTGCCTTTTCGTGCGCCCGTCAGACCCACGATGGCGCGCAGCGTGGTGGTACGCCCGGCGCCATTGCGTCCCAGCAGCGTCACCACTTCGCCTTCGTTCACGCTCAGGTTCACGCCATGCAGGATGTGGGATTCGCCATACCAGGCGTGCAGGTCTTCAATCCGCAGAAGCTCCTTGGCCATCTAGTGAGCACCTTGTAATTCGGTATCGACAGTGCCCATGTAGGCTTCGATTACCAGTGGATTTCGAGAGACCTCGGCATATGGGCCGTCAGCAATGACGGCGCCGCGCTGCAGCACCGTGATCCGGTCGGCGATCTTTGATACCACATTCATGTTGTGTTCCACCATCAGGATGGTGCGCCCGGCAGAGACCTTCTTGATCAGCTGCGTGACGCGATCCACGTCCTCATGGCCCATGCCCTGGGTCGGTTCATCCAGCAGCATGAGTTCGGGCTCCAGCGCCAAGGTGGTCGCCAACTCCAGTGCGCGCTTGCGGCCATAGGGCAGGTTGACCGTCAGCTCATCGGCAAAGTCCTGCAGGTCGACTTCGGCCAGCAACTGGCGGGCGCGCTCGTGCAGGGGGAACAGCGTGCTTTCTGCTTTCCAGAAGTGAAAAGAGGTGCCCAGATTGCGCTGCAACGCAGCTCGCACGTTCTCCAGCACCGTCATGTGCGGAAACACGGCCGAGATCTGGAACGAGCGAACGACTCCGCGCCGCGCCGTCTGCGCCGGTTTTTCCAGCGTGATGTCGCTGCTGTTGAAGGTAATGCTGCCCTTGGTCGGGGGCAGAAACTTGGTCAGCAGGTTGAAGAAGGTGGTCTTGCCGGCGCCATTGGGGCCAATTAGCGCGTGGATGTGGCCGCGCTGAACCTTCAGGTCCACTTGGTTAACGGCCACGAATCCCTTGAATTCCTTGGTCAACCCACGCGTTTCAAGAATGAACTCCGCTGACAAATTGCTCTCCGGCTGCATAAGTTCAATTGGCGGACGCTCAGGCCCGTAACACAAAAATGAATCGTAGCGAGTTGGCTCGCACGGTGTTAGCGGGTTAGCACTTAGGTATTTTTACAGCCCGGGCGCTGGGTTGATCCGTAGTTCCTATACGAGCTTGATCGGTAGCCTGTGGTTCGAATTTCGTCGGTCGATACAAGTTCATGACGAAAACTAATATTTCAATTACTATAAAAAAGTGAAATCATAAGTCAAATTTAGCTGCATATGAAATATAAGTACATAAATTTGAAAATATGTATCATATATTTCTCATAAATGCTTTTAGCATTGACTGACAGATTTCTGGAGCAAGCTATGTGTGGCATTGTCGGTGCGGTTTCGACGCGGAACATCGTTCCCATTCTGGTGCAGGGTTTGGCAAGGCTGGAGTATCGGGGTTACGATTCCTGTGGTGTGGCGGTATACGCCGATGGACTTCGGCGGGCTCGCAGCACTGATCGAGTGGCGGAACTGGCCGAGCAAGTCAGCGCCAGCAAACTCGAAGGCACAACCGGCATTGCACATACCCGCTGGGCCACACATGGCGCTCCGGCGGTGTGCAATGCGCATCCCCATTTCAGCCACGGCACGGGGGCGGACGCCGCCAGCCGCCCGGGTCGGGTGGCATTGGTGCACAACGGCATCATCGAAAACCACGATGAGCTGCGGGTCACGCTCCAGCTCAAGGGCTATGTGTTCCAGAGCCAGACAGACACCGAAGTCATCGCCCACCTGATCGACAGCCTGTACGACGGTGACATTTTTGAGGCGGTCAAGGCAGCGCTGGGGTCTTTGCACGGCGCTTACGCGATTGCCGTGTTTTGCAAAGACGAGCCGCATCGGCTGATTGGCGCACGCGCAGGCTCACCCCTGATTCTTGGCATAGGCAAGGATGGGCAGGAGCATTTTTTGGCCAGCGATGCCATGGCGCTGGCCGGCGTAACCGACCAAATTGTGTATCTGGACGAGGGCGACGTCGTGGATATTCAGTTGGGCAAATACTGGCTGGTGGACAGGGCCAACAAGCCCGTGGCGCCGGCGCAGCGCCCGGTCAAAACCGTGGTGGCCCACAGCGGAGTGGCCGAACTGGGGCCTTACCGTCATTACATGCAGAAGGAGATTTTTGAGCAACCACGTGCCATCGCCGATACCCTCGAAGGGGTAGAGGGCATCGTGCCGGAGCTGTTTGATGGCGTTGGTGGCGACAGCGCCTGGCGGGTCTTCAAAGACATCGATTCAATTTTGATCCTGGCCTGCGGCACCAGCTACTACAGTGGCTGCACAGCCAAATACTGGCTGGAAAGCATTGCCAGGATTCCTACCCAGGTCGAGGTAGCGAGTGAATACCGATACCGCGACTCGGTCCCCAACCCCCGCACGCTGGTGGTCACCATCACGCAATCCGGGGAGACGGCGGACACGCTGGCGGCTCTGCGCCACGCACAAGGTTTGGGTATGACGCAGACCCTGACCATTTGCAATGTTGCAACCAGCGCCATGGTGCGTGAGTGCAAGCTCGCCTACATCACCCGGGCCGGGGTCGAGATTGGGGTCGCGTCCACCAAGGCGTTCACTGCCCAGTTGGCGGGTCTGTTCCTGTTGACGCTGGCGCTGGCCCAGGCCAAGGGGAGGCTGAGTGATGTCGAGGAAGCGCGCCATCTCAAGGCCATGCGTCATTTGCCAGCTGCCCTGCAGGCTGTTCTGGCAATGGAGCCGCAGGTGATGGCTTGGGCGGAAGACTTTGCCAAAAAGGAAAATGCACTTTTTCTGGGTCGCGGACTGCACTACCCCATAGCGATGGAGGGTGCGCTCAAGCTAAAGGAAATCAGCTACATCCATGCTGAGGCTTATCCAGCCGGAGAACTCAAGCACGGCCCATTGGCGCTGGTGACCAGTGCCATGCCGGTGGTGACGGTCGCGCCGAACGACGCGTTGCTGGAAAAGCTCAAGAGCAATATGCACGAGGTTCGCGCTCGCGGCGGGGTACTGTATGTGCTGGCCGATGCCGATACCCGGATCGAGTCCGGCGAAGGTATTCACGTCATCCGCATGCCCGAACATTATGGTGAACTGTCACCGCTTCTCCATGTAGTGCCCCTGCAATTGCTGGCCTACCATACGGCCTGTGCTAAAGGCACTGACGTGGATAAACCACGGAACCTGGCCAAGAGCGTGACTGTGGAGTAGGTGCTTGGAATTTACCGCATGAATGTTTATTCCGCGCAATTAGAGTCGTAAACACGGGCCCAGCATCCATGAACGGAACAAATATGGTCCGTCGGAACCTGAAATTGAGCCCCAGTGACTCTGCCGGTATGGAAATGTCCGCCTAGTCGATTGACGGCTCATGGCAAAGGATCTGGATGCTTGCTTGAATGCTTACTGGTCCTGTGCATGGCGGGCCAGCTCTGGATGACCATGCCTCGCGTCAATGATTGCCAGGAGCCTGGCTTTGCGCTTTGAAGGATGGGAGATCGGTGTGAATGCGATCGCCGTGTTTCTGCCGAACTGGCGAGCGCTGTCATGGACGCAACAGGAGAACAGTGACCTATCGCATGGTCAGTGGTCCGCCGAAGATGGTGACTACCGCATCCACATCTATGGGGATCCGGCATGCGGCATTCGGAGGTGATGGGCCTTTGGTGCCGGTTCATGGGGGAATAAGAGCAATTTCCATCCGATCCGGTCCCCAACTCGGCCTAAGATAATAAGACTAATGTTAGGCCATAAAATATTTTTGATGATTTTCATGAGTACAGCTCGGGCGGCCAAGCACCGCCTTGGGCATTTAGCCAGAACTGGTGGTCCATGCCTTTCGACGGGGTGCAGCGTTTGGCTAGAAATGCGTGAGCGGCGCCTTCGCTCTAATTTGCTCGTACCGGTCCAGTTCATGCTGCGCATGAAAGCAGTCTTGCACGTTGAGGTCGCGCAGCATGTGGGCGTTCAGTTCTCTCAAATGCAGGCGCCGACCGTCGACCGCAGGCCGGCCCAGACGCAGGTTCCAGAGGGCGGACAGGTAGCGCCCGCCGCTGCGCGCGGCGCGCCGCAACAGTCGAACCAGCCCAGGGGCTTCGGCTTGGGCCAAGCGCAGCGTTGTGCAGGCCCGCCGGTAAGATTCGTGCAAATTCGGCCACTTCAACCAAATTCTACTGAGGCAGGGCCGTGCAAGTTGGCATCGCTTCAGGCTTCAAGTCAGTCGGGTAGTCCCCAAATCGCTTGAGTTTGCTGGTGGCATAAGGGCTCAGGAAGGTCAAATCGGACGGACGGATGTTGATGCCCTTGGACTTCAGGGTATGGAGTGCCTGGGTCTGATCCACTACGGTTTGCAGTGCCACCGCGTTGGCCACAAGTTCGTTGTAGACGATTGCCTTTTCCTGATCATCTGGGTTATTTGACCGGAGATGCCCGCCAGCGCCGAAAGCGAGGTGCTTGGAAAACTTGTGGTGCCGTTCGATCTTGGTCGTTCCCTTGTGGACTGTGCGACGCAGGGATTCGTCCATGACCCATTCCAGCAAGTACGTTGTGCGTACCGCGTTACCGAGTTCCTTCAATGCCATCGCGAATCGATTCCTGGTGCTGTAACTGTTGACCTTCGCCAGGACCGCCGAGGGTGCGAGCATGCCGCTTTGGATCGCCAGTGCCAGTTGCATGAACTGGGGATAGTGCTCATGGATCAGCGCCCAGTTAACCGTCCCGGAAAAAAGCGAATTGATCCTTGAGTACCGGTTGTCGTTGTCGGACCGATAGAGCGTAAGACATTGCCAGCGTCGGATGCGCGGCATCAACTCAATACCCAGCAAGTATGCAAGTCCAAAGACCGCTGCTGACTGGCCATGCGTATCAGTATGCACGCGGCTGGGCCGCACATCCGATAGATTCTGAAGCAGCGCATCCAGAATGTACGTCGCCTCATAGGTTCCGCAGGCGATGAAGCGGCTGAACAGCGCAATGTAGTTGTCAGCAACGTGGCGATAAGCGATACCACCGGTCTTGCCGTAACGAATGTGATGTTCGGCAAGCAGGTTGTCTTCGTACGTTTCAAAATGGGTGCCGTCGGCGGCAGCGGATTGCCCCGTCCCCCATTGCTGGGGCAACTCAAATCGGGCATACAGATTGATCAAGTCCGCGGAGGCAGCACGCAAGTCAGCGATGTCAACATGGCGACGATCGGCAAATGCCAGTTGATCAGCCGGAACAGTTCCACCGAGATGGCGCGCCGCTTCCGTTGGCCCGAGGCCGCAGCCGTAGGCAAAGGTGGTCAGCACGTAACGGTGATTGGCATCTTTAATCTGGGGAGCAAGCCGGGACGGGAGACCGAAGTGTCGCCCCCATTGTGCCCAGTGTTCTGTGTTTGAAATCGCCCCCAGCACAGCCCGCTCAGGCATGTGGGCCATCATTTGGCTCTCAAGGTCGATAGCAGTTTCGGGCGTGACCACTGTCTGCAGCCGCGTTACGACTGGCCGGCCATGTTTTCCTCGTCGCAGGTATGCCTGTTGCCCGCTACCCACTGCGTTATCCAGAAAACGGGCTTTCTGTTCAAGGGCATTTTTCACTGCGCGCACCAGGCCGTCGGCGCCATCAGCCCATCCACGTGCCGTGGCATATGCGGCGACCGCGCCAGGGTCAGCGGCTTCGGATGGCAAGCGGTCCCAGAATCTATCAAGGCTCAATGAGCCGCTGACGAATACTTCACCGGCCTTTATCGCTGTTGCCAGCTCCAACATGACCACGACCTCCAGTTGACGCCGGTTGAACGCCAGCTTGTCACTTGCATGATCGTGCACCAGGTCATGCCATTCGCGCGGCAAGGTATTGGGAGCCGCGCCATCGATGGTCAAGTGGTCACTGTGCGATGGTTCACTTGTCAGTGACTCGACAAGACGTACCAGTCCGTCTGCAGCAGTCGTGCCTTGCAACGGCAATATCTCCACCAAGCGTATCAAAGCGCTTCGTAGCGGAACAAACACGGCGCGGGCAAAGGGACGCCAATTCTGCTTCTCATGGCGTAAGTGTTCTTCGCAGCTTTGTACAAGTGCCTCGTGACCCCCCTGCGCCAAAAACACCGTTTCCACTTGAGCCACCTTTTGCACTGGGTCAGTTTCCAACCCGTGCACGAGCAGCGAATCATGGAATGCGCGGATCAGGGCATCGGTTTTTATGCGCCGGTTCTGATACCACTCAGCCAGACGCTGCTCACTTTTCCACTCTAATTTACGGGTGAGTCGGAGCAGCATTTGCGTCAGTTCGTCGAGCACTTGGCCGCGCGCATTGTGAATCACCGCCATCAGCAACCTGTGGCGCCGTGGGGTGATGTACTCCCGTAACTCAAGTGCGTTGAGCCGCCTGGCCTCATTGGCCCATTGCAATATTTTTGCATCGGCGATCGACTGCAGCGCCGTGACCGGATTTGGCAGCCCTTGAAGCCACTGGTAGCGATCAATCAGCGCATTGAGATTCTTTCGTGAGGCACGCCCTGGTGGCGCGCACAAATTGGCAAAGGGCGATTTCTGAGTTTGCGAATCAACGACCAACAGTGTTTCCAATACAGCTTGTTGCGCCGGGCTGAGGCGACCACACACTTCGGTCCATTGGGCGGCGTTAATTTTGCTGTGCGCGGTACCGGCGAGTCGACGTAACGTAGCGAGAGGCGGTAATTCGAAGTCATGCCGAATGAGTGCATCAATCGCCGAATTGATAATGTCAGCGGGGTCGGTACGCGCTTGGGCCGTCCTTTGCATTGTGGCTTGTGTTAGTGCGCGTGCCTCAGTGCCCCACGAAACCACTTCAAGACGTTTGAGGATGGCCTGGCGATGTCGATACAGCGTTCGGTCAGGAAAAATCAGGTTTGATCCAGACTCCACGCCCATACGACGGGCCATGTACTCAATAGCCACAAGCGGGACATTGGCAACAGGTAGAAAACGCCCAATGGTTTGGAAAATTTTCAGCTGTACCAACAATGCCACATGAGACTGTACTGTTCGCGTCACGGTTGGCGCCCACTTTCGCTCATCGAAGCTGGGACTGAAGAGTTGCTGCAAGTCGCCCGGGGTCAGCGGATCAGGTAGATCGGGATAAATTACGCGCGCGGTGGTGGGTGTCATACGGTGCCCTAAGTGTTAGGACCGTGAACCATAACAAGGCCAACCAGAGTCGTGGCCAATCCAAAAACATGAAATTATTGGTGAGTGGCCGAATTTGCACGAATCTTACCGGCGGGCAGCATTCGTATCCGGGTTTCACACTAAACTGACCTTGCGTGGCCTCCGACTGATCTTTTTAGGGGGGCGAGGCCAGTTGGCGAAATGGTGGTCAGCTTCAACTGCGAAGCCGTGCCTGACTGTGCCGAAAGTTCCAGAAGTTACATCGGCATAACGACTAAAATAGCATAATCGATGAAATCGAAACTTGCATTGTTATGTTCAGGTCATGACCGAAGAATTCAGAAACAAGCCGTATCTCACACCCAACGAAGTTGCCCAGTGGATGATGGTCTCCCCGGTAACCGTTCGTGGCTGGGCGCAAAAGGGCTTGTTGCAGGCTGAGGTTACGCCCGGCGGACATCGAAGGTTTCGTTCAGAAGAAGTTGAGCGTTTTGCTCGACAATGGAATCCGGTTGGCAACAAGGGGCCGCTGAGGGTGCTTGTCGTGGATGACGACCGGGCAGTGGTCGGGTTTCTAAGGGAGCTGCTCGAAGGCGGAACGCATCAAACCGTTGTGGAGACCGCCTATGACGGTTTCGACGCCGGGCATAAGCTTCATACTTTTTCTCCAGACATCGTCTTGCTGGACCTGATGATGCCGGGTATCAAAGGTACCGAAGTGTGTCGGCAAATCAAGCAGATTCCCGGGCTGGCGAACGTGCGTGTCATTGCGATGAGCGGCTATCTCAGTCCGGAAAATGAGGCGGAGTTGCTTGCAGCCGGAGCTGAACGCTGTCTTTCCAAACCTGTTGACACGACCAACTTGCTCAAAGTGATGGGTCTTGAGGGCTAGAGCACCGGCGCGGAGTCATGGCCGGAAGTCATACCCATAAATGACGTGAAAGTCACCAGAAAAACCAGCACGGATGACGGACGGTCTTTGCGTCAACAGGTCTTTATTGTTATCGCCATGGGCGCTCTGACCTTTCTGGCCGTGCTGCTGCCGCTGCAGAACGTGCCCGTCCCGCGCCTGCATTACCTGTCACTGCATACATTGCTGGAGTTCGCTCCAACACTGGCTGCTTTCCTTGTATTTGCTACGGTATGGCATACACCCGCAAAAGAGGTTTCCGCCTCCCTGGTAGTGATCGCCACAGCCTTTTTCGCCGCCGGTTGGCTCGACTTTGCCCATGCCTTGTTTTTCGTGGACATGCCAAACCTGCTTACGCCAGCCTCTTCTGAGGGAAGTATTGCCTTGTGGCTGGTCGCGCGTCTACTGGTTGCGGTCAGCCTGTGCGGTGTCAGTTTTTGCCCGCAACTCAAACCGCCATCGGCGCGGGCGCGGTATGGCATTCTTGGCACTTATACCCTAGTCGCTCCCGCGGTGATTTGGGTGATGATTTTTCATGATGCAGACTTGCCGGCCTACTCCATGGAAAGCACGAGTCTGACACAACTAAAAGTTGGACTTGGGTGGCTCATTACGGGTCTGCAGGTTCTGGCCGCTTGGCGCTACTACCGGCTGGCCCGCCAGTCAGACGATGAATCATTGCCATTGATATTCGGTGCTGCTTCGGCTGCGGCATTCAGTGGATTCTTTTTTACACAATATCAGACCAGCAATGATGCGATCAACCTTCTTGGGCATTTGTACGGTTTCATAAGCTGTGTCTTTATGTATCAGGCTGCGTTCGCGGTCAGTGTGCGCAGACCCTACCAGCGGCTCGTCACCAAGACCCAGAAGCTGCTGGAAGCCAATGAGGCATTGCGCACCCAGTCACTGGCATTGGATACGACAGCCAATACCGTCGACATGGTCGATCTTGAAGGCAATGTGTACTGGAGAAACCGGGCCTCACTCGTGCTGTGGCCACCCCACCTTTCGGAGCACGGAGACCAGCATTCCCTGTTTTTCGGGCCCCGAACCCCTGATCCGAAGCAGGCGGACGCCATTCGCACGACTGTCCGCTCTGGGAAGGTTTGGCGAGGACTGGTGCACGTCAGGGATGCGCGGGCCAACAGCATCCTGATGAATCGGACCGTGACTCCTCTGCGCGATGAGGATGGTGTGGTTGTAGGTTATGTTTCCGTATCCGAGAATGTGGAAGAGAGGAGGAAAGTTCAATTACGCCACAAGCACGTGCTCGATGTCGCGATTGACGGTTTCTGGATTGCCGATGCTCACGGTCGATTGCTGGAAGTCAATGCCGCCTATGCAAGGATGTCCGGCTACACTGCCGAAGAACTGCTGGGCATGAACATGAGTCAGCTGGAAGCGGTTGATTCTGCGAAAGTGGTCCAGGCGCGCCTTCAAAAAATTGCGCAGCAGGGGCAAGGGCAATTCGAAGCCCGTCATCGCCACAAGCAGGGTCACGAATTTGCGATTGATATCTCGATGACCTATGACTCTGAGGTCAGGCAATTTTTTGTTTTCCTGCGCGATCGATCTGAACGCGTGCAGGCCGCTGCCGTGAAGCAGGAACTTGAACGGCAGCTGCAGCAGTCACAAAAAATGCAGGCGCTGGGGCAACTGACCGGCGGTATCGCGCACGATTTCAACAACATCCTGACGGCCATTTTGGGCTACTCGAATCTGGCGCTGAGCCGGTTTGCACCGGACAAGGAGGGCAAGCTGGCAATCTATTTGCGGGAAATCGTCACAGCCAGTGAACGGGCGCGAGACCTGATCGCCAAGATGTTGACATTCGCGCGCACCCAACCCAGCGCCAGTGTGGGTGTGATTTGCCCGGCTGAGGTGATAGAAGAAGTGTTGGCCATGATGCGACCGTCGATACCCTCAAGCATTCAACTTACGAGCCAGATCGACGATAAGCTGCACATCCGCATGGACGCCGGCGAGTTGAATCAGGTGCTGGTCAATCTGATCATCAACGCCCGCGATGCCATCAATGGGCACGGCGTGATCGACATTCGCCTGCATCGGGTTGACATTCAAGGTCAGGTTTGCGCGGCCAGTCTTCAGCGCCTGAATGGCACTTACCTTGCACTTGACGTGTCTGATACCGGCAGCGGCATAGCGCCGGAACATATGCCACATCTGTTCGAGCCTTTTTTCACCTCGAAAAATGTTGGCGAGGGAGCGGGGCTCGGACTGTCCGTGGTGCAAGGTATTTTGTGGCGATCTGGCGCACATATTGTGGTCGAATCCCAGCTCGGTCGCGGAAGCCGTTTCCGGCTGCTGTTTCCCATCGTATCGCCTGCAGAAGCCTTACCAGATCCGCAACCCGATCCGCCCAGCGTCCGATCGGGCAGGGGACAACGAATTTGGGTGGTTGACGACGAGCCCGCCGTGGCACGATATTTGGGTGAACTGCTGGAAGACTCTGGCTACAGCATAAGACTGTTCAATGAACCGGCCCAGGTGCTGGCAGCATTTGAACTTGCAAGAAATGAGGTCGATTTGCTCATTACCGACCAAACCATGCCTGGTTTGAGCGGCGTCGCGCTGGCCGTCCGCCTGCACAGCTTGAGGCCTAATCTTCCCATCATTCTGTGCACCGGGCGTGGCGATGGCATTGACCGATCGGAAGTTCTCCCGCAGGGGATTCGCCACTTTATGAAACCTCTGCCGGCCAATGAGTTGCTCAAGGCACTGGCGGAAGAGCTGGCTCAAAAGAGACCTTGAATTTCATAATAAGGAATTTTGTTGCAATCTGAAGAGTTAATACGATAAATACGATAAATACGATAAATACGATTGACACGATCATTTCAATTTGTTACGCTTGTTACTTGAGTGCTTATGGATAGATTCAGGCCTGCTGATGTAAGGCCCTGTCCGTGAGGCGGTAGCGAACCAAATCCGGCTTGTCCGGTGGTCTCCGCGAAGAGCAGGTTATCAGAGAGCTAGGAGTACTTCATGGTTGAGACGGGTAGTACCAACGAAATCGGTGAGTTGAATTTGGCTTACCTGCTGCTGGCGCAGCGGCTGGTGCGTGAGGATGTGGCTACAGCCATGTTCCGCTTGGGTATGAGTCGGGAACTGGCCGATTTGCTCGGGAATCTGTCGCTATCGCAGATTGTGAAGCTGGCGGCCTCCAGTCTGCTTCTGTGTCGTTTCAGGTTTGATGATCACCCGATTCTTTCGACATTGGCGCATGAGGGGAAAAGCCTGGCACTGCAACAGGCGCATACCGCCATTCTTCTTTCCGGGCGGCAGGTCGAGGCGACTCGGTGATGGCGGGCATTGAACGCACCGTCGCGGCAACTTACTTTTTCTGCGGGCCGGTTCATCATGGCGGTTAAAAGTGTCATTAGTGAAGCGCGGGAAATCCATCTTGCCATTGATTTGATCAAGCTTGGCGCCCGTCTGCAGTTTCTGGAGGCGGAAACCAGCCTGAGTCGGGACCGTCTGATTAAGCTGTACAAGGAAATCAGGGGCGTTTCGCCACCCAAGGGGCTGTTGCCGTTTTCCACTGACTGGTTCATGACCTGGCTGTCGAACATTCATTCGTCAATGTTCTACAACATCTACCGGTTTATGGTAACCCACGGCGAATGCACGCGGATAGCCGCCATCACCAAGAGCTACCAGCTCTATGTCGAGCAGGTGGAGCTGCAAGGCAGCGAACCGGTCCTCGACTTCACCCGAGCTTGGACGCTCGTGCGATTTTTTGATGGCGACATGCTGCAGCTCAGTACCTGTACTCGATGCACCGGTCAATTTGTTGCGCATGCTCACGAACCGCAGAGCAACTTCGTGTGCGTTTTGTGCCGGCCGCCGTCACGTGCCGGCAAGACTCGCACGGTCAAGGAAGACGTGACCAGGCTGCCCGCCAGCACGAAGGGGGATCAAGGCGTGATCTCATCGTCACAGTGGCTTGCCGACGTGATGCGCGGAGCGCGTGTCTCACCCACGTCAGATTCGTAGTTTTACGCCTTACAGGTTTTTCAGCGGGAGCGCATAGTGCTGGTAATTGTTGGCTATCTGGTGGTGTTGGGTTCGGTATTCGGAGGGTATGCGCTGATGGGCGGGCATTTCGGCGTGCTGTACCAGCCTCTCGAATTTCTGATCATTGGCGGCGCTGCACTGGGCGCCTTTGTGGTGGGGAACGACAGCAAAACCATACGCGCCACGGTAAAAGAGTTGCCAAGGCTGCTTCGCAGCTCGCAAAAACACGACAAAGCACTCTTCATGGAGCTGCTGGCCCTGCTCTATGTGCTGCTGTCGAAAGGCCGCAAGGACGGCATGATGGCGCTGGAGTCCGACGTTGATGATCCGCAGAACAGCGCCATTTTCGCGCCCTACCCGGTGATTCTGAATGACGCTCGCGTCCTTGAGTTCCTGACCGACTACCTGCGCCTGATCGTCAGCGGCAACACCGATCCGCACGAAATCGGTGAGCTGATGGAGCACGAACTCGAAACCTACAAGCATGAGGGCGAAATACCGGCTCACAGTCTGGCCCGTGTCGGCGATGCGCTGCCAGCCCTGGGCATTGTGGCGGCCGTGCTGGGTGTGGTGCACGCGCTGGCGTCCGCCGACCTGCCGCCCTCGGAAATGGGCCAGTTGATTGCCCACGCGATGGTGGGGACTTTTCTGGGCATCTTGCTGGCCTATGGTTTCATATCGCCGCTGGCAACCCTGGTCGAGCACAAAGTGGTTGAATCGCTGAAGGTCTACCAGTGCATCCGGGTCACCCTCATGGCCAGCCTGAGTGGCTACGCGCCGCAGCTGGCGGTGGAATTTGGCCGCAAGATCCTGTTTTCGACCGACCGGCCCTCGTTCACCGAACTGGACCAGCATGTCCGTGACGTCAAGAGCCGTTAACGCACGCGAGACCGAGCTGTCATGAGCGAAGCGCCACACCGGATCATCATCATCAAACGCCCGGTGATGGCTGCCGCCCATCACGGAGGCGCCTGGAAAATTGCCTACGCCGACTTCATGACGGCCATGTTTGCATTTTTTCTGGTCATGTGGCTGCTGGGCAATTCGTCAGCGAAGCAACTAGCCGGCATTGCTGAGCAATTCAAAATGCCCCTCAAGGTGGCAATCACCGGTGGTCAAAAAAGCAGTACCAGCGCCAGTGTGATCCCCGGCGGTGGCCCCGATCCCACCAGCCAGATGGACGGTGAAGTCAAGCAATCCGACAATGACAGCGAGGACGTCAAACGCCTGGACGAACTCAAGCAGCATCTGGACGACATGATCGAAGCCAACCCCGTGCTCAGGCAGTTCCGCCCGCAACTTCTGATCGACATCACGCCGGAAGGTCTTCGGATCCAGATTGTCGACAGCGGCAACCGGCCGATGTTCGACCGCTCCAGCGCCATTGTGATGTCTTACATGCGCGCCATCCTGCGCGAGATCGGACCGGTGCTGAACAAACAACCCAACAAGATCACCTTGTCCGGGCACACCGACGCGACGCTCTACACCCAGGGCAACAAATCCTACAGCAACTGGGAGCTGTCAGCCGACCGGGCGAACGCGTCGCGGCGCGAGCTGATCGCCGGTGGCATGCAGGATACGAAAGTGCTGCGGGTCATGGGCGTTGCGTCAAGCATGCACCTGAACCAGGACGACCCGTTTGCGCCGATCAATCGGCGCATCAGCATCGTGGTTCTCAACAAGCGCGCGCAAACGGAGATAGAAACGGCCAATGCCGCCCACCCTCCCAGCATCAAGCCGGCCGAAGCGTCGCCGGCCGCTGCCGGGCCAGCCAGCGTCAAGCCTTTGGCCGGCAAGACCTAACCAGACAGACGGACCCAAGATGGAAATCAGCCAGTTCTACCAGACTTTTTTTGAAGAAGCTGATGAGTTGTTGGCCGAAATGGAGCAGCTGCTTTTGGGCCTCGACTTGGAGGCGCCGGACAGCGAACATCTGAATGCGATATTTCGTGCCGCGCACTCGATCAAGGGCGGTGCGGCGACCTTTGGCTTTCTGGCGCTGACCGACACCACGCATTTGCTTGAAAATCTGCTTGATCGGGCACGTCATGGCCAATTGAAATTGAGCACCAAAATGATGGACGCCTTTCTGGAAACGAAGGACGTGTTGCAAAAGCAAATAGGCGCCTATCGTTCTGGCGGTGAACCGGAGCCCGACACGGTACAGCAAATCTGCGCGGTACTGCGACAGCTGGCACTGGAAGCCAACGCCGGCTCGCCCGCGCCAGCCGTCGCATCGGCCGGCGCACCGGTGGCTGCACCTGAGCCGGCCTCGGCGTCAGTCCCTGCCGCAGCGTCAACCCTGAAGGTGCAGTTTTCCAAAGTCAGCGAAAACGACCGCAAACTTCTGAGCGAGGAGTTGGGGAACCTGGGCCAGGTGCTGGCGCAAACCCAAACCGACGACAGTCTGACCTTGCGGCTGGAAACCAGTTGTGATGCCGATGACATTATTGCGGTGTGCTGTTTCATCATCGAAGCCGATCAGATTGAAATTAGTCCCGAGCCTGCTTGCGTTCCTGTGGCGGCGCCGCAAATGGTGAGTCCAGGCCCGTCCGCACCGCTGGCGGCTGCGACTGCTGCCCCGGCGCCGACCAGCGGCGCCACCGCGCCGGTGGCCGCGGCAGGCGGCGGCAAAGAGTCAGGTTCAATCCGGGTTGATGTTGAAAAAGTGGACCAGCTCATCAATCTGGTTGGTGAACTGGTGATTACCCAGTCGATGTTGACACAAACCGCGTCGACGCTCGATCCGGTGCTGCACGAGCGCCTGCTCAACGGCATGGGTCATCTGGAGCGCAACGCCCGCGATTTACAGGAATCGGTGATGGCGATCCGGATGATGCCCATGGACTATGTCTTTAGCCGCTTTCCGCGCCTGATACGTGACCTGTCGGCCAAGCTGGACAAGCAGGTACAGCTGGTCACGTTCGGCAAGGAAGCCGAACTGGATAAGAGCCTGATCGAGCGCATCATTGACCCGATCACGCATCTGGTGCGCAACAGTCTTGACCACGGAATTGAAGGTCCGGAACAACGTGCCCGCGTCGGCAAGAATCCGGTCGGACGTCTGACGCTGTCGGCGCAGCATCAGGGCGGCAGCATCGTGATCGAGGTCGCGGACGATGGCGGCGGTTTGCCGCGCGAGAAAATTCTGGCCAAGGCGATCAAGCAGGGAATGGCCGTCAGCGAGACCATGTCCGACAACGAAGCCTGGCAACTGATTTTTGCGCCCGGATTTTCCACTGCCGAAGTCGTGACCGACGTCTCCGGGCGGGGTGTCGGCATGGACGTCGTGAAGCGCAATATTCACGAAATGGGCGGCCATGTTGAAATCAGTTCCACGCAGGGCCAGGGCACTGCCATCCGGATTGTTCTGCCGTTGACGCTGGCCATCCTCAATGGCATGTCGGTCAAAGTGGGCAAGGAAGTCTATATATTGCCGCTGACCTACGTTATCGAATCGCTGCAGCCGCTGGCCAAGGATATTCGGTCGATCAGTGGCGACGAAAATGTCCTGCATGTGCGGGGCGAATACCTGGCGCTGGTCGAATTGCACAAGCTGTTCGCCGTCGCTGAGGCAGTGCGAAATCCGACGCAGGGCATTGTCGTCATCGTGCAGGCCGAAGGAACACGTTTTGCCCTGCTGGTTGATGAACTGGTCGGCCAGCATCAGGTGGTGGTTAAAAATCTTGAAACCAACTACCGCAAAGTGCCCGGCATTTCCGCGGCGACGATTCTCGGCGATGGCAATGTCGCGCTGATTATCGATGTGGTCGCGATACAGCGGACGAATCGCGAGAAGGCAAACCGAAAAGAACGAGCTGTTTAGCTTTTTTTTCGATGCATGGCGCCCCGCTTCGCTTGTGTACATTGAAGCCCATGAATTCAAGCCAGCATGGCACCATGGCCGCGTCGGTCGGACCCGATTTTCTTCTCACCGACCATGATTTTTCAAAAATCTGCACACTGATCTATCAACGTGCCGGGATCGCCCTGGGCGCGCAAAAGCGGCAAATGGTCTACAGCCGCCTGTCGCGGCGTTTGCGGGAACTGAGGCTGCGGGAATTCTCCACTTATCTGAAACTCCTGGAAGCCAATCCTGGCAGCGACGAGTGGCAGTCGTTTACCAATGCGCTGACCACAAACCTGACGGCGTTCTTTCGTGAGGCGCATCATTTCCCGGTGTTGGCCGAGCACGCCAGAAATTGCGCCCAACCGGTCACTGTCTGGTGTTCGGCGGCGTCTACCGGGGAAGAACCGTACTCGATTGCCATGACGCTGATCGAGGCACTGGGCAGTCGCGCCGCTGGCGCCAGCGTGCTGGCGACCGATATCGATACGCAAGTGCTGGCCAAAGGCGCGGCTGGTGTTTTTACGCTGGAGCAGGTCAGCAAGCTGTCGCCCGAGCGCCTCAAGCGTTTCTTCCTGAAGGGTACCGGCTCGCAGGCCGGCAAGGCGCGGATACGGCCGGAAGTGGCGGCGCTGGTGAAGTTCGAACAGCTCAACCTGCTCGATACGAAATGGGCGCTGAAGGGGTCTTTTGACGCCATTTTCTGCCGCAATGTGATGATCTATTTCGACAAGCCCACGCAGGGGACTATCCTGCAACGCTTCGCGCCGCTGCTCAAGCCCCATGGGCTGCTGTTCGCCGGGCACTCCGAAAATTTTTCGTTTGTCAATCAGACGTTCCGCTTGCGTGGCCAGACGGTTTATGAACTGGTGCCCGGCCGGGCGCAGGCGCCAGCATGAGTGCGCCGCACATGGATCAGGTCGCCAGCCGCCACTATTTTGACCGCGAGTTTGGCATCTCGGCGGTGAAGCTGCTGCCCGGTGAATACTACGTCACCTCCACGGACATGGTGTTGACGACCGTTTTGGGATCCTGCGTTTCAGCCTGCGTGCGTGACAGCACGGCAGGCATTGGCGGCATGAACCATTTCATGCTGCCTCAAGACGCCGATCCGACCTCTCGCGACATCAGCGCCGCCATGCGCTACGGCACCTATGCGATGGAGATTTTGCTCAATGAATTGTTCAAGGCCGGTGCCAGGCGCGAGCGGCTGGAAGCCAAGGTGTTTGGCGGCGGCGCTGTATTGACCAACATGCCGATGCTCAACATCGGCGAACGCAACGCCGATTTCGTGCTGCGTTATCTGCAAACGGAACAGGTCCGGATAGCGGCCCAGGATTTGCGCGGGAGCCTGCCCCGGCGCATCAACTATTTTCCCCAGACCGGCAGAGTCACCATGCGAAAGTTGCGCCGGCACGACGACGCGCTGGAGGTGCAGCAGGATGAACAGGAGTTGGTGCGGGCGCTGTTGAAACAACGAAGCGGCAGCACGGAGGAATTCCTGGCCGCAGGATTTCCGCGCAATGCCGCCAACAAGAGTACTTGGGCCCTATGAGCGCAAACAAAATCAAGGTGCTGTGTGTCGACGACTCGGCACTGATACGCAGCCTGATGACAGAGATCATCAACAGTCAGCCCGACATGATGGTGGTGGCCACCGCCCCCGATCCGCTGGTCGCGCGCGATCTGGTCAAACAGCACAACCCCGACGTGATGACGCTGGACGTAGAAATGCCGCGCATGGACGGACTTGAGTTTCTGGAAAAACTGATGCGCTTGCGGCCGATGCCGGTGGTGATGGTCTCCTCACTGACCGAGCGCGGATCGGAGGCGGCACTGCGCGCCCTGGAACTGGGGGCGATCGACTTTGTCACCAAGCCGCGCCTGGGCATACGTGACGGTTTGCTGGCCTACACCGACCTGATTGCCGACAAGATTCGCATCGCCGCCGCCGCCCGCCTGCTGCCAGCCCGGCGTGGCGCAACGCCCGGCGCCGCGCCAGCGATGGCGCCCCTGCTGCGAAGTCCCCTGCTCAGCACCGAGAAGCTCATCATCATTGGAGCCTCCACCGGCGGTACGGAAGCGATTCGCGAACTGCTGCAGCCGCTGCCGCCGGACTGTCCGGGCATCATGATCGCACAGCACATGCCGGCCGGTTTTACCCATTCTTTTGCCCAGCGTCTCAACGGCCTGTGCCGCATCGCCGTCTCCGAGGCCGTTCATGGCGAACGAATATTGCCAGGCCATGCCTACATTGCGCCCGGTGCCTTTCATCTGTCGCTGGCGCGCAGTGGCGCCAATTACGTGGCACAGGTGGACCAGGCGCCGCCGGTGAATCGGCATCGGCCTTCGATTGATGTGCTGTTTGATTCGGCCGCAAAACATGCTGGCAAGAATGCCCTCGGTGTGATTTTGACCGGCATGGGCCGTGACGGTGCCGAAGGCCTGCTGCGCATGCGTCAGGCGGGTGCCCATACGCTGGCGCAGGACGAGGCCAGCTGCGTCGTGTTCGGCATGCCGCGCGAGGCGATTGCAATCGGTGCCGTATGCGAGGTTGCGCCCTTGCAGGAGATGAGTCAGCGTGTGCTGGCGCACCTGCGGTCCCTTGGGGAGCCGACCAATAGGGTGTAGCGCGGAGAAAACGTCGGTGGCTTGGGCTGGTACATCCGGCGCACCTGCGGATGGCTGTGGTGGTAGTCAATTTTTGGAGTGAACGTGGTCGATAAAAACATCAAGATTCTGGTCGTGGACGATTTCCCGACCATGCGCCGGATTATTCGCAACCTGCTCAAGGAGCTGGCGTTTGTCAACGTCGACGAGGCCGAGGATGGCGCGGCCGGGCTGGAAAAGCTCAAGAGCGGCAACTACGGCTTTGTGGTGTCGGACTGGAACATGCCCAACATGGACGGTCTGGCCATGCTGCAGGCGATTCGTGCCGAACCCAGCTTGGCCAAACTGCCGGTCCTGATGGTCACAGCGGAAGCAAAAAAGGAAAACATCATTGCGGCCGCCCAAGCCGGTGCCAACGGCTATGTGGTCAAGCCATTTACCGTCGTCACGCTGGAAGAAAAAATCACCAAGATATTCGAGAAAATTGCGAAAGAAGGTGCTTGACATGGCGCCGGATGAACACCCGGGCGCGCACGCGGGAGATTCGGCCGAACAGCTGCTCAATCGCATCGGCCACTTGACGCGCCAGATGCGCGAGGGCATGCGTGAACTGGGGCTGGACCGGGGTATTGCACGGGCGGCCGAAGCCATTCCCGACGCCCGTGACCGTCTCAACTATGTGGCCCAGATGACCGAGCGCGCTGCCGAAAGAGCACTTAACGCGATCGATGTCGCCCAACCGATCCAGGATGCGCTGTCGAAGAAGGCCAATGGCTTGAGCGAGCGCTGGAACCTGTGGTTTGACAGTTCCCAGGGGCTCGCCGATGCGCGTGAGCTGGTGCTCGACACCCGCAGGTATTTGTCGGATGTGCCGCAACAGGTCAGTGCGACCAATGCCCAGTTGCTGGAGATCATGATGGCGCAGGACTTTCAGGACCTGACCGGCCAAGTCATCAAGAAGATGATGGACGTGATCAAGGAGATGGAGACGCAGCTGCTGCAGCTGCTGGTCGACAACGCTCCGCTTGAAAAGCGGCAAGACGTCGGCAACGGCCTGCTCAACGGTCCTCAAACCAAACCGGGCAACCCCGAGGCGGTGGACGATCAAGGGCAAGTTGACGATCTGCTGGCCAGCCTCGGGTTCTAGTCAGGCACAGAGCCCTGATTGCTCAAGGAACAGGCCGAACCCCGGCTTGTTTGGCTGATCGGTTCAAGGCCAGTGCCTCAATAATCTTCGACATGGGGCGCATTGCGCCTGGCGCTGCGGAGCATTGATGGCAGAAGAAAGTGATCTCGAAAAAACCGAAGCAGCCTCACCGAGGCGTCTGGAGCAGGCGCGCGAGGAAGGACAGGTTGCGCGCTCACGCGAACTGGTCACTTTTGTGATGCTGGTCACGGGCCTGGGCGCCCTGTGGACGACGGGTGAGATGATAGGTGGAAATTTTGGCGATGCCTTGCGCAATGGCTTGCATTTCGAGCGCGCCTCTGCCTTCGATGCCGCGCACATGATGGGGCAGGCCGGAGTCGCGCTGCGCCGCGTTCTGCAGGCCTTGCTGCCGCTTTTTGCCATGATGCTGGTGGCCGCGCTGGTCGCGCCCATGATGCTGGGTGGCTGGCTGTTCTCGGCCAAGTCGCTGACTCCCAATTTCTCAAAAATGAATCCGGTGGCCGGGATCGGTCGCATGTTCTCGACCGAAACGCTGGTCGAGCTGGCCAAGACCATTGTCAAGTCGCTGCTGGTGGGCGGCGTTGCCTGGTGGGTCATGGCGGGCGAGGTGACCGCGATCATGGCCTTGCTCAACGAGCCGGTGACTGCGGCGCTGCCGCATGCTCTGCAGCTGGTGGCCAGCAGCTGCGCACTGATTGTCGGGTCGCTGTTGCTAGTGGTGGCCATTGATGTGCCTTATCAGCTGTGGGGCCACGCCCGCAAGCTGCGCATGTCGCGCCAGGATTTGCGCCAGGAGCAAAAGGAAAGCGATGGCGATCCCCAGGTCAAGGCCTTGATCCGCCGCCAGCAGCAGCAGATGGCCAAGCGCCGCATGATGGCCGAGGTGCCCAAGGCCGACGTCATCGTCACCAACCCGACCCATTTCGCGGTGGCACTCAAGTACCTCGATCAGGAGATGCGCGCACCCCGGGTGATCGCCAAGGGCGCTGATCTGGTGGCCTTGCGCATTCGCGCCATGGCGGAAGAAAACAGGATCCCGATTCTGGAGGCGCCGCCGCTGACGCGGGCGCTGTACCGTCACACCCAGCTGGGCGACGAGATCCCGGCCGCCCTCTATGCCGCCGTGGCTGAAGTGCTGGCCTGGGCCTATCAGCTGCGCCGCGCCGGCAGTGAAGACGGCGCACCGCTGCGCACCCCGCAGGACCTGCCGGTGCCTGATTCGCTCGATCCCCTCGGAAGCCCGGCATGACACAAATGAATTCATGGCTGCGCCTACCCCGGCTGATGTGGGCCGGCCAACGTGGCAAGGGGCTGGTCGGTCCGGTTCTGATCATCCTGATTCTGAGCATGATGGTGCTGCCTTTGCCGCCGTTTTTGCTGGACCTGCTGTTCACCTTCAATATTGCCTTGTCCATCATGGTCTTGCTGGTCAGCATGTACACCATGAAGGCGCTCGATTTCGCGGCCTTCCCATCGGTGCTGCTGTTCACCACGCTGCTGCGCCTGTCGCTCAATGTCGCCTCCACCCGCGTCGTGCTGATGGAGGGCCACACTGGCCCCGACGCCGCCGGCAAGGTGATCGAAGCTTTCGGTCACTTTCTGGTGGGCGGAAATTTTGCCGTCGGCGTCATGGTGTTCATCATCCTGGTCGTGATCAACTTCATGGTGATCACCAAGGGCGCCGGCCGCATTGCCGAAGTCGGTGCGCGCTTCACGCTCGACGCCATGCCGGGCAAGCAGATGGCGATCGACGCCGACCTCAATGCCGGCCTGATCGGCGAAGACGTGGCGCGCAAACGGCGCGCCGAAGTGGCGCAGGAAGCCGACTTCTACGGCTCGATGGACGGCGCCAGCAAGTTTGTCCGCGGTGACGCCGTCGCGGGGCTGCTGATTATGGTGATCAACATCATCGGCGGCCTGATCGTCGGCGTGGCCCAGCATGGTCTCGACTTCTCGGCTGCCGCCACCACCTACACCTTGCTTGCCATCGGCGATGGCCTGGTCGCGCAGATTCCGGCGCTGGTGATTTCAACGGCGGCCGGTGTCATCGTATCGCGCGTCACGACCAACGAGGACGTGGGCGGACAGCTCACCGGGCAGCTGTTTTCCAATCCGCAGGTCCTGTTTTTGACCGCCGGTGTCATCGGCCTGATGGGCTTGATTCCGGGCATGCCGAACCTGGCCTTCCTGATCATTGCCGGTGGACTGATCTGGCTCGGACGGCGCGTCATGCGCAGTGCCCGTGCGGTTGACGCTGCGGCGGCGGCCCCCCCTGCCGCACCCGCGGCAGCGGAGTCGCAGGAGGCCAGCTGGGACGATGTCGCCCTGGTCGATCCGTTGGGACTTGAAGTGGGCTACCGGCTCATTTCCCTGGTGGACCGGGCGCAAAACGGCGAGTTATTAGGCCGCATCAAGAGCATTCGAAAGAAGTTCGCGCAGGACATCGGGTTCCTGGTGCCCGTGGTTCATATCCGCGACAACCTCGAACTCAAGCCGAACGCGTATGTGGTCAAGCTCAAAGGCGTCCAGATTGGCCAGGGCGAGGCAACGCCAGGCCAATGGCTGGCCATCAATCCGGGACAGGTCAGCGCGTCGCTGCCCGGCACGCAGACCAGGGACCCGGCCTTCGGCTTGCCGGCCATCTGGATTGACGCCAGCCTGCGTGAACAGGCCCAGATCTATGGCTACACGGTGGTCGACGCGAGCACCGTGGTGGCGACGCATCTGAATCACCTCATCCACGCCCATTCGGCCGAGCTGCTGGGGCGCCAGGAGGTGCAGCAGCTGCTGGACCGCATCGGCAAGGAGTCGCCAATGCTGGTTCAGGATCTGGTACCCAAGACCTTGTCGCTCACGACGCTGCAGAAAGTGTTGCAAAACCTGCTGGACGAGGGCGTGCCCATCCGCGACATGCGCACCATTCTCGATGTGCTTGCCGAGCATGCACCCACTGTGACCGATACCACCGAGTTGACATCGCTGATCCGGCTGGCGCTGGGACGCGCGATCGTCCAGCAAATCTTTCCGGGCAACGAGGAACTGCAGATCATTGGCCTCGACGCTTCGCTCGATCGCGTGCTGCTGCAGGCCTTGAGCAACAGCAATGGTCTCGAACCCGGCCTGGCCGACAACCTGTTGCGCGAAGCCCAGGCCGCCATGGATCGTCAGACGCAACTGGGGTTGACGAGCGTGCTGGTGGTGCAGCATCCGCTGCGCGTCCTGCTATCGCGCTTCCTGCGCCGCAGCCTGCCCCTGCTCAAAGTGCTTTCGCACGCTGAAATACCCGACACCCGCACCATCAGAGTGACCGCCACCCTAGGAGGAAAAGCTTGAATAACACGCTGCCAGTTAATACCCCTACCTGCAAGGTCCTGGCGCCCTCCAGTCGCGAGGCGCTGCGTCTGCTGCGCGAAAGACTGGGCCCGGACGCCATCATTCTTTCGAACCGCGTGACCGCCGACGGCGTTGAAATCGTGGCGACGCTGGAGCCCGCCGCAGCCGCGCCGACGCTGCCTGCGGCGCCACCTGCTTTGCCCAGCCCGCCCGCCCCCCCCGTTAGCACCGGCGACAGCGTTCTGGAGGAAATTCATTCGATGCGCGGCATGATTGAAGAGCAGTTGGCCGGTCTGGCGTGGAGCGACAAGCAAAGGCGCGATCCGGTACGCGGACACTTGTTGCGCACGCTGCTGGGCGCCGGCTTCAGCGCCCGCCTGGCCAGGGATATTCTGGAAAACCTGGCCACCGGCCAGAGCTATGCCAGCGGCATGGAGCATGTCAAGTTGGAGCTGGCGCGCCAGCTGCCGGTGCTGGCGGATGAAGGCGCACTGATGGACGAAGGGGGTGTCTATGCCTTGATGGGGCCGACCGGAGTTGGCAAGACCACCACCACCGCCAAGCTGGCGGCGCGCTGCGTCATGCGTTTCGGGTCGGACAAACTGGCGCTGGTCACCACCGACAGCTACCGCATCGGCGCCTATGAGCAATTGCGCATCTATGGCCAGATTCTGGGCGTGTCGGTGCACGCCGTGAAAGACGCCGCCGACCTGGAACGGGTGCTGGCGGATCTGCGCCACAAGCACATGGTGCTGATTGATACGGTGGGCATGAGCCAGCGCGACCGCGCCGTCTCCGAACAGATCGCCATGCTGTGCGGCGCCAGTCGAGCGGTCAAGCGCCTGTTGCTGCTCAACGCCTCCAGCCACGGCGACACGCTCAACGAAGTGGTGCAGGCCTATCGCCATGGCGAGCCGGGCAAGGGTAGCGATCTGGCCGGCTGCATCTTCACCAAAGTTGACGAGGCCACGCACCCCGGTGCGCTGATTGACATGGCCATTCGCCACCAATTGCCGGTGCACTACATCTCCAACGGCCAGAAAGTCCCGGAGCACCTGGTGCTGGCCAATCGCAGCGTGTTGATCGACCGCGTGTTTCAGGCCAAAAGTCGCAGCGCACTGTTCGTGCCCGGCGAGGCCGATGTTGAGGAACGGCCAGCGCCGCTCGGCAATCAGGCCGAAGTGGCCGCGGCGCAGGCCGTCAGTGAGCGTTTGCGCTCGCAATGCCAGCAACTGATCCGAGCCTTGACCCACAATGCGCAGGAACTGGCGGCCAATGCCAGCGCGCTGTCCCAGGGCCAGATCGGCTTTGAGGAAACCCGCACGCTGTGGCGCAAGCTTTCCGACCACCAGCTGGACGGCAAGGCGATCGCGCAAGCGCTGCGCCTGCAGGTTTTGGCCGATATCAACTCCGGTTGCGACGACACCGTGCTGGCGGTCTCTGGCGAAATCAGCCTGGCGGCGGAAGAGGGCGCTGCTGGCAGCGTGCTCGCCAGCAGCCTGCTGTTGTCCGATCGCAGTGGCTTGCCGTTCGCTGCACCGCACCAGTTGCTGGGGGCTGCGGCACCGACCGGCTTGCGTCAGGCGCTCTGGCTGCAGGGGCTCCAGTTGGGCAAACCGGTGGTCCACCTGTTGGCCTGCATTCCGGGCTCCGAACTGCTCCATGAATGGCAATCCAGCGGCCTTCAGTGGGCCGCCTGTGGCAGCGCCGCGCAACGTATTGTGGACGCCGGGCGCGGCACTCCGGGAACCCTGGCCAAGCTGGCCGCGGGGCTCACTTTTGGCGCACCGCAAGCGCTGACATATCGGAAAAAGAAGGCCTTGCTGTCGGTGGCGGAGACACAGGTCAGCCTGCGCCTTGACGCCAGGGACGCCGCGCTGGCTGCTGCTGCGCCTTTGCTGGCGCGCTGTGTGGTGCGGCGCATTGTCGACGCGGACAGCGGCAAGGCGCTGGCGCACAGCTATCTGCTGGCCAGCACCGACGTTCAGGCCAGCGCGCAGCAAATGGCGCAGTGGTCCACCTGGCGCGGTGCCGCCGAACCTTGTTTCAAACTTCTTCAGCAAGGCATCGCGCAACTCGGCAAGACCGGCGGAGCTGACTTGGCGACCGAGCTTGCCGGGCGCAAGCGTTTGCTGATTGCCGGACAGGCTGCAACCACGGTGTTTCGTCTGCAGCGCGCACCGCACGCCTGGGCCGACACGGCGCGCAAGGCGCTGGCGCAACTGGCTGGCCACTCGGTCCGGCCGGACCGAGTGGTGCCGGGCCCGGCCTTGTTTGAAGGCCTGGAAAAATTCTTTGTGCTTCTCGATGCCCTGCAGACCGAAGGCGTGGCACGCTCGCCTCTGTCCGACCTGGCGCCGGCGCAAACCTGAGGTGGCGGACGTGAGAAATATGCTTAGCGATCAGGCTGACGGGCTGCGCCGCCTGATGGCCTGCAGCCCGGGGCGACTGGTGGCAGTGGTGGGCAGCAGACCGGCGGTCGGCGCTAGCAGCGTCACGCTGAACCTGGCGGCCGCGCTGATGCAGCAGGGCAAGGAGGTGCTGCTGCTTGATGAGCGCAGCGGCACGCAGTCAAGCCCGGCCCAGCGTGAGGGCCGGCTGGTGCTGATTGACGCCATGCTCGACCCGAGCGGCGCGCTGTCACCCCTGGCGGCGCGGGCGGATCACGTGCTGGTTGTGTTGCAGCCGGATGCGGCGTCGATCACGGCGGCCTATGCCTGCATCAAGAGGCTTCACTACGCCCATGCGCTGCAGCGCCTGCGCCTGCTGGTAAACCGGGCCACCGACACAGCCGGGGCGCAGCGTGTACTGGCCAATCTGGCGCATACCGGCAGCCGCTATCTCGCAGTGACGCTGGAGAGCGCCGGTTGCGTGCGCTCTGATCCCCATCTGGCCCAGGCCCGGCGACTGAATTTGACCGTCGTCGAAGCCTTTCAGACCAGCCCGGCCGCCACCGACTTTCGCCAGGTGGCCGCTGATTTGCTGCAGTGGCCGTGGCGTCCAACTGGCCAGCGCGTGAGCGCTCCGAGGGCCGCACAGACAGCCGGCCAGGAAGCCAATCCGGTATTGGAGATGCACTGATGCAAGCGTCAAAGGCGGAGTGCCGCCACTGTTAAGAAAGCGGGAGGAATCCTCAATGTACACAGCCCAGGGAAAGATCGACCAATCCGGCACGTCCGAATTGCTGACGCAGTACGCGCCACTGGTGCGACGTCTGGCTTTGCAACTGATTGCCAAATTGCCGGCCAGCGTCGAGCTCGACGATCTGATCCAGGTTGGCATGATGGGTTTGCTCGATGCCGCCAAGCGCTACCAGGATGACATGGGAGCGAAATTCGAGACTTACGCCAGTCAGCGTATCCGCGGCGCCATGCTGGACGAACTGCGTGCCAACGATTGGGCCTCGCGCGGCTTGCGTCAGTCCTCGCGCAGCGTTGCGACGGCGGTTCACGCTCAGGAGCAAAAGCTGGGACGCGCGCCCACTGAGGGCGAGATTGCGCAGCAACTGCAGCTGTCGCTCGAAGCCTATCAACAATTGCTGCACGAGATTCACGGCTGCCAGCTGGTTTATTACGAAGACTTTGATGGCGGCGATCGGGACAACGGTGAAAACAATTTTCTGGACCGGCAAAGCCAGGGCGCTCAGGGCCTGGCCGACGAACCACTGACACAACTGCTCAAGGCCGACTTCCGGCGGCAGCTGGTGCAGGCCATCGAACAGATGCCGGAACGCGAGCGTCTGCTGCTCAGCCTGTATTACGACGACGAGCTGAACCTGCGCGAGATCGGCGCCGTGCTGGAGGTCACCCAGTCGCGCGTTTGCCAGCTCCACAGCCAGGCCATCAGCCGCTTGCGCAGCAGCCTGCGCGAATCGCTTGAGTCCATGAGCAGTCAGCGCTAGGCAGCCGCTGGCGTTTTTAGAGAACCCTGAGGCAGGAACCACAGATGCAGACAAGGAGCTGAAAAATGCGCAACAATTTTCCCGTCACGACGCTTGAGTATGAACTGAAAGAGGGTGTCACGCTCGTCTCCAGGACAGATCTCAAGGGTCGCATTACCTATGTCAACCCGGCCTTTTTGGAGGCCAGCAATTTCACAAAAGAAGAATTGATCGGAAGCGCCCACAACATCGTGCGCCATCCGGACATGCCGGAAGAAGCGTTTGCCGATCTCTGGCAGACTCTGGGCCAGGGCCTGCCCTGGACCGGTCTGGTCAAGAACCGGCGTAAGAACGGCGACTTCTACTGGGTGCTGGCCAACGTGACACCGATCCAGGCCGATGGCAAAACGCAAGGCTATATGTCGGTGCGCAGCAAGCCGGCACGCAGCCAGATCCTTGATGCGGAGCAGATTTACCGGAAGTTCAAGGATGGCTCTGCCGCGCACCTGGCGATCCGCCAGGGCAATGTGGTGCAACGCGGCTGGCGTGCGGCCTTCAGCGTTAGCTCGATCCGGCGGATTCCAATCCGGCAGCGGATGGCGTGGACCACCGGCACCGGCGCCGCATTGACGCTGCTGCTGGGCGCACTGGGCTGGTGGCAAGCCGGTGCCCTGGTCAAGGCAGCAGGCGCACAGAGCAACCTGCCGGCGCTGATCGTCCTGCTGTGCGGGGCCGCAGCGCTGGCCTTGGCAGGGTTCGGTTATTTCATCGTGCAAACGATCCTCAAACCACTGGAGAGGGCCATCGCCGTGGCGCGCGCCATTGCGGGCGGCGACCTGCTTCTCAAGTTCACGATGACTGCCGCTGATGAGACCGGCCAGCTGATGAGCGCGCTCAATCAGATGAGTGCCAACCTGGTGGCGCTGGTGTCCGATGTGGAGGCCAACGTCGACACCATAGCGACCGCCTCAAGCCAGATCGCCGCAGGCAACATGGACCTGTCGAGCCGGACTGAACAGCAGGCCAGCTCGCTGCAGGAAACCGCAGCCTCGATGGAAGAGCTGACTTCCACCGTCAAACAAAACGCCGACAACGCGCGCCAGGCCAACCAACTGGCGGTGACCGCCTCGGGCGTCGCCCTCAAGGGCGGCAGCGTTGTTGCCCAGGTGGTCGACACCATGGGGGCCATCAACAGCTCATCGAGAAAGATCGTCGACATCATCGGCGTGATCGACGGCATCGCCTTCCAGACCAACATCCTGGCCCTGAACGCGGCGGTGGAAGCGGCCCGCGCCGGCGAGCAGGGAAGAGGCTTTGCCGTGGTGGCGGCGGAGGTGAGAAACCTGGCGCAACGCTCGGCCGGTGCGGCCAAGGAAATCAAGACGCTGATCGGGGACTCGGTGCAGAAGGTCGAAGAGGGCAGCAAACAGGTCGCGCAAGCGGGCCAGACCATGGACGAAATTGTGGACAGCGTCAAGCGGGTGACCGACATCATGGCCGAGATCACGGCGGCCAGCCAGGAGCAGAGCACGGGCATAGAGCAGGT
Source organism: uncultured beta proteobacterium (assembly GCA_963810395.1). Lineage (GTDB taxonomy): Bacteria > Pseudomonadota > Gammaproteobacteria > Burkholderiales > Burkholderiaceae_C > Rhodoferax. The sequence continues at coordinate 293,689 of CAWENC010000001.1, read as the reverse complement.
CAACCAGGCGATCACGCAGATGGACCAGGTGACGCAGCAAAACGCGGCGCTGGTGGAGGAAGCTGCGGCGGCTGCGGCCTCGCTGCAGGAGCAGGCGACCCATCTGACCGAGGTCGTCAGTGTCTTCAAACTCGACAAAGGGCAGCGCAATCAGGTCGCCGCACCGCAACGCCAGCAACTGGCCAGTACCAGCCGGTCGAGCGGCAACGGGGACTGGGAGACGTTCTAAAGACCCGCCAGCGACGGACAAAGGAGGATTCTTCTAAAGTTTTTGCGTATCTTGCCGATAAACAGAAGTACACCTGTCCGAGGCAAGAATGCAACAGAATCAAAATCATCCTTATCAGCTTGCTACCGGTCTGGTTTGGCTGGCACTGGCCGTCCCGCTGTTAGGGTGGGTGTCACAGCCGTCGCATCTGCTGCCGATTGAGCCAGGGCAATTTGTGTTTTGGCACAACGTTGTGGAATTGTTCGCGGTGGTGGTGGCCATGCTGGTCTTTGTCACCGGCTATCGCGCCATTTTGTCACCGCGTAAAGCGACGATGGTGTGGCTGGGCGTGGCGTTTTTCGGTGTTGGCCTGCTCGATATCCTGCATCTGACGAGTTATGCCGGCATGCCCGAGGCCATAACACCGAATTCACCCCAGAAATCCATCTTCTTCTGGCTGGCCTCGCGTCTGCTGGCGGCGCTGGCGATGCTGCTGTATGCCTGGCTGCCATCCATGCCCGCGCTGGGCCATGCCCACAAGCGTCTGGCGCTGGCCCTGATGTTGTCACTGGTCGGCGCGCTCGCTTACGTGGGACTGGTCCGGCCGGATCGTTTGCCGCTGTTTTTCATCCAGGGACAGGGCTTGACACCCCTGAAGATTGGTCTGGAGTGGCTAGTCGTGGCCCTGAACCTGATGACATTGGCGGTGTTGTGGCAGCGGCGCCGGACACTGGCCCAGGAGTGTCTCACGGCCCTGAATTCTGCCGTCGCCCTTTCGGCAGTATCCGAGCTGTTTCTGATGATGTTTGGCGCGGGGGAGAAGGATAGCGCCAATGCCTTGGGGCATGTGTACAAGGTGGTAGCGTACCTGTATCTGTTTCATGCCACCTTCAATGAAGCCTTGCGTCGGCCCCTGGAGCGGCTGGAGGCACGCTACCTGCGTGAAAAAGTGACGATCGATGCCGCACCAGATGGCGTTTTGTGGTTTGACGAGAGTGGACAGATCCTGCTGGCAAACCTGGCCATGGAAACGCTCTCCGGCTATGCGGCCCATGAAATGGTTGGCCACAATGTCGACCTTTTCTGGCCCCCTCCCCTGCGCGGCGACATCGCGCAGTCGATAGGTCGCTATTTCGCCGCGCCGCATCCACGTGCCTTGGGCTTGATGGATTTGAAGCTGCTGCGCCGCGACGGCTGCAAGCTGCCCGTCGACGTCTCTCTGGGTTACTGGGAAGATGAGGGCGCCCGTCATGCCATTGCCTACATCCGCGACCTGAGTGAACGCGAGAAATTTGAAGAATCTCTGCGCCGGCAGGCCACCCACGATGAACTCACCGGTTTGCCGAACCGATCATTGTTTCGCCTGCAACTGAACCAGGCCTTGGCGCGTGCCGGACGCTCGGGTCTGCGGGTGGCGGTTTTGTTCCTGGATCTGGACTATTTCAAAACGGTGAATGACAGTTTTGGGCCCGCCACGGGGGACGCCTTACTGGTGCAAGTTGGTGCTCGCATGCGCAGCATCTTGCGCGAAACCGATTTGTTGGCACGCCTGGGTGGTGACGAGTTTGCCGTTTTGCTTGCCGATCTGGCGCAGGTGGATGAAGCCATCAATGTAGCCACCAAGCTTCTGCTGTCGCTACAGGCCGCGTACCGCCTGCAGGACCAGGACATCTATTCGAGTGCCAGTCTGGGTCTGGCTTTTTACCCGAACGATGCGCGCGACAGTGACAACCTGCTGCGCTATGCGGATCTGGCCATGTACCAGGCCAAGCAGGCCGGACGTGGCAGCTATGCCTGCTACTCGCAGGAGATGGACCGGCGCGTGCGTGAGGACATGCAACTGCATACACGCCTGAAAGAAGCCATGGCTCAGGGAATTTTGCAATTGCATTATCAGCCTCAAGTGGACGTGGATACGGGTTCCATCGTTGGAGCGGAGGCTTTGCTGCGATGGAATGACCCGGTGCTGGGTCAGGTATCTCCGGCGCGCTTCATTCCGGTCGCCGAGGCCACCGGATTGATCGTGCCCCTGTCGGACTGGGTGCTGGAGACGGCGTGCTTGCAAATCGCCGCCTGGGCGCGGGCCGGGACGCCCTTGCGGGTCGCGGTCAATTTTTCGGCACAACAGTTTCGCCAGCGCGATCTGCCCGGGAAGGTGCGCGCGGCACTCGCGCGCACCGGCGCTCAGGCCCGCTGGCTGGACATTGAAATCACCGAGTCGGTGGCCATGAATCAACCCGAGCAGGCGCGCGAACAACTCGACGCCCTGGTGGGCCTGGGCTGCCGCGTGGTCCTGGATGATTTTGGCACCGGCTATTCGTCACTCGCCTATCTCAAGGCGTTGCCAGTGAGCAAGCTCAAAATTGACAAGAGCTTCATGGACGGCATTCCCCATGACGCCAACGGCACCACCATTTCCCGCGCCATCATTGCCCTGGCCCACAGTCTGGGGCTGACGCTGGTGGCCGAGGGCGTGGAAACCGATGTTCAGTTGGCCTTTCTGCGTCAATATGGCTGCGAGGTTTACCAGGGCTGGCTGTTTGCCAAGGCGATGCCGGCTGTTGATCTGATGGAGCGACATCGCGCCGACCCCAGCAATTTTGCGGCGTTGAGTTGCGATTTTGCACTCGCGTAGTGGATGTAGATCGTGGACGCGAAAAATTCAGTACCGCCAACTGTTTTGGAAATAGCTGAACAACCGCCGCTGAGCGACGCATTTGCCACGCTGGAGGATTTTCGTATCACGCAGCCAAAAGCGATCGGCAGCGTGTTGCGGCAGTTGCTCAAACGCAAGGATTTTCTTACCGTGCAATGCGGCAATCGTCCACATCGCATCCTGACCCGCATCCTGGAAGTGAATCAGGATGCCGGGTGTTTCATCTACGATGGCAGCGCCGAGGCGCTGGGCAATCGAAGTCTGCTGGAGTCGGAGCTGAACTATTTCTCTGCCACGCAGGACGGTGTGCGCGTCCAGTTCGTTAGCGGCCGCCCCGAACAGCAGGCGTACGACGGGGCGCCGGCATTTCGTTCGGCGCTGCCGCAGAGTCTGTACCGGATGCAGCGCCGTGAGTTTTTTCGGATCGAAACACCGCTCGCCGATCCCTACCGCTGCACGGCGGAGCTGCCCGACAAGCGCCAGGTCATTCTCGACATTTTTGACTTGTCGCTCATTGGCGTCGGGCTGCGCTCCAGGGATCCGTTCCTCGGGGGGCTACCGATTGGCACCGTACTGGGCAAGGCCGTGCTGGACTGCCGGAGAATGCGGATCGAAGTCGATCTGAAGATCACCAATCTGCACAATATCCGGGGATACGTCGATCCGATCTATCATCTCGGCTGCCATTTTGAGAACTTGCCCAAAACGAAAGAACCCGATTTGCAGCGCCTGATCACCTACCTTGAACTGGTTCGCAAAGGGCGTCGCGATTAGGGTGAGCTGGCCGCGGGAGGTCCGGATTTCCGGGCGGTGACGATTTAGAACTTGTCCGTAAATAACTGGGGGCCGTCAGTTATTTGCGGACAAGTTCTTAGCCGAGGGCCAGGCGATGGCCGCGGGCGGAGCCGGTTTTATGACTGCCATCCGGTCCATACAGCGGCTGGCCGCCGGCTTGCAGAAAGCTGAGGGATTGCCGGGTGAAGTCCAGATGGGTATGGATCAGAACGCCATTGCGGTGATTGCGCTCATGCGCCTGCGCCGCCCGCGCCAGCAACTTGTTCCATGCGCTTTGCAGCGCTTCACCGCCGGCGGCAGCGACAGCATCGGCGCCGCTACGATCAGCGCCATAACCCAGTGCCAGCTGCTCCATCTCACGCTGGCGATCAAGCAATGCGATCTGGTCGGCCAGCTCCGACTTGCGCTGGACCAGTATCGACAGGGTCTCGAAATCGCCGCCGCTCATGGCTTCGGCTTCCTGATCCGCCAATTCAAGAAAAGCCCCGATGGCGGCATGTTCCCGGGTCAGGTGATCGAGCAGCAGGCGACTCATGGCGCTCTCTTGCCCAGCAGCTCACGCACGCTCGCCAGCAAGCCGTCCGCAATTTTGGCAGTATTGACCTGATAGCGGCCAGCGCTGATGTTCTCGCGAATCAGGGCGACGCGGGCGGCATCAAAGTCGCCGTTGGTCGACGGCAGCAGCGCTGCCGTTGAGGAGGACGCCACGCCAGACGGTCCTGCTGCAGACCGGCTGGCGTCGACCTTGTCCTTGGCGGCACCGGCTGGCGCGGTGTCAGGCACGGGTGTCAGAAAACTGGCGTTTCGATCGATTTTCATGATGTTGTCCTCAGGGGGATATCACGCTATAACGGCGCTTCGGGCCAAAACTTTAGGCCGCACCAAAAAAATAGCGGCGCCATCAGTTTGGCCGCTCCACGGTACCGTCCGGACGGACAATGCCGCTAAGCAGTAGGCCGCCCCGCATTTTGACCTGAACCGTCGCGCCGACGGCGGCATTGGTCATGGCCTTGCCTTCGCTGCTGACCACAAAGCCCGAGCCCTGTGTCAGCACCTTGATGGTTTGCCCCTGCTGCACCACCGCCACGGCACGCAGCAGCTCGCGCCGCAGCGGCGCATCGCTTGCGATCCGGTTCGAAGCCGTCACCCCGTCGAGTTGGGCGGCGTCGACAATGACACTGTCTGGCAGGCTGCTGAGGTCGCCTTGGCGCAGCACGACATCAGCGGGCGACAGCGCCTGACCGGCGTTGATCGGGCGCGCGGCGACATAGTAGCTGCCGATGACCGCGATGTAGGCCGGCAGATAGCGGGTCCATGGCGGACTTGCCCGGCAGCGCAGACCGACCGACAGACGTCCCCACAGGCGTGTGCCGGCGGGCAAAAACGGCTCCAGTGCCTCGCAAGGCGGCAGTGTCCCCGACATGGGGGTGTCAATGCTGATCTCCACCCGCCCTGGCAGACCCGCTGTTTGACTTGCCAAAAATCGCTCGACCACGGCGCGTGCGCTGCCGGACAAAGGCGTCGGCGCTGGCGTCGCGCCATCGGCCGCCGGGCTCAGCGCTGCCACGGCCAACAGCAGCCAGGCGGGCGCGAGCTGTCCGATCCGGAATAGGCGAAGCAGTTGTGGCATGCCAAAGATTCTAGAGAGTTGGCTGGCGGCGCCAAGAGCTGAATTGGGCCTTGAAACCCCATCTGTTCAGGTGATTGCCGGCGGCAGGCCTGCCTACAATTATTTTCAATCCGAGAAGCCTGGGCGATCCAGGCAAGTGATTGCAAACGGTGGAAAACAAATGATCGACAAGCTGGATTCAGCCTTGCGCTTCCATCAGGAGGCGCTCAGCCTGCGGGCACAGAGGCAGGAAGTTTTGGCGGCCAATATCGCCCATGCCGACACGCCCAATTTCAAGGCGCGCGACTTCGATTTTGCCAGCACGCTGACGCAAGCGGTGGCGCGTGGCAGGCAGTCCCAGTCCATGTCAATGGCCACCACCTCGGCGCGGCATTTGCCAGGCGAGGCCCGCGCCGGCGCGGATGCAGAACTGTTGTACCGCACGCCGACCCAGTCAAGCATCGATGGCAATACAGTGGAAATGGACGCCGAGCGCGTCAACTTTGCCGACAACGCCATGCGCTACGAGGCGAATCTGACGGTGATCGGATCCCAAATCAAATCGCTGCTGTCAGCGGTCCAGTCCTAGGAACGGGGGGTCAAGACATGCCGTTTTCCAATAATTCACTGGGTATTTTTGACATTGCGGGTTCCGCCATGAGTGCGCAATCCCAGCGCATGAACGTCACCGCCAGCAATCTGGCCAACGCCGACAGTGTCGCCGGCCCCGACGGCCAGCCCTACCGCGCGCGCCAGGTGGTGTTCGAGATGGCGCCTTCGGCTGGGGCGGATATCGGCGGCGTCAAAGTGGCCGGCGTGATCGAGGATCCGTCGCCACTGCACATGGTGCACGATCCGAAAAACCCGATGGCCAATGCCGACGGCTACGTCGCCACGTCCAACGTCAATGTGGTCGAGGAAATGGTCAACATGATCTCGGCTTCACGCTCCTACCAGGCCAACGTCGAGGTCCTCAACACCGCCAAGACCTTGATGCTGAAAACCCTGACGGTCGGCCAGTAAGGCCGGCACCCGTGCGCTAACCCATTCACCAGGAGAACCCATTCATGGTCTTGACCGCAACCTCCCCGGCAACCGCTACCAGTGCGCAAAGCGCGCTGGCGTCCCCGGTCAGCACCGGTGCTGCCACCGAGCAGCGCTTTTTGAAGTTGCTCACCACACAGCTGAACAACCAGGACCCGCTCAATCCGCTGGACAACGCCCAGCTGACCTCGCAATTGGCGCAGATGAGCACCGTGAGCGGCGTTGAAAAACTCAATACGACGCTGCAGTCGCTGGTCGACCAGAGCAGTTCAAGTCAGGCTTTGCAGGCCGCTTTTCTGATCGGGCGCACGGTGCTGGTTCCAGGCAGCCAAGTGGCGCTCAGCGCCGGCGCGACGACCCCGTTCGGCATCGATCTGCAGGGCGCTGCCGATTCGGTCAAGGCGACGGTGGTCGATGCGGCAGGCAATACTGTGCGTACGTTCGACCTGGGTGCGCAGGCACAAGGTGTCAAGGCCCTGTCCTGGGATGGCAAGAACGATGCCGGCGTGCAAGTCGCCGATGGCGCCTACACCCTCAAGGTCAGCGCCAGCGCCGCCGGCGCGGCGGTGACCGCGAATGCCTTGACTTTGGCCACCGTCAGCAGTGTCGCGCAGAGCGGCACCGGGGTCACGCTGAATCTGTCCAACGGCGGCACCGCCAGCCTGAGTGGCGTCAAGCAGATTTTGTAAATCCGGCTTGTTATTGAAATTTGACTCAAGTTTATTTGGAAATAAAGGAGGAATTCCATGGGTTTCGCACAAGGAGTTAGCGGTCTGAATGCCGCCGCCAGCAATCTCGACATCATCGGCAACAACATTGCCAACGCCGGGACGATTGGCTTCAAGTCTGGCGGCGTCCAGTTTTCCGACGTCTACGCGGGATCGCAAGTGGGTCTGGGCAACAAGATTTCTGGCGTCTCGCAGAACTTTACCCCCGGTGCGGTGCAAAGCAGTACCAAGACATCGGATGTGGCGATTGTTAATGGCGACGGTTTTTTCCGCTTGGCCAGCCCGGCCGGTGAGCTTTTTTACTCTCGCAACGGGCAGTTCAATGTGGACAAGAACGGATTCATCGTCAATGCAGCCGGCTTGCAACTGACCGGCTTCCAAGTCGGTGCCAATGGCAGCCTTGCCGGCGGCAGTCCGGCCGCCCTGCAATTGCCGACGGCCGCCATGGCGCCGGCGGCGACCCAGAAAATCGCCGCCCAGTTCAATGTCGACTCTCGCAGCAAGACACCCACGGTTAGCCCATTCGATGCCAACAATTCAAACACTTACAACTACGCCAATTCAGTCACAGTCTTCGACTCACTGGGTATTTCCCATGAGCTGTCGACGTTCTTTGTCAAGACCGGAGTCAACGCCTGGAATGTTTACGCGACCGCTGATGGTTATCCAGTCAACGCGTCGGGGGCAATGGTCGCACCACCTACCCCGGCCGGCGCTCCGCTCGTTGCCAACAGCGTCGCGCTTACCAGCGGCAAGATGGCTTTCGACACCAACGGCGCGCTGACCGCGACACCCCCGAGCACGCTGGTAGGCGGCAAGATATTGTTCGCAGGTCTTGATTTCGCCAATGGCTCAGGCCCCATGAATTTCAGTGTTGATGTGACCGGAACCACTCAGTACGGGCTCGCCAATGATGTTAAAAAGCTGACCCAGGACGGCTACACCTCTGGCCAGTTGACGACATTTGCCATCGGTTCAGACGGTACCGTCACTGGCAAGTACTCCAACGAACAAACCAAAACGCTGGGACAGGTCGTTCTGTCTTCCTTTGTGAACCCGAACGGCCTGAAATCCATGGGTGACAACGTCTGGGTCGCAACGGCAGCCTCAGGCCAGGCCTTGACTGGCACACCTGGCAGTGGCACCAAACTGGGCGCGTTGGCCTCAGGCGCACTGGAGTCTTCCAACGTCGATCTGACCGCCGAGCTGGTCAATCTGATCATTGCCCAACGCACCTACCAGGCCAACGCGCAGACCGTCAAAACGCAGGATCAGATCATGCAAACGCTGGTGAACGGACTTTGATGCTGGCACGGTTGCATGACGCAGCGGGTCGCTGCGGCAAAGAAATCAAGGAATAGCTATGGACCGGATGATCTACATCGGTATGACCGGAGCGAAGCAGGCGATGGAGCAACAAGCTTCGGTGGCCAACAACATGGCGAATGTGTCGACGCCCGGTTTTCGCGCCCAAATCAACAATTTTCGGGCCGTCCCCGTGGTCGGCGACGAAGTGGCAACCCGCGCCATGGTGGTCGCCACGACGCCGGGCGCGGACCTGCGCTCCGGCCCACTGACGCAAACCGGCCGCCCGCTGGACGTCGCGGTGCAGGGCGATGGCTGGCTGACGGTGCAGATGCCCGATGGCAGCGAAGCCTACACCCGCGTCGGCAATCTGCAGGTCGGTGCTGAAGGCCAGTTGCTGACCACGGATGCGCGGCCCGTGCTGGGTGATGCCGGTCCGCTGGTGGTGCCGCCAGGCTCGTCCCTGGTGGTGAGCGCCGATGGCGTGGTGACCGCGCTGGGCGCCGGTGAGCCGGCGCTGGGGGCGGCCGAAGTGGGGCGCTTGAAGCTGGTCAACCCGGCGGCGACCGACCTGGTGCGCGGCGACGATGGACTTTTTCGGACGCAGACCGGCGCCGCCGCGCCGGCCGATCCCAAGGTGAAGTTGCTCACCGGCACGCTGGAGGGCAGCAACGTCAACCCGGTGGAGGCGATGGTTGCCATGATTGCCAACGCGCGACGTTTTGAGATGCAGATGAAGACGCTGCAGACCGCTGAAAACAACGATCAGCAGGCCAACAAACTGCTGTCCAGCATTTGATTGAGTTGCCACCGATTGATCTTGATTTGACATGAACCCGGCCTCGGCCATCACGCAGGAATTTTCCCCATGATCCGTTCCCTTTCGATCGCAAAAACAGGTCTCGACGCACAGCAGGCGCAGCTCGATGTCGTCTCCAATAACCTGGCCAACGTCGGTACCACCGGCTTCAAGCGCAGCCGCGCCGTGTTCGAGGATCTGATGTACCAGAACCTGCGCCAAAGCGGTGGCCAGACTTCGGACCAAACCCGCATGCCGTCCGGTCTTCAAATGGGCACCGGTGTGCGCGTGGTGGCGACTGAGCGCATTCATACGCAAGGCAATCCGACCAAAACCGATAACCCGAAGGATCTGGCCATCAACGGCGGTGGCTTCTTCCAGGTCTTGATGCCGGACGGCAGCACCGCCTATACCCGCGACGGCTCGTTCCAGTCGGACCAGAACGGTCAGTTGGTGACCGCCAGCGGCTACCCGGTGCAGCCGGCCATCACACTGCCACAAAACACCACCAGCATGACCATCGGCAGTGATGGCACGGTGTCGGTCATCCAGGCCGGCAACACCGCCAGCGTGCAGGTCGGTCAAATCCAGCTCGCGACATTTCTGAACCCCGCCGGTCTGCAAAGCAATGGCGGCAATCTTTATGTGCAAACCGATGCTTCCGGTGGCGCCAACCAGAGCGCACCGGGCCAGAACGGTGCTGGCGTACTCAACCAGGGTTATGTCGAGGCCTCGAATGTCAATGTGGTGGAGGAACTGGTGAACATGATCCAGACGCAACGTGCCTACGAAATCAACAGCAAGGCGGTGCAGACTTCCGATCAGATGCTGGCGCGCCTGGCGCAGTTGTGATGCAAAAAATGTTGACGAGTTGCCGTGTTACCGGGTGGCTGTTGGCAGCCGGCGGCTTGCTGGGCGGCTGCGCGCAAATGCCGCGCGAACCGCTGGTGCGCCAACCCATGACAGCGCGGTCCGATACGCAGGCGCAGCCGGTGGCGCCCGCAAATGGGGCGATTTACCGGGCCGGTTTCGGCGCACCGGCCCTGTTTGAAGATTTGCGGCCGCGCTCAGTGGGCGAGATAGTGACCATCCTGGTCAGCGAAAACGTCAACGCCAGCAAGAATTCGGCGACCAACGCCAGCCGCGATGGCAGCGCCAGTGCCGATATCGGCCTGATTCCGCAAATCTTTGGCGGTTTGACTTCCAGCGCGTTGACCGGCAATGCCAGCGGGAAAAACAGCTTGAGCGCCAAGGGCGGCGCCAATGCCGCGAATACCTTTAACGGGGTGATCACCGTCACGGTGGTTGAAGTACTGCCCAATGGCAATCTGGTGGTCAGTGGTGAAAAGCAGATGCTGATCAATCAGGGAACGGAGTTCATCCGCTTCTCGGGCGTGGTCAACCCCCGCACCGTCAGCGCCAATAACACCGTGGCCTCGACCCAGGTGGCAGATGCCCGAATCGAATACAGCGCCAAGGGCTATATCGACGAAGCGCAGACCATGGGCTGGCTGCAGCGCGTCTTCCTCAACGTGCGGCCCTTCTGATGATGCGCATCCTGTCCAAGTTGTGCCTGCTGCTTGCGGCCCTTGTCGCACTGCCAGCGCAGGCGGAGCGGCTGAAGGATCTGGCCAGCATCCAGGGCGTGCGCGACAACCCACTGATCGGCTATGGCCTGATGGTAGGCCTCGACGGCAGCGGCGACCAGACCATGCAGACACCTTTCACCACGCAAAGCCTGAACAATATGCTGGGCCAGTTGGGGGTGACGGTGCCACCCGGCAGCACCATGCAGTTGAAAAATGTGGCCGCCGTGATGGTGACCGCCATCTTGCCGCCCTTCACGCGGCCGGGCCAGACCATCGACATCACGGTGTCGTCCCTGGGCAACGCCAAGAGCCTGCGCGGCGGCACTTTGCTCATGACGCCCCTGAAGGGCGCCGATGGCCAGGTCTATGCGCTGGCCCAGGGCAATATGGTGCTGGGCGGGGCCGGTGCCTCGGCCAATGGCAGCCAGGTGCAGATCAACCAGCTCAGCGCCGGTCGGATCCCGGCCGGCGCCATCGTGGAGCGCGCGGTGGCGTCCCCGCTGGGCAGCGACGGTACCTTCTTGCTGGAGTTGAACAACAGCGATTTCGGGACTGCGCAAAAGGCGGTGGACGCGATCAACCGCGATCTGGGTCCGGCAACCGCCCAGGCGCTGGACGCCCGGGTGATTCAGGTCAACGCACCGGCCAAACCGGAGGAGCGAGTTGCCTTTCTGGCCCGCATTCAGAATGTCGAGGTCACGCCGGCGCAGGCCATCGCCAAAGTCGTCATCAATGCACGTACCGGTTCGGTGGTGATGAACCAGACCGTCAGGATCAGTGATTGCGCCGTGGCGCACGGCAATTTGTCGGTGGTCATCAATACCGAACCCGTCGTCAGCCAGCCCGGCCCCCTGGCCGGCGGCAGCACGGTGGCGGCCCAGCGTTCGCAGATCGAAATCAACCAGGGCGGTGGCGCTTTGCAAATCGTGCGCGGCGGTGCGTCGCTGGCCGACGTGGTCAAGGGACTCAATTCCCTGGGCGCCAATCCGCAGGATCTGGTGTCTATCCTGCAGGCCATGAAAGCCGTCGGTGCCTTGCGCGCCGAGCTTGAGATCATCTAGGCCCGTCCATGAACAACGCTGGTTTGCCCAACCTGAGCAGCATGAGTTCTGCCACTCCCGGCGTGCTCGACCAGCGCCTGTCGCTGGACGTGCAAGGCGTCGATGCCTTGCGGCGCACGGTCCGCACCTCGCCGCAGGAGGGCATGAAGCAGGCCTCCAAGCAATTCGAGGTGATGTTCATGCAGATGGTCTTGAAGAGCATGCGCGAAGCCACACCGTCAGACGGCATGTTCGCCAGTCAGCAGGAAAAAATGTACACCTCCATGCTGGACCAGCAACTGGCGCAGAACCTGTCCGGGCGGGGTGTGGGCCTGGCGCAGGCCATGTTTGCGCAGCTCAGCCGAACGATGGGTAACGCCGCCACGCAGGCGCGGCCGGAGAGCGCGCCGCCGACGCCCATGCCGGCCGACAAGCCGCTGGCTGCAGCGCCCGCCACGCTGGCGCCGAGGGCTGAGTCCGCGGCGCAGACGGCGCCCGCTGCGACGCTATCACCGACGCAAGAAGCGGGGCTTTCGTTGTATGAGACGACCACGGCGCAAGCCACGCTGAGCCGCAGTGTTTTGCCGCAGGCGCAGGTTGAGCAATTCGTTTTGCGCATGTTGCCCGCGGCACAGCGCGCCAGCCAGCAAAGTGGTGTGCCGGCGCAGCTGATCATGGCGCAGGCGGCGCTGGAGTCGGGCTGGGGTCGGCGCGAGGTGCGCGCCAAAGACGGCAGCGCCAGCTACAACCTGTTCGGTATCAAGGCCGACCGGAGCTGGAAGGGGCCGGTGGTTGAAGCCACAACCACCGAATACGTCAACGGCGTCGCGCAAAAAACCCAGGCCACATTTCGCGTCTATGGCTCCTACGAAGAAGCGTTTGCCGACCATACCAGGTTCCTGCTTGGCAACCCGCGTTACGCCAATGTGCTGGCGACCCGGGATGCGACCGAAGCGGCGCACGGCCTGCAGCGCGCCGGCTACGCGACCGATCCGCAATACGGTGGAAAACTGGTTCGCATCATGCAGCGGATGGGCTAGTTCCTGCATGACGCTATCAATGGCAATCTGCACGCACCGGAACCCCGATTTTTAAGAGATAACAATGAACCCCCAAAACCTGAAGATCGGCACCCGTCTGGGCCTGGGCTTTGCCCTGATTCTTTTGTTCCTGGGATGCATTGCCGGACTCGGCGTGTTGCAGCTCCAGAATGCAGGAGATGCCACCGACGAGATGGTCAAACAGGGACTGGTCAAGGAGCGGCTCGCGGCCGATTGGCTGGGGGCAACAAGTTCCAACAGCGTGCGGACATTTGCGTTGCTCAAAAGCACTGATTTGGAAGATCAAAAGTACTTCCAAAAAGGCATCACGCAAACCAGCCAGAGCATTACCGAGAACTCGAAAAAACTTCTTGCCATGCTTGACAAGCCTGAGGAAAAGAAGCTCTATGAAGCGAGCCTGGCGAAAAGGGCCGCGTACATCGATTTGCGCAATGCCGCCTTGAAACTGAAGAACGATGACCAGCTTGCACAGGCCATACGGTTGGTCGATGCAAAGCTGGTACCCGCCCTGGAGACTTACGAAGCGAGTATCAAGGCGATGTTGCTTTACCAGGCGGCCCAGATCGATCAGACGGCCAGCTCCATCAATGCCCTGTACCGGTCTGCCCGATCCGGTTTGATAGCGCTGGCGCTGGCAGCGCTGGCCTTGGGCTGCATGTTGGCGTGGTGGCTGACGCTGGGCATCACACGTCCTTTAAGCCAAGCCGTCAAAGTGGCGCAAACGGTCGCCGCCGGCAACCTGACCAGCACCGTTGAGGTGAAATCCACGGACGAGACCGGCCAGTTGCTGCAGGCCTTGAAGGACATGAACGACAGTCTGGCCAAAGTGGTCGGCGAAGTGCGCGTTGGCACCGACACCATAGCGACCGCCTCAAGCCAGATCGCCGCAGGCAACATGGACCTGTCGAGCCGGACTGAACAGCAGGCCAGCTCGCTGCAGGAAACCGCAGCCTCGATGGAAGAGCTGACTTCCACCGTCAAACAAAACGCCGACAACGCGCGCCAGGCCAACCAACTGGCGGTGACCGCCTCGGGCGTCGCCCTCAAGGGCGGCAGCGTTGTTGCCCAGGTGGTCGACACCATGGGGGCCATCAACAGCTCATCGAGAAAGATCGTCGACATCATCGGCGTGATCGACGGCATCGCCTTCCAGACCAACATCCTGGCCCTGAACGCGGCGGTGGAAGCGGCCCGCGCCGGCGAGCAGGGAAGAGGCTTTGCCGTGGTGGCGGCGGAGGTGAGAAACCTGGCGCAACGCTCGGCCGGTGCGGCCAAGGAAATCAAGACGCTGATCGGGGACTCGGTGCAGAAGGTCGAAGAGGGCAGCAAACAGGTCGCGCAAGCGGGCCAGACCATGGACGAAATTGTGGACAGCGTCAAGCGGGTGACCGACATCATGGCCGAGATCACGGCGGCCAGCCAGGAGCAGAGCACGGGCATAGAGCAGGTCAACCAGGCGATCACGCAGATGGACCAGGTGACGCAGCAAAACGCGGCGCTGGTGGAGGAAGCTGCGGCGGCTGCGGCCTCGCTGCGGGAGCAGGCCAGCAATCTGTCGCAGGTGGTCAGCGTCTTCAAGCTCGACGGCGCACCACACCATCAGGTGACCTCACTCCAGCGCTCGACCGCCATCAGACAGCCCGTTGCGCCGCTGCAACCCGCGCGCACCCGCCGCCAGGCCATCACCGCGCAGCAACGCCGGTTGGGCGGCCGTCCAACGGCGCTCAATCACGATCAGTCCGGGGATTCACCTCAAGTTTTCCCGTATCTGGTCGATAAACAGAGCTAGGCCTGCTCCATGTTTTTCGGGCTTGCAATGTGCTGCTGCTTGGCTGGGCGTGTCGCCACTATCGTTTAAAGGAAAGTATATGAACGCAACAACCGGCAAGCCAAGTCCAGCCGCTACAGCGGCGAAGCCTTCTGGCGCTTCTGCCACCAAGGCGCTGGAATTCCTGGCGTTCACGCTGGGCCAGGAAGAGTACGGCATCGATATCCAGAAGGTGCAGGAGCTGCGCGGCTACGACCCGGTGACCCGCATTGCCAACGCGCCGGAGCACATCAAGGGCGTGGTGAACCTGCGCGGCATCATCGTGCCCATCATCGACCTGCGCATCAAGTTCAATCTGGGCACGCCCAGCTACGACCAGTTCACGGTGGTGATCATCCTCAACATGGCCAGCCGGGTCATGGGCATCGTGGTCGACAGCGTCTCGGACGTGATCACCTTGAACCCGGAGCAGGTCAAGCCGGCGCCCGAGATGGGGGCTGTGCTGGATACCGATTACCTGATCGGCCTCGGAACGCTCGATGAGCGCATGCTGATCCTGGTCGATATCGACAAGCTGATGTCGAGCGTCGACATGGGGCTGATCGAAAAACTGGCGACTTGAAAATGAAACTCCGGGACTTGAAAATCTGGACCCAACTCCTGTTCACGATCGGGGCCGCGCTGCTTGTCGTCTGGACCGGTGTGATCATTTGGGAAGACTACGTCAACCGAGAGACCGCGATCGAACAGGCGCGCGGATTTTCGCTCAGCATGCACGAGGTCACCATGGCCGGACTCACCGGCATGATGATTACCGGGACCGTGCAGCAACGCGATGTATTCCTGGACCAGATCAAGCAGCTCAGCACGCTGCGCGATGTGCACGTCCTGCGCGGCGAGGGTGTCACCAAGGTGTTTGGACCCGGCACCAAGGATGAGGTCAATCCGGACAGTATCGAAAAGCAAGTGCTGCAAAGCGGCAAGGAAGTGGTCCGGGTTGAATCCGACAGCAAGGGCGAGTATCTGCGGGCGGTGCGGCCCGTCCTGAGTTCGAAAAACTACCTGGGCAAGGATTGTGTGGCCTGCCACCAGGGGGCCGAAGGCGCCGTGCTGGGCGTGGTCAGCATGAAAATCTCGCTGGACCAGGTCAATGCCGCGCTGGCGCGCCAGCGCATCTACTTGATACTTGCCGCCATCGTCACCTGCATCCCGGTTTTGCTGCTGATCTTCCCCTTCATCCGCAAGGTGGTCACGCAGCCGCTGGAGCTGGCGATCAAGGCCGCACAGGGCATCGCGGCGGGCGACTTGCACCAGACCATCGAGGTCCGCTCGGCCAACGAAATGGGCCAGTTGATGCAGGCGCTCAAGGACATGAACACCAGCCTGGCCGGCATCGTCAGCCAGGTGCGCCAGGGCACCGACACCATCGCCACCGCCTCCAGCCAGATTGCCGCTGGCAACCAGGACCTGTCCAGCCGCACCGAGCAGCAGGCCAGCTCGCTGGAGCAGACCGCCGCCGCCATGGAGCAGCTCACCTCCACCGTCAAGCAAAACGCCGACAACGCGCGCCAGGCCAACCAGCTGGCCCTGACCGCCTCCAGCGTCGCCGTGCAGGGCGGCAGCGCCGTGGCCCAGGTGGTCGACACCATGGGCGCCATCAACAGCTCCTCGCGCAAGATCGTCGACATCATCGACGTCATCGACGGCATCGCCTTCCAGACCAACATCCTGGCCCTGAACGCGGCAGTGGAAGCGGCACGAGCCGGCGAGCAGGGCCGCGGCTTTGCCGTGGTGGCGGCCGAGGTGCGCAACCTGGCGCAGCGCAGCGCGGCGGCGGCCAAGGAAATCAAGACCCTGATCGACGACTCGGTCGGCAAGGTCGAGCAGGGCAGCCAGCAAGTCGGCCAGGCCGGGCGCACCATGCAGGAGATCGTCGACTCTGTCAAGCGCGTCACCGACATCATGGGCGAGATCACGGCGGCCAGCCAGGAGCAGACCACCGGCATCGAGCAGATCAACCAGGCGATCACGCAGATGGACCAGGTGACGCAGCAGAACGCGGCCCTGGTGGAGCAGGCCGCCGCCGCCGCGCAGTCGCTGCAGGAGCAGGCCGGCGGCCTGTCGCAGGTGGTGGGCGTGTTCCAGCTGTCGGATGCGACGGCGGCCACCGGCGACACCCGCCGGCCGGCCCTGGGCCATGCTTCGGCGGCGCAACCGGGCCGCAACACCAACTTTAAAAAACTCGGGCGCGTCAGCGCCGAAAGGGTATGACCATGAAGAACTTGAAAATTGGAACGCGACTGGGGCTGGCCTTTGGCCTGGTGACCCTGTTGGCGCTGGTGTTGGGCCTGATTTCGTTCCAGCGCCTGGAGCGCGTGGACGGCATGTGGCAACACTTTCTGAGCCAGTCGCTGGAGAAGAGCGACTATGCGACGCAAAGCGATGTCAAGCTGGGTCAGGCGGTGCACGATTTCAAGAACTATGTGATACGCGGCGGCGACTACGACAAAAAGTTCGGCGCCGATCTGGACGCCATCACGAGCCTGATGGAGCGCTACGCGAAAAAGAATGTCGGCGCGCGCGAAAAGTCCGTGCTCGACGGCATCGGCAAGGCGATTGGCAGCTACCGCGCCGCCATGGGCAAGGCGGTCGAGATGAAGGCCGCCGGCGCGAAGGCTGAAGAGATCGACCAGACCAATAGCGGCGCCGACAAGGCGATCAGCGCGGCGCTCGACGAGTTGCAAGAAGTGGTCCGCGACGAGGTCGCGGCAACCAACCAATCGATCACCGAGGTGATCGATGCGACCAAGCAATTGACCCTCGTTCTAACCGGGCTGGCGCTGCTGCTGGCGACGCTGTTCTCGTGGCTCGCCACCCGCTCCATCACGACGCCGATGAACCAGGCGGTCAGCATTGCGCAAACCGTGGCGGCCGGCGATCTGGGCAGCCTGATTGAGGTTCGCTCGCGCGACGAGACGGGCGCTCTGATGCAGGCGCTCAAAGACATGAACGACAGTCTGGCCAAAGTGGTCGGCGAAGTGCGCGTTGGCACCGACACCATAGCGACCGCCTCAAGCCAGATCGCCGCAGGCAACATGGACCTGTCGAGCCGGACTGAACAGCAGGCCAGCTCGCTGCAGGAAACCGCAGCCTCGATGGAAGAGCTGACTTCCACCGTCAAACAAAACGCCGACAACGCGCGCCAGGCCAACCAACTGGCGGTGACCGCCTCGGGCGTCGCCCTCAAGGGCGGCAGCGTTGTTGCCCAGGTGGTCGACACCATGGGGGCCATCAACAGCTCATCGAGAAAGATCGTCGACATCATCGGCGTGATCGACGGCATCGCCTTCCAGACCAACATCCTGGCCCTGAACGCGGCGGTGGAAGCGGCCCGCGCCGGCGAGCAGGGAAGAGGCTTTGCCGTGGTGGCGGCGGAGGTGAGAAACCTGGCGCAACGCTCGGCCGGTGCGGCCAAGGAAATCAAGACGCTGATCGGGGACTCGGTGCAGAAGGTCGAAGAGGGCAGCAAACAGGTCGCGCAAGCGGGCCAGACCATGGACGAAATTGTGGACAGCGTCAAGCGGGTGACCGACATCATGGCCGAGATCACGGCGGCCAGCCAGGAGCAGAGCACGGGCATAGAGCAGGTCAACCAGGCGATCACGCAGATGGACCAGGTGACGCAGCAAAACGCGGCGCTGGTGGAGGAAGCTGCGGCGGCTGCGGCCTCGCTGCGGGAGCAGGCCAGCAATCTGTCGCAGGTGGTCAGCGTCTTCAAGCTCGACGGCGCACCACACCATCAGGTGACCTCACTCCAGCGCTCGACCGCCATCAGACAGCCCCATCAGGCCGCAGCGCCAAAGCTGAGGACCGAGCCACCCAAGAAGACGGAGGTCAAGACCTTGCCCAAGGCCTTGCAGACCCGGCAACTGGCTGGCGCGGCGGCCAAGTCTGGTGATTGGGAAGAGTTTTGAGCGTGGCGGGGTGCCGGCAAATAGATTGTGCCTTCACCCTCAAGTTTTTCTTGAAACTGTCGTTATTAACCAGGGGCTGTCAAAAAGCCGCCGGCCGCGGATCGTTGCTCTAGAGGATCAGGTTTATGTCAAACAGCATGTTTTATACCGGGCTTAGCGGCTTGAACGTGGCGCAGGCCGCCCTGGCGACCACGGGCCACAACACGGCCAACGTCAATACCGCCGGCTACAACCGGCAGTCGGCACAGGTCGCATCCAGCGGCGGTGTCTACACTGTGGGCGTCGGCTTCATTGGCAACGGGGCCCAGGTGGTTGACGTCGGTCGCAGTTACGACCAATTCCTGACGACGCAGCTGAATCAGGCGCAGTCCCTGAATCAGTCGCTGACCACTTATTCCTCCCAAATCGCTCAGATCGACAATCTGCTGGCCAATCAGACGACCGGCCTGACGGCCCAGATGCAGGCGCTGTTTAACGGCGTGCAGGCGGTTGCCAATACCCCGGCGGATCCGGCTGCGCGCCAGCAGCTCATCAGCTCCGGGCAGGCCATGGCGAATCAGTTCAGAACAATGGATCAATACCTGACGAGTCTCGGCGCCAGTGTCAACGCTCAGGTGACCGGCAGCGTCGATCAAATCAATACCTATGCCCAGCAGATCGCCAATCTCAACAAGCAGATTGCCATGCTGAGCAGAGCGACCGGCACCCAGGCACCCAATGACTTGCTCGACCAGCGCGACCAGCTGGTGAGTGAACTGGGCAAACTTGTCAGTGCCAAGATCGTGGTCCAGGACGGTGGCCAGTACAACCTGTTCATCGGCAATGGGCAAACCCTGGTGCTGGGCGACAAGGCCAGCCGCTTGCAGGCCGTCAGTTCTGCCAGCGATGCCAGCCGCACCGCGGTTGGCGTGGTCAACGCCGCCGGCAATGTGGCCGAATTGCCGGACAGCATGATCGCCGGTGGCTCGCTGGGCGGTCTGCTGCAATTTCGCAACGAGACGCTGGCGACGTCGCAGAATTCTCTAGGGCGCATCGCCATCGCCTTGGCGGATACCTTCAACGCCCAGCAGAAATTGGGTATCGATCTCAACGGAGCGGCGGGGACAGACTTCTTTTCGCAAGCCAGTCCGGGGCTGATTTCGAACAGCAAGAACACCGGCAACCTGGTATTGACGTCCGCGTTCTCCAATAGCAGTCAGTTGAGCAACAGCGACTACCAGCTGGATGTTGGGCCCGGCTCGGTCTACACGTTGACACGTCTGTCGGACAATCAGACGATCCCTCTGGCGCCCGGCTTTCCCGGCGCGGCACCGGCCAACAGCACCAGCTTCGACGGTGTGACATTGACGCTCGCCAGTGGTGTCGCCGCAGTCGGTGACTCGTTCCTGATTCAGCCAAGCCGCACCGGTGCGCGCGACCTGACGGTGCTGCTGTCAGATCCGGCCAAGGTGGCGGCGGCCTCGCCCATCGTCACCGGCAAGACTGCGGGTAACCAGGGCAGCGGCGCGATCAGTGCCGGGGGTGTCGATGCCAATTACCTGGCGACGCCACTGGCTGGCACGGTGACACTGACTTACAACAGCGCGACCCAGCAATTTTCCGGTTTCCCGGCCGGGGCGAGCGTCACTGTGACACTGGCCAATGGCACGGCGGGCCCGGCCAGTCCTTATGCTGCGGGAAGTCCGGTCAGCTATTCGGCCGGGGCCACAATGAGCTTCAACGGCATCACGGTCGCCGTCAGCGGAACGCCGGCCAATGGCGACAAGTTCACCATTGCAAAAAACACGGGCGGCGTCTCGGACGGCAGCAATGCCTTGCTGCTGGGTGCGCTGCAAAGCAAAAAGACAATTGGCAACAGCACCACCAGTTTCAACGATGCCTACGGGCAACTGGTCAGCAGCGTCGGCAACAAAGCCCGGCAGCTCCAGATTTCCAATGCGGCACAGACCAGTCTGACGACGCAAATCCGCACCGCCCAGCAGTCGGTGTCGGGTGTCAATCAGGACGAGGAAACCGCCAACCTGCTGATGTTCCAGCAGATGTACCAGGCCAACGCCAAGGTGATCCAGACCGCATCAACGATATTTGATGCGGTCTTGGGCATTCATTAAGCGACACCCAGGAGTTCATGATGCGCATCAGCACCCAATCTTTTTACGAACAAAGCCAGGCTATCATGAGCTCGCAGCAGAATGATCTGTTGCGCGTGCAGCAACAACTCGGGGCCGGCACCAAGATCCTGGCGCCGTCGGACGATCCGCTGGCGGCCACCCGTGCGCTGGCCGTATCCCAGTCGCTGACGCTCAATGCCCAGTATGCCACCAGCCGCGCTCAAGCCAACCAGACGCTGACGCTGGAGGAAAACGCCTTGCAAAGCGTCACCACTGTTTTGCAACACATCAAGAGCCTGGTGGTGGGGGCCGGCAACGGCACGCTGAGCGATGCCGATCGTGCGGCGATCGCCACCACGCTGCAAAGCAGTGTGGATCAGTTGAAAGGTCTGGCCAACACTGACGACGGCAACGGCCAGTTCCTGTTCGCCGGTTTCAAGAGCGGGAGTGCTCCGTTCGTGCAGCAGGCCAACGGCAGCATTGCGTATGCCGGCGACCAGGGGCAACGCCTGATGCAGGTCGATGTCTCGCGCCAGATGGCCGGCAGCGACGATGGCCGCAGCATCTTCCTGAGCGTGCAGGGCGGTGCCGGCTACGTCAGTGCCAGCCCCGTTGGCAACACCGGCAGTGGTGTGTTCAGCGCGACCTCCGTGGTCAATGTGACCGATCCGAACTATGGCAAGGATTTTGTCATCAGCTTTCCGACGGCCACAACTTACCAGGTCGATACAGCGAGCGTGCCGCCAGTGTCCGTTGTGCCGGCCACCGCCTACACGGCGGGCAGTGCCATCCAGTTCGGTGGTTTGCAGGTCAGCCTCAGCGGCGCACCAGCTGCTGGCGACAGCTTCAGCGTCGCTACCGCCAAGAATGCCGGTAGCGACATATTTGCGGCAATCAGTGACATCATCACGGCGCTCAAGACCCCGGTGGACAACGCCGGAGCGCCAGCGCAGGCCAAATTGCTCAATGCGCTAAGCACCGGCAACCGCAAAGTGACCAATGGGCTTGACAACGTATTGACGGTGCGCGCGTCGGTCGGCTCGCGTTTGCAGGAACTGACCGCGCTGGGCACCACGGGAGACAGCCGCAATCTCGCCGACCGGAGCTATCTTTCCGATTTGCAGGACCTGAACTATGCGAGCGCGATGTCGGAGTTTTACCAGCGCCAGACGGCCTTGCAGGCGAGCCAGCAAGCCTTCGTCAAAATCCAGAAGCTGTCCTTGTTCAGCTATTTGTAGAAGTCCCTGGCGGCGAAGCGCAGTGCGCCGCTTGGGGCGGGCTAGGGGCGCAGTCCGCGCAGGACCTCAAAAGTGGACGCAAATCCGGCCGCAAAGCGCGGATCGAGAAACGGCGCCAGGTATTGCATCAGCCATTGCAGCAGGACCAGGCCGGCCAGCAGCGTGATCGGAAAGCCCACCGAAAAAATGCTGAACTGGGGGGACACCCGGTTCAGGATGCCCATTGCCAGATTGAGGGTCAGCAAGCTGGCGATGAGCGGCAACGCCAGCATCAATCCGCCCGAGAAAATCTGGCCGGCGGCCGACACCAGCAGGAACCAGCCCGGTGCCGCCAGCGGTGCGTCGGCAATCGGCAAGGTTTGAAAGCTTGCGGCCAGCGTCATGATCAGCATCAGATGGCCGTTTGTCGCCAGAAAAATCAGGACGGCCATCACGTTGAGCAGGCGCGCCAGCACCATCGTGTTGCCGCCGCTGGTGGGATCGAAGGAGGTGGCGAATGACAGACCCATCTGCAGGCCCGCATACTCGCCCGCCGCCTGCACCATGGCAAAGACCATGCGCATCGAAAATCCCATCGCCGCGCCGATAAGGACCTGCTGAACCAGGATCCAGACACCGCTGGCAGAAAACAGCGAAACCAAGGGCAGGACGCCCAGTGTCGGCGTGATCACCAACGCCAGCAGGAACGCCAGGCTGACCTTGACGCGGCGCGGCACCACGGCCTCGCCGAAAACAGGCGCCGTGCCAACCAGCGACAGCATGCGCACAAAAGGCCAGAGAAAAGTCACCATCCAGGCGTTCAACTGGTCCGAGGTGACCGAAAAAACGGCGGACATCAGCCGGCCAGGTGCGGAATGGAGGTGAACAGAGCGCGCATGTAGTCGAGCACCGTGTCCAGCATCCAGGGGCCGGCAATCACCAGCGTGGCAAACACGGCCAGCAGCTTCGGGATAAAGGACAGCGTCATTTCATTGATCTGGGTGGCGGCCTGGAACAGGCTGATGAGCAGGCCGGTGACCAGTGCCACCAGCAGCAGCGGCGCGGCCAACAGCAAAGAGACTTTCATGGCCTCGTAGCCCAGCGTCATGACTGATTCAGGCGTCATTTTCGGCTCGTTGTTGTCAAGGTCAGCCCGGGCGGGCTCAGGTGTAGAAGCTCTGTGCCAGCGCACCGACCAGCAGCTGCCAGCCGTCAACCAGAACGAACAGCATCAATTTGAAAGGCAGCGCTATGCTGGCCGCCGGCACCATCATCATGCCCATGGACATCAGGACGCTGGCAACCACCAGGTCGACAATCAGGAACGGAATAAAGATGGTGAAGCCGATCTGGAAAGCGGTCTTGAGCTCGCTGATCACAAAGGCCGGCAGCAGTATCCGCAAGGTCACTTGTTCCGGTCCCTCCATGGGTGGCACGTTCGCAAGTTTTGCAAACATGGCCAGATCGGCCTCCCGGGTTTGCTTGAGCATGAATAGCTTGAAGGGCTGAACGCCCCGCTCCAGCGCCTGTTCGGCACTGATTTTGTCTTCGGCGAAGGGTTTGTAGGCGTCGCTGTAAACCTTGTCGAATACCGGCGACATGACAAAAAAGGTGAGGAACAGGGAGAGCCCGACCAGGATCTGATTGGGCGGCGAGGATTGTGTACCAATGGCCGTGCGCAACAGTCCAAGGACGATGAGAATCCGGGTGAAGCTGGTCATTGACAGCAGCAGCGCCGGCAAAAAGGTCAGCGAAGTCAGCAGCACCAGCGTCTGCACGCTGAGTGACCAGGTCTGGCTGCCACCGGGACCCCGCGTGCTGGTGATGCCCGGCAGACCCTGGGCTGACGCCAGTGTGGGTGCCAGCAGCACCAGCAACAGCGCCAGCAGCAAGAAAACCGTGGGCGCCCGGCGACGAACAGCTAACGCGTTCATCAGTCCTTCTTCCCCAGCTTGCTCATGGAGTTGAGAGAATCCAGCAGTTTTTGCGAAAAAGCACTGGCGGCAGCGAAGCCGTGGCTGGTCGCTGCGGCATCGGCCTCGGACTGCTTTTCGGCCGGCAGGGTGTGCAGGGCGCAGACCTGGCCCGCGGCGACACCCAGCACCAGCCAGGAGTCGCCTATTTCCACCACCACGACACGTTCGCGCTGGCCCACCATGGTGCTGGCCACTACTTTGAGCAAGCGGTTGCCGCCTGCTGTCTGCAGGCCAAAGCGCCGCACCGCCCAGCCACAGGCGAAGATCAGCGCCAGCACCAGCGCCAGACCCAGGCCGGCCTGCGCCAGGCCGGCGGCGCCGAAGGAGTGGGCCGGTTCAGCCGGCGCGGCGGGCACGGTGGGGAGCACCGCGCCGGCGGCGAAACTCAGGGCAGCCAGCAGGCCCGCCACCAGCTTCGGGAGGAGCCAGCGCTTCATCGGTTCAGTTTCTGGATGCGTTCGGACGGCGTGATGATGTCGGTGAGGCGAATGCCGAACTTGTCGTTCACCACCACCACCTCGCCTTGCGCAATCAGGTAACCGTTGATGAAAACATCCATCGGCTCACCCGCCAGGCCGTCGAGCTCGACCACCGAACCCTGCGACAGCTGGAGCAGATTCTTGATGGTCATGCGCGTGCGGCCGAGCTCGGCGGTCAATTGCACGGGAACATCCAACACGCGGTCGATGTCGCCCTTGACCGACTCGGCACTGGTGCTACTTTGCAGCGGCTGAAAAACCCGCTCGCCGGCCGCTGTGGACGGTGCTGGCGCTGACGCCGCAGGTTTGGCGGCGAGCGCCTGCTCGGCCAGCGCACTGCCCCAGTCGTCAACCAGGTCGGCCGCCGAATCCCCTTTGTTGTCTTCACTCATGTTCGCTTTCCTTGCTTGAATCACTGTCTTGGTGGTGGATCATTTTTTGCACCCGCAAGGCATAGTGATGGTTGGACGTGCCGTAGCCGCACTCCATGACCGGAATGCCGTTGGCCCGGGCGACAATCGTTTGAGGGATCTCGACCGGCAGCACATCGCCGACCTGCAACCTCAGCAACTGGCCGATGCTGGACTGCATCGTCAGAAACTGGGCTCTGAGTTCAACGTCGGCGCTTTGTACCT
Source organism: uncultured beta proteobacterium (assembly GCA_963810395.1). Lineage (GTDB taxonomy): Bacteria > Pseudomonadota > Gammaproteobacteria > Burkholderiales > Burkholderiaceae_C > Rhodoferax. The sequence continues at coordinate 268,695 of CAWENC010000001.1, read as the reverse complement.
GCTGCGACAGTTGTCTGACCCATCGTTTGTCAACTTCTACCTCGTCCTGCAGGGGATTGGAGAGCAGGCCCCGGATCGGCTCAATCATCGAGTAGGGAAGGCAGACCGTCAGCGCGCCGCCGATAGGGCCGAATTCGATATGAAAAGTGGTATTGATCACCACTTCGTTGGGGGTCACGATATTCGCCAACTTGGCGTGCATCTCGGAGCGCACGTACTCGAAGTCGAGCGGATAGACCGGCTGCCAGGCACTGCCGTAACTGTCAAGCGTCACAGTGAGCAGGCGCTTGATGATGCGTTGTTCAGTGGGCGTGAAGTCGCGGCCCTCGATCCGGAAGTGGTAACGGCCGTCGCTGCCGAACAAATTATCAACCACCAGAAACACCAGTTTCGGATCGAACACGAACAAGGCCGTGCCGCGCAGAGGTTTCATCTGCAGCAGGTTGATATTGGCCGGCACCGGCAGATTGCGGATGAAGTCGCCGTACTTCTGGATTTGCACCGCGCCGACCGAAATATCAGCGTTACGGCGCATGAAGGTCAGCAGCGAGGAGCGCAGGTGCCGCGCAAAACGCTCGTTGATGACCTCCAGCGTATGCATCCGGCTGCGCACGATACGGTCGTCCGTACCGAGCTTGTAGGTTGGCAGTCCTGACCCAGCGGGAGGTGTTGCGTCGACCGTGTCGGTGTCACCAGTGACACCTTGCAGCAACGCATCTACCTCGTCCTGAGATAGTTGCTGGTCATAGGCCATGGCTGAAATTCATTGGGTGGGGTCACTGCAGCATGAAATTGGTGAACATCACGCCGGATATTTTCTGCAAGGGCAGGTTGGGTGCGAACGGCTGGTTCAAAGCCGCCATGATTTCGCCGGCCAGCTGGTTTTTGTCACCCGGCGCAAGCAGTGCTTCGGACTGGCGGTTGGACAGCACCGTCAGAACCCGGCTGCGCACCACCGGCAAATACAGGATGATCTGGCTTTGCGACTTGGCGTCGGCAACTTTGAGCGTGACACCGATGTGCAGAAACCGGCTGCGGCCATTGGGCTGCAGATTCACCGTCAGGGGCTCAAGCGCCACAAAAATGGGGTCGGACGGTTCCGCCGCGACTGCGGCACCCTTGCGATCGCCGATCAGAAAATAGGCCGCCGCCGTGATGCCAAGCGCGACCAGGGCGATCAGCACGACGATGAGCCGGTGAGTTTTTGAGGTCTTCGCTACGACGGCGCCTGTGGTCATGACTTTACTGCGTGAGTTTGAGGGCTAATTGTTGGCCTAACGGGCGCTGCCGCATCGCTTGATCAAGAGGGGAAAAGCGCTTCAAATCCGCCATTTGCCGTGCGCGACGGGCCGGCTCCGCGTCCTCCGCTCAGGCGTAGGTATCGACACTGATGCCATTGCTTTGCCGTTGCGCGGTGGAAGCCCGAGCGGTGGTGTCGAGCAGCTTGTCACTGCGGTAATTGCGATGCCCGGGCTGCGTGTTGGGTCTGTGGGCAAATGCCGTCTGCTGCTGGCTGCCGGTGCCAACCGAGGTGTTGCCAAGACTGATCCCGCTATCTGCCAGACTGAGGCGCAGTTGCGGCAATGCGGCTTCCACCGCGGCACGCACCGATGAGTGTTCTGATACGAACATGGCTTGCATCTGATGATCGTTCATGCTCAGTTTGACTTTCAGTGGCCCCAGTCCGGCCGGATTGAGCTGGAGTTCCGCAACCTCATGACCCGCTTTGCCCAGCTGGATGACCTGCTGACCCAGCGCCTTGCCCCATTCGCTGCTGCCCACCTCAGGGTGCAGCGACGGGGTGGGCAACGGAGTCGGGGCACTCGGCGCTGGAGCGCCCTCCGGCGCCAGGGCGGGCGCATTTGCCACCATGACTGGAAGGGTGGCACTGGCGTTCAGTGTGTCGACGCCGGGCGCCGGGCTGGTGGCTGAAGTGGTGTCCGGGGCGTTTGTAGCTGCGCTCTCGGTACAGGGAGTGGTTGCGCTGACAAGTCCTTTGGCCCAGCTGTGCCCCACATCCGGTGCCGGCTCGACGCTTGCTGTGATTCGTTCGTCGGCCCGGGTGGCAGAATGGTCATCGCGTTTCCGTTGTGAATGCGCCGAGCCGGCGTCCGGCGCGCTGGACCGGGCTGCGAAGCTTGCGGAATCAAACCCCGGGGCCGGCTGTTCGCTCACCGGACTGAGCCTGCCGGGCAGCGTGGCCTCGCCGGCATCTTTTTGAAGGGTGACTGGCATGGCCGGTCCTGGCAGAGCCGATGCGCCCGCGTCAGCGCCTCCTCTCTTCACCGCCGCCGAGCCGTTGACGGGCGCCGCGAGCGGGTTGTCGCAAGTGTCAGCCGTACCGCGGATTGGTAGACGCGAAGAGCCGGCATCCGGCGCGCTGGACCGGGCTGCGACGCCGGCAAAATCAGACTCTGGGGCTGTTTGTTCGCTCACCGGGCTGAGCCTGAGGGGTGGTGTGGCCTCGCCGGCATCTTTTTGAAGGGTGACTGGCATGGGCGGTCCTGGCAGAGCCGGTGCACCCGCATCATTGTCTCCTTTCTTCGCCGGCAGTCCGGTCAACGCCGCAGTGGTGGGCGCCGCGAGCGGGTTATCGCGGGCGTCAGCCGTACCACCCGCTGCCGCAGCCTTGACGTCTTTTTTTTGGGCCGACGCAACAACGGGCAAAGCGATAGCACCCAGCAGCTCTGCCGGGTCGGCTTTGCGAGCATCGGGTCGCCTTCGTTCCGGCGTCGCTGTCGCCTCTTTGGCGCCGTCTTTCCCGGCTCGTTCACCGGCGGGTGCCAGTGAACGAGCCAGTACCTCGTCAAAACTGCCGGCGTTGCCGGGTCCCGGCTCGTCGCCGCGCGTTGTCGCATTGGGCGCTGGGTTTGCGGGCTGGCTGGGAGCGGTGCTGGACGGAAGAATTAAGGACATAAATTCCCTGACAAGGCTAGATGGCTGAGGTGCTTGAGCGGTGATGGAAGCGTTGCGCCGTATGCTCATCACTGTCACGCTGCTCGCGTTTATCGAGAGCCATCATTTCCTGTTGGTGAACCCGGTCTGCCAGGGTGCCAAAGGAATTGAGGCGGCGCTTGCTGTGCTGCCAGTCGCCACGCCCATGTGCGAGCCGGCTATCGGCCTGCAAGGTCAATGTGCGCTGCTGCTCGATCGCCTCATCGAGTGTGCCGATGAAATGCTGGAAATTTCGCAGCTGTGCCGACGCCACCCCGTCGCGCAGCTGCAGCTGCCACTGGTCCAGGTATTCCTGCCGGTATTGCAACAGCATATTGAGTTTTTCGGTGGCGCTGGTATGTGCGTTTTGCAACTGGCCGAGGCGTCGGCTCGCCGCGTCGGTTTTGTTCTGCGCCAGTTCGATCAGGGTCGCGAGCGGTAGCTTGTTGGTCATGGCGTTTTCCTGGCTGGGTGCGTGTGGCTAAGAGCATGCGGGCCGTCAACCGGCCTGGAACAAATCGTGCAGCTGGTCGCAGGCGCCGGCGTAATCGGCGCGTTCATGCATCGTTTGCTGCAGGAAGGCTTCAATCTTTGGGTAAAGCGCGATCGCCCGGTCCAGTTGCGCGTCGTGGCCGGGGGCGTAGGCGCCGACGCTGATCAGGTCGCGATTGCGCTGGTAGCGCGACAGCATCTGCTTCAGGCTGCGTACGGCTTCGAACTGGGCCGGCTCGATCAGCGCCGTCATCGCGCGGCTGATGGAGGCCTCGATGTCAATCGCCGGGTAGTGGCCGGCTTCGGCCAGGCTGCGCGACAGCACCACGTGGCCGTCCAGGATGGCGCGGGCGGCGTCGGCAATCGGGTCCTGCTGGTCGTCGCCCTCGGTCAACACGGTATAGAAGGCGGTGATGGAGCCGCCCAGGCCTTCGGTATCGCGTGCGCCATTGCCGGCGCGCTCGACCAGGGCCGGAAGTTTGGCGAAGACCGACGGCGGGTAACCCTTGGTGGCGGGTGGCTCGCCCACCGCCAGTGCGATCTCGCGCTGGGCCATCGCATAGCGGGTCAGTGAATCCATGATCAGCAATACGTTCTTGCCCTGGTCCCGAAAATATTCGGCCAGACAGGTGGCGTAGGCAGCCCCTTGCAGGCGCAACAAGGGCGAGGTGTCGGCCGGCGCGGCCACCACCACCGCGCGCGCCAGGCCCTCTTCTCCCAGCGTGTTGTCGATGAAATCCTTGACCTCGCGGCCGCGCTCGCCGATCAGTCCGACCACGATCACGTCGGCGCTGGTGTAGCGCGCCATCATCCCGAGCAGCACGCTCTTGCCGACGCCAGAGCCGGCGAACAGGCCCATGCGTTGGCCGCGCCCGACCGTCAGCAAGGCATTGATGGCGCGCACGCCGACATCGAGCACCGTATCGATGGCTGCCCGTGTCAATGGATTGATGGGTGCCGCGGCCAACGGCACGTCGTGTGCAGTATCGAGCGGACCGCGCCCGTCCAGCGGCCTGCCGGCAGCATCGACCACGCGCCCCAGCAAGCCGGCACCGACTGGCAGCCGCTTGCTGCCAGGTTCGACTGCGTGGCCATTGGCGGAGAAGGTCTCCAGCGCATAGACGCGTGCGCCCGGCAGCAGGCCGGCCACTTCGCTTTGCGGCATCAAAAAGATGCGGTCACCGGAAAAACCGACGACTTCGGCCTTGGTCGTGCTCTGCCCGTAACCCGGTGGCAGCTCGATCAGGCAATCGCTGCCCACCGGCAGCCGCAATCCGACCGCCTCCAGCACCAGCCCGACCGCCCGCGTCAACCGTCCGTAACCGCGCACCGGCACGCAGCGCGCGACACCGGCGCTGGCATTGCGCAGCGCGCCGTGCCAGGCCCGCAGGTGCGGGTTGTCAATAGCCTGGCAGGGGGCCTCAGTCATGCGGCGCCTCCAAAGGGCTGACTGCGCTGCGTCCGAGTGCGGCGGCCACCCGCTCCCAGCGCGTTTCCAGCGTTGCATCCAGGGCGCCGCTGGCGGCATGCACGCGGCAGCCGCCGCGCGTGATGGAGAGATCGGTGCGTATGCGCCAACCGGCCAACTGCAGATCGTCGGCCAGATGCTGCTGCACCAGTACGGCGTCGTCGGCATTGAGCAGCAGCCGTGGCGTGCCGTTGAGCGCGGGCTCTGCATGCAGCAACTCGCGCACCAGCGGCAAAATGGTTTGCGGCTCAATGGCCAAGGTCTGGCGCACCAGCTGGCGGGCAATATCGAGCGCCAGCGCCAACACATCGTCGGCCACTTCGTGCTCGGCGCAGCGCAAAGCCGCCGGCAGCGCCTGCAGCAAGGTCCGCAGCGACTGTGCCTGCTCCTGGGCCAGGCATAGTCCGGCCGCATACCCTTCGCCATGCCCAAGGGCGAAACCCTGCTCACGGCCTTCGCTCTCGCCCTTCTGGCGGGCCTCCAGCCGCAGTCGCTCCAGCTCGGCTTCTTCGATCAACGAAGCGCTTGCCGGCGGTGCGGCCACGGGCTCTGTCGTTGTGGCGGCGGACGCGGCGATCACCTCCTGCGCGATGGACGTCATTTCCCAGCGCTGCCAAGCGCTGAGCCGGGGTTGCTCAGACGTACGCATCGTTGCCCTTGCCGCCGAGCACAATCTCGCCGGCATCCGCCAGACGGCGCACGATCAGCAGGATGCTCTTTTGCTCCGTCTCGACCTGCGACACCCGTACCGGGCCGCGCATTTCGATATCTTCGCGCAGCATTTCCGCGGCGCGTTGCGACATGTTTTTCAGGAACTTGTCGCGCAGTTCCTGCGCTGCGCCCTTGAGGGCAATGATCAGCGATTCCGACTCGACTTCCTTCAGCAGCAGCTGGACGCTGCGGTCCTCGAGTTCGAGCAGGTTTTCGAACAGGAACATTTCATCGATCATCTTTTGCGCCAGCACCTCATCGTGTTCGCGCACATGCTTGATCATGCTTTCTTCCTGCGTGCTGCTCATCATGTTGACGATTTCCGCAGCCGCCCGCACACCGCCCAGCCGGCTGCGCTTGACGCCTTGGCCCGACAGCATCTCGGTCAGCACGTCGGTCAGCTCCTGCAACGCCGCGGGTTGCACGCCGCTGAAGGTGGCGACGCGCAAAACCGCATCGTGGCGCACCCGCTCGGGGAGCTGTTCCAGCACGTCAGCGGCCTTGGCGCGATCCATGTGAACCAGCAGCGTGGCAATGATCTGGGGATGCTCGTCACGGATCAACTCCACGACTTCGGTCGCTTCCAGCAGGTTCAGCCGCTCGATGCCGTTGGCCGATTCGTGGGACTGGAAAATGTTTTCCAGCAGGTCCGCGGCACGATCGTTGCCCAGCGCCTTGTTGAGGACAGCGCGCAGATAACTGCCGGAGTCCAGGTGCAGTGCCGAGTATTGCTCGGTTTCGAGACGGAACTCCTGCAACACCTCGCTGACCTCGTCGCGTTTGACCTGCTTGAGCGTCGCCATGGCCGCGCCCAATGCCGCAATGGCACTTTGCGGCAGCAGCTTCAATACGCCGCCGGCGCCCTCCTCACCCAGTGACATCAAAAGGATGGCGCTTTTACGCGTGCCTTCATCCATCATTTTTGTCCATCCAGTGTTTCATCAGCGTGGCCACCACTTTGGGGTCTTTGGCGGCCATGGTCTGCGCGTACTGGATGTTCTCCAGATGACCCTGGCCTTCTCGTTCCTGGGCCTTGGCTTGCGCCGCGGCTTCGTCTGCGCGGTCGCCGTCCGCGCTGCCTGTCGGTGCCGCTGCGGGTACGGGTGGCAAATGCTGACGCAACAGCGGCCGCAACAGCACCAGCCACACAAACAGGGCGAGCGCGCCCAGCAGCAGGTATTTGCCCAATTCCCTGGCCAGTTCCATGTTGTCGGGCTGGCGCCACCAGGGCTTTTCAGGTGCATTGTTGCTGGCTTCCGCTGCGAACGGGCTGTTCACCACGTTGAGTGAGTCACCGCGCTCAGTGCTGAAACCCATGGTTTCCTTGACCAGATTTTTGATCTGCTCCAGCTCGGCAGTCGACAGCGCCTGCGTCGCCGGCTTGCCCTGGGCGTTCAATGTGCCTCGGTAGTTGACCAGCACCGCCACCGACAGGCGCTTGATGCCACCGGCACCTTGCTGCACATGGCGAATCGAGCGGTCGAGTTCATAGTTGGTGGTGCCATCTTTTCGGGTGCTCAGCGAGCCGCCGCTACGGGACGCGCCGCTATTGCCCAGTTCGTTGGCCATCTTGAGCTGTTCCGAGGTCTGGGCCGCAGTTTTTTGCGACCCCTTGCCGCTCGTGCTGATCGGCGCCACCGGGTTGGCCGGCGGCTGGTTGCTGAACGCACCGGGAACACCGCCCGCAGGCGTCGCGCCTTGCTGGCTGGACTCGCTCGACTGCTGACTGCGGATCGCAGCGCTGCCGGGTTCCTGATTCGGACGGTACTTTTCGTCGGTATTCTCGACGACCGAGAAATCGATGTCTGCCGACACCTGGGCATGGACGTTGCTGGCGCCGACGATGGGTTGCAAAATCGCTTCAATGCGGCGGATGTAGCCCTGCTCGATTTCCTGCGTATATTTCAGTTGGCTGACATCCAGGCCGCGCGTGTCGGCGTTCGCCGCCGACAGCAAATTGCCGGCCTGATCGACCACGGTAATGCTTTTGGCCGAGAGTTCCGGCACGCTGCTGGATATCAGGTGCACGATGGCGCTGACCTGGCCTTCGTCAATGGTGCGCCCGCGATGCAGCGTCAGGACCACCGAAGCGCTGGGCTTTTTCTGCTCACGCACAAACAGCGAGGGCTTGGGCAGGGCCAGGTGCACGCGCGCCGAGTCAACTGCGGAAATGGAATTGATGGAACGTGCCAACTCGCCTTCCAGGGCACGCTGGTAGTTCACCTGCTCGGCAAACTGGCTGGTGCCGAACTTCTGGTTGTCCATCAGCTCAAAACCCACCGTGCCGCCTTTGGGCAAGCCTTGCGCGGCCAGCCGCAGACGCGCTTCCGGCACCTTGTTGGCCGCCACCAGCAAGGCGCCACCGCCTTCGGTGAACTTGTAGGGAATGTTCATTTGCTGCAGCGAGGCGATGATGGCGCCGCCATCGCGGTCCGACAAATTGCTGTAAAGCACGCCGTAGTCAGGTGTGCGGCTCCACAGCCACACCGCGGCGATGGCGGCCAGCGCGGCGGAGGCTGCAATCATCAAAGGCAGGCGCGGGTTGGCGCGCAACTGCGTCAGCCATGGCGAGATTTTGGACGACACTGCGTCGGCCCCTGCGGCGGCGCTCATGCACTCACCCGACTACCGCCGCGTCGCGCGGGCGATCGACGCCAATGAGGGGCTGGCGATCCGTTGGTATGCGGGGCCAGTAACGCGATGAAACGACTGATGACATACGGCTTTATTTGTTGAACACAGAGGAAAGAGGCTGGCCTGCCTGGTACGACCCGGGCAGTGCGCCGTGTGAATGATTGTCAGAGCGCGCTGCGCTTCTTGATCCATCGAACAGCCGGGGTTTTTGCCGTCTTTTGACGCGATGCGCCGGCCGGCCGGCTGCTACGCTGCAAGCCCTTGATCAAGAAACGGGTGCGCTTGCGCTCCGGGGAAAAATACCATGTCGATATCGGCTATTGAATCGGTGCTGCAACAAATGCGCGTGCTGACCCAGGCTTCCGGCTCCGCCGCAACGCCGGCCAGCGAGGTCGCCAGCGGCGGTTTTGCCGGCGAACTGAAGAAGTCGCTCGAGCGCATCAGCGACTCCCAGCAAAACGCCTACAGCCAGGCAGAGGCGTTCGAGCTGGGCAAGCCCGGCGTGGCGCTGAACGACGTGATGGTCGATCTGCAGAAGGCCAACATCGGCTTTCAGATGGGCCTGCAGGTGCGCAATAAAGTGGTTGCCGCCTACCAGGAAATCATGAATATGCCGGCCTGATTTCCAGCGCCATTTTCAGAACCCTGTTTCGGCCATGACCGTTTCCGCACCTTCGCAGCAGGCCGCCGCCACGGCCATGGAGCAGGCGCACCAAGACCTGGAAATAACCCTGGAGAGCAGCCTGCGGCTGGCCGAGGGCTATCACCAGGGCGGCCAGCTGGAAGACGCCGAAAGTCTCTACCGCGCGATTCTTCAAGCCCGACCCCAGCACCCGCAGGCGAACTACCAATTGGGTCGGCTGGCAGTGCAGGCCAGGCAGGCGCGCGCCGGACTGCCTTACCTGGCCGCCGCGCTGCAGGCCAGGCCGGAGCAGCCATCCTGCTGGCTGGCTTATGTCGATGCACTGATTCAGGCCGACGAAGCACAGACCGCCAGGCAGGTGCTGGCGCTGGGGCGTCAGCACGGATTGCAGGGTGACGAGGTGCAGGCGCTGGCGGCCCGGCTGGACGGGCGCGCAGCAACGAGCGCCGATGCACAGCCGTTGACCCAAGCCAGCCGTGCCGCGCAGCCCGGCGCTCAGGAGCAAGACATCCTGTCCACGCTGTACCGCCAGGGACGCTGGGCGCAGGCCCAGACATTGGCGCAGGCGCTGACCAAGCGCTTTCCGCAACATGGCTTGAGCTGGAAAATTCTGGGTACCGTGCTGCAGCGCCAGGAGCGGCCGCAGGATGCGCTGGCGCCGCTGCAATGCGCGGCTGAACTTTTGCCGCAGGATGCCGAGGTGCATGGCAAGCTGGGCCTGGTCCTGAAAGCGCTGGGGCATCGGGGAGAAGCCGAAGCGAGCTATCGACGGGCCTTGCTGATCAAGCCGGGCTACGTCGAGATCCACAACAACCTTGCCAACGTCCTGAAAGACCTTGGACGTCTGGCTGAAGCCGAGGCCAGTTATCGCCGGGCACTCGAATTGAGGCCTGCCTACGCCGAAGCGCATGGAAATCTGGGCACACTGCTGCAACAGCAGCATCGGTTGCCAGAGGCCGAAGCGAGCTATCGGTGCGCGCTGGAACTGCAGCCCGAGGATGCCGTGGTGCAGTGCAACCTGGGCGTGTTGGCACGGGCTCAAGGTCGCTACGCGCAAGCCGAGGCCTGTTATCGGCGCGCGCTGGAGCTCAAGCCGGAGCACGCGGTGGCGCACAGCAACCTGGGCAGTTTGCTGCAAACCCAGGGGCGCCTTCGCGAGGCCCAGGCCAGCCTGCGGCGCGCGCTGGAACTGAATCCCAATGACGCCGCATCGCACAGCGTCCTGCTGTTCTGCATGAGCCAGAACGAAGCGGTGGATGCGGCGGCGCTGTTTGCCGAGCATGTCCGTTTTGGCGCGCAGTTCGAGGCGCCGCTGCGCGCGCAGTGGCAGCCGCACAGCAATTCACGCGAGCCCGATCGCTGCCTGCAAGTGGGCTTTGTCTCGGGCGACTTGCGCAACCACGCGCTGGCCTCTTTCATCGAGCCGGTGCTGGCGCATCTGGGCGCGCACGCCGCTCTGGCGCTGCACGCCTATGCCAACCATGTGGCCGACGACAGCGTCAGCCAGCGCCTGCGCGGCTACGTCAGCCACTGGCATGCGGTGGCGGGCCTGAGCGACGCCGCGCTGGCCGAGAAGATTCGCGCCGACGGCATCGACATCCTGATCGACCTGTCGGGCCACACGGCCGACAACCGGCTGCTCAGCTTTGCCCGCAAACCGGCGCCGCTGCAACTCAGCTGGATGGGCTATCCGGGCAGCACCGGGCTGCGCGCCATGGACTACTACCTGAGCGACCGCTTCCTGTTGCCGCCGGGCCAGTTCGATGCGCAGTTCACGGAAAAACTTATCTACCTGCCGGCCAGTGCGCCGTTCCTGCCGACAGCGGCCGCGCCGCCGGTGAGCGCGCTACCGGCGCTGAAGAACGGCCATCTGACCTTTGGCAGCTTCAACCGTCCGAGCAAACTCAGCCGCGCGGTGATCGCGCTGTGGTCGCAGCTGCTGCGCGCCGTGCCGGGTTCGCGCATGCTGCTGGGGGCGATGCGCGAGGACGGCCAGCACGACACGCTGATCGCCTGGTTTGCCGAGGCCGGCATTGCCCGCGAGCGGCTGGACTTTCATGCGCGCTCAAGCCTGCAGGACTATCTGGCGCTGCACCAGCAGGTCGATGTCTGCCTGGACACCTTCCCCTACAACGGTGGCACCACCACCTTGCATGCGCTGTGGATGGGGGTGCCGACGCTGACGCTGGCCGGCGCCACGGTGGCGGGGCGCACGGGGGCGGGGATTTTGGGCCATGTTGGGTTGGAGGCGCTGATAGCGCAGGACGAGGCGGCCTTTGTGCGCCAGGGCCTGGCGCTGGTGGCCGATGTGGCGGAGCTGGCGCAACTGCGCGCCGGCTTGCGCGAGCGCTTTGCGCAGTCGGTGCCGAGCCAGCCGGGGCTGATCGCCGCCGGTCTGGAGCGCGCCCTGCGCAGTATCTGGCAGCGCTGGTGCATGGGCTTGCCGCCAGCCCCCTTGGAAGTGAGCGTGCCGGCCACAGGGCCGCATCGGGATGCCATCCCGAAGCGCAAGGACGCGCCGGAGATGACCGGTGGATTGCCGGAACCGCAGGAGATAGACGCACTGCTGGCACTGTACGGGCAAGGACGTTTTTCCGAGGTGGAAACGCTGGCATATTCTCTGACACAGCGCTTTCCCCGTCATGGGTTCAGCTGGAAAATGCTGGCTGCGGTGTTGCAGCAGCAGAGACGGCTGGAGGATGCGCTGGCGCCGATGCAGACCGCGGTGGCCTTGTTGCCGCAGGATGCCGAAGCGCACAGCAACCTGGGCATCACCCTCAAAAGCTGCAACCGGCTGACCGAGGCCGAAACCAGCCACCGGCGGGCGTTGGAGCTCAATCCGGCCTCTGCCGAAGCGCATAACAATCTGGGTGTAACGCTGAAAAGCCAGGGTCGGCTGAGCGAGGCCGAGGCCAGCTACCGGCGCGCACTGGAGCTGCAACCGGCCTACATCCATGCGCATGGCAATCTGGGCAATCTTTTCAAGGAGCTGGGGCGTTTGCCCGAAGCCGAGGCGGCCTTTCGGCGCGCGCTGGAACTTCGGCCCGAGGATGCCTTGGCGCAAGGCAATCTGGGGGCATTGTTGCAGCTGCAGGGGCGGCTGGCCGACGCTGAAGTGTGCTACCGGCGCGCACTGGAACTGCGGCCCGAGGATATTGTGACGCACAGCAATCTGGGAACCTTGCTGGGCAGTCTGGGTCGACTGACCGAAGCCGAAGCCAGCCTGCGCCAGGCGCTGGCGCTGCAACCGAACTACGCCGAGGCACACAGCAACCTGCTGTTCTGCATGAGCCAGAACGAAGCGGTGGATGCGGCGGCGCTGTTTGCCGAGCATGTCCGTTTTGGCGCGCAGTTCGAGGCGCCGCTGCGCGCGCAGTGGCAGCCGCACAGCAATTCACGCGAGCCCGATCGCTGCCTGCAAGTGGGCTTTGTCTCGGGCGACTTGCGCAACCACGCGCTGGCCTCTTTCATCGAGCCGGTGCTGGCGCATCTGGGCGCGCACGCCGCTCTGGCGCTGCACGCCTATGCCAACCATGTGGCCGACGACAGCGTCAGCCAGCGCCTGCGCGGCTACGTCAGCCACTGGCATGCGGTGGCGGGCCTGAGCGACGCCGCGCTGGCCGAGAAGATTCGCGCCGACGGCATCGACATCCTGATCGACCTGTCGGGCCACACGGCCGACAACCGGCTGCTCAGCTTTGCCCGCAAACCGGCGCCGCTGCAACTCAGCTGGATGGGCTATCCGGGCAGCACCGGGCTGCGCGCCATGGACTACTACCTGAGCGACCGCTTCCTGTTGCCGCCGGGCCAGTTCGATGCGCAGTTCACGGAAAAACTTATCTACCTGCCGGCCAGTGCGCCGTTCCTGCCGACAGCGGCCGCGCCGCCGGTGAGCGCGCTACCGGCGCTGAAGAACGGCCATCTGACCTTTGGCAGCTTCAACCGTCCGAGCAAACTCAGCCGCGCGGTGATCGCGCTGTGGTCGCAGCTGCTGCGCGCCGTGCCGGGTTCGCGCATGCTGCTGGGGGCGATGCGCGAGGACGGCCAGCACGACACGCTGATCGCCTGGTTTGCCGAGGCCGGCATTGCCCGCGAGCGGCTGGACTTTCATGCGCGCTCAAGCCTGCAGGACTATCTGGCGCTGCACCAGCAGGTCGATGTCTGCCTGGACACCTTCCCCTACAACGGTGGCACCACCACCTTGCATGCGCTGTGGATGGGGGTGCCGACGCTGACGCTGGCCGGCGCCACGGTGGCGGGGCGCACGGGGGCGGGGATTTTGGGCCATGTTGGGTTGGAGGCGCTGATAGCGCAGGACGAGGCGGCCTTTGTGCGCCAGGGCCTGGCGCTGGTGGCCGATGTGGCGGAGCTGGCGCAACTGCGCGCCGGCTTGCGCGAGCGCTTTGCGCAGTCGGTGCCGAGCCAGCCGGGGCTGATCGCCGCCGGTCTGGAGCGCGCCCTGCGCAGTATCTGGCAGCGCTGGTGCGCCGGGCTGCCGGCGGCTTCCTTGGAGGTCGAACTGGCCCCACTGCGCGAGGCGCGACCATGAAGCCAGGCCACGAAATACCGTCCATTTACGTGACGCAGCCGCTGCTGCCGCCGCTGGCCGAGTTCATTCCCTACCTGGAGCAGATCTGGAGTAACAAATGGCTAACCAACTGCGGCCCGTTTCACCAGCAGCTCGAGCAGGCCTTGTGCGCCTACCTGGGCGTGAAGCACATTGCGCTCTTCAGCAACGGCACGCTGGCGCTGATGACCGCCATGCAGGCGCTACGCATCACGGGTGAGGTGATCACCACGCCGTATTCGTTTGTCGCCACCAGTCACTCCCTGTTATGGAACGGCATCCAGCCGGTGTTTGTCGACATTGATCCGGCTACGCTCAACCTGGATCCGGACCGAATCGAGGCCGCCATCACGCCGCGAACCAGCGCCATCATGCCGGTGCACTGCTACGGCCATCCATGCGACGTGGCGCGTATCCAGACCATCGCCGACAACTACGGACTGAAGGTGATCTATGACGCGGCGCACGCCTTCGGCGTGCAATCCGGTGAAGGCAGCGTGCTCAACCACGGTGACCTTTCGGTGCTCAGTTTTCACGCCACCAAGGTTTTCAATACCTTCGAGGGCGGGGCCATCGTCTGCCACGACGCCAAGACCAAGCAGCGCATCGACAACCTGAAGAATTTCGGCATCGTCGACGAAGTCACCGTCGTGGCGCCCGGCATCAACGGCAAGATGAGCGAGATCAACGCCGCCTTTGGCCTGCTGCAACTCAAAGGCATAGATGCAGCGCTGCGACAACGCCAGGTGGTGGATGCGCGCTATCGCGCCGGCCTGGCCGGCGTCCGCGGTATTCACTGCCTGGCCGACTCGGGCGAACAGGTCGCCAGTTACGCCTATTTCCCGATCCTGGTGCGGCCCGACTATCCGCTCAGCCGCGACGCGCTGTTCCAGAAACTGCGCGACTGCGGCGTTTATGCGCGGCGCTACTTTTATCCCTTGATCAGCGACTTCCCGATGTACCGCGGAGCGCCATCGGCGGCGCCATCGAATCTGCCGGTGGCGCGCCAAGCGGCCAGCGAGGTGATCTGCCTGCCGATCTATCCCACGCTCAGCAGCGGGCAGATCGATTTCATTTTGCACATCATTGCGGGGCAGGACGCATGAGTGCAGCGCCGGGCCGCCCCAAGCAAGCTCGCACCCCCTGGGGGGAAAGCGAGGATACGCAGTGCCGAGCGTGGGGGCAAGCATGAGCAGCGTGGCGATCATGCAGCCCTACTTCTTCCCCTACATCGGCTATTTCCAGCTGATGGCGGCGGTGGACTTGTTCATCGTGTACGACAACATCAAATACACCAAGAAGGGCTGGATCAACCGCAATCGCCTGCTGCTGGGCGGCAAAGATGTCATGTTCTCGCTGCCTCTGAAAAGCGATTCTGATCATCTGGATGTATGCCAGCGGGAACTGGCGGTGGATTTCAAGCGCGACAAATTGCTGAACCAATTCATAGGGGCTTACCGAAGCGCGCCCCGTTTTTCCCAGACCTTGCCGCTGCTTGAAGAGATTGTCCGGTATGAGGATGCCAATCTGTTTCGCTTCCTGCAGCATGCCATCGCCAAAACCTGCCAGCACCTGGGCATTGAAACCGAAATCCGGGTTTCCTCGGACATCGCCATCGACCACGACCTGAAGAACCAGGACAAGGTGCTGGCCTTGTGCGAAGCGGTGGGCGCCAGCACTTACGTGAACGCCATTGGCGGCATGGCACTGTATTCGAAAGAGGATTTCCAAAAAAAAGGCGTGGCCCTGAAATTCATCCGGTCAAAACCGTTCGAGTATCCGCAGCTCGGCGATCCCTTCGTGCCCTGGCTGTCGATCGTCGACGTGATGATGTTCAACCCGCTGCCCGCGATCCGGAGCTGTCTCTCCCACAACTGCGAGTTGATCTGACCCATGTTCAAGTGGAAAAAATTGGGCAAAGTGTTCACGCCGCAGGAGATAGCGGGACGCGCTTGGTTGAAAGAGTTCGCTCAGGCTCCCGCGACGCTGATGTTCGACGATTTTGTGCGCGTCTATTTCTCCTGTCGTCCAGCGGCGGATGAAAATGGTCAGTACGTCAGCTACTGCGCCTACGTTGATCTGGACCGCGCCGATCTGTTCAAGGTGCGGCGTGTCGCCGAGCAGCCCATCCTCAGTCTCGGCGGCCTGGGTGAATTCGACGAGTTCGGTACTTACCCGGTTTCGGTCGTCCGCCACGGCGACGAAGTGCGTGCCTATTACGCGGGCTGGACGCGCTGCGAATCGGTGCCGTTCAACGTGGCCATCGGCATGGCGACCAGCCAGGACGGCGGCGCGACCTTCACCAAACCCGGCACCGGCCCGGTTCTGCCGTATTCACCGGATGAACCCTTCGTGCTGAGCGGACCCAAGGTCCGGCGTTTCAACGACACCTGGTATCTGTGGTACATCGCCGGTCGCAAGTGGAAGGTGGTCGACGGCAAGGCGGAGCCAGTCTACAAGATACGCATGGCTTCGTCCTCAGACGGTGTCCATTGGCACAAGGTCAACAAAGACCTGATAGAGAGCCGCATTGAAAGAGATGAAGCGCAAGCCAGCCCTGACGTGTTCCATGCCAACGGCAAATACCATATGTTCTTCTGCTACCGCCACAGCTGCCATTACCGCGGCAAGGAGAACGGCTACCGCATCGGTTATGCCTCCAGCAGCAACCTGATCGACTGGCTGCGCGACGACGCGAAAGCGGGCATCGATGCATCGGAGACGGGCTGGGATGCCGAGATGATCAGCTATCCCCACGTGTTCGAGCTGGATGGAAAAACTTACATGGCCTATCTCGGCAATCAGGTTGGCCGGCACGGTTTCGGTCTGGCCGTGCTCGATGGCAAGTTGGCGTAGGGGGTGGCCGCAATGAAGTGGAAAAAACTCGGCAAGATATTCGATCCGACCCAGCATGAGCTGCCCAACGGCTGCGTGCAGTTTGCGCAATCACCGCAAGCCCTGGTGTTCGATGATTTCGTGCGCATCTATTTCTCTACCCGTTCGGTGGACAAGAGCAATGGCAAGTACCTCAGCCACATCGCCTTTGTCGATGTGCGCAAAAACCTGCGCGATGTCATTCGCGTGTCCGAGCAGACTGTCATACCGCTCGGAGGCCTCGGTTGCTTCGACCAGCACGGAATTTTTCCCATGAGCGTCATGCGTCACGGCGATGCCGTGTACGGCTATACCTGCGGCTGGAATCGGCGCGTCTCGGTCTCGGTCGACACCGCCATCGGTCTGGCCATCAGCCGTGACGACGGCGTCACCTTTCAGCGCATCGGCGATGGACCGGTATTGGCCGCCTCGCTGCACGAACCCTGCCTGGTCGGTGATGGTTTTGTGAAAGTCATCGACGGCGTCTTTCACATGTGGTACATCTTCGGTACGGGATGGAAGCGGTTTTCGGCGGACGCTGCGCCGGATCGCACTTACAAGATCGGCCATGCAACTTCCAGCGATGGCATCCTCTGGGTCAAGGAAGAAGCCCGGCAGATCGTTGCTGACCGTCTGGGTGCGGATGAAAGCCAGGCGCTACCGACGGTGATCGGGATCGATGGCCGGCATCACATGTTCTTCTGCTATCGCCAGTCCTGCGACTTCAGGAACAACCGCGAACGGGGCTATCGCATCGGTCATGCCTGGTCGGACGATCTGCTGCACTGGACGCGCGACGATGCCCATCCGCTGCTGGAGGTCACTCCCGGCGACTGGGATTCGGACATGTTGTGTTACCCGCATGTGTTCGAGTGTGACGGCAAGGTGTACCTGCTCTATAACGGCAACGAGTTCGGACGTTACGGTTTTGGTCTGGCGGAACTGGAACCATGAGCGCAGCGGTCCAGTTCCTGGTGAACATGGCTTCGGCCGAGCAGATTGCGGAACACCTGCGATGCGGCGATGCCGACTTCGTGCCGCCCTTGAGCAGCCGGGTCGAGATCGACGCTTATGCGCTGAAGCTGGGGTGCCAGGCGACAAGGTTCGAGGCTTGGTCGGACGGCCGCTTGATCGGAATGGTGGCGGCCTATTGCAACCGCCCGGACCAACAACTGGCCTACATAAGCAGCGTCAGCGTTTTGTGCGCGTGGAGCGGCAAAGGCATCGCCGCACGGTTGCTGGCCCAGTGCGTCGAACACGCCAAGGTCTCCGGCCTGCGGCAAATCCGTCTGGAGGTGGCGAGCACCAATACACCCGCCATCAAACTGTACGAGAAAGCCGGCTTTGTCGCGGACCAGGCGAATATGCCATCCATGGGTATGAAACTAGGTTTGGAAAGGGGTGAAATACATGGCCAGCAAGCGTGACTACAACGCCGAAACGGAAGACACGAGCGATCACCGGTACGCCTATGGCTTCGATTTCGATGTGATGCACCCCTATATGCTCAAATCGTTCAAGCCTTTCTTCCGACCGGGAAGTTTGCTTGAGCTTGGAAGTTTCAAGGGTGACTTCAGCCGAAGATTCCTGCCCCACTTCGATGACATCACCTGTGTCGAAGCCTCCGATGCCGCCATCGCACAGGCCAGGGAGAAACTGGGTGACCGGGTGAAGTTTGTCCATTCCCTGTTCGAGAATGTGAGCCTGCCCAGGCGCTATGACAATATCGTGCTGACCCACGTACTGGAACACCTGGACGATCCGGTGCGCGTGTTGAAGCGCATCAACGACGAGTGGCTGACACCCGGCGGCCGGTTTTTCCTGGTGTGTCCCAATGCCAACGCGCCGTCGCGGCAGATCGCCGTCAAAATGGGCTTGATTTCTCACAACAGCGCGGTCACACCGGCGGAAGCCGAGCACGGCCACCGCTGCACCTACACCTTCGATACCCTGGAGCGGGAGGCCCATGCTGCCGGCCTGAAGGTGGTGCACCGTTCCGGGATCTTCTTCAAGGCGTTGGCCAATTTTCAGTGGGATCGCTTGCTGCAAACCGACATCATCTCCTCGCAATATCTGGAAGGCTGCTACCAACTGGGGCAGCAGTATCCGGATCTGTGTTCCAGCATTTTCCTGCTGTGCGAGGCCGGCGGCAGCGGCCAAAGTCCGGCCCGCGAACGGCCCGGCCAGACCCTGGTAAGGCGCACAAATTGAAAGCACAACATCAAAAAATGGACAAGGGCGCAAAACCGGTGCTGATCTTCCCGGGTGGGATGCCGCGTTCGCTGGCGTATCTGGAGAGAAGCTTGCGTGACGGACAGGCCGTGATCGGCGCCTCGTCGCTGGCGCACGACACTGCGCGTGAAAAATACCCGGCCTGGCTGCGGTTGCCGTTTGTCACTGAGCCGGGGTTCAACGCGGCGTTGCAAAAAGCGGTTGCAGACTTCGGCGTGGGGGCCATCTTTTCGCCCAACCCGGTGGTCTGGGACTATTTGAATCGTGTCCTGAAGGAGCTGGCACCGGGCGTGGCGCTGGTGAACGCTTCGCCCGTCGACGGGGAGTTGAGTGGCTATCGTGCCGCCCGCACTCAGGCTCTGGGCCTGCTGGCCAGGCCGCTGCCGCTGGCCTCCAGCGTGGTGGCCAGGCCGTCGGTGGCGGTACCGGAACTGGCGGCCCTGTTCCGCCATGCCGAGCTCATACCCGGCATGTGCGACCACGAGAAATTCTGCGTCCTGTGCGAGATCGCCAGGCGCTGCCCGGCTGGGGATCTGGTCGAGGTCGGCAGCTGGTGGGGCAAATCGGCCTTTATCCTGGCACGGCTGGCGCGCTGTTATGGCATCGGCAAACTGCTGTGCGTGGACCCCTGGTCGAACGCGCACCTGGTGCAAAACGACGAGCAAGGCCTGGTGGACCGTGTCTCGGCGCAACTCGACGCCGAGGAGGCGCTCGCCGTCTTCGAGATCAATCTGCTGCCTTACAACGCCGATCACGTCAACTACCTGCGCCTGCCTTCGACCGAGGGCGCGCTGCACTATGGCGCGCGCCGGGAGGTTGCCACGGCCGCCTTCGGGCAGACCCGCTACGCCGGCCGGATTGCGATTCTGCACATCGACGGCAATCACAGTTATGCCGCGGCCCAGGCCGACCTCGCGGCCTGGGGCGGTTTTGTGCTGGCCGGTGGCTGGATCGTTGTGGATGACTATGTCTGGCCCTACGGCGACGGTCCGCAAAGGGCTGGCGATCAATTCCTGCTCCGCCACCTGGACAAGATAGATGTCGCCTTCGTGATGGGAAGCGCTTTGTTCCTCCAATTGTCGTCGGCGCTGGCCGGAAACTAGATATTTTTCATGCCCACCCTACAAGTTTCCTGCCAGCCGGCCGATAACCTGAATAACGAAGGCTTACTTGTCCCTAGTGGGGGTAGGTCAGTCGTTGCGGCCACAGCCGAGTTCATCAACAACTTTAGTACCCAGGAGTAATGCCATGACAGTCATCAATACCAATATTCTTTCTCTGGTTTCACAAGCCAACCTGAACAAGTCGGCTTTGTCGCTGAGCAGCGCCATCGAGCGTCTGTCGTCCGGCCTGCGCATCAACAGCGCCAAGGACGATGCCGCCGGTTCCGCCATTTCCAACCGTTTCACCTCCAACATCAACGGCCTGACACAGGCTTCGCGCAATGCCAATGACGGCATTTCGATGGCGCAAACCGCTGAAGGCGCGCTGTCTTCCATCAATGACAACCTGCAACGCATCCGTCAATTGGCAGTGCAAGCGGTCAACGGCACCAACACCTCGGCCGACAAAGTCTCCATCCAGGCTGAAATTACGGCCCGCTTGGCTGAAATCGACCGCACTTCGGCGCAAACCGACTTCAACGGCAACAAGGTGCTGGCAACGGCCCAGACCGTCAACATCCAGGTCGGTGCCAGCGACGGCCAGACCATCGGCGTGACGTTGGCCAAGGCCGACTCCGCAACCCTGCTGGGCGCCGCAGTCACCACGATCGACGTCACCAACACGGCCAACGATGCAACCCGCCTCACGACCATCGATACCGCCCTGGCTGCCGTCGATTCCCAGCGCAGCGCGCTGGGTGCGGTGCAAAACCGTTTCACCTCGGTGATCTCCAACCTGGCTTCCACCGAGACCAACCTGGCTGCTTCGCGTTCACGCATCCAGGACGCCGACTACTCGGTCGAAGTGGCCAACATGACACGTGCGCAGATCCTGCAACAAGCAGGTACCTCGGTGTTGTCGACCGCCAACAAGTCGACACAAGGTGTCATGGCACTGTTCCAGTAATCGCAGTAATGGAGGGTTGGCCGGCGGTCGTGGTGGGCCGCCGGCTTTTTGACAGGTGATTGGCGCTTTTGACAGGAGAGTGAAAAATGTCGATTTCAATTAGTCCGATGAGTTCGGGCGAAAGCGTGCCAAACAGGCCGCAGCAGAATCTGAAAATAGCGCCAGCAGTGACCACCAGCGTGCCGGGTGAAAGCCCCGCCGCGCGCAGCGCCGCCAATGTCAAAGAAGGTGACGCCGTCAAACCGAGCAGAGAGCAGACGCAGCAATCGCTGCAGGAAATGAACAAGGTGCTGGCCGCCTTGTCGATCAGCGTGCAGTTCCAGATCGATCCCAGTTATAAAGAAGTCATCATCAAGGTCGTTGACCAGGAAACCGGCAAGGTGATCCGGCAGATTCCGTCCAAGGACGTGGTGCGCATGACCAAGGTGGTGGACACCTTGAAAGGTTTGTTATTTTCCCAGGTCGCGTGATGACGCTGGGTGACTGCGTACTTTCAAGTTGAATGAACAGAAGAAACAGGAACTGCCATGGCTACAATTTCATCCCTCGGTGTCGGCTCGGGTCTTGACCTGACCACGCTGCTGGCCAACATCACCAAGAATGAACAACTGCCGCTGGGTTTGATCCAGCAGCAGCAAACGAGTTACAGCACCAAGCTGTCCGCTTACGGCCAGATCGGCAGTGCCTTGAGCGCGCTGCAGACGGCAGCGGCGGCGCTCGGCACACCCAGTCTTTTTCAGGGCATGACGTCCACTTCGTCGGCCACCAATGTGCTGACGGCCAGCGCCGCGGCAACCGCCGTGGGCGGTAACGCCACGGTGAACGTGACGCAGCTGGCGCAGGCGCAGTCGCTGGCCGCTGCCGGCGTGGCCAGCAGCACCACGGCGATCGGCAGCGGTGCCGCGACCACCGTGACGCTTGATTTCGGCAGCATTTCCGGTGGCACGCTGAATGCCGCGACCGGCCAATATACCGGCGCAACTTTTACCGCCGACGCCACGCGCACCGCAACCACCATCACCATCGACGCCACCAACAACACCCTGGCCGGCATTCGCGATGCGATCAATGCCAACGCCGCCATCGGGGTGACGGCCTCGATCATCAACAACGGCAGTGCCAACCCGAACCAGCTGGTGCTGACCTCAAAAACCACCGGTGCCACGTCAAGCATGCGCATTGCGGTCGCTGGCGACGCCGCGCTGTCGAGCCTGCTGGCGTACAACCCGGCCGCGGTCCAGAATCTGCAGCAAACCGCTGCCGCGCAGAATGCCAATTTGAATGTCAACGGCATTGCCGTGACCAGCGCCAGCAACACCGTGACTGGCGCCATGCAAGGCGTCACGATGAACCTGGCCAGCGTCGGCACCAGCACCGTGTCGGTGCAGAACAATACCGCCAGCATGCAAACGGCCGTCACCACTTTTGTGAACGCCTATAACAGTTTGCAGAGCGTCGCCAAGTCCTTGACCGCCTATAACCCGACCAGCAAGTCGGCCGCCGCGCTGCTGGGCGACTCAACGCTGATGAGCATTCAGACCCGCATCCGTTCGACGCTGAACGCCCCGCAGGCCGCCGTGGGTGGCCTGACCACCTTGTCGCAGATTGGCATAACGACCCAGACGGATGGCACCTTGGCGATCGACTCGACCAAGTTGACGACGGCACTGGGAAGCAATCTGAGCGGCGTCACGAACCTGTTTGCCGGCAGCGCCGGCGTCGGCGGCTACGCCAGCCAGTTGGCAGCGCAGATCACCGGCTTCAGCAACATCGACGGTGCGCTGACAGTGGCTACCGCAGGCATCAACAAGACCTTGACTTCGCTCGGCAAGCAATACAGCGATAAGTCGGCCCAGATCGATGCCACGGTCGCGCGCTACAAAGCCCAGTTTACGCAGCTTGACACACTGATCAGCAGCATGAATCAGACCAGTTCCTATCTGACGCAGCAATTCGCCGCGCTCACCAGCTCTACCAAATAAGGCCAGTCCATGATGTACGCACAGAAATCCGCAAGCGGCCGCGGCGCCACCGCCTATGCCAGAATGGGCCTTGAAACCTCAGTCATGAGCGCATCGCCGCATCAGTTGCTGATGCTGCTGTTCGACGGTGCCAAAACAGCCATCAGCATGGCGCGCCATCACATGGCACACGGTGAAATCGCGGCCAAGGGCAAAGCGATTTCGAAAGCCATCAACATCATAGACAGTGGCATCAGGCTCAGTTTCGACGCCGAGGACGGCGATCTGGCCGGGGCTGAACTGGTGGCCAATATGTCGGCGCTGTTTGACTACATCACCGAGCGTCTTCTGTATGCCAATCTGCGCAACGATCCGGCGCTGCTCGATGAGGCGGATCGATTGCTGGACAGCCTCAGCTCCGCCTGGCGCGCTGTTGATCCGGGCAAACCAGGGTTCGTGGCGCATGCGTCAGGCGCGCCTGCGACAGCGTCATTTTCGATTGGAGCTTGATGTGTGTTCTCAAAGCGAAGTCATGCACTGCTACGAGCAGATTGCGCCCGTCACCGACCGCATGCTGATGCTGGCGCGCAGCGGCCAGTGGGGCGAGTTGCCGGCGCTGGAAGAGCAGAATAGCGCCACGGTGGAGCGGCTGAAAGTCATTGAGCCGCTTGAGAAGCTTGACGAATCCCAGCTCAGACGCAAATACCAACTGCTGGAACGCATTCACGCCAACCACGCCGAGATCTACAGCCTTGTCATGCCGCAACTGAGCGAACTCGATTCGGTGCTCAGGAGTCTGGCGCGTCAGCACAGTCTTTACCAAATCTACGGCCAGAGCAACGATCCTTTGTCATGAGCGGTGTCACGCCACTGATTGATACACTTTTGGCCACACGACTGGCCCAGCGTGTTGACTTGGTGCCATTCAAGGGACAGATTGATATTGCCGACCCGCGCGCCGTCCAGCCGGTCGACCAGGTCAACAACGACGTTCGCCTTTCTTCACGCGCCGCCCTGCAGCAGCAGTTGGGCGTGGTGTTGTCCGCTCACGGTGACAGTGGCCGCCCCCCCCCAACGCCAAGTTCGGGCGCAGCCGTCACCTTGAGCGCCGTGGCCCGCACCATCGGTGAGGTTTTGGACCTCCCGGGCGTTGCCGGTCAAAAAGTTCTCGGCAGTGAAGCGCTGTGGCCGGATTCGCAGCCACCGCAGGCCCAGCTGCTAACGGCGACATTGGCGCGCACCGTGGCCAACTCCGGCCTGTTTTACGAGTCGCACCTGCAGCAGTACACCGCTGGCACGCGCACGCTGGCGCAAATGGCGCGCGAACCGCAAGCGGGTCTCGATGCCACGGTGAAAATGTCCGCGGCGGTGTCGACTGTGCGCGTCGCCGGCCCCGACCCGGGGTCTGAAGCAGTGGCGCAAGTGCCGGGCGCAGAAAACCGGGGTGCAAGCTCGGTGGGCGCCGCCCACAGCGATAACCCTGTCACGACGGCGATCCACCCAGCTGCCATGGGGCTGGTTCGCCAGCAACTGGAACTGCTGGCGCTGCCGGTGTTTCGCTGGAGTGGCGAGGCGTGGCCAGGCACGCCCATAGACTGGGAAATCAACGAGGAGCGTGGTGAGCGTGGTGAGCGTGAAGAGCGTCCGGCCGCTGCCGGTGGCGAGGCGGCGCAGCGCATCTGGGCCACGCGCCTGGCCATGACCCTGCCCTCGCTGGGCGCGCTTGAAGTGCGCCTGAGTCTGGCCGGCAGCACGCTGCAGTTGCAGCTGTCGGCACGCGAGAACGCCACGCTGGCCTTGCTCAGTGACGAAAGCAACAAGCTGCCTCAGCGCTTTGCCGCTTTGGCCATGCAGCTGACCGGTTTGCGCATTGGGGGGCTGGCGCCAACGCCGGCATGACAGGTTGAGCGCCAAGACGATGCAGTCAGGCCGCGTGCACGGTGCGGGGAGATGATGGAGAACCAGCGCCCTGATCGACCCAGCGCGGTTGCCCTTTCCTACGCCGCCAAGGACAAGGCGCCCATCGTCGTAGCCAAAGGATATGGTGATGTCGCCGAATCCATTATCCGGCGCGCGCGTGAAAGCGGTTTGTACGTGCACAACTCGCCAGACCTGGTGAAGTTGTTGATGCACGTCGACCTGGATGCCCAGATCCCGCCCCAGTTGTACCTGGCCGTGGCCGAGGTGCTGGCCTGGCTGCATCAGCTTGAAACCGGCTGAGAGCGGGCCGAAGTGGGGGCTACGCTGCCTTAAGCAGGCAGATTCGCGTCCCATTTAGGATCTGTCGATTCCGTTTGAAAACTGAGCTAGTCTGAGGCCAATTCCGCTCCAAATTTGAGCCACGTTGTCCACATATCCTGTTGATTTGTTCAGCGGGGGAGTAAAGGAGTGATTAACGTGGCTAATAGTGCTCAACCCGCCAAAAATGTAAGGTTAGCCTAAATGGCCTCAGTTTCCGGCTGCAAAGACTTGTTCCAACAATCGGGATCCGCATAGCGTTCGACCAGGGCGTCAATGTCAACTTTCGAGTCTGCAGCACTGAATTCGAACTGCCCAATCAAGTTGATGTGCTGCCACGCCACTGGGGACACGCTCCTCACCACCTCCATATCTTCCCGCTTTCTTCATACTCTTTTTTCAATTTTGCCCACTCCTGGTCCTTGACTTGCTGTTGAGCTACCACCATCGCTTCAAACTCTTCGGTCGACTTGATCTGTTTGCATTCTTCTCCCCAATCTTGGTGTCCTTGAATTTCTGATCGAACAACCCACAGCGCCTGGCATGATGGGCATTTGTGAAGGCGTAATTTCACTCTCCAGAAGTCAAGTTCTTGACTCACTGGAACGAGCCAAGGTTTTGACGGACTATGCGCTCGCGCATCGGCACAACAATTCAGATCGCTCAGCCGCAGACTGCCTGTTTCGGTTACAAATCCACGGGCACGAAGGGCTTGCTGGTACGTCAAGGCGAGAGTGCGCTGACCGAGGGAACTTGGCTGGAGTGCAGCCCACTGCTCGGAGAAGTCGGCTAATCGCACCAAGCCGTCAAGCTGCGTGTGCGTAACTTGGGAGATTTCGATCCATCGCCGATTCAGGCCCATGTGCGGCAGGATCCAACCGCGTCGATGCACTGGCGTGATCGGGTCCCATGCGATGACGAGCGGGCAGCGGTGACGCGTGCATACAAGGGTTGACGGGAACTGATGTTGAACCCGCCAATACGCGCGCCCGCGAGTTCGCTCATCCTCGGCGAAGCATTGCATGCAGCCCTTCAGTGGATGATGTCCACCAACTCGGCTAGCGGCGATGCCGAGCTTGAATTTCAAGTGACTCTCGGCGCCTTCTAAAACACCAGCCAAGATTTGAGATGAGACTGTCAGAGACATTGCCGGAAGAAAGTACCCTAAAAGGGTATGGCAAAGGGCGAGGTCCCGTGGTTGCCCGAGTAAGTTCTCCAGGCGTTCATCAAGGGCACTAAGATGCGCCGGAAAGTCGTGCAGCAGAGCGGCGTGGGGCGAACCAAAGAGTTGCCTGCTTGTCTCACGGACGTCGGAATTTGCATTTGACGCGTGAACAAATCCTGACCAGCTGTAGAGAGTTTCATCTGAGAACAGCGGCGGCAGGTTAGGAAGCGGAAGTGGCCAAATTAGATGTGGCATAAAGTCGCCCAAACGAGCTCAAGCTCTCACCGGCCACTGAATTGTCGACCGGCAACGCTTTTCTGGCAATCGCCAAATGAGTGCCCTCGGCCAGGCTTTTGCGCTATTTGGGAAATTCCGTGGGAACACTTCGTACCGGGTACCTCCGGTTAGCAACTTTGTTGTAAACCAAACCGCCTTCCGAAGATAACATTGGATTGAATTAGCAACTTTAAAGGTCGACGCTAAACCCTACCACGGTCCCCTAACCCGCATGGATGCTAGCGGTCAGTTAGCAACTTTATTCTGAGAAACCACCACGGCCACGGGCAATGCTCAGGCGCGGGACTTCTCGGCTTCTGGCCAGACTGAATTGGAGGCAGTACTTCGGTCCAGAGCCATTTCGGCAATTGCCCACTGGGACTCGGGGTCCATGCTGCCAGCAATATCGCATTCCATGTAGACCAGGCCGCGTGCCTGCGCCAACGGCTGCAGTACCCCGTGGGAGGCGCTGGACGGCTCGATCCCGATAATCACTGGCCGATGGGGAAGATTCTCACAGGCGCCGACGATGCGTTCCATCAAGGCAAGATCCGGCTTCAACATGCCTGACAGCAATAAAATAACGTGCGAATAGTCGGTCAGGAAGGCCCGCGTCAGGCCAATGTCTAGGCCATGGCGTGCCATCGCAATCACCCTGCGCACGCCGTCACCCACAGGCAAATCGACGTAGTCGGTACCCACATCAAGTATGTCTGCCCGGGAACCGATAAAACGCCGGTGGACCAGCTCCGTACCCGTGGTCTGGCCGAGCCATGCGACCAAATTGAAGGCGTAGGTGCCGGTTGCAGAACACACCATGACACGCTGAAAATGATCTCTGATCGCCTGTTTGTCGGCCCCGGCATGATTCAGGGGAGTCGATAGCCGACGCCAAATCGACGCCGGGTCGAGCGCACTGTGACGCAAGTACTCGTCATGCAACACTTTGACGCGATGGGCAAATTCGCTGCCCTCTTCGCGGGTGTCGACGACTGCCATTGACCAAGGTTCGGTCAAGCGGCGCCGACCCGAACTCTGGTGCAATACGCGCAGATTTTTGTGGCGTGGGTCGTTTTCGACGCGAACCAGTACGGCACGAAGCCCCTTTATCGGGCCTTCCATCCATTGCATGAACCAGCCATTTTGGTACAACAATGCAACATTGACACTGTCCAGCTTGTTACGCTCCATCGACCGCAAGCGGATGTGATGAATTTCCTCAAACGTGGAACGGGTGATCTGCGCCTGACTCGCATACATCAGCCGCGCCACATGCTCCCCACCATCGTCAAAGGGCTGCAAGCAACTGTCGGTGTGGGATGGGTGTAACAAACTGAACTGCGCCTCATTGCTGCGGATCAAATTGAGCGTGATGCTATAGGAACTGAGCCCGGCAATGCTTGATCTAGGTCACGCCTTCGAGAAACTCTGCAAAGATCGAAAAGGAAATCACAATGACCACCGCTACGAGGCACTAGCCGAGCTCGCTGAGAAGGGCTCGGACATCGATGAATTGCGCCAGGTGGTGCAATTCATGGCCCAACGGCTCATGGAAATGGATGTAGAAGGACGCTGCGGCGCCGGCTACGACGAGAAGAACACTGAGAAAAGCTTGTTCTTAAGGCGCAGTTAAGGCGGGCGAAGCATCCTTGGCCTTATCTCTTGGGCAAGCATCATGAGTTTCAAAAGGGGGAGACGGACAATGTCACAAATAAATACAGTCAGTTACCGGGTTTATCGCTACCTTCACGCGAGCAAACGTTTAAGGTTGCGTCGTTGTTTTCGAATAACTTAGAGGGTGACGCTTCGTTAGGCGCCACTAATCTGGCAGAAGTGGGCGCTCCGCTGCTGTCGCTATGGGCAACCGTCCGCAAATCCAAAGGAGCAGAGCATGCGTATTAAAGAGCTATTCGAGAGCGATGACAAAGTCTGTGTACCAAAGATCTCCGTGTCCCTCGACGGCGATGAACGCGAGGATAAGGACGAAGTCGCTGGCATGCTGCGCGACCTAATGTGCTCCATCGAAGGATGGGGAGAAATTAGCGGTTTGACTGACGAAGTTCTCTCAGGTGAAGGTCCGATAATTTTTCCGTTTTCTACGGTCGATAACGCGCACTATTTCAAGACCTGCGCGGAGTACTATTTTGACGGCGGTCTTCTTGTCGGACTTACGGTCAAAAATAGAGTCTGTTGCGCAACTCATTAGCCAATTTTCGCCAGGGGAGCCAACTTAAAACTGTACTCTCCTCGGTGCTTCGGGTCGGCCGTTTGATCGTCTACCGCACATCGCCGACGCTCGGGGCACGACCGTGTTGCTGCGATTTGGTCGCACTGGTAAGCCAGCCCTATAGGTCTTCACGATTCACTTGCGCTGCTCATCGAAGCTAGAGGTGCGCGTGGAGAACCACCGCCGACGCTGGCCAGCGATTGTGCACCGATCAGTTTCCGAGAAATCTCTCGGACGCGGCGCTAGTGTTTACCGTAGGGACTACGTCTACCGGCTCCGTTGAAGACCTGTGGGCAGGTGTTGGTGCCGCTTTCTGATCCCGAACGAGTGGCGCCCGCCATGACATTTGGCGGTAGCTTCTTCGCAACCCGAGGAATGGGCATATCCGAGTCGATGACGATGGACCGGTTTACCGCAACCTAAACGCTCAGCTTTGGCAAGTTCAGATTAGGCGAGCAGCAATCGATTTGCTCGATCCTCCAAAGTTGTTTACGACTTTAATTGCTCGGAATATCAGTTCCGTCGCTCCAGCAACGAAATAATCGGAGCCAGCCCCATCTGTCTTGCATATTGGATCGCAGTCAATCCTGCATGGTCAACCAGCCCCGGGTTTGCTCCGAAGGCAAGTAAACGCTCGACAAGACGTTCATGACCCATCTGAACTGACAGTATCAAGGCCGTCTTGCCGGCCGCATCGCGCGCATTGATGGAGGCGCCACGTGCCACCAGCGCTTCCATTTCTCGCAACTGGCCAGCTCGGACCGCTTGTAAAAACGTCTCATTCAGATCCGCAAGACCAAGCTGGTCATCAGCCTCAGGCACAACTTTCGCGTTACCCGATGCGGCAAGCGTTGCAACCGATCTTGCTCGGGCCGAAGGAGCGCCATGGGACGGCGCTTGCGCAATTAAAGCACTTGCAAAGGCTTCTGCATGCGGCTTTGCTGGCTCTGGCGTGGCTTGCGCAGTGACTTGGACAGGAACTGAAGCCGATGCTCGCCCCGTCTCCTGAGAAAGTGCCTCTCCGGTATCCACGCGCCTGCCAGCGCTGCCAATTGAACGAGAAGGACTCTCTTTGTCAGCCATGGCCACTACGGATTCGGTAGGGACTTGACTGGCTTGCGCCGGAGCGAGCGTGCCTGAAGATGCACCTTTGGAAAGTTTTGCCCGCGCCCCGCTTCCTGGCGCCGCATCCGCAAGAACGACGACATCTGTAGTAACAGCACGACTAGTTTGCACAGACGCCGCAGTGGTGGGCGCTGCTTCTGCGAAGACGTCGGCACCAGATGTCACACCAGATCTGGTTTCAACGATGGGCTCGGTCGACGAAGCCACTCTTTCAGTCTCCGGCAAAGAACGTTGATTCAGAGACACCAGCAACAAGCCTATCAGAGGTGCGAGCAACAAACTGGCAAGCAGGCTCATCTTCCAATAACTGGAATTTGCACTGACTGATGGTTTTGACGGCAATGACTCGGCAGCTGCCCGCGCCTTCGCGTCCTGCACCATTTGTGCGTGAGCCAACACCGCTTGGCGCACCCGGTCTGCCGGGCGCCGGTCGTCAAGCGCACTTGCCTGGTCGTAGAGCTGCTTCAATTCGTCAGGTGTGTCGCTCATGCCACCTCCAGCAGGAGTTCCCGCAAGCGGGCGCGTGCGTACCGCAATCGGCTTTTGGCGGTCTCAAAACTGACGCCGGTCGCATCGGCAATCTCGGTGACACTCATTTCGCCTTCAGCCTGCATTAAAAAAGCTTCACGTTGCTCGATCGGCAACTGCTCAATCGCTTTCAGCAGCGCCAGCGCTTGCTCCCGGGACTCCAATTGGCGCAGTGGTCCAAAACCCGAGTTGGCGACCAGCTCCGGCGCCGAGCGCTCGCAGGTGGAACCATCGTCGGTTTCGGTTTGCGCATCCAGGCTGATCATGACCTTTGCTGCCCGGAAGTGGTCGACCACTGCATGGTGGGCGATGGTGAACAGCCAGGTCCGGAATTTGGCGAACGGTCTGTAGGAATGGGCTTGACGCGCCACCGCAAACCAGACGTCCTGGAGGATGTCATCAGCCGCTTCCTGGACACGAACACTGCGAAAAATGAATCGCCAGCAGCCCATTTGGTGACGATCGTACAAAACTTCAAAGGCTTTCATCTCACCATGGGAATAGCGCAACATCAGGGACTCGTCGGTCTGCTCTGTTGCGCTGGATTCACTGGACATGACCCGGATTATCGGGCTGGAACTCGGTTCATTCGCGGTGAATTGGTGGGTCTGGAACGTAAGAGGCACTCTCTGACAGGGGAAATGGATTGGGCACGCGCCGCGGGGGATATTTGATGACGCCAAGAGCGACCAGCGCCTCCCGGCTGTCATATCGGATTCGCAAGATCTCATTGGGCCTGGACTGCGCGCGTTCGAACTGGGTGTGGGTAACGGTGGAGGCTTCCCGCTCGCCATGGGCGGTGCCCAGCTTCTGGATCGGCAAAATTGAGGCCACTGCGGAATCACTGCTTTCAGCACTACGGCTACGTTCCATAAAGCCCCGTGCCGCCCCTGCATTGTTTTGTGCAGCCACAGGGGCCGCGGTAGATGGCGTTGCCTGGCTTTTGCTCGCCAGGGATTCATTGAGGCCGTCGATTTCACCGCGGCTTGAATAGGCTGGTGCGACATATACGGGTGCCGGTGTGTTCTCACGAAACAGGGCGATGCCAATGACCCCAAGCTGATTCGGCCGACCGGTCAGTTCAGCATAAGAATCGCTCGACGCGGCGAATTCAAAGGCGGCCACCTCGCTGTCACTCTTTCTCCATCCGGTGATTTCATGACAGGTATGCGGGGAATAGACATAACCCGCCTGATTCCGTGCGGCTGTGGCGCCACTGAGGACGTTGATGCCATCGATCGAAGTCACAGCCAGCAGACGTTCACCGACCTTGTTGCAGACAGCAATCGCGTATTTGACGCCCGGCTTGCCCGCGATCCAGTATTCGCCACGGTGGAAATAAACTGGCAGTGTGGCGCCTGATGTGCGATCGACAACGCTCAGATCTGCCAGACGCCCGACGGCGTGGGCCTGGAGAGCGGTGCCTGCAAGCAGGGTAACAAGGGATGCAGCGCAAAGCTGCTTGAAATGGCTGGACATGTTGAACTCCAAAAATAGGTCATGGAGTTGATTGAAACGGGCCTTCAAAGGCAATGGGGTTAATCCACGCCAAATATTTCTTTGCACAAGAACTGTCAGAAGTGTGGCGGGTAGATTTTCATGCCTCGAGTTCTTCGAGCGTCAGCCGCCATGCAGCATCGCGGACGATATCGGCGGGTGTCGATGCTGACGCTCCTGTCACTGTTCTGTCAGATGATCGCGTTTCGTGGCGCCATCTCAGAGGCTTACAGCCGGGTGACCCCCGGCAGGTAACCCAGCAGCTTCCCATCGACATACAGCGCGCCTTCCGGGGCGCCAGCTTCGGCGTAGAACTCCAGCACCGGTGCGCGGGTGGCGACAGGTTCGCGCAGCCGCTCGGCGGCGGTCAATTGGCGCGCCAGACGGGTCAGCAACAAACTGGTAGTGCGCAGCACTGCGGCCAGCACGCGACGGCCTGAGTAGCTGCGGGGGCGATACAGCGGCAAAGTTGTCGAAGTCAAGCTTTCTGTCATGACATGCTCCTTTGGTCAAACACTGGCAACACAAATAAAAAAAAGCCCGGGGCTGATTCGCTCCCGGGCCGCCATGAACAAGAACCTCGCGCTGCTGAGGTCAGTTCACGATGCCCCCGGGCGGGGCGCGAAGATTAATCAAACTCGACAACTCATGGCAGTCCTGAATGCCCGGCTGCAAAGCGACGCGGGTGCAGTCATCAGCAATTTGAAGCAGAGGCAGGACCATAAGGTGGCGGGCTTTGAGGTTGATCGGACATGTTGCGATAAGTGCCCCGGGGCAGCGACACGACAACAAACTAGCTCAAATGATAAACTATATATTATCTTGAGCAATCTATTTTTATCAAACTGGACGATGAGCTATTTCTTTTGTCGCAGTGGCGCCACACCGGCTTGGGACCGCAGCCACAGCGCGTGGGCTTCGGCCGGCGTGGGTACTCGTTTTGCTGGCGGCTCCGGCTCGCCCACCTTTCCGGGCGACAAAGGTGGCGCGGCGCCCGCGGTGGGCATTAACACTTCACCCAGCAGATCGAGCAAGCGCGTGCGCGCGCGCTGTGGGTGGCGTCGGTAGTAGGTCAGCACCAGTCCGACGATGAAGCGTTCGTCGTCATCCCTGGGAGCGTGGCTGTCGCTGGGCAATTCGGCTGTCGGGATGGGTCCGGCTGCGCGGGCGCCGGCGCTGTGCTGCTGGTCCATCCAGCCGTGCGGCTTGTGGCAAAGTTGCTCGAACTGTCGCGCCAGCCGTTCGCCAATCTGGCGCGATCGACTCTTGATCTGGCTCCAGTAGCTGGGTTGTATCTGCACCCGTTCTGCAAAACGCCCTTCGAGTCCTCTCAGTGTGGCGGCATCCGGCTGCTTGATGGTGTTGCGGACAAATTCATCAAACAACGCAAGGGCGTTGTCAAAGCGAATCTGCGCCAAATCGGGGGCACTGGTCATACCTTGATGATAAACCTGCCTTCACCACGCTGCGGAGCGCCAGATACCATTCTGAAAATAGTGCACTTGGTCGTTCCGCATTAACGCGCGGTCGTCACCAATATAGCGTTCTCCCGGCACCGTGGATGTCAGCGCCGCACGGGGGCTCAAACTCTGTCCGGACAGATCAATTTCGAATTTTTCAAGCTCAGTGCGCGTGAACTGGAAATAGTCGTTGGCGGCCCCGGTGGCTGAGGGCGGGGGGATGTCATGCAGGCTTATCGGCAGGCTCACGCGAACGGTGTTGCCCACCGATTGCAGCGCCACACCGTGGTGGTTGTGCAGCGCCGTAGCATCGGTGCCGCGCCGACCGATGGTGCTGCGCGCGGTTTCGCGCGGGTGGCTTGGATCGGTGACGTCGATCAGCGAAAGCTTCACCCCCTGATACCAGGCAAAGCGTCCGTCGCCCGCCGTGCTGTCCGAGATGGCATCCTTGCCAACGCCCAGCAGCAGGGTGTCGGTCAAAGGGAACAGGTAGTCCGAGTAGCCGCTGACCTGCAGTTCACCTGCCATTTTGGGATCGGCCGGGTCGGACAAGTCCAGTACATACAGCGGATCAGTCAGCCGGTAGGTGACGAGATAGCCGCGCGTGCCAATGAAACGCGAGGCGTAGATCTGCTCGCCGGTCTTGCCCAATGGCGCCGGCCGAACGGCATTGGGCAGTTCACTTACCACTGCCAATGAACCGGCGCTCTCCTGCATGATGGTGAGGTGAGCGGGGGACTCAATTGATGTGGACGTCATCCAGCCACCCCAGCTTGGTGCGGTTTGCGTGATCACGCGCAACGCGCCTTTGTCCTCGCCCATGCGAAACGACTTCCGATTTTGATCAAAGCCCAAATGCCCGGTCGCATTGCCCGAGCCTCGATAGGCTATATCCAGGCCATTAAGCGCGAACTTGTGCAGGTCAGTGCTGTTTTGCCCGGCATAGATCGGGAACGCGCCACTGTAGGTGTAGGCAGAGCGGGTGGTCGCCAGGTACAGACTCTGGTTCGACATGTAGAACGCTTCGGTGCCGCCAGTGAAGCATCGCGCAGCATGCCGGTGCATGACGGAGGCGAGGTCGATGCCGACGACTGTAATGATATCGGCGCTCTTGACGGCGTTGTTCTCTTGAGTAAAACAGGACGATGCCTCAACCAGCGGTTGTGCGGCGCCGCCATCGATCGACAGCGTGGGCAGCAACTGTGCTGATTGCAGCGTGTCAAGCACCGCCTGGTTGGCTGCCGTTTTCGCCGTCGGCCAAGAGGGATCGAGCCCTGGCACTTGCGGATAACTGCGCAGGACGAGGTATAGCGTTGATCCAAGCCGGCGTGAGCCGATCAGTTGAGCAGTCATGCGCAGGGTTCTGATTTTCTGCAACTGAACCGGGCTGGCAGCGTCGATTAGTGCGACCTCGGTCACCCCTTGCCCCCAAGTTTGGGGGGCGAACCAGGAATCATAAATACCCCAGCCGGTAAGGCCTTCTGCGATCACAGCAAGCTGCTGGCGTTCGCTGTCCAGGTACAGGCCGGTGCCACGAACGTCGGCTGAGAACGCGATTTTCAGGCTGTCGACGGGAATCAGCGCCGGACCGTTCGCGTTGAGTCGTTGTCGACGCAGCAGGTCGCGTGTGAAGCCAGTTTCCGTGGCTTGCTCCAGACTGAAGACGTACGCCCCGTCGCTCTTGATCAGGTCGGCCTCGTCTACACCAGCCTCCTGCAGGGTGGTTTCGGAAAAAACAGTGGTAGCGGCGCCGGGCGCCGCAGGTGCGGCAGTGGTCGCCCCCGGCAAGTTCACTGCCCAGATACTGCCCAGATAGCTTCGGGACGCTGGACCAAGCGCATCGCGAAAATAGGCGGTTAGACTGGCTTCGGTCGCGTTGCGCAAGGCCCAGGGGGTCGGCGGCGGTTCGGCAGTAGGGGCAGTGCCACTGCCGCCACCACAGCCCAACAAGGTCGACGCGACGAACATCAGACCGGCCGCGTAACAGAATGCGTTCTTTCGAAGTCGACTGCCGTAACTGGTTTTGCCTGCCATAGCATCTCCTTTTGACGCCGCCATTGACCAAGCCGACGCCCAGAATGTAATTATGAGCTCGAATGCCAGATATGCAATGCGTGCATCGCAGGCGGTGCGTGATTCGTCTGCTCGAACGACTCAGTCCCCGTCGCCAAACAGGTCACTGATCTTCTTTGCTCCATTTGAACCAGCACTGGACCTCATCGGTATGCCCTTCGGATATTCCTCGGCAATTCGGTCCTCCCAGTATGTCGCCGGGTTGGGTGCGCTGCAAAGCCGCCGATACACCTCTTCCGGAACATGCTTGTAGGCCAGGACGGTCTTGTTGTCCCAATGCAGGTCCAGCTGTTGCGACTTGGGGTCGTAGTTGGCCTTCTTGATGCGCCCGTTTGTGAAGGTCTTCGTGGGCATGTCTGAGGTCTCTCCTGGAGGGTGAGCAAGGAGCAATTCAGTAAGTTTACTCAGATTGATGCGGCTTGCATTGGTACCGTAGCAATGATGGCGCTTCGCATTGATGTCTGCTTGGGCAAATCGCCCACCGTGACTTTTCGCTACGAGACAGTCGCTTTCGTTTCAACTGGAAAGAACCATAGAGTGCCGACGTTCAGTGCAAGCAAAGCAAATCCCGGCACAACGATACTGGCTCCGGACAGGGCTGGACTAATTTGCCATGCCGCAAACAGAGAATGCGCCACGTCAATGGATTGCTTCTTTGACATTCATGAGAACGCCTTCGCAACCGTCCTCGATGACATTGAGCACGTGCTCAAAGTCATCCGCCTGGCCATAGAACGGATCAGGGACATCCTGGCCGCCATGGTCGCTGCAATACTCCGTGAAGTAGTGAAGCTTGTGCAGGTGCTTTTGCGGACAGCTCATGCGCAGCGTCAACAGGTTGCTCTCTTCCATCGCCAGAATCAGATCAAATCGTTCAAAGTCCTCAGCTTGCAATAGCCTGGCTCTGAGGCCAGAGAGGTCATAGCCACGGCGCATAGCGTGTTTTTGTGCATGAAATTCGATCGATTCCCCCGCGTTGAAGTCATGCGTTGCCGCCGAAGCTACATCAATCAGATCATTCAAGTCGTGGTGGATTGCCTTCTGGCGCAGAACCTCCTCAGCGGTTGGACTGCGGCACAGGTTGTCAGTGCATACAAACAATACT
This sequence comes from uncultured beta proteobacterium, assembly GCA_963810395.1. GTDB lineage: Bacteria > Pseudomonadota > Gammaproteobacteria > Burkholderiales > Burkholderiaceae_C > Rhodoferax. The sequence goes on along the minus strand of CAWENC010000001.1, from coordinate 232,415 downwards.
GAATACTTGATCATGTGGTAAATGGACTGTCAGCAGTTTGCGGTGCTATGGCAGGCAGCATCTCGGCAGGCATGGGTTCACGAAGATCGAGCGGTGTTCAGGTTGGGGTCGTTAGCCAACCCGAATAGCGATTGTCCGGCAGAATCATCTCCATGCGTTTTCGTTAGCTGGTTTTTTATACTGCTACATCAAGGATGCCCAACATGCTGGTCGATGGCACCATCACGCGACCGATGAAGACTGGCAAATTCAGCCAGCATCGGAGCCCTGGAACCAAGTTCAATCGCCTCACGCAGTGCGTAGACCAAGCTTTCGCGGCTGTGCTGTCACTCAGCGCGTTAGCGCTCTTTTAGCTGCGTCTATCGTCATCGAGTGAAAGAACAGATGCAGGGATAGATTGCGCTTGCTCCAACTTACAAGTGCCAATTGCAGCACTTGAATTACTCTTGGAGGAATGCCTCATCAAATGCGCCGCTGACCATCGCCAGCTTGACGCTGACCGATCGTGGATTTTGACAACCGTCAGTGAGATACTTTGCCTCGCCTATGAAAGACCTGTTTTTTCTCGACCCGGAAGTAATTTTCCTCAACCACGGCTCCTTTGGTGCCTGCCCGGTTGAAGTGATGGCGCAGCACCAACGGTGGCAAGTGGAAATGGAGCGCAATCCCGTGGCATTCCTCGGTCGGCGTTCGGCGGAACTGTTGGCGCAGTCGCGTGCAGTACTGGCCAGTGAGATCGGTGCCAACCCCGAACATCTGGTTTACCTGTCCAATGCCACCACCGGTGTCAATACAGTCGCGCGCTCAATCCCGTTGCGCCCTGATGACGAGATCGTCACGACCGACCAGGAATACGGTGCCTGTGACAACACCTGGAATTTTGTTTGTCAGCATACCGGGGCACGCTATGTGCCTGTAGAGATCCCGTTGCCCTTGCGGGCAGAGGAGTTCACGCGCCGAATCTGGAACGCTGTAACACCTCGTACCCGTGTCATCTTCTTGAGTCACATGACTTCTACAACCGGCCTGATCTTTCCGGTGGCCGAGGTATGCCAGCGCGCCCGGCAAGCTGGCATTCTCACCCTGATTGATGGTGCCCACGCGCCAGGCCACATTCCGCTGAACATTGACGCGCTCGGTGCTGATTTCTATACCGGCAATTGTCACAAGTGGCTCTGCGCGCCGAAGGGTGCGGCATTTCTGCATGTTAGGCCGGAACATCACCAACTGATAGACGCCCCCGTGGTGAGCTGGGGCTACGGCGCCAACATTACCGGACACACGGGTTTTGATGCCTATACGGGATCCACCCTGCTGGAGCGTCATCTGCAGTGGCAAGGAACCAGGGATATTGCTGCCTTTCTAAGCGTATCGGTGGCCATCGAGTTTCAGGCAAAGCATGGCTGGGATCACATCCGCCAGGACTGCCACGGGATGGCTGCGCGCACCTTGAGGCGCATCTGCGACATGACGGGTCTTGAACCCATTGGCCGGGATAGTGATTTTGGCCAAATGGTGGCGATTCCAGTGCCTGCCATGGATCCACAGTTGCTCAAGGAAACGCTCCTCGATCGCTACCGGATTGAAATTCCCATCACCTCGCACAAGGATCATCAGTTCATTCGCTTGTCTGTTCAGGGCTACAACACCGTCAGCGATACCGACACTTTGGTTGAAGCGGTTCGCCAGATTTACACGCTGTAGGACTATGTGCTCTCACCATCAAACCATCGATCAGCGTGAACGTCAGACCAGATCAATCATGGCGCGGCGCAAGCACTATCACGTCTATGTTGTCGAGTTATCCAATGACGTGCTGCTCAACGCCCGGTTCATGCGGTCAAATCCAAACTACTTGCCAGGAAAGCCCTGCGTCTACGTTGGCATGACCGGTCTGGACCCGGACCTGCGGTTTGACAAGCACAAGGCGGGTATTCAGTCCAACCGCTATGTGCAGGAGTTCGGTCTGCGCTTGTTGCCAGAACTTTATGAGCTGTACAACCCGCTGGGCTATGACGAAGCCCGGAGTCTCGAAGTGGAGCTGGGTATTGACCTGCGCGCCGGTGGTTTTGGGGTCTGGCAGGCTTGATGTGGGCAATGCTAGCGGTTATAGAGGGACGGCGGGGACTCGATGAGGCAACGATCTCAATCCTCCAAAGTTGTTGGCGGCTTCAGGTTTGACGTTGCCCAGACGAACGGGTATCTGGGAACGATAATGCCAATCTAGGCAACCGGAATCTTGCATGACGTGGGTAAATTGTGTGTTTTTGAGGACATTAGGTGTCGTCATGGCGGTGACGACATGCAGCGGGTGCGCCGTGCTTGCTGTGGCCGACGCGGCGGTGACCGTGGCGACGACGGTCGTTAAGACCGGCGTCAAGGCAACCGGCGCAGTTGTTGGCGCCGTGATTCCGGATTCGAAGTAAGTCGGTCACGACATTCTCGACGACGGCGAACGGTGGCAATTTGAATAGACGCGCAAAAATCAATACCTGCAAGGAGCAGTGGATGAGAAGAATCTGGATACTGGCATTCTCAGTCGGCACGCTTGCAGCTTGCGCATCGAACAGCGCAGACCCGTCCGGGCTCAATCGAATCGAACATATCGTTGTCATTTACGCCGAAAACCGCAGCTTTGATCACCTGTACGGCAGCTTTCCCGGCGCCGAGGGAATTGCGCAGGCGAGCATTGACCAGAAGACACAAGTCGACCTTGACGGCAAACCGTTATCGCACTTGCCCCCGGTGTACGCAGGGGGCAAGCCCAACCTGAAGTACCCGACTGCGGGGCTGCCGAATGGACCGTTCCGCATCGACGCTCCGCCGATCAACGGCCGTTTCGATGAGGTGCTGCCAAGCCCCTGGCATCTCTTTTATCAGAATCGCGAGCAGATTGCGGATGGCAAAAACAACAAGTTTGTCGCTCTTTCCGACGTAGGCGCATGGGTGATGGGTTACTTCGACGGCTCGCACATGAAGGTCTGGAAGTGGGCACAGGAGTACACCCTCGCCGATCACTTTTTCATGGGCACCTTCGGTGGCTCGTTTCTCAACCATCAGTGGCTGATTTGCGCCTGCACGCCGATCGATCCGAACGCACCTGCCTCGGTTCGGCCGACGCTCGACGCCCAAGGGAACCTCGTGAAGAAGCCGGATTCGCCGAAGTCCGTGTTCGACGGCCCGGTGCAGTTATTCGACGGGCGGGTGACGCCTGACGGCTACGTCGTCAATACCTCGCAGCCGCCATACCAGCCGAGCGGGATCGCGCCCGCTTCGGGCAATCTCGATTTTGCCGACCCGACGAAGCATCCCCTTCCGCCGCAGACGGCAAAAACCATTGGAGACACGCTTACAGCGAAGTCCGTCAGTTGGGCGTGGTACGCTGGTGGATGGACTGCCGCACTTGCGGACGGACGAAGCGAACCGAAAGAAAAGCGCACCGTGATTTATGCGCGCGGCGCGGACAGTCCGATCTTTCAGCCGCACCACCAGCCGTTCAATTACTTCGCCCGATTTGCGCCCGGTACGTCTGATCGCGCTGCGCACCTCAAGGATGAAGAAGAATTTCTAGCCGCGATCGATCAGGGCACGCTGCCACAAGTCGCATTCTTCAAGCCCGCGGGTCGCCACACCGAGCATCCGAGCTATACCGACCTGATGAGTGGCGACGAGCATATTGATAGGCTACTCGCGCGGCTGAAAAAGGGCCCTTTATGGCCGCATATGGCTGTCATCGTCACTTATGACGAGAATGGCGGCTTCTGGGATCACGTGCCGCCGCCGTCTGGGACCGGCTGGGGCGACCGCTGGGGACCAGGCACGCGCATCCCGACGATCATCGTCTCGCCCTACGCCAGGCATGGGTATGTGGACAAAACGCCGTACGACACGACCTCGATTTTGAAGCTGATCACCAAACGCTTTGACCTTGAGCCGCTTCCTGGTGTGCGTGCCAAAGCGGGTGATCTAACCGGCGCTTTTGATTTCGGGCAATGAGTTCGGAGGACGGCTTTGATGGCTTCAATGCCTGCGGCGATCCTGGCGCTGACGTAGCTGAATTGAGATACTGACTCGCTGCAAAGTGATAGGCTCAAGCCCTGGACCGTCGAACGAACAAATGGAGAGCGTCAGATGAAGAAAGTACTGCTTGTTGTGGTGCTGGTGGTGTCCGCCTCGTTGGCCTACCTGCTGCTGTGGCCCGTACCCATTGATCCGGTGACCTGGGTTGCGCCCGTGGCTCCCGGCTACAACGGTGTGCACGCAATCAACAACAAACTGGCGAATCTGCGAATGATTGACTTGCATGGGGAGGCGGGACCTGAGCATATTGCCTTTGGGCCGGACGGCAAGCTTTACACCACCGTGGCCAGCGGGAATATTCTGCGCATGGATGGTGATGGCGGCGCACAAGAAGTGTTCGTGAACACTGGTGGGCGCGTTCTTGGTTTTGACTTTGACGCTCAGGGGAACCTGATTGCCGCCGATGCAGTGAAAGGCCTGTTGTCCATTTCCCCCGATCGAAAAATCACACTTCTGACAGATCAGGTGAACGCAGACCCGATTCGCTATGCCGATGCGGTGGTAGTGGCCAAGAACGGCAAGATGTATCTCAGCGACGCTTCCACCCGCTTTGCCCCAAAAGACTGGGGTGGAACCTTCGAGGCCAGCGTGCTGGATATTTTCGAACAATCCTCGACCGGTCGAATTCTTGAGTACGACCCCGCCACCAAGTCCACACGTCTGGTCGCACGGGGCCTGAGCTTTGCCAACGGTGTGGCACTGAGCCAGGACGAGCAGACCTTGTTTGTCAACGAGACGGGCAAATACCGCCTGTGGAAGATCGCGGTGGCTGCGAATTCATTGGATGTTGCCATCCCAGGTTCGCAGGCCAGCGTGCTGTTTGAGAATCTGCCGGGATACCCTGACAACCTGATGCGTGGTCGGGACGGCAAAATCTGGCTCGGTTTTGCCAAGCCGCGCAATCCAACAGCCGACAAAATGGGTGACAAGCCCTGGTTGCGCAAGCTCACGCTGCGCCTTCCTCGCTCACTCTGGCCGATTCCAAAATCCTATGGTCATGTGGTCGCCTTTACGGAGGATGGGAAAATCGTCGCGGACCTGCAAGATCCAAGTGGCGCTTACCCCGAGACGACGGCTGTCACCGAGACCTCCGACCGCCTGTACATTCAAAGTCTGCACGCCAAGGGACTGGGCTGGCTAGCCAAATGAATCGGTGCCTGAGTAGCGCTACTGAGCCAAAATCCAGTCGGCCAGGTTCTTCAGCTCTTTCGGGTCTTTTGTCCCGATGACCTTGTGATTTTCCTCGGTCCCGTCGTCAAGCTTCACCTTCGGTCCTGCGGTTATATTCTTGATGACTTTTTCTTGACTATCTGCCTTGAATTTGGCCGCAATCTTTTTCAAGGATGGGCCTTTTTTGGTTTTGTCAACCGAGTGGCACTTCGTGCAATCATTTTTTTTGAACAACGCTTGCGCTGCGTCTGCGTCAGTGGCGGCGTGGGCCGGGACCATGCTGGCAAATGCCAATAGCAATGAGGTACTGACAAGGGTGACGGAGGGGTTGAACATTTGAATGCCTTAAAGGTGTCGAACGGCATGCTTGATTGCTTCCTGGGCATCACCGATTCTTTTCTCGGCTTTACCAAAGACCTGCTTTTGCAATCCCTTGATTTGCTGTCTTTTGCTTCCCATCAATTTGCCAGCTTCCTCTTGAACTTTGCCGGCAATGTTCTTAACCGTGCCATCGACCTGATTCTTGTTCATGATTGTTTTCCTTGAAGAAATGAAAGATTTGCTACGTTTGTAAGTCGACCGATGACTCGCGGCTTAATGGTACGAAGGATCCCTTAATTCATCCGTACGCTCGCACACATAGCCCGGATCTTTCAGCATGGCTCAATAGGTGGTTTTTCGCGGACCCTTCAGCGTCGGCCATCCCTGGACGCCCCGAGACTTCCTGCTTCCGCCTTGTGGGGCATCCGTCATCGCGAGTGGAGACGACAGGATCCTGTCCATGACCGCTGGATGAGCCTGGAGGAGGGGTCAGTTCCCAGGATGTGTCTTGATATAGGCCTGAATGACCTCTGACACGCGCTCCAGCTTTTGCATGGCTTCTGGCACGAATTTCGTCACAGGATGCGCTGCTATGTATTTTTCCATGAAGTCTTCGAGCGACTCATGCTGTTCCCGCGGGAGTCTTGCGTCCAGTTCCTTCTTCGTGCTGTAGGCATGCTGGTGGCGCAGTTCCGCTGCCAGTTCGCGCACCTGCGCCGCAAGTATCAAATCTTCTGTCTTCATGGACGCTCCTTTGAGTGAGGCCTGCATTGTGGCTTAGCCACTCTTTGCACCTTTCTCGACCAACAATGCGCGTAGCACCGAGCGATGGCAATGTGCTTCGTCTTCGCAATAGCAGCCCACCGAAAAGTTGCTATGTTGCGAAAGCGCAGCGAGTAATTCCAATGTGTGGCTGGCCTCGGGCGTCGACATCTCGGCGCGGTATTTCCGGCTGAATGCGGCCCACTGCGCCGGTGTTTGCGCCATTTGGCCGAGCTGCATGGTTTCGACACTGGGTGCCAAGTTTGGAAACCAGACGTCGTACCAATTTTGTCTGGCGAACTCGACTTTGGGAACACCTCTCGGGGGGCGACGCACAGTGCCAATCCGGAGGCCTTCACCTTCGCTTCGCCCACTGCCAAGTCTTACGATGCGCACGACCATTGCTTCCTCCTCGCATTGACGGCCAGCGGAGCCGCGACCAGGGAATTATCTGCCGTAAAGTGCTGTGAAACTGGTCTTCTCCAGCAGGTTGGCACCCAGACCCTTGTTCAGGACGAACGAATGTAGCGCTGCCGTCCCGGTTTTCGGGATTCCACCAGCCTTTTGCACATCATCGACCGCAAGCGCGTACAGGGTGAAGATATAACGATGTGGTTTGTCACCGGTTGGCGGGCAAGGCCCGCCATAGTTTCCGTTGGCCCCGGTCGCGCCGGTATCCAGGAAGTCTGTCGCCCCTCCGAATGCCGAAGCCGGCAACGCCGCGGGTGAATTGCCCGCTCCTTGAACCAGCCCCGTCGCTGTTGGTGGAATGTTGTACACCGCCCAATGCCAGAAACCGCTACCGGTAGGTGCATCCGGGTCATGAATCATCAAAGCAAGCGACTTGGTTCCTTTTGGCAGATTGCGCCACTCCAGGGCCGGCGACACGTTGCCTCCAGAGCAGCCAAAACCGTTGAGTACGTACTTGTTGTCAAAAGTCCCGCTAGCCAGATCCGGACTGGATAGCGTGAACGGTGCAGTCTGTGCATACGCGTTGACCAGACCGAGGCCGCCCAGAGCGAGAACAACGACAACCTGGGTTGACTTCGCCAAGAGGCGGTGTGCCGGTTTGACTTTCATGTCTGTCTCCTATCGGTGGGTGTTCGAAATAAACATGCGAGTTCATTATTCACCAAATGAACAGTTCCTGCACTAGCCACACCTGACGAGCCGTTGAGTGGCAATGGCGATGTCGAACTCGAGAGTCCATCTCTAGGCAGCGTAACCTAGCACGGCGAAGAAGTGACAACCCGTGCCAGCGGCGACAAATCCGTGCCAGACTGCATGGGAGTAGCGCATGCGGGCGTCCAGAACAAAGAAAGCGACGCCAACCGTGTATGCAAGCCCGCCCGCGACAAGCCATATCAGGCCTGGCAGGGGTACGTGCTCGACCAGTGGCACTGCTGCAATGAGAACCAGCCATCCCATGACGAGGTACAAGCCGGTAGAAAGCCACGGATGTGACAATCGGTCAAACACCTTCAGCGCGATGCCCATCGCTGCAAGGGACCAGATCAGTCCCAACAGTGTCCAACCCCACGAACCACCGAGGGCACCCAAGGCAAAAGGGGTATAGCTGCCGGCAATAAAAAGATAGATGGCGCCAAAATCAAGCTTCAGAAATACACGCTTTGTCCGGCCCGGTGGCAGGGCATGGTAAACGGTTGAGGTCAAATACAACAACACCATCGTCGCAGCGAAAACAACAGCGCCAATAAAGCTGGCAATATTGAGGTGACGCGCCGAGTTAACCAGAAACGGCACAGCGGCGATAGCAGCCAACAGCGCGGCACCATGGCTCGCACTATTGGTGATTTCCTCGCTCAAGCTGCGCATGCGTTCAGACATAGGGGCCATTTTTGCACGCGCGCAAGTACGGGGCGATGGTTTCGCTGGTAACAGAGTATTACCGAGATGACTCAGGTCGATTCGCCGGCAAGGTTTAGTCCGACAACGCCGAGCACAATCAGTCCAATCGACGCGAGTTTCAGCGGTGGAAGTCGTTCCGCAAACAGAAAGCAGCCAACCAGCGCCATCAGGGCTGTCCCGGCGCCGGACCAGATTGCATAGACGACACTGACCTCCATGCGCCTGAGAGTGAGCGACAGCAAATAAAACGAGGCAGCATAGCCGGCGACGGTCAGGCTCGCTGGCAAGACTCGTGTGAACCCATCGGAAGCTTTGAGGGCCGACGTGGCAATCAGCTCGAAAAAAATGGCAGAGCCAAGAAGCAATGCGTTCTTCATGGGGTTATCCCATCCAGGCCCGGTAACTGGATTACTTGCCTGCGGCTTTGGCTGCCCGGCGCGCAGCGGACTTGGGGTCAACAATGCCCCGGAACTTCAAACCCGGCACGAACTTGGGCACCGTGCCAGCCGGAATTTTGAGAGCCGCACCAGTACGCGGGTTTTTGCCTGTGCGAGCGGCGCGTTTTACGGACTTGAAAGTTCCGAAACCGACCAGGGAAACGGGGTCCCCTTTCTTGACAGCCGTCTGGATGGTATCCATCAGTGTGTCCAGAATACGACCGGTGGCTGCTTTGCTGAGGTCAGGGTGCTTCGAGACAAGTTTTTCGATGAGTTGAGCGCGGTTCATTTTGATGGCCAATGGTTAATGGGGTGCGTAGTTTACTGTCCGATGGCGGCAGCAGCCCTAAATCATCAGTGGGTCCACGTCAACGGCCCAGCGTATCAGTCCTTTGCCCTCTGGCCGTCGCCGGGTGGCATGCAGTACGGCTTGCCAGGCGGTCAGAAAGTGTTGAAGCGCTGTCCGCGACGGGCTTTCGATCAACATCTGCGCACGTTCCACATTGGCCACGCGCTGGATGCTCATGGGCACGGCTGGATAGAGTGTGACATCTTGGCTCAGGTGTTGGGCATCCATCATCGCCGCAGCGCCCAAGCGGGCTGCCGTCAAAAACCCCTGCGCCACTTCCTGCGTGCGCGCCTCTGCACGCACCAGCGCCTGAAAACTGAAAGGGGGCATGCCGGCCTGCTGGCGTTCATTGAGTTGCTGGGTGGCAAACGCCGGGTAGTCGTGTCGTTTTAGTGCTTCGAACAAGGGGTGCCGCGGATGAAAGGTTTGCACCCACATCTCGCTCCGGCTGCTGATATCAGCGTCGCGCCCGGCGCGCCCCGCGGCCTGCATCAGCAGGCTGAACAGGCGCTCTGGCGCCCGGAAGTCGCTGGAAAATAGCGCGCCGTCGGCGTTGATCGCCGCTACCAGCGTGATGCGGCGAAAGTCATGACCCTTGGCAATCATTTGTGTACCTACCAGCAGATCAATTTCGCCTGAGTGGACCCGGGACAGCTGGGATTCGAGCGCGCCTTTGAGTTTGGTGCTGTCGGCGTCAATGCGGGCAATGCGCACTGGTTCGCCCCGTGGCCATTGTTCCGACACCGAGTTCGGGCGGCATACCCCGGCCAGCAAATCCGCCAGATGTTCTTCGAGCCGTTCCGTGCCGCGGCCCATTGGCGCGATGTCGGGATTACCACACGCTGGGCAGGCGCGTGGCACGCGTTCGGTGAACCCACAGTGATGGCAGCGCAGGGTGCGGTCGATTTTGTGGAATACCCGGTAGGCGCTGCAGTGCGGGCACTCGCTTTTCCAGTCGCAATCAGCGCAATGCAGCACCGGGGCGTAGCCGCGCCGGTTCAAAAACACCATGCTTTGCTCACCGCGCGACACCCGCTGCGCGATGGCGTCGAGCAGGGGCGGCGCAATGATGCAGTGTTTGGGTTGGTGGTTCATGTCCACCCGGCGCACCAGGGGAAGTCCGCCGTTGAGATCGTGAGTGCCGCGGTTAGCGCCGGGAGCGCCGGGTCGCGTGGTGGGTGGGGTGGTGCTGATGCCCACACGGCTGGGCATCTCCAGGCGCAGGTAGCGGCCGCCCTGGTCGGAAGGGCGGCTGTGGTGCCAACTCTCCAACGAAGGTGTCGCCGAGCCCAGCAGAACCTTGGCACCTTCCAGACGGCCCCGGTATATCGCCAGGTCGCGAGCCGAATAACGCGCACCTTCAGCGCTTTTGTAGCTGGGGTCGTGCTCTTCGTCGACAATGATGAGCTTGAGTTTGGGGAGCGAGGCAAACACTGCCATGCGCGTACCCAGCACAATCCGGGCGGCCCCGCTGTGCACTGCCAGCCAGCTCTTCAGGCGCTGCGCAGGCGTCATGCCACTGTGCAGTGAGACCACCGCGTTGTCGCCATAAGACGGGCTGAAGCGCGCCCTGAACCGGGCTTCCAGTTGCGGTGTGAGGTTGATTTCGGGCACCATCACCATCGCCTGCGCGTTGGCGTCATTTGAAAGCAATTGCTCGACGCAGCGCAAATAGACTTCGGTCTTGCCGCTGCCGGTCGCACCAAACAACAAAAATGGTCCATCATGGTGATGAAATCTGGCGATAGCGTCCGTCTGTTCTGCGGTAAGCGCTACTGAATGAATAGCAGTTGAGTTGCTCGCCAAACCTGACTCAGCGTCCCCGGCATGGCGTTTGAGGCGGCGTGCCAATTGCAGGGTGTTCAGGTCGCGCAATTGCGGTGGCAGCGCGGCCAGTGCCACTTCACCAATGGTCCGTTGGTAATAGCTGGCTGCAAACGTGATCAAGCCTCGCCAGGCCGGTGACAACGGCGCAATGCAGTCCAGGGCTGCGGCGATGGGTCGCAGTTTTTCTGCATCAAACGAGCCGGTGGCGGATTCAGCTGGGGCGTCCCATACGATACCCATCAGATCGCGCTTGCCCAAAGGCACGCGCACCAGCGTACCGACAGCAAGTGCCTGCTCACTCAAATACATCAGGGGCCCGGCTACTTGGCTGTGCGCCGGGGTGTCAACGACGACCGGGAGCCAGTGGGTCATCTCAGGGTCTGTCTGGAGACGCCCAGTTGATGTGAACTTGCGGAAAAGGCTTTAAGTCCTTGATTCATAAACGAATTGGCAAAAGTCCATGATTTCTGTGGACAACTTTGTTGATAGATTCCTTTGAAGGTCTCCGAAGCCTTGAAAATCAAGGCTTTCGTCAAACTGCCCACAAAATCGGCAAATCTTAAAATCTTTATAAATCAATGACTTAGCATCGCTATTGGTTTTGTAGCAACAATTAGTAACCAAGACACGCCCGGCGCAGGGCATCCAAAGTTTTGTGTATAAGTAGCATCACCTTATCTCAATTCTGGCGCAAAAGATGCTAAGGGTGAGCTGTGCACCACGGGAGTGGGCACTGGTAAAACACAATCTTGACGCCGTCAGTCGGGGCTCAGGAACGCAATTTGCGCGAGTACTCATGCACCGCTTGCACCAGCGCCGCCACATGCTCCGTAGGTGTGTGCTGACTTACGCCGTGTCCCAAATTAAAAATATGCGTGGGACCGGTGCTTTCGCCAGCGTAAGGCGTGCCAAAACTGTCCAATGCCTTAATTGCTTCGGCTTGAATCTGCTGTGGAGAAGCAAACAGCACGTTTGGATCAAGATTGCCCTGCAGCGCCTTGGTGTCCCCCACCACGGCGCGTGCTTTGGCCAGGTTGACGGTCCAGTCGAGTCCCAATACGTCGCAGTCAAGCTGGCCCATTTCCTTCAACCACAGACCTCCGCCTTTGGTAAACACAATGCGCGGAATGCGCACACCTTCATGTTCGCGCTTGAGCTGCGCCAGTACCCGCGCCGTATAGGCCAGGCTGAACTGCTGGAAAGCGCCATCAGCCAGCACGCCGCCCCAGCTGTCGAAAATCATCACCGCCTGCGCACCGGCTTCAATTTGCGCGTTGAGGTACTGCGCGACGGCGTCGGCGTTGATTTGCAAAATCTTGTGCATCAGGTCCGGGCGGCTGTACAGCATGGTCTTGACCAGGCGGTAATCATCCGAGCCGGCGCCTTCCACCATGTAGCAGGCCAGTGTCCACGGGCTGCCCGAGAAGCCGATCAGCGGCACCCGGCCATTGAGGGCTTTGCGAATCGAGGTGACGGCCTCAAACACGTAGCGCAGCTTTTCCATGTCGGGCACGGCCAGTTGAGCCACAGCCGCTTCGTCGCGCACCGGATGAGCGAATTTGGGGCCTTCACCCAACGCGAACGACAGGCCCAGACCCATGGCATCGGGTACTGTCAGGATATCGCTGAACAAGATCGCCGCGTCCAGCGGGAAACGGTCCACCGGCTGCAGCGTGACCTCAGTCGCGTAGTCCGTATTGGTGGCCAGTCCCATGAAACTGCCGGCTTTGGCGCGTGTGGCGCGGTACTCGGGCAAGAAACGCCCGGCCTGGCGCATCAGCCAGATTGGCGTGTAGTCGGTGGCCTGGCGCAGGCAGGCGCGAATGAAAGTGTCGTTCTTCAGGGGAGCGAAAGCGCTGGGGTGGGCGGGTTTATTCATGTGCCAATTGTCGCAGCAACAAAGCGGATATTTTGCGGGTCAGACCGCAGCAGGCCATCCCGGCCCCAGGCACTTCGAGATTTGCGGCACAAACCTGAGCCAGGCAAAGTGGGTCAGCGCTGCCCTTGGCTCAGCGGATCAGGGTCTGGCGTTGCGGGGCGGGATGCGCATGGCGGCATCTTGAAAAGTACCGGCCTCGGCATCGCTATGACAGGCGGCGCAGTTGGTCTTGCTCTTGACCTGGGGCGACTGCCAGTCGGCGGTCGCGATGTCGCTGTGCTTCTTGACCCAGTACGGTGTCTCGGTGATGCGCAGTGGCACGTCCTGCGGTTTGAGGGATCGCTCGATCTTGAATGAGGCCTCGGTGGAGCGACTATCGGCTGAGTGAGCGCTCAAAAAGGCCAGTACGGAGGCGGTCGTGGCGGCATCGAGCCCCAGGTCAGCACCAAAGTGCTGTTGTTGTTCGGCCATGATGCGGGCCCAGGAGCGGCTGGGCAACAAGTTCGGGTGAAACGCCAGATGGCAACTTCCGCACTCCTCGCGCCATTGGGCATTGTCAGCCAGCTTGGGGCCGACGAACGCGACGTTTGGCGTCTTCAGGCTGGTCTCAAGGCGACCGAACTGCTTGTGCAGCGGCGCATGCAGGGCGTAGAAGAACCACCAGCCGCCGAACCCGGCCATCAGCACCAGCAGCAGCGTTGCGACCAGTCGGCGAGGCTGCACCGCGGGCATTTGGGCCTCGGCCAGTTTGGTGCCGGTGAGCATGGCGCGCGCCAGGTTTTCCTTGTGCAAAACGCTCTCTACCACCACCCCGGCAATGTGCCCCATCACCAGCAGCAGCATCACCCAGGCCGTGAGTTCATGCAACTTCTTGAAGGCGCCACTTTGCGTGAAGCCCATCCAGCCCGCCGCCGCCCCCTGCTGTTCTTCGCCGCCGAGCGTGAAAAAGCCGGTGGCGCCCACTGCCAGGGTGAACAACAGCAGCAAATAGATGGCGACGCTGCCGGTCGGGTTATGACCGACGTGGCGCTCGGCCTTGCCCGATAACACCTGGCGCAAATAAGCGAGCGCGGCTTTAGGCCCGAACCAGAACGAGGAAAAGCGGGCGTAATGCGTTCCCACCAGGCCCCAGATCACCCGAAAGCCCACCAGACCCAGCATCAGATAGCCCAGGAACACATGTACCGAGAGCCACTGGTCGGACTCGGTAGTGAGCCAGGCGCCGACAAAACTCAAGGCCAGCGTCCAGTGAAACAAGCGGGTCGGAATGTCCCAGATCAGAATGCGTCGCATCGGCTTGGCTTCTTGCGTGCAGTTAGCACTTACCTTGGTATCTTGATGTTGTGCTCGTCGAAATTGCCCTTGTCGGCACTCTTGTGGCAAGCCATGCAGTTGCTGGGGCTCTTGATCAAAGCATGCTTCCAGACTGCGGGCGCAATCTCTTCACCGTTGTGCTTGGCTTTGAACCACTGCGACTCAGTGATGCGTATCGGGGCGGTGTTGGCGCTCCAGCGGTTGGAGGCGTTTTTCACCAGAAAGTCGGAGATTTCGGTGACTTCTTGAGGGGGCAAGGAGGCGTCAGCGCCAAAATGCTTGTCCAGCCCGGACATCAACTTGCGCCAAGACGCCGCAGGCAGCAAACCTGGAGCAAAGGCCATGTGGCAACCTGCGCATTCCTGTTGCCACTTGGCGTTGACTTGTGCCGGCTGCACCGGGCGGCCGCGATCCTCACCGTTGTATTTGCCCTGGGCATGGGCGCCCAATGAGAGCGCCGCCAGCAAGGCCAGAAGAAGACTTGTCAGGAATTTCATGGTACTGCCTTACTTGACGGACAGAACGTAAGCCATGAAGTCACCCTTTTCCTGGGCGGTGCAAACGCGTTTCAGCACATCATTGCAATTGCGTTTGAACCACTTTTCAACATTCGCCGCATCGGTAAAGCGCTTCGGGTTGGCAGCTGGCGCCAGCGGCAAAATCTCCTTTCCGGTCGTGGCGTGTTTGCCCGTCGCCCTGGGCGAATCAGTGTGGCAGGACGCGCAGGCCAGATCGCCCACCTTGGTGGCATAGAGCTTTTGTCCAGCCTCTGCCGAGAAATCCTTGAACGCCGGGTTCTCTTGCTTGGCGGCAGCGCGGTAGCTGTCCTGGATCGGGTTGGCGGTTGCGCACAGCGGCAGCGCCAGAGCCAGACAGGCTGTCAACGTCATCTTGTTGAGGTTCAGGTTCATTGTGAACTCCTTTTGGGTTATGAATTCGGTGCTTGTGAAGTCTGTGCTTACGGCCAAATTGCAAGGTCGGCCAGGGAAATTGAGTCTATACGGCGAGCGCAAATCAAGCGGGAATTCTGACCTGACGCTCATTGAAATTCCCCTGCTCGGCACCCGCATGGCAGGCGACGCAGTTGGACCGGCTGCCTACCGAGGCGCGCGACCAGACCTTGACGGGTACCTCGCCGGCGCGATGCTTGCGCAAGAACCAATCGGACTGGCTGATGCGGTCTTGTTGCGGCATGGCGCCCACGCGCTTATAGCTGCCGCCGTTGGCACTCAGCCAGCCAGTGATGTCACGGGTGTCGGTGGGTGTCAGTGAAGCATCAGTGCCAAAGTGCTTGCTCAGCGACCCCATCAAGTGCTGCCACGATGCCACCGGCAACAAACCTGCCGGGTAGGCCATGTGGCAAGACCCACACTCTTGCTGGTACTTGGGCGAGGGGGTCGGCTGCGGGACGGTCCGGCTGCCCTGGGCACGGCTCTCGCCCCTGGTCTGATCGAAGAAACCCTCTCCCGCGTGGTCCCCGGCCAGTGCATGGGCAGCGGCCAGCAATGCAGCTATCAAGGTGGCTGTAATTCTTGTCAGTGACGTGGTCATAACGGGCAAATGCCAAAAAGTAATTGACGCCGACGTTATCACTGGCAAATTAAGACATCCTTAAGTGCGCCGACAGCCGGGCTGACGCGTTCCCATCAGTGTGAAAGCAGGTGTGCCTTGCGCGCAAGATCTCGCTCAACGGTGGGTCGCGTGCTCGACCATCAAGCACCTGTTCTGCACCACCTGCAGACCGGCAGCCTCTGCGGCAGCGACAGCTTCTGCATTTTCAATGCCCAGTTGCAGCCACAGGGCCCGGGCGCCAATGGTGACAGCCTGTTGTGCAATCGGTGGTACATCAGCACTGTTGCGAAACACATTGACCAGATCAATGGCTTCATGCTGTGCGGCATCCACCAGCGTGGCATACACCCGTTCACCCAAAATGGATTCACCGCTGGCGGCTGCCACCGGATTGATGGGAATGATGCGCCAGCCCTGCGCCTGCATATAGCGCGCCACGTCAAAGCTGGCGCGCCGCGGTCTGGGGGAAAGGCCGACGACCGCGATGCTGCGGCAGGTGCGCAGGATGTGACGAATGTTCTCGGCCTGCTGCATCATTACAAACTGGCCAGCGCTGCGCGCACTTCATCCACCGTCAGGATCTCGGACAATACCACCGGCGTATTGCCATTTTTGTAAATCACATACACCGGCACGCCGTTGCGACCGAGCTGACCCAGCGCGGCGGTGATGACCGGGTCACGGCGCGTCCAGTCGGCGCGCAGCAGCGTCACTTTCTTGGCGTCCAGATCGGCCATCACGTCTTTGTCAGCCAGCGTGGTCTTCTTGTTGTACTGGCAGGTGACGCACCAGGCGGCAGTGAAGTCCACAAACACCGGCGCACCGCCGGCCAGCACTTGTTCAACCCGGCCCGGCGTCCAGACTTGCCAGCGTTCGCCACTGACGGTGGCTGCGCCGGCCGCCGATGGCTTGATGACGTTCTGGCCGATCGCACCCGTCAACATTGCGAGAGCAGCTATTGAAATAGTAGCAATTATGATCCGGCTGCGGCCCTTCAAGGTCAGCGCCCAAATGACCAGGCTCAGGGCCACCAACAAGGCCAGCAGCGCGGAGGCACCGTCAATGCCGCTTTGCTGACCCAGTACCCATACCAGCCACACGACGGTGGCAAACATCGGGAACGCCATGGCGTGACGGAAAGTGTTCATCCAGACACCCGGGCGCGGCAACCACCGGGCGACGGCCGGTATCAAGCTGGCGGCGAGATACGGCAAGGCCATGCCGACGCCGATGCTGGCGAAAACCAGCAAGGCTTGCGCCGCAGGCAGTCCCAGCGCCAGGCCGAGTGAGGCGCCCATGAACGGCGCGGTGCAAGGGGAGGCGATGGCCACTGCCAGCACGCCCGACAAAAATGCGTTGACCGCCGGGTTGCGCGCTTCCAGCGTGACAATGCGATTGGGCAGCAGCTGGCCAAACTCAAACAGCCCTGCCAGATTCAGGCCCATCACCGTAAACAACACGGCCAGGCCAGCCACGACCGCAGGCGCCTGCAACTGAAAGCCCCAGCCCAACTGCTCCCCGGCGCTGCGCAGTCCCAGCATCAGCGCGCCCAGCGCCACGAAGGACAGCACCACTCCCGCACTGTAGGCCAGGCCGCTGATGCGGTGGCCGCGCCGGTCCTTGGCATGCCGCGCGAAGCTCATCACCTTGATGGCCAGCACCGGGAACACGCAGGGCATCAGGTTTAGCAGAAGACCGCCCAGCAGCGCGCCAGCCAAAGCGGTCCACCAACCAAGTGAAGCGGTCGGAGGAATCTGGCTTGCCGTTGCGTCGGCGTTGGCTTTGCGCACTGGCGCAAGCACTGATGTTGCACCCGGCAATGTGGAGGCGCCAGCGCTCGCCATTGGAGGCCAGTTGCCCACCACCTTGGCCTGCGTCACAAAGCCCTGGCGCAGACCGCCGACGTCTGCCGCCAGTATCAGTGGCATCAGTGCGGGGTTCTGGCTGCGCTGGTCCGACAGGGGTACCTTGGCCGTCCACAGCGCTCCCTGCCAGGCTTGAGTCCAGCGTCCGGCGGTTTCGATCACCTCGGGCGTCTCCGGGAACAACTCCAGTGTTTTTCCCTGTAACCCGGTTGGCAGCCCGGCGACCGTCAGCTTCAGGCTGTTGCCGACGACCTCGATCTGGCTTTCGCCGCGCACGGGCACCGGCTGCGCCTTGAGGCTGGCCTCGAAGGCCGCACCATTGATCGCGGTCGAGCCCCGCTGCGGCAAATGCAGCGCAAATTCACCGTCCTGGGGTATGCATTCCTTGCGGCAGACCAACCAGGTAGCTTTCAACTTGATCTCGATATCAGCACTCAGCAGCGGCGCTTTGAAGTCCGGGGCGATCGTCAGCGGCACGGGTAGCAGCACGGTGCCATCAAAGCCGTAGTTGGCCAGGTTGCCAACCGGGATTTTCTTGGGTAGCGGCCAGGCGATGTCGCCTGCGGCAACGCCTGGCGGTAATGTCCATTGCAACGTAATGGGCAAGCCGGAGTCGCCAGGGTTCTTCCAGTAGGTGTGCCATTCCGGCTGGTGCGTCAACTGCAAACCCACCCAGATATTCTTGCCGGGGTCTGCGCCGTCCGGCGCGTGAGCCATCAACTCGGCGCGCACCTGCTCGGTGGTCACCACAGACTTGGAGTTATTTTGGGCTCCAGCCCCCGTTGATATTGCGCAAGCAGCTACAAATAGTGTAGCAATCTGGAAACGCTTGGAGATCTTTGAGAATGTCATTGCAATGTCGGAGTATCTTAAGTGTGCAAAGTTCCGGGGCGGTCCAGGTGTGTCGGTCAGCGAGTGCAAATATCGCCTGCCGGTGTCAGATGCGGCTATTTTCCCTGATCATCGCCTGGCAGCAAAGAACCTTGCGCAAACACAGCCGGCAGTTTCTTGGGCGACTTGATACGTAATTGCTTGTTGACATTCATGCGGCCAAACACCACTTCAATGTCGGCCACGGCCACGCCAAACTGGGGTGCCAGAAAACGCAGCATGTGGTCGGTGGCCTTGCCTGCCACGGGGGCGGCGGTGACGCTGACCTTGAGTTGCGTGCCCTTGGGCTTGCCAATGGCGTCGCGCGCGGCACTGGGCTTGCCAAGAATATTGAGCACCAGCACGTCACCCTCCCAGGCGAAAAAGGAGTCGCCGGTGGCGTTCTTGACGGGTCCGCGACTCATGCGGTAAAGCCTGGAAAAATGCCAGCTGTCAGTGCTACCGACGTCGCACCCAAGCCTGGCAAAGAGGAAGTATGGGGCAAGTCCGGTGTCATCCAGAGATTGTCTTCACTGGCCTGGATCATGACGTGATAATTTTGCTGCTCTGCATCAATTAATCCTCAAATAAATAAGAATTGCTTTTCCAGCCTATCAGGGGCATAGTGAACCCGTCGGTGGCATATTTTTGAATTTGATTTTCGTACTGTCTGCATCCTGCTGGCAGTTTTTTCAACCTGAGAGTAACAGGAGACTATTTATGAACTTGACGATCAGCGGTCATCACCTCGAAGTCACCCCATCTTTGCGTAATTACGTTACGACCAAGCTTGATCGGATCAAACGGCATTTTGACCAGGTGGTCGATGTCAAAGTGCTCCTCACTGTAGAGAAACAAACCGAAAAAGAGTTGCGACAACGAGCGGAGTGCAACATTCATGTCAAGGGCACCGATATGTTCGCCGAGAGCTCGCACTCTGATTTGTACGCTGCGGTGGACGAACTGGTGGACAAACTTGATCGCCAGGTTGTCAGACACAAGGATCGCATCCAAAGTCATCATCACCAAGCGCCCAAACGCCTGATGTAAAGCACTGGGCCTCAGTGCCAAGTAGCCGCCCGCTATGTCGTGCGGCTTTTTTTTGGCCCAACGCGGCTTGCGTGCATAATTCAAAAAATAATGATGAACCGACTCGCATCCATTCTTCCGATCGCACAAGTGCTTGCGCAGGTCGATGTCACCAGCAAAAAGAGGGCTTTTGAGGAAGCCGGATTGCTGTTTGAAAACATTCAGGGCTTGAGTCGTTCGCTGGTCACTGACAGCCTGTTTTCGCGAGAGCGCCTCGGTTCAACCGGGTTAGGCCACGGTGTTGCCATTCCGCATGGGCGCATCAAGGGGCTCAAGGCGCCCATGGCTGCAGTGCTGCAATTGGCACAGCCGATCGGCTTTGACGCGCCTGACGAACAGCCCGTGAAGCTGCTGATTTTTTTGCTGGTACCCGAGGCGGCGACACAAAAGCATCTGGAAATCCTGTCAGAAATTGCCGAAATGCTGAGCGACACCAGTTTGCGGGAAAAACTTGTCGCCGGCAAGAATTCGGCTGACCTGCATGCGCTCATTCTCCAATGGCAATCGGCGCAAATGGCTTGATTGGCGGCTGACATTGACCAGCGGTTTATGGATTTGATGTGAAACCCACTGTCATCAGCGCCGATGCCTTGTTTGAGGAGTTTCGCGGCACCCTGAAGTGGGAGTGGGTGGCGGGTCTGGGAGCGTCGGAGCGCCGTTTTGATGAAGCGGCGGTCCGGGGTGCGCGATCAGGGGCCGATTTGGTCGGTTACCTCAACTACATTCACCCTTATCGTGTGCAGATTCTGGGTCAGCGCGAGATTGCCTACATCACCAACGGTGTGGCCGACGACTGGGCGCGCCGGATTTCGCGCATTGTCACGCTGGAGCCGCCAGTGCTGATCCTGGCCGATGGACAGACTGCGCCAGAGGCCCTGATGTCGATGTGCGAACGCGCCCAGATTCCGATGTTTGCGACCAAGAGTTCATCGGCATTTGTCAATGATGTGCTGCGTGCCTATTTGTCCAAGCATTTTGCAGACCGCTGCACCATGCATGGCGTGTTCATGGATATTCTGGGCCTGGGGGTGTTGATCACAGGTGAATCCGGCTTGGGCAAGAGCGAACTGGGGCTGGAGTTGATATCCCGTGGCAACGGTCTGGTGGCTGACGATGCAGTCGATCTGTATCGCATCAATCAGGACACGATTGAGGGCCGATGCCCTGAGCTGCTGATCAATTTGCTTGAAGTTCGGGGTATTGGCTTGCTCGATATCAGGGGCATATTTGGTGAAACCGCGGTTCGTCGCAAGATGCGTCTCAAGTTGATCGTGCATCTGGTTCGGCGCGAAACGATGGAGCGCGACTATGAGCGCATTCCCTATGAACCGCTGACCCAGGATGTGCTGGATGTGCCGGTGCGAAAAGTGGTTATTCAGGTGGTGGCGGGCCGCAATATCGCCGTGCTGGTGGAGGCGGCGGTGCGAAACACCATACTTCAGTTGCGCGGCATAGATACTTACCAGGAGTTTGTCGAACGCCACCGCAAAGCCATGAGCGCGGCCGAATAACGCTTGGCAGCGCGTTTGGTGGCGGGTTCTCCACTGCTATGGATTGCCTGCCGACGCAGGTCGATTGGGGCACTGGTCCCGATTGCAATGGGCGTAGAGGCTCAGTGCATGGTCGGCAATGGAGAAGCCCTTGGTCCTGGCGACTGCGTGTTGGCGTTTCTCGATTTCCGAATCGTAGAACTCTTCGACTTTGCCGCAATCGAGGCATACCAGATGGTCGTGGTGCTGCCCCTCATTAAGTTCGTAGACCGCCTTGCCGCTCTCGAAATGGCTGCGGGTCAGGATGTCCGCTTGTTCGAACTGGGCCAACACCCGGTAGACCGTGGCTAATGCGACGTCGGAGCGGTCCTGCAGCAAGATCCGAAACACATCCTCGGCAGTCATGTGGCGCAGACTGCCGGTCTGAAATATCTCCAGTATTTTCAGCCGCGGCAAGGTCGCCTTGAGTCCGGTACTTTTGAGTTCGTCAATCTTGGTCATGGAGGCCTTTCTCTCTTGCCCGCAGGCAGGCCTGCCCTCGCAGGGACAGTCGGTACAATGATTCAATCATATCGCCACATCACATCACATTCCATGTCTGATTTTCTACGTCATCGTGCCTGGTTGAGTCTGCTCCTGGCCGCGAGCGCAAGCCTGGTGGCCTGTGGCAGCCTGAACAGTGCCAGCACCCGCATTGCCGGGATCGTCACACCTTACAAGATAGACATTGTCCAGGGCAATTTTGTATCCAAAGAGCAGGCGGCTGCGGTCAAACCCGGCATGAGCCGGGCGCAAGTTCGGGATATTCTGGGGACGCCCTTGCTGGCCAGTGTTTTTCATGCCGAGCGTTGGGATTATGTGTTTACTTTCAAGCGCCAGGGCGCTGAGCCGCAGGCGCGCAAAGTCACCGTGTTTTTCAAAGGCGATGTGCTTGAGCGTGTCGAGGCCGACGCCCTGCCGACAGAAGCAGAGTTTGTGGCGTCGCTTGATTCCGGGCGCAGTTTTGGCAAGGTTCCGGTTCTGGAAATGTCTGAAGAGAGCCTGAAACAGCTGCCGACCCCGACCAAGAGCGTCGAGACGAAGCCGCTGACGGCGGTGTCCAAGAGCTACCCTCCGCTGGAGTCACCGGAGCGCTAACCATGAGCCAACGGATCGCAGTAGCGGGCGCTTGCGGGCGCATGGGGCAGATGCTGATCGAAGCGGTCAGGGCGGCAGACGACTGCACGCTGGTTGGAGCGCTTGATGTTGCCACCAACTCGGCGCTGGGCACTGATGCTGCTGCGTTTCTCGGTCAGTCAAGCGGTGTGGCGATTTGCGCTGATTTAAGCCATGGCCTGGCAAATGCCCAGGTGCTGATTGATTTCACCCGGCCCGAGGGCACGCTGGCCCATTTGCAGGTGTGTCGTGAATTGGGTGTCAACATGGTGATTGGCACGACCGGGTTCAGCGACGCACAGAAGGCCGAGATTGCAGCTGCTGCGCGCGATATCGCCATTGTGATGGCACCGAATATGAGTGTCGGTGTCAATGTCACGCTCAAACTGCTTGAAATGGCAGCCAAAGCGCTGGCCACCGGCTATGACATTGAAATCATCGAGGCGCATCATCGCCACAAGGTTGATGCGCCCTCGGGCACCGCCCTGAAAATGGGCGAGGTCGTTGCCAACGCGTTGGGACGCGACCTCAAGGAATGTGCGGTCTACGCGCGCCAGGGTGTCACCGGCGAGCGCGATCCGTCCTCGATTGGTTTTGCCACCATTCGCGGCGGTGACATTGTGGGTGACCACACCGTGCTGTTTGCCGGGATCGGCGAGCGCATCGAGATCAGCCACAAATCGTCCAGTCGTGCCACTTATGCGCAGGGTAGCCTGCGCGCAGTGCGTTTTCTCAAATCCCGAAGCGCTGGTTTATTCGATATGTTCGATGTGCTGAACCTGAAATGAACGCGGCGCAGTTGTTTTTGCAGGGCGATGGCGTGAGCAGGGCGGTGGCCTTGCTCTTGTTGGCGATGTCAGTGGGAAGCTGGGTCGTCATTCTGTGGAAGACCTGGTTGCTGCGTCGCGCCAGTGGCGATGTCGTGCGCTGTGTCGCCGGGTTCTGGAGTTCGGCGACAGTGCATGAGGCGGTTCAGAAGTTAAAGGCTTTTGACCGTGAAGAGCTGGTCCTTCCCATGGTTGTAGCTACAAAAATCGAATCAGATGGCACTTTGGCGGCGGCCGGCGACAAGTCGCAGCAATTGACCCGTGTGTTGCGCGACGCCTTGCATGCGTCCCTGGCAAAACTTCAGTATGGCCAGGTGTTGCTCGCCACCGTCGGCGCCACTGCCCCGTTTATCGGTTTGCTGGGCACGGTATGGGGTATTTATCATGCCCTGATCGGCATTGCCAATGCGGGCCAGGTGACGATTGACAAGATCTCGGGCCCGGTGGGGGAATCCTTGATCATGACGGCTGCCGGTCTGGCGGTAGCGATTCCGGCCGTGCTGGCATACAACGTGCACGGACGCTCGGTCGGCCACATCGAGGCTGCGCTGGAAGGGTTTGCCCGCGATTTGCGCGAACTGCTTGCCAGCCAGCCGACCTTGATTGTTTGAGCTGATCGAGACCCCGATGTCTTTTGGCCGTTTAGAGCGCACCCAAGGCTCATCGCCGATGAGCGAGATCAATGTCACGCCGCTGGTTGACGTGATGCTGGTGCTGGTGGTGATCTTCATCCTCACGGCGCCTCTGCTGGCGAGCTCCATCAAGCTCGATCTGCCCAAGACCGAAGCGGCCAAACCGGGTGACGCGGCGAAGTTTGTCACCCTGGTGGTGGACAAGGCCGGGCAAGCTTTTCTGAACGAGCAAGCGCTGGCGCTCGATGCGCTGCAAATTCAACTGGTGCAAATCGCCAAAGCCAATCCTGAAACTGAAGTCCAGTTGCGTGCCGACGCGACAGTGCCCTACGGACGCATCGTGCAGGTGATGGGCATGGCACAAAAAGCCGGGTTGAACCGGATTGGTTTTGTAGCCGATCCGACGCTCAGTGCGGCAGCTGACGCGATGACCCCCGTCAAACCCTAGAATCGGGTACCAACGATCCCCTGATCGTCAGAGTAAATCCAAATGCAAGAAAAATACAATCATCTAGCTGTCGAGAAAGTCGCTCAGGATCACTGGTCAGCGTCTGACGCCTACCGTGTGACGGAAGACGTGTCCAGGAAGAAGTTCTACGCCTGCTCCATGCTGCCCTACCCCAGCGGCAAACTGCACATGGGTCATGTGCGCAACTACACCATCAACGACATGCTCACGCGCTACCTGCGCATGAATGGTTACAACGTGTTGATGCCCATGGGTTGGGATGCGTTTGGTCTGCCGGCCGAAAACGCGGCTTTGAAGAATGGCGTGCCGCCGGCCAAGTGGACCTACGACAACATCGCCTGTATGAAGCAGCAGATGCAGGCCATGGGGCTGGCCATCGACTGGAGCCGCGAGGTGACCACTTGCGACCCGGCTTACTACAAGTGGAATCAGTGGCTGTTCCTGAAGATGCTCGAAAAAGGCATCGCCTACCGCAAGACCCAGGTCGTGAACTGGGACCCGGTGGACCAGACGGTGCTGGCCAATGAGCAGGTGATCGACGGCAAGGGCTGGCGCACCGGCGCCGTGGTTGAAAAGCGTGAGATTCCGGGCTACTACCTGAAGATCACCGACTACGCGCAGGAATTGCTGGACCAGGTGCAAACCGGCTTGCCTGGATGGCCCGAGCGCGTCAAGCTGATGCAGGAGAACTGGATTGGCAAGTCTGAAGGCGTGCGTTTTGCGTTTACTCACGACATTCGGGATGCGACCGGTGCCCTGATCGGGGGCGGTCGCCTGTATGTCTTCACCACCCGCGCTGACACCATCAAGGGTGTGACCTTTTGCGCCGTCGCGCCGGAGCATCCGTTGGCGCTGCATGCCGCCAGAGGCAACCCGCAGCTTTGCGCCTTTGTCGACGAATGCAAGACCGGTGGCACCACAGAGGCTGAGCTCGCCATGCAGGAGAAGAAGGGCATGGCCACCGGGCTCTTCGTGACGCATCCGCTGACGCAGGCGCCGATTGAGGTGTGGGTCGGCAATTATGTGCTGATGAGCTATGGCGATGGCGCCGTGATGGGGGTACCGGCACACGACGAGCGCGATTTTGCGTTTGCCAAGAAATACCGTCTGCTGATCAAGCAGGTGGTGCATGTGGACGGTGAAGAATTTGATTACGAGCGCTGGCAGGATTGGTACGCCGACAAGCAGCGCGGTGTGGCCATTAACTCCGGCAGCTTTAGTGGCATGCCGTTCCAGCAGGCGGTCGACGCTGTGGTCCATAAACTTGCTGCAGCAGGTCTGGGTGAGAAAAAAACCACCTGGCGTTTGCGCGACTGGGGCGTCAGCCGCCAGCGCTATTGGGGCACGCCGATCCCCATCATTCACTGCCCGCAACACGGTGCCGTGCCGGTGCCCGAGAAGGATTTACCGGTGGTGCTGCCGCAGGATTGCGTGCCCGATGGCTCGGGCAACCCGCTGCACAAACATGAGGGCTTCCATGCCGGTGTGACCTGCCCGATCTGTGGCGCAGCCGGGCGGCGCGAGACCGACACCATGGACACCTTTGTGGACTCCAGCTGGTACTACATGCGCTACTGCGACCCGAGGAACGACCAGCAGATGGTGGCCGGCGGTGCCGACTACTGGATGCCGATGGATCAATACATCGGCGGCATAGAGCACGCCATCCTGCATCTGCTTTATGCACGTTTCTGGACCAAGGTGATGCGCGACCTGGGCTTGGTCAAGGTCGATGAACCCTTCACCAAGCTGCTGACGCAAGGCATGGTGCTGAATCACATTTACTTGCGCAGAACAGAGAAGGGCGGCATCGAGTACTTCTGGCCGCATGAGGTGGAAGATATTCACGACGCGGGCGGCAAAGTCACGGGCGCCAGGCTCAAGGAGGCCAAAGGCGACTTGCCTGCAGGCACGCTCATCGCCTACGAGGGTGTGGGCACCATGAGCAAGAGCAAGAACAACGGCGTCGACCCGCAGGACCTGATCGAGAAGTATGGCGCCGATACGGCCCGCCTCTACACCATGTTCACCGCGCCGCCCGAGGCCACGCTGGAGTGGAACGACGCTGCGGTGGAAGGCAGCTACCGCTTCCTGCGCCGTGTCTGGGGCTTTGGCGTCAAGCTGTCTGCTATCGATAAGATAGCTGTTGACGCAAGCCTGACGAAGGCTATAGGTCTAAATAGTACAAATTTTGGGAAAGAGGTGAAGGTCCTTCGACGGCAGATTCACACGGTTCTCAAGCAGGTCGACTACGATTACCAGCGCATGCAGTACAACACTGTGGTCTCGGGCGCGATGAAGATGATCAACGCGCTGGAGGAATTCAAAGCCACCGACGCCGCGGGTGCCAAGCTGGCATTGATTGAGGGCTTGAGCATCCTTTTGCGCTGCCTCTACCCGGTTACTCCGCATATCGCGCACAGCTTGTGGAGCGGCTTGGGCTATGCCGATGCGCTGGGCGATTTGCTCGACGCGCCGTGGCCCAAGGTGGATACGTCCGCGTTGGAGCAGGATGAAATTGAGCTCATGTTGCAGATCAACGGCAAGCTCAGAGGTTCCATCGTGGTGCCTACCGGTGCTTCCAGGGAAGCCATAGAACGTGCGGCAATTGACAGTGAGGTCTTCCAGAAGCAGGCCAAAGGTGCTGGCATCAAGAAGGTCGTCGTCGTGGCAGGTCGTCTGGTCAACGTGGTGATCTGAACAGTGAATATGAAGCGTCGCCCGGCTCTTGCGCTGACGATTCTGGCCGGTTTGGCATTGGGCGCTTGTGGCTTCAAACTGCGTGGCAATCAAAATTATGCCTTTCAAACGCTGGCGATCATGCCCAATCCAGGCGGGGCGCTGGCCATCGAGTTGCGTCGTTCGGTTGGCAGCGCGGTGCATGTGCTGGCCGCCGACGAGCCGTTGACGCAGGCCCAGGTGGTGCTCGATCTGGCGCAGGAACAGCGCGAGAAAGTGGTCGTGGGTGTCAACAGTTCGGGTCAGGTACGTGAGTTTCAATTGCGCATCCGCTTGAAATTCAGGGTTCACACGCCACAGGGCAAAGAGCTGACACCGGACTCAGAAATTGTGCAGCAGCGAGACATCAGCTTCAATGAATCTGCCGTGCTGGCCAAAGAGGCGGAGGAGGGAATGCTGTACCGCGATATGCAAACCGATATCGTGCAGCAACTGATGCGCCGCCTGGCCAGCGTCAAATTGCCGTGAGAGCTTGTGGGACCGACTGCGGCGGCGCGAACGAAGTGAGGCAGCGCTGTCCCCAACTGATCAGACAAGAGATCTTTGAAAGCTCATGCAGCTAGCCCCGAATCAACTCGCCAATCACTTGCATAAAGGCCTGAAAAGCCTCTACACGCTGCATGGCGACGAGCCCTTGTTGATCCAGGAAGCCGCGGATGCAATTCGCGCGGCCGCCCGCCTGCAAGGTTTTACCGAACGTAGCTCGCACACGGTCCTGGGTGCGTCTTTTGACTGGAGTGAAGTGCTGGCGGCTGGCGGCTCGTTGAGCCTGTTTGCCGACAAGCAGATGATTGAGCTGCGCATTCCCACGGGCAAACCGGGTACTGCGGGCAGTGCCGCGATTCAGCAGTTGGCGGAGCAATCGCCTGGCAATGATTCGACGCTGACCCTGGTCATGTTGCCGCGTATGGACAAAGCGAGCAAGAGCGGCGCCTGGTTTGCCGCGCTGGAGAGTTTCGGCGTCACCCTGCAGGTCGAACCGGTCGAGCGCGCCTTTCTGC
Organism: uncultured beta proteobacterium; assembly: GCA_963810395.1. GTDB lineage: Bacteria > Pseudomonadota > Gammaproteobacteria > Burkholderiales > Burkholderiaceae_C > Rhodoferax. The sequence goes on along the minus strand of CAWENC010000001.1, from coordinate 204,698 downwards.
CGCAATGGATTGCCCAGCGGCTCTCGCTTCAAGGGCAGCGGGTGGCCGCAGGCGAAGAAGGGCAACGCACGCTGCAGTTTTTTGCCGACCGTGTGGAAGGCAATTTGCTGGCGGCGCATCAGGAAATCCAGAAGTTGGCGCTGTTGTTCCCGGTGGACTCACCGGGTTCTGATGATGGCGCGCTGAGCTTCGAGCAGGTCGAAGGCGCGGTGTTGAACGTCGCGCGCTACGATGTTTTCAAACTTTCGGAGGCTGTGCTGGCAGGTCAGACGATTCGGGTGCAACGCATGCTGGACGGTTTGCAGGCCGAAGGCGAAGCCGAGGTTCTGGTGCATTACACCCTGGGTGAAGACATTCGCGCGCTCAAGCGCGTCAAGGATGCGATCGGTCAGGGACGACCCTTGCCCATGGCGCTGCGGGAGCAGCGTGTATGGGGCGCCAAAGAACGATTGTTCGAGCGCGTGCTGCCGCGTTTGAGTGACACGGCTCTGGCCCATCTGCTTCACGCTGCGCATCAAGTGGACGGGATTGTCAAGGGCCTCAAGCAGCCGGACTGGCCGGTCGATGGCTGGCAGGCTCTGCGGCGCCTGGCGATGTTGCTGTGTCAAGCATGCACGGTCCCGCAAACGCAGGCGCGAGTCCGATCGGTTGAAGGTCGTCCTTAGCGCTCCCGCTTTACCTTGCCGTCTTTACTGTCGGGCAAGCAATTGGGTGTTAAGCGCCGTCAATGAACCGCAACATGCTATTATTTTGAGAGCAGTTTGAAGACCTCACGTGCTGCTGCCACAGTCGCCGCAATGTCTGCTTCGGTATGCGCTGCGCTCACAAAGCCGGCTTCATACAGGGCCGGTGCAATGTACACACCGCGCTCCAGCAGTCCATGGAACAACTGATTGAAATGGGCACTATCGCTTTTCATCACCTGGGCGTAGTTGTGCGGCAGGGGGTCAAGCAGGAAGAAGCCGAACATGCCGCCTTCGCTGTCGGCGCTGAACGCTACGCCTTCTTCGGCAGCGGCAGTTTTCAAACCATCCACCAGCGAGCGTGTGGTACTTGAGAGTGCGTCGAAAAAACCGGGTTTGCTGATTTCACGCAAGGTGGCCAGGCCACAGGCGGTGGCTACCGGGTTGCCGGATAGCGTACCGGCCTGGTAAACCGGGCCTAGCGGCGCCAGATGTTCCATCACGGCGCGCTTGGCGCCAAATGCTGCCAGCGGCATGCCGCCGCCAATGACTTTACCCATCACCGTCATATCGGGCTCGAAACCGGGAATGTCACGCGCATAAACGCTTTGTGCTCCGCCCAATGCAACCCGAAAACCGGTCATCACTTCATCAAATATCAGCAAGGCGCCGTATTGGCTGCATAGTTCACGGCAGCGCTTGACAAAAGGCACCGCGGCACGCACAAAGTTCATGTTGCCGCAGATCGGCTCCATCATCAGGCAGGCGATCTCACGACCCTGTTTGGCGAAGGCCTCTTCAAGCTGCTCCAGGTTGTTGTATTCCAGTACCAGGGTGTGCTGCACCACCTCGGGCGGCACGCCGGCGCTGGTCGGATTGCCAAAGGTCGCCAGGCCGGAACCGGCTTTGACCAACAGCGCATCGGCATGACCGTGGTAGCAGCCTTCAAACTTGATGAACTTGCTGCGGCCGGTGGCGCCCCGCGCCAGGCGAATTGCGCTCATCGCCGCTTCGGTTCCGGAACTCACCAGCCGCACCATGTCCATGGACGGCACCAGGCGCAAAATTTCCTCGGCCAGTTTGACCTCGCGCTCGGTTGGTGCACCGTAAGAAAAACCTTCGAGCACCGCCGCTTGAACCGCCTCGACGACAGCCGGATGACCGTGGCCCAGAATCATCGGGCCCCAGGAGCCAATGAAGTCGATGTAGCGCTGGTCGTTGGCGTCCCAAAAATAGGCTCCCTGCGCACGTTTGACAAAGCGCGGCGTGCCACCAACGGCCTTAAAGGCTCTGACCGGGGAATTGACGCCGCCAGGGATCGCTCGTTTGGCGCGTTCGAAAAGCGTGTGGTTGAGATCAGGGTTGAGTGTCATGGGGTGAGGGGTCGATTGAAGAAATTGAGGATGAAGAAATGCTGGTTTGACCGATTGCCGATTCTGGATCATCTGCCGGCGCTGCCCAAAACAGCCGATCAGGAACGACATGGCCCATGCCGGGGCGAAAACCGCCTTCCAGACAGCGATCCAGGTAGCTTAGTGCTTCCGTGAAGGCTTCCGGCAGTTCATCGCCACTGGCCAGCAGCGCCGCAAGAGCCGCCGAGAGCGTATCGCCGGCACCCGAAAAAACGCCTTCGAAGCGTTCAAATTTCTCGTTGAGCAGCACGGCTTGCGGCGACGCCAATACGTTGTCGACGAACTGGTCGGGCAGTGACACGCCGGTCACCAGCGTCCAGGGTACACCAAAGGAGTGGGCGGCTCGGGCGAGATCCCGTGCGTTTGGACTGTGCTGTGTGCTCCAGTCGGGAAGCAGCCAGCGCCACAAGGTACTGTGGTTTCCTACCAACACCGCAGTCTGGGGCAGTATCAGTTCCTTGAAGGCGTCCAGGTACCGGTCAATCTGGACTTCGTTCCACCAGGAAAGGTCGGGCATGTAGGCAATCAGGGGAACATCCGCATAGTCGGCGGCGATGGCCGCCACCGCGCCGAGGTTTTCCGGTGAACCGACAAACCCAACCTTGAAAGCCTGAACCGGGATGTCCTCCAGGACGGCGCGGGCCTGCTCAGTCACCGCTTCTTCGTCGAGTGAAAAGTGATCAAAAATCTCCGCGGTATCGCGTGCGTAAGCTCCGGTCAGGACGGGCAGCGCATGCGCACCCACAGAAGCAATGGCGCCCACGTCGGCGGCGAGTCCTGCGGCACCGCTGGGATCGTTTGCATTGAACGCCATGACGCAGGCCGGCACTGCCGCTTGCTGCTGCTCCGTGGCTACTAGGGAAACCGTGGGGGGAGACATACGCAGGCCGATGTATTTCTTCAGGCAGAATATCGTGGCTTGTGGCGCGCACCGGATATATTACTGATGCCGCCTTTATTCATTGATTGCATTCTATTCGAAGGCCCTTTAAGCTGTGAGCGAAAGTAAAACATGGATGTGTCTGATTTGTGGCTGGATCTATGACGAGGCAACGGGAGATGCTGATCATGGTATCGCGCCGGGCACAGTTTGGCGCGACGTGCCGATCAACTGGACTTGTCCGGAATGTGGCGCGCGCAAGGAGGATTTCGAAATGGTGCAAATTTGAGCGCCTTTTTTGAGGATGAGTACCATCGCTAAGATTAACCGTCAGTTCAGGAGCATTGTTTTGTGAATACGACTGGATCGACTTTCAAAGTTCTGGTGATTGACGACAGCAATACGATCCGTCGCAGTGCCGAGATTTTTCTCAAGCAGGGAGGGCACGAAGTTGTGCTCGCCGAGGATGGCTTCGACGCGCTGGCCAAGGTCAGCGATTACCAGCCGCATCTCATTTTCTGTGACATTCTGATGCCCAGGCTGGACGGCTACCAGACTTGTGCCATCATCAAACGCAATGCACGGTTCTCGGGTGTGCCCATCGTCATGCTGTCTTCCAAGGATGGTGTTTTTGACAAGGCGCGCGGGCGCATGGTCGGGGCGCAGGATTATTTGACAAAACCATTCACCAAAGACCAGTTGCTGCAGGCTGTTCAGCAGTTTGGCAAAGTGACGCAAGGAGTAAATTGATGGCTATCCAAAAAGTATTGATCGTGGACGACTCGAAAACGGAGTTGATGTTCATGAGCAATTTGTTGCAAAAGAACGGCATGTCGGTTCGCACGGCAGAGGGCGCGGATGAGGCGCTTCGACGTCTTGCCGAAGAAAAACCTGACCTGATTCTGATGGATATTGTGATGCCGGGCCAAAACGGATTTCAGCTCACCAGGTCCATAAACCGTACCCCTGAGTACTCGGACATTCCGATCATCATATGTACCAGCAAGAGTCTGGAGACTGACCGGGTTTGGGGCATGCGCCAAGGCGCGCGTGACTACATCACCAAACCGATAGATGCGGCCGATCTCCTGGTCAAGATCAAGGCTTTGGGTTGAAATCGCCGATACCACATGGCTAATCGCGAAGCTCTCAGAGAACTCCAGACCCGCTTGGCAAGTCGATTGCAGGCGGCCCGCTCAGAAGGCGTTTCGCCTTCCTGGCTGGCTGTCAAGGCGGGCGAAGCGAACTATCTTTTTCCGCTGGCGCAATCGGGCGAGATATTTCCGCTGGTCAATGTTCAACACGTCCCTTATTCGCGCCCTTGGTTCATGGGCGTGATCAATCTTCGGGGTGGTCTTTATGGCGTGGTTGATCTGGCAAGTTTTCTGACCGATGGATCGGGCTTGGCCAGAACCGAGCAGTCGATCGCCCAGGCCAGCGTTGTTACTTTCAATGCCTCACTGGAGCTCAATTGCGCTTTGATGGTGGATGCATTGGCAGGGCTTCGCAAGCGTGAGGCATTCGCCGAAGCAGCGGTTTCTCCCGAGGGTTCTCCCGTATATTTTGGCAGCCGGTTTATTGACCTCAATGGGGTGCCATGGCAGGAGATCAATCTGCAGTCTTTGTCGCAACTTCCCCAATTTCTCAGCATCAGCGCTTAAGTTTTTACCTAAGGTCTCATCATGTCCGTCGTCGATCAACTGAAAAACTTATTTACCAAAAAAACATCTGAACCCGAGCATGAGTCCAGTTTGAGTCTTGCCATGCCAGACGCCATGATGGATCCGGTGGTGACTGCGCACATGCAAGGCGCAAATGACAATGAGGCGGTACCACCGGCAGCAGCGCCCGGCTCCGCGCCGGACTCAGGCGAGGGGGGCGATGCAGAAGCCGACAAGCTCATTGCGCTGCCCGTTCTGGGAAGAAAGACAGTGGTCCAGCACCAAAGGCTGTTGTCCGTCGTGCTGGGTTTGGCATTGGTCTTTCTCGCCGGTGTAACCTTGTTTGCGTTGACACAGGCCGACCGGGTAGCGCAGCAGATTGAGGCGACAGGTAATTCCTTGATGCAATCGCAGCGGCTGGCGAAATCGGTTTCTCAGGCGCTGGTCGGTGGCATTCAGGCGTTCCCCGAGGTGGCGCAGAGCTCTGGCGTTCTGGGCAAGTCGGTGCGTGGCCTGAAAGCCGGCGATAGCCAAATGAAACTGAACGCTCTGAGTACAGACTTCCAGCCCATTCTGGACAAGATTACACCCCTGGTGGAACGAGCGGAAAAAAATGCGGCGGTGGTGATGTCGCAGCAGAAAATCCTGACTCAGGTGGGTGCAGCGCTTCGACTCATCAATCGGCAGTCTTCGGATCTGCTGGAGATTGCGGAGACGGTGTCATCTCTCAAGCTGCAGCAAAATGCGGCGGCCACTGAAATCTCGGCGGCTGGGCAACTGGTGATGTTGACGCAGCGCATTGGCAAGTCTTCGAATGAATTCCTGACGGTTGAGGGTGTCAGTCCGGAAGCGGTTTTTTTGCTGGGCAAGGATTTGAACTCGTTCAAGGAAATCGCGCAGGGCATGCTCGACGGTAGCCCTGAACTGCGTTTGACGGCCTCCAAAGATCCGCAAACCCGTGAGCAGTTGGCGGCCCTGATCAAGTTGTTTGAGGAAACCCGCACGCAGGCGGGCGCCATTTTGGGCAATCTTCAAGGGCTGGTTTCGGCCAGAGAGGCGCAAGTTTCCATCGTTGGCGAAAGCGAACCTTTGCGTCGTGGTCTGGAAGAGCTGCAGGAAAAGCTTTCGTCTAAGTCGGGCCTTGGCGCCACGGCGTTGTTGATGTTGGTGGGCTCGGCCTTGCTGGCCTTGCTTTGCGCCGCCGGGCTGTCCTACGTGCAACTTCAGGACAGTCGCAAGCGTCAGGTTGTTGCAGAGTCGCAGCGCGTGGATGCCGAAGGCCAGAAACAGGAAGCAAAACGGGTGAACGACGCCAATCAGGCGGCCATTCTGCGTTTGATGAATGAGTTGCAGACAGTGGCCGAGGGCGACTTGACACAGGAGGCGACGGTTACTGAAGACATCACCGGGGCCATCGCGGATTCGGTCAACTATACGGTGGAGGAGTTGCGGTCGCTGGTCGGTAACGTGCAAAACACGGTAACCCGGGTGGCGCAGACCACGGCTGATGTGGATACAACTTCCACCGAACTGCTGGCCGCATCCAACGAGCAACTGCATGAAATTCGGGAAACTGGCCGCTCGGTAGTGGATATGGCGTCGCGAATTAACGAAGTTTCCACACAGGCGCAGGAGTCGGCTTCGGTCGCCAGGCAGTCGCTGCAGGCGGCTGAAGTGGGCTTGCAGGCGGTGCAAAACGCGATCGGGGGTATGAATTCAATTCGCGATCAGATTCAGGAAACGTCAAAACGAATCAAGCGTCTGGGCGAGTCTTCCCAGGAAATTGGTGAGATCACGGAACTGATCTCGGACATTACTGAGCAAACCAACGTGTTGGCGCTGAATGCGGCGATCCAGGCAGCCTCCGCGGGAGAGGCTGGACGCGGATTCTCAGTGGTGGCCGAGGAAGTGCAGCGCCTGGCCGAACGCTCAGCCGATGCGACGCGCCAGATTTCGGCGCTGGTCAAGGCCATTCAAACTGATACGCAGGATGCGGTGGGCGCGATGGAGCGATCCACGCAAGGGGTGGTGGAAGGTGCCAAGTTGTCCGACAACGCTGGTACTGCTCTGACTGAAATCGATCAGGTGTCGCGGCGTCTGGCCGAACTGATTGAGCAGATTTCCAAATCAACCTCGCGTGAGGCCGACCTGGCCAACGTGGTGGCTGAGAATATTCAACATATTTTTGCGGTAACCGAGCAGACCGGCGAAGGTACGCGGTCCACCGCAGCTCAGGTCCGGGAGCTCTCGAAAATGGCAGAAGAATTACGTCAGTCTGTGGCACGGTTCAAGATTGCCTGAACCTCATCAATCTGAACTGTTCTCTCCGGGAGTGCACGAATCCATGCAAGAAAACGCTGCCATGACTGGCGCCAATGAAGTCGCAATGCACGACCTCGGGCCTCTGGCCTGGGTGCTCGATGAGTTGCGCAGATCACTGGACGGCGCGACTAAAGCGCTGCGCCGTTTTGTGCGTGACGCCGAATTGGCACGTGGTTCGGATTTGGCGGCGCTGGATGCCAGCCAGTTGCGCGTCGCCCGCCAGCAACTGCATCAAGCGGTTGGCGCCCTTGAGATGGTGGGCATGGTGGCTCCGGCCAAGGTGTTGCGTGCCATGGAGGCATTGGCTCAGCGCTTTGTTCAGCGCCCCGAACTATGCAGTATTGACGCTGCCAATAAGGTCGAGCGTGCCAGTTTTGCGTTGACTGAATTCCTCGAAGGAGTCTTGCGGGGGAAGAGCGCTTCGTCCGTGGCTTTGTTTCCACAGTACCGTGACGTACTGGAACTGGTGGGGGATGAGCGCGTACATCCGGCGGATTTGTGGCCGCTTGAATTGCACTGGATCGATGTTGTTTTGCCTGAAGAGGCAGCACCGCTGGATTACGACTCAGCGGTTCGGGCACGCCTGGACCGGTTGGTCCTGAAAGTTGTGAAGTCCGCCGACAAGGCGGCTGCAAAGGCCATGCGCGGCATTTGCCTGGGTTTTGCCGCAGCCCAAAAGCCACTGGAAATCCGTGTTTTCTGGAAGATTTGTGCGGCCTATTTTGAGGCAGTGTCTCTGGGACTTTGCCCATCGGATGTTTACGGCAAACGCGCAGCGTCCCGGATCCTTCTTCAATACAGAATGTTATCGGGTGGCGACAAGGGCATTTCCGAGCGGCTGGTTCAGGACTTGCTGTTTTTCTGTGCGCAGGCGGTCCCAACGCAGCCATCCGATGCGCCGGTACTCGCCGCAGTTCGCGGCGCTTACGGATTGACCCAGCTCCAGCCTTTTGACTATGAGACGCCGCGGTTTGGACGTTTCGATCCGGCCTTGCTGGTTCAGGCGCGCAAGCGCATCGCCGCCGCCACCGAGACCTGGTCCGCGCTGGCCGGGGGAGATACCAACCGGCTGAAGGTGGCGACTGATCAATTCAGCCTGGTCAGTGATTCGGTGTTGAAGTTGCATCCGGAGAGCGGTGATTTGGTGCGCGTGCTGACTCAGGCAATTGAAGCCACGGCGCGTTCAGGTGAAGCGCCGGCGCCCGCACTTGCGATGGAAGTGGCAACCGTTGTGTTGTATCTCGAGGCCGCCTATGAAGACCTGGATCCGGCCGACTCGCATATGGCAGAGCGCAGTGCCAGCCTTGCCAGGCGACTGGAACGTGTCAATGCCGGAGGGCAACCCGAGCCGCTAGAGAGCTGGATGGAGGAACTGTACCGCAGGGTCAGCGATCGCCAGATCATGGGTAGCGTTGTTGGCGAATTGCGAACGACGCTCGGGGGAATTGAAAAATCTCTGGATTCCTTCTTTCGCAATCCGCTCGATAAATTACCGCTGCATGAGGTTCCAAGCCAGCTCGCCCAGATGCGGGGCGTTTTCTCGGTATTGGGTCTTGATCAAGCCGCGCTGGCCTCCTTGCGCATGCGTGACAGCGTCGAGAAGTTCCTGGTCGACGACATCGACGCGCCGGCCGCGCGCATGGGAATTTTTGAAAAAATAGGCAACAGTCTGGGTGCTCTTGGTTTCTTGATCGACATGCTGAGTTACCAGCGCGCGCTGGCCAAGAATCTGTTTGTGTATGACGAGGAGCTGGGTGAATTCAGGCCTTTGATGGGTCGTGAAAAGGTGGGCGAGAAAGAGCCTGCGCCTGGTGTGGCCGAACAGCCCGTCGTGCGTCCGCCGGAGGAAGTGCAAGCTGAAGGAGCCGGCCCGAGGGTCGTTGCACCGCCAGAGCCGGTGAAGCAAGTCTCCTCCGAGTCGGAGGAAGATGACGAGACCGAGCTGAAGGACATCTTTCTGCAAGAGGCGCGTGAAGTGGTTCAAGCGGGGCTGGATGCGGTCAAGGAACTGGCGGGAGAACCGGCCGACATGACCCAGCAGACGACACTGAGGCGCGCCTTTCATACGCTTAAAGGCAGTTCCCGCATGGTGGGACTCAACGAGTTTGGCGAGGCGGCCTGGTCCATGGAGCAGGTGCTCAATAGCTGGCTGGCCGAGCAGAAACCGGCGAGCGATGACTTGATCAGCCTCTCAGGCAAGGCGATGCAGGGCTTCGGTCGCTGGGTCGAAGACATTGCGACCGGAGATGATGCTCAGTGGAGTGCCCAGCTGTTTCGCACGGCCGCAGATGGTCTGCGCCTGCATAACCAACGGATTGAGCTTGAGTTGCCGGGTGAAGCCGAGCAGGTATCCGGGCCACCGGAGACAGTGCAGCCTGACTTCGAATCAACGCAAATGCTGGACGCGGTTACCAGCCGGGAAATTGAAGCGGTCCCTGATCGAGCCACCGCTGGCGACGAGATAGCATCCACGGCCGCCGAGGCCCTGACTTTGAACCTGGATGAGATTGATTTCGGCGACATGCCCGAGGTCCCGCAAGCGCCGGTCGAAGCGGTTGTTGCCGCGGACGAGAAAGAGACATTGCCATCCGAACTTGGAGCGACCCCGCTTGTTGCGAGCGAAGTGCAAGCGCAGCCTGAGCCGGCCAGCGTGGTCGAGCCAGAGCTGGAAGAGCAGGTCAAGGTCATCGGACCCCTGCGCATCGGTATTCCCCTTTACAACGTTTATTTGAACGAGGCAGATGAATTGTCGCGCCGCCTGCTCACTGAGTTGAGCGAGTGGGCTCTGGAATTGCATCGACCGCTTTCGGATTCAACCGTCGCATTGGCGCACTCCCTGACCGGGTGTTCCGCCACCGTGGGGTTTATTGCATTGTCTGAAATGGCGCGGGCACTGGAACAAGCCTTGCAACATGTGCGGCTTCATGGACAAGGCCTCGCGGAGCATGCCAAAGTGTTCGTTGAGGCGGCAGAAGATATTCGTCGCTTGCTGCATCAGTTCGCGGCCGGATTTCTCAAGGAGCCGGATCAGGCGCTGCTCGACGCTCTCAGGGCGATTCTTGAAACTGAATTTCCATCCGTCGCCGGTGATCTTGAAGACAGTTTGTACCTTGAACAAATGCTGGAGCCGGAAATTGCGCTTGAGGCAGCGCTTGATCAGGGACAGCTTGCCGAAGAAGGTGTGGAGGCAGTCCAAGCCAGTGCGAAAGACTCCGGCGTGATCCCAGAGGTCTCGGTGCCGGCTGAACTGCTTGTTGAGAGCAGTGCGATCGAGCCTGCACCGGTGCCGGAAACCAGCGTTGAATCTCCGCATTTCCTTGGTGAAGAGAGTGCCGAGATTGACGTCCTTGACACGCTTGATGTTGATCTTTTCCCGGTTTTTGAGGAAGAGGCGCTTGAGTTGTTGCCGCAGCTCGGCGGCGCCTTGAGGCAATGGACCGCGCGCCCGGACAATCTGGGCGCTCGCAGCGAAGTCCTGCGTGTTCTGCATACGCTCAAGGGCAGTGGGCGTCTGGCCGGTGCCATGCACCTCGGCGAGATGGCGCACCGGATGGAGTCGGTGATTGAGCAACTGGGGATTGAGGGTTTGCAGGCGTCCCAGTTGGAGCACTTGCTCACCCGTTTTGACGCCATACAAACCAATTTTGACCAGCTGCGCGCATTACCTGAAAAGGCGTTGAGTCTGCCAGAGGCCGGCACGGTTGCGGCCGCGGCAATGACTCCTGCTGCACTGGCCGAAGGGATTTCTCCGGAAACCGCGCCAATTTCGGTGGCCATGCCCGCCGCGCGAACGTTTGCCCCGCGCGCGTCACCGCGTCCTGGCGCTCAGCAAACCGTGCGGGTGCGTTCGCAGTTGCTGGACCGCCTGGTTAACCAGGCGGGAGAGGTCATGATCACGCGCTCGCGGCTGGACGCCCGCCTGGATCAATTGCGTGGTTCTTTGGGGGAATTGACTGGCAACTTGAACCGCCTGAGGCATCAGTTGCGCGATATCGAGTTGCAGTCGGAGTCCCAGATGCAGTCGCGCTTGGCACAGGCCAAGGACTCGGCGCAGGGCTTTGATCCGCTTGAGTTTGACCGCTTCACCCGGGTGCAGGAGCTGACCCGAATGATGGCCGAGTCGGTTAATGACGTCGCTACGGTGCAGCGCAGTCTGCAGCGCTCGGTCGAGGGCAGTGAAGATGATTTGATCGCTCAGGGGCGCCAGGCGCGTGAATTGCAGCGTGATCTGCTGCGCACCAGAATGGTCGAGTTCGAGGGAATTTCGGATCGCTTGTACGGTGCCGTCCGTCAGGCTTCAAAGGATGCCGGTAAACAGGTCAAGCTTGCCATCAAGGGTGGTTCGCTCGAGATGGACCGGGGGGTGCTTGATCGCATGGCACCGGTATTTGAGCATTTGCTGCGCAACGCGGTGGCGCACGGCATCGAGGATCCGGCAGTTCGCGTCAACGCCGGGAAGCCGGCTGCGGGCACGATCAACATCAACCTTCAGCAGCAAAGCAATGATGTGACGGTGGAGTTCAGTGACGATGGTGCTGGCCTCGACCTGGACCTGATTCGCAACAAAGCGCTGGCCGGTGGTCAATTGCGCGAGGGTGAGTCGGTGACGGATTCGGACATCGCCAACCTGATTTATGTCCCGGGCTTTTCGACTGCCTCGCAGGTCACCGAACTGGCCGGTCGTGGCGTTGGCATGGATGTCGTTCGCTCCGAGGTCAACGCATTGGGCGGCCATATCGAGCTGTCGACCGAGCGCGGCCACGGAACAAAGTTCAAGCTGGTGCTGCCGCTGACCACTGCAGTGACGAACGTGGTCATGTTGCGCATGGGCGAATTGATGATCGGCGTGTCGGCGAATCTGGTCGAGATGGTGCGCCGGATACCCGCTACCGACCTGGAGCGCGCTTACCAGAGCAAGGTCTTTGATTTTGGCGGTGAACAAGTTCCTTTCTTCTGGGCTGGAGCCCTGTTGCAGGCCTCTGGCCATAGCAGCGAGATTGCCGGCAAGACCTTGCCGGTGGTTATTTTCCGAAGTGCCGGTCAAAGGGTAGCGGCCCACGTGGATGAAGTGCTTGGCAATCAGGAAGTGGTCGTCAAAAACCTCGGACCGCAGTTGTCGCGCTTGCCCGGTTTGACCGGCTTGTCGGTGTTGGCCTCAGGTGCGGTGGTGTTGATTTACAACCCGGTGGCACTGGCGACTGTTTATGGCGAACAGGCACGCCTTCTCGGTCTGGATGCGGTGCGCAGCGCAGACCAGCAGGGAGCCGCGCCGCGAATTTCCCCGGTGTCCAGTGCCGCTCAGGCACCATTGGTGCTGGTGGTGGATGACTCGATCACTGTGCGACGCGTCACGCAGCGCCTGCTTAAACGCGAAGGTTTCCGGGTGGTGCTTGCCAACGACGGTCTGCAGGCGCTGGAGCGATTGCAGGAAGAGAAACCCTCTGTGGTGCTGTCTGACATTGAGATGCCACGCATGGATGGTTTCGATCTGGCACGAAATATTCGTGGCGATGCAAGGCTGCGCGACCTCCCCATCATCATGATCACCTCGCGGATCGCCGAGAAGCACCGCGAGCACGCTCGTGAGCTGGGGGTCGATCACTATCTTGGCAAGCCGTATTCAGAGGAACAGCTGATTGCCTTGGTGCGGCAGTATTGTGCCGCGCCGGCCGAGGCATAAATAGCTTGTCAGGCACCGTTGCTACTGCGTAAGCTGCTCCCAAATATGTAGCAAAATACTGGTCTGGGGTGGCCAGATCAATGCTCCTTGCCGCGCGCTGGCGTTGCCATGTCAGGGTTCGCGCCTTCTCGTGTGAGACGATGGGTCTCTGGCGGTTCTGGCCCGACACTGCGCCAATCGCTATTGCAGGGGGCAGGAAAGCCACAGGGTGTGTCCGCTCTGGTCAGAATCTTCGGCATCGCAAACTCGAGCACATCAAACCATTTTCGAAATGTTTGCTCATGTGGTCGCTAAAATCGCAGCATGCCGCACGATTTTGCCCTTACCAATCTGACGAATCATTTCCTGATCGCCATGCCTGGGTTGCAGGACGAGATTTTTTCTCGCAGCGTGGTGTATTTGTGTGAGCACAGCGAGCGCGGCGCGTTGGGGCTGGTGATCAACAAGCCTTGCGATATTGATATGAGGCGCCTGTTTCAAAAAGTGGAACTGCCGCTGTGCCGTGCCGACCTCTCCGACGCACCGGTATTTCTGGGCGGGCCAGTGCAGACCGAGCGCGGCTTTGTGCTGCATGAGGCAACCTTTGCTGATGCAGACCGGCCGGTCGAGTCCGTTTATGCATCGACCATGACCATTCCGGGCGGGCTGGAGATGACCACGTCCAAAGACGTGCTTGAGGCCTTGTCAACTGGTGCCGGACCGCGCAAAGTATTGGTGTCGTTGGGTTATGCCGCCTGGGGTGAAGGGCAACTGGAGTCCGAGCTCTCTGAAAACAGCTGGTTGACTGTCGCTGCCGACAACAGCGTCATCTTTGATACGCCGGTGGCACAGCGCTACGATCAAGCGCTGTTGCTGCTTGGCCTGGAGTCGTGGATGCTGTCGCCCGACGCGGGGCATGCATGAGCGCGATCGTGATGCCAGCTCCCAAACTGCGTGCTGGCCACGATTCGGTGCGCGTTCCTGAAAAGCTTCAGACCTTTCTGGCATTCGATTTCGGTCTCAAACGCACCGGTTTTGCCGTCGGCAACCGCTTGCTGCGCAGCGCCCAGCCGCAAGGCACCATCAGCGCCGAAGGCGATGTCCGCTTTGTCAAGATTGCACAGCAGCTCAAGGAGTGGCAGCCCGATGCGCTGGTCGTGGGCGTGCCTTTTCATCCTGACGGGGCCGAGCACGAAAACACGCTGCGTGCCCGGCGTTTTGCACGCCAGCTGGCTGGCCGCTTCAAGCTGCCGGTGTTTGAAGTCGATGAGCGCTACACCACGACCGAAGCGCTGTCGATGAGCGCAAGAGATGCGGACGCGATGTCGGCCTGCATCATTCTGGAACAATTTTTGAGGAGTATTCCATGAGCGATTTGGTGCTCGACGCCGAGGCGCTGTACCTTGAACTGCTGGCCGGCATGCGGACCCTGTTTCGCCCTGGTATGCGTCTGGTTGGAATTGCCTCGGGCGGGGTCTGGCTGGCCGAGCGTCTGCAGCGGGACCTCAAGCTCACGGATCGGCCAGGCGTGATCTCCTCCTCGCTGCATCGCGATGACTATGCCCATAGGGGTATGACCACTGCCGCGCAAACACAAATACCGTTTGACGTGAACAAGGCCGACATCGTCCTGCTCGACGACGTGCTGTTTACCGGCCGCACCGTCCGTGCGGTCATGAACGAACTGTTTGACTTTGGGCGCCCGGCCAGCGTCAAACTGGTAGTGCTGGTGGACCGGGGTGGTCGGGAGTTGCCGATTCAGGCCGACCTTTGTGCCGCCCGGGTCACCTTGCCGGCCGGCCAGTCCTTGACCCTGGCACGTAGCGAGGCAGGACAATTCAGTTTCAATGTGAAGGCGCGCTAAGTCATGTTGTACCAACGCAATCTCCAACTCAATAAGCACGGCGAACTCATTCACCTGCTCTCGACCGAGGGTTTGTCCAGGAGCATCCTGACTCAGGTGCTCGATACGGCATCCAACTTCGTCAGCGTCAGCGACCGCGAAGTCAAGAAAGTACCGCTGCTGCGCGGCAAAAGCGTATTCAACCTGTTTTTTGAGAATTCGACCCGCACCCGCACCACCTTCGAGATTGCGGCCAAACGACTCAGCGCGGACGTGATTAATCTGGACATTGCCAAATCGTCGGCAGCCAAAGGCGAAACCTTGCTCGACACCGTTGCCAACCTGAGCGCCATGGCGGCCGACCTGTTTGTGGTGCGCCACAGTGAATCAGGCGCACCCTACCTGATTGCCCAGCATGTGGCGCCGCATGTGCACGTCATCAATGCCGGTGATGGTCGTCACGCGCACCCGACGCAAGGCTTGCTCGACATGTACACCATCCGGCATTACAAGAAGGATTTTTCCAATCTGACGGTGGCCATCGTCGGCGATGTGCTGCACTCGCGCGTCGCCCGCTCCGACATTCACGCACTGACCACGCTCGGTTGCGCCGAGGTCCGTGTGGTTGGCCCCAAGACGCTGGTACCGTCCGACATGGCCCCGATGGGGGTTCGGGTCTGCCACACACTCGAAGAAGGCATCCGGGGCTGCGACGTCATCATCATGCTGCGCCTGCAAAACGAACGCATGAGCGGCGCACTGCTGCCCTCCAGCCAGGAGTTTTTCAAGAGCTTTGGCCTGACGCCGGAAAAGCTCCAGCTGGCCCGGCCGGACGCCATCGTGATGCACCCTGGGCCGATCAACCGCGGCGTCGAAATTGATTCAGCGGTGGTGGACGGAAAGCAAAGCGTGATCCTGCCGCAGGTGACATTCGGCATTGCGGTGCGCATGGCGGCGATGAGCATCGTCGCGGGGAACGAGGCCTGATATGAAGACACTGACGACCATTTTGATCAAGGGCGGCCGGGTCATCGATCCGGCCAGTGGTTTTGATGAAATTGCGGATGTAGCGCTTGCCAATGGGGCGCTGCTAGCTATCAAAAATATAGCAACCGATTTCCGGCCGAGCCAGATCATCGACGCCAGCGGTTGCATTGTTGCGCCCGGCCTGGTCGATCTGGCGGTGCGTTTGCGCGAACCCGGCCACGAGCACGAAGGCATGCTGGAGTCGGAGATGGCCGCTGCCGTGGCCGGCGGCGTGAGCAGCCTGGTGTGCCTGCCCGATACCGAGCCGGTGCTGGACGAACCCGGACTGGTCGAGATGCTGCGTTTTCGCGCCGAAAAACTGCACCAGGCCCGTGTCTACCCGTTGGGGGCGCTGACGCGCAATCTGGCAGGTGAGTCGCTGTCCGAAATGCTGGAGCTCACCGAGGCCGGTTGTGTCGCTTTCAGCCAGGCCGAAGTGCCACTGGCCAGCACGCAAGTCCTGCTGCGCGCGTTTCAGTACGCCAGCACCTTTGGTTACGCGGTCTGGTTGCGGCCGCAGGACCCGGGTCTGGGCCAGGGCGTGGCCGCCAGTGGTGCATTGGCCACGCGCCTGGGCTTGAGCGGGGTGCCGGTGGCAGCAGAAACGATTGCTTTGCACACGATTTTTGAAATGATGCGCGCCACCGGTGCACGCGTCCACTTGTGCCGGCTCAGCAGCGCCGCTGGCGTGGCTTTGGTGCGTCAGGCCAAGCTCGACGGGCTGAGAGTGACTTGTGACATCAGCATCAACTCGCTGCACCTGACGGATGCCGACATCGGCTATTTTGACAGCCGGGCCCGGCTCAACCCGCCATTGCGCCAGCAGGGTGATCGCGACGCTCTGCGCGCCGCTTTGGCCGATGGCACGATCGACGCGCTGGTGTCCGACCACACTCCGGTGGACGAAGATGCCAAGGCCCTGCCGTTTGCCGAGAGCGAGCCTGGTGCCACGGGCGTCGAGCTGCTCTTGAGTCTGGCGCTCAAATGGAGTGCGGACAGTGGCATCAGCCTGGCACGTGCACTACAGGTCATCACCAGTGGCCCGGCCTCGGTGCTGGGCGCAGCGCTGGGAAAAAGACAAGGCCGCATCGGTTGCCTGGTGGTGGGTGCTGCGGCCGACGTGTGCGTGTTTGATGCGGCCGCAAACTGGACCGTGCAGCCCGATGCCTTGCGGAGTCAGGGCAAACACACGCCGTTCTCGGGCTATGAATTGCCTGGTCGTGTGCGCTGCACCATTGTTGACGGGCAGCTAGCATTTCAGGCCTGAAAGCCTGATTGCCGTGTCCGCAGCGCGTGACGGCAGTTAATATCGGCCCCTCGGGCAGATGCGCCAGTGCCGAGAAGCGCACGGATGAAGCTGCTTGCCGGGTCCAAGCCAAAACCAATTTCGAGAATAATTTCATGAAGAAGCGCGTTTCAATCACTGTCGCTGTCACTCTGCTGTCCCTGGCGGCGAGTCTGACCATGGCCGCTGCGACAAATACGGTTGAAGAAAGAGTGGAAGCGCTGCTCAAGCAGATGACCATGGAAGAAAAAATCGGCCAGCTGACCCAGTACTCGGGCAACTGGAACGCAACTGGCCCGGTCATGTTCAAAGGCAATCTCAAGGAAGACATTCGGAACGGCCGCGCCGGATCCATGCTGAACGTGCATGGCGCCAGTTCCACCCGGCAGTACCAGGAAGTCGCCATGCAGTCGCGCTTGAAGATACCCTTGCTCTTCGGACAGGACGTGATTCACGGCTACAAGACGACCTTCCCGATTCCGCTGGCCGAGGCCGCCAGTTGGGATCTGGCAGCGATCGAGCGCTCGGCCAGAATCGCCGCGACCGAGGCAGCAGCCAGCGGCATTCACTGGACTTTCGCGCCGATGGTCGATATTGCCCGCGATCCGCGCTGGGGCCGGGTGATGGAAGGCGCAGGCGAGGACACCTACCTGGGATCGAAGATCGCCTTCGCGCGGGTCAAGGGCTTTCAGGGCCGCCAGCTCGGCGACACCGACGCCGTGATGGCCACCGCCAAGCATTTCGCGGCCTATGGCGCGGCCGTCGGCGGGCGCGACTACAACTCCGTAGACATGAGCGAGCGCATGCTGTGGGAAACCTACCTGCCCCCGTTCAAGGCCGCGCTGGATGCGGGCGCCGCCACGTTCATGAACTCCTTCAACGATCTGAACGGCGTCCCGGCTTCGGGCAGCAAATATCTGCAGCGCGACATCCTGAAGGGCCAGTGGGGCTTCACCGGCTTCGTCGTCTCCGACTGGGGCTCGATCGGGGAAATGATGACGCACGGCTACGTCAAGGACAGTCAGGGCGCTGCGCTGGCCGCCATCAGCGCGGGCAGCGACATGGACATGGAAAGCAACGCCTATCGAAACAACCTGGCGCAACTGGTTGAAGACAAAAAGGTGCCCCTGGCGCTGCTCGACGATGCGGTGCGCCGCGTGCTGCGCAAGAAGTTCGAACTGGGCCTGTTCGACGACCCCTATCGCTTCAGCGATCCGGTGCGCGAGAAGACCGAGTTGAACCAGCCCTCGCACCGCCAGGCGGCCCGGGACATGGCCGCCAAAAGCATCGTGCTGCTGAAAAATGGCAACCAGCTGCTGCCCTTGTCCAGGGACCTGAAGACTATCGCCTTCATCGGGCCGATGGTCAAGGCACTCAAGGACAATCACGGCGGCTGGTCTGTAACCCTGCCCGATGTCGACTATTCGACCTTCATCGTCTCCCAGTGGGATGGCCTGAAGAATCGCTTGGGCAAGGGCACAAAACTCCTGTACGCAAAAGGATGCGAGATCGAAGGCGAGAACCGGGACGGTTTTGCACAGGCCCTGGAAATCGCCAAGCAGGCCGATGTGGTTATCGTCAGCGTCGGCGAAAGTGCCAGCATGAGCGGCGAAGCCAGAAGCCGCAGCAGCCTGCGCTTGCCTGGCGTGCAGGAAGACCTGGTCAAAGCGCTGCACGCCACCGGAAAGCCGGTCGTCGTGCTGATCAATGCCGGTCGGCCCCTGGTCTTCAACTGGATCGCCGACAACGTACCGGGCATTCTCTACACCTGGTGGCTGGGCAGCGAGGCCGGCAACGCGATTGCCGATGTGCTGGTTGGCGACGTCAACCCCTCGGCCAAACTCACCATGAGCTTTCCGCGCAGCGAAGGGCAGATTCCGATCTACTACAACAGCTTCAATACCGGGCGACCGTCTGCCACCGGTCCGACCACCGGTTATGTCAGTGGCTACATCGACCTCGAGGGCAGTCCGCGCTATCCGTTTGGCTTTGGACTGAGCTACACGACCTTCGAATACTCAGACCTTTTGCTGGACAAGAAGGCGATACGGGGTACTGAGAAGATCGCAGTTTCGTTGAATCTGAAGAACAGCGGCAAATTGGCTGGCGAAGAGGTGGTGCAACTGTATTTGCGTGACAAGGTCGGATCGGTCGTGCGTCCGGTGCGGGAGTTGAAGGACTTCCAGAAAATACGGCTCGAACCCGGGGAAAGCAGGGCGCTGCGTTTCCTGATCGATCGCGAAAAGCTGTCGTTCTACAACCAGCGCCTTCAATGGGGTGCGGAACCCGGCGAGTTCGAGTTGATGATAGGCGCCTCGGCGGCGGACATCCGCTTGCATGCGAACTTTGAATTGGCGGAATAGGATTTTTATGATCAAAAACAAGTTGGATGGTTTCCGGTCCGCCGCGCTGATGGCGATTCAGTTTCTCGCGCTTGTCGGGTTCAGCGCTGTGGCCTCGGCGCAAAGCAGCCAGAGCGCCGTACCCCCGGCCCCGATCGTGCCACCATCGATGCTGCAAACGCAAGGCACCAAGTGGGTCCGGGCCGATGGCAGCGCCGTCCAGCTCAAGGGAGTGAATCTGGGCAACTGGCTGCTGCCCGAGTTCTGGATGATGGGCTACGGCGAGAACGCCACCGTCAATGACCAGTGCACGCTGGAAGCGGTGCTGGACCGGCGCTTTGGTTTTGCCGAGCGCGAGCGACTAATCAAGCTGTTTCGTGACAACTGGATCACCCAGCGCGACTGGGACCTGATCCCCCGGTTCGGCTTGAACCTGGTGCGCCTGCCCTTTATCTGGAGCGTGATCGAGGACGAGAAGAATCCGCGCCATCTGCGCCCCGATGCCTGGCACTACCTGGACCAGGCCATCGAACAGGCCGAAAAACGCGGCCTGTATGTTGTGCTGGACCTGCATGGCGCGGTGGGCAGCCAGGGCACCGAGCACCACAGCGGCTGCGCGCAGAAGAACCTGTACTGGATCACACCGGAGTACCAGGAACGCACCCGCTGGCTGTGGCGGCAAATCGCGCAGCGCTACAAGGACCGGCCTTCGGTGGCCGCCTACGACCTGCTGAATGAACCCTGGGGCTCCACGCCTGAGCAACTGGCTGCCGTCGTGAAGACGCTGTATGCCGACATCCGGGCCATCGACGCGCATCACATCATCCTGTTGCCCGACCATCCCAAGGGCGGCATCACCGCCTATGGCAAACCCAGTGAGCAGGGCATGCGCAACGTGGTGTTCCAGACCCACCCCTACCCCGGCTTCTTCGGCTGGGGCAAGCCGGGCATGGAAGTGCACCGCGACTGGCTGCAGTGCCAACCCGGCAAGGGCCTGTGTGAATGGCAGGAGCGCATGGCGGCCGTGGACGCCCCGCTGTACATCGGCGAATTCCAGCCCTGGGCCGATCTGGAGCCCGAGCTGAGCGGCCAGATCACCCGCGTGAGCTACGACCGCTATACCCAGCTGGGCTGGGCCGCCAGCGCCTGGGCCTACAAGAAGCTCAGCCGCCCCGGCGGCCGCAGGCCCGTCAACTGGGGCTTGGTGACCAACGCCGAGGGCGCCTCCGTGCCCGAGCTCGACTTCGAAAGATCCTCGCTCAAGGAGATCGAGGATTTCTTCAAGCTGTTCGGCAGTCTGCCCTACGAGGTCAATGCGCCGGTGATGAAGTGGATGAACAGCCCGACGCCGCCGGAGCCGTTCAAGAAACCGTGAACGCGGCAGCGATCAGCGTAAAAGAACTTCCACCAGGACCGGGAAATGGTCTGACGCGTACTGGCCCTGGTACAGATCGGTGATCAGCCGGTGCGACTGCACCTCCTGTCCCGGACTGACAAACACATAGTCGATCTTGTTGTCCGGCTGCAAATCTTTGCCAAAGCCGTTGAAACTGATGCCGCCGCCCGCGGCCGGTGTGCGCGACACCACGGCCGCGTCCTGCAATCGGGTGGTCAAGGTCTTGTAGCCGGCAAAATCGGGCCGGGCATTGAAGTCGCCGGCCAGGATCACGGGCACGCCTTCGCCCAGGGCCTGCACCGTCTGCGCAATCAGTTTGGCGCTTTCATCCCGTGCCTGTTTCCCGATATGGTCAAAGTGAGTGTTCAGGAAGTGCAGTTCCTTGCCGGTCCTGCGGTTCTTGAGTTTGAGCAGCGTGACGGTGCGGTTCAGCATCGCGTCCCAGCCCCTGGACACCTGCTGTGGCGTTTCTGACAGCCACAATGTCTTTTGCGATTCGATGACGTAGGCGGATCGGCGCACCAGAACGGCATTCATTTCGCCCTTTTCCCGTCCGTCGTCACGACCCACGCCGACCCAGTCGAAACCGCCCAGCAGGGACACCAGGTCCTGCACCTGGAACAGTTCCGCTTCCTGCAAGCCGATCACGTCGGCCTGCGATTTCCGGATGACCTCGCTTACCAGAAACTTGCGCCGGCTCCAGTGGTTCACGTCGTCCTCAGGTTCACAGGAGCCACAGCGGATGTTGTAGCTCATGACGCGAATCGAAGTCGGTGTCACCAGTTCCCCGGCCTGCGCGAAGGCGCTCAGAAAGGGCAGCAACAGGACGGCGAGTGCCTGGCGGCGTGAGAGTGGCATCGAAATTCCTTGTCGTGAAGAGTCGCCAAATATAGCCTGCTTGTCGTTGATCCGCTGACTTCCTGCCTGAGGGTGCGGAGTTCTTCATCGGCTGCGTGCGACAGCGAACAGACGCCTCTCGCTGCGGCTCCTATAACTCCAGCTATCAAGCGTAATTTCACATTTGATGAACACTTCAATGGAGAACAACGATGACCAAAAACACCAAACTGTGGGTCGCGGTGCTGTGCGCAATGACCATGGTTCTGACCGTCGGCTGCAGCAGCTTGAAGACGCCGGCGACCGCCAACGTTGCAGTCTCGAAAGCGGCGGTGGACAACGCCGCTGGCGCCGGTGGTGCGGAATTTGCGCCGGTCGAAATGGCTTCGGCACGAGAAAAGATGTTTCTGGCGAATAAAGCGATGGCGGCCCGGGATTACAAACTGGCCAACGACCTGGCAAGCCAGGCCCAGGTCGATGCCCGGTTGGCGCAAGGCAAAGCCAACTCGGCCAAGGCACAAGCGGCAGCGAATGCCTTGCAAGACGACATCCGGGTCCTGCGGGAAGAGCTCGAGCGCAGCAGTCAATAAGACACCGGTCAGCAAACCAACACACGCAAAAAATTTGGCCACGCGCCGGCGGTGCGTGGCGACCACTTATAGGATTCGATCATGAAAAGTATTCACCTCACCCCCATCGTGCTGGCGCTGGCCGCACTCGTCGCTGCTTGCAGTTCCGGGCCCAGCACCACCAGTCTGCTCGATCAGACACGCAGCGATTACCGGATCGCCCAGAGCAACCCGAAAGTGGCGAGCTACGCGCCGCTGGAAATGAAACAAGCCAGCGAGGCCATGGCGCAAGCCAATGCCGCGGCCGATCATTCTGAAAGCCTTGAAAAGATTGACAAGCTGGCTTATCTGGCGAAACAGAAAATCGCCTTGGCGCAAGAAGTCACGAAACAGAAATCAGCCGAGGCACAGGTCGCCGGCGCCGCCAGGGAGCGTGACCAGATTCGTCTGGATCAACGCACCAACGAAGCCAATATTGCCAAGCTGAATGCCGAAAAGTCGATGCAAGCGGCGAAAGCAGCTCAAGGCGAGGCAGTCGAAGCCCAGCGCAAGGCGGCCCAGGCCCAAGCCGAGACAGCTCAGGCCCGACGCGAGACGCAGGACGCACAAGTGCACGCAGCTCAACTGGAATCGCAGTTGGCTGATCTGGCGGCAAAGAAGACCGAACGCGGCATCGTCATCACTCTCGGCGATGTACTGTTTGGCACCGACCTGGCGCGCTTGAGCCCGGAGGGCATGCAGACAGCCCAAAAACTGGCCAATTTGTTGCAGCAAAACCAAGAACGCACGGTGCTGGTTGAAGGTTTTACCGATAGCACCGGCACTTCCCCGCACAACCAGGAATTGTCGGAGCGCCGCGCGGGTGCGGTTCAGCGCGCCCTGCAGGATCTCGGCGTGGCGCGCGAACGGGTTGCCGTCCATGGCTATGGCGAGGCTTATCCGGTCGCGGCCAATGATACGGCACAGAATCGTCAACTGAACCGCCGGGTCGAGATCGTCCTGTCCGATGCCAGCGGCAAGATCGCCAATCGTTAAGCCAACCGGGCCAGGCGCAATGCCGTGCTGACTGGCGCGGACTGGGGTACCTGGCGGCACGGGGGCGGGGGCTTTCAGCGCGCGGGCTGGCCACTCAGGTCATGAAACCTGAAGGCGGTATGCTCAAGCACTCACCGCCAATCCAGATAAAGCCCCAAGAATGTCGCCCTTGCAGCCGCCTGTTGCCAAGCGCATCCGCCAGGATGTGCAGTCCATGCATGCCTATTCAGTCCAGGAATCCGCGGGCATGGTCAAGCTCGACGCGATGGAAAACCCGCATCGTTTGCCGCGGGAGTTGCAGGAGGAACTGGGTCAGCGCCTGGGTCGCCTGGCGTTGAACCGCTATCCTGGCAGCCGGGTCAATGATCTGCGTCACGCTTTGGCTGCTTACGCCGGGATGCCGGCGGGGTTTGACATCATGCTGGGCAACGGTTCAGACGAATTGATCAGCCTGCTGGCACTGGCCTGCGCCGTGCCACCGAGCGCAGCGAATGGTTTCAAAAAGGCCGGCGTGCTCGCGCCAGTACCGGGTTTTGTGATGTACGCCATGAGTGCGCAGTTGCAGGGCCTGGCGTTTCACGGCGTGCCGCTCAGCGCCGACTTCGAACTCGACGCGCCCGCCATGCTGTCGGCGATTGCCGAGCATCAGCCCGCGATCACCTACCTGGCCTATCCGAACAACCCGACTGCCAATCTGTGGGATGACGCGGCGATCGAAAAGATCATCCAGGCCGCAGGCGAGCACGCTGGGCTGGTCGTCGTGGATGAGGCGTATCAGCCGTTTTCCAGCAAGAGCTATATCGACCGCCTTGCACGGCACCGCCATGTGCTGCTGCTGCGCACGCTGAGTAAATTCGGCCTGGCCGGGGTTCGTCTGGGCTACCTGATCGGCCGAAGCGAACTGATTGCCGAGATCGACAAGGTGCGTCCGCCCTATAACGTCAGCCTGCTGAACTGCGAATGTGCTTTGTTTGCGCTCGAAAACAGAGAAGTTTTTGCAGCGCAAGCCCTTGATCTGCGAGCGCAACGTGCTATTATTTTGGAAGCGCTGGCGAAGTTGCCCGGTGTCCGCGCCTACCCCAGCGAGGCGAATATGATCTTGATCAGGGTGCCCAATGCCGATAAAACTTTTGAAGCTATGAAATTGCGCCTGGTTTTGGTCAAGAACGTTTCTACAATGCATCCCCTGTTGGCCAACTGTCTGCGCCTGACGGTCGGCACCGCCGACGAGAACCGGCTGATGTTGGCGGCCCTTGAAAATTCACTTTGATCCGGTCCGCTGAGTTGTCGAAACCTCCTTCGACAGGATCAGGACGACCGGTAGAAAATGGCACTATGAATCGCATCGCTGAAGTTACCCGCAACACGGCCGAGACCAAAATCACGGTCAAGGTAAATCTGGACGGCACCGGTCAGGCCAAATTGCACACCGGCATTGGTTTCTTTAACCACATGCTGGACCAGATTGCGCGCCACGCCATGATCGATCTCGACATTCAGGCCGATGGCGACCTGCACATCGATGGTCACCACACGGTCGAAGACGTGGGCATTGCGTTCGGCCAGGCGATGCACCAGGCGGTGGGCGACAAGAAGGGCATCCGCCGCTATGGCCATGCCTACGTGCCGCTGGACGAAGCACTATCCCGCGTCGTGATCGATTTTTCGGGTCGCCCCGGTCTGGTCATGAATGTGCCGTTCAAGAGCGGCATGATTGGCACCTTTGACAGCCAGCTGGCGCATGAGTTTTTCCAGGGGTTTGTGAACCACGCGTTTGTCACGCTGCACATCGACAACCTGAAAGGGGAAAACGCCCACCATCAGGCCGAGACCGTGTTCAAGGCCTTTGCGCGTGCCTTGCGCAATGCGCTGGAGTTCGACCCGCGTGCCCCGGACAGCATTCCATCGACCAAGGGGTCCTTGTAGTTTTGGCATGTAAATAGGCCTCTGGCGACCGCCATCATTGCGCAAGCAGCTATGAATTCAATAGTAAACAAGGTGTCTGGCAAGACCGTGGCCGTGGTTGACTACGGTATGGGCAATCTGCGCTCGGTCTCGCAAGCGGTGCAAGCGGCTGCTGCGGGCAGTGGCTACCGGGTGGTGATTACCGCCAACCCGGATGAGGTGCGTGCGGCTGAACGCGTGGTGCTGCCCGGTCAGGGCGCCATGCCCGACTGCATGCGCGAGCTGCGTGACTCGGGCCTGCAAGCCTCGGTGTTGGAGGCCGCCGCCAGCAAGCCCTTGTTTGGCGTCTGCGTGGGCATGCAAATGCTGCTTGACCACAGTGCCGAGGGCGATACGCCAGGACTGCATCTGATTCACGGCGAAGTGATCAAGTTTGATCTGGCCGGCCAGTTGCAGCCCGACGGCAGCCGTTACAAAGTACCGCAAATGGGCTGGAACCAGGTTTACCGCAACAACCACGGCACCGCGCCGCACCCGGTGTGGGGCGACGTGCCGGACGGCAGCTACTTCTACTTTGTGCACAGTTTTTACGTCCAACCGTCTGATGCGCGCCACAGCGTAGGCGAGACTGACTATGGGCAACGCTTCAGTTCGGCAATTGCGCGCGATAATATTTTCGCGACCCAATTCCACCCCGAAAAAAGTGCCGACCACGGTTTGTCTCTGTACCGCAATTTCCTTCACTGGAACCCTTGATTTCCTCTTGCATGCTGTGATTGCCGCAGCCAACTCTTTTTCCCTCCAACCTGAAGCATCATGCTTTTAATTCCTGCCATTGATCTCAAAGACGGCCACTGCGTGCGCCTTAAACAAGGCGACATGGGCCAATCCACCACCTTCAGCGAAGAGCCGGTTGTCATGGCCCGCAACTGGGTCGACAAGGGCGCGCGGCGCTTGCACCTGGTGGATTTGAACGGCGCGTTTGCCGGTCTTCCGAAAAATGAAATGGCGATTCGCAAAATTCTCACGGAAGTCGGCAGCGAAGTCGACGTGCAGCTGGGCGGGGGCATCCGCGATCTCGACACCATCGAGCGTTACCTGGATGCTGGCTTGCGCTACGTCATCATCGGCACGGCCGCCATCAAGAACCCCGGCTTTCTGCAGGATGCCTGCACGGCTTTTGGCGGGCACATCATTGTTGGCCTGGACGCCAAGGATGGCAAAGTGGCCACCAATGGCTGGAGCAAGCTGTCGCACCATGATGTGATCGATCTCGCCAAGAAGTTCCAGGACTATGGTGTTGAGTCGGTCATTTACACCGACATCGGTCGCGACGGCATGCTCAGCGGCATCAACGTCGAAGCCACGGTTCGGCTGGCGCAGGCGCTGACGATTCCGGTGATCGCCTCGGGGGGCTTGAGCAGCATGGCCGACATCGAGGCGCTTTGCGCCGTGGAGAGCGAAGGCATAGACGGCGTGATTTGCGGGCGCGCCATTTACAGCGGCGATCTGGACTTTGAAGCCGCGCAGGAGCGCGCTGATGAGCTCAACGGATAGAGATATGACCCCCACGCTTGTCACTTCGTGTACTTCGCTGCCCCCCGAGGGGGCTGGCCTGCCTTGGGGCGGCCCGGCGGCTGGCCGTATGGCCCCCACGGTCTCCCGCATCGTGTGGGTCTCTGCCCCCCGCGAATTGCGCAGTGATGCTTGCTAAACGCATCATTCCGTGCCTGGACGTTACGGGTGGCCGCGTCGTCAAGGGGGTCAATTTTGTGGAGCTGCGCGACGCCGGTGATCCGGTGGAGATTGCAGCGCGCTACAACCAGCAGGGCGCCGACGAGCTCACTTTTCTCGACATCACGGCCACCAGCGATGGGCGCGACCTGATCCTGCACATCATTGAGGCGGTGGCCTCGCAGGTGTTCATTCCCCTCACCGTCGGCGGTGGCGTGCGTACCGTGGACGATGTGCGCCGGCTGCTCAATGCCGGCGCCGACAAAACCAGTTTCAACTCGGCAGCGATTGCCAATCCCCAGGTGATCCGGGATGCGTCAAACAAGTACGGCGCGCAGTGCATCGTGGTGGCGATCGACGCCAAGCAGCGCTCCGCGCTCGAAGCCGAACGGCTGACGGCGGACGGCAACAAGATCGGCCCCGGCTGGGATGTCTACAGCCATGGCGGGCGCAAGAACACCGGCCTGGACGCGGTGGCCTGGGCCTGTCGGATGGTCGAGTCGGGCGCCGGTGAAATTCTGCTCACCAGCATGGATCGCGACGGCACCAAGGCCGGTTTTGACCTGGCGCTGACACGCGCCGTCAGCGATGCGGTGAGCGTGCCGGTGATCGCATCCGGCGGTGTCGGCACGCTCGATCATCTGGCCGATGGCATTCAGCTGGGCGGTGCCGACGCCGTGCTGGCCGCCAGCATTTTTCACTACGGCGAGTTCACGGTGGCACAAGCCAAGGCGCACATGGCCGCGCGTGGCATTCCGGTCAGAATCTGAAGCGTTGCGCGGCAGATCGCGGCTCGGCAACGCAAGTCGGCGCGCTCCCCAAGCCAACAGAAAAGGCACAATCACCCCATGAAATGGCTCGATGAAATTAACTGGGACGCGCAAGGCCTGGTGCCGGTGATCGCCCAGGAACAAGGCTCCAACGATGTGTTGATGTTTGCCT
Organism: uncultured beta proteobacterium; assembly: GCA_963810395.1. Taxonomy (GTDB): domain Bacteria; phylum Pseudomonadota; class Gammaproteobacteria; order Burkholderiales; family Burkholderiaceae_C; genus Rhodoferax. Next base: position 177,167 of record CAWENC010000001.1, on the reverse strand, counting down.
GGATGAACCGCGAGGCACTGCAACAGACGGTGGCGTCGGGGCGGGCGGTGTATTTCAGCCGCTCGCGCGCCAGACTCTGGTACAAGGGCGAAGAATCGGGCCACGTGCAGACCGTGCATGAAATCCGGATCGATTGCGACAAGGACGTGATCCTGCTCAGTGTCACGCAAACCGGCCACACGCCGGGGATTGCCTGCCACACCGGGCGCCACAGCTGTTTTTTCAGGGTGTATGAAAATGGCGCGTGGAAAATCACTGAACCGGTCTTGAAAGACCCGCAAACCATCTACAAATGAGCCTCTATGCCAAATTTCCATTCGTCCGCTGATTCACTGGCTCGCCTGGCGCAGGTGGTCGAGAGCCGGTTGCCGCGCAACGGTGGTGATCCAGAGGCCAGTTACGTGGCGCGCCTGCTGCACAAAGGCCCGGATGCGTTCCTGAAAAAGATCGGTGAAGAAGCCACCGAAGTGGTGATGGCCGCCAAGGATGCCGACCATGGTGGCGACAGGAAGAAAATTGTTTATGAAGTGGCCGACTTGTGGTTTCACTGCATGATCGCGCTGGCTCACTACGGCCTGACACCGGCCGATGTGCTCGCCGAGTTGGAGCGCCGTGCCGGCACCAGCGGGATCGAAGAAAAGGCCTTGCGCAAGGTGTCTGCGCGTGAAGGGGAAAGCAAGTGACGCAAGATTTCTCGAACCCTGGCAGTGATCCGGACCAGGACCGCGCGACGCTGCAAAAACTGCAGTCGCTCAACACCGTGGGCACCATCAGCTACATCCTGCATCTGATCGTCGCCATTGGCGCCCTGATTCCGGGCGGGCAGTTTGGTCCGGTGCTATTGATTGCCGCCTTGATCATCGACATGGTGAAGCGGCCCGAGGCCGAAGGCACCTGGCACGCCTCGCATTTTCGCTGGCGCATCCGCACCGTCCTGATTGCTGCCGCGCTGTATGCGGTGACAGCGCCCTTGTGGATTCTCTTCATTTTGCCGGGCTGGTTCGCCTGGTGCCTGATTTCGATCTGGTTTTTGTACCGCATCGCCAAAGGCATGGTGCGCATGAACCAGGGGCTGCCGATGGAGACGGCCGCATGAAGGCAGAGATTGTTCAAAGCGACCCCGATTGCCTGTTTTGCAAGATCGTGGCGGGCAAGATTCCTTCCAGGGTGGTTTACCAGGACGAGGAACTTTTTGTCTTCCACGACATCAATCCGTGGGCGCCGGTGCATTTCCTGATGGTCCCGAAAATGCACATTCCGTCCATGGCCCAGCTTGATTCAGGGCACGCGGCGCTGCTGGGGCGCATGATGGTGCTGGCGCCCCAACTGGCCTTGCAGGAAGGCTGCAACCCGTATCCGGACGGGGGCTTTCGCATGCTGTGCAACACGGGAGCAGAGGGGCGTCAGGAGGTGCGGCATTTGCATATTCACGTCATGGGCGGTCCCCGGCCCTGGCTCAGGGGTTGATTTCTGCTCTTTTTCCTGCGCCGACTAGAATCTGCGCAACTCATTAGGAGAAACTCATGGGATTTTCGACAACACATTTGATCATTTTTCTGGTCATCATCATCGTCATCTTCGGTACCAAGAAACTGCGCAACATCGGGTCTGACCTGGGTGGAGCGGTCAAGGGCTTCAAGGATGGCATGAAAGACGGAGCCGAGAAGGCGGCCGACGCAGCTGCCGCACCAGCGCAGCAAGTGGGCTCGAACGCTCCTGCCGCCAAAGAAACCATCGATGTCGAAGCCAAGACCAAGGCTTGAGGCTACTGCCACGTGATTGACATCGGGGTCACCAAACTCGTCATCATTGGCGGTATCGCGCTGGTGGTCATCGGCCCGGAAAAGCTCCCCGGTCTGGCCAAGACCATCGGGACGCTGCTGGGCCGTGCGCGGCGCTACGTCGCCGATGTGAAAGACGAGGTCAATCGTTCCATGGAGCTTGACGAACTCAAGAAGATGAAGGACACGGTCGAAAGCGCGGCGCGCGATGTTGAAAGCTCGATCCAGACCAGCGCCAGCGACTTCGAGAAGACCTGGGCCGAAACCACCACAGTCGCCTCGGATTCCCAGTCGGCTTATTCGGCGTTGGCGACGCCAGGCTTTCCGGAATACCGCCATCCGAAGAAGAAATGGCGCGTCAAGCTGGGGGCTACGCCAAGCTGGTACAAAGCCCGCACCGGCACCCGCACCAAGGCGCTGTCCGGGGCCGCCCGCGTGGCCCGTTTTCGACCGCGTAAAGTCTGCTGATGTCTGACCCCGTTAATAAAGAAGACGAACTGGCCGGCACCGAACAGCCTTTCATACAGCATCTGGTTGAGCTGCGCGACCGTCTGCTGCACTCGATCTACGGTATTGCCGCCGTGCTGGTGGTTTTGCTGTTCTACCCGGGGCCTTCCAGACTCTACGATCTGCTGGCCATGCCGCTGGTCAAGTCCTTGCCAGAAGGCTCGCGCATGATTGCCGTGGGCGTGGTGTCACCGTTTCTGGTGCCCATCAAGGTTTCGGTGATGGCCGCGCTTGCCATATCCCTGCCCTGGATTCTTTATCAGATCTGGGCCTTTGTGGCGCCGGGCCTGTACAAGCATGAGAAGCGGCTGGTGCTGCCCCTGGTGGCGGCCAGCACGGTTCTGTTCTACCTGGGCGCGGCATTCTGCTATTTTTTCGTCTTCGGGCAAGCGTTTCCGGCGATCCAGAAGATGGCGCCGATATCGGTGGCTGTCAGTCCGGACATCGAGGCCTATCTCGACTTCGTCATCACCATGTTCATTGCGTTTGGCGTCGCGTTTGAGGTGCCGATTGCCGTGGTCATTCTGGCCCGGATGGGCATCGTCACGATTGCGCAGCTGAAGTCGTTTCGAACCTATTTTGTGGTCGGCGCGGCGGCGGTAGCGGGCCTGGTGACGCCGCCCGATCCGGTCTCCATGGTGGCCTTGCTGCTACCGATGGTTCTGCTTTACGAAGTTGGCATCCTGGCGGCGCAGCTGTTTATCAAGCATACCCGGGCGCCGGAGGAAGATGCTGATGCGGGTGCGGCCAAAACTTGAAGAAAAATAGACCTAGAAACCCCGTAGTACAAGCGCAAGCAGCTATAAAAATAATAGCAAGCTAAGGATCGGGAATTCACTGCGCGGGCTTGCGCGGTTTGGGCCGCACGCTCGGTGTCACTTCCAGCTCGACTTTCTGATCACGCCGCAGCAGACTGAATTTGAACGGCGTGCCCGGCTTCAGGGCCGCAACACCGCTCAATAAATCCGCCACATTGGCGACCCGCTTGCCGGCCACGCTGGTGACCACATCGCCGGGCCTGACACCGGCTTGCGCTGCGGGTCCATTTTGCAGTACGCCAGTGATGATGACGCCTTCCTTGGCCTTGACGCCAAAGGTTTCAGCCATTTCCGGTGACAATTCGTTGGGTTCCACGCCAATCCAGCCGCGTGTCACCTGGCCGTCTTTCACAATTCCATCGAGCACCAGCTTGGCGGTGGCCACGGGAATGGCAAAGCCAATACCCATGCTGCCGCCGGAGCGCGAATAGATGGCGGTATTGATGCCCAACAGATTGCCGTTGGTGTCCACCAGCGCGCCACCCGAATTGCCGGGGTTGATGGCGGCGTCGGTCTGGATGAAGTTCTCGAAGGTGTTGATACCCAACTGGTTGCGCCCGAGTGCACTGACAATACCGCCGGTCACGGTTTGCCCGACACCAAACGGGTTGCCGATGGCCATCACCGGGTCGCCTACCTGCAGCGTATCGGAGTTGCCCAACACAATCACGGGCAGCCGGTCCAGGTCAATCTTCAGCACGGCGAGGTCGCTGTCCGGATCAGTGCCAATGACTTTGGCCCTGGCACGGCGACTGTCGTTGAGGACGACCTCGATCTCGTCGGCACTTTCGACCACGTGGTTATTGGTCAGGATATAGCCGCTGGCGCTGACAATCACGCCGCTGCCCAGGCCCACCTGGGGTTCGCTGCCCTGGTCGCCAAAAAAGAATCTGAACCAGGGGTCGTTGCTGTGCTGGTTGTTTCGGGCCGCTTTGCTGGTGTTGATGCTGACCACCGCCGCCGACGATTTTTGCGCCGCAAGCCGGAAGCCGCCCGACGGTGCCGTGCCTGAGCTGGCGGTGGGCGCTGCCAGCACAGCAACCGCGCCGGCATGGGAGGTGCCTTTTGCCAGCCAGTCGGGCTTGAGCGTGGCGACGACAAAATAGGCCGCCAGCAACACGGTGACCGTTTGGGAAAACAATAGCCAGAGACGTTTCATGAGAAATTTCGGGCCTTAAGCCCGTTAAGTAAATCGGTGAGCCGCAAACCAGTGCGTAAATTGTAGGCGTCACGCGCAATCAGGGCTGGGTCAGGGTTTTCGGCGTTGGCGTAGTGTGTAGGCGCAGTGCTGCCGGCTGGAATCTGCAGGACTATCATCGACAATCTGCGAGCCAGACCGCACGCCAAGCTGAATAACCCCAAGTGAGCCCATGATTTTCTTATGAGTGATCGCACACAAGTTTTGCAGGCCTTCAACGGCTTGCTGCAACCGGAGCGTTTTCGTGACTATGGTCCCAATGGCTTGCAGGTGGAAGGCTGCGTTACGGTGCGCAAGATCGTCTCCGGGGTCACCGCCAGCCGGGCCTTGATCGAAGCAGCGATTGCCGCGCAGGCGGACAGCATTTTTGTGCACCACGGCCTGTTCTGGCGCGGGCAGGACGGCTGTGTCTCCGGCTGGATGAAGCAGCGCCTGGCACTGCTGCTGGCGCATGACATCAACCTGTTTGCCTACCATTTGCCGCTGGACGCCCACCCGGAGCTCGGCAATAACGCGCAACTCGGATTGAAGCTGGGTTTGACAGCCCAGGCACGCTTTGGTGAGCAGGACCTGGGCTTCCTCGGCGAGCGCTCCAATGCAAGCTGCTTTGAAACCTCCGAAGCGCTCGCGCAGCATCTGGAAAACATACTAAATCGACCTGTAACTCTTGTTGACAAGGCGCAGCGAGCTATTAAAAAGATAGCGTGGTGCAGCGGCGGCGGACAAAGCTATTTTGAAGCCGCGATTGCCGCCGGCGCTGAAGCCTTCATCACCGGCGAGATTTCCGAGCCGCAGATGCACTATGCGCGCGAATCCGGCGTCGCTTATCTGGCCTGTGGGCATCACGCCAGCGAACGCTATGGCGCGCCCGCGGTAGCGGCCCATGTCGCGGCCCAACTCGGCCTAGCGCACCAGTTCATTGACATCGACAACCCGGCCTGAAGATGAAAACACCGATTGCCATCACGCTTGGCGACCCGGCCGGCATCGGCCCCGAGATCATTGCCAAGGCCTATTTGCTGGCGCCCGAACTGACCCGGGGATGTTTTGTCGTCGGTGATGCCGCGACGCTGCGGCGGGCCATCCGTCTGACCAGCGCCGATCAGTTGCCGCTACCCGTGGCGCTGATTGACTCGCCCGGCGAGGCGCTCAATCTGCCGCCGCGTTGCCTGCCGGTTTGGCAGATCGGGGCCCCGGCAGAGCCGGTCCCGTTTGGCCGCTTGAGCGCCAGTGCCGGGAGACTGGCCGCCGAGTGCGTGGTCTGGGCTGCGCAGGCCGCTTTGCGCGGTGACGTCGCCGCCCTGGTGACGGCACCACTGAATAAGGAAGCACTGGCACTGGCGGGCGCGCCTCATTGCGGCTATCCGGGGCATACCGAAATGCTGCAGGCGCTGGCAACTGCCCATTGTGGCCAATCGCTGGCCGATATGCCGGTGCGAATGATGCTGGCCAACGACGAGTTGCGTGTCGTGCTGGTGAGCATTCACGTGTCCCTGCTGGATGCCATCAAGGCCGTGTCTTTCGACAACGTGCTGCAGACGCTGCGTATCGCGCATGACTCGCTGACTGCGGTTTTGGGCCGCGCGCCGCGCATCGGCGTGGCCGGTTTGAATCCGCATGCCGGCGAGAGCGGATTGTTTGGCCGCGAAGAAATCGACATCATTGCGCCGGCCATCGCAGCGGCGCGCGCACAAGGGCTGCAAGTCGGTGGCCCGTTCGCGCCGGATACCGTGTTCATGCGGGCGCGCGCCAAAGATGGCAAGCCGGGCGAGTTTGATGTGGTGGTGGCGATGTACCACGATCAGGGGCTGATCCCGGTGAAGTATCTGGGTGTCGAGAAAGGTGTCAACGTCACGCTCGGCCTGCCGCTGGTGCGCACCAGCCCGGACCATGGCACGGCATTCGACATTGCCGGTACCGGCCGGGCCGATGCCTCCAGCCTGCTGGCGGCGATTCGCCTGGCGCGGCAGCTCTGCGGATCCAGAAATTGACGGGAAATCGGCTTCCAGGCCAGATTGATAGGGCGCAGGCAGCTATATAAGTAGTAGCGAAACTACTTTTTCAAACTGTCACGAATTTCGCGCAATAGCAGCACGTCTTCGGCTACCACTGCGGGCGCGGCAGGTGCTGGTGGCGCAGCCCTTTTCAGCCGGTTGATCTGCTTGACCATCAGGAAAATGATCAGGGCCAGGATTGCGAAATTGACGGCGACGGTGATGAAGTTGCCATAGGCAAACACCGGAACACCGGCCTTCTTCAGGGCGTCGAGGGTCATGGCATTCCCGGCCGGGGCCTGACCCAGCACGACAAAAAGATTTGAAAAGTCGAGCTTGCCGAAGATCGCGCCGACCACCGGCATGATCAGGTCGCCAACCACGGACTCGACGATCTTGCCGAATGCGCTACCAATGATCACGCCGACGGCGAGATCCATCACGTTGCCCTTGACGGCAAACTCCTTGAACTCCTGCATCATGCTCATGGTTGACAGCTCCGTTTGGTAAAAATGGTGTGAGAACAGTCCCGAAATGCCGCCGGCTCGGCCTGGCCTCAAGGCCGCACAGATTATGAGCTGCCCACTCGGTCGCGCAGCGAGGCGCTGGCCGCAGGCGCTAAGTTACAATGGCAGGCTCCCCCTATCGTGATGTCTTTCCTTGAGGATTCCCATGAGTGAAACGCTTGCCAACAGCGGCCAGATCGACGGCAGCAAACGAACCTGGCTGATTGCCACCAGTTGCGCCGGTGCGGTCGGCGGTATCGCCGCAGCTGTCCCCTTTGTCAGTAGTTTCGAGCCGTCGGAAAGGGCCAAAGCCGCCGGCGCCGCGGTAGAAGCAGACATTTCTGCTCTCAGGCCAGGTGAAAAGATGACCGTCGAATGGCGTGGCAAGCCGGTCTGGATCGTGCGTCGCACCCCAGAACAACTGGCGGCGCTGCCCAAGCTCGATTCCCAGTTGGCGGATCCCAAATCCGAGCGCAAGCCAGCCGAGCAGGCGCCCGAATATGCGCGCAACGAAACCCGTTCCATCAAGCCGGAATACCTGGTCGCCGTGGGTATCTGCACGCATCTTGGATGCTCGCCGTCCGATAAGTTCCAGACCGGCCCGCAACCGTCGCTGCCGGATGACTGGCAGGGCGGCTTCTTCTGTCCTTGCCATGGCTCCACTTTCGATCTGGCCGGCCGCGTTTTCAAGAACAAGCCGGCGCCGGACAATCTCGAAGTTCCGCCCCATATGTATCTCTCCGACACCAAGTTGCTCATTGGCGACGACAAGAAGGCCTAAGGACGAACATCATGGCTGAATTTCACGAAATTTCCCCGAACGCTCCGGCTGGCGAAAAACTGCTCAACTGGATCGACAACCGCTTCCCCCTGTCCAAGCTCTTCAAAGAGCACATGAGCGAGTACTACGCGCCGAAGAATTTCAACATCTGGTATGTTTTTGGCGTGCTTTCACTGTTGGTTCTGGTGATTCAAATCGTCACCGGCATTTTCCTGACGATGCACTACAAGCCCGATGCCGCCCTGGCCTTCGGCTCGGTCGAATACATCATGCGCGACGTGCCCTGGGGCTGGTTGATCCGCTACATGCACTCCACCGGCGCCTCGGCGTTCTTTCTGGTGGTCTACCTGCACATGTACCGTGGCCTGCTGTATGGCAGCTACCGCAAGCCGCGCGAACTGACCTGGCTGTTTGGCTGCGCCATTTTCCTGGCGCTGATGGCCGAAGCCTTCATGGGCTATCTGTTGCCCTGGGGCCAGATGAGCTACTGGGGCGCCCAGGTGATCGTCAATTTGTTCTCTGCCATTCCCTTCATTGGCCCTGAATTGTCCTTGTGGATTCGGGGAGACTTTGTGGTCGGTGATGCCACGCTGAACCGCTTTTTCAGCTTTCACGTGATCGCCGTGCCGCTGGCCCTGCTGGGCCTGGTGGTGGCACACATCATTGCCCTGCATGAAGTCGGCTCGAACAACCCGGACGGCATCGAGATCAAGGCCACCCGGGATGCCAAGGGGATCCCGCTGGACGGCATCCCGTTTCATCCCTACTACTCGGTGCATGACATCTTTGCGGTTTGCGTGTTTCTGATGGCATTCACTGCGATCATCTTCTTTGCCCCCGAAATGGGCGGGTATTTCCTGGAATACAACAACTTCATTCCGGCCAATCCGTTCCAGACGCCTTTGCACATCGCACCGGTCTGGTATTTCACTCCCTATTACACCTTGCTGCGTGCCGTCACCGCCGAGATGATGTACGTGCTGATTGCCTGCGTGGCGGTCGGTGCCCTGGTGGTGGTGGTGAAGGGCAAAATGCCTAATCTGTTCAAGGCTTTGATCGTCGGCGGGGCGCTGCTTGTCGTGGCCATGATGCTGGCTATCGACCCGAAGTTCTGGGGTGTGGTGTCGATGGGCGGTGGGGTCGTGATTCTGTTTTTCCTGCCCTGGCTGGATAACTGCGCAGTCAAATCGATCCGCTATCGGCCCAGCTGGCACATGTACCTGTATGCGATTTTCGTCATCAACTTCATCGTGCTGGGCTACCTCGGTACGCAGCCGCCGTCGCCTCTGGGCGGCCGTATTTCTCAAGCCGGAACCCTGTTTTATTTCGGCTTTTTCATTCTGATGCCCTGGTGGAGTCGGCTTGGAGCGACCAAGCCGGTGCCGGATCGTGTCAACTTCTCGGCGCACTGAAGGGGAGAACAAATTATGAAAACTATCCGTTTCAGTCAAAAAATTATTCTCGCTCTGATGCTGGCTTTGGGTCTGGCGGCAGGTGCACAAGCCAATGTCGGTGGCCCGGTGTGGGACAAGGCCCCGAACAAGACCAATGACATGGCGGCCCTGCAAAATGGCGCCAAGCTGTTTGTCAACTATTGCCTGAATTGCCACTCGGCCGCATTCATGCGCTTCAACCGCCTGAAAGATATCGGCCTGACCGATGAACAAATCAAGTCAAATCTGCTGCTCACCAACAGCAAGATCGGCGACACCATGAAGGCGGCGATTGATCCCCAGCAGGCCAAGGCCTGGTTTGGTGTCAATCCGCCGGACCTGACGGTGATTGCCCGCTCGCGTGCAGGCGCTGGTGGCAGCGGCGCCGACTATCTGTACACCTACATGCGGACTTTCTACAAGGATGAAACCACACCCACTGGCTGGAACAACTTGGTGTTCCCGAATGCGGCCATGCCGCATGTCCTGTGGGAGCTTCAGGGTGAGCGCCGCCCGGTGTATGAGGAGGTCGAGCAACATGGCGCTGCGGTGCATGTCCTCAAAGGCTGGGAGCAACTCAAGCCCGGCAGCATGAGCGCCCAGCAATACGACCAGACGGTCGCGGATCTGGTGAATTATTTGCAGTGGATGGCGGAACCGGTTCAGAACACGCGCGTTCGTATCGGCGTCTGGGTTTTGTTGTTCCTTGGCGTATTGACCTTGTTTGCCTGGCGGCTCAATGCGGCTTACTGGAAAGATATCAAGTAGCACGGATAAACTGCCCGGGTTTCGCCGTTGAGGGCGTGGCCAGGGTTTCTCGGAGTGGGATTGCTCGCAGCATCCCACTCTTTTTAGTTTCAGCAAGGCCTGGATTCAAGTTCAATTGCGCTGAAACTACGTTTTGATTTATAGGAGCCTCCATCATGATGGTGTTGTATTCAGGTACTACCTGCCCATTTTCCCACCGCTGCCGTTTTGTCCTGTTTGAAAAAGGCATGGATTTCGAGATTCGCGACGTGGATCTGTACAACAAGCCGGAAGACATCAGCGTCATGAATCCCTATGGCCAGGTGCCGATCCTGGTGGAGCGGGATTTGATTTTGTATGAGTCGAACATCATCAATGAATACATCGATGAGCGTTTCCCGCACCCTCAGCTGATGCCGGGCGACCCGGTTGACCGGGCGCGTGTGCGGCTGTTCCTGCTCAATTTCGAGAAGGAACTTTTTGTGCACGTATCGACACTCGAATCGCGCGCCGCCAAGAATAACGAGAAGATGCTGGAAAAAGCCCGCGCCCATATTCGGGACCGTCTGACGCAACTGGCGCCGGTTTTCCTGAAAAACAAATACATGCTGGGTGATGGCTTCTCGATGCTCGACGTGGCAATTGCGCCGCTGCTGTGGCGGCTGGATTACTACGGCATCGATCTGAGCAAGAATGCGGCGCCGCTGCTCAAATATGCCGAACGCATCTTCTCGCGTCCGGCCTACATTGAAGCATTGACACCTTCTGAAAAAGTGATGCGCAAATAGGCGCTTTGGGTGGCCAAGACAATGCAAACCTCGGAAGTTACGTCGACCCGTCCCTATCTGATCCGGGCGCTCTATGAGTGGTGCACTGACAATGGTTTTACGCCCTATGTTGCGGTGACGGTGGATGACAGCGTGCAGGTGCCGCGGGAGTATGTCAAGGACGGGCAAATTGTTCTCAACATCAGCTTCGATGCGACCACCGCGCTCAAGCTCGGAAACGAGTTTATCGAGTTCAAGGCCCGGTTCGCCGGCAAGGCGCGCGAGATCATGGTGCCGATGAATCAGGTGACTGCCATTTATGCCCGGGAAAATGGCCAGGGCATGGCTTTTCCGCCGGAGCCGGCCAAAGGCATGAAAGGCGCGACGGCGGCAGCGAAGAACCTGGCATCTGTTCCGGACGCTGCTGCGGCGAAAGGGGCTGAGCTCAAGGTCAAACTGGCGAGCGTTGAATCTGAACGTACGGGGGAGGGTTCACCCGAGCAACCAGAACCTCCAAGACCTTCTGCGAGCGGGCCACGACCAGCGTTGAAACGGGTTAAGTAATCGACAGCTTGCGCCTGAGTCTCCCAACTTTAGTCCAGTAAAATACAAACCGCGCCGATTTAGCTCAGTTGGTAGAGCAACCGCCTTGTAAGCGGTAGGTCATCAGTTCGAATCCGATAATCGGCACCAGTAGACAGTCCAAAGGCCTCCAAGTAGCGATACTCGGAGGCCTTTTTCATTGGCAAATCAGTCGCTTACGTTGCAGCGGCGTACAAAGATTGTTATTGACAGTCAAGGCAAAGCGGGGGTACATGTGGGGGTACGAGCAAGGGTTTTCCTGAAAAAAATGGGGGAACGACCCCCGGTTTCATAGCTAAAACTGCTGCTTTCCACAGACTGCTGGAGCTATCCAAAATGTTGACTGATGCCAAATGTCGCAACGCAAAGTGCCCAACTGATCGAAAGCAGGCCCGGTTCTCGGACTCTGGCGGCATGTATTTGCAGATAAGTCCGACTGGTTCAAAACGCTGGTTTCTCAAATATCGGGTGAATGGTATTGAAAAGCGGCTGGCCCTGGGCAGCTATCCGGATGTGACCTTGACGGCGGCACGAAAGGCCCGTGACGCTGCTAAGACCCAGAAAGCGGACGGTATCGATCCACTGCAAGCCCGGCAGGTTGAAAAGCTGAAAGCGTCAGTTGGCAGCGGTGACACCCTGGCGGCAACAGCAAGCGACTGGCTTGAGCGCGGTAAACCCAATTGGAGCGCTACCCACTATGTCCGCGAGAGCCGCAACATCACCAAAGACTTGATACCCCACCTGGGCAAACGGGCCATCGCCAGCATCAAACCGATTGAGCTATTGGCCGTCATTCAAAAAGTAGAGGAGCGCGGCGCATTGGACGTGGCACACCGGGTATTGATAACGGCACACGGTATCTGGTGCTATGCAGTGGCAACAGGCCGGGCGGAGCGCGACATTACCCCGGACATTAAAAAAGCACTCAAACCCCACATTCGGGAAAACCTGCCTGCCATTACCGACCCGGTTCAATTTGGCGCATTGTTACGCGCCAGCGAAGCCTACAACGGGGGGCCAATAGTCCGGGCCGCTTTGAAGATAGTGCCGATACTTTTTCAAAGGCCTGGCAACATTCGCACCATGCGCTGGGCTGACATTGATCTGGACCAAGCGCTGTGGTCAATCCCCAGTGACGACATGAAGCGCACCAAGGCAGAAAAGTTCAACGGCCAGGCGCATGTAGTCCCCCTGCCACGGCAGGCAGTGGTCATACTGCGAGACATCCACAAAGTCACGGGCGACCGTGAATATGTTTTCCCCGGCTTGCGTGACTGGCGTAAACCAATGTCCGACGCGGGCGTAAGCGCAGCACTTAACGCCATGGGCTACAAAGACATTCACACCTGGCACGGCTACCGCGCAACAGGGCGCACCATCTTGCGGCAGGTATTAAAGTACCCGGCGGACGTGATCGAAGCGCAGCTAGCCCACATAGGCCAGATTACCCACGGCGGCGCATACGATCGGACAACGCATCTTGAGGACAGAACGTCGATGTTGCAAGTATGGGCGGACTATCTGGACAAGCTGGCCATCCAACGAAGTGAAGGCCATCAACGCGGCGCGCATTGCCGGCAAGACCGAAGCCGAAATTCGTGAGCTGGTGCAGCGCCTGCACGCGAAGCGCATCGAACTGGCAACGGTTTAAGGGGAACAAGCCATGGAAAAAAAAATAAGGCCACCTCCCCCGAAAAGAAAGCAGCCCTAGAAGCAATCAGGGCACAGTGTAGCGTTGAAATAGTGCTGTCCCCAAATGCTCCCCCTTATTTGTACTTTCGTGTGCGTGCGAGGCGGTCCGGGCGAGATTGTCGAAGCCCCGATGGGGCTGGGCTGATCGCCAGCATTGAACTGATCAGGATAGAGTTATTGCGCTGTAAGGGAATAATTGGAGTGTGAAAACTGAGACGCGCTCGGAGGTGATTTCGCCACACACCGAGCGCGTCCAGAGACTGCTCTATTTTGATCGGTCAATTTGTTGAATGCTCAGGGAGGGGTGGGCTTATCAAATACATAGCATTTGCCGGCGGGTTGCACGACTAATCCAACTGCGCAGGGTGGCTGAGTAAAAATATCCAGAAAGCTGTTGAACGAGCCATTTGTTACCGCTATGTTGGTTATGGTCTGCGCAACCCCGGAGGCGTTTGTTATTTCGGTCTGGTCGCCTGCTGATGCGGTGGTGACCGTTCCGCCAGCGGGATTGGTCATAGAACAAGCCCATGAGCCGGTGCAGCCAGCGGGCAGTGGAATGGCATTGGCCTCGCCAATCAAGCTGTTGCCGCTAAATCCACCCAACGCTAATGCGCCCGCGAGAATGACGGAGGCAAGCGGTTTTCCACCGCCCTTGTTGCGCAAGGTGTAGACCGCGACAACGGCCAACAAAATCGACAGGCCAATCATTCCCCACTCGGAAAGTGTCGGAACCGTTGCCGTTGTACCGGGGGCATAGGTAATTATGATTGCGGCAAGTGCCGCCGATTGCTGTGTCGCCAGCACAATCGCCGTCGCTGCAAGGCCCAACTTCTTGAATGTCACTTTCATTGCTTCCTCACTAGTCTGTAAATGAATGAGTCAACGCTAGGGTAACCGGGAAATGATGCATCGACCGCCAAGTAAGACTCTAGGTGACGCAGGATCGAACTAAAGTGTGGTGCGACAGCATCAACCACGCTTGGATAGATATACGTTGAAGCCGCGCCAGCCCATGAAAGAACTGAATCAGGCTATGCACGGGCAGCGGGAAAGGCTGGGTTGTGATCATCGCGTTTGCAGCGCAAGCCGACGGTCGCGGCGAAGCGCGATGTTTCTTGAGAGGGTGTGCGATGCGGCAGCTATCGCTCGGCAATGACGATATGTGCTTGAATCTTGCTCTCGACGGCGCCTTGACCGAACCGCTTGCCGATTGCCGCCGCCGCAGCATTCGTTGCCTCAGCCAATCGCGAGGGGCTCCGCGTCTCGATCTCGCTTCTGAGCAGCGTTCCCTCGCAGTACGCTATCGCAGGGATTCTGGGCGATGCGGCGCGGCTTTTCGCCGCCAGCGTAGTGAGGATGGGCCGACGGGCGAATCCGCCTTCGGCCAAGTGCCTTGCTATCACCTCGGCGTCGCTGTACCCATGAGGAATACGAACCATGAAGCGAGGTGGATCTGCTGGGAACATCTCCTGCAGCGCGAACGTAACGGCCTCAGCGAACTCGTTCTGGTCGATCGTGTCCCACACGTTGAAGATGAAGGTTCCTCCCGAGCGCAGGACGCGCTTGGCCTCGGAGAATGCTTTTGGCTTGTCCGGAAAGAACATGACGCCGAACTGGCAGACGACCACATCAAAGCTTTCGTCCGAGAACGGTAGCTGTGTCGCGTCGGCTTGACGCCACTCGACGGGGCGAGCCGTACCTACTGCGGCGGCCCGGTCAAGCATGGCCTGATTTAGATCTGTCGCGACAATCCGAACTTCAGGCGCCAGGGCACTTGCAAGATGCCGAGTTACAACGCCTGTTCCGGCAGCGATCTCAAGCAGGCATGAAGGCTGGAGCATCGCGACACGGGAGGCAAGGTCAGCAGCATACGGCTCAAAGATCAACGGAACCATGTACTCGTCGTAGAGCTGTGGAATTGAGCCAGTGAAAAGTCGGTCTACATCGGATACAACCATGGCACCTCCGAGCTTATTTGTGCGCCCTAAGGCTCTCGGGGCACATGCTGGGCAAATGTTAGGCGCCTCTTATTGCAAAGGAGCGGTGTGACTGAAATTAGTTGATATCAGAGCAGGGCCAATGTCTCGGAAAGGTGTTTGTGACTCGCCGCTCAGGGCTGTCATGCAAATGATGGCTCCGCTGCGCAACTGACGGCCAATCGGAGAACTTGATTATCGAAGTTGGATGACAGTTTCCGAATTTCTGGCATCGGCGACGAATGCCGGCTTCCGGCGAAGCCGAAAGTCAGTGTCCGACATTCCGTTGGGTTTCATGCGGTTCCGGTGTACATCGGGTTTGTGTCTAAAGCCCGTATTGCCTGCGATTAGCTGGCACGGTAGTGGGCATTCAAAGTCTGGTCCTTTTCGAAATCCTAGACCGCCTTGCTCCCCACGCGGACAATAAATTTCCCTTTTCAAAAACAATCAAAACATTCAGCAAATCAAAACGACCGACGGCCAAGGGAAAACAGGGGTATCAAAGACAAAGCGGGGGTACAGACGGGGGTACAAAGTGATTTCTAGTGACTTGAAACACAATGAAAATCAAATGGTTACGCTGATTAGTCGAATCCGATAATCCCAGTGGAAACTCCTTTAAAACCCGCCTTCTTCACTGGAGAGCGGGTTTTTTCTTGTGCTTGAAGGCGGGCTCCCGGTTTCTCCCCCTGGCAGGCGATTACGGGCTGCGCTTGCGCGAAGCCAGGGCCGCTTGCGCCAGTGCGTGCAAGTTCACGCGGGCCTTGAGCCGGATGGCCAGCAAATACAGGCCTCCGAACTTGCGTTGCAGAAGCATGGCATCTGTAGGCGGCAGTTTCCAGAAATCCCGGTCCATGCCGAGCGCCATCCCACCGGCACGAATTCGGGCTGGCAGGTCCGTGTTGCCAAAATCGTAGCTGCCCTCCAGGCTGAAGGGCTCGAAGGCTTGCTCGCCCATCTGGAGTATCGCCTGTCGATGTTTTTCCTGGGTCGTGTCATCGAAGTAGCCGATGGCCATGGCGGCGGCGCTCATGGCCACCCGGTCTGCAGAGATGGCGCCTTTCATCAGGCGCCGGAACTCATTCGCCATGCTGGCCTTGTAGGGTCGGGTGGCGCCAAAATCCAGCAGGATCATCTGCCGGGATTCGGTGTCATAGCGGTAGTTGGCAAAGTTGGGATCGGTCTGGACCAGCCTGAATTCAAAAATCTCCCGCAACAGCAAGGCGAACAACAACTCCACCACCCGGTCGCGCTCCGTTTGCGGCGCGTCGATCAGCGATTCAACCGGTACGCCCCGGACCATCGACATCGCCAGGACGCAATGGGTCGTCAAATCAGGGAACATCTGCGGCAGCACATAGTCTGGCGCGTCCGCCAGCAGCTCGCGATAGCGCTGCAGGTAGTTGCCCTCACGGATGTAGTCGGCCTCGTCGTGGAGCTGCCGCTTGGCATCGCGCAGCAAGGCTTTGATCTCCATCTGCTTGGGCAACAGACCTGACATGCGCAGCAGGGTGGCCACGTTGTCCACATCGCTGTCGATACTCTGGCGCACACCGGGGTACTGGATCTTGATGGCCATCTCGCGCCCGTCCCGGGCTTGCGCGCGATGGACCTGTCCGATAGATGCCGCAGCCATCGGGGTGAAAGAGAAATGTTTGAACTGTTTTTCCCAGCCTTTGCCCCAATTGGCTTCCAGCACGCTGAGCACCTGGGCCTTGGGCATGGCTCGGGCATCCGAGCGCAGGCGCGCCAGCATGTCGACCAGCGCTGGCGGCAGCAGGTCACCGGACTCCATCGACACCAGTTGTCCCACCTTCATCGCGGCGCCACGCAATTTGGCCAACTGGTCGGCGACCCTGCGGACATTCGCCGGCGTGATCAGAAGATCGCCGATTTTGGGACGATTGCCCCGGGCGAGCTGGCGCGCTCCTTCTGCCACCATGCCTCCCGCAATGCCGGTCGCCATCCATCCCAGCCTCGCAAGCCGCGAGCCACGCCCGCCAGGGACGGCCAGGGTGGGGGAGCGGGGTTTTGTCGGATCGTCTTCCTGCATGTCGGCTTTCCTTGAACGGGCTTCTTGTTGCCTCAAGCGTATCAGGCGGCAAGACATTGCGCTGTCATCTTTACCTCAAGTACAAATTGGCGTGATCTGGCACTGGTACATTTTGTTCTCAGGCTTCCCCTGTAAGTTCCTCGCGCCAATTGATCGCAGAGGTGTGCGCGAAAATTTCACAAGGTAGTAGATCAATGGCCCATCGCAACCTGGATGCCCCAATCTTTGTCGTCGGCGCGCCCCGATCTGGCACCAGCATACTGACCTGGTGCCTCGGCCAGCATCAGGATGTCCTTGCGACCGAAGAATCGAACTGGATGGGGGAATTCGCGGTCAGCGCGGCGGTGGCGCATGCCGTCGGTTCGGCTCGCGGCGAGCGCTCGCAGCTTTCGGCCTGCGGACTGAGCCGGCAGGACTTCCTTGAAGCCATCGGCCGGGCCGTCAACCGACTCCTGCTGAGCCAGCGCAAAGGTCTGTTAGCCAATTCCGAGCGTGCCGCGGTCGCCAATCCGGGCCTCAGCAACGGCGCCATCCAGCTCGTTCGCAACTCCTCGGACCCGAAACGTCGCTGGGTTGACGGCACACCTGAGTATTCCCTGCAGATTCCGGCCGTGCGGGCGCTGTTCCCACACGCACGGTTTATTCACATTGTTCGTGACGTTCGCGCGGTGGTGAAGTCCTTGCTGCTGATGCGCACAGATTCGGGACAGCAATTGGTGAGCACCGAGCAGGAGGCGATCAGCTACTGGTATCGCTGCATGCAAGCCTGTCTTGCGGCAGAACAGGCGTGGGGCTCCGGTGTCGTGCTGAGGGTGCGTTACAGTGATCTGGTGGCAAGACCGGCCGCGACGATCACGCGCGTTCTCGACTTCCTGTCCTTGCCTCACGAATCCTGGCCAGACGCCTGTCTCGAACCGCTAAGCGTGCGCTTGAACAGTTCCAGCGTTCCCGCTGATTTCGATCCGCACGATGCGGCGACTGATCCGGTCGTGCGTGCCGAGGCGGAGCGACTCTTCACTCAGGTGGAAAACCGGCCGCAGGAACCTCTGGTGCCTGATGCAGCGAATGCGGGGGCGCAATGGAAATCATTTGCGCAACGCGTGAGCTTTGTTCAGAGCCTCGATGCCGAATACGCTCGCGCACAGGAAACCATTTCACAGCTGTCGCAAGAGTTGGAGGAACGTACCCGATGGGCGCTTGAACTCGACCAGAAATGTGCTGAAAAAGACGCCTGGATTGCCGAACTCCAGAAATGGCCGCGGCGGCTTGAACGAATTTCCAGGTGGAAACCGTGGGCCAAGTAGCCGCCCCAGGACGGCAGGGATCAGCGCAAGCCGGCGATGTAATCGGCTACGGCTTTGATTTCGCGATCATTCATCTTCGCGGCCACCTGCGACATCTGCAGGCTGTTGTTGCGCGTGCCGTCGCGGAAACCGGTCAACTGGAGGCCAACATACTCGGCATGCTGACCGCTCAGGCGCGGGTACTGGGCAGGAATGCCAGCGCCGTTCGGACTGTGGCATCCGGCGCAGGCGGGCACCTGGCGATCGGCAATGCCGCCACGGTAAATCCGTTCGCCCAGCAGTACCAATTCCTTGTCCTTGGCAAAACCTGGCTTGGCAGGCTTGGCGGACACCCAGTAAGCGATGTTGCGCATATCCGCATCACTCAGCGATGAGGCCATGCCCGTCATGATCGGGTTGGCGCGTTTGCCGGCCTTGAATTCCTGCAACTGCTTGACCAGGTAATCCGGGTGCTGTTGCGCCAGCTTGGGCTGGGTCGGAATCACCGAGTTGCCGTCTGCGGCGTGACAGGCTGCGCACACGGCAAAGCTGGCCTCGCCCTTGGCCAGGTCGGGTTTAACCGCAGTTGCCGGCGCTGCCTTGACGATTGCCTGGGGCGCAGCCGGCTTGGCCTCTTGTGCCGCAGCGGGAAAAGTCAAGGCTGCCAGCGAGGCAGCAAATAAAAGGGAGGCAAGCAACTTCATAGGGGATGTCGTGTCTGGTGAGCAAAACAGCGGGATCAAAACAGGGTGATTCTACAATGCGGCTTCGGGTTTCCTCCCCTCAAGCAATGACCACCACCTCAAACTCAACGGCCGCGGCCCCCCATTCACCCTTGTCGGGCGGCGCAACTCAAACGGCCGCGAGCATCGCATTGGGGTGGCTGCATACGGCCAAATTCCTGACGACGGCGCCCCAGCTGCAATTCCTGCCGGCGCTGGCCGTGCCGGAGATCGCGTTTGTCGGGCGCTCCAACGCCGGAAAATCGACCTGCATCAACACGCTGACGCAGCAAAAGCAGTTGGCGTTTGCTTCCAAAAAACCAGGCCGCACCCAGCACATCAACCTGTTCTCGCTGGGCAAGCAGGGTGTGACCGATGCGGTGCTGGCGGATCTGCCGGGCTATGGCTACGCGGCCGTGCCCAAGGCGGACAAGATCCGCTGGCAGCAAGTGATGGCCAACTATCTGGTCACGCGGGAGAACCTGAAGGCGATTGTGCTGATGTGCGATCCGCGCCATGGATTGACCGAGCTCGATGAAATCCTGCTCGACATCGTTCGGCCACGGGTTGAAGAGGGTCTCAAATTCCTGGTCGTCCTGACCAAAGCCGACAAACTGACCCGCAGCGAGCAAACCAAGGCCTTGTCCATCATGAAGCTTCAGGCCGGGGGCGGCGAAGTGCGGCTGTTTTCGGCCACCAAGCGCCAGGGGATCGATGAAGTTGCCACCCTGTTGTGGCAGTGGGCGCACCCCGCGGCCCCGATCAGCGCATGACAATCGAAACCTATTCCCAGCCATTGCCGCATGGCATCAGCCTGAGCTGTCGCGCCGCTGGCAAGCGGGGCCGCCCGGTCCTGATGTTTTTGCACGGCTTTCCGGAAGCGGCTTTTGTCTGGGACTTCATGCTGGGCTACTTTTCTCGTACCGAAAACGGGGGCTACCGATGCGTGGCGCCGAATCTGCGCGGCTTCGAACACTCCAGCGCCCCGGCCGACGCCAGCGCCTACCGCCCCAAGCATCTGGTGCAAGACATTGCCGCACTGATTGCGCTCGAAGCGCAAGGGCAGGGCGGCCAGCTCGCCGGCCTGGTGGCGCACGACTGGGGTGGTGCGGTGGCCTGGAATCTGGCCAACCAATTGCCGCAGCTGGCCCGGCAACTGGTGATCATCAACTCGCCTCATCCGGGCACGTTTTTGCGCGAGCTCAAGAACAACCCGGCGCAGCAGGCCGCCAGCGCCTATATGAATTTTCTGATTCGCCCGGATGCCGAAAAATTGCTGGCACAGGACGACTATCGCAGACTCTGGGAATTCCTGACGCACACGAAAGATGGCACTCGATCACCGGACTGGCTGACGCAGGACGTCAAGGCGCAGTACCGCGCTGTCTGGGCGGCGGGACTGACCGGTGGCTGCAACCTGTACCGGGCTTCGCCGCTGCGTCCGCCGCGACCGGGGGACCCGGCCGCGGCCGCGGTGGATCTGCCGCACGCGATGCTGAGCGTGAAGTTGCCGACGCTGGTGATCTGGGCGCTGGACGATATCGCGCTACCGCCGGCGCTGATCGACGGACTCGGAGACTACGTGGAACATCTGACGCTTCAAACCGTGGCCGATGCCACGCACTGGATCGTGCACGAAAAGCCGCAACTGGTGGCGCAATCGATCAGGTCTTTTTTGCAGCCGGAAATGCTACAAAAATAATAGCTGCTTGCGCCTATTGCACGGCGGCTGGCAGCCAAAATCATATAAAACTTCAATACACCGGCGGCACGCCCGGTGGCCGGTCCTTGAAACGCTTGTGAACCCAGAAATACTGGTCCGGCATGCTGTCGATGAAAGACTGTAGCCGCAGGTTCATGAGCGCCGTGTCCGCGACTACGTCGTCGCTCGGAAAGCCCGGCCACGACGGCATGACTTGAACCTCGTAGCCCTGGGCCGTCATGCGGGTGACCACCGGCACCACTTTGGCGCGACCGAGTCTGGCAAAGCGCGACAACGACGGCACGGTGGCGGCAGACACACCATAAAACGGCACAAAGACCGAGTCCTCAGGGCCGAAGTTCATGTCGGGCAACAAATACAGCGGGTCGCCGGCGCGCAGCGCAGCCACGATGGTCTTGACGCCGTCGACACGGCCAAAGAGTCGTGCGTGACCAAAACGCCGCCGCCCGGCCAGGATCCAGCCGTCAACGACTTGATTCGCCTGATTGGTGTAAATGGTGGTGAAGTGGCGTGGCAGCTGCTGGGTCAAGGCGGTCCAGCCGGCGTCCAGCCCGACAAAGTGCGGCGCAAAGATGACCACCGGCTGGTCGCCCTGCAATTCACTCACGGCGCCCGACAGGATCAGGCGTCGCCGCACAACTTCGGGCGAACCGTGCCAGAGCCAGCCGCGATCCAGCCAGGCCTGGGCGAAATGAACAAAGGTGCGGATCGTCAGAGCCCGGATCCGGGCGGCGGACCAATCCGGAAAACACAGCGCCAGGTTGGTCTGCGCCACTCGGCGACGCGGTGCGGCCAGAACATAGAGCACCCAGCCCAAGGCACAGCCCAGAGCACGCACCCAGGCCAATGGCAGCCGCGCCAGCAATTGCATGACGGCAATGCCCAGTCGGCTCAACATAAGCACTCGATCAGGGCGAACCCGGCATGCGGCAGACCGATGATTGGTGGCGCTTGCTTCATAGCGCTTCCCGCGGCTGCTTATAGCGCGCGTAGCCCCACAGGTATTGCTTCGGGCAACTGAGGATCAGTTTCTCCATCGCCTGGTTGATGACGCCTGCTGCCTGTGTTCCATCGGCGGGCAGGGCGGCCGGCAAGGGCTGGACATGCACCCGGTAGCCGCGGCCCCAGGGCAAGCGTTCACCCCAGGCTATCAGCACCGTGGCGCCGGTCTGTTGCGCCAGCCGCGCGGCGAGCGTCATGGTGTAGGCCTGGCGACCAAAAAACGGCAGCCAAAGTCCCAGGCCCAGTGGCGGCACCTGATCTGGCAGCAGACCCAGCGACTCGCCCTTTTTCAGGGCCTTGATCATCTGTTTGACACCCGCCAGCGTGCTGGGGGCGGTGTGCAGGCCGGGGCGCGCACGGGCCGTGCTCACCAGGGCGCGCAACCATGACTGACGCGGCGGGCGAAACAGCACCGTCATCGGCTGTTTTTCCTGACCGTAGCGACGGGCATAGGCCTGGGCCGTGATCTCAAAGCAGCCCAGATGGGGCGTCAGAAACACCACGCCGCGCCCGAGCGTCAGCGCCGCCTCCACATGATGGGCACCATCCCAGAGGATCGGCACTGGCCTTCCCAGCCACAATCGCGGCAACTCCGCGACCAGTTTGCCGCTCTCGCCCACAGCAGCCAGCCATTGCCGCCAGCCCATGCCGGCCTGGCGTGCATTGGCCAGGAAACGCCTGCGATAAACCCCGGAGCTGGCGAACACCAGCCAGCCCAGGCCCCACCCAATTCCATGCGCCAACCACAAGGGCAGTGCGGACAAGATTTTGAACAGGGTGGTCATCACTGGGATAAAATGCAGGCGTCGCTGAGTTACGGAACTACTTGCAGGGCGACACACAAAGGCCAGGCTCCCCGCGAGCCACCATTGTGCCTTGTCAGATTTGACAATTCTGCTAAAGCGTTCGCCGAAGCCTCCAAGCCCAAGCAACGCGGTCTTAAACCTGTTTGAACTTGATATTGGAGCTTAAAAATTATGGCGAACGATTTTCTCTTTACTTCCGAGTCTGTTTCTGAAGGACACCCCGACAAGGTGGCCGACCAGATTTCGGATGCCATCCTCGATGCGATCTTCAAGCAGGACCCCAAGTCCCGCGTCGCCGCCGAGACCTTGTGCAACACCGGCCTGGTGGTGCTGGCCGGTGAAATCACCACCAACGCGCATGTCGACTACATCCAGGTGGCGCGCGACACGCTCAAGCGCATCGGCTACGACAACACCGAGTATGGCATCGATTACAAGGGTTGCGCCGTGCTGGTTGCCTATGACAAGCAGAGCAACGACATCGCCCAAGGTGTGGATCACGCGTCCGACGATCACCTCAACACCGGCGCCGGTGACCAGGGCCTGATGTTTGGCTATGCCTGCAACGAGACACCCGAGCTGATGCCGGCACCGATCTACTATGCGCATCGACTGGTGGAACGCCAGGCGCAACTGCGCAAGGATGGCCGTATGCCTTTCCTGCGGCCGGACGCCAAGAGCCAGGTCACCATGCGCTATGTCGATGGCCGGCCGCACAGCATTGACACCGTGGTGCTGTCGAGCCAGCACAGTCCCGAGATGAGCGATGGCCTGCACATGAAACCCGCTTTCACCGAGGCGGTGATTGAAGACATCATCAAACCCGTGCTGCCCAAGGAATGGCTGACGACGGACACCAAATACCTGATCAACCCGACCGGTCGCTTCGTCATTGGCGGCCCGCAAGGCGATTGCGGCCTGACCGGGCGCAAGATCATTGTCGACACATATGGCGGTGCCTGCCCGCACGGCGGTGGCGCCTTCAGCGGCAAGGACCCGACGAAGGTGGACCGCTCAGCGGCGTATGCGGCGCGCTATGTGGCCAAGAACATTGTGGCGGCCGGTCTGGCTCGCCAGTGCCAGATTCAGGTCGCCTATGCCATCGGCGTGGCTCATCCCATGAATGTAACGGTGTACACCGAGGGCACCGGTGTGATTTCGGACGAGAAGATCGCCGAACTGGTGAGCGCGCACTTTGACTTGCGCCCGCGCGGCATCATCCAGATGCTTGATCTGCTGCGCCCGATCTACGAGAAGACCGCGGCTTACGGGCATTTCGGTCGTGAAGAACCCGAGTTCACCTGGGAGCGCACCGACAAAGCCCAAACGCTGCGTGCTGCCGCCGGGCTGTAACCCGATTGGCGCGGCCCGATGAAAATACAGACACAACGCTGGATTGATCGCTGGCTGGGCCAGCTTCTGTGCGGCGTGGTGTCGGTCTGGGCGCGACTCGTCGCCGGCGGGCGACCGGCCGCGAAGCTGGTGCACGAGCCGCGCCATATCCTGGTCGTTCTTTTGTCCGAGATGGGTAGCGTGGTGCTGGCCGGCCCGATGTTTGCAGCCCTGCGAGAGCGCTACCCGGGCGCCGCGCTGCATGTGCTGCAACTCAAGAAAAATCAGGAAGTTGCCAGGCTGCTCGGCATGGCCCGGCCTGAACATTTGCATACGCTCGACGACAGCGCCGGCTTGGGCTTGCTCGGCGATATCTGGCGCGTCAGCATGGCCATGCGCCGCCTGCCCCTGGACGCCGTGATTGATTGCGAGCTGTTTTCCCGCATCAGCAGCCTGATGTCTTACCTGACCGGAGCGCCGTTGCGCGTCGGCTTCACGCCGCACACGCAGGAGGGCTTGTACCGCGGCAGCTACATCAACCGCGCGATACCCTACAACCCCTACCAGCACATCAGCAAACAGTTCTTGTCGCTGGTGGATGCACTCGACGCTGATTCGACGCCGCGCAATAAGGCGGCGCCGATTCGGGATCTGCCGCAAGACCCCGGCTTGAGCGTGCCGTTTGCGCCGGCCGAACTACAGGCGTACCGCCAGCAGATGGCGGCGGATCACCCGACCCTGCAAGGACGGAAAATTGTGCTGATTTACGCCGGTGGCGGTTTGTTGCCGGAGCGTGCCTGGCCGGCCGGAAATTATGCCCAGGTGGCTCGTGGTTTGTGTCTGGCCGGCTACGCGGTGGGTCTGATTGGCTTGCGCGACGATGCGCAGTTGGCGCGTGATCTGCAGGCCCAGGTCGGCAGCGAATTATGTGTCGATCTGACCGGCTACACCGGCAGCATCCGTGAGCTGCTGATGCTGTTTCATGGCGCTGATTTATTGATCACCAACGATGGCGGGCCGGGCCACTTTGCCAGCCTGACGCCGATCTGGACGATGGTTTTTTTCGGCCCGGAAACCGGTCGCCTCTACGGACCGCTCGGGCCGCGCGCCGAGATTCTGGAATCCGGACTGGCGTGTTCGCCCTGCCTGAGCGCCTACAACCACCGGCTCACTTTCTGCGACGGTGACAACCAGTGCCTCAAACGCATCGCCCCTGAGCCGGTGCTTCGTCGTGCCTTGGCCGCTTTGGCCGGGCCAGGCCAGATCGCGTCATGAGTACGCTGGCAGGCTGGCAGCAGCGTCTTGTTGCGCTGCTGGAGTGGCTCAAGCGATTTCGATATATCAAGTTTGGCCTGGTCGGCGCCAGCGGCACTGTGGTCAATCTGGCGGTGCTGTACACCGCGCACGAGTATTTGTTTCGTTCCATCGAGGCACCCGGCAGCAAGCCCTATGCCTCGTTGGCCCTGGCGATCGCGGTCTCTACCATCAACAATTTCATCTGGAACCGCTTATGGACCTGGGCTGATCGCCGCCATCACCTGGCTGCGCTCGGCAACGAGCAAGGGCCGGCGGCGGGCGCCCTGTTGCGCCAGTTCGGTCTCTACAGCCTGGCTTCCTGGCTTGGTATTGCGCTGCAATACGGATTGACCCTTTGGCTCACCAACTACCTGCATTACCTGTTGGCCAACGTGCTTGCCATCCTGATTGCCAGTGTCAGCAACTTCCTGGCCAACGACCGCTGGACCTTCCATCGGCACAAGAAGAGTGGGTCATGATGGATCAATCAGCGCACTCGTTGCCGCGATTCCGTTTTGATAACGCCACACGGGCGTGGTTCGCGTTGTTGGCCCTGGCGGTGGCCGTTTACGCCTTCGGTCTGGGTGGGCAATACAACCCGAGCAACGGCGATGAACTGGTCTACACCCA
This sequence comes from uncultured beta proteobacterium, assembly GCA_963810395.1. GTDB lineage: Bacteria > Pseudomonadota > Gammaproteobacteria > Burkholderiales > Burkholderiaceae_C > Rhodoferax. Next base: position 151,538 of record CAWENC010000001.1, on the reverse strand, counting down.
CATTGCGCGCCTGACTGCAGCATCGGGCCACTGGCTGCCGCTGGTGTCCGACCTGGATCACATGCGCAATACCAAGCCGCCGCTGCTATTCTGGCAGGGGATGGTGGCCGGTGACTGGGGCCGGAACTGGACGATAGTGGCCCTGCGCACGCCGAGCCTGATTTACACGCTGCTGACCACAGTCGCGCTGGCCTGGGCGGTCCAATTGATCACGCACAAGTTGCGCAGTGCCTGTATCGCTGCCTGCGTCTATCTGGCGTTCTTTTGCACCTTTCGCTATGGGCGCACTTTCTTGACCAGTGCGCCAGAAACCTTCTGGTTGAATCTGCCGATGTTCTGGCTGCTATGGCATCGCTCGCGTCCAACAGCGAGCACCCAGACTGGCGGTTTGGGGTGGTCCGCGCATATCGGATTCGGTCTGGCATTCGGTCTCGGGCTGGCCTACAAATCCTTTGCCCTGATGGCACCTGCGGCCGCCGCGCTGTGGTGCGCCGAGATTTTGAGCGCTCCGTCGGTCACCTGGCGCGGCGCGCTTCAGACCAGCTTCAAAGTCAGTTTGAGCGCCGCGCTGGCGCTGGGCATTTTTGCTTCATGGTTTGTGCTCGACCCCAATCCCGGTGCCGTGTGGCAAGAGTTTGTGATTGGTGAAAACGCCGGCAAACTGTCAGCCAGCGAAGGCTACTGGCAAGTGGCCCTGTTAGGTGGCGGCGTCAGTATCTGGGCGCAACTGCTGGCTTATGTACAGAACGCCGGCCTGCTGGCGTTTGTGGTGATTGGACTGGGGTGGGCCGGGCTGAAGTTGGGGCTTCAAACCTGGCGGCAATCTAACGCCGACGCCAACACCAAGCTGCTGCCGCAGGAGTGGATCCTGCTGGTTTGGCTGGCCGTCTGGTTGGTCGTGTTCAGCTTGCCCAGCCAGCGCTCGGCGCGCTACGTCATTCCGGCCATGCCGGCGTTGGCGATGCTGATTGCGCTCTACTGGGAGCGCATTGCGCGCGGCTGGTTCTTATTGTCCTTGTTGCTGTGCGGCGTTTTCATCGGGGTTCTGGGGCGCGTCGCCTGGGCAGCGCATGACCTGGGCATTGGTACGGATATCGAATTCCAGGTCACGATGCTCGCCACGGTGACAGGCTTCATCGCGGTGATCGGTGGTGCGCTAAAGCCCGTGTGGACGCGCGCTTGCACGGTGGCGGCCTGCCTGATTGTTTTCGCCTGCTTCGGTTTGACGACGGCGCCATTGAACGGGGAATCCGGGCAGTACCCAATCCCTGTGGCGGCCAAATTGCAACATGCACAAGTGGCTGTGCCGAACGGCTTCAACGGGCAATTCGAGCGCTTTCAGTTTTTGCTGCCGGGTAACCAGTTCGTCCCTTACGAGGGCGAAGGTCACACCGCGTCCGGCAACAACGATGAAGAACTGCGGCGCCTGTTGCGCCAATTCGATGCCGTGGTTTGGCTCCAGTCAGATCTCTCCGAGCAACTGCCTCCCTGCGCGCCAGACTGCAACGTATTGGGAGCCCGGTGGGAGGTCAAGGGGCGGCATCGGAGTGGCGAAATCACGCTGGCCAACCTGTGGTATCCGCAGACCTGGTTGTTCAGGCGCGAGTGGCTGCTGACGCGTTGATCAGCCAGTAAGCCTGAAGACCGGCCCACAACCAGGGGTCGATGAGCGCATCCCACACATTGCCGCTAGGCAGACGGGTGAACACAAACAGCGCCAGGACAGAGAAAATCAAGACGAACCCGAGCCGCCCGGATGGTGTTTGCTTCAAGCCTGGGCCGCCAAAAAATACCCAAAACAGGGTTGCCAACACGGCCACAGCTCCGATCCCCGCTGGACTGAAGCCCCACGCGTAAAGCGAAAACGGCAGCCCGGCAAATGCATCCAACAACAACAACCAGCCCAGTGCGATACCGGCAAGCCCCAGCATCCCTGGCGCCGGGACTCGCAGTCGATCTTTCGCTTCACCATTTTGCGCTCGCCAGACGCGCCATAGCCACCCAAGGCAAATCACTGCGCTGGTCAGACTCGGCGTTTGAAACGCCAGACCGAGCCAATACGCCGGTGATGCGCTGCCCGGCACCAGGGTCCAGAGCATCACCAGGCAACTCAGGCCGAGACGATAAGGGCGCTCGAGCCTGCTCGCCAGCAACAATGCGCCACTGCCCAGAACAATCGCCCACACCACTTGCAGGGTCAAGCGCATGGCCATGGCACCGGGCAATAGCGGGTTGTCGGCCGACGTCAGCAGATTCATTAAAGCGCTTGTGTCCATGGAGCGAGAGGGTCTCAGGGAACGTCAGCTGACAGGGAAAACCGCTGCCATGCAATGCTGTGCCGCTGATCGGTGTAACTGACCCACAGGCTGTTGTCGGCCCAGGCCAGCGCCGGGTAAGAATATTCTGCTCTGCCTGGACCATGCGCCAGCGCGTGCGCCAATGACCAGCTTTGACCGTCGGCCGAAGCGCTCAAATCCAGGGCGTTGCGGGAGTGCGATGTGGCATTGTGGACAAGGTACATGCGCCCGGGCGCCAGGGCCAAACCCGCCACCGAAGAGTCGGGGTTGTCGAGCGCCAAATCCGGCAGATCAGACCAGCTCTGTCCGCCATCCCTGGTTTCGGCTGCGCCCACCTTGCCCTCAGGCCGCTGATTGCGCATCAGTGCCAACCAGTGTGATTCGTTGACCATCAGGAGCGCGGGTTGCAGCAGGTGCTTGCGGCTGGAAATCCGGACCATGCCCTTGAACTCGCCGCTGGCGTCAAGACGCAGGGCCACCGGGTACTTGATGCCCAGTTCGAAATGCACGGGCAGTACCATGCCGCCATCCTTTAGAGGCAGCGCCGCAGTGCGTACCAGAAAACTCGTGTTCCAAAGCCACGACAGCGGTAAAACCCGCACCACGTCAAACGACAGGGTTTGAAAATCCTGTCCGGCATTGCTTTGGCGCAAATGCACGATCCGCCCAGCCGCCCAACCGCCCAGGCCGGTCGCCACGACGAACAGATGAATCCTGCCGGAATTGTCAAGCCAGGCCACCGGGTTGCCCAGACGTCGCACAGCAAAACCGAGGCTTTCGCCCATGGCATGCCGGCCCACTACAAAACGCGCTGCGCTCCACTGTTGCGTGGCGCGGTCGAACTGTGCAGCGGCAATGTGCACATCGGCGGCGCTCTCCCGTGTGCCCGCAAACCAGAAAGCCATCACTGCCGACGGGTGCCTGGCCGGCATGGCGAGCAGGCTGCTGGCGTGCGCGGCCGGCGTGTTATCCGGCATCGGGATATGACCGCGCGCCACCAGAACCAGAGGTTCCGCGCCGACTGCGGCTCGTGGCACCGGCCACACCGCTTGCGCCGGCGGTGTCACTCCGACACGCTGGACAATATCCAGGGCCAGCAGAAGCGCGCACAGCAGCAGACCGAAGAGCAATCGCCGGCCGGGGGAACGGCTAAGAGGCAGCGTCAAGTAGTCGGACATTGCGGATGACGATCAGAGGATAAGGGCTTGCATCGACAGGACTGCGTGGGATGGCTGGGACTGTATCCCAATAATGCCTCCGGTTTTGCCAACGACCGACAGGTGGCCACGACAATTCCGATGGGCGGATAAGATGATCATCTTTCGATATTTATACCGCTCCTATGGTCTGGGACTATCCGCACCCCTTCACCTTGCCCGTCGTGCCGCAGGCCGATGACATTGATGGTCTCAATCACACCAACAATGCGGTGTACGTCCAATGGTGCGAGAAGATCGCCTGGGCACATTCACAAGCACTCGGCCTGAGTCTGGCTGATTATCAGCGCCTGGATCGCGCGATGGCGATTCGTCGTGGCGAATATGACTATCTGCTGCCAACGATACTCTACGACGAACTCACGCTGGCCACCTGGCTGACTGCCAGCGACGGCAAATTGACAATGCAGCGCCGCTTTCAATTGATCCGCAACCGGGACCGGGCAACCATGCTGCGCGGATGCTGGGAACTGGTGTGCATCGAACCGAGCAGCGGACGGGTGCGTCGAATGCCGCCGGAGTTTTCTCAGGCCTACCTGGCCGCCATGGTTGGCCCTGCGTCCACAAAGATCAGCTCGCTTTAAGGGTGGTTTGTTCCCGCATGGAACCGGATCGCATTGCGCCCGGCGTCCTTGGCTTGATACATGGCCGAATCTGCCCACTTGAGGATGTCCTCCTCGCTGGTTTCGCAATTGCCAAAAACGATGGCACCGATACTGGCGGTACAGCGATGTTCGACCGTGATGTCGGCGCCCGCTTCGGTCTTGACGGGCAGCAAATAGGATTCTGCCAATTTGATGCGCATTTTTTCTGCAATGATTCCTGTTTCTGCTGTCGCTTGAGACTTGTCTGCTGCCAGATCGCTCAACAACACCACAAATTCATCTCCTCCGAAACGGGATACGGTATCGATGCCGCGAACGCATGTTTTCAGCCGTCTTGCGACTTCAATCAAAAGCAGGTCGCCGACCTTGTGCCCGTGACGGTCATTGAGGGGTTTGAAGTTGTCCAGATCAAGATATATCAGGGCGCCGTACCGGGCATTGCGCCTGCCGGCAGCCATGGCAAGATTCAGGTGGTCGACCAGCAAACGACGGTTCGGCAAGCGCGTGAGCGGGTCATAAAACGCCAGTTGACGCAACTGATTTTCAGTATTCCTGCGCTCGGTGTCGTCGCGGTTGCTGCCACGCAAACCGGTCAGGTTTCCGTCAGCATCGTGGACTGGCTCACAGACATGGGCAATCCATCGTGAGTCACCGTCCCTGGTTTGTATTCGGAAATAGATGGGCTCCGGAATGCCATGGTCAGACAAGTGATGCGTATGCCCGATGTAAATGGGTCGATCCTCAGGAACGATGATCCGCGTCAGCAGTTCATGGTCAGCATAGAACTCCTCGGGCTTGTAGCCAGTGACCTGCTCGCTCGCCGGGGATACGTAGCTCAGCGAGCCGTCCGGCAGGACCAAATAGGTCCAGTCCGACGTGAAATCTGCTATCGCGCGATAGTGCTGTTGGCCTTCCAGCAGCGCTGCTTCCATTTGCTTCCACTCGGTGATGTCACGCGCGGCGGCAAACACGCCCCGTACCACGCCCGTGTCATCAAGAAAGGTGCGGGCGTTGTAAAGCACATCGATAGTCTTGCCCGATGTGTGACGCAGGGTCAACGGGTAATTTTTTACAAAACCGCGCTCGAATACCCGCAAGTAGCATTCGCGCGCTTTCGCGCGGTCGGTAAAGTAGTCAGCGAATTCACTGCCGACCAGCTTGTCGCGGGCAACACCGGTCACCTGCTCTGTCGCCGTATTGAAGTCGGCGATCTTCCCGTCCGGACTGATCGTCATCAGAGGATCCAGGCTGGCTTCAATCAGGCTATGAAAGTATTGCGAGGATTGCCGTTCAGGGAGCGACCAGACTGTACGCCTCTCGTTGGATCGTTCGGGCTGGGTCATTGCGTCGATCTTGGCTGCGCTATTGCGGTTTGGTGGTCCAAAGCGGCTGATCCGTGACAAGCCAGGCCCCATGCCGGTCAGTACAGACGATAGCGGGGATCCGCAGTCGTATCAGCTCAATGCTCAGAAGGCCCCCAAAATGACAAAGAAACCGCGTAATACTGCGCGCCAGAAGGACAACTGGCTTGACAAAAATCAAGGCATCTCTCTGAGCTCAGCAGGTCGCAAACTCAGGCAGTTTCACAATGCAGGGCAGACGTGCGTCATCGAACGACTTTCAGGGATTGGGCGATCGCCTGTCCCGGATCACCTATCATTTGAGTCCCGGGCGTTGTCCGGTTCGAGTATCTATGCCACATACCGTCAACCCATCACTTGTTGAACTGCGTCACCTGACGTTTGGCTACGGCGAGCGCGCCGTTCTGGAAGACGTTTCCCTGCGCATACCCACCGGCAAGGTCACGGCACTGATAGGTCCGATGGGCGGTGGCAAGACGACCACGCTGCGTTTGATCGGCGGCCAGAGCCGTGCCTGGTCGGGGCAAATGCTGTTCGATGGGCAGGATATCGGCCCCATGGATCAGAAACAACTCTATGCCGTCAGGCGTCGCATGGGCATGCTGTTTCAGTTCGGCGCCCTGTTTGCCGACATGAGCGTGTTTGAGAACGTGGCCTTTCCGCTGCGTGAACATACCGATTTGTCCGATTCACTGATCCGTGACATTGTGTTGATGAAGCTCAATGCGGTGGGTCTGCGAAACGCGCGCAGCCTCATGCCCAGTGAAGTATCGGGCGGCATGGCCAAGCGTATTGGCATCGCGCGTGCGATTGCACTGGATCCGGAATTGGTGATGTACGACGAGCCTTTTTCCGGTCTCGATCCGATCTCGCTTCGCGTCGCGGCGAATCTGATTCGTCAGCTCAATGACTCCATGGGGCTGACGAGTATTTTTGTGTCGCATGAACTGACACAAACCCTGGAGATTGCCGATCATGTGGTTATTCTCGACAATGGCAAGGTGGCGTTCCAGGGTACCGTGGAAGAGGTGCACGCAAGTGCCGATCCGATTGTGTTCCAGTATGTGAACCAGCGCCCGGATGGCCCGGTGCGGTTTCATTACCCCGCGGTCACGATTGATGAGGATTTTGGCATCCCCATCCACCCCAGAGCCAACTGACTCCCGATGAGCACCATGGCCAGGCTGCCTTCGTTGCCCGACTAGGTTTTTTGCAGCACGTAAGCCAGCGCGGCAGCGCTGACCAGACTGGCCAGCCAGGGGGCGAGCGCCCCGATGCTTACGGGCCGAAGCGACATGAGGGCATTGACAGCGGAGGCCATCTCCTGCGGGCTGGGCCAGCTGCAGCCCCAAAAGGCGATGGCACTCCCCAGCACAGCGCCGATCAGGCTGAACCACTCGAAGCGCGATTCCTGCCGGGTCCGGCGCTGAAGTTGTTCCCGCACTTGTTGCGCCGTCAGTTGCGCAGCAAGGCGCTGCATGACACGGGTCGAAAAGCCATCGTCGGCAACAGGCGCCGGCGCTGACTCGTGCAGCAGCGTCTCCAGCCAATCGACATCGTCTTGCCGCTGCAATGAATTGTGAGTTGGTGAGTTCATGTTGAAACCTCCGGTGCCCAGGCTGCCAGCAGTTCGCGCAGCCGGGCCTTGGCGCGCAAGACCTGGGACTTGAGCGTGCCCAGCGGCAGGTTCAGAACCTGCGCCGCTTCCTCGTGCGACAGGTCCAGATGGTAGCAATGAATCAGCGCCACGCGCTCGGGCTCGGGCAGCCGTGCCAGGGCTGCCTCTACATCCAGCCGCAGGGCCGGTGCCGGTCTGTCATCAACGGCAGGTTCGGCGCTGCCTTCGGGCCATTCGCCGGCAAGGGTTTGCGTGGCGTGGTGGCTGCGCGCGTGCATCAGAAACCGGTTGTAAGCGATACGGTACAGCCAGGAAGAAAACCGGGCCTGCGCCCTGAAACCTGCCAGATGGGTCCAGGCCTGGATGAAGCTCTCTTGTGCCAGATCGTCGGCCAAGGCTGCATCTCCCTTGGTCAGCCGACGCAACTGCGTGCGCACGGCGGATTGGTGGGTTCGCACCAGTTCCGCAAAGGCCTTGTGGTCACCCGCCAGCGCGCGTTCGCACACGCCGGTTTCCGGGTTTTCAGCGTCTGGCATGCAGACCCAGGAGGTTGGCGTGCGTCATTCTTTCCGGTTCAAATCCGTCGCAGTGGACTTTGGCGCCTCCAGCTTCCAGGCCAGCAGTTGCGCCAAACCGATCGCCAGCGGGATCGCACCAATGCCCCAGTTGTCCCCCCCTCTGGCCAGGAAGAAGATGATCAGGCCGATACCCAATCCCAATAGCGTCAGGGGCGTACGCAATGAAGACTGCTGCGTGGCTTTTGTCGCGGGCATGTCGTCCTGCGGCACCAGCAGCTCGGACGGGACCGGTAGTCCTTTTTCGATGAGCAGCGCAATGATTTCATGCCGCCGACGAGTGTTGACGTCACGTGCGTACATCACGATGGCGACAATGGCAATCGGCAGCATGATGCCAAACAGCGGCACGAGCAACCCGGTAAGACGATGAATATCAGCAAGTTCCATGAGCAACTCCTTTACGTTGTCAGGCGCGACCCCTGAACCCGAACATCGGGTACCTGTTGCGTCCTTACCCCTTTGGATGCAGGCGTGTAGCCAAATGGATTCAGAAAATGAAAAAATATTCTCCCACGGACCAATGCCGGAACCCCCGCCGCAGACTTGCGGCGCCCGGATCCACACGAAAGATTCTCAAATTGCTATCGAAATAGTAGCTGTCTACGCATACCATGTAAAGGATAGAGCCTTATTGTTCATAAAAAAGCGGTTCAATGCGGTGCCCGTTGATCCGGAACCGATGGCCCGGTGACGGAAACGCAGCAGGACGCTTACACTGCGGCACCCACAACCTGGCATTGGATGCCGCGCGGAGACCTGCATGAAGAAAAATCTGATGGCCTTGGGCCTGGCCGTCCTGGCACTGATTGTGCACTCGGGCCTGTGGGCGCAGCAGCGCCCGATCGAGCGCATCGAACCGCCCAACTGGTGGGTCGGCATGAAGAGTGATCAGCTGCAACTGATGGTGCACGGGCCGCGGGTCAGTGACAGCACGCCCGAGTTGAGCTATCCCGGCGTGCGCATCGACGCCGTCACCCGCAGCGCTAACCCCAACTATCTGTTCATCGATCTGCGCATCCAGCCCGATGCGCGTCCCGGCAAGATGACGCTGGAATTTCGTCGCGGCGGCGAGCGGTACAGCGTGGCGTATGAGTTGCGTGCGCGCGAAACGGGTTCCGCCGAACGCGTCGGTTTCAATACCTCCGATGCCATCCTGAATCTGATGCCCGACCGCTTTGCCAATGGCAACCCGTCCAACGACAAGCTGCCGGGCTATGCCGACGGCGTGGACCGCAGCAACAACGCTTCCGCGCGCCACGGCGGAGACCTGCAGGGCATCATCGACCATCTGGACTACATAGCCGCCATGGGCTACACGGCGATCTGGCCCACGCCGCTGACCGAGAGCAACCAGCCCCGCTACTCCTACCACGGCTACGCCGCCACCGACACCTACCGCATCGACCCGCGCTACGGCAGCAACGACGACTACCGGCGCATGGTGGCGCTGGCCCGGCAGAAAGGCATCGGCGTGATCCAGGACGTGGTGCTGAACCACATCGGCTCGAACCACTGGTGGATGCAGGACCTGCCTGCGCCCGACTGGCTCAGCTTCGACGGCCGCTTTGTGCCCACCTACCATGCGCGCACTTCGGTCAGCGATCCGTACGCATCGTCGGTCGACCGGGACAACTTCACCGCCGGCTGGTTCGAGCCGAACATGCCGGACATGAACCAGCGCAATCCGCGCGTCGCCACCTACCAGATCCAGAACACGCTGTGGTGGATTGAGTTTGCCGGCTTGGCCGGCATCCGCGTCGACACCTATGGCTACTCCGACGCGGCCTTTCTGGCCGAGTGGTCGCGTCGCGTGATGCAGGAGTACCCGCGCCTGAACCTCGTGGCCGAAGAGTGGAGCAACAACCCGGTGGTGGTCTCGTACTGGCTGCGCGGTCGCACGCAGACCGATGGCTATGTGTCCTACCTGCCCAGCGCCATGGACTTCCCGCTGCACGACGTGCTGCGCAAGGCGCTGGTGGCCCCGGATTCACTGCACTCCGGCCTGGTCGACCTGTATGAAGCGCTGGTCAACGACCGGCTCTATCCCGATCCGGCCAACCTGGTGCTGTTCGAGGGCAATCACGATGTGCCGCGCCTGTTCAGTGCGCTGGATGAAGACCCGGCGCTGTACCGGATGGCGCTGGTCTATCTGCTGACGATGCGCCGCATCCCGCAGCTGTACTACGGCACCGAGATCCTGATGACCAGCCCCAAGCAGCGCGATGACGGCGCGTTCCGGCTGGACTTTCCCGGTGGCTGGCCCGGCGATCGCGTCAACGCCTTCACCGGCGCCGGGCTGACACCGGCCCAGAAGGAAGCTCAGGCTTTCCTGCGCAAACTGCTGAACTGGCGCAAGACCCAGCCGGTGATCCACCACGGCGGCCTGAAGCACTTTGCGCCGCTGGACGGAACCTACGTCTACTTCCGCTATGACGCGTCAGCCAGGGTCATGGTGGTGTTCAACAAGAACACCACCGAGAAAGTGTTGGACACGGCGCGCTTTCGCGAACTGCTGGCGCCTGACGCCGCCGCTACCGACGTGCTGACGGGCCGGCGTTTCGAACTGCGTGACAGCCTGACGGTGCCGGCACGCGCAGTCCTGGTGCTGCAGCTGGACCGGTCGTAACTTCAGCTGGCGGCGACCGATCTTTAATGCCTGAAATGCCGCACGCCGCTGAACACCATGGCGACGCCGCGCTCGTCGGCCGCGTCGATCACTTCCTGATCGCGCATCGAGCCGCCGGGCTGGATGATGCAGGTCGCCCCCGCATCGACCACCACGTCCAGGCCATCGCGGAATGGGAAGAAGGCATCGCTGGCCACCGCTGTGCCCTGCAGGCTCAGCTTGGCGTGCTCGGCCTTGATACTGGCAATGCGCGCTGAATCGAGGCGGCTCATCTGGCCGGCGCCGACTCCCATCGTCATGCCGCCCTTGCAAAACACGATGGCATTGCTCTTGACGTACTTGGCCACTTTCCAGGCGAACAACAGGTCCTGCAATTGTTCCGCCGTCGGTTGCTTCCTGGTGACGACCTTCAGGTCCGCCAGGCTGAGTTCGTGGTTGTCAGCGGTCTGCATCAGCAGGCCGGAGCTGACGCGCTTGATGTCCATGGCATTGCGGCCGAGGCTGCCGTCGGCCGGCAGACTGATTTTCAGGATCCGCACATTGACCTTGGTCTTGAACACCGCCAGGGCCTCGGGGCTGAAGTCGGGGGCCATCAGCACTTCCACAAACTGCTTCGAAATTTGTAGCGCCACACGCTCGTCCAACGGGCGGTTGAAGGCAATAATGCCTCCAAAAGCGGAGGTCGGGTCAGTTTGAAAGGCTTTGCTGTAGGCTTCCAGCGGGTCAGCGCCCAGCGCGACGCCGCAGGGGTTGGCGTGCTTCAGGATGACGCAGGCGGTGCCGTCCCGGGCGGCGTCGAAGCTCTTGACGCATTCCCAGGCGGCGTCGGCATCGGCGATGTTGTTATACGACAGCTCCTTGCCCTGCAACTGTTGCCCGGTCACCAGTGAGCCGGGGGCAGGGGACAGGTCGCGGTAGTAGGCGGCTTGCTGGTGCGGGTTTTCGCCATAGCGCAGGTCCTGCAGTTTGACAAAGCAGCTATTGGCCTGACCGGGAAACAGCTGTCGGGTCGGCGTGTAATCCGGTGCGTTTTTGTCTTCTTCAAAGTTGAGCGAAGACAGATAGTCGCTGATGGCGGCGTCGTACTGGCTGACGCGGTTGAAGGCGGCCACCGACAGGGCAAACTTGGTCTTCAGCTCAAGTTTGCCGCTGGCCTTGAGTTGGGCCAGCACTTGCGGGTACTGCGACGAGTCAGTCAGCACACCCACGTCTTTCCAGTTCTTGGCCGCGCTGCGCACCATCGCCGGGCCGCCGATGTCGATGTTCTCAATCGCGTCTTCCAGCGTGCAACCGGGCTTGGCCACAGTCGCTTCAAACGGGTACAGATTGACCACCAGCAGGTCGATGGTGTCGATGCCATGGGCTTTGAGTGCCGCCATGTGCGCCGGCAGATCACGCCGCGCCAGCAGGCCGCCGTGCACCTTGGGGTGCAGCGTCTTGACACGGCCATCCAGCATTTCCGGGAAACCCGTCAGTTCAGCGACTTCGGTGACGGGCAGCCCCTGGTCAGTCAGCAGCTTGGCGGTGCCTCCGGTGGACAGCAGCTTGATGCCCAGCGCGTGCAAGGCTTTGGCAAATTCAACAATGCCGGTTTTGTCTGAGACCGAGAGTAGTGCGTTCATGGTTTTTGAAAGTTAACGAGGAATAAGAGGCGCGCTCGCCGCTGAGCGCCGTGGGCTCAGTCGATCAGCTTGTGTTCCAGCAGCTTTTTTCGCAGCGTGTTGCGGTTCAGACCCAGCCACTGGGCCGCCTTCGACTGGTTATGGTCGGCGTGCTGCATCACGACTTCAAGCAGGGGTCGCTCCACCACATGGACCAGCATGTCGTACATGCCGTCGGGCTCGGTCTCGCGCAGATCCTTGAGATAGCTTTCCAGACTGGTGCGCACGCATTCGGCGATGTAAGTCTTGCTCATGTTGTTGTCTCCATATTTCTTCCCTTCTCATTGGCAGAATCATTCTGTGCCAGGCTTGGCATCCGGTCCATGCGCTGGTTCAAATGATCAAAAAAATCCGCCACGGCTGTTGTCTGTTGGGTACAGTCGTCGATCAAATTCATGTGGCTGCGAAAATCCGCGCCGCCCGGCAGGGACTTGACGTACCAGCCGATGTGTTTTCGCGCAGTGCGCACGCCCAGGAATTCGCCGTACAGCGCGTAATGGTCTTGCAGGTGCTCCAGCAGCAGCTGTTTGACCTCGGCCACCAGGGGCGGCGCCAGCGTGGCGCCAGTGGCCATGAAATGCGCCATCTCGCGAAAAATCCAGGGTCGCCCCTGCGCCGCGCGGCCAATCATCACTGCATCCGCCCCGGTGCTGGCCAAAACCTGCCGGGCCTTCTCGGGCGAATCGATGTCGCCGTTGGCCACCACCGGCACGCGTACCGCGGCCTTGACGGCTGCAATCGTGTCGTATTCGGCCCGTCCCTTGTAACCCTGCTCGCGGGTCCGTCCATGCACCGTGATCATCTGCACGCCGGCGCGCTCGGCGGCCAGCGCCAGTGCGACCGCGTTCTTGTGCGACTGGCACCAGCCGGTGCGCATCTTGAGCGTCACGGGTACGGCGCGTGGCGCACATACCGCCACCACCGCCTCCAGGATCGACAGCGCCAGGGTCTCATCCTGCATTAAGGCCGATCCAGCCCACTTGTTGCAGACTTTTTTGGCCGGGCAACCCATGTTGATATCAATGATTTGCGCGCCGTGGTCGATGTTGCAGGCCGCCGCCTCAGCCATCGCCGAAGGCTCGGTGCCGGCGATTTGCACCGCGATCGGACCCGGCTCGCCCGCGTGGTTGGCGCGACGCGACGTTTTCGGCGTGTGCCACAAATCGGGCCGGCTGGTGAGCATCTCGCTGACCGCGTAGCCAGCACCCAGTTTTTTGCAAAGCTGTCGGAAAGGCCGATCCGTCACCCCCGCCATGGGGGCCACAAAAAACTGATTGGGAAGTAAATAGGGGCCGATGTTCATGCGAACCAACTGCAGGAGGCTGGGTAAAAAGGAATGGCTGGAGAATCGGCTGGGCGCGTGCTGCTTGGCTAACGGATCATTCTAACTGCCCAAAATTTTGGCAATTGAAATGAAACGCAAATCTATACTCGGCGATTGATGGAAGCCTGGTTAGAACATCTGCTCGTCCTGCTCGCACTGCCCAAGTTCGGATTGAGCACGGTGTTTGTGGTGTCTTTTATTTCCGCGACCCTGCTGCCGCTGGGTTCGGAGCCGGTGGTGTTCGGCCTGGTGGAACTCAACCCGGAGCTTTTTTGGCCCGCCATCCTGGTTGCCACCGTCGGCAACACACTGGGCGGCGCCGTGACATGGGCCATGGGATTTGCTTCGCACAAAGTGGTTGACCGCTACCAGCATTCGAAACACCATCTGCGGGCGCTGGACTGGCTGGAGCGGATCGGACCGAGAGCCTGTTTGCTGGCTTGGCTGCCGCTGGTGGGTGACCCGCTTTGCGCCGTCGCCGGCTGGTTGAAACTGCCGTTCTGGCCTTGCCTGGCCTACATGGCGATCGGCAAATTTGCCCGCTATTTTTTAATGACCGCCAGTCTTGTCGGACTGTTTGGCCGCTAGCGTGGCGCCGGCCTGCACGGTCACTTTGAAATCTGTAAGCAGCTACGTCATTGATAGCTGCTTGCGCAAGCTGAACAAGCGCTACAGCCTGTTTCAATATAAATCAGGGGCTGAACAGGAAGTTCATCACATCGCCGTCCTTGACGACGTATTCCTTGCCTTCGCTGCGCATCTTGCCGGCGTCCTTGGCACCCTGCTCGCCCTTGTAGGTGATGAAGTCTTCATACGCGATGGTCTGGGCGCGGATGTAGCCCTTCTCAAAATCGGTGTGGATCACGCCGGCGGCCTGCGGCCCGGTGTCGCCGACATGAATGGTCCAGGCGCGTACTTCCTTGACACCAGCCGTGAAGTAGGTTTGCAGGCCCAGCAGCTTGTAGGCCGTGCGGATCAGGCGGTTCAGGCCGGGCTCGGTCTGACCGATCTCGGCGAGGAACATTTGCTTGTCCTCGTCTTCCATGTCGGCCATTTCGGCTTCGAGCTTGGCGCAAATCGCCACCACTGGCGCGTTCTGCGCTTGGGCATAGGCCGTCAGACGGTCCAGGAACGGGTTGTTCTGGAATCCGTCTTCGGCCACGTTGGCGACAAACATCGCCGGCTTGGCCGTGATCAGGAAGAACTGCCTGAGCAGCGGCAATTCTTCCTTGCTGAATTCCAGCGTGCGCACCGGTTTGGCCTCATTCAATGCGGTTTGGCATTTTTCCAGGATCGCCACCAGCTTGATCGACTCCTTGTCACCCGAGCGCGCCGCCTTGGTGACGCGGTGCAGGGCTTTCTCAACCGCCTGCAGGTCCGCCAGGCACAGCTCGGTCTGGATCACCTCCATGTCAGAGATCGGATCGACCTTGCCGGCCACGTGAATCACGTTCGGGTCTTCAAAGCAGCGCACCACGTTGACAATCGCATCGGTCTCGCGGATGTGCGCCAGAAACTTGTTCCCCAGGCCTTCGCCGGTGCTGGCACCTGCCACCAGACCGGCAATGTCGACAAACTCGACAATCGCGCGCTGCACCTTTTGCGGCTTGACGATCGCTGAGAGTGCATCCAGACGCGGGTCGGGCACCTCGACGATGCCGACATTCGGCTCGATCGTGCAGAAGGGATAGTTTTCGGCCGCGATGCCGGCTTTGGTCAGGGCGTTGAACAACGTGGATTTACCGACGTTGGGCAAGCCCACAATGCCACATTTCATAAAAATCCTTATAAATCAATATCCAAATTGCACTATCGAAGCCAACGCGGGCATCGTGGAAGTGCCAGGCCAGCGCCCGATGACGTGGCCGTAAAGATCAAAACAAAGCGGCGTAAACGCTGCATTGCTGCAAAGTTTTGTCCTCATTTCGTCTTGGGGGATTGATGTCAATTGTAATGATCAGCGAAGCCCAGCTTCAAAGGGTCAGTGCTTCAGACGGACGTGTCCTGCGTAGCCCGAGTTCTGAGTGGCTTTGGCGCGCGCTTGAAGGCGCGTCAATGGGTCCGGGCACTGATTTATATTTTGTTCTACGCTGACTTGGATCAAGGAATGGGACCCGCAAGTTCCGGTACATCGGTGACACTCTCGCCATGAAAAACGGGGAGGAGAAGGCAGACGTTGTCGACTTGACACAACTCCCGCGCTTGGGACCAGTTCCGACCGTCTGGACAAGACTGAGCTGAAAAAACCAATTCGCGTCAGCAGGCGTGTGGCTCTACGGTGAAGCCAGTTGCCATTTTTTTGGTTGAGGCGGTCGAATTTCGTAATCGCCCTGCGGGGCACGGCTTATCTATCCAGGGACGAATTATGTTCTTCAGACAAATCGGCGTGAAAGTCACAATAGTGGTAAACATGATGTTGTTTATCGTCATTTCTTTGGGTACCTTTTATCTGGTAAATCAGCAATATGCCGGTCTGGAGGAAATATACAAAAATGAAGGCAAGATGATGTCGTCCATCGGGGCCAAGGCGGTTTCCCGAATCATGGAAGATGCAGTTGACAACGGGGCCATGTCGATCACGGATGTGTTTGATGTCGCGTATGTCCCAATGCCAGACACGGATCCGAAAAAGTACCACACCAAATACGATGCCTACACCGACAAGGCGATCCTGAGCCTGGAAGATGTTTTTTTGAAAAATCCGACGGTCGTCTTCGCGGTGGCAGTAGACGTCAACGGATACCTTCCCACACACAACACCAGATATCAGCATCCGCTAACGGGTGACAAGGAAAAAGACAAGGTTGGTAACCGGACAAAGAGACTGTTCAACGATCCCGTAGGTCTGAAGGCTGCCGAAAACACAATCGAGGGTTTGATCCAGGTCTACAAACGTGATACCGGTGAAACCATGTGGGATATAGATTCGCCCATCGTTATCAAAGGGAAAACATGGGGTAATTTCAGAATCGGGCTTTCGATGGTAGCGCTTGATCAAGCCAAATCTGACCTCCTCGTTACCTTGATCGGCATCATGGGCGCGATCTTTGTTTTTTCAGTCGTCCTGGTGATGCTGGTAGTCCATCGCATGCTGCTCCCCCTTACCGTCTTCACTGCGAGTGCCATAAAAATAGCGGATGGGGATGTCGAATTGAAAATTGACGCCGGTTCAAACGATGAAGTTGGAGATTTGGGCAAGGCTCTTGAGCGCATGCGCTTAAGTCTGAAGTTTGCGATGGACAGATTACGCAAGAGAAGCTGACGCGCTCGAGGGCTTGAATATGCATCAACTGAGCGACTTGATTTCCCTGGCAATGGTGGTCGACCAGGTCAGGGCCCTTTGCGATGCGGGAAGCAGCGGTATTGTGTTCCTCGCCACCGAAGAGAATCGAATGGCGCAGGTGCATTTGAGCGCGGGCCATGTTGTTGCTGTCATCTGTCGCAACAAGCGCGGCTTTGCCGCTATTCAACTCATGTGCGATATTCAATGCGCCCGCATGCACTTTGACGCAGGTCACATTGCAGCGTCGGACAGCGATGAATTGCTGACGCAAGTCTTTTTTGATTACCTCGGCGGTACTGGTGAGGCGCCATCGGCGCCCTCAGAAAGCAATGCAGCGGTGGCAAGCTTGACGGCGGATGTCAAGATCACGCTGGAGAAGCTGTTGGCAAAGTTCATTGGTCCGATGGCGGAAATCATCTGTCAGGATCACTTTGAGGGCGCGACCAGCGCACTCAGTGTCATAGAGGCCATTGCCAACGAAATCCCCAGCCATGACGACGCCGACAAGTTCCGCGCCGACGCCAAACGTGCGATTCGGTAAGGGTACTCCTCAAGCGCCGGCAAATCGGCCTCATTCTCCTGTGATCGCCTGCAACCGCTGAGACCTGTTGCAACGGGGTCTTGTCCTTGTCTCGTGGCCCGATTGTCATAAACCCTCTGAGTCCTTGGGGTCAGCGGCCCTTCTACAATCGGCGACCATGACTCAAGCATTTGATATTTGCATCCGCGGTGACGGCATCGTCGGCCGCACGCTGGCGTTGTTGCTGGCACGTGAGCGGCTGCATGTCGGCCTGGTTTCGCAGAACATGGCCGTGCCGAAGGGTCATCCGGCCGAGCCCGGCGATGTGCGCGCTTATGCCTTGAATGCCAGATCACGGGCCTTGCTGGAGTCGCTGCGCTGCTGGCCCGACGCGCTGCATGCGACCGAAGTCACGGCCATGAAGGTCAAGGGCGACGATGGTGGCGAAGTCAATTTTTCTGCCGCCGAACTCGATGTTCCGGGCTTGACCTGGATCGTGGACGTGCCGGTGCTCGAGGCGCAATTGGCCGATGCGCTGCGCTTTCAGGCACAAGTCGAGTTGCTGGATGCGCCGCAGGACGCGACATTGACAGTGATCTGCGAAGGCAGGGCGAGTCGCACGCGGGCCGAATTTGGCGTTGACTTTGACACCACACCGTATTCCCAGACGGCGATCGCGGCGCGGCTCAGCTGCGAGGCACCGCATGCCCAGATCGCTCGCCAGTGGTTTACGCAGGGTGAAATACTGGCTTTTTTGCCTTTGGGTGGACCGCAGGGGAACTCTGTCGCCATTGTCTGGTCTGTTCTTAGGGACAGGGTGCAGGCTTTGCTTGATCAGAGCCCGGCTGAGTTCTGCCAGCAACTGGAAGCCGTCAGTGAGGGTAGCCTTGGCAAACTCAGCCTGGTGAGCGAGCGAAAAGCCTGGCCCTTGCAGGCGGCGCAGGCTCGGCGCTGGGCCGGCACGCACGCGGGCAAAGCATGGGCTTTGGCGGGCGATGCGGCGCATAACGTGCATCCGCTGGCCGGGCAGGGTTTGAATTTGGGGCTGAGCGACGTCGCGGCCTTGGCGGCGACTTTGCGAGAGCGTGAATACTGGCGCTCGGTGGGCGATGAAAAGCTGCTGCGGCGCTACGAGCGCTCGCGCAAGGCGGAGGTACTGGCCATGAGCGCCACGATGGATGGCTTGCAGCAGTTGTTTTCGCAGGGCGGCGCCTCTTTGCAGGCCTTGCGCAACTGGGGCATGAATGGGTTTGAACGCAGCGGCCCGATCAAGCAATGGGTCGCGCGACAGGCCATGGGTTGATGGGTCGGGGTCAGAACTGCCACGCGACGCGTCGTCGTGTTCGATCCCGCAAGTATGATTTTTATTGAACGGAAGATGATGAAACTGATAAAGACCGCCGTGATCGCCGCCACCTTGCTGGCTGCTTTGAGCGTCCAGGCGCAGGAGGCCGCCATTCGCAAGAACCTGAGCGAGCGGATTCCGCAGCTGCAAAAAATCGACGAAGTGACCAAAAGTCCGATGCCGGGCTTGTTTGAGGTTCGTGTCAATGGCGCTGATATTTTTTACACCGACGCCGAGGGCAACTTTCTGGTTCAAGGCAGTTTGATCGACACCAAACAGCGCCGCAACCTGACTGAAGAGCGGGTCGAGAAGCTGACCGCCATCAGCTTCGACGCCTTGCCCATCAAGGATGCCTTTACCGTTGTGCGCGGCAACGGCAAACGCCGGTTGGCGGTCTTTGAAGATCCGAACTGCGGCTACTGCAAGCGCTTCGAGCGCGACCTGCAAAATGTGAACAATGTGACGATTCACATGTTTCTGTATCCGATTCTCAGCGCCGACTCGAACGACAAATCGAAAAACATCTGGTGCGCCAAAGACAAGACCAAAGTCTGGCAGGACTGGATGCTGCGTGAACAGTTGCCGGCGGCGGCAAGCTGTGACGCCGCCGCCCTGGCACGCAACGTCGAGCTCGGCCGCAAACACAAGATTACCGGTACGCCGACGCTGATTTTTGCCGACGGCTCCCGCGTGCCCGGTGCCATTGACTCTGCAGAAGTTGAGAGGCATCTGAGCATCGCCAAGAACTGATGGCACGCGCCGCGCTGCATTACAGCGTGCGGGTGCAAGACCCGCACGCGCACCGGTTTGCCGTCACCTTGACCATCGCGCGGCCGGCTGCCTTGCAGCGCGTCAGTCTGCCGGTGTGGATTCCCGGCAGTTATCTGGTGCGCGAGTTTTCCAAAAATTTGCAGCAGCTTCAAGCCCATCAATCGGCCAAACCGGTTGCGTTGATGCAGCTCGACAAGTGCAGCTGGCAAGCACAATGCCGGGCCGGCCAGCCGCTGGTCCTGAGCTACGAAATTTACGCCTTTGACAATTCGGTTCGCACCGCTTGGCTGGATGCTGCGCGTGGCTTCTTCAATGGCACCTCCCTGTGCTTGCTGGTGCAGGGTCAGGAAGATTCGCCGCATGAATTGACGCTGCTGGCGGACAAGGGCTTGTCCGGCTGGCAGCTCGCCATCGGGCTGAGGCCGAAGAAAATTGGCAACAACGGCTTTGGCACTTACCTCGCGGCCAATTACGACGAATTGGTGGACGCGCCGGTCGAGATGGGCAGATTCTGGAGCGGCTCTTTTGTCGCGGGTGGTATAGCGCATCGTTTTGTGGTGGCGGGCGCGCCCCCCGGTTTTGACGGCAAGCGCTTGCTGGCCGACTGCAAAGCAATTTGCGAAACTGAAATCAGCTTCTGGCATGACATCAAGGCAAAGACCGGTTCGCGTAGCAAGCCGCCGCACAAGAGCTATGTCTTCATGCTCAATGCAGTCGACGACGGCTATGGCGGCCTGGAGCACCGCAACTCAACTGCGCTGATTTGCAAGCGCCAGGATCTACCACGCTTGAGCAACCCGGCGCTGACGCCCGGCACCGCCCAGACGGCGGATGCAAAAACCAAACAGCCAGAAGGCTACGCCACGCTGCTGGGCCTGATCAGCCACGAATATTTTCACACCTGGAACGTCAAACGACTGCGCCCGGCAGAGTTCAAGCGCTACGACTACGCGCACGAGAACTACACGCAGTTGCTCTGGTTTTTTGAAGGCTTTACCAGCTACTACGATGATCTGTTATTGCGCCGTGCCGGCCTGATCGATGACGCTGCTTACCTGAAACTGCTGACCAAGACCATCAACCAGGTGCTGCAGACGCCGGGGCGCACCGTTCAAACGGTCGCCCAGGCGAGCATGGATGCCTGGGTCAAATACTACCGGCAGGATGAAAACACGCCCAACGCCACGGTGAGCTATTACACCAAGGGCGCACTGGTCGCGCTCTGTCTCGACCTGACGCTGCGCCAGGAGGGCCGCAGTACGCTTGACGCTGTGATGCGTGCCCTGTGGCTGCGCTGCCAGGGCGGGCCGATGACTGAGGCTGATTTGTCTGCCGTGTTGCTGGAATCGGCCGGGCGCCCGTTTGCCAAAGAGCTGGCCAGCTGGGTGCACGGCACGGCCGAGCTGCCGCTCAAGCCGCTGCTGGAGCGGCAGGGAATTTCGGTGCTGGAAGAGCCGGCCCAACTGGCCCAGCGTCTGGGTCTGCGCGTGACGGAGAGTGCGGGCGTCCAGATCAAGACCGTGTTGGCTGGGGGCGCGGCCGAACAGGCCGGCTTTGCCGCAGGCGACGAGTGGCTGGGCGTGGAAGCAGGCAGCGGCAAATCGGCCAGCAGTTGGCGGGTCAGCAAGCTTGACGACGTATTGCTTTACGCCGGAACGAAAACCAGAATTGGCGCCCTGGTGGCGCGCGACAAGCGCCTGCTGAAGCTGTCACTGACGCTGCCGAAATCCGTGACGAGCTGGCGGCTGGTGCTGCGCGACAATCAAGTCGCTGGCCACTGGCTCAACTGAAAACCTGGAGGGTCCCATGAATTACGAACTCATTAAAGTCCATACTGAAGCCGACAAAGTTGGCGTTGTCACATTGAATCGCCCCAAACAACTCAATGCGCTGAACGATCAACTGATGGATGAGCTGGGCGCGGCGCTTCAGGCCTTTGACGCCAACCCCGGCATTGCCTGCATGATCCTGACCGGCAGTGAAAAGGCCTTTGCCGCCGGGGCTGATATTGGTGCCATGGCCGGCCTCAGTTTTGCTGAGGCTTTCAAGGGCGACTTCATCACGCGCAACTGGGAGCAGATTCGACACATCCGCAAGCCCGTCATTGCCGCCGTCAGCGGGTTTGCCCTGGGCGGTGGCTGTGAACTGGCCATGATGTGCGACTTTATCATTGCAGCCGATAACGCCCGGTTTGGCCAACCCGAAATCAGGCTTGGCATCATGCCCGGTGCCGGCGGCACGCAGCGCCTGCCGCGTGCGGTCGGCAAGGCCAAGACGATGGACATGGTCTTGACCGGCCGCATGATGGATGCGCCGGAGGCCGAGCGCGCTGGCCTGGTCAGCCGTGTGGTGCCGCTGGACAAGTTGATGGAGGAGTCTCTGGCTGCCGCCTTGATGATCAGTGAGTACTCACAAATTGCCACCATGGCGGCCAAGGAATCAGTCAATCGCTCGTTTGAGGGCACGCTGAGTGACGGCATCATGTTCGAGCGCCGTTTGTTTCACGCCTTGTTTGCCAGCACCGATCAGAAAGAGGGGATGGAGGCATTCGTGAACAAGCGCAAAGCCAATTTTCGTCACCAGTAGGGCGGCGAACCGGGGGGCAGGGGGCTGCACCCGGCTTTTGGTTATAATTTATGGCTTCGGCGCTTTAGCTCAGTCGGTTAGAGCGATGGAATCATAATCCACAGGTCCGCGGTTCGAATCCGTGAAGCGCCACCAGTCAAGCCCTTACGGGAATTAGAAAGCCTGCTACTTAATTGCTAGCAGGCTTTTTTGTTTTCGCAAGCGCTGGACGCGAACCCACTTAGCGGGTAGCATTTCGAAATGCGCCATATTGCCAGGACCAGCAAAAAGGAAGCCAGCATATGAACAACGACACAACAGTACCTGCACCGTTGATGCAGGCGGACTTTGGTCTTGAACCCAAGAAACAGTCGGGTATCCACCCCATCCTGAAAATCCTGTTGGGTGCTGTCGTTCTGCTACTGCTTCTCGTCCTGTTCAAGCGTTGATTTTTGACGCCATCACCAGCCAAAAGAAAACCCGCACGCGGCGGGTTTCGGGGGTATGGGCAAGACACTAGCCGGAATTCCTGCGAACCGAGGCAAATGGGTCAGCGGCTTCTGACTCGGTGCCGGGTGCGGCGCCCTGCATCGGCATGGGCTTGGTCTTGGTCCAGGCCGGTTGCATCTGACTGTCCTGAAACGAAACCGACTGTTCCCACAGGGACCAATCGGACTCGTCATTGCCCTCAATCACTTCGGGTGTTGGGAGCGGTCGCGGCAATAGCCGCCTCTCCCTGGTTCTGGAAGATGTCTTGCTGGGTGTTGCCTTTGATTTGGCCCTTGCGGTTTCCGAAGGTTTGAACGATTTCAACATGGGTGCACTCTCCTCCTTTTCATTTTGACGCATTCTGTACTGACATTCAATCATCGTCTACCCTCGATGAGGCATAGGCATTGTCAGCCAAAAACCCAGGAGATCAGGCTGGGGGTCAAGTTTCCGGACCGCGCTCAGCGAGGCAAAGCACGGGGCTCGACGCCCGGAGAAAATGTAACACCGCGCGGTATGGATCGGCAAGCTCCCGAGGGTCGCACCCGCTGGTAGTGGCAGCTTGAGCAACTCACGAACTGGCCAGCGCGCCAAAGCGATAGACACCATCATTACCCAACGTGCGCTGTAATTGCCCACCAAACCACAGCGCGTGCAAATGTGCAATCGACTCGCCCATGGCAAAAGTGGTCTGGTGCAGGTCGAGCGCGCGCTTGAACAGCACCGGCAGCAGTTCGGCCGCGCTATGCGGTCGGGCGTTGCAGGCTTGCAGCACTTCGGCCAGCCGGTCTCGGTGGTGATCGTGCAACTGTTGAATGCGCTGATGCAGGCCGGTGAACGGTTTGCCATGGGCAGGCAGGGTCAGCGTGCGGGCATCGAGCAGCCGGAATTTGTCGATCGATTCCAGAAATTGCCTGAGCGGGTCGGACTCGGGTTCCTGGTCATAAACGCTGACATTGGTGGAGATGCGCGGCAGCATCATGTCGCCACCGATCAGCACCCGCAACTCCTCGCAATACAGCGCGATGTGTTCCGGTGCATGGCCGTAGCCGCTGACGCAGCGCCACTGCCGGGCGCCGATCGTCAGTGCGTCGCCGTCCATCATGCGCCGGTACTGGCGTGGCACCGAGGGCACCAGGCTGGTGTAATAGTTACCGCGCATTTTTACTTTTTCGACCGATTCGGGATCGTTCAGGCCGTGCGACGCAAAGAACGCCGCCGCGGTATCGCCGCCAAAGCCGGTCGAACTCTGCGTGCCGATGCGGGCGATGCTGAAATCGGTGGCGCTGATCCACAAGCGCGCCTGCCAACGCTCGCACAGCCAGTGCGCCAGGCCAATGTGATCCGGGTGCATATGCGTGACGATGACGCGCAGAATCGGCAAACCTTCCAGCTCGTTTTCAAAAATCTGCTCCCATTGGGCTTTGGCGCCGTCTGAGCTGATGCAGCAGTCCACCACGCTCCAGCCCTGCACTTTGCCGTGCGGCCCGTCGATCTCGTCGCGCAGCAACCACAGGTTGATGTGGTTGAGCGCAAATGGCAGGGACATGCGCAGCCACTTGACACCGGGCGCGACTGTCAGGGCGGTGCCGGGGGCGGGCAGGGTGTCGCCCAGCGGGTAGTGCAACTGCTTTTCAAGTTCCGTGTCGGCTTGCTTGTCGGGTGGGTTCAAGTGGGCTCCTGTTTTGCGACATAATTGACGTTTACGTAAACGTCAATCAAGCGGGGCATTGTAGGTGACGAGGTCTTCGGGCGCAGTCACCTTGGTTGATCACAAACTATGGCACTTACCTACAGCATCGGCGATCTGGCGCGTGAATTTGACCTGACCACCCGGGCCATGCGCTTTTATGAGGACATGGGTCTGTTGCAGCCGCAGCGCTGCGGACCGGGTGCGCGCACCCGTGTCTACAGCGGGCGCGATCGAACCCGCCTGAAGCTGACCTTGCGTGCCAAGCGGCTGGGCTTGAGCCTGAGCGAGGCCAAGGAAATCATCGACATGTATGACAGTCCGCGCGACACCGGGCCACAGCTGGAAAAATTCCTGCTGGTGCTGGCTGCGCATCAAAAACAGCTGGAAGGCCAGATGGCGGACTTGCAGGCCAATCTGGACGAGCTCAAGGTGCACCAGCGCGAGGCCCGGGCACTGCTCGCCAAGGGTGGCAAGAAATCACCATCAGGAAGTACCGCTCGCGGCGCAAAGATTCATGAGCAATGATGAAACCATGCTGCTGCGGGTGCAGAGCAGCTTTGACCGTCAGGGTTTGATGCAGCAACTGGGCGCGCGGCTGGCGCGGGTCGCGCCTGGCGTGTGCGAGATCGTGCTGCCCTACTCTGACCGGGTGACGCAGCAGCAAGCCGGCTTTCATGGCGGCGCGATCGGTTCCATCGCGGATATTGCCGGCGGCTATGCCGGCCTGACGCTGGCCGCGCCGGACATGGAAGTGACCACAGTGGAATACAAGATCAACTTTGTGGCGGCGTTCCGCGGCGGTGAACTGCGTGCCAGCGGCCACGTGGTCAAAGCCGGACGCCGCCTGATCGTGACCGCGGCGGAGGTGATTCACGTGGCTGAGGATGGCCGCGAGAGCACCTGCGCCGTGATGCAGCAGACCTTGATGACAGTGCCAAAAACTTACTGAGACTTTGCTTTGTCCGCAACTGATCAGCAAAGCAGAAATACTTTTTACCAGGAGACCCCATGAACCTACCCGGACTTGATTTCCAGCTTGGAGAAGACATCGACGCGCTGCGCGATACGGTGCATGAATTTGCGCAGCGAGAGATCGCGCCGCGCGCCGCCGCGATTGACAGGAACGACCAGTTCCCGATGGACTTGTGGCGCAAGATGGGCGATCTGGGCGTGCTCGGCATCACCGTCGGTGAAGAGTACGGCGGCGCCAACATGGGCTATCTGGCGCACATGATCGCAATGGAAGAAATCAGCCGCGCCTCGGCCTCGGTGGCCTTGAGTTATGGCGCCCACAGCAACCTGTGCGTGAATCAGATCAAGCGCAACGGCACGCCCGAGCAGCGGCACAAATACCTGCCGAAGCTTATCAGCGGCGAGCATGTGGGCGCGCTCGCCATGAGCGAACCCGGCGCCGGCAGCGATGTGCTGTCGATGAAGCTCAAGGCCGAAGACAAGGGCGGCTACTACCTGCTCAACGGCAGCAAGATGTGGATCACCAACGGCCCCGATGCCGACACGCTGGTGGTCTACGCCAAGAGCGATCCCGAGCTCGGTGCCCGCGGTGTCACGGCCTTTCTGATCGAGAAGGGCATGGCCGGGTTTTCGGTGGCGCAAAAGCTCGACAAAATGGGCATGCGCGGCAGCCACACCGGCGAGCTGGTGTTCAACAACGTGGAAGTGCCTGCCAGCCAGATTCTGGGCGGCCTGAACCAGGGCGCCAAGGTGCTGATGAGCGGCCTGGACTATGAGCGTGCCGTGCTCACCGGTGGCCCGCTGGGCATCATGCAGTCGGTGATGGACAACGTCATTCCCTACATTCACGACCGCAAGCAGTTTGGCCAGAGCATTGGCGAATTCCAGCTGATTCAGGGCAAGGTGGCCGACATGTACACGGTGCTGCAGGCCGGGCGCTCGTTTGCCTACACCGTGGCCAAGAACCTGGACCTGCTGGGCGTTGAGCACGTGCGCCGGGTGCGCAAGGACTGCGCCTCGGTGATTCTGTGGTGTGCCGAAAAGGCCACCTGGATGGCCGGCGAGGGGGTGCAGATCTTCGGCGGCAATGGCTATATCAACGAGTACCCACTGGGCCGCTTGTGGCGCGACGCCAAGCTGTACGAGATCGGCGCCGGCACCAGCGAAATCCGCCGCATGCTGATTGGGCGGGAGTTGTTTTCGGAGACCATGTGAAGCCGGCGATGCAGCGCAAAATTGTGGCCATCGGTGGCGGCGGCTTCTTGCTGGATGACACACGGCTGTTGCAGGAGTCCTATCTCAAGTCGCTGTGCCCGGAGTCGAGTCCGCGCGTATTGTTCCTGGGCACTGCGGCGGGTGACAGCGAACGGGCACAACTCAAGTTCTACCGCGCTTTCACCGAACTGGGTTGTCGACCTTCCTCGCTCGCTTTTTTCCCGTTCGACATGCGGCGTGACTATGCCGCAGCGGCCTTGGAGGCAGACCTGATTTATGTCGGTGGTGGCAACACCGTGGCCATGCTGTCGGTGTGGCGCGAGTTCGGTTTTGATGCCGTATTGCGGCAGGCCTACGCCAACGGCACTGTGTTGGCGGGCATCAGCGCCGGCGCCAATTGCTGGTTTGAGCACTACATTACCGACAGCATTCCGGGTGGCGGTACGCGGCAGGGCTTGGGTCTTCTTGCGGGCACGTTTTGCCCGCACCTGGACAGCGAAGTCTGGCGTCAGCCGCTGCTGCAGGCCACGCGAGGACCTGCCGCGGGTGCGGGCGAGAACGTCTGTGTGCTGTACCAGAACGAGGTCTGGAACGAGGCCGTGCAGGACACGCCCTCAGGCCGCAGCGCCGAAGCCGTGTGTTTACAGCGCCGATTGGATGCAGCGCCTGACTCGCCCCTGTTGCCAGTGGCGCTGCGGCCCTTGGTGGCCGGCACAGCACAGGATGCAGCGCCATGAGCGCGCCCGAGGTTCCGGTCCTTGCCGGCTCGTTCGCTTGTCTGCGGCCGTTGACGCCGGACGATGCACCATCGTTGCAGCGTCATGCCGACGACGAGGCGGTGTGGCGCAATCTGTTTGAAGGCTTTCCGCGGCCCTACACCCTGGCCGATGCGCAGTGGTGGTGCGCTGCGCGTCCCGAGGCCTTCGGTTACGTCTGGGGCATCGCCGTGGACGGCCAGATCGTGGGCTGCATCTCGGTGCGGCCCGAAGACGGCTGGTTGCGCTGCAACGCTGAGGTGGGCTACTGGATCGGACAAGCGCATTGGCGGCGTGGCATCACCTCCGAGGCGCTGGCGCTGGTCAGCTCTTGGGCCTGGGCGACGCTGCCGGAGGTGACGCGCCTTTATGCGCCGATCTTTGCCTGGAACGAAGGCTCGCAAGCGGTGGCGCGCAAGTGTGGCTTTTTCAAGGAGGCGACCTTGCGGCGCAGCGCCATCAAGGACGGGAAAATCATCGACCGGGTCCAGTGGGCTTGCCTGCGCCCGGCGCCAGAGGCGGGCGCCAGCCACTAACATCGCGCCATGAGCTCTCAACTTCAACACCTGTTCGACCACAACCTGGCCTGGGCCGCGCGCATGGAGCGCGAGCGCCCCGGCTTCTTCACCCGGCTGAAAAGCCAGCAGAACCCCAAATACATGTGGATCGGCTGCTCGGACAGCCGGGTACCCGCCAACCAGATCACCGGCCTGGCGCCGGGCGAAGTGTTTGTGCACCGCAATGTCGCCAATGTGGTGGTGCATTCCGACCTGAACGCGCTTTCGACCATTCAGTTTGCAGTCGAGCGCCTGAAGGTCGAGCACGTGATGGTGGTCGGCCACTATGGCTGCTCCGGCGTGCAGGCGGCGTTGCAAGGTGTGCGCATTGGCCTGGCCGACAACTGGCTGATCCATGTCCAGGACGTGCGCGATCGGCACCGCGACTTGCTGGCTCAAATTCCGGAGCATGCGCGCTACGACGCACTGGTGGAACTCAATGTGATCGAGCAAGTCATCAACGTGGCGCAAAGCACGGTGCTGCAGGATGCGTGGGCGCGCGCTCAAACTGTCGCCCTGCATGGCTGGGTTTATGGTGTGCACGACGGCCTGCTGCACGACCTGCAGATGACGGTGACTGGCCCGGATGATCTGGAGCGGTGCTACCAGGCGGCCGTCGCCGCGGTTGCGAATACCACCCGTCGAGACGGTAATACTTGATAAAACCACATCCAGCACCCGTCATCATTGCGTAAACAGCTACCAAATAGATAGCAACCATGTTCCCGACCCGTCTTGACTCCTCGATTGCCTACGACATTGCGAAAGCCATGATGGATGGTTTCAACCGCCACTACCGGCTGTTCAGAACCGAGTCCGCTCGTGCCAAGCACCGCTTTGAAACCGCGGACTGGCACGGCCAGCAGCGCGCCCAGCGCGAGCGCATCGAGTTTTACGACCTGCGCGTGCGCGAATGCTCGAAGCGCCTGGAGCGTGAATTCAAGGCCGGTGAACAGACCATGGAGGTGTGGCAGCAGGTCAAGCTGCATTACATCGGCCTGCTGGTGGACCACCACCAGCCGGAGCTGGCCGAGACCTTCTTCAATTCGGTCACCACCAAGATACTGCATCGCAGCTATTTTCAGAATGATTTTATTTTCGTGCGCCCGGCGGTGAGCACCGAGTACATCGAGAACGGCGAGCCCGAGTCGCGCCCCACTTACCGTTCTTATTACCCGGCGCACGACACCCTGCGCGACGTGCTGGTGCGCATGGTCGGCGACTTTGACCTGCGCTGCCCGTTTGCCGACCTGGCGGCGGACGCTGCTTTGGTGCAGAGCGCCATGGCCGGGCGGATTGGGGAAACCAAGTTGCGCGCCAACTTCCAGATTCAGGTGCTGACCGGCCTGTTTTTTCGCAACAAGGGTTGCTACATCGTCGGCAAGCTGATCAACGGTTTCAACGAATTTCCGTTTGCGCTGCCAGTGCTGCATGACCCGGCCGGCAAGCTGATGATCGATGCCCTGCTGTTCGGTGAGGACGACCTGCTGATGCTGTTCAGCTTTGCGCGCGCCTACTTCATGGTGGATATGGAAATCCCGTCGGCCTATGTGCAGTTCTTGCGCAGCATGATGCCGCGCAAGCCGCGCAACGAAATCTACAACGCACTCGGGCTGGCCAAGCAGGGCAAGACGCTGTTCTATCGCGACTTCCTGCATCATCTGCGCCATTCCACCGACAAGTTTCGCATCGCGCCCGGCATCAAGGGCATGGTGATGCTGGTGTTCGACCTGCCCTCGTTCCCCTACGTCTTCAAGGTCATCAAGGATTTCTATCCGCCGCCCAAGGACACCTCACGCGAGCAGATCAAGGCCAAGTACCTGCTGGTCAAGCAGCATGACCGGGTCGGGCGCATGGCCGACACGCTGGAGTACAGCGAGGTCGGTTTTCCGCGTGACCGCTTCGACGATGAACTGATTGCCGAAATCGAGAAATTCGCGCCCAGCCAGCTGGAGATCAACGACCGCGATGGCGACGGCCTGATCGAAGTCATCATCCGGCACGTCTACATCGAACGCCGCATGATTCCGCTCAACATTTATCTGCAGGAAGCGTTTGACGCCGGTGGCACCCAGCCGAACCCGCAAGGGGCGGCGGCACGGGCTTTCGAGCAGATTGAGCGCGGTGTCGTCGAGTACGGCAACGCCATCAAGGATCTGGTCGCGGCCAACATCTTCCCGGGTGACATGCTGTGGAAAAATTTTGGCATCACGCGCCACGGCAAGGTGGTGTTCTACGATTACGACGAGATCGAGTACATCACCGACTGCAACTTCCGCCGCATCCCGGCCGCGCGCAACGAAGAAGATGAAATGTCGGGCGAGGTCTGGTACAGCGTCGGTGCTAAGGACGTGTTCCCGGAAACTTTCGGCCCCTTCCTGCTGGGCAATCCGGCAGTGCGCGAGGTGTTCATGAAGCACCATGCCGACTTGCTCGACGCGGCCTTCTGGCAAAGCCACAAGGAGCGCATTCTGGCCGGTCACGTCTACGATGTTTTCCCGTATGAACAGGAGAAGCGCTTCCATCCCGAGATCAGCGACGCCCATGTGCCATCGTCAATCTGAAGTTGCTATGAATGTTGTAGCTGCCCGCGCACTATCCATCTGAATAGAACCGTTTTTTAACTGAAAGGACCTGAAATGAAAGATGCCATCGTTATCGTCAGTGCTGCCAGGACCCCGCTGGGCAGTTTTCAAGGCGACTTCGCCTCTCTCGCCGCCCATGATTTGGGCGGTGCCGCCATCCGGGCCGTCGTCGAGCGCGCCAGCCAGAACTCCAAATTCAGCGTCGACTTGGTCGATGAGCTGATTTTTGGCAACTGCCTGATGGCCGGCCAGGGCCAGGCGCCAGCGCGCCAGGCTGGATTCAAGGGCGGCCTGCCCAAGGGCGCCGGTGCCGTGACCATGTCCAAAATGTGCGGCTCCGCCATGCGCTCGGTGATGTTTGCCAACGACATGCTGATCGCCGGCAGCGCCGACGTGCTGGTGGCCGGTGGCATGGAGAGCATGACCAACGCCCCGTATCTGCTGCAGAAGGCGCGCGGCGGCTACCGCATTGGCCACGACCGCATTTTTGACCACATGATGCTCGACGGCCTGGAAGACGCTTACGAAGCCGGTCGCTCCATGGGCACGTTTGGCGAAGATTGCGCCGCCAAATATGGATTCACCCGCGCGCAACAAGACGCCTTTGCCACCACCAGCGTGCAGCGTGCGCAGGCCGCGACCAAATCAGGTGCCTTCGCCGGCGAGATCACGCCCGTGACGGTCAAAGGCCGCGCCGGTGACACCGTCATCAGCATTGACGAAGGCCCGGGCCGGGTCAAGCTCGACAAGATCGCCACGCTCAAGCCTGCATTCAAAAAGGACGGCACCATCACCGCGGCCAGCAGTTCCAGCATCAACGACGGCGCGGCTGCCATGGTGGTGATGCGCGCCTCGACGGCGGACAAGCTGGGCTGCAAGCCGCTGGCCCGCATCGTCAGCCACGCCGTGCATGCGCAGGAACCGGAATGGTTCTCCACCGCGCCGGTCGGTGCCAGCCAGAAGGCCCTGGCCAAAGCCGGATGGGCGGTGAAGGATGTGGATTTGTGGGAAGTCAACGAAGCCTTTGCCGTGGTACCGATGGCGCTGATGCACGACTTGAAACTGAGCCACGAGATCGTCAACGTCAACGGCGGCGCCTGCGCGCTGGGCCATCCGATCGGCTGCAGTGGCGCCCGCATCATGGTCACCTTGATGTACGCGCTGCAGGCTCGTGGTTTGAAGAAAGGTCTCGCCACACTTTGCATCGGCGGCGGTGAGGGCACTGCCGTAGCGCTTGAAATGCTATAATAATTATAGCTGTTTGCGCAATCGGGACGGGCGCTAGCGCCCGTTTTCTTATAAATTTGTACTCAATGTCGTAAGGCCGGACCCATGTTGCTCACTCAGGACCAGGAAATGATTCGCGACGCAGTGCGCGATTTTGCGCAAGCCGAGTTGTGGCCGCACGCCGCCCGATGGGACAAGGACCACTATTTCCCCAAAGAGGCGCTGGCCGGGCTGGCAGCCCTGGGTGCTTACGGCATTTGCGTGCCGGAGGAGTTTGGCGGGGCCAATCTGGACTACCTGTCGTTGGCGCTGGTGCTGGAAGAGATCGCTGCCGGTGACGGTGGCACCAGCACCGTCATCAGTGTCACCAACTGTCCGGTCAACGCCATTCTGATGCGCTTCGGCAACGCGGTGCAGAAGAAGCAGTGGCTGACCCCGCTGGCACAGGGCCGGATGCTGGGCGCGTTCTGCCTGACCGAGCCGCATGTCGGCTCGGACGCCTCCAGCCTGCGCACCACGGCGGTCAAGGACGGCGACGGCTACGTGATCAATGGCGTCAAGCAGTTCATCACCAGCGGCAAGAACGGTGATGTGGCGATTGTCATTGCCGTCACCGACAAGGGCGCGGGCAAGAAGGGCATGAGCGCCTTCCTGGTGCCGACCAAGACACCCGGCTACAACGTGGCGCGTCTGGAAGACAAACTGGGGCAACATTCCAGTGACACGGCGCAAATCAATCTGGACAACTGCCGCGTGCCGGCGGAAAACCTGATCGGCCGTGAAGGCGAGGGTTACGGCATTGCGCTGGGCGGTCTGGAAGGCGGGCGCATCGGCATTGCGGCGCAAAGCGTGGGCATGGCGCGCAGCGCCTTTGAGATCGCCGTGGCCTACGCCAAAGAGCGCCAGAGCTTTGGCACGGCCATCATCAACCACCAGGCGGTCAGCTTCAGGCTTGCAGACTGCGCCACCAAAATTGAAGCCGCCAGACAGCTGATCTGGCATGCCGCGGCGCTCAGAGACGCCGGTCGGCCGTGCCTGAAAGAAGCCGCCATGGCGAAACTGTTTGCCAGCGAAATGGCCGAACAGGTGTGTAGCATCGCGATCCAGACACTGGGCGGCTACGGCTATGTCAGCGATTTTCCGGTCGAGCGCATCTACCGCGATGTGCGCGTCTGCCAGATCTACGAAGGCACCAGCGACGTGCAGAAGATCATCATCGGGCGGGCACTGGCCTGATACCTGGAACAGGCCGAGGGCGCCGCAGTGGGCGGCTCCTCGAATGTCCCCCGCCCTTGGCCTCCTTCATGCGTGTGTTTGCCGAGGGCGCCGCAGCGGGTAGCTCCGCGAATGTCCCCCGCCTGCGGCTCCTCCTTGATTTGGCAAAACCCCAAGTCCACGCTACGCCACCCACTGCGGTGCCCTCGGCAACGAGTGTCGGTGGTTTGCACAGATCGCACACCAACCCTGCTTGAAAGATCTGGTTGGTGGGGTGCTCAGCGCAGCGGCATAAAGGAGGAGCCCGCAGGGCGGGGGACAGCCGCGAAGCTGAGCACCCCATCAGCCTGATCCGCCCGGTACGCTAAGCAGGGTTTGAGCAGAGTTTGGCATGTCATCATTTCGGCTTGCGCGGCCTATTGCAAACCTCAGTTGACCACATACACCAGCGCCGTGCGGGCCGGCACGGTGAAGCCGCCGGTGCTGGCGTCATAACGTGCCTGCGCCGCCACACGCTTGTCAGCCGCGGCGCTGGCCAGGTGCACCGGGTGCAGCGTGTAAGGCTTGCCTTTTTCGGCGCTCAGCAGCAGTTCGTGACTGGCCTTGTCGACGTTGACGAAATAGATCAGTTCCCTGAAACCGGCGCCGGGGTAGTTGGCACCGTCAACATGCCCTGCCAGCAACACCGGGTTTTGCATCGAGCCGGTGTTGTAGAACTTGAGCCGGGTCTTGATGTCTTCGGCCGTGCGCAAGCGCAGCAAGGTCGTGCTGGCCCGAATTTTCAGCAGATCAGAAAACATGTCGCGCGCCAAGGCAATGTCGGCGGCGGTGGGCTTGATGGCGGCGTTGCGCAGCAAGGGTTTGATCAGAGCGTAGTTGCTGCCGTTATCGCCTTTGGGTGGCACACCAGTGGCGAAATAGTTGTCGCTGAAACTCCAGTCCAGGCGGTTGAACCAGTCCCCCGAGTCAAAGCTGTTGCCGTCCATCGACTTGGAGCGCAGGGCTTCCACGCCGGCATGAAAGTAGGCTACACCCTGGCTGAACGCATTGATCGCCACACCCAGCATCTGCACCCGCACGCGGTCTTCCCGGCTGGTGCTCACTGGCAGTTTGTAGACGTTGATGTCGAACAGCGTCTGGTTGTCGTGATTCTCGACATAGTTCACCACTTCAGCCGGCTGGCTCACATAGCCGGCACTCTGTCCGCCGTAGTCGATGTCGCTGAGCTTGGTGCTGACATCCTGGTAGGAGGTGAAGGCGTAGTCCCGAATCGAACCCGCCAGGCCAACGCGCACCAGATCGGCGGTCTGCATCAGCGTTGACAGGCTGGTATTTCCGGCCGCCAAGGCGTTGCGGTCGTAGACCAGGCCATTGATATAGCCCTGATTCCGGATCAGTGCGTCACCGCCGTCAGCGGCACGGCCACCGCGCACCGCGTCACGGCCGCGGTCGCTGAAGGTGCCAATGCCGGAGCCGTTGAGCGACAGCTGCGACGCCTGCACAAAGCGGGAACCGTCGGCGACTTCACCGAAATTCCATCCCTCGCCGATCAAATTCACGTGGCGGGCGCTGGCCTGGTCGACGCGCTGTTGCAGGACTTCCATGACCGCGCGTGGCTGGTGCGCCATCAGGTCAAAGCGGAATGAGTCAATGCGGTAATGCCGGGCCCACAACTCGGCGGAATCGACCATCAGCTTGCCCATCATCAGGTTTTCGGTGGCGGTGTTGTCACAGCAGGTGGAGCGCTCGACCACGCCCCTGGCATCGAGCCGCTGGTAATAGCCCGGCACGATCCGGTCCAGCACGGATTGTTCTTTTTGCCCCGAGGCGGAGGTATGGTTGTAGACCACGTCCATGCCGACACGCAGCCCGGCGCGGTGCAGTGACATGACCATCTGGCGAAATTCCAGAATGCGGGTTGCGCCGTCGGCCGCATCGGTGGCATAACTGCCTTCGGGCGCGTTGAAGTGATACGGATCGTAGCCCCAGTTGAAGCAGTCGCCGGCGGCGCCGGCCATGACGGCGGCCTGCGGCGCCTCGCTGTCCGGCGCGTCGACCGGGTTGGCGATGGCCGGTGTCTGGCAAGTGGCTTCGGGAACGGTGGCGAAGTCGAACACCGGCAACAGGTGCACGTCGGTCACGCCGGCATCGGATAAATCCTTCAGGTGCTTCATGCCCCTGGAGCCGGTCTCGGTAAAGGCCAGATACTTGCCGCGATGGGCGGGGCTCACCGAGTTGTCATTGATCGAAAAATCACGCACATGCAGTTCATACACCAGCATATCGGTCTGGGCCTTGACTTTGACCGGGGTCGGCACCGTGTCCCAGCCGGCAGGCTTGAGATTGGGCGCGTTCAGATCGGCGATGTAGCTGCGCCGCGAGTCGGTGGTGAGGCTGATGGCGTAGGGGTCGGTGACGAAATTGCGCACCGTGCCGACCCTCGGCACGAATACATCGACGAGGTACTTGTAGTACCTGCCGGACAGATTGGCAGGCAGGCTGGCCGACCAGGCGCCTGTCAGGGGATCCCAGCGCATCGCGCTGATGGCCAGTGCCTTGCCTGAACCCGAGCGGTAGGTGCAGACCGCAAGCGAGCGCGCCGTCGGGGCCCATAGTTTGAAGCGCGTGCTGGCGGCACTCACGCTGACACCGAGATCCGTGATCTCAGCTGCGCGGACGTACCAATCATCCAGTGCACCCGCCACCTGCAGCGCGCTGGCATGGCGTACTTTGCCCGCCGAATTTTCCTGCACCAGAATCAATTGTTCCTTGAGCAGCGCCGGCAGGCGCGCCAGGTCGACCGGCTTGATCGTCAGCAGCACGCCTTTGGCAAGGAACTTGAATCGCGTCGCCACTGCAGAGGGAATTTCACCCTTGAAGATATCGAGTGCCAGCGCACCGTCGGCGCCGGAGATGTTCTCGCCCTCGGCCGCGCTGATCTGGCCGGCGGCGGAGTGGTACAGCTTGAAGCTTCCGCCGGCTTCCATCGCGGGCCATTGGACAAGTTGTCTGCTCAGCCAATAGGCGCGCGCCTCGACCGCCTTTGCCGTGGGGGCTGCCTGCAATATCTTCTCGAAGCCCGTGGCATCGCAGTCCTCCAGCTGCGCCCGGTTGGCGTCGCCAGCCGCTGCGAGGCACGCAGCGCTCGATGCGGCCAGCAGGGCGCCGACCAGCAAGGCGCGCAGCGCCATCAAGTGTTGTCGGAGCATGCGCTTGCCGTCTTTGATGAATGCTTGCTTCTTTGCCATCTTTGCAATCCTCTTTGATTACGGGTCGATTTGATGTGTGAAACACGCGCTAGGGGCGAACTGCCACCAGCAACTCCCGTCTTTGCCGCAATACGCGCCGCCGCGTGAGCATGGCAGAAGGCACCCAGCCATGGCTACACCAGCGTCGTGCCATGATCATGCCGCGCAGCCATTCGTCGGCGGCGTAGGCGATCCAGACACCGACCAGGCCGAGCTTGAAATGCACACCCAGCAACCATGATCCGCCGGCCATCACGAACAGCATGGACACCGCCCCGACCGCCACCGGAAAGCGCGCATCGCCGGTGGCGCGCAGTGCGTTGATGATGACGACATTGCAGGTCCGCCCCGGTTCCAGCAGCACGGTGAGCCAAAGCAGCGTGCTCGCGCTGGCAATGATCTCCGGATTGCTGGTGAACAGCGTCAGTGTCCACGGTGCGGTGATCGCGGCGAGCAGCGCAACGCACAGCGATACGCCCAAACCCCACAACAAACTCTTGCGCAGCAGCCGGTCGGCCTGATGCAATTGACCGGCACCGATCAGATGTCCGATCAGGATTTCGGCAGCAAAACCCAGCG
The DNA here is from genome assembly GCA_963810395.1 of uncultured beta proteobacterium. Lineage (GTDB taxonomy): Bacteria > Pseudomonadota > Gammaproteobacteria > Burkholderiales > Burkholderiaceae_C > Rhodoferax. The sequence continues at coordinate 115,232 of CAWENC010000001.1, read as the reverse complement.
AAATGCTGAACAGCACAATCACGTTCATGATTTGAAAGGCATAGGTTTGCGTCGCCAGTTGTTGCGCGCCCAAACCCGCCACGACGGTGACCGACATCAGCATCGCCAGACGGTAAGCCACGTTCTCCGCAGCGCCGGGCAGCCCGATGTGCAGCACCGGGGCCAGACGCCGCCAGCGCAGGACCCACCAGTCGCGGGTCTGCGGGACCAGTTGCAGGCGCCAGCGCCACAAAGCCAGATGAACCGCCAGAGCGAAGGCACGGCTCACGGCCATGGCAAGAGCAAAGCCGACCAGCCCGAACCCGGGCACGGCTCCAAAGCCACCCATCAGCGGCAGGCACAGCAGCAGATGCACCGCATGCATGGCAAGAATATTGAACATGATGTCGCGGGTGTGCAGGTTGGCGCGCATGACCGAGGCCATGCTGGCATTGAATGCGTCCAGCGCCAGGGTCAGGGACAACATTTGCAGGTAGGGCTGTCCGAGCCGCTGCACCTCCGGCGGGGCATTGAGCAGGGCAAGAAGTGGTCCGGCGGCCAAAAAAACCACCAGACCCGCACCGGCACCCAACCAGGTGCTGGCACCGAGTGCCGCGCGTGCCGTTGCCGCGGCTTCCGCGCGATTGCCGGCGCCGAGGTTTTGTGTGACGACAACGCTCACGCCCATGCTGATGATGCGAAACAGCAGGAAGAAAGTGACCTGCAATTGATTCGACAGCGCGAACGCCGCCGACGCGTTGTCCGACTCGCGTGAAGCCAGCCACAAACCGAGCAGGCCGACACAAAATCCCAATACCAGCTCGGCCAGCAATGGCCAGGCAAGCGCCAGCAGCCGCGGGCGCTGATAGGACCTTGTCATGGCGGATGGCGCTATCGGCCTGCGCCGTTGGCTGGTGGACGCAACAACTCAAACGGTCCGCGCCCGCTGGCAGCGGCAATAATGCCCAGCACCCGGCCCGGTTCGCTGCCGACCATATCCCAGTCAAAGCGCCAAACCCAATTGGTGCCGCCCAGAGTGCCTGGCAGGTTCATCCTGTGACTGCCGTCGAGTCCCAGCACATCCTGCAGCGGAAACACCGCCATATTGGCGACCGAGTTGCAGGCCGCGCGGATCATCGCCCAGTGGATATCATGCGAACCGGCGGCGAGGTAGCTGCCGGCGAATTCGCGTTCGTGTTCCGGGGCGCTGTGCCACCAGCCGCGCACGGTGTCGTTATCGTGAGTGCCGGTGTAGACGACGCAGGTCGTTTCATAGTTGTGCGGCAGGAACTCATGCGTGCCGTCGGATCCAAAGCCAAACTGTAGAATTTTCATGCCGGGGAAGCCGCAGCTGTCGCGCAGCTCGATCACGTCGGGCGTGATCAGCCCCAGGTCCTCGGCAATGATGGGCACCGGACCCAGGACGCGCTCGATGGCATCGAACATGGCTTTGCCCGGCGCGGGGACCCATCGGCCCTCCATGGCAGTCGGGCAGCTGGCCGGAATTTCCCAGTAGCCTGCGAAGCCGCGAAAATGGTCGATGCGAAACACATCGGCGTGCTCCAGTGCACGCTGCACGCGCGCCGTCCACCAGGCAAAATCTTCTTTGGCCATGCGCTCCCAACGGTACAGGGGATTGCCCCAGCGCTGCCCCAGCGGGGCCAGATCGTCCGGCGGCACGCCTGCCACCACGGTGGGCTGGAAAGACTCGTCAAGCTCATACAGGTCGGGCCGCGCCCAGCAATCGGCACTGTGATGGGCAACAAAAATCGGCAGGTCGCCCATGATCGCGACCTTGCGCGCATTCGCATAGTTCTTGAGCGCCATGAATTGAGTGTCAAAACACCATTGAACGAACTTCCAGAAGTCGATTTCCGCAGCATGTTGCCGGCGTACCTGCTGTAGCGCGGCAGGCCTGCGCTCGCGCAAGTCTGCGTCCCAAGACCACCATGGCTGCCCCACATGCGCGGTCTCCAAAGTCATGAACAGCGCGTAGTCGTCGAGCCAGTACGCATGGTCTTCACACCACGCGGCAAAGGCGTTGCGCTCAGCGATGGAGGCCTTGGCCATGAAGCCGGTCGATGCCGCGCGCAACCGTGCCAGACGCCAGGGCATCACGTGGCCGAAGTCCACACGACGGGCATCAAAGCCCCCCTCGGGCAATCGAGGTGTCGCCAACCAGCCGGCGGCAACCAGCGGCTCCAGCGCCACCATCATCGGACTGCCGGCAAAGGCCGAGACGCTTTGATACGGCGAGTTACCCGGTCCGATCGGTGTGGTCGGCAACAACTGCCAGATATGTTGTCCAGCGGAAACCAGCCAATCAACAAAGTGATAGGCGTCGGGTCCGAGATCGCCAATGCCGTGTGGGCCAGGCAGTGACGTGATGTGCAGCAGCACACCCGCACTGCGGTGTTCAAGATTGATCATGGGTCGAGTTTGAGTCAAAGATTAGAGTTAGCCGCTGCGCAGCACCACCAGGGCCTGGGCAGGCACCAGCAATGAAGTTTGCACGGCGTCGGAGCGGGCCAATTCGCCGCTGCTATCCAGAGCAAGCTGCCAGCGGCCTTCGTTGAGTGCGAAGGCAACCGGTGCCGGCCCCGGATTGAAGATCGTCAGCAGGCGATAGGAGCCGTCAATGCCGGCCGGCTCCCACGATTGCTTGCGTATCTCGCAAGCAAAGGCGTGATTGTTGCTGTCATGCCAGTCATGTATCTGCAATTCCTGGCCGGCGGGTGTCAGCCACAACCGGGTCGGTCCGGTCCGCCCCTGCAATTGTGCCGAAAACCACTCGTTGCTGCGCAGCCAGGGTTCGGCTCGCCGCAGTGCAACCAGCTCAGCGACAAAGTTTTTGAAACTGTTGTCCGCCGCGGCCCAGTCGAGCCAGCTCGTCGGGTTGTCCTGACAGTAGGCGTTGTTATTGCCCAGCTGAGTCTTGCCGATTTCATCGCCAGCACACAGCATCGGCGTGCCTTTGGACAGCAGGAGTGTGGCCATCATGGCGCGGCGCACGCGCTGACGTTGCGCGTTGATGCCGGAGTCATCGGTGGGGCCTTCAACACCAAAGTTTGCGCAAATTTCCCGGTCCCGACCGTCACGGCCGTCTTCGCCGTTGGCATGGTTGTGTTTCTGGCTGTAGCTCACCACATCAGCCAGCGTGAAGCCATCATGCACAGCCAGGAAATTCACCGATGCGCTGGGCCGGCGCTGATCATGGCGAAACAGGTCGCTGGATGCCGTGAAACGGCGCGCAAACTCGCCGCGATCGACACCGCGCTGCAGCCAGTAGCCGCGCACCGAATCGCGGAATTTGTCATTCCAATCCAGAAACGGGCCAGGGAAGCGCCCCACCTGATAGCCATTCGGGCCGGCATCCCATGGTTCGGCAATCAGGTGGACACGCGCCAGCACCGGGTCCTGGCGCAGCGCGACAAAGAATGCTGCGTTGGGGTCGAAGCCGTGACCATTGCGTCCCAACACCGGTGCCAGGTCAAAACGAAAACCATCAACGCCCATCTCCTGCACCCAATAGCGCAGCGAATCCATGACGAACTGCGTCACTCTGGGGTGCGCCACATGCAGCGTGTTGCCGCAGGCAGAAAAATTTTCGAAACGACTCCGGTCGTCCGGTGTCAGGCAATACCAGCTGGCGTTGTCCAGACCCCGAAAACTGATCGTCGGACCCAGCTCATTGCCTTCAGGCGTGTGGTTGTAAACCACATCCAGCACCACTTCAAGGCCATTGGCATGCAGCGTGTGAACCATCTGGCGAAACTCCGCCGTGACCGCTGCGGGGTCATCGCCTTGTGCCGCCCAGCGCGGATCCGGGCAGCAAAAGCCAAGCGTGTTATAGCCCCAGTAATTGGTTTGCCCACGCTGCGTCAAAGCCGGCTCGTCAAGGCAGTACTGCACCGGCAGCAAGGACAGCGTGGTCACGCCCAAAGACTTGAAGTGCGTAATCGCCGCGGGGTGTGCCAGGGCGGCGTAAGTTCCCTGCAAAGCTGCCGGAATGTCGGGATGCAACTTGCTGAAGCCCTTGACATGCACCTCGTAGAGCAGCAGATCGGCTGACCTGTGACGGGGCGCGTTGAAGCAGCCCGATGCCGGGCCAGAAGGTGCTGCCACGCGTGCCTTGAGTGCGTGGGGCGCGTTGTCGCGCCGATCAGGGAGCTGGGCGCTACCGGAATGTTCCGGGATCAAACCTTGCAGTTCAGGCTGCCAGGCAAAGCGCCCAACGATCTCCCGGGCGTTTGGGTCCAGCAGCAACTGACGTGGATTGAAGCGATGCCCGGCGTTGGGCTCATAGGCGCCGTGGGCCCGCAGTCCGTAGACCAAACCTGGTCCGGCACCAGGCAGGAAGCCATGAAACACACAATCGCTGGGGCCAAAGAGATCGTAGCGCTGCAACTCGTGTTCACCACTGGAATCGAACAGGCAAAGTTCAATGCGCTGCGCATTCTGTGAGAAGACCGCAAAATTCACGCCGCCATCACGGGCATGTGAGCCCATGGGTTCTTGGCGCCCTTCAGACAGGACGGTGGACGGATTGAAGGCTGAAGTCATGGCTGGCGTGATCAAGCAGGTACCAGGAAAATAGTTGCCAACGGGGGCAGCGTCAACTGTAGCAAGTACTTATGACCGTCGGCTGGCGAGGCGCTTGCCCGCAAGACTGCGTCACCGTTGCCGTGATTGCTGCCGCCGTAATGGCTTGAATCAGTATTGAGAACCTCGCGCCACAGCTTCGGGCCCGCGGGAAGACCGATGCCGTAACCGTGGCGTGGTTCCGGTGTGAAGTTGCTCACCACCATCACCATGGCACCGCGCTGGTCGCGCCGCAGCCAGGCAAAGACCGACAACTCGGCGTCTCCAGACACCAGCCACTCGAAGCCTTGCGCCTCGCAGTCAAGTTGGTGCAGCGCGGTGTGCGTGCGATACAGCTGATTGAGGTCGCGTACCAGGCGCTGCACGCCAGCGTGCCGGCCGTCGTTGAGCAGTGCCCAGGGCAATTCGGCGTCGTGATTCCATTCCTGCGCCTGGGCAAACTCCTGCCCCATGAACATCAGCTTTTTGCCCGGGTGGCCCCACATGAAGCCATAGTAAGCGCGCAAATTTGCGAAACGCTGCCAGTCGTTGCCAGGCATCTTCCCCAGCAGGGATTTCTTGCCATGAACCACTTCATCATGCGACAGGGGCAGTACAAAGTTCTCGCTGAAAGCATACAGCAGGCCGAAGCTCATCTTGTTGTGGTGCCATCGGCGGTGTATCGGGTCCTCGCGCATATATTCGAGGGTGTCGTTCATCCAGCCCATGTTCCACTTGTAGTGAAAACCCAGACCACCGGTGCTGGTTGGAGCCGAGACGCCCGGAAACGCCGTGGATTCTTCAGCCACCGTGATTGCGCCCGGTAGCTCGGCGCCGACTTCTTCGTTGATGCGGCGAAGCAGCGAAATGGCTTCAAGGTTTTCTCTTCCCCCGTCGGCGTTGGCCAGCCATTGACCGGGCGGTCGGGAGTAGTCCCGGTACAACATGGACGCCACAGCGTCCACTCGCAGTCCATCCACGCCATGACACTCCAGCCAGTAGCGCGCATTGCCGGCCAGAAAATTGCGCACTTCGTTGCGGCCGAAGTTATAAACCAGGGTGTTCCAGTCACGATGAAAACCCTCACGCGGGTCAGCGTATTCATACAGTGCCGTGCCATCAAATTGCGCCAGGCCATGCGCATCCGCCGGAAAGTGCGCGGGCACCCAATCCAGCAGGACCCCGAGGCCAAGTCCATGGCAGACCTGGACAAATCGCTCGAAACCCTCAGGCGGGCCAAAGCGGGCGCTCAAGGCATAGAGACTTAAGGGCTGATAGCCCCATGATCCGTCGAAGGGGTGCTCGCTGACCGGCAAAAGTTCGACGTGTGTGAAACCTTGCGCGGCAGCATAGGCCGGCAGTGATTCCGCCAACTCGTCCCAACTCATGAAGTGCCTGTTCTTGCCGCGCCGCCAGGAGCCGGCGTGTACTTCGTAAATCGAAATCGGCGCGGCGCGCGCATTGGCCAAGACTCGGCCGGCTGGCAGGGGCTTGATTCCTGGCATGGCGGCGACTTGGCTGGCGGTGTCGGGGCGCAATTGAGCGGCACGCGCGTAAGGATCGGCCTTGAGTGGCAACACCACGCCGTCACACCCCAGTAGCTCATACTTGTAAAGGTCGCCAAGGCTGATATGAGGAACGAAAATTTCCCACACGCCGGCCTGGTGCCGCAGTCGCATCGCGTGGCGCCGCCCATCCCACTGGTTGAAGCTGCCAACGACGCTGACGCGCCGCGCGTTCGGCGCCCAGACAGCAAAGCGCACACCACCAACGCCTTGCTGTTGCATGACATGTGCGCCCAGCACAGCATAGGGGCGCGGGTGCGTACCGTTGCGCAATGCACTCAGATCGTCGTCCGGCAGTTGCAGGCCGAACGCATAGGCGTCGGCGTAGATGCTGTCTATTGCCTCCGGATCGTTGCTCCAATGTACCTGCAGCCGGTATTCAAAAAGCTTGCGTCGACGCGGGATGCTTCCTTCGAACAATCCACCGGGGTGACGCAGAGCCAGGGAAACGAGCGCCTTGCCGGTCAGCGCATCCAGCACCACAACCTGCCCGGCGCCCGGCAGCAGGGCGCGCACCCAGAGCTTGCCGCTGGCGTCGGCGTGCAGGCCAAGCACCGCAAACGGGTCGCTGTGGCAAGCGCCAATCAGCGCCTTGACGTCTTCGTCGCAAATCATTCACTTCCTCCGGGCTCAAGGCAATGCCGGACTTTCAAGAACTATTGCTTTCAGCGCGTCGCAGGCATTGACCAAACTTGCTCAATGTACTCGCGAATGGTTCGATCGACGGAAAACCCGCCCATGCCGGCCACGTTCAGCAGCGCGCGCTCGGCCCAGGCTGCCGGTGAATTGAACAGTGTGTCGACCCGGGACTGGGTCGACACATAGGCGCCGAAGTCGGCCATCAGCATGTAAGTGTCCTGACCCAACAGACTGTCGATTAGCGGCCGGTAGCGCTCGGCATCGCCCTGCGAGAAGTCGCCTGCGGAAATGGCGTTTATCACACGCTCGAGTTGTCGATTTTCTTCGACATAGAGACGCGGGTCATAGCCCAGCGTTCTGATCTGCTGCACTTCATCGGTGCGCAGACCGAAGACGAACATATTTTCTTCTCCCATGGCCTGCGCCATCTCGATATTCGCACCGTCCCAGGTGCCAATGGTCAGTGCGCCGTTGAGCGCGAATTTCATATTGCCGGTGCCTGAGGCCTCGGTGCCGGCGGTGGAGATCTGTTCGCTCAAGTCTGCTGCCGGAATAATGATCTCGGCCCGGCTGACACCATAGTTGGGTATAAAAACCAGCTTCAGGCGGTCGGCCACCCTTTGATCGTTGTTGATCACATCCGCGACGTCGTGGGTTAGCCGGATGATGAGTTTCGCCATCTGGTAGGCCGACGCCGCCTTGCCCGCAATCACCACGGTACGCGGCGTCCAGTCGGCGGTCGGGCTGTCGATGATGGCTTGATAGCGTGCGATCACCTGCATCACATTGAGCAACTGGCGTTTGTATTCATGGATGCGCTTGGTCTGCATATCGAACATGCTGGCCGGATCGACCTTGATGCCGAGTTCGCGTCGAATCAACGCCGCCAGACGTTCCTTGTTGTTGCGTTTGGCAAGCAGGAACTCGTGCCCCAATTGTTTGTCCGAGGCCATCGCCTTGAGTGCGGACAAGGCGCTCAGGTCCTGACGCCAGACGGTCCCGATACGCTGGTCGATCAGGCTGGAGAGAGTCGGATTCGCCTGCATCAACCAGCGCCGCGGCGTGACGCCATTGGTCACGTTGTGGAAGCGCTCGGGATAGAGCTTGGCATAGTCGGAAAAAATGGTCTTGACCATCAGGTCGGAGTGCAGCGCTGAGACACCATTCACTTTGTGTGATGCAACAATGGCCAATGAGGCCATGCGGATACGACGCTCGCCGGATTCATCAAACAGGGAGACCCGCTCGACCATCGCGTCGTCACCATTGAAACGGGTCCGGACCTCTTCCAGAAATCGGTGGTTGATCTCGCCGATGATCTCCAGATGGCGCGGCAGCAGCTCTTCGAACATGCGCACCGGCCAGGTCTCAAGCGCTTCGGACATCAAGGTGTGATTGGTATAGGACACGGCCTCGCGGGTAATGGTCCAGGCCTGGTCCCAGGCCATGCCGTGTTCATCCAGCAACAAACGCATCAATTCGGCCGGTGCCAGTGCGGGATGCGTGTCATTCAGATGGATGGCATTGGCGCGGCCCAGCTGATCGAGCTCGCGGCCCTCGCGCAGATGGCGTGCAATCAGGTCCTGCAACGATGCACTCACCAGGAAGGCCTCCTGCTTCAGGCGCAGTTCGCGGCCCGCGGCGGTGCTGTCGTCCGGATACAGCACCCAGTTCAGCGTATCTGCGGCGATCCTGTGGCTCGACGCTCCCACATAGTTGCCGCTGCAAAACTTCTCAAAATCGATGGTGCGCTCAGCAGTGGCGTGCCATTTCCGCAACGTGGAGACGCGCTCGCTATAGTGCGCAGGCACGATGAAGTCATAGGCTTGGGCGATCAGGCGCTCTGACGGTATCCAGCGGCGAGCGCCTGCATGGACTTCGATGTGACCACCAAAGCCGACCGCGTAGCGCAGTTCCGGCCGGGGTACTTCCCATGCATTACCCAATCGCATCCAGTCGTCAGGCGATTCGACTTGCTGGCCATTGTGAATATGCTGGGCGAACATGCCGTACTGGTAGCGCAAGCCATAGCCAAATGATGGGAGACCCAGTTCGGCAAAGGAGTCCAGAAAGCAGGCTGCCAGCCGGCCCAGGCCACCGTTGCCCAGCGCCGCGTCGTTCTCCTGTTCCAGCACGTCCCGGAGTTGGTGACCAAGCGCTTCAAGTTGCTGGCTTATCTTCGCCTCCAGCCCCAACGCTGCCAGCGCATTACCCAAGGCACGACCCATCAGGAATTCCATGGACAGGTAATGCACCCTGCGCACTCTTGCATCGTTGCCGCTCTGACTGTCTTCCAGCTGGGTGCGTGCCCAGCGTTGCGTCAGCACCTCCTGGCAGGCTGGGGTCGCGGCCACGGCACGCAAACAGGCATCAGCCGTTGCAGCATCTTCAGCCCGGCGGATCCGGTCGCTAAATGGTTTGCCGAATGAGGCGTCCAAGGGGGTGGAAACATCGTTGCCATTTTGGTCCAGGACGGGGTTTTCAGTGCTCATCAGGCTGGGTGATGTTTGGGTGTTCATCGATAGTCTATTCAAACAGATACTAAATACAACCGCTACGGCGGCACCGAACATGGAGTATCGTCGATTAACAAAAAATTGTGTAGTTTTATTACATCGGAGGATCAATATTTTTTGTTTTCATGGCAATTGTGACTTGGTCCATCAAATATTCTTCCGGAATTGTGCGTTGTAACACTACATTTTAGGAGGTATACTGACCAGCGTTTGGCGCCAGTCGCCTTGATTGCTGTATTGAAGCGGCGCGGAGGTGTTTCGTGGCGGACGTAAAACTGTCAGGTGTCAACAAAGCCTTTGGCGACGCCAAAATCCTGCATCAAATTGACCTTGAGATTCGAGACGGCGAATTCATGGTCTTTGTCGGTCCCTCCGGCTGCGGCAAATCCACTTTGTTGCGCGTCATTGCCGGACTCGAAGACATCACGCAAGGCGAACTGACCATCGGTGGCAAGCGCGTCAATGATGTGCCGCCGGCGGAGCGTGGCATAGCGATGGTGTTCCAATCCTATGCGCTGTATCCGCACATGGACCTGTACGACAACATGGCATTCGGCCTGAAGCTGGCCAAGGTACCGCCGGGCGAGATCGAGACCGCGGTGCGCCATGCTGCGAAGATCCTGCACATCGAGCATCTGCTCGACCGCAAGCCCAAGGATCTGTCGGGTGGCCAGCGCCAGCGCGTCGCCATCGGCCGTGCCATCGTGCGCCAGCCCGAAGTTTTCCTGTTCGACGAACCCCTGTCGAACCTGGACGCCGCCTTGCGTGTGCGCATGCGCTACGAGTTCGCCAAATTGCACGAGGACCTGAAGACCACGATGGTCTATGTGACGCACGATCAGGTCGAGGCAATGACGCTGGCGGACCGCATCGTCGTGCTGTCTGCAGGCCGGATCGAGCAGGTCGGCACGCCGCTGGAGTTGTACGAGCATCCGGACAATCTGTTCGTGGCCGGCTTCATCGGTTCGCCGAAGATGAACTTTCTGGAGGCCGAACTGGTCGAGGCCAGCGCCAGCAGCGCAACCGTGCGCCTGTCGGGCGGCGCTCAGATCCGCGCCAGTGTCGACGCCAGTCGCGCCGCCAAAGGCGAGAAGGTCACGCTGGGCCTTCGCCCCGAACACTTTCTCGTCGGTGGCGACGAGAATCTGATCCAGAGCACCGTGACTTTCGTCGAGTCGCTCGGCAGCGCCACTTTTGCCTACTGCACCTATCCGGGCGTCGAAGACGCGCTGACCTGCGAATTCGATGGTCGCACGCGTGTGCGCACCGGTGACACGCTGGCCTTGAGCCTGCCGGTTGCGGCCTGCTATCTGTTCGATGCTCAGGGCCGCGCGTTCCAGCGCCTCACTGCCGGGGTACAGGAATGAGGTCTGCCCATCGCTGGGTCGCTCTGGCCGGCGTGGTCGCACTGCTCGGCTCAGGCCATGTGGCGCAGGCACAAGCGCCCAAGCTGCTGGTCTGGATCAACGGCGACAAGGCTTATAACGGCCTGCAAAAGGTCGGCAATGCCTTTGAGAAGGTGTCGGGCGTCAAGGTGGTGGTCGAGCATCCGGTGGACGCGACCGACAAGTTCCAACAGGCCGTCGGCGCCGGCAAGGGGCCGGACATCTTCTGCTGGCCGCATGACCGCGTCGGCGAATGGGCCAAGTCCGGCCTGCTGACGCCGATCCGTCCGGGCAAGAAGCTCTATGCCGAGTCGGAAGAGACGGCCTGGAAGGCGCTTGGCTATCAAGGGCGGCTTTGGGGCTATCCGATTGCAATCGAGACCACCGGACTGATCTATAACAAGGCTCTGGTGTCAAAACCGCCGGCCACTTTCGATGAGGTGATCGCGCTCGACCGGCAACTGGCCGAAAAAGGCAAGCACGCGATCCTGTGGGATTACAACAAGAGCTTCTTCAGCTGGCCCCTGCTGGCCGGCGCCGGCGGCACGATCTTCGCTCGCGATGCGGCGGGGGAATACGATCCCGCCAAAGTGGGTGTGAACAATGCCGGCGCACTGGCCGGAGCCAGCATGATCAACCGCCTGATCCGCGACGGCCATATGCCCAAGGGTGCGCGTTACTCCGAGATGGAAAGCGCCTTCGCGCGCGGCGAGGTGGCGATGATGATCTCCGGTCCCTGGGCCTGGGACAACGCCAGGAAGGCCAAGATCGATTTCGGGGTGGCAGCGATTCCCGCCGTCGTGGCCGGCAAGCCCTCGAAGCCCTTTGTGGGTGTGCTCGGCTGCATGATCGCTGCGCCGTCCAGGGTCAAGGACATCGCGCGCGAATTCATCGAACAGCATCTGATGCGACCCGAGGCACTGAAGATACTCGACGCCGACGTGCCGATCGGCGTGCCGGCCAACAAGGCCTTCTATGCCGAACTGGCGGTGAACCCGCTGATTCGCGCCAGCATGGACAACGCCCGGGCGGGAGAGTCGATTCCGAACATCCCGGAGGTCGGTCGCTTCTGGACCGCAATGGACGCGGCCCTGGAGGCTGTGACCAATGGATTGCAATCCCCGAAAGACGCGCTAGACGGCGCCTCCGGCCGGATGTTGTTGAACAAATAAGCCATGAGCGCGACCACCACTGCACCGTCCCTTGCAGCCAGCTACAGCCGCCTGCCGCCGACGCTGATCGAGCGCTCGGCCCGGCTGCTGCGCTGGCCCGTCACGGCGCTCGCCATCCTGGCCGCGCTTTATCTGGTCTTTGTGATCTACACGACCGGACAAACCGGTCTGGCGCTGGCAGCGCTGACGCTGTTCGCCGTCGGTTTCTATGTCTATCTCAGCAACGCCGGATTTGCCTTCCGCTACCTGTTTCCGGGCATTGCCGGGATGCTGATCTTCATTGCCTTCCCGCTGGTCTACACGGCCCAGATCGGCTTCACCAACTATTCCTCGGCGCACTTGTTGAGCCAGGAGCGGGTGCGCGAGTACCTGCTGGATCAGCACGAGGCGATCGAGTCCGAGGTGCAGCCTTTCACCCTGCATGCCGACGGTGCCGAGTACCGGCTGGTGCTTCGCGGCAGCGAGCAGGGGCAGGTCAAGTGGGTCTCGCCGCCGCTGGGGCTGCGCGCGTCCAGGGGCGAGTTGCGGGTCGAGATGATCGCCGCAGCCGACGAGCATCTGCCCTTGCGCGCGCCCTTGCAGGAGCCCTTGCCGCTGCGCGATCTGATCGCGCACCGTGATGCGCTGTCGCAGTTGGCGCTGGTGTTGCCGAAGCAGACCGGCCTGACTGAGATGCACTATCTGGGCCTGCGTGAGTTCGGCCCGATCAAGCGCCACTGGAAGGCCAATGCCGATGGCAGTCTGGCGCGCGTTTCCGGCGGCGAGGTTTACAAGCCCAACATCGACACCGGTTATTTCGAGAGCGCCAGCGGTGATTTCCTGCAACCCGGTTTCAAGGTGCTGGTGGGCTGGCAGAACTACACCCGAATGGTGCTGGACGCGGACTTCCGCGGCCCATTCCTGTCGATCTTCAGCTGGACCGTGGCGTTCTCGCTGCTGACGGTGTTTTTCGCCACCGCGATCGGCATGTTCCTCGCGGTGATGCTGAACTGGGAGGACCTCAAGTACCGCACCACTTATCGCACGCTGCTGTTCCTGCCCTACGCGGTGCCGGGCTTCATCTCGATCCTGGTGTTCAAGGGTCTGTTCAACCAGAACTTCGGCGAGATCAACGCCATTCTCGACGCCCTCGTTGGCGTGAAGCCGGCCTGGTTTGCCGACCCGCTGCTGGCCAAGGTGATGCTGCTGATCGTCAACGTCTGGCTCGGTTACCCCTACATCATGATTCTATGCACCGGGCTGTTGAAGGCGATTCCGTCCGACTTGTACGAGGCCTCGGCGATCGCCGGCGCCGGCCCGCTGACGAACTTCTTCAAGATCACCGCACCGCTGATCATCAAGCCGCTTTCGCCGTTGCTGGTCAGCGCCTTCGCCTACAACTTCAACAACTTCGTGCTGATCGCGCTGCTCACCGATGGCCGGCCGGACTTCCTGTCGACCAAGATTCCGGCCGGGCAGACCGACATCCTGGTGTCCTACACCTACCGCATTGCGTTCAAGGATTCGGGCTCGGACTTCGGCCTCGCGGCTGCGATTTCGACGCTGATCTTTTTCCTGGTGGCTGCGATGTCACTGGTCAACTTGCGCCTGATGCGCAAGGCACAGCAATAAGAGCAGGGAAGGAAAGCAACCATGGCCATTGTTCGCGGTAAACAAGCTCGCTGGCGTGTCTTCGCGGCCCACGCCGTGCTCTGGATTTTTCTGGCGTTGACGCTTTTTCCCTTGTTGGCCATCATCTCGATCTCGCTGCGACCAGGTAACTTCGCTACTGGCAGCATCATTCCGACCGAGATCAGCCTGGAGCACTGGAAGCTGGCGCTGGGCATCTCCTATCAAGCCAGCGATGGCAGCTTGGTGCAGCCGCCGTTTCCGGTACTGACCTGGCTCTGGAACTCGATCAAGGTCGCCACCATTTCGGCCTTCCTGATCGTCGCGATCTCCACCACCGCAGCCTACGCTTTTGCACGTTTGAAGTTCCGCTTCAAGACGCCGATCCTGAACAGCATGTTGCTGCTGCAGATGTTCCCGCCGGTGCTGGCGCTGGTGGCGATCTATGCGATCTTCGAAACCATTGGTACCTATGCGCCGGCCCTGGGTATCGAGACGCATGCCGGCCTGGTGCTCGCCTATCTGGGCGGCGTCGCCACGCATATCTGGACCATCAAAGGCTATTTCGAGACCGTGCCGGTCGAGATCGAGGAGAACGCCAAGGTCGATGGCGCCACGCATTGGCAGGCTTTCCGTCTGGTGCTGCTGCCAATGGCCGTGCCAATCCTGATGGTAGTCTTCGTGCTGGCCTTCATCGGCACCATCATCGAGTACCCGGTGGCCTCGGTGCTGCTGCGCGAGGAGGGCAATTTGACGCTGGCCGTCGGCTCGAAATACTTCCTGCACGACCAGCGTTTCCTGTGGGGCGATTTCGCCGCTGCGGCGGTGCTCTCGGGCTTGCCCATCACACTGGTATTCCTGGCAGCCCAGCGCTGGATCGTTTCCGGCCTGACGGCTGGCGGCGTGAAGGGGTGAGAGAGTGAAGCGGGCGCTGATCGCCTGTTGCGCTGCCTTGCTGCTGGCCCAGCCCGCAGCGCAGGCCGCTTCAAAGGATGCCGAGAGTGCCTGCCGGGCCGCCCCCCTGGGCGGACGCACACTGTACCTGCGCGGCACCTTCAACAGCTGGAACGCGGCGGATTCGCAGAAATTCACCTGGGCCTGCAACCGGTTTGAACTCGTCACCCGAATCGAAGGCCAGCACAGTTTCAAGCTCGCTGATGAGGGCTGGTCGCCGGACGCTGACTTTGGCCAAAGCACGGTACCGGAGCAATTGGCAATTAAGGGTACTGAACTCAAACACCGTTTTGATGGCGTGCACCGCTTTACCATGATCATGGATGATTCAAACGCCCACCCCACCTTGCGCATCGAGAACTGCCCAACCAGCGCGCCGCTCGGTCAGACGACCCTGTTCCTGCGCGGCACCATGAACAACTGGGCAGCGCTGGATGAGTTTGCATTCCAGTACAGCTGTGATGCCTATTACCTGAACGTGAACCTGGCGACACAGCACGAATTCAAGATCGCCGATGCCTCCTGGCTGGAAGCCAGCACCTTCGGCAGCACGGCCAAGCTGGGCCTGGTCGCCGGCGGCACCGGCAACCTTGCGCATGCCTTTGCCGGCGAGCACACGATCCGGCTCGCTTTTGAGAGCAACAAGCCCAGGCTCAGCGTGGGACGCAAGACTTTCGCTGACCCAAGCACACGAGCCGTCACCGACCAGGTGGCGCTGAGCCTGCGTTTCGACTCGCGCGCCGCTGCCGACAAATCGCCATTCGGCGCGGTGACCGCTGGCAGCACGGTGGCGTTCGGCCTCAGCGCGCTGCCCGGGGTGCGCAAACTGACGCTGGTCGTGGAGAAGCGCCGCATGGAGGGCAACCAGGAGCTGCTTGAATACACCGAGGTCGCGCGCGTGCCCATGACCAGGGTGAGCCTGGGCGAGCGCGAGCGTTGGTCCGCGAGCCACCGCTTCGACGACGTCAGCATCTACGGCTACTGGTTCGAGGCCGAGATCGGCGCCAACAGCTTCATCTACCAGAACAATCGTGACTCCGTGTTCTGGACGCGCGAAAAGGGCTCGGGCGGCCCGGGCGATGTGACTGACAAGCTCGCTTCTCCGAAAGCGATTCGTCGCTTCCGCCAGACTGTTTACGCGGCTGACTTTAGAGTGCCCGAATGGGCGCCGGACATCGTCTACTACTACATTTTTCCCGACCGCTTCCGCAATGGCGACACACGCAACGACCCCCAACCCGGTGTCGACCGCTACCAGAACCACACGGTTGAGCTGCACCGCAACTGGCTCGACAAGCCCTGGAAGCCCGGCAGCGGCGACGGCTCGGACAAAATCTACAACAACGATTTTTTCGGCGGCGATCTGGCCGGCATCATCGAGAAGCTCGACTACATCAAGGAACTCGGCGCCAACACGATTTACATGACGCCGGTGTTCCGGGCCGCGAGCAACCACAAGTACGACACCGCCGACTACAAGAACATCGATCCGGCCTTCGGCACGAATGACGACTTCGTTCGCCTGACGCAGGAGGCTGCCAAACGTGGCATCCGTGTCATCGCCGACACCAGCCTGAACCACACCGGCAGCGACTCGATCTATTTCGACCGCTTTGGCAACCACAAGTCGAAAGGCGCGTTCGAGGGAGGCAAGATCCGCCCCGATTCACCCTACGCTGATTGGTACATTTTTAATCCGGCTCAGACATCCCCCGACAAGCAGTTCAAGGGCTGGGTCGGCGTGACCGACCTGCCCGAGCTGAACAAAGCTTCCCTGGCTTTCCGCAAGTACGCCTACGGCGACCGCGACTCGGTGATGAAACTCTGGCTGGACCGTGGCGCTACGGGCTGGCGCATGGATGTGGCGCCCTGGGTGCCCGATGATTTCTGGCGCGAATGGCGCGCCGCCATCAAGCAGCACCGCCCGGATGCGCTGACGGTCGCCGAGACCTGGTTCGACGCGTCGAAGTATTTCCTGGGCGACATGTTCGATTCGACGATGAATTACATCTTTCGCAACACCGTGCTAGCGTACGCGGCGGGCGGCAAGGCCAGCGAGCTGTATCCCAACATCGAGCTGATGCGCGAGGCCTACCCGCCACAGGCTTTTTATTCGCTGATGAACCTGCTGTCGACACACGACCAGGCACGCAGCCTGCATTACCTCGGCTGGCACGACGACACCCGCGACCCGGGGGTTATCGCCGGCGCCAAGCGTCGATTGCGTCTCGCCGCGTTTTTTCAAATGACCTTCCCCGGCTCGCCCGCGGTGTATTACGGCGACGAGGTGGGCGTCACCGGTGGCGACGACCCTTACAACCGCGCTCCTTACCCCTGGGTCGACCTCGGCGGTCGGCCCGACACCGCACTGCTGGAAGACTTCAAGCGCCTGATCAAGCTGCGTCGCGACCACCCGGTGCTGCGCCGCGGTTCCATCGATGCGCCGCTGCTGGTAGACGAGCACATCATCGTGCTGGCGCGGCAACTCGGCGATACCTGGGCCATCACGGCCAGTAACAATGCACCGACGTCAATCACGGTGGAGGTCCAGCTGCCGCCGAACATGCGGGTCGATTCTTTCACCGATGCGTTAACCTGCAGCAGTGTTCAACCGTCCAAAGGCAAACTGACATTGACTGTGCCTGCGCTATTCGGCACGGTGCTGCTGAGTCGCCAAGTACTACGGTAATCCGCTTTGCGCAAGACTTCAAGATGCAGACAAGAGTTTTTGGCAGCACCGGCCTGAGCGTGACCCCGCTGGGTTTTGGTGCCATGCATCTCAACGACGAGCGCATCGGCGAAGTCGAGGCCGGACGCTTGCTCAATGAAGTGCTGGACCTGGGTGTGAATCTCATAGACACCGCACGCGGCTATGGGCTCTCGGAAGAGCGCATTGGACGACACCTCGCGCACCGTCGGCAGGAGTTTGTACTGTCGACCAGGGTGGGCTATGGCATCCCGGGAGTTCCGGATTGGAGCCATGCCTGCATCATGGCCGGCGTGGACGCGGCGCTGGAGCGCATGCGCTGCGAGTACCTGGATATCGTGCACCTGCATTCCTGCCCACTGTCCACCCTTGAGCAAGGGGAGGTGATCACGGCGCTGGAAGATTGTGCCCGCGCCGGCAAGCTGCGGGTCGTCGCCTATTCGGGGGATAACGCTGAGCTGGATTGGGTCATACAGTCCGGACGTTTTGGCGCGGTGCAGACCTCGATCAATATCTGTGACCAGCAGTCCATCCCGCATCGCCTGGGCCAGTTGCAGAGGAGCGGCATGGGCGTGATCGCCAAACGCCCGGTCGCTGGCTCGGTCTGGCACAGCAACCTGCGCCCTGAGGGCTATTGCGAGTCGCACTATTGGGACCGCTGGAAGGCCATGAACCTGGACCCGCACGGGCTGAGCTGGAACGAACTGGCGCTGCGTTTTTCGGCCTATCTGCCAGGGGTGGCGAGCTGCATTGTCGGTACCGGAAAGATTGCGCATTTCAAGCACAACCTGGCGCTGCTTGCGCGGGGTGCCCTGGACGCCACGCTGCAACGGCAGATCCAGGACGCATTCGTTCGCAACGACGATCAATGGCTGGGTTTGATTTGAAGATATTTTTGCGCAAAACTGGCCTATATCTGCCGTCTACCTGGCGTAGCGTGCTATCTATTCAGCAGCAATGATGGATCTTTCCAGAAATGATGACGTGCCGAAACCCGTTCAACATAGCGGAAAGATCAGGCCGGTGGGGCACTCAGCTCCGCGGCTGTCCCCCGCCCTGCGGGCTCCTCCTTGATGCCGCTGCGCCGAGCGCCCCACCAGCCTGATCTTTCAAGCAGGGTTGGTGTGCGATTGACGCAAACCACCGACGCTGGCTGCCGAGGGCACCGCAGTGGGTGGCGTAGCGTGGACTTGGGGTTTTGCCAAATCAAGGCGGAGCCCGCAGGGCGGGGGACATTCGCGGAGCCGCCCACTGTGGCGCCCTCGGCCCACACAAGCGTGGAATTCAGTTATTGAATTGCGAAAGCAATCTGCATCAGGCAGACTTCACAAATGATTGTTGACTAGCGATGAAAGAATGGCCTGATTGCTGCCAAAGCCGTCAGGTGAAAAAAAACCCCGAGATGGCGCAAGGCCAGCTCGGGGTAAATCACCTTGGAGAATGATGCTATTAAAACTTGTAGCTGAACCGAGTCAGCGATCGCGAGGCGCCTCTATGGATAGTTGAATGCGCCAGTCACGTTCAATACCTGTGGGCCGTGGAAAGCGCGCAATTGTGGCGCGGCAAACGCCCTCCACACGTTTTGCGAGCTGCTGCTTTTCTTCCTGGACCTGCAGCGCACGCATTTGATCTGGCGTTGCGCCTTGTTGCACATTGTTGGCCCCCACCACGTTGTTTGTTGTCGTGACGCGCGGGCTGTTGTCGATGAGCGCCTGATTAGTCTGGCTGGCGTGAACTTCCAGGCGACCGTCCGCTGGACGAAAATCAACGGCGACACCGTCACGCGTTTCCACTCCAGCCTTGACGACAAACTCCGCATCCAGCGTGGCGAGCACCCCGGTGACATGCACGCAGGCGTCGAGCACGCCTGCAGGCCAGCTGGCTAGAGTCTGCGCAAAACGCTCGGCATTCCCGCGCAGGTCATTGTCAACGACACATGACTTGGGCAGAGGCAGGTTGGCCTGCAGACCCCACCAGACGGCGGCGCCCTTGTCGGGGCCACCGGCAGGCGACGCGTAAAGCGCTGCCAGGCGCGAACGTGCACTGCTTGCGCCAGCGTCGGCAGCCCGCACGTAAAGGCGTGACGCACGCTCAATGTTCGGCTTCAAACAAAGACCCTGTTCAAACATTGCGCCTCCGAGCATCAAGGCCTCCGCGCTGCCGCCAGACAGCGCAAGGTTCAGTTGGCGAGCCGCCGCAACGCAGTCCCGAGCCTCAATTGCCTTGATAACCTCCCGCGTGGACTCGCTCGCTGCAACCGGCTGGGACAGGGCGATGGCAGCAAAGCCGACAAGGAATGAAAGCAAGACTTTTTGACTACGCATGATAAAAAGCCAACGGCTATTTTTGAACCGCTGCGGGCGCCGCAGCTGCGCAATTCTTGGCAATGAAATCGGCATGGGTCGGCATGACCTCAACACAAGCACTGATCACACTCTCCACCTCTTCAAGGTAGTTCTGAATTTCTTCCTCGCTAAGCAGATCTGTCAGGGGATGATAGGACCTGGGCTGGATACGCTGGCCGTGCATGACTTGCAGCCAACTGGCCTTGGTAAACAACTCATTCCCTTCTCTATACACCCTGCCGTTGGTTCGGAACAGGTCCATTCGGTGTTTCAGGGTTTCCGGCACTTCCATCTCGCGGCAGTAGTTCCAGAAAGGCGAGTCGTTGCGCTCGGTTGCCTTGTAATGAAGAATGATGAAATCGCGCACCCAGTCGTACTCCTGGTTCATGACGCGATTGTATTGAGCGACATCCTCTGCCTCGAAGCCGGCGGCCGGAAAAAAGGTCAACAGGTGAGCAATACCCATTTGAATCAGATGAATACTTGTTGACTCAAGGGGCTCCAGGAACCCGCTGGATAAGCCGATGGATACGCAGTTCTTGTTCCATGCCTTCTTGCGCTTTCCGGCGGCGAACTTCACGGTGCGGGGATCGGCCATTGGCGCACCGTCAAGATTGCTCAACAGCAGTGCCGTCGCTTCATCCTCGCTCATGAACTTGCTTGAAAACACGTGTCCGTTGCCAGTCCGGTGCTGCAATGGAATTCTCCACTGCCAGCCTGCGCTTCTGGCCGTCGACCTCGTATAGGGGGTGAGTTCCTTCACCGACGTGCAAGGAATCGCTATTGCCCTGTCGCAGGGCAGCCAGTGTGACCAATCGTGGTAACCGGTCTTTAAAGCGCCTTCAATCAACAGGGCGCGAAAGCCGGAACAATCGATGAACAGGTCTCCCTCAATCTTCTGGCCACTTTCCAGAATGACTGATTCAATATGGCCATCGGCATCGCGGACAGCGATGTCGACAATCTTTCCTTCAATTCGCGTGACGCCGCGTGCCTCGCTGAATTTGCGCAAGAACTTCGCGTAGAGCCCAGCGTCAAAATGAAATGCGTGCGCAATTTGCGCAAGCGGAGAATTTGGCATATCCGGCTGTGCCCGGATGAATTTGTTTTGCAGGCAGGCGGCGGTGTTGATCGAGTAATGATCCAGATCCCGAGCCTTGCCGGCAAGATATTGCTTGAGCCAATACTGGTGGAAGTCGACCGTCCAGTTATCCTGACCGATGACGCCAAATCCATGAATGTACCGATCGCCGAGACGCCCCCAGTTGACGAATTCGATGCCCAGCTTGAATGAAGCCTGGGTATCACGCACGAACTGGTCTTCGTCCAAATCCAGAAGACGGTTGAACAAATTGATCATGGGGATGGTGGCTTCACCAACGCCGATCGTCGCGATTTCATCGGACTCGACCAACTTGATGTTGTATTTGCCTTTCAGTACCTTGGAAAGCGCCGCCGCCGTCATCCAGCCGGACGTTCCTCCGCCGACGATTACTACATCACAGATTTTGATTTGTTCCATCGCTTTGATTCTGCTCGTACCCGATAATCAATTTTTTGACTCATCACGCCGGGCAACCCGCCAGCATGGGAGTAGAAATTTCCTGGCCATTCCAAATAGTTGCATGCAATAAAAACCCCTTGTCAAATCGATTCGACAAGGGGTTTCTTATCAAGGCAGGCGACTAATACTTGTATGACAACTTGAACATGATGGTTTTACCCGTCTTGTTTTCGGAGTCAACCGATCCGTCAGCTTTGAGCTGGCGATAAACCGGGCTGTTCAAATTATTGCCTTCCAGCCGCATGCCGAGTCCTTTGAACCTGCCCTGCTGGATGTCATAGCCAACCTGGGCAGACAGCCAGCTCGATCCCTGGATGTAGCGCAAGGTCGGGTAGCCGCCAATCGCGTCATTGGCAACGCTGCCGACATAGGTGGAACGGTAGTTGTTCGCAATAAATGCGCTGAAGCCACCTTTTTCATAGTACAGGGTCAGCTTGGCATTGTGCGTTGACAGGCCTGGCAAGGGGATGGTCTGCCCGCCCGAGGGCACCTGCTGTGACGGGTTCAGGCCAATCAGGTTCGGCATGTTGACCGAACTTGAGGTTGTCGAGATGCTTCCGTTGGCTCCGAAACCATCCAGCATAGGAACCAGCAAGTTGAATGGTGCAGAAGCAGTCAACTCGATACCCTTGAGGCTGCCGCCACTTCCGTTGACCGTGGTCGTGTAAGTACCAACCGTCCCTCCTGGGGGCACCGCCAGCCCGAGCGCTGACGCATAGCTGGCAAAGTCGTACGCAGTGTTGGTTGCCGGCGTGATGTAGGTGTCGAGCTGTTTGTAGAACGCCGCCGCACTCACATAACCCTTCTTGCCAAAATATTTCTCGAACGACACGTCAAACGCAAGCGCTTTGAACGGTTTCAGCAGCGGATTGCCAGACGAGCCGACAAACTTGCCGAAGGTCCCCGTGTTGTCGGGGTTGGTGTCGACACTTGCCGCGAACGAATTACGCATGTCGGTCAGGGTCGGACGAGCGATTTGCTCGGCTACACCCAAACGCAGCAAATTCCCAGAGCCGAGGTCGCCAGTCAAGTTCAGGGAAGGCAGGAAATCGGTATAGGTGGTTCCATTCGTCGTGAGTCCTGCCGACGGATTGGTCAATACGACGCCAGACCCGATGCCGGCCTGATATCCGCTGGAGGATTGGTCGGTGTTGACAATCTGCACGCCGACATTGCCGCGGACCGGAACCTTCGCCCATTCGGTATCAATTCCCGCTTTGACATAGCCGGTGAAGACTTTTTCCTTGACACCCCAGGTCTTCGACAGAATATCGTCATTGAATTTGCGAAGCAGTACCGCACCGGGCCACAAACCGGCCACCGGGTCAAACGTCAACAGATTGAGACCTGTGCCGCCAACGTTCGTCGCGACATAGGCGTTCGCCGGAAAGGAAAACGGATCATGGCCGCCATTGGTGGCCGAAACAATCAAGCCTTCGTCGGTAACGCGGTCCTTGGTGCGATTTGTATAGTTGGCCCCGAATTGAACCTCGGAGAACATTGACCCCTGTGCCAATTCGCGCTTGATATCGAAACGGATGGCATCGACATTGTCCTTGATGGTCGGGCCTTTTGAGTAACCGGCTTGCGGCACACCGGAAATACCACTCCATCCGGTTTGATCACGAATTTTGATGACATTGGGATCGGTATAGCTGAGCGGGCTGCCCAGGGTAAATTTAGTGGTGCCGCTGGTGGTATCAAAAGTCAGGGTGTCGGCACCGGGAATGCCGGCGTAGGCTTCGATGTCGCGCTCGACACGCTCGGCCGAGTTGTGGCTCAGATCAAGCGCTGCGGTCCATCCGTTTTCCATCTTCAGCGTATTTTTCCAGCCGAGTGATTTGACAACATCATTGTCAAAGATGCTTTCGGTGCGATCAATCAGGCCATTGGGGCTTGCGCCCATCTGAAAGGTTCCCTTGGTGGCCACGCCGTTGACGACCGTTGCATTGGTCAGGCTGGAGAAGCTGCCACCCTGAATCCGCGCTTCCTTCTTGACGGCGTCGGCCGTGGCGTAGAACAGATCCAGTTGGCTGCTGAAGTTTGCGTTCGGCTTGAAAGCGATGATGGCAGCCGCGCCAGTGCGATTGTCCGTTATCCTTCTGCTGGTGAAGTCGACGCCGTTGCCGAAGCCAAGCACTTTGACACCGGGCATCACGGTCCCGTCTGTCAAGGTTGCGGTTCCTGTTGCATCACCCCAGCCGCCCGTGGCGATTTCGTTGCTAGTGCCATCGACGCGCACCAAGCCAAGAGCGATGCCGAGTTTGCGATCAAAAAACTGGTCAATGTAGGTCAAGCTCTTGCGGGTGCCAGTACCTTCAGGCACGCCCTCCAAGCCAACGCTGGTACGAACTCTTTCAATGTTGGCAGCCAGCACACGGCTGCCGAAATTCAGGGGATCAATCAGCCGGTTGTCGATTGTGCCGGCAAGGCCAGCAGTCATCAGAGTTGCATCAGTCGTCTTGTAGACAGTTGCGCCGGCGATGAGTTCGGCCGGATACACACTCATATCCACTGCGCGGCTGTCGCCGGTGCTGGTCTGTTCGCGGCCGTTCAACAAGTAGCCGTTAAAGTCCGGGCCAAGGCCGCGAATGCTGATGTTGGAGGCTTGTCCAGACTTGGTGCGTTGCGTTGTCACACCGGGCAAGCGGGCCAGCGACTCGGCAATGGTGGTGTCTGGCAGTTTGCCGATGTCTTCGGCAGAAATCGCTTCGACGATAGAGTCGTTATTCCTCTTCACCGAGATCGCGTCTTCAATACCTTTGCGGATACCTGTCACCGTCACGGTATTGAGGTCGGCATTGACCGGCGCTTGTTGTGCGAACGCAGAACTCGACGCCATCAACAGTAGTGCACAACCGGTCGCCACCGGACGGAGTTTAAAAAGGGCGCGCTGCGAGGCGTGCCTCGTGAAACGCTGATCATGCGACGTCTTCATTTCGGGTAACTCCTATTATTTGTCAAATTTGCAAATGTCTTTGAGGGCAGCCTCAAAGGTGATCAAAACGGGGCAAACCCCAATCTCTCAGCTGTGTTTGTACCAAAACTAGATTTTGTCATGGATGGTAGAAACCCTTAGTCTGTTTCAATTTTGTCTCATTTGAGGTCAATAGGAGCAAATATTCGCATATTAGCAACAGAATATCCGTTTATTCATTCGGAGATTGCTTGGAAAAAAACACGGCCGAGGTCAATTATGTAGCGAAATTACATTTACACTCGGCTGGTTAATTATTTGAATGCAGGCGCCCGCTGAACAGGGTTGCCCCCTCTACAAGTCATACGAAGGAGACAAAGTGCAAGTCAAGAACGCTAGAACAATCGCCTGGTGCGCGTGCGCGCTGGGACTGAGTCTGGGACTGCTGTCCGGTGGCGTGCAAGCCCAGAGCGCCAGCGCCCCGGCGGCCCAGAGCGCGCCCGCCGCAGCCGAGGCCCCGGCAGCCCCGCCCGTCATCACCGACGTCAAGCCGGCAGATGCCGGTGCTGCCGCCAAGAAGGCTGCCGAGCCCAGCGACAACCCCTACGGTTTAGAGGCCCTGTGGAAGACCTCCGACGCCGTGGCCAAGACCGTGCTGCTGCTGCTGCTCATCATGAGCGTGGGCAGCTGGTACATCATGATCGTCAAAGTGCTCGAACAAGCCAAGATGAACCGCCAGGCCAAACTCGCCACCAAGAACTTCTGGCCCGCCGGCACCGTGCAGCAAGGCGCCGCCGCCCTGGAAGCCAACAGCCCCTACCGCTTCATGGCTGACGCCGCCAGCAACGCGGTGAAGAAACACGACGGCCTGATGGGCCACGTCGACCTCAACGACTGGACCGCCATGGGCATCCAGCGCGCCGTCGAGCGCATCCAGAGCAACACCCAGAACGGCCTGGCCTTTCTCGCCACCGTCGGTTCGATCTCCCCCTTCGTCGGCCTGTTCGGCACCGTCTGGGGCATCTACCACGCACTCACCGCCATCGGCATCTCGGGCCAGGCCTCGATCGACAAAGTCGCCGGCCCGGTCGGCGAAGCCCTCTTGATGACCGCCATCGGCCTGGCCGTGGCCGTGCCCGCGGTGCTGGCCTACAACTGGCTGGTGCGGCGCAACAAAGCCGTCATGGACGACGTACGCGCCTTCAGCAACGACCTGCATGCCGTGGTCCTGGGCTCGGTCAAGAAGTCCTGAAACCTTGCAGGGCAGAGCGCTTGACACGAAGTGAAGCCGCCCTGTCCCCAACCGATTAGGAAACGCATATGTCCATGAACGTCGGCTCCAGCGACGACGGCGACGACGCCGTCATGTCGGCCATCAACACCACGCCCCTGGTGGACGTGATGCTGGTGCTGTTGATCATCTTCCTGATCACCATTCCGGTGGTCACCACCTCGATCAAGCTCTCGCTGCCCAAGGAACGCGTCGAAGTGCGCGAAACCAAGCCCGAGAACATCATCATCTCGGTCGACCAGAGCGGCAACATCTTCTGGTACGAAGCGCGCATCAAGAACGTCGACGCGCTGGTGGAGAAACTCAAGAAAGTCTCGCCCTTGAAGCCCCAGCCCGAAGTCCAGGTCCGCGGCGACGCCAATGCCCGCTACGAAGGCGTGGGCAAAGTCCTGCTGGCCTGCCAGAGGGCGGGCATCGTCAAAGTCGCCTTCATCACCGAGCCCCCGCCGCTGGGCGGTTGAGCGCGAACAAGGGAATAACTCCTCATGGGAATGCACGTAGGAAACACCAGCAGCTCGGGTGAACCCGAAGTCATGATGGAGATCAACACCACGCCGCTGATCGACGTGATGCTGGTCTTGCTGGTCATGCTGATCATCACGATCCCGATCCAGCTGCACTCGGTGAACCTGGAAATGCCGGTGGGCACACCCCCGGCGAACCTGGTCAAGCCCGAGAAAATCCAGATCGACATCGACGCGCAAAGCGTGGTGTACTGGCAGGGCCTGGCCGTGGCCGCGCCCGAGCTCGATGAAAAGATGAAGGCCATCAGCCACCAGGAGCCCCAGCCCGAAGTCCACATCCGGCCCAACAAGGACTCGCAGTACGCCGTCTTTGCCAACGTACTCTCCTCCAGCAAGCGTCTGGGCCTGAACAAAATCGCCGTCATCGGCGCAGAGCAGTTTGTGCAATGAATACACTCGAACTCGATTACCGCTTTGAGTCGCGCGACCCCTCCAGGCGCATCAAGGGCCTGATCGTGGTGGTTGCGCTGCACGCCTTCCTGGGCTACGCGCTGGTCTCGGGCATGGCCAGGAAGGGCCTGAACTTCATCAAGAAGCCACTCGAAGCGGTGGTGATCCAGGAAGTCATCATTCCGCCGCCACCGCCGCCGCCCCCGCCCAAGAAGATCGAGACCCCCAAGGAGATGACCAAGGTCGAGGCCCCGCCGCCGCCCTATGTGCCCCCGGCCGAGGTGACGCCGGCGGTGACTTCGAACGCGCCGGTGATTCAATCGACCCAGGTGCTGCCCACGGCGCCGGCGGTGATTGCGCCACCGCCGCCACCGGCCCCGGTGGCGATCGGCCCCAGGCGCACCACGATTGGCCTGGCCTGTCCGACGCAGGTGCCCCCGGAGATGCCGCGCAAGGCGATCCAGGACGGCACCGAAGGGGTGGTCACGGCGCAGATCCGCATCAAGGGCGGGGTCATCCAGGATGTCGCCATCCTGTCGGGTCCGCGCGTCTTCCACGCCGCCGTCAAGGCCGCCATGCTGCAATACAAATGCGTCACCGATGGCAACGAGGTCGTTGCTACGCAGGAATTCAACTTCAAGCTGGAGTGAGACCAAATTGGTTATGAATCAAGGCTATCCCAGACTGTTGGGCGATATTGGCGGCACCAATGCGCGCTGGGCCTGGCAGGAGAGCGCCGGCGCCTGCTTGCAGGATATTTCCGTCATGCCGTGTCAGGCCAGTGCATCGCTTTATGACTCTGCGGCAAATTATCTTCAGACGAAGAGACACGGACGGCCGCAGTGCGTCGCCATCGGCATCGCCACGGCGGTGACCGGCGACGTGGTGCGCATGACCAACAACACATGGACGTTTTCAATCGCCGAGCTGAAACAAGCGCTCGGGGTACAGCGTTGTCTGGTCATCAATGACTTCACGGCGCTTGCCATGAGCCTGCCCGCGCTGGCGCAATCTGATTTGCGCGCCGTAGGGGCCGGCGTGGCCGTTGTCGGCGCACCGATCGCCTTGCTGGGTCCTGGAACCGGCTTGGGCGTCTCGGGCCTGGTGCAAACCGGCAGTGGTCAATATTCGGCTTTGAGTGGTGAGGGCGGGCATGTCACTGTGGCGCCAACCGACGACCGGGAATCTGCGCTGCTGGCCCTGCTGCGCGCCCGCTTTGATCATGTCAGCGCTGAACGTGTGCTCTCCGGTCCCGGCCTGGTCGATCTCTACCGCGCCGTGTGCGACCTTGATGGACGTGTCGCGCAAAGTTTCAGCCCGGCGGATGTAACCGACGCAGCGCTGGCAGGCTCCGACCGGGAATGCGTCATGACAGCTGACCTGTTTACCAGCTTTCTTGGCAATGTCGCCGGCAATCTGGCATTGACACTGGGCGCACGCGGCGGACTGTATATTGGCGGCGGGATTGTCCCGCAACTTGGTGACGCTTTCAACGCCGCCCTGTTTCGCAAGCGCTTCGAGGAAAAAGGACGCTTCAAGGATTACCTGAGCACGATTCCGACCTGGATCATCACGGCATCGACGCCTGCGCTGATCGGTGCCTCGCGGGCGCTGGATCTGCTGCCGTCGCAATAGGCTTTATCCTGTAAGCTCTTGCGCGGTGGGGCCGTTGCGCCAAACTGCCTGAATACGGAGCCATTGATGTCATCTACGCTTTTCGATAGTCCGCGGCTGCTTGCCGACATCGGCGGGACCTATGCGCGATTCGCGCTCGAAGTGGCACCCGGTGTTTTTGAACACGCGGCTTCATTGCGCTGTGCGGAACATGCTGATTTCTACCTGACGGTGAAAGACTATCTTTCCAGGCTGCCGACGACGTTCATCGATCGAATCAAGCATGCGGCCGTGGCGATTGCCACGCCCGTGGCCGGTGATCAGGTCAGGATGACGAATTACCACTGGCAGTTCTCGATCGAGCAGATGCGGCAACGCCTGCAATTCGACAATCTGGTCGTGGTCAATGACTTCACTGCCCTGGCCATGTCGCTTCCCGGTTTATTGCCGCACCAGCGTCGCCAGGTCGGCGGCGGCACCGCGATCGCGCGCAGCGTCGTGGGCCTGATAGGAGCAGGCAGTGGCCTGGGGGTTTCGGGCCTGATTCCAGCCAACGATGGCTGGGTTGCGCTGGGTACCGAAGGTGGGCATACCAGTTTTTCACCGCACGATGAGCGTGAAGTCGCAATTCTTCGGTATGCGTGGCGGGAGTATCCCCACGTTTCATTTGAGCGCCTGGTGTCGGGCTCGGGCATTGAACTGATCTACCGTGCGCTGCTGGATCGTGCCGGTCGTGCCGGCGAACCGCTGAAGGCCTCGGACATCACGCGGCGGGCGCTGGATGGAAGCGATCCGGTGTGCCTCGAGGCGATCGAGGTATTTTGCGGGATGCTGGGCACCGCGGCAGCCAACCTGGCGGTGACTCAGGGGGCGTTCGGCGGCATTTACATCGGTGGCGGCATCGTGCCGCGACTGGGCAGCTACTTTGACCAGTCGATTTTCCGGCAACGCTTTGAAGACAAAGGCCGATTTGCCGGCTACCTGAAGGGCATCCCGACCTTTGTGATCACGGCCGGCGATGCCACGCTGGCAGGTGCCTCTGCCATCCTGGCGGCGCAATTGCGTGGCCTGGAATCAGCCCAGGGTTCGGCGATCCTGAGTCAGGTGCAACGGGTGCTTGCTGACTTGTCACCCGCGGAGCAGCGCGTGGCGAATCATGTTCTGGCCCATCCACGCTCCATGGTGAATGATCCGATTGCCCAGATTGCCCGCGCCGCCGAGGTCAGCCAGCCGACGGTGATCCGCTTTTGCCGCTCACTGGGGTGCGAGGGTCTGTCGGACTTCAAGTTGCGGCTGGCATCGGGTCTGACCGGAACCATGCCGATCACACACACGCATGTCACCGGTGAGGACACGATGCTGGAGCTCGGGGTCAAGGTGCTGGGCAACACAGCCTCCGCCATCCTGCAGGTGCGTGACCATCTGAATCGCGAAAGCATAGACCGTGCAATTCAGTTGATCGCCGCCGCACGGCGTGTCGAGTTCTATGCGGTTGGCCATTACGGCGTGGTTGCCGACGATGCGCAGCTGAAGTTTTTGCGCATGGGTGTGTCCTCAGCCGCGTACACCTCGCACCGGCTGCAAATGCTGGCCGCCAACCTGCTTTGCCCGGAAGTCGTGGCCGTGGTGATCAGCAGCAGCGGGCGCATCGCTGAACTGCTGGATGTGGTGGAGAAAGCGCACGAACGCGGTGCAACCGTCATTGCCATCACGGCCAGCCAGTCGCCGCTGGCCCGCAAGGCCGACCTGGCGCTGATAGTTGATCATGTCGAGGACGTTGCGACGCAGGTTCCGATGATCAGTCGCATTCTGCATCTGCTGATGATCGACATTCTGGTTGTCGGGGTCAGCATGCGCCGGGGTGCTCACAGCCCACCCTTGCTGGACAGCGACGCGACTGCATTCCTCGACGAAGCACGGCCATTGTTCCCTGATGCCACGGGACGCACCAGCCCAGGGGTCAGTGCGGCTGGGGCGCTGGCCCATTTGACCTCGCACAGTCGCTGAGGGTGCCTCGCCAGGCAGGCCCCGTTTAAACTCTGATGGGTTCAGCCGGCTTGTGTGACAACATGGCGTCTGACGCAATCTCATCAAGGAGCTTTTCATGCCAATTACCAAAGGATTCCGCGCCCTCGTTGATGACGCGATGACCGAGGTGAAAACCTATTCGGTGCAGGCGGTTCAGGCGCGTTTGAACGATCCAGACGTGCAAATCGTCGATATCCGCGACATTCGCGAACTCGCCGACGGCACTGTGGTCGGTGCCTACCACGCGCCTCGCGGCATGCTCGAATTCTGGGTCGATCCGGCTTCGCCTTATCACAAACCGCTGTTTGCGGATGAGTCCAAAGAGTTCATCCTGTTCTGTGGCGCGGGTTGGCGCAGTGCACTGGCAGCCAAGACCCTGCAGGACATGGGCATGAGCAACGTGGCGCATATCGATGGCGGTTATGCCGAGTGGGTCAAGCAGGGAGCCCCGACCGAGACCCTGGAAGAGCAAAAGGCGCGCCGTCGCCCCAAAGGCTGACTGCCGGCTCAAGGTCGGGAGTCCTATTTTTAGATGAAATCGGCCTGTAGCCCCCGATGAATAAGCGTGGACAGCTATGAAATTTGAAGCAATCCTGTTTGACTGCGATGGCGTGCTGGTGGACAGCGAACCGATCACCAACGGCGTGCTGCGCGACATGCTGGAAGAAGACGGCTGGGCCATGACGTCGGCCGAATGCATGAGTCTCTTCATCGGCAAGGCCGTGCGCGAGGAGCGCGCGATCATCGAGGCGCGCACTGGTCGGGCGCTGACCGAGGACTGGATGCAGCTTTTTTATGAGCGGCGCAACCGCGAACTCGACGCGCGGCTGGAGATTGTTGCCGGTGCCCACGAGGCCGTGGCGGCGGCGCATGCCCACACCCGGCAGCGCATCGCCTGTGCCTCGGGTGCGGACCGATTCAAGGTGGAGATGCAGCTGACCAAGGTTGGCCTGATGGACTTCTTTGATGGCCGCGTTTTCAGCGGCCATGAGATGCCGCGCTCCAAGCCTGCGCCGGACGTCTACCTGGCCGCCGCACATCACCTGAGAACGCCAGCACCCCGGTGCCTGGTGATTGAGGACACGCCCACCGGCGTGACCGCCGGTGTCGCGGCAGGTGCCACTGTCTGGGCCTACTGCCCGCTGCCCGAGCACGGCCCGGCCCTGCTTCAGGCGGGCGCCAGCCAGCTGTTCGGCCACATGACCGAGTTGCCGCAATTGCTGGCCGCCGTTTGAGCGGCCCGCCTGCTGTTTTTGGAATCGGCGCCGCAGCGCTGTCGGGCGTGTCAAGAATCCGAAAGAATCACGCCAAGGCTGGTCCCAAACGTCTGAATTCCGCCGGCGATTGGCCGGTCCAGCCGCGAAAGGCGCGGGTGAAACTCTTCTCGTTTTGGAATCCGGCGGCTTCGGCCACCTGCTTGATCGGGCGATGGGTGCGCAGCAGCAGGTCGAGCGCGCGACTTTTGCGCACCTCGTCTTTCAATGCCTGAAGCGAGGCGCCTTCGTCCTTGAGTTGGCGGTGCAGCGTGCGCGGCGAGACATTGAGCAGCACGGCCAGGTCTTCGGCGCTGTGGGTTTGTGCCGGCTGCGCGACCAGGGCCTGGCGCACGCGTTGCACCAGCAGGCGATCGCGCCGGTATTGCAGCACGGTCAAAGGAAGCGCGCGCTTGAGCATCAGTTGCAGGGCGGCTTCGTCGCGGCGTAGCGGCAGGCTCAAATAGCGTGCGTCGAACTGGATTGCCGCTGCCGCGCCGCCGAACCGCGTGGCGCCGGAGAACAGCACGCGATAAAAGTCCTGGTGGGGTGGGGCGGCAAAGGGAAACTGCGTGCCTTGCAAGGGGATGCGTGAATCAATCAGCCAACAGGCCAGCCCGTGGACATTGCGCAGTACCGAAACCAGACAGAATTCGCGCAGCGCCCCAAGATCGTGGTGCTCGGTGATGGACAAGGTGGCGCTGGCGGCCGTCACTGTCAAATCGATGCTGATGTCGTCGACGATCAGGGCGTGGTGGCGGCACCAGCGTTTCAGCGCCAAACCAAGATTGGCTGCACTGATCGAGGCCCGCGCCAGCATGCCGTAGCTGCCCCAGGGCAGGCGACGGCTGAACCAGCCCAGGCCCTCGTCGTCGAGTTCCTGCATCGCGGCGCCGGAGACGCATTCCATCTGGGCAGCGCTGATGCGTGATGCCGGATTGCTGAGGGATTCTGGCGCTATTTGTGCCAGGGACAGCACCCCGGTCGGACTTAGCCCCCGGTTTTCGTAGGCCCGCACAATCGCGTTGACAAAGGCAATGGGCGTAACCGCTTTGGCGGTGGTCAGACTGTGAGTCAAAACAGGGGGGCGGGGCAGATCGGAAGACATAAAGTCTAGTTTGCATCCAGTTGGCACAATTTGCAACTTGTGTGACAGCCCGGAAAGGTACGCCGGCCTTATGCTCGCGGGTACACAATCAAGGCTGCCTCGGTCGCTGCCTTCGATCTTTAGAAAGAACTTCATGTCTGTTCTTGAATCCAAACTCAATGCCCGCTCCGCCGAATTCACGGCCAACGCCACCGCCATGCGCGCCCTGGTGCAGGACCTTGAAGCGCAAGTCGGCAGGGCCGCCCTGGGCGGTGGTGAAGTGGCGCGCACCCGCCATACCGGGCGCGGCAAGCTACTGCCTCGGGAGCGCGTGCAGATGCTGCTCGACCCCGGTTCGCCGTTTCTGGAGCTCTCGCCGCTCGCAGCGTTGGGCCTGTACCCGGACCGCGACGGCAGCGACAGCGCGCCTTGCGCCGGCATCATCGCCGGCATTGGACGCGTCAGCGGTGTCGACTGCATGATTGTGTGCAACGATGCCACGGTCAAGGGCGGCACTTATTACCCGATGACGGTGAAGAAGCACCTGCGAGCGCAGGAGGTGGCACAGCAAAACCGTTTGCCGTGCATCTATCTGGTGGACTCGGGCGGTGCCAACCTGCCCAATCAGGATGAGGTGTTCCCGGACCGGGAACACTTTGGCCGAATATTCTTTAACCAGGCGACCATGAGCGCGCAAGGCATAGCGCAAATCGCCGTGGTCATGGGCAGTTGCACGGCGGGCGGTGCCTATGTGCCGGCGATGAGCGATGAGGCCATCATCGTGAAAAACCAGGGCACGATATTTTTGGGCGGCCCGCCGCTGGTGAAAGCCGCCACCGGCGAAGTCGTCACGGCCGAAGATCTGGGTGGCGGCGATGTGCACACGCGCCTGTCAGGCGTGGCCGACCACCTGGCGCAAAATGACCTGCATGCCCTGGCGCTGGCCCGTACCGCGGTCAAAAACTTGAACAAGAATAAGGCTGCAGCACCCGCTGACACTGCGTCAGCAGCTCCTAAATTTGCAGCGGATGAGCTTTACGGCGTGATTCCGGTGGATACCCGCAAACCTTTTGACGTGCGCGAAATCATTGCCCGCATTGTCGACGGCAGCGAGTTCGACGAGTTCAAGTCGCGCTTTGGCACCACCCTGGTCTGCGGCTTTGCCCGTGTCGAGGGCATGCCGGTGGGCATCATTGCCAACAATGGCATTTTGTTCAGCGAGTCGGCCTTGAAAGGCACGCACTTCATCGAGCTGTGTTGCCAGCGCAAGATCCCTCTG
Source organism: uncultured beta proteobacterium (assembly GCA_963810395.1). Lineage (GTDB taxonomy): Bacteria > Pseudomonadota > Gammaproteobacteria > Burkholderiales > Burkholderiaceae_C > Rhodoferax. Next base: position 81,834 of record CAWENC010000001.1, on the reverse strand, counting down.
GTGTTTTTGCAGAACATCACCGGTTTCATGGTCGGACGCAAATACGAGAACGAAGGCATCGCACGCAACGGCGCCAAGATGGTGACTGCCGTAGCCACCGCAGCGGTGCCGAAGTTCACCATCATCATCGGTGGCAGCTTTGGTGCTGGCAACTACGGGATGTGCGGGCGTGCATTTGGTCCACGGTTCTTGTGGATGTGGCCCAACGCGCGTATTTCGGTGATGGGCGGCGAGCAGGCTGCCAGCGTGCTGGCCACGGTGCGCCGCGATGGCATCGAAGGCAAGGGCGGCGCCTGGAGCATGGAGGAAGAAGAAGCCTTCAAAGCCCCGCTCCGGCGCCAGTACGAAGAGCAGGGCCACCCCTATTACGCCACCGCCCGCCTGTGGGACGACGGCATCGTCGACCCGGCCGACACCCGGCGCGTGCTGGCGCTGGGCCTGAGCGCCACGCGCAATGCGCCGATTGAAGAGACCCGTTTTGGCCTGTTCCGGATGTAAGACATGAAATCTCTCAAATTCTCCATGGCGGGCAGCGTCGCCAGCGTTACCCTGAACCGCCCCGAGGTTCGCAATGCCTTCAACGATGAGGTGATCCTTGAGCTGACGCAGGCGTTTACCAGGCTGGGCCAAGACCCCGGGGTGCGCGCCATCGTGCTGGCCGCTGAAGGCAACGCTTTTTGCGCCGGTGCCGATCTCAACTGGATGCGGCGCATGGCCGACTACACACAGGCTGAGAACCTGGCCGACGCGGCGCAGCTGGCTGCGATGCTGCAGGCTATCTACAACTGCCCCAAGCCCACCATCGCCCGCATCCAGGGCGACGTGTATGCCGGCGGCATGGGTCTGGTGGCGGCCTGCGACATGGCGGTGAGTGTCGACAGCGCCAGCTATTGCCTGAGCGAGGTCAGGCTCGGCCTGTATCCGGCCACCATCAGCCCGTACGTGATTCGTGCCATGGGTGCGCGGGCGGCGCACCGCTATTTTTTGACTGCCGAGCGCTTCAGCGCCACCGAGGCGCAGCGGATCGGCCTGGTGCATGAGCTCGTCAACCTGGAGCAACTCGATGCCAGGGTGGACGAGCTCTGCAAGGCGCTTGTCAATGCCAGCCCGAATGCGGTCCGCAGTTGCAAGACACTGCTGCAGGATGTGGCTGGTAAAGATATCGATGCCGCCCTGATCGCCCACACCGTCGAAGGCATTGCCGGCATCCGCGCCAGCGCCGAGGGCCGGGAAGGGGTGCAATCCTTCCTGCAAAAACGCAAACCCAACTGGATCGCCTAAGACGCTGCCCAGCCCCAAGTTTCTGGAGCCAACCATGTTCAACAAGATCCTGATTGCCAATCGCGGAGAAATCGCCTGCCGCGTCGCGGCCACCGCCCGGCGCATGGGCATCAAGACGGTCGCGGTGTATTCCGATGCCGATGCCAATGCCAAGCACGTGGCTGCCTGCGACGAAGCGGTCCACATCGGTGCCAGCGCGCCCAGGGACAGCTACCTGCGCTGGGAGAAGATCATCGCGGCCGCCCAGGCCAGCGCGGCCCAGGCGATTCATCCCGGCTACGGTTTTCTCAGCGAGAACCAGGAGTTTGCGCAGGCCTGTCTGGATGCCGGTCTGGTGTTCATCGGACCGCCGGCCGCAAGCATCCAGGCCATGGGTCTGAAATCCGAGTCCAAGCAATTGATGGAACGCGCCGGCGTGCCGCTGGTGCCGGGTTATCACGGCGCTGACCAGGATCCGGCGTTTCTTCAGCTTGAGGCAAAGTGCATCGGCTTCCCGGTGCTGATCAAGGCCAGTGCCGGCGGCGGCGGCAAAGGCATGCGGGTGGTGGAGCGGGCGGAGGATTTTGCCGCCGGCCTGGCCGCCTGTCAGCGCGAAGCTCGCAACAGCTTTGGCAATGATGCCGTGCTGATCGAAAAATACGTGCAGCGCCCGCGCCACATCGAGATTCAGGTGTTTGGCGACAGCCACGGCAACTATGTCCATTTGTTTGAGCGCGACTGCTCGGTGCAGCGGCGTCACCAGAAGGTGCTGGAAGAAGCGCCGGCGCCGGGCATGACACCCGAGCTGCGCCAGCAGATGGGCGAGGCGGCCGTGGCGGCCGCACGCGCGGTGGACTATGTGGGAGCGGGCACGGTGGAATTCATCGTCGAGCAGGAGCCTGACGGGACGATGCAGTTCTTCTTCATGGAGATGAACACCCGACTGCAGGTTGAGCACCCGGTGACCGAAGCCATCACCGGGCAGGACCTGGTCGAGTGGCAATTGCGGGTTGCCAGCGGCGAGCCGCTGCCGCTGCGCCAGGACCAGCTGAAGATCAGCGGTCATGCCATCGAGGCCCGTATCTGCGCCGAAAACCCGGACAATAACTACCTGCCGGCGACTGGCGCACTGCAGGTTTACCGCCTGCCCCCATGCGTCGAGTTTCTGCCGCCGATCGAACAGGCACCAGGCCAGCGAACCGCCCAGGCAGTGCGCGTCGATTCCGGCGTGCGCGAAGGCGACAGCATCAGCCCGTTTTACGACTCCATGCTGGCCAAATTGATTGTGCATGGCGACAGTCGCGAACAAGCGCTGGCGCGCCTGGACGTGGCGCTGGCCGACACACACATCGTCGGTCTGAACACCAACGTGCAGTTTCTGCGTCTGGTGGCGGGCACGGACTCGTTTGTCAAAGCCAATCTCGATACCGGTCTCATCGAACGGGAAGCGGCGCTGCTGTTTCACCAGGAGCGTGTCGGGCTGGCGCTGGCGGCGGCGGCGGACGTGGCGCAAACCCTGCTGGATGAAAAGGCGTCTGAGGGGGCCGATCCTTTCAGCAAGACCGACGGCTGGTGCAGCCACGGCGTTTTGGCACGACGCTTCGAGTTCGAATTTGGTGCTGAGCGGGTCGGCGCCAGCCTGGCTTATGGGCACCACGGCGCGCTGGAATTCACGGTCGGCGGGCTCACAGGCGCGCTCGCGTTCGCGCCGACGCCGCAGGGCATCGACCTGCGCTTTGCAGACCGGCGCGCCCTCGTCAATGTGTATAGAAAAGGTGAAGTAGCGCACGTGCACACTGCGCAAGGCGCTACTCAAATCATAGCAATCGACTTGCTCGCCCATGCCGGTGAAGCGGCTGCCGACGTTGGCCGATTGAGTGCGCCGATGCCGGGCAAGGTGGTGTCGTTTGCCGTCAAGGCCGGGGATGCGGTCAAGAAGGGCCAGGCGCTGGCGGTGATGGATGCCATGAAAATGGAGCACACCATTGCCGCGCCGGTAGACGGCGTAGTGGCCGAATTGCTTTACGCGGCGGGCGACCAGGTGGCTGAGGGCGCTGAATTGCTCACGCTGGTGCTTCAATGAGCACTGGCGCGAAAATGCCGTCAAGCGTCAAATTGATTCCGATTGAATGTCCATGAACATCACTTTTTGCTGTATCGATACCAAGCCTGAGCCCTGGCTGGCCGGTCTGCGCGCCGCCTTGCCTGGCGCCCGTGTGGAGCTTTGGCAGCCTGGCGCAGCGCACGCGGACTACGCCGTGGTGTGGTCGCCGCCGCAACAGTTTTTCGACCAGCAGCCGCAACTCAAAGCGGTGTTCAACATCGGTGCCGGGGTCGATGCACTGCTCAAATTGCGCCTGCCATCGAACACCATGCTGGTGCGGCTCGACGACGCCGGCATGGCGGTGCAGATGGCAGAGTACGTCTGTCATGCCGTGATCCGTCACTTTCGCGAATTTGACGCTTATGAGGCCGACATGAAAGCTGGTCAATGGTCTTACCGCAAACCACGGGAGCACGCTGCGTTCCCGGTAGGAGTAATGGGCCTGGGGCTGTTGGGCCAGCGAGTGGTGCGCGCGCTGAAGGAGTTTGAATTTCCGGTCAACGGCTGGAGCCGCACGCTCAAGACGCTGGAGGGTGTACGCTGCTTCGCTGGCGCCGCGCAGTTGAACGACTTCCTGGCGGCGAACCGCGTGCTGGTCAATCTGCTGCCACTCACGCCCGACACCCGCGACATCCTGCGTCTTGAAACCCTGAGTCGCTTGCAGCCTGGCGGTTATGTCATCAACGTGGCACGTGGCGCCCATCTGGTGGAGCGGGATTTGCTTGCGCTGCTCGACAGCGGCCAGCTCGCAGGCGCCACGCTTGATGTGTTTCGCACCGAGCCGCTGCCAGACGGTCACGCGTTCTGGCGGCATCCGAAAATCAGCCTCACGCCGCACACCTCGGCGCGCACCTTGCGGGATGAATCCATCGCACAGATTGCGGGCAAGCTGCAAGCACTTGAGCGCGGTGAACCGATTGCCGGTATCGTTGACCCGGTGCGGGGCTACTGACTGGCCTCAATGTTCCCGCGCCGTTGAACCAAGGAAATCAACATGAGCCTTCCCTCAAGCGTCAAACTGGTCGATGTCGGTCCGCGCGATGGCCTGCAGAACGAACAGCAGCCGGTGCCGGCGGCGGTCAAGATCGAGTTGGTGCATCGGCTGCAAGCGGCCGGCTTGAAAGAAATTGAAGTCACCAGCTTCGTCAGCCCGAAGTGGGTGCCGCAGATGGCCGACAACGCTGAAGTGATGGCTGGCATCACGCGCTTGCCCGGTGTGCGCTACTCGGTGCTCACGCCCAACCTCATTGGTTTTGAGGCCGCGCTACGGTCCCGGCCCGACGAAATCGTGGTCTTCGCAGCTGCCAGTGAGGCCTTCAGCCAGCGCAACATCAATTGCTCGATTGCCCAGAGCATCGAACGTTTTGCACCGGTGGTGCAGGCGGCACGCGCGGCCGGCATTCATGTGCGCGGTGCCATGTCATGTGCCGTGGGTTGCCCGTATGAGGGCGAGGTCGCGCCGGAGCGGGTCGGCTACCTGGCAGGGCTGATGAAAGGCATAGGCGTCCAGCACGTGGGTGTGGCCGACACCATCGGCGTGGGCACGCCGCTGAAAGTGCAGCGCGCCATGGAGGCAACGCTCAGGCATTTCGACATCAACGATGTGTCGGGTCACTTTCACGACACCTATGGCCAGGCGCTGGCCAATACGCTGATTTGCCTGCAAATGGGGGTCTGGCAATTCGATGCCTCGGTGGCCGGTCTGGGCGGCTGCCCGTATGCCAGGGGGGCCACCGGCAATGTGGCCACGGAAGACGTGGTGTACCTGCTGCATGGCATGGGGATTGCCACCGGCATTGACCTCGACCAACTGATAGACGCGGGCAAGTTCATCAGTGATTTTCTGCAGCGCAAGCCCAATTCGCGTGCTGCCACGGCCTTGCTCAACAAGAGGCAGGCTTGAGATGAGCAAGCCACTGTCGGCAGGCGTTCAGCGCGTTGCCGCGGCCCTGCGGGCCCAGGGTCACCCGCATGCGCCGGTGATGCTGAGTGATGCCGCACGGACCGCGGCACAAGCCGCCGACGCCCTGGGTGTTGTCGTCGGCCAGATCGCCAAGAGCATCATCTTTCGCCGCAGCGCGGATGATGTTGCGGTGCTGGTGGTGACCTCGGGCGACAGGCGCGTGGACGAGAGCAAGGTCGCCGCCCTGGTGGGTCCGCTGGACCGCGCTGATGCCGCCTTTGTCAAAGCGAAAACCGGTTTTTCAATTGGTGGTGTGCCGCCGATCGCCCACGCCACAGCCTCGGTGACGCTGATCGATCAGGCGCTGTTCCGCTTTGAAGAAATATGGGCCGCCGCCGGGCATCCACATGCGGTATTCAAATTGCAGCCGCAGGATCTGATCCGCTTGTCCGGTGCGCCGGTGGCCGATGTGGTGCAAGCCCAGGATTTCGATAAGCCCCTGGGCGCTCCTGAATTAGTAGCTGTTCGCGCAGTGCTGACGGGGGCTACAGGCCAAAATCTGCCCTCACCCTGCGTCTCGTTGTGTCGCATGAGCGAACTGACCGGGCTGTGCGAAGGCTGCTACCGCACGATTGACGAGATTATTCAATGGAGCAGCGCGGATGAGCAGGCCAAGCGCATGATCTGGACGCAGATCGAGCAGCGTCTGAAGTCCCGGCGCTTGTAAAGGACGGCCAGCCATGAAACACATCACTTTCTATCTTGATTTTATTTCGCCCTACGCCTACCTGGCGTTTGCCGGGCTGCCCGAGGCCTTGATGGGACACAGCTACAGCGTGAGCTACAAACCCATCCTGTTTGCCGCGCTGCTCAAACACCACGGGCAATTGGGTCCGGCCGAGATCAAACCCAAGCGCGACTGGACTTATCGCCAGGTGCTGTGGCTGGCGCACCGGCATGGCGTGGAGCTCCAGTTGCCTGCCAGTCATCCGTTCAATCCGCTGGCATTGCTGCGCCTCGCCGTGGCCTGTGACGCGCAGGGCCTGCCCAACCGTTTCGTCTGTGAAACCCTGTTCGCGCACGTTTGGCAGGGCGGAGCCGACGCTGCCGATGCCACACGTCTGGCTGACGTGACCGAACGACTGGCGCCCGCGCGCGCCGTGGCCGGCGACGAGGTCAAGTCCCAACTCAAGGCGCATACCGATGAGGCGATCGCACTTGGTGTCTTTGGTGTGCCGACTTTCGCGGTCGATGGCAAGTTGTTTTGGGGCTTTGATGCCTTGCAGATGTTGCGCGACTATCTGGCCGGTGACGACTGGTTTTCAGGACCGCAGTGGTCGGCCGCAGCCAGCTTGCCGGCAGGAATCGTCCGGCAAAAATAGCCATTTGCCACAGGGCGAAACGCAGGCTAAGGGTTCCACCCTATTTTGTCAGCGCGTGTTAAGTTTGGTGTCAGAACGGGGTCAGTACCGTCGCGAAGAATGGCCATCAACCTCCATCCCGGAGGCCAAAAAACTATTTGGAGACATCAATATGGCAACAGCAGTGGCCCCACGGCCCATGTCGGAAGGAGAGAAGATGGTGATCTTCGCCTCTTCGCTTGGCACTATTTTCGAGTGGTATGACTTCTATTTGTTCGGTGTGATGTCGGCCATCATTGCGGCCAACTTCTTTTCAGCACTGGACGAAAGCACCCGCAATATCTTTGTGCTGCTGGCGTTCGCAGCAGGTTTTGCGGTGCGTCCGTTTGGCGCCTTGGTGTTCGGTCGTCTGGGCGACATGATTGGGCGCAAATACACCTTCCTGATCACCATCCTGATCATGGGTATGTCAACTTTTCTGGTGGCATTTCTACCCACTTACAAGACCGCCGGTATCGCGGCGCCGATCGCCCTGATTGCCTTGCGCATGTTCCAGGGTCTGGCTCTGGGTGGCGAGTATGGTGGTGCAGCGACCTATGTGGCCGAGCACGCGCCTCAAGGCAGACGCGGCTTTTACACCTCCTGGATTCAGACCACGGCGACCGTGGGCCTGATGCTCGCGCTGATGGTGATTCTTGGTACCCGCACCTACTTTGGCGAAAAAGACTTTCTCGATTGGGCCTGGCGCATCCCCTATGCCATGTCCGGCATCCTGCTGGCAGTTTCAGTCTGGATTCGCCTGAAACTGAACGAATCGCCGGCCTTTGCCAAAATGAAGGCTGAGGGCAAGACTTCCAAGGCGCCGCTGTCCGAGTCCTTCGGTCAATGGAAGAACGCCAAGATCGTGATATTGGCCCTGCTCGGCCTGACCGCCGGGCAAGCCACGGTCTGGTATGGCGGCCAGTTTTACACCCTGTTTTTCTTGCAAACCTTCCTCAAGGTGGATCCTTCAACGGTCAATATCTTGATCGCGGTCTCGCTCATTCTGGGTACGCCGTTCTTCATTTTCTTTGGCTCCTGGTCCGACCGGATTGGCCGCAAACCGATCATCATGGCCGGTTGTCTGTTGGCAGTCTTGACTTACTTCCCGCTGTTCAATGCGCTCACGACCTATGCCAATCCCAAGCTACAGCAAGCGATCCAGAAGTCGCCGGTGACCGTGGTGTCGGAACCATCCCATTGCAACCTGATCCTGAACCTGACAGGTACCGCCGTATTCACCACACCCTGCGATCTGGCAAGGGTCTACCTGTCGAATTCAGGGGTGAATTACGACAGCGTTGCGCAGGCTGGTGCCGTCGGTACCGTCAAGGTTGGTGACAAGAGCATTGCCTCCTACGATGGCACGGCGCCCACCGCCAAAGTTGATAAAGCTCGTTTTGAGAAGGAAGTGCGGGCGGCTCTGAATGAGGCGGGTTATCCGGCCAAAGCCGACCCGATTCCTGTGGGTTCCAGCAACTGGCTGATGCTGGTGCTGATCCTGACCATCCTGGTGATCTATGTGACCATGGTGTACGGGCCGATCGCGGCGATGCTGGTGGAACTGTTCCCGACGCGTATCCGCTACACCTCCATGAGTTTGCCTTACCACATCGGCAATGGCTGGTTCGGTGGCTTTTTGCCGGCCATTTCGTTCGCAATTGTGGCGGCGCAGGGCAATATTTACAGCGGCTTGTGGTATCCGATCGCGATTGCTGCGATGACTTTTGTTATCGGCACTCTGTTCGTGAAGGAAACCAAAGACGTTGATATTTACGCCAGCGATTAGCGTTTGCATGATTGATGAAAAGGCCCTCCAGCAGAGGGCCTTTTTTTTTGAGCAAATGCAAAAACCGGGCTAGGGTATGTACGCCCTTGATCTGAAAAATCGAAACGCTAGAATGATCAAATGCGGTACTCAAAAACGGAAGCTGGTCAGCAAGCCTTCAAGGCTCGTTCGCCTCTGATGTCGGCGCATCAGCGTTCGGCGTTCATCCTGTTTGATGGCGTCAAATCGAGTGAGCAGGTGATCGGCGCAACCGGCGGCCTTGGCATCACCCAGGAAGATATAGATCACCTGGTGCAGCTGGGTTTTTTGATCGCCACGCCCGAGGCCGTGGCTACGGTGGCACAAGCCGTGCCAGTGAGTTCGCGGTCGGCGCAAGAACGCTACAGCGCAGCCATGCCGCTCGCAACCAAGGTCACGGCCAACCTCGGTCTGCGCGGTTTCAGGTTGAATCTGGCGGTCGAGGCGGCCAGCGGTTTCGAAGATTTGCTGGCGCTGCTGCCCAGAATTCAGTCTGCCGCCGGCGTCGCGGCTTGTGTTGAACTGGAGCGCGCGCTCAAAGGCTAGAACGGCGCGTCCAGGTCTCGATTCCAGGCCGGCTTTAATTTCTCCGCCTGCTCGACCAGCAGCTCAAATGGCAATGCCTGTTTGACCAGAATTACGGTGCAGGAGGCATCCATTGCCACCTTGATGGGCACGGTTGCCAGAAAGCGTTGCGTCTTCAAGCCATGCGTCGCGGCTCCCATCACAATCACGCTGACCTCGTTACCCACAGCATAGCTCAGCAGCGCTTGCGCCACGTCGCCCGACTCCAGAACGTGGTAAGAGATTTGTTGACCCGGCAAGTTCAGCGGCTGCGCCCACTGACGCAGGTTCGCGATGTAGCGGCGTTGAACACTGGTCTCGCTGCTTGCATCGTTGGAGGTGCTGGTCTGACCCGGTGAGACCACGGTGACGCAGGCCAGGCGAGCACCCTGACGCGTACCCAGGGAACGCGCCACCGCCTGGCGCAGCGAATACAGCGTGGCGTCGGTGACATCTTTGTGCGGGACGGCGACCATGACAATCGGCACTTCGTCAATCTGCTGGGCGGGTAGCGGGCTGGGCTGGTAGTGCATGCCGGCGGCTTTCAACCAGCGTCTGAAATGGGTACGAAATCCGGTGCCCTGGAGATTGCGGCCGCGTTTGGTCACGGTAATGTGTTCGGGGTGCCGAAGGTCAAATGCCAGGTGTGCAGCCGAAGGGTAGCGGTCGGCCGCCGCAGGCTCCAGGCAGCGCAGAATGACCTCCTGCAGCCACTCCGGGAGCTGCGGTTGCAGCTTGCGTGGCGGTGGCGGATCCATCCACAGGCGCTGGCGCAAGCCGCCGTCGGTTCTGGGCGCACCAAATGGCAGCTCACCCGTGGTCAGCTGGTATAGCATGACGCCGATGGCAAAAATGTCGCTACGGGGATCTCCCCTGACGCCGACCACCTGCTCGGGTGCAATCCAGATCGGAGACCCCACCGCCTTGCGCAATTGTTCGGCCAGAAGATCCGGATAGAGCGCATTGCACGACAAGCCAAAATCCAGCAGCACGGCGCTGTCGTCCGCTCGAATCAGCACATTGGCCGGTTTCAGATCCAGATGAACGGTGTTTTGCTGATGCAAGCTGTGCACGGCGAGCGCGGTGGCGATGCCAAGACGGGTCACCTTATCCATTGCCGGGCGCTCCGGCGCATCCAGCCAGTCCTGCAGGGTCTTTCCATGCACGTATTCCATGACGAGATAAGGCACGTTCTCAAGATCACCCGCGGCCACAAATCGTGGCACATGGGTTCCTGACAGAACCTGCATGATCTGGTGCTCGACTTCAAAACTGACGATATTCTCGGCGCCGTCTCCAGGTGTCATGCGCGGGACTTTCATGGCCAGGGGGAAGCCGGGATCACGAGCCCCTTCGGTGTAGCGCACGCGGTAGATGTGGGCCATGCCGCCAGAATGGATGCACTCTTCGATCGTGAAGCCGTCCAGCTCTTCACCGGGCTCCAGAAGCTTCATCGACCGAGCTCCAGCCGGTCTGCAAAGATGGCCGGCAGTCCGGCGCGCCGGATGGCAGCTGCAGCTGCCTGATGATCATAATTAACCCGATAGAAGGTCAGCTGCAATTTGTCGCTGTCAAACAAGGCGTACATGGCTTGCGGATTGCCGTCCCTGGGCTGCCCCACCGAACCGATGGTGCTCAGCCAGTGGCGATGGTGCGGCACCGGCACCGCCACTCCCGGCGTAGGTGTGAATTTCATCAAGTCCGCACCCGCGCCACGGTAATAAAGTGTTTGCATGTGCACATGCCCACCAAAGACATAGCGGACTTCGGGCACCAGCGCAGCCGCGTCCAGGCTGTTGGTGGCAGCGCGCTGGTCGTAGACATAGCGCCAAAGCTCGGGTTTGTCGACACTGGCGTGCACCAGAAATATTGCCTGCTGCTGCAGCGTCAGCGGCAGTTTGTCGAGAAAATCCCGCTGGCTGGCGTTGAGTTGCGCGTGGGTCCATGCCGCCGTGCTGTCGCCTACGGTAATGATTTGCGCCGGCGGCCTGACTGCCATGGCGTCGTGATTGCCCTTGATCAGCAGGGCGCCTTCAGCCGCCAGTTCTTGGGCACGCTGAACCACTGCCACCGGGTCGGCGCCGTAACCCACCAAATCGCCCAGCAGCGCAAACTGCTGCGCGCCTTTTTCGAGCGCATGCGCGGTGCAAGCGTCAAGTGCCTGTATGTTGGCATGAATGTCTGACAGCAGCGCCAGTTTCATGGCGTCTTTTGTTGGTTGGACTGCATAAATTGCTTAATTATGCTGGAGACGCGATTTCACGATATCCCTCGGGCTGCGCTTGACACAAGCCAGGCCCTGCGCGCTTAACGCCTGAACTTGCCGTCTGCGCTGATGATCGACAGATCGGCAAAGTCCAGACCGGTGTGGTCGGTCGGGCTGTAGCTGACCTCCAGGCCGCCGAGGTCAAATTTATGCATCCCTTCCAGCGCCGCCTGGACGCGTTCGCGGGTCGGTTTGGGTGCGCTGCGCCGCAGTGCTTCCACCAATACTTTGGCAGAGGCAAAGCCCTCAAGCATGGCCGGGCTTACCATGACGATGTTGCGCGCTTTGGCCAGTTCCGTGGCTTCCTTGACGATGGTGTACCGAAAGGTCTGTGGCAGCACCTGGCTGACGATCACACCGCGCGCGTTCTCGCCCAGCAGCTTGATAAATCCGTCCGAGGCGTTGTTCGACAGGGTCACGAGTTGGGCGCCGCTGCCAGCTGCCTTGATGGCCTTGATGCCGTCCACGACTGCCGTGCCGGAGCCGATGATCATGATGGCTTGCGCGTCAGCTTTGGTCATTTGGGGCGCAATGGAAGAAAAATCGGGCTTGCTGCGATCGAATTTTTCGATCGCCACGGCCTTCAGATTGGCCGCCAGCAAGCCTTTTTTTGCACCTTCGAGACCATCGGCGCCAAAGCTGTCGTCGACGTGAACGACCGCAATTCGTTTCATGCCAAGCGACGCCAGGTGGGCAATGGCTCGCTCGGCTTCGCGCTGGTATGGCGCCCGCACGTTGAACACATGTTTTTTCAGCGGCGTGTGCAGCACCATGGCGCCCGTGGACGGCCCGATCAGCGGCACGCCATATTGGTCGAGAAGCGGAATAATTCCCTCGGTATGCGGTGTGCCACGTGTCATGAACAGGGCCACGACATGACGCTCTTCAATCAACTTCTTGGCGTTAGACAGCGTGAGCTTGGTGTCGAACTTGTCATCCAGCGTCACAAGTTCTATCTTTTCGCCACCGACGCCGCCCCTGGCATTGACGTCATCGATGTAGAGCATGGCGCCTGCGTTGGATTCCTTGACCGTCGCCGCGACCGCACCGGTCACGCCCACGGTCTGCCCAATCAGAATTTGGGCCTGAGCTACGCTACCCCAGATCAACAGCGCGATGGCTGCAACCGGCAATCGGCAAAGATTCATGATGCACCTCATTGAAAAGAAGAAGTCTAGGCAAGCCTCTGAGTCTGTCAATTGTGGAAACTACGCGTGGATTTGCCGGGCGCTTGTCCGCTCACCTCATGCGCGTCATCCCTCCAGATGAAAATGCAGCTGCAAGTGCAGCCGGAACCGCCTGATGATGGCCAGTGAGTCCCTCAGCAGGTCGCGGTCGAGCGTGCTCAAGCCGGCGAGTTCCACCAGGTTGTTGAGCGGCTGCCCGAGCGCCATCTGGCGCAGGTTGTTGCGCAATTTGAGGGTCATCATGAAGTGCAGCGTCTCCTCCAGATCGCGAGCGAGCTCTGGCGAAAAATAGTGTTGGCTGGCCAGGGTGCGCAAGCGCTCAACGGTACTCAAGGCGTCCAGACGGTGCTCCAGCGCCAGCGCACGCACACCATGAACGATGGGAAAGGTGCCGAGCTTTTTGAGATCAAAAGCCTGCGCCGCGCCATTGCGCAGTTTGGTCAGGCGGGCCCACCAGCCATTGTCAGGCTCCTTGAACTGATTGATGGCGTCCGCCAGCCGGGCGATGAATATATCGCTGCCTGCTGCCAGGTTCAAGGCGTGCATGCGCGCGCGACCGAGCAGTGTGGCATCCCCTGACACCGGGTGGGCATCCAGGAAGATCGCCAGATTCATTGTGCCATCCGGGTCGCCGTCGAACAGCCAGTGTCCAATGGTCTCCTTGAAGTCCGAAAGTGGCTGGCGCCACAGCGGGTTGGTCAGCATGATATTGCCCGGACAGGGTGGGTAGCCGAAGCTGAGCAAGGCCATGCTGAAGCGCTCGACAATTTCAGTCAGGCCCTCACAGTGGTAGCCGTCGCGCAGCAGCAGGGCGTTGTCCTGGTCGGTTTTCAGGATTTGCTCGCCGCGACCTTCGCTGCCCATGACCAACAGACAACTGTTTTGCAGCAGCTCGGGCGGTGCCACCAGCGACCACAGGCGTGCAAATATTTGCTCGTTGAGCCTGCTGGCCAGGCGCGAGATGATGTCGATGCGCACACCGCCGCGCACCAGCAGCGTGATCGAGTCGTCCACCTGCTGCGCCGCCAGCTTGAGTTGTCCCGCGTCATGTGCCTGATCGACCTGCAGGGTAATCAAGTGGGAATGGTTGGAGACAAAGCCCATCAGGTCGAGCTGGCTCAGAACACCCAATATCTCGTCGCCCTGCTTGACCAGTATTCGATGCACCCGATGGCGCAACATGGTCAACAGGGCGTCAAACAGTTCAGCCTCGGGTGGCAGCGTAATCAGGGCAAAGTGTGCCACCTCGCGCACCGCCAGCGGCTGTGGCCGCAGCATCGCATCGCGCAGGTCGGTGGTGGTGAAAAAGCCCAGGCGCGGCACATCACCCAGGATGTCGCGGACCAGTGCGCTGGTGCGTCCGTGTTCGGACATCAATCGGCAGACCGAGACCAAATCGAGTCCGCCATCGACGTAAAAAGGGCTATGCAGGGGAATGTCGCGCACCCGCACAAGCATCAGGGAGAGCAACTCGCGGTTGTGGTTGATGTCCTCCTCATCGGAGAGCTGGCGCGACAATCCGGTGAAGACCCGGGCGCTGAAGCGCGCGTTGCCGGCGAGCAGAGCCAGTACTGTGGCCCTGGGCAGTTGCCAGGCCTGCACGGCATCGAGAGCGGTCGCCGTGGCATTACCGCGCTCGGTCAACAGGGCACGCCAGCCGATTGTCTCCCCCGTGCCGAGCACAAGAAGTTGTGTGTCTTCTTCGAGCTGCACATGTCCCGAGACCAATAGCCACAGCTGTTGTGCTATCGCTCCTGGCGTGAGCAGCGTGTCGCCCCGAGCCAGGCGTACGTGCCTTGCGGTTTCACGCACCAGCGCCTGCTCGGTGCTGTCGAGCTCGTCAAAGGGTGCAACAGCAAAACAGAAATCGTCTGACACTTTTGACCCGCCAATAAACAAAAAGGGACTGCAAGCTTAACGCCGGCAGTCCCTGGATTGTCACCGGACGACTTTCAGGTCGCCCGGTGAAAGCGACTGAGTATCAATGACCTGAGGCTGATGCCGAGCCGATACCGGTCTCAGAGCGCACTTCCTGCGCTGGGTAACCGGCACGGTCCTCAGCGGCGCGCGAGCTGCGGTCCATCAAGGACACCAGCCAGATCGTGATGAAAGCCGCCGGCATCGAGAAGATGGCAGCCGAGTCATACGGGAACCAGGCCGAGCCAGCCGGATGGTGCATCGCAGCGACCCAGACGGCGGGCGAAAGGACCGTTAGCACAATTGCCAGCGCCAGACCGACAAAACCACCGGCGACCGCACCCTTGGTGGTGCAATCTTTCCACAGAACCGACATGAACAAGACCGGGAAGTTGGCCGAGGCGGCGATGACAAACGCCAGCATCACCATGAACGCCACGTTTTCTTTCTCGAACGCAATACCGAGCGTGACGGCAATGATGCCCAGGGCCACCGTGGTCATTTTGGAAACACGAAGTTCCTGCGCCTGATCGACCCGGCCATGACGCCAGACCGAGGCATACAGGTCGTGCGATACGGCTGAGGCGCCCGATAGCGTCAAGCCGGCAACCACCGCCAGGATGGTGGCAAAGGCCACTGCCGAGATGAAGCCCATGAACACGCTGCCGCCGACGGCTCTGGACAGATGCACGGCCGGCATGTTGCTGCCGCCCAGCAAGCCCTTGCTGATGTCGCCGCCAACAAAGTAGTCTGCCGGATTCGGGATCAGGTTGGTGATGGCGCCAAAGCCGATGATGAAGGTCAGGATGTAGAAGTAGCCGATCCAGGTGGTGGCCCAGCCGACCGATTTGCGAGCCTCCTTGGCGCTCGGCACGGTAAAGAAGCGCATCAGAATGTGCGGCAAACCAGCCGTGCCAAACATCAGCGCCATGCCGACCGAGATCGCCGAGATCGGGTCCTTGATGTAGGTACCAGGTCCCATGATGGCATCCTTCTTGGAGTGCACTTCAATCGCCTTGACGAACATGGCTTCAGGCGAGAAGCCAAACTGCAGCAGCACGGCGAAGGCCATGAAAGTGGCACCACCGAGCAGCATGCAGGCCTTGATGATCTGCACCCAGGTGGTGGCTGTCATGCCGCCGAACAGCACGTAGATCATCATGATGGTGCCGACCAGAATTTCAGCGTACAGATAGTCCATGCCAAACAGCAGCTTGATGAGCTGACCGGCACCGACCATCTGGGCCGTCATGTAAAACGCCACCACGGCGAGTGAGCCGCAAGCGGCGAACACGCGGATCGGGGTCTGGCCAAAACGGTAACCAGCGACGTCGGCAAAGGTAAATTTGCCCAGGTTGCGCAGCCGCTCGGCCATCAGGAAAGTGATGACGGGCCAGCCAACCAGCCAGCCGATGGAAAAGATCAGGCCGTCAAAACCGCTGGCAAATACCAGGCCCGAAATACCCAGAAACGAAGCGGCCGACATGTAGTCGCCGGCAATCGCCAGGCCGTTCTGGAACCCGGTAATCCCACCGCCAGCGGTATAGAAGTCGGCGGCAGTCTTGGTGCGTGCCGCGGCCCATTTGGTGATCCACAAGGTAATGGCGACAAAGACAGCAAACATGACGATGGCAGTCCAGTTGGTCGGTTGCTTGGCGGCTTGCCCCAGATCGGCGCCAGCGGCGTAGACCACGCCCGAGGCTGCGAGCATCGCGAGCAGTGCAATGGCACTTTTTGATCGGAAAAGACGCGTCATTTCAGGGCTCCTTTGACCACTTGCTGGGTCAGATCGTCATACACACTGTTGGCGCGACGCACGTAGATGTTGGTGATGATGATGGTGAAGACCAGAACGCCTATACCCAGCGGCATGCCGATGGTGGTGACCCCCGCGCCGATCTTGGTGGCGAGGAACTGTTTGTCATAGGCCACCAGCAGAATGAAGCCGTAATACACGACCATCTCCGACAAGGTGAGCCACCAGCCGAAGCTACTTCGCTTTGATTTGAGCTCCTGGTATTTTGGGTCACTGGTAACCCGTTGAATCAAGTCGTCAGCCATGGTTTGTCTCCTGTTGGAAGTTATGACCGCGCCAAGGCTAAGTCGCAGGGCTTACCAATTGCTGACCGGCTCGCTTGCGATTGATGTACGGTCTCAGTGTTTTCCCTAGGTTCGTGCTGCCAGCAGCTGCTCAGCGACGGCTATCAGAAAGCAGTAAGCAAACTGCCTGATAGTAGACATCGCAATACGGCGGGTTTGTCTGCGGCTGGCACCGGCGCAAGCGCTGAGTCGCGCACCAGCGGCGCAGATCCCGACAAGGAGGCTAGAGTGTTCGAAGGACTTGGTACGCAGCGTCTGTTGGCCCTGTTCGTCGCTGGCTGGTTGCTGTTCAGCTTTCCGCTATTGGGTCTCTGGGACCGTGACGCCACCGTGCTGGGCATACCCTTGTTTCCGGCGGCCTTGTTCATCCTTTGGGGGCTGCTGATCGCCACCATCGCCTGGTGGATGGAGCGGCCGGCTCAGACGCCGCCGGACGACTAGCCATGCTATCGCCTGCGGCGGTCATCAGCGCCTCCTTTGCCTATCTGCTGCTGCTGTTCGCGGTGGCCTATGTCGGTGACTGGCGGGCGGCGCAAGGGCGCTCCGTGATTGACAGCGCCTGGACCTATGCCCTGTCGCTGGCGGTGTACTGCACCGCCTGGACCTATTTCGGCAGTGTGGGGCGGGCGGCGTCGGGTGGTGTCTGGTTCCTGCCAATCTATCTCGGGCCGACGCTGGCGATGGTGCTGGGCTGGGTCGTGATCCGCAAGATGATCCGCATCGCCCGCGTGTATCGCATCACGTCCATCGCGGACTTCATCGCCAGCCGTTATGGCAAGAGTCCGCTGCTATCGGGACTGGTGACGCTGATTGCGGTGGTGGGCATCGTTCCGTATATCGCGCTGCAGCTCAAGGCGGTCTCGGCCGGCTACGCGCTGTTGACCGGGCCGGTCAGCCTTGGCGTCGCGCCGGTGCTGCACTGGAGTCAGGACAGCGCCTTCTATGTGGCACTGGTGCTGGCGGGCTTCAGCATGGTGTTTGGCGCGCGCCACCTTGACACCACGGAGCGGCACGAGGGCATGGTGGCGGCCATCGCCTTCGAGTCCCTGGTCAAGCTGGCGGCGTTCCTGGCGGTCGGGCTGTTTGTGGTGTATGGCTTGTTTGACGGTCTCACGGATCTGTTTGCCCGGGCCCGCGCGGTGCCTGCATTGGCGCTGCTGTTGCGACTGGAGCAGGGCGCCAGTTTTGCCTGGTCGCAATGGTTCACCCTGACCCTGCTGTCGATGCTGTCGGTGGTGTTTCTGCCGCGCCAGTTTCAGATCATGGTGGTGGAGAACGTGCGCGAAAGCCATCTGCGGCGCGCCGCATGGGTGTTCCCGCTCTACATGCTGGTCATCAATATTTTTGTTTTGCCAATCGCCCTGGGCGGGCTGCTGTACTTCGGTCCGGGGCAGACCAACGCGGAGAATTTTGTGCTGTCGCTACCCCTGGCAGCGGGCCAGAGCGCACTGGCGCTGTTTGCCTTTATCGGCGGACTGTCGGCTGCCACCGGCATGGTCATCGTCGAGACCATCGCCGTCTCCACCATGGTCAGCAATGAACTGGTGATGCCCCTGCTGCTGCGCACGCGCCACTTCCGCCCGGATGCCGGGCATGACCTGACGCGGGTGCTGCTGGGCATTCGGCGTACCGCCATCCTGGGTGTGCTGGTGTTGGGTTATGTGTATTTTCACGTGGCCGGCGAGGCCTATGCGCTGGTCAGCATCGGGCTTATCAGTTTCGCCGCCGTGGCCCAATTTGCCCCCGCGTTGATCGGCGGGCTGTACTGGAAAGGCGGCTCCCGGCTGGGCGCGCTGGCGGGCTTGCTGGCCGGCTTTCTGATGTGGGTCTACACCCTGATGCTGCCGTCCATTGCCAAGTCGGGTTGGCTCGGCACGGATTTTCTGACCCTCGGTCCATGGGGCTTAAGCTTGCTGCGCCCCGAGCAGTTGCTCGGCCTGCAAGGCCTGGACGGCCTGACGCACTCGCTGTTCTGGAGCATGCTGGCCAATCTCACTTTCTATGTCGGCCTGTCGCTCTGGCGGGCGCCGTCCGGGCAGGAGGCCAGTCAGGCCCTGTTGTTTGTCGACGTGTTCAATCGCAGCGCCTCGTCCGGCCCGGTGTTCTGGCGCGGTCAGGCCAAATTGCCCGACCTGTTGCATTTGTGCCAGCGCTTTTTGGGGGTGCAGAAGGCCCGCACCCTGTTTGAGAACTATGCCCGCCAGGTTGGCGCCAGCCAGCTGGACGCGATTCGGCCGGACGCGCGACTGGTGCAGTATGTCGAGACTCAACTGGCCGGCGCGGTCGGGAGTGCATCTGCGCGGGTCATGGTGGCCTCGGCGGTGGAGGAAGACGCGCTGACACCCGATGATGTGCTGCGCATCCTGGACGAAGCCTCGCAGTTGCGGGCTCACTCGCGTGAACTGGAAGAAAAATCCGATTCATTGGAGCGCGCCACTACCGAGCTGCGGCAGGCCAACGAGCAGCTCAAGAGCCTGGATCGGCTGAGGGACGATTTCATGTCTTCGGTGACGCACGAACTGCGCACGCCGCTGACCTCGATTCGGGCGCTGGCTGAATTGATGCGGGATGATCCAAAGATTGATCTGGCGCAGCGGCGCCAGTTTGTCGAGATCATCGTCACCGAAACCGAACGCCTGTCGCGCCTGGTCAATCAGGTGCTGGATATGGCCAAGATCGAATCGGGCAATGCCGACTGGCATACCGCCGAGGTCGACATGCGCGCGATCGTGAGTCAGGCCGTCACGACCACGGTGGAGATGTTTCGCGAGCGCCAGACTGCGGTCGAAGTCTCGATGCCGGCGCAGCTGCCATCGTTGATGGCGGATCCCGATCGCCTGATGCAGGTCATGCTCAATCTGCTGTCCAATGCCGCCAAGTTTGTCCCCGTGCCGGGCGGTCGGGTTGGTGTAAGCCTGAGCAGCGACGATAGTGGCGTGACGGTGGCGGTGAGAGACAACGGTCCTGGTGTGACACCAGAGCAGCAGGGGCTGATTTTTGACAAATTCCGCCAGGGTGGCGATGCATCCAGCCGGCCCCAGGGCACCGGACTCGGATTGCCCATCAGCCGCCAGATTGTGGAACATTTTGGTGGGCGATTGTGGATCGAATCGAATCCGGGGCAGGGTGCCAGTTTTCTGTTTCACCTTCCCTGGCATCCGGCGGAGCCGCAGCCCGGCGCAACATACGTAGGAGACAAACCATGAACAAAAAAATACTCGTGGCCGACGACGAGCCAAATATCGTGATCTCCCTGGAATATCTGCTCAAGCGCGAAGGCTATATAGTGATCGTTGCGCGTGACGGCCAGGAAGCGCTCGACAGCATCGCGCGCGAAAAGCCCGACCTGGTGCTGCTGGACGTCATGATGCCCAAAAAATCCGGCTTTGAGGTTTGCCAGGCGGTGCGCGCCAGCGAGGACTTGCAGGGCACAAAGATCCTGATGCTCACGGCCAAGGGGCGCGACACTGACGTCGCCAAGGGCACTGCCCTGGGTGCGGATGACTACATGACCAAGCCGTTCTCGACCCGCGAACTGGTGCAAAAAGTGGCAAAGCTGCTGGGCGGGCTGCCGTGAGGGTGGACCGTCGCCTGATTCTTGTCGTGGCCATCGCCGGGCTGGCCATGGCTGGCTGGTTGGGCCTCACCGCGGCGCTGGTCTGGTTCACGCTGGAGCCTGACCAGCGTCAGCTTGTGGGCGCGGCGATCAGCCCCGGCATTGCCCTGGTCGGCCTGAGCTGGGCCGTCGCCTTCGCGCTGGTGGCGGCGCTGCTGCGCGAGTTGTGGCGGCGCTACGTCGGCGCGCCGGCGCGCTTGGCGGAAGAAACCTGGGTCTTGCTGGCCGCCACGAGCGCGCAGCAACTCAGTCCGCGTGGCAGCCCGGAAATGCGATCGCTGGGCGCTGCCATCAATGCCCTGGCTGCCCAGCGCGATCACCTGCGCGAGGACATGGCGCAGCAGGTGACGCAGGCCAGTCACCGCGTGCAGCAGGAGAAGAATCGCCTCTCGGCGCTGATGGCCGAGCTGACCCAAAGTGTGGTGGTGTGCAACCTTGACGGGCGCATCCTGCTTTACAACAATCGTGCCCGACTCCAGTTGCGCGGGTTTTCGCAGACGCCCGGCCTGGCTGACGGCGCCCAGTTGATTGGCATTGGCCGATCCATCTATGCCGTGTTCGACCGCCAGTTGGTGGCCCATGCGCTGGAGAATATTCACCAGCGCATGGTGCGTGGTGCGGCCAGCCCGTCCACCCAGTTCGTGACCACCACACCCTCGGGTCAGTTGCTGCGCGTCCAAATAGCGCCAGTGCGCCCGGGCGTGACCGATGCCCGCGATGTCGACGCCTTCAGCGGCTTTGTGCTGATGCTCGACAACGTGACACGCAACTTTGAGCAGGAGTCGCTGCGCGACCGCCTGTTGCACGGCCTGACGGAGGGCAGCCGGTCATCCCTGGCCAGCATGCAGGCGGCGCTGGATATGCTGGGATACGCCGACCTGGAGCCCGAGATGCGCGAGCGTTTCATGGCGGTGCTGCACGAGGAGCTGGCGGCCATGAGCGGGCGCATCACGGACCTCGTTCAGCACTCGACGCAGGGGCTCAAGACGCGCTGGCCGCTGGAGGAGATGTTGGGGATCGACCTGCTGACGGCAGCGCAACGCCAGATCGAGAATTCCTGCCAGCGATCAGTGACCGTGGATCAGGTCGACGAGACCCTGTGGCTCAAGGTCGAGAGCTTCACGCTGTTGCAGGCGCTGACCTATCTTTCGAGCCGGCTGGTCGAGGAGTTTGAAGTCAAGTTCCTGCGCCTGCGCCTGCAACCGGCGGGGGGGCGTGCACAGCTGGATCTGATCTGGACCGGCCACGCGATGAGTGCCGAAACGGTGATGACCTGGGAGATGGATGCCATGCGCTTCGGCGCGCAGAGCACGCCGCTGACGGTACGCGACGTGGTCGAACGCCATGGCGGCGAGATGTGGTTCGAGCGCGAACGCATACGCCACGAAGCGTTCTTCCGTTTTCTGCTGCCACTGGCGACCGCGCAGGAACAGCTCGAAGCCACCCAGTTGTCGCAAAGCGACAGTCGACCCGAGTATTACGACTTTGACCTGTTCCAGATGACCTCGCAGGACAGCGCGCTCGACGATCAGCGACTGTCCGATCTGTCCTATACCGTGTTCGATACTGAAACCACGGGCCTGAATCCGTCGGAAGGCGACCAGATCGTCCAGATCGGCGCGGTGCGCATTGTCAACGGCAAGTTGTTGCGGCAGGAGATCTTTGAACAACTGGTCGATCCGGCGCGCCTGGTCCCGGCCACGTCGACCCAGATTCACGGCATCACGCAGGAAATGCTGATCGGCAAGCCCGGCATCGGCAAGGTGTTGCCGGCGTTTCATGCGTTTGCGCAAGACACTGTGCTGGTGGCGCACAACGCTGCCTTCGACATGAAGTTTCTGCAACTCCAGGAGGCCAGCAGCGGCGTCACCTTTCACCAGCCGGTGCTCGACACCCTGCTGCTGTCGGCAGTGGTGCATCCGAATCAGGAGTCGCACCAGCTGGAGGACATTGCCGGGCGTTTCAACATCGTGGTGCAGGGCCGCCACACCGCGCTGGGAGACGCGATGCTGACCGCCGAGGTGTGGCTGCGGCTGCTGGCGCTACTGGGTGAAATGGGCATTCTCACGCTGCGGCAGGCGCGCGAGGCCGCCCTGGCAAGCTATTACGCCCGCATCAAGTATTGAGACCTGGCGGACAGCGACTCTTGGGAATACCCTGCGTTCCGGCAAATTCCTGCACCTTGCCTAGAATGATCAGCCTCTCAGGAAAGACATCAATTCATGCCACACGGTCTCATCCGCATTCGCGGCGCGCGCCAGCACAATTTAAAAAATCTCGATCTCGACATTCGTACCAATGAACTCACGGTGGTGACCGGGCCCAGCGGCTCGGGCAAGTCCAGCCTGGTTTTCGACACCCTCTTTGCCGAGGGCCAGCGGCGCTATGTGGAAACCTTTTCGGCCTACGCGCGCCAGTTTCTGGACCGCATGGACAAGCCGGCAGTTGACAAGGTCGAAGGCGTGCCGCCGGCGATCGCCATCGACCAGACCAATCCGGTGCGCTCTTCGCGCTCGACCGTGGGCACGATGACCGAGCTCAACGACCATTTGAAGCTGTTGTTTGCCCGCGCCGGCCAATTATTTGACAGCGAAACCGCGGCCCCGGTGCGGCACGACTCGGCGGAGAGCATTTATGCGCAGCTGGTCGAGCGCGTTGAGGCCGCCGCCGAACACGAAACGGCAAGCGTGGGGCCTCGTTTGGCGGTGACCTTTCCGGTCGAGCTGCCCGCCAGCGCAACGCCCGAGGAAATCGAGCAGTGGCTGTCGGTGAGCGGCTTTACCAAGGTGCAGGCGCGGCGCGAAGTGGCAGGCGTGGACGCCGCCGCCGCGCCGGGCCGCCCCAAGCAAGGCACGGCCCCCCCGGCAGGCAGCGCAGCACACAAAGTGGCAAGCGTGGGGGCGCGAACAGTGCTGGACGTCGTCGCAGACCGTTTTCGGCTGGGTAGTGTTGAGCGCGCTCGCGTGCTGGAGGCGATCGAGGTCGCGCTCAAGCATGGCTCTGGGCGGATCGCAGTTTATGTACTAAATGAGGCTGTAGCGTCCGTAGATGCTGCACAGACAGATCCTGAATCGATAGCGACGTCGGTGCCGACTATCTGGAAGTTCTCGACCGGCCTGCATTGCCCGGAAAGCGATCTGCGGTACACCGACCCGATCGCGTCGGCTTTTTCCTTCAATTCGGCGGTGGGTGCGTGCAGCACCTGTCGCGGCTTTGGCCGCGTGATTGGGGTGGACTACGGTCTGGTGATTCCGAATGACAAACTGACACTGCGCGCCGGCGCCGTCAAGCCGATGCAAACGCCAGCGTGGCAGGAAGCCCAGGATGACCTGATGCGTCATGCCGAGACGGCCGGCATTCCGCGCGACACACCCTGGTACAAGCTCACCGCCGAGCAGCAGCACTGGGTGATCAACGGCTCGCCCAACTGGAATGGCAAATGGAATCAGCACTGGTTTGGCATCAAGCGCTTCTTTGAATACCTGGAGACCAAGGCCTACAAAATGCACATTCGGGTGCTGCTGTCCAAATACCGCAGCTACACGCCGTGCGGCGTCTGCGGCGGCGCCCGGTTGAAGCTGGAAAGTCTGCTGTGGCGCATCGGCAGCAAGGCCGATGCCGATGCCGTGCTCGATCCGTCCAGACGCTTCATGCCGGTGGGCGTCAAGTGGTCACGCGAGCAGCTCGAAGCCTTGCCGGGCCTGTGTTTGCATGATTTGATGCTGCTGCCGCTGGATCGATTGCGGCGCTTTTTCGACTGTATGCAGCGAGATGAATTCACCGGCCACAATTCATCGCCCCACAGTCAAGGCGAGACCCAGGCGCTCAAGTTGCTGTTCGAAGAAATCACCACCCGTCTCAAATACCTGTGCGATGTGGGCATCGGCTACCTGACGCTGGACCGGCAAAGCCGTACTCTTTCCGGTGGCGAAGTGCAGCGCATCAACCTCACCACCGCGCTCGGCACCTCGCTGGTCAATACCCTGTTTGTGCTCGACGAGCCCAGCATTGGACTGCATCCGCGTGACATGCATCGCATCATTGTGGCGATGCAGCGTCTGCGCGACGCCGGCAACACCCTTGTGGTGGTGGAGCACGACCCGGCCGTGATGCTGGCGGCCGACCGCATGATCGACATGGGCCCCGGCCCGGGCGAACGCGGCGGGCAAGTCGTGTTCGATGGCAGCACCGACGACCTGCGCCAGGCCGACACGCTGACCGGCGCTTATCTTGGCGGGCGCAAGCAGGTCGGCATGGGCTTCAAGCGACTGGTGGCCGGCAACACACCGCGTCTCATTCTGGAGGGTGCCCGCGACCACAACCTGAAGAACGTCAGCGTCGAGTTTCCGCTGCAACGCCTGGTGTGCGTGACCGGTGTCAGCGGCTCAGGCAAGTCGACGCTGATCCAGGACATTCTGGCGCCGGCCCTGCTGCGCCACTTTGGCAAGACCACCGAGGCGCCGGGTGCGCATGAGCGCCTGCTGGGCGCCGAGCAGCTCAGCGATGTGGTGTTTGTCGACCAGTCCCCGATTGGCAAGACGGCGCGCTCCAACCCGGCGAGTTATGTCGGTGCCTGGGATGCCATTCGCGAGATTTTTGCCAATGCGCCGCTGGCGCGCCAGCGCAGCTACACCGCGTCGAAATTCAGCTTCAACAACGGTGACGGTCGTTGCGCCACCTGCGGTGGTTCCGGTTTTGAGCACGTCGAGATGCAGTTTCTGAGCGATGTGTATCTGCGCTGCCCGGATTGCGATGGCAAGCGCTTTCGCCCGGAGATTCTTGAGGTAACGATTGAGCGCAGAGCGGAATGGGGGTCAGATCCCAATTCGGGGCAGGGCATTCGCGCTCGCCAGGAACGGACTAACGATTTGGCAAAACCCCAAGTCCAGGGCTCTGACCCCCATTCCGCGGGCAGAGCCACGAGCATGCGACAACTCAATATCGCCGATGTCCTGAACCTGACCGTCAGCGGAGCTGCTATTCTTTTTGCAGCGGACCGCGACGTCATCCGGGCGCTGCAGCCGATTGTCGATGTTGGCCTGGAATACGTGAAGCTGGGCCAGCCGGTGCCTACGCTGTCGGGCGGCGAGGCACAGCGGCTCAAACTGGCCGGCTTCCTGGCGGATGCGGCCAAAAGTGCCAGCGCCAGCCGCCAGGCCATGGCCAGACGCGGCACCCTGTTCATGTTTGACGAACCCACCACCGGCCTGCATTTCGACGACATTGCCAAGCTGATGCGCGCCATGCGCAAGCTGCTCGATGCCGGCCATTCGCTGATCGTGATCGAGCACAACCTGGATGTGATTCGTGCCAGCGACTGGCTGATTGACCTCGGGCCGGAGGGCGGTGACGCGGGCGGTGAAGTGGTGGCTTATGGCACGCCGGAAGACGTGCGCCAGCACCCGACTTCCCATACGGGCAAGGCTTTGCGCGACTACGACAGCACGCTCGGCATGGGTGTTCTCGTTGCCGCAGAGCCGGGAACGAATTATTCCCCGCGCGCGTCATTGCGAGGAACCAAGCAATCCATGCCATTGCAGGATGGATTGCTTCACTTTGCCCTCACTGACGCAGAGAGCACCGCAAACTGCATCCAGATCATCAACGCCAAAGAGCACAACCTCAAGTCCCTGAGCGTCAACATCCCGCGCGGCAAATTCAGTGTCATCACCGGCGTTTCCGGTTCGGGCAAATCGACGCTGGCGTTTGACATTCTGTTCAACGAAGGTCAGCGCCGCTACCTGGAGTCGCTCAATGCCTATGCCCGCTCTATCGTGCAGCCTGCCGGGCGGCCCGAAGTGGACGCGGTGTACGGCATCCCACCGACAGTGGCGATCGAGCAGCGCCTCTCGCGTGGCGGACGCAAATCAACCGTCGGCACCACCACCGAGGTCTGGCATTTCCTGCGCCTGCTGTTCGTCAAGCTCGGCACGCAGCACTGCATCCATGACGGCATGGCCGTGGCGCCGCAGACAGCCGACAGCATCGCCGCGCAACTGATGAAGAACTTCCGCGGCCAGCACATCGGCTTGCTGGCGCCGCTGGTGATGAACCGCAAGGGCGTCTACACCGAGCTGGCCGACTGGGCGCGGCCACGCGGCTTCACGCATCTGCGAGTGGACGGAAACTTTTTGCCGACCACGGGCTTCCCGCGCATCGACCGCTTCAAGGAGCACACGATCGAACTGCCGGTGGCCAGCCTGGATGTGCTGCCGGAGAAAGAAGCCGCCTTGCGCCAGGCCCTGGCGGCTGCGCTGGTGCATGGCAAGGGCTTGGTCCATGTGCTGAGTCACCTGACCGGTTTGCGTGCCGCCATGCTGGCGGGCACACCGACCGCCACCATCGGCACGCTGCATGCATTCTCGACCAAGCGCGCCTGCCCGTTGTGCAGCACCAGTTATGCGGAGCTGGACCCGCGCCTGTTCTCCTACAACAGCAAGCACGGCTGGTGTCCGGACTGCGTCGGCACCGGCGTCAAATTGAGCAAGGAGCAGCGCAAGGTGTTTGACGATTCCGTGCGCGACGATGACAACAAGGGCCGTGAGCAAACTTTTGCCGAGCCTGAGGTGGAAGACCTGCTGGATACGGCTTGTCCCACTTGTCAGGGCACACGCCTGAATGCCGTGGCCCGTGCCGTCAAGTTTGGCTTGCAGCTCGCCAGCGGCGCTATTCCTGGCAGGGATGCCAGGCAGGCGATAGATGGGGTTGCCATCACCGAGTTGGCCCGCCTGAGTGTGACCGACCTTCGGCAATGGGTTGAAACGTTGCAGCGCATGGGCCGCATGAGCCAGCGCGAAACCGAGATTGCGCGTGACCTGGTGCCGGAAATCAAAAGCCGGCTGGAGTTTCTGGAGCAGGTGGGTCTGGGCTATCTCACGCTGGACCGGGGCGCGCCGACGCTCAGCGGTGGCGAGGCGCAGCGCATCCGCTTGGCGGCGCAACTCGGCAGCAACCTGCAGGGCGTGTGCTACGTGCTGGATGAGCCCACCATCGGATTGCACGCGCGTGACAACCAGATATTGCTGGGTGCGCTGCAATCCCTGAGCGACAAGGGCAACACGCTGGTGGTGGTGGAACACGACGAAGACACCATCCGCCATGCCGACCACATCATCGACATCGGCCCCAGCGCCGGAAAGCGCGGCGGGCGGCTGGTGGCTCAGGGCACGGTCGCTGACGTCGTGCGGGCTTCGGACTCGCAAACCGGGCGCTATCTGTTGCATGCGATGAAACATCCGTTGAAAGCGCGTCGTTCTGTTGAGGTGCTCGCTGCGGCCGAAGCCGGCTCGCCGGGCGCCTCATACGCAAGCTCGAAATCGCTACCCGGCGAGCCGACTCCAACCGCGAGACCGTTGGCTCACGGCGCAAACTTGAGCATGGCTGCATCACAGAATTTAGCGACCGCAGTGAATTTGGGGTCAGATTCCATTTTCGCCCTCGATCCTGTGAAGAAGAAAAGGCCTAAAGCGAAATTGGACTCTGACCCCAATTTCACGGGTTCACCACCAGAGGTTCTGGTGCAGAAATGGCTGACCGTCACAAACGCCACGATGCACAACCTGCAAACCGTCACTGTTCAAGTCCCCCTGAGTCGCCTGGTCGCTGTCACCGGCGTCTCCGGCTCCGGCAAGTCCACGCTGGCGCGCGACGTGCTGCTAAGCAACGTTCAGATGGGGGTGCACAAGCGCAGCACCAAGGCAGGTCGCGATGCGCTGGCCGCCGGCGAGCAAATCGCCTGGAGCGGTTGCGAGTCCGTCTCCGGCTACGAGGCCGTGGACCGCGTGCTGGAAGTCGACCAGACGCCGATCGGGAAAACCCCGCGCAGCTGCCCCGCCACCTATATCGGATTCTGGGACATCATCCGCAAACTGTTTGCCGACACGCTGGAGGCCAAGGCGCGCGGCTATGCCGCCAACCGCTTCAGCTTCAACACCGGCGAAGGTCGTTGCGCCGGCTGCGAGGGGCAGGGTATACGCACCGTCGCCATGAGCTTTCTGCCGGACGTGAAAGTGCTGTGCGAAACCTGCAAGGGCGCGCGCTTCAATCCAGAAACTTTGGCAGTCACCTGGCGCGGCAAAAACATCGGCGACGTGCTGCAGATGGAGGTCGACGAGGCGGTTGAATTTTTTGCCGCCATGCCCAGCATCGCGCACCCGGTGCAGTTGTTGAAAGATGTCGGCCTGGGCTACCTCACTCTGGGCCAGCCGTCACCCACGCTCAGTGGTGGCGAGGCGCAGCGCATCAAGCTGGTGACCGAACTCAGCAAGGTGCG
Source organism: uncultured beta proteobacterium (assembly GCA_963810395.1). GTDB lineage: Bacteria > Pseudomonadota > Gammaproteobacteria > Burkholderiales > Burkholderiaceae_C > Rhodoferax. The sequence goes on along the minus strand of CAWENC010000001.1, from coordinate 53,438 downwards.
CGACGACATCACCCGGCGCGGCCAGAGGGCGCCGCACACCTTGTACGTGCTCGATGAGCCGACGGTCGGCCTGCACATGGCGGATGTGGAAAAGCTGGTCAAGGTGCTGCATCGTCTGGTCGATGGCGGCCACAGCGTGGTGGTGATCGAGCACGACCTCGACGTGATTGCTGAAGCCGACTGGGTCATCGACCTCGGGCCCGATGGCGGCAACGCCGGTGGCCGCGTGGTGGCGGCGACGACTCCGGAAGGCGTGGTCAAGCTGGGTACGCACACCGGTGTGGCGCTGGCCGAGGTGCTGGCGCGCTAGCTGCAACTTTCCCATGATCACCTTCTACAACCACCTGCACGCCCTGCATCAGGGCAAGCTGGAAATGTTTCGTGGCGAACTGGTGCCGTGTTTTGAAGTGCCGGCGCGCGCTGACCATGTGCTGGCCGAGCTGCAGCGACGCCAGTTCGGGCCGGTACAAAAGCCGCTGGCCTTCGACGATGCCGCATTGGAGAGCATTCACACGCCGCGTTATCTCGATTTTCTGGCCCACGCCTGGGACGAGTGGGTAGCGCTGGACCCGGCCAACGCGGCGCGCGATGCCCTGCCTTCGCTGTGGCCGGTGCGCAGCTTTCGCACCGATGTGTTGCCGGCCAATTTCTCGGCGCGCATGGGTTTGTTTTCATTTGATGCCGGCTCACCCTTGACCTCGGGCACCTGGGTGGCAGCCCGTGCCGGCGCCGATTGCGCACTGAGCGCCGCGCAGCAGGTGGCGGGTGGTGCTTGTGCAGCGTTTGCCTTGTCGCGGCCACCGGGGCACCACGCCGGGCCCGACTTTTTTGGCGGCTATTGCTTTCTGAACAATGCCGCGCTGGCGGCGCAACAGCTGCGTGCGCAGGGCCTGGCGCGTGTCGCCGTGCTGGATCTGGACTACCACCACGGCAACGGCACGCAGGCGATTTTTTATGAACGCCCCGACGTACTGTTCAGCAGCATCCACGGCGACCCGCACACCGAATATCCGTTCTACCTCGGCTATGCCGATGAACGGGGCGCCGGTGCCGGGCTCGGTTTCAATCTCAACCTGCCGCTGCCGCGCGGCAGCGACTTTGCGCGCTGGCGCGAAGCCTTGAAGCAGGCCTTGCAGGGCATTGCCCGCTTCGGGGCGCAGGCGCTGGTGGTGTCGCTGGGGCTGGATACGTTTGAGGGCGATCCGATCTCGGGCTTCACGCTGCGCAGCGACGATTATTTGCGCGTTGGTGAAGACCTGGCACGGGCCGGCCTGCCCACCGTGTTTGTGTTTGAAGGCGGCTACGCCGTGGCAGAGGTCGGCATCAATGCCGTCAACGTGCTGGAGGGCTTCGAGCAGCAAGCCGGGTAGGCTTGCTCCGCCCTCAACTGCCGGTCGGACGGCCGAAGTTGAGAATCCGGGTGGCCAGCAACGTTTCCGTCAAGAAACATAGCAGTGCCAGCAAGAAGCAGATCACGCCGGACAGAAAAGAGATCGTCGCCAGGCGGAAAATCTGCAGCTCGGTGGTTTCACCGAGAAACAGCGCCACGATCGTCAATCCGATCAGGATCGCGCAGAAGGTGAGCAGCGCAATGCAGATGTTGACCAGTCGTCCGCGCAAGCGCAAGCGCCCCAGCTCGTCGTAGGCGGCGGTCATTGGATCGCCGGTCTGGGCGGCTTCAATCCGGTCCTCAAGAATTCGGGCGCGGTCAATGATGCGCGCCAGTCGACCGGCCACGGTACCGATCATCGCCGCCACTGCCGTGAGCAGAAAGACCGGGGCCACGGCGAGCTGAATGCCATGCGTGACGGTGCTGAGATCGGTGGCGAAAAACATAAATCTCTGTATCCTTAACGCGCCGCTGGCACGGCGGCAGTCGCGTGGTCCAGGTCGGGCCGTTTCCAGGGGTCCACATGCGTCATCAGATTCAGCACGCGATGGCGCTGCAAGACGCGCTGGCGCGCCTCCACCGCAATGTCGTGACCGGCCTCGACGCTGATCGCGGCATCGACCTCCAGGTGCGCGTCGACCACAATCATGTCGCCCATCTTGCGCGTGCGCACGTCATGCACGCCGCTGACACCGGGTGTTTGAAGCAGCGTCTGGCAAATCGCCAGGACTTCCTGCTCATCGACGGCGCGGTCCATCAGGTCGTGCATCGCATCCCAGCTGAAGCCCCAGCCCATTTTGGTGACCATGAAGCCGACGATCAGCGCGGCGATCGGATCCAGGATCGGGTAGCCGGCCAGGTTGCCGATGATGCCGATGCCCACCACCAGCGATGACGCCGCGTCCGAGCGCGCGTGCCACGCATTGGCTACCAGCATACTGGATTTGACGCGCTTGGCCACCGACAGCATGTAGCGAAATAGCAGCTCCTTGGCGATCAGCGCGCCACCGGCCACCCAAAGCGCCATGATATGCACGGTTTGCACGGTTTCGGGTGCTTCCAGCTTGCGCGCAGCCGACCACAGCATGCCCAGGCCGACTACCAGCAGCAGCACGCCCAGCACCAGTGAGGCGGCGGTCTCGAAACGTTGGTGGCCGTAGGGGTGGTCGGTGTCAGCGTCCTTTTTGCTGTGGTGGCTGGCAAACAGCACCACAAAGTCCGCCACCAGGTCCGACAGCGAATGGATACCGTCGGCAATCAAACCCTGGGACTTGGCCACGATGCCGATGACGATCTGGGTGAGGGTCAGGATCAGGTTGACGCCGACACTGACCCAGGTGCTGCGCCCTGCGGCGGCGGCACGTTCGGCCGGACTGTGCTGGTCGTCTTCAGGATCGTCGGCAAGTTCGTTGAAATTCATGGCAGTTGCGGTGCACGCATCAAGAGGGGGCAAGCCTGTAGTTTAGGCCAGCCCAAGGGACCGGGATTCAGGTCATGTGCCGGCCGCCGATGGTCTGTTCTGTGTTCCCCTCGCCCGGGTAACTGCCCAGGTTGTAGGGGATCGACAGGAACGCGACCAAAATGACCGGCACCAGGGCGGCCAGAACAACACCGATGAATTGACGGGTAAACAGGCGCAGGGATAGATCCATGAAAGTCTCCTGATTCAAAAGAATCGATGGCCCGATCTTCGCGCCTGGTCCTTAAGGGCAGCTTAGGGCCTGTATTTCTTACAATCCGCACATGACATTCCTAGACCTGCTGCACGCCGCCGAGCGCCAAAACTCATCCATGCTATGCGTTGGACTGGATCCTGAGCCCGCCAGGTTTCCTGCGCGCCTGCGCGGCAACGCCAGCCGGATTTACGAATTTTGCGCCTCAATCGTCGAAGCCACGGCCGACCTGGTGATCGCCTTCAAGCCGCAGATCGCCTATTTTGCAGCGCACCGGGCTGAAGATCAGCTGGAACGCTTGATGGCTCACATGCGGCGCACGGCACCGCATGTGCCAGTCATTCTGGATGCCAAGCGAGGCGACATAGGCAGCACCGCCGAGCAATACGCCAAGGAGGCGTTTGAGCGCTATGGGGCCGACGCCGTCACGCTGTCGCCTTTCATGGGCTTTGATTCGGTGCAACCCTATTTGAAGCACCACGGCAAGGGCGCCTTCCTGCTGTGTCGCACCTCCAATCCCGGCGGCGACGATTTTCAGAGTCAAAGGCTCTCCAGTGTCGAAGGCGCGCCACTGCTGTACGAGCATATTGCACGCCTGGCGCAAGGTCCGTGGAACCTGAATGGCCAGCTCGGCCTGGTGGTGGGCGCCACCTATCCGGCCGAAATCGAGCGCGTGCGGGCGGTGGCGCCGACACTGCCCTTGTTGATCCCCGGTGTCGGTGCGCAGGGCGGCGACGCGGTGGCCACCGTCAAGGCTGGTTGGCGCGGTGTTGACGGTGAAACGCTGGCACCCATCATCGTGAATTCGTCGCGTGCCATCCTCTACGCGTCGTCGGGCGATAACTTTGTGCAGGCCGCGCGTCAGGAGGCGCTCAAAACCCGCGATCAGCTGCAGGCAGCCAGGCAGTAAGCCGGTGCGGCGGTTGACAAATATCAAGTTGACGCGCTAGCCTCTTCCTAAACTGAAATCAAGCGGCATTCGTGCGGGGCTTGACCAGCGCATCGGGGACCGTGCCCACGGCCGGGCGGAAGGGCATCAGCATGGAAAAAGTGTGGCTAAAGCATTACCCTCAGGGCGTAACAGCCGAGGTCGACCTGCGCGAGTTCGCCTCGCTCAGTGATGTGCTGCGTTGCAGCTACGAGCGCTTCGCCGACTTGCCTGCCTACAGCAACATGGGCGCATCCCTGAGCTTTGCAGAGCTTGAACAGCACAGCCGGGACTTCGCCGCCTACCTGCAGAACTCGCTGGGCCTGAACAAGGGGGATCGGGTGGCGATCATGATGCCCAACTTGCTTCAGTACCCGGTGGCGCTGTTCGGCGTGCTGCGCGCGGGTCTGGTGGTGGTCAACGTCAATCCGCAGTACACCGCGACCGAGCTCGCGCACCAGCTCAAGGATTCGGGCGCGGTGGCGATTCTGGTGCTGGAGAACTTTGCCCACACCTTGCAGGAAGTGCTGGAGCAGAACCCGGCGTTGAAACTGACCGTGATCACGACCGAGGTCGGGGACATGTTTCCGATGGTGCGGGAGGTGCTCACCAATGTGGTCGTCAAGTACGTCAAACACATGGTGCCGCACTGGCAGATTGCCGCTGCCACCGAATTCAATGCCGCCTTGCGCGAGGGCCGTGAGCAGTCCTTGCAGCGCGTGCCCCTGGGGCATGACGACATCGCCTTTTTGCAGTACACCGGCGGCACCACCGGCGTGGCCAAGGGTGCGGTGTTGACGCACGGCAATATCGTGGCCAATCTGCAGCAGGTGGGCGCGTGGATTGCGCATGACATGCTCGACGGCAAGGAGATATTCGTCTGCCCCTTGCCCTTGTATCACGTCTACGCGCTGACCTGCAGCCTGGTGTTCATGAAGATCGGCGCGCACAATATTCTGATCACCAACCCCAGGGATATGCATGCCTTCATCCACGATCTCAAGAAGTACCCCTTCACGGCGATGATCGGTGTCAACACCTTGTACCGGGCGCTGCTCGATGCACCTGAATTCGCCGAGGTCGACGCGCGCAGCCTGAAAGTGACCAGTGCCGGTGGCATGGCGGTGCAGCGCGTGGTGGCCGAACGCTGGAAGCAGACCACCGGCGTGCCGATCATTGAGGGCTACGGCCTGACCGAAACCTCGCCGCTCGTGACGGCCAATCCGCTGAACATCGTCGACTGGAACGGCACCGTCGGCATGCCGATTTCGTCAACGCAGGCCACCATCCTCGATGAAAGCGGCAAGGAACTCGCGACCGGCGAGGTCGGCGAGATCTGCATCCGCGGCCCCCAGGTCATGGCGGGCTACTGGAATCGGCCCGACGAGACCGAGAAGGTGTTCACAGCCGAGGGCTGGTTGCGCACCGGCGACATGGGCTTCATGGACGAGCGCGGCTATTTCAAGATCACCGACCGCAAGAAGGACATGATCATCGTTTCAGGCTTCAAGGTGTTCCCGAACCAGATCGAGGACGTGGTGGCGCTGCATCCGGGCGTGGCCGAAGTCGCGGCGGTTGGCGTGCCCGACGAAAAGTCCGGCGAGGTCGTCAAGATCATTGTGGTCAGGAGCGACCCGGCGTTGACGGAGCAGGCCCTGCTGGCGCATTGTCGGCAGCACCTGACTGACTACAAAATGCCCAAGATCGTCGAGTTCCGCACCGAACCCCTGCCCAAGACCAACCTTGGCAAGATCCTGCGTCGGCAATTGCGTGACGCCACCCCGCCGGCGAGCCTCTCGTCGTCCGGAAAATAGTTGTCAAATCGAGCGCCAAGCGTTTTGCAGTATGCGCGGGCAGCTATCAAAATAGTAGCATGAAAGAGAGTGCCGGTACGCTGATTTGAAATGTGGCACCATTTGCCATTTCCCCATGCCGCCATGACTCGCGCCACCCAGCCAACCGCATTCTCTCGCAGTCTCCGGCTGGCCGCGGCTTTGGCGTGCGCATTGATTGCGCTGTTTTCCATCTACGTCTATTCTGAAAAACAGATTGACCGGGCCAACGAGCAGCGTTACCAATTCCGCCTGCTGGCCGATGAATTGCGGCAGTCCTCCGATGACCTGACGCGCATGGTTCGCACCTATGTGCTCACTGGCAAGCCCGAATACAAACAGCACTACCTCGACATTCTGGACATCCGCGAAGGCCGCAAGCCGCGGCCGCTGAATTACGAGGGTATCTATTGGGATCTGATGTCTTCGGACGGCCAGGCGCCCCGGCCGGACAGCGGTGTCAAGTCAGCTTTGCTGACAAGGATGCGGCAGGCTGGACTGACTGAAGATGAATTGGCCCAATTGGCGCAGGCCAAGCTCAATTCGGACAAACTCACCGGCCTTGAGTTTGCCGCCATGACCTTGATTGAAACTGCGGGGCCGGACCTGGAAGCGCGTCGCATGCAGGCTGGCCGGATGCTGCACGACGCTGACTACCACCGGGCCAAGGCCGACATCATGCGACCCATCAATGCGTTTTACGATTTGCTGGAGCAGCGTACCTTGCAGGCGGTGCGTGCCGCGGAAACCCGTGCTACCGCTCTGCGCATCGTGTTTATCCTGGTGGGGCTGGCGCTCATGCTGTCCCTGTGGCGCACTTTCAATGCCCTTCAAAGCATGCTCGGCGGATCGGTGGACGAGGTGCACCAGCAGATCACCCACATCGGTCAAGGCAACTTTTCCGAGCTGATTGCCGTGGCACCCGGGATGGATCAGAGTGTGCTGGGCTGGCTGGCACAGACGCAGCGCCAGCTGCGCGACATCGAGTCCGCGCGTCAGGCGTCGGATGCCAAACTCCAGCGCCTGACCCGGATCTACGCGGCGCTCAGTCAATGCAATCAGGCCATCGTGCGTTGCGACAGCGAGCGTGAGTTGTTCGAGAAGATTTGCCAGATTGCGGTTGAAGACGGCGGCATGAAGATGGCCTGGATCGGACGCATGGAGGGGAGTGGCCAGCGGCTCGTCCCGGTCGCATCTTTCGGCACTGGTCAGGAGCACTTGAAAGACCTCCATATCGGTGTTCCCATTGACGATCCCTCGCTTCAGAAGCTCGCCGAAAAAGCAATTCTCGGCGACCAGCCGTCATGGTGCCAGGATTGCCAGAATGATGCCGCCATGGCCGCCTCGCACGTGTCTGGGCAGCGCCATCCATGGGCCGCCAGCGCTGCGCTGCCGCTACATCGTCACGGTGAGGTGTCTGGCGTTTTCAATTTGTTTTCCGACGTGGCGTACGCGTTTGACGACCCGACGCAGACGCTGCTGCTCGAAATGACCTCGGACATTGATTTCGCGCTCGACAACTTTGACCGTGAGGCTGAGCGTGTGCGCAGTCATCAGATGGATGAGCTGCGCAGTTTCATGCTGGAACGCCTGACCAGCGACTTCCAGCTGGCCTACATCCTGAATGATTTCGTTCTGAAAATTGAAGACGCGCTGCCGGGCAAGCTGGGTTCCATCCTGCTGCTCGACGACGAGGGCCAGCGCTTGCGCCTGGGTGCCGCGCCTCATCTACCCGATTTCTACAACGCGGCCATCGACGGCCTGCAGATCGGGCCGCAGGTGGGCTCCTGCGGCACAGCGGCTTTTACGCGCCAGCGCGTCATCGTGGACGACATTGCCACGCACCCTTATTGGGCCGACTACAAGGAATTGGCACTGCGCGCCGGTCTGGCGGCCTGCTGGTCAGAGCCGGTTCTCTCCGGCAGCGATCAGGTGCTGGGCACTTTTGCCATCTATGGCCGGGTGCCCAGCGCGCCGCAGTCGTCTGAGCTGGCGCTGATTCGCATGGCAGCGGATCTCACGGCGATTGCGATTGAACGCAAAAGCGCGGAAGTGCAGCTGCAACTCAAGAGCCGGGTGTTCGAACAGGCGAGCGAATCGATCGTGATCACGGACAGCCAGCGGCGCATCATCCGCGTCAACCGGGCTTTCAGCGACATCACCGGCTATAGCGAGGCCGAGGCCCTGGGGCGCAATCCGAGCATGCTTGCCTCGGGCCGGCACGACGGCGATTTTTATCGCGTCATGTGGGAGTCGATACGCAACCAGGGGCAGTGGCAGGGCGAAATATGGAATCGCCGCAAGGACGGCAGCCTCTACCCGGAGTGGATTTCGATCGGGGTGTTGCGTGACCGCAGTGGCCTCGTGATGAACTACGTGGGCATTTCCGCCGACATCAGCCAGCGCCGCAAAGACGAGGAGCGCATCCGGATGCTGGCGGACTTCGACCCCTTGACCGGTTTGCCCAATCGCCGCTTGTTGCGCGACCGCATCGATACCGCCTTGATCTATGCACAGCGCCAGGGCGAACCGCTGGCGTTGATGTTCCTCGATCTGGATCGGTTCAAGAACGTGAATGATTCGCTCGGCCACCACGTTGGCGACGCCTTGCTGACCCAGGTGGCCCAGCGACTGGGATCGGTGCTGCGCGAGCAGGACACGGTCAGCCGTGTTGGCGGTGACGAGTTTGTGCTGCTGTGCACCGGCATCGACGCGTTCGGCGCGTCACGGGTGGCGAGCAAGTTGCTGGAGATCGCGGCGCATGTTTACCAGATCGATCAGGTCGAACTGGTGGTCACATTTTCCATCGGCATTGCCCTGTACCCGACGGATGGCGCTACCTTCGATGCGCTGTTGATGAGCGCGGATACCGCCATGTACCGCGCCAAGCACGCCGGGCGCAACGCGTTCCGCTTTTTCGCCGCGGAGATGCAGGTCGAATCCAGCCGCACGCTGCAGATGGAGAACGGCTTGCGCCGGGCGCTCGACCTGCACCAGTTCCATCTGGTCTATCAGCCGCTGGTCTCGCTGCGTGATGGTCAAGTGCTCGGCATGGAGGTCTTGCTGCGCTGGCAGCATCCCAAACTCGGACAGGTGCCGCCAGTGGAATTTATCCGGGTCGCAGAAGAAAGCGGACTGATTTTGCCGATCAGCGAATGGGTGCTCAGAACCGCAACCCGACAGCTGCGCGCCTGGCTGGATGCCGGTCTGCCGGCGCTGCAGATGGCGGTCAACCTGTCGGCGGTGCAATTTCGCCACGCCAATCTCCCCGATCTGGTGACACAGATTCTGGCAGAGGCCGATCTGCCGCCGCAATGTCTGGAGTTGGAGTTGACCGAGAGTGTGGCGATGCATGACCCGCTCGGAGCCATGGCCATCATGGACCGGTTGCATCAGCGCGGTGTGCGCATGTCGATCGATGATTTTGGCACCGGCTACTCGTCGCTCAGCCACCTCAAACGGTTCAAGGTTTACAAGCTCAAGATCGACCAGTCATTTGTCCACGACATCACCAGCGACCCGGACGACCGGGCGATCATCGTCGCCGTGATCGCGCTGGCACGCAGTCTGGGATTTCTGACCATCGCCGAAGGCGTCGAAACCCAGGGGCAGATGGATTTTCTGCAACGCCAGGGGTGTGATGAGGTGCAGGGTCATTTCATCAGCGAGCCCCTGCTGGCCGATGACTTCGAGGCCTTCATCAGAGTCCAGCAACAGGCTGGATTGCTATAACAACAGTAGCTGCTTGTGCAAGAGCCACGGCGGCTGGAGTCCGATTTCTGTCCAATCTGAGGGTGAGAACGCGTCAACCGGTTGACCGCCGCTTCGTCACAAGAGGCGTTTCAAATAGTGCCCGGTGTGGCTGGCCGGGTTGGCGGCGAGCTCTTCCGGCGTGCCCACGCCGACCACTGTTCCACCGCCGGCGCCGCCTTCGGGACCCATGTCGATCAGCCAGTCGGCGGTCTTGATGACGTCCAGATTGTGTTCGATGACGACGATGGTGTTGCCCGCGTCGCGCAGTTGATGCAGGACCTTGAGCAGCAGGTTGATGTCGGCGAAGTGCAGGCCGGTGGTCGGTTCGTCCAGGATGTAGAGCGTGCGCCCGGTGTCACGTTTGGAGAGCTCCAGCGCCAGCTTGACACGCTGTGCCTCGCCGCCCGAGAGCGTGGTGGCGGACTGGCCCAGGCGGATGTAGGACAGGCCCACGTCCAGCAGCGTGTGCAGCTTGCGCGCGATGCTGGGGACGGCCTTGAAGAACTCGTAGGCAGCCTCGACCGTGAGGTCCAGAATCTGCGCGATGTTCTTGCCCTTGAACAACACCTCCAGTGTTTCTCGGTTGTAGCGCTTGCCGCTGCAGACATCGCAGGGCACGTACACGTCGGGCAGGAAATGCATCTCGACCTTGACCATGCCGTCGCCCTGGCAGGCTTCGCAGCGACCGCCGGGCACATTGAAGCTGAAGCGACCGGCCCCGTAGCCGCGCTCGCGTGCCACCGAGACCTCGGCCATCAGCTCGCGGATCGGCGTGAACAGTCCGGTGTAGGTGGCCGGGTTGGAGCGCGGCGTGCGTCCGATCGGCGACTGATCGACGTTGATGACCTTGTCGAAGTATTCGATGCCCTCGATGCTGCCGTGTTCGGCTGGTTCGTCATGGGCGCGGTAGAGCGTGCGCGCCACTGCTTTGTACAGGGTGTCGTTGACCAGCGTGGACTTGCCCGAGCCCGACACGCCGGTGACACAGGTGAACAGGCCGACCGGAAACGCGACATCGACGCCCCGGAGGTTGTGGCCGCTGGCGTTGACCACCTTGATGGCCTGCAGATCGCCCTGGGTGGCAAGATGCATGGCTTCGCGCTCGGCATGCCGCAGCGCTGCCGGGCTGGGGGCAAAACGCGGGGCCTTGGCTGCGGTCTTGTCATTTTCACTGGTGTCGACACGCACTGTCGGCAGCCAGGGCGTGCGCCGTTTGGGTACGTCAATCCTCAGCGTGTGCGCCAGGTACTGGCCGGTCAGCGAGGCGGGGCTGGCCTTGACCTGCTCGAACGTGCCCTGAGCCATGACACGCCCGCCGTGGATGCCGGCACCGGGGCCCATGTCGATGATATGGTCGGCCGCATGCATCATGTCCTCGTCGTGCTCAACCACCAGCACGCTGTTGCCGATGTTGCGCAGGTGCTTCAGCGTGCCGATCAGGCGTTCGTTGTCGCGCTGGTGCAGGCCGATGCTGGGTTCGTCGAGCACGTACATGACGCCTGTCAGTCCGGAGCCGATCTGCGAGGCCAGCCGGATGCGCTGCGACTCGCCGCCGCTCAAGGTCTCGGCGCTGCGGTCCAGGCTCAGATAATTCAGGCCCACGTCGTTGAGAAACTTCAGCCGCAAGCCGATTTCGCGCACCACTTTGGCGGCGATCTCGCCCTTGGCTCCATGCATCTGCAGGCTGTTGAAGTATTCAAAACTCTCGGCCAGGGTAATGTGGCTGAGCTCGAAAATGGCACGCGCCTGTGTGCCTTCGCCAATCTTCACATGCCGTGCTTCGCGCCGCAGCCGGGTGCCCGCGCAGTCCGGGCAGGCCTGGGTGCTGCGGTAGCGCGCCAGGTCCTCGCGCACCAGCGTCGAGTCGGTCTCCCGGTAGCGCCGTTGCATATTCGGCAGAATGCCCTCGAATGGATGCTTTTTCGAGAGCTTTTTGCCCTGCGACGCACCCGAATCCATGACGTAGCTGAATTTGATTTCTTCGTCACCCGAGCCGTGCAGCACCGCGTGCCGTACTTCGGCGGGCAGAGACTCAAACGCCTGTTCAATATCGAACTTGTAGTGCCGGGCCAGGCTCTCCAGCATGGCAAAGTAGTAGCCGTTGCGCCGGTCCCATCCCTTGATGGCGCCGCTGGCCAGGCTCAGCGAGGGAAAGGCGACGACCCGTGCCGGGTCGAAAAACTCCTGCGCCCCGAGTCCGTCGCAGGCCGGGCAGGCGCCCATCGGCGAGTTGAACGAGAACAGGCGCGGCTCCAGCTCGGCGATCGAGTAGCTGCACACCGGGCACGCGAACTTGGCGTTAAAGAAGTGCTCTTTCTGGCTGTAGCCACCGTCAACAGTGCGTGAGGCGCTATCAATTTCGACAGCAATGGCGCGCCCGCTGGCGAGCCGCAGCGCGGCTTCGAAACTCTCGGCCAGGCGTTGCCGGAGTTCATCCCTGGCCTTCGGTTCAGTGTCGGCCCGCACCTTGATGCGATCGATGACCACGTCGACGTCATGCTTTTCGGTCTTTTTCAGTGCCGGCAGCTGGTCAAACTCGAACGCTTGCCCGTTCACCCGGAAGCGCACATAGCCCTGCGCCTGCATGTCGGCAAACACGTCGAGAAATTCGCCTTTCTTTTCGCGCGCCAGCGGCGCCAGAATCATCAGGCGGGTATCGACCGGCAGCGCCAGCACGCTGTCCACCATCTGGCTCACGGTCTGGGCCTGCAGCGGCAAATCGTGCTCCGGGCAATATGGCGTGCCGGCGCGCGCAAACAGCAGGCGCAGGTAATCATGAATCTCGGTCACGGTGCCGACCGTCGAGCGCGGGTTGTGCGAGGTGGCCTTTTGTTCGATCGAGATCGCGGGCGAGAGGCCCTCGATCAGGTCCACATCGGGCTTGTCCATGAGTTGCAAAAACTGGCGCGCGTAGGTCGAAAGGCTTTCCACGTAACGCCGCTGGCCCTCGGCGTACAGGGTGTCGAACGCCAGGCTGGACTTGCCCGAACCGCTCAAGCCGGTGATCACCACCAGCTGGTTGCGCGGAATGTCGAGGTCAATATTCTTCAGGTTGTGCGTGCGCGCGCCGCGGATGCTGATGTTTTGCTGCGGCAAGGCCATGGCCAGGTACTTGCCATCAGGATGTTGCTCGGGCGGGCTGCCGTCGGTGGGGGAATTCAAAGTGGTATCTGATCTGGAAAACCTTCGATGATAGTTAAAGATCGCGCCTCTGACATTTCCTGACAACCTGATCTGGCCGGATCAGGGACAATCGGCGCCTGTATATCTGCCGCCATTTGCGGTTTTACCGGTGGGAGAAAGCTGTTTTGTCCAAAGTTGATGCCCCGACGGATGGGGAAAGTGCCCTCGTTGCAAACAAGATGACGCCAGTTGAACTGCGCGCCAGCTTTTCACTCGCCAGCATATTTGCCTTGCGCATGCTGGGGTTGTTCCTGATATTGCCGGTCTTTGCGATTGAAGCGGCCAGGTACCCTGGCGGCGATGATCCAGCCCTGATCGGCCTGACCATGGGCATTTATGGCCTGACCCAAGCCATGTTGCAGTTCCTCTATGGCGTGGCCTCGGATCGGCTGGGGCGCAAACGTGTCATCGTGTTCGGCTTGCTGTTGTTCGCCGTCGGCAGTTTTGTCGCGGCGCTGGCGCCCAGCCTGACCTGGCTGGCGACAGGCCGTGCGGTGCAGGGCGCGGGCGCAGTCTCGGCCGCGGTGACCGCCTTGCTGGCCGACCAGACGCGCGACCTGGTGCGCACCAAGTCGATGGCGCTGGTCGGGGCCAGCATCGGACTGATGTTTGCGCTGTCGCTGGTGGCGGCGCCGCTGCTGGTGTCCTGGGTCGGCCTGGCCGGGCTGTTTGCGCTGACCGGCGGCCTGGCACTGCTGGGCGTGGTGGCGGTCATCTGGTGGGTGCCGCCCGAGCCGATCAAGCACAAGAACCTGCCGCGCGGCGGCCTGATTGAAGTGCTGCGCCTGCCGTCGTTGCTGCGGTTGAATTTTGGCGTCTTTGTGTTGCACGCGGTGCAGCTCGCGATGTGGATGGCGGTGCCGATGATGCTGGTGCAGGCTGGCTTGTCACGGGATCATCACTGGTGGGTTTACCTGCCGTCGGTGCTGGGCTCGTTCGTGGTGATGGGCGGGACGCTGTTTCAACTGGAAAGGCGCGGCTATCTGCGCGCTGTGTTCCTGATCTCGATTGGTTTGACGGCTGCGGTGCAGCTGGGCTTGCTGCAGCTGTCGGGCTCGCCCAGCGTTGGAATGCTGGGTGTCTTGCTGTTTGTCTTCTTCTATGGCTTCAACGTGCTCGAAGCCAGCCAGCCCAGCATGGTCTCGCGCGTGGCACCGGCGCACGCCCGCGGTGCCGCCATCGGGGTTTACAACACCCTGCAGTCGCTGGGATTTTTTGCCGGTGGCGCCTTGGGCGGCTGGCTGGTGAAGCATGTCGGTGCGTCGGGCCTGTTTGCCGTGTGTGCCGGACTGATGCTGCTGTGGCTGCTGGTGGCCTGGCCGATGCAGGCGATCGGTGTCAAAGTCTCAGGTTTGGCGCCAAAGGCGGGATAATGAAATCTGAAACCTTGCGGGACAGACCTTTAGCTCTGTCCCCATCTGACTAAGGAAATACTATGGCATCCGTCAACAAAGTCATTCTCGTGGGCAACCTGGGGCGCGACCCCGAAGTCCGCTACCTGCCCAGCGGCGACCCGGTGGCCAATATCACGATTGCCACCAGCAGCAAGTACAAGAACAAGACCGGCGAGATGGTCGAGGAGACCGAATGGCACCGCGTCACCTTCTTCGGCAAGCTGGCCGAGATTGTGGGCCAGTATCTGAAAAAAGGCCGTTCCGTCTATGTGGAAGGCCGCATCAAGACGCGCAAGTACACCGACAAGGATGGCGTCGAAAAGTACGCCACCGACATCATTGCCAACGAGATGCAGATGCTCGGTGGCCGTGAAGGCATGGGCGGCCCGTCGGACGACGACGAGGCTTCAAGTGGCGGCTACTCGCGCCCGGCACCGGCCTCACGTCCAGCGGCTTCTGCCCCGGCATCCCGTCCAGCCGCCGCACAGGCCAAACCGTCCAGCGGTTTTGACGACATGGACGACGACATTCCGTTCTAATTTTATTGATGCCGAAGCCTGCGCTGGTGCGCCAGCGCCGCGCCCACAGCCGAATGCCACTGTCAAGCGCGGATCGTCGCCTGCGAAGCGGGCTGTCAATCAGTGGCTTTGGCCGCTGACGGCGCGTCCTTGACGTATTTGTCGAACCAGCGAACCATCTCGTAAATCAGCTGCTCGTTCGACTCCATGGCGGTATACCAGTGCGGCTCGTGCGGCAGCATGACCAGTCGCGCCGTGCCGCCGTTGCCCCGGATCGCCTCGTAGAGTTTGCTCGCTTGCAGCGGTGTGGTGCCAGGATTGGCGTCATCGGCGCCGTGGACGATCAGGATGGGAGTCTTCAATTTGTCGGCGAAGAAGAACGGCGAGACTTTTTGATAGACCTGCGGTGCCTCCCAAACCGATCTGCGTTCGTTCTGGAATCCGAACGGCGTGAGCGTCTTGTTGTAGGAGCCGCTGGTCGCTACACCGGCCCGGAACAGGTCGGAATGGGCCAGCAGATTGACCGTCATCAACGCGCCGTGGCTGTGTCCTGTGACGCCAATGCGCTTCGGATCGGCAACGCCAAGACGCACGGCCTCGTCGACGGCCGCTTTCGCATCCGAGACCAGCTGTTCAAGATAGCTGTCGTAGGCTTTCTTCGGGTCCCCAACGATCGGGAACGAAGCGTTGTCGATGATGGCGTAGCCTGCGAGCAGCAGCAGCCGGTGCTGCCTCAGCCGGGTGAAGGTCACCTGGGAACCCGTGACCTGGCCGGCCTTCGACGCATCCGCGTAGTCCAGGGGATAGGCGTACAGGATGGTGGGTACGCGAGTGCCTTCCTGGTAGCCAGGCGGGGTGTAAAGCGTGAATGACAAGTCCAGGCCGTCGTTGCGCTTGTACTTGACCAGCCGCTTCTTGATCGCCCGCACCGCGGGCGTCGGATCCGCAATGTGCGTGATCGCGACGCTGGTCGAGGCAAACACCGCTTCCCCGTCCGCAGCTGCCAGGCCTGGGCCGAGCGTTCGCAGGAAGGCGTTTGGCGGATCGATCACCGATTGACGCCAGGTCATGAACCTGCGCGCGTCTGCGCCCTTGAAGGAAAGGAATCGCTCATAGGAATCCTTGTCGCTGCGAAACAGGCGCTCGGTTTTTTGTGTCTTCAGGTCGAGACGATCAAGGAACGGCCGATCGCCGTCCGGGGAGGAGCCGTTTCCCGAGAGGTAGATCGAATCGCCGTCCAGGCGCACCACCCGGGATCCGTTCAGGAGTTGCCGATACAGCGGACTGCCGGGGTTCGCATATTTCTCCTCGGTGGAACGATCCCACAGCAGGCGCGGCTTTTGCAGCTGATCATCGACGTTGACAATGAAGGTCCGCATCCAGTGCCGGTTATGGTCGTACTCGTACATCAGCGCGGTGTTCGCCTGCTCGCTCCAGGCGATGCCCCGGTAGCGCTGCTCGGTCCGGGCGATCTCCACGGCAGGCGAGTTGAAGGGTGCTTTCAACATCAGCACCCTGTCGCGAGCGGGAACCTTCACGTTCCAGTCACCACCATCCAGTGCTTCAGCCCATACCAGCGTCGCAGGCTCCGTGGCGCGCCAGGAGAAATCGCGCGGGCCGATTGGCACCCCATGAATCGGGACGCGATCCGCCAACGCAAGCCTGGCGATCCGATGAATGACAATTTTCGAGCGGTCCGAGGTATCCCACACGTCGATGTCGCGCGGAAAACGATCGTGCGTCGTGACGTAGGAGTAGGGCTTGTGGATGGTGGTGACCAAGACATGGCGTCCATCCGGCGCCGGTTCCACCGACTCGTAGTTGTCCGGCTTGCCGGCTCGTGTGATCACCGAGGTGTTGGTGTCGACAAACGCCAGCAGCGAGACGGCGTAGTAATCGAACAGATCCTCGTCGTGCTTGTTGCCAAGCGTGTCCCGGTTTTCATAGGTGCTGCTTTGCCCTTTTTCCCCGTCGGTCTGCTGGATGCTCGGACCGCTGGGCACCAGCGGTTCGGGCGGTGGCGCGCCCATCTGGTCGGGAACCAGCTTGACCAACAGCGTTTTCTGGTCCGGCATCCATTGCAACTCGCCGTCGAACATGGGGTTCAAACGAGCGCCGGAGACTTGATGCACTTTGCCGGTCGCAGCTTCGCCGACCCACAGTTCGACCGATGCCGGGGCGACATTTGCAAACGCGAATCGCTTGCCGTCAGCGGACCAAATGGGGGAGTCCGCGCATGCGCCCGCAGGCAGACCGACAGGCGTTCGCGCCCCGTCGGCAATCTGAACCAGCTCGAAGCTTCTCACGCAAGGCTTGATGCCATAACCACCCGGCGTGTCGTGCTTGCTGTGATTTGCTGGTTCGATGCGTGCCCCTGCAAGGCGTAAAAATGGCGCCGCCACGCGAGACATCGGCGGATAGTCCTGCCAGGAAACCAGAAGAATCGCGTCCTGCGTCGGGCTGACATGGGCCGTTGGCGGTGACGGCGCGTGCATCACATCCAGAATGACTTTCGGCGGTTGGTCATAGCCGGATGTTGACCTGATCGCCGGCATCGCAGCGCTCGCAACCGGCGAAGCCGAATTTGCCTGTGCCGCAAGGCTGACAGGCGCGACCAGCGCGAAGATTGCAGCAACAAGGCAATGAGTTAAGGTGATCTGGCGCAGCACAGGCTTCCTCCGTCTTGACTGTCGTGACTTGTGGTCTGAGTGACAACAAAACGGTAATCCTAACGCATGCGCCGCCATCCGGCAGCCAAAGTGAGATCGCTCCGGTGGCGACCTCTACCTCATGAACACCGCCTTACTTCATTTTGTAGGTACCGGTGTGTTGATAGCAGTTTTGAAAGGTTCCGGGCTTGATGGTGGGGAACGTACCCAGTGGCACCATGATGCCGCTCATCTGCAAGCCGTCGAATTTCCCGGTGCCGCCAAGGACTTCCCGGGTAATCCTGCCATCGCTGGCGAGGGTCACATAGGCGAGCTGCTTGTCACCGTCGCGGTCGACAGCTTCGCACAGCGTGTTCTGGCTGTTCTTGCCACCGAGCGAGGCATTCATTCCCACACAGCGGAAGGTCGAGTTGTCCATCATGCCGCCGGGCGGATTGCTGCGAGCGGTGCCCATCGATTCGTAGCTAAAGCCGAAGTGGGTCTTTGAGAATGCAACCGCGTTGGCAGTACCCGAAAGACAAGCGGTGAAATCGTAGCTGCCTTCTTTCGGAAGCACCTGCGCCACGGCAGGGTCAGTGGCAGTGAGCGCCGCGAGGACCGCCACAAATGCGAAATTCAGTTTAAGGTTGGTGGCGAATTTCATGCTGCTTCTCCTGGGTGTTGAACAAATTCCCGCCGACAAAGGCCGACCGGCCCCAAATCAGCGTGAAGCACAGCTTAGTGAGGCGCAGAAATGCGACGTTGACAATTCGCAAGCAAGCGGTGAAGGAAGTGAACGGCGGACAGCGCGCACCCAAGCTGAAACCTTCAGAATTCGAGGCTCCCGCTTGTACTGTGGGGGGTATACTGTTATACTCCCACCCGTATCAAAAAAAGGTGTCTCATGCGTTCACTTGCTTTACCCGACTTTTGCCACCCGGCCCGCCGCGTCCGACAACTGACGCCATGGCTGGGTGCGTTTGTCATGTCTGTTGCCGCCGCGCAGGGCGGTATCGCGGTGCCGGTGGTACCAGCGCAGGTCCGCTCCGTGGGCAGCGGGTTCGAACTCGACGGCGTGATTCAGCCAGTCAAGCAGAGCACGGTGTCAGCGCAGGCGGCGGGTCGTATTGCGACGCTGCTGGTCAAGGCCGGGGATAAGGTCCGGGCCGGTCAGGTGCTGGCCACGATTGACGACCGGGAGGCGCAGACCGGTGTGCAGCGCAGCCAGGCGCAGGTGGCGCAGGCACAGGCTGAACTGCGCAATGCGCAGGCCAATTTTGACCGTACCCGTGATTTGCAGGCCAAGGGTTTTGTCAGCTCGGCCGCACTGGATACCGCAGACTCGCAACTCAAGAGCGCCTCGGCCGGCCGCGATCAGGCCAGTGCCGGTGCCCGGCAGTCGGCATTGGCGCAGGGCTTCACGCGCGTCACCGCGCCGTTTGACGCCTGGGTGCTTCAAACGCAGGCTGAAGCGGGCGACCTGGCGGTGCCGGGGAAACCGCTGCTCACGCTGTATGCACCCCTGCCGGTGCGGGCAGTCGTCCAGGTGCCGGTGTCGCGCTCCGGCGTGGCGCGTGCGGCGGGTGCCGTCGAGGTGTCGCTGCCAACTGCTGGCGGTGGCGCGCAGTGGATTCGACCGGTGTCAATCGTGACGGTTCCCACGGCGGATCCGGTTTCGCAAACCATCGAGTGGCGTCTGGAATTACCGTCAGAGGCGGCCAGGACCCTGTTGCCGGGTGAACAGGTGAGGGTGCGCTTTTCCGGCGGGCAGGCGAATCGCATGCTGGTGCCAGATTCTGCGGTGCTGCGCCGCGGCGAGCTGACCGCGGTGTATGTCGTCTCGGGCAAGGGCTTTGCCTTGAAGGCGGTACGTCTGGGCGCTGTCCACGGTGCCGAAGGTGTTGAGGTGCTGGCAGGCTTGACGCCGGGCGACCGCGTTGCGCTCGATCCGGTGAAGGCCGGTCTGGCTGGCGCCGTGGCCGCTGGGTCAGCCGCAGCCGGCCAGTGAGATGAGCATGGAACACAAGACTCCTTTGGGCGTTTCCGGGCGCATGGCGAAGGCCTTCAAGGTCAACGCCATCACGCCCTTGCTGGCCCTGGTTGCCATGCTGCTCGGCCTGTTCGCGGTGCTGGTGACGCCGCGCGAGGAAGAGCCGCAAATCAATGTCACGATGGCGAATGTGCTGATTCCATTCCCCGGTGCCAGCAGCGACGACGTGCAAAACATGGTGGCGCGCCCGGCCGAGCAGGTGCTCAGCCAGATCGCCGGCATTGAGCACACCTATTCTGTGGCGCGCCCTGGTCTGGCCGTATTGACGGTCCAGTTCAAGGTCGGCGTGGCGCGCACCGAAGCACTGGTGCGCTTGTATGACGTGCTCAATGCCAACCAGAACTGGCTGCCGCGTGATCTCGGCACGCTGGCGCCGATCGTCAAGCCCAAAGGCATTGACGATGTGCCGGTGCTCGGGGTTACGCTGTGGAGCCGCGAGACTGTGGCTGCCAGTGAGCTCGAGCGCGTGGCGCACGCCGTCGAGGCCGAACTCAAGCGCGTGCCGGGCACGCGCGAGGTGCAGACCCTTGGCGGCCCGGGTCAGGCGGTGCAGGTGTGGCTGGATCCGGTGCGCCTGCGTGAGCGTGGTGTGGATGTGATGCAGCTCAAGGCCTCGTTGGCCGGTGCCAACTTCGGCATGCCCTCCGGTGCGGTGCTGGATACGGCGGGCAACGCGGCGCAGATGCTCAGTGTCGAGACCGGCGAGTTCTTGCGTTCGGCGCAGGACGTCGGCGACCTGGTCGTCGGGGTCAACAAGGGTCTGCCGGTTTATCTGCGGGAAGTCGCCCGGATCGAGACCGGCGCGCAATTGCCGCAGCGCTATGTCTGGTTCACACCCGGCGCGGCGGCCCCGGCACAAGCCGCTTCAAGCGCTTTGGCGGCCGGCGGTGTCTATCCGGCGGTGACCATCAGCGTGACCAAAAAGCCCGGTGAAAACGCGGTCGATGTGTCACGCGCAGTTCGTGAGCGCATCGACGCACTGGGCAATACGGTGATTCCATCCAACATCGAGACCACCATCACCCGTGACTACGGTGAAACGGCGGCCGAGAAGGCGAACAAGCTGATCCAGAAACTGGCTTTTGCCACGGGTTCGGTGATTTTGCTGGTTGGTTTTGCGCTGGGCCGGCGCGAGGCGGTGATCGTCGGCTCAGCGGTCATCCTGACTTTGACGGCGACGCTGTTTGCATCCTGGGCCTGGGGCTTCACGCTGAACCGGGTGTCGCTGTTCGCGCTGATTTTTTCCATCGGGATTCTGGTCGACGATGCGATTGTGGTGGTGGAGAACATCCACCGCCATCAGAAGTTGATGCCCGATGCCTCACTCAAGCAGCTCATTCCGCGTGCCGTTGATGAGGTCGGCGGTCCGACCATTCTGGCCACATTGACCGTGATTGCCGCCTTGTTGCCGATGGCCTTCGTCTCCGGGCTGATGGGGCCCTACATGAGCCCGATCCCGATCAATGCCAGCCTGGGCATGGCGATTTCCCTGGGCATCGCGTTCACGGTGACGCCGTGGCTGGCCCTGAAGTTGATGAAGCCGCACGGCCATGCGGCCGCGGCGCTTGCCAAGCCGGACCGGATCGGCCCCAAATTGCAGACTTTGTTCAGCCGTGTCCTGATGCCGTTTCTGACCAGCGCGCGCAAGCGCTGGCTGTTGCTGGCTGGCATTCTGGTGGCCTTGATGCTGTCGGTAGGGCTGGCGCTGGTGCAGTGGGTGGTGCTGAAGATGCTGCCCTTTGACAACAAGAGCGAGTTTCAGGTGGTGGTGGAAATGCCCGCCGGCACGGCGCTGGAAAACACCGCAGCGACGCTGCATGAACTGGGCGCGTTCCTGGCGCAGCAGCCCGAGGTGACCAACCTGCAAGCCTACGCCGGCACTGCCTCGCCGATCACTTTCAACGGCCTGGTGCGGCAATACTATATGCGCGCCGAGGCCGAGCAGGGCGACCTGCAGGTGAATCTGGTGGACAAGCACCATCGCAGCGACAAGAGCCACGTGATTGCCCAGCGCCTGCGCCCCGAGCTGGAAAAAATCGGCGCGCGGCATAACGCCCGCATCAAGGTGGTCGAAGTGCCGCCCGGTCCGCCGGTGATGAGCCCGCTGGTGGCCGAGGTCTATGGCCCCGACGAAGCCGGCCGGCAACAGGTGGCCAGCCGCATTGCCCAGGCTTTTGCGGCGACTCCCGACATCGTCGGTGTCGATACCTCGCTCAAGGAAAATGCGCCGCGTGCCTACCTGCGCGTGCGGCGCCAGCGTGCCGAGTCGCTGGGCATTCCGGTGGCGCAGGTGGCGCAGACTGCGGCCATGGCGCTGTCCGGCGCGGACGCCGCCTATCTGCATGACGGTCACTCCAAATACCCGGTGCCGGTGCGCCTGCAACTGCCGCTGGAGTCCCAGGTCGGGCTCGATGCCCTGCTGGCGATGCCGCTGCGTGCCGCCAACGGCCAGATGGTGCCCTTAAGCGAGCTGGTTCAGGTCGAGCGCGGCATCATTGACAAGCCCTTGTTCACCAAGGATCTGCAGGGTGTGAGCTATGTGTTCGGCGACATGGCGGGCAAGCTGGATTCGCCCTTGTATGGCCTGTTTTCGATTCGCAGCAAGCTCGCCGCGGCCAACTTGCCTGGCGCCGGTGAGCTCGGCGAGTACTGGATCCATCAACCCGCCGACCCGTATCGTCAGTACGCCATCAAGTGGGATGGCGAGTGGCAGATTACCTACGAGACCTTTCGCGACATGGGTGCCGCCTATGGCGTCGGTCTGATCCTGATCTACCTGCTGGTGGTGGCGCAGTTCAAGAGCTATCTGACACCGCTGGTCATCATGGCGCCGATCCCGCTCACCATGATTGGCGTGATGCCGGGTCACGCCCTGCTGGGCGCGCAGTTCACCGCCACCTCGATGATCGGCATGATCGCGCTGGCCGGCATCATCGTGCGCAATTCGATCCTGCTGGTGGACTTCATCGAGCTGCAGGTGGCGCAGGGCATGGCCTTCAAGGACGCTGTGGTGCAGTCGGCCGCGGTGCGGGCGCAGCCGATCGTGCTGACCGGCCTGGCGGCCATGATTGGTGCGTTCTTCATCTTGGACGACCCGATCTTCAACGGCCTGGCCGTGTCCCTGATTTTTGGCATTCTGGTTTCGACCCTGCTGACGCTGGTGGTCATACCGGTCCTCTACTACGCCTTGTACCGGCGTCGTCTTGAATCGCGCGAAGACGCGAATTCCTCTCTCGTGAATCCCGTTTAACCTAACTCAACCTATATCTGCAGGAGACAAACCATGGCTCATATCGTCATCATGGGTGCCGGCATCGGTGGTATGCCCGCCGCTTACGAGATCCGCGAGCAACTTCCCAAGGAGCATCGTGTCACGGTCGTGAATGCGACCGACTATTTTCAATTCGTTCCGAGCAACCCCTGGGTTGCGGTCGGCTGGCGCGAGCGCGAGCAGGTGACGCTGCCGATTGCGCCGTATCTGCAACGCAAGGGCATCGGCTTCCATGGCAAAGCGGTGACCCAGATCGATCCGCTGAGCAACCGCCTGACGCTGCTCGGCGGTGACACGCTGGACTATGACTATCTGGTCATCATGACCGGCCCGAAACTGGCGTTCAGCGAGGTGCCGGGTGCCGGACCCTCGAAGTCGGGCGGCGGCGGCTTTACCCACTCGGTGTGCAGCGTCGATCATGCCCAGGAGTTCTTCGCCGACTATCAGAAGTTTCTCGACAATCCGGGCCCGGTGGTGATTGGCGCGATGCCTGGCGCCAGTTGTTTCGGTCCGGCCTATGAATTTGCCTTCATTCTCGACACCGACCTGCGCAGACGCAAGCTGCGCAACAAGGTGCCGATCACCTTTGTCACCAGTGAGCCGTATATCGGGCACCTGGGACTGGGCGGCGTCGGCGACAGCAAGTCGATGCTGGAGTCCGAGCTGCGTGGTCGTGACATGAAGTGGATCACCAATGCCAAGACGACCCGCGTAGAAGAGGGCAAGATGTTTGTCACGCAGCTCGACGATCTGGGTGCGGTCTACAAGGAGCACGAGGTTCCCTTCAAGCTGTCGATGATGCTGCCCGCCTTCAAGGGCGTGGATGCGGTGGCAGCGGTGCCGAATTTGTGCAATCCGCGCGGCTTTGTGCTGATTGACGAGTTCCAGCGCAGCAAGGCCTATGGCAACATCTTTTCAGCCGGTGTCTGCGTCGCCATTCCCCCGGTTGAAGTCACGCCGGTGCCGACTGGCACGCCCAAGACCGGCTACATGATCGAGAGCATGGTCACCGCCATTGTGCACAACATTGCCGACGAGCTGGCGGGCAAGCCGGCAACCGCGAAGGGCACCTGGAACGCCATCTGTCTGGCCGACATGGGCGACAAGGGCGCTGCGTTTGTGGCCCTGCCGCAGATTCCGCCGCGCAATGTGAACTGGTTCAAGATGGGCAAGTGGGTTCACCTGGCGAAGATTGCGTACGAAAAATATTTCATGCGCAAGCTCAAGAAAGGGACCTCCGAGCCGATCTATGAGAAGTATGTGCTCAAGCTTTTGGGCATTGTGCGCGTCACCAAGTAAGTTGCCAGTTTCTTTTCATCGTTACCCAAGCATTTTTTTTTAACTTCAGGAGTTTGAGCATGAGCGTTCAGCGTTATATCTTTGTTTTTGCCGGTTTTTTCGTCATGATTTCATTGGCGCTCGGCGTCGAGGGCAGTCCCTTCTTCGTCAGTAGGTGGGCGCTGGCTTTTACCGCTTTTGTCGGGGCCAATCTGTTTCAGTCGGGCTTCACCGATTTTTGTCCGCTGGGCATCATTCTGAAGAAGCTGGGCGTGCCCGAAGCCAAGATCGGCTGCGCCAACTGAGTTCAGGGGCGCCGCGCGTTCATCCACCTTTTTTCAGGAAACCTTATGAGTGAGACCAGTGTCCACGTCCAGCTTCAGCAGAAGCAGGACTATCAGTTCGAGATTCATTTCGGCGATCAGGTGCCTGTTCTGATGGGGGATGAACCGGCCCCGCTGGGCGCGGGCCAGGGCCCGTCGCCGGTGCAATTGCTGGCGGCGGCGGTGGGCAATTGCCTGTCGGATTCCCTGTTGTTTGCGCTGCGCAAGTTCAAGCAGGCACCCGAGCCTCTGGCTTGTGATGTCCATGCCGAAGTCGGCCGCAATGCCGACGGGCGCCTGCGCGTGCTGACCATCCGGGCGGTGCTCACACTGGGAGTGCCGGCCGCTGCGCTGGCGCATCTGGATCGTGTGCTCGGCCAGTTCCAGGAGTACTGCACCGTGACTCAAAGCGTGGGTCAGGGGATTGCGGTCAGTGTCGAGGTGGTGGATGCGCTCGGTGTCCGGCTAAAGTAACTCAATCATTCAAGGAAATTGCCATGACTGTTCTGACAGATGCCGCCGCCCGCACCGATGTGCTCAACCGCTTGCGCCGCGCCGAGGGGCAGATCCGGGGCGTGCAGCGCATGATCGAAGAGGGCGAGAGTTGCCTCAAGATCGGCCAGCAATTCTCGGCTGTGCGCAAGGCGCTGGACAGCACTTACCTGCGCATGACCATGTGCTTCATGGAGCAGGAGCTGGAAAACTGCCTGCGACCCGATGACAGCCAAAAGGCCGGCATGGAGACCATGCTCAAGGACATGGAAACCTTGCTGGCCCGCATGGGCTGATGAATTTACAGGTCGAATCGAGCTGCAGAAGCCGTCGATATTGCGTTGACAGCTATTAAATAGATAGCATTCCAGACTTGCCCGTCAAGTCTGGATCACGCCGCCGCCCAGGCATACCGCGCCGTCATACAGGACCGCGGACTGGCCGGGCGTGACGGCCCACTGCGGGTCGGCAAAAGTCAGGCTGAAAGCCTCACTGGCGCCCGCTTCCAGCGTGCAGGGCGCATCAAGCTGGCGGTAGCGGGTCTTGGCCGCGAACTGGCCCGCAGCCGGCGCCGTGCCTGCGACCCAGCTGGCGTCTTGCGCCGTCAAGCGGTGTGATTGCAGCCACGGGTGCTCGTGCCCCTGCACCACCCACAGCGTGTTCTTTTCCATATCCTTGCGAGCCACAAACCAGGGGGCGTGCTCGCCGCCGCCTCGCTGCGCTCCTTTGGCCTTGAGGCCGCCGATGCCCAGGCCCTGGCGCTGGCCCAGGGTGTAAAAGCTCAAGCCGACATGCTGGCCGATGGTGTGGCCTGCCTCGTTCTTGATCGGCCCCGGCTCCTTGGCGATGTAGCGGTTCAGGAATTCGCGAAACGGCCGCTCGCCAATGAAGCAGATGCCGGTCGAGTCCTTCTTTTTCGCGTTCGGCAGGCCGATCTCCAGGGCAATGCGGCGTACCTCGGTCTTGTGCAACTCGCCCACCGGGAACAAGGTTCTGCAGAGCTGGGATTGATTCAGCCGATGCAAAAAATAGCTCTGGTCCTTGGACGGATCCAGGCCCTTGAGCAATTCATGTTTTCCGGTCGCGGAATTCAAGCGGACCCGCGCGTAATGCCCGGTGGCGATCTTTTCGGCGCCGAGGCGCAATGCATGGTCCAGGAACGCCTTGAACTTGATCTCGGCATTGCACAGGATGTCCGGATTGGGCGTGCGCCCGGCCTGGTACTCGCGCAGGAACTCGGCAAATACCCGGTCCTTGTATTCGGCGGCAAAGTTGACGTGCTCGATCTCGATGCCGATCACGTCGGCGACCGCGGCGGCGTCGACGAAGTCGATGTTCGAGGAGCAGTATTCGCTGTCGTCATCGTCCTCCCAGTTCTTCATGAAGATGCCGATGACCTCGTAGCCCTGCTGTTTCAGCAGCCAGGCACTCACCGCGGAGTCCACGCCACCGCTCAAACCGACCACCACGCGTTGCCCAATAGCTTGTTTGTCCATAAGCGTGGGATTATCCCGCGCCGTCAAAGCTGGTTTCGGCGACGGCCACCCGCTTGGCCCCGGTTGCAGAAGATTACTCTTTTGTTGACCCACATCATGCTTGACCCTGATCGAAACGGGGGCAAATTCAGTTAAGCTCTGCGTCGCAGTGCCTCCCCGGTTGTCAGCCGCGCAGAGGTACCCGCACGATCTATTGCAAAAATCTAGTTGAGGAGTCGCTTCATGCAAACTGGCGTATCTACCGGCACGACATCGGGAACTACCCCTGTCGGCGCCAACCCCGAGATCAGCAAATCGCCACAGCGTATCGGCGTGCCGCGCGAGGTATTTCCAGGAGAAAAGCGCGTTGCTACCGTGCCTGAGGTGGTGGAGAAACTGATCAAGCTGGGCTTTTCGGTTGCCATCGAATCGGGTGCCGGTGACGCTGCCAATTGCAGCGACGAGGCTTACCGGGCTGCGGGTGCTAGCGTGGTGCCGGACGCGGCCCAGTTGTGGGCCAGTTCGGACATCGTCTTCAAGGTGTCCGTACCGACCGCTGAAGAAGTCGGCCTGATGCACGAGGGCCAGACCCTGATAACCTTCATCTGGCCGGCGCAGAACCCGGAACTGATGCAGCAGCTCGCGGCGCGCAAGGTCACCGTGCTGGCCATCGACGCGCTGCCGCGCATGCTCTCCCGCGCCCAGAAGATGGACGCTCTGACCTCCCAGGCCGGCGTCGCCGGCTACCGCGCCGTCATCGAGGCCGCCAACGCCTTCGGCCGATTCTTCAACGGCCAGATCACGGCTGCGGGCAAGGTGCCGCCGGCCAAGGTCTTCATCGCTGGCGCCGGCGTGGCTGGTCTGGCTGCGATCGGCACCGCCGCCGGCCTGGGCGCCATCGTGCGCGCCAACGACACGCGTGCCGAAGTGGCCGACCAGGTGGTGTCGCTGGGCGGTGAATTCGTCAAGGTCGATTATGAGGAAGAAGGCGGCGGCGGCGGCGGCTATGCCAAGGTGATGAGCGAGGGCTTCCAGCAGGCCCAGCGCGAGATGTACGCCAAGCAGGCCAAGGAGGTGGACATCATCATCACCACCGCGCTGATCCCCGGCAAGCCCGCGCCCAGGCTGATCACCGCCGAGATGGTGAAGAGCATGAAGCCGGGCAGCGTGATCGTCGACATGGCGGCCGAGCGGGGCGGCAACTGCGAGCTGACCGAGCCGGGCCAGGTGGTGGTCAAGCACGGCGTCACCATCGTCGGCTACACCGATCTGACGAGCCGGCTGGCAAAGCAGTCCTCGACGCTGTACGCGACCAACCTGTTCCGGCTCTCCGAGGAACTGTGCAAGACCAAGGACGGCATCATCAACGTCAACATGGAAGACGATGCCATCCGCGGTCTGACGGTCATCAAGGAAGGCAACATCACCTGGCCAGCGCCGGCGCCCAAACTGCCGGCGGTTGCACCAGCTGCGGCAAAACCAGCGGCAGCATCTGGCGCCAAAAAGGCGCACGGCCATGGCGAGCCGAGTGCCCCCATGCCTGCTGGCAAACTGACTGTGATGTTTGCCGTGGCTGCAGTGCTGTTCTGGCTGATCGGCCACAGCGCACCAAAGGAGTTCATGTCGCACTTCACGGTGTTCGTGCTGGCCTGCTTTGTCGGCTACATGGTGGTCTGGAACGTGAAGCCTGCGTTGCATACACCGCTGATGAGCGTGACCAACGCCATCAGCAGCATTATTGCGATTGGCGCCCTGGTACAGATATCGCCTCTGGTCGGCGCGGTCAACCGGCCCAATGAGCTGATCACCTGGGTTGCGGCGGTTGGCATTGCCCTGACCGCCATCAATATGTTCGGCGGCTTTGCCGTCACCCAGCGCATGCTGGCCATGTTCCGTAAATAAAGAGGAGCCACGCATGAATTCGAGTCTGGCCACGGTCGCCTATATCGGCGCTACCATTTTGTTCATTTTGAGCCTGGGCGGTTTGTCCAACCAGGAAAGCTCGCGCCGAGGCAACCTGTTCGGCATGATAGGCATGGCGATTGCCGTGCTGGCCACGGTCTTTGGGCCGCAAGTCAACAGCGGCGGTTATGCCTGGATCATTGCCGCCATGCTGGTGGGCGGCAGCATCGGCTTGTACCTGGCGCGCATGGTGCAGATGACGCAAATGCCCGAGTTGGTGGCGTTCATGCACAGCATGGTGGGTCTGGCGGCCGTGCTGGTGGGTTTTGCCACTTTCGTGGACCCGACTGCGACCACCGGTTTCGAGGGCTCCGCGAAAACCATTCACGAGCTTGAAATCTACATCGGCATCTTCATCGGTGCCGTGACGCTGTCTGGCTCGGTGATTGCCTTTGGCAAGCTCTCGGGGCGCATCAGTGGCAACCCGATGTTGTTGCCGGGACGGCACTGGCTAAATCTGGCCGGCTTGCTGGTGGTGATTTATTTCGGTGGTGTCTTCATGCAGGCCCACACGGTGCAGGACGGCCTGACACCAATTGTCGTCATGACCGTGCTTGCCCTGCTGTTTGGTGTGCACATGGTGATGGCCATCGGCGGCGCCGACATGCCAGTGGTGGTTTCGATGCTCAACAGCTATTCCGGCTGGGCTGCGGCCGCCACCGGGTTCATGCTTTCCAATGACTTGCTGATCGTGGTCGGTGCTCTGGTGGGCTCGAGTGGCGCGATTCTGTCGTACATCATGTGCAACGCCATGAATCGCAGTTTCATCAGCGTGATCGCCGGCGGCTTTGGTACCACCAGCGCCAAGCCGACTGCGGCGGCGGGCGGCGCGCAGCCGGCCGGTGAGGTGACATCGGTGAGCGCCACAGAAACGGCCGAGCTGTTGCGTGAAGCCAAGAGCGTGATCATCGTTCCGGGTTATGGCATGGCGGTGGCGCAGGCGCAGCACACGGTGTTCGAAATCACCAAGCTGTTGCGTGACAAGGGCGTGAACGTGCGTTTCGGCATTCACCCGGTGGCCGGGCGCATGCCTGGCCACATGAATGTGCTGCTGGCTGAGGCCAAGGTGCCTTACGACATCGTGTTCGAGATGGATGAACTCAATGACGATTTTCCGGCCACCGATGTCAGCATGGTGATTGGTGCCAATGACATCGTCAACCCGAGCGCGCAGGACGACCCGGGCAGCCCGATTGCCGGCATGCCGGTGCTCGAAGTCTGGAAGGCCAAGACCTCAATCGTCATGAAGCGCAGCATGGCTTCGGGTTATGCCGGCGTGGACAACCCACTGTTCTACAAAGAGAACAACCGCATGCTGTTTGGCGACGCCAAGAAGATGCTTGATGAAGTGCTGGCGGTGCTCAAAGCCTGAGCCGGTTCCTGTCTCCAGACGATTAGGGAAAACACAGCTCTGCGGGGCTGTGTTTGAGGCGAGAATGCAGCCTTGATTCAAGATTTTTGGAGACATCACAATGACTGATCGAGTTTGGCTCAAGAGCTATCCCGCAGGCGTGCCCGCTGACATTGACGCGGGCCAGTACGCGTCGATGGTGGACATGATGGAGGAGAGCTTCAAGAAGTTTTCCGACAGCTGCGCCTACAGCTTCATGGGCAAGGATCAAAGTTACAGGCAGGTTGACAGTCTGAGTCAGGCGCTTGGCGCTTATCTGCAAGGCCTGGGGCTGTCCAGAGGGGATCGCGTGGCGGTCATGATGCCCAATGTGCTTCAGTACCCGATAGCGGTGGTGGCGATCCTGCGCGCCGGCTTCACGCTGGTCAACGTCAATCCGCTTTACACGGCGCGTGAGCTGGAGCATCAACTCAAGGATTCCGGTGCCAAAGCCATCGTCATCCTGGAGAACTTTGCTTCTGTCCTTGAAAAGTGCATCGCCACCACACCGGTCAAGCATGTGGTGCTGTGCGCCATGGGCGACCAGCTGGGATTGATCAAGGGAGCCCTGGTCAATTATGTGGTGCGGCAGAAGAAAAAGCTGGTGCCTGCCTTTTCGCTGCCGGGCGCGGTGCGCTTCAATGCCGCCATCGCCAAGGGCACTTCGGGCAGCCTGAAAAAAGTGAAGATCAAACCCGACGACGTGGCCGTGCTGCAATACACCGGCGGCACCACCGGCGTCTCCAAGGGAGCGGTGCTGCTGCATCGCAATCTGGTGGCCAATTTGCTGCAGGCCGAGAGCTGGTTTCAACCGGCTCTCAAAAAGATTCCCGCTGCCGAGCAGGTGACCCTGGTGTGCGCCTTGCCGCTGTATCACATCTTTGCCTTCACCGTGGGCATGATGCTGGCGATGCGTCTGGGCGGCAAGCTGATTCTGATTCCCAATCCGCGCGACCCGGTGGCGGTACTTGGCGAGTTGGCCAAACACAAGATCCATGTGTTCCCGGCAGTCAACACCCTGTTCAACAGCCTGGCGAATCACGCCGATTTCAACAAGGTCGACTGGCGCAATCTGGTGGTCTCGGCAGGTGGCGGCACGGCAGTGCAAAGCGCCGTGGCGAAGCTCTGGTTCGAGAAGACGGGCTGCGCCATTGCCGAGGGTTATGGCTTGAGCGAGACCTCGCCGATTGCCACCTCGAATCCGGTGACGACGACCGAGTACTCGGGCACGATAGGGGTACCGGTGCCCAGCACCTGGCTCAAGCTGCTCGACGATGAAGGCAATGAGGTGGCAATCGGGCAGTCGGGCGAGATTGCCATCAAGGGGCCGCAGGTGATGGCCGGTTACTGGCAGCGCCCGGATGAAACCGCCAAGGTCATGACCGCCGACGGCTACTTCAAGTCCGGCGACATCGGGGTCATGGATGAACGTGGCTTCTTCAAGATTGTGGACCGCAAGAAAGACATGATTCTGGTCAGTGGCTTCAATGTGTTTCCGACCGAGCTGGAGGACGTGGTGTCCCAGCTGGCCGGCGTCATGGAGTGCGCCTGCGTTGGTGTGCCGGACGCCAAGACCGGCGAGGCGGTCAAGCTGGTGATTGTCAAGAAGAACCCGGACTTGACCGAGGCGCAGGTGCGGGCTTATTGCAAGGAAAACCTTACCGGCTACAAGCAGCCGCGGACCATCGAGTTCCGCACCGAGTTGCCCAAAACCCCCGTCGGCAAAATCCTGCGCCGGGAATTGCGCGAAAAGTAATTGTCCACCACGGCCATTCTCAGCGCCCTGGCCCAGGAGCAGCAGGGCCTGATCGACCAACTTTCGAATCCGGTCAAGGTCAGCCGTGCCGGGCGCGACTTCTGGCGCGGTGAGTTGCACGGGAGCAGCGTGGTGCTGGCCCTGTCGAAAATCGGCAAGGTGGCCGCCGCCACCACCGCGACCACGCTGATCGAGGCATTTGAGGTTGATCGCATCGTCTTTACCGGCGTCGCCGGTGGTGTCGGCAGCGACGTTCAGGTTGGCGACTTGGTGGTGGCTGATGCCTTCGTGCAGCATGACATGGATGCCTCGCCGATCTTCCCGCGCTACCATGTGCCGCTCTACGGCCGCGCCCATTTTGCCTGCGATGCGCTCCTGACCGCTATGCTTCTGGAAGCTGCTCACGCAGGATTGACAGAGGCTAGCGGCCAATTTGATTCAAATAAGCAGGCCAAAGGCGCAGCCGTTCATGCCGGGCTGATCGCCAGTGGTGACCGCTTTGTATCGAGCGCCATCGAATCACGCGGTTTGCAAGAGGCCTTGCTGAGCGCCGGTTTCACACCACTGGCAGTGGAGATGGAAGGCGCGGCCGTGGCCCAGGTGTGTTTTGATTACGGCGTGCCTTTTGCGGCGGTACGCACCATCTCGGACCGCGCCGACGATCAGGCGCATGTGGATTTTTCGACCTTTGTCACCGAAGTGGCGAGTCGCTATGCGCTGGCGATCATTCAGAAGCTGATGCCACTGCTATCAAAAAAATAGCTGTCTGGGCCTGATCGACGGGCGCTGCGGGTCTATTTCACTTCAACCAGCCGCGTTTCCTGAAATACCACATCGGCACCAGCGCGCTGCCCAGCATCAGCGCCAGCGCAAAGGGGTAACCCATCGACCATTCCAACTCCGGCAGGAATTTGAAATTCATGCCGTAGATGCTGGCGATCAGCGTCGGCGGCAACAGTGCCACGCTGGCGACCGAAAAGATCTTGATGATCTTGTTCTGGTTGATGTTGATGAAACCGACGGTGGCGTCCATCAGGAAGTTGATCTTGTCGAACAGGAAAGCGGTGTGTGAATCGAGCGAGTCGATATCGCGCAGGATTTGCCGGGCGTCTTCAAACTGCTCGCCATTGAGCATCTTGCTGCGCATCATGAAGCTCACGGCACGGCGGGTGTCCATCACGTTGCGGCGAATGCGCCCGTTCATGTCTTCGTGGCGTGCGATCGCCCCCAGCACTTCGCCGGCCATGGCGTCGGTCACGTCACCCGAGAGCACCTTGTTGCTTACTTTTTCAAGCTCGTCGTAAATGCCTTCCAGCGTGTCGGCCGAATATTCGGCGTCGGCGTCGAAGAGCTTGAGCAGCACTTCCTTGGCATCCTCAATCAATCCAGGCGCCCGGCGCGCTCGCATGCGCAGCAGCCGGAATACCGGAACGTCCTCGTCGTGAATCGAAAACAGCACGCCTTTGCTCTTGAGCTCATCGTTCACCAGATTCAGGATGAAGGCGACCCGCACGGTGTGGGGTTCATCGTCGTCGGCAACCAGAAAGTCGCTGCGAATATGCAGCTCGCCGTTGTCTTCCTTGTAGAAGCGGGCCGATTCCTCGATGTCCTCGTCCATCGCATCCTCCGGGATGGACAAGCCGTAGTGCTGCTTGACCCAGCGTTTTTCTTCCAGCGTCGGGGATTCCAGATCGACCCAGATCGGCTGGAATCTGGTGAGCTCTTCCAGAGAGTCAATCTCTTCCTGAAACAGCCGGCCATTGGCGAGCGTGAAGATGTTGAGCATGGCTTACTCCCGTGTAATTTCGTGCATCTGATACAGCTTGCGGTTTCTTGCTTGCAACTCCGATGCCTGATGGGAGTCGGACGCTAACAAGCAGGGCGGGGTTTCAGGTCAATGATTACTGGAGTCAATGTGGCGAAATTATCGCATTCCAGGCTCGTCTAGTGCCTGCAAAAAATGTCAAATTGCAAAGCCCAGCACCACGCGGCGTGTCGTGGCTGATTTCTTCTCTATTTTGGTCACGACGACCTGGCCGATCTCCAGCGTGTTGGCCACATGCGTACCGCCACAGGGTTGCAGGTCGATGAGCTTGTCGGTGCCGATCCGGATCGTGCGAATCTTGCCGCTGCCGCGCGGCGGCTGCACCGACATGCTTTTCACCAGCGCCGGGTTGGCGTCCAGTTCAGCGTCGGTGATGGCGCCTACAGTCACCGGGTGCGCCGCCTCCACCAGCCGGGCAATGCCGGCTGTAAGCGCCTCCTTGTCCAGCGCATCGGTCATGTTGAAGTCCAGCCGCGCGTAGTCGGGCGTGATCGAGCAGCCGTTCACCAGTTGCGGCACCAGATGGCACAGCAGGTGCGTCGTGGTGTGAAAACGCATCAGCCGGTGGCGCCGGGCCCAGTCGATGCGCGCGGTCACGGTATCACCCACGGCCAACCCGCCAGAGGCTTGCTCCTGATTCAATAGCTGGGCGAGCACGTCTGACGGTGGCAAATGGCATATTTCTTGATTGAAACTGCCGTCTTCCGCCTTGCGCTTGCGGGTATCGGTAATCGCGATTTCGCTGCCATTGGCCAGCACCAGCACGCCGGTGTCGCCGGCCTGCCCACCACCCAGCGGGTAAAACACACTGCAGTCCAGCACGATGCCCTGGGGCGTGATGGCGGTGACCGTGGCGGTGCACTCGGTCAAATAAGAGTCGGTTCGAAAGAGGTCTTTTGTCATGCTTTGATAATAGCGGCATGCCGCACGCCGCCACCACCGCGCCCTCCGTTGTCCTGTGCACCCTGAATGCGAAGTACATCCATGCCTCGCTGGGTTTGCGCTATCTGGTCGCCAACATGGGCGAGTTGAAGCCCCGGACGGTATTGCGCGAGTTCACGATTGCGCGCAAACCGCAGGAGATCGTGGACGAGTTGCTGGCGCTGAATCCGCAGATCATCGGGTTTGGCGTCTACATCTGGAACGTGACGCAGACCACCGCCGTACTGCGCCTGCTCAAGGCAGCGCGACCCGCCATCAAGGTGGTGCTGGGTGGACCTGAAGTCAGCCACGAAGTCGAGCAGCAGGAGATCGTGCGCCTGGCCGACTTTGTGATCACCGGCTGGGGTGACGTGAGTTTTCCCAGACTGTGCCGCGCCCTGCTGCATGGGCCGCAACCGCTGATGAAGGTGATTGCTGGAGAACAAGCCCCGCTGGACCAGATTGCCTTGCCTTATGCCGAGTACAGCGACGCCGATCTGGCGCACCGTCTGCTGTACGTAGAGGCCTCGCGTGGCTGTCCGTTCAAGTGCGAGTTTTGTCTGAGCTCGCTCGATAAGACCGCCTGGGCTTTTGATCTGGATGTGTTCTTGGCCGCGATGCAGGTTTTGCATCAACGCGGCGCGCGCAACTTCAAGTTTGTCGACAGAACGTTCAATTTGAGAATCGACGCCTCGGTGCGCATCCTGCAGTTCTTTCTGGATCGATTGACAGATGATCTGTTCCTGCACTTCGAGGTCGTTCCCGACCACCTGCCGGAGCGCCTCAGGGCCATGATCGCGCGCTTTCCGCCGGGTGTGCTGCAGCTGGAGATCGGCATCCAGACTTTTAACGTGGAAGTGCAGCAGCGCATCTCGCGCAAGCAGGACAACGACCGGACCGTAGCCAATCTGCGCTGGCTGGTCACCGAGTCGCAGGCGCACCTGCACACCGATTTGATCTTCGGCCTGCCCGGCGAAACACTGGCAAGTTTTGCCGCCGGCTTTGACCGCCTGTATGCACTGAGGCCGCACGAAATCCAGCTCGGCATTTTGAAGCGTTTGCGCGGCACGCCGATTGCCCGCCACAGCGCCGAGCACGCCATGTTGTATGACCCGTGCCCGCCCTACACCGTGCTGCAAACCGGGGCGGTTGACGTCGCCACATTGCAGCGCTTTACCCGCTTTTCGCGATATTGGGATCTGGTCGCCAACTCGGGGCGCTTCCGGCAAACCCTGCAGTTGCTGGTGGGTGAGGGCACGCCCGCCCGAGTGGATGCCAATGCGAGTGGCCAAGCCGACGCCCGTGACACCACGTCATCACCGTTTTGTGCATTTCTGGGTTTTTCCGACTGGCTGTGGCAGACAAGTCGCAAAACCAGTGGCCAGTCGCCCGAGGTGCTGGTGGATGCGCTGTCTGATTACCTCTGCGTCCACTGCGGCTTGCCCGCAGAGACCGTTCAAGAAACCTTGCTGGCCGACTACACCACCAGCGGCGCACGCGCCAGTCCGCGGGTTTTAAAAGGACTGTTGCCCAAGCGGCTTGCGCCTAAAATTCGCGCTGTAAAGACGCTGGCGCAGCGCCAGGAGCGGCATGTGCCAGCACCGTCGGCACGGCCACAACCCTCATGATCCAGAAACACACTATGCAAAACCTGCCCCCATGCCCCGTATGCACCCTTGAAAACACCTACCAGGACGGCGACAACTTTGTCTGCCCCGATTGCGCGCATGAGTGGCCGACACAAGCGCCGGCCGACCACAGCGACGAAGACAGTGGCGTCATCAAGGACGCCAACGGCAACCCGCTGGCCGACGGCGACTCGGTCATCCTGATCAAGGATCTGAAAGTCAAGGGCTCGTCCACCGTCCTGAAAAAAGGCACCAAGGTCAAAAGCATCAAGCTGGCCTCGGGTGACCACGAGGTCGATTGCCGGATGGACGCGGGCAGTTTTATGCTCAAAGCCTGCTTTCTGAAAAAGGCCTGATTGACCTCTTGCCCATGTTGTCAGCTTCAGGCGCCACGCGCTGGCTCTAAGATAGACCCATGACAAATCCAACCAGATTCTGGGCCGACCTGTCCACGCGGGACTTTGCCCAACTGATCGCTACCGGTCAGGCGGAACGGACCATCGCTGTATTGCCGGTCGCTGCGACCGAGCAGCATGGCCCGCATTTGCCGCTGAGCGTGGACACGGCGCTGGTGGATGGCGTGGTGGCGGCAGCGTTGCCGCATCTGGCGCCTGACGTAAAAGTTCTGTTCCTGCCGACGCAAGCCGTGGGTTTGAGCCCCGAGCACGCGCGTTTTCCCGGCACGCTGACGCTGAAGTCCGAGACGATTCTGCGGCTGTGGACCGATCTCGGTGAGTCGGTGGCGGCAGCGGGCATCAAGAAGCTGCTGATCTTCAATTCTCACGGCGGTCAGGTCAGCGTCATGGATCTGGTGGCGCGTGATTTGCGCGCGCGTCTGGACCTGCTGGTGTACAGCGCCAGCTGGTTCAATTTGCCGCTGCTGGATGCCGCCGGCCACGACGTCAATACCCTGTTCAGCGCCGACGAACACCGTTTCGGCATCCACGGCGGTGACATTGAAACTTCGATGATGCTGGCGCTGGATCCGGCGCACGTGGACATGGCACAGGCGCAAAATTTTGCTTCCACGTCGCAGGACCGGGCGCAGCGCTTTGACATTCTGGGCAATGGCACAAGTGCCAAGCTTGGCTGGCAGATGCAGGATTACAACCCGGCCGGCGCGGTCGGCAACGCTGCCGCTGCCACGAGCGAAAAGGGCCGCGCCGTGGTGGATGCCGCAGGACGCGGCCTGGCCAAGCTGCTGGCAGAAATTGAGCAGTTACCCTTGAGTACGCTGGTGGCAAAACCCGAGTCCGCTTCGCGCTAGTTTCATGTTTGCTGTTTTTGATTTGCTCGCGCTGGGCGCGGCTGCCTGCTGGGCCTTGGGCAGTCTTCTGTCGGTGTCACCGGCGCGGCATCTGGGTGCGTTTGCCTTCACCCGCTGGCGCATGCTGATGGTCGCCGTGATGCTGTGGAGTGTGACGCTGGCCAGCGGCAGCTGGCGCACGTTTCCGCTGGAATCCGGGGGCGCTATGGCCCTCAGCGGCCTGATTGGCATCTTCGTCGGAGACACCGCGCTGTTTGCCGCCATGAACCGGCTCGGGCCGCGTCGCGCCGGCGTGCTGTTTGCCACCCATGCCATGTTCAGTGCGCTGCTGGGCTTCTGGTTGTTGGGCGAGCGCATGAGCCTGCAAGCCGCAGCGGGCGCTGGCTTGACGATGGGCGGCGTCATGACCGCCATCCTGCTGGGCCGGCACAAGGAAGAGAGCCACGCCTGGGAGTCAGACCAGGGGCATGTCGGCAGCGGCGTGGCGCTGGGTTTGCTGGCCGCCTTGTGCCAGGCCGTGGGTTCGCTGATCGCCAAGCCGGTGATGAGCGCCGATGTCGATCCGATTGCCGCCTCTGCGGTTCGGGTGTCGGTGGCTTGTGGTGTTCATTTCATACTGCTGTGGTCCGGCTTTGCCGCGGCACGGGCACAGCAGGCGCCGAACCTGCGGGTGCTGGCGCAAACCGCGCTGAATGGCTTCATCGGCATGGGTGTCGGCATGACGCTGATCCTGATTGCGCTAAAAAAAGGTGATGTCGGCATGGTCGCGATTCTGTCGTCGGTTTCACCGGTGCTGGTGCTGCCCTTGTTGTGGT
This sequence comes from uncultured beta proteobacterium, assembly GCA_963810395.1. Taxonomy (GTDB): domain Bacteria; phylum Pseudomonadota; class Gammaproteobacteria; order Burkholderiales; family Burkholderiaceae_C; genus Rhodoferax. The sequence continues at coordinate 15,666 of CAWENC010000001.1, read as the reverse complement.
TGCGTCTGGGCCGCGCCCCAGCGCTGGGCGCCTGGCTGGGTGCCGGGCTGACCGTGGTCGGAACAGCGCTGATTTTGCTGCGCTAGAAGCCGCGTGACGGCAAGCTGGCACAGCCATTGCTTGCTGTGCCAGTATGCATATCGACGCCCAGGAGCTTCTGACATCGCCGCTGGCGCCGGTTGACCACGTCTGGCAGAACCAGCTGGCCCTGTTGCTGGAGTCCACCGGCGAGGGCATCTTCGGCATCGACCTGGAGGGCCGCTGCACCTTTATCAACCACGCCGGAGCGCGCATGCTGGGCTGGGCGCCGTCGCAGGTGCTGGGGCGCAACATGCATTACCTGACGCATCACTCGCATCCCGACGGCCGCCACTATGCGGTGGACGAATGCCCGATCTTCCACGCCTTTCGCGCGGCCCAGCCCTGTCGCATTGACTCCGAGGTGTTCTGGCGCTGCGACGGCAGTTCTTTTGCGGTCGAGTACTCCAGCCACCCGATCCTGCAGGACGATCAGGTGCGCGGCGCGGTGGTCACGTTTGTGGACATCACCGATCGCAAGCGCGCGGCCGATATCCTGCAGCACGTGAATGCACAGCTGGCGCATGCCAACCATCGACTGGCTCTGGCCAATGATGAGCTGGAGCAGCGCGTCAAGGATCGCACGCAAGAACTGTCAGCCGCTCTGGGCCAGCTGCGCGAACTGGCCGCCTATTCCGAGAAGATTCGTGAAGACGAGTGCACCCGCATTGCCCGGGAAGTCCATGATGAGCTGGGCAGCCTGCTGGTGGCGCTGAAGATGGATGTGAACTGGATGGACAAGCGCCTGGGCGAACAGCAGCGGCGCGAGCCGCACGAGGCCGAGGCGATGCGGGACCGGCTGCGAGCCAAGTGCCAGAACATGAGCGGTCTGATCGAGCGCGCGGTTGAGAACGTGGGCCGCATCATCACCGACCTGCGCCCCAGCATCCTCGACCATCAGGGCCTGTGGGCGGCACTTGAATGGCAGGCGAATGAATTTGCGCAGTCTGCCGAACTCACGCTGGACTGGGACATGCAGGGCACCGAAGGCGTGGAGCTGCCCGAGCCGGAAGCGATGGCGGTGTTCCGCATTTTTCAGGAGATGCTCAGCAACGTGGGGCGGCACGCACACGCCAGCGAACTCACGCTGCGCATTCGGGTAGACGGCGGCGTGTTGACGCTGGCGGTGCAGGACAACGGTTGCGGCGCCGCCGCCCAGGCATTCGAAGCCGCCACGGCCTATGGCGTGATGGGCATGCGCGAGCGCGCCCGCCATTTTGGCGGAGATCTCGAAATTTCAAGCCAAATCGGCCTGGGGGTCTTATTCAGATTGCGCATGCCGCTATTGAATGTATAGCATGATACGGATCCTGATTGGTGATGACCACCGCATCGTGCGCGAAGGACTGAAGCAGGTTCTGGCCGATGCACCAGATCTGGGCGTGCTGGCCGAGGCGCAGACCGGGCCGGAGGTGCTGGAGCGGGTTGCGGCACTGGGCGGTGCCAGCGGGCTGGACCTGGTGCTGCTGGACATCGCCATGCCGGGCCGGGACGGTCTGGAGGTGCTGCAGGTTTTGCGACGCGAGCATCCCGCGCTGCCGGTCCTGATGCTCAGCACCTACCCGGAAAATCAGTACGCGGTGCGCTGCATCAGGCTGGGCGCCGGCGGCTATCTCAACAAGAGCGCCGATCCGGATGACATGCTGGCGGCGGTGCGCAAGGTCGCCGCTGGCGGCAGGTATGTCACTGCCGTCACGGCGGAGGCTCTGGCCGCCGCGGTGGGGGGTACGGCAGCCAAATCCGGCAGCGGGAGCGTGGATGCCCTGTCGCATCGCGAGTACCAGGTGTTTCGCCTGCTGACCGCAGGTCAATCGGTGAGCGAAATTGGTGCACAACTCAAGCTGGCGCCCAACACGGTAAGCACCTATCGCTCCCGCATCCTTGAGAAGACCGGAGCCAAAAACGATGTGGAACTGGCGCTTTACGCCGAACGGCAAGGCCGGTCTGTGTCGGGTGCTTGAATTGAGTCGCTGTTTGTAGTGCCGGCCCTACAGGCTGTCGTCCTGCCGGGTGCGAATTGCGCTGTGTGCTGGCCCGCGCTTCAAGTTGGCCCGACCTTTGCGTAAGTGAAGGCATCCACTCTTGAGAGCTGAAGCCATGACACAGTACTTTGACCCCTACAACGCCGACCGTCCGCTGATGCTGAAGTGCAGCTGCGGCAAGGACCACACGCTGGCCGAGCACCAGCAGGAAGCGTCTGCCGCCAGTGCCGCCGTTGAGCTCAAACGCCGCAGCCTGACCAGCGAGTTCGAGGCCTATTCCAATGAATTCATCGAGGCCACGCTGGTCAAGGCGCTGTTCCCGCAGGACGCAGTGCGGCGCCGCTTCCTGCGCGCCGTCGGCAAGGGCACGGCCATGGCCGCCATTGCCAGCGTGTTGCCGGTGGCCAGCCTGCAGGCGATGGCGCAGGACAAGAATGCACTGGAGAAGACCAAGCTCAAAATTGGTTTCATCCCGATCACCTGCGCCACGCCGCTGATCATGGCGCACCCGCTGGGCTTTTACAGCAAGCAGGGCCTGAGCGTTGAAGTCACCAAGACGGCTGGCTGGGCGCTGATCCGCGACAAGATGATCAACCAGGAGTACGACGCCACGCACTTTCTGTCGCCGATGCCACTGGCGATTTCGATGGGTCTGGGTTCTGTCGCCACGCCGATGAACGTCGCCACCATCCAGAACATCAATGGTCAGGCCATCACGCTCAGCCTGAAGCACAAGAACAACCGCGATCCGAAGAACTGGAAAGGCTTCAAGTTCGCCATTCCGTTCGACTATTCGATGCACAACTTCCTGTTGCGCTACTACCTGGCCGAAGCCGGCATCAACCCCGACACCGACGTGCAGATCCGCGTCGTGCCGCCTGCCGAGATGGTGGCGAATCTGCGCGCCGGCAACATCGACGGCTTCCTCGGCCCGGATCCGTTCAACCAGCGCGCCGTGTATGAAGAAGTGGGTTTCATCCACCTGCTGACCAAGGATTTGTGGAATGGCCATCCCTGCTGCGCCTTTGGCACCAGCACCGAGTTCATCCAGAAGAACCCGAACACTTTTGCTGCCTTGTACCGCGCCGTGCTCACCGCCGCCGCCATGGCACGCCAGCCCGGCAACCGCGAGCTGATTGCCAAGGTGATTGCCCCCGCGCAATACCTCAACCAGCCCGAGGCGGTGCTGACCCAGGTGCTCACCGGCAAGTTTGCCGATGGCCTGGGCAACATCAAGAATGTGCCGGATCGGGCCGACTTCGACCCCATGCCCTGGCAGTCGATGGCGGTCTGGATGCTGACGCAGATGCAGCGCTGGGGCTACATCAAGGGCGATGTGAATTACAAGCAGATTGCCGAAAAGGTGTTCCTGCTGACCGACGCCAAAAAGCACATGAAGTCGCTGGAGCAGAAAGTACCGGACGGCGCCTACCCCAAGTTCAGGATCATGGGCCGCGAGTTCGATGCCGCCAAAGCGGCCGAGTACAGCAAGAGCTTTGCCATTCACAAGGTGGCCTGAGATGGCGCTCTGGAAAACACTGGGTTTTCGCGCCGGGCTGGTCTCGGCCATCGTGCTGGCCCTGTTCCTGGGGGCCTGGCACATTGCGACGCTGTCATCCGGCCCGGCGGCGCAGGCCGCAGGCCTGAGTGCCGAGCAGATCGAGTACCAGAAGATGATGGGCAAGGACCCGGGCTCGGCCAAGGCGGTGGGTTTTCCGACGCTCGCACAGATGGGGCAGACCATCGTTACGCACATCAGCCATCCCTTCTATGACAACGGACCGAACGACAAGGGCATCGCCATCCAGCTGGGCCATTCGTTGGGCCGGGTGGCCCTGGGATTTTTGCTGGCCTGCCTGGTGGCGATACCGCTGGGCTTCGTGATCGGCATGTCGCCGCTGCTGAGTCGCGCGCTGGACCCGTTCATCCAGGTGCTGAAACCGATCTCGCCGCTGGCCTGGATGCCGCTGGCGCTGTACACCATCAAGGACTCGTCGGTGTCGGGCATCTTCGTGATCTTCATCTGCTCGATCTGGCCGATGCTGATCAATACCGCGTTCGGCGTGGCCTCGGTCAAGCGCGAGTGGCTCAACGTGGCCAGCACGCTGGAGGTCAGCCCGTTGCGCCGCGCCTTTCAGGTCATCCTGCCGGCGGCTGCGCCGACCATTCTCACCGGCATGCGCATCAGCATGGGTATTGCCTGGCTGGTGATCGTGGCCGCCGAGATGCTGGTCGGCGGCACCGGCATTGGCTACTTCGTCTGGAACGAGTGGAACAACCTGTCTTTGACGAATGTGATTTTTGCCATAGTCGTGATCGGCATCGTCGGCATGCTGCTCGATCTGCTGTTTGCGCAGGCGCAGAAGGCGGTGACCTATGTGGAGTGATGTTCCTTCCCGTGCCCTGTTCGCGCCAGCTGCCATACCTCAAGGAAAGACCCGCAACGTGGATGCCTTACTCAAGATCGAAGGGCTCAGCAAGGCCTTTGTGCCGGCCAAGCCGGTGTTTGCCGACGTCAATTTTTCACTGACGCGCGGTGAGTTTGTCTGCATCATCGGTCACTCGGGCTGCGGCAAGACCACGATCCTGAATGTGCTGGCCGGACTGGACACTGCGACCTCCGGCAACGTCTTCATGGATGGCCGCGAAGTCACTGGGCCGGGCCTGGAGCGGGGCGTGGTGTTCCAGAGCCACGCGCTGATGCCCTGGCTGACGGTGCGCCAGAACATTGCCTTCGCCGTGAAATCGCGCTGGCCCGATTGGGGCAGGGCCGAGGTCAATGCGCAGGTGGAGAAGTTCGTCGCCATGGTGGGCCTGAGCGCCGCCATCGACAAGAAACCGGCGCAGCTCTCGGGCGGCATGAAGCAGCGTGTCGGCATTGCGCGCGCCTTTTGCATCCAGCCAAAGATGCTGCTGCTCGATGAGCCCTTTGGTGCACTCGATGCGCTGACCCGCGGCACCATCCAGGATGAGCTGCTGGGCATCGTGCGCCAGACGCAGCAAACCGTGTTCATGATCACGCACGACGTGGATGAAGCCATCTTGCTGGCCGATCGCATCCTGCTGATGAAAAACGCCTATGTGCCTGCGCCGCGCGGCGCGGGCGCGTCGGCGCAAACTGCTTACTTGCCGGGCGGCATCGCCGAGGTGGTGCTCAATCCGCTGCCGCGTGCGCGCACCCGCGCCGGCCTGCATCACCTGGATGGCTATTACGAGCTGCGCAATCACATTGTTGATTTTCTGGTCACTCGCGCCATCGCGCACTGAGCCTGTTTTTCACCTACCTTCCAACTTCATCTCTAGCAACGGAGCCAATATGAACCGCAACGACATCACCGAAAAAATCATCAGCACCAAAGTTGCCAAGGGCATCAAATGGGAAGCTGTAGCCAAAAAAGTGGGCCTCTCCAAGGAGTGGGTCACGGCCGCCTGTCTGGGCCAGATGGCGCTGGATGACAAACAGGCCAGGATCGTCGGCAAGATTTTTGGCCTGACCACCGACGAGCAAAAGTGGCTGCAAGTCGCGCCCTACAAAGGCTCACTGCCGACACCGGTGCCGACCGACCCGCTGATCTACCGCTGGTATGAAATCGTCAACGTCTATGGCAGCACCATCAAGGAACTGATCCACGAAGAATTTGGCGATGGCATCATGAGCGCCATCGATTTTTCGATGGACATCGAGCGCCAGCCTGATCCCAAGGGCGACCGCGTCAACGTGGTGCTGTCGGGCAAGTTCCTGCCATACAAGCAGTACTGAGCCCGGATGTCAGATGCACGCCACCCCGATCGACCCCTACGACCCCGACCAGCCCTTGCAGCCGGCTTGCGCCTGTGGCGCGCGGCATGAATTGCTCACCTGCGCAGCCAGGCCCAGCGTCGCGGCGCAGGTCGAGCACTATCAGAGCGGCCTGATCGAGGCCAGTCTGGTCAAGGCCATTTTCCCCGTCGACCGTGTGCGGCGACGCTTTCTGGGGGCGGTGGGCGCGGGCACGGCGCGCGCCGCAATAGCCGCAGCTCTTCCAGCAGGCGCGCTGACCGCCCTGCAAGCCATGGCGCAAGAGCCTGGCGCTCCCGAGAAAAAGAACCTGAAAATCGGTTTCATCGCCATCACCTGCGCTACGCCGCTGATCATGGCCGACCCGCTGGGGCTGTACAAAAAGGAGGGACTCAACGTCCAGCTGGTCAAGACCGCTGGCTGGGGCACGATCCGGGACAAGATGCTAAGAACCTATCCGTAAATAGTAGAATACCGTTCCAAGCCGTACTTCACGCGGTTTTGGAGCGAATGCATGGCAACACGCAAGCGAGTTGATTCGTGGGTTGTGACTGACGATTTTTGGGAACGTATCGAACCGTTGATCCCGGTGCGTGAGCGTCCTGCAACCAAAGAGTACATGCGCAAGGCCGGCGCAGGGCGGCCACCCAAGCCAGCGCGACAGGTATTCGAGGCGGTCGTGTACGTCTTGCGCACGGGTTGCCAATGGAAGGCGCTGCCCAAAGAGCGATTCGGCAGCGCCAGCGCGATCCACAAGCGCTTTCTGGAATGGGAGGGCGCCGGTGTATTCGAGGCAATCTGGCAAGCCGGGCTTGCCGAATATGACCAGATGGAGGGCATCGCGTGGCGATGGCAAAGTATCGATGGGGCCATGTTCAAAGCGCCTCTGGCGCAAGAGGCAGTGGGACGCAACCCAACTGATCGGGGGAAAAAAGGGGAGCAAGAGACACTTGTTGGTCGACGGCCGTGGCGTCCCGTTGTCGCTCGTCGTGACCGGGGCCAATGAGCATGACGTGACGCAACTTGATCAAGTTTTGCAGGCCATCATGGTCAAGCGCAAGACTCCAAGCCAACGGCGCAGCAAGCATCTGTGTGCCGATGCCGGGTATCGAGGTAAACGCGCGTTGGAAATCATCGAGGCGCATGGCTATATCCCCCACGTTGTTGGTCGGCGCACGGAGGCAGATGCAAAAAAACGTGACCCAAGCAAGAAGGCACGACGATGGGTGGTCGAGGTTTGCCATAGCTGGTTCAATCGCTTTCGCAAGCTATTGGTGCGGTACGAGAAACTTGAGAGAAGCTTCGTCGCACTCAACCACATCGCCGCCGCGATCATCGCGTTTCGCAAAGTGAAGTTGACGGCAAATATTATTTACGGATAGGTTCTAAGCCGCGAGCACGATGCCTCGCACTTCCTCTCGCCGATGCCGCTGGCCATGTCACTGGGCCTGGGGTCCGGTGCGGCGGGCATGCACGTGGCGTCGATCCAGAACACCAACGGACAGGCGATTACCCTGCATCTGCGGCACAAAGCCAACCGCGACCCGAAAGACTGGAAGGGTTTCAAGCTGGGCATTCCGTTTGAATATTCGATCCACAATTTCCTGCTGCGCTACTACCTGGCCGAGCACGGCCTGAATCCCGACACCGACGTCCAGCTCAAACTGGTGCCGCCACCCCAGATGGTGGCCGAACTCAAGGCTGGCAACATCGACGGGTTTCTGGGACCCGAACCCTTCAACCAGCGGGCGGTGTACGACGGTGTGGGCTTCATCCATATCCTGACAAAAGACATCTGGGACGGGCACCCCTGTTGTGCCTTTGGCACCTCGACCGAATTCATCCAGAAGCATCCGAACACCTTTGCCGCGCTCTACCGCGCTGTCATCAACGCCTCGGTGCTGGCCAGCCAGCCGGGCGCGCGCGACCAGGTGGTCCGGGCGATTGCCCCGGCGCCCTACCTGAACCAACCCGAAGAACTGCTGACGCAGATCATGACCGGCAGGTTCAGCGACGGTCTGGGGAACAATCGCAACGTGCCGGACCGGGTGCTGTTCGACCCGATCCCGTGGCAGTCGATGGCGGTGTGGATGCTCACGCAGATGAAGCGCTGGGGCTATCTGAAGGCCGAGGTGAACTACAGGCAGATTGCCGAAAAGGTCTTCATGCTCACTGACGCCAAGAAGCAGATGGCGATGGTGGGCTGGCGCCCGCCCGATGGCGCCTACAAAAATCACCGCATCATGGGCAAGGTGTTTGACCCCGCCAAACCTGACGACTATCTCAGGAGTTTTGCCATCCACAACATGGTGTAGCGGCTTGTTCCTGGGTCAGCGGCCTGGCGCGCTACCAGCCGAGCACGGCGCCGTCGGTGCGCGGCTCGGTGCCGCCGCACAGCACGCCCGCCAGGTCGCGCCAGATGATCTGGCCACGGCCGAAGGCGAGCCGGTTGTTCTGCCAGTTGACCTCGTGGCCGCGCGCCGCCAGACCGCGAAACAGATGCTCACCGGTGCTGTGTTCGATGTTGACGGTTTGGCCTTTTTCCCACTCCCAGCGCGGTGCATCCAGTGCCGCTTGCGGATTCAAGTGGAAATCGACCGTGTTCATCACCATCTGCACATGGCCTTGCGGCTGCATGAAGCCGCCCATCACGCCGAACGGTCCGACCGGACGACCGGCCTGCGTCAAAAAGCCCGGGATGATGGTGTGGTACGGGCGTTTGCCGGGCGCGATGCAATTCGGATGCGCGTCATCGAGCGAGAAATTATTGCCCCGGTTGTGCAGCGCGATGCCGGTCCCCGGTACCACCAGGCCGCTGCCAAAGCCCATGTAGTTGCTCTGGATCAGCGACACCATATTGCCCTCGGCATCGGCCGTGCTCAGGTAAACGGTGCCGCCGTGCGCCGGTGTGCCGGGCAGTGGCAGGGACGCCGATTCGCTGATCAGCGCACGCCGCTCGTCGGCGTAAGCGTCCGACAGCAGGTCAGCGACCGAGACCCGCATGTGCCGGGGGTCGGCGATGTGCGCCTGGCCGTCGGCAAAGGCCAGCTTGATGGCTTCGATCTGGCGGTGATAGGTAAGCACCGTGTCGCGCTCGGAAAAATCAAAACCTTTCAGCAGGTTCAAGGCGATCAACGCCACCAGGCCATGGCCGTTGGGCGGAATTTCCCAGACGTCGAAGCCGCGGTAATTGACGCAGATCGGATCCACCCACTGGACCTCATAGGCTGCCAGATCGGCAGCGCTGAGATGGCCGCCGGCGCCTTGCACGCAAGCCGCGATACGCTCTGCCAGGGCTCCGCGGTAAAAACTGGCGGCGCCGTCCTCGGCGATCGCCTGCAAGGTGTCGGCGTGTCCCGCCAGGCGCTTGATTTCACCGGCCAGCGGCGCGCGCTCCGGCGCAAAAGTGTCGAACCAGGACTGGAAGTGCGCCTCCTTCAAATTGGCGCGAAACAGTTTGGTCGCCTGTTGCCATGCGTAGGCTACCGAGGGCGACACCGGATAACCGTCACGGGCGTAAGCGATGGCCGCCGCCATCGACCGGGTCAGCGGCAGGCGGCCGAAGCGCTGCGCAAGTGCCGCCCAAGCCGCCGGTGTGCCGGGCACCGTCACCGGCAGCGCTCCGTATTTGGGCATGACGCTGTGGCCCAGCTGGCGCAAGCCCTGCGCCGTGCTGGCGGCGGCGGCCGGACCGCTGGCGTTCAGGCCGTGCAGTTTGCCGCCGTGCCAGACCAGGGCAAAAGCGTCGCCGCCGATGCCGTTGGCGCTGGGTTCCAGCACTGTCAGGGCCGTTGCGGTGGCAATGGCCGCGTCGATGGCATTGCCACCGGCCTGCAACACCTGCAAGCCGGCCTGCGCCGCCAGCGGCTGTGAGGTCGCGACCATACCGCGCTGCGCATAGACCACGTTGCGGTGCGATGGATAAGGATAATTTTGAGCGTCGAAGGACAGCATGGGGCGGGGCATATTTATTTGTGGCGTGGATCGAGTGCGTCGCGCAAGCCGTCGCCCAGGAGGTTGAATGATAAAACAAGAAGAAAGATCGACAGGCCCGGCCAGACCGCCATCCACGGCGCATTGTCGACGTAGTTTTTGGCGGTGTTGAGCATGCTGCCCCAGCTGGGTGCCGGCGGTTGCTGGCCGAGCCCCAGGAAGGACAGGCTGGCCTCGGCGATGACGGCCGCCGCGATCGCCAGCGTCGACTGCACGATCAGGGGCGGCAGAACATTGGGCAGCACGTGGCGCAAGGCGATGCGCCAGTGCGGATTGCCGACCGCGCGCGCCGCTTCGATATAGTCCTCGACCTTCACCGCCAGCACCTGGGCGCGGGTCAGGCGGATGAACACCGGGGTGGCGGAGACGCCGATCGCCAGCATCGCATTGCTCAGGCTGGGGCCTAGAAAAGCCGCCAGCGCGATTGCCAGGATCAGGAACGGCACTGCCAGCATGGCATCGGTCAGGCGCGAAATCACGCCATCGGTCCAGCCGCCCAGATAGCCCGCCAGCAAGCCGACCGGAACGCCCAACAGCATCGAGATGCAGACCGAGACCAAGCCCGCCAGCAGCGACGCGCGGGCACCCCAGACGACACGCGAGAGCACATCGCGCCCCAGTTCGTCGGTGCCAAACAGGTAAGCGCTTGAGGGCGCTTTTCGCACCGCACTCCAGCTGGTGGCCAGCGGGTCGTAGGGCGCAATCCAGGAGGCGCACACGGCGGTGAGGACAAACAGCAGCACGATCGCCAAGCCCAGCATCGCGCCGCGCCGGTGCACCAGGCGGCGCCAGGCGCGCCGCGCCGGCGATGCTTCGCGCGGCATCGCTGTCGATTGGACGCGAGTAGTCATTATTTCATTAGCCTCGCAAGCGTGGATTGACGAAGAAGTAGGCAAAATCTGCCAGCAGGTTCAGCACGATGTAGACGGTGGAGGTGAACAGAACCACGCCTTGCACCACCGCATAGTCGCGGTTGAAGACGGCATCGACGATGAGTTTTCCGAAGCCCGGAATCGAAAACACCTGCTCGGTCAACACCGCCCCCGACAGCAAGGTGCCGAACTCCAGCGCACCCAGCGTGATGATGGGCGTCAGCGCATTGCGCAGCGCGTGTTTCAGCACAACCTTGCGCTCGTCGAGCCCCTTGGCGCGTGCCGTGCGCACATAATCGGTATTCAGCACTTGCAGCATGGCGCTGCGGGTGTGACGCATCAACACGGCGGCAATGGCATTGCCCAGCACGAAGGCCGGCATGATCATCGCCGCCAGATTGGCGCGCAAGTCCTCGAACGGGCTGACATAGCCGGACGCCGGCAGCCAGCCCAGCGATACCGAAAACAGCAGGATCATCAAAATCCCGAGCCAGAAGTTGGGCGTCGACAAGCCCCACAAGGCGACCAGGTTGGCGGCGTAATCCCAGGCCGAATCCTTGGCGACGGCCGAGATGATGCCGGCCGGGATGCCGATCAACAAGGCAATCGCCATGGCCAGCGCCGCCAGCTCCAGCGTGACCGGCAATTTTTCCTTGATCAGTTGCAGTACCGGTTGCTGGATGCGCAGCGACTCACCCAGGTCGCCCTGCAGCACGCCGCCAATCCAGTAGCCGTAACGCACCGGCAACGCTTCATCGAGGTGCATCTTCTGGCGCAGATAGGCCACCACATTGGGGTCTTGATCCTCGCCGGCCAGAATCACCGCCGGGTCGCCCGGCAGCAACTGCTGCAGGCAAAAGATGATGATGGAGACGAAGAAGATCGTCGGGATCACCGCCGCCAGGCGTTTGACGAAATAAGTAAGCATGGAAAGTCTTTAAGCGGGCTTCCTCACATCTTCAGGCCTTGCACCCGCATCAGGCCATCGGGAATGGCGCGCACACCGGTCAGCTTCTTGTTGTATGCCCACAGCCATTTGCGGTGGTACATGTAAACAATCGGCCGGTCCTTCAAGGTCTCGGCGGCGATCTGCTCGAACAGCTTGCCGCGCAAGGTCGGGTCCAGCGTGCTGCGCGATTTGGTCAGCAGCTCATCGACCTCCGGTCTGCAATAACCCGAATAGTTCAGGGGCTGCTTGCAACCGTAGAAGCTGAACAGGTTGCCGTCCGGGTCGGCGCGGCCGCTCCAGTTCAGCAGGTAGGCCTCGAACTGCCCTTTGTCGGCCAGGTTCAGCGAGGTGGCAAATTCGGTCGACTGGATCTTGATGTCGAAGCCGGCTTCCTTCGCCATCGCCTGAATCACTTGCGCCACTTTCTGGCCGTCCGAGGTGGTGGGCGTCATCAGGGTAAAGCTCGGGTTCGGCACACCGGCTTCTTTCAGCAAGGCCTTGGCGCGTTCGATGTTGCGCTTCGGGATAGGGACGTTCCTGGCATAAAAAGTGTTGGCAGGCGACAGCCACTGGTTGCCGGGTTCGCCTTCACCATCCACCGCCACCTGGACGATACCGCCGCGGTCGATCGCGAGTTCCAGCGCTTCACGCACGCGGGCGTCGCGCCCCAGCGGATTCTTTTGCGCCATCTCGCTTTTACCGGTGTTGATGGTGATGCCCTGGTAGCCCAGTTCGGTGATGCGCGCCACATTGAACCGGCTGTCGGACTTGAGTGCCGCGATGTCGGAAGAAGCGACCCGTTCGATGAAGTCGAGCTGGCCCGAGCGCAGGTTCGCCAGCCGCACGGTGGCGTCGACGATGGGCTGGTAAATCACCTTGTCGAAATGAATCGCGCCCTTGTTCCAGTAGTTGGGGTAGCGCTCCAGCACGATGCGGTCCTGCGCCACCCGCTCGCTGAACTTGAAGGGACCCGAGCAAACCGGTTTGGCGCCGAAATTGGGGTTGTCCTGCGCCGCCTTGGGCGAGACCATCATGCCGGCGCGGTCGGACAGCACGCTGAGCAAGGGTGCAAACGGCGCCGTCAGGGTCAGCTTGGCGGTCAGCTCATCGACCACGTCGACGCTGGTTACCGGCAGCAATTCGCCGCGCCGGTTCGAGCCGGCCAGATTCTTGTGCCGTTCGATATTGAACTTGACGGCGGCCGCGTCGAACTTCTGGCCGTCGTGAAAAGTCACACCCGGGCGCAGTTTCAAGGTCAGCACCTTGTTGTCCGGAGACCATTGGTAGGAAGTTGCCAACTGCGGCACGATGGCCAGTTTTTCGTCGACGTCAAACAGTTTGTCGCACAGCGAGGCGAACACGATGCGGCCGACAAAAGTGCGCGCCAGCGTCGGGTCCAGCACATCCGGGTCTTCGGCCAGGCCGATGCGCAGCGTTTGCGCGCCGGCGGCGGCACTCAGGGCAGCGCTGACAGCCAGTGCCTGCACGAGGGTACGCACGAGCCGGCCAGTGGGTAAAAGGGTACGCATGGGATTAACTCTCCTGGTGGTTGATGATGGACACGCGGCGGCGCGCCCGCTGAAAAAATGACGATCAGACATGCTGGGCCTCCTTCGGCAGGAAGGCCGCCTGCAACTGCTCAAGCCGGCGATTCGGCGGCGGCGTAGCGGCGTCGCCGCGCAGTGCCAGCGGCAGCGCGATATCGCGCCAGAAGTGGCAGGCGACACTGTGCCCGGCCTGCGGGCTCAATAGTGGCACTTCGTCGGTGCAACGTTGCTGCGCATGCGGACAACGGGTGCGAAAGCGACAACCCGAGGGCGGCGACACCGGGTTTGGCACATCGCCCTGCAACAGCACCGGCGAGCGTTCGCGCCCGGGTTCCGGCAGCGGAATGGCCGACAGCAGAGCCTGGGTGTAAGGATGGCGCGGCTGGGCAAACAAGCGCTCCTTGTCGGCGTATTCGACGATCTGGCCCAGGTACATCACGGCCACCTGCGAGGCGATGTGCTTGACCACGGCCAGATCGTGCGCAATGAACACATAAGCCAGGCCGAGCCGGCGCTGAATGTCCTGCAACAGATTGACCACCTGCGCCTGGATAGACACATCCAGTGCCGACACCGGCTCGTCGCAAACGATCAGCCGCGGCTCCACCGCCAGCGCACGGGCAATGCCGATGCGCTGGCGCTGACCGCCAGAAAATTCATGCGGATAGCGTTGCAGGTAGTTCGGCGCCAGCCCCACCAGGTCCAGCAACTCGGCGGCGCGCTCGTGCCGGCGTCCCACGGCCAGACCATGCAGCAGCATCGGTTCGGTCAGGGTTTGCTCCACCGTCATGCGCGGATTCAGCGACGAATAAGGATCCTGAAAAATGATTTGGAGGTCACGCCGGCGTGCCCGCATGGCGGCCGGCGGCAAACTCATCAAATCCTCGCCATCGAGCCAGACCTGGCCGGAGGTGGCGTCCAGCAGGCGTAGCAGCAAACGGCCGACGGTCGACTTGCCGCAGCCGGACTCGCCAACCAGGGCCATGGTCTCACCCGCGGCCAGCGTGAAACTCACATCGTCGACCGCGTGCACGACGGCGTCGCCGCGCCCGAACAGGCCGCGCCCCAGCGGGAAATGCTTGACCAGATGCTCCGCCCGCAGCAGTGGCGGCTTCGACACCGGCGCGGCGCTCATGCTTTCTGCTCCCAGGGCAGTGGCGCCCTCCAGCAGGCCGCAAAATGCCCGGCTACCAGTTCTGTCAAGGGTGGCGCAGCAGCCTCGCAGCGGACCTCGGCAAACGGGCAACGCGGGGCAAAGCGGCAGCCGGCCATGACCGTCATGGGGGTGGGCACCTGGCCCTCGATGGCGGCGAGCCGGGCCTGCTTGAGATGGAGCTTGGGGATAGAGCCGAGCAAGCCGATCGTGTAGGGATGCTGCGGCTCGGCGAACAGGCTCGCGACGCCGGCGCGCTCGACCACGCGACCGGCGTACATGACGACAACTTCATCCGCCAATTCCGCAATCACGCCCAGGTCATGCGTGATCAGCATGATGGCGGCACCGGTGTCGGCGCGCAGGCTGCGCATCAAGTCAAGCACCTGTGCCTGGATCGTGACGTCCAGCGCGGTGGTCGGCTCATCGGCGATCAGCAATTGCGGCTCGCAGGCCAGCGCCATCGCGATCATGACGCGCTGGCGCATGCCACCGGAGAGCTTGTGCGGATAAGCGTCCATGCGCTGTTCGGGGGACGGGATGCGCACCTTGCGCAGCATCCCGATGGCGTGTTCGCGAGCCGCCGCCTGACTCAGGTCGCGATGGCAGCGGATCGCTTCTATCAACTGGTCGCCGATCGTGAAAGCCGGGTTCAGGGACGTCATGGGCTCCTGAAAAATCATCGCCATGCGGTCGCCGCGCAAGGCGCGCATGGCGGCCGCCGGCAGCTGCACCAGATCGGCGCCATCGAACTTGATCGAGCCGCCGGCAATCCGGCCCTGGCCCTTGGGCAACAAGCCCATGATGGACAGCGACGTGACGCTCTTGCCGCAGCCGGACTCGCCGACGATGCCCAGCGTGCGACCCGCTTCGACCGAAAAGCTGACGCCGTCAACGGCCGTGAATTCGCCGCCGTCGACCTTGAAACGGGTTGTCAGATCCCGGACCTCGAGCAATGCGCTCATTGGACAAGCTCCGCGCTGCGGTGCGAGCTTGCTTGGAGACGGCCCGGCGCGGCGCTCATGCGGGCGTCTCGCACGCCTGGCGGCGGGCAGCGTGAAAACGCGCGATTTCCGCTTCAATCACGCTGCGATCCGTGATGCCAGCCGGGTGCTCGCGGCTGGCCAGGCACGCGACAAAAGGCTGAAAGCGTTCCAGACTGACCTGGTACAGACGGTGCAGTTCGACCAGGGGTTCTGTGTGATCGTCGACCCGCAAATCGAGCATCGGGTAGTCCTGCCCGTTGTAGATGAGCAGTGCTGCGCTTTGCTTGCCGCGTTTATCGCCACCAGCCGCTTCGCCGGCCGCCATGGC